>NZ_CP170549.1:4800000-6923737 GCF_042693265.1 Pseudoduganella sp. UC29_71 | reverse complement strand
CTTCTTTCTGTCCTGCGCTGCGTATATTCAGCAGCGCGGGGACAGAACTATAGCAAGCCGCTGCGCGGCTTGCAAGGGTTTATTCAGCCTGACCCTTCTCGCGCATCAAGTCGGCCAGGCTGCGCGGCGCCGGCTTCAATGGCGCGCGGTGCTGGGTCCAACCCAACTGCTGGGATGGCGTCAAGATGCGGAAGCGGGTCGCGGCCCAGCGGAACAGCTTGTACACCGACGGGTGGGAAAAAGCGCCGCTCCAGAATCGCCACACCAGGCGGTCCCCACGGCTGAACTTCGCACCCTGCCCTTTCAGCGGATGGGCCACCTGCTCGTGCGGGTTCCGGTTCGCTTCCGTGCGCAGCCGCACCAGCAGCGACGGGATGGGAATCCGTACCGGGCACACTTCCCCGCAGGCGCCGCACAGGCTGGATGCTGTCGCCAGGTCGGCAGTCGCTTCCAGCCCCAGCAAATGCGGCGAGATGATCTTGCCGATCGGCCCCGGGTAAGTGGTGCCGTAGGCGTGGCCGCCAATTCGGCCATACACCGGGCAATGATTCATACATGCGCCGCAGCGGATGCACTGCAAGGTGGAACGCAGCTGCTCGTCGGCATACGCCTGCGTGCGGCCGTTATCGAGCAACACCAGGTGCATCTGGCGCGGACCATCCAGTTCGCCCTCGCGGCGCGGACCGGAAATGAGGTTGAAGTACGTGGTGATCGGCTGCCCGGTGGCGGAGCGCGTGAGCAGGCTGGCCAGCGGAACGATGTGCTCCAGCTTCGCCACCACCTTTTCCATGCCCATGATGGCGATGTGCACGTCGGGCACCGTGGTAGACAGGCGACCGTTGCCTTCGTTCTCCACCAGCCAGATCGTGCCGGTGTCGGCCGCAGCGAAATTCACGCCGGACAGGCCAATGTCCGCCTCCGCGAAGGCCGTGCGCAACGCGCGCCGGCCGGTCTGGATCAGCGTATCGACGTCATCGCTGTAGGCGGTCCCGGGGATGTGCTGCTCGAACAGCGTGCCGATGTCTTGCCGCGTCTTGTGTATCGCCGGCATGACGATGTGCGATGGTTTTTCCCCCGCCATCTGGACGATGTATTCTCCCATGTCCGATTCGATGCACTCGATGCCGCGCTCGCCGAGGTAGTGATTCAGCTCGATTTCCTCGCTGGCCATCGACTTGCCCTTGATGACCTTGCGCGCGCCGTGCTGCTGCGCGATGCGGGCAATGATCTCGTTGGCCTCGTCCCCCGTTTCGGCCCAATGCACATGCACGCCGGCTGCGGTCAGCCGCTCCTCCAGTTGCACCAGCAGTTGCGGCAGGTTGGCCAGCGCATGTTGGCGGATGGCCTCGCCCAGGTCGCGCAGCTGCTCCAGTTCGTCGGTATCGGGAAACTGGGCGCTGCGCTTGGTCTGCAGGAAGTCCATCGCGCCACGAAAGCTGGCGCGCAGCTTGGGATCGCCCAGCGCCGTCCTGGCGCGCTCGTGAAAATCCTGTGGCGCGACGAAATGCAGGGTCTGTCCGCTCATGGCTTGTTCCTTTCCGTGACAATTACCACCCACATCCAGCGCGGCCCGTGCGCGCCGAACGCCAGCGTTTGCTGGATATCCGAAGTCTTCGATGGCCCCGACGCCAGCACCAGGTTGCTCGGCATGCCGTCGCCCCAGCGCTCGGCGCGTGCCGCATCGTGCAGGGTGGCGTGCAGCGTGTCCGCGTAGACCAGCGCGATATGCAGCGGCGGCACCAGTGACACGGTGCGCGGCGTGCCAGCGTCGGGCGCCAGGATCAGCGTGCCGGTGGCGGCGATGCCGGACCTGGCCACCGTGAAGCCCGCATCGATAGTGTTGAACAGTTCTCCCTTCCAGGCCTCCAGCGGTCCTGCGAACGCCAGCGATTCCATGTCCGCCGGCAGCGCGCCGGCCAGCGCCGCGCCTTCGGCAGCCGGCTTGTCGAGCAGCAGGCGCTTGACGCCATGCGCGGCCAGTTTGGCAGCCAACTGGGCCGGCCATTCCTCCGCCGTGGCGCGCCACACATCGGCACGCGATGCGCGCAACGCCGCCTCCAGCGCATCGATCCGCGCCGCCGCGTCGGGGCGCGGGCCGGCGTAGTGGGCGGCGATTCTGGCGTCCAGCATATCGAGCGCATCGATCGCATCGGCCGCATCGGCCGCATCAATCGCGCCGTCCGCACCGATGGCCCCGCGCGTGGCGCCCGGCGCCGCCGCCCGCAGCCGTCCCAGCATGCGTTCCCGTGCATTCATCATGGCTGCCCCTCCCCGCCCGCCGACTGGCCAGTGGCGCGCCGCCACAAGAAGCTGGCCATATGCTCAACCTGCAGGGCGCGCCCTGCGCCCTGGCTGCATGGCCGATATTGAGCAGGCAGGCGCAGTCGGCGGACACGACGCGGCGCGCCCCGGTGGCGCATGCGGAGGCGACTTTATCGGTGACCATGGCGCCGGAAATATCGGGATGCTTCAGGCAAAAGGTGCCGCCAAAGCCGCAGCATTCCGATTCGCGCGCGTGCTCCAGGCGCTGCACGCCGGGCAGCTCGTCGAGCAGCGCAACGCCATGCCCGCGCGTGCCCATCTCGCGCCGCGCGCCGCATGACGTGTGCAGCACCACCTCTTCGTCCGCCTGGGGCTGCGCCTGATACTGCACATGCAGCACGTTTAGCAGAAATTCGCTCAGCTCATAAACCCGCGCAGCCAGCTGGCGGGCCGGCGCGGACCATGCCGCATCATCCTTGAACAGTTCGGGCCAATGGTGCCGCATCATGCCGGCGCAGGAACCGGACGGCACAATCACCGGCCAGTCCTGCGGGAACAGCGCCATTTGCGAACGCGCCACATCCCGCGACTGCTCGGGATTGCCGCTGCTGTAGGCTGGCTGACCGCAGCAGCTCTGGCCGCGCGGATAATGGACGGTCACACCTTCGCGCTCGAGCAGGCGCACTGCGTCGAGGCCGGCTTGCGGCATGAACAGGTCGATGACGCAGGTGCCGAACAGGTAGACATCGGACGGCGGCGAGGCCGGATATTGGCGAGCTTGCATTTTTGTCTCCGCAATTGCTGACGTAAGCCGCCATCATTCGCTGAATTTCGCATTCATACAAATTGGTTGGACCAATTTTTGGTATGCTGTACAGCGAGACACAGGCGGAGCAAATCGGATGAGACAGCAAGGGGGCCGCGTGGAAAGCGTGATGCGGCAAATGGAAACGGCACTGCTGGATGGCAGTTACCCGGCCCATGCACGGCTGCCGGCCGAACGCGTGCTGGCGGAACAATACGGCGTATCGCGCAATACGGTACGCGAGGCGATCCAGCGGCTGGCGGCACGCGGCCTGTTGCGCAGCAGGCCGGGCGCGGGCGTGTACGTGACGGAACAATTGCGCACCGGCCCGCCGTCACCATGGGGGCAGCTGATCGCCGACCATCCGGCTGTACGCGACGATGTGCTGGAATTCCGGCGCGTACTGGAAGGCGCCACCGCCTATTTCGCGGCGCAGCGCGGCACGGAAGCGGACCGCGAGCGCATCCGCGTGCAGCTCGCGACGCTCGAACAAGCGCGCCAGGCCGACGACCATCCAGGGGAAGCGGCGGCTGACGCGCGGCTGCATGAAGCGATTGCGCTGGCCTCGCACAATTCCATGTTTCTGCACCTGCATGCCAGCGTGATCGGCATGCTGCGCGAGCACATCGCCCTCAACGGCAGCAGCCTGCGCGCGCAGGAAGCGGGAGTGAGCACGCAATTGCTGGCCCAGCACCGCGCCATTTGCGATGCCATCTGCGGCGGCCAGGCGGACGATGCGCGCCTGGCCATGCAAAGCCATATCGATTACGTGGCAAGCAAGGTGGTTTGAACGCAAAAAAGCCCACCAAGATCACTTGGTGGGCTTCCTTATATAACTAGCCTGACGATAACCTACTTTCACACTGGTTGCAGCACTATCATCGGCGCAAAATCGTTTCACGGTCCTGTTCGGGATGGGAAGGGGTGGGACCGATTTGCTATGGTCATCAGGCTTTGACTTGTACGCTGCGCGCTATGGCACGCAGCTGCAATCTGGAAGAAGTAAATTGGGTAGTAATTCAAACACAGGCAAATGCGATATAACCGTCAAGGTTATAGGGACAAGCCTTACGGGCAATTAGTACTGGTTAGCTTAATGCATTACTGCACTTCCACACCCAGCCTATCAACGTCCTGGTCTCGAACGACCCTTCAAGGAGCTTAAAGCTCCGGGAAATCTCATCTCAAGGCAAGTTTCCCGCTTAGATGCTTTCAGCGGTTATCTCTTCCGAACTTAGCTACCCGGCAATGCCACTGGCGTGACAACCGGTACACCAGAGGTTCGTCCACTCCGGTCCTCTCGTACTAGGAGCAGCCCCCTTCAAATTTCCAACGCCCACGGCAGATAGGGACCAAACTGTCTCACGACGTTTTAAACCCAGCTCACGTACCACTTTAAATGGCGAACAGCCATACCCTTGGGACCGGCTACAGCCCCAGGATGTGATGAGCCGACATCGAGGTGCCAAACTCCCCCGTCGATATGAACTCTTGGGAGGAATCAGCCTGTTATCCCCAGAGTACCTTTTATCCGTTGAGCGATGGCCCTTCCATACAGAACCACCGGATCACTATGTCCTACTTTCGTACCTGCTCGACTTGTCGGTCTCGCAGTTAAGCACGCTTATGCCATTGCACTATTAGCACGATGTCCGACCGTACCTAGCGTACCTTCGAACTCCTCCGTTACACTTTAGGAGGAGACCGCCCCAGTCAAACTGCCTACCATGCACTGTCCCCGATCCGGATTACGGACCAAGGTTAGAACCTCAAACAAACCAGGGTGGTATTTCAAGGTTGGCTCCACGGGAACTGGCGTCCCCGCTTCAAAGCCTCCCACCTATCCTACACAGATTGGTTCAAAGTCCAATGCAAAGCTACAGTAAAGGTTCATGGGGTCTTTCCGTCTAGCCGCGGGTAGATTGCATCATCACAAACACTTCAACTTCGCTGAGTCTCGGGAGGAGACAGTGTGGCCATCGTTACGCCATTCGTGCAGGTCGGAACTTACCCGACAAGGAATTTCGCTACCTTAGGACCGTTATAGTTACGGCCGCCGTTTACTGGGACTTCAATCAAGAGCTTGCACCCCATCATTTAATCTTCCAGCACCGGGCAGGCGTCACACCCTATACGTCCACTTTCGTGTTTGCAGAGTGCTGTGTTTTTATTAAACAGTCGCAGCCACCAGTTTATTGCAACCCTTTCGCCCTACTGAAGTAAATCAGCCAAGCTACCGGGGCGTACCTTTTCCCGAAGTTACGGTACCAATTTGCCGAGTTCCTTCTCCCGAGTTCTCTCAAGCGCCTTAGAATACTCATCTCGCCCACCTGTGTCGGTTTGCGGTACGGTCTCGTATGACTGAAGCTTAGAGGCTTTTCTTGGAACCACTTCCGATTGCTACGCGGACAAGTCCGCTCGTCCCGCTCCCTTGAATTACGCACCCGGATTTGCCTAAGTGCCTTCTATGAAGCAGAAACTGACTATTCCAACAGTCAGACAACCTTCCGCGATCCGTCCCCCCATCGCATCATACGACGGTGCAGGAATATTAACCTGCTTCCCATCAGCTACGCATCTCTGCCTCGCCTTAGGGGCCGACTCACCCTGCTCCGATGAACGTTGAACAGGAAACCTTGGGCTTACGGCGTGGGGGCTTTTCACCCCCATTATCGCTACTCATGTCAGCATTCGCACTTCTGATACCTCCAGCATCCTTTACAAGACACCTTCGCAGGCTTACAGAACGCTCTCCTACCATATGCTTACGCATATCCGCAGCTTCGGTGACTGGCTTAGCCCCGTTACATCTTCCGCGCAGGACGACTCGATCAGTGAGCTATTACGCTTTCTTTAAATGATGGCTGCTTCTAAGCCAACATCCTGACTGTTTTAGCCTTCCCACTTCGTTTTCCACTTAGCCAATCTTTGGGACCTTAGCTGGCGGTCTGGGTTGTTTCCCTCTTGACGCCGGACGTTAGCACCCGACGTCTGTCTCCCAAGCTCGCACTCATCGGTATTCGGAGTTTGCAATGGTTTGGTAAGTCGCGATGACCCCCTAGCCATAACAGTGCTCTACCCCCGATGGTGATACTTGAGGCACTACCTAAATAGTTTTCGGAGAGAACCAGCTATTTCCAAGTTTGTTTAGCCTTTCACCCCTACCCACAGCTCATCCCCTAATTTTTCAACATTAGTGGGTTCGGTCCTCCAGTGCGTGTTACCGCACCTTCAACCTGGCCATGGGTAGATCACTTGGTTTCGGGTCTACACCCAGCGACTGGCGCCCTGTTCGGACTCGATTTCTCTACGGCTCCCCAATCTGGTTAACCTTGCCACTGAATGTAAGTCGCTGACCCATTATACAAAAGGTACGCAGTCACGGAACAAGTCCGCTCCTACTGTTTGTATGCACACGGTTTCAGGATCTATTTCACTCCCCTCCCGGGGTTCTTTTCGCCTTTCCCTCACGGTACTGGTTCACTATCGGTCGATTACGAGTATTTAGCCTTGGAGGATGGTCCCCCCATCTTCAGACAGGATTTCTCGTGTCCCGCCCTACTTGTCGCATACTTAGTTCCACACGTCGCATTTCGTGTACGGGGCTATCACCCGCTATGGCCGCCATTTCCAGGGCGTTCCACTATGCGTCATGCTAAATCATGCAGGCTCATCCCATTTCGCTCGCCACTACTTTGGGAATCTCGGTTGATTTATTTTCCTGCAGCTACTTAGATGTTTCAGTTCGCCGCGTTCGCTTTGCATGCCTATGTATTCAGCATGCAATGACCTATAAGGCCGGGTTTCCCCATTCGGAAATCCTCGGATCAAAGCTTGTTTGTCAGCTCCCCGAGGCTTATCGCAGACTTCTACGTCCTTCATCGCCTGTAATCGCCAAGGCATCCACCATGTGCACTTATTCACTTGTCCCTATAACCTTGACGGCTATCGGTATCAAGCATTTACTACTGTGTTTGATGATTTATCTACTACCCTGAATATCTTGCGATATTCAATAAATCTTTACTTCTTCCAAATTGTTAAAGAACGATACTACTTTTATCTAAAGCTCAGGCCTTAGATAAAAGCAGTTGGTGGAGGATGACGGGATCGAACCGACGACCCCCTGCTTGCAAAGCAGGTGCTCTCCCAGCTGAGCTAATCCCCCTGGGTAAAACTGGTAGGGCTGGTTGGACTCGAACCAACGACCCCCGCGTTATCAACACGGTGCTCTAACCAGCTGAGCTACAGCCCCAGAAAACGTTCTTCTTTAAAAACAGCCGATAAGTGTGAGCGTTTGGCGTGGCGCCATACTCTAGAAAGGAGGTGATCCAGCCGCACCTTCCGATACGGCTACCTTGTTACGACTTCACCCCAGTCACGAATCCTACCGTGGTAAGCGCCCTCCTTGCGGTTAAGCTACCTACTTCTGGTAAAACCCGCTCCCATGGTGTGACGGGCGGTGTGTACAAGACCCGGGAACGTATTCACCGCGACATGCTGATCCGCGATTACTAGCGATTCCAACTTCATGCAGTCGAGTTGCAGACTACAATCCGGACTACGATACACTTTCTGGGATTAGCTCCCCCTCGCGGGTTGGCGGCCCTCTGTATGTACCATTGTATGACGTGTGAAGCCCTACCCATAAGGGCCATGAGGACTTGACGTCATCCCCACCTTCCTCCGGTTTGTCACCGGCAGTCTCATTAGAGTGCCCTTTCGTAGCAACTAATGACAAGGGTTGCGCTCGTTGCGGGACTTAACCCAACATCTCACGACACGAGCTGACGACAGCCATGCAGCACCTGTGTAAAGGTTCCCTTTCGGGCACTCCCCAATCTCTCGGGGATTCCTTCCATGTCAAGGGTAGGTAAGGTTTTTCGCGTTGCATCGAATTAATCCACATCATCCACCGCTTGTGCGGGTCCCCGTCAATTCCTTTGAGTTTTAATCTTGCGACCGTACTCCCCAGGCGGTCTACTTCACGCGTTAGCTGCGTTACCAAGTCAATTAAGACCCGACAACTAGTAGACATCGTTTAGGGCGTGGACTACCAGGGTATCTAATCCTGTTTGCTCCCCACGCTTTCGTGCATGAGCGTCAATCTTGACCCAGGGGGCTGCCTTCGCCATCGGTGTTCCTCCACATCTCTACGCATTTCACTGCTACACGTGGAATTCTACCCCCCTCTGCCAGATTCTAGCCTTGCAGTCTCCATCGCCATTCCCAGGTTGAGCCCGGGGATTTCACGACAGACTTACAAAACCGCCTGCGCACGCTTTACGCCCAGTAATTCCGATTAACGCTTGCACCCTACGTATTACCGCGGCTGCTGGCACGTAGTTAGCCGGTGCTTATTCTTCAGGTACCGTCATTAGACATGGATATTAGCCACGCCCGTTTCTTCCCTGACAAAAGAGCTTTACAACCCGAAGGCCTTCTTCACTCACGCGGCATTGCTGGATCAGGCTTGCGCCCATTGTCCAAAATTCCCCACTGCTGCCTCCCGTAGGAGTCTGGACCGTGTCTCAGTTCCAGTGTGGCTGGTCGTCCTCTCAGACCAGCTACTGATCGATGCCTTGGTAGGCCTTTACCCTACCAACTAGCTAATCAGATATCGGCCGCTCCAGGAGCACAAGGCCTTGCGGTCCCCTGCTTTCATCCTTGGATCGTATGCGGTATTAGCGTAACTTTCGCTACGTTATCCCCACTCTTGGGTACGTTCCGATATATTACTCACCCGTTCGCCACTCGTCAGCGGAGCAAGCTCCCTGTTACCGTTCGACTTGCATGTGTAAAGCATGCCGCCAGCGTTCAATCTGAGCCAGGATCAAACTCTTCAGTTCAATCTCTGTTTTTCGATATCTCTATCGAGGTCGCTCACTCAAAATACTGACGATTCCTTCTTTCGAAGGTCACGTTTAATATATTGTGTAAGCGTTTAATAATTTGAGCTAAGAGGCTTGCGCCTCCGGCATCATCATCAAACGCCCACACTTATCGACTGTTAATTTTTAAAGAACCTGCCATTTCCAACGAAGCGTTTTGTTCGTCAGCAGCAGAGAAACGAGAGTATGGGGCTTCGCCCTCCTCTCGTCAATACCTAATTTCAGAGCCCGTCGAACTTTGGCGCACGTTTTTCCAGGAAGGCGTGCATGCCTTCGCGCTGGGCGGGGGTGCCGAACGCTGCATGGAACAGGCGGCGCTCGTAGTTCACGCCTTCGGTCAGCGTGGTTTCAAAGGCGCGGTTGACGGCGTCCTTGATCTGCATCGCCACCGAGGTGGACATGGAGGCGATGGTGGTGGCGGCCGCCAGGGTTTCCTCGATCAGCTTGTCCGCCGGGACCACGCGCGACACCAGCCCGATGCGCTCGGCTTCGGCCGCGTCTATCATGCGCGCAGTCAGCAGCAGGTCCATGGCCTTGGCCTTGCCGATGGTGCGCGGCAGGCGCTGCGTGCCGCCGGCGCCGGGCGTCACGCCGACCTTGATTTCAGGCTGGCCGAATTTGGCGCTGTCGGCCGCGATCAGGAAGTCGCACATCATGGCCAGTTCGCAGCCGCCGCCCAGCGCGAAGCCGGCCACGGCGCCGATGACCGGCTTGCGCACCTTCAGGATGTGCTCCCAGTTGCGGGTGATGTAGTTGTCGCGGTAAGTATCCTGGTAGGTGTAGTCCGCCATGGCCGCGATGTCGGCGCCGGCCGCGAAGGCTTTTTCGCTGCCGGTCAGGATGATGCAGCCGATGTCCGGGTCCGCGTCGTACTTGCGGAAGGCGTCGCCCAGCTCATTCATCATGCGGTCGTTCAGCGCATTCAGCGCCTTCGGGCGATTCAGGCGGATCAGGGCAACCTTGCCATGCGTTTCTACGATCAGGTCTTCATATTGCATCGAGGTCTCCTTATATAAAGCGGGATATCGGACGATTGTAGCGGTTCTTACAAGAGCGCTGGTATTATTTGCGCCGATGCCATTCTTCCCCGCCAACGATCCCCTGCTGCGCAATCCGGATTTCCGCCGTTACTGGTTCAGCAGCGTGCTGAACAGTTTCGGCGCCCAGATCAGTGCGTTGGCCATTCCGCTGTGTTCCGCCCTGCTGCTGCATGCCACGCCCGGCCAGATGGGTACCATCGCCGCCTGCCAGGCATTGCCCTATGCGCTGTTCGCGCTGCCTGCCGGCGTGTGGCTGGACCGGCGCCGCAAGCTGCCCATCCTGCTGGTGAGCCGCCTGCTGCAAGGCGCGCTGCTGGCCAGCATTGCGCTCGCCTGGTGGCTGGACATGCTGTCCATGCCGTGGCTGTATGCGGTGACCTTCCTGTTTGCCACCTGCGGCGTGCTGAGCGGTGCGGCCGAGCAGATTTTCCTGACGCTGCTGGTGGGGCGCCAGCAGCTGATCGAGGCGCAATCGAAGTTCGCCACCACCGATTCGGTCTCGCGCCTGGTGGCGCCGGGCCTGGCCGGCCTGCTGGTGCAATGGCTGACCGCGCCGTTCGCCGTGCTGTTCGACTCGGCCAGTTTCTTCGTCTCCGCCTGGAACCTGCGCAAGACGCAGCTGCTGGAACCGGCCGCCATTCCGTCGGACCGCCATCCGCTGCGCGACATTGCCTCCGGTTTTGGCTTCATCTGGCGCCATCCGCTGCTGCGCACGCTGGCCTGGGGCGCGGCGCTGTGGCATTTCTTCCTGTTCGGCTACAACGCGCTGGTGATCCTGCTGGCGACGCGCGAGCTGGGCATGACGCCGGGCATGCTGGGCGCGGCGCAGATGCTGGGCGGGCTGGGGGTATTTCTCAGTGCCGTGCTGGTCAAGCGCCTGAACCGCCGCTACGGCGCGGGCAAGACTTTCCTGGTGGGCGCCTGCGGCACGGTGGCGGGCTTTGCACTGATGCCGGCCATCCCGGCCGCCCTGTTCGGCAGCCCGGTCTATAGCGCGGCCGCCTTTGGACTGGTGGTCTTCATGTACGACTGCGCCGTGATGCTGTTCTTTATTCCCTTCATGGCCTTGCGCATGAAGGCCACGCCGGACGCTTATATCGGCCGCGTCATTTCCACGATGCGCTTCCTGACCGGGGTGACCGGCCCGGCCGGCGCGCTGGCCGCCGGCTACCTGGGAGACCGCTACGGCATCCGCGCCGGCATGGCCTGCGTGGCCGCCGGCGGGATCGTGCTGGCCGGGGCGCTGCTCATGTCCCGGCCGCTGCGCAGCGTGGCCCCGGATCAGCCGTAAGGTGTGTACTCGAAACCGTTGCCGATCACTTTCACGATTTCCGCGACGTTTTCGCCGCTCTCGCTGAAACCGAGCAGCAGGTCGGCGCGACCGGTGCCGTGCTCCAGCTTGTCCACCCAGTACGCCACCCCTTCCGCTTCGCCCGCGCGGTGCAGCACGTTGGTGTACAGGCCGTTAACGAAAGCCTCGTTGCTGAGCGAGCCATAGCGGGCCTGGAACTCGGCGCTGTCCAGGAAGGCCTTGGCCACGGTCTGCAGCGACATGCCGTTGTCCAGGTGTGACATCCAGAAGCCCAAGCCTTCCTTGTCCGGCGCGCGGTTGAAGGCGGCCTGATACATGCGGTAAGCCTGGCCGCCATGGCCGTCCGCATCCAGCGCAATACTGCGGTCGCTGAATTGCAGGCGCTCCACCCCGGTCAGGACATCGCCTGTGCCGACAGTGCCGCCATAGCGGTACAACACCTTGGCCTCTCCCGCACGCACGCTGACGCTGTAGTTCGCCCAGTTGCTGCCGTAGACCACGGTATCGACGCCGTCGCCGCCGGACAGGCGCACATTGGTGCCTATGCCGCTCAGGAGATCGTTGCCGCTGCCGCCCTGCGCCACGGTGCTGACCGTGGTGAAGTTGTAGATGGCATCGGCCAGGAATTTGTTGCCTGCGTAATCAAGCAGCGACCCGGCCGGCATCTCCAGCGTATATTTCGTGCCGGGCTGCAGATTGGCTGTCGGGTTGATCGTGACGACGTTGCCCTTGACCTGCAGCCGGGTATCGTTGCTGTAGGCATAGAACGATTCGACCACATTGCCCACCGCATCGATCAGGCGGATATTGCCCTCGCCCACGCGCACCATGTCGTTGAAGGTGAGCGTGATATTGCCGGTCAGGCTGGCGCCACTGCTGCCGTTGCCTGGCGCGAAGGACACCAGGGCCGGCAGCGCCGTGTCGCCGCTCAGGTTGTAGGCGTTCAGCGCATAGGTGCCGGTCACTGGCGTATTGGAGTAGGCACCGGGGGTAACCGCCAGGTAGTAATCTCCCGTGGTGTCGCAGTTGAACGTATATCCCTTGCCGCTCATCCCGCTCATGCTGTTCAGGCCGTAGTAATAATTGCCGCCTGGTCCGCTGGCGACGGACAAGCCGACGCCATACAAATTCAGCGTACCCTGCCCACTTTCCTGCCCTTCCAGCACAAATGCATAGTTATTGCCCGCCACCAGCTTGACCTTGACCCAGTCCACATCGCCGATGTAATCGACCGCGCCAGCCACCTTGGCACCGGGCGACAGCAAGGCTGTGGTGGCGGCGCTGGCGGCATAGTCGTCGCTGGCGGGCGTGCTTACCTGCAGCGCATAGGACGCCGGGCCGCTGCTATAGCCGTTGCCCACGGTGAGGTAATAGTCGCCCGTACTGGTCGCGGTGTACACGCGGTATTGCGTGACGCCCTCCTTGGTATAGCTGACCAGGCCACCGGAGGAGCCGCCTGCATCCTGCCCCGCCAGGGCGAAGTCATAGCCGTTGACACCGCTTTGCGCCGTCAGTTCGATCAGATAGGTGCTGCCTGCCTTGACCGCGAATTTGAACATATCGGTATCGGTGGCCAGTTCCAGCTTGCCGTTGAGGGGGCTGCCCACGGTGACCGTGCCGGCGGTGGCTTTGGTGTTGCCGTAGTCGTCGCGCTGCCCCGAGATGACGCTGGCCAGGTAATTGCCGGTGTAGTTATAGCCGTCGCCCACTTCGAAATAATAGGTGCCGGTCTTGGTCGGGATGAATTGCAGCACGGTCTGGCTGTTGGACCCGGCAATGGACGCCAGCACCTGGTCGGTGCCATCGAGAATCTTGAGCTGCGTATTGCCCGAGTTGTAGCCGGCTCCGCTGCTGCCGGTGTCCGCCTTAGCCGAGAACCAGTAGACCGCGTTGGCATTCAGCGTCACCGCGTACCAGTCCTTGTCTCCGCCTACTTCCAGTTTGCCCTTGGTGGTAGTGCCCAGCGACAGCGTCCCGGCACCGCTCGCGGTAGCCTTGTAGTCGTCCGCCGCCGCTGCGGCCAGCAGGCTGTAATCGAGCGCCGCGCCGCCGCTGTTGCCGCCGCGCGTAGAAATATAGTAGTCGCCGCTGGCGGCGGCCGTGAAGGAATAGCTGTCGTTCGAATTGCTCACCGTCACGCTTTGGCCGCTGGCGTTGGCCACGCTGATGCTGGCGTAACTGCTGCCGATGGCGCTCACCCAGCTCTGCTTGATCGAATAGCTGACGCCCTTCTCCAGCGTGAGCTTGAAGACGTCCGTATCGGACGGCCCTTCGAACGCGCCGCTCTTTGCCACACCCACGGTCATGACGGAGGCCGTCTGCAAGGTGTCGCCTTCGCGGTCGGCGCTGCCCGCGCTGGCCTTGAGCGTGTAAGCCAGCGGCGCGATCTGCTGGTAGTAGGACAGTCCGGCGCTGAGATAGTAGTCACCGGCGGCGCCGGTCTTGAACGTCGCAACGACGCCCGAGCCGGTGTAGTTCGACGACAGCGAAGAGAAATAGCTGCCGTCCGCGGCGCGCAGTCCGAGCGACAGATAAGCCTGGTTAACGGTCAGGGACGACGCATCCAGCTGGAAGGTGTAATAGGTGTTCGCCGCCAGCGTGGTACGGAACCAGTCCGAGTCGGCACTTTGCTCGAATTTTGCGGAAGCTTGCCCGCCGGGAGAGAGGTAGCCAGTGGTGGTCTTGTCGGAAGGGTAGTCGTCGGTGATGGCCATGGGATGCTCGCGGTTGAATTGGCCATGATTGTAAAGGCAACCCTGCCAAGCAAATATCACGAATTATCACAATGCAACTTTCCGGCTGCCGTGCGCCGCGTGGCTTGTTATCAAGCCTACACTGGGCTATCACCGACCACGAGCAGGAGGATGCCATGTTCACCCACATTTTATTTCCCACCGACGGTTCCGAATTGTCCGACAAGGTGGCCGCCCGCGTGATGGAGCTGGCCCGCGTGCACGGCGGCCGCGTGACCGCCATCAGCGTGATCCAGCCCTTCCCTTTCATGACGTTGAGCGGCGACAGCGGCATCGTGGCGCCGGACGCGGAAGTGTTCGAGGGGCAGATGGAGCGCGCCGCGCGCGATAACGTGAACAAGGTGGCGGCGGCGGCCAGCGCGGCCGGGGTGCCGTTCGAGGGGCTGGTGGCGCTGGCGCCCAGCCCTTACCAGGAGATCGTGGCGGCGGCCGAGAAGCATGGCTGCGACGCCATCGTGATGGCGTCGCACGGCAGGAAGGGACTTAACAAGCTGTTCCTGGGCAGCGAGACGCAGAAGGTGCTGGCGCACACGGAGCTGCCGGTGCTGGTGTTGCGCTAGCGCTCGGCGGGTTACGGCACGCTGCGCCTGACCCGCCCTACGATTTGCGGACTGTCTTGACGGAGGCGGCGGGCGGTACTTGCTTGGGCATCAGCACCCAGACGTTGCCGCGCTGCTTCATGCGGCCGGCGCTTTCGGCCGCTTCGGTGCCGAAGCCGAAGAAGTAGTCGACCCGGATCGCGCCGCGGATGGCGCCGCCCGTGTCCTGCGCCATGACCAGGCGCTGCAGCGGGATGTCGCTGTTGGGCTGGGTGGTCGACAGGAACACCGGCGCCCCCAGCGGCAGCTGCGAGGCGTCGATGGCCACCGAGCGCTGCGGCGTGAGCGGCACGCCCAGCGCGCCTTTCGGGCCGACTTTCGGGTCCGGCAGCTTTTCTTCCTTGAAGAACACGTAGGACGGGTTGGCGTTGAACAGCTCGGACTGGCGCGTCGGATGGCCGGCGATCCAGGCCTTGATGCCCTGCGCGGAGGCTTGCTCCAGCGTCAGCTCGCCCTTGTCCACCAGGTAGCGGCCGATCGATTTATACGGATGGCCGTTCTGGTCGGCGTAGGCCACGCGCACGGTTTCCTGGGTGTCGGTCAGCTGCACGCGGCCCGAGCCCTGCACTTGCAGGAAGAACGCTTCCACCGAATCGTCCACCCACAGCAGCTCCTTGCCGGTGAAGCTGGCACGCTCGATCTCGGCGCGGGTGGAGTACGGCACCACTTTCTTGCCCTGCAGGCGGCCGCGCAGGCGCATGCCTTTCAGCTCGGGATAGACGCTGGCCAGCTCCACGGTGAGCAAATCGTCCGGCACCTTGTACAGCGGGGTCTGGTAGGGGCCGCCCTTTTTGCGGGCGCCGCGCAACAGCGGCTCGTAGTAGCCGGTGACCAGGCCGTTGTCCGCGCCGTCCGGCGCGATCACTTGCTGCGGCTCGAAGAAGCTCTCGAAGAACAGGCGGATGGCTTTCTCGTCGTTGGCGTTGACCTGGCGCGCCACGCCGCACGGCTCCTTCCATTCGGCGCGCTTGGCCAGCACCGCGCACGACGACATGAACGCAGGCCAGGCCGCGCGCAGATCGTCGCGCTCCCAGCCGGGCAGTGCCGAGAAGGCGGACGGCACGAAACGGATGGCGGCGGGCGGGGCCGGGGTCTGCGGCGCGGCGGGCGGCACAGGCGGGGCCGGCGGCTGCTCCGGCGGGCGCGGCGGCGCCGGCGGCGCGGGCTGAGAAGGCGCTTGCGGCATCGGGGAAGTACAAGCTGAGAGCGCCAGCGCCACAGCGCTCAGGGAAAGGATTAAACTACTGCGTGCAAATAACATGGGGGACTGGATATGTGGGTGTTGATGTTGGAAGCGTTTGTGGCGCTGTTCCTGCTGGTGTTCATCGTCTGGTGGACTTTGCCAGCCAAGAAAAGCCGGCCGCCAGGCAGGCCGCCAAGCCGCTGCCCGGTCCCGATGCAGGCGGCAAGGACGACAAACAGGCTTAATGCAGCGTGCGCGGCAGCGACAGCACGAACTCGGGGATCTTGGCTTCGAACTGGTGGCCGTCCTCGGCCACGCAGAAGTACTCGCCGACCATGGAGCCTTGCGGCGTAGCCAGCGCGGTGCCGCTGGTGTACTCGAACTGTTCGCCCGGCTGCAGCAGCGGCTGGTGACCGACCACGCCCAGCCCGCGCACCTCTTCGGTGTGGTTGTTGGCGTCGGTGATCACCCAATGGCGCGAGATCAGCTGCGCGGCCACCGTTCCCGTGTTCTTGATCGTGATCGAGTAGGTGAACACGAAATTGGTGCGTTCGGGATCGGACTGTTCGGGCAGATACTGGGTTCTGACCGACACAGTGAATTCATAATTGGCCATCTGCAATCCTTAGTAATTCCTCGGTAATTCTTCAGTAATTCTTCAGCAAGCGTAACGAATTGTTATCGTCTATCTGACATTGCACCGCAAATCCGGCGCGCGCGCAAGGGTCAGCGTAAAATAGCGCATCTTTTTATCGCAGGCCCATCCATGACTACCTTCCGTATCGCCCCGTCCATCCTGTCCGCCGATTTCGCCCGCCTGGGTGAAGAAGTGCGCAACGTCGTCGCCGCCGGTGCCGACATCATCCACTTCGACGTGATGGACAACCACTACGTGCCCAACCTGACCATCGGCCCGTTGGTGTGCCAGGCCATCCGCCCGCACGTGGACGTGCCGATCGACGTGCACCTGATGGTCAAGCCGGTGGACCGCATTATCCCCGACTTCGCCAAGGCCGGCGCCAACATCATCACCTTCCACCCGGAAGCGTCGGACCACATCGACCGCTCGCTGCAGCTGATCCGCGACCACGGCTGCAAGGCCGGCCTGGTGTTCAACCCGGCCACGCCGCTGAGCTACCTGGAACACGTGATGGACAAGGTGGACATGATCCTGATCATGTCGGTCAACCCCGGCTTTGGCGGCCAATCCTTCATCCCGCAGGCGCTCAAGAAGATCGCCGAGGCGCGCCGCATGATCGACGAGTCCGGCCGCGACATCCTGCTGGAAGTGGACGGCGGCATCAAGATCGACAACATCGCCGCCGCCGCCAAGGCCGGCGCCGACACCTTCGTCGCCGGTTCGGCCATCTTCGGCCAGCCGGACTATAAAGCAGTCATCGACGCCATGCGCGCACAACTGGCGGGCGTGTAATGACGATGGCGGCCCCTGCTCCGGCATCGCACCCGCTGCGCGGCGTACGGGCCGCCATCATCGACCTGGACGGCACAATGCTGCACACCATGCCGGACTTCCACGTCGCCATCAACCGCATGCTGGCCGAGCTGTCGCCCCAGTGGCTGGCATGGGGTCAGGTCCGGCATCGCGCCATAAATGGCGCGATGCCGGACCTGACCCCGGAGGTGATTGCGCTGATGGTGGGCAAGGGGTCGGAGCATCTGATCCGCTCGGTGCTGGCGGTGTTTCTGGAGCCGGAGGGGGTGCAGCAGCACTTCGGCGCGGCGATGGAGGCTTATCAGCGCCATTATCTGGCCATTAACGGCGACCACAGCACGCCGTATCCGGACGTGGCCGCCGGGCTGGACGCGCTCAAGGCGCAGGGGCTGCGCCTGGCTTG
Source organism: Pseudoduganella sp. UC29_71 (assembly GCF_042693265.1). Classification (NCBI taxonomy): domain Bacteria; kingdom Pseudomonadati; phylum Pseudomonadota; class Betaproteobacteria; order Burkholderiales; family Oxalobacteraceae; genus Pseudoduganella; species Pseudoduganella sp. UC29_71. Next base: position 6,906,036 of record NZ_CP170549.1, on the reverse strand, counting down.
CGTGACCAACAAGCCGATCGCTTTCGCCAGGCCGCTGCTGGAGCAGAAAGGCCTGGCCGGCTATTTCGACGTGGTCTATGGCGGCGATTCGCTGGCGCAGAAAAAGCCCCATCCGCTGCCGCTGCTGCAGGTGTGCCGCGATTTTTCGCTGGAACCGGCCCAGGTGGTGGCCATCGGCGACTCGTCGAACGACGCGCAAGCGGCGCGGGCGGCCGGTTGCCCGGTTCTGACAGTGCCGTACGGATACAATCACGGCGAGTCTATACACGACACAGATTCCGATGGTATAGTTGACACGCTGCTACACGCGGCCGACTTGATACGCTTGCACAACCAGATAGCAAACTGATCCTAAACACAGCATGTTTCTCAACAAAAGACACAATGTCACGCACCAGGGCTCGATTGAGGCCTGGCTATGGCGACGCTGGCAATCCTGGGCTAACTGACCCGCGCTGATTGCTGTCGCCCGCATTTCCGTGCGCGACAGGTTTTTTGAACTACCCCCGCCCGAACTCCACCTATCGCTTTGGGCGGCATGGAGAGAACATGACCGAACTCGAATTCAAATCGCTGGCCACGCAAGGCTACAACCGTATTCCCCTGATCGCGGAAGCCTTCGCCGATCTCGAAACACCGCTGACCTTGTACTTGAAGCTGGCGCAAACCCAGAACCACGGCAAGAACACCTTCCTGCTCGAATCGGTGGTGGGCGGCGAGCGCTTCGGGCGCTACTCCTTCATCGGCCTGCCGGCGACCACCCTGCTGCGCACGCACGGCAGCCGCACCGAGATCGTCAAGAACGGCGCCGTCATCGAGACGCACGAGGGCAATCCGCTCGACTTCATCGAGCAGTTCCAGGCCCGCTTCAAGGTGGCGCTGCGCCCCGGCATGCCGCGCTTCTGCGGCGGCCTGGCCGGCTACTTCGGCTACGACACGGTGCGCCACATCGAGAAGAAGCTGGCCGACAGCGCGCCGAAAGACGACCTGAACCTGCCGGACATCCAGCTGATGGTGACTGAAGAGCTGGCCGTGATCGACAACATCTCCGGCAAGCTGTACCTGATCGTGTACGCCGACACCAGCCAGCCTGAAGCCTATTCGAAAGCCCGCCAGCGCCTGAAGGACCTGCGCGCGCTGCTGCGCCGCGGCGTCGATGCGCCGGTCACGTCGGCCTCGGTGCGCACCGAAACCTTCCGCGATTTCGACAAGGAAGACTACCTGAAGGCGGTGGCGCGCGCCCACGAATACGTGATGGCCGGCGACCTGATGCAGGTGCAGATCGGCCAGCGCCTGCGCAAGCCCTACGTGGATTCGCCGCTGACCTTGTACCGCGCGCTGCGTTCGCTGAACCCGTCGCCGTATATGTACTTCTACAATTTCGGCGACATGCAGATCGTCGGCGCTTCGCCCGAGATCCTGGTGCGCAACGAGACGGCGGCCGACGGCCAGAAGAAAGTCACGCTGCGCCCCATCGCCGGCACCCGCCCGCGCGGCGGCACGCCGGAGCGCGACGCCGAGCTGGCCAAGGAACTGCTGGCCGACCCGAAAGAGATCGCCGAGCACGTGATGCTGATCGACCTGGCGCGCAACGACCTGGGCCGCATCTCGGACATCGGCACCGTGAAAGTGACCGACCGCATGGTGATCGAGAAGTACTCGCACGTGCAGCACATCGTCTCCAACGTGGAAGGCACGCTGAAGGAAGGCATGTCCAACCTGGACGTGCTGCGCGCCACCTTCCCGGCCGGCACCCTGACCGGCGCGCCGAAAGTGCGCGCCATGGAAGTGATCGACGAGCTGGAGATCACCAAGCGCGGCATCTACGGCGGCGCTTGCGGCTACCTGTCCTTCGGCGGAGAAATGGACGTGGCGATCGCCATCCGCACCGGCGTCATCAAGGACGGCATGCTGTACGTGCAGGCGGCGGCCGGCATCGTGGCCGACTCGATCCCGGAAATGGAATGGCAGGAAACCGAAAACAAGGCGCGCGCCGTGCTGCGCGCCGCCGAACAAGTGCAAGATGGCCTGGATGGGGAGTTCTGAGATGCTGCTGATGATCGACAATTACGACTCCTTCACCTACAACATCGTGCAGTATTTCGGCGAGCTGGGCGAGGATGTGCGCACCTTCCGCAACGACGAAATCACGATCGCCGAGATCGAAGCGATGAACCCGGACCGCATCTGCATTTCGCCCGGTCCGAAAGACCCTGCGCAGGCAGGCATTTCCATCGAGGTGCTCAAGCACTTCGCGGGCAAGAAGCCCATCCTGGGCGTGTGCCTGGGCCACCAGGCCATCGGCGAAGCCTTTGGCGGCAAGGTGATCCGCGCCAAGCAGGTCATGCATGGCAAAACTTCCGCAATCGCGCATACCGGCGTGGGCGTCTTCAAAGGCTTGCCCAGCCCCTTCACCGTGATCCGCTACCACTCGCTGGCGATCGAACGCGCCTCGCTGCCTTCCTGCCTGGAAGTGACGGCGTGGACCGACGACGGCGAGATCATGGGCGTGCGCCACAAGGAATATGACATCGAGGGCGTGCAGTTCCACCCCGAGTCCATCCTGTCGGAGCACGGCCACGCGCTGCTGAAGAACTTCCTGGAACGCTGACCGGGCCGGCGCGCCCGCGCGCGCCGACAACACCCTGGCCCGAAGTCCGTCCCGAGCTCAATACGAATTGAAGAGGAAACGCCATGCCTACGTCTAAAAATACGCCCCAGAGCATCCACCAGATCACCCCGCAGGAAGCGCTGCTGCGCTGCATCGAGCACCGCGAAATCTTCCACGACGAAATGCTGCACCTGTTTCGCCAGATCATGTCCGGCGAAATGTCGCCCGTGATGGTCGCGGCCCTGACCATGGGCCTGCGCGTGAAGAAGGAAACCATCGGCGAAATCGCCGCCGCCGCCCAGGTGATGCGCGAGTTCTCCACCAAGGTGCCGATGGCCGACACCACCAACCTGCTCGACATCGTCGGCACCGGCGGCGACGGCGCGCACACCTTCAATATCTCCTCCACCGCCATGTTCGTGGCGGCGGCGGCCGGCGCGCGCGTGGCCAAGCACGGCGGGCGCAGCGTGTCGTCCTCGTCCGGCTCGGCCGACGTGATCGAATCGCTGGGCGCCAACATCAACCTGAAGCCGGAGCAGATCGCGCAGTCCATCGCCCAGACCGGCATCGGCTTCATGTTCGCGCCCAACCACCACGCCGCCATGAAGCACGTGGCGCCGGTGCGCCGCGAACTGGGCGTGCGCTCCATCTTCAACATCCTGGGACCGCTGACCAATCCGGCCGGCGCACCGAATATCCTGATGGGCGTATTCCACCAGGATCTGGTGGGCATCCAGGTGCGCGTGCTGCAGCGCCTGGGCGCGCAGCATGCGGTGGTGGTGTACGGCAAGGACAATATGGACGAAGTGTCGCTGGGCGCCTCCACCATGGTGGGCGAGCTGGTGAACGGCGAAATCCGCGAATACGAAATCCACCCGGAAGACTTCGGCATGCAGATGATTGCCAGCCGCAACCTGAAAGTGGCGGACGCCACCGAGTCCAAGGTCAAGATGATGGAAGCGCTGCGCGGCGAAGCCGGCGCGCCCTACGACATCGTGGCGCTCAACGCGGGCACGGCGCTGTACGCGGCCGGCGTGGCTTCCTCCATCGAGGACGGGCTGGCCAAGGCGCGCGCGGCCATCACCTCCGGCGCGGCGCTGGCCAAGGTGGAGCAGTTCGTGTCGGTGACGCAGCAGCTCGGCGCGGCCAACTAAAGGGGAACGCAATGTTCGGCATCCACGACCTGACCCTGTTCATCGTTTCCGGCCTGCTGCTCAATATCATGCCGGGGCCGGATACCCTGCTCATCATGGCGCGCAGCGCCACCCAGGGCTGGCGCGCGGGCTGCGCCGCCGCGCTGGGCATCGGCGCCGGCACCATGGTCCATGTCACCGCCGCTGCCGTCGGCCTGTCCGCGCTGCTGTCCACCTCGGCCATGGCCTTCAGCGTGGTGAAGTGGGTGGGCGCAGCCTACATCGTGTACGTGGGCATCGGCATGCTGCGCGCGAAGCCGAAGACTGAAGACGGAGAGCCGTCCGCCGCCGCGGGCCATGCGGCCAGCGCCCTGCCCGCCGCGTCGAACCGCCGCATTTTCGCGCAAGGCTTCCTGACCAATGTGCTGAACCCCAAGGTAGCCCTGTTCTTCCTGGCCTTCGTGCCGCAGTTCATTTCCGCCGATTCGCCCAACAAGGCGCTGGCCTTCCTCATCCTGGGCTGCATCTTCAACTTCAACGGCATGCTGTGGTGTAACGGGCTGGCGGTGTTTACCGCCTTCGCCAGCGCGCGCCTGAAAGTCCAACCGCTGGTGGCACTGTGGCTGAACCGGGTGACCGGCGGCCTGTTCCTGGCACTCGGTGCGCGCCTGGCGCTGTCCGAACAACATTGAAAGCAAGACCATGTCCGACATCCTGAACAAGATCCTGGCCACCAAGGCCGACGAAGTGGCGGCGGCCAAGAAGCACCGCAGCCTGGCCAGCCTGCGCGCCGAAGTGGAAGGCGACGCGGAACTGCGCGCCAATCTGCGCGGCTTCGAAGCGAACCTGCGCAAGAACATCGCCGCCGGCAACGCGGGCGTGATCGCCGAGGTGAAGAAGTCGTCGCCATCGAAAGGCGTGCTGCGCGCCGACTTCCGCCCGGCCGAGATCGCCGAGAGTTATGCCAAGCACGGCGCCTCCTGCCTGTCTGTGCTGACCGACGTGCACTATTTCCAGGGCGCCGACGACTACCTGAAGCAGGCCCGCGCCGCCTGCGACATCCCGGTGCTGCGCAAGGACTTCATGATCGATATGTACCAGATCTATGAAGCGCGCGCGATGGGCGCCGATTGCATCCTGCTGATCGTGTCCGCACTGGACCATGGCCTGATGGCGGAGATGGAAGCCTGCGCCCACGAACTGGGCATGGGCGTGCTGATCGAGTCGCACGACGGCGAGGAGCTGACCGCCGCGCTCAAGCTGAAAAGCAATCTGATCGGCATCAACAACCGCAATCTGCGCACCTTCGAGACCTCGCTGGACACCACGCTGAACCTGCTCGGCCGCATCCCAGCCGAGCGCCTCGTGATCACCGAATCTGGTATTCTGAACAGTGACGACGTGCAGCGCATGCGCAACGCGAATGTCCACAGTTTCCTGGTGGGCGAAGCCTTCATGCGCGCACCGGATCCGGGCGCGGAACTGCGCCGCCTGTTCAGCTAAACACTCCGGGAGGCCCGCCATGGGCAAATTACAGCACACCACCGCGTCGGGCCTCGCGGTGATGATGTGTGCATCCCTGCTGGCCTCTTGCGGTAAAGAACCTCCCCGGCGCACCGAAGCGGCCACGCGGCCCGCCGCCATCCCCCGCACACCCTTGCCGGCCGAACAAGTGCCGGTGCCGCCGCTGCCGCCCCCCATCCACACGCTGGACGATTACAAGCGCGCGCTGGCGGCCAGGATCCTGGCCGCCACGCCGGACGGTGCGTTCACCGGCGCGCTGCCGCCACTGCTGACGTCCATCGTGGTGGTGGAGGCGAAAATCGGGCGCGACGGCGACCTCGTCAACCTGCGCGTGGTGCGCTCGCGCGACCAGAAAGCCAGCAACCTGGCTCTGGCGGCCATGCGCGCGGCCGAGCCTTATCCCAAGCCGGGCAAGCTGATGGAAAGCCATCACAAGACCTTCGATATGTCCGAGACGTTTTTGTTCAACAAGGATTACCGCTTCCAGATCCGTACGCTGGCGCCGGTGCAGTGAGTGGCGCGCGCTCAGGCCAGTTCCACCCGGTCGCGGCCGTTTTCCTTGGCGCGGTACAGGGCCGCGTCGGTGCGGCCCAGCAGGCTGTCCAGCGACTCGTCGCGCGACACATGCGTGCCGATGCCGATGCTCACCGTGCAAGGCGGCAGCTGGTCGTTCCAGCCGGTGCGCAGCGCGTCGCGGATGCGCTCGGCCACCATCACTGCGCGCGGCACTTCCGCGTCCGGCAGCAGCACCACGAATTCCTCGCCGCCGAAGCGCGCCACGTAGTCGCTCTCGCGCAAGGCCTGGCCGATGAGGTTGGCAATCTGCACCAGCACCCGGTCGCCCATCACGTGCCCGTAGCGGTCGTTGATGGCCTTGAAGTGGTCCAGGTCGATATTCATCAGCGACAGCGGACGCCCCTCGCGGCCCAGCTGCACGCGCTGCTTGCTGTAGAAGATGTCGAAGCCGCGCCGGTTCAGCACCCCGGTCAGCGGGTCGTGCGTAGAACGCTCTTCGAGGATGCCCTGCAGGCGCCGCATGGCCATCATCAGGAAGCCGACCGCCAGCATCAGCGACATGAAGCTGGCCACCGCCATGAACACATTGTTTTGTAGAAATACAGATTATTGTGGTCACGGCCAGCCCACTCTCCCAACGGATAGCCCGACGAAGAGCTTATGCCTACCTCCATAGCCCTGCGATTCGCCCTCCGGCCAAATCCTCGACTGCTCACTCGTGGTACAGAGTTTAGGTGTAGATATTGTGACAACTTGCTATGAACGGCGTAGACTGGAACGCATTCAAGCGACATCACTACCTTAGACCGGTAGGTTCGCCTATCGTTAAATAAATTTTTTGAGAGGAAAGAATGGGCGGGATCTCTTTTTCAGCGCAGCACTTGCCTGACCTTTTGTCGGAGACGGCAGGATATAAAGCCGGACTAACGCTTTCGGTTGAACAGATGTGCGATCTATTTTCAGGTACGGAATACGCAGACATAATTCAACAGGCTGAAAAACAGGGCATAAGACTTCGGTCTGAAGAATGCGAGGAATTATTTTACGCTTTATATCATCGTATCGGATATACCGAGGAAGAGTACCGAGGCTGGATGGTTGAAAGTGCCCGGCTCTTTCACAAATACAAAGGTGATCCAACACAACTAAAGCTCTATACAGATATCTCCGACTTATTTGTTAAACGATGGCAAACGATGCTCGAAGACGCAGCTAAGAAAGGTTCAAAGTCACTTGATCCAGAGCCGATGCTCCTCGAAGCAAGAAAAAAATTCGGAAATGCCGGGCTGAAGATTATGTGGGAGAAAATAGAGATAATGGATAGAGCCCAACGACTTTCTCCTCACTCCACGCCTCAATATGAGGAATCCCACTCAAGCATTTCTCTCGATGGATTGTATGACGGCAATGCACCAAAGCCCGAATTCGGAACATATATAGATCAAAGATACATAAATTTTTTGTATAGAAACCCAGATAAACTCGCAGTCATGCATTGGCGGAAGTTCGAGGAGCTCACCACTGAATTTTTTCACCGAGAAGGATACCAAGTCGAACTTGGTCCTGGGACCGATGACGATGGTGTCGATGTTAGGATTTGGAACCCTAAAGATGTGACAAGCAATCCGCCACTTTGTATCGTCCAGTGTAAGCGAACAAAAGCAAAAGTAGACAAGCTAGTGATCAAAGGGCTATACGCGGATGTTGAGCACTTCAACGCTAAGCAGGGTTTAATTGTAACAACTTCGGAACTAACTCCGGGGGCGCGTGCCACTATTACGACAAGAGGCTACCCAATAGAAGAGGTGAACAAGACTGGAGTGTACGAATGGCTGACCAAACTGCGCGTGTGCGGCACCGGTATAGTGCGGATATAGTGCGGCTCGTCACGATGCGGCCAGGTGGTGTGGCTACATACCATCAATGTCATGCCTACCGAATTTTCATTGTGAGATATCAAGTCTAACAGAGGGAATTGCTGGCCCTACTGATTGGCAGGATACCCGGTCTACTATGGGACTAGTTCTCGCAGGAAACTCTCTGTGCGCCCTTCGTAGTCACCAGGAAAGTGTCTCCTGTGACATTCTGTGTATTTTTTCCCATTGGCAAGATGCTATTCTCAGTAACGTTTTGTTCACGCCCATTAGTGGTGAACGTCCATTCCTGAGAGAACGCCGTGAAGCTCATAAAACTCCATATCAAAAACTTCCGATCACTCAATAATCTTGAGGTTGACCTCGAAGAGTACCTCTCAATCATCGTTGGCAAGAACAATTCAGGAAAGACGTCGCTCCTACTAGCGCTGGAGCGGTTTCTAGGAGGGGCGCAAGCGCGCTTCGAACTGGACGACTTCAATATCGACTTTCAAAAACACCTCGTTGAGTTAGCAGAAAATCGTGTGCAGCCAGACGATCCCTATCCTTTCTGCGGTATATCGTTAAGACTATTTATTGAGTACGGCAGCGATGACGACTTAGCGAATGTAGGTAACAAAGTCATCATGGATCTTGATCCAGATAACCGATGGATAATTTTGGATTTTCTCTACCATCTACCGTCAGAGAACCTCGACATTCTTAAGCGAGACTTCGCCGCGCAGCGCACAAAAAAAGGGCCAAAAGCCAAAGAAGCACTTGCTTTTCTGCAGGACAGCTTTGGTCGCTACTTTAAGGTCTCGCGTCGAAGTGTGCGATTCGATCACATAACGCAGAGCGTGCAAGAAGCCACTTACGTCGACTTAGCCAAAGAAGAAGTGCGGGTCGAAGACATCATTTCGTTCAAGCGCATCAACGCGCGACGCTCCGTCTCGAATAAAAATTCGGACCATAGTCTTTCCACGATGTCGGCAAAGATCTACTCAGCAATGTCTGAGGATGCTGGCACCGAAGAGGTCTTTGAAACATTCAAGGAAGCCCTTGGAGATACGGATGGCAAGCTTGATGTGATATACAGCGATCTCTTCAAAGATGTCATTTCCGATGTCCAGCGATTCGGTGGAATTAAGGAAGGCGAAACGCAAATCAAGATCAAGTCAACGTTGCAGCAACGCGAACTTCTGGAGGAAAACACTACGGTAATGTATGGCCAAGGTGCGGAACCTCATACGTTACCAGAGAGTCACAACGGCTTAGGCTATCTAAACCTTATAAGCATCATCTTCGAGATCAAGATAATCCTGAATGAATTCAAACGAGGCAAGCAACCGAAGCCTGCCGATATAAATCTATTGTTCATTGAAGAACCTGAAGCGCACACTCACCCACAAATGCAAGCTGTCTTCATCAAGAACATCAAAAAATTGATCGGTAAGACGATAACGAATGCTCATGGGATTACGAGGCCCCTCCAGACCCTTCTGTCGACCCATTCATCACATATCGTTGCCGAATCAGACTTCGACGACATCAAGTACTTTTTGAAGAGCAGCTCTGGTACTCGGTCACGGAGCCTTCGGGATCTGGATCAGCTCTATAAAGCTGCAGGGAAAATAGGCTATTACAAGTTCCTTAAACAATACCTAACGCTTCATCGCTCCCAACTCTTCTTCGCGGATAAAGCGATTTTGTTCGAAGGAGATACAGAGCGAATTCTCTTACCGGCGATGATGCGCAAGGTAGATATTCAAGATGAAATGAGCGCCTGGGAGAAGGGTGTACCGGCTCCCCTTCCACTACTCTCACAAAATATATCGCTAGTTGAGGTTGGCGCTCACGCACAGATCTTTGAGATTTTTTTGGACTTTATTGGAGTCAAATCGCTAATCATCACAGATCTAGATGCGGCAATTGAGAAGCCACGTCTTGACGATAGCGGAAAGCCAAAGCACAACAAAGAGGGGAATGCAATCGTGGATCCATGTGCGCATGCGGTTGAAGGGGCGACCCGCACAACCAATTACGCGCTTCAGTTCTTCTTCGGTGTTGGTCCCGAATTGCCGTACTTCATAGGGCTCACTGCCGCCCAAAAGACTGTCCACAAGAATGAAGCAACTGGCGCGTGGGCGCCGCACCCTGACGGCCGTGTTATGTGCATCTATCAAGTTGTAGAGTCTAACAAAGAAGAAAAGCAGTACCACGCTCGCAGCTTTGAAGATGCGTTCTTCCACATTAATCGCCCGTTCATGAGCGAAGCAATTGACGCCGATGGCGACGTAGATTCGGCCAAGTTTCCGAGCTTGGTCGGAAAACACTTAAAGCCCTACTTAGCCGGAGGCGACTCCTTTGAGATGGCGGCAAACGGCATTACCAAGAAACCGTCCTTTGCAATCGAGATTCTTCTCAACAGTCAGACAATCAAGTCGAACAAGCAAGACCCTATTGGTGAGCAAAAAGAGTTCGACGTAGAGTTCAGCAATTGGCTGACTCCTAAATATATTGAGGAGGGCCTCTCATGGGTCAAACTGGGGTAGAACTTGAGCCTGAAGTCATCCAGGTACTAGAACATGTCGATGCGGGTAGAAGCTTTCTATTGAGCGGCGGTGCCGGGAGTGGCAAGACTTATTCCTTAGCCCAGGTAATTGGAGAATTCCTTCGGCGCGATCCGGCTTCGTCCATTGCCTGTATTACCTATACCAACGCTGCCGTTAGGGAGATCGAGTCGCGCATCTCTAGCGAGCGTCTTCACGTCAGCACCATCCACGATTTCTTGTGGTCTGCGATCAGCCCTTATCAGTCAGAGTTGCGCAAGGTCCTGATCGACCTAACAAATGGCGATACTCCTCTAATCAATCCCGGCAGCCTCGAGGTCACGGACGAAATATTGGATGGAAAGGCGATACAGTACAAGGAATACAGAATTTTAGACAAATGGATTGTTTCACATGACGAAGTGATCGTCCTTGCGTGCGCAGTCTTCGATCGATACACGAAGATCCGCGATATCTTGCGCGACAAATATAGATACATTCTTGTTGACGAATACCAGGATACCGCTGTTGACGTCATCAAGATTCTTCTCGACTACCTTCCGCAGAGCTCCCGCAAAGGCATTTGCGGCTTCTTCGGTGACGCGATGCAGTCGATCTATGATGATGGTATCGAATCGATCAAAGACTATGTTGACAGCGGAAGCGTAAGCGAAGTAAAAAAAGAACAGAATCGCCGCAACCCTCGCTTAGTTTATGAGTTAGCCAATCGGCTCCGCTTTGATGGGCTTCAGCAACATGCGTCCAATGATGAGAAAGCGCCCAACATGAGTGAAGGAGCAGTGAAAGAAGGAACGATACGTTTTTACTATTCCGAGGGCGACACAAATAAACTTGGCGACGTTCGCGCTGATTTGAAGTGGGACTTTGCTGACGTGCTTGAAACTAAGGAGCTGAATCTGACCCACAATCTGATAGCTCCACAAGCCGGGTTCAATGAACTCATGGAAATCTACGATAAGGACTGCGTCCTAGCGTTCCGCGATCGTATAGTTAAGCACCTAAAAGAACATGACGACGTCAGCAAATACGACGGGATGTTGTTTGGAGAGGTGGTCGCTGCAGTTCAAGAGGGCAAGACCGGCCCAGCATTGAAAACTGTAAGCCCAACTCCAGCCATGAATGTCTTTATCGCTGCCCATCCGCATCTCCTGGAGGACGCAAAGAAATGCAATTTCCTTGAATTCCGTCGGATGTATGTCGACAAAGATCAGCTCATTGACGATAAGAAGCACAGCGAAGCTGATATCGCGCGGAAAGGTTCGCAGCGATGTGACTTCATCAAGCACGTGTTCAAAATCCTAGCGGTGGTTCATCTATATGAAGGGCGACAGTACAATGAGTTTCTGAGGAGAACAGAATTCCGCCTGCACCGCCACAGCGATAAAGCACGTCTTCGTGCCTGCATTGACACCATTATTTCGATGTCTGGCGGCCCAATTATCGATGTTATCGAGTACGCTCACCAACAAGGTCTATGCATAAAAGACGACCGATTTGAAGATTTTCGCAATCGAAAGAGCTACCTCTTCAAACGATTAATTGAAGTTCCATGCGCAGCCTATCAGAAACTCTACGACTATTTGGAAGGGCGTACCGCATATTCAACACAGCATAAGATCAAGGGGCTAGAGTTCGAACGCGTGCTGGTCGTTTTGGACAATGGGAACTGGAGCAAGTACAACTTCAATTATTTGTTTGAGGGCGGCGGCACCGACACAGTCCGGCACCGCACTCAAAAGCTTTTCTACGTTTGTTGCACGCGTGCGAAGGACTTTTTAGCGGTCTATTTCCGTGATCCATCGCCAGCCACCATCGCAAAGGCAGATGATTGGTTTGGGTCGAACAACGTGATCAAGCTCTAACTGCTGCGACTACTAGTTGACCAGCAACATAATCCCTTACTTTCCGGATAGCTATGCCTGAATACAAATACGTGAGTCAGAACGGACATAACCTCTACTGCCATTTGGTTGCTGTACCAGCTTCGGCGTTGTTTCATGAGTTGCACAGTTCCCCGCTGGCGCATCCTGCAGATTTGCTCTCAGAGAAGCTTAAGGAGGTCGTTGACTTGTACGTCCGCTTGGCGGATGACGTAAGGGATGGCGAAGCCAATGCGCATCGTGCTGACCTGACCAAGGCTCTAGTACTGTGTGTGAACGAGTTTTACGACCAACTCTTTCTTATCATAAAGTGTCTGACGCCACCTGGGTCTACTGAAGGACAACGGCAAGCGGATATTCTGTCGCTCCTTCGCGACTCCAACGGCGCCGTGCTCAACAAATTCTATGCTCCGACGAAGGGAGAGCACAGCCTCATCCGTGATATCGCAAATGTCCTCAAGCATCAGCCGTCTTCGATTGGACTTCTACAGGTCGTGAACCATCGAGGCGTGTCAGTCCAAGGTTTCGTTGTCCAAAGTGTTATTGGTCCTGACGATTTGCGTGGACCAAATCGTCAAATCCATCCGATGTACAGATTGAAGGTCAATACAGGCATCTCGTTCAATCACTTCCTGCTCAATGTCTTAGGTCGGATGTTTAGCTATATGGAGCGCTTGGACGCGGCGCTTTTTACCACATCGTCCCCAACGGCTGAGTGCCATCTTGCGAACCTAGATCTCCTGCTTGAGACCGCGCAGACGATTGAGTATGAGTTCTTCCCAGACGAATATAAAAAGCCTCTTGCTCAGCTGACGACACGGCGGGAGACTAAGGTTGTGACGTTCCCATACAGGAGCCGTCCTGTTCGCGGTGAAAACCCTGACCATATCCAGTCTGTAAATTCTCATGCACTCATAAATCCTAGAACTTCGAGGTCTCATCAAATGCTGCCTTACTTGCAACTCACTAGACCTGATAGCGACTGGGTGTAATCGACGAGCACTTCTACAATGAAGGCACCGCTTTCGCCCCCTTAACTTGACTTGTAGGAGCCTTTCGGTGCCTTTCGATCAAAGAATCTGTTCAAACTGCATTCGAGACGAGCATTTGAAGCAAGAGATTGCTCAAAAAATTGGAGAGCTAGATGAATGCGCCTATTGCAATGCCAGCGCCCCAACTATCAGCATCTGGGACCTTGCGACTCGCTGTGACGATGTAATCGACGTATTCTTCGAAGTATCGAGCCTGACCATGGCAGTGGTCCATTTTGATCGGACACCAGAAGGAGGAGACCTAAGTACTATCCTGCATAAGTTAACGGGACTCGACGGCGCGGCGTTAGAAGACCTCCATGAGGTACTTTCAGACCACTGGTTTGATCGCGATTCGCAAGAGGAGAAATACGGCGAAGACCCGTGGTTTGTAGAGGCATCTGAAACTACGGCTCAAATAAGCCTTGAGTGGGAGCAAATGGAGCGATCACTAAGAGATACTGCTCGCCTCTTCAATCCTGCCGCAGCCAGATTGCTGGAAAAGGTCTTCGGTCCCGTCGTGGAAGATCGCACTCATGAGGGAGACTCGGTAGTAATAAAGGTCGGGCCTGGCCATCCGATTTCCTCACTGTCCAGAGCCAGAGAGTTTGAAACACTTCAAGAACTCCAGGATGCTCTCAACCATCCCGAGTCCAAGCTGGGGCCACCTCCTGTTGGAAGAGGAAGCGCGGGCCGCATGAACTGCGCCGGAATCCCCGTATTTTATGGCGCAACAAAGGCATCTACTGCGATCGCAGAAGTGCGTCCAGCAGTGGGCGCCAACGTGGCAGTTGCGGTTTTCAATATCATTCGCGAGCTTAGTCTCTTGGATCTGTCGAAGCTTGGTGCTCTCTCACTTGCAGACGCAAGTAAGTTCTCTCCCATCACAGTAGAGCGTGCTACAAGAAGAAATTTTTTGGCGACCTTAATTGGTCGCCTGACGATGCCTGTTTTACCAGGGATGGCTAACAATGATTACCTCATTACGCAAGCAATCGCGGATTTCTTGGCAACCCACCCTAACCTGAACATTGATGGCATTCTCTTCCCATCTACCCAAGACGCTAAAAAAGACTCTAGTACGAGGAACGTCGTTCTTTTCCGAAAAGCCTCAACTGTCCTCCGATCTGAGCCCGAATATCGCGAGACCGCTACAGCATACTTAATGGAATATGACGAGCACTCAGCTTGGCTCTCTCCCAGTATCGAGAGCCGGCCTCTAGCAGAGGATCAACAGCAGATATTCAGGTGGCCAGGAGAAGAAGATAGATTCGAACCAGCCTTGGAGTTGGACCGCAACCTTATTACGATTCACGAAATCGAGGCGGTAGAGTATCGAACTGTCGAGAACCGCGTAGTTCATACTTTCAAAGAGCTACCTCAAAAGAAATCTTAGTAGCCAAAAGAAAGGAGATGCATTGTGTCCAGTTTCTTCGGCGAGCGAACTGCCGAATATGCGATAGTTCCAGTACTTCAGCGTGCTCTTAAAAGCCGCTTCGGATCGGCACTTCCACTCTTCTACTGGAAAACGCGTGAAGGGAACCGAACCTCATCTGAAATTCACGGAAAATGCTTTGTCAAAGTAGTAGCAATGTTCGCTCGTCGCCCAAAGATAGCAGCACAGGAAAACGTAAGCGTCCGCTCAGCGCCGTCTTGAGTGCCTTGGCAATTTGATCGATGATGGCATCACACCGCTGGGAAGCGGCGTAATCTCAGAGGGCTGCTGGCAGGCCGCAGTTCCACGGCAAGAATTCATCAACCCGGTTGACGGGATGATCGGCGATATGCGTCAGCACATGGCGCAACCAAGCTTCGGGGTCGACACCGTTCAGCTTGGCCGTCCCGATCAACGAGTAGATCGCGGCGGCGCGCTCGCCGCCGCTGTCGGCGCCGGCAAACAGGTAGTTGCGGCGGCCTATCGCTACGCCACGCAAGGCGCGCTCGGCCGCCGAGTTGTCGATCTCGATGGCGCCGTCATCGCAATAGCGCAGCAGCGCCGGCCAGAGTTTGAGCGCGTACAGGATCGCCGCCGCAGTGTCGGACTTGCGCGACAGCGTATCGAGCGTGGTGCGCAGCCAGTGTTCCAGGTCATCGAGTAGCGGGCGCGAGCGGGCTTGCCGAACCTGCCTTCGTTCGTCGGTAAGCGTCCGCTCAGCGCCGTCTTGAGTGCCTTGGCAATTTGATCGATGATGGCATCACACCGCTGGGAAGCGGCGTAATCTCAGAGGGCTGCTGGCAGGCCGCAGTTCCACGGCAAGAATTCATCAACCCGGTTGACGGGATGATCGGCGATATGCGTCAGCACATGGCGCAACCAAGCTTCGGGGTCGACACCGTTCAGCTTGGCCGTCCCGATCAACGAGTAGATCGCGGCGGCGCGCTCGCCGCCGCTGTCGGCGCCGGCAAACAGGTAGTTGCGGCGGCCTATCGCTACGCCACGCAAGGCGCGCTCGGCCGCCGAGTTGTCGATCTCGATGGCGCCGTCATCGCAATAGCGCAGCAGCGCCGGCCAGAGTTTGAGCGCGTACAGGATCGCCGCCGCAGTGTCGGACTTGCGCGACAGCGTATCGAGCGTGGTGCGCAGCCAGTGTTCCAGGTCATCGAGTAGCGGGCGCGAGCGGGCTTGCCGAACCTGCCTTCGTTCGTCGGGAGGTTTGCCTCGGATATCTGCCTCGATCACATAGAGCTCGGCGATCCGGCGCAATGCCTCGGTGGTCAGCGCCGTCGGTCGCGCCGCGTGCAGGTCATGGAACTTGCGTCGCGCGTGCGCCCAGCAGGCGGCTTCGCGGATCGTTCCATTTTCAAACAAGGCATTGAAGCCAGCATACGCATCGGCTTGCAGCACGCCTTCGAACTTGGCCAGGTGGGTCTGCGGATGAATGCCCTTGCGGTCGGGCGTGTACGCAAACCAGACTGCTGGCGGTGCGGTGTCGCCCGAAGGCCGGTCGTCACGCACGTAGGTCCACAAGCGCGCCGTCTTGGTTTTTCCGTTGCCGGGCGCCAGCACAGGGATCGGGGTGTCGTCGGCATGCAGCTTCGACGCTGCCAGCACGTGGCGCCGAACGGCGTCAACTAACGGACGCAGCAGTGCGCTGGCCGAACCGACCCAGCTCGCCAACAGGGCGCGGTCAAGGTCGACGCCCTCACGGGCATAAATGACCGACTGGCGATACAGCGGCAGGTGATCGGCAAATTTCGCCACCAGGATGTGGGCCAGCAGGCCGGGACCGGCAATGCCGCGCTCAATCGGCCGGCTCGGTGCCGGTGCCTGGACGATCGCATCGCAGCAGGAACAAGCAAGCTTGGGACGCACATGGCGGATCACGCGGAAGCTGGCCGGCACGAAATCCAGTTGCTCGGCCACGTCTTCGCCCAGCGGCCGCAGGCCGCCACCGCAGGCCGGGCAGGCGTCGGCCGCTGGCGCATAGACCTTCTCGTCACGCGGCAGGTGATCGGGCAGAGGCCGACGCACCGATTTTTTGCGCGGCGCCTGGTCGGCCGCCGGCATCTCGCGCGCCGCCTCGGCCTCGTCGGCCTGCAGGTCTTCCAGTTGCAATTCCAGCTGCTCGATCTGGTGGTCCAGCTTTTCCGACTTGCGGCCGAACTGCATGCGCCGCAACTTCGCGATCTGCAGCTTGAGGTGTTCGATCTCGACGGCGCGCGTGTTCAGTTGTTCGCGCAGACCTTCCACCACCTCGTTTTGAGCGAGCAGCAGCGCCTTCAAGGCGGCGATTTCGTTGGGCAGGTCGGCTGGGCTGAGCATGCGCCGAGTTTACGCGAGGCGTATCACGTTTACAAGGCCGAGGTTGGTTTCCAAGTTCGCTCGGGGCGCCGCCAGTCTATGCCCTCGAGCAGCATCGACAGCTGCGCCTGCGTCAACGCCACCGAGCCGTTGCTGGCCTGCGGCCAGATGAAGCGGCCACGCTCCAGCCGCTTGGCCAGCAGGCACAGCCCGTCACCGGTCCACCACAGTAATTTGATGAGATCGCCGCGCCGGCCACGAAACACGAAAACGTGCCCGCTGAACGGATCTTCCTCCAGCGCCGTCTGCACTTTGGCAGCCAGCCCATTGAAGCCGGAGCGCATGTCGGTGGTGCCGGCGGCGAGCCAGACCTTGGTGCCAGCGGGCAGGCCGATCATCGTAGAACCCGATCCAACACTTGCGCCAGCGCAGCGGCATTGGGCTGACCTTCGATCCGCACGCGGACCTGGCCCAACTCCAACACGATAATGCCGCTGGCGTCGGAGGTGTCGTTATTCGGAGCAGGCGCCGTTGGCGCCAGCACCACCGGCAACAAGCCATCATCCCGCATTAACGCAGGCACGCCGAGGCGCCCTTGCTCATAGAGACGGCGCCAGCTGAACACCTGGTTAGCGTTGACGCCGTGCTCGCGCGCGATGCGCGCGACCGAAGCGCCCGGCTCCAGCGACAGCGCCACCAATGCGCGCTTGAACTCGAGCGGGTGCTGGCGGTAGTGGCCGCGTGGATTCTTGGAAATGATCGGTTGAAAATTTGTGTCCATAATCGAAAATTGTGGGCACAACGCTGTGCCAAAATTCGATCATGGATTACGCTGGTCAGGCAGTCCAGACGGCGCTGGGAAGACGCTTACAGGAAAACTGCATCTGGGGAAAGATCAATTCCGAGCTATTCAAGTTTGCAGACGCTTCACGCGCAGTAGGAATCCCGTGCATAGCGGCATTTCCGGCGGTGGCCACTCTTTGCGATCTTTATAGTGACCCACCTATTTTTTGGCTACCACTTGACCGACCAGACGAGGGAGAACTTGTTTTCTTTACGGATATCGGACCTCCCCCCGTAGCGCTAAAAGATGAAGAAGGTCGTCCAATTCGAACGTAAGCGTCTTCCCAGCGCCGTCTGGACTGCCTGACCAGCGTAATCCATGATCGAATTTTGGCACAGCGTTGTGCCCACAATTTTCGATTATGGACACAAATTTTCAACCGATCATTTCCAAGAATCCACGCGGCCACTACCGCCAGCACCCGCTCGAGTTCAAGCGCGCATTGGTGGCGCTGTCGCTGGAGCCGGGCGCTTCGGTCGCGCGCATCGCGCGCGAGCACGGCGTCAACGCTAACCAGGTGTTCAGCTGGCGCCGTCTCTATGAGCAAGGGCGCCTCGGCGTGCCTGCGTTAATGCGGGATGATGGCTTGTTGCCGGTGGTGCTGGCGCCAACGGCGCCTGCTCCGAATAACGACACCTCCGACGCCAGCGGCATTATCGTGTTGGAGTTGGGCCAGGTCCGCGTGCGGATCGAAGGTCAGCCCAATGCCGCTGCGCTGGCGCAAGTGTTGGATCGGGTTCTACGATGATCGGCCTGCCCGCTGGCACCAAGGTCTGGCTCGCCGCCGGCACCACCGACATGCGCTCCGGCTTCAATGGGCTGGCTGCCAAAGTGCAGACGGCGCTGGAGGAAGATCCGTTCAGCGGGCACGTTTTCGTGTTTCGTGGCCGGCGCGGCGATCTCATCAAATTACTGTGGTGGACCGGTGACGGGCTGTGCCTGCTGGCCAAGCGGCTGGAGCGTGGCCGCTTCATCTGGCCGCAGGCCAGCAACGGCTCGGTGGCGTTGACGCAGGCGCAGCTGTCGATGCTGCTCGAGGGCATAGACTGGCGGCGCCCCGAGCGAACTTGGAAACCAACCTCGGCCTTGTAAACGTGATACGCCTCGCGTAAACTCGGCGCATGCTCAGCCCAGCCGACCTGCCCAACGAAATCGCCGCCTTGAAGGCGCTGCTGCTCGCTCAAAACGAGGTGGTGGAAGGTCTGCGCGAACAACTGAACACGCGCGCCGTCGAGATCGAACACCTCAAGCTGCAGATCGCGAAGTTGCGGCGCATGCAGTTCGGCCGCAAGTCGGAAAAGCTGGACCACCAGATCGAGCAGCTGGAATTGCAACTGGAAGACCTGCAGGCCGACGAGGCCGAGGCGGCGCGCGAGATGCCGGCGGCCGACCAGGCGCCGCGCAAAAAATCGGTGCGTCGGCCTCTGCCCGATCACCTGCCGCGTGACGAGAAGGTCTATGCGCCAGCGGCCGACGCCTGCCCGGCCTGCGGTGGCGGCCTGCGGCCGCTGGGCGAAGACGTGGCCGAGCAACTGGATTTCGTGCCGGCCAGCTTCCGCGTGATCCGCCATGTGCGTCCCAAGCTTGCTTGTTCCTGCTGCGATGCGATCGTCCAGGCACCGGCACCGAGCCGGCCGATTGAGCGCGGCATTGCCGGTCCCGGCCTGCTGGCCCACATCCTGGTGGCGAAATTTGCCGATCACCTGCCGCTGTATCGCCAGTCGGTCATTTATGCCCGTGAGGGCGTCGACCTTGACCGCGCCCTGTTGGCGAGCTGGGTCGGTTCGGCCAGCGCACTGCTGCGTCCGTTAGTTGACGCCGTTCGGCGCCACGTGCTGGCAGCGTCGAAGCTGCATGCCGACGACACCCCGATCCCTGTGCTGGCGCCCGGCAACGGAAAAACCAAGACGGCGCGCTTGTGGACCTACGTGCGTGACGACCGGCCTTCGGGCGACACCGCACCGCCAGCAGTCTGGTTTGCGTACACGCCCGACCGCAAGGGCATTCATCCGCAGACCCACCTGGCCAAGTTCGAAGGCGTGCTGCAAGCCGATGCGTATGCTGGCTTCAATGCCTTGTTTGAAAATGGAACGATCCGCGAAGCCGCCTGCTGGGCGCACGCGCGACGCAAGTTCCATGACCTGCACGCGGCGCGACCGACGGCGCTGACCACCGAGGCATTGCGCCGGATCGCCGAGCTCTATGTGATCGAGGCAGATATCCGAGGCAAACCTCCCGACGAACGAAGGCAGGTTCGGCAAGCCCGCTCGCGCCCGCTACTCGATGACCTGGAACACTGGCTGCGCACCACGCTCGATACGCTGTCGCGCAAGTCCGACACTGCGGCGGCGATCCTGTACGCGCTCAAACTCTGGCCGGCGCTGCTGCGCTATTGCGATGACGGCGCCATCGAGATCGACAACTCGGCGGCCGAGCGCGCCTTGCGTGGCGTAGCGATAGGCCGCCGCAACTACCTGTTTGCCGGCGCCGACAGCGGCGGCGAGCGCGCCGCCGCGATCTACTCGTTGATCGGGACGGCCAAGCTGAACGGTGTCGACCCCGAAGCTTGGTTGCGCCATGTGCTGACGCATATCGCCGATCATCCCGTCAACCGGGTTGATGAATTCTTGCCGTGGAACTGCGGCCTGCCAGCAGCCCTCTGAGATTACGCCGCTTCCCAGCGGTGTGATGCCATCATCGATCAAATTGCCAAGGCACTCAAGACGGCGCTGAGCGGACGCTTACATTCGAACTGTATCTCTTGAAAAATTGTTCGATGAAGTTGCGGAGAAAGCAAAAATATTCTCATGGGATGAGGCAATGGGGCACATTGCTAGGCTCCGAACCGAAGATCACCGAGAAACTGAAAGCTTCTTCGGATTTCGCTGGTTTGGAGGATACAAGCCAGTGTACTTTCTTATAGTTCACAATAGCAGCGATTAGCTGTACTAAGTCAAATTTGATCTGACAGCGCACGTCCGTTCAAGTTGAGTCGAGTCCTTTTCCGTGATCGACAGGGTTCGACTGCGGTTTCAACCGGTCGACCTCCGGGCAATTGCTAAGAGCCCCACAGAGGAATCGGCAAAAGCAGCAAAGCCGGCATCAGAATAAAGAGTTAAGCAGTGAGGGGGCATAAATGCAGGGCGAAGAAATGAATCAGGAGCCAGATTGGAAAAGCTGGCTTAGGGAGTGGTCAAGCACAATTTATCCAGAAGACGAGGCGCTGCTTCGGTCCATTGAATCGGGCAGTGGCGTTCTTGATGGGGTCATGTCCCCCCTGACGAAGGCCATGGTTAAGAGCTATGGATGTACTGGTGTCGACACACGCCGGCTCATGCTCGGCTCAAGCCGGTGCTCAGTCAAAAAGTCGCGCCAGTCTTTGCTGGTGAACTGCGTGCCCTGATCCGAATGAACCATCACAGGATCTGCGGGCTTACGCCGCCAAACCGCCATCAGCAGCGCATTCATCGCCAGCTCAGTATCAATCCGTGAACGCATCGACCACCCGACGACCTGACGTGAAAACAGGTCGAGTACCACTGCCAGGTATAGCCAGCCTTCATGGGTTCGAATGTAGGTTATGTCCGTCACCCAGACCCGGTTTGGCTCAAGCACGTCAAATTGCCGCTGCAGATGATTTGGCGCTACTACTGATGGCACGCCGCCACCTTTCCACTTGCGCTTGCCGTATCCGGTCTGCGAGCGCAAGCCCGCTGAGCGCATGATGCGGTGAACGCGATTGATCCCGCATCGTTCTCCCAAGTCTCGCAGATCCTCGGACACCTTGCGGTAGCCGTAAACCGCGCCGCTTTCCAGCCATGATTGTTTAATGTGACCGAGCAGGCGCTTGTCCTCCTTGGCCCGCTTGCTTTCCGGCTGAAGGCACCATGCATAGAAACCGCTGGGATGAACTCCCATCATCTTGCACAAGCGCCGCACCGGAAATTCGTCCTGTACTTCCTGAATGAAGGCGTACCTTACCCGGACGTCTTGGCAAAGTACACCGCGGCCTTTTTCAAGATGTCACGCTCCTCGGTCACGCGCTTCAGCTCGGCCTTGAGTCGCCGCATCTCGTCAGACTGCGCGTCTTGGGCTTTGCGCTCCACCTCTGGCACGCCATACCGTTTTGTCCACGCATAGATGCTGTGAATGCTGACGCCAAGCCTTTCAGCGACCTCGGCCGCTGGGTGCCCGCGCTCAACAACCTGCTTGATCGCAGCGACCTTAAATTCTTCCGTATACCGCTTCCCGCTCATTATTTCTCCTTTGCCTAAATTATGGCTCAGGAGTGTCTACAATGGTCGTGGCGATTCAACTAGCTAACGGCGACCAAAGGATTCGAGGACATGTAGCATGTCGTTCTTGGTCACGGAAAATCGTCCGAACAGAGGCGCAGCTTTAGACAAAGGCTCTATGCTATCGGGGGTAAACGATGACCAATTTTGTATTTCTACAAAACAAGCCACCAGCGGGCCGTTGCGCAGCGCCTCCATGTTGACCGCGTCGACCGAGAGCGCGGTCACCAGGCGCGCCAGCACGGCAAGCGCCTGCACCGTCATCAGCGCGCCGAAAAAGCAGTATGAGAAATGACGCATGCCGTGGCGCCACACCAGCCAGCACTGCACGGCATAGAAGATGAATGCGGCCAGCGAAAACACCGCGATGCGCGCGCCCAGATGCGGCTGCGCCAGCAGCAGCCAGCCGGTCAACAGCATGCCCACCAGCCACACGCCATGAAACAGGCCCCAGGCGGGCCGCCGCGCGAAGAATTCCTGCGTGCCTATCATGCTCAGGCCCACGCCCCAGAACATCAGCGCGCTGCCCGCCAGTATGGCTGCATTTTCCAGCGCCGCTCCATGCAGGGAGAACGCGATGCCCGCGCCGACCACGCACAGCAAACCCAGCGACCAGCGGTCCAGGCCGCGCACTTCGCCGCGGAAGCTGCGGTGCACCGACAGCATGACCATGCTCATGACGCTGCTCATCACAGTCGTCATCAGCAGCAGGGTCCGCAGATCCAGTTGCAGGGCCGACGCGGGCCAGAAGCTCATCAACGGGCCGCGCCGGGCCGCAGCGGTAAGGTTTTCTTGCCGGCGGCTTCCAGCGCCAGCGTGACGGTCGGCACGCGGTCGCCCTGCAGGGTCACGCGGAAGGTGTGCAGCTCGTCGCGCCGGAAGGCGTGCACCTCGACGGCTGCGCCCACCTTGTAGCGCGACAGCAGCGTGTCCAGGTTGCCCGGCGTGACGCGCAGCCCGTCGATGGCCACCAGCAGGTCGCCGGCGGACAGGCCGGCCGCATGCGCGGCGCCGCCTTCGTGCACGGCCGCCAGCTTGGCGTCCGCGCCGTCGCGGCCGAGATTGGCGTCCAGGCTGGGCTTGGCCGATTTGCGGTCGTCGCTGTACTTCACGCCGAACGGCGCCAGCAATTTCGCCAGCGGCAGGTCTTCGGTGCCGCGCACGTATTTGTCGAAGAAGGACTTCAGCCTGGCGCCCGCCACTTCGTCGCACAGCGCTTCCACCTCAGCCGGGGTAACGCCCGCGCCGCGCGCCGCGCCTTCGTAGAAATCGCGCCCGTAGCGCTGCCACAGCGCCTGCATCACATCGTCCAGCGATTTCTTGCCGGCGGTCTTGGCGCGGATGGTGAGGTCGAGCGCCATGCACACCAGCGAACCCTTGGTGTAGTAGCTGACGATGGCGTTGGCGGCATTCTCATCCTGGCGGTAGTACTTGCCCCAGGCGTCGAAACTGGAATCGGCCACGCTCTGCTTCAGGCGGCCGGCGCCGCGCAGCACGCCGCCCACGGTTTTGCCCAGCAGCTTGTAGTAGGCCGGCTCGCCGATGATGCCGGCGCGCACCAGCATCAGGTCGTCGTAGTAGCTGGTGCCGCCTTCGAACAGCCAAAGCAGCGGCGTGTAGTTTTCCGTGCTCAGGTCATACGGCGCGAACGCGGCCGGCTTGATGCGCTTGACGTTCCAGGTGTGGAAGTACTCATGGCTGCACAGGCCGAGGAATTTCAGGTAGCCCTCGCTGATCTCCGCGCCCTTCGGCGTGGCGGCGGTGGGCAGGTCGGCGCGGGCGCAGATCAGGGCGGTGGAGGCGCGGTGTTCCAGGCCGCCGTAGCCGTCGCCGACGGCCATGGTCATGAACACGTAGCGGTTCATCGGCGCGCGCCTGGTCTTCGGCTCGAAGAAGGCGATCTGGGTTTCGCAGATGGCTTTCAGGTCGGCGCACAGGCGCGCCATGTCCAGGCCCGGCACGCGGCCGGTGATCACCACGTCGTGCGGGACGCCGTGCGCCTTGAAGGTGGCCAGCGCGAAGTCGCCCATCTCCACCGGATGGTCGATCAGCTCATCGTAATTGGCGGCGGCGTAGGTGCCGAAGCCGTAGCGCCTGGCCTTCAGTTCCGGCAGCGCGGTGGCCACGCGCCAGGTTTTGGCGGCCGGGTCGGCCGGGCGCTGGATGTCCACCACGTGCTGGGCATCCTCCTGCCCCGCCACGCGCAGGAACACGCTGGTGCCGTTGAAGAAGGCGTGGGTCTGGTCCATGTGGGCGGCGCGCACCGACAGGTCCCAGGCATAGACCTCGTAGACCACGGTGAGCCTGCCGCTTACCGGCGCGGCTTGCCAGGAGTGCTTGTCCACCTTTGTCAGCGGCACGGCCTGGCCGCCGGACTCGGCGCGGATGCGCACGATGTTGCGCGAGAATTCGCGGATCATGTAGCTGCCCGGTATCCACGCCGGCAGCGACAGCAGCTGGCCTTCCGGCGCCGGCTGCTCCACGGTCAAAGTAACTTCTAACATGTGGCCGGCCAGATCCTTGCCGACGATGGCGTAATGGACGCCTGGCTTATTCTTGCTTGTAGTTTTTTTCATTTCTAGTCCTTGGGGGGCAGGTCGGCCGGGGTATCGATGTCTTGCAGGATGCCGCTGTCGTCCACCTCCAGCTCCGTCACTGCCGAATGCTTCAAAATGCCGCGCGCGCCCTGGTCGCCCTCCAGCGCCAGCAATTGCGGCAGGTACTGGCGGCTGAACCCGACCGGGTTGCCGCGCCGGCCACGGTACATGGGCGCGGCGATGCCTGCGCCTTGCTCCAGGGCGGTTTTCAGTGATTGTATTGTAGATGGCTGCACATGGGGCATATCGCCGAGCGCGACTATCCATCCGTACGTGTCGCGGGCATATCCGACGGCATGCGCCAGCGAGGCGGCCATGCCGGTATCGGCTAGCGGACAGGTAGTGACTTCGCAGCCCAGCGCCAGCAATTGCGCGGCCACGGCGTCCGCGCCGGGACGCACCACCGCCACCACGCGCGGCAGCACGGCCAGCATGTGGCGCGCGCTGCGCACCACCACGGCGTCATCGCCCAGTGTCTGCAGCAGCTTGTTGCGCTGGCCGGAAGGATCGAAACGCTTGCCCCTCCCGGCCGCCAGCAGGATGCCGCAAATGCTCACTAGGCCTTGGCCGTCTTGGCCAGGTCGAACGGCAGCGTGCGCAGGCGCTTGCCGGTGAGCTTGAAGATGGCGTTGGCGTAGGCCGGCGCCAGCGGCGGGAAGCCCGGTTCGCCCATGCCGGTGGGCGGTTCGGTCGATGGCACGATGCTGACATCCACTAGCGGCATGTCCGGCATGCGCGCCACCACGTAGTCGCCGAAGTTCTGCTGCTCCACCTGGCCGTCCTTCAGCGTGATGGCGGCGCCCGGCAGCGTGGTGCCGACCGCCATCAGCACGGCGCCCTGCACCTGGGCTTCGATGGTCAGGGGATTGACCGCCGTGTTGCAATGCACGCCGGCGGTGACCGTGTGCAGATGCGGCACGCCGCCTTTCACCGAGGCGGTGACCACGTAGGCGACCACGGTGCCGAACGACTCGTGCACCGCCACACCCCAGGCCTGGCCTTTCGGCAGCGTCTTCTTGCCGTAGCCGGATTTGGCCACCGCCAGGTCCAGCGCGGCGTGATGGCGCGCGTGCTTGGCGTCGATCACCTGCTTGCGGTAGGCCACCGGGTCCATTTTCGCCGCGTGCGCGGCTTCGTCGATCAGGGTTTCCATCACGAAGGCGGTGTGGGTGGAACCCACGGAACGCCACCACAGCACCGGCACATTGGCCTTGGCGTTGTGCACGGACAAATTCATCGGCAGGTCATACGGCTCGCCCATGCCTTCGATCATGGTGGCGTCCACGCCGTCCTTCACCATCATAGGCTCGAACGGCGAGCCGGTGATGATGGACTGGCCCACGATGCTGTGGTTCCAGGCCAGCAGCTTGCCCTTGGCGTCGAAGCCCAGCTCCGCGCGGTGCACGTGCGCCGGACGGTAATAGCCGCCGCGGATATCGTCCTCGCGGCTCCAGATGATTTTCAGCGGGCCGGACTTGCCGGCCGCCTTGTAGGCCAGCGCCACATTGGCCGCTTCCACCAGGTAGTCCGACGTCGGCACCGCGCGGCGGCCGAAACCGCCGCCCGCCATCATGGTATGCAGCGTCACCTGCTCCGGCTTCAGGCCGGCCGTGCGGGCGATGGCCATCTGGTCCAGGGTCTGGAACTGCGAACCGGCCCATACTTCGCAGCCGTCCGCCTTCAGGTCGATCACGCAGTTGAGCGGCTCCATCGGCGCGTGCGCCAGATAGGGGAACTCGTAGACGGCGGTGACCTTCTTCGCGGCCTTGGCCAGCTTGGACGTGTCGGCCTTCTTCACAGGCAGGCCGGGCTTTTGCGCCAGCGCCTTGTATTCAGCCATCTGCTTGGCCGTCGTGACCTTTTCCACCGCGCTGGTATCCCACTCCAGCACCAGCGCCTCGCGGCCCTGCTTGGCGGGCCAATAGCCGTTGGCGATCACGGCCACGCCGCGCCCGCCCCGGTCGGTGGCCACTTCCAGCACGTCGATCACGCCGGGGATGGCCTTGGCCTTGCTGGCATCGAGCTTGGCCACCTTGGCGCCGAACACCGGCGGACGCGCCACCACGGCCACCTTGGTGCCCTCGGGCTTGAAGTCCATGCCGAACTGCTGCTTGCCGGTGGATTTGGCTTGCGCGTCCAGGCGCTTCACCGGCTGGCCGATGATGACGAAGTCTTTCGGGTCCTTCAGCTTGACGGTGGCCGGCACCGGCTGCTTCATGGCTGCGTCGGCGAAGGCGCCGTACTTGGCTTGCTGGCCGCCTGGGCCGATCAGCATGCCTTTCGAAGTGCGCACCTGGTCCGGGCTGACCTTCCATTCGGCCGCCGCAGCAGCCACCAGCATGGCGCGCGCCTTGGCGCCGATTTCGCGGTACTGGATGAAGGAGTGGGCCACGGTGCCCGAGCCGCCGGTCATCTGGATGCCGAAAGCCGGGTCCTTGTACTGCTCGCCCGCGTCGGCCAGTTCGCCGCGCATCTGCGCCCAGTCCACGTCCAGCTCTTCGGCGATCAGCATCGGCAGCGCCGTCTGCACGCCCTGGCCGAACTCCAGGCGGTTCACCTGCACCGTGACGGTGTTGTCCGGCGCAATGCGCAGGAATGCATTCGGCGCATAGACCTTGGCCGGCGCCGCCGCTTCGGCCGCGCGCGCCATCTTGTTGCCGCCGCTGACGAAGAAGCCCAGCACCAGGCCGCTGCCGGCCAGCGCGCCGGCCTTCATGAAGGAACGGCGCGACAGGCCCGCAGCCTGCTCAGCCACGGCGCCGCCCACGCTGCCTACGCTGCCCATGGCAGTCCCTTGATTCAACCATTCTTTGCGCATGGCGTTCTCCTCAGGCGATGGTTTTGGCAGCGTCTTTGATGGCGGCGCGGATGCGCTGATAGGTACCGCAGCGGCAGATATTGCCCGCCATGGCGCTATCGATGTCCGCATCGCTCGGCGACTTGTTGGTGCGCAGCAGCGCCGTGGCGCTCATCACCTGGCCGCTCTGACAGTAGCCGCATTGCGGCACGTCGTGCTTGACCCATGCATCCTGTACCGCCTTGCCCACCGCGTCGCCCTCCATCGCCTCGATGGTGGTGATCTTCTGGCCCGCCACCGCCGAAATCGGCGTGATGCAGGCGCGCGTCGGATTGCCGTCGATGTGGATGGTGCAGGCGCCGCACAGCGCCATGCCGCAGCCGAACTTGGTGCCCGTCATATTCAGGTTGTCGCGCAAGGCCCACAGCACCGGGGTGGATGGGTCCGCGTCTACCTGCACGTCCTTGCCATTGACATTCAATGTGATCATCTACCGCGCTCCTATTCTTGGACTGTCTTACTGTTTAATAGAGGACAACTTGGATTCCAGCGTCTTGATATCGATGGCGCCCGGTACACGGCTGCCATCGGCGAAGAAGATGTTCGGCGTGCCGTTGATGCGCAGCTTCTGGCCCAGCGCCAGCACCTGCTCGTTTGGCGTGGTGCAGCCGGCCGGCGCGGCCGGCGCGGCTTTGCCGGATACCATCCAGTCGTCCCAGGCCTTGTTGCGGTCGGCCGAGCACCAGATGTTCTTGGACTTGACGAAGGAATCCTCCGCCAGGATGTTGTACATGAAGGTGTAGATGGTGACGTTGTCCACTTCCTTCAGCGCCTGCTGGCGGAAGCGCTTGCAGTAGCCGCAGTTCGGATCTTCGAACACGGCCATCACGCGCTTGCCGTTGCCCTTCACCGTCTTCAGCGCCATTTCCAGCGGCAGGTCGGAGAACTTGATCTTGTTGATATCGTCGATGCGGGCCTGGGTCAGGTCTTCGGACGTCTTCAGGTTGAACACGTGGCCGACGATCAGGTAGCTGCCGGTTTTGTCGGTGTAGCGGATCTCGTCGCCGATGCGCACTTCGTACAGCCCGGCGTACGGCGTCTCTTTGACGGAATCGACTTTCACGTTGGTGCCGAGGCGCGGCTCGATGGCTTTCTTGATGGTCGCTTCGGTGGAGTTCTCCGCGCCGACACAGGATGCCATCATGGCGGAGGCGAACAGTACTGCGGTCTTGCTGAATTTCATAGGGGCTCCGGGAGGTACGGCTAGTTTATTGCTTACCGAGTGCGTGGGAAATCAGCCGGCGCTTCAAGCCCGGCAATTTGTCCAGCAAGTTTAATCCGAAATTGCGCACAATGCGCAAAGGCTCGAGATCGGTCCCGAACAATCGGTCCAGGCCGTCGGTGGCCAGCTGCATCAGCAGCACGTCTTCCTTGCGCGCGCGGGCATAGCGCGCCAGCACGCGGTCGTCGCCCATGCCGCGGTGCGGCTCGCGCTCGCTCACCGTGCGCACCAGCTGCTCCACGTCCGCAAAGCCGAGGTTCATGCCGTGGCCGGCCAGCGGATGCACCACGTGCGCCGCGTCGCCCACCAGCGCCACGCGCTGCGCCACCATGGCGTGCGGGCGCATCAGGCGCAGCGGGAAGCTGCGCACCATTTCCGGCTGCACCGGCGTAAGCTTGCCCAGCTTTTCCTGCGCGTACACCGCCAGGCGGTCGGCCAGCTGCTGAGCCGACTGCTCGCGCAACGAGTCGGCCAGCGCTTCGGGCGCGGACCAGACCAGCGACACCAGGTTGCCCGGCAGCGGCAGCAGCGCCACGATGCCTTCGGCGCCCGTGAACCACTGCTGCGCCGCGCCGTGGTGCGGACGCTCGCAATGGAAATTGGCCACGATAGCGTGCTGGCCGTAGGAGCGGTAGTCCATGCCGATGTCGCACTGGCCGCGCACCCACGAGTCGGCGCCGTCCGCGCCCACCACCAGCTCGGCGCGGATGGCAGCGCCGTCGTCCAGCCGCACGGTGATGTCGTCCGCGCCGCGCAGCAGGCCGATGGCGCGGCCGCTGACGGTGGTGACGTTGCTGGCAAAGCGCAGCGCGGCGTCCAGCGCCTGGTTCAGGTTGCGGTCTTCCACGATCCACGCCAGCGTGCCGGTATGGGCGCCGTAGGCGTCGAAGGCCAGGCCGCCGGGCTGGCCGCCGTCGCCGTTGACCAGCATGGCGTCCACCGGCGCCACCCGCGCCGCGTCCAGCGCGCCCCAGACCTTCAGGGACGACAGCAGATTGTTCGCAGTGTGGTTCAGCGCATAAACGCGCACGTCCCAGCTGGGCTGCACGGCCGAAGCAGCTGAAGCAGCTGAAGCGGGAGGGGATGGAGGGCAGAGCAAGGTGACGCTCTGCCCGGCCTGGGCGAATCCGAGCGCCGCCGTCTTGGCGATGGCGCCGTTGCCAACGATGCAAATATCGCTTTGAACGACGCGCTGCAAAGCGGGGGAAGATGGATTATTCATCCGGCCATTATAGCGGCGGCGGGCTTCGCGCGGGCGCGGGGCCGCTAGGCGGCCAGCGGCTGCGCCGCGCCATGGAACTGCGGCAGCACGAACTCGGCGATCTCCTGCATGGCCTCGGCCACCGGGCGCTGGTTCTGGCGCAAGTGCAGGCCGATATGCTGCGCGCCGGCCGCATGCAGCGCCTCCAGCTCCAGCACCAGCCCCTTGCGTCCTACCCGGCCGCCGAAACGGTGGTAGCGCATGGGCGCGTCCGGGTCGTCCGCCAGGTCCAGGTGGAAGAAGCTGATGTAAGGCTTGTCCGGCCCCGCCACCGCGCGCCAGGCCGCCGCGCGGCGCAGGTGGTCGTGCGGCATGCCGGGGTAGGCCAGGCAGCCGTCCATATGCGCACCCACCCATTCCGGCGTTTGCTGGGCCAGGCCCGCCACCAGCAAGGGCAGGCCCGGCTGCGCGGGACGCGGCAGCAGCGCAACATCCTGCGGCAGCGCCGCCGCACCCCAGTCGCGCGCCATGGCCACCTGCTCGCGGAAAGCCGCGCCGCGCGCATCGAAATCGCGCCCGAAGACCGGGTATTCCACCGGCCGGTCGCCGCTGGCCACGCCCAGCAGCAAACGCCCGCCGCTCAGCTGGTCCGCGCTGGCGGCCGACTTCAGGGTCAGCACCGGCTCGCGCAGCGGCAGCACCACGGCCGCCGTGCCGAGCAGGATATGGCGCGTGACGCCCGCCAGGTAGCCGAGATAAGTAAAGGCCTCGAACACCTGCGCCGCATCGCCGAACGACGGATCGTACAGCGGCACGTCGCGCACCCACAGCGCGCGGTAGCCCAGGCGGTCCGCCAGCTGCGCCAGTTCCGCGTGGCGCTGCATGTCCGGCTCGCCCGGCACGCGGCCGGAAGCGCGGTTGGCCATGCGGCCCGCCATGGACCAGTCGTTATCCAGCGGCAGTTCCAGGCCCACGCTGAAACCGCCCTGCTTCAGCTTATCGAGTGCGGAGGCCATGGTCAGTCCCACTGCGGCGCGATGCCGTCCGGGTTGGCGATGCGCTCGTTGCGCTCCAGCGCGGCGATGGCCGCCATGTCGTCATCGCTCAGCACCAGGCCGCGCGCCGCCAGGTTGCCGGCCAGGTTGGCGCGGCTCGTTGACGAGGGAATCACGGCAAAGCCCTGCTGCAGCGACCAGGCCAGCGCCACCTGCGCCGGGGTGGCGTTGTGGCGGCGCGCGATCCCGGCGATCACCGGCTCCTGCATCACCTTGCCGTAGGCCAGCGGCATGTATGCGGTCAAGTGAATACCCTGGCTGCGCGCGTACTCCACCACCTTGCGGTTCTGCAGGAAGGGATGGATCTCGATCTGCTGCGTGGCGATCTGCTGCGCGCCCACGGCGGCCACCGCCTGCTGCAAGTGCGCGATGGTGAAGTTGGACACGCCGATCTGCTTCGTCAGCCCCTGCTCTCGGGCTTGCGCCAGCGCCGCCATGTACTCGGCCACCGGCACCGCGCCGCCCGGCGACGGCCAGTGGATCAGCGCCAGGTCCAGCTGTTCCAGGCGCAGCTTGCGCAGGCTTTCCTTGAGGCTGGGAATCAGCTTGTCGCCCGCCAGGCTGTCGACCCATACCTTGGTGGTGACGAACAGCTCGGCGCGCGGCACGCCGCTGTCGGCCATGGCCTGGCCCACTTCCGCCTCGTTGCCGTAGATTTGCGCGGTGTCGATATGGCGGTAGCCCGCCTCCAGGCCGTTGCGTACCGAATCGATGACAACCTGGCCTTGCAGGCGGAAAGTACCGAGGCCAATTGCGGGGATGGTGGTGTGCGTCATGGGGTTTTTCCTTGTTCAGATGATGGCTCACACTATGCCCTCACCCTTTGTTGAGAAAAACCCCGCATACCTCAAATTATATTTGCCCCCGAAGCAAAGAACTCAATCCAGCGGAATGCGCAGCACCTGCCCGCCGTCCGGGAAGCTGCCCGCCACCGGCCCCGGCACAATGCCGAAATTGGTGACATAGGCCGCGCCATCCGGCCCTATCGCCAGGCCGCCCGGATAGTACAGGTCCTGGTAGATGACGGTCTGGCTGCCGTTCGCATTCACGCGGACCAGGCGCCCCGGCGGCAGCAGCGGCGGCCCGCCGGCGCCAGCCAGCCCGCTGCCCACCTGCAGCACATACAGGCGGTGATTCGCGTCAAACGCCAGGCCGATGATGTTGGTGAATCCGCTGGCGTACACCTCCGGCGTCCCGCCATGAGGCGACACGCGGTACACATTGGCAGCCCCGGCCGGGAACGGGAAGCCGGTCAGCTGGCCCGCGTACAGCCAGCCGTCACGCCCGTCGATCACCGTGGTGGGCACGGCCTGCATGGGAATGGTCGCGCCCGGCGGCAGGCCGAGGAAAGGCGGCGCCGGCACCGGCCGCGCCTCGAACTTGGCCAGCGTGCTGATCTTGCCGTTGGCCGCCACCGAGAACAGCGCATTGGCGCCGGCGTCGGCCACGATGTGCTGCTGGCCCAGCGCCGCCACCGCGTACGGATTGCTGTCGGTGCCGCCGCTCACAGGATTGGTGGCAGCTTCGAACGCGGCAATGTCGGCCGACACCTTCCAGTTGCCGCTGCTGCCCACCTGCAGTACCTGCCCCAGCAAGTTGGCCTTGGCGCCCAGGCCCGTGCGGGCGGACGCGTCGGCGGCCAGGCCCATCACCAGCCGCCCGTTGCCCGCCCCCGTAAATACGATGCCCTGCGCCCCCAGCGCGCCAAAGCCGCCTGGCGCCGCCATCGACGGCAAGCCGCTGATCACCCGCACCGGCGCCGCCTTGCCCGTCGGGTCGACGCGGGTCAGCGCACCGGTTTCGCCGTAGCAAGCGGTGCGCGAGTCGGCCAGCACGATGCACTTGCCATCGCCGCCGCTGCCCGCCTCGGCCACGAACAGCTGGCCGTTCGGCGCGAATGCCAGCCCGCGCGGGTTGCTCAGTCCCTTGGCGATCACTTCAACTTGCGGCGCCGCGAGCGCCGGCGGTGCGGCGGCGGAAAAGGCAGCGGAAACGATGACACTGGCGAGTGTAAGGCGGAATCCTTGCATGACGAGCTCCTCTTGGCGGGATAAACTGCAGGAATGGCAGTATCAAAAATGCAAATCCAGTTTAGCCCGGCAGTTTGCCAAGTCAAGCACGCTCCTGCGGCCGGCGGCAGTTTCTTTAAGGAAGGCCCTTGCATTCGCGAAATCATCTGCTATAATTCTGCTCCTTGGCCTGGTAGCTCAGTTGGTAGAGCAGAGGATTGAAAATCCTTGTGTCGGTGGTTCGATTCCGCCCCGGGCCACCAAGAATTCAGAAAACGCCACCTTCGGGTGGCGTTTTTGTTTCTGGCGTACGGTCCTCCTGCTGACGAAGAAAAGGCATTGTCGCCACTCCAAAAGCGACATAAAGTGAAAGATCAGACGCGCAACGGGAACTGCTTCGGCCCCTGCAGTCCGGCTCGCGCCCCCCGCACGCGCGGCGCTTGGGGCACTGTAACCAGGAGGATGCGATCATGGCACTAGCAAACTGGCGGCTCGAAGGCGAATGGATCAAGAACTGCAATTGCGCGTTCGGATGCCCGTGCGATTTCAATGCGCGACCCACCAATGGCGAATGCAAGGGCCTGGTCGGCATGCACATTATCAAGGGAAATTTCGAGACTACCAGCCTGGACGGGCTGAACTTTTTTGTCACGGTCCACTTTCCCGGCGCATTGCATGAGGGCAACGGCGAAGCGCAAGCGATTATCGATGAACGCGCCTCGCCGGCGCAACGCGAAGCGCTGCTCGCGATCCTGTCCGGGCATAATTCTGCGGAAGGCACGCTGTTCAATATTTTCAGCCTGATCGTGACCACGATGCACGACCCGATCTTTGCCCCCATCCAATTTGCATTCGACAAGCCCGGCAGGCTCGCGCGCGCCATCATTCCGGGCGTGCTCGAAACCGAGGTGGAACCGATCAAGAATCCGGTGACCGGCGCCCCGCACCGCGTCCAGGTTGTCATGCCGGAGGGGTTCGAGCACCGGGAAGGCGAGGTTGCCGCGGCGAATATCCTCAGCAACGGCGCAATCCGGTTTGACACCAAGGGGACGCATAGCACGCTGGCCCATGTTGTGCAAACACCGCAAGGCGTGGAAGCGTAGATGGACAGCACGCGCGGGCTGGACGATCGCATTGTAGAGCGGGCCTTGCGGCACGATCGCATTTTGCTGGTCGCCGGAGTGTCCACCGTCGTGGTGCTGTCATGGGCTTACCTGCTGGCTGGCGCCGGCACCATGCAAGAAATGGATGGCATGCTGATGCCCATGAGTACGGGGCCGTGGACACTCGGCCATGCGCTGCTCATGCTGCTCATGTGGGCCGTGATGATGGCGGCCATGATGCTGCCGAGCGCAGCACCGACGATCCTGCTCTACGCCACGA
Organism: Pseudoduganella sp. UC29_71; assembly: GCF_042693265.1. Lineage (NCBI taxonomy): Bacteria > Pseudomonadati > Pseudomonadota > Betaproteobacteria > Burkholderiales > Oxalobacteraceae > Pseudoduganella > Pseudoduganella sp. UC29_71. The sequence continues at coordinate 6,871,710 of NZ_CP170549.1, read as the reverse complement.
TCGCGCGCGGCCGTAACGCAAGCGGCATGCCGGCCACGGCCTCGGGCATTTTTGCCGCCGGATATGTCGCAATCTGGACGATATTCAGCCTGGCGGCAGTGGCGCTCCAATATGCCCTGCAGCGGCTCGCCCTGCTCTCGCCCATGATGGAGACAACCAGCATGGCCTTGGCTGGCGGGCTGCTGATAGCCGCAGGTATCTATCAATGGCTGCCGCTCAAGAAGACATGCCTGCAAACCTGCCGCTCGCCACTGGAATTCGTGCTGACCCATTGGCGTGCCGGCACGCGTGGCGCGTTCGTGATGGGGCTGCAACATGGCGGGTACTGTGTCGGCTGCTGCTGGATGCTGATGCTGCTGCTCTTTGTCGGCGGCGTCATGAACCTGGGCTGGATTGCCGGGCTTGCCGTCCTGGTTTTGGTCGAGAAGCTTGCTCCCGCCGGCCACTGGATCGGGCGCGGCGCGGGCATTCTATTGGCCGGGTGGGGTATTGCGGCCCTATTGCATGCCTATTCGGCCGGACCCGGCACGCTGTAGCATGCCTGAAGCCTTCTCCCAGCCCATATTGCGTCACCAGCCACCGCTTCCCCGCTTATGAGAACCACTGAGCCAGGGTAGTCCTTGCCTTTTCCACGTGCTCGTCCTTGATATGGGCGGCGGTGGCGGCAATTGCGGCGGTCAGCACGCCCAGGTCGTCGGTGTAGCCCGCCAGGGGCACGATGTCGGGGATGGCGTCGATGGGCGAGATGAAATAGCCCAGCGCTCCGTAGATGGCGGTCTTGGCCCAGAGCGGCGTGTCCGCGTCGGTGGCGGCGTAGTACATCTTGAGCGCAGGCGTCAGCACGCCCTCGCCCGCCGCCTTGGCGTAGTGCTTGACCTTGACCCAAAAGCTGTCGTCGGAATAGCTTGCGCCGTAGTTGGTGTCAGACATTGTCCGTCCTTTCAGTGATGATGCGGCGCAGCTGCTCGCACGCCACCAGATTCAACTCCACAAACGCCGGCCACTCCATGCCGGCGCGATAGTGCCGTTCATACATGCCGCGCACATTGCATACATCTGGCCGCTGCTCGTAGATGGCGCAGCGCGCGCTGGCCATGTCGAAATGGGTGCACACGCCGTCGCCCCGGTCCAGCCACGCGGTTTCCGGCGCCAGCCGGACCGATTTGCAGCACGCGCCGCAGCCGTTGCAGGGAAACGCGTCGCTCATATCTCGATGTGGCTGATGCGCGGATTGTGTATGTCCGCAATCAGCTCGCGCGCGCCCGCCAGCGGCGAGCTTTGCGTCACCTTCACGATGGCCTCGATCGCCTTCGACGCCAGTTCCATATTACCGCTATCCAGGCCCTGGTCCAATTGCGAAAACATGTTGTCGATCACGTGGCGGCGCTCGGCAAACACATGGTCCAGATAGCCCTTCAGGATCGCGGCGTTTTCCTCGATCATCTTGACCTGCACGTCGCGCGTTGCGTTGATGTGCGCACGCTTGGTCTGCTCGATGGCCTTGGTGGTTTCGCAGGTGCGCCAGGCATCGACCAGGTTGTCAAACGACTTGACCACGGTGCTGACGGCGTCTGCCCCTTGCAGGATTTTTTTCATGGCTTCGCCTTTCCGTTCACAGTTCCAGTTGGCCGGAAATCTGCGCCTTGATGTTCGCGGTCGCGTTGCCTTCGGTGTCCATCGCCGCGATGTCCAGCAAGCCTTTCAGGCCCTTGCCCAGCATGACCATCTGTCCGAACGCATCCGCGTCGCTGTCGTCATCGACGCGCGCCGCGTCGTAGCGTTTTGCCAGTTTGCCCAGCGCCAGGCGCAATTCGTTGGCGTTCTCCTGCAACGCGCCCAGCACCACCTCCGAGCGTGCCATCTCGGCCAATGCAGTGTCGACCTTGGCAGCATAGGCAGTGGCCCTGGTCAGCGCTTCCTCCGCCTTGCTGGCCATCATGAAGCCGCCCACCGCCAGCGCCGGCCCGAGTACGATACCGCCCAGCGCGATGGCGCCCCCGGCCATGCCGTAGCCGCCCGCAGTCAGGGCACCGCCGCCCAGCCAGGCCAGCGTAGCATTGGTGGCGGCCACGCCGCTCAAACCTGAAATGGCCGCACCGGTCGAGGCGGCAGCCAGCGTGCCGACGCCGCTGTATGCGCCCATCGCCGCCAATGCCCCGGTCGCCGCGCCAGTAGCCAGGCCGCGCTCGATTTCCAGCGATTGCAGCACCAGCCGCTCCATCTCCTTCAGTTCGGTGACGGTGATCTTGACCTTGAAGCCGCGCAGGGTGGAGCTAGCACTCTTGGAACGCCGGATCACGTCGAGCAAGTGCTGGATCTGGTCCTTGAAGATAGCCAGCTTGACCTTGCCCAGCTTGGTGAAGGCGGCATTGGTCTTGTCGCGCCCGGCATTCAGTTGCTCCTCGCCTTCACGATAGCGCCGCGCGGCGCGCTCGCCCTTGTTCTTCGCCTCGTCGAAGTCGCTCATCGCGCCCACTCCCTTTACCACCCCGGTTCCCGCCAACAACGCGGCGGCGCCCCACAAGATCACTGGCAACGGCATCTGTTCACTCCCCTGTTGGTCATTGTTTCCACATGGATACATGGTAACAGTTGGGATATGCAAAATACTCACACTTTGTCACGAACACAATAGTTACACGACGTAACAAGTGAAGTAATTTCCAACGCATTTACAGCGCAGCGCGATAGCAATAGGCTGTCGATCCATGGGCAAGCCGCCCGTTCACTCTGGAGTCTCAAATGAAAAAAACCCTCATCGCCGGCCTGCTGGCCGCCGCCGCCAACTTCGCCAACGCAGGCACCGTGCTGGTCGTGGTGTCCGACCAGGACAAGCTCGACCTCAAGGACGGCAAAGTCATGCAAACCGGCTTCTTCCTCAACGAGCTGATGGAACCGGTGCAGACCTTCATCGCCGCCGGCCACACCGTCGTCTTCGCCACGCCGAGCGGCAAGGCGCCCACCGCCGACCAGAAATCGGACGACGTGGCCTTCTGGGGCGGCAACGACAAGGCGCGCCAGGAAAGCAAGGCGCTGCTGGCCACGCTCAAGCTGACCTCCAAGACCGGCTCCCCCGCCATCAGCCTGGCGCAAGTGAAGAAGGCCGGCTACGACAAGTTCGACGCCGTCTTCGTCCCGGGCGGCCATATCCCGATGCAGGATCTGCTGAAGAACAGGGACCTGGGCGATCTGTTAACCAACTTCCACAACAACGGCAAAGTCACCGGCCTGACCTGCCACGGCACCATCGCCCTGCTGTCCGCCATTCCGGATGCACGCGGCTACGTGGGCAAGCTGGAAGCGGGCCAGCGTCCGCAGCCTGCGCAATGGATCTACAAGGGCTACAAGATGACGGCCTTCACCAACGAAGAGGAAGAGCAGGCCAAGGGCTTCCTGAACGGCGGCCACATGAAACTGTTCCCGCAAGACGGCCTGGTCGCCGCGGGCGGCAACTTCGTGGAAGCCAAGGCGTGGAGCGAAAACGTGGTGGAAGACCGCGAACTGATCTCCGGCCAGAACCCGCAGTCGGCCAAGGCGGTGGCGCTCGCCATGCTGAAAAAACTGCACTGATCCCGGCAGGCAGGAGCAGGACCGGCGCGCGGCACCGGTGTGGCACGCCGCACACCCGGCTGTGCTCAGCCGTGGTATGATCTCCGGAAATTACATCACAATATGATATAAATTCCGATGCCATCCCCTGCCCTGAACAAGGCGGACTTTACGGCCCTGTCCGAATTCCGCTACCAGATGCGGCGCTTCGAGCGCTTTTCCGAAAACGCGGCGCAAGCCGAGGGCATCACGCCCTTGCAGTACCTGCTGCTGCTGCACATCAAGGGCTTCCAGGGACGCGACTGGGCCACCGTCGGCGAGCTGGCCGAGCGCCTGCAAGCGCAGCAGCACGGCGTGGTGGCGCTGCTCACGCGCTGCGAAACGGCCGGCCTGGTGCAGCGCAAGACCAGCGCCACCGACCGCCGCCGCGTCGAGGTGCACCTGCTGCCGGCCGGCGAAACGGTGCTGTCGCGCCTGGCCGCCGTCCACCGCGCCGAGCTGCAATCGCTCAACGGCGTCTTCGTCATCCCCAACCTGGCGCCGCAAGCATGACCCAATACGATTCCCGCCGCGACTTCAGCGGCGACGCGCGCCTGCTGCCGATTGCCGCCATTGCCGCCGTCATCGGCGTGCTCAGCACCGGCACCGCCTGGCTGCTGCTGCGCGCCATCAACCTGTTCACCAACCTGTTCTTCTTCCAGAGCCTGTCCACCGCGTTTCACAGCCCGGCCGCCCATACGCTAGGCGCGTGGGTCATCGCCGTGCCGGTGATCGGCGGCCTGGCCATCGGCCTGATCGCGCGCTACGGCTCGGAGCAGATCCGCGGCCACGGCATACCGGAAGCGATTGAAGCCATCCTGTTCAACCGCAGCGCCATGTCGCCCAAAGTGGCCGTGCTCAAGCCGCTGGCGTCCGCCGTGGCCATCGGCAGCGGCGGCCCGTTCGGCGCCGAAGGCCCCATCATCATGACGGGCGGCGCGGTGGGCTCGCTGATTGCCCAGCACTTCCACGTCAGCGGCGCGGAGCGCAAGACGCTGCTGGTGGCGGGCGCCGTGGCCGGCATGACCGCCATCTTCGGCACGCCCATTGCGGCGCTGCTGCTGGCGGTGGAGCTGCTGCTATTCGAACTGCGCCCGCGCAGCCTGCTGCCGGTGGCCATTGCCTGCGCGGTGGCGGGCTTCCTGCGCCCGCTGATCATGGATGCCGCGCCCCTGTTCCCGCAACAGTCGCTGCCGCTGCAGCCGGTTGCGCTGCTGTCCTGCGTCGTCGCCGGCGTGCTGTGCGGCGCGCTGGCGTGGCTGCTGTCCACCGCGCTGTACCGCGTGGAGGACGGCTTCCACAAGCTGCCGCTGCACTGGATGTGGTGGCCGGCGCTGGGCGGGCTGGCCATCGGCATCGGCGGCTACTTCCAGCCGCGCGCGCTGGGCGTGGGCTATGACGTCATCGGCGACCTGCTGCAAAACCACCTGGCCGCCGCCGTCGTGGTCAGCCTGCTGCTGGCCAAGGCCGTGATCTGGCTGATCGCGCTGGGCTCCGGCACGTCCGGCGGCGTGCTGGCGCCGCTGCTGATGCTGGGCGCCGGCCTGGGCGCGCTGCTGGCGCCCTACCTGCCGGGCGGCTCGCCGGCCGTGTGGCCGCTGGTGTGCATGGCCGCCACCTTGGGCGGCATGATGCGCGCCCCTATCATGGCCACCGTGTTCGCCTACGAGCTGACGCACGACGCCAACGCCCTGCTGCCGGTGCTGGCTGCATCGGCGGTGGCGTACGGCTTCACCGTCATCACCATGCACCGCTCCATCCTCACCGAGAAGATCGCGCGGCGCGGCCGCCACATCTACCGCGAATACGGCATCGACCCGCTGGAACGCCACAGCGTCGGCGAGGTCATGAGCGCGACGCCGGAAGCCATCGACGCCGGCGCCCTGGTGGCCGACGTGCTGCAGTCGCACTTCGGCGCCACGCAGCGCCACCGCGCCTATCCGGTCACGCAGGACGGCGCCGTGATCGGCATGCTGGACCGGGCCGGCCTGGAGGCCGCGGGCCACACGGCCGTCCACGTACGCGAGCTGTATGGCGTGAACGCGCCCATCGTGGCGCTGCGCGGCGAGACGTGCCGCACGGTGGCGATCCGGCTTGCGGTGCACGGCCTGGAGCGCATCCCGGTGGTGGCCGACGCCGCCGGGCGCCAGCTGGTGGGCGTGGTGAGCCGCAGCGATTTGATCAAGTCCACCCTGATCCTGCACGACGAGGAGAACACGCGGCACCGCTTCCGCCGCCTGTCCCTGCGCAACGCCCGGACGGATTGAGCGCACGCCGGCTGAGACCGGCGTACAATCGAGCGCACCACAACCCCACGCCGGAGCCTCTGATGCGCGCACCTTTCCTTCGCGGTCTGCTGTCTGCCCTGTCCATCTCCCTGCCGGCGCTGCTCTTGCCGCTCCAGGCATGGGCTGCCAAACCCTACGACTACGCCGTGGTGGGCAATCCCGCCGACGTGACGCGGCCCAAGCCGGCCCTGCCCGCACTGGTGCTGATGGGCGGCGGGCCGGACGTGGACGACGCCTTCAAGTGGATGATCCAGAAGTCCGGCGGCGGCAACTTCGTCATCCTGCGCGCGCGCGGCACGGACGCCTACAACCCTTATGTGTACGCGATGGGCGGCGTCAGTTCGGTGGAAACCATCGTCATCCCCAGCCGCGAAGCCGCCAGCGATCCCTTCGTGATTGCGCGCATCCAGGGCGCCGAGGCGCTGTTCATCGCCGGCGGCGACCAGAGCGACTATGTCAAATTCTGGAAAGGCACGCCGGTGCAGACGGCTATCGAGGCGCTGGCCACCCGCAACATCCCCATCGGCGGCACCAGCGCGGGCCTGTCGGTCATGAGCAAGTTCTCGTTCACTGCGCTGAACGGCTCCATCACCTCGGACGCCGCGCTGGCCAATCCCTTCAGCAAGGACATCACGCTGGGGCGCGATTTCCTGTCCCTGCCCGACATGGGCGGCCTGATCGCCGATCCGCACCTGGACGCGCGCGACCGCATGGGCCGCCTGGTCACTTTCATGGCGCGCATCGTCAACGACGGCTGGGCCAGCGGCGTGCACGGCGTGGGCGTGGACGTGGAAACGGCGCTGCTGGTGGAAGGCGGCAACGCCACCCGCGTGGGCGCCGGCTCGGCCTACTTCCTGCGCACGGTGGGCCTGCCGGAAGTCTGCAAACCGAAAACCCCGCTCACCTACCGCAACATCACCACCCAGCGCCTGTCCGGCAGCGGCGTGTTCGACATGCGCAACTGGGCCAGCTACGACGGCGGCACCGTCAACTACAGCATCTCGGCCGTCAACGGCGTGCTCACGTCCACCCAGCCCGGTGGTTCGGTCTACTAGCACGGACACTAGACGACCGGTCTAATTGCTGCTAGCATGGGGCCATGAACACTGCCATCGACCTTCGCCAGCACATTCTCGACACCGCCAAGCCGCTCATGCTGCGCAAAGGCTTCACGGCGGTCGGCCTGACCGAACTACTGGCCGCCGCCGGCATACCGAAGGGTTCCTTCTACCACTACTTCGCGTCCAAAGAAGCGTTCGGCGAAGCGCTGCTGAGCTGGTATTTCTCCACCCACCTGGCCCAGCTCGACAGTTTGCTGGAGCGTCCGGCGCCTGCGGCCGAGCGCCTGATGGATTACTGGGAGTACTGGCTGGCTTCGCATGCCGGCACGGAACCGGAGGCGAAATGCCTGGCGGTAAAACTGAGCGCGGAGGTGTCCGACTTGTCCGAGCGCATGCGTGCTGAACTGGACCAGGGTACGCAGGCCATTATCCGGCGGGTAGCCGCCTGCATCGCCGCCGGCAAGGAAGACGGTTCGCTGCCGGCCACGCTGGACGAACAGGCCGTCGCCATGACGCTCTACCAGACCTGGCTGGGCGCCAGCCTGATGGAAAAGATCAGCCGGCATCGCGCGCCGCTGGATACGGCCATGGCCAGCACGCGGCAATTGCTGCAGTTGAGCTAAGCAGGACCAGCGGGGCGCGGCGCGCCCTTTCTTTCACCCACCGATTAGACGACCGGTCTAATACAATCAAGGAGCAGAACATGACGCAATATGCCAACCGCAGCATCGTCCTCGCCGCCCGCCCGCAGGGCGCGCCCACGCCGCAGGATTTCCGCCTGCAGCAAGGCACCGCGCCCGAACCGGCCGAAGGCCAGGTGCTGCTGCGCACCCTGTACCTGTCACTGGACCCGTATATGCGCGGCCGCATGAACGAAGGCGCGGCGTATGCGCCGCCGCTCGCGCTGGGCAGCGTGATGGTGGGCGGCACCGTCAGCCGCGTCGTTGCATCGCGCCATCCGCGCTTCCGCGAGGGCGAACTGGTGCTGGGCGCGTCCGGCTGGCAGGACTATGCGCTGTCGGACGGCGCCGACCTCACGCCGCTGGGCGATATCGCCCGCCCCTCCTATGCCCTGAGCGTACTTGGCATGCCCGGCTTCGCGGCGTACCACGGCCTGCTGCACATCGGCCAGCCCAGGGCCGGTGAAACCGTGGTGGTAGGCGCGGCCAGCGGCGCGGTGGGCGCGGTCGTGGGGCAGATCGCCAGGATCAAGGGCGCGCGCGTGGTTGGCATCGCCGGCGGGGCGGACAAATGCGCTTACGTGGTCGACGAACTCGGCTTCGATGCCTGCGTGGACCGCAACGATCCCCGCTTCGCCGCGCTGCTGGCCGCCGCCTGCCCGGATGGCATCGACGTCTACTTCGAGAATGTCGGCGGCGCGGTATTCGACGCCGTGCTGCCGCTGTTGAACGACAACGCCCGCGTGCCCGTGTGCGGCTTCATCGCCCACTACAACGAACGCGAGCTGCCGCCCGGCCCGAACCGCGTGCCGCTGCTGATGGCCACACTGCTGAACAAGCGCGTGCGCATGCAGGGCTTCATCATCCTGGACCACTACGCGGACGGCTACGCAGCCTTCCAGCGCGACATGGGCGCCTGGGTGGCCGAGGGCAGCGTCAAGCTGCGCGAAGACCTCACCGACGGCCTGGAGCACGCACCGCGCGCACTGATCGGTCTGCTGGAAGGCCGGAATTTCGGCAAGGTGGTGGTGCGCGTGGCGGAATGAGGGCGGCGCCCTTTCAGGCGGCCTGCGCGCGCGCCTGGCGCGTCAGGCGCCAGATCGTTACTGAATTCACGGCCGCGATCACCACTTCCAGCGCGGTGCCGCCGATGGAACCGGCAATGATGTTATTGGCGATCCACAAGCAGGTTCCGCACAGCATCACCAGGCGCATGGCCACGCCCTGCAGCTGGAACAGCGCGTAGGTGCCCAGGCAGGACGCGGCCAGCGGCAGCCAGTCGCTGGGCTGCTTTGCCAGCGCCAGTCCCAGCGCCAGGTTGGCCGCGATAACGCCGGCCATCACCCACTTGGAGCGGGTGCGCAGCGCCAGCAGGGAACGCAGCAGCGACATGGTGGAACTGGCCACCGCCGTCGGATTGCCGAGCAAGGCGAAGTGCAGCACGTAGGCCAGGCACTCGCCGGCCATGAACAGCTTTAAGCGGCGGTCGTCCGTCTGCAGGAAAGAGCCAACGCCCAGCACGAACGCCACGTAGCCGACGCACTGCGCCGGCGAGAACCAGTCTATCGCCATCACGATGCCGCCTTGCCCGCGCCGGCTTCGGCTATCCACTGGTCGACGATCTTCGCCAGAACGTCCATCGGCACCGAGCCAGCGCGCAGCACCACGTCGTGGAAGGCGGGCAGCGTGAAGCGCGGACCCAGCGCGGCGCGCGCTTTCTCGCGCAGTTCAAGGATGCGCAGCATGCCGAGCAAATAGGAGCAGGCCTGGCCGGGGTTGGCGACGTAGCGGTCCACTTCGGAGGCCGGCATGCCGTAGTCGATGGCTTGCTGGCGCGTCCAGCCCTTGGTATGCAGGCCAGTGTCGACCACCAGCCTGCGAGCGCGGAACAGCTGCTCTGACAAGCCGCCCAGCATGCCCACGGTGTCGCCGTCGTACCAGCCCTGTTCCATGGCCAGCTGCTCCACGTACAAGGCCCAGCCTTCGCTGTTGGCGCTGCCGCCGCTGAAGATGCGGCGCGCGCGGTACTTCGGCAGGTCCGTCATCTCCTGCTGCAGCGCGATCTGGAAGTGGTGGCCCGGCACGCCTTCGTGGTAGGACAGGGTGCGCATCACCACCATCTCGTATTCGGGGCCGGGCAGCGGCATCCAGAACACGCCGGGGCGGCTGCCGTCGGGCGCGGGGGCGCTGTAGCGCGCCGAGCCGGTGGCTTCGGTGAGCGCCGGTTCGCGCCGCACTTCAATCGGCGCGCGCGGCTTCAGGTTGAACAGGGCCGTGCTGCGCTGCTCGGCGTCGCGCACCAGTTCCGCATAGCGCGCCAGGATGGCGGGTCGCGGGTCGGGATCGGCCGGCGGCTGCAGCGATTTATCCAGTTTCACCATGCGCTGCTGGATGCTGCCGTCGGCAAAGCCGAGCTGGCGCAGGTATTTGTCCATCTCCGCTTCGATGCGCGCCACCTCGCGCAAGCCGATGGCATGCACCTCGTCCGCCTTCAGGCTGGTGCCGGCGTTGCGCGCCAGCAGATAGTCGTAGGCGGCGGCGCCGTTGGGCAGGCGCGAGATGCCCGCTTCGCTGCCGGTGCGCGGATGCAGCCCGGCCAGCATGGCTTGCACGCGCGCATAGGCGGGGCGGATGCGCTGGCCGACGATGCGGGTGGCGCGCGCGATGGCGGCGCTGCGCGCCTGCGGCGACAGGTCTTTCAGTCCGGCGCTGCGTTCGGCCAGCGACGTGACCAGCATGTTCTGGTCAGGATCGGGCTTGAGGAAGGCGTCCACCTGCCCTTGCGCCTTTTCCAGGATGAAGCGCGGCGGCAGCAGCGAACGCGCGGCGGCGGCGCGCGCCAGCGCCACCGCTTCGTCCAGCCGCAGCGGAATCTGTTCCAGGCGCGCCAGGTAGCTGTCCACGTCGGCGGCCCGGCGCATCGGATGGATCTGGGTCATCAGGCGCGGCAGGCCCACCTGCGGGCCGCTCAATTGGGAGAAGATGAACAGGTGGTCCTGGAAGGGGCGGCCGGCCAGCTCGTTGGCCAGCGTCCAGCGCATGGTTTCGGCCGAGGCGCGCTGGGTGGCGGTGAGCGGACCGGCCAGGAAGGTCTTCAGCCTGGCCAGGCCGCTGCGCGCCAGCGCGGCCTGCTTGTCGCGCGCGGCCTGCGTGACGGGTGCCAGGCGCGCGTCCAGACGGTCCTGCTCGGCGCCGGTGAAATACTGGCTGGCAGTGGCGTACTCGGGGTTCAGTCGCATGTAGTCCGCCGCGAACGCTTCCGACCAGGTGTCGAACGCGGCGCTGGCAGGCGCACTGCGCGCGGGCGGCGCGGCCGGCACGGCGGCTGCGGGCGCGCCGGCAACATACATGGCGAGCGGCAGCAATGCGGCGGCGAAACGAGGGGACATGGTGGCCTTTCAATTGGACTGAGCCCGCTATTTTGCCTTGCCTTTGCCCTGTGCGCACCTAAACTCTATAGGTCCAATCCGAAAAATCGAGGAGGCACCATGCTTTGCTCACGCACTATCATGGCCACCGCCCTGCTGTCGCTGTGCCCGGTGGCGCTCACGCAGGCGGAACGTCCCGGAGCGGGATTCGATCCCCTGTTCGACCAGGCCATGTGCACGCCGGCCCAGGCCGGCCGTCCGCCGCTGCTGCTGGCCATGCTGGCCGCGCAGACTGAAACAGCGCCCTTCCGCGCCACCCAGCAGGAGCGCAAACCGGCAGCGGCAGGCGATCCGCCCCTGTACGGCAATCTCGGCAGCCTGCACCTGCAGATCAGCACATCCAGTCCCAAAGCCCAGGCATATTTCGACCAGGGCCTGCGCCTGGTGTTCGCCTTCAATCACGCCGAGGCGGCGCGCGCCTTCCGCGCAGCCCAGCGCCACGATCCGGACTGCGCCATGTGCTACTGGGGCGAAGCCCTGGTGCTGGGCCCCAACATCAACGCCCCCATGTTCCCGGAAGCGGCGGCGCCCGCTGCAGCCGCGGCAGCCAACGCAGTCAGCCGCGCCGCGCGCGCCACGCCGCCCGAGCAGGCGCTGATCCGGGCCGTGGCCCAGCGCTACCAGGCCACGCCGCCTGCCGAGCGCGCCCCGCTGGACCAGGCCTATGCCGCCGCCATGACGGAAGCGGCGCACGCCTTCCCCAACCACGACACCATCCAGGTGCTGTTCGCCGAAGCGCTGATGGACCTGTCGCCATGGGATTACTGGGAAGCGGCGGGCACACGCGGCAAGGGCCGCACGCCGGAAATGGTCGATGCGCTGGAGCGCGTACTCGAACGCAACCCCACCCATCCGGGCGCGGTCCACTACTACATCCACGCCATGGAAGCGTCCAGCCACCCGGACAAGGCGCTGCCCTACGCGCGCACGCTGGCGCGCCAGATACCGGGCGCCGGCCACATCGTGCACATGCCTTCGCATATCTACTACCGCGTGGGCCTGTACAAGGAAGCGCTGCAGTCCAACCTGGACGCCATCGCCATCGACGAGAAGTATTTCAGCAAGGCCGACAGCGACCCTGTCTACAAGGGCGCCTACTATCCGCACAACATCCACTTCGCCATGGTGTCCGCACTGATGGGCGGCGACGGGCCGAGCGCGCTCGCTGCCGCCGCCCGGCTGGACAAGGCCGTCCCGGCGGACTCGCTGGCCGCTTTCGGCGTGCTGCAGCCGGTGAAGGCGGCGCCCTATTTCTCGCATGTGCAGTTCAGCAGCCCGGACCAGCTGATCGCCCTGCCCGCGCCCGACCCGCAGCATGTGCTGGTGCGCGCCATGTGGCATTACGCGCGCGCCATCGGCTATGCGCGCAAGGGCATGCAGGCCGAAAGCCAGAAGGAGATCGACGCGCTGGCGGCCATCGAGCGCAATGGTGATTTCAAATCCATCACCAGCTGGGGCGTGCCGGCGCCGGACATCGTGCACGCGGCACGCGCCGTGGCCACCGGCCGCCTGGCCGAGGCGCGCGGAGACCTGCCGGGCGCCATCAAGGCCTATGAAGAAGGCGTGGCGGTGCAGGACAGCCTGCCCTATACCGAGCCGCCGTACTGGTACTACCCGGTGCGCCAGTCGCTGGGGGCGGCGCTGCTGCGCGCCGGCCGGCTGGACGAAGCGGAGAACGCCTTCCGCACCTCGTTCGCGCGCACGCCGAGCAACGGCTGGGCCTTGCGCGGGCTGATGGAGGTGTACCGCAAGCGCGGCGACCAGGCCGCACTGGCCGCCGCGCAGAAGCGCTTCGACGCGACATGGCTGGGGCGCAAGGAAGGGCCGGACTTATCACGTTTATAAGGACGAAAATAGTTATTGACCAAACTATCCAAAACAAACTACACTCGGGCCAGTTCTTGACAATTCAGTCCAGAACCAACCCGGAGGTAGTGATGAAACAAGCAAACTCAGCAAAAGCAATCAAAGCGGCATTGGTCACCGGCGGTTCGCGCGGCATAGGCGCGGCTATTGTGGAACGGCTGGCCCGTGACGGCGCGGCAGTGGCGTTCACCTATGCATCGTCGGAAACGGCCGCGCTGGACCTGGCGGCGAAAATCGAAGCGGCCGGCGGCCGCGCGCTGGCCATCAAGGCCGACAGCGCCGACGAAGCCCAGCTGCGCGCCGCCGTGAACCGCACGGTGGACGCCTTCGGCTCGCTGGACATCCTGGTCAACAGCGCCGGCGTACTGGAGATGGCGCCGGTGGAGACCTTCGCCATCGCGCAACTGGACCGCAGCTACGCCGTCAATGTGCGAGGCGCCTTTATCGCCATCCAGGAAGCGCTGCGCCACATGCAGGCCGGCGGCCGCATCGTCACCATCGGCAGCATCACCGCAGCGCGCGCCGGCTTCGCAGGCAGCAGTGTGTACGCGATGAGCAAGGGCGCCCTGGCCTCCATGGTGCGCGGCATCGCCATCGACGTCGCGCAGCGCGGCATCACCATTAACAATGTGCAGCCCGGCCCCACCCAGACCGACATCGTGCCCGCCGAATATGTCGACGCGCTGGTCAACATGCTGCCGGTGGGCCGCCTGGGCAAGCCGGAGGAAATTGCTGGCATGGTGGCATACCTGGTCTCGCCCGAGGCGGGCTACGTGACGGGCGCCAGCCTCACCATGGACGGCGGCATGACCGCCTGACCGCGTGCCCTCTGCCCTATAATGGCGGCCTCCCCAGAACCGATTGCATCCCATGGCCCGACCCAAGGCATTTGACCGAGACACCGCGCTGCTGCGCGCCATCGCACTGTTCCGCAACAAGGGCTATGCCGGCGCATCCACGGACGAGCTGCTGGGCGCCATGGGCATCGGCCGCCAGAGCATGTACGACACTTTCGGCGACAAGCGCGGCCTGTACCTGGCCGCGCTGGAACGCTACAACACGGACAACGTGGCGGCCTTCGTGCAAGATCTGGACGCGGGCGGCACGCCGCTGCGCGGGCTGGAAGGCGCGCTGCGAGGATTCGCCCACCGTGCGGGGGCGGCGGCCGAGGGCTGCATGGGCATAGGCGCGGTACTGGAGTTCGGCCTGTCCGACGCGGAAGTGACCGCGCTGACCGGGAGCAGCTCCGGCACGCTGCTCGCCGCGCTGGAGCGCCAGCTGCGCAGTGCGGCGGCCGCCGGCGAAGTGGCGCCCGACCTGGATGTGCAGGCCGCCGCCGCTTTCATTGCATCCGCCCTGGCCGGCATGCGCGTGGCCGCGCGCGGCGGCGCAAGCGTGGCCGCGCTGGAGCAGACCGCGCGCTTTACCGTGCAGGCGCTGCGGCCGGCTTCGCGGCCGGCTTGAGCACCGCGTCCACGCGCACCTTGTCCTGCGCGGTCAGCTGCGGCGCCACCGCCTTCAGCGCCGCGTCGGCGTCGGCGTAGCCGGACGATTTGGCCAGGCTGAACCAGACGTAGGCCAGCGCCATGTCCTTGCTGCCGCCCTGCCCTTCCATTGTCATCACCGCCAGGTTGAACATGGCGTCCGCCTGCCCCTGCCTGGCCGCTTCGTTGAACAGCTTGCGCGCGGTCGGATAGTCCTGCGGCACCAGCTTGCCTTCGTAGAAGTAGGTGCCCAGCGCGCCCTCGGCGGCAGGATGGCCTTTGACGGCGGCCTGCTTGTACAGCCCGATGGCGCGCTGCTGGTCCACCGCCACGCCCTGGCCCAGGTCATACATGCGCGCGGCGGCGTACGTCGCTTCCACGTGGCCGGCCTTGGCGGCAGCGCTGAAATAGGCGCCCGCCAGCTTGTAGTCCTGCGGCAGGCCGTCGTCGCCCGTGTAGTACAAGCGGCCCAGCTCGAACAGCGCCGGCACATAGCCCTCTTCACCCGCTTCCTGCAGCCGCGCGCGCGCCTGCGCCACGTCCTTGCGGCCGCCGAAACCGGTCAGGTAGGCCACGCCCAGCATGCTGGCTGCCGGCGCATAGCCCACTTCCGCCGCCTTGGCGTACCACTTGCGCACTTCGGCCGCGTCCTTCGGCACGCCGATGCCGAGCAGGTTCATTTTTGCCAGCAGCATGATGGCCTCCACCCGCTCATTGATCATGTCGGGGTTGGCGGGATCGAACTTCAAGCGGTCGAAGGTGGGGTGGTAGCGCGTGTCCACCACCTGCTGCAGCCAGTAGACGGCCTGCCTGGCGTCGCGCGGCGTGCCCATGCCGTACAAGTACATTTTCCCCAGCATCAGCGCGGCCGCGTCGTAGCCGATCTTGTCGTAGGCCGCCTTGAACTGGGCCATGGCGGTGGCGTAGTCCTGCCGGTCCAGCGCGGCGAACGCAGTGGTCAGCGTCTTGTCCTTGCGCAGGATGCGGTTGCGGCCCGCAGCGAAGCGCATGTCGGACTGGCCGCAGCCCACACTGCTGCCGCCGAAGGAGTCGGCCGGCGCCGCGAAGCCGGCGGAGGGACGGCCGTCCGGGCCTTTGGACGCATCGCCGTCGGGGCTGCGGTCATTGAAGTACTCAGCCGGGTCGGCCAGCGTGCCGGTGTGGTTGAAATCGCTCATGTAGCGCAGCATCACGTCGTCGTCATTGCTGCTGTAGCCGCTCATGAAGGCGCAAGAGGACGCCAGGCTGCGCGACAGGACTTTGCTCTTCGCCGCAATGACCTCGCTCGCGTCGCCGGCCGCGCCGCGCTGCCCCTTGACGGTGACCTTGGCGTCCGGCGCCTGCTGGGCGCAAGTGAAGGCCGGCAGCGCCAGCAGCGCGGCCAGCAGCAGTTTCGGCGTGCAGAAAGACTTCATCGTCGGCTTCCTCGTGGATTGGGAATGGATGGCGGCCTTCGATGCTAGCGCGTTCCGCGCCCGCCGGGTAATCAATCCCTTGATCGCTTTGCAACAACGGCGGCGCTACCGCAAACGAAAAGGGACTAGAATGGCTTCCTATGAATCCGCTAGTCAGCGCCCCTGTCGCCAGCTTCACCGATCTCCTGCTCGACGCCGTCTGCATGGTCGACGCGGGCGGACGCTTCGTTTTCGTCAGCGCCGCGTGCGAGCGCATCTTCGGCTACCGGCAGGATGAAATGGTGGGCCTGGCGATGATAGACCTGGTCCATCCCGGCGACCGCGAACGCACGCTGGCGGCCGCGCGCCGCATCATGGACGGCCAGCCCAACTCGCAGTTCGAAAACCGCTACGTGCGCAAGGATGGCAGCGTGGTTCACATCATGTGGACGGCGCGCTGGTCCGAGGCCGACCAGCTGCGCGTGGCGGTGGCGCGCGACATCACGGCACGCAAGCAGGCGGAGGCGATGCAAGCGGCGCTGTACGCCATCTCCGAGGCGGCGCACACCGCCGAAGACCTGCCGGCCCTGTACCAGCGCATGCACCACATCATCGGCGAGCTGCTGCCGGTGCAGTCCTTTGCCGTGGTACTGCGCGACGCGCCGGACGAATCGCTGTACTTTGCCTATCACGCCAACGCGAGCGGCCCGGAATCGGATGCGCAGCTGGCCGTGCTGCTGTGCGAGGAGGCATTGCGCAGCAACCGGCCGCTGCGCGTGGCGCCGGACACGCTGGCGGCGCTGCCGCCCGCGCTGCTGGCTGCGGCGCGCCCGGATCACGGCTGCTGGATGGGCGTGCCGCTCACCACGCCGCAAGGCACCATCGGCGCGCTGGTGCTGCGCGACGCGCCCGCCGGCGCCGGCTGCGCAAGCTATACCGACGAGCACCAGGAGCTGCTGCTGTTCGTTTCGGCCCAGGTGGCTACCGCCATCCAGCGCAAACAGCTGGAGGCACGCCTGCACTTCATGGCCCAGCACGACGAGCTGACGCAGCTGCCGAACCGGCGCCTGTTCCATGACCGCCTGGGTACGGCCATCGCGCGCGCCGAGCGGCACCAGGGCCGCCTGTCGCTGCTGTTCATCGACCTGGATAAATTCAAGCTGGTCAACGACCTGTACGGCCACACCGCGGGCGACCAGCTGCTGCAAACCGTGGCGCGCCGCATCCAGGACTGCGTGCGCCATGCCGATACGGTGGCCCGCATCGGGGGCGACGAGTTCGTGGTGGTGCTCGAGCAGGTATCGAGGCCCGAGTTCGCGGCGCTGGTGAAAGAAAAAATCCACGCGGTGCTGGCCGCGCCCATCGACCTGGGCGAAGGGCGCATGCTGCAAGCGACTGCGAGCGTGGGCGTTGCCCACTATCCCGAGCACGGCGCCGACATGGCGCAGCTGCTGCGCCACGCCGACCAGGCCATGTACGCTGCCAAGCAGAAGCCGGAACAATCGGCGGCTTGAGCAGGCGCGCGGTTGCGCCGGTATGCGCGCTCGCGTGCACGCGCCGCCTGATCCGCCTTGTCCACCTTAAGGCGCAGGGTTCCAGCCGCTGCCGCCGCCGTAATCCGCAAAGATGGCCGCGCGGCTGCCGAATTGCGCGGCCGCTTCCTGCGCAGTGAGCAAGCGCACATGGCGGCGCGCGCTCAAGTCCAGCGGCTTGCCATCCATATCCATGCTGCCGTACTCGCGCCAGCCGGCAACCGCCGTGCCTTGTGCCGGATTCGGCGCCGGCTGCCTGCCCACGCCCTTGCCCGCCCAGCCGGACGGCGCGATATGCGCATCCATTTTGCAGTTGATGAAAGCCACATGGTCCCAGGCCGTTTCGTAGCCCGCGCTGCGCGCCAGCCAGGTGACGCCATCCGGCACGCTGTTGCCGGCGGGGCCGGGGCCGCGCGTCAGGCGGCTGTTCAGGAACACGAAGCCCTTGTCGCGCGCGCCTACCGTGCGCGCCTGCAGCAGGTAGCCGCCGCCGTTCGGATTGCCGCTGTCGCCCACGGTGCGCAACTCGCTGTCCTCGAACAGCGCCGCATGGTTGTTGCCCCATACGTAATCGACATTGCCGGCGATGAGCGAACGGTAGAACCAGGCGTAGCCTTTCACCTGCACGGTGTCCTGCTCGCTGTACAGGCTGGCGTTCTTCACGGCCAGCCGCCCCTCGCTGCTGAAGAACAGCGCTTCGGCCTGGCCGCCGGTGGGCGAGGCGCGCAGTGCGCTGTTGCGCAGGGTGAGCGTGTCCAGCGTCAGCAAATCGGCATCCTCCACCAGGAACAGCGCGCGCCCGCCGCCGATGGCCGGCGCGTCCTCCGCCTGCGCCGCGCCGGACCCGGGATTGATGCCGTCGCTGTTGATGGCGTCGATCACCACGCCGTCGCGGCTCTGGCCGCGCAGCGTGACGGCGTTCCTGCCGCGCAGGTACAGCAGTTCCTGGTAGCGGCCGTCGCGGATGTCGATGGTGACGGGATGCGCGCCCTGCGGCTGCTGCATTACGTGGTTCAGCGCGCCCTGCACGGTGCGGAAGTCGGCCGCGCCGTCGTCGTCCACGGTGATGGCCGCACGCTGCGGCACGGCGCTGCGGGTCCGGAAACTCCAGCCGTCTTCGCGCGCGACGCCGCCAAAGGTCCGGCCGCCCATTGCGCCATTGAACACGCCGTTGTCCACGGTCACATAGTATTCCTCGCCGGGCTGCAGGCGCGCGCTGTGCAGGTGGATGATGGCGTTGCGGCCTTCGATGGCAATCGGCTGTCGGCGCACGGCGCGCCGGTATGGCTGGCCCTCGTAGCCCAGCACATCATATTCGTCGGCCACGCGGATGGTGTCGGCCAGCGCGTTGTCGCGCTTGCGCAGCACGCGGATGGCGCCGCCCGTCCCCAGCACCGGCGGCTGGTCGAAGCGCAGCCGCAAGGGCGTGTCGTAGGGGACGCCGCGCTCGCCCGGCTCCGGCGCCGTCGCGCCGCGCAGCGCCTGGGCGATTCCCCCGCCAAGTGCACGCGGCGCCGCCTGCGGAGGCGCTTCCACTACCACCTCCACCACGCTGAAGGCGTTCGGGTCCTGCGGGCTGGCCAGCGTCAGCGTGGTGGCGCCGGGCGCCAGCGGTGTGAGCGCCAGGTTGCCATCGTCCGCGTCCACGCGCAGCAGCGCGGCATCGCCGCTGCGGGCGGCGAAGGGCAGGCGCGCGCTGTCGTCGGGCCGTAGCGCGCTGACCTGCAGCCGCACCGGCGCCTCGCCGGCCTGCAGGCGCAGCCGCTGCGGCGCACGTGCCAGTGCGATGCGGGCCGGCTTGAGCGCCGCGTCGCCGGTCGCTGGCGCGCTGGCCTCGAACGCCACGCCGCTGGCCATGACGCCGGCGGCGCCGGCCTGCGGCAACGCCTGGTCCGCCACGCTGGTGATCTTCTCCCCGTTCAGGTAGACGGACAGCGTGGCGCCCGCCATTTCCAGCCGCACCGCGTACAGGCGGCCGTCGCCGGCCGCCTCGCGGCCGAACTGCTTCAGGCGCGTCAGCGCGCCATCCTGCATGCGCACGATTTCCACCTGCATGCGCTTGCCGCCTGCGGCAAACGCCAGGCCCGCGCCATACCAGTTGGCAGGGTCCCGATACCGGCCCACCACATAAAACTGCCCCGCCCCGGCCTGCGCCGGACGGAAGCGGCTTTCAACGTAGCTGTCGGCACCCGGCGCCGCCTGCGCCAGCTGCACCGCACCGGGCGGAACCGGCGCCAGGTCCGGGTTTTGGGCGGCTGCAGGGCCGACGGCAAGCATGAAGAAGTAGGGCAAAAGACGGCTGGTCATCGCGGCTCCTGAAGGGTGAGCGGCCAGAATACCGCAACCGGCCTGACCAATCAACACCAACGATTTTCATAGCGCAATCATTCATTTTCATGAGCAATGTCGTGATTTTTCGACAAATTTACAAAATAATGTTTGCGCAATCATACGTTCTCAAGCATGCTTTGGAAAATCTGGTCAGGCCAATAAACTTGCGGCCTGACCAGCACAAAAATACTACAGGAGACCTTATGACCCGCAGCAAGCACTTGCAGTGCCGCCTGGCGCTGTCCGCCATTTCCATGGCAGTCCTCACCCTGGCCAACAGCGCGTCCGCGCAGAGCGCCGGCGACAGCATGACCCGCGTTGAAATCACCGGTTCGTCGATCCGCAAGGTGGCCGCCGAAAACGCCCTGCCGCTGACCACCATCAACGCCGAGGAGCTGGTTGCGCGCGGCTTGACCACCATGTCCGAAGTGGCCACGTCGCTTACCGTGGGCGCCACCAATGAACCGGTGGGCGGCGGCGGCGGCGGCACGCAAATCAACCTGCGCGGGCTCAATACCAACCGCTCGCTGGTGCTGCTCAATGGCCGCCGGCTGCCCAACGAAGCCATCGGCGACAGCTCGATCAACGTCGACGTGATGCCAATGAGCGCCGTCGAACGGGTCGAAGTGCTGCGCGACGGCGCTTCGTCCATCTACGGCACGGACGCCATCGCGGGTGTGGTCAACTTCATCACCAAGCGCACCTTCAAGAACACCACCATCAGCGGCGGCCTGGTGCAGCCGGAACGCCACGGCGGCGGCGACCAGCGGCGCGTGAGCATCATCTCGGGCTGGGGCGACCTGCAGGAACAGGGCTGGAACGTGTACGCTGCGCTGGACGTGCAAAAGCGCGACTCGCTGCTGCAAAAGGACCGCCCCAACATCAGCGATCCCAACCTGATCGCGCAACTGGGCGGCAATCCCTTCAGCACCAACACTTCCGGCTCCTCCTCCGCGCCGGCCAACTTCACCGTGTACCAGAACGGCAAAGCCACCACGACCACCGGCAACCCCTACTTCGCCGCGGGCTGCAAGGCGCCGTACGACGCGCAGTACACGCTGGCCTCCACCAAGGCCTCCGGCGCCGGCAGCAGGACCTGCATCCTGGACCCGGACCTGTACCCGCAACTGCTGGCCGACGCCATGCAGGCCACGCTGTTCAGCAAAGCTTCGCTGCGCCACGGCGAGGGCAAGCTGCTGACCATGGAACTGCTGGCCACCGAGTCCTACATCGACGCGCTCAATCCGCCGCAGCCCTTCGGCGCGCAAACCGACTACGATAAATACAACCCCGGCCTGCGCAAGCCGCTGTTCATCACCAAGACCAGCAAGTGGTACCCGGGCGGCAGCGGCGGCGTGCCCGCCGTGGCGGGCGTGACCGGCCAGGACCTGGCGCTGACCTGGAGCCTGGACGAGGCCGGCCCCGCCATCACCGATGACCGCCAGCACACCACCCGCATCATCGTGGCGGACGAAGGCGAAGTGATGGGCTGGGACTACCGCGTGGGCATGAACGCCTCGCGCAGCCGGCGCGACGTCAGCTGGAAGAGCGGCTTCTTCACCACCGCCGGCATCTACAAGGGCGTGGCGGACGGCGTGCTGAACCCGTTCGGCAAGCAGGACGCGGCCGGCCAGGCTTACCTGGACAGCATCCGCGCCGACGGCACCACCTACCGCCGCGCCACCGTCGAATATTTCGGTCCCGATTTCAACCTGACGCGCAGCCTGATGCCGCTGGCCGGCGGCTCGCTCGCGCTGGCGGTGGGCGGCGACTGGCACAAGGAAATCTACAACGACGGCACCGATCCGATCGCCAACGAAGTGGTGTACAAGGTGTCCGGCACGCCGAACACCTACCCGAGCGCTTCGCGCACGGTGGCCGGCCTGTACATGGAAATGGACGCGCCGCTGACCAAGACGCTGGACCTGACGGCCGCGGTGCGCGCCGACCATTTCAGCGATTTCGGCAACACCGTCAACCCGAAGCTGAGCGTGCGCTGGCAGCCGGCCCAGGAAGTGATGCTGCGCGGGACCGCCAGCACCGGCTTCCGCGCGCCCACGCTTCCGGAGCTGTACGGCACGCCGCGCACCCGCACCAGTTCCACCGGCAAATGGGACGATCCGCTGCTGTGCCCGAGCGCCACGCCGTCCATTCCCGGCACCGGCTCGGTGACCAAAGACCCGAAATACGCAGGCCTGAACCTGGACCCCACCAAGGTCTGCAACACCACGCTGGTAACGCTGACCGGCGCCAATCCGGACCTCGATCCCGAGAAGGCGCGCACCGTCACCGCCGGCATCGTGCTGGCGCCGGTGAAGAACATGATGGTGTCGTTCGACGTCTGGTCGATCAAGATGAAGGGCACCATCGCGCAGATCGGCGAAGACACCATCTTCAACAACGTGGCCGGCTACAACAACCTGTTCGTGCGCAACCCCGACGGCACGCTGGACTACATCGTGAAGACCCGCCTGAACATGGGCGGCCTGCGCACGCGCGGCATCGACACCAGCATGAGCTACACCTGGCCGAAAACCGACTGGGGCAAGTTCGGCGTGAGCCTGGACGGCACCTATGTGGACCGCTACGAAGGCCAGAACGAAGCGGGCGGCGCATGGATAGACAGCGTGGGCAAGCCGGGTTCGCTGGCCACCGGCGCCACCTCGGCCAATACCTACGTCTACCGCTGGCGCCACAACCTGCGCGCCTCGTGGGCCTACCAGGGCTTTGGCTTGCAGCTCACCCAGGCTTACACTTCGCACTATGAGGACACCAATGCGCTGCCCACCCAGAAGGAAGGCCAGCCCTACTTCAACGTGATCGAGCCCTACATCCTGTACAACCTGACCAGCAGCTACACCATCAAGGAAAAGCTGAAGATCACCTTCGGCATCAACAATCTGCTGGACAAGGACCCGCCGCTGTCCAACCAGCGCCTGGGCTCGCGCGTGGTGTTCGCGCAGAACGTTTCGAAACCAATCGGCCGCGCCTACAACGTGCGCGTGAACTACACTTTCTGATCATGAAGAAACCATTCCTGACCTGCGCGCTGCTCGGCGCGCTGAACCTGGCACTGAGCACGGCGCACGCCGCCGAACCCTGGGTCGCGGACCTGGGCAACGGCAGCTACCAGAACCCGGTGCTGAACGCGGACTATTCGGACCCGGACGCGGTGCGCGTCGGCGACACCTACTACATGACCTCGTCCAGCTTCAACAGCGCGCCCGGCCTGCCGCTGCTGCAGTCGAAAGACCTGGTGAACTGGGAGCTGGTCGGCCACGCCTTGCCCAAGCAAGTGCCGGCCGCGCATTTCGCCGTGCCGCGCCACGGCGCCGGCGTATGGGCACCCTGCCTGCGCTACCACGACGGCAAGTTCTGGATCTTCTACCCGGACCCGGACTTCGGCATTTACGTCATCACCGCCACGAACTTCAGCGGCCCGTGGAGCGAACCGCACCTGCTGATGCCGGGGCGCGGCCTGATCGACCCCACTCCGCTGTGGGACGACGACGGCAAGGCCTGGCTGCTGCACGGCTGGGCCAAGAGCCGCGCCGGCTTCAACAACGTGCTCACGCTGCACGCCATGTCGCCGGACGGGCGCAGCGTGCTGGACCCGCAGGGCAAGGTCGTCATCGATGGCAACAAGCTGCCCGGCTACCGCACGCTGGAAGGACCCAAGTTGTACAAGCAGGATGGCTGGTACTACGTGTTCGCGCCGGCCGGCGGCGTGGAGGAAGGCTGGCAGGCGGTGTTCCGGTCGCGCAGCATCGCCGGGCCGTACGAGGACCGCGTGGTGATGGACCAGGGCAGCTCGCCGGTCAACGGCCCGCACCAGGGCGCGTGGGTACGCGCGCAGGACGGCAAGGACTGGTTCCTGCACTTCCAGGACCGCAAGGCCTACGGCCGCGTCGTGCACCTGCAGCCCATGGCGTGGAGCGATGGCTGGCCGCTGATCGGCCAGCCGGGCGCCAAGCCGGGTGTCGGGAATCCGGTGGCGACTTACCGCAAGCCGGTGGCCGGGCAGCCGGTGAAAGTGCCCGCCACTACCGATGAATTCAGCGGCAAGACACTCGGCCTGCAGTGGCAGTGGAACGCCAACCCGCAGGAGGGCTGGTACTCGCTGGCGGCACGGCCAGGCTACTTGCGCCTGCCGCTGCTGGCCGCGCCGCAGGCGGACGGCTACGTGCGGGCTGCGCCCAACATCCTCAGCCAGAAGCTGCCGGCCAGCGTGTTCACGGTGGACACCCGCATCGAGCTGCATGGCGCGGCGGAAGGCGACCGCGCCGGCCTGATCCTGCACGGCATGAGCTACGCCTGGCTGGGACTGCGCAAGCAAGGCGCGGGCACGCAGCTGGTCTACACCACCTGCACGCCGTTCGCGCCGCGCTGCAAGGAGCAGAGCACGGTGCTGCTGGCGAAGGCGCCATCCGCGCTGTCGCTGCGCATGGTGATGGCCGACGGCGCGCAGGCGCAGTTCCACTACAGCGTGGACGGCAAGGACTACACCGCCGCCGGCGCGCCCTTCGCCGCAACCAAGGGGCACTGGGTGGGCGCGCAAGTGGGCCTGTTCAGCGTGGGGGGCCGGTGCGGCGGCGAATGCCGGCTACCTCGACGTCGATTACTTCCGCTTAAACCGTTAAAGACAGCCAGCATGAAGAACACCGTTATCGACCAGCGCCGCCGCGCGCTGCTGAAAGGCGCCTCGGCCGCCGCCGCACTGGCAGCCGGCGCACCGGCCATGTCGGCAGGCCAGCCTGCCCCCGGCGCCAGCGCTACGGGCACTGCGGGTGCTGCGGGCGACCCGTGGGCGCGCGCCGGGCGCATCATCGCCGCATTCGCCAAGCCGCTATCCTTCCCCGCGCGCGACTTCGCCATCACCGCGTATGGCGCCAAGCCCTGCGCCATGGCCGACGTGGCGCCGCTGGCCGGCGCGCACGGCACACCGCCCGCCACCCAGCCGTCGCCTGCGCCGGGTTCGCCGGACAGCCACCCCGCCATCCGCGCCGCCATCGCCGCTGCCAGCAAGGCTGGCGGCGGCCGCGTGCTCATCCCGGCCGGCGACTGGTACTGCAAAGGCCCCATCGTGCTGCTGTCGAACGTGAACGTGCACCTGGCGGCCGGCGCGCGCGTGCACTTCAGCGCTAACCCGGCCGATTACGCGCGCGACGGCGAGTTCGACTGCGGCCCGAACGGCAAGCTGGTGCTCTCGCGCTGGCAGGGCAACGACTGCCTGAACTACTCACCCATGGTGTACGCCCGCAACCAGAGCAACATCGCCATCACCGGCGAAGACTGGACCAGCATCCTGAACGGCCAGGGTAACGTGCCGTTCGAGGACGCCAGCGCGGGCAGCGGCGGCTGGTGGGGCTGGGCGGCCCGCAAGCCAGCCGGCGTCGCCGCGCGCCAGAACGTCGCCAACGAAGCCAACCCCGCCTCGCTGTCCGCGCTCGCGCCGCAGCTGGGCGCAGCCGAACTCGCGCTCATCAAGGGCGGCCATGCGGACTGGCGCAGCGACGAGAAATACCTGCCCGCGCTGTCGGAAGCGCGCGTGCCCGCCGAGCGCCGCGTGTTCGGCATCGGCCACTACCTGCGGCCGTGCATGGTGGAATTCGTCGGCTGCACCGATGTGCTGATGCAGGGCTACCAGGTGGTCAACACGCCGTTCTGGCAGCACCACCCGGTCAACTGCCGCAGGGTGCACATCCGGAAGGTGCGCATGGAAAGCATGGGGCCGAACTCGGACGGCTTCGACCCGGAATCCTGCGACACCATCCTGGTTGACGGCTGTTTGTTCAACACCGGCGACGACTGCATCGCCATCAAGGCCGGCAAGAACACCGACGTGCAGTACGGCCCCACGCGCGACATGGTGGTCCAGAACAGCGTCATGAACACCGGCCACGGGGCCATCACGCTGGGCAGCGAAATGGCGGCCGGCATCGAGCACGTCTACGCGCAGAACCTGGACGTGCGCAATATGCACTGGGCCACCGACCCGCTCGGCACCGCCATCCGCATGAAGACGAATATGAACCGCGGCGGCTTCCTGCGCCACTTCTACGTGCGCCATCTGACGCTGGCCAACGGCGTGCGCACCAGGCCGGGCTTCTACACGCCCATCCCGGGCGGCGTGCTTGCCCCGAAAACCGTGGCCACCAGCGGCGGCGCCGTCATCACCATCGACTGCGACTACACGCCGGCCTTCGACAGCGTGCGCACCCGGCCGCCCGAAGTATCGGAGATCCATATCTCGGACGTGCGCGTGTCCGACGTGCAGACCGAAGACGGCGCCTACTCCTGCTACCAGGCTTTCGTGTTGCTCGGCCCCGTGGCGCACAGCTACAACGGCCCGGCCGGCGTGCCGCTGCTGCCGCTGACGAACGTCAGCATCAGCCGTTGCCATTTCGGCACGCCGCGCAGCCCCCAGCCCTGGTTCGTGCACAACGTGCGCAACGTGGTGCTGAGCGAGGTCACGATAGCGGGCAGGCGCTACGACACAGCGATCAAGGTTTGACCTCCGCAATGTTTAGGCCGATACTTGCACCGTTTTTGCCTATCCATTACCCAAGGAGGTTCACAGTGAAAAACGCCATGCTAGCCACCCTGCTGCTATCCGCAGCTGCGGCGCAGGCCAACGAAACGCCCAAGTTCGATCCGAAACACCTGTCGCAGGACGTTAAGGTTTTATCATCGGACGAATTCGAAGGCCGTGGGCCGAACACCGCTGGCGAAACCAAAACCGTGGACTACCTGATCGAACAGTTCAAGGCGGCCGGCATGCAGCCGGGCGGCGACCTGGTCAAGGGCAAGCGCAGCTGGACGCAGGAAGTGCCGCTGGGCCGCTTTGAAATCCAGGGTCCGGTAACGCTGTCGCTGAACGACGCCAAGGGCAGCCAGCCCTTCCTGCAGGGCGATCAGATGGCAGTGCGCGCCGCCATGAACGGCGCCAAGCGCGTGGACTTCGACAAGGCGCCGCTGGTGTTCGTCGGCTACGGCGTGAACGCGCCGGAGCGCAAGTGGGACGACTTCAAGGGCGTGGACCTGAAGGGCAAGCTGGCTGTGGTGCTGATCAACGACCCGGACTTCGAAACCGGCGACGGCGATTTCGGCGGCAAGGCCATGACCTACTACGGCCGCTGGACCTACAAGTATGAAGAGATGGCGCGCCGCGGCGCGCTGGGCACCATCATCGTGCACGAAACCGCGCCGGCCTCCTACGGCTGGGCGACGGTGAAGAACTCCAACACCAACACCATGTACGACATCGTGCGCAAGCAGCCGGGCAAGGCGCACGCGCCGATGGAAGCCTGGATACAGCGCGACGTGATCGTGGACCTGTTCAAGCGCGCCGGCCTGGATTTCGAAGCGGCCAAGAAGCAGGCGCAGACGCGCGCCTTCAAGCCGGTGCCGCTGACCGGCCTGTCGCTGTCCGCGCATTACGCGGTGGACACGCAGGTGATCAAGTCGAAGAACGTGGCAGCCCTGCTGCCGGGCAGCGAGCGTCCGAACCAGACCGTGATCTACAGCGGCCACTGGGACCACCTGGGCGTAGGCCTGCCGGACGCCAAGGGCGACAAGATCTACAACGGCGCGGTGGACAACGCCACCGGCATCGCCGCCCTGCTGGAACTGGCGCGCGTGTACGGCAAGCAGCCGGCGCCCAAGCGCAGCGTGGTGTTCCTGGCCGTGACGGCCGAAGAGAAAGGCCTGCTCGGTTCCGAGTACTACGGCGCCTACCCGCTGTACCCGCTGGACCAGACCGCCGGCGTGATCAATATGGACGCCCTGAGCCCGATGGGTCCGGCGCGCAACTTCACCATCTCCGGCAGCGCCAAGCTGGAGCTGATCGACCAGACCATCGAGAAAGCCAAGCAGTGGAACATGGCCTACACGCCTGATCCGAAACCGGAAGCGGGCCACTTCTTCCGCTCCGACCACTTCTCCATGGCCAAGCGCGGCGTGCCGGCGTTCTCCATCGGTTCCGGCGAAGACTGGATCGACGGCGGCCTGGCGGCAGGCAAGGCGGCCGAGGAAGCCTATAACACCAACAACTACCACCAGCCGTCCGACGAGTGGAGCGCGCAGTGGCCGTTCACCGGCATGGCGCGCGACCTGGAGCTGTTGTACAAGGTGGGCCGCGACCTGGCCGACTCCAAGGACTGGCCGAACTGGGGCAAGGACTCCGAGTTCCGCGCCATCCGCGACCAGAGCGCCAGCAAGCGCAAATAAGCGGAAACGCAAACCAGCGCAAACCAGCGCAAGCAAGCCCCGCAAGACCCCAAACCCGCGCAAGCGGGTTTTTTCATGTCAGCGCAAATGGGCTTCCAGCTGGTCGAAGGTGCCGCCGTAGCCTTGCTGCAGCGAGGGGCGGAGTTCGTCGAAGAACTGGTATTCCGGCGCGGTTTCGCCAAACGGAACGGCGCTCAGCGCGACCGTGGTGACGCCGTCCTGCTCGCTGAACACCACCGTGTTTTCTATCTCCAGCGGGCACAGCGGGCTGAACGGCGCCCGCTCGATGCCGCAATACTCATTGGCGAAGGAGTTCAGCCATACGATGCGCTGCTGCGGCACGATTTCGCGGTAGTTGAAACGGCCGAACATGGCCGGTGCGCCGTCGAAGCGCATGGCGTAGTGGAAGAAGCCGCCAGGGCGCAGCTCCAGCCGCTTCACTTCCACCTTGCAGCCGGCCGGTCCCCACCACTGCGCCAGGCGCTCGGCTTCGGTCCACGCTTGCCACACGGTGGCCAGCGGTTGCGGGTACTGGCGGGTGATGGTGAATGCCTGTTTTGCGGATGTCATGGTTTGTTCCCTTCCTTGTTGAGGTAATCGCCCAGCCGGTCGAAGCGCGCTTCCCACATGCCGCGATAGGTGTCCAGCCAGTCCGACACGTCCTTCAGCCGCGCCGTCTCCAGCTTGCACGGCCGCGTCTGCGCGCTGCGGCTGCGCGACACCAGGCCGGCCTGCTCCAGCACCTTGATGTGCTTGGAGATGGCAGGCTGCGTCAGCTGAAACGGTTCGGCCAGTTCGTTGACGGTGGCCTCGCCGGACGCGAGCCGCCCCAGGATGGCGCGCCGCGTGGGGTCCGCCAGCGCGGCGAAGGCGCGGTTGAGTTGATCGGTCTGCATGGCGTGCTTTTCGTATATAACCATGTTGGAATATAAGCCTAGTACTGCGCCGTGTCAAACAAAAAAGCCGCCCCGGCTTGCACCGGGCGGCTTCGAATGACAGTGGCGTAGTGTTTAGAAGCGGTAGTTCAGCGACGCGGCGAAGGTGCGGCCCAACTGGCTGAACTGCGAGCCATCGTAAGTCACCATCGAGTAGCGGCCGTTGAAGGTGATCAGATTGCTCTGCACTTCCGCCGGCGTCATGCCATAGGCGTCGCGGGTGGTGCTGTCGAGCAGCTTCTGGCCCTCGGCGTTCATGGCGCGGATGCGCCATTTCGGCGTCACGTTGAACATATTGTTCACGTTGAAGGACAAGGTGGTGGACTTGGTGAGGTTGTAGTTCAGCGCGAAGTCCGTCAGGGTCTTGGTCTTGAACGCCGTTTCCAGGTTCGAGTCCAGGCCGGCCTGGTGGAAATAGGTCGGGCCGAACACCGTGTTATTGAGCGAGAAGTTCACGTTCTTGTAGTCCAGGTCCGCGCCGATGATGGTCTTGAACTTGGGACGCGACGTGAACATCAGCGCTTCCTGCGTGGCGTCCAGCACCGACTGGTTGGCAGCCGCCACCGGACCCGGATTGTTCACCGCGCCGTCGCGCTCGTTTTTCAGCGAGTAGTTGCCGGACAGGTTAAGCGTCAGCTTGCCGTCGGCGAACGGGATGTTCTTGCGCGACACCACATAGTCGATACCCGAGGTGACGCTGTCGAGCGCGTTGACGAAGAAGCTGACGGAAACGATGCCGTTGGCTTTCAGGATCTGGTCCAGCGCTTGCTTCGGATCGCCGCTCGGCTTGATTTCCTTGCCCAGGATGATGCGGTCTTTTACCTTGATGTGGTAGAAGTCCACCGTCACGCTGGTGTCGGCGTCCGGCTTCAGGCCCAGGCCGATGGTGATGTTGTTGGACTTCTCCGCCTTCAGCTTGGGCACGCCCAGCGCCACGGCCTGCGCCGACACGTTGTTTACCAGGCCCGACACCTGGATGCCGGAGCCCGGCACGAAGGAATACTGGGCCTTCTGCGTGAAGGTCTGCGCCAGCGACGGCGCGCGGAAGCCGGTCGAGGCCGAGCCGCGCAGCGTGATCTGCTCGTTCACTTTCAGGCGCGACGACGCTTTCCACACGAAGGCGCTGCCGAAGTCGGTGTACTTCTCGAAGCGGCCGGTGCCGTCCACCAGCAGCGCGTCGCTGACGTCCCAGGTGGCGCCGCCGTACACGCCGTAGTTCGAGCGCGACGAGGGGAAGGAGTTTTCCGGCGAATTGCCCGCGTACGAGTCCGCGCCGCCCAGGATGTAGGACGCTTCCTCGCCCGCTTTGACCTGGTATTTTTCGTGGCGCAGCTCGGTGCCCGCGTAGGCGTTGACGTTGGGCGCGATCTGCTTGGAGATATCGCCGTTGAACACGAAGTGCTCGAACTTCACGCCGCCGGCGTTGAAGCTGGTGGGCGAATGCACTTTGCTGGTGCCGGCCAGGAAGGCGTCTTCCATGCCGCGGTTGACCGAGTTGCTCACGCCGTATTCCTGCTCGTTGCCGCCGTAGGTCAGGCTCAGGTCCACGCCCCAGCCGGCCACGGGGAACTTCACGCCGCCGGTGGCGTTGTAGTCGTCCAGCTTGCCGATGAAGCTGGGCACATAGCCCAGGTAAGGCGTGCCGGCCGCGTGCAGCAGGCCGTAGTCGGTTGGGCGCCAGTACGGCGTGCGGTAGTTGGCGTAGGAATCGATCTTCTTGTGGATGTAGGCGGCGTTGCCGTACAGGGACACGCCGTCGTCCAGCTCGTAGCGGCTGTTGACCAGGCCCTTGAACGCCTCGGTGGCCGGCGAGCCGTTGATGTTGCCGGCGTCCGGCTTGATGGCCAGGAAGTTCTGCACCTCCTTGATGGTGGCGCCGAAGTCGCTGGCGTCGCCGCGCGCGTCCACCAGGCCGGGACGGTTCGACAGCTTGGTCTTGGACACGTCCACCGTGTAGTTGATGAAGCCGCGGTCGCCCAGCGGCACGCCCTGGTTCAGGCTCAGGCCGCCCATCTGGCCGTCGCTCTCGTGGGTGATGCCGGCGCGCGCGGTGGCGGAGCCGCCTTCGGCGTTGTCCTTCAGGATGATGTTGACCACGCCGGCGATGGCGTCCGAGCCGTACTGGGCGGACGCGCCGTCGCGCAGCACTTCGATGCGCTTGATGGCGTCGGTCGGGATGGCGGAAATGTCGGCGCCGCTTTCGCCGCGGCCTGGGGAAGTCTGGGTGTAGATCAGGGAGCTGGAGTTCTTGCGCTTGCCGTTAATCAGGATCAGCACGCGGCTCGGCCCCATGTTGCGGATCTCGTACGGG
The DNA here is from genome assembly GCF_042693265.1 of Pseudoduganella sp. UC29_71. Lineage (NCBI taxonomy): Bacteria > Pseudomonadati > Pseudomonadota > Betaproteobacteria > Burkholderiales > Oxalobacteraceae > Pseudoduganella > Pseudoduganella sp. UC29_71. The sequence continues at coordinate 6,840,583 of NZ_CP170549.1, read as the reverse complement.
TCCAGCAGGGAGGTCGCATCATTGACCGGCGTCTGCACGGTGTTGAAGGACGGCACGCGGAACTGCATCGACTTGTCCAGCGTGTTCTGGCCGGTCTTGGTCAATTCGCGCGAACTGAGGATGTCGATCGGCACCGGGGTATCAACCAGGGTGCGCTGCGCGCCGCGGCTGCCGGTCGAAACGATGACCACCTTCTGGATATCTTCCGCCGGAGCTTCGGCGGCGGGCTGGACTTCCTGCGCCAGGATGTAGGGGCTGGCGGACAACATCAACACGGCAAACGGAAAACTTTTCTTCATGGATCTTCTCTCTTGTAACGTTGTTTTCTGGGTATGGTGATCGCTTGTGGCGGTGTTACCGAGGCTGAATGTATATGTAACATTTCTATGCGTCCATTCATTCCAGTTATGGAAGCATGAATACAACGTTCCGAGAAGTTTCTGCGTGCTGCTTGTGATACTTGGTACATTTTGTGTGTAACATGGCGCGTGGCTCGTCCGCGTGGCGCGACGATACCACTTTATTTTTTCTGTTTGACTGTGGAGGGAATCGGGCCGCGCGAACGGCGGCCCGATGGATCAGCGGCGCGGCTTGCCGCCGGCCGGGAAGGCCGATGTATACAGGGTTTTGGCGTCCTTGTGGGCCTGGTCGATATTACGCAGGGCCTTGTCGTCGTCATGCTTGACGAAGAATTCCGCATCCTGCGCGGCTACTACCAGTTTGATGGCGGCCGCATCCGCCAGATTGTATTTCTCGACGATCAAGGTGGTCACCTCGTCGAGATACTCTTCGTATGTCATAGCACTGCTCATGTCATTTCCTGAATGTGTCGCCGAAGAAGTCACCCTTGTTCCAGGTAGGCTTCTCGGCCGCGTTGGCGATCTCCAGCGCGATGTTGTAATTGAGCTGCGCAAAGCGCGCAGCGGCGTCGAAATTGAAGGGCAGCTGCAGGTCGTCCGTCGGCTGGTGGTAATTGGTGGTGAGGAAGTGCTCCCATTGCTTGGCGCCGTCCTCGCCCTTCTGGAAGGACGCCATGCCGGTGGCCAGGAAGATGGACGGGATGCCCTGGCGCACGAACATGTAGTGGTCGGAACGGGTGAACAGGCCCTGCTCCGGCCACGGGTCGGGAATCAGCTCCAGGTTCATCGGCTTGAGCGCGCGCGTCAGGTTGCCCTTCAGGCTGGAATGCTCGGCGCCGAAGGCCATCACGTTCCTGAAGTCGAAGGTCAGCAGCGGCATGTCGAGGTTGACGTTGGCCACGATGGCGCCGGCCGGCACGGTGGGATTGCTGGCGAAATAGTCCGCGCCCAGCAAGCCTTTTTCCTCGCCGGTGACGGCAACGAACAGGATGGAGCGCTTGGGCTTGACCTTGCCCTGGCTGAACAGGCGCGCGGTCTCGATCAGCGTGGCCACGCCGGACGCGTTGTCCATGGCGCCGTTGAAGATGTTGTCGCCGCTCTTTTCCTTCACCTGACCCAGGTGGTCCAGGTGGGCGCTGAACACCACGTACTCGTGCTTCAGCTTGGGGTCGCTGCCTTCTATCATGCCGACCACGTTGCTGCTTTTCAGGTCGCTGCGCGTGCTCTGCGAAGCCATGCGGGCGGACACGCCCAGGTCGCCGCGCGGCACCGGCTTGTCGGCCGCCACCTGCTCGTAGATGCTGTCGAGCTGCATGCCGGATTGCGCGAACAGCTTGCGCGCGGCCGCCATGCTGAGGGTGTAGCGGTTCTGCAGCGTGGGCTGCTGGTGCGCCGCTACGCCGCGCTTGTCCACCCAGCTCATGCTGGGAATGTAGCGGTATTCCTTCAGCTTGGCGAAGGGCACGGCTTTCTCCGAGCCCGGCGTGGGGATGGTGATCATGCCCGCGGCGCCGTGGCGCGCCGCCACTTCGCGCTTCTGTTCGCCGCTGGCGAAGTGCGCGCCTTCCTCGGTGGGGAAGCTGCGCGGCTTGCCGGACAGGACCACGACGATCTTGCCCTTCACGTCGATGCCCGCGTAATCGTGGTGCTGCAGGCGGTCGGCCTCGATGCCGTAGCCGACGAATACCAGCGGCGCAGCGGCGGCGGATTTGTCTTCCAGCAGGCTGCCGGAAGTCATGTAGTCGTCGAGGTAGGCCAGCTTCTCGGTGCCGGCCTTGCCGCTCAATTCCAGCAGCGGCGATTCCTGAACCAGGCGCGTGGCGCGCAGCGGCACCTGCTGCAGGAAGCCGCCCTGGTCGCCCTTGGGCGCCAAGCCGTATTGCAGGAACTGCGTGGTGACATAGTGCGCCGCGATGTCGTAGCCCCGGCTGCCGGTTTCGCGGCCTTCCAGCAAATCGTCGGCCAAAAAGGTCAGGTGGGCCTTGATCATGTTTTTGTCGGCGCGCACAGGGGTTGCGTCCTGCGCGTGGGCGCCGGCGGCCATGGCCAGCAGGCCGGCGGCCAGTATCGAGCGATGTTTCAGCACTATGTCTTCCTCAGTCTTGTTAAGTTGGGCGCTTCGGGATATCCAGGCCGCGCTGCACGGCGGGTCGCGCCAGGCAACGTTCCAGCCAGGCCGGCACGCGCGACAGGCTGGCGTAGTCCACCAGCTCGCCCGCGCCGTAGAAGCCTATCAGGTTGCGCACCCAGCCTATCATGGAGATGTCGGCAATGGTATAGCTGTCGCCCATGATGTAGTCGCGCCCTTCCAGGCGGGTTTCCAGCACGGCCAGCAGGCGCTTGCTCTCGTTCACATAGCGTTGCAGCGGGCGCTTGTCCTCGTATTCGCGGCCGGCGAACTTGTGGAAGAAGCCCACCTGGCCGAACATGGGGCCGATGGCGGCCATCTGGAAGAACACCCACTCGATGGTTTCATAGCGGCCGGCCGGGTCGGCGGGCAGGAACTGGCCGGTTTTCTCGGCCAGGTAGAGCAGGATGGCGCCGGATTCGAACAGCGCCAGCGGCTTGCCGCCCGGGCCGTTGGGGTCGACGATGGCGGGAATCTTGCCGTTCGGGTTGAGCGACTTGAACTCCGGCGTGTTGTTTTCGTCCTTCATGATGTCAACCAGGTGCGGCTCGTAAGGCAGGCCGGTTTCTTCCAGCATGATGGACACTTTCACGCCGTTCGGCGTGGGCAGCGAGTACAGCTGGAGGCGGTCGGGGTGCTGGGCAGGCCAGCGCTGGGCAATGGTAAGGTCGGACATGGGGGATCTCCATCTTCAGTGAGAGACGGGAGTGTAGCGCTAGTCGGCGCCGCGTGCTGGCGGGTTACGCGGTGCCCGCTAACCCGCCCTACATCCAAGCGTCCCGGAGACCCGGGGACCCGGCGGCCCGGCGGCCTGGCGTCCCGCAGGCCCGTAGGGCGGGTTAGTGCGAAGCACGTAACCCGCCGGGCGCGGCCGGCGGCGCTAAGCCTGCCACGCCTGCGCCAGCACCGCGCCGGCGTCCACCCGCGCATCCAGCGCGCCGAACACCCGGCCCCATTTGCTGTCGTAGCGCGTGGCCAGGAAAGCCTCCGCGCCGGCCTGGGCGGCGGACTCGCGCATCAGCACCGCCTGCACCGCCAGCATCAGCTTTTGCGTATAGCGGCGCGCCCCCGCTTCCAGCTGCTCCGGCGGCTGGCGCAGCGCGTCGCGCAGGGCGGCGATTTCCGCGTGCAGGCGAACCTCATCGCCGGCGCGGCGCAGCAGATCGTCCAGCAAGACCTGCATGCTGTCCGCATGGCGCGCGATGGCGCGCAGCACGTCCAGGCACATCACGTTGCCCGAGCCTTCCCAGATCGAATTGACAGGCGCCTCTCGGAACAGGCGCGCCATCGGCCCATCCTCCACGTAGCCATTGCCGCCGAAGACTTCCATCGCCTCGCCCGTCATCTCCACCGCGCGCTTGCAGATCCAGAACTTGGCGGCCGGCGTGACGATGCGCTTCCACGCCTGCGCCACCTCGCCCTCCTGCCCAAACGCCTGCGCCAACCGCATGGACACGCGCAGCGCCGCCTCGCTCTCCAGCGCCATGTCCGCCAGCACGGAGCGCATCAGCGGCTGCTCGATCAGCGTACGTCCGAACGCCTTGCGCTGGCGTGTGTGGTTGAGCGCCTGCACCAGCGCCTGGCGCATGAAGGCCGCGCTGGAGATGCTGTTGTGCAGCCGCGTGTTGGTGGCCATCTCGATGATAGTGGGGATGCCGCGCCCCTCCTCGCCCACCATCACGCCCCAGGCGCCGTGGAACTCCACTTCGCTGCTGGAGTTGGAGCGGTTGCCCAGCTTGTCCTTCAGGCGCTGGATGTGGATGGGGTTCTTGCTGCCGTCCGGGCGCCAGCGCGGCACATAGAAGCAGGACAGGCCGGCGTCCGTGCGCGCCAGCACCAGGTGCGCGTCGCACATGGGCGCAGAGAAGAACCACTTGTGGCCGACGATGCTGTACTCCCCGCCGCGTCCCGCCGCGCCGCCGGTGTGGACGGCGCGCGTGGTGTTGGTGCGCACGTCCGTGCCGCCCTGCTTTTCGGTCATGCCCATGCCCACCATCATGGACTTCTTGGCAGCGGCCGGAATGTCGCGCGGGTCGTGCTCGTTGGAGAACAGCAGCGGCTGCAATTGCGCGAACAGCGCCGGCTCCTGCTGCAGCACCGGGATGCAGGCGAAGGTCATGCTGGCCGGGCAGAAAGAGCCGGCTTCGATCTGGTTGTGCATGTACTGGCTGGCCGCGTAGGCAGTCCAGGCGCCGGCGCGCGGCTCGGTGAACGGCTGCGACACCAGGCCGTGGCGCCGCGTGATGGCCAGGAACTCGTGCCAGGCGGGGTGGAATTCCACCACGTCGATGCGCTCGCCGGTGCTGCTGTGGGTGTGCAGCTCGGGCGGGTGGCGGTTGGCCAGTTCGCCCATGCGGATCACCGCCTCGCTGCCCAGCAGCGCGCCCTGCCCGGCCAGCGCCTCCGCATGCCAGCCGGCGCCGCCGCGCTGCACCGCGTCCTGCAGCAGCGGGTCGGTGAGGTAAAGGTTGTAGTCTTTCAGTTCAGCGGCCTGGTTGCTGATTTCGTGGGTTTCCCATTGCATGGCGGTCTCCGGTATCCTGATCGGTTTAGTATAGGATTAAAGTCTGTTCAGCATGTTCGGATTCCACCCATGACAGATTCCAGCCGCGCGGCGCGCCAGAAGCCCCGCCGCAGGCCGCGCCAGGCGCGCTCCTGGGCCACGTCGCTGGCCGTGCAGGAGGCCTTTGTTCGGGTTTTGCTGGAGCGCGGCTACGACGGCGTGACCATCCGCGACGTGGCGGCCGTGGCGGGCGTGGGCATCGGCACTTTTTACGAGTATTTCCCCAACAAGGAGGCGCTGGCCGCCGTCTGCCTACGCACGCGCATGAAGGCCATGGTGACCGAGGTGGCGGCGTTGGCAGAGGACCGGGAGCCTGGCGCGCCAGCCCACGCCACGCTGGCCGGCCTGGTGGACGCCATGCTGGACCGCATGGTGGCCGGCTTCGCGGGCAAGGCGGCAGAGTGGCAAGCGCTGCTGCACCTGGAACGCCGCATTTCCACGCCGGAGGCCTATGCGCGCCTCTACAAGCTGGCCACCGGCATGTGGAGCGCCGCGCTGGAGCGCGCAGTGCAGCCGGTGCAGCCGGTGCAGCCCATGCAGCACGTGCAGCAGGTACAGCCGACGCAGTTGCCACCGGCCGCATCCGCAGCAGCGCTGCAGCAGACCGCCTGGGCGGTCCACACCGCCTCCTACGCCCTGCTCACCCAGCGCATCATGGCGGACGGCCCGCGCACCGATGCCGCCGCGCTGCGGCGCCAGCTGGGCGTGCTGGTGCACGCCTACCTGGCCGCCGAGGGCTACGCCGGCCTGGCGTTGCCGGCGCGCGACTACGGCCGCGTTTAACCAGAAATCGCTTTCTTGCTGCAACTTAGCAATTTATAATCGGCCTCTTGCACTCGCTTTCCGGGCACGTCCACGCTGTGATCTCGCAGGAGCACGCAATGGCTGGTTTTCGATTGTCTACCGCAAGCTGGAAATGGCTGATCTGCACGCTGACCGCCGTCGCCGCCCTGCTGCTGGTGATGGATGCCAGCCGCGCCTTCCGCGCCCTCGTGCTGGCGCAGCAGCAAGGCACGCTGGGCGCCCTGCTTAACGACCACATTGGCCTGCACCCGGAAAGCCAGGGCACGCACCGGCTGCAAATCCTCCAGCTCGATCCCGGCTCGCCGCTGCTGGCCTACGGCGCCAGAACCGGCGACACCGTGCAATTCGACCGCGTGCAGGACCGCTGGCGCCGCTTCGACGCCGGCGAAGCCATCACGCTCACGCTGTACCAGTCCGGCCGCATGCAGCACCTGACCGTGCAGGCCGTAGCCAGCGCCATCCCCTTCGCCGAGGCGTTCGATTACTGGGCGCGCCTGGCGCTGGCCCTGCCGGCGCTGCTGTTCAGCGTGCTGATCGGCCTCAAGCAGGGCGAGCACCGCTCGCAGCGCGCGCTGGCCATGGCGCTGTGCGCGCAGAACTTCACGCTGTACATGACCATCAATTATCTGCCGGCCGGGGCCGCGTTCGGCCTGGCCAAGCTGGCGCAGCTGGCCGCTTTCCCGCTGCTGTGGTACTGCTCGGTGCTGTTCGCGCTGCACTACCAGCAGTACCCGGACACGCCCGCGCGGCGCTGGCTGTGGCGCCTGCTGCCGCTGCTGCGCGCGCTGTGCTTCGGCATGGCGGCCTATGCGCTGTGGTTCGGCCTGGGCAACGAGGCGCCGCTGCTGCTGCCGGGCACTGGCCTGGTGATCGTGCTGGGCGTGTCGATGTGGATGGCCAGCCTGCTGGACGGCTGGCGCCAGTCGCGCGGCGAAATGCGCCAGCGCCACTACTGGCTGCTGCTGTCCTTCCTGGTGGGGACGATTCCGCCGGTGCTGGTGTGGGTGCCGGAACTGGACGCCGGCTACCGCGGCATGCGCTGGACCGTCATGGCGATGTTCGCCGGGCAGCTGCTGATGTATGTCGGCCTGGTGTACGCCGTGCTGAGGCACCGCGTGTTCCACTTTGAATTTGCCATCAGCCGCATGGTGATCTTCAGCGTGGTCAGCGTGCTGCTGCTGTGCGTGTTCGGCGTGGTGGAGCGGCTCTCGTCATCGCTGCTGCACGGCGGCGGCCATGCGGACGCGCCCACCTTCACGCTGGTGCTGGACGGGCTGATCGCGCTGGGCGTGTACCTGGCCTTCCATCACATGCACGGACGGGTGGAGCGCTGGGTGGAAAGGGTGTTCTTCCACCAGTGGCACGAGAATGAACACAAGCTGCAGCAGTATGTGAAGCAGGCCGCCCACATCACCACGGTGGGGGCGCTGCTGGATTCTTGCCGACAGGCGATGGACCGGTTCACCGGCCAGGCCGGCTGCGCCATCTACTTGCGCCAGGCCGACGGCGCTTATGCGCTGGCCAACGACAACACGCTGCGCGGCGTGCCCGCCCGCGTCGCAGCCGACGCCGATGCGGCCGTGGCCCTGCGCGCGGAGATGGCGCCGCAGCTGGTCAGTATTGGCGATGCCAGCGGCGGCCAGCTGGCGCTCCCGATGAACCATCGCGGCGCGCTGTACGGCTTTGTGCTGCTGGGTCCCAAGCCGAACGGCGAGAGCCACCGGCCCGACGAATGCGAAGCGCTCGACTTCGCGGTGCGCCAGATCGGCCTGGACCTGCATGCGCTGCGGGTGGAGCTGCTGGAGCGCGAGGTGCAGCAGCTCACGCAGCACACCGAGCAGCAGCGCAACGAGCTGCGCCTGATGGCGGGCCGGCGGCAAGCGCCGCGCCACCTGAGCAGCGTGTCCGCGCCCGCGCCGGCGCAGGAGGCCAGCGCCTAGCTGGCAGCCGCGACGCGACGCCGCAGACCGCTGCGGACCGCTGCATGTCGGTGCCGCCGCTGCTACCCCTGCTGCCTCTGCTGCCTCTGCTGCCTCTGTTGTTCCTGCTGCCCTGCTGCCCCTGCTGGCCGTTGCCCCTGTGGCCGCTGGCCCTTGCGGCGCGCATGGCGTACCATGCTCCTCATCCCTACTATTTGCGAGGCCGCCATGTTCAAATCCATCCGCCTGCTGCCGCTGCTGCTGGCCGCATCCAGCGCCTGGGCCGTATCGCTGGCCGACCTGTCCAACCAGGACGTGAACGGCGCGCTGAAAGCCGCGCTGGAACGCGGCTCCACCGCCGCCGTGGCCAAGCTGGGCGCCGAGAACGGCTTCCTGAACAACGAGAAGGTGAAAATCCCCTTGCCGAAAGTGCTGGAGCAAGCCCGACCCATCCTGAAAATGACCGGCCACGCGCAGCAGCTTGACGACCTGGTGGTATCGATGAACCACGCAGCCGAAGCGGCCGTGCCGCTGGCCAAGCCGCTGCTGGTGGACGCCGTCAAGAACATGACGCTGACGGACGCCAAAAACATCCTCAGCGGCGGCGACACCTCGGTGACGCAGTTCTTCCGCGAAAAGACTTCCGCCCAGCTGGGCGTGAAATTCCTGCCCATCGTGAAAAAAGTGACCGATAAATCCGACCTGTCGGCCAAGTACAACGGCGCCATGGCCAAGGTGTCGAAAATGGGGCTGGCGCAGTCCGGCACGGTGGAGGACTACGTGACCCAGCGCGCGCTGGACGGCCTGTTCACCATGATAGGCGAGGAAGAAAAAGCCATCCGCAGCGACCCGCTCGGCACCGGCAGCAAACTGATCGGCAAAGTATTCGGCGCGCTGAAATAACTGTCGGAAAACTTTACAGGCGAGCCAGCGAGTCCCACGCAAACCGTTGATGTTCAAAGGATATTATTATCAGGCATGAAACATGCTTAATATTTCCTAACTGTAAATATTTTTCGGGATTAAGCATGAAACGCCTGTTCCTTGCGGCCCTGCTGGCCGCCTGCACCGCGCTGGCGCACGCCGACGTTATCTTCGACAACGGCCTGGGGCAGGACGACGCGCGCAGCGGCTACTATTCCACCGCGCTCCAGCAGCAGCGGCTGTACGACGACTTCAGCCTGCCCGGCACACGCACCATCGATAGCGTGTTCTTCCAGATGGGCCTGACGGAAGACCCCTTCTTCGGCGCCTTCACCTTCACCGTCTACAACGACGCCGGCGGCGGCGCCATCGGCAGCGCCATCTTCAGCCAGACGCTGAATATCGGCGACTACACGGCCATCCCGAACGCCATCATCAGCTACCCCTACACCACGTTCTACGACGTCGCCTTCGCCACCGGCGGCCTGACGCTGGGCGCCGGCAACTACCTGCTGAGTTTCTACGGCCTGGACCTGGAATTCCGCACCGCCAACACCGGCGACCCCAACGGCAGCTTCCTGCTGCAATGGGAAGACACCGGCGACCTCTTCACCATCGAAGGCGGCATGCCGTTCCGCCTGGAGGGCAGCGCGCCGCCGCCCGCCACCGTGCCCGAACCTTCCAGCCTGCTGCTGATGGCCGGCGCGCTGCCCGCACTGTGCTTCGCACGTCGCAGCCGGGCTAGGCCGGCGCCAGCAAGGGGCTGACCCGCTCCAGCAGGAAGTCGATGAACACGCGCACGCGCAAGGGCATGTAGCGCTGGCTGCTGAAGATGGCCGTCACTTCCTCCGTGTCGCCCGGGTTGTAGTCGGCCAGCAGTTCCACCAGCCGCCCGGCCTGGAGGTCGGCAGCCACGTGGAACATGGCCAGCCGGCTGATGCCCAGGCCGTCCAGCGTGAGCTGGCGCATGGTTTCGCCGTTGTTGGCAAGGATGCCGCCCCGGACCGGCATGTGCACCGTCTGCCCGCCCAGGCGGAACGGCCACTCGTCCAGCGCGCGGCGGAAATTGAAATTGAGACAGCGGTGCCCTGCCAGCGCGGCAGGTTCCTGCGGCACGCCCCACCGCTCCAGGTAAAGCGGCGCCGCCACGACGGCGCGCCGGCTGCGGCCCAGCACGCGGGCGCGGAAGCTGGCGTCGGCCAGCGGTCCCATGCGGATGGCCACGTCGACCGCCTCGCGCTGCAGATCGGCCAGCGCATCCGACAGCGACAGGTCCAGCGTGATGTCCGGGTAGCGCCGCACGAATTCCGGCAGCAGCGGCAGGATCATGTGCGTGCCGAACGGCAGCGACACATTCACACGCAGCACGCCGCCCGGCGCGACCGCGTCGCCCGCCACGCCCTGCTCGGCCTCCTCGATATCGGCCAGGATGCGCGCGCAGCTGTCGTAGTAGCGCCGCCCTTCCGGCGTGAGCGCCAGGTGGCGCGTGGAACGCTGCAACAGCAGCACGCCGAGGCGCTGCTCCAGCCGCGTCACCAGCTTGCTGACGGCGGACGCGCTCAGGCTCGCCAGCTTGCCGGCAGCCGAAAAACTGCCGGTCTCGACGACCTTGGCAAATACCAGCATTTCGCCGCTGCGGCTGTCCATGGTGGCCTCATATGTGAATCAGATTCCAAAATCATATTCCATTACAGCGGATTATCAAAGCAATCGCCGCGCGCCATACTGCCTCCCATCAACAACCAAGGAGTGCTGCAATGGATCTGAAACTGCAAGGCAAAACCGCGCTGGTGAGCGCATCGACTTCCGGCATCGGCTACGCCATCGCCGCCCAGTTGCTGGAGGATGGCGCCACCGTCATCGTCAACGGCCGCAGCCCCGCAACCGTGGAGCGCGCAGTGGCCGCGCTGGGCGAGCGCTACGGCGCCGGCCGCGCGCTGCCGCTGGTGGCCGACATGAGCGTGGCCGGCGGCGAGCTGGCGGCCGCTGCCGCGTATCCCCAGGTGGACATCCTGGTCAACAATATGGGCACCTACGCGCTGAGCGACTTCTTCAGCACCTCGGACGCGGACTGGCAGGCCATGTTCGACACCAATGTGTGGAGCGGCGTGCGCCTGGCGCGCACCTATATGAAAGGCATGCTGGAGCGCGGCCACGGCCGCGTCATCTTCATCTCCAGCGAAGTGGCGCTCACGCCCATGGCCGCCATGGCGCACTACAGCGCCAGCAAAGCCACCCAGCTGTCGATCTCGCGCAGCCTGGCCGAGCTGACCAAGGGCACCGCCGTCACCGTCAACGCGGTGCTGCCGGGGCCGACCGAAACGGAGAGCCTGAAAGGCTTCATCGAGTCGGTCAACCCGGGGCTGCCGTACGCCGACGCGGAGCGCAAGTTCATGCAGGAGAACCGGCCCTCATCGCTGATCTATCGCCTGGCCAAACCGGCCGAAGTGGCCGACGTGGTGGCCTTCCTGGCCAGCGCACGCGCGGCGGTCATCAACGGCGCGGCCATCCGCGCCGAGGGTGGCACGGTGCAAACCATCGCCTGACGCGGCCGGTTCAGGCTGCGCGCGCCTGCTGCAGCGCTTCCCACAGCTCACGGTATTCAAGCCGCTCGGCCATGGCTTCGATGCCGCGCGCCAGCACCGGCTGCTGCGGAGCCAGGCGCAGCAGCAGTTCGTTGAGCTGCTTGCGGTCCAGGTGCTGCACGGCGGCGCACAGCGCGCTATAGGTGGCCTCGTCCAGCGCCTGCACGTCCGCCGCCAGCACGGCGGCCCGGGCCGGCTCCGCCGCGACGGGCGCTGCCGCCGGCAGCGGCGGCACGGCGGGCAGCGTGCCCAGTTCGCCGACATCGCTGAGCGCGCCCGGCGCCGGTTCCGCGTCGGTGCGCGACAGTGCCAGCACCTGGTCGATCAGCGCCAGCAGGTGCTGGCCTGAATAATGAATGAAATGCAGGTTTTCCAGTTCGTCCTCGCTGAGCGTCTGCGAGCGCGTCATCAGGTGCGAAAAACCGATGATGGCGTTGAGCGGCGTGCGCAGCTCGTGGCTCATATTCGACAGGAACACGCTCTTGGCCCGGTTGGCCGCCTCGGCCCGGTCCAGCGCCGAGGCCAGCGCCCGCGTGCGCTCGTCCACCAGCTGCTCCAGGCGGCTGCGGTAGCTGGCCAGCTCCCGCTCGGCCAGCGTGCGCTCGGCGTCGGTCTGCGCCAGGCGCTGCTGGGTCTCGCCTATCCAGCCCAGCACGCTGTCGCGCGGCGCGGCCGGCAGCGGCGCCGAAAAGTCGCCGCTGCCCAGGCGCGCGATGTGGCTGTAGAGCTGCGGCACCGAGCCGCCCAGCACCGACAGCACTTCGCTGCGCGCCATCCATACCAGCGCCAGCAGCATGGCCACCAGGCCCAGGAACACCACGCGCAGCTGCAGCGCGCGCTGCTCGCTCAGGCGCACCGCATTGAGCGTGCGCTCGTCCGTCATGGTGGCGAAGCGCCGGATCGGCTCCATGATGCCGGCCTTGGCGCTGTGGTAAGCCGCGTCGTACAGCATGGCGGTGGCCCGCGCGCGGGCCGTGTCGGCGGCCAGTGTGCCGGCCCTGGCGCTCTCCGCCAGGCGCATCGCGGCCAGCTCCGTGACCGTCAGCGCATCCGAGCGCAGCTTGGCCTGCTCCAGCACGGCGATCTCTTCCGGCGTGAAGCCGGCGCGGCGTATCAGCTCCAGCAAGGGCAAGGCGTCGCCCGGCGGGCCGGTGACGCCGGCGTCGGCCGGCAGCAGGTCCCAGTAGATGTCCGGATGCTTGTCGGCGCGCGGCAAGCGCCCGTCGCGCACCGCCAGGATCTGGTCGTAATGGCGCTTGTATACCGGCTCGCCGGTGGCGGCGAAGCTGCGCGCCATGCGGGTCAATTCGTCCGACGACTGGCGCAATTCGTTGGCCAGGAAAGTGGAGCGCTGGCGCAAGTCGTTGGCGGCGTCGATCTTCTTTTCGGCGCGCACATAGAAGGCGAAGCTGGCGGCCAGCAGCAGCGACACCCCGAGCGTAAGCCAAAGGTGCACGGTGAGGCGGGACAGGCGTCGGTTCGGGGCGGCCGTGCTGCGCATAGTCGATCAGGTCAGTGAAGGCGCGCCCATGGTATGCCTATCATCCGGTGCGGGCAAGCTATGTTGCAATTGACCCCAGCGAATTTGCAGTTCGTCGCAAAAACCACCACGCCGCTGCGCGCGAAATTACAATGGCTGCACTGACAACTCACCATGACTTTTAAGGGAAAACCATGCGCCGTCTCTTGATCCAAACCGCCATCGCCACGCTCGCTTTCGCCGCCCATGCGCACGCCGATGAACAGCTGCGCTCGGTGCAGCCGTTCACCGCCATCGACAGCAAGGGCGCGTACAGCATCGTGGTGGAAGCCGGCAAGACGCAGTCGGTGAAAGTGTCCGGCAACGAGAAATTCATCGGCAACCTGGTCACCGAGGTGGTGAATGGCGAACTGAAGATCTACCACCGCGAAAGCAGCGGCAAGAATACCAACGGCGATCCGCGCATCGTCATCACGGTGCCGTCGCTGGTCAAGTTCATCGGCGAAGGCGCGGGGGAAACGGTATTGAAGAATATGTCCGGCGACCGGCTGGACGTGAGCTACCAGGGCGCGGGCCGCTTCGCGGCGCAGGGCAAGGTCAAGCTGCTGCGCCTGAAGGCGCAGGGCGTGGGCGAAGTGGACACCAAGGAACTGGAGGCCGAGCGCGCCGACGTGAACTTTAACGGCATCGGCAACGTGAAGGTCACTGCGCGCGATACGCTGAATGCGGTGGTGAACGGCATGGGTAGCTTGAACTACTACGGCAAGCCACGCCATGTGAACAAGACGGTCAACGGCATCGGCAACGTCAACGCCGGCGACTGAGCTCTGGCGGGTTACGGCTGCGCCTAACCCGCCCTACGAACGCCGCCTGCCCGAGTGCCCGTGTTGCCCGTGTTGCCCGTGTTGCCCGTGTTGCCCGTGTTGCCCGTGTGCCGGTGTGCCCGTAGGGAGGGTTAGCGCAGCGTAACCCGCCGCTCAGCGCAAGCTGCCGGCCAGGCGCGGCGAGGACAGCAGCTGGCGGAACGCCGTCCAGCGCTGGGCGCGCGCCGTGTCCGGGTCGGCCGAGGTAGCGTGGCGCTTCACGTAGTCGCCCACCAGGTCGGCGCCCACCGTGTAATTGATAACGTAGCCACGATTGGCGTCGTAGAAGCGAATGCGCTGCTCGGCCTTCTCGGGCGGATACAGCAGCACATTCACCAGCCACTCCACCGTTTGCGCGCGCGTGGCCTTGCCGTCCAGATAGGCACGCGCGGCGTCGTTGTCGGCGTAGGCCAGCTTGCCAAACAGCTGCGTCAGCGCCGCGTATTTCTCGGCCAGCGCCGGGTCCAGGCCAGCCAGCGGATACAGCACGTCGCGCTCGTAAGCCATGCGCTCTTCCGGCGTGAACGCCATCAGGATGCCGTAGTTGGCGCTGCCCTCGGCCACCAGCGACATCGGCGAATACAGCGGATAGACGCTGAACTCCTGCCAGCCCTTGCCCTTGACCAGGGTTTGCTCCAGCAACGCGTTGTAGACGTGGTGCCCGGGATAGCCTTCGTGGCAGCCCAGGTCCACGGCGCGGTCGATGTAGATCGGGAACTCGGTGTTTATCTGGATCAGGCTGTGCGCGTCGCCCTTGTACCAGTTGTAGCCCGACCACGGCTGGTTCTGCACGAACTCCAGCACGAAGCTTTCGTTGGCCGGCATGGCGATGTACTTCGCGGTGCGCTCGCGGCAGGCGCGGATGGCGGCCTCCATCACGGGGCGCAGCTTGTCCTTGGGGATTTCAACGCGGGCACGGAAGGCTTTCACGCGGTCCGCCAGCGGGCCTTCTCCGCCCAGCAGCTTGCCGATGCGGTCCTGCAGTTCCAGGTAGTAGGCGCGGCTGTGCTGCGGCGCCACCGCGTTGTACATGGTGGCGGTTTCCTCGTCGAAGGTGAACTTTTTCCCGTTCAGCATATCGACCCGCATCACCATGGACTGCAGCTGCTTGTCCAGGAAAGCGATGCGCAGCGCTTCGTCGCCATCGGTATCCGCGCCGGCCGGCGGCAGCGCCTTGCGCGCCGCCTCCGCCTCGCTGCGGATCGCGGCCAGGCTCAGTTTCTCCCGCGCCGCCTGCTCCTGCAGCAGGGGCGGCCCGTAATAGGCGTCCACGTAGGACGCGTCGTGCTGGCCCACGGCCAGCACCAGCTTCATATAACGGTCCCCCACTTCCTGAACCGAGGCCGCCCAGGCACTGCCCGCGATCAGCATGGCCACTCCTCCCGCAAGCAGTTTATGCATGCACTATCCTCTACTTTTTCCTGGTCCTTCTTAGCAGGAGTCTGGAGGCCGGCGTGCTGCCGCCCTGCATGCCACTTCCTGCGCCTTGTCGTTGCGCACCGCTTTCACCAGGGATTTTACCCTCAGCCGTGCTGAAATAGCCACCGCCGCCTGCGCAGGCGCAGCGCCAGGCTTTCGGGCGACATGACGAAACCCATCACTTCCTCCGCTTCCGCGCCGGATGCCGTCTGAACGGCGGCGATGTCGTAGCGCGCCAGGACCATGGCCACGGCGATCTTAATCTCCAGCAGCGCCAGATAGCGCCCGGGGCAGGTGCGCGGCCCCGCGCCGAAAGGCACGCCCACCTTCTTGTCGGCGGCGATGGCGCCCTGCGCGTCCGGCAGCCAGCGTTGCGGGTCGAATTCGGCGGCGCGCGGGAAGTGGCTGTCGGCCACGCTGTGGTGGCGCAGCACGCACCACACCAGCGCGCCCGTCTTCACCTCGATGTCCGCCACCGCCGTGTCGCGCAGCGCTTCCAGCGGGATGAACGGGGCCACAGGTTTGAGCCGCATGGCTTCCTGGATGCAGGCGTCCAGGTATTCCAGCGCATCCATCTGCTCGATGCTGAAGGCGGCGGCGTCCGGCGCGTGGCGCAGCACCTCGTCGCGCGCCGCCTGCATGGCGTGCGGATGGCGCTGCAGCAGATACAGCAGCCAGGCGATGGTGTTGGCCGTGGTGTCCTCGCCGGCCAGCAGCATGGTGGACACATTGCCTGCCACGGCGCGGTCGTCCACGCCGCTGCCCGGCTGGTCGGCGGCGGCGATCATCGCCTCCAGCAGGTTGGCCGGATGCGCGGCGCGCGCCGGGTCGGCCGCCATGCGTGCGCGGGCCTGGCCAATCAGCTGGTCCACCGCATCGGCCAGCGCGGCCACCGAGCGGTCCAGGCGGCGGTCCTGCGGCAGCTTCACGTAGCGCCAATACGGAAACAGCGCGATGCTGCGGCGCGCGATGGCCGGCAGGATGTCGTCCAAGTGGCGCTGGATGGTGTCTTCGCCGCCGTCGATGGTGTTGACGTCGGTGCCGAACGCCAGGCCGGCGATGATGTCCACCGTGTAGCGCTTCAGGTCGGCCGCCAGGTCGATGTCGCGCCCGGCCTGCGCGGCGCCGTCCCAGCGGCGCTGGAGGCGCAGCGCCACCTTGACCAGCGCAGGGAAGTAGGCCTTGATGGCGTGCGGCGCGAAGCCCTGCATCACCATGCGGCGCTGGTTGCGCCACTCGCCGCCCTCGGCCATGAACAGGCCCGGCAAGCCGCCCATTTCTTCCGACACCCGTGCCGTGACGCTGGGGCGGCGGAACCCGTCCGGGCGATCGCGCAGGATGGCGGCAACGGCTTCGTGGTCAGCCACCACCAGCACCTGGGTGCGGCCGAAATACACCGGGAAGAAAGTGCCGTAGCGCAGGCACCAGCGCTCGATGTCGCGGTGCACGCGCAGCGGCTTCACTTGCAGCAGGTTGCCGACCAGCGGCCAGGGGTGCGGCCCGCGCAGCGACGAAATGCGGCGCAGCGGCGGCTGGCCTCCAGTGGAAAGCGTGGCGGATGTAGTCATCCTGACATCATAATGGATGATGCGCCTGCCGTGTGAAGGACGGCTGAGCGGCGCGGCAAAACTGCCCCAACAGGCGTAACATCGGCGCATGGACCCGCAACGCATTCTTGCGCGGCTGGCAGCGGCCGCCCTTCTGCTGATCAGTTCACCCGCCGCCCTGGCGCAGGCCGGCGGCAGCGCGGCGTCGTCCGCGCCCATCCCTACCGTGACGGTGCCCAATACCCGCGACCCGGTCGACAAGTCCTACCGCCGCATGGTGCGCGGCATGGACCGCTACGAGCGCGCGCACACGCTGGCGCCGCGCTCCTCGCTGCGCTTCCAGGTGCTGCCGCGCCTGCCCGGCGTGAAGCTCGACGGCGTGACGCTGAAAGTGGTGGGCGACAACATCGCCATCCCGGTGGAGATGGCGCCGGACCACAGCTTCATCCTGGAGCGCAACGAACAGGCCCTGCGCGAGAATGCGGCCCTGGTGGCGAACCGCAAGACCAGCAGCATGACCTGGCGCGCCATGGTGCGCAGCATCGGCGTGCCGGACGGCATGCGGCGGCTGGGCGACTTGCGGCTGGAGTGCCTGGTGGGGATGGAAGCCGGGCTGGTGTCGAACAATGCCGCGCTGTTCGAGTGGCTGACCGATTTGCTGGCCGACGCCGACAAGGTGTGCGCTTCGCCGGACGGAAATTACCTGCAGTTCGCGGACCGGCCGCTGTTCGGCGTCACGCTGCATGCGGGCGGCCGCACGATGGCGCTGCCGTTCCGCGCCTTGTATGCGGGCGGCACGCAGACCAAGGCCACCCTGCCCTATTGCGATTGCCAGGTGCTGCTGGACCGCAGCTACTATGCGCCGGTGTGGGACAGCAGCTGGCCGGACGACACGCTGCTCAGCTTCGAGTACATGGATGAAGCGGCAACGGCCATGCCGCCTGGCATAGCCAGCAAGGAAGCGGCGCGCGCGGCGCTGGGCGAGCCGGCAGCCGCGCTGCGCTTCGACAGCGGCTACGAGGTGTGGCAGTACCAATACCCGCCCGCCGCGCCGCTGCCGAAGGGGAAGGACGGCAGACCGCAAATGGCGGAACTGGTGCTGCTGTTCGACAGCGCCGGCGTGGGACTCCAATACCGGCGCCGCGAACCATAGCGGCGCTTGGCGGGCGCATGCCGCGTGCGCGGTTTTCAGTGCGGTACCACGGCGAACTTGAGCATGTCCGGTGGGTAGTACTGCTGGAAGTAGCGCCACAACGCGCCCCTGGCCGATTCCGCCAGCAAGGACTGCAGGATGTGCTGGTCGGCAGCGGACAGCGACCGGCGCGACACGTAGGCACCGCTCTCGGTCATCGGCATGCCCGCCAGCGGCCGATACTCCAGCTGGGCCAGCAGGCCGCGCGCGGCGGGGTCCTCGCTGAGGGTGGACATGAAAATTGACGGCGCCATAACAGTGAAGTCCGCGCGCCCGGCCTGGAGCAGGCGGCCGACGGCGGCCAGGTCGTCGGCGTAGTCGATGCGGCGTTCCGCTTGCAGCTGGCGCAGCAGCGCGTTGTATTCGTCGCCGAACACGTAGGAGCGCACCACCACGCCGCGCAGCCTCTTCTGCGCCAGCAGCGCCTGCACGCTGGGCGCCACCACCTTGCGCGCCTTCAGCGTGATGAGTTCGACCTTCCATTTCATCATCGGCACGAAGGTGGCCTGCCGGTCGCGCTCGGCGCTGCGCGAAGCAGGCACCATGATGTCGGACTGGCCAGACTCGAGGAACTGGAACGCCATGCGGGCGCGCGGCATGACGGGGAACTCAAAGGTGCAGCCGGCTTTCGCGCCCAGCTCGCGCAAGGTGTCCGGTATCACGCCCGACACGCTGCCTTCCTGCACGATCACGCTATAGCCGGTAGGCGACGCCGGGACCTTGATGGGACGCGAACAGCCCGCATGGGCGGACTGCGTGAACAGCGTTGCGGCAATCAAGAGGGACAGAGGCGGGAACGTTCGCATGTGCCCCATTCTACCTGCGCTGGCGCGGCGGCAAACGCTTACGAAAATTACAAGGCCATCAGGGGCTTGGCAAAACGAATTTTGGTTTGTATAATTGCGGGCTCTTGGCCTGGTAGCTCAGTTGGTAGAGCAGAGGATTGAAAATCCTTGTGTCGGTGGTTCGATTCCGCCCCGGGCCACCAAGAACATCCCAAGCAAAACGCCGATCCATGCAGATCGGCGTTTTTGTTTCCAGTACAAGAAGTCCTCCTGTCCGCTCCATTCCTGGACAACTACTCTTAGTCCGTACAGCGACCAGATCATCCTATAGATCGAGGGGGGAACGATCTCACGTCATGCTACTATTTCCTGCTTTTGCCGTTCCCATCTTGCGAAGACGGCCGAGATTAATTCATCAGGAGATTCAAATGAGTCCCGACAACAATAAGATCTATTATCACTATACGAGTGTGCAAGCTTGTCACAGGGCGGCGTTTAAGGATATTCATAAAGTTGAGCGCTATGACTGCGGCTACGTGTAGCGCGAATTCCCCTCGACTCACAGCCCCCGAAAGCGCTGGACTGCGACGAGCATACGACCAAGTGCCAGCGTTCGCCCCGCTCGCAAGCGGGGGCATCATATATGCAGAGATTTTCCTGAGCTCACAAACCGCGCCTCCGCGTCGCGAAACAGCGCCTTTACTTTTTCAATATTCCACGGGAGTTCGGCCAGACTTTCGTGATCCCACTCGCTGCGGGGCGAGCCTGGGTTGAAGAAGTCACCGCCATAGACGTGTATGGCGCAAGTCATCTTGGCAATGGGGTTCGTCACTGAATGGATGGTCGTGTCGTCGAGCATCGTGACGTCGCCGACGCCCAGGGAGGCTGCGCCTGCCGCCTCGATGGTGCGGTCCGACCGGCGCCAGAATATATTGTCTTCGCGGCCGGAATAGATGCCGGCTACGGCAAACATCTGGTGGTTGTGGGGCATCAGATTCATGCACGGCGCCTACACAAAATTGATGATCGTCAGTTCCGGCGACCGGTAGAGCGGGGTGATCCCCGCATGGCTTGGTATGCCGAGCTCGTCGAACAACGCAGCGCCGTGGCCGACTGCTTCTTGCACTAGCTCCCGAATTGCCATGGCCCCATCCGGTAAGGCGTTGATGCAGTCATGGATAAAGCGCTCTTTTTGGAACATGGCATCCTCCTTCACAGAACAAGGCGTCGCCTTCCAAGGATACACCTCCGGGCGGAATTCAAAGCGCTGATCGGGAAAAAATGCGGGCAACTGTATTGTCAGCCGGCGACCACCCTGAGCACTTGCTCAGGCGCAGGATTGCTGCCACCGGCGGCCAAATCAGGCACCGGCTCGTCAAAACGGTATCCGCTGGCTTCGTGCATGGTCCACGCACCTTCGCCCTGCAAGTGCAGCACATGGGTATGGTGGCGCAGCACCGCCGGGCGGTGGGCGATGCTGATCAGGGTGGCGCCCCGCTTGCGCAGCCGTTCATACAGCAGCGCTTCGTTGCCGCTGTCGAGCGCGCTGGTCGCTTCGTCCAGGATGACGATGCTCGGCTCGTGCACCAGCACGCGGGCAAACGCCAGGCGCTGCTGCTCGCCGACCGACAGCAGCTTTTCCCAGTCTTGCACCGCGCCCAAGCCGCCCACGCGCTCGGCCAGCAACGGCAAATGCACCTGTTCCAGGATGGCCAGCAGCCGCTCGTCGCTCAGGCTGCTCTCGGCGCTCGGGTAAATGAGCTGGCTGCGCAACGTGCCCGGCTGCAGATAGGGCTGCTGCGGCAGGAAGAAGAAACTGTCCAGGGGCGGGTGCTGGATCACGCCGCTGCCGGTATCCCACAACCCGGCAATCGCCCGCAACAGCGAACTTTTTCCGCAGCCGCTGTCGCCGGTGATGAGCAGCGCGTCGCCCGGCCTTAGCGCCAGCGTCAGCTCCTTGATGAGCACGCGCTCGGATGCGGGCGGATACAGGGTCAGCGCTTCGAGCGCGAGGTGCGCGCCAGGCCGCAGTTCGATGCGCGGATACTGCTTGCCCGCCGTTTCCGCCGGCTCCGCGCTTGGCAGCACGAGGTTGGAGAGCACCTGCAGGCGGCCGATGCCGGCCACGAAGCGGCTCAGGCTCTCGAAATTGTCGACGATCACCGCCACGGCGCCGAGCACGGCGGTAAATGCCCCGGCTGCCTGCACCGCGCGCCCCACTTCCAGCTCGCCGGACAGGACGCGCTCGGCCAGTATCACGCCCGGCAGCACCAGCGTGAGCTGGCTGAACGTGCGCTGGAACAGGTTGAGGGAACGCTGCTTCCTGATCAGCTTGGCGAAGTTGTGGAACACCTTCTCGAACCTGCCGTCGATGTGCGCGCGCTCCTGCGCCTCGCCGCGGTAGAAGGCGATGGATTCGGCTTTCTCGCGCAGGCGCATCAGGCTGAAGCGGAAATCCGCTTCCCGCCGCAGCTGCAGGAAGTTCAGGTGTATCAGCGGGTTGCCGAACACGTAGAGGGCAACCACCGTCCCCATCAAGGCGTACACCGCCAGCACGCCGACCAGCAGGTGGGAAATCGACCACAGCACGGCGCTGAAGGCCACCAACTGCATGATGGAGCCGAGGAAGATCAGCAGGAAGTGGATGGACCGCCCGGTGAAAGTGTTGATGTCTTCGCTGATACGCTGGTCCGGATTGTCGATCTCGCTGTCCGAGCCCAGCTGGTAGTATTTCCGGCCCTTTAGGTAGCCGTCAAGGAAGCGGCCGGTAAGCCAGCGCCGCCAGTGGTTGGCGAACAGATCCCGCATGTAGTAGTAGAGCGCATAAATCGGCACGGCGAACGCGAGCACGAACAGGCAGGCGCGCACCGAACTCCAGAAGCGGTCGCCGTTTTTGGCAGCCAGCGCCGATGTCATCTCGCCGGCCTGGTTGTTCAGCATGACGGCGAACTGCGTCTCGGCCAGCATCAGCACGATCAGGACAAAGAGCAGCGACCACGCTTTCTTCCTCTCCTCGCCAAGCCAGTATGGTTTGGCCACGCTGACGAATTGCCGCCACGCGGCGAGGGACAGCACGGGAATGCGGCGTTTTTCTTCGGCGACGGCGCCTCGCTGGTCGAGGCGGCCGTGCCGGTGGAGTTGGGCGTGCTCATGGTTTACACCGCAGTCATAGTCCAGGGTCGGGTTTCATGCTCCCCCCAGAATACGGCCCGGCACAAAGCCGTTCAGTGCGGAAACGGACATAGCGGCAACTATCAGCAAAAAAGGAACAACTCGCCCGGCGGCGCACAGTCTCGACAGTAGCGGTTCTGCTTGCGGCATTTGGTCAGTCCAATTAACATTGTGGCCAGACCAAACTTTAATAGTGGCCGCCGCTCCATGTACAGTCTCCTTCCATCAGCCGGCAGCGCCGCCATGGCGCTGCTTGGCGCCGGCCTGCTCTGGCTGGCCAATCCGACACTCGCGGCCGCGCAGCGAAACAGCGCTGCCGGTGAGTTGCATTTCAACTTCACCAGCCAGCCTGCGCCCGGCGCCGTCCGCGTGGCATGGGATGGCCAGGGCGGCGCGCCGCTGTATGACGCGGCGGCCGGCTACGGCTTCGTGGACCGCACCGCCGCGCTCCCCGCCCGCGCCGTGCACACGGCGGAAATCCGCAGCGACGCCGGCGGCGCCCGGATCAGCGAGCCGCGCTTCGAAGGCGACGCCAGCAGCGACCACTACAACAACTATGGCATGACCTTCCGCGTGAAGGCGGCGCCGGGCGCCTACGCCATCCGGGTGCGCACCACATCGGACGCGGCCGATACCATCGTGTCCGTCAGCGGCATGCAGGCCAGCCGCCTGAATCCGGGCGTGTTCTGGGACGCGGCCGGCCTGCTGCCCAACCGCACCACGGCGGCCTGGCGGGGACAGGAGTGGTCCTTCCGCTATGTCAACGGGCGCAGCTACATCGACATTGAAATCGAACCGCGCAAGCTGAATGTGCCGGTCGGCGTGGCCGAGATCAGCATCACGCCCATCGCGGCGCAAACGCGCCCGGCCGGCGCCCTTCCCGCCATCTATACGCTGGGCGATTCCACCGTTAAATCCTACACTTTCGACGAAGCGCCCATGAGCGGCTGGGGACAGGTGTTCGACCGGCTGTTCGACCTGCAGCGCGTGCGCGTGGTGAACTATTCAATGGGCGGGCGCTCCTTCCGCAGCGCCTACGCCGAGGGCCGCCTGAACGACCTGCTGCTGCAAGCGCATGCGGGCGACTATCTTCTGATCCAGTTCGGCCACAACGACGAAAGCACCGACGAGACACGCCGCTTCGGGCGCGGCGCCACCGAGGCCATGTACGAGTCCATGATCCGGGAAGTCTACCTGCCGGCGATCCGGGCGCGCGGCCTGGTGCCGCTGCTGGTCACTCCGATGTCGCGCGTAAACGGCGCTCCCAAGCCCGGCGAGCCGTTCGTGAACTCATTCCAGAAGCGGCGCTTCCCTGAACTGATGAAAACTATCGGCGCCGCCGAAGGCGTGCCGGTGCTGGACCTGAACAGCCGCAGCGTGGCGTACTACAACGAGGCGGGCGCGGCCGCCATCGGCGCCATGATCATGTCGATCGAGGCCGGCGAAACGCCAGGCAAGACCAACGATGGCAGCTACGCGAACGGCCATCCCGCCAACAAGATCGACGGTACCCACTTCAAGGAATCCCTGTCGAAGCAGTATGCGCGCATGGTGGCCGCCGAACTGGCCGGCCTGGCCAAGGCCGGCGATCGTGCGGCCGCCGGCATCGCCGCCTATTTGCGCCCTGCCGTGCAGGCCGCGATCGACCACGGCGACTGGACCGGCGTGTATCCGGAGATCGCACGCGACATCGCCAGCGGCGAGAACGCTTACTACCGCAACCAGATCGAAAAGCTGCTGCAGCTCGGCGCGCTGCACACGGATGCGGACGGCAACTTCCGGCCCGCAGACACCATGTCCACGCGCGAGTTCATCCACGCCTTATGCATGGTGATGCGCACGCCCTGCAGCGCGCTGGCCGGCTACGGCGAAAGCCCTTTGCGCCGCGAGGTGATGGGCGCCATCCTGCACGACGCCTACCGCGAAAAATTCCGCGCCAAGCCGGCCTACATGACGGACTACAACGGCAAGACCGTGGTTCCCGGCGCGCCCGGCTACGACCCCAACCTGGACAGCGGCGCGCAGGGCGCCATGTACTACCCGCTGCTGCGCTGGGAACAGCTGGCCGATACCGCCGCGGCCGATCCAGCCTACGCGGACAAGCTGCGCGCGGCGTATGAGCTCGGCCTGATCCGCGCGGAATCGGGCATTGCCCGGGGCCGCATGGTCAACGGTCGCGCGCTGGAACCGGCCGCGCCGGTCAACCGAGGCAAGGCGGCCAAGGCGCTGTACTTCATGTGGGTGCTGGCGCAGCCGCCCAAGGCGGAAAACGACGTCCTGCCCGTGCAGCAGGACACCGTGCAGTAGGTTAGCCGCCGGCAGCCGGCCGCGCTGCGGGCGGGCAGCGCGGCAGCGTCCACCTGGCGGAGCCGCCCCTACACCTACGCTGCCGCCACCACCTGCTCCAGCTGCTTGAAGAAGTTCTGCCAGCCGTACTGCGCGCCCCGGTAAGCCTGTTCCTGGTCCTGGCGGAAGCCGGCTTGCTCCATGCGCAGGCGGGTGCCCTTGTCGGTCGGATTTAGCGTCCAGGTGACGACGCTTTCCAGGCCCATGGCGGACCAGGTATAGGACAGCGTCTTCAGCGGTTCCACTTCCTCCACCTGGCAATCGACCGAGCCCCAGTCGGCGCTGAGCTTGAAGCGGTGGCCGGCCACGGGCAGGAAGTCGTTCTTCATCAGCCAGGCCTCGATCAGGTGCGGCTGGGTGAGCGCGCGCCACAGCTTTTCCGGCGGATGTGCAAATTCGCGTTCGACTACGACGGTGCGGAGTTGTTGGTCAGCTTGGTTCATTGGTCCATCCTTTTCAACAGGTCATCAAGATCGTCGAACCGGCCTTCCCAGAAGCGGGTCATCTGGTTGGTCCAGTCCAGCAGAGGTGCCAGCGCGTGGAGCTGTGCGCTGTAGTGGGTCTGGCGCCCCTGGTGCCGGTCCTGTACCAGACCGGCTTGCTTGAGGACCGCCAGATGTTTGGAAACGGCCGGCTGCGATATCTGCGCGTGCCCGGTCAGCCCGCCTACCGTCTGTTCGCCGCCGGAGCAGAGCTGTTCGAAGATGGCCCGCCGCGTGGGGTCGGCCAAAGCACGAAAGAGCGCGTCATGTGAGTTCGTCATTTGCAATCCATAGCCATCGAGTTATTAATTAAGTATAGCCATGCGGTTATGGGTTAGTCAAGCGATGTTCAAATCGATATGGAGGACGGCAAAATTGTTATTAGACCGGCGCCGCGCTCCGGCCTACCATCGGGCCACGCCCATTCCAAGAGAACAATAATGAAGAGACTCCTCACCGCGCTGAGCCTGGCAGCCAGCGCCTCCCTGTGCCTTGCCGCAGCGCCGGCGCCGGCGCCAGTCCAGCTGACCATCGACGCCGGCCGCGTCCAGGGGCCGATGACGCCGATCTGGGCCTGGTTCGGCTACGACGAGCCCAACTACACCACCGCGCCCAACGGCAAGAAGCTACTCAGCGATATCGCGGCGCTGAGCCCGGTCCCGGTGTACGTGCGCGCGCACAACCTGATGACCTCGGGCGATGGCAGCTACGCGCTCAAATGGGGGTCGACCGGCATGTACAGCGAGGACAAGGACGGCAAGCCGGTCTACAACTGGACCATCATCGACCAGATCTTCGACACCTACGTGGAGCGCAAGATGAAGCCGCTGGCGCAGATCGGCTTCATGCCCGAGGCGCTGTCGCAGCGCCCCCAGCCCTACCAGCACCGCTGGAAGCCGGGCACGCCCTACCAGGAGATCATGACCGGCTGGGCCACGCCGCCCAAGGACTACGACAAGTGGGCCGAGCTGATCTACCAGTGGGTCAAGCACAGCGTGGCGCGCTACGGCCGCGAGGAAGTGGAAAGCTGGTACTGGGAAGTGTGGAACGAGCCGGACGGCCTGTACCTGATCGCCCCCGACACCAAGCTGGAATACTTCAAGATGTACGACTACGCGGCCGACGCCGTCAAGCGCGCCCTGCCGACTGCGCGCATGGGCGGCCCGCACACGGCCGGCGCCGGGCGCTTCATGGACGACTTCCTGCAGCACGTGCTGCATGAAAAAAACCTCGCCACCGGCAAGACCGGCTCGCCGCTGGACTTCGTGGCTTTCCACGCCAAGGGCTCGCCCAAGGTGGTCAACGGCGTGGTGCAGATGGGCATGGGCACGCACTTCAAGCGCCTGGACCAGGGCTTCGCGCTGGTGGAGAAATATCCGGAGCTCAAAGGCATCCCCGTCATCATCGGCGAATCGGACCCGGAAGGCTGCGCGGCCTGCGGCATGCAGACCAATCCGGAAAACGCCTACCGCAACGGCACGCTGTATTCGAGCTATACGGCGGCATCCATCGCGCGCGAATTCGACCTGGCCGCGCGGCGCGCCGTGAACCTGATCGGCGCCGTGAACTGGTCCTTCGAGTTCGAGGACCAGCCCTGGTTCGCCGGCTTCCGCGACCTGGCCACCAATGGCGTGAACAAGCCGGTGCTGAACGTGTTCCGCATGCTGGGCATGATGCGCGGCGAGCGTGTGGCGGTGGGCGGCGACCAGGCTTACGATGCGGCCGCCATCATGGCCGGCGGCGTGCGCGGCGCGCGCACCGACATCAATGCACTGGCCAGCAAGGACCAGCACAGCATAGCCGTGCTGGTGTGGAACTACCATGACGACGACGTGATCGATGCCGGCTCGCCGGTGGAGCTGCATATCGCCGGCATCCCGGCCGGGCAGGTGCAGCTGCGCCATTACCGCATTGACAGCGACAACAGCAATTCCTACACGGCGTGGAAGCGCATGGGCTCGCCGGCCAGTCCGACGGCGGCGCAGGTGGCGGAGCTGCAGAAGGCCAGCGAACTGGCGCAGCTGGGCGCGGCCAGCACGCTGGACACGCCCGGCGGCAAGGCCACGGTCAGGATGCAGCTGCCGCGCCAGGCGGTGTCGCTGGTCACATTGCGCTATTGACGCCGCATGCCGTGGCTATACTGGAAAGAGCGGACACCGCGTCCGCCCTGTCCAGTGAAGGAGTTGATCATGACGCGTAAATTCATCGATTGCCGCGAGTTCCCGAGCGATATGCACTGCTCGGTTGCGATTTCGGCTGACAGCGAGGAGGAACTAATGAAGATTGCTGTGGAGCATGCGGTCTCGACGCACGGCCATAGCGACACGCCCGAGCTGCGCGCGCAACTGCGCCAGCTGTTCAAGGACGGCATGCCGCCGGAGCACCTGCCCCCGCCCGGGCAGGCCGCCGGCGCCGCTACCGCCGCGCCGCTGCATCACTGAGCGCGGCAGCCGCCGTCAGGCGCCGCGCTTGGTGATCACCACTTCCAGGTATTCGGCGGGCACCACCAGCGACGCGGCGCCCGCCGTGTTCGAACGTTCCAGCAAGGCCAGCAGGTCGCCCTCCAGCGCCTGCTTGGCTGCGTCGTCCAGCGCGCCGAAGGCCTTGTGCACGGGGCCGTAGAAATCGCGGAATACCTGCAGCCAGTGCGCGGCCGACTCATAGCGGAAGTTGAAGATTTTGCGCCGCGCTCCGATGCGCGCCGCGCGCTCCCCGAACAGCTGCTGCAGATGGGCTTCCGTGCCCCACAGCCCGGGGGACTTTACCCCGGCCGGCGGCGGGACATGCTTGCCTATGGTTTTGAACAGCTGCCCGATAAAGCCTTCGGGGGTCCAGTTCGCCATGCCGGCGCGCCCGCCGGGACGCAGCACGCGCATCATTTCGCTGGCAGACTGGGCATGGTTGGGCGTGAACATGATGCCGAAGGTGGATAGTGCCACGTCGAAACTGGCGTCGGCGAAAGGCAAGGCTTCCGCATCGGCCTCGCGGAATTCCACCGCCAGCCCTTCGGCGGCGGCGCGCGCGCGGCCCTTCTCCAGCAGCGCCGGCACATAGTCGGTGGAGGTGACGCGCGCGAAGCGGTGCGCGGCGGCCAGCGTGGCGTTGCCGTTGCCGGCCGCGATGTCGATCACCTGCTCGCCGGCGCGGACATCGGCCGCTTCGGCCAGCGCTTCGCCGACTATCTGCAGGGTGACGCCGATGACGGCGAAATCGCCGCTGGCCCAAGTGGCCTGCTGGCGTTGCTTGATGGCGCCGAAGTCCGGCGAAGGTGTCGCGTCTTCCATGGCTGCTCTCCTGGCGAATGAGATCCAGTATAGACGCTGCGCGCTGCCCCGCAGTCCAACTTCGCCGGTTTCCACACCACTACCACGCCGTTACCACGCCAACGCCAAGGCCTACGCCAGTTCCAGCTCCTGCAGCGCCAGCCTGGCCATGGTGCGCGCGCCCTCGTAGGATTTCACGGCGGCGATGAACCTGCCGTTGTGGCAGAAGCCCGCGTCCGGCACGCCGGTCACGGCCGCCAGCTCCGCATCGCGCAGACCGGCCCAGGACGCCGGCAGATCGGCGCGCGCCTTGAAACTCTCGGGGCTGACCGGCACCGTATGCAGCACATAGCGCTGCTCGGCCACGCTGTGGCTGATGACGAACAGCACCTTGGGCATTTCCTTGCGCACCACCTGGGTCCAGGGTAAGGCGCTGTTTTTCAGGAACAGCACCTTGCCGTCTTCCAGCACCTCGCCTTGCCGCACCTGCGCCACCGCCAGCATGGCGGCGACACGGTATTTCACGGAATTGACCAGGATGTCCGTCAGCAATTCCATCGCGCGCCGGAACTGCTCCAGCCGGTAGGCATCGGCGGCTGCGCCGTAGCCCAGCCTTTGTTCGTCCAGCCAGTTGGGGTTGAAGCCGGACACCACCGCCGACAATCCATATCCGCCGGGCGCGCTTTTCGCCGCGCCCACGTCCGACAAGTCCAGGTACTGCACGATGTCGGCGTCGATGCCGTAGGCGATCTCGCGCGCCTCGCTGTCGGCGAGCTGCTGCCCGGTGTGCGCGGCGGCCAGCGCGCTGACGCAGCGGGCACCGTATTCGCGCCAGACCAGCCCTGCGCTGGCATAGGGCACGCCGCTTGCGCGGGCGCCGCTGAAGCCTTTCTGGTGATGGTCGAAGCGGCCGGCGGCCGGGTCCCAGATGCCGCCCACGTCGATCGCGAAATCGGCCGCTTCGATGGTTGCGGCGTCGCGCGTGCGGACAATCTCGCATCCGGGGAACAAAACATTCAGTACCGCGACCGCCCATGCGTCGTCCGCATGGAATTTGCCGCTATGCGTCACGATGACCATAACAATTCAACCTTCTCGCTATCTATAAGACCGCATCATACCGGCATTGCAACGCGGGCTGCGCCTTAAAGGCTGCTTAAACGAGCCGATTTCGTTTGGGAATTATTGCGAACAGGTCTAATGTCTACTCAACAGGCGGCACAATCCAGGCGTCCGCCCGGGACAATGACTTAGGAACGAGCACATGTTAATTTCATTCAAATCCAAATCCTCCCCCGAAGTGTTGATGTACCAGGAACACGCCGAGCGCATCCTGCGCCTGCTGCACAAGAGCCCCCAGCGCGGCGTGATCACGGCGGCAGAAGCGACCGAAGCGCTGTCGCTGCTGGAGCAGGAAGTGACCTACACCAAGCAGCACCCGAAAGAGGACGTCGAGCACGACGTGCACACGCCCGAGCAGGAAGCCGGCGAAAGCACCGAGCACGCGCTGCAGCAGCGCGTGAGCTTCTCGGCGCGCGCCTACCCGCTGCTGGAAATGCTGCGCTCGGCCAGCCGGGAAAACGAATACATCATGTGGGGCGTGTAAGCGCCCCGGGCCCTGCCGCTTAGCGCTTGGCCGGCAGGACGACCCGCTGCATCAGCGCGCGGCTGGCGCCCAGCGTGGCCGGCACCGGCGCCACCACCAGCTTGGCATCGCCGACGAAGAACAGCGTCTTGCCGTCCGGGCTGATGGCGCCCAGCGCCCGCGTATTGCATCCATAGCTACCGTTATGGCAAGTAGGATAATCGGCCAGGTCGAACGATCCCAGCAATGGCAAGTTGGTGGTGGTTACCATGCGTGTGCTGCTGTCGAAGATATACACGCGCGGCATCACGGTACTACTTGGGTTCAGGTCGTTAATGCTGTAGGCCAGCACATAAAGTCGTGTGCCGTCCGGCGAGAACAGCGGCGTGCGGCCGAAGTAGTTCTGGTCCGGCAGGGCGACCTTGCCGATGATGTTGAAGTCGCGGTCCCATACCGTATAAGTGCCTTCGGCAAAGCGTTCGCCGCGCAGGCTTTGCGCAGCCTCGTACCAGAACGTCAGCCCGACTTTGCTGGGCTTGGCGACACTATCGGTGCCGTCCAGCGTCACCATCGGCGGCTGCGGCGACAAGTCGGCCCGCTGAACGATGTTGATGTGCGAACCATCGCCGGAAGCGACCGCCCAGCCGAAACCATAGCTGCCGCCAATGCTCCCGAAGCTACGGGTGCTTACGTCAAAGTACGGCATGCCGCCGCCGCTGCCCTCGCCGGTGAAGCCGGCGAACAGCAGCTTCCCGTCGTTGCGCATCACGCTGCGCGGCAGGCTATTCAGCGGTTCGCTGCCGATGTACATGGTCTTGTAGCTGCCTTGCTGCACCAGCGTGGCCGGATCAAGCAGCACCACCTGGCCGGGGGCCGCAGTCACCACCAGGCTGGCGCCATCCGGCGACAGCGCCACCGTGTCGATGCCCGGCACGGAGACGCTGCTGGCATCCCAGTTGGCGCCGTTGCGCTTGAAGCGCATCAGCGCGCCCAGCGTCTTGTTGACGGTGAACAGCGCCTGGCGTTCCGCGTCGAACACCAGGCCGCCCTTGCTGCCTTCGGTGACCGTGGCGGCGTAGGCCAGCGCCGGCTGTGCCACCACTTTCAAGGCGACGCTGCCGGTGTTTGCGCCCAGCGCGTTGGACAGCGAAAACACCGCCTCGCCCTGTTGCGCAGGCGCCATGGCCAGTTCGAATTGCGTGTCATTGACGCGCGTGATCTTGCTGGCGGCGGCCGCGCCGGCGCCCAGCGCCTGTTCCAAGTCGGCCACGCTGTCGAAGCCGCGCCCCCGCACGATGTAGGTGCCGGCTTCGCCCGGCAAACGGGTGTGCGGGCTGATGAAGTTCAGTTCGGGCAGCTTCTTGTTCAGCGTCACCGTGTATTTAAGCGGCGCAACTTTGCCGCTGGCCAGGCTCAACGTCAGCTCGGCAGGATGCGCGGTGAAGTTCGCCAGCTTCAGCATCTCCGCCCTATCGACCGTCCAGCCAAGCTGGTCCGTTCGGGTGGAACCACTGCTGCGCGACAGCTTGAGCCA
The DNA here is from genome assembly GCF_042693265.1 of Pseudoduganella sp. UC29_71. NCBI lineage: Bacteria > Pseudomonadati > Pseudomonadota > Betaproteobacteria > Burkholderiales > Oxalobacteraceae > Pseudoduganella > Pseudoduganella sp. UC29_71. The sequence continues at coordinate 6,809,634 of NZ_CP170549.1, read as the reverse complement.
GCTCGCATTGCTGCTGGCCTGCCAGCCTTGCACCGGCAGGTTGGGAATATCGATGCTCAAGGCGCCACCCAGATCGGCCGCCTTGCTCGCGCCGTCGACAGTCAGGCTGGACGTGCCTGCGATGGCCCAATTAGCGGGCAGCACGTTGACATAGACCGGCACCGTCACGGGGAAGAGCTCGCCGCCGGCGCTGAGCGTCAGTTCAGCGCCGTAGTTGCCCGCCGCAAGGTTGGTCGCGGCCGCTACCACACTCAGCGTGCCGGGTGCACCCGGGGTCACCGCCAACCAGCCGCTGACCGTTCCGAAGTAGCGCACACTGGTAGTGAGCGCGTTGCCCGAACTCGGCACGGCGACACCCAGCGTGACTTTCTCGCTGGTCAGGCCAGTGGTCACGTTCATATTCAGCACTTTGAGCGCTGGCGTGATGGCGGTCAGTCCACTGCCGTCCGGTTTGACCGTATAGGTCACCTGCAGTATGGCCGCCTTGCCGCCAGTGTAGAGCGAGACCGCCCCCTGATAGATCCCGGGGGCCTTGGCGATCGTTCCGAGGGTGAAGCCGGTGCTGGTGACGTTCGAAACTTTCAGCCATGGATACCCGCCTGTGCTGTACGTGTAGCTGCTTGCGCCCGGCGGCAGCGAAACGCCGATATTGGTGGCCGTCGCCGTCGCGCCGGCCACCGCCTCCATTTGCACCACTCTCGGCGTCGTTGTGAAGCCCTTGGCAATACTCACGGTGTACGGAACCTCCACCGGCGAGCCCTTGATATGGCGCGCGCAAGGCTCGTCGGCACAGGCGAACAAGCGCAAACTGCCTTTGTATTCGCCGGCCGCCAGTTGCGTTTTCGGGTACACCGTGAAGCGGACCTGCTCGCCCACCACCTGCACCAACACGCGGTCGAGCGCACTGCCCAGATCCTGGCCTCCTGTGTAAATCGTGCTGGGAGGAGTAGGGCCGCTGCCGGTGCCGATGACAAGCTGCGATGCAGATCTGCCGCCCTCTTCGCCCGAAAAGCGCAACTCGCTGCGGTCTATCGAGACCGAAAAGCCCGGTGCTGGATCGGGCACAGCAGCAGGGCCGGAACCGCCCCCGCCGCCTCCCCCGCAAGCGGCCAGCAATGCCGCAAGTGTGGCAATCGCTGCCCAATGGCAGAACCCGGTGTGCTTGATCAATGTCATATACGCGTTGTCAAAATTTGCAAAAGACGAATTGTAGAGGTAATTTTGATAATTTCTTCTATGCATCAAATATTAACGAGAAAAAAATTCTCCGTGACAATTTGCGCATTTTCGGTCAACCAGGACGTGTTAGCATGCCGGCCCCGCATCGCCCCTCCCGGCACGCCTGTGCGATAATCGGCGCGTGCCCTCCGACCCTCATTTCCTGCTACTGCTAAGCGACGCCGTAGACCGCACGCTGGCCAATCCCTGCGGCAGCCATTGCTGGCTCAACCTGATGGGGCGCACCCGCGCCATCGAGGATGCAAACGTGCTTGCCCAAGTGGTGGCCGCGGTCACCGCCGGCGTGCCCGACCAGGGCTTGCCCGGCTACTACCGCGCGCTCTACCTCGACCTCACCACCGGCGACTTGCGCCACGCAGGCCGCGCCGCCGCCATTGCCACCACGTTGGCGCCACGCGATCCGGACCGCTTGGCTGCCCTGTTTGACAGCAACTGGAAACGCGCCCTGCTGTACGCGGACGACCGCAGCGCTTTTATCGCCAACTTGCACACCGTGGGCGTGCCCGCCCTGGCCACGCTGATGGGAGCAGAAGACAGCCCGCCGCCGGTGCCTGCGGGTGCCAGCGGCGCGCTGCGCCACGTGGTGCTGGTGGCGCCCACGCTGATCTCGGCGCGCCATCCGCCCACGCGCATGCTGCTGGACCAGGCCGAAACGCTGCTGCGCCATGGCGTGCGGGTGACGCTGGTTTCCTGCCAGGAGTACACCGGTCCCGATTTCGAACACTTGCTGGGCCGCGAGCCGGGTTCGCAAACCGAGCCGGTCAACCTGGACGACTGGCGCGCCGGCGCCGGCGCAGCGGCCGGGCTCTACCTTGCGTCGCCGAATGCCAGCCTGCAGCGGCGCTGGCGCGACATGCTGCCGCTGATCCATGCGGCCGGACCCGACCTGATCATGCTGGTCGGGCTGCATTCAGGCCTGGTCAATGCGCTGTACCGGCACTATCCGGTGCTGGGACTGGCCACCAATTCGGTGCCGCCGATGGCCGCCACGGATGTGTGGCTGACGGCGCTGGCCGGCATGCACGGCCGCCAGGCCGCACCCTGGGAGAGCGGCCTGCCGGCCAGCGAGGCTTATTACCACCCGTTCCGCGCGCGCCGCAAGCCCTGCGCCGGGCCGCTGCCGCGCAGTGCAATGGGGGTGCCGGACGATGCAGTGCTGGCCATCAGCCTGGGCAGCCATCTGGACGTCAAGATCGCGGGTGAGTGGGCGCAGCGCATGTGCCGCACGATGGAGGCGCATCCGCGCCTGCACTGGCTGCTGCTGGGCGGCGCCGGCAAGACGCCGCCGGCGCTGGCTGCACTGGACCCAGCGCGGCTGACCTGCCTGCCCTATTCCACCCAGGCCACGGAAATGCTGGCCGCCAGCGATCTTTACCTGAACCCGCCCATGATGGGCGGCGGCATCTCGGTGGCCGAGGCTATGTCGCTGGGCCTGCCCGTTCTGAGCCTGGCCGGCAGCGACGGCGGCGACAAGCTGGGCGAGGAAGCCATGCAGGACGCGGACGCGTATTTCGCGCAGCTGCATGCCTGGCTGGCGGCGCCCGGCCTGCGCCGCGCCGCCGGCGCGCGCCAGCGCCAGCGCTTCGACAGCGCACTGGACCTGGAGCAGGCCGGCGCCAGCCTGCTGGCTGCCTGCGAACTGGCGCGGCAGCGCTACCGGCTGCGCAGCGCTAGTCCGGCGCTGCCAGCGCTTTCTTGAACTTGGCGGGAATGCCCACCATGAGCACGCGCGGTTCGACGTCGCCGGTGACCACCGCACCGGCGCCGATGAAAGCGCCGTCGCCGATCACCAGGCGCTCGATCACGGTGGCGCCGATGCCCACCGTAACGCCGGTGCCAAGGCGCGTCAGGCCGCCCACGTTGGAGCCCGGCTGCACGCGGCTATAGGCGCCGATGCTGGTGTCATGGCCTATGGTGACGCCGCGGTTGATGAAGACGTGCGGCGCCAGCGCGGCGCCTGGCCCGATCACGCTGTTTGCGCCGATGAACACGCCCGGCGACAGCGTGCTCAGCGGAGATACGTAGGCCGTCGGATGGACCAGCGTGCAAAATTCCAGTCCGTGGCGCTGTTGCAGCAGCCGCGCCAGCGCGGCGCGCGCCGGCGTGGTCGGCCCCAGCAGGTATTGCTGGCCGGGCTGCGGCGTGAAATCGTCCAGCGCCACCACGCCGGGCCGCACGCCCAGCGCCGCCAGCGCATCCAGGCGCCGCGCCAGCGGCAGGCTACGCGCGTCGTCCGGCTCGGGCAAGTGCGTCACCACCTGCTCGATCGGCATGCCCAGCGCCAGCGCGCAATCGAACAAGTCCGACACAATATTACTACCGCCAAAAATGACCAATCCCATGGTTATCCTCTTGCCGGCAGATCCAGACGCGCCCGCGCCTCAGCCGGCGTGGCCAGCGGCCGCCCCTGCGCGCGCGCCAGGGCCGCGATCCGTTCCACCAATTGAACGTTGGTGGCCTTGACCGTACGCGCCTGGTCCAGCCACAAATTGTCTTCCAGCCCGGTGCGTACGCCGTCGCCCATGACACTGCCCAGCGCGGTGGCCTGGTCCTGGAAGCGGCCGATGCCGGCCACTGCCCATACCGATCCCGGCGGCAGGTCGTTGACCAGCATGCCCAGGTGCAGCAGCGTGGCCTGCGCCGTGGCGGGGTTGCCCAGCAAGATATTGAAGTAATACGGCGCCTTGAGCAGGCCCTTGTCGATCAGCATGCGCGCCACGTTGACCATGCCCAAGTCAAACACTTCCAGTTCGGGCTTGATGCCGCGCTCCAGCATGATGCCGGCCAGCCGCATGACGGTGGCTGGCGCATTCACGCTGGCGTCGCGCGCAAAGTTCATGGAGCCGAGCGTCAGGCTGGCCATGTCGGGCTTGGCGTCGCCCTCCAGGTACAGGGCCGAGGCGCGGCGCTCCACGTCCGCCACGTTGCGCCCGCTGGTGGTGGCGGTAATGACGAGCTCCGGCGCCGCAGCGCGCACCGCGCGTATCAGTTCGGCGATGCTTTCCGGGTCGGTAGTGGGCGCACCGGCCGCATCGCGCGCATGCAAGTGCACCATGGAGGCACCCAGCGCGGCGCAGCGCGCCACGTCGCTGGCGATCTCGGCGGGCGTAAGGGGAACGTGGGGCGTGTCGGCCCGGGTCGGCAACATGCCGGTCGGTGCCAAATTGACAATGAGAGGGGGCGTCATGGGCGACATGATAAGCGAAAACAGTCCGACCTCATCCAAAAGCCGAAAAAGCGTTTCATATGCTGAAATTGCGCACAAAAATCGGTCGCCCAATCTATCCCATTTTTTGAAAATTTATTCCACATCGCAGAATTATGAAGTTAACTTGTTGAATTTTAAGGGATAAAATTTACTTATATGTCTTATATAAGACCCTGTTGCGCCGCAATAAAAAGGCCTACTATTAATGCATGCGGTTTCACTTTCTTGCATCACTTTCTTGCATTACTACTTAGGAGATTCACCATGTCCCAGTACCAAGACGACATCAAAGCCATCGGCGCCCTGAAAGAGCAGCAAGGCAGCGCCTGGAACGCGATCAACCCGGAATCGGCCGCCCGCATGCGCGCCCAGAACAAGTTCAAGACCGGCCTGGACATCGCCAAGTACACCGCCAAGATCATGCGCGCGGACATGGCGGCCTATGACGCCGATCCCTCCAAGTACACGCAATCGCTGGGCTGCTGGCACGGTTTCATCGGCCAGCAAAAAATGATCTCGATTAAGAAGCACTTCAACAGCACCGACCGCCGCTACCTCTACCTGTCGGGCTGGATGGTGGCCGCGCTGCGCTCCGAGTTCGGCCCGCTGCCGGACCAGTCGATGCACGAGAAAACCGCCGTCTCCGCGCTGATCAAGGAACTGTACACCTTCCTGCGCCAGGCCGACGCGCGTGAACTGGGCGGCCTGTTCCGCCAGCTGGACGCCGCCGAAGGCCCGGCCAAAGCCGCCATCCAGGCGCAGATCGACAACCACGTGACCCACGTCGTGCCTATCATCGCCGACATCGACGCCGGTTTCGGCAACGCCGAGGCGACCTATCTGCTGGCCAAGCAGTTCATCGAAGCGGGCGCCTGCTGCATCCAGATCGAGAACCAGGTGTCGGACGAGAAGCAGTGCGGCCACCAAGACGGCAAGGTCACCGTGCCGCACGAGGACTTCCTGGCCAAGATCCGCGCCATCCGCTACGCCTTCCTGGAACTGGGCGTGGACGACGGCATCATCGTGGCCCGCACCGACTCGCTGGGCGCCGGCCTGACCAAGCAGATCGCCGTGACCACCAAGCCGGGCGACCTGGGCGACCAGTACAACTCCTACCTCGATTGCGAGGAAGTGTCGGCCGACGCGCTGGGCAACGGCGACGTGATCATCAAGCGCGACGGCAAGCTGCTGCGTCCGAAGCGCCTGCCAAGCAATCTGTTCCAGTTCCGCTCGGGCACCGGCGAAGCGCGCTGCGTGCTGGACTGCGTGACCGCGCTGCAGAACGGCGCCGACCTGCTGTGGATTGAAACCGAAAAACCGCATATCGCCCAGATCGGCGGCATGGTCAGCGAAATCCGCAAGGTCATCCCGAACGCCAAGCTGGTGTACAACAACAGCCCGTCGTTCAACTGGACCCTGAACTTCCGCCAGCAGGTGTACGACGCGATGAAGGAAGCGGGCAAGGACGTGTCGGCCTACGAGCGCAGCAAGCTGATGAGCGTGGAATACGACCAGACCGAACTGGCCATCGCGGCCGACGAGAAGATCCGCACCTTCCAGGCCGACGCGGCCCGCGAAGCCGGCATCTTCCACCACCTGATCACGCTGCCGACCTACCACACCGCCGCGCTGTCGACCGACAACCTGGCCAAGGAATACTTCGGCGACCAGGGCATGCTGGGCTACGTGGCCGGCGTGCAGCGCAAGGAAATCCGCCAGGGCATCGCCTGCGTCAAGCACCAGAACATGTCCGGTTCGGACATCGGCGACGACCACAAGGAATACTTCAGCGGCGAAGCGGCCCTGAAGGCCGCCGGCAAAGACAACACGATGAACCAGTTCTAATCAGTTTTCGGTAGCAAGTTTTACCCTCGCCCACAAGGCAAACGGTCGCAAGCCCCCGCGCTGTATCCAGCGCGGGGGCTTGTTCATTTGGGCGCCGTTATTTGGGTCTGAACTGCTTGCGGTAGGCGGCCGGCGACAGCGAGAACGCGGCCGTGAACTGCTGGCGCAGCGACACGGTGGAGCCGAAGCCGGCGCTCTCGGCAATGCGGTCGATGGCATGGTCGCTGGTCTCGAGCAGGCGCTGGGCGGCGGACAGGCGGTGGTTCAGCAGCCATTGCGCCACCGTGGCGCCGGTGCGGGCCTTGAAGCGGCGCGTGAAATTCCTGCGGCTCATGGCAGCGCGCTCGGCCAGCTTGTCCAGGCACAGCGGCTGGTCCAGGTGCGCCTGCGCCCATTCCAGCACGCCGTCCAGCGGATCGCCGCTGCCGGCCCTGGGCAGCGGCTGCTCGATGTACTGCGCCTGGCCGCCGTCGCGGTGCGGCGCCACCACCATGCGGCGCGCCACGCGGTTGGCCACGTCGGCGCCGTGGTCGGTGCGCAGCAGGTGCAAACAGCAGTCGATGGCGGCGGCGGTGCCGGCCGAGGTGAGGATGTCGCCGTCGTCCACGTACAGCACTTTGTGGTCCAGCTTGACCTTGGGGTATTTGCGCGCGAAGTCCGCGCTCCAGACCCAGTGGGTGGAGGCGGCGCGTCCGTCCAGCAGGCCAGCTTCGGCGAGCACGAAGGCGCCCAGGCACAGGCCCACCACGCGCGCGCCGCGCGCATGGGCGGCGCGCAAGGCCTGCAGCAGCGCTTCGGAGGGGCGTTCCTCGGGGTCGCGCCAGGCCGGCACGATGACGGTGTCGGCGCGCTCCAGCGCGGCCAGGCCCTGCGGCACGTCGATATTGAAGCCGGACATGGTGGGGATCAGCCCGGCTTGCTCGCCGCAGATCAGCAGCTCGTAGCGCGGCACGCCCAGGCGCGCCAGGTCGTCGCCGAACACCATGCAGGGCACGGACAGGTGGAAGGGGCTGATGCCTTCGAAGGCGATGACGGCGACGGTATGGCCGGTGATGGAGTCAGGCATGGCCCGATCCTATCACATGTTGTCCTGAGGGCCACTTTCGCGGGCGGGGCCGCGGCGCGATACTGGCTGCACCAACCACGCAGCTCATCACCCAAAAGGAGATCACATGAACCATCCCACCATCCGCACCATGGCCGGCGCCGGCGCGCCGCAGGCACTCGCAGCCAACAGCACCGCCCTGCTGGTGATCGATTTTCAGAATGAATACTTCAGCGGAAGGATGCCGATCGCGGACGGCATCGCCGCCCTGCGCAACACGCAGCGCCTGATCGCGCACGCGGACCGCGCCGGCATGCCGGTGTTCCATATCCAGCACGTGACGCCGGCCGGCAGCCCCATCTTCGCGGAAGATGGCGACACGGTGCAGTTCCACAGCGAGCTGCAGCCCGCGCCGCACCATGCGGTGGTGAAGAAGTCGCAGGTGAGCGCCTTCCAGGGCACGGACCTGGACCAGCGCCTGAAGGCGGCCGGCGTGAAGACGCTGATCGTGTCCGGCCTGATGACGCATATGTGCGTGACCGGCGCGGCGCGCGACGCCGTGCCGCTGGGCTACGCCGTCATCGTGCCGGACGACGCCTGCGCCACGCGCGACCTGGACGGCCCGTCCGGCCTGGTGCCGCACGCGGAACTGCACCGCGCCGCGCTGGCGGCCATCGCGGACGCCTTCGGCCCCGTCATGAGCACGGGACAAGTGCTGGAGCTGCCTGTAACGTAAGCGTTACAAGGACAGGCTTACCACATCAGGTCGTCGGGGATCTTGAAGGCTGCGTACGGATCATCCTCGTCGACCTCGGTGCTGCTCTGCTTGACGCGCACGACGATCGATTCATCGCGCTCGGCGATCTTGTCGGCGATCACGCGCGGCACCAGTTCCACCGTGCCGTTCAGGCACACGATGACCAGCCGGCCGGCGATCAGGTGGGCCTGCACTTCCGGCGACACATAGATGCGCTCGATTTTCGTGCCGTGCGTGAAGTTGTAGGCCACGTCGCCCTTGCCCTTGTTCTGGCGGTTCTGCTGCACCATTTGCGCGATCTGCGCCTGGATCGCCTTCTGGGCGGCGGCCGCGTCGCGCTGCGCGTTCAGCTCGCGCGCGCGCTCGGCCTGCTTGCGCTGGATTTCCAGCGCCGCCAGGCGCGCCTCGTCCACGCTCTCGGTGCCGCTGCGGCGCTCGTCCTTCTTCTGCTTGCTCTTGTCCTGCTGGACGACCTTGACCTTCTTTTTATCGACCAGGCCGGCCTTGAGCAGTTGATCTGCCAGTGAAACCATGTCCATTACTCCGTACGAAAGACGCTAGCATAGCAAACCTTGGCGGGGGGCCTTGACTTCCGGTCCGCCGGCACTAGGCTGAAAAGATCGGCTCTCTGCGGCACGACCATCCGCGACTGCTGTCGGACTGCCGAGTTATCAGGAGGCGTGTCATGGATATACAGCAAAACAAAAAGCTGGTGATGGAGGGCTATCGCCTGTTCCAGGCCGGGGATATCCGCAACCTGCTGGACCGCTACCACGACGATGCAGAGTGGATCGGCCCCGATTCGGAGTTTGTCCCCTTCGCCGGCAGCTATCACGGCAAGGCAGAAATTGCGCAGTTCTTCCAGAAGCTGGACCAGGCCGTAAAACCGGTCAGCTTCGTACCGAAACAATTCATTGCCGAAGGCGACCAGGTGGTCGTCGCAGGCGACGCCACCTGGCAAGCCAGGCAGACAGGGCTGACCTACGACAGCCCCTGGGTCCACGTGTTTACCATCCGCGACGGGAAAGTGGCACGCTTCCAATCCTATTACGATACCGCAGCGAGCGAGCGCGCCCTGCACACCGACCAGCCCGGCCAGGCCCTGAGCGCGGCCCAGCTGCACCACTAAGGCATTGCTTCCCCCGGACATTGGTACTACATTGTGGTACTACATTGGTATTTTTTCAAACCGGGGGAAACATGCGACGCACAGCCCTGGCCGCCTTGGCCCTGGCGGCAATTCTGCCGCACGCCCAAGGCCAGGCCAGCCAGCCCTGGCCGGTGGCCAGCACCGATCCGCAGTATTACGACGACAGCGACCTGAAACCGTTTGCCGAAGCCATCGGCGGTGCGCGCATCGTGGCGCTGGGCGAGCAGACCCACGGCGGGCACGAGGAGTATCTGCTCAAGACGCGCCTGCTCAAATACCTGCACGAGAAAATGGACTTCGATGTGCTGCTGCTGGAAAGCGGCTTCTACGACATGGCCCGCCTGGCCGAACGCGTGGAGGCGGGCGAGAAGCTGGACGATATCGCGCCCGGCAATGTGTTCTTCATGTACGCCAACACGGCCGAGGGGCGCGGCATGCTGCAGTACCTGGACCGCCAGCGCGCGCTCGGCCAGCCCATGGCGCTGGGCGGCATCGACAGCCAGCACACCGGCGAGACCAGCAGGAAGGAGCTGCTGCCGGCCCTGCACGCTTATCTGAAAGGCGCCGTGCCGGCGCTGGCGGACGGCGCGGCATGGCGGCAATACGCGCAGGCGGTCCAGCCGCTGCTGGAGATGCAGCGCACGCCGCCACCCGCGCCGCAGCAGGCCGCGTTCCGCCAGCACACCGCCGCGCTCAGGCGCGCCCTGTGCCGGCCGGCATGGGGTCCCGACAGCCCTCCGGGGCAGGCCGCCGCGGCGGACTCGCGCACCGGAGCCGCGTTCTGGTGCCAGACGGTCAAGAGCGTGGAGGCGCAGGCAGCGGGCTACTGGAGCGCGGACCAAGACTACCAGCGCGACAACCAGATGGGCGACAACGCTATCTGGCTGGCGGACCGGCTTTACCCGGGCCGCAAGGTGGTGATCTGGGCGCACACGGTGCACACGGCGCGCGGTTTCCAGCGCACGCCGGTGCATCTGCAGGCAGGGGAAGTGATGCACCGCCACTGGGCTGCGGACTACAAGGTGGTGCAGTTCAGCGGCGCGGGCGGCCGCATCCTGGACTATGTGAGCCTGCAGCCGCAGGCCCTGCCCGCCGCGCCGCCGGACAGCCTGGAAGCCAGCCTGGCGGCCAGCCTTGCCAATTCACCGCACGCCGTGCTCGGCCTCACGGCCAGCGCGCTGCCCCGGCCGGGACAGCCGCAGTTCAGCTACGAGTACCAGGCGCAGCGCGGCGGACAGCTGGGCGTGAACTGGGATGTGCTGTTCTTCATCCGCCAGCTCACGCCTGTCAGCATGGCGCGCTAGCCGCGCTTAGTACTTGTACGTCAGCCCCAGTACGAAGGTGCGGCCGGAGTGCACGTACAGCAGCGTGTCGTTGCGCTGCAGGTCGCGGCCGTAGCGCAGCGGGGTATCGGTCAGGTTCTGGCCTTCCAGGCTCACGCGCAGCTTCGGCGTGATGTTGTAGGACAGGCTGAAGTCGATATTGGTCGAGCCGTCCACCACGGTGAAGTCATGGCCTGCCACGTCGCCCAGCACGTTGAGCAGATAGGCCGAACGGTGCGCCGCCGACACCCGCGCGCTGAACTTCGGATCTTCGTAGAACAGCGTGATGTTGTGCGCGTTCGGCGACAGGCCGGTGAAGTTGGCCTGCTTGCTGAGCAGCTCGTTGGCCGGCGTGTTCGGATTGTCCACCCGCGTCACGTAGGTGATCTTGGAATCGACGTGGGTGTAGTTGGCCAGCAGGCCGAAGTTGCTCCAGACGCCAGGCAGGAAGCTGAACGGCGCCTGCAGGTTCACTTCGAAGCCGTTCAGCGGACCGCCCGGCGTGTTGACCTTGCGCGCCACCGTCACCACGGTGTCGGGCAGGGTCGGGCAGGCCGGCGTGCCGCCGGTGATGCTGCAGCCGCCGCCGATCAGCACCGAGTCCGGCAGGCCCAGCGAGGAGAACGGCGCGCGCTCGGACACGCCCTGGATGAAGGTGTTGATCTCCTTGCGGAAGTAGCCCACCGACAGCAATGCGTTCTTGGCGTAGTACCACTCGGCCTGCAGGTCATAGGTACGCGCGCGGATCGGGTCCAGGTTGGGATTGCCGATCGAGACCGACTGGCTCTGCGTGGTCAGCGTGGCGGTCGGCGCCAGGTCGGTGTACTCGGGGCGCGACAGCGTCTTGCCGGCCGAGAAGCGCAGCATCACGTCCTGCGGCAGCGAGGCCGTCACGTTCAGCGCCGGCAGCACGTCGCGGTACTTGTGCTCCACGGTGGCCGGCGTGAGCGTGCCGTTGGCGTTGATCAGCGCGAACGACGTGGCCTTGGTTTCGGCGCCGCGCACGCCGACGTTGCCGCGCAGGCCGACCGGGCCGACGTCGTACTTGAAGTCCACCATGCCGTACAGCGCGTTGATGTCCTCTTCCACGCCGCGGTTCACCTGGCCCAGCACGTTGTATTCGGAGCCCGGCACTTTCGAGCAGTGGCATTCGATGTCGTACACAGCGCGGAACTTGTCCAGGTCCACCGCCGCCCACGAGGTGGGCACGCCGGTGCCGCCCAGGCCGCGGCCGAAGTTGTCGATCTGGCGCGAGATACTGGCCATGGTGGTGCCGGCCGGTAGCGCCAGGCCGTTGCCGCCCGAGCCGATCTCCACGTTGGTCCAGGTGTTCTTGCGGTTCGACAGGCCGCCGCGCAGCGTGATGTTGTCGTTCACTTCAAAGCTGGCGTTGATGGCGTTGGTGCGCAGCTTGTTCTTGGTGTGCAGGTAGCGGCCCACGAACTGGCCGTGGAAAGTGCCGTCCGCTTCCTGCGGCGCGAAGGTGAACAGGTTGGGGTTGGACACGTCCATGCCGAAGTTCAGCGTCGGCACGTTGCGGTTGTTGCGGAAGTCGAAGGAGAAACCGTTCACGTTGGGCGTATCGAATTGCACGGTGGCGCGCATCGGCTCGTCCAGGTCGGAATTCGACACGCCGGTCAGGAAGTCCACCTTGAGGCGGTCGGTGATCTCGCGGCTGCCCGACAGCACGTTCTGGCGGAACATGGTGGTGTACTTGTCCAGCAGGCCTTCGGTGCGGATGTCCACCGCGTTGAACTTGCCGTAGTCCCAGCTGCCGTTGCTGTCGAAGTGCGCATCGAGGATGGACGATTGCGGCTTGCCGTTGGCCTGGCCCAGGGTGCGGCCGAAGGAGATGGCGGAGATGTAGTTGTCGTAGCGGTCGTTGACGAATTTGCCGCCCATGAAGTCCAGGTTCAGCTCCGTCTTGGTGTCCGGGCGCCATTGCGCGGACGCGGTGATGCCGGTGCGCTCGTAGTTGGTGAGCGAGCGGCGGTAGCGCGGGATGCGCGGCGCGAAGGCGCCCGAGCCGGCGGCCGGCGTGGCCACGGTGCCGCCGTAGTTGTCCAGGCGGCCCATCACGTCGTTGTAGGCGGCCACATTGGAGGTGCGCGGCACGCCGAAGCCGCAGCTGGTGGCGGTGATGCCCTTGGCCGGCGTGTTGACCGGGTTTTGCGGCGTGTAGCCGAGCGGCGAGCAGAAGCCGCCGTCCTGGCTGGCACTCAGCAGCTCAACCGCCTCGTAGCCCTCTTCCTGGATGGTGCGCTTGGAATAAGCCACCGAGGCCAGCGCGCCGATCTTGCCGATCGGCGTGTCCCAGCGGTCCGAATACAGCGCCGTCACGCGCGGCTCGGCCTTGCGCGACAAGCCGTTCCACGATTCCTGGCCGCCCAGGCTGAAGGTCTGTCCCTTGAAGTCGAACGGACGCGCGGTGCGCAGGTCCACCGTGGCGCCCAGCGAGCCTTCTTCCACGCCCGCTTCGGACGTCTTGCGCACTTCCAGGCTGTTGAACAATTCCGAGGCGAACACGCTGAAGTCGAAGCCGCGTCCGCGGTTGGTGCTGCCGTTGATGTCCGAGGCGCCGGTGGCGGTCACGCCCTCGATGCCGTTGATGCGCACGCGCGTAAAGCCCGCGTTCAGGCCGCGCACGGTGATCTGCTTGCCCTCGCCGCCATCGCCGCGCGTGAGCGATACGCCAGGGACGCGCTGCAGCGATTCGGCCAGGTTGGCATCGGGGAATTTGGCGATGTCTTCAGCCTTGATGACGTCGACGATGCCGTCGCTGTTCTTCTTGGTGTTCAGCGCGCTGTTCAAGCTGGCGCGAAAGCCGGTGACGACCACCACGTTGTCGTCCGCCTTGGCGTCCTTGGCTTCCTGGGCTTGCGCCTGCAGCGTGGCGGCCAGCGAGAAGACGGCCAGGGCGATCAGTGTCGGTTTTAATGCGGGAGAGGTACTGGTGCTGCGGTTCCGGCTAGTCATTGAATTTCCTTGTGATCTATTTGATTGGAAATGAAGCGCGCGTCCCAACGCGTTTTGATCATATGCGGATTCATTTCGCCCGGCGTACGCCGAGTACAAATAGTCAACTAGTTGATTGAGGAAATCTCAGGCGACCGTAGGCGCGCCCTGGTGCGCACGGGCGTCGCGTGGAATATCGATGACGAAGGTCGTGCCTTCCTGTGGGTTACTTGCAACAACGATGCTGCCGCCGTGGGCCTCGGCCACCTTGCGCGCAAACGGCAAGCCCACGCCCCAGCCCTGGGCCCGCTTGCCGCGCGCGGCGCGGCGGTACAGCTGGAAAATGCTTTCGCAGTCTTCCGGCGGGATGGGGTCGCCGTCGTTGTGCACGGCGATCTGCACGCGCTCAAGCTTGAGCGTGACTGCCAGCTTGACCGGCGCGCCGCGCCGGCCGTACTTGATGGCGTTGCCGACCAGGTTTTCCATGGCGCGGCGCAGCGTGTCGCGGCACCAGTGGCCGAACAGCGGCTCCTGCGGCAGTTCCAGCTGCACGCGCTGCGCTGCGTCGATGGCCCCGGCCACTTCGCGCGCCAGTTCGGCCAGGTCGAATTCGCCGATGCGCAAGGCCAGCTTGCCGCTGCCGCCGAACACAATCTTGTCGAGCAGCTCGCGGGTCATGGTGTCGATGCGCTGGGCGCTGCGCAAGATGGTCTGCGCCAGCTGGCGCACGTCGTCATCCCCGGCCATGCGCTCGATCAGCTCGGCCGCCATGCGCGCGTTCGACAGCGGCGTGCGCAGGTCGTGCGTAACGGAGGCCACGAACTGCTCGCGCAACGCCGCTTGCACCGCAGCAAAGGCGTTCGCGCTGTCCCGTATCATGTTGTCGATGCCGTTGGCGATCACGGCGCGCTGCCGCAGGTCCAGCGGCGTGTGCGCCCGCTCCATTTCGGCAAACAGCACCTGCTTGAATAGCTGCAACTCGTGGATCAGGGTGGTAATGTCGTACGGCGTCAGGCGCGCGCGCTCACCGCCGTGCTCGGTCGCCAGCGCGGTCAGGTCGCTCACGGCATGCGCTTGTTCGGACTCCGTCAGCAGTAGCGCCAGCGTATCGACGATGGCCGGCAAGGTGTTGCCCAGGATGGCCACATGCAACGCACCGGCCTTGGCCACCTCGCTGCGCACGGTGTCCATCCAGGCTTGCACCACCTGGTCCCGGCACGCCGTCATGGCGCGCGTAGCCGGGGCCAAGCCAGGCTGGCCAGGGTCCGTCGTGCCTGTCAGATTGGAACTCATGGCAGAAATATAGCGCAGCGTCCGGCGCGGCGACGCCCGTTTGGCGGCTTGCTGCAACGCACCACGCGGCAATTTTTGCCGCGATGAATTTGCAACGCCGGCGCAAGCTCGATTGACCGCCGTCCTGCTCAGGGGGATACTTGCATATCGGATAGCGCTGATGGCATAGGGACATGACCGAACTGCATGCTACGCTCAAGTGCGCGCACAAATTTTCGCTGAACTGGGGCTACCTCAATGCGATCGCCAGCGGCGTGTCCGCGATCGACCTGGGCGGGCTGGCGCTGCGCAATCTGCACGACGCGCGCCAGTTTGCGCTGGAATACGGCTTCGACCTGGCCCAGCCGGCCGCGCCCGCCGTCATTGCGCGCGCGCACCGGGAAGCGGTGGCCTTCATCGCCGGCACGTTTCTCGAGCCGGGCCAGGAAGCGCTGATACCGCCGGAGGTGCGCACCCCGGAAGATCCTTTGCAGCTGCTGGTGTATGCCTCGCGGCGCGGCCTGCAGGCGGACGCGCTGCGCATGTGGTCGTGCGCGGTGCTCAAAGTCATGCACGGCATTTTTTACATCGACAACAACCTGAAGCTGCGCCACTTCAACACCATCCGCGAGCAGGTGTTTGCTTCGCTGGACGAGGTGATACGCTGCGACGAGGGGCGCTACTTCCTCACCCACGGCGAGACCTGCTTGCCGCTGCTGCATTTCGACCGCAAGAACAACAAGGGCCGCAACAGCATCCTGCTCAAGCTGCTGCAAAAGGCGGCCTACCTGGCGGCCGACGTGTACGACCACCTGGGCGTACGCATGATCTTCAATACGCGTTTTGAATGCCTGCTGGCCCTGCAGACCTTGCAGCGCGCGCACCTGCTGTCGGTGACCAATGTCGATTCGCAGCGCACCCGCAACACGCTGCTGGACATGGAGGCGGCCAAGGAGGTGTTCTGCAAATACCGGCCCATGCTGGAACGCAGCGAGCGCTATCCGGCCGAGCTGCTGGCGCGCATGGACGCGGAGCTGATGGCGTGCTCGGAGCAGCAGACCCGCAGCGACAATCCGCACAGCGGCGAGGGCTTCAGCAGCATCCAGGTCACGGTGCGCAAGATGATCCACCTGCACGCCAACGACGCCGGCGGCAGCAGCCGCCCTATCTTCGCGGCGCAGGACGCGGCCGCGCAGGAATCGGCGGAGCCGGACTACGACGTGGGCTTTTTCTTCGAGTACGAAATCCAGCTGATGGACAAGGCCAGCTACGACCGCAGCCTGAGCGGCCCGGCCAGCCACGAGGCGTACAAGCGGCGCCAGGTGGAGACGGCGCGGCTGCGCGTGCTCGGGCGCGAGCTGCTGCGCTGGATGGAAGAACATAGCGGCGCCGCCGCCATCGCCTGACCGGACCGCCATGCTCCCGCCACCCCGCCGGCCCTGGATACCGCTGCTGCTTGCCATGGCGCTGGGCGGCGCCGCGCCGACGCCGGCCGGCGCCGGCCCGCTGCTGCTGCGCACCGCGGCGCAGGACAACAACACGCTGAAGTACGAACTAAACGCCAAGCACAAAGGCATTTGCGTCGACGTGATCAAGGCCATCGAGCAGGTGGCGCCGGGGCTGCGTTTCAGCGGCTGGACCCAGCCCATGTCGCTGCCGCGCATCGAGGCCGCGCTGGCGGAAGGCCAGCTGGACGTGTTCTGCGCGCTGATACGCACCAGCGCGCGCGAGGCCAGGCTCAACTTCATCGACATCCCGGTGTACACCGTGCGGCACAAGATCGCGGTGCGCGCCGACGACAAGGCCGCCATCAAAACGCTGGACGATATCCGCAAGCTGGGCACGGACAATGTGATCATCGTCTCCAGGGGCACGGCGCATGAGAGCATGCTGCTCGGCGAGCCGGGCCTGCACGTGGACGCCAGCAGCCGCGACACCGAAGTGAACCTGCGCAAGCTGCTCAACAAGCGCGGGCGCTTCTTCTACCACACCGAGAACGCGCTGCGGCGCTACATCGCGGACGAGCGCCTGACCGGCATGGTCAAGCTGCTGCCCACGGTGTTCAAGGAGGAGGCGCTGTACTTCGCGACCGCGCGCACGCTGGCGCCGGCCGCCGCCGAACAGCTGCGGCAGGCGCTGCAAACGCTGACGGACCGGGGCGAGCTGCAAAAGATCTACGCGAACTATAAGGAAAACTGAACCATGCTGAGCCGCCTGCGTCTCTGCCTGCGTCCATGCCTGCGCCTTGGCCCGCACCTGACCGGCTGCCTGCGCCTGCTGCCGCTGGCGGCGGCGCTCGGCCCGGCCGCGCCGGCGGGCGCCGCCGACACCGTGGCCGGCCGGCCCGCAGCGCTGGTGATGTGCTACGAGGACGTGGTGCAGCGGCCCTGGAGTTCGCCCGGCGCCACCGGCCTCAATTTCGAACTGCTGCGGCGGGTGGAGCGGCAGTTGGGCGAGCGCTTCGTGTATGCCGCCAAGCCCTGGCGGCGCTGCATCGAGGAGCTGCGCCTGGGCAGCGTGGACGCGGTGATCGCCACCGCCGACAGCAAAGCGCGCCGCAGCTTCGCCGCCTACCCGCTGCTGCCGGACGGCAGTGCCGACCCGGCGCGCGCCCTGTTCACGGACAGCGTCAACGTCTTCCTGCGCGCGGGAGGGCAAGGCAGCTGGGACGGGCACACGCTGGTGGCGCCCAACCAGGAAGTGGCCGTGCAGTCCGGCTATCTGGTGGGCGCCGTGCTGCGCGAACGCGGCTACCGTCCGCGCGAACTGGTGAAATCGGCCGACGACGGCTTGCGCCTGCTGCTGACCGGCATGTTCGACGTCGCCATCCTGCAAGGCATCGAAGCGAGCAGCCTGGCGCGCAGCGACCCGCGCTTCCAGGGCCACGTGGTGCAGGCCACGCCGCCGTACTGGGTGCTGTCCTTCCACCTGGCTTTCAACCGCGCCGCCTACCAGCGCAACCCGCGCCGCGCGGACGCCATCTGGAACGCCATCGCCGCGGTGCGCGGTTCGGCCGAATACCGCCAGCTGGCCGGCGAGGCCGGGGTCACGGCGCCCTGAGCGGGCTTGCCGGGCCGGCTGGTTTACTTTTTTTGCAACTCGCGCCGTGTTCTTGGATACAATGTAAATCCATGACCACTCCAACGCCACGGCCTTGATCGACGGCCGCCTCTCGCTGACCACGCCGGAAGGCACGCGCCTGCTGCTCACGCCTGCCGGACCGGCGCCGCGCGCCTGGGCCTGGGCGCTGGACACCACCTTGTGGCTTACCTTCATGGGACTGGCCACCTGGCTGCTGAGCGGACCGCGCATGGCGCAGGGCGTGCTGGCGGTGCTGGCCTTCCTCAGCTATTGGGGCTATCCCGTCATCTGCGAAGTGTATTTCCAGGGCCAGACCGTGGGCAAGCGCGCGCTCGGCCTGCAGGTGCGGCGCGACAACGGCCTGCCGGTGGGCTGGCGCGAATCGGCGCTGCGCAACCTGCTGCTGGCGGCCGACTTCCTGCCGCTGGCCTACGCCACCGGCCTGGCCTGCATGCTGTACGACCGCCAGTTCCGCCGCCTGGGCGACATCGTGGCCGGCACGCTGGTGGTGTACCGCGACCAGGCGCCGCCCCGGCCCGCCGTGCGCGAGGCGGCGCCGCTGCCGCTGCCCTTCCCGCTCACGTCCGTGCAGCAGCGCGCGCTGGCCGACCTGTTCGACCGCGAACAAGGCTTGCCGCCGGCGCGGTTGGAGGAACTGGGAAGCATCGCCGCGCCGCTCACCGGCGCCACCGGCGCGGCGTCGCTGGAACGCCTGCGCTCCTACGCGGCGGGGCTGAAGCAATGAGGCTGGAGCGATGAAGCAGACCCAGTTCGAACAGCAGCACGCGGCGCTGTGGGAAGCGGTCGACGCCATCCTGCAGAACCGCTCGGACGATGCGGCCGCCCTGCCGGCGCTGTACCGCCGCCTGTGCCAGTGCCTGGCCCTGGCCGGCCAGCGCGGCTACTCGCCGGCGCTGACGGACTACCTGCATGCGCAGGCTGCGGCCTGCCACCTGCGCCTGTACGGCAGCGTGGCCGAGCGTCCGCGCGCGCTGCTGCAGTGGATGCTGGTGGACTTCCCGCGCCGCGTGCGGGCCGAATGGCGCCTGCTGCTGGTGGCCGCGCTGGCCGTGTTCGGCGTGGCGCTGGCACTGGGCCTGCTGGTGTGGCAGCAGCCGCACTGGGCGCACAGCTTCATCGACCCGGCGCAGCTGGAAAAATACCGCCAGATGTACCGGCCGGGCCGCATCGATATCGGACGCGGGCAGGAAGGCGACCTGCAGATGTTCGGCCACTACATCTGGAACAATGTGTCGATCTGCTTCCGCACCTTTGCCGGCGGCGTGTTCGGCGGCCTGCCGTCGCTGCTCAGCCTGGCCTTCAACGGCATGCACATGGGCGTGATCGCCAGCTGGCTGAGCATGGACCCGCTGACGCGCACCAATTTCTGGTCCTTCGTGGTGACGCACTCCAGCTTCGAGATCACCGGCCTGGTGCTGGCCGGCCTGTCCGGCATGCGCCTCGGGCTGGCGCTGATCGCGCCGGGGCGTCTGAGCCGGCGCCACGCGCTGCACGCCACCAGCCGCGCCATGTTCCCGGTGATCGTGGGCGCCGCGCTACTGACCCTGCTGGCCGCTTTCGTGGAAGCCTTCTGGTCGGCCAGCGCGGCGGTGCCGCCGCAGGTGAAGTACGCGGTGGGCGGCGTGTGCTGGACGGCGGTGATCGCCTTCTTCCTGCTGGCGGGCCGCAGCGGGGGAGCACAGCATGCGAATTGACAAGCTGCAGATCGCGCTGCGTCCGCGCCCTGCGCCGCAGGCGCTGGACCTGGGCTTTGCCCTGCTGCGCGCGCACGCTGGCCCGGTGTACAAGGCGTGGCTGGCGCTGTGGCTTCCCTTGTGCGTGCTGTCCCTGGCGCTGATCAGGATTTCGCCCAACCTCGCGCCCTTGTGGATGCTGCTGCCGTGGTGGCTGCGGCCGCTGCTCGAGCGCGCGCCGCTGTACGTCTTGTCGCGCCATGTGTTCGGCGAGGACGTGACGTGGCGCCAGGCGCTGCGCGCGTGGCCACGCCAGCTGGGCGGCGGCTGGTTCCGGCTCATGACCTGGTGGCGGCTGTTCATGCCGGGACGCGGCCTGTACCAGCCGATCTGGCAACTGGAGCAGGCGCGCGGCGTCACCGCCAGCGAGCGGCGCCACGCCATCGGCCGCAACGGCACCGGCGCGGCAGCTTACCGTTTCGGCCTGGCCTGCGCGCACTTCGAGGCGGTACTCAATTTCGGGCTGGTGGCGCTGGTGGGGCTATTCCTCAGCGACGAACTGTCCATGAACCCCATGGCCTTCTTCTTCAAGGCCGGCAACGGCTTGTCGCTCGACCTGCTGGCCATGGCGGCGTATGCGGTCGCCGGCGGCATCGTCGGACCGGTCTACACCGCCTGCTGCTTCACGCTGTACCTGAACCGGCGCGCCACGCTGGAGGCCTGGGACATCGAAATTACGCTGCGGCAGATCCAGGCGCCAGCCGCGCGGCACCAGCCCCAGGCGGCGGCGCACTCGCCGGAGCTGGCACCGCAGTCCGCGCCGCAGTCCGCGCCGCAGCCCACGCCTCAGTCCGCGCCGGCCACGACGTCCACGCAGGCCGGCCGTGCCAGCGCGCTGTTGCTGGCCGTGCTGTCTTGCGCAGCGGCGGCGCTGGTGGCAGCGGCCGCCATGCTGGCGTCGCCGGCGCGTGCAGAGCCGCTGCAGGCAGCCTCCCCGCCGCCGACGCCGGCGTCCGGCGACCTGCAGTGCGCGCGTCCCAAGTTCCTGCCGGACCCGGTGGGCAAGCACGCGCCGCCCCGCAGTGCCGAACAAGCCGCGCTGCGCAAGGAACTCAGGCGGCTGTACGACAGCGACGACCTGCGCGGCTACAAGTGCGAGGAAAGCTGGCACCTCAAGGACTTCGACACGCCGCCGCGCGAAAAGCCCAAAAAGCTGCCCGACCTGAGCTTCCTGGCACTGGTTTTCAAGGTGCTGCTGATCGCTGGCGCCATCGGCCTGGTGGCGTGGCTGCTGTACCGCTACCGCGGCAGGTTCGCCTGGCTGCTGCCCACGCCCGCCATGGCGGCCGCCACCGAAATCGCCGGCCTGGACATCCGCGCCGAAAGCCTGCCCGAGGATGTGGCCGGCGCCGTGCGCGGCCTGTGGGAGCGAGGCGATCGGCGCGGCGCGCTGGCCTTGCTGTACCGCGCCACCTTGTCCCGCCTGGTGCAGCAGGACGGCTTGCAGCTGGCGCAAGGCGCGACCGAGGGCGACTGCCTGCGCACGGCCCGGCAAGCCGCGCTGCCGCCGGAGCGCTACCAGGTCGCCGCTACCGCCACCACGCTGTGGCTCAATGGCGCATACGGCGGCCGCTGGCCCGACAGCACCGCCTTGCTGGCCGCCTGCGCCGCTTGGCAGGCGCAGTTTGGGGGGCAATTCGGCGGACAGTTCGGTGGCCGGTCCGGCGAACAGTCCGGCGAACAGTCCGGTGCCCAGGTCGGCGGACAGTCCGGTGCCGAGGGCGCCGCAGCGGCACCCTCGTCTTCCGCCACGCCAGGAGCGTCCGCATGATGGCGCGGCGGCTGCTGATCGCGCTGGCCAGCGTGGCCGCTCTGGCGGGCTGCGTGTGGCTCTGGTACGCGGTCATGGAGCGTTCGCCCAACGCGGCGATCCATATCTCCCCGCTAGCCATCGACAACCCGATGCTGGCCGCCGGCACCTTGCTCCAGCAGCACGGCTACAAGGTGGAGGTCGAGAAGCGCCTGAGCGGCGCCGGCCTGGGCAGGCTGCCGGGCGGCATGCTGATCCTGGCCGACAATGGCGGCCAGATCGACCCGGTGCAGGCGGCGCAACTGCTGGACTGGGTCCGGCGCGGCAACACCCTGCTGCTGCAGCCCAAATGGGTGCCGCTGCAGCACGGCGGCGATGGCCAGGCGAGCCGCCTGAATCCGCGCGCGCGGCTCGCGCCGCTGACCGAACCCGACCCGCTGGGCGCGCGCTACGGCGTGGGCCTGAGCTACCGCAACAAGCTGCGCGCCAATTGCGACACCGTGAACGGCGCCGCAGCAGCCCTGCCGCCCGAAGACGACGAGGACAACGAGGACGACGGCGAGGAGGCCCAGCGCCCGGACGGCGCGGGTGGCAACGGCCGCGAACAGGACCTCCCGGCAGAAACCCGCGACGGCAGCGGAGCCGTCCCCGTCGCCCCGAAAGAGCTGCGCCAGCTCACCTGCGTCACCCTGCCCGGCGCCGCCTACCCGCTTTCGCTGGACACCGGCACCGAAGTGCTGCAGACCCTGCGCGCCGGCCGCCAGCCGCTGTGGAGCGATATCGACGCCATGTCCGTGCGCGTGTATGCGGAGGGGCGCGGCCATGTCGCCATGGTGTCGGACAACTACTTCAACAACCAGCGCCTGCCGCGCTTCGACCATGCCGAACTGCTACTCGGCCTGGCGCGCCTGAACCAGCAGGGCCGCAACGTGATGATGGTGCTGCACGCCGACGCCGCGCCGTGGTACGCCGTGCTGTGGCGCGCCGCATGGATGCCGTTGACCGCGCTAGCCTTGCTGCTTGCGCTGCTGCTGTGGCGCGCGGCCCTGCGCTTCGGCCCCATGCTGCCGGAACCGGCCACGGAACGCCGCTCGCTGATCGAGCACATCGAAGCGAGCGGCAACTGGCTGTGGCGCGCCAAGGGCGGCCGCGACGTGCTGCTGGCCGCCACGCGCCAGGAAACCCTGGCCCTGCTGCGGCGCCGCGCGCCGGAGCTGCATCCGCTGGGCGAGGACGAAAAGGCGGCCCGCCTGGCGCGCCTGTGCAACGTCCAGCTTATCGACATGCGCAGCGCGCTGCACGGCCCCGCCGCGTCCCAGCCGGCCGCGTTCACGCGCCAGATCCAGCTACTCCAACAAGTGAGAATCCACTATGAACGACAGTAACCCGCCGCTTCCCAACGACGACAACGGCAGCGCCATCGCCCCGGAACGCCTGCAGCAGGCACTCGACATCGCGCGCCGCATGGGCGAGGAAGTCCGCCGCGCCGTGGTGGGCCAGCAGGAGGTAATCGACCAGGTGCTGGCCTGCATGCTGGCCGGCGGCCACGTTCTGGTGGAGGGCGTGCCCGGGCTGGGCAAGACGCTGCTGGTGCGCGCGCTGGCCAAGACCTTCGCTGGCGAGTTCTCGCGCATCCAGTTCACGCCCGACCTGATGCCGGCCGACGTGATGGGCCACGCCGTGTTCGACCTGAAGAACCAGACCTTCAGCGTGCGCAAGGGGCCGGTATTCGCCAACCTGCTGCTGGCCGACGAGATCAACCGCGCCCCGGCCAAGACCCAGTCCGCGCTGCTGGAGGCGATGCAGGAAAGCCAGGTGACCATCGAGGGCGAGGCGCATGTGCTGGCGCCGCCGTTCATGGTGCTGGCCACACAGAACCCGCTGGAAAACGAGGGCACCTATCCGCTGCCCGAAGCGCAGCTGGACCGCTTCCTGATCAAGGTGCGCATCGCCTATCCGAGCGAGAGCGAGGAACAGGCCATGCTGCAGACGGTGACGCGCAACCGCGTCGGTGACGGCCTGGACGTGGCGGCCGTCGCCACGCTGGTCAAGCCGGAGACCGTGCTGGCGCTGCAGCAGCTGGTGGCGCGCATCCGCGTGGACGATAGCGTGGCCAACTACGCGGTGCGCCTGGTGCGCGCCACGCGCGACTGGCCCGGCATCGCCATCGGCGCCGGTCCGCGCGGCAGCATCGCGCTGGTGCGCATCGCGCGCGCGATGGCGCTGCTGGCCGGGCGCGACTACGTGACGCCGGACGACATCAAGCAGGCCAGCCTGCCGGTGCTGCGCCACCGCATCGCCATCTCGCCGGAAAGCGAACTCGATGGCCTGAACAGCGACCAGCTGCTGGCGGCCATGGTGCAGCAGATCGCCGCGCCGCGCGCATGACGCCGACGCGCCGCCTGCTGTGGCTGGTGCTGGCCTGGGCGGGCGCCGGCGCCATCTTTAGCGTGGCGCTGGCCTGGAGCGCCGCGTGGCCGGCCGCAGCACCGGCGTCCGCCGTGTCCGCCGTGTCCGCAACCTCCGCCGCGTCCGCCGTCCCTACCTGGCCCGGACCGGCGCTGGCGACGCTGCTGACCGGCGCCTGGTGGCTGGCCGGCGCCGCACTGCTGGCCGCCGCGCTGGCCGACGCCTGGCAGGCGCTGCGCGCGCCGCCGCTGCGGCTGGAGCGCCAGCTGCCCGGCGTGCTGCCGGTGGAGCTGTGGCAGGGCGTGACGCTGACCATGCACAACCTGGGCACCCGCCCGCTGCGCCTGGAGCTGTTCGACGACTACCCCGCCGCCTGGGCCATGGAAGGCATGCCGCACGCCTGCAGCGTGGACGGCGGCGCCGTCTGTCTCTGTGGCCTACCGCGTCAAGCCCGACCGGCGCGGCAACGCGGGCTTCGGCCAGCCGCACGTGCGCATCGCCACGCCGTGGGGCTTGTGGCAGCGCACGCGCCGCATCGGGCCGCAGCAGGAGGTGAAGGTATTCCCCGACTATTCTCGCCTGCTGGGCCAGACCCTGCAGGCCACCGACCGCCGCGCGCCGGCCACCGGCGCCATCCGCAAGCGGCGGCGCGGCGAAGGTACCGACTTCCGCCAGCTGCGCGAATACCGCCAGGGCGACAGCCTGCGCTCGATCGACTGGAAGGCCACGGCGCGCCAGCGCAAGCCCATTGCCCGCGAATACCAGGAGGAGCGCGACCAGCAGGTGGTGTTCCTGCTCGACTGCGGCCGCCGCATGCTGGCGCGCGAACAGGACGGCAGCGAACAGGGCAGCCATTTCGACCACGCGCTGCAGGCGGTGCTGACGCTAGGCTTCGTGGCGCAGAAACAGGGCGACGCGGTGGGCTTGATGTGCTTCGGCGGCGCGGGGACGGGCGCGGACGGGCGCTGGCTGGCGCCGGCCAAGGGCCGCGCCGGTTTCGACCGCCTGCTGGCGGGCGTGTATGATGTGCAGCCGGGTGAAACCGCGCCCGATTACACGCAGGCGGCGGGGGCGCTGATGAAGAAGCTGTCCAAACGCGCCTTCGTGGTGCTGATCACCAACCTGCGCGACGAGGACGACCTGGCCATGCGCAACGCCTGCGAGCTGCTCGGCACGCGCCACATGGTGCTGTGCGCCAGCCTGCGCGAGCAGGCGCTGGACCGCGCGGCGGCCGCGCCGGTGGCCGGCTTCCAGGACGCGCTGCGCCAGCCGGCCGCGATGCTGTACCTGCAGCAGCGGCGCGAAGCGATACGGCGCCTGGGCCTGCGCGCCAACGCGCTGGTGGACGTGGCGCCCGGCCAGCTGAGCGCCGCGCTGATCGGCCGCTACCTGGACATCAAGGAAAGCGGGCAGCTGTAAGGGGCCAGCTGTAAGCGGTCCGCGTCATCACAGGCCCTGGCTGCTCACGCCGCCCTGCGCCTTGATCTTGTACGACTGGTAGGCGGGAATGGTGACGGCGGCCATGATGCCGACGATAGACACGATGAACAGGATGGGGAACACCAGGCCGACCACCTTGATCATGGTGGTGTTGGGCGACGGCGCAGCGCCGAAATCGTTGGCGCCCTCGTCGCCGCGCGCGAAGATCAGGTACAGCGAGACGATGAAGTTCACCAGCGGCACCCACAGCAGCAGCGAGAACCAGCCGGAGCGGTTCACGTCGTTGAAGCGGCGCTTGGCCAGCACGAAGCTGAACACCAGCAGCGGCAGGTAGAACAGCGCGCTCAGGCCCACCAGCGCGTCCTGGTTCTGCGACAGGATGCCCGCCGCGCCCAGCAAGCCCATCAGGATGGTGACCGGCACCATGTTGAGGATGGATACAATGAACAGGTAGGCCATGTAGCGCAGGCGGCCGATGCGGCCGCGCCAGGCCCACAGCTTCGGCTCGTAAGTGTCCTTGCCGGACTCCAGGCCGGACAGGGCGGCGCCGGGCGCCAGATAGGGATTGGGGGTAGTCACGCTTGATGCTCCTGTAATGATTCAAAAAGAAGGGAAACTCTGTAATGGACCCGCAACAACTCGTCTACTTCATCAGCGCCCTGCTATCGCTGGGCGCCGCCTTGCTGATGGCGCTGGTCCTGTTCGACCGCCTGGCGCCGATGGCGGCCGCGCGCGCTGGCATCGCGCTGGAGCGGCTGCGCTCCGGCCTGCGCCTGCGCCAGGCCAGCGTGCCGGGCTTCAGCATGCCTTACCTGGAAGGCGGCAAAGGCGACACCCTGGTGCTGGTGCACGGCTTTGCCGGCGACAAGGACAACTTCACCCGCGTCGCGCGCTTCCTCACGCCGCACTACCGCGTGATCTGTCCCGACCTGCCCGGCTTCGGCGAGGCCGGGCGCGACCCGCAGGCCGGCTACGGCATGGCCGAACAGGCCGAACGCCTGCGCGCGCTGCTGGACCAGATCGCGCCCGGCAAGGTGCACCTGGGCGGCAATTCCATGGGCGGCTTCATCGCCGCGCAGTTCGCCGCCGCATATCCCGAGCGCGTGGCCAGCCTGTGGCTGCTGGACGCGGCCGGCACGCAGGCCTCGCACAGCTCGGCGCTGCTGCAGCAGTACGAGGCCAGCGGCGCCATGCCGCTGCTGGTGCGCGAGGAGCAGGAGTACGCCGCCCTGCTCGACGCCTGCACCCACGAGCGCCCTTTCCTGCCGCATTCCGTGCAGACCGCGCTGGGCCGGCGCGCGGCGGCCGACTTTGCGCTGCACACGGCCATCATGCGCCAGCTGGCCGACTCGCCGCTGCTGCAGCCGCAGCCGCAGTACGCGGCCATCCCCGCGCTGGTGGTGTGGGGCGAGCAGGACAGGATACTGCATCCGTCCGGCGCGGCCGCCTTCGCCGCCCTGTTCCCGCGCAGCCGCACGGTGATGATGCCGGGCGTGGGGCACCTGCCGATGGTGGAACAGCCCGGGCAGGCGGCGCGGGATTATCTGGCGTTCCGGCGCAGCCTACCGTGAGCGGCGGGTTGCGGCGCTGCGCGCCCAACCCGCCCTGCGTGCTTACTTGTCGGTGACGGTGAAGTCGCCGAATTCCTTGAGCTGGTCGGCGATGGCCTTCTGGTCGCCTACCACCACGACGGACTGGGTCTCGGGCGCGAAGTATTTCTTGCCCATCTCGCGCACTTGCTCGGCAGTGACCTTCTGGATCTTGGGCACGAAGCTGCCGAGGAATTCAGGCGGCAGGCCGACCAGCCAGTTCGACGCCAGGGTGGCGGCCACCGCACCCTGCAGCTGGTTGGTGATCAGGTAGGAGCCGGCCACGTAGCGCTTGTTCATGCTCATTTCCTCGTCGCTGGCCAGCTCGGTGCCCAGCTTGCGGTATTCCTTGAAGTATTCGCCCAGCGCGGCACCGGTCACTTCGTTGCGCACGTCCGCGCCGCCGACGATGGCGCCGCCGTTGCGGCTCATGCGCGCGCCGGCCGAGGCGCCGTAGGTGTAGCCCTTTTCTTCGCGCAGGTTGAGGTTGACGCGGCTGCTGAAGCCGCCGCCCAGGATGGTGCTGGCCAGGCGCAGCGGCACGTGCTCCTCCACGCTGGCGGCGGCGCCGGGACGGCCCAGGCGCAAGGTCGCCTGCACGCTGCCGGGGCGCTCGAGCAGCAGGCGCTGCGGCGGCATGGCGGCCGGCGCGGGCGGCGTTTCAGGCAAGGCCGGGCCGCTGGCCTTCCAGCTGCCGAAGGCCGACTCGGCCAGCTTCATGGCCTCCGTTTCCTTGATGCGGCCGGTGATCACCAGCAGGCTGCGCTCGGGACGGAAGCGCTTGGCATGCTCGGCGCGCAGCAGTGCGGCGTCGGTGCTGGCGATCGATTCGGCGGTGGCGGTGGTGCGGCTGTATGGGTGCTCGCCGTAGACCGCGCGCGAGATGGCGCGCTCGGCGCGGAAGCCGGGGCGCGCTTCGGCCGCCTTCAGCGCCTGAAGCGCGTTGGTCTTGGCCAGCTGCACTTCGGCGTCCGGGAAGGATGGTTCGCGCGCCACTTCGGCCAGCAGCGCGGCCATGGGCGCGGCGCTGCTGGCCAGCGCGTTGCCGAACACGGTGATGCCGTCGTTGGCGGCGGAGGCGCCCACGCTGCCGCCCATGCCCTGCGCCGCTTCGGCCACGGCGCGCGAGCTGCGCTTGGCGGTGCCTTCGTTGAGCAGGTTGGCCAGCAGGCTGGCGAAGGCGGGGTGCTGCGCGTCGTCGGCGGCGTAGCCGGCGCCGCGTACGGCCAGCACGTAGTCCACGCGCGGCAGGCCGGAACGCGGCACGACCCAGACTTCCAGGCCGTTGGAGAGCGTCTTCTTGGCGATCCTGGGCACGGGCAGCGGCTTGTCGGCGCCGTACGGCGGCACCTGGGAGGCGGCTGGCGAAGTGGCCGGCGCGGCGGAGGTCTGGGCATGCAGCAGCGGAGCGCACAGCGTGGAGATGGCCACGGCCAGTATCAGTTTCTTCATGATGTGGTCCTTATTTCGTGGCGGAGGCGGGAGCGGCGGCGGGAGCGGCCGGGGCCTCCTTCGGCGCCGGCTTGCGGTCGATCACGGTGCGGTTGGCCTTGGTCAGATAGGTGGCCGCCACGCGCTGGATGTCTTCCGATTTCACGCCCTCGATCCAACCGGGAATCTTGTTGACGACCTTGGCGTCGCCCCACAGCGTTTGCAGCTTGGCCAGCGTGTCGGCGCGGTTGATATAGCTTTCCAGCTTGTTGTACCAGTCGGCCAGCATGGCGGTCTTCACGCGCTGCAGGGTGGCCGCGTCCACGCCGTCCCTGGCCACCTTGGCGATCTCCTCGTCCATGGCGGCCAGCACGGCGTCGGCGCTGCTGGTGGGCTTGTACATGCTGAACACGGTAAACAGCGTCGGGCCGTCGTATTCCCACGGGCCGGTCAGGCCGTACAGCGGCGACAGGTTGAGCGCCAGCTCGCGGCCCTTGACCAGGCCCTGGTACAGCAGCGAGGCGTCGCCGCCGGCCAGCAGTTCGCCCAGCACCGCCATCGGCGCCTGGTCCTTGCTGCCGCGCGCCGGCATCTTCCAAGCCGCCGCCAGCGCCGGTACCTGCGCCAGCGCGTCGCTCTGCTCGACGCGCTTCTCGGCCGTGTTCAGGCCCTCGCTGAAATCGCCCGGGGCCGGCGTGGCGCGCTTCGGTATCGCGCCGAAGTATTTTTTGGCCAGCGCGTAGCCCTGCTGCGGCGTGACGTCGCCGGCGATGGCCAGCACCGCGTTGTTCGGGCCGTAGTAGTCGCGGTGGAAGGCGCGCACGTCGTCCAGGCTGGCGCCTTCCAGGTCCTGGAAGCTGCCGTACCCGTCGTGGTTGTTTTCCCATTTCTGGAACGCGTGCTGGCCGATGTCGATCCACATGAAGCCGCCGTACGGCTGGTTCTTCACGTTGACGCGGATTTCCTCCTTCACCACGTCCTGCTGGTTCTTCAGCGTTTTCTCGTTGAAGTCCAGCGTCTTCATGCGGTCCGCCTCCAGCCACAGGATGGCGTCCAGGGCGGAGGCCGGCGCGGTCTCGATGTAGTTGGTGAAGTCGGCGCGCGTGGAGCCGTTGTTGCGGCCGCCGCCGGTGGTGATGGTCTTGTCGAACACGCCCTTGGGCGCGTTGGGCGTGCCCTGGAACATCAGGTGTTCGAACAGGTGGGCAAAGCCGGTGCGGTTCTTCGGCTCCAGGCGCATGCCGACCCGGTACACCACGCTCACGCCCACGGTGGGCGAGCTGTGGTCTTCGGTGACGATGACGGTCAGGCCGTTGTCGAGCTTCTTGACGTGGACCGGCACGTCCCAGCGGTCGGCGCTGGCCGCGTGCGCGGACAGCGAGAGCGTGGCTGCGGCCAGCAGGGCGGGAATTTGGCGCATGCGCATAAAGTTGACCTTTCTTTTCAGGATGGAGCGATAGTGCCGCGCGGCTTTTTGCCGAACCAGCAATTTTGCCTGTTACGTAGCAAAAGATACTCACCAATTATTGCGAATGCCACTTTTTTTTTCGGCTAAGATGTATTCACATCCACAACGTTCGGAGCTGTGTCCATGAAACGACGGCTGATGCTGCAAACCCTGGGGGCCTCCCTGCTGCTGGCGCAATTGCCGGCCCGCGCCGCCGAACGCGGCACCGCCGACGAGGCCATGGCCATGGCGAAGAAAGCCATCGCCTACATCAAGGCGCACGGCAAGGAAAAGGCCTACGCCGAGATCAACGATCCGCACGGCCAGTTCACCGACCGCGACCTGTACGTGGTGGTGTATGACCTGAACGGCAAAAACCTGGCGCACGGCCAGAAT
Source organism: Pseudoduganella sp. UC29_71 (assembly GCF_042693265.1). Taxonomy (NCBI): domain Bacteria; kingdom Pseudomonadati; phylum Pseudomonadota; class Betaproteobacteria; order Burkholderiales; family Oxalobacteraceae; genus Pseudoduganella; species Pseudoduganella sp. UC29_71. Next base: position 6,779,544 of record NZ_CP170549.1, on the reverse strand, counting down.
GCGCGCATGATAGGCAAGGACCTGATCGACATCCGCGACGGCGACGGCAAGTACTACATGCGCGAGCGCATCGAGCTGGTGAAAACCAAGGGCAAGGGCTGGCAGGACTACAAATTCCTCGACCCGCTGACCAAGAAGATCGAGCCGAAATCGATGTATGTGGAGAAGGTGGACGACATCATCGTCGGCTGCGGCATCTACAAGCCGCAGTAGGGCCGCAGGGGGGCCCTCCCCCGCCCAAACCGTGACAGCATGCGGGTTTGCAGGTAACATGTCTGGTAAGCAACAACACCAAGAACAATCATGTTACTCGCCACGAAGGAGGGCTGCGATTGGCAGCGCTAAACGACGTCGCGCACTGGCGCGGCCAGATATTCAAGCGCATCCTGCAGTTTGTCCTGGGACTGGGCGTGGTCACGGCCGTGCCCAGCATCCTGCTCAGCATTTCCGAAAACCTGTGGTCGGTGGTGGTGCTGGACGTGGTGGCGCTGGTGTGGATCTTCGCCATCCTGCGTCTGCCCGGCATCTCCTACGGCACGCGCGTGCTCAACTTCCTGGCCGTCACCTTCCTCTTCGGCGTGGGGCTGCTGGTCAAGGTGGGGCCGGTGAGCCAGATCTACCTGATGGCCGTGCCGGTGCTGGCCGCGCTGCTGCTCGGCCTGCGCGCCGGCCTGTGGGCGCTGGGCATCGACACCGTGGCGCTGCTGGTGATCGGCTTCTACACCAACACCATCCCCGACCTGCAGGGACTGGAGCTGGCTTCCTTCCTCAAGTGGAGCGTGATCACCTCCAACTACCTGTTCATCACGGCGGTGCTGACCTTGTCGTGCGGCGTGCTGCTCAAGCGCCTGGAAAAATCCATCGGCGACCTGCGCGCTACCGCCGCCTCGCTGGAACAGGGGCAGCAGGAGCTGACCGCGCTGAACGCCGAGCTGCGCCTGACCGCGGCCGCCGTGGCGCGCCTGAACGACATGGTGAGCATCGCCGAAGTGGCCGGCACCGAGCAGCGCATCATCTTCGTCAACCGCGCCTTCGAGCGGCGCAGCGGCTACAACCGCGACGCCATGCTGGGCGGCAGCCTGCGCCTGCTGCAGGGGCCGGAGACCGCCACCGGCACGCTGGACCGCATCAACCAGGCCATGGCGCGCAGCGAGGCGGTGCGCGCCGAGCTGCTGAACTACACCCGCTACGGCGAGCCGTACTGGGTGGAGCGCGAGCTGGTGCCGATCTCGGACGAAGGCGGCAACAACACGCACTGGGTGGCGGTCGAGCGCGACATCACCGAGCGCAAGAAATCCGAGGACGACATCCACCGCCTGGCCTACTTCGACGTGCTGACCGGCCTGCCGAACCGGCGCCTGCTGATGGACCGCATCGACAAGCTGCTGGCCAGCTCCGAGCGCAACAGCCAGTACAGCGCGGTGATGTTCATCGACCTGGACAACTTCAAGTACATCAATGACGCGCGCGGCCACGCCACCGGCGACGCGCTGCTGAAGAACGCGGCGGCGCGCCTGGCGCAGCTGATGCGCAAGGCCGACACGGTGGCGCGCATCGGCGGCGACGAATTCGTGGTGCTGCTGGCGCACCTGAGCGGCGTGCACGCCACGGCGGCGCACTCGGCGCTGGTGGTGGCGGAGAAAATCCGCGCCACCATCGCGGAGGATTTCGTGATCGACGGCCAGACCTACAGCAGTTCGGCCAGCATCGGCGTGACCTTGCTGCCCAAGGGTGCGGCCGGCGCGGCGGGCGAACAGAACGCGCAGGACCTGCTGCGCGAGGCCGACATCGCCATGTACCGCGCCAAGGCGGACGGGCGCAACGGCATCGCGTTCTTCGAGGCGGCCATGCAGGCCGAGGTCGAGCAGCGCCTGAACCTGGAGCGCGACCTGGCGCAGGCGATCGAGAACCGCGAGCTGGCCATGCACTACCAGGCGCAGGTGGACTGCAACGGCGCCATCATCGGCGCCGAGCTGCTGATGCGCTGGCAGCGCGCGGACGGCAGCTGGGTGTCGCCGGCGCAGTTCATTCCGCTGGCCGAGGAATCGGGCCAGATCCTGACGCTGGGCGCCTGGGCCATGCGCCAGGCCTGCGACGCGGTGCTGCGGCTGACGGCGGCCGGGCACCGCGTGCCGCTATCGGTCAACGTCAGCCCGAGCCAGTTCCGCCAGCCGCAGTTCGTGGAACAGGTGCGCGCGCTGCTGGCCGAGACGGGCGCGCCGGCCGAACTCCTGATCTTCGAAGTGACCGAGGGGCTGCTGGTGGAAAAGCTGGAAGACACGGTGCTGCGCATGCGCCAGCTGGCCGCGCTGGGCATTCGCTTCTCGATCGACGATTTCGGCACCGGCTATTCCAGCCTGGCCTACCTGAAGAAGATGCCGCTGTACGAACTGAAGATCGACCGCAGCTTCATCCAGGACACGCCGACCGACGCCTCGGTGACGGCCATCGTGCAAACCATCCTGGCGATGGCGCACCACCTGGGCTTGAAGGTGGTGGCCGAAGGCGTGGAAACGCAGGCGCAGGCGGACTTCCTGATCAACAGCGACTGCCACGGCATGCAAGGCTACCTGTACGCCCGCCCCGCCCCGCTGGACGCGCTGTTGGCGCGGCTGGACGGCTAAGGAGACACGGAGATGGAATTACTGATCGTCGCGCTGATGGTGCTGGCAGGCGCCCTGGTGTACTCGTTGCGCGCCGCCGGCACCAAGCCGGTCAAGGGCAGCGATTTTTACGTGGTCTCGCGCGACGGGCGCGTGCTGCGCAACCGGGGGCCGCGAGTGAAGTGCCTGCGCGCGCTGGCCTTGCCGGAAGGGCTGCGCGTCACGCTGAGCAACGGCAGCCGCACCGGCCAGTTCTTCGTGCACGACCTGGTGGCCGAGGCGCACCTGCCCAACCCGAAAGGCCGCAGCAGCGTGCGCCACAAGGACGGCAACAAGCGCAACAACGCGGTGGCCAATCTGGAGTGGTGCTGAACCAGGCGATAGCCCCGCACGGACAAGCGGCTTAGCCCATCATTGCCGCATCCAACCCAGCCAATACCCACGGAAACAAAAGAACCCGCAACTAAGGCGGGTTCGGAACCAGGTCAGGTGTGGAACGGCACCCAGAACATCTTCACCTCCACGTTCAGCATGCCCGACTTCACGGTCGGGTCGTCGCTGCCGATGCGGATGGCTTCGTCCAGGTCGGCCGCCTTGAAGATGGTCATGCCGCCGTTCGCCAGCACGCCGTGCAGGCCGCCGGCCTTTTCCATGAAGGGGCCGCTGAGCACTGTGCGGCCCTCTTCCTGCAGCTTCAGCATATAGCCCACATGGTCCATGAACTCGGGCTGCTCGTTGTATTTCACGCCCTGTACCCAGTTCGGACCTGGCGACTGGAAGGCGACAAAGTAGTGCGGGCCGTTTTCGTCTATCATTTTTAACTCCGTATGCTTGGTTGTTCCGAGAACGCCTCGGGTAGGTACAAGATAGCGCCGCGCGGCACGCCGCGGTAGACGAGGCAGGGGCATACCAGCCATGCCTGGCCGGCATGCCCTGCTAGCGCAGGCCGAACGGCGTTTTCGCCAGCTGCTCCTCGACGAAGGCGATGAAGGCGCGCGCCTTCGGGCCGGCGTGCCGTCCGCCCGGCAGCACGGCCCACAGGTCCAGGCGGGGCATGTCCCAGTCCTCCAGCACCGCGCACACCTGGCCGCTTGCCAGCTCCTCCGCGAAGATCCACTCGGCCGCCACCGCCACGCCCAGGCCGGACAGCACCGCCGCGCGCACGCCCTCCAGCGCGCTGACGCGCAGGCGCGGCTTCAGCATCACCCTGCGCGAGCTGCCGTCCTTGTGGAAGGAGAATGCGTCGCCGCCCTCGGCGCGCGAAAACACGATGGAGGGATGGTCCGCCAACTCCTCCGGCAGCCCGGGCGTGCCGCGCCGCCGCAGGTAGTCCGGCGCGGCCACCACCACCCTGCGGCACTGGCCGATGCGGCGCGCGGTCAGCCCTGAGCTGGGCAGCTTGCCCATCCTGAAGGCCACTTCCACGCCCTCCTCGATCAGGCCCACGTTGCCGTCGTCCAGCAGCAGCTCGATTTCCAGGCCGGGTTGGCGGTCCAGGAAACCCGGCAGCTGCGGAATAATGTACTGGCGCATAAACGTCACCGTCCCGCCCACGCGCAGCTTCCCGGTCATGGCTTCGGGCTCGCCGTGCATGGCCTTCAGGGCCGCGTCGGCCTCGTTCAGCGTCCTCACGGCGTGCCGATAGAAGGTCTCGCCCGCGCCCGTGGGCGCCAGGCCGCGCGTCGAGCGCAGGAACAGCTTGGCCGCCAGCCGCTCCTCCAGCTGAGCAATCGACTTGGACAGCGTGGGCTGCCCCAGCCCCAGGCTCCTGGCGGCCATGCTGAAAGAGCCGGTCTCGTAGACGCGCACAAAGGTGCGCATGGCGCCGATCAGATCCATCGCCATTCCGATCCGGCATAAATGTTATTGCCGCCTGCTCCGTACCCACACAAAAACCTATCCACGATACTGGTCTCCCGCAAATCAAATGGAATACACAATGAAACTCTATGGTGACCCTGGCTCCGGCAGCACCCGCCGCGTTCTCGCCGCGCTGTACCACATCGGCGCCGAGTTCGACTTCGAGCAGATAGACCTGTTCAAGGGCGACAACCGCACGCCGGAATTCCTGGCGCTGAACCCGAACGGCACGATTCCCGTGCTGGTGGACGGCGGCACTGTGCTGTTCGAGGCATCCGCCATCAACTTCCACCTCGCCGAAAAATTCCGCTCCGACTTGCTGCCCGCCGTGGTGCACGCGGGCTTTATGGAGACCGATATCAACGCCCATATGCGCGACGCCATCAAGCCGTTGCTGCGGAACCTCTGCATCAAGCGCTTCGGCCGCCTGGACGAAGTGATCGCGCCCATCCTGTTCCTGGCCGGCCCGGCGGCGTCCTACATCACCGGCACCATCATCGACGCCGACGGCGGCTACAACGTCTGATCCTGGATGTCGAGCAGCACCTTGCCGCCGCGCTGGGCGTGCGCGATGGCGGCGGCGATGCGCGCCATCGGGTAGGTCGCGGCAACGGGCTGCTCCAGCTTGCCGGCGCGGATGAACTCCGCTGTTTCGCGCAGCAGGGTGTCCATCTGCGCGTCGTACTGCGGGCGCGCCTGGTAGAAAGCGTGCAGGCGCACGGCCTTGCGCAGCAGGGGCCGCAGGTCGGCCGGTATCGCCGGGTCGCCTCCCGAGAACGCATACGACACCAGCGCGCCGCCCTGCGACAAGCCGTCCAGCAGGCGCAGCGTGGATGCGCCGCTCACGCCATCCAGCGCCAGCCGCACCTGTCCGCTCTCGGTCAGCGCGCGCACCGTGGCCAGGCTGTCGTCCGTATCCAGCAGCACGATGTCGCCGCCAGCCGCCTGCACTTCGGCGATCGCCGATCCGCGGCGCACCAGGTTGATGGTCTTGATGCCGCGCGCCCGCGCGAACGCAATCACCGAGCGGCCCACGCCGGAGCTGGCGGCGTTCTGTATCACCCAGTCGCCCGGTTTCAGTTCGCCGTGCTCGCTCAGCAACAGCGCCGCCGTGGGCGGATTGATGCGCATCATGGCGGCCTGCTGCGGGCTGATACCATCCGGCAGCGCAAACAGGCCGGCGGCGGCTACCACCATGCGTTCGCGCCAGGTGTCGCTGTACAGCGGCGCCACCACGCGGTCGCCGGGCTTCAGGTGGACCACGCCCGCGCCCACGGCCAGCACCTTGGCCGAGCCTTCGTTGCCGACAGGGCTGGGCAGCTCGGGGCGGCGCGGGAAGGCGCCGCTGATCAGCAGCAGGTCATTGAAGTTCACAGGGGCGAACTCCATCCCCAGCAGGACTTCGCCCGCGCCCGGAGCGGCCGGTTCCGGCAGGTCGGCGAGGTGCAGATTGGTGTGGGGATTGCCGAAGGCAGTCAGCTGTATGGCGCGCATGGTGGTTCTCCGTATGGTTGCTTGGACGATTTGTCCATACGGAAGATAGGCGGCGCAGGCGGTACAGGGAAGACGGGCGGCCGGCATAGCTGCTATGCCCGCAAGGCATGCGCACCGGACTAGCGCACTTTCAGCAGCGGGGAGGCGGCAAACAGCTCCGCCAGATAGTCGACCAGCACGCGGGTCTTGCCGGCCAGGCGGCGGCTGCCGGGCCAGACGGCGTGGATGGGGAAGGGTTCGGGCGCGCAGTCCGCCAGCAGCGGCGCCAGGCGCCCGGCGGCCACGTCGCGCGCGTACAGCCAGGCCGCGTTGTGGCCTATGCCCAGGCCGGCCAGCACGGCGGCGCGTACATATTCGGCGTCGTTGCTGCGCAGCGGCCCTTGCGGGAAAAACTTCACGTCGCCGGTGGCGTCCGTGAACTCCCAAGGGCGTGGCGCGTCGCGCGCCATGAAGGCGATGCAGTGGTGCTGCCGCAGGTCCGCCACCGTGGCGGGCGTGCCGGAGCGCGCCAGGTAGGACGGCGCGGCAACGGTGAGGTAGCTCATGCTGCCGATGCGGCGCGCCATCATGGCGGAGTCGCTGAGCGGCCCCACGCGGATCGCCAGGTCCATGCCCTCTTCGACCAGGTTGACGTAGCGCTGGGAGACATGGAAGTCGATGCTGACGCCGGGGTAGCGCTCGAAGAAGGCCGGCAGGTGCGGCACGATCTCCATGCGGCCGAAGGCCGGCGACAGGGCCACCCGGACCACGCCGCTGGGCGCGGCGTCGCCCTGGCCGACGCTGCTCTCCAGGGCATCGACGCGCTCGACGATGTCGATGGCCGATTCGTAGAAAATCTGGCCGGCGTCGGTCAGGCTCAGCCCGCGCGAGGTGCGGCGCAGCAGCTGCGCGCCCAGCTTCGCCTCCAGGCCCGCCACCACCTTGCTCACCGTGGGCTGCGTGACTCCGGTGGCGCGCGCCACTTTGGAAAAATTCCCGGATTCGGCGACCCGGATGAACAGCCTCATGACATCGATACGGTCCATACGGGTGCGCCTTTCAGGGTATCACTGCTTGGTGTACTTGTTCAGCCAGTCCAGCACCGTATGGTGCCACAGCACGGAGTTGGCGGGCTTCAGCACCCAGTGGTTCTCGTCCGGGAACACCAGCAGCTTGCTGTCGATGCCCTGGCGCTGCAGCGCGGTGAAGGTGCCCAGCGCCTGCGCGGTCGGGATGCGGAAGTCCAGGTCGCCCTGCACCACCAGCATCGGGGTCTTCCACTTGGCCACGTGGTGCACCGGGTTGAACTTCTCGTGCGACTCGGCCGCCTTGTAGTACGGGCCGCCGTATTCCCACTCGGTGAACCAGATTTCCTCGGTCGAATAAGCCATGCCGCGGATGTCGAACACGCCGTCGTGGTTGACGATGCACTTGAAGCCGTCGGCCCAGTTACCCTCGATCCAGTTCATCATGTAGCCGCCGTAGGACGCGCCCAGCGCGCAGCTGCGTTCGCGGTCCAGCCACGGGAACTTGGCCACCGCCGCGTCCATGCCCTTCTTCAGGTCTTCCAGCGGCTTGCCGCCCCAGTCGCCGCTGATCGAATCGGTGAAGGCCTGGCCATAGCCGGTGGAGCCATGGAAGTCGATGAACACGGTGGCGTAGCCGGCGCCGGCGTACACCTGCGGGTTCCAGCGGTAGCTCCAGGAGTTGCCGAAGCTGCCTTGCGGGCCGCCGTGCACCAGGAAGGCGATCGGGTACTTCTGGCCCGGCTGCGCGTTCCACGGCTTCATCACGTGGCCGTACACGGTGTCGCCGTTGGCGCCCTTGAAGGAGAACTGCTCGTACTCGCCGAAGCGCACGTCGGCCAGCGCGGCCTCGTTCACGCTGGTCAGCTTTTCCGCTTTCGCGGCGGCGCCCAGCTTGAACTTGTACAGCTGCGCGCCCGAGGCCAGCGAGGCTTGCGCCATCACCACGGTGTCGCGCGCCACGCTGAAGGCGGACACATAGCCCGGGCCGCTGACGGCGCTGGCCTTGCCGCTGGCCGCGTCGATGCTGAACAGGCGGTGCTGGCCCACGTCGTCGGCGGTGGCCAGCAGGGTCTTGCCGTCCGGCGCCCAGCGGTAGTCGGCCACGGAGCGGTCCCACGCGCCGGTCAGCGCGCGCTTCTTGCCAGTGGCGACGTCCATCAGCACCAGGTGGAAGCGGTCGGCCTCGAAGGTCGGACGCTGCATGGCGGTGTAGGCCAGCGTTTTGCCGTCCGGCGAGAACTGGGCGCGGGTGTCCCAGGCCGGGTTGTCGGCGGTCAGGTTGCGCAGCTCGCCGCCAGTGGCCGGCACGCTGAACAGGTCGAAGTTGGTGGACCAGGCTTCGGTCTTGCCGGCCACCCGGGCCGAGAACACCACCGTCTTGCCGTCCGGGCTGAACTGGTATTCGTCGTGGTCGCCGAACGGTTTCGACGGCACGTCGCCGTCGATGGTCCCGCTCAGGCTCACCGGCGCGGCGCTGACCTTGCCGCTGCTGTCGATGGGCGCGCTGTACAGCACGTTGTTGCGGCCGTCGTTCCAGGTGTCCCAGTGGCGCACGAACAGGCGCTCGTAGACCTTGCCGGTGGCCTTGTTCTTCGCTTGCGCGTCCAGGCGCGCCTTGCTGCAGGCCAGGTCGGCGCAGTCGCGGAACACGGCCAGGCTCATGGCCAGGCGGTCGCCCTGCGGCGACAGGCGGAAGTTCTCCACGTCCACCGGCAGGTCGGTCACGCGCGCCGCTTCGCCGCCGGACAGCGGCAAGCGCCACACCTGGTTGCTGCCGCTGCGCGCGGACAGGAAGTAGACCGCGTCGCCGGACGGCGACCATTCAGGATCGGTGCTGCTGGCGTCGGCCTGGGTCAGGCGCACCGGCACGGGCTTGGCTGCGCGCAGGTCCAGCATCCACAGCTGGGTGTTGCCGCGGTTCTTGTCCATATTCGTGGCGCGCACCGTGTACACGACTTTCGACGCGTCCGGCGACAGCAGCGGGCTGCCGACGCGTTCCATTTTCACCAGGTCTTCCACGGTAAAGCCGCGCGGGGCGGCTTGTGCGTGCTGAGCACCGGACGCGGCAAGCGCGGCCGCCAATACCAGCAGACGTAATTTCATGCGGTTATCTCCGACATCGTTATAAAAAAGGCCAGCTTGTGGCTGGCAGTCGGACATGATACCAAGAATCGCGGACGAAAGAAGGCCGCCGGTCCCGTGGGAGCCGGCGGTAAAGGGAGACACCACGGGCGGCGGACACGCCCGCAGTTTGCTACAAAAGCTTAGCGCAGCGACACCAGCAGGTACTGCACCGGTTCGCCGGCGATGGCCGGGGTCTTGGCGATCAGCAGCTCGCCGCCCATCTGCCCGCTGTCCCTGGGTTCGAAGCGCATCTGCACGCTGCGGTCCAGCGCCACGAAGCTGTGCTGGGCGGTGCCGACGATTTCGGTGCGTTCGCCGTCGTCGAGCTGGGCAAACATGCGGCGGCCCTGGGAACTCAATTGCAGCACGCTACCGTTGCTCAAGTCGTAGGCGCCCTGGTAGGCGCCGAAGTCGATGGCGTAGCGGGGCATGCGCCGCGCCGGCACCTCGATGACCAAGGGCGCGTTGGCGGGGATTTTCACCGCGTCGAGCACTTGCGGCGACTGCTCGGTGGGGGCGGTTTGCTCGGTTTGCGCGACTGCGGCAGCGCCGCAGGCCAGGCCCAGCAATGCGAACAACAGCAGGTTCTTCATGATGGTCTCCTTGCAGGTCGCAGGGTGCGTTTGTACATCCCGCTAAGATTCAATATAGCGAGCTTTCGCGGCGCCGAGATAGTATTTTTCTCGCGCCCGCGCGCCGGGCATAGCGCCGCTGAATACCCGCGCCGGGCTTGCGCTACAATGGCAACCACACCCGTCCCACGCTCACATCACACCCATGAATATCGCCTTCGAAACGCCGGACCAGCCCGACATCATCGCCCTTATCGCCGACCTGGACGCCTACCAGTTGACGCTGTATCCGCCGGAAAGCGTGTACGCGCTGGATATGGCGTCGCTGAAGCAGCCCAACGTGCTGTTCGCCGTGGCGCGCGATGCGGACGGCGCGGCGGTGGGCTGCGGCGCGATGGTGGTGACGCCGGAATTCGCCGAGGTCAAGCGCATGTACGTGCGGCCGGAAGCGCGCGGCCAGGGCCTGGCCCGGCGCGTGCTGTCCATGCTGGAGCAGGCGGCGGCGCAGCGCGGCAGCACGCTGTACACGCTGGAGACCGGGCCGTCGCAGCCGGAAGCGATTGCGCTGTACGAACGGCTGGGCTACCAGCGCTGCGGTCCGTACGGCGACTACCGCGACGATCCGCTCAGCGTCTTCATGCGCAAGCAGGTGCGATGATGGCGCAGGACAGCCTGATCGAGTTGCGCGACCTGGCGCGCGCCTTCGCGGCGGAGCGGGACTGGGGGCAGTTTCATACGCCGAAGAACCTGGCGATGGCGCTGACGGTGGAGGCGGCCGAGCTGGCCGAGCACTTCCAGTGGCTGGCCACCGGCGCCGACCATGAACTGGACCAGCGCAAGCGCGACGGCATCCGCCACGAGCTGGCCGACGTGATGCTGTACCTGATCCAGCTGGCCGACAAGACCGGCGTGGACCTGCGCAGCGCGGTGCTGGAGAAGATGGAGCTGAACCGCGCCAAATACCCCGCCGAGCAGGTGCGCGGCGATATGCGCAAGTACAACGAATACTGAGTGCAGCGGCGGCGCAGCGGCGGGTTACGCGCTCTGCGCTAACCCGCCCTACGCCGGCGCCCCCGGATCGCCCGTAGGGCGGGTTAGCGCGACAGCGCGTAACCCGCCAACACCAGCCCCCCCGGCTCACCCGTACGGCGGGATAGCGCGACAGCGCGTAACCCGCCAACACCAGCGCCCCCCGGCTCACCCGTACGGCGGGTTAGCGCGGCGGCGCGTCACCCGCCAGCGCCTTGCGGATCTCTGCGTACACCAGCTTCCACGCCGGCGAGGTGGCGGCCACCTCGTCGTAATGGCTGGCGTTCGGCAGCACCACCACCTCGGCCGCATCGCCGGCCGCCTGCGCGCGGCGCGCGTAATCCTGCGCCACGCGCACCGGCGACACGTCGTCCAGCTCCCCCGTGACCAGCACCGTGCGCACGCCGGACGGCAGCAGCTCGGCCGGCGAGGTGTCGGCAAACACGTCCGGCCGCGCGGCGCTCGGCAGGCCGGCCAGCTGCACCATGTCGCGCTCGCAGCTGGTCTTGATCAGCCCCTCCTCGTTGCGCAAGTCCGCCAGCCCGCCCAGGCTGATCACCTGCGGGATGGCCTGCGGCGCGGCGCGCCACGCGGGGCTGGACTGCGGCAGCCGGTGGCGCGACGCGGCCCATTGCGCCAGGTGGCCGCCGGCCGAATGCCCGACGGCCACCACGCGCGCCAGGTCCAGCCCGTGCGCGCCCGCCTCCTGCCGCAGGCGGTCCACCGCCGTGGCCACGTCCTGGTACATGCCGGGATAGCCGCCGCCCTCCTCGTCCACGCGGCGGTACTCCACGTTCCACACGGCGATGCCGTTGCGGATCAAGTCCCCCGCCATGTTGTGCATCTGCGCGATGCCGCCGAAATGCACGGTCCAGCAGCCGCCGTGGATCAGGATCACCACCGGGAACGGCCCCGGCCCGGCAGGCTTGAACAGTTCCACGAACTGCGACGGCGCGCTGCCGTAGGCGATGCGCAGGTCCGGCGCGGGGCCGGACAGCGCCAGGTAATCCTGCAGCGTCATCGGGGCGGCGGCGTGGGCGCTGGTGCCGGCGGCGCCGGCCGCGCCGGCGATGGCGGCGGCGCACAGGGTCTTGCGGAGAGTGGTCAGCATGGGCGGTCCATAAAAAACGGGGCAAGGCGCAGCATACCGCGCCTTGCCCCCGCTGTCATGCCCGCTCAGAACTTGTAGCTGGCGCGCGCGTAGTAATAGCCGCCGTTGATGCCGAACGGCGAGAACGACGGGTACACCGTGACGGCCGAGTTGTCCAGGTTGGCGCGGTACACGGCCAGCAGCTGGGCGTTCACCTGGTCGGGATACTTGTTGAACAGGTTGTTGCCGCCCGCCGTCAAGGTCCAGCCGTTGCTCATGCGGTAGCTCACCTCCAGGTCCGTGATGGCGGTCACGCCGATCTCGGTCTTGTAGTAGGCCGCGCCGTCCGGCGTGCCCCATTCGGACGACTTGCCGTAGATCGCCTCGCGCAGGTTGACGCTCCACGCGCCCTTCTTCCACAAGGCGCCCAGGTTCAGGCGCGCCTTCGGCGACGCGGTCTCGATGTCCGAGATGGCGGTCTTGTCGAGCAGGGTTTGCGGCCGCAGCTGCACCGGCGCCTGGTTCACCTTGATGACCGTGACCTTGTTGTAGTTGGCCGCCGCCGACCAGTCCACGCGCCCGTAGTCGGCGTAGTTGCTGTTCAGCGTGGCCACGAACTCCAGGCCGCGCGAACGCGTGTTGACGGCGTTCGAGAAGATGTTGATGCCGGTCTGCACCACCGTCGGATCGAGCACATTGCCGTTGGCGAGGATGGCCGCCGTCACCGCCGGCGAATTGTCCGCGCCGCCCGAGCCGTACAGCGAGCCGCTGCCGACGATGCGGTCGCGGATCGTGATCTGGTAGGCGTCCAGCGTGAGCGCGACGTTGCTCGACGGGTTGAGCACCAGGCCGGCGCTGAAGTTGGTGGACTTCTCCGGCTTCAGGCCGTTTACGCCCACCAGGGCCGCGCCCGGCGAATTGGGCGCCAGCTGCACGAAGGCGCTGCGCGGCGACACATTGGTGGCCGAGTAGTACTGCTCGGCCAGCGTGGGCGCGCGGAAGCCGTTGCTGACCGTGCCGCGCAGCGCGAAGGCGGGCGTGAAATCGTAGCGGCCGGTGATCTTGCCCACCTTGGCGTTGCCGAAGTCGCTGAAGTGCTCGTAGCGCGCGGCCAGGTCCACCGTCAGCGCGTCCACCGGGAACACGATCAGGTTGGCGTACACCGCCTTGTTGTTGCGGTCATGCTTGCCGGCGTCGGTGAGCGAGAAGCCGGGATAGGACTGCGAGCCTTCCTTGTAGCGCGAGAACTCGTCGCCGGCCTGGATCTCGTAGCGGTCCACGCGGTGCTCCAGGCCGAGCGCGAAGGTGGCCGGCTTGGCGCCCACCAGGGCCAGCTCGCGGCTGAAGTCCAGGTTGTTGGTCCACTGGCTGGCGATGAAGGCGCCGGCCGAGAACACGGTGGGCGTGAAGCCCTTGTCCTGGTACAGCGACACGTTGGCCGAATCCTCGACGCCGATTTCGGCCTTGTCGCGGCCGTAGGTGGTGCTCAGCTCCCAGTTCCAGGCGCCGGCCAGCTTGCCCTTGGCGCCGGCGGTGAAGGCGTAGTCCTGGTCCTTGATGGTTTCCTTGGGACTGAAGCCGAGCGGATAGACCTGCGGCAGCCGGTCCGGCATGCGGTAGTTCTCGAAGGCGCGCGCCTCCTTGCGGCCCACGGTGCCGAAGGCGTACAGGGAAGTGTCGTCGTCGATCTCGTAGCCGGCGTTCAGGCCGAACACGGTCAGGTGGTATTGCGCGTCGCCGCTGATCTTGTTCAGGTTGGGGTAGCCGGGCGCTTGCAGCAGCGGCATCTTCTTGATGTTGGCCGCGTCCACCACGCGCGGATCGAGGCCGCCGCGGTTGCTGAAGTCGTGGTACTTCGATTCGGCGCTCAGGCTCACGAAGGCCTTGTCGAAGGGCGCGAAGCCGACGTTGCCCATGCCGTCGGCGGTCCTGCCGCCGCCGTCCGAGTAGCCGCCGCCGTTGACGTTGAAGGTGCCGCCCTTGCTGTTGGACTTGAGGATGATGTTGATGACCCCGGCAATGGCGTCGGTGCCGTACTGCGCGGCCGCGCCGTCCTGCAGCACCTCGATGTGGTCGATCATGGCCACCGGGATGTAGCTCAGGTCGGCCGCCGCGCCGCCCTGGAACGGCCCGCCCAGCACCGCCAGGTTGGAGGTGCCGTGGCGGCGCTTGCCGTTCACCAGCACCAGCGTATTGTTGGGGCTCAGGCCGCGCAGGCGCGCCGACAGCGTCAGGTTGGCGGTGTCGCCGCCGAAGGCCTGGGCCGTGAAGGACGGTAGGTTCTGCGCCAGCGCCTGCATCAGGTCGGGCTGGCCGGTGCGGGCCAGCGAGGCGTTGTCCAGCAGCTGGATGGGCGAGGCGCTGTTTTCCACTTTGAGGCCGCTGGCGCGGGTGCCGGTGACGATCACCGCGCCGGCCGACGAGGGCGTGACGGCGGCGCCGGCCACCGCTTCGGCCTGGCCGCCGCCGGCGCCTTCACCGGCCGCGAGCGACAGTCCCGAGTACAGCACCATGACGGCTGCTGCGCATGCTTTCAGTTTGGCCTTCTGCATAACGATACCCCTTCAATGTTGAGTGACTTTGTTGTGCTTTATTTTTTTGCGGCGACCACTTCGATTTCCACCAGCCAGCCCGGCACGTTCAGCGCGGCCACCTGCATCACGGCGCGCGCGGGCAGGTTGGGCTGGGAACCGCCGAAGTACTGGGTGTAGGCCTCCATGAAGCCCTTGATGTCGGCGCGCCCGCCCTTGGCCGGGTCGCCCACCAGGAAGACCTGCATCTTCACCACGTCGCCCATGGCCAGGTTCATGCCCTTGAGGATTTCGTCTATCTTCTTGAGCACGCCCATGGTCTGGGTGCGGGTGTCGCCGTAGGCGGCCAGCGAATCGGGCGCGGCGGCCTTGTCGACCACCGGCGGCACCTGGCCGCTGATGAAGTGGATGGTGGCGCCGGGCGGCAGGGTCACCGCCTGGGCGATCGGAAAGTCCGAACCGGGGATCTTGTGGCGGACGATGTCCTGCGCCTGCGCGGCGGCGTAGCCGGACAGCAGCGCCAGGACGGCGAAGGCGTTCGTTACGGTAGCTTTGTTCATGGTCTCTTTCAGTGTTTGTTGGACATCTGGCCGTTCGCGTATGGCGGCACGCCGAGGCGGCTGCGCAGCGTGCTCACTTCTTCTCCCTTCAGGGGCGGCGCCTGGTTGCCCCAGGTGCTGCGCGCGAAACTGAGCACGGCGGCGATCTCGTCGTCGCTCAGGCTGGCGCTGAAATCGGGCATGCCGCCGCGCCCCTGCAGCAGCACGGTGGCCACCTCCGGCGCCGGCCCCTGCACCAGCGGGTTGCCGGCCAGCGCGGGGAAGGCGCCGGGTATGCCCTTGCCGCTGGCCTGGTGGCAGGCGGCGCAGTTCTTCTGGAACAGCGCCTTGCCGTCGGCGCGCGCCGGCGGCGCCGCCAGCACGGCGGCGATCGACGCGGCCGCCGCCAGGCTTGCAATGGAAGGCTTCATGCGCTGGCCCTTTCATGGATCTTGGCCAGCTGCTGCCAGGCCGATTCGATGGCGCCGGCCTGCCAGCCGGTCAGGTAGCTCAGGTGTTCGCCGGCCAGCAGCACGCGGCCCTCGCCTTCCAGCAGCACCGGGTAGGCGTGCTTGCGGCTCTCCTCGTTCCAGTCGGCCCAGCCGCCCAGGTTGTACTGCACCCGGTGCCAGGCCACGGAGAAGGCGCTTTCGAACGACTCGCGGTAGGCCGGGAAAATCTTCTCCCCGGCCGCCACGGCGAATTCGGCGCGCTCGGCCGGCGTCATGGCGCTCACCTCGATGGCCGAAGTCTGGTAGTTGTAGTAGCCGAGCAGCACGCCCTTCTGCTTCTGCCAGTTCGACGACGGCAGCGAGATGGTGTTGATGCCCTTGATGTCGGTGAGCACGTGGCCGCCGTAGATCTGGTCGTCCTCCTCCCAGAAGCGGCGCTTCATCTGCAGGCCGATCTTGCCGACCGGCGCGTAGGCCACCTGCTTGATGGCGGCCTTGAACCTGGGCGAGAAGTCGGTCTCTATCATGCGCAGCACGGACAGCGGGATGGTGCACAGGCAGTAGTCGGCGTTCACGGTGGTGAACTTGCCGCTGGCGGTGTCCTTGTAGGTCACCGCCACGTGGTTTTCGCCGTGGCGTATGGTCTGCACCTCGGCGCGGTAGCGGATGGCTTTGCCGACGCGCTTTTCAAACGCCTTCGCGATCTGGTCCATGCCGCCCACCGGCTGGAACATGGTGTTCTGCATGGGGAAATCCTGCACGGCGCTGTAGATATGCCCACCTTCGATTCCAGCAGCTCCTTGAAGCCCAGCGGGTCTGACTCCTTGCCGGCGCCGGGCATCAGGCCCGCGCCCGGATTGACGGCGTAGCCGCGGCCGCTGCGCCCCTTGTAGCGCAGGTCGCCCGCGTCCAGCTGGCCCTCGTGCGCCAGGTAGTCCAGCAACAGGCGCTGGTCCTGCTCGGTGAGCGCCTGGTCGATCTGTTTCGCTTTGACCGACTTGGCCAGCAGCTCGGCCACGTGGCCGCGCATGTCGGCCTTGATCTGCGCCGGCCGCAGGCGCTGCTTCGACAGCGGGCCGCCGTTCTCCAGGTAGACGATGGAATGATCGTTGTCGTTGACCATCACTTCCAGCGGCACCTCGAACAGGCGCGTGTAGTGCAAGGTGGACTGGTGGTGCAGCGGAATGCGCCACGGGCCGTGGTTGATGTAGTGGCCCTGGTCGAACTGGCAGCGCTGCTCCTCGCCGCCCAGTTCCGTCAGCGCAAAGCCCTTGCGCGCCGTCTGGCAGCGCCCGCCGGCAAAGGCGCGCGCTTCCAGCACCTGGCACTGGTACCCCAGCTTGCCCAGCTCGAAGGCGGCGGTCATGCCGGCCAGGCCGGCGCCCAGGATCACCACCTTCTTGCCCTTGCCGCTGCCGCTCAGGGCCGGCGGCGCGGACATCGTCGATTCGATGCCCATGCCCCAGGCACTCATCGTGTTCAGCATCAGACCCGTGCCGCCGACCGCTGCGGCACGGTACAAAAAATCTCTCCTGCTTATCATCGGCAACCTCCTGGTAGTTGGAACTACCCTGTTGCCTTAGCAAACGCTGTGCCAATAAAACATAAATGTAATATTCATATGCAAAATAAAACAAAGATGCGGCGGCTGGGAAAAACAAAGTCGCTGCGGGCCGGCGCAGGCCCGCGCTGCGGCGCAGCGGCACGCGCCGCACGCGGCACCCAGCGGAGAAAGGAGACTTTTCGGCGCTTCAGCATTTTATTTTGCATTGCACCATTTCAGCCAACCATCGTCTCCCCCATAATGCAAAAGGCCGTGGCGGTATCAGCGCCACGGCCCTTGCATTGCCGCGTACTATTTTGATGCAACGCACCATGCGGATGCGCCGCGCAGGCGGCGGCTAGCCCGTCAGCGTCGCCACGATGCGCTCGAAACTGGCGTAGTGGCCATGCGGCGCGCTGTGTGGGCGGGCCGGGAAGTCGCCGGCGCGCAGCCGCGCCACCTCGGCCGACGACAGGCGCCGGTGCGCCACGCTGCGCTCGGCGATGTGGCAGGCGTGGAAGTGCATCGGCGCCTGCGGGTCCAGCAGGTAGACGGTGTCCAGGCTGGCGGTGTCGCACGCCACTTTCACGTGCCACTGGCCGCGCTGGGCGGCGCGCTCGAACCAGCGCCCTTCCTCGGCGCGCGCACAGCTGTAGTAAGTGCCGTTCAGGCAGATGCCCTCGGCCGTGACCACTGCGTCGTGCACCGGCAGCAGGCTGCAATGCACCAGCTCCTCGGCGTACTGGCGCAGCCCCGTGCCGCGCTGCGTCACGCCCCAGTCCCACAGTTGCTGCGGCGTGTGGCCGCCGTCCAGCGGCGCGTGATTGTAGGCCAGCACGCCGCTGATCGCCACGCGCGTGAACTGTTCCAGGTCCAGCACCGCGTCCAGGCGGCCGCAGGGCAGCGTCAGGCCGCCATCCCACTCGCCGCTGGCAGCTGCGGGACCGCCCGCCAGGCCGGCTGCGGGGGCTGCGACGGTGGCTGCGGGGCTGGCTGGGAGGCTGGCTGCGGGGCCGGCTGCGCAGGGCTGCAGCGCGAAGCGCTTGCCCAGCTCCGCGCTCCATGGCGACGGCGCTTCCTGCGGCGCCACCAGGCAGCGCACGTTGAAGTTGTTGAGCAGTGCGCCATCCGCGCCATCGTCCGCACTGCCCAGCAGCGCGGCGTCGGCGAACAGCAGCTCGGGCAGATGGCGCGACGGCCACGCGCCGGACGGGATATCCAGGCCGTGGCGCAGGCAATAGCGGCGCTTGTCGGCCGCGCTGTTGGCCAGTGCCATCAGCGCGTGCCGCCAGCTGGGCTGCTCCATGCTCACGTAGATGCCTGCCACCGCACTGCTGAAGATGTCCGTCACCACGTACAGATAAGGCTTGCCGGTGACCTGGCTGCGGTCCGCCCGCGACACCAGTTGCACGTCCGCCTGCATGGCCTCCACGCGGAAGGCGGCGCCCGGCCGGCCGGGCCGCGCGATGGCGCTGTCGGCCGCCAGCGCGGGTGCCATGCGCTGCGCTTCCATCAGGTGGTCCTGTTCCAGCCAGTAGCTGAACTGGCCGAAGGTGGGCAGCGCAGCGACCGGTTCATGGCGCTGCACCCGCAGCGTGCCCGGCGCGACGCTGCGCTCGCAGAAGAAGTCGCGCAGCATCTGGTCGAAGACGGCGCGGCGCGACAGCGGCGGATGCGTGACGGCGTGGCGCGCCACGGCAACGCGGAACACGGCCCGCATCTGCGCGTCCACGTTCACGCCCGGCGCGGCGCCCTCCTTGCGCGGCCGGCCGCGCTTGATGCCCTCGGATGCGGCGCGCGTCTTGCCGCGCCCGCCGGAGTTGGCGTAATCGGGCAGCAGCGCGTTCGGCGTCTGGCCGCGCTGCCAATAGCGGCGCAGGTAGCGGTAGATGGTGGGATGCGACACGCCGTGGCGCTGCGTGTACTCGGACACCAGCTGCCCGCGCCGGCGCGGCTCATAGATGGCCGGCTCCATGGCGGTAAGCTCGCGCACGATTTCCCAGGCGCGGGCGCGCAGCTGCAGGTGCTTCTCCGGCAGCAGGTCCTGGTTCACCACCACCATATAAGGGTCGTCCGGCAGGAGGCGCGCGCGGCCGGCGGCCAGGTCGGCCTCCAGCTCGGCCACGCGTGCCAGTTCCGCCTCGGCGCTAAGCGCCTGCACGTCGTACACATAGGCGGCGGTTCGCGCCGCGTCTATCCACAGTACGCGGATCGTTTTGCGATCCGGTCCCGTGTATTCAAGAAGGTCATTTCGTATTATCACGTCGCCCTCGCTGGCCAGGAAATAGTGCTGTAGAAGCAAATTCCAGGCCAGATGGCAAAAAACAGTGCTTGCGGGGCGTGGCGCCGCCGGCAGCGGCGACAGGTCCGCCCGGTGCCGTCTTGTTTTGGTGCGCAGCCGGCGCCGGCGCACCGCCGGCGTGCGCCGGCCCCAAGCTGTTTTTTCGGTTTTTACTAAAACCTGCTAACCACTACTACCTCGTGCTATTCGTCGATATTTCGTACTTTTTTTCGCGCAGCGGGAACTGAGCAGCGCTAAACGTGTCTAACAACATAAGCGAGGAGAAATTTTAGTAAACAATAGCGCGATGTAGTAAGCCTTAGCAGGAGTTAGCAGCGCTTAGTAAAATCCGATTTTTGGAGGCTCCCATGCCTGATCCTACAATGCCGGTCTTTATCCCCTTCAAGACGCTGGAAGCGCTGGGTGAACTCACCGGCAACTGGTGGTCCAATACCCTGGCCATGGAGCCGTTTATTCTCGAGGCGATAGAGAACTACATCAAGGCGCCGCCAGCCAGGCAGCAGCAACAGCAGCAACCGCCGGCGGCGCCGTCCGAGGCGGGATACCAATGGAAGCAGGTCTTCCTTCCGGAAGGAACCACGCTGCGCGCCTGCTTCGGCAAGCAGCCCTACTACGCCACGGTGGAAGGCGCGCAAATCAAGTATGGCGAGCACGCGGTGTCGCCGTCGTGCTTTGCCAATCTGTACGGCAGCGGCAATCGCAACGCGTGGAAAGCCGTCTGGCTACGCTTGCCTGGCAGCGATGAATGGTTGCTGGCCGATGTCTGCCGGTCCGCCCGGAAGGCGGCCATCGCGCGCTTGCTCGGCGACGCGGTGCCGGCCGGTCGCCCGGCGCAGGTGAAAGAAAAGCTGCCAGAGAAGCTGCCGCAGACGCGCGAAGACACACCACAGCTCCACAATCAGCATGCCGCCAGCTTCCCGCGCAGCGCGCTGACGACAAAGAAAAACAAGGGAAGTCAGCGCAGCTCCGGGCGAGGTCGCCGCCGTAAGCGCCGACAGTGAAACATCATCCCGGAAACCCGTGAGTAACCAAAAAAAGGGGCCTTGCGGCCCCTGGTGACTTACTTGAACTTATTGAACTTGCCCGGCTTGCGCAGCGGCTTGTCCATGCCCGGCACCTTCTTGGCCGGCGCCTTGCCCGGCGCGGCCTTCGGCGGCGTGTGCTTGGCCGATTCCGGCGGCATGGCGTCGGCGTGGCTGATGCGCAGCTGCTGGCCGCCCACCCACACTTTGCCCAGGTGCTGGAACACGTCGTCCGGCATGCCGTCCGGCAGTTCGAGCACGCTGTGGTCGTCGAAGATCTCGATGCGGCCGATGTACTTCGCCTCGATGCCCGCTTCGTTGGCGATGGCGCCGACGATGTTGGACGGCGTGGCCGCGTGCTTGCTGCCCACTTCGATGCGGAAGGCGCTCATCGGCAGCGTCACCTTGTGCTTGTCCTTCTTTTTCTTCTTCGGCGCGTCGTCGTCGAAGGCAGGTTCGCTGTCGTCGGCTTTCGGCGCCAGTTCCGGTTCAGGCTTGGCGGCCTTCTTCGGCGCAGGCGCGCGTTCGGCCGGGGCGGCGCGTTCGGCCGGCGCGGCGCGCGGCGCGGCCGGGGCGCGTGCCGGAGCCGGCGCGGCGGCTGCGGCCGGCGCCTGCTCGCCGTCGCGGCTCAGGCGGATGACCTGGCCGGCGATCTTCACTCCCTGCAGGTGGCTGATGGTGTCCTGCGCCAGGTCGCTCGGCATGTCGAGCACGCTGTAGTCGTCGTAGATCTCGATGCGGCCGATGAACTTGGAGTCGATGCCGCCTTCGTTGGCGATGGCGCCCACGATGTTGCCCGGCTTGACGCCGTGCTGGTAGCCCACTTCGATGCGGTAGGTCTGCATGCCCGGTTCCGGCTCGCGGATGACGCGCTCCTTTTTCGGGAAGGCGCGCTCGCCGCGGTCCGGACGGTCGGCGCGTTCAAAGCGGTCGCCACGGTCGAAGCGCTCGCGCTCCGGACGGTCGCCGCGCGCGGCCTGGGCCGCCGCAGCAGCCTGCGGGCTGTCGTGCCAGCCGGTTTCCTTCTTCTTGTCCAGCAGCAGCGACTTGCCGCCGCGCGCCATGCTGGCCAGTGCCGCCGCGATCTCGATCGCCGGCACGTTGTGTTCGCGCTCGTAGTCTTCGATCAGGCCCTGGAAGTGTTCCAGGCCGCCCTTGGCCAGCACTTCGGTGATCTCGTCCTTGAACTTGGCCACGCGCACGTCGTTTACCGCCTGCAGCGACGGCAGCTCCATCACCGACACCGGCTGGCGCGTGGCGCGCTCGATGGCCTTGAGCAGGTTGCGCTCGCGCGGGGTGATGAACAGGATGGCTTCGCCGCTGCGGCCGGCGCGGCCGGTACGGCCGATGCGGTGGGTGTAGCTCTCCGGATCGTGCGGCACGTCGTAGTTCACCACGTGGCTGATGCGCTCCACGTCCAGGCCGCGCGCGGCCACGTCGGTGGCCACAAGAATGTCAATCTTGCCATCCTTGAGCATGGAAATGGTGCGCTCGCGCGCGGCCTGCTGCATGTCGCCGTTGATGGCGGCAGCCGAGAAGCCTCTGGCGTTCAGGCGCTCGGCCAGTTCCTCGGTGCCCATCTTGGTGCGCGAGAAGATGATCATGCCGTCGAACGGCTCCGCCTCCAGGATGCGGGTCAGCGCGTCCAGCTTGTGCATGCCGCTCACCAGCCAGTAGCGCTGGCGGATGTTTTCGGCGGTGCCGGTCTTGGCGGCCATGGTCACTTCGGCCGGCTTGTTCAGGTAGGTGGTGGCGATGCGCTTGATCACCGACGGCATGGTGGCCGAGAACAGCGCGGTCTGGCGCGTGGCCGGCGTCTCCTTCAGGATGCGCTCGACGTCGTCGATGAAGCCCATGCGCAGCATTTCGTCCGCTTCGTCCAGCACCAGGGTTTTCAGCTTGGAGATGTCCAGCGAACCCTTGTCCAGGTGGTCGATCACGCGGCCCGGGGTGCCCACCACCACGTGCACGCCGCGCCGCAGCGCCGACAGCTGCGGGCCGTAGCTCTGGCCGCCGTAGATCGGCAGCACGTGGAAGCCGGGGATGTAGGCGGCGTAGCGCTGGAAGGCCTCGGCCACCTGGATCGCCAGTTCGCGGGTCGGCGCCAGCACCAGCGCCTGCGGCGCGGTCAGCTTGGTGTCGATCTGCGACAGGATGGGCAGCGCGAAGGCGGCGGTCTTGCCGGTACCGGTCTGGGCCTGGCCCAGCACGTCGCGGCCGCCCAGCAGATAAGGGATGGTCGCGGCCTGGATAGGCGACGGCGACTCGTAGCCGACCTCTTTCAGCGATTTGATCAGCGCGGGGCTGAGATTAAGGTCGGAAAATAGCGTAACTTCGGTATTCGGTGTTCCAGACATGGCGTCACTCACAAGTATGTTCGAATCGCCCAATGCGAAACAAAAGCGCTAGTTTACTCCCTCCGGGCCTAATAAGGCCAATTCGCACCGATTTCGGGCGAATCGGGCGCCCGGCTAGCGCCCGCGCGGCAGCGGGAAACTGCTCGACATTTCGGCAGCGGTGAAATGTTTCCGGGTGCGCGCCAGCAGCTCGCCGTCCCGGCTCAGCTGCTCCAGCATGGCCGCCAGCTGCGCCGCATCCTCCGGCGCGGTCTTGCGCGAGACGTAGACGCCGCTGGTGGAGGCCGGGATGCCGGCCAGCCGCGTATAGCGCACCCGCTGCCCGAGCGACGCGCGCAGCCCCAGCTCTTCCAGCGTGCCGGCAAAGGTAGTGGATGGCATGTAGGCATAGTTGGCGCGGCCGATCTCCATTTTGCGCACGACCGTCTGCGGGTCCTTCACGTATTCCAGCTTGCCTTGCTTGTCCAGGCGCGCCAGCAGCGCCAGGTAGGCCGGGCCGTAGTTATAGCTGCGCACCACGTTGAGGCGGATGCCGGCCCGCGCCAGCAGCTCGTCGGGGCTGCGCGGCGGATCGGGATCGGTTGAAATGAGCATCCATTCGGTGCCTATCATCGGGATGTAGCGGCCCCACACGTCGCGCTCGGGCACCTGCACCGCGCCCACCAGCAGGTCCGCGTCGCCCTGGCGCAGCATGGCTTCGGCGCGGGCGCGCGGCACCACGGGAAAGAAGAATTCACAGCCAACGCGGTGGCCGCGTTCGCGCAGCAGCTCGGGATAGACACCGCCCACTTCGCCGCTGACGGCGTTCACCGTCATCATCCGCCCCAGCGAGGACGCCGGCACCACGATGGGGCGCGAGCAGGCGGCGCCGGCGCGGCCGGGCAGCAGCGCGGCGGCGGCCAAGGCGGCGACGGCGAAAAGGGGCTTGCGGATCATCGGCGGAATGCTAACACGGCCCGTCCATGCGTGCAGGCGCATACCCGGTATAGCAACGGCCTGCGGTTCGGCGCCGCGCCCGCCCGGCATGATGGGCCTCCACAAAGGAGCCACCCATGAACATGAACACCATCTTCCGCCCCCCGTTCAGCGAAGAACAAGCTGCGGTGCTGGACCCGATCAACCAGTATTTCGCCGGCCACGCCAGCGACGACGCCAGCCATATGCGCGCCGCTTTCCTGCCCACCGCGCACATCGAGTCCATCCGCGAGGGAGTATTCACGTCCTGGCCGCTGAAGGTGTACTGCGAACGCTTCAAGGGTGCGCCGGCGGCCGACGAGGCCGAGCGCGAGCGCATCGTGGACTGGATCGACGTGCAGGGCAACGCGGCCTGCGCCCGCATCACGCTGGTGCACGGCGCCACCACCTTCACCGACTATTTCGTGCTGCTGAAGACGGAAGCGGGCTGGAAGATCGCCAACAAGGCCTTCCACGGCCAGCCCACCGGCCACTGACTCCCTTCCGCTCCCTGTTGTAAGATAGCCAGCCGGCGCCGCCCGCCATAGGAGGCGGCGCCGCCCCGACCTGTCAACCCGAACATGGAGCAGCAATGCCTCTGACCCCGCGCCTCACCACCCTCGCCATCGCCGCCGGCCTGACCCTGGCCGCCCACTCCGCCCAAGCCCAGCAAGCCACCGTGCGCGAAGCGCCGCTGCGCGCCCACCTGTCCTTTCTGGCAGACGACCTGCTCGAAGGGCGCGGTACCGGCCAGCGCGGCGGCGACCTGGCGGTGCGCTACCTGGAAACCCAGGCCGCGCTGATGGGACTGAAGCCCCTGGCCGACGGCAGCTACCGCCAGCCGGTGCGCTTCCAGGGCACCAAGCTGCTGCCGGGCAGCACCGTCACCTTCAACGCCGGCAGCGGCACGCGCCTGACGCCCATCCCCGGCCAGGGCATCGTGTACGGCACCGGCAGCGGCAAGGCCAGCGTGAACTTCGAGGCGCCGCTGGTGTTCGTCGGCTACGGCGTCAAGGCCGAGGAAGAGAACTGGGACGACTACAAGGGCGCGGACGTGAAGGGCAAGATCCTGGTCATGATGGTGAACGACCCGCAGCCCACCGCCGAGGAGCCGAACCGCTTCGCCGGCAAGGCCTACACCTACTACGGCCGCTGGCTGTACAAGTTCGAGGAAGCGGTGCGGCGCGGCGCGGCCGGCGTGCTGCTGATCCATACCACGCCGTCGGCGTCCTATCCGTGGTCGGTGCCGGCCAACGGCTTCAGCCACGAGCGCTTCCACCTGAACGGCGGCGGCAACAACATCGAAGGCTGGCTGCACGAAGACACCGCGCGCGACCTGGTGGGCGCTTCGGGCTTCGACCTGGACGAGCTGCGCCGCCGCGCCGAACGGCGCGACTTCCAGCCGGTGGACCTGAAAGCGACCGCGCGCGTGGAACTGCGCAGCGTGGTGCGCCAGGTGGAGCAGTTCAACGTGGCCGGCATCGTGCCGGGCACCGATCCCAAGCTGAAGGAACAGGCCGTGGTGTACTCGGCGCACTGGGACCACCTCGGCATCGACGAGGGCGTCAAGCGCGACGACAAGACCGACCACACCTACAACGGCGCCATCGACAACGCCTCCGGCGCGGCGGCGCTGCTGGCCATGGCGGCCGAAGCGGTCAAGCACCCGGCCCGGCGCACCCAGGTCTTCCTGTGGCCGGCCGCCGAGGAACAGGGCTTGCTGGGCAGCGCGGCCTACGTGGCCAACCCGGCCTGGCCGCTGGACAAGACCAGCGCGGACCTGAACCTGGACAGCATGAACTTCGCCGGCCGCACGAAGGACATCGGCGTGGCGGGCGCGGAGCGCAGCAGCCTGTACGAGACGGCGGGCCAGGTGGCAAAGAAGATGGGGCTGAAGCTGGCGCCGCTGATTCCCGACCTGTCGGGCGCCTACTTCCGCGCCGACCACTTCAATTTCGCCAAGGCGGGCGTGCCGGCGTTTAACGTGGGATCGGCCGTGTTCTCGGGCGACGGGCACTTTGAATTCAAGAAGAACCAGCAGGCGTCCAGCGACAAGCTGGTGGCGTTCAAGAAGGATTACCACCAGGTGAGCGACGAGTACCATGCGGACTGGGACCTGTCGGGCATGGTGCAGCAGGCGCAGTTCACGCTGAACCTGGGGTATGCGGTGGCCAATGCGCCTGCCATGGCGAGCTTCAAGAAGGGCGACGCGTTCGCCAAGGTCAAGCGCTAGCCGCGTCCTGGGCCGCGCACTCGGTCCGCACGCGCGCTTCCCATTCGTCGGGGTCGGGCGCGTACAGGCAGGCGGGCGGCGGCGGCGGGCCGTCGGCCGGGCCTGTGCGCTGGTACAGGAAGACGCTGGTCCAGGCCACGCTGTTGGACGGGAAGTGGTGCAGCAGCCGGAACGCCGGATGCGTCAGCGGGAAGGTGGTGCAGCTCACCAGGCAGCCCTGCGGCAGCTCGCGCGCCAGCTTGGCCGCCAGCGCGTCCATCAGCGGCGCGAAGCAGGTGCTGTAGATGAACACCAGGCTGGCGCGGCTGACGTCGGCCTCGAACATGTTTTGCTCGCGCAGCGCGATGCGCGCGTCCAGTTCCAGCAGATGGCGCAGCGTGGCGGCGTGGCCGCAGGGCAGCGCCAGCGGGGCATCCGGCTGCAATCCCGGCTGCAACCCCGGCTGCAACCCAGGCTGCAACCCAGGCTGCAACCCCGCCAGCAACTCGCCGGCGCGCGCCAGCAGCCGCGCGCGGCGCTCCGCGGCCATGGCGTGGCGGTAGCCCAGCAGCTCGACGCCGGTGCAGCGCGCGAACGGCAGGGCCAGCGCGGCCGACATCACCACTTTGCCCAGGCCGCTGCCCAGGTCGATCATCTCGCCGCCCGGCGTAACGTAGGGCGCAATGGCGTCAAAATAGTTTTCCAGCTCGTAGCGCTGGAATTCGCCGTAGATCAGGCTGCCGTCGTCCACCAGCCATTGCCGCAGTTCGGCCTCGCTCACCTGCTCCAGCTGCAAGGCGTCCGGCTGCGGCTGCGCTGGCTCGGGCGGCAGCATGCCGTGGCGCTGTATGCTGGCCGGCAGCGCGCCGATCACGTAGCGCAGATGCGGCTTCAGGCGGGCGATGAAATAGTCGCGCCGGGCCGGGTCGCGGAAGGCGCGCCGCAGCGCCAGGCCGATTTCGGCGAACCGCGCGAAGCGGCCGCTGTCGAGCAGCGCGCGCAGCGGCCGCACATGCAGCTCGCCCCCTTCCACGCTGTCGATCAGGGCCGCCAGCACGTCCCCCGGAGTGCCGCAGGCGCCGGCCGGCGCCGCCGCGCGGTTAGCGCGGTCCGCGCGGCGCCACTCCGGAGCATGCCGTCCGCTCACCGCCGCCTCAGAGGGTTTGGCCGGCCGCCTGGCCGGCCGCCGCATGCGCCTCGTTCTCCGCCAGCACCGCCTCGAAGGCGGCGGCGGGGACCGGGCGGCTGAAGTAGTAGCCCTGCATCTGGCGGCAGCCGTGCTGGCGCAGGAAGGCCATCTGCTCCAGCGTTTCCACCCCTTCCGAAATCACGTCCAGCTTCAGGTTGGCCGCCAGCGCGATGATGGTGGTGACGATGGCCGCGTCGTCCGGGTCCACCGTCAGGTCGCGCACAAAGGTCTGGTCTATCTTCAGCACGTCGATCTCGAAGCGCTTCAGGTGCGCCAGGCTGGAATAGCCCGTGCCGAAATCGTCGATGGCCAGCAGCACGCCCAGCTTCTTCACCTCGTGCATCACCGAGATGGCGTGCTCCACGTCGTTCATCACCTGGCTCTCGGTCAGCTCCAGCTCCAGGCACGAAGGCGGCAGGCCGGTTTCGGCCAGCACGGCCGCCACCGACTGCACGAAGTCCGGCTCGGCCATCTGGCGCGCCGACACGTTGACGGCGATGCGCAGCGCATCGCGCGCGCCGCCGGCCGCACCGGCGGCGCGCCAGGCCATCAGCTGCTGGCAGGCGGTGCGCAGCACCCACGCGCCCACCGGCAGGATCAAGCCGGTTTCCTCGGCCAGCGGAATGAAGCGGTTCGGCGCCACCATGCCCAGTTCCGGATGCTGCCAGCGTATCAGCGCTTCCATGCCGACGATGCGGCCGCTGGCCGTGTCCACCTGCGGCTGATAGTGCAGCACCAGCTCGCGCCGCTCCAGCGCCGTGCGCAGCGCGCCTTCAATCAGCATGCGCTCGCCCAGCTGCTCGTTCATGGCCGGCGTGTAGAACTGGTAGTTGTTGCCGCCCATTTCCTTGGCGCGGTACATGGCGATGTCGGCGCGCTCCATCAGCGCGCCCGGGTCGGCGCTGTCGGCCGGGTAGACCGCGATGCCGGCGCTGCAGGTGAAGAACAGCTCCTGGCCATCGATCAGCAGCGGCGCGGCCAGGCAGTCCAGCACGCGCTGCACTTGGTCGGCGCGCGGCGACAGCGCGCCCTGCTCCGGCAGCAGCATCAACGCGAACTCGTCGCCGCCGATACGCGCCACCGTGTCCACCGGGCGCAGCGCCAGCTGCAGCCGTTCCGCCACCGCCTGCAGCAGGCGGTCGCCGCCCTTGTGGCCGAGGCGGCTGTTGGTGAACTTGAAGCGGTCCAGGTCCAGCGACACCACCCACAGCGCATGGCCCTTGCGCTCGGAGTGCGTGATGGTCTGGCGCAGCCGGTCCAGCAGCAGCACGCGGTTCGGCAGCCCGGTCAGCGCGTCGTGCGTGGACTGGTGGTGCAGCTCGGTCTCGTAGGCCTTGATGGCGGTGATGTCGTGCATGAAGGAGACGAAATGCGTCACCTCGCCATGCTCGTCGCGCACCGGCGAAACGTAGACGTCGTTCCAGAACATGGTGCCGTCCTTGCGGTAGTGGCGCAGCACGGCGCGGCCTTCGCGCTGCTCGCGCACCGCCGCGATCACCTCGCTCACGCCCGGCTGGTCCACGTCCTCGCCGTGCAGCATGCGCGTGCTGCGGCCTATCATCTCGGCGCTGCTGTAGCCGGTGAGCCGCTCGAACGCCGGGTTGACGTAGGCGACCGTGTAGGCCGGCGCGCCCTCGGTGATGATGATGGCGTTGACGTTCGACTCGATGGCGCGGTCGTGCAGCCGCATGGTGCGGTTGACTTCCTTCAGCTCGGCGGTGCGCTGGTCGACGCGCTGCTGCACGTGGCGGTTGCGGCTGGCCAGCGAGTGCACATAGGCGGCGCCCAGCACGCTGACGATGGCGCCCAGCGCCAGCGTGAAGATGGAGGCCAGGTGGTCGCCGACCGGGGCGCCGGGCGGCTGGCTGGCCACCATCAGCCAGGTCTTGCCGGCCACGTCGAAAGGCTGCACCAGGCGCGCCGGCGCGGCCGGGTACAGCCAGCGCGGCAGCGTGTCCTGCGCCGGCGGCGGCTGCAGCGACTCGAACACCAGCGCACCCTCGTCCTGCTCGGCGCCGGCGTAGACGCGCAGGTTCAGGCCCATGCCGTCGCGCAGCCCGGCCGCCGCGTAGATTTTCTCTATCATGTCCGCAGGGCGCAGCACCATGGCCGTCTCGCCCACCAGGGCGGCACGGCGGGCGGCCGCGTCGGCCGGCTCGGCCCCGTAGCGGTACTCGGGCATGGAGACGATCACGCCCAGGCGC
The DNA here is from genome assembly GCF_042693265.1 of Pseudoduganella sp. UC29_71. Lineage (NCBI taxonomy): Bacteria > Pseudomonadati > Pseudomonadota > Betaproteobacteria > Burkholderiales > Oxalobacteraceae > Pseudoduganella > Pseudoduganella sp. UC29_71. The sequence continues at coordinate 6,750,460 of NZ_CP170549.1, read as the reverse complement.
GGCTCCGGCCCCTGCGCCAGGCGCACCAGCTTGCCGGCGGTCGGCTGGCCGCTGTCGTAGGCTTGCTGGCGTGCACCGCCGTCCAGCACCGGATAGGCCGTGTCCAGGCCGAGCGCGTTCTGGTTGCCCGCCATCGGCTCGATGTATTCGATGACGCGGTAGCTGGCGCGCTCGCCGGCTACCGCCTGCTTGCCGTCGCGCATTTCCGTCAGCACGGTGCCGGGCACCACGGCGGCCAGCTCGGCCTCCAGCGCGGCGCGCTCGGCGTGGCTGATGATGCGCAGGTGGCTGATGCCCTGCACGTACGGGGCGCGCGCCAGGATGGGGCGGGTGTACAGGTGGAATTCCTTGCGGCTGACGTGCTCGCGGCTGGCGAACAGCTGGTTGACCGAGCCCAGGCCGGCGATGGCGCTGTCCACGCCCTGCTGCAGCACGAACAGGCGCGCGTGCGCGCGCTGCATGAAGGCGAGCGACACCTTGTCCTGCTCCAGCCGGCTCACGCCGGCGAACAGCAGGACCGTGCACCCCAGGCCGCACAGCAGGGCCAGCGCCATGGGGCGGTATTTCACCAACCTGCCTGGCAGCGGCTGGGCGGGAGCGGAATGGGAAGTGGGGGAAGCGCTAATCGGGTTCACCCGTGGTCGATGCCGGTAAAGCTGCAAGATTAGCATGGAATGCTGCGCCTGCGTCAGTGCTTCTGCGCTAGCATAGACGTTCTCCAACAGCTTTTTAAAGGGAACCGGCATGGACGGCACTTCCAAGTGGATCGAGATACAAGGCGACGACGGCGCCTTCGGCGCCTACCTGGCGCTGCCCCGCAAGCTCAGCGCCGGCGGCGGCGCGCCCGGCATCGTGCTGCTGCAGGAAATTTTCGGCGTCAATGAACACATCCGCGGCGTGGCCGAGCAGTACGCGGCCGACGGCTACGTGGTGCTGGCGCCGGACCTGTTCTGGCGCCAGGGCGCGCGCATCGAACTGGGCTACGACGACGCCGACTGGCAGCGCGCCGTCCGGCTCAAGCAGGCCAGCGACGTCAATCAGGCCCAGGCCGACATCCGCGCCACGGTGCAGGCCCTGCGCGCCCTGCCCGGCGTGGGCGCCAAGGTCGCCGCGCTCGGCTATTGCTACGGCGGCCTGCTGTCCTACCACGCGGCCGCCAACGGCGACGTGGACGCGGCCGTGGCCTACTACGGCGGCGGCATCCAGAACGCGCTCGACCGCGCCGACGCCATCCACGTGCCGCTGATGATGCACTTCGGCGCGCGCGACGCCCATATCCCGCTTGACGCGGTCAAGCACATCGCCGAGCGCTTCGACGACCGCGACAACGTCGAGGTGCACGTCTACACCGAGGCCGAGCACGGCTTCAACTGCAGCCACCGCGCCAGCTACCGCCAGCAGCCCGCCGCGCTGGCGCACGGCCACACGCTGGTGTTCCTGAGCGAGACCATCTAGCGTCTCTCTCCAATGGCGCATAGTATGCCGCCGCGCACGGCGGCATACTTCAGGCTATCGCTGAATGGAGAATCCACATGAGCACGCAAGCAACGACAGAACCGGTCCTGATCCTGATTAACGGCTGTTTCCACACGGTCGACAAATCCCAGCCCCAGGCCAGCGCGGTCGCCATCCAGGGCGGGCGCTTCCTGGCCGTGGGCGACGCCGACGAGGTGATGCGCCACCGCACCCCCACCAGCCAGGTGATCGACCTGAACGGCCGCAGCGTCGTGCCCGGCCTGAACGATTCGCACCTGCACCTGATCCGCGGCGGCCTGAATTACAACCTGGAGCTGCGCTGGGAAGGCGTGCCCTCGCTGGCCGACGCGCTGCGCATGCTCAAGGAACAGGCGCTGCGCACGCCCAGCCCGCAGTGGGTGCGCGTGGTGGGCGGCTGGAACGAATTCCAGTTCGCCGAAAAGCGCATGCCGACGCTGGACGAGATCAACGCGGCCGCGCCGGACACGCCGGTGTTCGTGCTGCACCTGTACGACCGCGCCCTGCTCAACCGCGCCGCGCTGCGCGTGGTGGGCTACGACAAGGACACGCCGAACCCGCCCGGCGGCGAAATCCAGCGCGACGCCTCCGGCAACCCGACCGGCATGCTGATCGCCCGCCCCAACGCCATGATCCTGTACGCCACCCTGGCCAAGGGTCCCGAGCTGCCGCTGGAGCTGCAGGTCAACTCCACGCGCCAGTTCATGCGCGAGCTGAACCGCCTGGGCGTGACGTCCGCCATCGACGCCGGCGGCGGCTTCCAGAACTATCCCGAGGACTACTCGGTGGTGGAGCAGCTGGCGCGCGACGACCAGCTCACCATCCGCATCGCCTACAACCTGTTCACGCAGAACAAGGGCAAGGAGCTGGAAGACTTCGAGAAATGGACGGAGATGGTGACGCCGGGCCAGGGCACGGACTTCTACCGCCACAACGGCGCCGGCGAAATGCTGGTGTTCTCGGCGGCCGACTTCGAGGACTTCCTGGAGCCGCGCCCGGACCTGAACCCCAGCATGGAAGCGGAGCTGGAAAAAGTGGTGCGCCACCTGGTGAGCAAGCGCTGGCCGTTCCGCCTGCACGCCACCTACGACGAATCGATCTCGCGCATGCTGGACGTGTTCGAGAAGGTGAACCGCGACATCCCCTTCGGCGACCTGCACTGGATGTTCGACCACGCCGAAACCATCAGCCCGCGCAACATCGAGCGCGTGAAGGCCCTCAACGGCGGCATCGCCATCCAGCACCGCATGGCCTTCCAGGGCGAGTACTTCGTGGAGCGCTACGGCGCCGAAGCGGCCAAGGCCACCCCGCCCATCAAGCGCATGCTGGAGAACGGCGTGCCGGTGGGCGCCGGCACCGACGCCACCCGCGTGGCCAGCTACAACCCGTGGACCGCGCTGTACTGGCTGGTGTCCGGCCGCACCGTGGGCGGCATGCGCCTGTACGACGCCGGCGCCAAGCTGTCGCGCGACACCGCCATCGAACTGTGGACGGCGGGCAGCGCCTGGTTCTCCAACGAGCAGGGCAAGAAGGGCCGCATCCAGGAAGGCATGCTGGCCGACCTGGCCGTGCTGTCGGCCGACTTCTTCACGGTGGACGAGGACAGCATCAAGTCCATCGAATCGGTGCTGACCATCGTCGGCGGCAAGATCGTCTACGGCCAGGCCGAGTTCACGCCGCTGGCGCCGCCGCCGATACCGGTGCTGCCGGACTGGTCGCCAGTGACGGCCACGCCGGGCCACTGGCGCAGGGTTGCGCCGGCGCAGGCATCCGCCGCCCTGCCGCACCAGTGCCAGGGACCGTGCGGCGTGCACGCGCACGCGCACGACCGCGCGCGCCGCTCGTCGGTGCCGGTGTCGGACTTCAGCGGCTTCTGGGGCGCGCTGGGCTGCAGCTGCTTCGCCTTCTGACGGAGGACGGCATGAACTACACGAAAATCGCGCTGGGACTGGTGCTGTCCTTCGTGGTGGGTGCCGGCTGCAAGCTGTTCGGCATCCCCGCCGCGTCGCCGCCGGTGCTCAGCGGCGCGCTGCTGGTGTTCGCCATGAGCAGCGGCTACTGGCTGGTGGACCGCTACCTGGCCCGCAGCCAGCACCGCAGCCCCGCGCAGAACAAGCAGCACTGCGGCGGCCACGCGCTGGGCAAGGAGAACGCCAAATGAGCCCCTTGCTGATCGGCGCCCTGCTGGGCCTGGCCGTGGGCGGCGTGTGCCGCTGGTTCGACATCCCCTCGCCCTCGCCGCCGACGCCGGTCGGCGCCCTGCTGGTGGTGGCCATGACGGCCGGCTACGTCGTCGCCGGCTTGATGTAGAGCAGCGTCCGCAGTTCCGGCACCGTGAGCGGCGCCGCCTCCGGCCCGCGCGCGCGCAGCGCGTTCAGGATGCCGATAATCTGCGCGGGCGTGCGGGCCGGGCTGAAGTACCAGCCCTGCACGCGCGTGGCGCCGCGCCCGGCCAGCCAGGCCAGGTCGGCCTCCTGTTCCAGGCCCTCGCACAGCAGTTCGGCGTCGAACAGTTCGGCGATGCCCTGGATCAGCCGGAACAAGCCCGCCACGCGCGGATTGTCGGCCACGCCGTGCACGAACTGCCGGTCCACCTTCAGGCGGTCGAAGGGGAAGCTGTTGATGGCGTCCAGGTTGGAATAGCCGGTGCCGAAATCGTCCACCGCGATGCGCACGCCCAGCGCGCGCAGCTCGTTCACGCGCGGCGACACCAGTTCCAGCGTTTCCAGCAGCTGGCTTTCGGTGATCTCGAATTCCAGCAGCTCGCCGGGGATGCGGTACTGCCGCAGCAGGCGCTTCAGGTCGGCGATCACGCCGGGATGCAGCAGCGAGCGGCGCGAGAAATTCAGCGACACCGGCACCACCGGCAAGCCGGCGTCCAGCCAGGCGCGCATGTCGCGGCAGACCTGGGTCAGCACCAGCAGGTCCACGCTGTAGATCTGGTCGCTGCCCTCGGCCACGGGAATGAAGCGGTCCGGCCCCACCAGCCCGCGCGCCGGGTGTTGCCAGCGCACCAGCGCCTCCAGGCCGATCAGCCGGCCCTGCGCGTAATCGACCTGCGGCTGGTAGTGCGCCACCAGCTTGCCGTGCGGCGCCGCCCCGCCGCGTCCGGACGCGGCGGCGTCCAGCGCGTCCTGCAGCTCGAACACCATGTGCGAGCGCGCCAGCAATTCAAACCCGTATTCCTTGACCGTGGTGCGCAGGTTGGCGCTGCTGATGGACGAGGCCGCCGTTTCGGCGGCGTCCAGCAGGCTGGCGGCCGAGCCCAGGTAGGGCGTGTCGTGGTGCTCCACGCCGATGCGGGCATGCACGGCCTGGGTGCTGCCGTGCTCCAGCGTGAACGGCGCGCTCAGTTCGCTCTTCAGCCGCTCCAGGCTGGCGGCCTGGTCTGCGCGCGCGCCGAACAGTGCGAAGGCGAACTTGTCGCCGCCCAGGTGGCCCACCAGGTTGCTGGGGCCGGCCCATTCGGTAAGCCGCTCGCCCAGGATGCGCAGCACCTGGTTGCCGGCGTCGCGCCCGAACACTTCGTTGAACTGGCGGAAACCGATCAGGTCGATATAGCCCGTCATCACGTGCGGCAGCCGGGTCTGGTCCAGGCCCAGCTGCAAGTGGTGCAGGAAGACGTTGCGGTTGGACAGGCCGGTGATGTCGTTGCAATAGCGCAGCTCCAGCGTGTCCACCACCAGCCGCGCCATACCCTTGAGCAACATCGCCTGGTCCGCCGTGAACACGCCCGGCTCGCGCCGCATCACCCACAGCGTGCCGAGCAGGTAGCCGCGCGCGCCGGCCAGCGGCACGGCGGCGTAGTGGCGGTAGTGCGGCGCGTGCGTCACCAGCGGGTTGTCACTGAAGCGCGGATCGGCGCTGGCGTCCGGCACCTCGAACCAGTCGCCCTCGGCGCCCACGGCCCAGGTGCAGAACGAACCCGAGCGCGGCACATGGCGCTCCTCCATGCCCACCCGCGACGGCAGCCAGATCTGCGACTGGTAGACGATGCTGATGCCGCCGATGTCGGCGCCCACCGAGCGGATCGCCAGTTCGGTGATGTAATCAAGGTTGGGGTCGCTGCGGTCCTGCGTCATCGCGTAATGCGACAATTCGGCCAGGCGGCGCTGCTCCGTTTCCCCGTCCGCACAGGACGGGGGCAGCGCTTCCAGGGTGCTGGCATCCATAACAGGGGTCTCCTCTCGCAGGTAACCCCATGGTGACATAAAAATACCTGTCTGACATCTGCCGGGCTAGGACTTGTTGTATCGGGGCGCCGCCGCGCTGCGCGACAGGTTCGGCTGCAGCGCCAGCCTGGCGTCCGTGTAGCGCTGCCAGTCGGCCATGTCGGGCAGCGAGGGGATGGTCACCGCCTCGCCCTGGTCCAGCCCCGACAGGGCGGCGTCCACCATGTCATCCACGCTCATCACCATGCCGGGCGGGAACGCGTTCAGGTCGATGCCGGCACGCTCCCAGATTTCGGTGCGGGTGGCGCCCGGCAGCACGGCTTGCACCCGCACGCCGCTTGTCGACAGTTCGGCTTGCATGGCGATGCTCAGGTTGAGCATATAGGCCTTGCTGCCGCTGTAGGTGCCGGAAAAGCTCTCCGGCAGCAGCGACGTGACCGAGCCCAGGTTGATGATGGTGCCGGCTCCCGCCACCGCCATGCGCCCCGCCGCCGCCTTGGCCAGCCGCGTGGGGGCGGTGATGTTCAGGGTCAGCATGTTTTCCACCTTGTCCATGTCCGAGCCGACGAAGCTGCCTTCGACCGTGCTGCCGGCGTTGTTCAGCAGCAGCGTGATGGCCGCGTCCCGCGCCAGGCGCTGCTCGACGCGGGCCAGGTCGGCGCGCGCGGTCAGGTCGGCCTGCAGGGTCTCGACTACCACGCCGTACTGCTGGCGCAGGCGGGCCGCCACGCCGTCCAGGCGCTGCTGGTCGCGCGCCACCAGCACCAGGCTGTAGCCGCGCCGGGCCAGGCGGTCGGCATAGGTGGCGCCGATGCCGGTGGAGGCGCCGGTGATGAGGGCGGTGCCGGGGGATGCGGTAGTTGCCATGGTGCTCTCCTTGCTTGTCTGGTTTATTTGCGCAGGCGCCGCACTTGCAGCGTGGCGCCGATGAGGAAGATCAGGAACAGGATGCCGGCCGCCGTCTTCAGCCATTCGGCTTCCGGGCTGTCGGCCAGCGGCCTGCCCACCGGCAGGCGCACGGCGGTTTCCGTCATGGCCGGGATCATGTGGAAGAAGAACGTGAGCGAGTAGCTCACCGTCATTACGGCGGCGGCCCTGGCGCCGAACAGGCTGCCGCGCGCGGCCAGCCAGGCCAGGCCCAGCACCAGCAAGGTCATCACACCCAGCGCATGCGGCTTGCCGAAGCCGCCGCGCTCGAAGATGCCGAAGCCGGTCAGGCAGGTCAGCACCGTGGCCCAGATGTAGACCTGGCCCAGGGTGTTGGCGGGATTGATGCCGCGGTCGCGGAAGAAGGCGATCAGGCCGGCGGCCACTGCGGCCAGGCTGATGGCGGTGTGGATGGCGCCGAGCGGGGTGAGTCCAAGCATGATGTCAGTCCTTAAACATGGTTGCGGGGAGCTGCAAGGCCATGCTAGTCCTGTTGGGCTGCGCCGTCTTATGGCAAAAGGCAGGGGGCGGCGGCACACTTGTAGCAGGCCGGAAATGGCAGCCTGCTGCGCGCCGCGGCGTGCGCCCGGCCGCTAAAATGGCCGCTACGGATATGGAGGCTGCCATGCGATCGACGACGCTGAGAGTGCTGGTTCTGTCCTTAGCCCTGGCCGGCGCGGCCGGGATGGCTGCGTGCGGCGGCGGTGGCGGCGGGATGGGCGCTGCGGCGCCGGAAACGTCGCCCGTAGTAACACCACCCGTGACGCCCCCCGTGACGCCCCCCGTCACACCGCCAGCCACCCTGCAGCTGGCCTTGCAGACCGTGGCCAGCGGCCTGTCGCAGCCGCTCTACCTGACCGCGCCGGCCGGCGACAGCCGCCTGTTCATCGTCGAGCGCCCGGGGCGCATCCGCATCGTGGCCAACGGCACGCTGCTGCCCACGCCCTTCCTCGACGTCAGCGCCCTGACCACCACCGACGGCGAACGCGGCCTGCTGTCCATGGCTTTCCATCCGCAGTACGCGCAGAACGGCAGCTTCTTCATCTATTACACCAACACCGACGGCGACATCGTGGTGGACCGCATGAAGGTATCGGCCAGCAACGCCAACGTGGCCGACCCGGCCACCGTGGGCCGCGTCATCACCATCCCCCACCGCGACTTCAGCAACCACAACGGCGGCCAGCTGGCCTTCGGCGCGGACGGCTACCTCTACATCGGCACCGGGGACGGCGGCGGCGGCGGCGATCCTCAGCGCAACGGCCAGAACCTCAATGCGCTGCTGGGCAAGATCCTGCGGCTGGACGTGGGCATCGTGGTGCCGGGCCAGACCTACGGCATCCCGTCCGGCAACCCGTACGCCGGCCAGGCCGGACGGCGCGGCGAAATCTGGGCCGCCGGACTGCGCAACCCGTGGCGCTTCGCCTTCGACCGCACCGACGGCCTGCTCTACATCGCCGACGTGGGCCAGGACCAGCGCGAGGAAGTGGATGTGGCCCCGGCCGCGCAGGGCGGCCAGAACTACGGCTGGAACATCATGGAAGGCACGGCATGCTACAACGCCGCCAGCTGCAACCAGGCCGGGCTGACCTTGCCCGTGTTCGAATACGTGCACGGCGCCAACGACGCCAACGGCTGCTCCATCACCGGCGGCTATGTATACCGCGGCGCGGCCATCCCCGAGCTGGCCGGGACCTACTTCTATTCCGACTACTGCAAGGGCTACCTGAAGAGCTTTGTGTACCGCAACGGCGCCGTCAGCGGGGCGCAGGAGTGGGCGGTAGACAACCCCGGCAACGTGCTGTCCTTCGGGCAGGACGCGCAGGGCGAGCTGTACGTGCTGGCCGGCAGCGGCCGGGTGTACCGCATCGTCCGGCGCTAGGCCTGCGCGCGAGGAGTAAAATAGCGGGCATCGCAACCCGCTTTATTGCCATGGCACGCTTGAAACTTGAATTCCCGGAAGACCAGTTTTACTTTTCCACCCAGCTGACCGTGCGCGTCACCGACATCAACGGCGCCAACCACCTCGGCAACGATTCGATGATCTCCATGATCTCGGAGGCGCGTGCACGCTTCCTGTACGAATTCGGCGTGCGCGAGACTGAAGGCGACGGCAACGGCATCATCGTCACCGACCTGGCCACCACCTACAAGGCCGAGGCGCATGCGCGCGACCATTTGCTGTTCGAGGTGGGCGTGATGGACTTCAACAAATACGGCGGCGACATCACCTTCCGCATCACGCGCCCGCAGGACCAGGCACTGGTGGCCATGGCCAAGTCGGGCTTCGTGTTTTTCAACTACAAGAGCAGCCAGGTGGTGCCGATGCCGGAGGACTTCCTGGCGAAGTTCCCCCGGGTAAACTGGCTGGATTAAGCGCGTTAACCGCGGTAGGTGCGCGCGCCGCGTACCTTGACCTCGAAGGTCTTGGCGAACCAGTCGTCCAGCATTTGCTTCTCGTAGCGCAGCGGCTCGTTGGCGGTGACCACGCGGGCGTTGTCCAGGTAGTTCATGTCGGACAGCTTGGCCTCGCCGCTGCGCAGCACCTTGCCGCCCTCTTCCAGCCGGTAGCGCAGTTCCATGCGCGGCCAGTCGGCCATGCCGCGCATGATGCGGATGTCGTTGCCGCTGCGGCGGCCGTAGTCGATGCGGCCGGCCAGGTCCAGGTCGGTCACTTCCACTTTCAGTTCCTGCCCCGGAGGCAGCAGTTTGCCCAGCTCGACGAAGTGCGAGGTCAGGTCTTCCAGCACGCGCTCGCGGTCGATGCGCGAGAACGGCAGGTCGGCGAATTTGTCGGAATCGATATAAGTGACGGTAGCGCCGCCAGCAAAGGCGCTGCCGCTGGCCAGCGCGGCCAGCCCCAGCACGGCGGCTGCGGCGGTATGACGTAGGGCACGCATGATGATCCTTTCAGATTAAGCATTGCACATGGCATTGCGGATCATCTCAATATACTCCGTTTGCCCAGGCTTGCCCCGGCCTGAAATGATTTCTTACGAATAATACAAAAGGCCGGCACCATCGCTGGCGCCGGCCCTTTTTCACGCGATAAACAGCTTAGCTGCCGATGCGGCCGCCGTCATTCTTGGTGATGACGATGGTGGCCGAGCGCGGACGCTTGCCGGCGCCGTAGCCGGCGTTCGATGGCCACTGGCTGGTGTACTTGCCTGGATCGGCCAGGTTGGCCTGGCTGGTGGTTTCGCCCGGGTGCTGGATATTGACGAACAGCGCCTTGCCGTCCGGCGTTTCGCAGATGCCGGTCAGTTCGCAATCCACCGGGCCGACCAGGAAGCGCTTCAGCGTGTCGGCGGTCGGGGCCTTGCCGACATAGGTGTCCACGGCCAGCGTGCCGGTGCCGGTGGTGGGGTAGCTCAGCGTGACTTTCTTGCCGTCGCCGACCTGGCCCGGCAGGCCCGCCAGCATCATGCAGTTGGTCACGTCGGTGTAGGCGCCGTCGTCGGTCTGTATCCAGCAGATGCCGGTCGACGGGCTGAAGGCCAGGCCGTCCGGGCTGGAGAAGTCCTGGTCGGCCGTCAGGCTGGACAGGTTGACCTTGCCCGCGTCGGCGCCGCTTTCCGCGCCGAACAGGTACACGTCCCAGGTGAAGGACAGCGCGGTCGAGCCGGCCAGCGCTTCCTTCAGGCGCAGGATGTGGCCGTTCGGGTTGCCGTTCTGCGCGGTGCTGCCCTTCATGTCGGTGTAGGCGCGCGGATTGGCGCTGTCCGGTGCCAGGGCGGACGCACCGCTCGGGGTCGGCGTGCGGTTGCTGTTGTTGGTCAGCGAGAAGTACACCTCGCCGTTGGCCGGGTTGACCGAGCACCATTCCGGACGGTCCATCTTGGTGGCGCCCACCGCGTCGCCGGCCAGGCGGGCGTTGACCAGCACGTCGGCCTGGTCGGCGAACTTGTAGCCGGCGTAGCCGGAGATCAGCGGGTTGCTGATGTTCAGCTCGATCCAGCTGCCGGAACCGTCGGCGGCGAACTTGGCCACGTACAGCTTGCCCGAGTCCAGGTATTTGTCGCCGGTGGCCAGCAGGTCGGCCGGGGTGGCGTCCGCCGCGCTCCACACGGCGGTGGAAACGAATTTGTAGATGTATTCGTTGCGCGAATCGTCGCCCATGTAGACGGCCAGCGCCTGGCCTGCCACCACCTTGCCGACGGCGGCGCTCTCATGCGCGTAGCGGCCCAGCGCGGTGCGCTTCTTGACGGCCTTGGCCTTGTTGTACGGATCGGCTTCCACGATGTAGCCCATGCCGTTCATTTCGTTGCGGTAGTCGTCGCTGCCGTCCAGCGAGGCGCCCAGCTTGCTGTTGTTCCAGCGCGCGTACTTGTCGTCGGCGCCGCCGCTTTCCCAGCCGTGGCGCGAGGCCGCGCCCTGGCTGCGGCCGTAGCGGTTCAGCGAGGCCACGCTCTTGTCGTTGCCGCGCGCGGCATTGTCGGCCGCGCCGCGCACGAAGTAGCCGGACCAGTTTTCTTCGCCGGACACGAAGCTGCCCCACGGGGTCTTGCCGGTGCCGCAGTTGTTCAGGGTGCCGCGCGTCTTGGTCGCGTCCTTCGAGTACTTGGTCACCAGCAGCGCATTGCCGCGCGCCGGGCCGGAAATTTCGCATTCGGTCAGGCAGGTGACGCGGCGGTTGAAGGCCGAATCCTTCACGTATTCCCACTTGGCGCCGCTCTTGCGCACTTCGACCATGGACAGGCCGTGCAGCGCGGTTTCGCGGTCGATTTCGGCGGCCGGGCGCGGCAGCGTGTTGCTGCCGCCGTTGGCGTGGATGAAGAAGGAGGACAGCTGCTGGTTGGTGGTCGCTTCGTGGTTGATGGCCAGGATGCCGCGCTCCACCGCGCTGCTGGACGCCTTGCCGTCGGCGCTCAGGCCGAAGAATTCCATGCCGTCGTGGTGGTCGCCGGCGCGGTTTTCAAAGTCGGCGTCGGTGCCGTCGTTCTTGAAGGCGGTGGCGCCGCCGGTGATCGGGTCGCCCAGCGCGTACAGCACGCTGGCGGTGTAGCCGGCCGGCACGGTGACCACGTCGGCCAGGCTCTTGGCTACGGCGGTAAAGCTGAGCAGTTTTTCTGCCGGCGGCGGCGGGGTCACCGGGTCCGGCACGGTCGGCGAGACGATGTTGTCGCCGCCGCAGGCGGTCAGGCCCATCGAGCCGAGCACCACGCTGGCCGCGCCGGCGGCGCCGCCGCGCAGCAGGTTGCGGCGGCTGATACGCTGTTCCAGCACGGTGCTGAAATGTTCGTTCGGCGTATCGTTGTAGCCGATGTCGTCTGGATCGATGGAAGCTGGCACGCGGTCTTTGCTGTTCATGGTTCTTCGTCTTGTAAGAGTGGAGGGGCTGGGACGCCGGCCATTCTATGCAAGGAAAATGACAACATTGTGACTTCGCTTTGTGTGTTCGCTTTGTGTGTTCGCGCACGGCGGACACAAGCGCTGCAAGCGCACACTGGGCCATCGCACAGCGGAGGCGCCATGCCGGAAGGTCCATCCATCGTCATCCTCAAGGAAGAAGCGGCCGGCTTCACGGGCCGCACCATCGCCGCCGCCGCCGGCAACAGCAAGGCGCTGGACTACCCGCGCCTGGTGGGCCAGAGCGTGGTGGCGCTGCGCAGCTGGGGCAAGCACTTCCTGATCGAGCTGCAGGACCTGACGCTGAAGATCCATTTCCTCATGTTCGGCAGCTACCGCATCAACGAGCGCAAGGACGCGCCGCCGCGCCTGAGCCTGCAGTTCGACGGCGGCGGGGAATTCAATTTCTACTCATGCTCGATCAAGCAGCTGGAAGGCGAACTGGACGCGCTGTACGACTGGCGCGCGGACGTCATGTCGGACCAGTGGAAACCGGCCCTGGCGCTGAAGAAGCTGCGCGCCGCCCCCGCCATGCTCGCTTGCGACGCTTTGCTGGATCAGAATATTTTTTCCGGAGTGGGAAATATTATTAAAAACGAAGTATTGTTCCGCTTGTCTATACACCCGCTATCCGAGGTGGCGCACTGCCGGCGGTAAAGCTGCGCGCGCTGGTGAAACAGGCCAGGGAATACAGTTTTGAATTCAAAGCCTGGAAGCAGGCCTACGTGCTGAAGAAGCACTGGCTGGTGCACACGAATACAATGTGTCCTCGATGCAAGACCCCTTTAACAAAAGGGCACCTGGGCCTGACGAGGCGGCGTAGCTTTTACTGCGAACGTTGTCAAAAAATGTATAAAAATTCGCCGTAGCGGCTGGATTGTTGTTAAGCTTGCGTGTAATGTTTATTGCCAGTTGTTAATTCGCTGGCTGTGGGACTACAATCAAAAGAGTGCGCCTAAAAATTGCGCATACAAGTGTTTATTTGCGGAAATACGCCTTATGTCTTTTCTGTCCTCACCGTCGCCCAAGCTGGCCCCATGGAAAGTCCTGCTGGTCGATGACGAACCCGATATCCACGACGTCACCAAGCTCACGCTGAGCCGCTTCCGCCTCGACGGCCGCGCCCTCAGTTTCGTGCATGCCTACAGCGGCGCCGAGGCCAAGGAAGTGCTGGCGCGCGAGCAGGACATCGCGCTGGTGTTCCTGGACGTGGTGATGGAGCAGGAGGACAGCGGCCTGGAAGTGGCGCGCTGGATGCGCCAGGAGCTGGACAACCAGTTCACCCGCATCGTGCTGCGCACCGGCCAGCCGGGCCAGGCGCCGGAAGAGCGCGTGATCGTCAATTACGACATCAACGACTACAAGGAAAAGACCGAGCTGGACCGCACCAAGCTGTTCACCACCACCTTCGCCGCGCTGCGCGCCTACCGCGACATCATGAAGGTGGAGGAAGCGCGCATTGCGCAGCTGAACTACCGCGAAGGCCTGGAGCGCGTGATCGCCGCCTCGGCCCACATTTTCCAGCAGCGCAACCTGAAAGACTTCGCCAACGGCCTGCTGCAGCAGGTGGTGGCGCTGCTGCGCCTGGAGAACAGCATGCTGCTGCGCCTGCGCGCGGCCACCGCCATCAGCGGCGAGCACGAATACGAAATCCTGGCCAAGATCGGCGACGAGGAAAACATCCTCACGCCCGAACTGCTGGCCCAGCTGGACGACGCCAAGAGCAACCGCATCTCCAAGGTGCAGGGCGACACCTACGTCGGCTACTTCCCCAACAGCAGCGGCAAGGCCTCGCTGCTGGTGCTCAAGGGCGTGGAGGAAATCTCCGACATCGACACCAAGCTGCTGGAAGTATTCTGCTCGGGCGTGGCGATCGCCTTCGACAACATCCTGCTGACGCAGGAAATCACCGACACCCAGGCCGAGCTGATCCTGCGCCTGGGCGACGTGGTGGAGTCGCGCTCGAACGAAGCGGGCAACCACGTGCGCCGCATGTCCGAAGTATGCCACCTGCTGGCGGTGGCGGCCGGGCTGCCGGAAGACGAAGTGGCCGTGCTGCGCCACGCCGCGCCGATGCACGACATCGGCAAGATCGCTACGCCGGACGCGGTGCTGCTCAAGCCGGGCAAGCTGGACGCGGCCGAATGGGAAATCATGAAGCAGCACCCGGCGGTGGGCCTGTCCATCCTGGACGGCTCGCAGCGCCCCATCCTCAAGGCGGCCGCCGTGATCGCGCACCAGCACCACGAAAAATTCGACGGCAGCGGCTACCCGCAAGGCCTGAAGGGTGAGCACATCCACCTGTACGCGCGCATCGTGGCCGTGGCCGACGTGTTCGACGCGCTGATGCACAAGCGCTGCTACAAGGACGCCTGGCCGGTCGACCAGGTGGTGACGCATTTGCGTGAAGTGGCCGGCCACCACCTCGACCCGGTCTACGTCGAGCACCTGATCAACAATATCGACAAAGCGCTGGCCATCAACGAACGCTTCCCCGACTAAGTCCGCGCATGCCGCGCAGAAAAGACCGGCGGGCGCCGGTTTTTTTTCGTATTGCTACCGAGGTTTTGCATGTCCCGCCAGCTCCGCCTTCTGTCCGCAATCGGCCTCAGCCTCGTCCTGTGCGGCGCCGGCCGCGCAGCCGAGCTGAAGGTTTATACCGAAGAGTCCGCGCCCTACCACTTCACGCGGGACGGCAAGGTCGTCGGCATCGCCACCGACTTGCTGAAGCTGGCCTGCAAGCGCGCCCGGATACACTGCGAGATCCACATGGTGCCGTGGGCCAGGGCCTACGCGCAGACGCGCAGCACGCCCAATACCCTCATTTACTCCATGGTGCGCAACCCCGAGCGGGAGCGGGATTTCCTCTGGATCAGCCCCATCGCGACGGAAACCATGTGGCTCTACGGCCGTCCGGACTCGCCGCCGATCAAGGCCCTGGCGGACCTGAAGACCATGCGCACCGGCGCCATCAACGGCAGTTCCGGCGCGGCGCTGCTGCAAAGCGCCGGCGTGCCTGCCAGCGCCATCGACCTCGCCAATTCGACCGAGCTAAATTTCCGCAAGCTCGAAGCGGACCGCATCCAGTTCCTGGTCAGCACCGAGAGCCGCATGCAGACCGAGCTGACGCGCTTCCAGCTGCCCTTCCCGCTCGCCAAGCGCCTCAAGCTGCAAGAAGCGACCAGCTACTACGCCATGAACCGCCACTCCAGCCCAGCCCTCGTGCGCTCCCTGCGCCAAGCCCTCGCCCGCGTCGCCACCGCCAAAACGATGGCCGACCTCCAGTCCAAATACCAGCCCAAATAGCAAAACGCCGCCACCGCCCCACCCCCGGGGTCAGATCCGGCATCACGCCACCCGCCGCCAGCCCCCCGCCCCACCCGCCGGGGTCAGATCCGGCATCGCGCCACGAACTCAAGCAGATAGCGGCTGAGGCCGTGTCGCGATGCCGGATCTGACCCCGCAGTAGGGGGGGCTTCGCCGGGGGCTGGACGTTTTGGGGTCAGGCTTGGGGCTTGCCTTGCTGGACGCGGGGGAAGCGCAGGTTGTAGTGCAGGCCCATGTTGGGGGCGCTGGCCACTTTGACCGTGCCGCCCAGCGGCCCCGTCACCAGGTTGTACAGGATGTGCGCGCCCAGGCCGCTGCCGCCGGAGCCGCGCTTGGTGGTGAAGAAGGGGTCGAACAGCTGGCTCAGCGTGCCGGGGTCCATGCCGATGCCGTCGTCGCTGTAGTCGAACTGCACGTGGTCGCCTTCCACCCGGCCCTTGATCTTGATGGAACCGGACTGGCCGTCGCCGAAGCCGTGCACCAGGGAGTTGACCACCATGTTGGTGACGATCTGCGAGACCGCGCCCGGGAAGCTTTCCATCTGGATGTCCGGCGGGCAGTCCACTTCCACTTCGATCGGCTTGCCCTTGAGCTTGGGCTGCAGCGACAGCAGCACTTCGTCCAGGTATTTGCGCAGGTTGAAGCTGCGCACATTGTCGGACGACTGGTCCACCGCCACCTGCTTGAAGCTGCGCACCAGCGCGGCGGCGCGCTGGGTGTTGGTGGTCATGATGCGCAGCGACTGGTCGACAATGTCGAAGAACTGGTTCAGGCCGTCCTCGTCCAGCGCGCCGTTGGCCAGGTCTTCCTTGGTCAGCTTGAGTTCCTGCACCAGGTGGCTGGTGGCGGTCACGCAGATGCCCAGCGGGGTGTTGATCTCGTGCGCCACGCCGGCCACCAGGCGGCCCAGCGAGGCCAGTTTTTCCTGCCGCACCAGCTCGCCCTGCGCCGCCTGCAGCTGCGTCAGCGCCGTGTTCAGCGCCGCGTTCTGCTCTTCCAGCGCGCTCTTGGCGCGGCGGATGGCGCGGTCGGCCTGCAGCCGCGATATCACCACCGCCACGTGGCTGGCCATGAAGGCCAGCACGTCCAGGTCGGACTGCGAGTACATCACGTCTTCGTCGTAGCTCTGCACCACCAGCACGCCGTAGGCATAGTCATTCAGCAAAATCGGCGCGCCCATCCAGCTGACGATGTCTTCGTTGCCCAGCGGCCGCTCGACTTCGCCGGAGGCCATCAGCGCCAGGTAGCCGTCGCGGTCCAGCAGCACCGGTTGGCGCTGCTTGAGGATATAGGACGTCATGCCGACGCCGTAGGAGAAACTGGTGCACGGCGCCGTCGGGTCTTTCTCGTCGACGAAGTAGGGTACGGTGATTTCGTTGTTGCTGGGGTGGTAGAGCGCGATCAGGAAATTGCGCACGGTCAGCACTTCGCTGATGGCCTGGTGCAGGCGCTGGTACATGGTGTTGCGGTCCCAGGAGCCGCCCGACAGGCTGGCGATCTCGTACAGCGCGCGCTGCAGGTTTTCGGCGCGGCGGCGCTCGGCCACTTCGTATTCCAGCGCGGCGGTGCGCTCGTGCACAGCGCGCTCCAGCCGGTCCATGCTCTGCAGGCCCTGCAGCGCGCCGGACACGTGGTTGGCGATCAGCTGGAACAGCGCCTGGTCTTCCTCGTTGAAGGTGTGCTGCTTGTCGTAGCTCTGGATCACCATGGCGCCCAGCACCTGGTGGTTGTGGTCCACCAGCGGGCAGCCCATCCAATGCTCGGCCGTGGTGCCCAGGCCCCAGCTGCTGCCGTCCACGCCGCGCGAGTTGTGTTCCTCGGCCGTCATGATCAGGCGCTGCCGGTTCAGGATCACCCAGGCGGTGGGCGACTGCTCTGGCGAGGCCAGCTCCACCACTTCGCTGCGGTCAGGCGCGTCGTCCACTTCATCGACGAAATAGACGAAGCGCACCGAGTTGGGCCGGCCCTCGTCACTCAGCGCCACGTAGAAGTTGGACGCGTACATGATGCGCCCCAGCGCTTCGTGCACCGCCTGCAGGAATTCCGCGATGTCGGTGCAAGTGCTCGATTTCTGCCCGATTTCGAGCAAGATGCTTTGTACGGCTTCCAGGCGGCTGAGACGGCTTTCCATCGGTTTTTCCTATGTGCAAGTTAGCACAGGAATGGTAACAGTTCAGGCTGGCCGGCGGTAGCCGCTTTCTATCCACGCTGTGGCGCTTGCCACACTGAGCTTGAAGGTCGGCAGCGCGCGCACCTGCGCCAGTTCCTCGCCGTAGGGGTCGAAGGCGGTCAGCGTGGCGTAGGGCTCGTCCTCGTCCGGCGTGATGTCGAAGTTGACGGTGATGTAGGCCGCGCCTTCGGTGTTTACGCGCACGCTCTTGTGCAGCTGGGCGTGCAGCTGCTGCTCGTGGCGGCGCAGCACTTCGTTGGCGGTCTTGACCAGGGTGTTGAAGGCGTTGACGTCGAGCGGCTTGGGATTCTTCTTGTCGCGGCCCATGGTCCACGGCCCCACCAGCGCCGGCTCCGGCTCGCCGTCCTTGATCATGGCCACGGCCCAGCCCTCGTCTTCGTCGTTCTTGATCACGCGCGCGGTCCAGCCGTTGGCTTGCCACAGGCGGTCTTCCTGCACCAGGTTGTCCTGCTCGTCGTCGGAAAGGAGAATCTCGTCAGTCATGGGGAGCTCGCTTTACTGGATATATATACAGTTAAAAACCGTATCATATCGCAATTTACGCAATTTAGCTGCTCCGTGGAACGGTTGTTGAATGGCGCACCACAAGTTCGGGTTTCAGGCGGATTTCCACCTGGCCGTCCTCGTTCTCGCGCAGGCGCCGCAGCACCAGCTGGGCCGCCTGCACACCCATGGCGTGGTGGCCGATGCGGATTGTCGTCAGCGGCGGGTTGACCATGTCGACAAAAGGCATGTCGTTGTGGCCCACCACCGACACGTCCTCCGGGCAGCGCAGGCCGCGCTCGCGCAGCGCGTCGTAGCAGCCCAGCGCCAGCAAGTCGTTGCCGGCCAGGATGGCGGTCGCCTCGGGATAGCGCTCCAGCGCGCCCAGGCAGCCGGCGCGGCCCGCCTCGCGCGTGTAGGCGCTGCAGTCGAACAGCCACATGTCCTCGCGCGCCACGCCGTGCGCGGCCAGCGCCAGCTCGTAGCCCTCGCGGCGCAGGTGGCCGGTGGACAGCGTCTGCGGCCCCACCAGGTGCACGATGTGGCGGTGCCCCAGCGCCAGCAGGTGCTCGACCGCCAGCCGCATGCCCGCGTACTCGTCGTTCACCACGCTCGACACGCGGCCGCGGTCCTCGCTGCGGTTGACCGTCACCACCGCCACGCCGGCCTCCAGGCAATGCGCGATGACGGGGTCGTCGCGCGTGGCGGTGGCCAGGATCAGCGCATCGACCTGGCGCGCCAGCAACTGGTCCACCACGAAGCGCTGCTGGCCCGGGTCTTCTCCGGCGTTGGTCACCAGCGCCACGTAGCCGTGCTTGCGTAGTTCGTCCTCGATGCCGAGCACGATGGGCGGGAATACCGGATTGGTGATATCGGGCAGCATCACGCCGACGATGTTGGAGCGCCGCGTGCGCAGCGCCGCCGCCATCTTGTTGGGGCGGTAGCCGTGCTTGGCGGCTTCCTTCAGCACGCGCTGCGCCACTTCCTCGCCCACCATGTGCCGCGTTTCCGGGTCCATGACGCGGCCCACCGTGGAGGTGTGCACGCCCAGGATCTCTGCCAGGCCCTTCAGCGTCATCTTTTTCTGCTGCATAGCGTCTTCCGTTAAGCGATGTCGTATTTTCGCACGCCGCCGCTGCCCAGCGTAAACGGCAAATTCAATGCGAACGTTCGCAAATATTTTCGTAAGCAGCTTGAGTTTACCTTTTGTTCTGCTACTATCAAGTCAATGCGAACGTTCGCACCATTTCAAAAAAGCCTGAAGGAGACCGCAAGTGGACATGAATACCGCCAACATCATCGACGGCGAAGCATCCGTCACCGCCGTGGCGCACGCCGCCATGGCCCGCACCCCGGACCCGCGCCTGCGCCAGCTGGTGGCGGCCTTTGTCGATCATATGCACGCGCTGATCCGCGAAGTGAACCTGACCGAGGCCGAGTTCGATACGGTGCTCAAGTTCGTCACCGACATCGGCCAGCAGACCAACGACGCGCACAACGAAGTGGTGCTGGCGGCCGACGTGCTGGGCATCTCGACCCTGGTGGCGCTGCGCAACAATCCGCAAAACCAGGGGCAAAGCGCAGCCGCCCTGCTCGGCCCGTTCTGGCGCGCGGCCGCGCCGCTGTGCGCCAACGGCGACTCGATCGCGCGCGGCGACACGCCGGGCACGCCGATGCAGGTGTTCGGCCAGGTACGCGGCCTGGACGGCCAGCCCATCTGCGGCGCCAAGGTGGACGTGTGGCAGGCCTCGCCGGCCGGCCTGTACGAGAACCAGGATGAACAGCAGCCGGAGATGAATTTGCGCGGCTACTTCATCACCGGCGAGGACGGCCGCTACAGCTTCCGCACCGTGCGCCCATCCGGCTATCCGGTGCCCACGCACGGCGCGGTGGGCGTGCTGCTGCGCCTGCAGCAGCGCCACTGCATGCGGCCGGCGCACGTGCACTTCATGGTCTCGCACCCGCGCTGCAAGACGCTGATCACCCAGGTGTTCGCGGACGACTGCGACCACCTCGGCAGCGACGTGTCCTTCGGCGTGACCAAGCCGCTGGTGGGCCGGTTCGTGCGCCATACCCCGGCCGGCGAGGACGAGTACTACACGCTCAATTACGACTTCGTGCTGGAAGCGGGCGAAAGCTGCTTCCCTGAAGCGCCCATCAAATAAGGACATACGCATGCCATCACCACTTCCACTCGACGGCCAGGTGGCCGTCATTGCCGGCGGCGCGGGCGCCATCGGCTACGCCAGCGCGCAGCGCCTGGCCGCACAGGGCGCGCGCATCGTGCTGCTCGGCCGCGCCAGCGGCGACGCCCACGCCAAGGCCGCCGCGCTGCCCGCCCCGCCGTCCGCTGCGCATGCTGCCGCCGGCGCCCACCGCGCCATTGAAGCCGACCTGACCGACAGCGCCGCGCTGGCGCGTGCCGCCGCCGAAGTGCGCGAGCGCTATGGCCGCGCCGACATCCTGGTCAACTCGGCCGGCTTCACGCAGCCGGTGCCGCACGCCGACCTGGACGCGCTGGACGACGCGCTGATCGACGCCATCTTCACCGCCAACTGGCGCGCGCCGTTCGCCGCCATCCGCGCCTTCGCGCCGCTGCTGCGCGCGTCCGGCCATGGGCTGGTGGTGAACATCTCGTCCATCGCCGCCAGCACCGGCATCGGCAGCAACGTGGCCTACTGCGCCGCCAAGGCCGGCCTGGACACCATGGCCAACTCGCTGGGCCGCGCGCTGGCGCCGCATATCCGCGTCATCAACGTCTCGCCCGGCGTGGTGGACAGCCACTTCGTACCCGGCCGGGACGCCGCCTTCAACGACAAGCAAGCTTCCACCACGCCGCTCAAGCGCATCGGCCAGCCGGACGACATCGCCGCCGCCGTGGAAGCCTGCGCCACCACGCTGCTGTTCGCCACCGGCAGCGTGATCCGCATCGACGGCGGCCGCCACCTCGGCGCAGCGTAAGGAGGCCACCATGAGCGACCGCAAGACCATCATCACCTGCGCCGTCACCGGCAACATCGTCAAGCCGGAGCAGCATCCGGACCTGCCCATCACGCCGGCCCAGATCGCGCAAGCCTGCCTGGACGCCGCGGACGCCGGCGCCGCCGTGGTGCACATCCACGTGCGCGACCCGCGCACGGGCCTGCCATCGATGGAGCTGGACCACTACGCGGAAGTAATGCAGCGCATCCGCGAGCAGAACCGCGAACTGGTGATCAACCTGACCACCGGTCCCGGCGGCCGTTTCATCCCCGGCGCGGACGACCCGCAGGTGGCGGCCCCCGGCAGCACGCTGATGGTGCCCGAAAAGCGCGTATCCCACATCGCCGCGCTACGCCCGGACATCGCCACGCTGGACCTGAACACCATGAACTCCGGCGCGGACGTGGTGATCAACACGCCGGCCAACGTGCGCCGCATGGCCAAGGTGATACGCGAAGCGGGCGTGCTGCCGGAAATCGAGATCTTCGACTCCGGCGACCTGCACCTGGCGCGCGACCTGATCGCCGACGGCACGCTGGCCGGGCCGGGACTGTTCAGCTTCGTGCTGGGCGTGCACTACGGCTTCAACGCCAGCCCGGAGACCATGGCCTATGCGCGCGGCCTGCTGCCGCCGGGCGCCACGTGGACCGGCTTCGGCATCGGCCGCCATGAATTCCCCATGGTGGCGCAGGCATGGCTGCTGGGCGGCCATGTGCGCGTCGGCTTCGAAGACAACCTGTACATCGCCAAGGGCAAGCTTGCGCGCGACAACGCCGAACTGGTGGCGCGCGCCCGGCTGATCGTCGAATCGCTGGGCGGCGCGGTGGCCAGCGCCGCCGAAGCCAGAACCATGCTGGACCTGTAGGGCGGGTTAGCGGCATGGCCGCGTAAGCCGCCGAGCGCCGCCGAGCGCCGCCGCAACGCAAGCACGGCGGCTTACGCGGCTGCGCCGCTAACCCGCCCTACGAAATATTGACTACAACGAGGAGAAAACCTATGAACACCGTACGCGTCACCGAGAAAGCCGCCAGCATCGACCTGCTGGCCCCTACCCTGTCCACCACGGAGCGCCCGCAAGCGCTGCCCGGCCAGTGCGTCATCGAAGTCCACAGCGCCGGCGTCAACCCGAGCGACGTGAAGGCCGCACTGGGCGCGATGCCGCACGCGGTCTGGCCGCGCACCCCGGGCCGCGACTACGCCGGCGTGGTGATCGACGGCCCGGCCGAATGGGTCGGCAAGGAAGTGTGGGGCAGCGGCGGCGAACTGGGCATCCGCCGCGACGGCACCCACGCGCGCTACCTGGTGCTGGACACCGCCGCCGTGCGCGCCAAGCCGGCCGCCGTGTCGATGCTGGAAGCGGGCGCCGTCGGCGTGCCCTTCATCACTGCCTACGAAGGCCTGCGCCGCGCCGGCCTGCCGCAGGCGGGCGACGTGGTGCTGGTCATGGGCGGCAACGGCAAGGTGGGCCAGGCCACGATACAGCTGGCCACCCGCGCCGGCGCGCGCGTGTTCGCCGTGGAGCGCAGCAAGGAAGCCTATATCGGCCATGCCAGCGGCGCGGTGGACATGATCGCCGCCGACACCCAGGACATCGCCGCCTACGTGCGCGACAAGACCGGCGGCCACGGCGCGGACATCGTCTACAACACCGTCGGCAGTCCCTACTTCGAGCAGGCCAACGCGGCGCTGGCCACCGGCGGACGGCAGATCTTCATCTCCACCATCGAGCGTGCCGTGCCCTTCGATATCTTCGCTTTCTACCGCGGCCAGCACACCTACGTCGGCATCGACACGCTGGCGCTCGATTCGCTGGCCTGCGCCCGCATCCTCGACGCGCTGGCGCCCGGTTTCGCCGACGGCACGCTGAAACCCTTCCCCGTGCTGGCCGACACCATCTACGCGCTGAAGGACGCCGTGCAGGGCTACCGCGCGGTGCTGGGCGGCGCGCGCGAACGGGTGGTGCTGCAGCCGGCCCTGCAGCCATGAAGCTGACCCGCTACCGCGACGCCCCCGCCTACTTCCCGCCCAACCACGAAGGCATGCACTGCCTGCGGCTGCAAGGGCATGAAGCGGGGCCGTCGGACACGCTGTGGCTGGGCATGTCGCACCTGCTGCCCGGCGGCGGCACCACGCTCGATGCGTCCGGCGTGGAAAAGCTGTACGTGGTGCTGGAGGGCGAAGTGACGATCGCCACCGAAGAAGGCGAGCAGGTGCTGCGCCGTTACGATTCCGCGCGCCTGGCGCCCGGGGAAAAGAGAGCCTTGAGGAACAACACCAATCATCCGGCCAGCATCCTGCTGGCCATGCCATACCAGTCAACAAGCAGCAAACAATAAGTTGCAAACAATAAGCTGGACCTTGATCGAAGCACACGACGAAGTATTGGAGGAGACACATGATTACCACCAGCCCCACCGGCCCGGGCACAGGCGCGCTGCCGCCCGCGGTCCGCACCCGCAAGCCCTTTTACGCCATCCTGTACGTGCAGGTGCTGTTCGCCATCGCGCTCGGCATCCTGCTCGGCCACCTCGACGCCAAGCTGGCCGTCGACATGAAGCCGCTGGGAGACGGCTTCATCAAGCTGATCAAGATGCTGATCGGCCCCATCGTGTTCTGCACCGTGGTGAGCGGCATCGCCGGCATGCAGGACATCAAGAAGGTCGGCCGCATCGGCTGCAAGGCCCTGCTCTACTTCGAGCTGGTATCGACCTTCGCGCTGTTCATCGGCATGGCGGTGGGGAACTGGCTGCGTCCCGGCGACGGCTTCAACGTCAACCCCGCCACGCTGGACGCCAAGGCCGTCACCGACTACGTGGGCAAGGCCAAGAGCATGACGCCCACCGACTTCTTCCTCAACATCATTCCCAACACCGTGGCGGACGCCTTCGGCAAGGGCGACGTGCTGCAGGTGCTGCTGATCTCCCTGCTGTTCGGCTTCGCGCTGTCGGCCATGGGCAGCCGCGCCAAGCCGGTGACGGAGCTGATCGACATGGGCTCGCAAGCCGTGTTCGGCGTGATCAACTTCATCATGCGCTTTGCCCCCATCGGCGCGTTCGGCGCCATGGCTTTCACGGTCGGCAAATACGGCGTGGTGTCGCTTGGCCCGCTGCTCAAGCTGATCGGCACCTTCTACCTGACCTCGGCGCTGTTCGTGCTCATCGTGCTGGGGATCATTGCGCGCCTGGCCGGCTTCAGCATCGTCAAGTTCCTGGTCTACATCAAGGAAGAGATTTTCCTGGTGCTCGGCACCAGCTCGTCCGACACCGCGCTGCCCACGCTGATGGCCAAAATGGAGAGGCTGGGCTGCTCCAAACCGCTGGTAGGCCTGATCGTCCCCACCGGATACACTTTCAACACCGACGGCACCAGCATCTACATGACCATGGCGGCGCTGTTCGTGGCCCAGGCCACCAACACGGAACTGAGCCTGCTGCAGCAGCTGGCCATCTTCGGCGTGGCCATGCTGACCTCGAAAGGGGCCAGCGGCGTGCAGGGCGCATCCTTCATCGCGCTGGTGGGCACGCTGGCCGTGGTGCCCACCATCCCGGTGGCCGGCATGGCCCTCATCCTCGGCATCGACCGCTTCATGAGCGAAGCGCGCGCCCTGGTCAACATGATAGGCAACGGCGTCGCCACGGTGGTCATGGCGCGCTGGGAAGGTGAACTGGACCGCGAACAACTTGCCGTCATCCGCTAAGGAACAACAACATGAAACACACCGCATTCCCGCTCGGCCTGGGCGCCCTGGCCTCGGCCCTGTGCCTGGCTGCCGGCCACGCCGCCGCGCAAAGCAACGTCACCGTCTACGGCCGCCTGAACGTGGCCATGGAACACATGGAAACCTCGGCCGCCGGCGCCGCAGCCGGCGGCAAAGGGCTCAGCATCACGCGCCTGGTCAACAACCGCTCGGTGTTCGGCTTCAAGGGCACGGAGGACCTGGGCGGCGGCAACAAGGCCATCTTCCAGATCGAGGGCACGCTCTCGCCCGACACGGGCGAAGGCAGTCCGGCCCAGCGCGATACGCGCGTGGGCCTGGAAGGCGCCTACGGCCAGCTGTTCCTGGGCCACTGGACCACGCCCTACAACAACAGCACGTCCGGCCTGGACCCGTTCTACCCCACCACGGCCGGCTATATGAGCATCATGGGCAACGGCGCCGGCTCCACGGTGGACAACGTGAGCAATGTGTCCTCCTTCGACCGCCGCCAGCAGAACAGCATCAGCTGGTATTCGCCGTCCTGGAACGGCTTCACCCTGCGCACCGCGCACGGCATCAGCGAGGAACGGCCGGCCGGCGGCGCCAAGCCTTCGCTCACCTCGCTGGCCGGCGTGTACGAGCAGGGGCCGTGGTACGCCGCGCTGGCGCACGAGCGGCACCACGATTACCAGGGCAAGGGCCGCGACGACGACGGCACCAAGCTGGCCGCCGCCTACCGCTTCGGCAACCGGCTGGGTGAGGCGCGGCTGGCCGTGATCGCCGAAAAGCTCAGGTACGAGACTGCCACCGGGAAGCTGGAACAGACCGCGTTCTATCTGTCGGCCACGCAGCAGATCGGCCCGCACGGCCTGCGCCTGGGCGTGGCCCGCGCCGGCGACGGCAAGGGCAGCTCCACGCAGAAAATCGGCTACATCAAGCGCGGTCCGGATACCGGCGCCAGCCATGTGACGCTGGGCTACGACTACGCGCTGTCCAAGCGCAGCAGCCTGTACGCCTATTACACGCGGCTGGACAATGAAGCGAACGCGCTGCACGACTTTGCCATCAATGCGCTCACGGTGAGCGCCGGGGCCACGCTCAAGGGCGCGGCCTTCGGCATGCGGCACGCGTTCTGACCACGCTGCCCGCGTTGCCGCCGCGTTGACGCCGTGTTGCCATTAACGACGAAGCCCGCATGATGCGGGCTTTTTATTTGGTGGGTTTATTCCCGAATGTCTGCGCTAGGCAGCCAGTAGCGACATAGCAGGCCGGGGCGGCGGTGCGATCGGCGGCCCCAGCGGGGTGCGGCGCGGATCAATCGCCGGCTCCGGCATATGGTAGGTGTAGGGATTGATAATGATCGGCGGAATGGTAGGCGGCGCCGATGGCGGCCCTTTGGGTCCGCTCGAACACTCAGTCGCGCTACGCTGGCGCATTGCACTGCCGAATCCCGAGGATATCGATTGACCCTCGCTCAGTTCTAGCCAAGCCATATTGCCCTCCATGTGCAAGATAGGTATTCAGTATAGGCAACCATATCTTTAATTCAAGGCCGGAACTGCCGGTTTTTTTGGCAGCCGCGTCAAATTTGCAGTTTATCGGCGCCGTCCGCCACTGATCCCGCGAAATCTGCGCTCTATCGCAATCCGATGGCCCGGCGCCCCACGGCACCGTAAAGTTGAACCATACCAACCACGAAACATGACTTTACGGGGAACCTCAAATGAAAAAACTGCTCGCCTTCACCCTCATCGCCCTGCTCTTTATTGCCGCCTGGAACACACTGGATACGGGCGACATGGTGGTTCACCTGGGTGACGAAGAATTTGACGGTCCGCTGGGCGTGTTGCTGGGCGTTACCTTCGGCGGCCTGGGCCTGTTGATCGGCGCCGTGGTCATGGTCTGCGTGGCGGTGTTCCTGGGCTTCCTGTTTGCCGGCCTGGGCGTGCTGATGGTGGCCGGCCTGCTGATGCTGGCGGTGGTGCTGCTGGCCGTGATGTCGCCGCTGATGCTGCCGGTGCTGATTCCTGCAGCCATCATCTGGTTCATCGTGTCGCGCAACCGCAAGCTGCGTGCCCGCGCCGCCGATCCGAAGGACGTGGCCAAAGACATGGACGGCCACGTCGCCATCTGAGCCGGTCCCCGAATCCCCCCACGCGGCCGGAGCCTAGTCCTCCGGCCGCGCCGTTTCCGGCCTGCCCGGTTCGCACTGCAGCACTTGCTCCACCCGGTTGCGCCCGCCCCGCTTGGCGCAGTACAAGGCCTTGTCGGCCCGCACCAGGGCCGCGTCGCCGCTGCTGTCGCCCGCATCCAGCGCGGCTATGCCGATGCTTACCGTGACCGCCAGCAGGCGCCCGTCCACCTCCAGCGGCGTGCCGGCGATGCGCTGGCGCAGCCGCTCGGCGAAGGCCGCCGCGTTGGCCATGTCGGCGCCCGGCAGCAGCACCGCAAATTCCTCGCCGCCCACCCGGCCCAGGGTGTCGATCTTGCGCTGGCTGTCGCGCATCAGGCCGGCCATGTGGCGCAGCACCGCGTCGCCGGTGGCGTGGCCGTACTCGTCGTTGATGCGCTTGAAATGGTCCAGGTCCAGCATCAGCACCGCGCCCCGCTCGCTGATGTCGCGCTGCAGGCGCGCCTGCTCGTCGTCCAGGCGCGCCATGAATTCGCGCCGGTTCGGCAGGCCGGTCAGGAAATCAGTGGTGGCCAGCACCAGCAATTCATCGTTCATGCGCTTGCGCTCGGTGATGTCCACGGTGGACACGATGACGAAGTCCAGGCTGTGCGTGTGGCCCGGCATCACCAGCAAGGTCAGCTCGTTCTGGCGCTGCACCCCGTCCAGCCGCTCGAAGCTGCTTTCGCAGGCAAACAGGTGCGCGCCCTGGGCCAGCGCGCCCAGCGCCTGGGCAAAGGCTGGCATGGCGCCGGCGTCGAAATTCTGCGCCAGCGTCAGCGCGACGGTGTCCTTGCTGCCGGGCGGCGCGCCCACCTGGGCCAGCGCGGCCGCGTTGACGTCGATGATGCGCACCACGCCAGCCAGCCGCGCCACCTGGCTGGGGTTGGCGCGCAGCCAGCCAGGCACATCGTCCACGCCGGAGCGCTCCAGTTCGGCCAGCTCGGCGCGCACCGCCGACCAGTCCTGCTCCCACAGCGCCACCGGCGCGTGGTCGTACAGGCTGCGGAAGCGTTCCTCGCCGGCGCGCAGCGCAATCGCCGCCTGGGCCTGCTCGATGGCGATGCCGGCCAGGCGCGACGCCTGCTCCATCAGCGCCAGCTGGGCCACGCTGGGCGCTTGCGCGGCACTGGGGAAAATGGCGAAGGTGCCCAGCACGGCGCCGCTGGCCGCGCGGATGGGCTCGGACCAGCACGCATGGACGCCGGCCTGGCGCGCCAGGTCGCGGTATTGCGACCACAGCCCATCCTGGGCGATGTCGGCCACGATCACGCGCCGCCCCAGCTGCACCGCCTGCCCGCAGTAGCCGTCCGGCTGGTCCACCGACTGGCCGTCGATGGCCGCGCTCAGGAACGGCGGCAGGCTGGGCGCGGCGCGCACGTGCAGGCGGCGGCTTTCCTCGTCCAGCAGCAGGATGGCGCAGCGCAGGCCGGGCTGGCCCTCCTCGACGCCGTGCACCACGCTGTCGAGAATGGTTTGCAGCGGGGCGCCGGTGGCCAGCAGCTCCAGCACCCGGCGCCGGGTCTGCTCGCGGCGCTCGCCCAGCGTGCGGTCGGTGATGTCGCGGAAGGACCACAGCCGTGCCGGCGCGCTGCCCAGCCGCAGCCCGCGCGTGAACTGTTCAATCACGCGGCCGTCGCGCAAATGCAGCAACTCCTGCTGCACTTCGTTCTCGCCCGGACGGCGCGCTACCGCCGCCAGGAACACCGCCGGCTGCGCCACTTGCTCGGCCACCTGCTGCAGCAGGATGGCGCCGTCGTGCCGCCAGTCCAGGTGTTCGGGCACATTCCACAGCTCGCGGAAGCGGCGGTTGGAATTGAGCACGCCGCCTTCGAAATTGTCGACCAGGATGCCGTCCACGGTGGAGTCGAGGATGCTGCGCAGTACCGCCTGGCTGCGCTGGGCGCTGTCGGCCATGGCCAGCAAGCTGGCCTGTCCCTCCTGCAGCTCGGCTGCCAGCAGGCGCTCGCGGTCCAGCGCGCGGCGCGCCTTCAGGTTGCTGCGCGCCAGCAGCCAGGCCAGGGCCGCCAGCAGGCCGCTGATCAGCACGCCGGCGCTGCCTATCATCTGCACCTTGTCGTCGCGCTCGGCGCCCACGCCGCTGCCCGGCACGCCGCTAATGCGCACCGTCCAGCGGTGCCCGGCCAGGCTGATCTTCTGCATGGTGTGGCGCATGCCCGGCTGCGGCGGGCCGGGCCGGCTGTCGTACATGCGGCTGGCCGCGCCCAGCTCGTCGCCGTCGTAGATTTCCACGTCCAGCCTGGCGGCGCGCTCGCCGCCCAGGCCAGCCATCACGTCGCCCAGCCGGAACGGCGCGTACACCCAGCCGGTCAGCGCGGCGCGGCGCTGTTCGATGGTGTTCTGCGGCTGGCCGTTGTGGTACACCGGCAGCACCAGCAGGCAACCGGCCTGTTCCTCGCCTTCGCGCTGGTCCTCCTGCACCAGGCGCACCTTGCCGCTCATGGCCGGCAGGCCGGAATCGCGCGCGCGCTCGAGCGCCGCGCGCCGCACCGGCTCGGACATCGCATCGTAGCCGAACGCTTTCAGGTTGCTGCCGCTGAACGGCTCGATATAGACGATGGGCGCATATTGCGGCCGCTCTCCCGGCGGGCGCATGCTGTAGTCGGGGAAGCCGTCGTTGCGCATGGCCAGCGTGTGCAGCTCGCGCTGCCCGCCACCCACCAGGCGCATATAGCCCACGCCCTGGATGCCGGGGAAGTGCTGCTGCAGGTGCTGGCTGTCCAGGTAGCGGTGGAACTCGTCGCGGTCGACGAAATCGGAGCTGATGTACAGGCCCTGCACGCCGTACAGCACCTGCTCGTAGGTCTGCATGCGCTGCGCGATGCTGTTGACCAGCTCGCGCACGCGGAAGTCGAAATCGGCCTGGATATCCTGCGCCGCATCGGCGCTGGCATTGCGCCACAGCCACCAGGTCGAGCCCAGGCACACGCCCAGCACCACGCCCGCCACGATAGCCGGGCTCAGCAGATCCTGCAGCGTCCGGCGGGGCTGGGGCCGGGAGTCGGTCGGGTCCATGGTCTTCGCGGGGAAAACAGCGGTGGGACGGGAATACCAGTGTGGTTGATAGTACGTTACCCAAGCCGCCCCGCGCAACGGCCTGTTGTGGATTATCGGCAATGAAATATGCCGAATTACCATTACCAATCGGACTGCCGAGCCCGATTGTAGGGGGAACCCTTATAGCCCTTAACCGTTATAGCCCTTATTGCTGCTGGGCCGCCTTGCCGTCCGCGTATTGCCGGTAGCCGCGCGCGCGCAGGGCGCAGGCCGGGCAGGTGCCGCAGCCATAGCCCCAGTCGTGCAGCGCACCGCGCTCGCCCAGGTAGCAGGTGTGCGTGGCGGCGCGGATCAGGTCCACCAGCGGCGCACCGCCCAGCTGCTCGGCCAGGGTCCAGGTTTGCGCCTTGTCCAGCCACATCAGCGGCGTTTCCAGCTTGAGGCGGGTGTCCATGCCCAGGTTCAGCGCCACTTGCAGCGCCTTCATGGTGTCGTCGCGGCAGTCCGGGTAGCCGGAGAAGTCGGTTTCGCACATGCCGCCCACCAGCACATTCAGGCCGCGCCGGTAGGCCAGGGTGGCGGCCACGGTCATGAACATCAGGTTGCGGCCGGGCACGAAGGTGTTCGGCAGGCCGTTTTCCTGCATCACGATCTCGATATCCTCGGTCATCGCCGTTTTCGACAGCGCCGAGATCAGCGACAGGTCCACCGTGTGGTCTTCGCCCAGGCGCGCCGCCCACTCGGGCTTGTGCGCGCGCAGCGCTGCCAGCACCTGCGGGCGCACCGTCAGTTCGATGGCGTGCCGCTGGCCGTAGTCGAAGCCTATGGTCTCAACCCGGCTATAGCGTTCCAGCGCCCAGGCCAGGCAGGTGGTGGAGTCCTGGCCGCCGCTGAACAGGACCAGCGCCGCATCTGTAGTGATCATTTTATTTGCCTTCAATAAATCTTAGTAGTACGCCATCTTTTGGGACTATCCGGTAACATGCGGGGTAGCTTTCCCTATCAAAAGAACCGGCAGGACCTCGAATTTTGGCACAACTCATCACAAAAGCAATGGGCAAGCGTGCCTGGGCCGCCCTGCAGTTCGGCTTGGCCCTGCTCGCCTGCGCCTTGCCTGGCGCCGTGCTGGCGCAAGGCATGCAGTACAACGTGCGCGTGAACGCGCCGGGCCGCCTGGAAGAACTCCTGACCGACAACCTGGACCTGCTGCGCTTCCGCGGCAATCCGCGCATCGACCGCGAACAGCTGCAGCGCATGGCGCGCAGCGCGCCGGAGCAAGCCAAGACCCTGCTGGCCACGGCCGGCTACTACTCCCCCGTGATCAGTACCCGCATCGACGGCCTGCGCGACGGCGAAGGCGGCACCCCCACTGTGGTGGTGGACGTGCAGCCCGGCGAGCCGGTGCGCGTGGGCAGCGTGGAGATCGTGCTGCAGGGCTTTGCCTCCAGCAGCGATACCCCGTTCGACAAGGCCGCGCTGCAGGCAGCGTGGACGCTGCCCAAGGGCGACATCTTCCGCCAGGACGCGTGGGAGCAGGCCAAGCGCGCGCTGCTGCGCCAGGTGGTGCAGACGCGCTACCCGCGCGCCCAGCTCAGCGACAGCCTGGCCACCGTGGACCCGGACCAGCACAGCGCCGCGCTGCGCGTGGTGCTGGACAGCGGCCCCGAACTGCGCTTCGGCGAACTGCGCATCGAAGGCCTGAAGCGCTTTCCGGCCTCCATCGTGGCCAACCTGAACCAGATCAAGCCGGGCGACTACTACAGCGAAGCGGCGCTGCAGGCCTACCAGTCGCGCCTGCAGGACACCGGCTACTTCGCCAGCGTGGACGTGAGCGCCGACCTGAGCGCCATCCTGGACGAGCAGCTGGAAGCGGGGGCCGAGAAGCGCGCCGACGCCGCCGCGCCTGCTGCCGTCCCCGCCCCCATGGCGCCGCTGCCGCTGCTGGTGCGCGTGGTGGAAAACAAGCGCCGCAACGTGAGCGCCGGTCTCGGCTACAGCACCAACACCGGCAACCGCGCGCAGCTCAACTACGACGACCTGGCCATCTTCGGCCTGAAGATGAAAAGCGCGCTGACGCTGGAAACCAAGAAGCAGACCGCGCGCGGCGACTTCTACTTCCCTGTCACGCCGGACGGCTACAGCGACAGCTTCGGCGGCGCCTACGAGCGCAGCGACATCGAAGGCGAGGAAACCACGGTGTTCACCGTGTCGGCCAAGCGCGCCTGGGGCACGCCGCTGCTCGAACGCAGCCTGGGCGTGGAACTGCTGACCGAACAGAAGACCGTGGCCGGCCAGCCCAGCGTGCGCAGCACCAGCCTGCCGCTGACCTATTCCGTCACGCGCCGCAAGCTGGACAACCTGCTGTTCCCCAGCAAGGGCCACGTGGTGAACTGGCAGATCGGCGGCGCGCTGCTGCCGCTGCTCACCGATGAACCCTTCATCCGCGCCAGCACCAAGGCCATGTGGTACATCCCCTTCGGCGCGAAAAGCACGGTGATACTGCGCGGCGAACTGGGCGCGCTGGCGTCCAAACAGAAGGACGGCGTGCCCGCCATCTACCAGTTCCGCGCCGGCGGCGACCAGTCCGTGCGCGGCTACGCCTACCAGGAACTGGGTGTGCGCAAGGGCGACGCCACCGTGGGCGGGCGCTACCTCGCCACCGGCAGCGCCGAGTACCAGTACTGGTTCAAGCCGTCCTGGGGCGCGGCCGTGTTCTACGACGCGGGCAACGCGTCCGACTCCTTCTCCGGCCTGCACCCCAAGTCCGGCTACGGCGTGGGCGCGCGCTGGAAAAGCCCGGTCGGCCCGATCAACGTCGACGTCGCCTACGGCCACGCCGTGAAAAAAGCGCGTCTGCACTTCTCACTGGGGTTCACCTTCTGATGGCCGAGATGACTGTACCCAATCAAGACGGCGCCGCAGGCACGCCGCCGGGCGGCCCGGGCGCCGGCGGCAAGCCGCCGCGCCGCTGGCTGCGCCGGGCGCTGATCGCGCTGGCGGCGCTGTTCGTGCTGCTGGCGGGCCTGGTGTGGCTGCTGGGCCGCGAGGCCACCTTGCAGACCATCGTGCAGCGCGTGGCGCGCGCCAGCGGCGGGCAGATCGTCGCCACCGGCGTCACCGGTTCGCTGTACGGCCGCATGCATATCGACCGCATCGTGCACCGCACGCCGGAAAGCGTGCTGACGGCGAACGACACCACCATCGACTGGTCGCCGCTGCAGTACTTCAGCGAAGGCATTGCCATCAGCGAGCTGCACATCGCCAGCGCCGTGTCGCAGACGCTGAAGCCCGGCGAACCCGCCAAGCTGCCCGAGACGCTGGCCCCACCCTTCCGCCTCAGCGTGGCCGACGCCCGCCTCGACAAACTGACCCTGCTGGGCGCCACCGACACCGCCGCCAGCACCGGCACCGTCATCAGCGCCATCCGCCTGAAACTGGACGGCGACAGCCAGTCCTGGCGCGTGCGCGGCGCCAGCGCCATGACGCAGGTCGGCCGCGTGGCCCTGGACGGCAGCGTGGGCGCGCAGCGCCCCTTCAAGCTGGACGCCAGGGCCAGCCTGACGCAAACCACCGGCATACCCGCCGGCGCCAAGCCTGCGCAGCTCGCGCTCGCTGCCGGCGGCAACCTGTCGCTGGTCGAACTGGCCGCGCAAGGCAGTTCCAGCAACGCCAGCGGCGACGGAAAACTAACCCTGGCTCCATTTGATCCGATCATCCTGCGCATGGCCGACATCAAGGGCCGCGGCATCAATCCGGCGCTGTTCGATCCAGCCTGGCCGCAGGCCGACCTGAGCGTGCAGCTGCAGGCGCAGATCGCGCCCAGCCAGGCCGTGAGCGGCAGCCTGGCAGTGCAGAACCAGGGCGCGTCCGGCCCGCTCGACCACCACCGCATTCCGCTGCACGCCATCACCGGCCGCCTGGGCGGCACGCTCACCGCCACCACCATCGACCAGGTGCTGATCGACCTCGGCGCGGCCGGCAAGTTCGCCGGCGGCGGCCGCGTGCAGCGCGTGGCCATCGACGGCGGCGTGGACGCGGCGACCTTCCAGCTGCATACCGACCGGCTGGATCTGCATGCCATCCACGGCGCCGTCAACGCTACCAAAATCGCCGGCGACATCGCGCTGGGCAGCACAGGCAAGACGCAAACGCTGACGGTGAACCTGGCGCAAGCGGGCCTGCGCCTGGATGCCCAGGCCACGCTGGCGGACGCGTTGCTGCGCGTGAAGCAAGCCCGCCTCGCGGTGGGCAAAGGCAGCATCAACGTCAGCGCGGAAGCGAACCTGAAGGACAAGCAGCCCTTCAAGGCCAGCGCCGGCATCGTCCGTTTCGATCCGTCCGCGCTGGGCGCGCTGCCGGCGGCGGACCTGAACGGCGAGATCAACGCCAACGGCACGCTGGCGCCGGCATGGCAGGTGGCGGCGGACTTCAAGCTGGGTGCCAGCCGCTTGCTGGGCCAGCCGCTGTCCGGCGCCGGCAAGCTGCAGGCCGACGCCGCGCACCTGAGCGGCGTGGACGCCAAACTGGCGCTGGGGCAGAACACGCTGGACCTGCGCGGCGGCTTCGGCGCGCCGGGCGAGCGGCTGGTGTGGCGCGTGGATGCGCGCCAGCTGTCCGCCGTTCACAGCGGCCTGCTGGGCGCACTGGCGGCAAACGGCGTGGCCAGCGGCACCTATGCCGCGCCGCGCAGCACCTTCGAAGCGGACGCGAAAGGCCTGGGCCTGGTGCAAGGCAAGAGCACCGCCAAGCACCCGGCGCCGGACAGCGTGCTGCACGCGGCAGGCGAGGTCTGGCTGGCGGGCAAAACCGGCGAGCTGAAAGTAGCGGGCACCGCGCAGCACTTCAACCCGGCCGCTTTCGGACCGTACACGGCGGGCAGCATCAACGCGGACTTCAGCGGCAGCGGCAGGCTGGCGGCGGACTGGCGCGGCGCGCTGGACCTGAAGCTGCAGCCGTCCACCTTGTCCGGTACGGCGCTGTCCGGCTACGCCAGGGTGAGCGCGGACAGCAAGCGCATCGAGAATACCGACATCGACCTGCACCTCGGCGCCAACAGCGTGCAAGCCAAGGGCGCCTTCGGCACGGCGCGCGACCGGCTGGACTGGAAGGTGGACGCGCCGCAGCTGAACACCCTGGGCGCGGGCTTCGGCGGCGTACTGCGCGGCACGGGCTCGCTCACCGGCACCATGGCGCAGCCGGCGCTGGCGTTCAGCATGGACGGCAACAACCTGCGCCTGTTCACCGAGCACCAGATCAAAAGCATCAAGGCCAGCGCCAGCATCGGCACCGGCTTCGGCGGCGCCGATCCGCTGACCAGCGAGGTGGAACTGGCTGGCTACGTGTCGCCCGGCCTGACCATCGACAAGGCGCGCTTCCAGTCCACCGGCACGCGCGCCGCGCACACGCTGCAGCTCAGCGCCAGCAATCCGCAGTTCGACGCACTCGTGAAAGTCCACGGCGGCAGCAGCGCCGGATCGGCCGGCGGCGCTGCGGCCGGCAGCATCGCCGACGACAGCGTCTGGACCGGCACCATCGACACGCTGCAGAACAAGGGCCGCTACGCCTTCACGCTGCAAGCCCCGGCCGCGCTGCGCATCGCCGGCGCGGCGGGCGGCGGCGCGGCCGGACTGGCCAAGCCCGAGCAGCTGTCGCTGGCCGGCGCCGTGATCAAGCTCCCGGACGGCAGCATCCGCATCGACACGCTGGACAAGAACGGCCCGCGCTGGCGCAGCAAAGGCTCCGCCGCCGGCGTGCCGGTCAGCTACCTCGCGCAACTGTCCGAGCTGTGGCGCGACAACGTGGTGAGCGACCTGACACTGGGCGCCGCCTGGGCACTCGACCTGCAAGCCGCCCCGAACGCCGCTGTCGCAACGCCGCCGGCACGCGGCGCAGCGCCGGCCATCGCCAACATCGAAGGCATGCTGCGCGTGTACCGCGAAGCCGGCGACGTCACCGTCACCAGCGGCGACAAGCCCATCGCCCTCGGTCTGCGCCAGTTCGAACTGCGCGCCGATGTGATCGGCGGTGCGCTGCGCACGCAGCTCAACCTGGACGGCACGCGCGCCGGCCAGGCCCGCATCGACGCCACCGCCCAGCTGCAGAACGGCCGCGTCGCCAACAGCAGCCCGCTGACCATGACCGGCAGCGTCAACATGCCCTCCATCGCCTGGCTGGCGCCGCTGTCCGGCGTGTTCGGCCTGGAGCTGGACGGATCGCTGAAAGTGTCCGCCAGCGGCAGCGGCACCGTTGCCGACCCGGTGCTGAACGGCGACATCGCCGGCGACAAGCTGGTGGTCAACTGGGCCGAGCAAGGCATCAAGCTGCGCAACGGACAGCTGCAGGCCAAGCTGGCGGGCGACCAGCTCAACCTGCAGAAGCTGTCCTTCGACGGCGAACAAGGCCGCGCCCAGGCCGACGGCTGGGTCAAGCTGGCGAACGCCGAGGCCACCATGCAGCTCAAGCTGGTGGCCGACAAGCTGCTGGTGCTGGCCCGTCCCGACCGCACGCTGGCCGTGAGCGGCCAGGCCACGCTGGTGCGCGACCAAAAGCACTTCCAGCTGGATGGCAAGCTGAAAGCCGACCGCGCCCGCATCGAA
Source organism: Pseudoduganella sp. UC29_71 (assembly GCF_042693265.1). NCBI lineage: Bacteria > Pseudomonadati > Pseudomonadota > Betaproteobacteria > Burkholderiales > Oxalobacteraceae > Pseudoduganella > Pseudoduganella sp. UC29_71. Next base: position 6,714,054 of record NZ_CP170549.1, on the reverse strand, counting down.
CTCGGCTCCGAAAACAGCCCCACCATCAGCGACGACGTGGTGGTGCTGGGACGCGGCAAGCCGCCCGGCAAGGTGGCCGCCGTGCAGGCCATGCCGCTCAACGTGGACCTGGAAGCAGACCTCGGCAACGATTTCCACTTGAAGGGCAAGGGCCTGGACGCCGACCTGGCCGGCACCGTGCACCTGCGCATCGTGGACCGCCGCCCACCGCGCGTCACCGGCAGCATCCGCGTGGACAACGGCACCTACAAGGCCTATGGCCAGAACCTCAGCATCGAACGCGGCGTGCTCAATTTCACCGGCGCTTACGACAACCCCGGCCTCAACATCCTGGCCGTGCGCAAGCGCCCCGAAGGCGAACAGCTGAGCGAAACGAATGTGGAAGCGGGCGTGGAAGTGCGCGGCACGGCGCTGGCACCGCAGGCCAAGCTGGTATCGACGCCCAGCGTGCCGGACAGCGACAAGCTCTCCTGGCTGGTGCTGGGCCACGGCATCGCGGACGCGGGCGGCAATGAGATGGCGCTGCTGGGCACAGCGGCCGGGGCACTGTTCGGCGGCACCGGCGGCGGCATCGCGGGCAAGCTGGGGCTGGATGAGCTGGGCGTATCGCAAGCGGCCGGCAGCTCGCAGGCCAAGGGCTTGGAAAACACCGTGGTGACGGTCGGCAAGCGGCTGTCGTCGCGCGCCTATCTCAGCTTTGAGCAGGGCGCGGGCACGGCCACCAGCCTGGTCAAGCTGCGCTACAAGCTCAATCCGCGCATCACGCTGCAATTCCAGACCGGCACCAACAACGCGCTCGACGTGCTGTACACCTGGGCCTTCGACTAGGCATAACTGGGGTTGTGGTCCGGCACCGGATCGTCCTGCGGCACAGGAGGATTCGGATGGTGGGGATGGGCCGGCACGGGTTCCGGCATCGGGTCATCCACCGGCACGGGGTCGGGCGCGCGGTGGGCTTGAATGAAATCTGGGGCCATGGTTCACTCCGAAAGTAAACAATGGCCCCATTCTACGCCCCCTGGCGGAGGCGCTCGGTTCCTTACTGCTTGGCAGCCTTTACATACTTTTCCAGCCAGCTGTTGGTTTCATACAGCATCTGCATGATGGACTCGCGCGCGCGGTAGGCGTGCGACTCGTTCGGCAGCATCACCAGGCGCGCCGTGCCGCCCAGGCCTTTCACCGCCTGGAACATGCGCTCGCTCTGGATGGGGAAGGTGCCGGAGTTGTTGTCGTCGGCGCCGTGGATGAGCAGCAGCGCGTCCTTGATCTTGTCCGCGTTATTGAACGGCGACATGGCCTGGTACACATCCTGCGCCTTCCAGAACGGACGGTCTTCGGACTGGAAGCCGAATGGCGTGAGCGTGCGGTTGTAGGCGCCGCTGCGCGCGATGCCGGCCTTGAACAGGCGCGTATGCGCCAGCAGGTTGCCGGTCATGAAGGCGCCGTACGAGTGGCCGCCGATGGCGATGCGGTGGCGCTCGGCCACGCCGCGCCGCACCACCTCATCCACCGCCGCTTCCGCGTCCGCCACCAGCTGCGGCAGATAGGTGTCGTTCGGCTCCTGCTCGCCCTGGCCCACGATGGGGAAGGACGGATTGTCCAGCACCGCGTAGCCCATGGCCAGGAAGGCCGCCGGCCCCCAGTAGCTCACCGCGTTGAACTTGTACGGCGAACCGGTGGTCTGGCTGGCCGCTTCGGCCGACTTGAACTCCTGCGGGTAAGCCCACATCAGCATCGGCAGCGGGCCGTCGCGCTTGGCGTCGTACTTCGGCGGCAGCAGCAGGGTCGCGGTCAGGTCCACGCCGTCCTTGCGCTTGTAGCGGATCTGCTCCTTCTGCACGTCCTTGAGCTGCGGCAGCGGATGCGGGAAATGCGTCAGCGCGGTGAGCTGCGCGTCGCCCTGCAGCGCCAGGTTGCGCACGTAGTAGTTCGGACGCTCGGTGGGCGATTCGCGCGTGGACAGCAGCTTGCTGCCGTCCTCGTTCAGCACCGCCACCACGTTCTCGTAATACGGCGCGGCGCTCTGGAACAGGCGCTCCTTCTTCCTGGTGGACAGGTTCAGGCGGTCGATGAAGGGGCGGTCGCCTTCCGGCGTGGCGCCCGCGCCGTCCAGCAGGATGGCGTTGTCGGCGCTGATGAGCAGGCGCGGCAAGCCGGCCGCGTCGGCGCGCATCACCGGTGAGCCGGGATTGTTGTAGCGGTCTTCGGCGGAGCCCTGGTAGATCAGCTCGGGCGCGGTATCCGGCTGGTCCGGCGCGATCTTCCACTGCTTCACGGCGCGCGTCTTGTACCAGCGTTCGTTGAGCAGCGCCACGTCGCCGCGGCCCCAGGCGATGCCCGCGTAGCGCGAACCCAGCTTGGCCAGCACGGTGGGCTGGGCCGTGAACGGCGCCGCCTGCGTGTAGACGATGTCGCGGATCTCGGCGGCCTTGGCCGGGTCGCCGCCGTCCTGCGCTTCGGCCCACACCAGCGTGGCCGGCGCGTCCACGCGCCAGCTGATGTGGCGCTGGCCGGGCGGCACGGCGTCGTTCCCCGGCGGCAGGCCTTCGCGCAGCGGCAGCTTGGCCACGGTGTGCTGCAGCTTGCCGTCCAGCTCGCGCACTTCGATGTCCTCGCCGAAGCTCGATACCGGCACGATGTAGGAATACGGACGCGCAATGCTGGAGGTGAGCAGGTATTTGCCGCCCGGCGCCAGCGAGGCGCGCGAATACTGGCCCTGCTTGCCGATCAGGCGCGTCTTGCCCGACAGGTCCACCAGCGCCAGCTGGGACGTGATGTAGTGCTCGAACAGCTTGGCGTCTTCCTCGTTCTTCAGCAAGTCCGGGTAAGTGCGGATCAGCCGCGTGCCGGCGCCGGGCTGGCTGTCCTGCGCGGCGGGGCCGGATGGAATGCCGGTCAGCTGCGGCGCGGCGCCCTGGCCTGCGGGACGCAGCTGCACCAGCAGGCCCTTGCCGTCCGGCTGCCACTGGAAGCCGCGGCTGAACACGGCGGACAGCGGCTGCGATGTCAGTTTCTTCGCGCTGCGCGCGGCCACGTCCACCAGCCAGAGTTCCACGCCGGCGCCCTTGCCTGCGGCATCGCCGTAGTTGGTGTGGCTGAACGCCAGATAGCGCTGGTCCGGCGACCAGGCCAGTTCCGTCACGCGCACGCCCTTCGGCAGGCCGGCGATCTTCATTTCCTTCTGCGTGTCGATGTCGAGCAGCGTCAGGTCGGTGCCGAACGAAAAGCGGCTGGCGGCATAGGTGCGCGGGTTGACGCGCAAGCCGGCCAGCTTCAGCTCCGGCTGCGCCACTTCGGCGATGCCCGGCAGCGCAGGCTGGGCCACCATCACGGCCAGGTTGCGCTTCGGGCTCAGGTTCAGCAGCGGCGCGCGCGGCGCGTCGACGATGGCTTGCAGCGGCGCGGGCGGCAGCTGGTAGCCGCCGTTCTGGGCGCCGGCCAGCGGCGATGCGGCCATCAGGCCCAGGGCCAGCGGCAGCAGGGAATTCCGTACGGTCATTGTTATCTCGTGGACAAGTCAGAGGACCGATTATATTGCTTACGGATAACTTGAAAGTCAATCAACGGCGTGTATCGATTTGTGGCACAGGTGGATGGCGCACCGCCTTGCTTTACAATCGTGCTTTTGCGCGCCGAGAACAACCCTATGGAAATGACCACGATCGCCCTGCTTGTCCTGATACCGCTGCTGGTATGGCGCATTTATTCGCGCATCAAGAGCATGCTGAAACGGCAGGAATCGCTGGTCTGGCGCCACTGGCTGTCGGCCGTGGCCTTCCCCGTGCTGCTGGCGTGGCTGGCGCTGTCCATGCTGGACAATGTGCTGGGCCTGTCCTGCCTGGCGGCCGGCGCGCTGGGCGGCGCGTGGCTGGGCGTGTTCGGCCTGAAGGGCACGCGCTTCGAAACCATCGGCAAGCGCTACTTCTTCACGCCCAACCTGCGCATCGGCATCACGGTGTTCATGCTGTTCGCCGCGCGCATGCTGTACCGCGGGCTGGAACTGTACATGATCAGCCGCGTCGAGACGCCCAACCTGATGTCGCAAACCGAATTTGTGCAAAGCCCGGCCACTACCGTGGTCCTGGGCCTGGTGGCCGGTTATTGCGCCGCCTTCTCGATCGGCATGATACGCTGGCGCCGCGCGCAGCAGCCGCTGCCCGAGCCGAAAGAGCTGAACTGAGCTACTTCCCCAGCAGCGCGGCCAGCGCGCCGCGCAAGTCTTGATAGCGGAACCGGAAGCCCTCTTCCAGCAGCCGCGCCGGCGCCACGGTCTGCCCCTCCAGCAGCAGATCCGCCTGTTCCCCCAGCAGCAGCCGCACCGGCCAGCCCGGCGTCGGCACGAAGCACGGCCGTCCCAGCAGCGACGCCGCCGTGCGGCTGAATTCCGCCTGCGATACCTGCTCCGGCGCGGTGAAGTTGTACGCCGCCCGCAGCGTGACGCGCCCGCCCCCGCCGCCACCGGCGCCGGCACCGTTGCCGTTGCCGACGCCCGTACCCGCTGCGCGCGCGGCCGCTTCCCATTCCTGGCACAGCTGCGACATGAACACCGGCTGCGGCGGCGCATCTTCGGCCAGCGGCGTCGTGTCGCCCATAGCCTGCACGCCGTAGTAGCCGATGGCCGACGCCGACAGCATCAGGCGGGGCTTGTGCTCCGCCCTGGCGATCCACGCCACCACGCGCTCCGTCAACGCCACCCGGCTGCGCCTTAGTGCCGCCTTGCGCGCCGCAGTCCAGCGCCAGCCGAGGATGCGCGCCCCCGCCAGGTTGACCACCACATCGATCCGCTCCGACGGCGCCAACGCATCCAGGCTATCCACGCAGCGCACCGCGCCGCTGAACAGCGATGCCGCCTGCTGCGGCGAGCGTGTCAGCGCGACGACAGCATGCCCGTCGTTCAACAATGCCCTCACCAGCAAGCGCCCGATAAATCCCGTCGCGCCGGTGACCAGCACGCGCTGCTGCGGCCCCGCGAACAGCAGCGGATCGCCCTCCTGCATTGACGTCGCCATGGCATGGCTCCTTAGTTTTTGTCGTCCGAGCCGAGGAAGCGCGCCACGGTGCCGCCCATTTTCAGGAAGCGCAGCATGGTGGCGGGCGGCAGGTTCTTGTAGTCGTTGTAGGTGGCGCCCAGCATCTCCATGAACTCCAGCACGTCGTTCATGCGGTCCTTGGTGGCGGGCTCCAGGGCGGTGTCCTGCTCGGCCTCGATGGCGCACTCGCGCAGCACCGACAGGGTGGGATCGATTTCGCGCCGCTTGCGCTCCTCGATGATGACGCGGAAGATCTCCCAGACATCCTGCAGCGCCAGGAAGTGGTCGCGCCGGTCGCCCATCACGTGGCTCACGCGGATCAGGCCCCAGCTCTGCAACTCCTTCAGGCTGTTGCTCACATTCGAGCGCGCCACGTTCAGCGTTTCCGCGATGTCCTCGGCGGTCTGCGGCGTGTTCGCCAGGAACAGCAGCGCATGGATCTGCGCCACGGTGCGGTTCACGCCCCAGCGCGTCCCCATCTCGCCCCAGTGGAGGATGTACTTCTGCATGGTCGGCGTCAGTTGCATGATTTTCCTTTATTTCTGTTATTACAGAAATTAAAGACCATCCGCGCACGAAAGTCAAGGCAAGTCAGCAGAAGGAATAAAAAGGGGTCAGGTCCGGCAATCGGACACGGGCTCAGCCATTACTGGCTGAGCCCGTGTCCGATTGCCGGACCTGACCCCGCTTGGGGGGAGGGTTGGGTTACGCCGCGGCCTTGTCGGGCGTGCGGCGCTGGAGCACGAAGATGGGTTGAGCCCACTGCGTGTCCTTTTTCTTTTTGCTGGTGATCAGCGTCAGCTCGGAGGGGTCGTAGACGTCGGTGTTGTGGGTCAGCGGCGTCGTCATCAGATACTGGGCTTCGGTGTTCTTCAGGAACTCGCCGACCAGCTGGATGTTGCGGATGTCCAGGTGGGCGAACGGTTCGTCGATGAACACGAAGCCGCCGGAGCCGTCTTCGGACTTGAGCAGGCCAATCAGCAGCACCAGCGATTTCATCACCTGCTGGCCGCCGGACGCTTCGCCGTCGTTCATGCCGATCGGACCCTTGCCGTCGAACTTGAAGCGCACGTGCAGGCCCGCTTGCGACAGCGCCAGGTCGTCGTTCTCCAGCTTGACCGGGTCGGTGTGCACTTCGATGTTGGCCAGCTCGCCCAGCTCCTTGATGTTCTTGCTGTACGTTTTGATCGTGTAGCGCAGCCGCTCCATGTAGGCGCCGCGCGCGTTCGTGGTCGCTTCGATGGCGCGGTTGTTCTGGTAGCGCCGCTCTTCGGTCTCGGTTGCGCGGTTTCTCAGCTGGTCGTTCAGGCGCGCGTACTGGTCGATCACCGTCGCGTCCAGTTCCCAGTCGCTGCGCGCCAGGCTCGCTTCCAGGGCGTGGATGCGCAAAATGGTCTGGTGCGCGTTGACGTATTCGGCCACCAGGCGCTGGCGGCGCGCAGGACGGCGCCAGTTGTACGGCATGTGGCGCCACTGGCGGCGCAGCGCCAGCAAGGCCTTGGCGTGCTCGGCGCGCTGCTCGATCACGCGCTTGTGGTTCAGGCGCAGGCCGGCTTCGGATTCGGACAGGTTGAAGCGCGCGTTCTGCCACGTGCTGTCGGCGCGCGTGCGCGCAATGGTCGCGTTCTTGATCAGGCCTTGCAGCTCGCCGAGGCGCGAACCGACTTCGGTGCGCTCGGCTTTCAGCGGCACCGAGGCGCGCGCCGCTTCGTCGAATTCTTCCTGCCGCGCGCTCAGTTCCTTGGCCGCATCCACGCCGGCCAGGCGGGCTTTGAGCGCGCTCACCTCGGAGGCCAGCTTGCTGATGGCGAGCGTGAAGGTGTCTTCCTGCGCTTCGAGCGCCGGCAGGTTCTTCAGGATCGCTTCCATGCGCTGCGATTTGCCGGCCGCGCCAAAGCGGTAGCGCGACGCTTCCACGAACAGCGAGCGGCCGCCGCGGCGCTCTTTGTGGTAGGCCTCGGGCGTGATCCACTCTTCGATATGGCTCTGGCGCGCGCCCTCTTCCACCGAGTCCACTCGGGTGATGCGCATCAGCTGTTCGATCAGCCAGCCCGGCGCCTTGTCGGAGAACTTCACCACCGACATCAGGCTGTCGCCCTTGGTGCTTGGCGCGGTGATCAGGTCCGGCACGATGAAGTGGCGGTAGCGTTCCTTCTCCGCCAGGCGGTAGGCGGCAGCGGCGTCGCTGGCTTTATCCAGCAGCACCACGGAGGCGTAGCCGCCCAGCACGCCTTCGACTGCGCCCTGCCATTTCGGGTCCGTCACCTCGACGATGTCCGACAGCATGGCGTGGCCGATCTTGGCGTCGTTCAGCGCGCGGCGCATGGCGCGCACGTTGTCCGGCTCCGGCATGGCGGTCTTGCCCTGCAGCGCGGAGATGGTTGCCTTGTCTTGCGCGATGCGCGACATGACCGCGTCGCGGCCCTGCTTCTGGCGCGCCAGCTCGGCTTCCTTCTGCTCCAGCTGCGCGCTCACTTCGGCAATGTCCGCGCCCGAATCGGCGGCCAGCTTTTGCAGGCGCGCCTTCTGTTCCAGCAGGCTGTCCAGCGGTTTCAGCCTGGCGTTGATGGAGTTGAGGCGGCTTTGCAGCGCGGTCGCTTCCTGCTCGAGCACCGTCTCGTGCTGCTGCGCTTCGGTGAACGCCTGCGCCTGCGCGGCCACGTGGGCGCGCTTGTCCGACAGCTGCTGGTCGGCCAGCAGCAGCGGCTTGCGCGCTTCGCGCAGCTGGCGCGTGATGTTGGCCTGCTTCTCGCGCGCCTCGTGGTATTCCAGCGTCGGCAGCACTTCTTCCTGCAGCTCGCGGCGTTCCTTGGTCAAGCCTTCCCACTGGTGGTAGTTGGCCACGCGCAGGCGCAGGCCCTCCAGGTTGGTCTTGGAGCCTTCCAGTTCGGCCTCGAAGCGTTTCAGCTCGATTTCCGTGTCGCGCTGGTGGCGCTTCGCCTCGTCGTACGCGTCCAGCACTTCCTTGTCGCCGAACACCTGGAACACCAGGTCCAGCAACTGGCGCGGCGCGTATTCGCACAGCTTGTCGGTTTCGCCCTGCTCGAGCGCCAGCACTTTCGCCATCGCCGGCGACAGGCCGGCGTTGGCCAGGCGCTTGCGGTAGTTTTCCACGCCGAGGAAGTCGTTCGCCTCGGTCACTTCCTCGATCTGCACATTCCCCGGACGCATCAGGTACTGGCGCTTCCAGTCGCCGCCGTTCTTCTGGATCTGGCAGAACAGCGTCACCTCGTCTTCCGAGAAGAAGCCGGAGCTGCGGAACGGACGGTTCGACAGCTGCTTGCCCATGGCCTTGTTGTCCACCACGGCGCGCAGCCAGGAGGTTTGCTGTCCCGCGTGGCGCGCGTAGTGCTTATAGGTGCGGCCCATCGAGCAATCGAGGCCGAACAGGGTGCGCAGCGCGTCCAGCAGGGTGGTCTTGCCGGAGCCGTTCTGGCCCGCGATGGTGATGATCTTCGCATCGAGCGGAATGTTCTTGATGCGCTGCCAGTAATCCCAGTGGACCAGTTCTAGCGATTTGATATGAAACATGGCTTAGTCTCGGTTCGGGGTGTCGGAGGGGGCATCGGCGGCTGCATCGGCTGCATCGGCGGCGGCGGCGATGGCGGCGTTTTCAGCGGCGGCCGAGGCGGCCGCTTCGGCCAGCGCGGCGCGCGGAATATGCACCACTTGCGCCGGCGCGCGCTTGAATACTTCCGACAGCGCGCCGTTGATGATGCGCTCTTTCAGCAGGTCGGTATCCATCAGCAGGTCCAGCAGCGGGCCTTCGACGATGATGTCGCCGCGCCGCTCGATGAAGCCCAGCTTGCCCAGGATGCCCAGGTTCATGTCCATGCGGGTTTTCTTGCCCAGCTTGTCGCCGAAGTCGGCCAGCAGGGCCTTGTACGGGATGCCGATGGAGGTGTCTTCCGCGCGCGGCAGCGGCTTGTCGATGCCGAACATGTCGTTCTGGTCGTCTTCCGCGTGGGTGTGGGTTTCCTGGCGCTCGCGCTTGGGCAGGATGATCTGCGCCCACAGCACCACCAGCAAGGCCACGCCGTCGCGCGCCAGGCCGAAGTTATTGTTCTGCCAGACGTCGCGCGCGCCGAATATCTTCGGCTCGATGGTGCGCGACAGCGCCAGCGTCACGTGGTCGGCATAAACGTTGTCGAGCAGCTTCATGCCGCAATTGGCCAGGCGCAGGTCCACTTCGGCGCGGAACAGTTCGTCCGACAGCACGCGCTTGACCAGGCGGTCGTCGCGGCGCAGCGTCTGGTGCGTCAGCAGGCGCGCGATCAGGATCTGGGAATCGTCATTCATCTTGGGTTCCCTTGTCCACGGATTGTTCTAAGTTCAAATCTAAGTTAAGCGACAGCGAGGCGATACTCATGGCGGCCACCTCGGGGTCGGCCAGCTGCACCATGTCGTCGGTCGGGTCGAAGGAAATCGGCAGGCGCGCCAGGTTGCCGGTGGCGCCTTGCAGGCTCGCTTCGGACTGGTCGCCCAGCAGCGGCAGCAGCGAGGCGCGGTAGGACGCCACGGCGAAGCTGGCGGGCAGCAGCGATTCGTGCGCCTGCACCGCTTTCGGCGCCTCCTCGCCCACGCTGGGGAAATTGCCCAGCGCGGCGAAGTCGGACAGGCGTTCCAGCCAGTCGTCCAGCTCCTTCTGCATGGCCGGTGCGTCGTTGACGGTGGTGGGCGCGTCCTGCCCGCTCGGCAGGCCGCCCGGCGCCTGGTTGTTGGCGCGGTCGGACAGTAATTCGGTTTCAGCCACGTCGATCATCTCGGCAGGGGTAATAAACAGCGGCACCACGGGCTGGTCGATGGCATCTTCGGCCAGCTGGGCCAGGTCTTCATGGGCCAGCAGCCAGCGCTTGATGTCGGTGGTGGACAGGCCGGACTGGCCCAGGTGCACCCGCTGGCGTTCAATCTGGTTCAGCGCGCGCGAGAACATGCCCTGCATGTTCAGCAGCGCGCTCTGGGCACGGCCGATGGCCTGCGCCGCGCGGTGCGTGGCCGAGTCGGCCCGCTCGTCGGAGGTGATGGCGCGCAGGATCTCGGACCCCTTCTCCACCCAGTCGCAGGCCATATGCCATTTTTCCTGCGAGGCGCGCAGGCGGAACTCGGAGCCGGAAGCGATGGCGTCGCGGAATTCCTCGGTCAGGTCCACCAGGCGGCCCAGCAGGTGCTGCAGCTGCTCCACGGTGACGCCGCCCACGGCCTGGGCGCCGGCCACCTGCGACAGCAGGAAGCCCATTTCGGCTTCGTCTTCGTTCTGGTTCAGGTTCAGCAGGCTGTCGATGGCCGACAGCACGTTGCGCGCCATCGGCGTGACGCGGTACACGGCTTGCTGCGCGTCCCAGGCCAGCAGCTGGTTGGTGCGCAGGCGCATCAGCACCGTCTCCAGGCTTTCCGGCAGCAGGTAGGCCAGGCGCGTGTTGATGTCGGCGCGCGAGAAGGTCGAAGAAGCGGTGTCGGACGCCAGCTCGCGCAGCACCAGCAGGCGCACGGCCACACCCTCAAAGCCGCCGTGGAACAGGGCTGTGAAGACTTGCAGCAGGGGCTGGGCGCGCTTCAGGTGGTAAACCTGCTCGATCTCGTCCACTGCCACGTGCGGCTGGAAGTGCGCCTGCAGGGCGTCCTGCGTGGCCTGGTCGTTGGGGTTTGCGTCTGCGGCCTGGGCCGCATTTGCCATTATGTCTATCATTCTGCTCCGGGTTGCCATTTTGTACACGCCGCGCAGGCAATGCTCGCGGGGGGCGTCAGTATAGCAGTTTGCCGAGCCCGGTCCGGCTACTTGCGCGTCACCTTGTCCAGCAGCTGGTCCACCGTGTCGCCGTCGTCGTCGAACAGGATGCGCACCGGATACCAGTCGAGCGACGGCGCCAGCCACAGGTCCACCTGCTGGCCCTGGTCGCCCTTGGGCGGGGACTTGGTGAAGTGCACCGCCTGCAGTTCGCCCATGCCGGTCTGCACCGCCTCGTGGCGCACCACCTTGAAGATCCACGGCTCGGCGTCGCGCCGGCCGGCCACGAAGAAGGCCCACTCGGAGCCGGGCGTGAACTTGTCCGGCGCACTGCGGGCGATGGCGGCCAGCTGCCACGGCGCGCTGGTGCGGTCCTGCTCGCCGCCCTTGATCGGGTAGCTCTCGTCGCCCTTGCTGAAGGTGATGGTTTTGGCGTCGCGGTTAAAGGTGGCGGTGGTGGCTTCCTTGCGGAAGCGCTTTTCGTGGAAGGTGGACGGCGCCAGGCCGTAACTGTCCACCGCGCCTTCGCTGCGGTTTTCCAGGATCTTGCCGAAAATGCCAGCATGGCTTTCGGTGGCGATGCTGTATTTGCCGTCGCCCTGGCGCCACTGCACGAGGGCGTCGCCGCTGATGGCCATGCCCTTCTGGCGCGCCTTGATGGTGTAGCTCAGGTCCGCCGAGGGCGGCAGGCTGAAGGCGCGCTTGGCGCTCGGGTGCTCGGCTGCCGCTACTGCCGCTGCTGCGGCGGCGGCATTCGGGGCCGCTGCCTGCGCCGACATCGTTGCGGCAGCCGAAGCCAGGACAATACTGATTACTGTGATTGCTGTGTTGCGCATATTTACTTTCCAGCGTTGCCGCTCAGGGTGATCTTGGTGATGGTCTGCGTCGTCAGCGCACCATTCGCCTCGGTATTACGGATCTGCACCGGGAACCAGTTCATGCCCGGCGCCAGCCAGATGTCCAGCCGCGCCGAGTAGGAACCCGGCTTGGGCGGACGCGCCAGGTGCCACGTGACGATGCGGCCCAGCTGCGTGTCCAGTTCTTCCTCGCCCACCAGCAGGAAGCGGTAAATACTGGCGTCCTTCTCGTCGCCCACCAGGATGTCGATGTCCGAGCCGAACTGGTTCACGTCGGCCCGGCCGATGGCGCCCAGCTGGAACGGCACGGTGGCCTTGTCCTGGGCGCCGGCCAGCAGCGGGTAGCTGCGCTCGGTGGCCGAGAAGGTGATGCGGCCGTCGCTGCGCGCAAAATGCGTGGCGGTCTGCGAACGGCCGCGCCGCTTCTCGGTGAATTTCAGCGGCGCGATGCCGGCGTCGTCGATCTCGCCTTCGCTGCCCAGCACCAGCAGGTTCACGCGCGCCACCAGCATGCTGATGCCCGCTTCCATGGCCACCTTGTACTTGCTGCCGTCGGTCTGCCAGGACATGTGCGCCACGCCGCTCCACTTGGTGCCGTTAGCGTCGGTGCGCTTCAGCTCCATCTCGAAGTCGGCCGACGGCGGCAGGTCCACCTTGTAGCGGCGCGTGGACAGCGGCGCCGGCGGCGGCTCGGCGGCTTGCTTGTCGCTGGCGCCGGGAGCGGCCGGCGTGGCTGCAGCCGCTTGCGCGGCGTCCGGCGCGGATTGTACGGCAGCCGGCGCGGAAGCGGCGCCCGGCTGCGCCAGCTCGGGCGGCGCCGCCAGCGCCTGTTCGATGCCGGCCAGCGGATCGGACAGCGCGCCGCTGTCCTGCGCGGCAGGCTCGGCCACGGCCGACTGCTGCGGCTGCGGCGCCGGACGCAGCGTCCTGCGCGCGGGCGGTGCGGCCGGTGCTGCAGGATCCACCGGTTTCACTTCGGGCGGCGGCTCGCTGGACGCGGTGCGGCGCGGCAACGCCAAACGCAATTGCGCCTGCATGACGGACGGCGCGGGCTTGACTGCAGTGCTCTGCTGCGGGCCGAGGCGAGAACCCAGCCAGTCTATCGTCACAACGTGCAGGGCCGCGGTGGCCGCGCACAGGGCGAGTACGCGGCGGCGCCGGGAAAGGAAAGAAACGATCGTCATGACGCTAGTTTAACGCTTGTCAAGCCCGGTCCGCTGACAGCCATGGTCAAATCTGCTACGCTAACCTACCATCCCTATAGGAGACCTGCTATGGCCATGCCTCAAATGCCCAACATTCCGGGCGCCGGTGTTATGACGGACACGCTCGATTTCGTGAAGAACCTGTGGGGCAGCATGGGCGTGGTGCCAGGCATTGCCGCGCCGACGCTGTCGGTGGATGAACTGGACAAGAAGATCAACGACCTGAAGGCCGTGGAGGCCTGGCTGAACCTGAATTCGAGCATGGTGCGCGGCAGTATCCAGGCGCTGGAAGTGCAGCGCAATACCATCGCCACCTTGAAATCCATGGGCAAGACGCTGGCGGACGCGGTGCAGCAACCGGGCGCGGCGAAGGAAAAGTCGCTGTTCGAATCGATTCCGTATGCATCGGCGTTCTTCCAGCATGCGGCCGATGCGCTGTCGCCGAGCGCGGCGGGTGCGGCGCCGGCCGGCGATCCGTTCAGGATGGCGGCCAAGGCGCCTGCCGCCGCACCGGCCCCTGCGCCGGCGGCGCCTGCCACCGAAGCGCCGACGGAAGCGCCGGCGGCAAAGGCGGCGCCCGCGGCGGCGGCGATGTCGGATGCGGAGGCGGCAGCCGCTGCGGCGGCGCCGATGGTGAATGCGGCAGCGTGGTGGAATCTGCTGCAGGAGCAGTTCAAGCAGGCAGTGACCACGGCCATGACCACGGACGTGGTCAGCGGCGCGGCAGCACGCGCGACGGAAGCGGCCAGCAAGTTCGCGGCGGCGGCGAGCAAGCCGGTGGCCAAGGCGGACAAGGGGAATTTGCCGGCGGAGCAGGAGCAGGACAAGCCGGCGGGCAAGAAGGCCAACGGCAATGGCAGCGGCAAGAACGGCGCCGCCACCGACAGCGCCGCGCGCAAGGCGCCGGCCAGGAAGGCCGCAAGCGCAAAGCCGGGTAAGGAATAAGGCCGGTAGTGCAGGCGGCGCACGATGCCTACCGCGTGCGCGTAGGGCGGACTAGCGCCGCAGGCGCGTAACCCGCCGGTGCCGCCAGCGCCTTACGGCTTGGCCTGCGCGCTCCCCGCCTTGCCGGCGGCCGACGCCACACCCGGCTTCAGGTACTTGTCGAGAAACTCCAGCATCTTGGCATTGGCCACGATCTGGTTTTTCTTCTTGCTGAAGCCGTGCCCTTCATCGTCGAACACCACATACTCCACCGGCACGTTGTTCTTCTTCACCGCTTCCACGATCTCGTCGCTTTCCGGCTTGATCACGCGCGGGTCGTTCTTGCCCTGGATGACCATCAGCGGCTTGCGGATCTCCTTGGCATGGAACAGCGGCGAGGTCGCCACCAGGAACTCCTTGTCCTTCACCGGATCGCCCACTTCCTGGTACAGCGCCTTGCGCTGCGATTCCCAGTACGGCGGAATCGATTCCAGCGTGCGCACCCAGTTGCTCACGCCGAAGATGTCGATGCCCACCTTGAACGCTTCCGGCCGGAAGGCCATCGCCGCCAGCGTCATGTAGCCGCCGTAGCTGCCGCCCATGATGCCGATGCGGTCCGGGTCGATATTGCCCAGGCTGACCAGGAAGGTCTTCGCCTCCACGCAATCCCACAGCGGTTCGCGGCCGTGCTTGCCATCGTCTGCCGTGTTGAAGGTCTTGCCGTAGCCCGAGCTGCCGCGGTTGTTAATGCCCAGCACCGCGTAGCCGTGGTTGGCCAGGTACTGCATCAGCGCGCTGTAGCCGCGCCGCGTCTGGCCGCCGGGACCGCCGTGCACGAAGATCACCGCCGGGGCTTTCGCGCCGGGCGCCAAGCCTTTCGGCTTGTAGTAGATGGACGGGATTTCCATGCCGTCGAAGGACTTGAAGCGCACCACTTCCGCTTCCACCAGATCGTCCGGATTGATTTCCTTGTTCAGGCTCTGCGTCAGCTGCCGGGTCTTTTTCGTCGCCAGGTCGTACACGAACAGATTGCTCGGCGCGCGGTCGCCGTTCAGGTAGAAGGCCATCAGCTTGCCGCTCGGCGAGAAGGTCACGCCGCGCATTTCGCCGCCGGGCAGCTTGGGCAGCGCCACTGGCCTCTCGTCCGGGCCTTCCACCACGCGCACCACCTGGCTGCCGTCGTGGTCCACCACCGTGGTGCGGAAGCGGCCGTCGCGCGAATAGCCGGAACCGAACACGTCCCAGTCCGCCTTCTCGTGCACGGCGATGGCGCCGGTGGCCAAGTCATAGGTGCGCAGCGTGTTGAACTCGCCGCCTTCGTTGGAAGTGAAGAACAGGCGCTTGGAGGCCGGATCGAAGGTAGACGCGTTGTAGCTGGCCGTGCCCTGGTGCGGCGTGATGTGCTTCAGTTCCTTCTTCTGCAGGTCGTACAGATAGATGTCGCTGTCGGACGTGGTGTTGGGCTTGGACAGCGCAATCCAGCGCTCGTCGCGGCTCAATTCGCTCGGCGTCATGCCGTTCTCGTTCTGGTACAGCATGGTGCGCTCGTAGCTCTTCGCGTCGTAGCGGTACAGGTCGAAGTACTTCGGATCGCGTTCGTTGGTGAGCGCGTAGAAGGCGCTGCCGTTTTCCGACCAGCCGCCGAAGATGGCCTTGAGCTTGTCGCCCGGCGTCAGGTCTTTTTCGCTGCCGTCCAGCTCGCGCACATACAGGTGGTTCTGCTCATTGCCGCCCTTGTCGCGCGTGAACAGGATGCGGTCGTCGTTACGGAAATAGCCCACCGCGTAGGTGCTGTCGGTGGTGGACTTGGTCAGCGCGACCGGCTTGCCGCCGCCCACCGGCTGCATGTAGACGTTGGGGATGCCGCTCTCGTTGCTGGTGAACAGGATGTTCTTTTCATCGCGGCTGAAGGAGGCGCCCGAGATGGTCGTGGTCGCCATGAACTGCTCGATGGTGTACTGCTTGGGAGGCTTGGCTGCCGCCATGGCGCCGGGAAGGGCTTGCAACATCAACGCCAGCACGGTGAGCCGCGCTGCGGTTTTGATACGACGCATATTCGCTCCTGTCTAGATGGGCTGCCGCCACGATGACGGCAGCGCCAGCCAGTGTTGCAAGAACGAACTACGTTGTCAAATCATAAATTACGACAGCCGCTGGATGCGAATGGCGTCGATCAGGCCGTCGTCCTGCCGTTGTATTTTTACAATCTTGATCAAGCCCTCGTCGGCCAGGGCCTTGGCGCCGTCGTGCGCCGACTGGAACGATTCCAGCGTGTCCCCCTTGACGGGCACCGGCCTGATCCAGGCGGCGGCGCCGATTTTCATTTTTTCGTAGACCTCTTTGGCGATGTCGCGCATAGGTTCTCTCCTCATTGTGGTTTTAGTGTAATCATTGAAATGCCGGGAAACAAGTCATCCATGGGGACGGCTACTCTTCCGGCTCTGCCTCTGCTTCGTCCTCGGCCTGCGCGTCCTCCGCGGCAGGCGCCGGCTGGCGCGCCGGCATCAGCAAGGCCAGCTGCTCGATCAGCTGCGCGAAGCGCTGCTGGCCCGGCGCCACGCGGTCCACATGCATCAGCACGCCGTTCGCCTCGTCCATCAGCGCTTGCGTAAAGCCGTTCTGCTGCATGTGCGAGATCAGGATCTGCGCCGAGTTGAACAGGATGCGCATATTGTTCGGCAGCGCCTCGCGCGCCGTGCGCATCCACGCCACCGCCTCGCCCAGCTTGCCGGTTTTCCACAGCAGCACGCCCTTGTTCATCATGTCCGCCGCTTCCTTGCGCGAAGCCTGGATCAGCGCCGCGCCCTCCTCGCTCATGCGCGCCTTGTCGAATATCTTCTGCACTTCCTCCAGCAGCAGCGTGTTGTCGTGGTTGTTGCGGATGACGTAGCACAGCAGCTCGGCCGGCGCGTCCTTCACGCCGACGGCAAACAGCAGCGTCGCCATTTCAATGCAGGTGTCCGTGTCCGGGCGTTCCGGGTCCTCGTTCAACATGGCCTCCAGCTCGTCGCCGGACTTGCGCGCGCGGCGGTAGTCGCCGCTCTCGTGGTACACCAGGCCCTCGGTGATCTTGGCGCGCAGTTGCACCTGGTCGCCGGTGAACTCGCGCTGCGCCGTGGCCAGCACCTGCAGCGCTTCCTTGGTATCGTTTTTCTGGCCGCACACGCGCGCCAGGCCGAAGTAGGCGTCCACGGTCTTCAGCACCGAGTACTCGCCGATGGCGATGCACTTGCGGAAGGCGCGCTCGGCCAGCGGGATATTGCCCAGCTTGAGCGCGGCGTTGCCCAGGTTGCGCTGGCGCGGCACCGAGTTGGGCGACAGCTTGGCCGCCTTCTCCAGCACGTCGCACGACTCCTCCAGCTTGCCCATCAGCTGGAAGGCCGTGGCCAGCTGGTCGTAGGCGTCGATGTAGAAGCGGTTGTCGGCGATCACGCCCTGGAACATCTGGCGCGCCGCCTCGTGGTCGCCGTTGCCCATGCGGATCTTGGCCAGGCCGGTGCGCGCCCAGTTGTAGTCGCGGTCCTCCAGCACCTGCTCGTACACCGCGCGCGCCTTGGCCGGCTCGCCGGCCTTCAGCAGCAGCGTGGCCTTCATGCGCAGCAGGTCGATCTCGTGCAGCTTGTTGCCGGCGATCTGCTCGTCGCACAGGCGGGCGGCGCGCAGGTAGTCCTTCTCCACGAAAGCCTGGTCGATGTCGCGGAAGATCTGCTTCTTCTGCCACACGCGGTTCAGGCGCGTCAGCAGCACGCCCTCGGTGATGGGCTTGATGATATAGGCGTCCGGCTGGTGCTCGGCGGCGCCCATGACCGACTCCACGCTCTTCTCGGCCGACACCATCAGCCACACGCTGGACGGCGTCATCAGGTTGCGGATGCGGCACTCTTCCAGCACCTGCTGGCCGTTCTTGCCTTCGCCCAGGTTGAAGTCGCACAGCACCACGTCGTAGTGGGTCTTGGCCAGCATGATCATGGCCTCGCCGCCGCTGGCGGCCTGGTCGATGTGCTTGGCGCCCAGGTTGCGCAGCGATTCGCGCAGCAGCTGGCGGATGCCGACGAAATCGTCGACGATCAGGTATTGCTTGTCGGTCCAGTCCACGGCGGCGATGGCGGCCGTGACGTTGTCGGGCACGGTGGGGGCGACGGTAGGGAAAGACATCTCGCCTCCGCTCACGGCAAACGCAGCACGAAGCAGCCGCCGCCCAGGGTGCCGCCGTTTTCAAGATGGACGCTGCCGCTGCGCTGGCGGTGCTTGTGCATTTTCGCCACTTCGCAGGCAAAGTACAGGCCCAGGCCGCTGCTGTTGGTGAGGAAGTTTACGCCGCTGGTGTTGCCGCTCATGGCCGACGCGCCGGCGTCGATCAGCGCTTGCGGGAAGCCCGCGCCATTGTCTTCCACGCGCAGCTCCAGGTAGCCGTCGCGCTCGGCGATGGCCAGGCGGATGGTGTCGCTAGTGTAGCGCACGGCATTGTTGATGGCGTGCGCCAGCATGCCGATCACCAGGTCTTCATCGAGCGTCCAGATCAGGCCGGCCGGGAAATCGGTCTGCAGCGTGATGTGTTTCGAGGCCAGCAGCACCTTGGCTTGCGAGCTCACCTGCTGCACCAGCTCGGCTACCTGCTGCGGGCGCGGATCGAAAGGATAGGAAGGCTTGCCCACTTCCTTGTACAGCGCCAGCAACTGCATCAGGTTGTCGTTCAGGCGCTTGGTCTGGTACAGCATCTGGGCCAGGCTGGGATAAGCGGGATGGTTCGCGTCGTTCTCGTCGGCATTGCCCAACAGGTTCTCCAGCGTGCCGCTGAGGACGCTGATCGAATTTTTCATGTCATGGGCGGTTGAAGCCAGGAACAGGAACAGCTCGGGCGAGCCCGCTTGATCTTCCATAGATGAGGCCTCCACGGGGCAATTGTTTCTAAATAGCGATTATACCTGCCCGCCCCGACGGGATTTAAGCAGAAAACGCGCGGGATCAAGCGCGGCGGCCAGGCCGGCCTCCAGCGGCAGCGGTTCGTGTTCCAGCTGGGCGGCCAGCAGCTCGGCCGCCAGCGGCGCCCAGATCAGGCCGCGCGAGGCGTAGCCCAGCAGGCCGTACAGCCCGGCGTGGCGGGGCACGTCGCGCAGGCGCTCCATGCGGTGGGGAGCGCCGTAGTCGGGCAGCGGTCCCACCAGCGGCAGGCGGTCCGGCGCCATGCAGCGGAAGCCGACGCGGCCGGCCAGCGGCGGCTCGTGCCGCAGCGCGCCAGGCAGGATGTCGCGTGCGCGAGACAGATTCTCTTGCTGGCTAGCGTGGCGCAAGGCGGGGTCCGTGTCACTGTCATAGGTGGCGCCGACGCTGATGATGCCTTGCACGGGCGGAGTCATATAGGCCTCGCGGCACACCACCAGGGGCAGGCTGGGGAAATCCTGCTCCGTCAGATGCGTGACCTGGCCGCGCATGGTGTACAGCGGCAAGCCGGCGGTCTGCGCGATGGACAGCGCGCCGGCGCCGTTCGCGAGAATGACGTGGGGCGCCTCGGCCAGCACGGCGCCGGCCTGGGCCCGGACTTGCCAGTGCCCGCCGGCGCGCTCCAGCCGCAGCGCTTCCGCATGGAAGACGCGGGTCAGGCGCTCGCCGCAAGCGTCCAGCATGGCGCGGCAGATGGACGCGGGGTTGGCCCAGCCGCCCTGGCTGAACAGCCAGCCGCCGTCCGGCGTGGGCGCGCCCAGCAAGGTGCCGGCCTCCCGCGCATCGACCCAGCGCACGAATTCAGGCGGATAGTTCCACTGCGCAGCCACCTCCTGCTGCAGCAAGGCATGCTCCGCATCGCGCGCCAGCTGCAGCACGCCGCACTGCGCGCCGATAACCGGCAGTTCTCCGCCGGCGTCCAGCCCGCCCAGACGCTGCCAGCGGCGCATGGCATACAGATAGGCAGCGCGGCTCAAGCGCGTGGGAATGTTGTCATCCCTGGACAACAGCGGCATGAAAATGCCCGCGCGGTTGCCCGACGCCTCTTGCGCCGGCTGCGCGTGGCGCTCGAGCAGCGTCACCTCCCAGCCGCGCGCAGCCAGGCGTTCGCAAGCCGCCGCCCCCGCCATACCGGCGCCGACCACCACCGCCCGCCGCACCGGCTCCGGCGCACGCGGCGGCTGCGGCTTCCTGCTCGTAAACACCGCCCGCACACGCATCGCCCCATTCAAAGCGAGCTGAGCCGCAATTTCGGGGTCTGACCCCGAATGCGGCTCAGGCTGCCACTCGAAGCCGGCGGAGCGCAGGGCTTTCAGGGCGGACTCGTCGGCGCCGTGCAGGTCGAGGGTGGCGCCGGGGAGGGCCAGCTTGGCGAGGGCGCGCATGGGGGCGATGGGCGCGGGCAGGTGGAAGGCGTCGACGCGCGCTTCGACTTGCGGGAGGGTGGCGTCCAGCTCGCCGACCGCCAGGTCGAGTACCACGCGGCCGTTGTCGAATTCGAGCCTGTGCATGCCGGGGACGTTGACGGGCCAGCCGGCGCGCAGCTCGGGAGCGACGGCTTGCGCGGCCGGCAAGCCGGGGAGCAACGCTATGTAGTGCAGTATGGCGTCTGCGGGGCAGGCGGGCGGCGAGGCGGCGGGAGCGGCGGCGCGGTGGTGCCAGGCAGCCAGCGTGGCGAGGAAGTGTTCGCCGGCGCCGAAACCGGTCGCGAGGACGACGTGGCGCGGACGCTTGCGGACGGACTCGGCAACGCTCACGGCTGCTGGCATTCGGCGTGGCGGAAACAGGCCTGGTCGTGGTCGTTGATCATGCCGATGCCTTGCATGTAGGCGTAGATGATCGTCGAGCCGACGAACTTGAAGCCGCGCTTGGCCAGATCCCTGGAGATGCGGTCGGACAGCTCGGTCTTGGCCGGCCGGTCGCCCTGCTTGAGTATCTTGTTGACGATGGGCTGGCCGCCCACGTAAGCCCACAGGAACCGGTCCAGGCAGCCGCCCTCCTCCACCAGCCGCAAATACGCCTGGGCATTGGTGATGGCTGCCGCCACTTTGAGCTTGTTGCGTACGATGCCGGGATTGGCCAGCAGCTCGGCTACCTTGTCCGGCCCGTAGGCGGCGATCTTGCGCGCGTCCCAGTTGTCGAAGGCGGCGCGGTAGCTTTCGCGCTTGTTGAGGATGGTTTCCCAGCTCAGCCCCGCCTGCGCGCCTTCGAGGTTGAGCATCTCGAACAGGCGCAATTCGTCGTGGCACGGCAGGCCCCACTCCTGGTCGTGGTAGGCGATGTATTTGGGATTGGCGGGGTTGGCCCAGCTGCAGCGGTGTAGGTTCATGGACGCAGTTTACATTAAGATATGGGCTTGGCGAACCACCGGGAGCAGGCATGCAATTCGAAGCGAAACTGGAGTGGCAGCGCAACGGGCAGGATTTCCTTGATCAGCGCTATAGCCGCGCCCATGAATGGATCTTCGACGGCGGCCTGCGCGTGCCGGCGTCGTCCTCGCCGCTGTCGGTGCCGCTGCCGATGTCGAACGCGGACAATGTGGACCCGGAGGAGGCGCTCATCGCGGCCGCATCCAGCTGCCATATGCTGTTCTTCCTGTCCATCGCGGCCCGGCGCGGGCATGTGGTGGAGAGCTACGCGGACCATGCGGTGGGCTTGCTGGAGAAGGATGAGCGCGGCCGCATGGCGATGACCAGCATCACGTTGCGCCCCGCCATCGTGTTCGCCGGCGGCGACTGGCCGGACGAGGACGAGCTCGCGGCCATCCACCACGAGGCGCACGAGAAGTGCTATATCGCCAATTCGCTGCGCGCGGAAATCACGATTGAGCCGCCGGTGTGATGGCGGGTTAGTGATGGTACGCCCGGCAGCATACGTAGGGCGGGTCAGCGCAGCGTAACGCGCCGGCCTACGCCAGGTCGCTGGACAGCCCGACGCGGCGCCGTTCGCCGCCCAGGTTGGGCGGCTGCACCAGGTTGGTGACGATCTTGACCTGGCCGCTGGCCACGGTCTGCTCCAGCTGTTTCATCAGGCGCGGGAACAGCTTGTCCGGCTGCGTGGCGGGAGTGCTGTACAGCGCGGCCCAGGCGTCGCGCCCGGAATGCTTGGCGATGTACAGGCCCATGTCGGCCAGCTCCACCACCTGCGACCAGGTGAGCAGGCGCGGCTGCGACGGCAAAAAGGGGAAGCAGGCGTAGCCTATCGAGCAGGTCTTGCGCAGCGGGCTGCCGTCCGGCAGGCGGAATTCGCGCAGCGCCACGGCGCTGCGGATGCGCTCGGCCACCACCTTGGCTTCTTCCCGGTCGGTGGCGCGCGCCAGCACCAGGAATTCCTCGCCGCCCCAGCGTATTAGGTAGTCCGATTCGCGGAACACTTCGCGCAAGCGCTCCTGCATCTGCACCAGCACCGCGTCGCCGGCCGCGTGGCCGTAGCGGTCGTTCACTTCCTTGAAATGGTCCAGGTCCACCATGAAGAACACCAGGTCCTTGTCCATGCAGGCCAGGCGCTCGCTGTCCGCGCCATCCGGGCAGTCGTACTGGCGCAGCGTCATGGCCACGTCGGCGTCCACATGCTGCAGGAAGAAGCGGCGGTTGCGCAGGCCGGTCAGCTGGTCGGTCAGGCTCACTTCTTCCAGCGCCTTGTAGGCGCGCTCCAGCTCCACGTTCTTTTCCAGCAGCTGCGCCTGCGTGGCCGCCACCTGGCGGTAGGCACTCGCGTTGTCGAGCGCGATGGCGCCGTAGGCGCACAGGGTGCGGAAGATCAGCCGTTCGCGTTCGCCGTAGGCATGCGCGTGCAGCGACTGCACCGTCATCACGCCCAGCACGCGCTCGCCCACGGCCAGCGGCGCGAACAGCAGGGTCAGTGTCGGCAAGGTGCCGGGGATCAGGTTGGGCGTGGCGCCGTCCTCGTCGATCTCGATCAGGATCTCGCGCCGCTCGCGCACGCTGCGCACCGAGTTGGCGTTGGGGTCGGACAGCGCGAAGCGCGAGGCCGGCAGTTCCTGGCCCGCTTCGATGCCGAAGGCACAGCGCAGGTGCTCGCCGTCCGGCTCCAGCATGAAGATGGAGAAGTGGGTGGCGTCCAGCAGGCCGTGCACGTGGCGGTCCAGCGCGCGGAACACGGCCGCCGCGTCCAGGTGGGCCGTGATCTCCTGGCCGATGGCGCTCAGGTGGGCCAGCGTGGCATTGGTCTGCTGCAGCACTTCGGCGCGCTGCGCCTCGGCCGCCGCCAGCTGGCGATGGTGCTCGCCTTCGGTCTGCGCGCGCGTCGGTCTGGTGCTGCACCTGCATGGCGACGGCGCGGTTGGTGGCTTCCTGGCTGTGCGTGCGGTCGCGCGCGGCGTTGGCCTGCACGGCGATCTGGTAGGCGCGCGCATGGTCGCCGGTGGCGGCGTATTCGCGCGCGGCCGCGTCCAGCAGCGCGGCCGGCACCGCGTAGCCGCTGATGGTGCCGGCCAGGTTCATGGCCAGCTGCAGGTAGTGCAGCACGGCGTTCGGCGCCGCCATGCCCAGCGGCTGCGGCAGCCGGTGGCGCGCGTGGATCTGCGCCAGCACGCGCAGCGCGGCGATCTGGTTGTACACGTCGCCATGCTCGCTCGACAGCGACAGCGCGGACAGCGCCACCGACAGCGCTTCCTGCGGCCGGTCCAGCTGCGACAGCGCGTGCGCCTGGCCGCGCCGCGCGCCGCTCTTGAAGTCGCTCTGGCCCAGCGAGTCGCCGCGCTGCTCCAGCAGGGTGAAGCTGCGCAGCGCGCCGGGCGCGTCGCCCAGGTCCAGCGCCAGGTCGCCCTGGTATTCGAGCGACACGGCGTAGGCGCGCGAGCCGGACAGCGGCTCCAGCAGCGCGATCGCTTCGCGCAGCAGTTCCTGCGCCGCTTCGCGCTGGCCCAGCTGGCGCAGCGTTTCGGCGGTCTGCATCAGGCAGGAGCCGGTGCTCATCGGCCAGCCGGTGGGACGCGCCAGCGCCAGGCCGCGTTGCATCCACTCCAGCGCGGCGTCGTGCGCGTTCAGGCTGGTGAAGCCGTTGCCGATGTTGGCGGCGATGATGATGGCGCGCCGCACCTGGCCGGTGGCCATGGCCGCCTCGAAGGCCACCATCAGGCGGCTCACGGCGCGGCCGAAATCGGCTGCCTGGAAGGCGGAGATGCCGTCGTAGTCGCTGATCCAGCCGGACACCGCCGGGTGGATGCCGGGCGCCAGCGCGGCGTCTTCCGGGAAGCGCTGGCCCCAGCGCTGCCTGGCTTCCTGCAGGCTGTGGAAGACGCTGAAGATGGCGGCGGCGGCGTCGATGATGTCGGTGCGCACCAGGTCGCCGCCGGCGCGCGCCTCGGCCGAGGCGATGGCCAGTTCGGCGTCGCTGACGGCGGAATCGCCGCGGTCGGTGGCGATCCAGGCCAGCAGCCAGTGCGCGTCCGCGCAGCCGGGCATGTCGCCCAGGCGTTCGAAGGCGTGCAGCGCCTGCGTGGCCTGGGCCTGGCCGGCGTCCAGCGCGCCGTGCAGCCACTGGGCCTCGGCCTCGATGAGCTGGAAGCGCGCCGCCAGCGCGGCGCCCTGGGCCGGGTCGAGCAGCGGCAGCAAGGGCGCCGCCTCGGCCACCAGCTGCCGTGCGCGCGCAACGTCGCGCTGGCGCAAATGCCAGGCCAGGTCGGCCAGGCACAGCACGCGCAAATCTCCCTGCAAGGAAGGCAATTCCGCGTCCCAGCGCACCAGCTCGTCATCCAGCGCAAACATGTCCACTACATCGTGTCCTTCTCTACCGTATTGCCGCAGCGCACTACGCGCGATGCGGCATTATTCCACAGTTCAGCGCAGCAGAGCGACGGCCGCCGAAAATGTTAAAAACGACAAGCTGGTTGAAACCAGGATGATGCGCGCGATGCGGCCGGTATTGGCGCCGAAGCGCTCGGACAGCAGCGCCACATTGCTGGCCCCGGGCAGGCACGCCACCAGCACGATGACGGTCAGCGCGGCCGGATCGAGCGGCAAGCCGAGCGCAATGGCGGCCTGGCCGGCCCCCGCCACCAGCAGCGGATGCAGCAGCAACTTCATCAGCGCCAGCGCAATATAGTCGTGCCCGCCAGAGTCGCGCCCGCCGGGGGCGCCCGCCTGCATCTGCGAGCGCGCCAGCACCGCGCCGATGGTAAACAGCGCCACCGGCGAGGCCGCGTCCGCCAGCAGGCCCACCGTCTGCATGGCCGGCCTGGGCAAAACCAGCCCGGCCGCCGAGCTGAGTCCGCCCAGCGCGATGGCCCAGGGCATGGGATTGCCGGCGATGCCGCGCAGCGCGCGCCCCAGCGCTTCCCGCCCCGCGCCGCTGCCCATGCGCGACAGCGCGATGCACAGCGAGCTGGTAATGATCATGTCCACCACGATGGCGACAATGGCCGGTCCGGACGAGCGCGGCCCGAGCAGCGCCAGCAGCAGCGGCACGCCCATGAAGCCGGTGTTGGGAAACGCCGCCACCAGGGCGCCGAAGGCGCCGTCGTTCCAGCCGCTGCGGCGCACCGTGGCGGCCATGGCCGCGCCCACCATGGCCAGCGCGCACAGCAGGTAGACGCTGAACACCCCCACGTCCAGCAGCTGGGCGATGGGGGTGGCCGCACCGAAGCGGTACAGCATGCAGGGCAGCGCGAAGTACAGCACGAAGCTGTTCAGGCCGGGAATCGCCAGTTGCGGCAGCATGCCGCGCCGCACGGCCACGTAGCCGCACAGCACCAGCGCAAAGAAAGGAAAAGTGACGGAAAGAATGGCAAGCATGGGCACCCATTGTACCCATGCTTGCCGTGCCGCACTTCCCGTTATTTAACCGGCGCGGGCGGCTGCGTGGTCGGATTCTGCTTGTTCTGCGGGTTGTCCGTATTGCCGCTGGCCTTGTCGGGCATGGCGCCGGGCCGCTTGGCCGCGCCGGACTGGTTGTCCATGCCGCTGCCGGTGGCGCCTGCGGTGCCGCTGCTGCCGCTGGCGGTGCCCTTGCTGCCCTTGATGCTGGCGCTCAGCTGGGTCACGTGGGTCAGATGCTGGGCCACCGTGGGTTCAAGCTTGGCGGCCAGCGCCTTCACGTCGGCATCCTTGGCCTTGGTCTGCACCTTCTGCACCAGCGCATGCGTTTTCTTGTGATCGGACACGCCGGCCTGGTCCAGGTAGGTGCGGTCGAACGCGTCGCCGGACAAGTTGTTGAGTTTGCTCGCCATGGCCTTGTGCTTGGCGTCCGGCTCGCTCGGCAAGGTCACGCCCTTGCTCTGGGCCACGCTTTGCACTTCCTGCAGCCCCTTGGTGTGGTCGTCTATCATTTGCTGCGCGAAGGCCTTCACCTCGGTATTCTGCGACTTCTGCAACGCAATCTTGCCTGCTTCGATTTCCGCCATATTGCCTTGCGCCAGTTGCTCCAACATCTGCTGGTCGGACTTGGCCAGGTTCTGCGCCTGCGCCGACAGTGCGCCCAGCAGGGCCGCCGTCATCAATGCCAGTTTTGCCTTGTTCATGTGGATCTCCTATGCTTGAAGGTGTGGAGAAAAATTTTACGCGGGATGGAATAAACGGGCCGCAGCTTACGTATACGCAATTGTTGCACCCTCACACTCAACCAGGAGACACCCATGAAAACCATGATCGCCCTCGCCGCCCTGCTGCTCACCGGCTCGGTAGCCCACGCCCAGGACCTGAAAAAAGACGGCGGCGTGCTCGTCACCGCCTCCGGCATGACCGTCTACACCTTCGACAAGGACGTGGCCGACAGCGGCAAGAGCGCCTGCGCCGGTCCGTGCATCCAGAACTGGCCGGCCGTGGCCGCGCCGGACAAAGTGGCCGCGCCCTACTCGGTGATCACGCGCGAGGACGGCAGCAAGCAGCTGGCCTACAAGGGCAAGCCGCTGTACACCTTCGTCAAGGATGCCAAGGCCGGCGACCGCGCCGGCGACAACTTCAAGGACGTGTGGCACGTCGTGAAGGATTAACCGGGTCCGCCATGCAAGACGACAGCGCCAGCCTCACTGCCTGCATTCCGCGCCTGCGCCGCTACGCGCGGGCGCTGCTGGGCGACCGCGCCAGCGCCGACGACCTGGTGCAGGACACCATGGAGCGCGGCTGGCACAAGCTGCCGTCGTGGCGGCGCGGCGGCGACATGCGGGCCTGGCTGTTCGGCATCATGCACAACCTGCATGTGGACCGGCTGCGCCAGCCGGCGCTGTCCACGGTGGAGCTGAGCGAGGAACTGCACGGCTCGCTGCCCGCCCCCGCGCCCGGCGACCGCCTGGAAATCCGCGACATGCAAGCGGCGATCCAGCTGCTGCCGGCCGAGCAGCGCGAAGTGCTGCTGCTGGTGGCGCTGGAGGAACTGAGCTACGAGGAAGCGGCCGCTGTCCTGAACATACCGCCCGGTACCGTGATGTCGCGCCTGTCGCGCGCGCGCGAACGGCTGCGCCTGCTGATGCTGGGCCAGACGCCGGTGTCCACCTTGAAAGTCGTGAAATGAAGGCGATGCCATGAATCCCGTCACCGAAGCCGAGCTGCAGGCCTGGGTCGACGGCCGCCTGGCGCACGAACGGCGCGCCGACATCGACCGCTACCTGGAACACCATCCGCAGGAAGCGGCGCGGCTGCGCGCCTACCGCCAGCAGAACGTGGCGCTGCGCGCGCTGTACAGCCCGGTGCTGGACGAAGCCATCCCGCGCAGCATGCTGCGCCCGCGCCGCTGGCAGCGCTACGGCTGGCCGCTGCAGCGCTACGCCGCCAGCGTGGCGCTGATGCTGTCGAGCGCCGCGCTGGGCTGGGTGGCGCACGGCAGCTTCGGCAACCCGCCCGGCGCGGACGGCACGCTGGCGGCCGACGCGCGCGGCGCGGCGGGCCGTTCGGGCGAGCGCGCACTGCCGCGCAGCCCGGCGGACGTAGCGCAAGCCGGCACGCCGGCCAGCCTGGCGCACCGCGCCGCGCTGGCGCACCGCGTGTACGCCCCCGAGGTCAAGCATCCGGTGGAAGTGGGCGCCGACCAGCAGGAACACCTGGTGGCCTGGCTGTCGAAACGGCTGGGCACGCCGCTGCACCCGCCCCGGCTGGCGCCGCTGGGCTACGAGCTGGTGGGCGGGCGCCTGCTGCCGGGCGACAGCGGCCCGGTGGCGCAATTCATGTACACCGACGCCAGCGGCCAGCGGCTGACCCTGTACGTGTCGGCCGGCCAGGCCGGCAACCGCGACAGCGGCTTCCGCTACGCCCAGGATGGCGCGCTCAGCGTGTTTTACTGGATAGACGGGAGCTACGGATACGCGCTCTCGGGCGCGCTGGGGAAGGCTGAGCTGTCGCAGATCGCAAACGCGGTCTACGAACAGCTGCAGCCGTAAAACAACGCAATGAAGCGCTCACCGGAGCGCTTCATAGCTGCGCTTACTGCACGCCGCGGCGGCCCATGTCGTCCAGGCGCATGCGCATCAGCTCATTGGCGGCCGGACCGGGCGCGAACATATAGTCCTCGTCGTTGATGGCCAGGCCGGTGCGGGCATCGACCAGCACCTGGTCGGCCGGCTTGCCGGTTTCGCGGCTCACCACCAGCAGGCTGGCGCCTTCCGGAGCCAGATGGTCGTTGCCCCAGGCGACGAAGGCCAGCAGCACCGGCTTGAAGTCGCGGCCGGCCTTGGTCAGCACGTACTCGTAGCGCGGAGGACGGGCGCTGTACTGGCGGCGCTCCATCAGGCCGCCCTCCACCAGGCCTGCCAGGCGGCGGGTCAGCATGTTGGGGGCAATCTTGAGGCTTTTCTCAAATTCGTCGAAGCGCGTCAGGCCATAAAAGGCATCGCGCAGGATGAGGATGCTCCACCATTCGCCTACTTTGCCGAGGCTACGTGCGATGGGGCATGGCATACGGCCAAAGTCAGTGTGTTTCATTTGCAACTCCTTCGATCAAGATTAAAAAACCGGACCCTGCGACCACCTGGCCAGCCGGACCTTCGCTAACTTGCATCTTGGGTGCTGCATGCACCTTCTTTTTCCATATACAGACAGTGAACCTAGAGTAACTAAGTTTACGAGCCGAAAATTGATTGCATCGGCTCAACACTCTATTCAATTATTGTCGATCCTGAGAAACTACGCTTTTGCTAGACGCGACAGATGTTTTGCGAGCGGAGAAATCTATTAAATAAATTTAAAAGATAGGCATAATATGCAACAGCGGTAGCACCAACTTCTTCCAGCCAACCATGTATTTGACCAGTGACGCGAATGTACGCAGCATCCTGATCGTGGACGATTCCGCGTTCGAGCAGCGCATGCTGGTAGACCTCCTGAGCGAACTGCCGTACCGCGTGTCGGTGGCGTTCAACGGCATGCAGGGCTACCAGCTGGCGCTCGCCAACCAGCCGGACCTGATCCTGCTGGATGTACGCATGCCCAATATGGACGGCTACACCTGCTGCCGCCTGCTCAAGGCCAATCCGGCCACCTACGACATCCCGGTGATCTTCCTCAGCGGCGCCGACGCGGCCGAGGACCGCATCATGGGCCTGTCGATCGGCGGGGTGGACTATGTGGCCAAGCCCTTCACGCCGGGCGAACTGGCGGCGCGCATCCACGTGCACCTGAACTTGATGCGGCGCACGCGCGGCGACGCGGCGCCGACCGTGGAAGGGGCCACGCCACCGCCCGCGCCGCCGCCCAACCCGGACGCGGTGATCGTCAACGCCGCCAAGCGTCTCATTTCCGACAACCTGGCCGCCCTCCCCAGCCTGGCCGAGATCGCCCGCAGCGTGGGCACCTACCGCGAAAAACTGTCGCAGCTGTTCCGCGAGCAGACCGGCATGACGGTGTTCGCCTTTATCCGCGAAGAGCGCATCGCGCGCGGCGTGCAACTGTTGCGCGAGACCGACATTGATGTCCAGGACATCGCGCTGCTGATCGGCTTTAACAACGCCGGCAACTTCGCCACCGCCTTCCGCGAGCGCATGGGCGTCACGCCCAGCGCCTACCGGCAGGCGCAGGCGCAAGGCCAGGACCATAACCAGAATCAGGACCAGGATCAGGATCAGAACTTGTAGTTCACCTTGACCGCCGCCGTGCGCCCGCGCGGGTCCGCCTGCGTGAAATCGAAGAAGGCGGTCGACGAGTCCCACGATGGGCGCTTGTCGCCCAGGTTCTGCACGATGAAGCTCACCGTCGCCGCCGGCGTCACCTTCCACGCCACGTTCGCGTCCAGCGTGCCGACCGGCTTCACGCGCTCACGCGCTTGCTCACCCGCACGCGCAGTCTGGTCGTAGCCGTCCACGTAGTTCCAGGTCAGCGTGCTGGCCAGCGCGCCCAGCTCCCAGGTGGCGCTGGTGACGCCGCGCCATTTCGGGATGGAGCCGAAGTAGTTGTTGCCGGCGCCGTTGGTGAGCGCTTCGCCCACCGCCAGCGGCGCTTCAAACTTGAACACGTGGCTCAGCTGCGCGTTCAGCGCCAGCTTGCCCCACTGGCGCAGGCCGACGCGGTGGCGCAGGTCGATGTCGATGCCGGACACCAGGCGGTCGCCCTGGTTGGCGTACTGGCGGTACAGGGTCAGGATGCGGCCCTGCGCGTCGCGCACCACTTTTTCCGGCGCGGTCTTTTCGTTGGCGATGATGTTGTCCGCGCTCTCGGTGTCGATGACGCCCTTGGTGCGGATGCGGTAGTAGTCCAGGCCCACGCTGCTGTCCGCGTTCGGCGCGACGACGAAGCCGAGGTTCAGGTTGCCCGAGCGTTCGGGGCGCAGCTCGGCGTTGGCGATGGTGAGATTGGTGACGCCGCGCGCCTGGGTCGGCGTGACCGGGTCGCGCGGGTCGATCACGCTGCCGTAGCTGACCGAAGTGGAATTGGTGATCTCCGGCAGCGACGGCGCGCGGAAGCCGCGCGACGCGGTGCCGCGCAACAGCAGCCACCGGGCCGCCTGGTAGCGCACGCTGGCTTTCGGCGAGAAGGCCGAGCCGAAGTCGCTGTAGCGGTCCGCGCGGCCGGCCAGGTTCACGTTCAGGTCTTGCACGACGGGCACGTTGAACTCGGCGAACAGCGCGGCCACGTCGCGCCGGCCCTGGATGATGTTGATGGCCGGGCGCAGCTCGGTGCCGCTCAGCACGGCGGTGGAGGTCTGCGAATCCATCTCCTCGCGGCGCCACTGCGCGCCGAAGGCAAAGCCCAGCGGGCCGGCCGGCAGCTCGGCCAGCTCCTTCGACGCGTTGAGGTCCACCGTGGTCAGGGACGACTCGGCCGGGCGCAAGGTGGACAGGCGCAGGCGCTTGCGCACCGCCTCGCTGTTCTTCGACTGGTCGGCGAAGTCGTAGCTGCCGTCGGCCAGCGCCTTTTCGAATTCGTAGCGGTTGACGAAGTTGTTCACGGTCTCGTCCAGCTTGCTGCCGGAGCGGCCCACGGACGCGTCGTAGTCCCAGCCCGCCAGCGCGCCTTTCACACCGGCCAGCGCGCGGAAGAAGTCCACGCTGTCGCGCTTGGTGCGCGCGCCCAGGTCGAACAGGGTGGCGGTGAACGGCAGCGGCGCGGCGCCCGGATTGTTCGGATGGCCCACCGGCAGCACCACGCTGATGTTGTCGAGCTGCTGCCTGGCGTTGTTCCACGCGCGCAAGCCGCTGCCCACGGTGAGCGGTGCGCCGAAGGTCTGGTCGGCGCGCGAGTGGCCGTACAGGATGTCGGCGTAGGCCTCGCTGCCCTCGTTCAGCTTGAGCGTGCCGCGCAGAGAGGAATGGATGCGGCTGATGGCCGGGATCAGCGTCTTGTACTGCGCGTTGTTATACGCCTGCACCGTGCCGCTCTTGCCGGGCGTGATGGCGCCGTAGGGCTGCAGCTGCAGCGGGCCTTGCAGGCCGCCCAGCAATTTGGTGGGATCGTTGTTCAAGTAATTGGCCGGCACCCAGGCCAGCGCACCGTTGGCGTTGCCGCGAAAATCGCTGCCGGCCATCCATGCCACCTGGTCCTGCTGCAGCTTGTCACGCTGCTGCGCGTCGAGCGAGAACACCACGCTGTAGCCGTCCCTGGCCAGGCTGCCGAAGCCGGTCTGCAGCGCCGCGCTTTTTTCCGACTGGCCGGTGCCCTCGGTGGAGCTGCCGTATTGCGCGCTCACTTCCGTGCCCTTGAACTCCTTGTACAGGATGATGTTGACCACGCCGGCTACCGCGTCGGAACCGTACACGGACGAGGCGCCGTCCTTCAGCACTTCGATGCGCTGCACCGCCGCCATCGGCAGGCTGTTCAGGTCCACGAACACTTCCTGCAGGTCCTGCGCCGTGGCATACGGGCTGACGCGCTTGCCGTTCACCAGGATCAGCGTGTTCTTCTGGCCGATGCCGCGCAGCGACAGGCCCGCCGTGCCGGCCGAGAAGCTGCCGGTGTACTGCTCGTTGTAGCTGTTGCCGCTGTTGGCGGAGATGGAGCGGATCACCTCGGCGATGCTGGCCTTGCCGCTGGCGGCGAGGTCTTTGGCGCTGATCACCTGGACCGCGCTGGCGCCCTCCTTCTGCGTGGTGCGGATATTGGAACCGGTGACGACGACGCGCTCCAGTTCCTGCGCTGCAGCGAAAGTTGGAAAGGCGGCGGCGACGGCGAGTGCAATGCTAAGTGGTTTGAACATGGGCTTTCCTCTTGGTGGGAATGAGAACGGACCGGGTTCGCGTTGAACCAGGGTGAGCGCAGCCATCCCGGCCTGGTGGGGCCGGAGCGGGATGCAGCAAGGGCTTGGGGTTGTGTTTAGAGCGAGGCGGAGCCGCACATGCACTGAGCCATGCAGAGCATGTACAGCACGTGGCGGCTAGGAACGACGGACAGCGGAGCGGAACGGAACATAAACAAAATCAATCGGGGCGATGCGGGAGGAAGCACTATACCGGCGCCGCTTCCAGGACGGAACGAATTAAAGCTGCATAGCTTATGCAGCCTGGCTATAAGCCTGCGCGCCGGTATGCCGTCAGGCTGCGCGCGGCCGCAGCGCCGGCTGCGTGGCCAGCCGCAGGTCCTTGCGTACGCCGGCTTCAACCAGCGCGGCAGGCGCAAAGCGGCGCAGCAAGCGCAGGCGGCCGGCCAGCGCGCCCGAGGTGTAGCGCACCCTGGGCGACGCGTCCAGGGCCACCTGCACCACCGTGCGGGCCACCACCTCCGGGCCGTCCGCGCTCTCCAGCGCTTCCTTCACGCGCAGCTCCAGCCCCGCGCGCAGGTCGCTGTATTCGTCCAGCGCCTCGTCGGGCCGCAGCTGGTTGGCCTCGAACGGCGACTTGATGTAGGCCGGCTCCACCAGCGACACGCGGATGCCCTGCGTGCGCAGTTCCTGGTCCAGCGATTCGGAATAGCCTTCCATGGCATGCTTGCTGGCCGAGTACAGCGCCACGTAGGGCATGGGCAGGAATCCCAGCACGGAGCTGATGTTGATGATGCGCCCGCTGCCGCGCCGGCGCATGTGCGGCACCACCGCGCGCACCATGCGCACCATGCCGAAGAAATTGGTGTCGAAGATGGACTGCGCCAGCTGCATGGAACTCTCCTCCGCCGCGGCGGGCGCCACGCCGAAGCCGGCGTTATTGACCAGCAGGTCGATGCGCCCTTCCCGCTGCAGCACCTGGTTGACGGCGGCCGCCACCGACGCATCGCTGGTGACGTCCAGCGCCAGCATCTCGAACGCGCGCGGTCCTCCCTGCGCACCGCGCCGGCTGGTGCCGTACACCTTGTAGCCGGCCTTGGCCAGCTGTTCCGCGGCGGCTTGGCCGATCCCCGACGACGCGCCGGTCACGATTGCGATTTTGCTGTTCATTTTCCCTCCGAATATGATGATCATCATATTGTTGTTCAAAAAAAACCCGCGTGGCGGGCCGCCTTACTTTGTGCCGCCTTACTTTGTGCCGCCGGACAGGTACTTCAGCGCCGATTCGCGCAGCGTGCGCGACAGGGCGGGGTCGTCCACCGCGCGCGCCATCACCATGGCGCCTATCATCGAGCTGACCATGAAGACGGCCTGCTCGTGCGCTTCCGGCGTGCCCCAGTTGGGCAGCTGGCGCGCTACCAGATCGATCATTTCCTTGATGTGGCGGGTGGCCACGTGGCGCACTTCCGGCGCCTGGCGGTGCATTTCCGAACCCAGCGCGGACACCGGACAACCCAGCTCCACCGCCTCCATGTGCTGCTGCGACAGGTAGGCTTGCAACAAGGCCTGCAGCGCCTTGCCCGGTCCGGCGGCAGCGGCGATATCGGCCGACACGCGCACCGCTTCGGCGCCGGCGCGGTCGGCCGCTTCGGCCAGCAGCGCCTCGCGCGAAGCGAAGTGCGCGTAGAAGCCGCCGTGCGTGAGTCCGGCTTCCTTCATGATGTCCGCCACGCCGGTGCCGGCGTAGCCGCTGCGGCGAATGGCACGCGAGGCCACCTCGACGATGCGCTCGTGCGTCTCTTCCTTGCGGCTGGAAGGCGCGCGGCGGGCGCGCGGCCTGGCTTTTTTATCTGACATGACGATCATCATATACTAATTTCGGGCGCGGCGTGCATTTGCTTGCGCCACCAGCGCCACGAAATGAGCGCGTTGACGAAGTAGCCGGCGTACAGCGCCGCGGTCAGGTACAGGCCCCGGCTGGTGTACAGCGGCACCGACACCGCGTTCACCAGCAGCCATACCGGCCAGGTCTCCACCCGGCGCGCCATCAGCAGCAACTGGGCGATGATGCTGAATGCCAGCACGGCCGAATCGACAAAGGGCGCGTAGGCGCTGGTGTAATAGTGCAGCATCAGCCCGTAGACCACGGTGCCGGCCACGCCCGCCGCGCCCATCCACGCCAGCGTGCCGGTGCGCGCGGAGGTGATGGGCAGGGCCGCGCCGCCGCCGCCGCGCGCCCACTCGTACCAGCCGATCAGGCAGGTGATGATGAAGAACAGCTGCAGCGCCACGTCGGCGAACAGCTGCACGCCGTAGAACAGCGCGCCGAACAGTGCGCAGCCGACGATGCCGATCCACCAGGAATGAATGTTGTTGCGTCCGGCCAGCACGATCGACAGCGCCATCACCGCGTTGGCGGCCAGTTCCAGGTTAGTGGTCAAATGGAATCCCGGGAGGGTGGTTGCTCTGGCATTCGGGCGGCAGCAGCCGGGCCGGAATGTCCTCGCCGGCACAGCGCCAGGCGACGCGCTTATTCTCTGCCAGCGCGGGCGTGAAGGCAATAGCCTTGCCGCGCAGCGCAAAATCGGCCGGGTAGATGCGCACCACGCCGCTGTCGCCGTCGACGCGGGCGTCCACCACGGCCAGGCCGGGATCGGCCAGCGCGAAGCCGGCCTCGCGCAGGGTGAGCGGATTGCGGCCGTTGGCGTAGTAATAGCGGTCCACCGCCGCCGTCGCGTCCTGACCCACGCGCACGGCGCGCGCCAGCTGGCGGCGCACGTGGTATTCGTCCAGGCGCGGCAGGGCCAGCGTGGCGGCGGCGCCCAGCAGCGCCAGCGCCAGCAGGCCGCCGGCCGCACCGGCCGCGCCCAGGCGCGGCACCAGCAGCGCCGCCAGCCAGGCCAGCCGGTGGCGCGCGGCCGGCGCCGCCTCGGCGCCCATGGCCAGCGCGCGCAGCGCCGCCATGCGCTTGACCAGCCAGGGCTGGCCGTTGACCAGTTCGTAAAACGACATCCAGAAGCCGGACGCCAGCTGCGCCTGCGCCGCGTAGCCGTCCACATTGAGCTGGCGCCAGCGCCGTCCGCCCGCCGCCAGCGCGGCCAGGCCGCTCTGCGCGCTGCGCAGGTCGTCGCAGGCATACAGGCCGTGGCGGTCGCAAGTGTAGGCGCAGGCGCGCGCGTACGCCGCGCCCAGCAGCGGCAGCGCGGCCGACGGCAACAGCAGCGGCAGCCAGCGCTGGTGGCGCCGCGTGATGTGGCCGATTTCGTGGCCGATGTAGAAATTGATGGCATCGGCCTTGTCCTCCAGCGCATCGAGCACGGCGGACTGCAGCACGATGTAGCGCCGTCCCAGCGGCATGGCGGTCAGGGGGCTGCGCCGGCGCAGCACATAGGCTTCCGGCACGCGGTCCAGCCCCAGCCGGCCGCAGCAGACATCGACGCGCGCTTTCAGGTCCGGAAACTGCTGGTAAGTAATATGAACGCCGGTACCCTTCAAATAAGCGGCCAGGGCCGACTGCACCAGAATAGTTATCACGAAAATAAAAACCAGATACAGCAGCGCCGTCCCGAGCGTGGCCAGCGCCAGCCCGGTCCAGATCAGCAGCGAGGCCGCCAGCAGCGCCCTGAGCAGCACGCGCTCGTGTTTATAGACCAGTTCCACTCGTAATCCCCAATTCCGTGCGGCATTCTAGATTAGTTTTCAAAAAAATAAAGCTTTGTAACAACTTTTTAAACAATCTTTAAACCTCGCCGCGACGCATCCCCGCTACTCATCGCCCTACTGATACCGAACTGAGACCGCGCTGGCCTGTCTTCCGCGTGCGCGCGTCCGCATACTGGCGCCATCCCCATACCACCAGATTCCGCCATGCTGCTGCACCATCCCGACACCGCCGCCGAAGCCATCGCCACCCCGCCCTGCCCCACCCACGGCGGCCGCCGCTTCCACACCTTCCTGCCGATGAACCAGATCCTGCAAGTGGGCGACAGCATCGTGTCGGCCAACGGCCTGTTCTTCGCCACCCTGCTGGGCGACGGCACGCTGCGCGTGTACCGGGGCATGGACAGCGACGATGAACAGGGCCTGCTGTGGAGCAGCCGCAAGGCCGGCGAGCGCGGCCGCTACTTCGCGCTGGTGCAGAGCGACGGCAATTTCTGCGTCTATCAGGGGTCCGACCTGGCGCACAACTGCGGCTGGCACTGGGGCACGCAAGCCACCGCGCAGGGCCAGGAGTTCTACGCTGCCATGCAGGACGACGGCAATTTCTCGGTGCGCGCCGGCAACGGCCCGGACGACAGCCGCGGCGCGGTGTGGGCCTCCACCGTCACCGACCGCGTGCTCAGCATCGAGGAAGTGCTGCACATCGAGTACGATTTCAGTGCGGCCTGCGTGCTGCGCACCAGTCCCGCCAGCCAGTACAGCGAAACCGTCACCAACCACGCCGGCGTGGCGTCGGTGCACACGCTGGCCGGTTCCATTGCCGTAACGGAAACATCGTCCTGGACCAACACCCCCGCCGCCACGCTGGGGCCGGACGTGGAATATTTCTACACCGTGCCGGCCGTCTCGGGCGACGAATTCGTCATGTCCGACAGCGCCGTGTTCTACGTCGCCAACGCCGCCGCCACCCGCATGACCGACTGGGCGTTCGACACGCCCTACACCGTGGCGCCGCACACCTCGATGCGCGCCGCCATCGCGCTGACCTACTCCACCGTCTCCGTGCCCTACGTGCTGGTGGGCCAGTTGCGCTTCGAATCGGGCGCACGTGTTGTAGGCGCGATACGCGGAAACTACTTAGGCACCAACGCCCACAGCCTCACCGCCAGCTTCACGCCGCACGACCCCACGCCCAATCACAGCAAGCGGATTTTGCGTCCCCTGCGGCCGCTGGCAGGCATGGTAGCCTACTGACATTGCCGGTTCGCAACGCACGCCAGGCAGGCGCCGTGCCGCATTGCAATGCTATAGTGGCAGAGCCATGAGTCTGGATCTGCCCTCTTACCACCCCGCCGAAACACCGCTGCCGCAGGACGGCCGCGTGCTGCTGGATGCCACCCTGCTGAAGCGGCTGCGCAAGACGCGCGGGCTGAGCCAGGAAGCGCTGGCGGATTTGTGCTTCCAGCAACAATTGTGCGTTTCGATCGCCTCCATCAAGCGCGCCGAGACCGGCAAGATCGTGCTCTACCGCACCGCGCGCCACCTGGCGCAAGTGTTCGGGGTGGCGCTAGAAGACCTGACAATCGAGCAAGCCGCGCCCGCCCCGTCCCCCCAGTCCGCCGCCGCCTCGGCAGCGGCCTTGCCGCCCGCGCCGCCCGGCTTTGTGGCAGGCGCCGCGCCGTACGCGGCCGGCCAGTTGCCAGGCCACGTAGCCGTCCCCATGCCTGCCGGCCTGCCCGCCGCCCAGGACGACGTGTTGCGCCACGTGGTGATGCTGGAGGTGGAGCTGGCCGCGCCGCAGAGCGCAGGCAGCGCCGCGGTGCACGAACTGGCCTACGTGGTGCAGCAGTTCGGCGGCCGCGTAGCGCAAGTGGACGGCTGCCGCATCTCCGCCGTGTTCGGCCTGCCGCAAGCCTTCCGCAGCGACGCCGAGCGCGCCATGCGCTGCGCGCTGGAACTGAACCGCCATTTGCTGACCCATGGCGGCCGCGCCATGGCCATGCGCCTGGCGCGCTGGGAGCGCGGCGCCGTTGCCGCCTCCGCCGCTCCCGTGCCCGACCTGCGCCACTACGACGTGCCGCATGCCGCCGGCGTGCGCCCCTTCCGCCTGCCGCTGTACGTGGAGCGCAACCTGCTGCCGCTGCTCGACCACCGCTTCCTGTTCGAACAGGAAGACGACCGCTATCCCGGCTATCTCGCCTTCAGCAAGCCGGCCGCCAGCGACGCCAGCCAGCTGCCGCCGCTGATCGGCCGCTACGCCGAAACGCGCCAGTTCAAGGCCGTGGTGGAAACCACGGAGGAAAGCCAGTGCGGCCACATCATCTACCTGCGTGCCATGGCGGGCGTGGGCAAGAGCCGGCTGGCGCAGGAATTCGCGGACATCGCGCGCCAGCACGGCATGCGCTGCCACCGCGCCGAGGTGCAGGACCTGGGCGCGGACGCCGGCTGGAGGGCGCCGCTGGAACAGCTGGCGCGCAGCCTGCTCGGCCTGGGTTCGCCGCTGGCGCACGCCAATGCGGAAGCCATCGCCGACACCGTGGCGCGGCTCTACCTGCCGGCCGATTCCGCCCTGTTCTACCACGTGCTGGCAGGCGTGCCGCTGAGCGCCGAGCAACAGTCGCTGTACTCGGCCATGAGTCCCGAGGTGCGCGAGCAAGGCTGGTCGCACGCGCTGCAAACGCTGCTGCTGCGCCTGGCCATGACGGAGCCGCAACTGGTGGCGCTGGAAGACGTGCACTGGGGCGACCCCTATCTGTTCGAGGCGCTCGGCCCGCTGCTGTCGCTGTCGCGCGAAGCGCCCGTGCTGTGGGTGATCACCTCGCGCGTGGAAAACGACCCGCTCGAATCGGCGCTGCGCCAGCAGATGGACGACCTGGGCCTGTCCGTGTTCGACCTGGCGCCGATGGCGCCACGCGAAGCGGCCGTGCTGGCCGACCAGTTCGGCGACGTGGACCCGGCCTACCGCGCCCGCTGCGTGGAGCGCGCGCAGGGCAATCCGCTGTTCCTGACCCAGCTGCTGGCCAGCCCCGGCCAGCACCTGCCGGACAGCCTGCGCCACCTGATCCAGGCGCGCCTGGACGGCCTGCCGCGCGTGCACGCGCAGGCGCTGCGCATGGCCTCCGTGCTGGGCCACCGCTTCGACCTGGGGCTACTGCGCGCCGCGCTCGGCCAGCCCGATTACGAACCGCAGGCGGCCGGCCGCGACAGCCTGCTGCGCGCGCTGGGCAGCGCCGGCGCCTACGGCTTCGTGCACGACCTGGTCATGCACTGCATCTACGATGCCATCGACCCCGCCCAGCAGCGCCAGCTGCACCTGCAGGCGGCCGAAGCCTGGCGCGGGCAGGACGCCGTGCAATGCGCACACCACCTGTACCGCGCCGCCGATCCCGGCGCGCTCGATATGATGCTGTCGGCCATCCGCATCAAGCTGGACCAGCACCAGTTCGAAGCGGCGCTCGACTTGACGGCGGCCTGCAATACGGCCGACTCCACCAGTTTCAGCAGCTTCCCGCTTGCGCTGCTGCGCGCGCATGCCAGCGCCGGCATGGGCCACATGGGCAATGCGCGCCGCTACTACCAGCACGCCATGATGCTGGCCGGCCGGCCGCAGGACAAGATCGAAGCCGTGGTCGGCCTGGCCGCCACGCTGAACGTGCTGGAGGAGCTGGAGGAAGAAGAGCGCCTGCTCGACGAGACCGTGCCGCTGGCCCTGGAGATCGGCGCCGAAGCCGCGCTGGGCAAGCTGCTTTACCTGAAGGGCAATATCTACTTCCCGCGCGGGAACTACAACGAATGCCGCCGCCTGCATGAAGACGCGGCGCGCTACGCGCAGGCGAGCGACATGCGCGAAACGCAGGCGCGCGCGCTGAGCGGCGTGGGCGACTCCTACTACGCGCAAGGCCGCATGCGCAAAGCCTACGACTTGTTCGAGCAATGCCTGGCCATGTGCGAACAGGACCGCTTCGTGCAGATCGAAGCGTCCAACCGCGCCGCGCTCGGCTCCACCCGCATCTACCTGGGCGACGCCGCCGGCGCCGTGCGCGACGCGCAAGCGTCCGCCGCCATCGCGCGCAAGGTCGGCAACCGGCGCGCCGAAACCTTCGCCCGCATGACCGCCGGCTGGGCGCTGGTGGCGAACGGCCTGCTGGAGCAGGCCACGGAAGAAGTGGAAAGCGGCCTGCATCTGGCGCGCTCGCTGGGCAGCTCGCGCTTCGAAACCTTCCTGATGGAGAGCCAGGCCCGCATCACCTGGCTGCGCGGCGACCGCGCGCTGGCCGAGCGCCAGATCACGCTGGCGGCGCAGCAGATGGAGCGCCTGCAGCTGCACAACTTCATCGGCCCCTGGGTGCTCGGCACATTGGCCCTGTTCTCGCAGGACGCCGCCGTGCGCAAGCGCGCCTTGCTGCAAGGCGCAGCCCACCTGACGCGCGACTGCCTGGCGCACAACGCCTATCGCTTCCACCTGAGCGCGGCCGAAGTATCGCTGCTCGACGGCGACACCGTGGCCGCCGAGTTCTACGCCGGCCAGCTTGCGGCGTACGCGTCGCAAGAGTCCTGCAACTGGATCGAACACCACACCGCGCTGATCCACGCCTACGCCGACTGGCTGCGCGCCCCGTCCGAAACCTTGCGCTCCCATCTCGCGCTGCTGCACGCCCAGTCGGCGCAATACGGCTACACCCACGCGGCGCCCCGCCTGCACCTGGCGCTGCAAGCGCTGGCCTGACACCACAACCTAGCCGAACTCGAGCTGCTGCAAGCGCTATGGCCGCTGGGTGCGGCCATCGTCAAGCAGGTGCACGAGGCCATGCAGCTCGAACGGCCCGACCTGGCCTACGGCACCGTGCTGCGGCTGATGCAGATCATGCACGGCAAAGGGCTGCTGATCCGGGACGAAAGCCAGCGTTCGCATACCTACGCGCCGGCCCAGGCGAAGGATGCGATGCAGACCAACCTGCTGCAGGACTTGCTGCAGCGCGCCTTTTCCGGCTCCGCCAAGGCGCTCATGCTGGCAGCGCTGCGCAACGGCATCTCGAAGAAGGAACGCGAAGAAATCGAACAACTGCTGAAGGACGACAAGCAATGAGCGCCGCCATCCAGGCCTTGTGCTGGTCGCTGCTGCATTTCGTCTGGCAGGGAACGGCCATCGGCGTCGGCACCGCGCTCACGCTGGCCCTGATGCGCCGCGCCAGCCCCGAACAGCGCTACCTGGTGGCTTGCGGCGCGCTCGCGCTGTGCCTGGCCTGCCATGGACCTGGTCCAGCGGCTGGCGGCCCCGGACACCGCCAACGCCGCACTGCGGCTGCCCGGAGTCACTGCGCCGGACCGCCTGGGCGAAGGCTCCCTGATCCCGCAGCAACTGCGGCTATGGCTGACTACCGTGGCAGCCCATGCGCAGGCCCTGGTGCTCTTGTGGGCCGCCGGTGTGACAGCGCTCAGCCTGCGCGCCGCCGCCGGCATCTGGTGGATAGGCCGCGCCGCGCGCCACGGCAGCACGGACAGCGCCTGGCAAGAGCGCTTGTCGCAACTGGCGGCGCGTGCCGGCATCCGCCGCGCGGTCCTGCTGCGCGTGACCACGTCGCTGGCCAGTCCCGTCACGGCAGGATGGTGGCGACCGGTGGTGCTGGTGCCCGCCGCGCTCCTGGCGCGCATGCCGCCCGACCTGCTGGAAGCATTGCTGGCCCATGAACTGGCGCACGTGCGCCGCCACGACTACCTGATTAACCTGCTGCAGAACGCCATCGAGACGCTGCTGTTCTTTCACCCTGCCGTATGGTGGATTTCCTGCCGCATCCGTCGCGAGCGCGAACTGATTGCAGACCACATCGCAGCAAGCAAGCTCGGCGAACCGCGGCGTCTGGCCCTTGCTCTTTCCGAACTGGAGCGACTCCAGTTCTCAACGCCGCACCTGGCCATAGCAGCCAATGGAGGAGATCTCATGGTACGCATCAAGCAACTGGTACAACCCGAAGTCCGCAGCACCGGCTGGAAAGCCGTCGTCCCCGCCCTGATCCTGGCCGCCGCAGGCATCGGCGTGCTGGCCAACGCCAGCGCAACTGCCGACGCCGGCCCCGGCGCCGTACCGAAGGACTCGTCCGCCCACATGCTGTTCGATCAATGCAGCAAGCCCGCCTGACGTGTGGGTGCCCGACTAAGTAATTGCAGCGAATTTTTCGATCGGCGGATGCGGCCTTTGCGCCGCATGCCACAAGTCGTAATCTGCCCGTGTCGCGATAATCAAACCCAGGTGTTGAGGCTCATCAGGAGAGCTTGAAGAAGACTGCAACCAGGCCGCTGATGTCCTGGGCGTCGTCCTTGCGCAGCACTTGGCCGGTGATGCTGCGCGCCTGGAAGCCGTGGGCTTGCGCCAGCGCTTCCAGGTAGGCGCGGGAGTGGGCGTAGCGGCCGGTAGGGCGCAGCGCGTAGTCGCCGGCTTCCTGCGCCTCGACCGTGAAGGCGAAGGCGCCGCCCTCCGCCAGCACGCGGCGGGCGGCGCGGAAGACGGGCTGCAGGTCGCCGAAGTAGACCAGCACGTCGGCCGCGACCAGCAAATTGCAGGGCGCTGCGCGCGCCTGCAGATACTCGACAATGTCGGCGCATGCCAGCTCGTCGTACACGTCGCGGCGGCGGGCCTGTTCCAGCATCTGCGGCGACAGGTCCACGCCCGCCAGTGTGCGCGCGTAGGGCCGCAGCAGCGGGCCGCACAGGCCGGTGCCGCAGCCCAGGTCCAGCGCGTCGATGTCTCCGGCCAGCATGCCTGCTTCATCCAGCGCAGCGAGCAGCAGCGGCGGCGCGCGGTATTGCAGCACGTACTGCAGGTGGTGGTCGAAGTCGTCGGCGTACTGGTCGAACAGCGCGGCGACGTATTGCGGCGGCGGCATGGCGGGTGCGGCTTCCTCGCCCAGCGCGGCCAGCTGATAGGCCACCGATGCGGCATCGGCGCCGCAGGCCAGCGCATCGCGGTAGGCGGCCGCCGCCTCGCTTGGGCGGTCCAGCGCGCGCAAGGCGTTGGCGCGGTGCAGGTGCGCTGGCGCGCTGCCCGGACGCAGCGACAGCGCATGCTCATGGCAGTCCAGCGCACCTTCATAGTCGCCGCTGCGCTGCATCAGCGTGCCGTAGCTGGTCCACGCGTCCGCATAGGAGGGTTTGGCCTCGATCGCGTTGCGGTACGCTTCGCTGGCCTCTTCATGCCGGCCCAGGCTTTGCAGCGTGACCGCCGCGCCGCAGTAGGATTCGGCGAGGTTGGGATTCAACGTGAGCGAGCGGCCGAAACTGTCCAGCGCCTCGGCGCGCCGGCCCAGCAGATGCAGCGCGATGCCGCGATTGCCGAGCGCTTCCGGATAGGCCGGCTGCAGCGCCAGCGCGGCGTCGTAGCTGGCCAGTGCTTCTTCCAGGCGGCCCAGCTTGCGCAGGGCGTTGCCGCGATTGGCCAGCGCCATCGGATACGCGGGCTGCAAGGCCAGCGCACGCTCGTAGCTCGCCAGTGCCTCCTGCTGCCGCCCCGCGTCCTGCAGGGCCGCGCCCAGGTTGCAATGGGCGATGGCCTTGCCCGCATCGAGCGCAATGGCGCGGCCGATCAGCTCCACCGCCGCTTCCGGCGCGCCGCCCTGGCGGGCCAGTACGCCCATCAGGTGCAGCGCATCGAAGTTGTCCGGCTCGCGGCGCAGCACCTCGGCGTACAGCGCCTCCGCCTGCGCCAGGTCGCCGCGCTGGTGCAGTCCCACGGCTTGTTGCAGCAATTGGCTGGTGGTGTGGCTTGGTGATGGCATGGCGCGGCTTGGGGACGGACAAAAACAGCACCATACCAGACTGGCCGTCCAGTTGACTTTGCTCCGCAAGGATTCTATTATTTCTGTAACGACAGAAATTTAAGAAACCAATCATGCGAATTCTGGTTCTCGGCGCCACGGGCCTGATCGGCCGCCATCTGCTGGCCGCGCTGCACAAGGCGGGCCACCATGCCATCGGCGCGAGCCGCAGCGCCCCCGCCGCATCGGCGGCGGACCGTACCGGCGGCGGTCCGGCATGGCGTGAACTGGACTTTGGCGCCCTCACCAGCGTGGAAGCGTG
The DNA here is from genome assembly GCF_042693265.1 of Pseudoduganella sp. UC29_71. Taxonomy (NCBI): domain Bacteria; kingdom Pseudomonadati; phylum Pseudomonadota; class Betaproteobacteria; order Burkholderiales; family Oxalobacteraceae; genus Pseudoduganella; species Pseudoduganella sp. UC29_71. The sequence goes on along the minus strand of NZ_CP170549.1, from coordinate 6,670,067 downwards.
GCTGCCGCACCTGGCAGGCGTGGATGCGGTGGTCAACTGCGTCGGCATCTTGCGCGAGCGGCGCCCGGGCGACTACGAGCGCCTGCACCACCTCGCGCCATCGGCCCTGTTCGACGCCTGCGCGCGGGCCGGCATCCGGCACGTGATTCACCTGTCCGCGCTGGGCAGCGCAGTGGACGCCCCCACCGCGTACTGGCGCAGCAAGGCGGCGGGCGACAACGCGCTGGCGCGGCACGCTGCACTGAACACAGCACTGAGCGCCACCGTCGTGCGGCCATCGCTGGTGTACGGCGCGGATGGCGCCAGCAGCAAACTGTTCCTCGCACTGGCCACGCTGCCCGCCGCCGCCCTCCCCGCAGCCCACAGCTCGCGTGTGCAGCCCATCCATATCGGCGATCTGTGCGACGCGCTAATCGCGCTGCTCGCGTCCGCGTCCGCACCCGCAGCGGCGGCGGCAACGACACCGGCAGCGCCAGTGCGGCTGCGCGAGTTGGCCGCTGTCGGCCCGCGCGCGATGAGCATGGCGGCCTACCTGGCCTGCCTGCGTGAGGGCATGGCGTCCCGGGCGGCGGCGTTGGTGGTGGACATGCCACTGCCGCTGGCCCGGCTGGCCGCGCGCGCGGCGGCACTCCACCCTGCCAGCGCGCTGACGCCCGACTCGCTCACGATGCTGGCCGCCAGCGCCCATGGCTGCAACACCGCCGACGCCGCACCGGTACGCGCACTGCTGGCAGGCCGCCCGCTGCGCGACCCCGCCGCCTTCGCCGCACCGGCGCAAAAACCCGCCGCCGTGCTGTCCTGGGCCATGCCGCTGGCAACGGTGGTCATGGCCGCGCTCTGGCTGTGGACCGCTTACGTCTCCTGGTTTGCCTGGCCGCACGCCGACAGCATCGGCTGGCTCGCCGCCTGCGGCATCCCCCTCGCTTGGGGCGAACCTGCGCTGGCTGCCGCCAGCCTGCTGGACGCATCGATCGGCTGCGCCCTGCTGCTGCGCCCGCGCCGCTGGCTGTGGGCGCTGCAACTGGCCCTGGTGGGCGGCTACACCCTCGCCATGACCTTCTGCCTGCCCGAAGTCTGGCTGCATCCCTTCGGCCCGCTGAGTAAAAACCTGCCCATCCTGGCGCTGCTGCTGGCGATGTGGCGCCTGGACGAAAGAAAGTGATATGGAATACCTGACGATCAAATGGCTGCACATCCTGTCCGCCACGCTGATGTTCGGCACCGGCTTCGGCACCGCCTTCTACATGTTCGCCACCAACCGCAGCGGCAATGTTCAGGCCATCGCCGTGGTGACGCGCTGGGTGGCGCGCGCGGACTGGTGGTTCACCACGCCGTCCGTCATCATCCAGCCGCTGTCCGGCTTCTGGATGATCCACCTGGCCGGCTATCCGCTCGCGTCCCGCTGGATCATGTGGTCGCTCGCGCTATATGCGCTGGCGGGCGCCTGCTGGCTGCCGGTGGTGTGGCTGCAACTGAAAATGCGCGACATGGCGGCCCGCGCCGCAGCGGCGGGCGAAGCGCTCCCCGCGCGCTACTGGCGCTACGAAAAATGGTGGACCGCGCTCGGCTTCCCGGCCTTCGGCGGCCTGCTGGTGGTGTACTGGCTGATGGTGAACAAGCCAGCCTAATTCTGTTCCGGGCGCCACACCGCCAGCAGCGCCTTCATCTTGGTCCAGAACGGCAAACGCTCGTCCGACAGCACGTCCAGGAAATCCGACAGGCGCTTGGACTTGATCATGGTATAGGCCGTGAGCACCGTTGTGACGGCGAACACCGCGCCGAAAATCCACAGGCGCCGGCTGATCGGCGCGTCCGCCTCGGCCAGCAGGTTCATGCCGAGGAAGCCCGTGGTGACGGTGCCGATCAGGCCGAAAATCGTCACCACCGTCAGCCGCACCACCGTGTTGGCCTGGCGGCGCAGGCTGTCCGCTTCCAGGTAGCCATTCATGTCCTCCACCCGCACTTTCACCTCAGCGTGCAGCCGCTCCAGCCCCAGCTGGCTGGCGCACATCTGGTACAGCGCGCGCACCAGCGTCTGCTCCGAAATGTCCCGGAACCAGTAGCGGTGCGTGAAGCGCAGGAAGCCTTCGAACGAGGAACGGATGCGGCGCTTGAAACGGCGCACGCTGTTCGCGTCCACCACGTTCAGGCAATTCAGCGCTTCCGCCAGCCGGTCCGAGAACATCAGCAGCGAGGACTTCTGCAAGTGCGCGATCAGGAACAGCAGGAAGTGCTGGTGGCGGAACTGCGCCAGCACGCCGCGGTCGCGGCAGCAGAAAAAGTCCGAGCCGGCCGCGCCGACCACCACCAGCGACAGGCCGCTGCACAGGTAGCGCGTGTCCGGCGCGGCGCCGCTGCCGCCCCAGAAACGGTCGTAGCACACTTGCTGCTCGAAGTCGTTCAGGTGCTGCTCCGAATAAGGCAGCGAGCCGCGTCCCTGGCCGGTGACCAGGCCGAGGCGGATGAAGTCCTCGCGCGACAGGGCGCGCGGGTCCTCCAGCGACAGGTAAGCCATCACCGGCATGCGGTAGTACTCGATCTGGCGGTAGCGCAGCGGTCCGGGTTCGTCGCTCAGGTCGTACACCAGCGGCTCCAGCATGAACTGCCAATGCGCGGCGATACGCGGCGCGCGCTTCTCGCACACGTGCGACAGGTAGGTGTCGCGCTGCTGGGCGTCGGAGCGCGACAGCATATGGTCCTGCGCGTCCAGCCACTCCACGCTGTGCATGCAGTGCAGCGCCTTGCCATCGCCGTCCCAGCCCGCCGGATAGCCCCGGCCAAAGCGGTACAGCAGCTCCTGCGCCTCTTCCAGCGCCAGCTCGTCCGCGCTGACCTCCAGGTTAAGCATCACCACGTCGACGTCGAAGAAGAAGTACAGGTCGGTGTGGACGATGGACAGCGTGATGGGCGCATCGCCGGCGCGCGCCACGACCCGCACCTTGGCCAGGTCGCGGCGCCGAAACACGCGCATGCCCGCGCCCGAGGTTTCGCCGCGCCCGCTGCGCGCCTCGCCGTACAGGAAACGCTGAACATAGGGCAGGAAAGTGACGAATTCGTTGTAATGGCGCTCGTGGAAATTGGCCGCGTCGCCATTGAATTCATCGACCACTTCGCGCCACGGCGAACCGCCGCCGGCATCGGCCAGCCCGCGCAGCACTTCCCAGGGCCGCTGGTGGGTATGGTCCGCGCCGCTGGCGGGCATCAGGCGCAAGGGCCAGAGCAGCACCTGCCGCATGTGATGGACGTGGGTTCCCGTTGGAGCTGTGGTCTCTGTCATGCCCTCGCCTCCTGCTTTTGTTTGAACCCATTCTAACGGAATGGCGATACCAAAGCCGATATCGCTTGCCGAAAAAATGTGATTGGTGGCGCGCGCGCCAGCAAGCCTAAGCTGGCAGCGCAACACATAAAAACCATACGGAGACCCTGATGAAAAAACTGCTGGCACGATTGTGCCTGGCGCTGTGCGCGCTCGCTTCCCCCGCTTCCCACGCCATCAACCTTGGCGGCCTGCAGAACGCCCACGATCCGGGCACGCTCACCAAGGACGGCGACACGTGGTTCAACTTCACCACCGGCACCGGCATCTGGTACTCCCAGTCCACCGACATGCTGAACTGGCAGGGTGGCCCGGGGCCGGTGTTTACCACCTACCCGTCCTGGATCGCCGCCAAGGTGCCCAACTTCAGCGGCTCGTTCTGGGCGCCCGACGTGATCCACATGAATGGCTACTATTACCTGTACTACTCGGTATCCACTTTCGGCACCTCCACCTCCGCCATCGGCGTGGCGCGTTCGGCGTCGCTGAAAAACCCCAGCTGGACCGACCTGGGCATCGTGGTGGAATCGTTCGGCGGCGCCAGTGAAATCAACGCCATCGACCCGGCCCTGTTCCGCGACCATGACGGCAAGGTCTATATGTCCTACGGCTCATTCTTCGGCGGCATCGGCGTGGCCGAGATCAACCAGGCCACCGGCAAGCTGGCCGGCAATGTCACGCCCATCCTCGGCGGCGGCGGGGTGGACATGGAAGCGCCCTATATCGTGCGCGAAGGCGGCTACTACTACCTGTACGTGAACCGGGGCGCCTGCTGCAAGGGCGCCGACAGCACCTACTATGTGCAGGTGCAGCGCGCCACCAGCGTGACCGGCCCCTACACCGGCACGCGCACCATGCTGCCCAACGTGGACGGCAAGTACAAAGGCCCGGGCCACGTGGGCGTGCTGAAACAGGACGGCTGCAACTTCGCCGCCATCCACTACTACGACCTGAACGACGGCGGCAACGCCAAGCTGGACATCCTGCGCCTGACCTACAGCGGCGGCTGGCCCGTCATGACCCGCAACTTCAGCGACTTCAATGGCTGCGGCGGCCTGAGCGACGCGCGCTATGTGCTGACCTCGCGCCTGAGCGGCAAGGCGCTGGCCGTGGCCGGGTCGTCCACCGCCAACGGCGCCATGGTGCAGCAGCAGACCTACGGCGGCGCCAAAAACCAGCAGTGGTACGCGGTGGCGCACGGCGATGGCCAGTACAGCTTCATCAACGCCAACAGCCTGCTCAGCCTGGACAACTACGGCAACTCCACCACCGCCGGCACCAATATCGCGCAGTGGGGCTACTGGGCTGGCAACGGCCAGCACTGGAGCGTGTCCAGCCCGGCCACGGGCTACTACGTGGTGAAGAACCTGCTGAGCGGCATGGTGCTCGATGTGGCCAACAAGAGCACCGCCGAGAACGCGCAGATCATCCAGTACACGCAAAACAACGGCAGCAACCAGCAATGGACGCTGACCCGGCCCTGAGGCGATAAGCAGGCCGTCCGGCTCGCCAGCTTGACTTTCCGGCCGGTTCTGTCACATTGAAGCTTTGCCGGCTGGCGATTTCCGACATGTACGCCCGCATCCTCTTTTTCGCCGCCGCGCTGTGCCTTTCGGGCACGGCCGCGCGGGCGTGCAGCCTGAAGATGGCGCCCGAGGCCTGGCCGCCCTACATCTTCGTCAATGGGCAGGGCAGGCTGTCCGGGCTGGATGTCGAACTGGCGCAAGCCATCATGAAGGAAGCCGGCTGCACGCTGCAGCTGGCTACCGAGCTGCCGTCGCTGCGGCGGCAGCTGCTGTTCAGGCAGGGCCAGATCGACCTGATGCTGGCCGCCTCCGACACGCCCGAGCGGCGCGCCTACGCGCGCTTCAGCACTTCCTACCGTAATGAAACCGTGGGTCTGTTCAGCAGCCCCGAAAACGCCGCGCGTTTCCGCAGCCTGACCACTTTCGACGCCATCGTGGCGCGCGGCGTGACGCTGCTGGCGCCGCGCGCCGGCTGGTATGGCGCCAGTTACGAGCAAGCCATCCCCAGCCTGGACGCGGCCGCGCGCCGCAGCACCTTCGGCAGCTTCGAGCAGGGCGTGCTGATGTTCAAGGCGGGACGCGGCCAGCTGATCATGGGCGACACCGCCGCCGTGCGGCACGAAGCGCGCCGCCTCGGCGTGGCGCTGGCGGCGCTGCCCTACGTCCCCTTCCGCGCGCCGGTGCACCTGATGCTCAACGCGGCCAGCACCACGCCGCAGCAACTGGAGCGCATCAATGCCGCCATCGCCCGCCTGGAACACGACGGCACGCTGCCCGCGATCCGCATGCGCTACGGCGTGCGCTGAGCAGCGCCGAACGCTTGCAAGCTTGACATTCCGAGCCGTTCTGGCACATTGGGACTTTTCGTCAAGCGGCACAAACATGAGCGGACGCACCTTATTGCTATCAGCGGCACTCTGGTCCCTGGCAGCACCCGGTTACGCCTGCACCCTGAAAACGGCACCGGAGCCCTGGCCTCCCTATATTTTCATCGATGAACGCGGCGGCGTGTCCGGCCTCGATGTCGAACTGGCACAAGCTATCTTGAAAGAAGCCGGCTGCACGCTGCAGGTGGAGATGGCGCTGCCGTCGCTGCGGCGGCAGATGGAATTCAGGCAGGGCAGGCTCGATCTGACGCTGGGCGCGTCGGACACGCCCGAGCGGCGCGGCTTCGCCCGTTTCAGCCTGCCCTACCGCAACGAGACGGTGGGCCTGTTCACCACGCCCGCCAACGCCGCGCGCTACCGCAGCCTGGACAGCTTCGACGCCATACTCAGGCAGCGCATCATGCTGCTCACGCCGCGCGGCGGCTGGTACGGCGACAGCTACGCCCGCGCGCAGCCGGAACTGGACGCGCTCGGCAAGCGCAGTCCCTTCGGCAGCTATGAGCAAGGCATGCGCATGTTCAAGGCAGGCCGGGCCGAAGTCATCATGGGCGACGCCGCCGCGCTGCGCCACGAGGCGGAACGCCAGCGCGTGCAGCTGGCCGCGCTGCCGTGGGTGCCCTTCCGCGCGCCGGCGCACCTGATGCTGAACGCCGCCAGCACCAGCCCGGCGGAACTGAACCGCATCAATGCGGCCATCGCGCGCCTGGAGCAGAGCGGCGCGCTGGCCGCCATCCGCGCGCGCTACGGCTTCAACTGACCGCTGCGGTGCTGGCGCCGGTAGCGGCGCTCGGCCTCGGTCAGGTGGCTCACCAGCAGGTGGGAAACGATGTTGATGCCGACCCCGGCGAACAGCGCCGGCACCAGGTACAGCGCCAGCGATACGCCGGAGGCGAACAGCTGGTCGTCCAGCAGCGACGGCGTGTGCGCGGTCAGCTCGGCCAGGCGCCGCAGCACCGCCACGTTCACGCCCGCCAGCACGATCAGGCTGATGCCGAAGCCGAAAATCGCCAGCCGCGACAAGGCGCGCTTCCACATCATGTAGCCGTAGATCGCTGCCGGCAGCAACAGCGACAGTACGATCAGCAGAAAAAAATCCAGCTCCACAAACACCGATTGACTCACCGCCATATGGCCTCCATGCCGCGTCTCCATCCCGCGCCGTTCAGGCGATTATAGACAAGCAGGCACGGATCGCTGTGTCCACAGCGGCGGCGAATGTAAGCAAAAGCTACCGGCGGCGCAGCCCTAGCGCAGGCTTATTTCAAACCAAAGCGCCTGCTCTTCCACGCTGGTCTTGAACTGCTTGCGCGCAGCGGGCGACAGCTCGGCCAGGCTGGCATCGCCGGGACGGGCCTCGTCGGCAACCAGCAGGCGGCCAAAGGTCTTCTCCCTCAACCGTTCAAGCAGGGGATTGAAGGGCATGCCCATCCAGCGGTTCTTTTGGGCTTCCGTTCTCGACACGGGAATGAAGGCGATCAGGTCTTCGCTCGTCATTTGCTCCAGCCCCTTGTCGCGCAGCGTCGCATTGTGGCTGCCATGGTGGCCCACCTTGTAGAACACGGTGCGCGCCAGCAGCTCGGGGCCGGTCACAACGCCGGCCCCGACCTTCCAGCGCAAGTCTTGCCATGACAGCCAGTTGCCGACCTGGGCGTCCGCCGGGAACAGCATCACTTCGCCGGTATCGATGAATTCGAAGGCCAGCACCAGGCAGGTATTGTTGGTGTGGCTGTCCAGGTTCAGCGCCAGCGTTTCCGCCGCTTGTGTCCAGTCTTCCTCGATCTTGCGCCAATCGTCGCCCGGCGCCTGCCATACGCCGGCAAACAGCTTGGCCAGTGCCGGCGAATGGCGCTGGCCCGCCCGCATGCCCCGCCGCAAGCCGGGGTCGAAGGGGCAATCGTCAAAACTGTCGCCGTCGCCGCCGCCTGGGCCGAGGCGCAGGAAGGCGGCATCGAGATTGCTTGCCAGCTGCAGCTCCGAAGCCAGCTCGTAGACTTCGCGCCCCTTCCTGGTCGGCGCGCTGCGCTTGATCATGCCCTCATCCGGCGGCGGCCCAAGGACATACACCCGCACATTGGGCGCGCCCGCCAGTGTGCGCGGGGCCTGCCTGGGCGACAGGTAGCGCGTTTTCACGTCCTGCTTGCCCTGCAGGTATTCGAAGGCCTCGCGCGTCTTGCCGATCCTGGGGCTCCCGGCGTCCACCTGCTCGCCTGCTGCGAGGCCGAAAAAGCCCAGCATACGCCCCAGCTCAGTACCGCGCGCCTTCATGCCGGGCGAAGGGGAATCCTTGAAGACCGCGACTGCGGTGGCAAGCGCGTTCAGCTTGGCGGCACGTTCGGCGCGCAGCCGCTGGCCCAGTTCATTGCGCGGGTCTTCGGTCCAGCCGTACCAGACTTCGCCGATGTCCATCGAGGCGAACACGTCGCGCGCCTGCGAGGAATGGAAGCCGGAGACATGGTCCCAGTGTTCGTGCGTCATCACCACCACGTCGAGCCGGCCATTGCAGGCTGCGCGGATGTCGTTCGCCACGTCCAGCATCTTGTCTTTCGGCCTGTCGGCGACCGTGATCAGGCCGCAATCGATCAGCACATTGAACGTCTCGCCGCCGTCCTCCCCGGCGAAGCGCAGCAGCATGCAGTCGCCCAGGCCATGGCGGTACAGGCGGATGCGTACCCGGGCACTGGCGGCGGCCTGCTTGCCCGAGCTTGCGGCAGCGGCGGCTTGCCCGAGCGGCGCGCCGGGGCGCGACTTGGCCCGCGCAGCCAGTGGAACAGTAGGTGAATTCATGGCAGCACCTTAGTGGTTTCTTAGTGGTTTGAGTGAAGCATGCAGAAAGGCTCGGCGCTATCGGCTTCCGTGTTGAAGTATGTCGAGCGCAGGGCAACGCCGGTGTCGTAGCGCATGCTGCGGTGCGCGCGCACCACGGCGAGGCGCTTGTCATCAATCAGCGGACGCTTGATCGCGTAGCGCAAAGTCGGGATGACGCCGCCGCTATCCTGGACGTCGCCTTCCAGGTCGAACACCAGGGTGCAGCCGCCCGGGAAGTCGAAACTGCCCATGGCCTTATTGTCCAGGTTCGCCGGCAGCTTGCGCCGGCGCTGGGTGATCGAGATGATCAGCTGCTTGAGGATGTCGCCGTCGGGCATGACGCGCAGGGTGGGCTGCACCGCGTGGACTTCGAAGCTTGGCAGGCCATCGCGGTCATAGTGCAGTCCCTCCACTTTGCCGTTGCGGCGCAGTTCCAGCCCCGTCACGCGCATGAATTCCATGCACCGCACAGTATCGCTGGACTTCATCATGTCCTCGATGTAGGCATGCGCGCGGATGCGTGCCCGCCACAGCGTTTCATACACCTTGCTGCGCTTGCGCTGGTACAGGGAATCCTGCACCAGGCCGCTCAGTTCCAGGGCCAGCGCCGTGAGCACGCTGGTCGGATCGGGACTGCCATCGGCCAGTTCGATGCGGGCGTAAGGCCAGCGCAGCTGCTCCTCCGACAGGGTCTTCAAGCCGTCGGGCAGAATGCCCCAGCGGCGGAACGATTCGATCAGCGCAACACGGTAGCCATGGCGGTCATTCGGCACCATGTCGTAGTCGGCCGTGACCAGGGCGCGCAGGTAGTCGCCAAAGGTGATGTCGAATGGCGGGCAGTAATCCAGCGCGCGGATCGCCATGTGCAGGAAATGGCGCGCGGTCTTGGTTGCCACCGACGCCAGTTCGTCGACCAGCACCGGATGCAGGGCGCCGTCGGGCAGCTTGCCGGTGCCCGAGCTGGCCAGGCACACGATGCCGACGCTGCGCAACTTGTACATTTCGAGGAAGGCCGAGAACATGGCCGCCACCAGGATGGAGCCGCGTTCATGGGGTTCCAGTGCCTGCGCCAGGCGCGCCGGATCGGGCTGCACCGGCTGCCACGCGCCTTTGTCGTCCGTGTCCCCGATGGCGCTGCGCAAGGCGCCATAGCGGCCGGTGGCGACACCGAATTCGTGGGCCAGCTCGCTGAGCAGCGACTGCGCTTCCAGGTTGCCGCGCGTGCGGGAAATCTGGTGCTTGAGCACCTCCGGGAACGTGAAGTGCTGGAACAGGGCGACCAGGTCGGCAAAGGCCTCGTGGAAAGCCAGCGTATCGGGATGGTTGTCGCCGATATAGCGGCGGTGCATGCCATCGAGCAGCGCGTGCGTGGTTTCGTGCGTAACGATGTCCTGCGACAGGCAGGAAAACACCATCCCGTTCGGGCCCTGGAAATAGCCGAACAGCAGCGCCTTCTTCTGCGGGCTGTAATAGGCGTTGGCAGCGCGCAGCGCGTGCGGATAGATGCGCAGGGTTTGCACGAATTCCTCGCGCTTGCTGGCGTCCTCGCGCGACGACCATTGCACCTGGCGCCCCAGCGCCTTTTCGAAATTGCAGATGGTGTTCATCGCTACCGCGTACACCATCTGCTGGTGGAATTGCGGATTGCCCTCGGATGGCGGGTGGCCGTCCTGCGCCAGCAAGTTCGGGTCGTTGAGGTCCACCGGCTCGTACCAGCAATCGCTGGCCGGATCAAAGTCGATCACTTCCAGGTATTCCCCGCGCGGGCCTGGCTGCAATTCGCTTTCCCACGGGATGTTGAAAATGCGCTGGTTGATGGCGGCGGTATCCAGCTTGAGCGACAGGCTGGGATCGAAAGCGTAGCCGCGCAGGCGGCGGAAAGGCGGCCGCTTGGTGCCCTGTTCTATCGCCTTCTGGCTGTAGTCCTGGCTGCTGGTCGATGAATACATGGCGTCCCTCCTATTGTGCGAGTTCCGGCGCCCAGCGCCCGATACGGGCCGCCACCAGCGCCGCGCCATGGCGCGCCAGCACGGCGCGCTCGGCATCCCTGAGCGCCCTCAGGCCGGTGTCGATGGATGAGGCAAACACCGCGTCGCCCGGCACCTGCTCGCCGTCGTGGCTGTCGATGGAGAACCACATCGGCTTCGGCCCGGCCATGGCTTTATAGCGGTGCTCCATGCGGTCGAACTGCAGGCCCCGGATCTGCTCCATCATGATGTCGAGGCCTTCCTTCAGCACCAGCGCCCCCGATTCGGTCGGCTCGCTCTTGATCGAATACGGCTTGCCGCCGTCGCTGACCAGCAGGTAATCGAGCTGGTTCAACGCCGCCAGGCCGGGATTGACGCCGAGGTTGTCGTACAGGCCGCCATCGCTGAGCGTGACATAGTCGCACTGGGCCGCATGCTTGTAGACCTTTTCGTCCAGCCGCAGCGGCGGAAAAACGGGCGGAAAGGCCGACGATGCGGCGACCGCGCGCGCGATCGGGAAATTGGCGGCCTCGACAAAGCCCAGCTCATAATCGCCCAGCTCGCTCTTGCCCTTGCCGCCGGCAATGAAGGAGAACATATTGCCGGTGGCGAGATTGGTGCTGTTCAGGTAGATGCGCGGGCCTTCCGACAGGTCGCCCAGCTTTTTGCCATGGAACAGGTCGCGCTCGTAGGTATCGGCCAGCTTGTCGAGCCGCGAATGGAAGGGGTCCAGCGCGCCGCCTATGACCAAGCCGGCCGCGATCGAGCGCGTGGCGAGGTAGCGGTCCAGCTTCTCGAGCACTTGAGGGTCGCGCCAGTTCAGGGCGAGAAAGGCGCCGGCGATGCTGCCGCCGCTGACGCAGGAAATCAGGTCTACCTTATCCAGCAGCTTGCGGGACTGCAGTTCGGTCAGCACGCCCAAATGAAAAGCGGCAGCTCGAAAGCCGCCGCCGGACAAGGTCAAGCCGATGCGCTTGCCGGCGCCATTGATCGAGATTGCCATGGGACACCTCCGTAGGAAAGTGCTGGCCCAAGGCGTAAGGAAACATCCATTACGTTAGGGCGATTCATACAGAGTAGGCAAAAAAAAGGCCGGGAAATACGCAAATTGTCACTTCCCGGCCGGCTTGGCTCCACTTAGTTGAACTGGCTGAAGTCCGGCTTGCGCTTTTCAAAGAAGGCGGTGAAGGCTTCCTTGGCTTCCGGCGCCAGCAGCATCTGGCCGAACAGCTGGCCTTCGGTTTCGATCACGGCCTGCACTTCGCTGGCGCGGCCGGCCTTCATCAGGCGCTTGGTGTTGCGCACGGAGGTGGCGGGCAGCGCGGCCAGCTTGGCGGCCTGGCCTTGCGCGTAAGCCAGCACCTCGGCGGCCGGCAGCACTTTCGACACGATGCCCATGTCGTACGCTTCCTGTGCCAGGAAAGGCTCGCCCAGCATCAGCTTCTCGGCCGCGCGCGCGTGGCCGGCGGCCTGCGTCATCAGCAGGCTGGAACCGAACTCCGGGCACAGGCCGAGCTGCGCGAACGGCACCGAGAACTTGGCGCTGTCGGCCGCGTACACCAGGTCGCAGTGCATCAGCAAGGTGGTGCCGATGCCGATGGCCGCGCCGGACACCGCCGCCACCACGGGCTTGCTGGTGCCGCTCAGCGCGCGCATGAACTGGAACACGGGACGCTCGGTGAAGGCGGCGCCGTCGGCCGGCTTGGCGGTCTTCAGGAAGTCGTCCAGGTCGTTCCCGGCGGTGAAGATCTCCGGCTTGCCGGTGATGAGGATGGCGCGCACCGAGGCGTCCTGCTCGGCGTCCTTGATGGCGTCGGCCATGGCCTGGTACATCACGGTGGTGATGGCGTTCTTGCGCTCCAGGCGGTTGAATTCGATGGTGAGGATGCCGTTGGCTTTGCTGCTCAGAATATCCATGAAGGGGTCTCCGTTTTAATATGAAAAAAGGCGCCGGGGTTGTGCCGCGGCGCCTTCAGTTAGTATGCAGCGATGCTTATACGCGTTCGATGATACCAGCCGCGCCCATGCCTGCGCCTACGCACATGGTGACCATGCCGTATTTGAGGCTGTTGCGGCGCAGCGCGTGCACCACGGTGGCGGCGCGGATAGCGCCGGTGGCGCCCAGCGGGTGGCCCAGGGCGATTGCGCCGCCCATCGGGTTGACCTTGGAGGTGTCCAGGTCCAGGTCGCGGATCACAGCCAGTGCTTGCGCTGCGAACGCTTCGTTCAGTTCGATCCAGTCCAGCTGGTCCTGGGTGATGCCGGCCGCTTTCAGGGCGGCAGGGATCGCCACTTTAGGGCCGATGCCCATGATTTCCGGCGGCACGCCGCGCACGGCGAACGAGGAGAACTTGGCCAGCGGGGTCAGGTTGTGCTCGCGCAGGATTTTTTCCGACACCACGATCAGCGCGCCGGCGCCGTCGGACATCTGCGACGAAGTGGCGGCGGTGACGGTGCCCTTGGCGGCGAAGACCGGCTTCAGCTTGCCCATGGTTTCCATGCTGGCGTCGGCGCGCGCGCCTTCGTCCTTGTCCACCACGCGCTTGGAGACCTTGATCTCGCCGGTGCGCAGGTCCGGGGTGCGGGTGATGATTTCAACCGGGGTGGTTTCGTCCTTGAAGAAACCGGCTTCCTGCGCGGCGATGGCCTTGCGGTGCGATTCCACGCCGAACGCGTCCTGGTCTTCGCGCGAGATCTTCCACTGCTGCGCCACTTTCTCGGCGGTCAGGCCCATGCCGTACGCCAGGCCGATGTTCTCGTCCTTGAAGGTGTCCATGTTGATCGACGGGTGGTGGCCCATCATCGGCACCATGGACATCGATTCCACGCCGCCGGCGATCATCACGTCGGCTTCGCCCACGCGGATGCGGTCGGCCGCCATGGCCAGGGCGGTGATGCCCGAGGCGCAGTAGCGGTTCACGGTGACGCCGCCCACGGTGTTCGGCAGGCCCGCCAGCACCACGGAGTTACGGGCGATGTTGAAGCCCTGCTCGGCTTCCGGGAAGGAGCAGCCGATGATGGCGTCGACGATCAGCGCCGGGTCCAGGCCGGGCACGGCGGCCATGGCGCCCTTGATGGCGGCGACCAGCAGGTCGTCCGGGCGGGTCTTGTTGAACATGCCGCGCGGCGCCTTGCCGATCGGGGTGCGGGTCGCTGCGACGATGTATGCGTCTTGAAGTTGTTTGCTCATTTTCTGCTTTCGAATATTGTGTGATCGATTAGCCGTCTATCGTTTAGCCGAGAGATACCAGTCCACCTGTACTTGCGCCGCCAGCGTGCCGTGCTCGTCGTGGATGTCCACATCCACCGGGAAGGCCACCTTGCCGTCCGCCGCCAGCTGCGCCTTGAGCGCGGCCAGGTCGCCGGGCACGCGGCCGCTGGCGCGCGTGGCGCCCTTGGCCAGCTTCTGGTACTGGATGCGCGACTCCTTGGCCACCGGCCGCATGTCCGCAATCAGCTCGGCGAAGCCGCCCGCCATGGCCGCGCCGGAAGCCGTTTCGGCCAGCGTGAACAGGGCGCCGGCGTGCGGCGTGCCGAGGTGGTTGTGCAGCTTCGCGTCGTCCGGCATGGACACCTCGGAGGTGCCGCTGCCGATGCTGTCGATGCGGATGCCGAGCAGCCGCACCATCGGCAGGGTATCCATCATTTGCTGCTTGATGCGGTCATAAACCATGCTCGGTTTCACTTTCAACAGGACTTTGAAGGCCAGTGACAGGAAGGACATCGGGGCTGCTTAGTTGCGCACCGGCTTACCGGTTTGCAGCATGCCCATGATGCGCTCTTGCGACTTCGGATGGTTCAGCAGCTCCAGGAAAGCCTTGCGTTCCATGTCCAGCAGCCACTGCTCGCTCACCACGCTGCCCTGGTCGATATCGCCGCCGGAGACGATTTCAGCAATCATGTCGCCCAGCTTGAAGTCGTGCGCGGAGATGAAGCCGCCGTCGCGCATGTTCACCAGCTGGCCCTTGATGGTGGCCCAGCCGTAGCGGCCGGTCACGGTCACCGGACGCTGGATAGGTGCGCGGTAGCCCGCGTCGAACATGGCGCGCGCGGTCACCTTGGCCACGTGCAGCAGTTCGTACGGGTTGAACACGATCACGTCGTCTTCCTTCAGGTAGCCCATGGCCTTCGCTTCCAGCGCGGACTTCGATACCTGCGCGGTGGCGGCGTTGGTGAAGCCGGTCTTCAGGAATTGCAGAATGTCGTTGCCCTTGGCTTCCTTGAAGGCGCGTACCGCCGCCTCTTTCAGGCCGCCGCCGGCAGGAATCAGGCCCACGCCCACTTCCACCAGGCCGATGTAGGACTCGATCGAGGCCACGCGCTTCGATGCGTGCAGCGCCATTTCGCAGCCGCCGCCCAGAGCCAGGCCCGCCACTGCAGCCACTACCGGCACGTTGGAGTACTTCATGGCCTGGAAAGTGTCCTGCAGTTCCTTGATGATAGGGTCCACTGCCTTGGCGCCGCCCTGCATGAACGCAGGCAGTGCCGATTGCAGGTCGGCGCCGGCCGAGAACGCGCCGCCGTCGGCCGCGTCCGCGCTCCAGATCACCAGGCCCTTGAAGTTCTTGCCGGCTTCTTCCAGGCCCATTTTCAGGCCCTTGATCACGCCGTCGCCGATCACGTGCATCTTGGTCTTGAGCGAGATCACCAGCACTTCGTCGCCGGAGTGCCACAGGCGCACCGAGTCGTCCTCGAACACGGTGGTGCCGGCCTTGGTGCCGTCGATGGCGCCGCTGCCGAACAGGCCGGCGCGGAATTCCTGGCGCTTGTACACGTCCAGCGTCGAGCGCGGCACGTAGCCGTTCGATGCTGCCGAGTAGGAGCCTTCAGGGGTGTGCACACCCTTCTCCGCCACCTGGCCTTCGAATACCCATGCCGGCAGCGGTTCGCTGCACAGTGCCTGGCCGGCGTCGATGTCGGCTTTCACCCACTCGGCGATCTGCGACCAGCCTGCGGCTTGCCAGGTTTCGAACGGGCCGGATTTCCAGCCGAAGCCCCAGCGCAGCGCGAAGTCGATGTCGCGCGCGTTGTCGGCGATGTCCTTCATGTGCACGGCGATGTAGTGGAACATGTCGCGGAAGATCGCCCACAGGAACTGGCCTTGCGGGTTGGTCGATTCGCGCAGCGCCTTCATCTTCTTGACCGGGTCCTTTTCCTTCAGGATGCGGGCGATGATGTCGGCAGCCTTGGCGCCGCCTGCCACGTATTCGCCGGTGGCGAAGTCCAGGCGCATGATGTCCTTGCCGACCTTCTTGTAGAAGCCGGCGCCGGTTTTGGAACCCAGCGTGCCTTTTTCCACCAGCTTGCTCAGTACTTCAGGCGTCTTGTAGATAGTGGCAAACGGATCGTTCGGCAGGTAGTCCTGCATGGTCTTGATCACGTGACCCATGGTGTCCAGGCCCACCACGTCCGCGGTGCGGAAGGTGCCGGAACTGGCGCGGCCCAGCTTGGAGCCGGTCAGGTCGTCCACCACGTCCACGGTCAGGCCGAATTTTTCGGCTTCGTGGATGGTAGCCATCATGCCGAACACGCCCACGCGGTTGGCGATGAAGTTAGGCGTGTCCTTGGCGCGTACCACGCCCTTGCCCAGGGCCGAGGTCAGGAAGGTTTCCAGCTGGTCCAGGATTTCCGGCTTGGTGTCGGTGGTCGGGATCAGTTCCACCAGGTGCATATAGCGCGGCGGATTGAAGAAGTGCACGCCGCAGAAGCGCGCCTTCAGGTCCGCGTCGAAGCCTTCGGCCAGCTTGTTGATCGACAGGCCCGAGGTGTTGGAGGCGAAGATGGTGTTGGCGGCGATGTGCGGCGCGACCTTCTTGTACAGATCGTGCTTCCAGTCCATGCGCTCGGCGATGGCTTCGATGATCAGGTCGCAGCCGGCCAGCAGGTCCAGGTTGTCTTCGTAGTTGGCCACCTGGATCAGTTCCGCGTCGGCCTTGTCGCCGAACGGCGCCGGCGACATCTTCTTCAGGTTCTCGATGGCGCGCAGGACGATGCCATTTTTAGGCGTTCCCTCTTTTCCAGGCAGGTCGAACAGCACCACAGGCACTTTGGCGTTGACGCAGTGGGCGGCGATCTGCGCGCCCATGACGCCGGCGCCCAGCACGGCTACTTTTTTAACGGTGAAATTGGTCATATCGGTCCTCTAAGCTCTTAGAACAGGTCGGCGTCGAGCGCCATCAGGCTGGCGGCGCCGGAGCGCGCCTGGCGGATCAGGGTTGCCGTTTCCGGCTGCAGGCGGGCGAAGTAGAAGCGCGCCGTGGCCAGCTTGGCTTTGTAGAAGTTGTCGCCGGAGTCCTGCTTTTCCAGCGCGATCTTGGCCATCTGCGCGAAGAAGTAGCTGTACACCAGGTGGCCCACCACGCGCAGGTAAGGCACGGCGGCCGCGCCCACTTCGTCCTGGTTCTGGAAGGCCTTCATGCCGATTTCCATGGTCAGCTTGCCGACTTTTTCGCCCAGGTCGCCCAGCGGGGTGATGAACTCGGACATCGCTTCATCGGTGCCGTTTTCTTCCACGAAGGCGCGGATCTTGTCGCCGAACTTGCGCAGCTTGGCGCCGTTGTCCATCAGGATCTTGCGGCCCAGCAGGTCCAGCGACTGGATGGTGTTGGTGCCTTCGTAGATCAGGTTGATGCGCGCGTCGCGCACGTACTGCTCCATGCCCCACTCGGAGATGTAGCCGTGGCCGCCGTACACCTGCATCGCTTCCGAAGTGGCGATCCAGCCGTTGTCGGTGATGAAGGCCTTGACGATAGGGGTCAGCAGCGCCACTTCGTCGGCGCACTCCTTGCGCACTTCCTCGTCAGGGTGGTTCAGTTCGCGGTCGATCTGCAGCGCGATGTAGGAGGTGAAGGCGCGCGCGCCTTCGGCGTAGGCCTTGGCGGTGAGCAGCATGCGGCGCACGTCCGGGTGCACGATGATAGGGTCGGCGGCCTTGTCCGGTGCCTTGACGCCCGACAGGGAGCGCATCTGGATGCGGTCCTTGGCGTAGGTCAGCGCGTTCTGGTAGGCGATCTCGGTCAGGCCCAGCGACTGCATGCCCACGCCCAGGCGGGCCGCGTTCATGAACACGAACATGGCGTTCAGGCCCTTGTTCGGCTGGCCGATGATCCAGCCCTTGGCGCCGTCCAGGTTCATCTGGCAGGTGGAGTTGCCGTGGATGCCCATCTTCTCTTCGATGGCGCCGCAGGTGATCGGGTTGCGCGCGCCGACGGTGCCGTCCGCGTTCGGCAGGAACTTCGGCACCAGGAACAGCGAGATGCCCTTCGAGCCTTCCGGCGCGTCCGGCACGCGGGCCAGCACCAGGTGCAGGATGTTGTCGGACATGTCGTGCTCGCCGGCCGAGATGAAGATCTTGTTGCCGGTGATGGTCCAGGAACCGTCCGCCTCGGGGATGGCTTTCGAGCGCAGCAGGCCCAGATCGGTGCCGCAGTGCGGCTCGGTCAGGCACATGGTGCCGGTCCATTCGCCGGAGACCAGCTTGGGCAGGTACAGGCGCTTCTGTTCGTCGGTGCCGTGTTCCTTCAGGCACTCGTAGGCGCCGTGCGACAGGCCGGGGTACATGGTCCAGGCCTGGTTCGACGAGTTCAGCATCTCGTAGAAGGAGTTGTTCAGCACGACCGGCAGGCCCTGGCCGCCGAATTCCGGATCGCAGGCCAGCGCGGCCCAGCCGCCTTCAACGTACTGCTTGTAGGCTTCCTTGAAGCCTTTGGGAGTGGTCACGGTCTTGTTGACCGGATCATGGGTGCAGCCTTCGCGGTCGCCCGAGTGGTTCAGCGGGAACAGCACTTCCGAGGTGAACTTCGCGCCTTCGTCGAGCACGGCGTTGATGATGTCGGCGTCGGTTTCCGCGTGGGCCGGCAGTTCTTTCAGCTGCTCTTCAACCTTCAAGAACTCGTGCAGCACGAATTGCATGTCCCGGATTGGTGCGACGTATTGACCCATGATTTTCTCCTGATGGCGCAAACTAAAAAGTAAGCTAAATTAGTAAAAGCGCTGCGGCGGACCGCGGCTGCTCGTGCATTCCTCGCACCCAGCCTGGGCTAGGTGCGGTAGTTTTCAATCAAGCGGTTGAAGCCGATGCGCGCCCGTTCCACGCTGCCCGGCGTGCGCAGGAAGCGCGCGTCGTGATGCACCGCCAGGATCAGGCCGTACATCTCGTACACCAGCTGCTGCGCGTCGGTATCCTGCTTCAGGTCGCCCGTGTCGATGGCTTGCTGCACACTGCGCAACAGCGCGCTCTGCCAGGCAGTCACCATGCCCACCAGTTCCTCGCGGATCGGGCCGGGGCGGTCGTCGTATTCGACGGCGCCGCTGATGTAGATGCAGCCCGAGGCGATCTCCTCGCTCACGCGCGAGATCCAGCGCGCAAACATCGCGCGCAGACGCGGCAGGCCGCGCGGCTCCTTGATGCTGGGGAAGAACACTTCCTGCTCGAAACGGTGGTGATACAGTTTCAGCACTTCCAGCTGCAAGTCCTCGCGCGAACCGAAGTGGGCGAACACGCCCGACTTGCTCATGTTCATCTTGTCCGCAAGCAAGCCGATCGTCAGGCCTTCCAGACCGTCCCGGCTGGCCAGCTCCAGCGCCATATCCAGGATGGCTGCGCGGGTCAGTTCGCCCTTGCGCATAAATTTGATTGAAGTATTAATAGTTGCCACTCAAAGTAGTAATCCAGTCAGGGGAGTTCTATTTTCTCCCACCTGGATTTTCTTCGTGTGAAAAGAATTGCGAACGCTCGTACTATTATCCACGCAAGGGTAAATGTCAAACGCCTTCGTTAGAGGCGGCGTTCTATTGATGCAGTGCAGCACGAAAAATGGGGTCAGGGTTAATATTCCGCTGTGCGGAAAACTAACCCTGACCCCATTTCCGGGCCTGTTTGGGATTATTCGTCGTGGAAACGGCCCAGTTGGCGGCGGTCGCGCTTGGTGGGGCGGCCTTTGAGGTCGGCGCCGGGTTCGTGGAACAGTTTGCGGCGTTCGTGCTCCGCAGCGCGGCGCGCCACGCTGCCCTCGGTTTCCTGGTACAGCAGGCGCGCCACGGGGGCGCCGCCGCGCTTGTCTGAAATCCCCAACACCCGCACTTCCCATTCGTCCGAGCCGTTGTCGATGGCCAGCTTGTCGCCCACCCGCACCGCGCGCGCGGGCTTGATGCGCCCGCCGTCCAGTTTCACTTTGCCGGTCTCGACCGCGTCGGAGGCCAGCGAACGGGTCTTGAAGAAGCGGGCCGCCCACAGCCATTTGTCGATGCGTACAGTGTCCATCAAGCGTATTTTCCTACGGCAAAAATTCTCATCAGCAGTTTGTAGAAGACGAAAGCCACTTCGTAGCCGATGCGGCGCACCCGGCCCACGTGGGCGAAGTCTTCGGCGTGGATCACCACGCCGTCGGCGATGCCGCGCTCGATGTGCTCGCGCAGGCTGCGCGCGAAGTCGGCGTCCTTGATGACCACGTTCGCTTCCTGGTTCAGGAACAGGCTCAGGCCGTCCACATTGCTGGAGCCGACCGTGGCCCAGTCGTCGTCGATGACGGCCACCTTGGCGTGCAGCTGGGTCTTGCGGTACTCCACCACCTTGACGCCGGCCGCCAGCAGCTTGGGGTAGAAGGAATGGGCCACCGCGTCCTGCAGCCAGATT
This sequence comes from Pseudoduganella sp. UC29_71, assembly GCF_042693265.1. Classification (NCBI taxonomy): domain Bacteria; kingdom Pseudomonadati; phylum Pseudomonadota; class Betaproteobacteria; order Burkholderiales; family Oxalobacteraceae; genus Pseudoduganella; species Pseudoduganella sp. UC29_71. The sequence goes on along the minus strand of NZ_CP170549.1, from coordinate 6,649,932 downwards.
TCGCCCACGCCGATCAGCAGCACCACTTCCACGCCGCGCTGGGCGGCGCGCGCCAGCGCGTGGCGGAATTTGCGGCCGGGGGCGAAATACGGGTTGGCAATCAGCACGCTCTTGCGCGCGCGGCCCAGCGCCTGCAGGTAGGCGCGCTGGATGGTGGCGCGGTTGCGCAGGTTGTCGCGCACCACGAAGCCGGCTTGCACCGTGCTCTGGCGCGCGATCTTGTTGACCCTGCGCATTTCATTGAACAGGCCGATGCGCTTGATGATGCTCATCTTGCCCAGGCGCTGCCACTGCGTCTGCGCTTCCTGCTGGATGGACGCCACCAGCGGGCCGCGCACGGCCACCGCGAAGTCCCAGCGCGGCGCGGCCAGGCACACGTCCGGCTTGGTGTCGCAGAACATGTCGTCGTTGATGTTGATGCCGCCCACGAAGGCGATTTCGCGGTCCACCACGCAGATCTTGCGGTGCGTGCGCGTGACGCCGCGCCGGAACCAGGGATTGAAGATGCGGTGTTCGACGCCGGCCGCCAGCAGCTGCTCGTGCATGCGGCTGACCTGGCGGTGGCCGGTGCCGAACCAGTCGGTGATCATGCGCACTGCCACGCCGCGTTCGGCGGCCCGCACCAGCGCGCCCAGCACGGACTGGCCGGTCTGGTCGCCGGCGAAGATGTAGGTTTCAAAATAGATCTCGTACTGCGCCGCGTCGATCGCTTCCCGCAGGGCCGGGAAGTAGTCGGTACCGCAATGCAGGAGCTTGACTTCGTTGTCGGCGATGAAATTGACTGAGCGCATACGGCGTCAGTTTAACCCCAGTGTCGCCACGATGGGAGAGTGGTCCGACAATCGTGCCCACTCGGGGCCGTGCAGCACCTGCGCGGCCTCGACGCTGAAGCCGCGCACATAGATGCGGTCCAGCCGGAACACGGGCAAGGCGGCCGGGAAGGTGCGGGCCGGATGCAGGGCCGCCTTGCGCCGCGCCAGAGTACGGACCAGGTCGCCCAGCGCGGAGGGCGGGCGGATCTCATCGAAGACCTCGACCACTCCCAGTGCCTTGCGCAGTGTGGCGCTCAGGGTGTTGCGCCAGTCGTTGAAATCGCCGGCGATGATGACCGGCTCGTTGTCGGGTGCGGTTTCCTTGACCGCGTCGATCAGCGCCTGCGTCTGGCGCGTGCGGCCCGCCTCGAACAGGCCCAGGTGCACCACATAGCAGTGCACCGGCGTCTCCGGCGTGTCGATAATGCAGTGCAGGATGCCGCGCGCCTCGTAGGCGTGGTCCGAGATGTCGGTATTGGTCCACTTGGCGATGGGGAAGTTGCTCAGCAGCGCGTTGCCGTGGTGGCCGTGGTCGTATTTGGCGTTCATGCCGTACACGGAGTGGCGGCCGTCGCCGAAGAACTCGTGCTGCGCCGTGGTGGGCCAGTGGCGGTGGCCATTGGTCTCTTCCCCGAACTTCTCGGCAATGCGGTCGTGCTTGCCCTGCACTTCCTGCAGGAACACCACGTCCGCGTCGAACTTGCCGATGGCCTGCTTGAGCGCATGTACGCGCGGCTGGCTGCGGTAAGACATGCCCTTGTGGATGTTATAGGTGGCGACTCGGATTTTCATGGGAATGATTCTACTCCCAACAGTCCGCTTGCCGCACGGCTATTGTGCGGTAGCGACTATGTGCGGTATGGTACAGACGCCCCGGCGCGCCGGACGGCTCAGGCGCCGCGCAGCGAGGCGAGCTGGCGCGGCAGCTGCAGGATGGCTTCGGCGTTGGAGGAGGAGAAACACTGGTCGGCCGCTTCCAGGTAGGGCAGCCACACGTATTGCGTGTGCTCGCGCGGGCTGAGCAGGATGGGGATGTCGCGCGGCACTTCCACGCTGAACACGTGCTCGGTGTTTTGCGTCACGCCGGGGGCGTAGCGGTGGCGCCAGACGGGGTAGATTTCGTAGATGTTGGACAGCTGCCAGTCGCGCAGCACGATGGTCTCGCCGTCGGCGACGATGCCGGTTTCCTCGAACAGCTCGCGCGTGGCGGTGGTGAGCAGCGGCTCGTCCGGCGCGTCCAGCGAGCCGGTGACGGATTGCCAGAAGCCGGGATTGCCGGCCCGCTCGATCAGCAGCACTTGCAGGTCGGCCGTGTGGATCACCACCAGCACCGACTCGGGTATCTTGTATGGCTTCATAGTGACGATAAAAGAAAAGGCGCCGCGGCGCCTTTTCCATTGCTGCCTTAGCCGGCGACTTTCGGCTCGGCGGTGCGCAGGCGGATGTGCAGCTCTTTGAGCTGCTTCTCGTCCACTTCCGACGGTGCGTGGGTCAGCAGGTCTTGCGCGCGCTGGGTTTTCGGGAAGGCGATCACGTCGCGGATCGAATCGGACTTGGTCATCAGGGTCACGATACGGTCCAGGCCGAAGGCCAGGCCGCCATGCGGCGGCGCGCCGTATTGCAGCGCGTCGAGCAGGAAGCCGAACTTCAGGCGCGCTTCGTCGGCGTCGATCTTCAGCGCGCGGAACACCTTGGACTGCACTTCTTCGCGGTGGATACGGATCGAACCGCCGCCCAGTTCCCAGCCGTTCAGCACCATGTCGTAGGCCTTGGCGATGCAGGCGCCCGGATTGGTTTCCAGCATGTCCTCGTGGCCGTCCTTCGGCGCGGTGAACGGGTGGTGGGTCGCGGTCCAGCGGTCCGACTCTTCGTCGTATTCGAACATCGGGAAGTCGATCACCCACAGCGGCGACCAGACGTCGTCGAACAGGCCGGCTTTCTTGCCGAACTCGGAGTGGCCGATCTTCACGCGCAGCGCGCCGATGGCGTCGTTCACCACTTTCGCCTTGTCGGCGCCGAAGAAGATCAGGTCGCCGTCCTGCGCGCCCGTCAGTTCCAGGATCTTGGCCAGGGTGGCGTCGTCGATGGTCTTGACGATAGGCGATTGCAGGCCGTCGCGGCCTTTCGCTTTCTCGTTGACCTTGATGTAGGCCAGGCCCTTGGCGCCGTAGATGGCCACGAACTGGGTGTAGGCGTCGATTTCCGAACGCGGCATCGAGCCGCCTTGCGGCACGCGCATGCCGACCACGCGGCCGTTAGGCATGTTGGCGGCGGCGTTGAAGATCTTGAACTCGACGTTTTTCACGACGTCGGTCAGTTCCGTGAATTCCAGCTTGACGCGCATGTCCGGCTTGTCCGAACCGTACTTGCCCATGGCTTCGGAGAAGTTCATCACCGGGAACGGGTTCGGCAGGTCCACTTCCATGGTGTTCTTGAACACCAGGCGGATCATGTCTTCGAACAGGTCGCGGATCTCCTGCTCGGTCAGGAAGGAGGTTTCGCAGTCGATCTGGGTGAATTCAGGCTGGCGGTCGGCGCGCAGGTCTTCGTCGCGGAAGCACTTGGTGATTTGGTAGTAGCGGTCGAAGTTGGCCACCATCAGCAGCTGCTTGAACAGCTGCGGCGACTGCGGCAGCGCGAAGAAGTTGCCGGCGTTGACGCGCGACGGCACCAGGTAGTCGCGTGCGCCTTCCGGGGTGGACTTGGTCAGCATCGGGGTTTCGATGTCGATGAAGCCCAGCGCGTCCAGGTATTTGCGCACTTCCATCGTCACCTTGTAGCGCAGGCGCAGGTTGTTCTGCATCTGCGGGCGGCGCAGGTCCAGCACGCGGTGGGTCAGGCGGGTGGTTTCGGACAGGTTGTCGTCGTCCAGCTGGAACGGAACTGCCACGGAGGCGTTCAGCACTTCCAGCGCGGAGCAGATCACTTCGATCTTGCCCGACTTCAGGTTGTTGTTGATGGTGCCGGCCAGGCGGTCCTTGACCACGCCGGTCACGCGCAGGCAGAACTCGTTGCGCACGGACTCGGCCGCCTTGAAGACTTCAGCCTGCTCGGGGTTGCAGACGATCTGAACCAGGCCTTCGCGGTCGCGCAGGTCGATGAAAATCACGCCGCCGTGGTCGCGGCGACGGTGTACCCAACCGCACAGGCTGACGGTTTGGCCGAGCTGGGCTTCAGTGGTGAGGCCGCAGTAGTGAGTGCGCATAGACATGGTTATTTCTCAGTTCAGGTTAATTTGGTTCATTCGGGCGCAACCACGCCCATGGAAACGATGTATTTCAGGGCGGCATCGACGCTCATATCGAGCTCGATGACATCTTTCTTGGCCAACATCAGGAAAAATCCCGAGGTCGGGTTCGGCGTGGTGGGCACGTACACGCTGACGTACTCGCCCTCCAGGTGGTTTTTCACGTCGCCGCCGGGCACGCCGGTCAGGAAGGCGATGGTGCGCGAATCCTGGTGCGGGTACGGGATCAGCACGGCCTTGCGGAAGGCGTTGCCGGACGAGGAAAACAGCGTGTCCGACACCTGCTTGACGCTGCCGTACAGCGAGCTGACCACCGGAATGCGGTGCAGCAACTTTTCCCACATGCGCACGATGTAGTTGCCAACCAGGTTGTTGGTCAGCAGGCCGGTGACGAACACGATCAGCACGGTCAAGATCGTGCCCAGGCCGGGAATGTCGAAGCCGAACAGGGCCAGCGGGCGGTAGCGCTCGGGCACCAGCAGCAGCGACTGGTCCATGGTGCTGATGACGAGGTTCAGCACCCACGCGGTAATCGCGATGGGGACCAGGATCAGCAGGCCGGTAATGAAGTATTTGCGCATTGGGTCAGGCCGGGGTGGTGGGGCTGGCCGGCGCGGCTGCCGGTGCGGCGGCCGTACTGTCGGACTTGGCGTCCGCCTTGGCGTCGGCAGGCCCGGTGGCCACGCCGGTGGCTGGCGGCGTGCCGCCGCGGAAATCGGTGGCGTACCAGCCCGTTCCCTTCAGCTGGAAACCGGCAGCGGTCAGCTGCTTCTTGAAGGTTGCCTTGCCGCAAGTAGGGCAATCGGTCAGGACCGGATCGGACATCTTCTGCAAAACATCCTTGGCAAAGCCACAGTCGTCGCAGCGGTAAGCGTAGATCGGCATTCAATTACTCCGCAAAAATCATCAAAACCCTGAATTATAAAGCCTTTTCCAGCCCGTAATGCGAATTACAGCCGCCGCCAGGCCATCCAGCGCTCCTTGCCCTCGAAAACCGGCATGGAATCGGACACCGCTTCGTCGGCCACGCAGCGGAAATGCGGCGCGAGCAAGGCGTCCAGCTGCTCGCGGGCGATGCCGAAGGGCGGCCCCTTGGGATTGTTATCAAAGAAGAAATAGCCGGCCAGCAGCGCGCCGGACGGCAGCAACGCGGCCCAGCGCGCCGCCACCTGCGGCCACATGGCGCGCGGCAGGGCGCACAGGAAGGCGCGCTCGTAAATCACGTCCAGCGGCGCGGCGGGCTGGTAGTGGAAGAAATCGGCTTCCACCACCCTGCCCTGCCATTGCGGGCCGACGGCCTGGCGCGCGGCGGCCACGGCCGCCGGGGAGAAATCGATGGCGGTTGCGTCCCAGCCGGCTTCGGACAGGAAGGCCAGTTCGTAGGCGGAGCCGCAGCCGGGGATCAGTACCGTGGGCAGGCCGTGCAGTTCGCGGGCGAACTGGCGCAGGCGCTCGGGCACGCCGCCTCGGTCCCAGGGCGTGTAGCCTTTTTCAAAACGCTCGTCCCAGAAGGCCGGGGCGAGCGGGTCGCGCGCGTCGAAGCTCGGGGCGGCGCCGGGCGGCGCACTCGGCGGAGCACTTGGCGACGTCGTTGGCGGCGTCTTTGGCGGCTGCGTCATAGCATGCCCCGCCAGCGCAGGATGGCTTGCAGGCCCAGCGCGCCGACCGCGAAAGCGCCGGCGAAATAGACCACGAAACTGATCAGGCGGTTGGTGCGCTGCTGCTCGGCGATGAGCACGCGCAGCAGTTCGTTGTTGGTGTTGTCCGGCTCGCCGGCCACGGTGAGCGCGCGGTGCATCAGGCGCGGCAGCTGCGGCAGCACGTGGGTGTAGCGCGGCGCTTCGGCTTTCAGGCGCTCCAGCATGCCCTGCCAGCCGACCTGCTCGGCCATCCAGTTTTCCAGGTAGGGCTTGGCGGTCTTCCACAGGTCCAGGTCCGGGTCCAGCTGGCGGCCCAGGCCTTCGATGTTGAGCAGGGTCTTTTGCAGCAGCACCAGCTGCGGCTGCACTTCCACATTGAAGCGGCGCGAGGTCTGGAACAGGCGCAGCAGGATCTGGCCGAAGGAGATGTCCTTCAGCGGCCGGTCGAAAATGGGCTCGCAGCACGCGCGCACGGCCGACTCCAGCTCGTCCACGCGGGTTTCCTTGGGCGCCCAGCCCGATTCGATGTGGGCCTCGGCCACGCGCTTGTAGTCGCGGCGGAAGAAGGCCAGGAAGTTCTGCGACAGGTAATCCTTGTCGAAGTCGTTCAGCGTGCCGACGATGCCGAAGTCCAGCGCGATGTAGCGGCCGAAGGTGGCCGGATCGATGGACACCAGGATGTTACCGGGGTGCATATCGGCGTGGAAGAAGCCGTCGCGGAACACCTGGGTGAAGAAAATTTCCACGCCGTCGCTGGACAGCTTTTTCAGGTCCACGCCCGCTTCCATCAGGCGGTCGATCTGCGACACGGGGATGCCGTGCATGCGCTCCATGACGATCACGCTGGACGAGCAATAGTCCCAGTACATTTCCGGCACCAGCAGCAGCTTGCCGTCGGCAAAGTTGCGGCGCAGCTGGCTGGCGTTGGCCGCCTCGCGCATCAGGTCCAGCTCGTCGTGCAGGTATTTGTCGAACTCGCCCACCACCTCTTTCGGCTTCAAACGCTTGCTGTCGGCCCACAGGCGGCCGATCCAGTCGGCGGCGATGTGCATCAGCGCCACGTCCTCGTCGATCAGCTTCTTCATGCCGGGGCGCAGCACCTTGACGGCCACTTCCTTGCCATCCTTCAAGGTGGCGAAGTGCACCTGCGCGATGGAGGCCGAAGCCACCGGGATGCGCTCGAAGCTGGCGAACAGGCGGTCCGGATGGTCGCCCAGCGAACGCTGGATCTGCGCGATGGCCAGGTCGGAATCGAACGGCGGCACGCGGTCCTGCAGCAGCGCCAGTTCTTCCACGATGTCGAGCGGTATCAGGTCGCGCCGGGTGGACAGCACCTGGCCGAATTTCACGAAGATCGGCCCCAGTTCCTCCAGCGCTAGGCGCAGGCGCAGGCCGCGCGGCGCGGTAATGTCGCGCCAGAAGAAGAAGGTGTCGATCAGCTTGGCGGTACGCGGCACGCGCAGGCCGGAAAAGGCGATTTCGTCGAGTCCGTACTGGACGGCCACCCGCAGGATTTTCAGCAGGCGCAGGAATTTCAAGATCATGTAGGGTCCCCGGCGCCCTGCGCCAGTTTCTTTTCCAGGTTGGCCAAGCGCTTGGCGAAGCGCTCGGTGTCGTCGCGCAGGCGGCGCACGTCCGCGCCGAACTGCTCGGTCACGGCCGGGCGTACCAGCAAGGGGTTTTCTTCAAGGAAGTATTCGGCCGCGTTCTCGGCCAACTTGCGCTGCCCGGTCTTCAAGGCTTCGAAGGCGGCTTTGGCGCCGCCCACCAGGCGCGTGGCGGCGATGGGGCCGACCACTTTTTCCAGGTCGTGCTCGGCTTCCCAGCGCAGCGACTTGGACAGCTGCGAGATGGCGTTGGCGAATTCGGCGTCGCCCTCGATCTGCACGTAGGAAAAAGCGCGCTCGCGGTTTTGCGCGATCAGCGGCAGGTCGGACAACTTGAGGCGGATGGTGACGCTGGCGGCGGCGTCGGCCGGCGCCGGCTCCACCATGCCGTCGGCGGTCACGCCCAGGCGCAGCTCGACCGGGGCGGCGGCAATGCAGGCCACCTTGCCAGCGTGCAGGCGCAGCGCGGCGCGCGCCCACGGTTCCTGGGCCAGCAGGTGGTTGATGGTGGCGGCGACGGGCGCCAGCGGGGTAGGCAGATTGGGTATGGTCGTTGGTGGCATGCGTGCGGGCGCTTAAAAAAACAAAACCGCCCAGTTTGCCTGGGCGGTTTTGATCTTACCAGTTCACAGCTCAGGCAAGTTGCTGAATGCCGGCCAGCAGCCAGCCGCCGTTGCCGGAAACCGGCTTGGTCAGGTTCCAGACTTCCTGGAACGGCTCGGCCAGCGCATCCGGCGCGGGCTTGATGGAACCATGGAATTTCACGCTGGCCAGGTAATCCTTGCCGTCGTTCTCGATGCCCAGCAGCTCGGCGTCGATGGTGACCACGTCGGTGTAGTCCGCTTGCGCGCCGCGTTCGGCGATCTGCATCTTCAGCTCGGCGAACACTTCCGGGGTGGTGAATTCGCGGATGTCAGCCGAATCGCCCTTGTCCCACGCCGCTTGCAGGCGGATGAAGTTGCTCTTCGCGTGGCGCAGGAAGGACGAGGTGTCGAAGTCGGCCGGCACGCCCCATGGGGTGTGGGCGGCCGGGGCCGGCTTGTCCAGGTTCAAACCGCCCGATACCGGCTGCAGCGGCGGCAGGCCGGAACCGATTTCCGGCGTGCGCGCGGCTGGCTGCTGCGGCTGAGGCTGCCAAGCGTTGCCGCCGAAGTTGCCGCCGGCAGCGGCCGGCTGCGGCGAGGTCTTGCGGCGGATCAGGCTGAAGATGAAGTAGGCCACGCCGGCGATCAGCACGATGGTGAGCAGCGAGCCCAGCATCGATGCCATGGCGCCGCCCAGGCCGAAGTGCGAGAACAGCGCGCCCAGGCCGAGGCCCAGCAGGGCGCCGCCCAGGATGCCCTTCCACGGGCTGGCTGGCTTGGCAGGAACCGGAGCCGGTGCGGCAGCCGGGGCCGCAGCAGGGGCGGCCGGGCGCGCAGCCTGACTAGGCGCCGGCGCAGGCTGGGCCGGCATGCGGCTCACGCTTTGCGACTGGCGTCCGATCGAACGGCCGCCGCCCATCGGACGGGCGATCGCCTCGGCCAGCATGGAGGTGGCGGACAGCGCCAGCATGGCGCCGATCAGAAATTTCTTCATGTTCATGATAGTTTCCTGCTTACAGTTTGATACCGGTGTGCAAAGCGGCCACACCCGCCGTCAGGTTGTAATACTGGACCCGCTCCAGTCCCGCATCCTGCATCATCGTTTTCAGGGTTTCCTGATCGGGATGCATGCGGATCGATTCTGCCAGGTAACGGTAGCTTTCCGCGTCACCGGCAATTTTCTGTCCCAGCCAAGGCAGCACCGAGAACGAATACAGATCATACGGCTTTTGCAACGGTTCAGCGACTTTCGAGAACTCCAGCACCAGCAGCTTGCCGCCCGGCTTCAGCACGCGGCGCATTTCCGCCAGCGCCTGGTCCTTGTGCGTCATGTTGCGCAGGCCGAAGGCCACGCTGACGCGGTCGAAATAATTGTCCGGGAACGGCAATTTTTCCGCGTCACACAGCAAGGTGGGGGTGACCAGGCCGCGATTCAAGAGGCGGTCGCGGCCGACGCGCAGCATGGACTCGTTTATATCGGTCAGCCACACCTCGCCGGTGGGGCCGGCCTGCCTGGCGAAGGCCTTGGCCAGGTCGCCGGTGCCGCCGGCAATGTCCAGGCACTTGAAGCCGGGGCGCACGGCCGCGTTGGCGATGGTAAACGTCTTCCACAGGCGATGCAGACCAGCCGACATCAGGTCGTTCATCACGTCGTACTTGGCGGCCACCGAGTGGAACACCTTGGCGACTTCCTTCACTTTATCGTCTTCGGAGACGGTCTTGTAGCCGAAATGGGTGGTATTGGTCATGGTCAGGGAAGCTGTGGATTTGCCTGCATTATACAAGCGCAGGGTCCGAATGCAGGAGAAGGCTGGCGCCGGGCTCAGGAAGCCCGCTCGGCCGGCAGCAGGTGGCGCCGCGCATAGTCGAACAGGCCGAGCCGGTTGCTGACGCCCAGCTTGGCGTAAATCGCGGTCAAGTGGTTGCGCAGGGTGCGCTCGCTGATGCCCAGGCGGGCGGCGATGTCGGCCGAGGTGGCGCCCGCGTCGCGCGCCACCTCGGCCACCGTCAGGCGTTCCTTGCGCGTCAGGCGCGCCAGGCGTTCGCGTTCCGGCTGCGCATTGGCCTTGCTGCGCGCCATGGAGGCGAGGATGCGCATGGTGGCCAGGCGGTCCATCCAGAATTCGCCGGCGCACACTTTCTCTATCGCTTTGAACAGCATGTCCACCGGCTCGCTCTTGCACACCATGCCGTTGGCCCCGGCCAGCACGGCGGCGTCCGCGTGCGACGGCTCGCGTGAACTGCCCACCACCAGCACTTTGCAGCCCTGGCCGGCCAGCAGTTCGGCGATCAGGCCCAGCACGTTGGCGCCGTCGACGTCGTACACCACCACGTCGGCGGCTTGGCGGCGCAGGCTTTGTTGCGCCTCCGACACAGTGCGCACGCTCCCGGTCAGTGCCAGCGCCGGCTGGCGCGACAAAATCAGCTGTTCCAGCCCCCAGGCCGCGATCGGCAAATCGCACACCAGCAGCACCCGGATGGGCTGGCCGGGCGTGCTATGGCCGGGGGGCATGGCCGCGCTTCCAGCTGGCACCGCAATCAGGGCTGAGCATCGTCGACTCCTGGGAGATTTGTCACACTTTTATCATAGGAAATAGCGAATTGCTACTAAAAAGTAAGGGCATTCCTCTCATGCAAAATGCATTGCGCAGGCGTCAAATAAGTGACCGGACGAACATTTAAATTTCCCCTTGTCACCTACTCCAACGAGAGAAATCATGGCCACTATCCGCACCGTCTTCATCGATACCGCGTTGTCCGCCTATGCCGCACTGGCAGCCGAGTATGACACCGCCCTGTTCAATATCGTGCTGATCGACAACGCCTCGCCCGGGCCGCAGCAGATCCAGAACTGGCTGTCGGGCCATGATGCCAGCGCAAGCCAGATCAATGTGGTGTCGGCCAGCGGCAGCCTGAACGGCCTGTTCACGCCGCGCGTGATTTTTGTCGATCCGGGCGTGGCGGACTATCAGAGCCTGATTGCCTCCACGCCGGCCAACGCCACCATCGTCGTGCTAGACGCGGGGCGCGACGGCGTGCAGCAGATACAGCAATTTCTCGAACACAACAGCGGACTGGTGGCGGCGATCGACATCGTCACCAACCTGAGCAGCATGGACGTGGTGTCCCACGGCGCGCCGGGCCAGATCCAGCTGGGGTCGGCGGTGCTCAGCAGCGACACGCTGGCCAGCTACAGCGACGTGCTGGCCGCCATTGGCAGCCACCTGACGGGGGGCGCCGACATCCTGCTGTACGGCTGCGATGTCGGCGCCGGCGCCACCGGCCAGCAATTCATCGCCGGCCTCGCCGCGGCCACCGGCGCCGACGTGGCCGCCTCTACCAACCTGACCGGCAGCGCGGCCGCCGGCGGCGACTGGGTGCTCGAAGCGCAGACCGGCAGCATAGAAACCGCCGCGCTCAGCAGCGCCACGTATGGCGGCACGCTGGACACGGCCATGAACGTATCCGCGTTTTCCCTGTCGGCCGACACCGGCACCTCGTCCAGCGACTTCTTGACGCGGACGGCCGCGCAGACCATCAGCGGCAACTTCACTGCCAGCACCAATAACTCGCAGGCCCCGGTCGTCTATGTCTCCACGGACGGCAGCGGCACCGCCCGGACCGCCGCCACGGTCACCTACACCGACGATGCCGGCAGCGGCACGTTCACCGTGAACGTGACGCTGGCCAGCGGCGCCGGCAAGTCCATCCAGTTCTGGAGCGCGGCGACCGGGAACAATTCCATCAGCACTGCGCGCAGCTACACCTTGGACACCACGGCGCCCAGCACCGCGGTCAGCAGCGCCATCTTCTCCAACGACAGCGGCGCCAGCAGCACCGATCTTATCACCGCCACGGCAGCACAAACCATTTCCGGCACGCTCAGCGCGGCGACCGCCAGCGGCGAAGTGGTGCGGGTCTCGCTGGACGGCGGCAATACCTGGCAAACCGCCAGCAATGCCGTTGGCACCAGCACGTTCAGCCTGTCCGGCGTCACCCTCAGCGGCAGCAACACGCTGAAGGTGCAGGTGGAGGATGCGGCCGGCAACGGCGGCCCCGCCTTGTCGCGCGCCTATGTGCTCGATACGGCGGCGCCTGCCGCCGGCACCCTGGGCTTCAGCAACCTGACCGACACCGGCACACCTGGCGACGGCATCACCAGCGACAACATCTTCAACCTGGCGCTGGCCGGCAGCGAGGGTGGCGCCACAGTTGTGTACCAAATTTCCACCAACGGCGGCGGCGTCTGGACCACCACCAGCACGGCCCAAAGCAATCTGGCCAACGGCGCCTACCAGTTTCGTGCACACGTCACCGATGCAGCCGGCAACACATCCACCAGCAATACTGTCAGTGTCGTGGTAGACGCCAGCGCGCCGGGCGCCCCGGCCATCACCGGCTTCAGCGCCAACAGCGGTTCCACGCTTGACACCCTCACCAACGACAGCACACCGACGCTGACCATCAACGCCGAAGCCAACGCCACGGTCACCGTGTTCCAGGCTGGCGTGGCGATCGGCACGGCCACGCAAACCGCGCCCGGCAGCGGCAGCTACACCTTCACCAGCAGCGTGCTGGCCGACGGCAGCTACAGCTTCACCGCCAAGGCCACGGATGCCGCCGGCAACGTCAGCGCAGCGTCCGTCGCGCAAAGCATCGCAATCGACACGACAGCCGACGCGGGAGGCAACCTGGCCGTGCAAGTGGCGGACAGCTTGATCAGCAACGCTGAGAAAGGTGCCGTCGCCTACACCGTCGCTGGCCTCGACAGCGATGCCACCGCCACTGTGACCTTCAAGGACGCCGCCAACCATACCGTCACCGGCAGCAACGGCACCGCCGACCTATCGACGCTGACCGATGGCCCCATCACGGTCTCCATCTCGGCCACCGATGCGGCTGGCAACAGCGCAAGCGGAACCAGTGCCGCCACTGTGCTCGATACCACAGCCGACGTCGGCCATGACCTCGCCGTGCAGGTCGCTGACAGTCTGGTCGGCAACGCTGAGAAAGGTGCCGTCGCCTACACCGTCGCTGGCCTCGACGCCGACGCCACCGCCACCGTGACCTTCAAGGACGGCGCCAACCACACCGTCACCGGCAGTAACGGCGTCGCCGATCTCAGCACGCTGAGTGATGGCCCCATCACGGTCTCCGTCTCGGCCACCGACACCGCCGGCAACATTGCCTCGGGCACCGGTGCTGCCACCGTGCTCGACACCAACGCCGACGTCGGCCAAGACCTCGCGGTGCAAGTTGCCGACAGCCTGGTCGGCAACGCTGAGAAAGGTGCCGTCGCCTACACCGTCGCTGGCCTCGACGCCGACGCCACCGCCACCGTGACCTTCAAGGACGGCGCCAACCACACCGTCACCGGCAGCAACGGCACCGCCGACCTATCGACGCTGACCGATGGCCCCATCACGGTCTCCATCTCGGCCACCGATGCGGCTGGCAACAGCGCAAGCGGAACCAGTGCCGCCACCGTGCTCGATACCACAGCCGACGTCGGCCACGACCTCGCCGTGCAGGTCGCTGACAGTCTGGTCGGCAACGCTGAGAAAGGTGCCGTCGCCTACACCGTCGCTGGCCTCGACGCCGACGCCACCGCCACCGTGACCTTCAAGGATGCAGCCAACCACACCGTAACCGGCAGCAACGGTGTCGCCAATCTCAGCACGCTGACCGATGGCCCGATCACGGTCTCGATCTCTGCCACGGATGCGGCGGGCAATAGTGCCGCCGGTACCGGCACCGCTACCGTGCTGGACACCACTGCCGACGTCGGCCATGACCTCGCCGTGCAAGTCGCTGACAGTCTGGTCGGCAACGCTGAGAAAGGTGCCGTCGCCTACACCGTCGCTGGCCTCGACGCCGACGCCACCGCCACCGTGACCTTCAAGGACGGCGCCAACCACACTGTCGCCGGTAGCAACGGCCTCGCCGATCTCAGCGCCCTGACCGATGGCCCCATCACGGTCTCCATCTCGGCCACCGACACTGCCGGCAACACCGCCTCGGGCACCGGCACAGCCACTGCCCTCGACACCAACGCCGACGTCGGCCAAGACCTCGCGGTGCAAGTTGCCGACAGCCTGGTCGGCAACGCTGAGAAAGGTGCCGTCGCCTACACCGTCGCTGGCCTCGACGCCGACGCCACCGCCACCGTGACCTTCAAGGACGGCGCCAACCACACTGTCACCGGCAGCAACGGCCTCGCCGATCTCAGCGCCCTGACCGATGGCCCCATCACGGTCTCCATCTCGGCCACCGACACTGCCGGCAACACTGCCTCGGGCACCGGCACAGCCACTGTCCTCGACACCACCGCCGACGTCGGCCATGACCTCGCGGTGCAGGTCGCTGACAGTCTGGTCGGCAACGCTGAGAAAGGTGCCGTTGCCTACACCGTCGCTGGCCTCGACGCCGACGCCACCGCCACCGTGACCTTCAAGGACGGCGCCAACCACACCGTCACCGGCAGCAATGGCACCGCCGACCTATCGACGCTGACCGATGGCCCCATCACGGTCTCCATCTCCGCCACCGACACTGCCGGCAACACCGCCTCGGGCACCGGCACAGCCACTGTCCTCGACACCACCGCCGACGTCGGCCACGATCTCGCCGTGCAGGTCGCCGACAGCTTGATTGGCAATGCCGAGAAAGGTGCAGTTGCCTACACCATCACTGGCCTCGACAGCGACGCCACCGCCACCGTGACCTTCAAGGACGGCGCCAACCACACCGTCACCGGCAGTAACGGCGTCGCCGATCTCAGCACGCTGACCGATGGCTCCATCACCGTCGCCATCTCTGCCACCGACACCGCCGGCAACATTGCCTCGGGCACCGGTGCTGCCACCGTGCTCGACACCAACGCCGACGTCGGCCAAGACCTCGCGGTGCAAGTTGCCGACAGCCTGGTCGGCAACGCTGAGAAAGGTGCCGTCGCCTACACCGTCGCTGGCCTCGACGCCGACGCCACCGCCACCGTGACCTTCAAGGACGCCGCCAACCATACCGTCACCGGTAGCAATGGCACCGCCGACCTATCGACGCTGACCGATGGCCCCATCACGGTCTCCATCTCCGCCACCGACACTGCCGGCAACACCGCCTCGGGCACCGGCACAGCCACTGTCCTCGACACCACCGCCGACGTCGGCCACGATCTCGCCGTGCAGGTCGCCGACAGCTTGATTGGCAATGCCGAGAAAGGTGCAGTTGCCTACACCATCACTGGCCTCGACAGCGACGCCACCGCCACCGTGACCTTCAAGGACGGCGCCAACCACACCGTCACCGGCAGTAACGGCGTCGCCGATCTCAGCACGCTGACCGATGGCTCCATCACCGTCGCCATCTCTGCCACCGACACTGCCGGCAACATTGCCTCGGGCACCGGTGCTGCCACCGTGCTCGACACCATCGCCGACGTCGGCCATGACCTCGCGGTGCAAGTTGCCGACAGCCTGGTCGGCAACGCTGAGAAAGGTGCCGTCGCCTACACCGTCGCTGGCCTCGACGCCGACGCCACCGCCACCGTGACCTTCAAGGACGGCGCCAACCACACCGTCACCGGCAGCAACGGCACCGCCGACCTATCGACGCTGACCGATGGCCCCATCACGGTCTCCATCTCGGCCACCGATGCGGCTGGCAACAGCGCAAGCGGAACCAGTGCCGCCACCGTGCTCGATACCACAGCCGACGTCGGCCACGACCTCGCCGTGCAGGTCGCCGACAGTCTGGTCAGCAATGCCGAAAAGACTGCGGTCGTCTATACCGTCACCGGTCTAGACGTCGACGCCACTGCCACCGTCACCTTCAAGGATGCAGCCAACCACACCGTAACCGGCAGCAACGGTGTCGCCAATCTCAGCACGCTGACCGATGGCCCGATCACGGTCTCGATCTCTGCCACGGATGCGGCGGGCAATAGTGCCGCCGGTACCGGCACCGCTACCGTGCTGGACACCACTGCCGACGTCGGCCATGACCTCGCCGTGCAGGTCGCTGACAGTCTGGTCGGCAACGCTGAGAAAGTTGCCGTCGCCTACACCATCACTGGCCTCGACGCCGACGCCACCGCCACCGTGACCTTCAAGGACGGCGCCAACCACACTGTCACCGGCAGCAACGGCCTCGCCGATCTCAGCGCCCTGACCGATGGCCCCATCACGGTCTCCATCTCGGCCACCGACACTGCCGGCAACACCGCCTCGGGCACCGGCACAGCCACTGCCCTCGACACCACCGCCGACGTCGGCCATGACCTCGCGGTGCAAGTTGCCGACAGCCTGGTCGGCAACGCTGAGAAAGGTGCCGTCGCCTACACCGTCGCTGGCCTCGACGCCGACGCCACCGCCACCGTGACCTTCAAGGACGCCGCCAACCATACCGTCACCGGTAGCAATGGCGTCGCTGATCTCAGCACGCTGACCGATGGCTCCATCACGGTCTCCGTCTCGGCCACCGACACCGCTGGCAACACCGCCTCGGGCACCGGCACAGTCACTGTCCTCGACACCACCGCAGACGTCGGCCATGACCTCGCCGTGCAAGTTGCCGACAGTCTGGTCAGCAAGGCTGAGAAAGGTGCCGTCGCCTACACCATCACTGGCCTTGACGCCGACGCCACTGCCACCGTGACCTTCAAGGACGGCGCCAACCACACCGTCACCGGCAGCAACGGCACCGCCGACCTATCGACGCTGACCGATGGCCCCATCGCGGTCTCCATCTCGGCCACCGATGCGGCTGGCAACAGCGCAAGCGGAACCAGTGCCGCCACCGTGCTCGATACCACAGCCGACGTCGGCCATGACCTCGCCGTGCAGGTCGCTGACGGTCTGGTCGGCAACGCTGAGAAAGGTACCGTCGCCTACACCGTCGCTGGCCTCGACGCCGACGCCACCGCCACCGTGACCTTCAAGGACGGCGCCAACCACACCGTCACCGGCAGCAACGGCACCGCCGACCTATCGACGCTGACCGATGGCCCCATCACGGTCTCCATCTCGGCCACCGATGCGGCTGGCAACAGCGCAAGCGGAACCAGTGCCGCCACCGTGCTCGATACCACAGCCGACGTCGGCCATGACCTCGCCGTGCAGGTCGCTGACAGTCTGGTCGGCAACGCTGAGAAAGGTGCCGTCGCCTACACCGTCGCTGGCCTCGACGCCGACGCCACCGCCACCGTGACCTTCAAGGACGGCGCCAACCACACCGTCACCGGCAGTAACGGCGTCGCCGATCTCAGCACGCTGAGTGATGGCCCCATCACGGTCTCCGTCTCGGCCACCGACACCGCCGGCAACATTGCCTCGGGCACCGGTGCTGCCACCGTGCTCGACACCAACGCCGACGTCGGCCATGACCTCGCCGTGCAGGTCGCTGACAGCCTGGTCGGCAACGCTGAGAAAGGTGCAGTTGCCTACACCATCACTGGCCTCGACAGCGATGCCACCGCCACCGTGACCTTCAAGGACGCCGCCAACCATACCGTCACCGGTAGCAATGGCGTCGCTGATCTCAGCACGCTGACCGATGGCTCCATCACGGTCTCCGTCTCGGCCACCGACACCGCCGGCAACATTGCCTCGGGCACCGGTGCTGCCACCGTGCTCGACACCATCGCCGACGTCGGCCATGACCTCGCGGTGCAAGTTGCCGACAGCCTGGTCGGCAACGCTGAGAAAGTTGCCGTCGCCTACACCGTCACCGGCCTTGACGCCGACGCCACTGCCACCGTGACCTTCAAGGACGGCGCCAACCACACCGTCACCGGCAGCAACGGCGTCGCCGATCTCAGCACGCTGAGTGATGGCCCCATCACGGTCTCCGTCTCGGCCACCGACACCGCCGGCAACATTGCCTCGGGCACCGGTGCTGCCACCGTGCTCGACACCAACGCCGACGTCGGCCATGACCTCGCGGTGCAAGTTGCCGACAGCCTGGTCGGCAACGCTGAGAAAGGTGCCGTCGCCTACACCGTCGCTGGCCTCGACGCCGACGCCACCGCCACCGTGACCTTCAAGGACGCCGCCAACCACACCGTCACCGGTAGCAATGGCGTCGCCGATCTCAGCACGCTGACCGATGGCCCCATCACGGTCTCCATCTCGGCCACCGATGCGGCTGGCAACAGCGCAAGCGGAACCAGCGCCGCCACCGTGCTCGATACCACAGCCGACGTCGGCCATGACCTCGCCGTGCAGGTCGCTGACAGTCTGGTCAGCAACGCTGAGAAAGGTGCCGTCGCCTACACCGTCGCTGGCCTCGACGCCGACGCCACCGCCACCGTGACCTTCAAGGACGGCGCCAACCACACCGTCACCGGCAGTAACGGCGTCGCCGATCTCAGCACGCTGACCGATGGCCCCATCACGGTCTCCGTCTCGGCCACCGACACCGCCGGCAACACTGCCTCGGGCACCGGTGCTGCCACCGTGCTCGACACCATCGCCGACGTCGGCCATGACCTCGCGGTGCAAGTTGCCGACAGCCTGGTCGGCAACGCTGAGAAAGGTGCCGTCGCCTACACCGTCGCTGGCCTCGACAGCGATGCCACCGCCACTGTGACCTTCAAGGACGGCGCCAACCACACCGTCACCGGTAGCAATGGCGTCGCTGATCTCAGCACGCTGACCGATGGCTCCATCACGGTCTCCATCTCGGCCACCGATGCGGCTGGCAACAGCGCAAGCGGAACCAGTGCCGCCACCGTGCTCGATACCACAGCCGACGTCGGCCATGACCTCGCCGTGCAAGTCGCCGACAGTCTGGTCAGCAATGCCGAAAAGACTGCGGTCGTCTATACCGTCACCGGTCTAGACGTCGACGCCACTGCCACAGTCACCTTCAAGGATGCAGCCAACCACACCGTAACCGGCAGCAACGGTGTCGCCAATCTCAGCACGCTGACCGATGGCCTGATCACGGTCTCGATCTCTGCCACGGATGCGGCGGGCAATAGTGCCGCCGGTACCGGCACCGCTACCGTGCTGGACACCACTGCCGACGTCGGCCATGACCTCGCCGTGCAAGTCGCCGACAGCCTGATTGGCACCGCCGAGAAAGGTGCCGTCGCCTATACCGTCACCGGCCTCGACAGCGACGCCAGCGCTACGGTTACCTTCAAGGACGGCGCCAACCATACCGTCACCGGCAGCAACGGCGTCGCTGATCTCAGCACCCTGACCGATGGCCCGATCACGGTCTCGATCTCGGCCACGGATGCGGCGGGCAACAGTGCCGCCGGTACCGGCACCGCTACCGTGCTGGACACCTCGGCCGATGTCGGCCATGACCTCGCCGTGCAAGTCGTCGACGGCCTGGTCGGGAACGCCGAGAAGGGCGCCGTCGTCTACACCGTCACTGGCCTCGACAGCGATGCCACCGCCACGGTCACCTTCAGCGACGGTGTCCACAGCAGCGTCGGCAACAACGGCATCGCCGACCTGTCCGCGCTGACCGATGGTCCGATCACGGTCTCCGTTTCGGCAAGCGACACTGCCGGCAACACGGCAGCGGGTACCAGTGCAGCCACCGTGCTCGACACCACGGCCGATGTCGGCCACGACCTCGCCGTGCAAGTCGCCGACAGCCTGGTCGGCAACGCCGAGAAAAGTGCCGTCGCCTACACCGTCACCGGTCTCGACAGCGACGCTACCGCCACCGTCATATTCAAAGACAGCAACAACCACACCGTCACCGGCAGCAACGGCATCGCCAACCTGTCCACCCTGACCGATGGCCCAATCACCGTCTCCATCTCGGCCACCGATGCCGCCGGCAACAGCGCCACGGGCACCGGCGCCGCTACCGCGCTCGATACGAGCGCCGACATCGGCGGCAACCTCGCCGTCCAGGTTGCAGATGGCCTGGTCAGCAATGCCGAGAAAAACGCGGTTGCCTACGCCATCACAGGCCTGGACAGTGATGCCACCGCCACCGTGACCTTCAAGGACGCGGCCAACCACGTCGTCACCGGCAGCAACGGCATGGCCAACCTGTCCACCTTGACCGACGGTCCGATCACCGTTGCCATCTCGGCCACGGATACGGCCGGCAACACCGCCACCGGCACCGGCGCCGCCACGGTGCTCGACACCACTGCCGATGCGGGCGGCAACCTCGCCGTCCTGCTGGCCGACAGCCAGATCAACAATGCGGAAAAAGGTGCCGTCACTTACGCCATCACCGGCCTGGACAGCGATGCCGGCGCCACCGTCACCTTCAAGGACGCCAGCAACAACACCGTCATCGGCAGCAACGGCAAGGCCGACCTGAGCACGCTGGCTGACGGCCCGATCACCGTCGCCATCACCGCGCTCGACGCGGCCGGCAACACGGCGCAGGGCGCCGGCGCCAGCCTGGCGCTCGACACGCACGGCGCGACGTTCAGTTCCGGCACCGCCGCCACGCTGGCGGAAAACGCCGGCGCCAACCTGGTGGTGTACACGGCGGCAGCCAGCGACCCGCATCCTGTCAGCTACAGCCTGCTCGCCAACAATGGCGACGATGCCGCCGCGTTCTCGATCGCCGCCAACGGCAACGTCACCCTCATTGGCAATCCGGACTACGAAACCAAGAACAACTACCACTTCACCGTGCAGGCCACCGACAGCTTCGGCAATCTCAGCCAGCGCGCCGTCACGCTGGGCATCACCGACGTCAACGAGGCCCCCAGCGCCGCGCCGGTCGGCCTGACAACCGTCGAGGCGGCGGTCATCACCACCTCCATTGCCAGCGCGGTTCTGGACGTGGACAACGGCGACGTGCTCACCTTCAGCCTGATGAACAGCACCTCGGCGCTGACCTGGGGCGCCGACTCCAATTCGCAGGCCCTGATCAACCCCGTCACCAACGCCGCCGTGAACCTGGCCTCGCTCAACGTGCAGGCCGCCCTGTCGGCCGACGGCAACACGCTGAACCTGACGCCGTCAGCCGAGCTGAGCTGGCTATCCACCGGGCAGTCGCTGCGCGCCACGTTCAGCTACAAGGTCACCGACAAGGGCGGCATGGTCAGCACCGATACCATCGCCCTGCTGATCACCGGCTCCACCGGCGACCAGGGCCTCAAGCTGAACGGCGGCAACGGCAACGACATCATGTCCGGCAACGCCAGCAACAACGCCAACGACGTGCTGCAAGGCGCCAACGGCGACGACCTGCTGAACGGCTACGGCGGCACCGACGCGCTGTACGGCGGCAATGGCGACGACAAACTGCAGGGCGGCGCCGGCATCGACTACCTGTACGGCGACACCGGCAACGACACGCTGGATGGGGGCACCGAAGGCGACTATCTGCTGGGCGGCAAGGGCAACGACGTGCTGACCGGCGGCACCGGCGCCGACAAGTTCGTGTTCGAGCCGCAGTACGGCAGCGACCGCATTACCGACTTCCGCATCGCCGACGGCGACCGCCTGTACTTCGCCGACTTCTTCTCGACGCCGATGACAGCCGACGCCTTCGTGGCGAAATATGTCACCGACACCGGCAATGACTTGCTCATCAGCCTGCCGGGCGGCTCGATCGTGCTGGTGGGCGTGCCCAGCATCAGCGGACTGGCCGCTGCCATCAGCTTTGGCATGCCGTCGTAATGGGGCAGCAGCAAGGCGCCTGCGCTACAAACTGGCGCTGCGGGCCTGCAGGTAGTGCCGCTCGACGTCGTTGGTGGCCAGTTCGCAGGCACGGGCATATGCGGCCCGCGCGGCGGCGGGGCTGCCGGCGCGGCGCAGCAGTTCGGCCTTGGCCGCGTGCAGATAGTGGACATGGGCCAGCTGGCCGCCCTGCTCCAGACGCCCTATCCAGGCCAGCCCGTGCGCGGGGCCGGCCGACATGCCGAGCGCAACGGCGGCGTTCAGCTCCACCATGGGCGTGGGCAGGTAGCGCAGCAGCGTGCCGTACAGGGCCGAGATCTGCCGCCAGTCGGTGGCGGCGGCGCTGGTCGCCTTGGCGTGCAAGGCCGCGATAGCGGCCTGGATCTGGTAGGGGCCGGGGCGGCGCAGCGGCAAGGCGGCGTCCAGCACGGCGATGCCTTCGGCGATGGCGGCCCGGTCCCACAGCGCGCGGTCCTGCGTTTCCAGCGTCATCAGCTCGCCACCGTCGGAAACGCGGGCGCCGCTGCGGGCATGGTGCAGCAGCATGAGGGCCAGCAGGCCCTGCACTTCGGCGTCGCGCGGCGCCATCTCGGCCATCAGGCGGCCGAGGCGGATGGCTTCGCGGCACAGGTCAGTGCGCACCAGGCGCTGGCCGCTGGTGGCGCCGTAGCCTTCGTTGAACACCAGGTAAATCACTTGCAGCACCAGCGCCATGCGCGCCGGCAGCTCGTCCTGGGCCGGGACGATGAAGGGGATGCGCGCCTCGGCGATCTTGCGTTTGGCGCGCACCAGGCGCTGCGCGGTGGTGGCTTCCGTTTCGCAGTAGGCGCGCGCGATTTCGCGCGTGGACAGGCCGCACAGCGTGCGCAAGGCCAGCGCCGTCTGCGCGCCCGGCGCCAGGGACGGATGGCAGCAGATGAAGATCAGGCGCAGGCGGTCGTCGTTCACGGCCAGGCTGTAGCCAGCCGGGGAGACGGCGCCTTGCGGGCAGGAAGGCCGCCCCTCGGCCGGTGCCGCGGCGGCGGTGCGCTCGTCCTCGTCCCGGTGCGCGAGTTCTTGCTCCTGCTCCTGCTCCAGGCGGGCCAGCACGCCGGAGGAATCGTCCAGCGTGCGGGCGGCGCGGCGCACGTAATCGAGGCCGGCGTTGCGGGCCACCGTGGTCAGCCAGGCGGCGGGATTGGCGGGCAAGCCGTCGCGCGGCCAGCGTTCCAGGGCCTTGCTGTACGCATCCTGCAGCAAGTCCTCGGCCAGGCTGAAGTCGCCGAAGCGGCGTATCAGTCCCGCCAGCACGCGGCCGCCCTCGCGGCGGCACACCTCCTCCACCGCCCGCGTCAACATGCTAGCGAGCTGAGCCGCATTCGGGGTCAGACCCCGAATGCGGCTCAGTCTGCTGGAGCGGGGGCATGAGGGTTAGCCGTTCTTGATTTGCGGACGGACTTCCATCGAGCCGACGCCGGCGGAGGGGCATTTGGCGGCCCATTGGATCGCTTCGTCGAGGTTGGCGCAGTCGATTAGGTAGTAGCCGCCCAGCTGCTCTTTGGTTTCGGCGAAGGGGCCGTCGGTGCAGGCGATTTTGCCGTCGCGTACGCGCACGGTGGTGGCGGTGTGCACGGGCGCGAGCTCGGAGCCGCCGCGCAGCACGCCGGCGGCGATCAGTTCCTGGGTGTAGTCGCCGTAGGATTGCATCAGCTCGCCCAGCTGCTGCTCGCTCATGCCGCTGTACAGTTTTTCATCGGCGTAGATCAGGATCATGTATTCCATGTCGTTCTCCTTAAAAGTCGCCCGGACAGCCCGGACTCCACCACGACGAACGGTTTTGCGTATTTCGACAGCATTTCGACATCTGCGCGCAAAAAAAAACCCCGCGCAGGCGGGGATCGCATCAGTGCTGGTGGCCGCAGCCGTGCGCCTTCGGCGCGGTGGGCAAGGCGGCGCCGGATTCGCGTCCGCTGTCGCCGTCGAAGCCGGCGGCGTGCAGGCGGTCCATGTAGTCGCGCCACAGCTGGTCCTGCTCGGCGCCCAGCTTGTACAGGTAGTCCCAGGTGTACAGGCCGGTGTTGTGGCCGTCCGAGAAGGTGGGCTGCAAGGCGTAGTTGCCGACCGGTTCGATGCCGGCGATGCCGACTTCGCGCTTGCCGACCTGCAGCACTTCCTGCCCTGCTCCATGGCCCTTCACTTCGGCCGAGGGCGAGTACACGCGCAGCAGCTCGAACGGCAGGTTGAAGGTGGCGCCGTCGTCGAAGCTGATTTCGAGGATGCGCGATTTGTTGTGGACCGTGAGGCCGGTAGGCTGTTTCATGATGCTGTACTCAGGTTGGCGGCGATGGCGGCGCGCAGCTGCGGCAGCAGCGCGCTACGGGCGGCAATGGCGGCCGCGTCCGGCGCGCGCTGCGCCTCGCCCCAGGTGGGGTTCGGGAAGTGCACGTCGTCAGTGTAACGCGGGATGACGTGCCAGTGCACGTGCGGCGTCATGTTGCCGAAGCTGGCCAGGTTGACCTTGGCCGGCGCCATCACCGCGCGCACCGCCGCTTCCACCTGCCAGACGGCGTTCATCACGTGGGCGCGGTCGGCCGGCGCAAGGTCGGTCATTTCCTTCACGTGGCCGTTCCACACCACGCGCGCGAAGCCGGGGTAGCCGGCTTCGTTGACCAGCACCACGCTCAGCTTGTCGTCGCGCCAGACCAGCGCGTCGGACGGGGCGGACAGCAGCTTGCACAGGTCGCAAGTAGCTGCCTGCGTCATACCAGCACCCGCTCGATGCCGCCGTTGTTGGCCTTGGCCACGTAGTCCGGCATCCAGTTTTCACCCAGCAGGTGCTTGGCGATTTCCACCACGATGTAGTCGGCCGTGGTGCCCGCGTCTTCGCTGTAGCGCGATACGCCGCCCAGGCAGGCCGGGCAGCTGGTGAGCACCTTGACTTCGCCGGTGAAGCCGTCGGCGCGCAGCTTGTCGGCGCCCTTGACCATTTCCTCTTCCTTGCGGAAGCGGACCTGGGTCGAGATGTCCGGACGTGCCGCCATCAGGGTGCCGGAGTCGCCGCAGCAGCGGTCGTTCTTCTCGATCTTGGTGGCGTCCACGGTGGTGATCAGCGAGTTCACCGTTTTCAGCGGGTCCTGCATCTTCATCGGCGAGTGGCAAGGGTCGTGGTACATATAGCGGGTACCGGTGACGCTTTCCAGCTTGACGTTCTTCTCCAGCAGGTACTCATGGATGTCCATGATGCGGCAGCCGGGGAAGATCTTCTCGAATTCGTAGGACGCCAGCTGGTCGTAGCAGGTGCCGCAGGACACCACCACGGTCTTGATGTCGAGGTAGTTCAGGGTGTTGGCCATGCGGTGGAACAGCACGCGGTTGTCCGTCACCATCTTGTCGGCCTTGTCGAAGTCGCCGGCGCCGCGCTGCGGGTAGCCGCAGCACAGGTAGCCCGGCGGCAGCACGGTCTGCACGCCCACTTCCCACAGCATGGCCTGGGTGGCCAGGCCCACTTGCGAGAACAGGCGCTCGGAGCCGCAGCCGGGGAAGTAGAACACGGCTTCGGTGTCGGCCGTGGTTTTCTTCGGGTCGCGGATGATGGGGATCATCTTGTTGTCTTCGATGTCCAGCAGCGCGCGCGCGGTCTTCTTGGGCAGGTTGCCCGGCATCTTCTTGTTGATGAAGTGGATCACCTGCTCTTTGATCGGCGGCTTGCCGACCGTCGGCGGCGGCGCCTTGGTCTGGTTCCTGGCGAATTTCTTCAGCACGTCGTTGCCCAGGCGCTGGGCCTTGTAGGCCACGCCCACCATGCCCTGGCGCACCGTGTTGATGGTGGTCGGATCGGTGGCGTTCAGGAAGAACATGGCGGCGGCCTTGCCGGGATTGAAGCTGCGCTTGTCCATCTTGCGCAGCAGGTTGCGCATGTTCATGGACACGTCGCCGAAGTCGATGTTGACCGGGCATGGGGTGACGCATTTGTGGCATACCGTGCAGTGGTCGGCCACGTCTTCGAATTCTTCCCAGTGCTTGATGGAGATGCCGCGCCGGGTCTGCTCTTCGTACAGGAAGGCTTCGATCAGCGAGGACGTCGCCAGGATCTTGTCGCGCGGCGAGTACAGCAGGTTGGCGCGCGGCACGTGGGTCGAGCACACCGGCTTGCATTTGCCGCAGCGCAGGCAGTCCTTGACGCTGTTGGCGATCTCGCCGATATCGCTTTGCTGCATGATCAGCGATTCGTGGCCCATCAGGCCGAACGACGGCGTGTAGGCGTTGGACAGGTCGGCGTCCATGCCCGGCAGGTTGAGCAGCTTGCCCTTGTTGAAGCGGCCTTCCGGATCGACGCGCTGCTTGTAGGCGCGGAAGTTGACGATTTCCTCTTCGGTGAGGAATTCCAGCTTGGTGATGCCGATGCCGTGCTCGCCCGAGATGACGCCGTTCAGCGAACGGGCCAGCTTCATGATGCGCGCCACGGCCTTGTGCGCCAGCTGCAGCATCTCGTAGTGGTCCGAGTTCACCGGCAGGTTGGTGTGCACGTTGCCGTCGCCGGCGTGCATGTGCAGCGCCACGAACACGCGCCCGCGCAGCACGCGCTTGTGGATGGCGGCCGCTTCGTCCAGGATCAGCTTGAAGGCGGCGCCGTTGAAGATCTGGCGCAGCACGGCGCGGATTTCCTGTTTCCAGCTGATGCGCACGGTGCGGTCCTGCACCACGTCGAACAGGGTGGCGTCCGGCTGGCGCGCCAGGCGCTCGTCGAAGGCCGCGTCCAGCGCGCCCAGGCCCAGCGCGCGCAGTTCCTCGCGCACGGCGGACAGCGGCTGGTCCAGCTTGTCCAGCGTGTAGGTCCAGCGCTGCTGCACCTGGTCCAGCAGGGCCAGCGCCTGCTGCGCGCGGTCGCCCAGCATTTCGGCGTCGCCCACCTTGTCGTCGGACGCGTCGTCGCTCTTGCCGACCGGCAGATTGCCCGCTGCGAAGAAGTCGCGCAGTTCGGCCGCCAGCTGCAGCTTGTTGGTGATGGACAGTTCGACGTTGATGCGCTCGATGCCGTCGGTGTATTCGCCCATGCGGTTCAGCGGGATCACCACGTCTTCGTTGATCTTGAAGGCGTTGGTGTGCTTGGCGATGGCGGCGGTGCGGGCGCGGTCCAGCCAGAACTTCTTGCGCGCTTCCGGGCTCACGGCCACGAAGCCTTCGCCCACGCGGGTGTTGGCCAGTCGCACCACTTCGGAGGCGGCGATGGCCACCGCGTCCTCGTCGTCGCCGACGATGTCGCCGAACAGCGCCATCTTCGGCAGCACGCCGCGCTTCGACTTGGTGGCGTAGCCCACCGCGCGCAGGTAGCGTTCGTCCAGGTGCTCCAGGCCGGCCAGGCGCAAGGTGGCGAATTTCTCGCCGGTGGCGGGCAGGCCGTCCAGGTAGTCCTTGATTTCAACGATGGATGGAATCGCGTCGCGCGCCTGGCCGAAGAATTCCAGGCACACGGTGCGGGTGTGCTTGGGCATCTTGTGCAGAATCCAGCACGCCGACGTGATCAGGCCGTCCGTGCCTTCCTTCTGGATGCCAGGCAGGCCGGCCAGGAATTTGTCGGTCACGTCCTTGCCCAGGCCTTCCTTGCGGAACACGCGGCCGGCAATCTCCAGGATCTCGGTCTTGAACGGCTCGCCTTTCGATTCGCCGCGCGCGTTCGGATGGGTCCATTCGAGCTTGAAGCGGGCCAGCGGCGTGTCGTGGATCTTGGACAGGTTGTGGTCCAGGCGCGTGACTTCCAGCCAGTCGCCGTTCGGATCGACCATCTTCCAGGAAGCCAGGTTGTCCAGCGCGGTGCCCCACAGCACGGCCTTCTTGCCGCCCGCGTTCATGGCGATATTGCCGCCGATGCAGGAGGCGTGCGCCGAGGTCGGGTCCACGGCGAACACGAAGCCGGCCTTCTCGGCCGCTTCGGACACCTTGTTGGTGATCACGCCGGCGCCCGAGTAGATGGTGGCGTATTCCTTGTCCAGGCCCGGCAACACCTTCATCTCCACCTTGCCCAGGTCGAGCAGCTTTTCGGTGTTGATGACGGCCGACAGAGGCGTGAGCGGGATGGCGCCGCCGGTGTAGCCGGTGCCACCGCCGCGCGGGATGATGGTCAGCCCCAGTTCGATGCAGCCTTTCACCAGGCCGGCCATTTCGTCTTCGGTGTCCGGCGTGAGCACCACGAAGGGGTACTCCACGCGCCAGTCAGTGGCGTCGGTCACGTGCGAAATGCGCTTCATGCCGTCGAAGCAGATGTTGTGCTTCTCGGTGTAGCGGCCCAGCACCTTGGTGGTGCGCTTGCGCAGGTCGTAGGTCTGGCGGAATTCTTCGCCGAACGCTTCCACCGCCTGGCTGGCGGCCTTGAGCAGTTTTTCCACGTTCTGGCTGCGGGTCTTGTCGTCCTCGGCGCCATCGACGCTGACGCGGCGCTTGTCCACCTCGGCCAGGCGGTGGTGCAGCGCGTCGATCAGCTCCTGGCGGCGTTTCGGGTTATCCAGCAGGTCGTCCTGCAGATAGGGATTGCGGCGCACGGCCCAGATGTCGCCCAGCACCTCGTACAGCATGCGCGCCGAACGGCCGGTCTGGCGCGCGCTGCGCAGTTCGTCGAGCAAGCGCCATGACTCCTCTCCCAGCAGCCGGATGACGATCTCGCGATCGGAAAACGACGTGTAGTTGTATGGGATTTCACGCAGGCGAGTGGCTGCGGGACCGTCTGGCGTTTCGGCGAGGAGAGCTTGGATTTGTGCGGGGGCGTTCATTGTTTAATCTGCTGCGGACTGACCCTAAGGAAGGACATTCTATCTTATTGCGCCGCACCACGCCCCAACAGCCTTAGACCGCCACAGGGTTACGCTAACGTCAAACAGCCGATAAAAATTCGAAAAAATAGTATTTTCAAACAATTTCCTGCCTTTTGACGCACTTTCACCAATTTTCATGCGACAAAAGCGCGCATGAACCAAATTCATCCGCCCAGGGCATTGGCGATTGTTTTCCAGACGCCGTCCGGCACATACAGCAACAGCGAGGTCATGGTGAGGTAGCGCGCGCACTTGCCGATGGCCATGTAGGCGATCGACGGCCAGAACGGCAGCTTGAGCCAGCCGCCCAACGTGCACAGCGGATCACCAATGCCCGGGACCCAGGACAGCAGCATGGTCTTGGCGCCATAGCGGGCCAGCCAGCGGAACCAGCGGCTTTCGCGCTCCTTGGCGAAGGCCACCTTGGCGCGGTAACCTATCCAGTAATCGACCGCGCCGCCCAGCGTGTTGCCCACGGTGGCGACGGCAAGGGCGGGCCAGAACAGCTCGGGATTGGCCTTGATGGTGGCGAACACCATCGGCTCGGAACCCATGGGCACCAACGTGGCGGAGACAAAGCTGACAAAGAAGACCGAAGTCAGGCCGACTTCCGGCGCGGACAACTGCTCCAGCAGCCACTGGATGGTGGATTCAATCATATTCCCATTATAATGAGTCGGCATGGCGCGTGAGGTACTACACAACAGTACGCTGTCTAGCGCCCGCCCCTTCCCGGTTACCCGCCGTTGAAAAGCAAGTCCTTGCAGCACGCACCAGGGCTCCGCCCCAGACTAAACCATGCAGACTATGACTATCGACTACCTGAAGAAAATCCTGACCGCCCGCGTCTACGACGTGGCCCACGAAACGCCGCTTGAGCTGGCGCCGACCCTGTCGCAGCGCTACCAGAACCGAATTTATTTCAAGCGCGAAGACATGCAGGATGTGTTCAGCTTCAAGATTCGCGGCGCCTACAACAAGATGGCGCACCTGAGCGAGGGGCAGCTGAAGCGCGGCGTGATTTGCGCCTCGGCCGGCAACCACGCCCAGGGCCTGGCCTTCTCGGCCAACCGGATGGGCTGCCGCGCCGTCATCGTGATGCCAACCACGACGCCGCTGGTGAAGGTCGATGCGGTGCGCGCGCGCGGCGGCGCCGGCGTGGAGGTGATCCTGCACGGCGAGTCGTACACGGACGCCTACAACCATGCGCTGACGCTGGAAAAAGAACAGAACCTGACCTTCGTCCACCCCTTCGACGACCCGGACGTGATCGCCGGCCAAGGCACCATCGGCATGGAGATCCTGCGCCAGCACGCCGGCCCTATCCACGCCATCTTCGTGCCGATCGGCGGCGGCGGCCTGCTGGCCGGCATCGCCGCCTACGTCAAGCAGGTGCGGCCTGACATCAAGATCATCGGCGTGCACACCTTCGATTCGGACGCCATGGGCAAGAGCCTGAAGGCAGGCGAACGCGTGACGCTGGCCGACGTGGGCCTGTTCGCGGACGGCACCGCCGTGCGCCTGGTGGGCGAGGAAACCTTCCGCCTGGCGCAGCTGTACGTGGACGACATCATCATCGTCGACACGGACGCGGTGTGCGCCGCCATCAAGGACGTGTTCACCGACACGCGTAGCATCCTGGAGCCGTCCGGCGCGCTGGCCATCGCCGGCGCCAAGGCCTATATCGAGCGCGCGGAGCTGACCAAGGACCCGATCAAGAACGAAACCCTGATCACCGTGGCCAGCGGCGCCAATATGAACTTCGACCGCCTGCGCTTCGTGGCCGAGCGCGCGGAGCTGGGCGAGTCGCGCGAGGCGGTGTTCGCGGTGACCTTGCCGGAACAGCGCGGCAGCTTCAAGCGTTTCTGCTCGCTGATCGGCCCGCGCAACGTCACCGAGTTCAACTACCGCATCAGCGACGAGAAAGAGGCGCACGTGTTCGTGGGCGTGCAGATATCCGACCGGGGCGAGTCCGGCGCCGTGGCGCGCAGCTTTGAAGCGGCCGAATTCAAGACGCTGGACCTGACGCACGACGAGCTGGCCAAGTCGCACTTGCGCCACCTGGTGGGCGGCAAGAGCGCGCTGGCCAGGGACGAACTGCTGTACCGCTTCGAATTCCCCGAGCGTCCGGGCGCACTGATGCGCTTCCTCGATTCGATGGCGCCGAACTGGAACATCTCGCTGTGCCACTACCGCTCGCAAGGCGGCGACGTGGGCCGCATCCTGATCGGCCTGCAGGTGCCGCCGGACGAGATGGACGAGTTTACCCAGTTCCTGGCCAACCTGGGCTACCGCTACTGGGATGAGTCGCAGAACCCGGTCTACAAGCTGTTCCTGGGCTAAGCGGACCAGGCTGTCGTTGCTGCCCCGGCTGCCGGGGCGGCGGCTCAGCGGTCATAGTTGTGCGGCTTGCCACGGTTGCCGACATTGCCGCTGCCAGTGCCGGCGGTCTGGCCGCTGGGTTTTTCGGGCGCCTTGTCCGTCACGGTCTCGGAACCCGCACCGGCCTGGCCCGCCGTGCCCGAGGTCCCCGATGTGCCTGTCGCGCCCGCAGCGCCGGAGCTGCCCGGCGTTTGCGCCGCCGCGGTTGCCGCGCCCGTTCCCGCTGCGCCGGGCGACGTTGCAGTGCCGGCCGTCATGCCCGACTCGGAATTGCCAGCGCCCGTGGTCGGCGTATCCGGCTGGCGGTCCTTGCAGCCGGCAATCGAAAAGGCCGCAATGGCGGCAGCGCAAATCAGTGCGTTGATCTTGTGCTTCATGGTGTGCTCCCGGATAGTGCGAATAGTGGATGGTGTTTTTCATCCACTGTAAGCCGCACGTCCGACGCTGCCCATAGGATAGTCCGAATGGCCACTGTAGGACGCCATCCAGCGCAGTTGCAGGCGGATTACTTCCGGCCCGCGTACGCCCCCAGCGCCAGCCCCGCGCCGAACGCGGCGTACACCAGCACCAGCGACGCTTTGGACAAGCGTTGCTCATAGCCGGGGTGCAGGCGCTGCGGCGTCAGCTTGTAGTCCACCGCGCAAGCCACCGCCGCCATCGCGGTGCCCGCCAGTGCAGTCGGCGCCACGCTGCCTTGCGCCAATGTGCGTCGGAACCACCGTTCGAACAGCACGCCCCAGAATACCGAGCTGGCGTGGTGGATACCGTAGCCCAGCAGCGTATAGCGCATGCTGGGCTGGTCATGGCTGGCGGCCTTGTCGCCCCATAGCCAGTGGCTGACAGCGTTCATGGCGCTGAACGGGCTGCGGTTTTCGCTGTGGCTGCACAAGGCCAGCGCCAGCGCCGAGGTGGCGCTGGCCACCGTTCCCGTAACGGCGCCGCGCCGCAATGCATCGCTCCAGTTTTCCAAGATGGGTCCTCCTGTCGAATGTCTAAACGATACCCAAATCGGCCGTGCTCCGCACGCGCAGCGCGCCAGCGGTACGCACGCGCCAGCGTGAAATGGCGCACGGAGCACGCGCCGCAAGCGCCCCCACAATGCGTGCAGGGTGCGCGGGGCGCGATGTCACGCTGCAGCGCCACAACCCTGCCCGCCTGCCGTCTGCACTGACCGTCTTCGTCGCCAGGAGGCCGTATGCACGCTGGACACGTCCCTCACATCCTGATCACCGGCGCCAGCGGCTTCGTGGGGCGGCACGTCGTGCAGGCCCTGCTGGCGAAAGGCTGCCGCGTGACGGCGGCCGGGCGTACGCCGGTGGCCGACGCCCGCATCGCCTTCGTCGCCGCCGATTTCTCGCATGACACCAGCGCCGCCGCCTGGCTGCCGCGCTTGCAGGGCGTGGACGTGGTCATCAACACGGTGGGCATCATCCGCGAGCGCGGCGGCCAGCGTTTCGACCGGCTGCACGTGGCCGCGCCGCGCGCGCTGTTCGCCGCCTGCGCCAAGGCGGGCGTGCGGCGGGTGATCCAGCTGTCCGCCCTGGGCGCGGACGAGAACGCGTTCACCGCATACCACCTGAGCAAAAAGGCAGCCGACGACTACCTGGCCGCGCTGCCGGTGAACGCGGCCATCGTGCAGCCGTCGCTGATCTACGGCCCCGGCGGCGGCAGCGCAGAGCTGTTCAAGACCCTGGCCGCCATGCCGCTAGGCATCCGCTTCGGCAGCTCGCCGCAGCCGGTGCAGCCCATCCATATCGACGACGTGACCGAAGCCCTCACCCGGCTGGCGCTGCAGCAGGCCGATGCGCCTCATGCGGCCCCGGCGCCCCCCCGGCGGCGCAACGCATCGCGCTGGTCGGCCCGGAGCCGATGCCGCTGCAGGCTTATCTCGCGGCGCTCCGGAACGCGCTCGGGCTGGGTAAACAGCGCGTGCTCACCTTGCCAAACTTCATCGCGCGCGCTTTCGCCTGGCTGGGCAGCGTGCTGCCTGGCCTGCCCATGGACAGCGACGCCTTGCGCATGCTTGAGCGCGGCAACACCGCCGATCCCGCCGCCGCCACCGCCCTGCTCGGCCGGCCGCCCAAAGCGGTGGCCGACTTCATCAGCCCCGACCGCCGCCGCGCCGAACGCACGCAAGCGCAACTGAATTGGCTGCTGCCGCTGCTGCGCCTGAGTATCGCCGCCGTCTGGATCGCCACCGCCTGGGTCTCCGCCCTGGCCTATCCGGCAGCGGAGAGCTATCGCCTGCTGGAACGCACCGGCGTGCCGGCCGCCCTGGCGCCGCTGATGCTGTACGGCGCCGCCGGCCTCGACCTGCTGCTGGGCGTGGCCACGCTTGCCCTGCCGCGAGGCAAGCGCGGCCCGCTGTGGCTGGCGCAGATCGCGCTGATCGCCTTCTACTCGCTGCTGATCGCCTGGCGCCTGCCGGAGTTCCTGATCCATCCCTACGGACCGCTGACCAAGAACCTGCCCATGCTGGCCGCCATCTGGCTGCTGTACGAGCTGGAGAATGCCGAAAAGGCGG
The DNA here is from genome assembly GCF_042693265.1 of Pseudoduganella sp. UC29_71. Classification (NCBI taxonomy): domain Bacteria; kingdom Pseudomonadati; phylum Pseudomonadota; class Betaproteobacteria; order Burkholderiales; family Oxalobacteraceae; genus Pseudoduganella; species Pseudoduganella sp. UC29_71. The sequence continues at coordinate 6,616,738 of NZ_CP170549.1, read as the reverse complement.
AGAAAGGCAAACGCTGATGGAATACTTCGTCATCAAGTGGCTGCACATCCTGTCCTCCACGCTGATGTTCGGCACCGGCATCGGCTCGGCCTGGTATCTGCTGTTCGCCAGCATCAGCCGCGACACGCGCGCGGCGGCCGTGGTGTGCCGCAACGTGGTGCGCGCGGACTGGCTGTTCACCGCCACCACCATGATCGTGCAGCCCGCCACCGGCTACTACCTGGCCCACCTGGCCGGCTACCCGCTGCGCAGCCACTGGATCGTGTGGTCGCTCTGGCTCTACCTGATCGCCGGCGCCTGCTGGCTGCCGGTGGTATGGCTGCAAATGCGCTTGCGCGACGTGGCGGCCGCAGCCGACGCCGCCGGGCAGCCGCTGCCGCCCCTGTACTGGCGCTATTTCCGCTGGTGGGTGGCGCTCGGCATACCAGCTTTCTTTGCCTTTGTCGCGGTGTTCTACCTGATGGTCGCCAAGCCCGCTTAACGCTCGCCGCCGCGTGCCGCCGCGCCGCATTTGCGCTACCATGCACCCTTCGCTCTTCGCTTTGACCTCATCGTTGCCATCATGACCAATACCGCCGACCTGTCGCCCCTGGGCAAAAACTCCGCCTACCGCACCGATTACGCGCCGGAACTGCTGTTCCCCATCCCGCGCCAGGGCAAGCGCGACGAACTGGGCTTGCAGGGCACGCTGCCCTTCTTCGGCGTGGACATCTGGAACGCCTACGAACTGTCGTGGCTGAACATGCGCGGCAAGCCGCAAGTGGCGGTGGCGAAAATCACCTTCCCGGCCGATTCGCCCAACATCATCGAGTCGAAGTCCTTCAAGCTCTACCTGAACTCCTTCAACCAGACCCGCTTGGCCAACGAAGAAGCGCTGCGGTCGCTGATGGTGCAGGACCTGTCAGCCGCCGCCGGCGCCAGCGTGCACGTCGTCATTACCTTGCAGGAAGACTTTGGCAAGCTGGAAATGGGCGAACTGCAAGGCCTGCTGCTGGACCGGCTGGACATCGACGTGGACAACTACGCGCCGCAGCCGGAAGTGCTGAAAGCCAACTTCGACGACCTGCCGGTGGAGGAAGTGTTCATCTCCCACCTGCTCAAGTCGAACTGCCTGGTCACCGGCCAGCCCGACTGGGGCAGCGTGCAGATCAGCTACGCCGGCCCGCAAATCGACCAGGAAAGCCTGCTGCGCTACCTCATCGGTTTCCGCGAGCACAATGAATTCCACGAGCAGTGCGTGGAACGCATCTTTACCGACATTCTCCGCCATTGCAAACCGACCCAGTTGGCCGTATATGCCAGGTATACGCGGCGCGGCGGGCTGGACATCAACCCCTGGCGCGCCAACTACAGTACCGGCACCAAGCCATCCAATCTGCGCAATGCCCGTCAGTAACATGCAGCAGCTTCGCGGGCCATGTGCGGAATCACGTATCACTTGGCCCGGATTTGTCTTACAATGAATCAATAAAGGTTGCGCTTTTCAAAGCATCAGCCGATATCCGTAAAAGACATTCAAAAATCGGCGAATCCGCGTAGTCCCTGACAAAAAACTGGCATTTGTCTTGTATTCGACGCGGAAATAGCTAATATCTCTGCCAGTGCTTATTTAACAACGCTACGGCCTGCCCCAAGCGGACTGCGGCGGATTGCGGAGCCAGCCATGGCGCATGCGAATTCAAGTTACACGGCAAAAAAACAAGCCTATAATTCTGCTCGCAAGCCACATTTGTGCGCCGCACCATTCCACGTCGCGTTATGAACAACCTGAGCAAAATCCTATCCCTCGAAAACGTCCAGCTCGATCTGGAAGTTTCCAGTAAAAAGCGCGCTTTCGAGCAAGCCGGCCTGATTTTTGAGAACAACTGCGGTATCGCCCGCTCCACCGTGTCGGACAACCTGTTCGCGCGCGAGCGCCTGGGCTCCACGGGCCTGGGCCACGGCGTGGCCGTGCCGCACGGGCGCATCAAGGGCATGAAGAGCCTGAAGTCGCCGCTGGCGGCCTTCGTGCGCCTGGCCGAGCCGATTCCGTTCGAGTCGCCGGACGGCAAGCCGGTCAGCCTGCTGTTCTTCCTGCTGATTCCGGACCACGTGACGCAGCAGCATCTGGAAATCCTGTCGGAGATCGCCGAAATGTTCTCGGACGACGGCTTCCGCATCGCGCTGGCCAGCGATCCGGACCCGCAGTCGGTGTACAGCCGCATCGTGAATTGGCAACCCAGCTTGCAAGCTGCAGGTTAAAAGCAGGTTACACTAAGGCGTCTGCCACCCTGAATAGATAAGCCATGCTGCAAACGCCCCTGACGATACAACGCCTGTACGACGATAATCGTGAAACGTTGCAGCTCGGCTGGTTCGCCGGCTTCCCCGGCGGCGAGCGCCTGATCTCGGGCGATGTGGCCTCGGCGGCCGACCAGGTTGGCCACCTGAACACCATCCACCCGGGCCGCATCCAAGTGTTCGGGCACCAGGAAATCAATTACTACCAGCGCCTCAAGTCGCTCACGCGCGCGCACGTCATCAGCGAACTGATCGCTGGCGGCCCGCCTGCGCTGATCATCGCGCAAGGCCTGGAAACGCCGCCCGACATCCTGGCCATCTGCGACGAAAAGAACATTCCGCTGTTTTCCACGCCGCTGCCGGCGGCGCAGGTGATCGACTTCCTGCGCGTGTACCTGTCGAAGAAGCTGGCGCAGCGCATCATCATGCATGGCGTGTTCATGGACGTGCTGGGCGTGGGCGTGCTGATCACCGGCGATTCGGGTCTGGGCAAGTCGGAACTGGGCCTGGAACTGATTTCGCGCTCGCACGGCCTGGTGGCCGACGATGCGGTGGAGTTCGCGCGCATCGCGCCCAATATGATCGAGGGCCGCTGCCCCGCGCTGCTGCAGAACCTGCTGGAAGTGCGCGGGCTGGGGCTGCTGGACATCAAGGCCATCTTTGGCGAGACGGCCGTGCGGCGCAAGATGCGGCTCAAGCTGATCGTGCACCTGGTGCGGCGCTCGGCGCTGGAAGAGGAAGTGGAGCGCCTGCCGTTCCAGTTCCCCACCGAGGACGTGCTGGGGCTGCCGATCCGCAAGGTGGTGATCCCGGTGGCGGCCGGCCGCAACATCGCGGTGCTGCTGGAAGCGGCGGTGCGCAACACTATCCTGCAACTGCGCGGCATCGATACGCTGCAGGAATTCATGGAACGCCAACGGCAGGCCATGAGCGGGGATTAGCCGCAACGCGACGCAGGCACGGCGGGTGACGCTGCGCTAACCCGCCCTACAGCTTTGATATGTTCGCTAACGCACCTATCGCGTAGTCTTGATGTATCATCTTTAGCTATGCGTATCGTTCTCATTACCGGCATCTCCGGCTCCGGAAAATCCGTCGCCCTCAACGTCCTCGAGGACACGGGCTATTATTGCGTGGACAATCTGCCGCCGGCCTTGCTGTCGCAGCTGGTGTCGCAACTGACCGACGAAGGCACGCAAGCGCTGGCCGTGGCGGTCGATGCGCGCAGCGCCGAGTCGCTTACCAGCCTGCCGGACGCCGTGCAGGCCTTGCGCCAGCAGGGCCACGACGTGAAGATCATGTACCTGACGGCGAACACCCATTCGCTGGTGGCGCGCTTCTCGGAGACGCGCCGCAGCCATCCGCTGTCGCACGAACTGAAGCCGGGGCAGAACCCGGCCGCGCGCCGCACGTTGATCGAATGCATTTCGGAGGAACGCGAGCGGCTGTCGGCCATCGAGCAGCTGGGCCACGTGATCGATACGTCGGAACTGAGCGCCAACAAGCTGCGTGCCTGGATCAAGGATCTGGTGCAGAGCGAAAACGCGCCGCTGACGCTGTTCTTTGAATCGTTTGCCTTCAAGGTGGGCGTGCCGCTGGATGCGGACTTTGTGTTTGATGTGCGCGCGATCCCGAACCCGTATTACGACCTGGCGCTGCGTCCGATGACGGGCCGCGATGCGCCGGTGATCGCCTTTCTGGATGCGCAGCCGAGCGCGGACGAGATGTTCAAGGACATCCGCGATTTCGTGGCCAAGTGGCTGCCGTCGTTCAAGACCGATAACCGCAGCTACCTGACGGTGGCGGTGGGTTGCACGGGCGGCCAGCACCGCTCGGTGTATATGGCCGAGCGCCTGGCGCGGCATTTCCACCCGACCGAACAGGTTGTCCTGCGCCACCGCGAGCAGTCGTGATCGGCGGGTTACGGCGTTCGCCTAACCCGCCCTACGGTTCGACGGTTTCGACGGTTCGACGGTTCACGTAGGGCGGGTTAGCGCGGGACGCGCGTAACCCACCATCACAGGTGCCGCAGCGGATGCGCGTGCGCCGGCCACGGCGGCGCGAAGAACGCCGCCACCATCTCCGGCGTCACCTCCTCCAGCGTCCCTGGCGACCAATTCGGCGCATTGTCCTTATCGATCACCAGCGCGCGCACGCCTTCCAGCACTTCCCCATGTTCGAAATTGCGCCGCACCAGGTTGCGCTCCATGCGCAGGCAGTCCGCCACGTCCAGCGCGGCGCCGCGCCTCAACAGCTCCAGCGTCACGCACATCATCAGCGGCGAGCGCGTCTGCATGGCCTGCAGCGCCTTCTGCGCAAACACATTCTCGTCACCGGCCAGCGAGGCCATGATGTCCGCCACGCTGTCCAGCGCGAAATGGCGCTCGATGGTGGCGCGCTCGGTCTCCAGCACGCCGGGGCCGGCCCGGAACCGCGCGCTATAGGCTTCAATCGCGTCGCGCAGCTCGCCGCCCGGCACCGCCTCCAGCAAGTCGCGCAGCGCTTCCCAGGCATCGGTCGGCACGTAGTGGTCCGCCAGGCCGACGTAGAGCGCGTCCGCCGCGCCCACGGTCAGGCCGGTCAGGCCCAGGTAGCGCCCCAGGCTGCCGGGCGCGTGCGACAGGAAATGGCTCCCGCCCACGTCCGGGAACAGGCCGATGTTTACTTCCGGCATGGCCATCTTGGTGCGGTCCGTCACAATGCGCACGCCGCAGCCGGGGCCGCCCTGCGAGATGCCCATGCCGCCGCCCATCACCACGCCGTCCATTAATGCGATATACGGTTTAGCGTAATAGTGGATCAGGTGGTTGAGCGCGTATTCTTCGGTGAAGAAATCCTCCAGCAGCGCGCTGCCGCCCTGCGGCGTGGCCGTGCCCACTTCGTGGAAGAAGCGGATGTCGCCGCCGGCGCACAGTGCTTTTTCGCTGCTGCTGCGGATCACCACGGCGGCTACGGCGCTGTCGTTGCGCCAGGCCATCAGTGCGGCCGTCAGGCTGCGCACCATGCCGAGGGAGAGGGAATTGAGCGCCTTGGGGCGGTCGAGGGTGATGAAGCCGGTGCCGTTGGCAACCGTGGTCAGGACGTGCTCGCTCATGCTGGATGTCTCTATGATTGTTAGAGCTCCATTTTAGCGCGGGCGCAAAAAAGGGCGCCAGATGCGCCCTTTGTTGGAGTGCCGGTGACCGTATTATGCGGTGGCGGCGGGTTCGTAAGTGTCGGGGAGGTGTTTGATGGCCGCGTGGCCATGCTCCTGCACTTTCGACTTGTATTTCATGACTTGGCGGTCCAGTTTGTCGACCAGCGTATCGATGGCAGCGTACAGGTCTTGCGACAGGCTTTCCACGTACACGGTCTTGCCGGACATTCGCAGATTGATCTCCGCTTTCTGCCTTTTCTCTTTCTCGGTGAGGTTATCTACAGTCAGGATGACAGCAATATCAATAACTTGATCGAAGTGGCGTTTGACCCGTTCCAGCTTGTTCTGCACGTATTCACGGATGGCGGGGGTCACTTCGAGATGATGTCCACTGATGGTGAGATTCATACACACTCCTAAAGATAAGGGCTCGTACGCTGTCGAATGTTATTGGAGCGCAGGGGAACCCAAGTAAAACTACAAAGCTTTACGCAGACTTACCGGAGGGATTTTCAAGGCTTCGCGATATTTGGCAACAGTCCGTCGCGCAATTACCATGCCCTGTTCACCCAGCATGTCCGCAATCTTACTGTCGGATAAAGGATTTTTCGGGTCTTCAGCTCCTGTCAATTGCACAATCAGCGCCCGTATCGCCGTCGAGGATGCTTCTCCTCCTGCTTCGGTGGCGACGTGACTGCCAAAGAAATATTTCAACTCAAACATCCCATGCGGAGTCAGCATGTATTTCTGAGTTGTTACGCGAGAAATAGTGCTCTCGTGTAGTCCCAGTGTATCAGCAATTTCACGCAACACAAGGGGTCTCATGGCAACCGCGCCATGGCTGAAAAAGTTCTTTTGTCTTTCTACTATCGCTTGTGCGACGCGCAGTATCGTGTCGAAACGCTGGCGCATATTCTTGATCAGCCACTTCGCTTCCTGCAGCTGCGCACCCATCGCGGTTTCGCCTTTGCCCTGCTTGAGCATGTTGGCGTACAGCGCGTTCACGCGCAGGCGCGGCATCACGTCGTTGTTCAGCGTGACCTGCCAGCCATTGCGCGCCTTCTTCACGATCACGTCCGGCACCACGTAGTCGGACACGTCGGAAGCGAACTCGGCGCCCGGATGCGGATTGCACTGGCGGATCACCGCCTGCGCTTCGCGCAAGTCTTCGTCGTCGCAATCGAGGGCTTTTTTCAGCTTGTTGAACTCGCGCTGCGCGAACCAGGCCAGGTGCTTTTCCACGATGCAGACAGCCATGCGGCGCGTCACCAAGGGCACGCCGGGCATGCGCTTGATCTGCAGCGCCAGGCACTCGGAGGCGCTGCGCGCGCCCACGCCGATGGGGTCGAAACTTTGCAGCAGGGTCAGCGCCGTCTGCAGTTCTTCCAGCTCCACGTCCGCCTCTTGCGGCAGGCGCGCGTGGATTTCCTCCAGCGGCTCTTCCAGGTAGCCGTTCTCGTCCAGCGCGTCGATGATCAGTTCCATCAGCACGCGGTCGCGCGGCTCCTGCACGGTCACGCGCATCTGCTCCATCAGGTGTTCGCGCAAGGTGCAGTGGCTCGCTTCGAGCTGCGGGCGCGCATCGTCGTCGTCCGGCGCCTTGCTGCGGCCGGCGTCGCTCCAGTCGGTGTCGGCTTCGGCGCCGCTGGCGCTGTCGCCTTCGCCGGTGGCGCCCTCGAAGGGATCGCCCTCGGCGGCCGGGGCGCTGTCCTGCGCGGGCGCGCCGACCTCGGCCGGAGAAGCGTCCGCGCCGTTAGGCTGGGTCTGGTTGATGGCGCCGTCGCTCAGCAGGCGCAGCGAGCGGTCCAGCGGGTCGTCCAGCCGCTCCAGCAAGGGGTTCTCGCCCAGCAGCTGTTCCAGTTCCTGGTGCAGCTCCAGCGTGGACAACTGCAGCAACCGGATCGATTGCTGCAGCTGCGGCGTCAGCGCCAGGTGCTGAGAGGTGCGGAGTTGCAGTGACTGTTTCATGGCGTCTTACATGCGGAAGTGTTCGCCCAGGTAGACGCGCCGCACCGATTCGTCGGCGATGATGTCGTCCGGACGGCCGGACGCCAGCACGCTGCCCTGGTTGATGATATAGGCGCGGTCGCAGATGCCCAGCGTCTCGCGCACGTTGTGGTCGGTAATCAGCACGCCGATGCCGCGCTCCTTGAGGAAGCGCACGATGCGCTGGATCTCGATCACGGCGATCGGGTCCACGCCGGCGAACGGCTCGTCCAGCAGCACGAAGCGCGGATTGGTGGCCAGCGCGCGCGCGATCTCCACCCGGCGGCGCTCGCCGCCCGACAGCGACAGCGCCTGGTTCTCGCGCAGCTTCTCGATCTGCAGGTCGGCCAGCAGGCGGTCCAGGCGTTCGTCGATCTCGGCCTTGCTCAGCGTTTTGCCGTTGACCTTCTGGATCTCCAGCACGGCGCGGATGTTCTCCTCCACCGTCAGCTTGCGGAACACCGACGCTTCCTGCGGCAGGTAGGACAGGCCCAGCGTGGCGCGCTGGTGTATCGGCATGCTGGACACGTCCACGCCGGCGATATCGATGCTGCCCGCGTCGGACGGCACCAGGCCCACGATCATGTAGAAGGAGGTGGTCTTGCCGGCGCCGTTAGGCCCCAGCAGGCCCACCACTTCGCCGCATTCGACCTGCAGCGACACGTCGTGCACCACCTGGCGCTTGCCGTAGGTTTTCTGCAGGCCGCGCACCACCAGGGTGCTGGTGCAGCCGTCCATGTTCTGCGTTATCTGCGTTGCTTCGGCCATCGTCATTTCCCCGCTGGCGGTTGCTGCGCCGGCGCGTCCGGCGGCGGGCGCTTGGTGGACGGCTGGATCACCATGGTGCCGCGGCCGCCGCCCGGCTTGCTCTCGCCGGTCGCGCTGTTTTTCACGCTGAAGAATTCCTTGCGGCTGTCGTAATAGATGAACTCGCCCTGCACTTCGTCGCTGGGCTTGCTGCCTTCCAGGCGGCGCACCTTGGCCTTGTTGAACAGCTTGACCAGCTCGATCTTGCCGTCGTACTCGATGCGTTCGGCTTCGCCCTCGACCCACTGGTCGCCCTCGCCGTCGCGCTTCTGGCGGAAGGTGGCCGGCGTGCCGGGCACGCTGGTCAGGGTGACGTACTGGTAGCCTTCCGGGTCCTGCGTGACCACCGCTTTCGATGACTTCATCAGCAGCGTGCCGCGCGTGAGGATCACGTTGCCGGTAAAGGTGCGGATCTGCTTCACGTCGTCCACGTCCACCTGGTCGAACTTGATTTCGGTGGGCTTGTAGGAGTCGGCCTTTTCAGCCTGGGCCAGCCCGGCTGCGCACAGCAGCAGGGCCGAGATCAGAATTTTTTTCATCGTTTATCCATTTTCTTGTTTGGTCTTGGCGGGCGCGTTTCGGGGCGGATACACGATCGTGCCGCGGCCCAGCAACTGCACCTGGCGCGTGGCGTTGTTGGCCTTCATGCCGGTGCCGGTCGCCGTGGCGCCGCCCTGCACGATCTGCACCGGCTGGTCGGTTTGCATGCGGTCCTCGTCCGGGTAGACGGTGAGCGCCTGCGTCGTCATCTGCATCGCCGGGCTCTTGCCCTGCGCCGCGCGGTCTATCTTCACGTTGCCCTTCAACTGCACGCGCGTGTTGTTCTCGTCCACGCGCGCGCGCTCCGCCGTCATGTCCATCGGCGGATGGGTGCTGCTCAAATTGCGCACCACCGGCTTGTCGATCTCGGACGCGTCGTCGATCGGGCGGTGCACCAGCTTGTCGCCGGCCACGATGTAGCTCGGCTTGCCGTCCTTGGTCATGCGCACCACGCTGAAGCGCTCGATGATGTAATCCGGCTCGTTCAGGCGCTTGTCGGCCAGCATCTCTTCTTCGCCGCGGTTCAGCAGCTGCACCAGCCAGAACGTGCCGCACGCAACGAAGACCCCGATCACCAGGGTCATGCTCAAGCGCCAGCGGTGCGCGGTTCGTTTACGCATAACTATGTACTTTCTCAGACCAGGAACTGGGCCATGACCTTATCGTAATTGCCGGTCGCGCGCAGCACGAATTCGCATACTTCGCGCACCGCGCCGCGCCCGCCGTGGGCGTCGGTCACGTGGTGTACGCGGCTGAGCACGTCGGCGCGGCCGTTCGGCACGCCCACCGCGAAGCCCACGCGCTTGAGGATCACCAGGTCCACCACGTCGTCGCCGATGAAGCACACTTCCTCGGCCGACAGGCCGGTCTTGGCCAGCAGCTCGTTGAACGGGGTCAGCTTGTCGTGGCCGCCCTGGTGCACGAATTCGATGCCCAGGTCGCGCGCGCGCGCCGTCACCTGCGGCGAACGGCGCGCGCTGATAATGGCGGTGAGGATGCCCGCTTCCTGCAGCAGCTTGATGCCCAGGCCGTCCTGCACGTTGAAGGTCTTCATCATTTCGCCGTCCGGGCCGTAGTGCAGGCTGCCGTCGGTGAGCACGCCGTCCACGTCGAAAATCACCAGCTTGACCCTGGCCGCGCGCGCCACATTTTCCAGATTGTAGGCCTTGTTCATCAGATCACCTTGGCGCGCGTCAGGTCGTGGATGTGCAGGGCGCCGGCCAGCTTGCCGTCGGCATCCACCACCAGCATCTGGTTGATGCGGAACTGCTCCATGATGGCCACCGCGTCCACAGCCAGCTTATCAGGCGAAATGCTGCGCGGGTTGGCATGCATCACATCGCGGATGATTACCTTGCTGAAGTCCTGCACTTTTTCGATCATGCGGCGCAGGTCGCCGTCGGTGAACACGCCGACCGGGCGGTTGTCGGCGTCGACCACGGCCGTCATGCCCATGCCCTTCTGCGTGATTTCCAGCAGCGCGTCCGGCAGGCGGGTGTCCAGGCCGACCGAGGGAATGGCGTCGCCGCTGCGCATCACGTCGCGCACGTGGGTCAGCAGGCGGCGGCCCAGGGCGCCGCCCGGGTGCGAGCGGGCGAAGTCTTCTTCCTTGAAGCCGCGCAGGTCCAGCAGCGCCACGGCCAGCGCGTCGCCCAGCGCCAGCGTGACGGTGGTGCTGGCGGTGGGCGCCAGGTTCATCGGGCAGGCTTCCTTGGCCACCGACACGTCCAGGTGCACGTCGGCCAGCTTGGCCAGGCTGGAGCCGGGCTTGCCGGTCATGGAAATCAGCGTGCTGCCCATGCGCTTGACCACCGGCAGGATGGCCATCAGCTCCGAACTCTCGCCGGAATAGGAAATGGCGATGAAGGCGTCTTCGGCCGTCACCATGCCCAGGTCGCCGTGCGCGGCTTCGGCCGGATGCACGAACAGGGCCGGCGTGCCGGTCGAGGCCAGGGTGGCGGCGATCTTGCGCGCGATATGGCCGGATTTGCCGATGCCGGACACCACAACGCGGCCTTTGCAGTTGAGCAACAGCGCCACGGCCTTGCCGACGCTGTCGTCGGTGGCCAGGCGCGCGTGCATGGCGGTAATGGCGTCCGCCTCGATCTGCAGGGTTTCTCGGGCCAGCGCCAGTGCGCGTTCGGCCGTGTTGTTGTCAAAAGCTTTCAGCATGGGATTTCCATCGGTTACACTCATGCCGGAAGTATAGCCGAATTGCGAAAGCAAAAAACTTGCCAGTCCCAACAAACAACGGGATGGGCCACCCAAATGGAAGCGCCGCATGTTTTCACCGCTTGAACTGACCCTTTTGCTGCTGGGCAGCGCCGTGCTGGGCGTGGTGGCGTTCCGCATGATGCATCTGCCGCCCATGCTGGGCTACCTGGCGGTGGGCATCATCATCGGCCCGCACGCGCTGGGGCTGGCCGAGCAGAGCGAAGCGAGCCATATCCTGGCCGAGTTCGGCGTGGTGTTCCTGATGTTCTCCATCGGCCTGGAATTCTCGCTGCCCAAGCTGATGGCCATGCGCAGCATCGTGTTCGGGCTGGGCATGGCGCAGGTGGTGGCCACCATCATCGCCACCATGGGGCTGGGCTGGCTGCTGGCCACGCAGGTGCCCGGCCTGCACATCGGCTGGCAAGCCTCGTTCGCGCTGGGCGGCGCGCTGGCCATGTCGTCCACCGCCATTGTGGTGAAAATGCTCACCGAGCGGCTGGAGCTGGAAAGCGAGCACGGCCGCAAGATCATCGGCATCCTGCTGTTCCAGGACCTGGCCGTGGTGCCGCTGCTGATCCTCATCCCTTCCCTGTCCAAGAATCCGGACGACCTGCTCGAAACGCTGGCCTGGGCAGCCGGCAAGGCGGCCATCGTGCTGGTGCTGCTGCTGTTCGTGGGCCAGAAGCTGGTGCGCGGCTGGTTCACCATCGTGGTCAAGCGCCGCTCGCAGGAACTGTTCATGCTGAACCTGCTGCTGATCACCCTGGGCGCGGCCTGGATCACCGAGAAGGCCGGGCTGTCGATGGCGCTGGGCGCCTTCGTGGCCGGCATGCTGATCTCGGAAACCGAATACAAGCACCAGGTGGAAGAAGACATCAAGCCCTTCCGCGACGTGCTGCTGGGGCTGTTCTTCATCAACGTCGGCATGCTGCTCAACCTGCGCCTGGTCATCGAGCACTGGTGGCTGGTGCTGGTGCTGCTGGCCGGGCCGGTGCTGCTCAAGTTTGCGCTCATCGCCGGGCTGGCCAAGCTGTTCGGCTCGTCCGACGGCGTGTCCATGCGCACCGGCCTGGCGCTGGCGCAGGCCGGCGAATTCGGCTTCGTGCTGCTCAACCTGGCCGGCGGCATGGCGCTGATGGACCCGTTCATCATCCAGGTGGTGCTGGCGTCCATGGTGCTGTCGATGCTGCTGGCGCCGTTCATCATCGCCAAGTCCGACCAGCTGGTGATGAAGGTGTCCAGCAATGAATGGATGATGCAGTCGCTGGCACTGACCAAGATCGCCACACGCACCATGAGCACGCAGAAGCACGTGATCGTGGCCGGCTTCGGGCGCAGCGGCCAGAGCCTGGCCACCCTGCTCAGCGAAGAGGACATCGCCTACCACGCGCTGGACCTGGACCCGGAACGGGTGCAGGAAGCGCAGACGGCGGGCGCCAACGTGTCCTACGGCGACGCCGGGCGGCGCGAAAGCCTGGTGGCGGCCGGCATCTACCGCGCCAGCGCCGTGGTGATCACCTACGCCAGCACGCCCTCGGCGCTGCGCGTGCTGCACCTGGTGCACGAGCTGGCGCCGGCGCTGCCGGTGATCGTGCGCAGCCACGACGACACCGACCTCGACCGCCTGAAAGCGGCCGGCGCGGCCGAAGTGGTGCCGGAACTGATGGAAGGCAGCCTGATGCTCGCCTCGCACGCGCTGGTGATGCTGGGCGTGCCGCTGCGGCGCGTGGTGCACCGCGTGCAGGCCGCGCGCGAGGCGCGCTACGCCTCGCTGCGCGGCTGGTTCCACGGCGCCAGCGACGCCGGCGGCGACGACGAGATGCTGCGCCTGCACTCGGTCACGCTGGGCGAGGACGCCAGCTGCGTGGGCAAGACGCTGGCCGAACTGGAAGTGGAAACGGCGGGCGCCGAAGTGGCCTCGATCCGGCGCGGCAAAGGCGGCGTGGAGGTGGCGCCCGCCACGGTGCTCGAAGCCGGCGACGTGGTCGTGCTGCGCGGCGCCGCCGACGCCGTCGCCCGCGCCGAAAACCAGCTCCTCGCCTGAACCTTGAACCTTGGCCTGAACCAAAGTCTGCTTCACAAGCAAGCTGAGCCGCATTCGGGGTCTGACCCCGAATGCGGCTCTGTCCGGCTGCGGGCGGCGGGCGGAGGCGCTTAGGCGCCGGGGCGGTAGGTGATGACGCGGTTGCGGCCGCTGTCCTTGGCTTGATAGAGCGCGGAGTCGGCCTGGGCGATCAGCTCGTTGGCCGAGGTTTCGGGGGTGACGCTGGGGTCGCTGCGGTCCAGGCAGGCCACGCCGATCGAGGCGGTGATGGAGACGCGCACGCTGGGCGACACGTCTATCATGCTGGCGGCGATGCCGGCGCGGATGCGCTCGGCCACGAAGGCGGCGCTGTCCAGGTCGGCATTGATCAGCAGGACTACGAATTCTTCGCCGCCAAAGCGCGCCAGCGCGTCCGACAGCCGCAGCTCGGCCTTGATGCGCTGCGCCACTTCGCGCAACACTTCGTCGCCGCCCTGGTGGCCCACCGTGTCGTTGACCCGCTTGAAGTGGTCGATGTCGATGTACATGAAGGAGATGTCGTAGGCCTGGCGCCGCGCGCGCGAAATCTCTTCCAGCAGGCGCCGGTCCATATAGCGCCGGTTGTAGACGCCGGTCAGCGAGTCGGTCAGCCCGATGTATTTGAGCATCTCGTTGGAGATCACATTCTCCAGGCAGATGGCGATGATGGAGGCCATGTGCTCGATGAAGTCGGTGCCCAGGCTGGGCGTGAAGCGCGTGGGGTCCACGCTGCCCAGGTTCAGGCTGCCGATAATGCGCTTGTTGCGCAGCAGCGGCACCAGCGCCACGCTTTGCAGCCCGTCCGGCGGACGCGGGAAGGCGTGGCCGTGCTTGAAGGCGTCGTACATGCCGAGCAGCGGACGCGGCGTGGGCGAATAGGCGTTGCGGCGGCCCAGGTCGAAGCCCAGGCTGTCCACGTCTTCCACAAAAATCAGGTCCGGGAACTCGGTGAAGTTCACGCCCAGCTTGCCCATCACGGTGTGGATGTCGCCGCCTTCGTCGATCAGGGTCAGGGTCACCGCTTCCAGTTCCGAAATGATGGGCAGCGTGCGGAAGATGGTGCCGACCAGTTCGGGAAAGGTGGAGGCGCTGACGATTTCCAGGTCGAAGGCCTGGTGCCGCATCATGATGTTGTGGTTGCGCTCGGCCTGTTCCAGCAGATAGGCCATGCGCGTGCGCAGCGCCTGGTTTTCCGCCTCCAGGTTGTGCGCGTCGGGCTTTTTGATGGGCATCATGGCATCAGAACGCCAGGTTGACGGCGATTTCCTGGCCCACGCGCAGTTCCTGGCCTTCGCCTTCGATCAGGATGCTGTTCATGCCGAAGCACAGCGCGCCCTCCACTTCGGGCTTGGCGCGGTAGCCGGCCATGATGTCGAGCGGGTCGGGGCCGAACTCGCCGGTGGCCTGGTCGATCGACGGCATGGGGCAGCGCGGGCAGGGTTTGACCGGCTTGAGCACGGCGCTGCCGGCGCGGAAGTCTTCGGCGTAGTCTTCCTCGAAGGCTTCTATGCCGTCCAGCACCAGGTTGGGGCGGAAGCGGTTCATGGGGATAGCCTGGCGGCCGGCCTTGACCAGCTTGTCGTTCAGGTCGGCCAGCGAGGCGCTGCCGGCCACCAGCATGGGGTAACCGTCCGAAAACATGGTGGTCGCCTCGACGCCCTTGGTCCATTTCTGGGACACGGCGCGGGTGGCGTTGGCGTGGAAACGCACCAGGCGGCACGGCAGGCCGAGGAAATTGCTGAACCAGGTCGCCGTGGTGGCGTCGCAGTCGTAGGCCAGCACCTGGTCGTCCCACACTTGCACGGTGCGCCTGGGGGCCAGTTCCGGGTCCGGCAGGCCGAGTTCGATTTCCAGGCGCAGCATGCCGGGGGCGCGCAATTCCAGCGTGTCGGCCTTCAGGCGCGGCACGATGAGGGCCATGCGCGGATGTTCGCGCTGGGTCAGCGCCAGACCTGCTTCGTCGACCACCATCCACTCGCGGTCGTAAATCTGCTCTTTCATCAGTCCGGCGCTGGTCAGCGTGGCTGAACGCAGGGACATGCCGGCGCAGGATTTGATGGGGTAGAGGTTGATTTCGGAGAGGATAGCCATGCTGACCGCCGCAGGCAGCGTGAACGGCCGCTGCCAAAATGTTATTCAAGTTGGCAGTATGGCAGCAAAGTGTCTTTCAGTAAATCAGGGAAGCCGCGGCGTTGCGCTACGGCGCAGCGAAAAGCCGGGATTGGGCGCAAATCCGGAAGCGGTTTGCGCAGGGCGACGGCGGCACGCGCGCCGCCGGGACAGCGCTGGCGGCAGCGGCCACGCTCCATCAGCGACGCGGACTTGCCGCGCCGCGTACGATTACTGCGCTTCGGCCTTGCGCGGACGACGCGGGCCGCGCGCAGCCGGCTTGCGGGCCGGCTTGGCTTCGCCGGACGCGCCGTCTGCTGCTTCGCCCTGGCCGGCCGATGCCGGCTCCGGTGCGAGCGCCACAGCGGGCGCCGGCGTTGCCTTCGGCTTGGCCTGCTTGGCCGCTGCCGCGCCACGGCGGCCGCCGCGCGCTGGTGTTGCCTGTTCGGCGTCAGCCTGCGGGGACGCGGCCGGAGCGCTGGTCGGCGCTACCACCGGCGCCTCGGTCGCCGCGGCAGCTTCCGCTGCGGCGGCGGTGATGCGCGATTCGCCGGCCTTGGCACGGCCCTTGGCAGGCGCGCGTGCACGGCCTTTGGCCGCTGGCTTGCCCGCCGCCATGGCTTCGGTGCCCGGCTCTGCACCGGATGGCGCCGATTGCGCCGATTGCGATGCGTGGTCCGGCGCAACTACCGGGACCACTGCGGCCGCCGGGATCGCCGCAGCCGGCGCGACAGCTGCCTGAGACAGCGCTGCCTGCGATGCGGCTGATGGCGACACGGCGGCCGGAGCCATAGCGGCGCCGCCACGCTGCCCTGCCCTGCCTTGCCCACCTTGCTTGCCACGGCCATCGCCGGAAGAGGCGGACTGCGCGGCCTTCACCTTGGCAGCCTTGGCCTGGCGGGCCGGGATCTTGGGCGGCTTGCGCTTGCCCTGCTGGCCTTGCTGCGCAGCGCGCGCGCCCGCCGTGCTGTTGGCATTGGCGATGGCGGCCGCAGCGGCGTCGAGCGCGCGCTCTTCCTCGTCGCGGTCGTCCTGCTCGCTGTCCGCGTCCACGTCGGCATCCGCATCGGCCGCTTGCGCGTCCGGCTCGTCAGCGTGCTGCGTGAGAACTACCTGCTGCGCGTAGGAAGCATCTTCGGCCGCATGCACGGCTTCCGCTTCCGCGTACGCGTTCTCGTCCTGCGCCAGCTGCAGCTCGGCCGACACTTCCTCGGGCACCGGCTCATGGCTCGCGTGGCGGTCGCCGCCACGGTTGCGGCCACGGCCACGGCCGCGACGGCCTTCATGGCGGCCCTCGCCCGCTTCGTGCTGCACCGGCGCCGTGGGCGCGGATGCCTGCGAACCTTCGCCCGCCACGCCCTGCTCGCCTACGCCCGCGCCGCTGCTACGGTATACATAGGCGCCGGATTTCTCGTCGCGGCCGAATTCCAGCAGGCCGCGCGCCTTGGCTTCTTCCAGCAGGTTGCCGAACGTGCGGAAACCGTAATAGGACTCGCTGAAATCCGGCTTGCGGCGCTTGATCGCCTCTTTCAGCACGGAGGCCCAGATCTTGCCGGAATCGCCACGTTCGGCCACCAGCGCTTCGAAGGTCTCGAACGCCATGTCCACCGCTTCGCGGCGACGCTTGTCCATTTCCTCGCGGCGGCGTTTTTCCTCCTCCGGGGTGCGCTTGACGGCGGGCTGGCCTTCGCGGGTGTCGCGCTTGGCGGCCGCGCGGCGCACTTCGCGTACCAGGTCGTCATAGAAGATGAACTCGTCGCAGTTGGCCACCAGCAGATCCGACGTGGATTGCTTGACGCCCACGCCGATCACTTTCTTGTTGTTCTCGCGCAGCTTGGAGACCAGCGGCGAGAAGTCCGAGTCGCCGGAAATAATGACGAAAGTGTTAACGTGGGACTTGGTGTAGCACAGGTCCAGCGCGTCCACCACCATGCGAATGTCGGCCGAGTTCTTGCCCGATTGGCGCACGTGGGGGATTTCGATCAGCTCGAAATTGGCCTCGTGCATGGGCGCCTTGAAACCCTTGTAGCGGTCCCAGTCGCAATACGATTTTTTGACCACGATGCTGCCTTTGAGCAATAAACGCTCCAGCACGGGCTTGATGTCGAACTTTTCGTAATTGGCGTCGCGCACGCCGAGGGCGACGTTTTCGAAGTCGCAGAACAGCGCCATGCTGACGTTATCGTTGGATGAAGCCATGAGATTTCGTTTTCTGTGGTGAGGAGAAGCTAAAGGGCCGGTGGACGGCGAACTTGACGATTATACAGCCAGCCTCGCCCATCGCCCGCCCTGGTGTATGCTCGCTTTACTAAATTTTCCGGAGCCCCCATGAAGCAATTGCTTGCCGTCCTCGTTTTTTTCCTGATGAGCGCCACCGCCGGCGCACAATCGGCCGACGCCGACGCTGCTTTCCGCCAGCAGGTCAATACCTTTATGGATCAGTGGCATAAAGACGCCGCCAATGCCGATCCGGTTTATTTCGACAAAATGGCGGCCAACGGTATTTATATCGGCACCGACAAAACTGAAATATGGACGCGCGACCAGTTCAAAGTCTGGGCCAAGCCATTCTTCGACCGGAAAAAAGCTTGGTCATTCACGGCAATTAAACGCAATGTCTATTTCTCTCGGGATAAAAGCTATGCCTGGTTCGATGAGCAGCTGAATACGCAGATGGGTATTTGCCAGGCCAGCGGCGTGCTCCACCGCACCGCCCAGGGATTTGAAATCGAGCACTACCAGCTGTCGCTCGCTGTTCCCAATCCACTGATGGACCAGTTCACCAAAGCCGTGAAAGACTTCGAAGCCAGGCAGTAACTCCGGCCCGGCGACCATTTTACGGGGCTGGCACGACTTATTCATGCCAGTTTCTGGCTTGTTCGCGCCAGATTTGAGTGTGCCATGGCCGCAGTGATGGGTACGGGCGAAAAAAAAAGCCGCGATCGCTCGCGGCTTTTTTACTGCGGCCGAGGCCGCTGAAGTATTTAGACGTTGAACAGGAAGTTCAGCACGTCGCCATCCTTGACGACATATTCCTTGCCCTCGGCGCGCATCTTGCCGGCTTCCTTGGCGCCCGATTCGCCCTTGTAGGCGATGTAATCGTCATAGGCGATGGTCTGCGCGCGGATAAAGCCGCGTTCGAAGTCGGTGTGAATCACACCCGCCGCTTGCGGAGCGGTATCGCCGATATGAATCGTCCAGGCGCGCACTTCTTTTACGCCGGCGGTGAAATAAGTCTGCAGGCCCAGCAGTTTATATGCAGCGCGAATCAGGCGATCCAGGCCAGGCTCTTCCATGCCCATATCGGACAGGAATTCCGTTTTATCGGCGTCGTCCAGATCGGCGATTTCTGCTTCAATCGCGGCGCAAATGGCAACGATAGGCGCATTCTGCGATTTCGCGTATTCGGTCAATTGATCCAGCAGCGGATTATTGGTGAAACCGGTATCGGAAACGTTGGCCACATACATGGCGGGCTTGGCGGTAATCAGGCACAGCGGCTTGATGAGCGCCATTTGATCCGCATCCAGGCCCATGGCGCGCACAGGTTTGGCTTCATTCAGTTGCGGGATAATTTTTTCCAGCAGCGTGACCAGTTTCTGCGCATCCTTGTCGCCGGAACGGGCTTTTTTATTTTCGCGGTGCAGGGCTTTTTCAGCAGTACCCAAATCGGCCAGCGCCAATTCGGTTTGAATCACTTCGATATCGTCCAGCGGGCTAACTTTACCGGCAACGTGAATCACATTCTCGTCTTCGAAGCAGCGCACTACGTTGACGATGGCGTCGGTTTCGCGGATGTGCGACAGGAACTGGTTGCCCAGGCCCTCGCCCTGCGATGCGCCAGCCACCAGGCCGGCGATGTCGACGAACTCGACGATGGCGTTGACCATGCGCTCGGGCTTGACGATGTCAGCCAGGGCGGCCATGCGCGGGTCCGGCACTTCCACCACGCCGACGTTCGGCTCGATGGTGCAGAACGGATAGTTTTCAGCCGGGATGCCGGCCTTGGTCAGTGCATTGAAAAGAGTGGACTTGCCGACGTTAGGCAGGCCGACGATGCCGCATTGGAGACTCATGAAAAACCTTTAATGATGGTATTGTTTTGCTGCGCCGATTGCCCGCGCGTAAGGATCAATTGTACCTCAGAACCAGGAGCTTCCATGACGATGCGCGACGCTACCCGCTCGCAGTTCCCCATTTTCTGTCCATTCCGACGCGCTGGATGGACAACGATGTGTATGGCCATGTGAACAACGTTGTTTATTATTCCTATTTCGACACGGCCGTGAACCAGTTCCTGATCGAGCGCGGCGTGCTGGACATCCATCAGGGCGACGTGGTCGGCTTCGTGGTCGACAGCGGCTGCGCCTACTTCAGCTCGATCTCCTTCCCCGACACGGTGCACGCCGGCATCCGCGTGGCCAAGCTGGGCAATTCAAGCGTGCGCTACGACATCGCCCTGTTCCGCAATGACGATCCGCAGCCCTGCGCGGCCGGCCACTTCGTCCATGTCTACGTCGAACGCGCCAGCAACCGCTCCGTGACCATCCCCGGCGCCGTGCGGCAAGTACTGGAAACCCTGTCGGGGACCGAGGCGTGAACCCGTTTCCCCTGGTGCGCAGCACCAAGCGCCACCCGTCGGCCGTGCTGCTGCTGACGCAATTGCTGGGCATGCTGCTCTATCCCTTTATCGAAAGCGTGCGCGGCGGCCACATCATTTTCAATGTGTTCGGCATCCTGGTGCTGGTGGTGGCCACGCGCATGGTGCGGCGCACGCCGGGCCATGCCTGGGTCAGCGCCAGCATCGCCGGGCCGGTCGTGGTTCTGCTGGGGCTGCAAATGGCGTTCGGCCTGCCCGGGCTGCTGCCCTGGTCCTCCGCGCTGGAAGCCGCCTTTTACTTCTATGCGGCTGGCAGCCTGGTGGCCTATATGATGGAAGACCGCCTGGCCACCACCGACGAACTGTTCGCAGCGGGCGCCGCCTTCACGCTGCTGGCATGGGCTTTTACGCACGTATTCATCCTGATCCAGGCGCTGCAGCCCGGCACGTTCGGGGCGGCGCTGAACGCCGCAGAACCGCGCACGTGGACCGAACTGAACTACCTGAGCTTCGCGCTGCTGTCGAGCACCGGCATCGGCGACGTCATCCCGCTGACCTCCCATGCGCGGGCGATCGCCAGCGTGGAGATGCTGGTCGGCCTGATGTACCTCGCAGCAGTCGTGGCGCGCCTGATCGGCTTTACGCTGCAATCCAACAAGCAAGCCGACTAACAAGGGTAATTTTCTTCAATACAGCAGCACGGCAGCGCGCATACGATGCCTTTTCGACTACTTCGAAAGGAAAAGTATGCAGACCACGAATTTGATGGCGCAGGCCGCCGACTGCCTGCGCGCTTTGGCGCTCAACGAGCAGGCAAAAGAGCGCTTCTGCCGCGATCCGCTGCTGCGGCCCTATATGCGGCGCGTGGCCGGGCGCTACGTGGCGGGGCAGACCGTTGCGGATGTGGTGCGGCATCTGCACGGCGTGGCCGCGCGCGGACACGCGGGCTCGGCCGAATATGTGGGCGAAAGCTGCCGCGACGAGGCTACCGCGAACAGCGAAACCGCTGTCTTCCTCGATCTGGTGGCGGCGCTCGCGCATGAAGGCTTGCAGTGCTCCGTGTCGCTGGATTTGTCCCACATCGGCTCCCTGGTCGATCCCGAACTTGGCTACCGCAACGGCAGGCGCATCGCCACGGCTGCCGCCGGCGCCGGCCGGGAAGTCATGATTTCCATGGAAGGGGCGGACCGGGCCGCCAATATCTACGCGACTTACCAGCGCCTGCACGCCGAAGCCGGGCTGCACAACGTCGGCATCACGGTGCCGGCCAAGCTGCACCGCAGCGCGCAGGATCTGCCGCGGCTGATGGAGTATCCGGGCCGTATCCGCCTGGTCAAGGGCGCCTTTCTTGAATCCCCGGCGATTGCCTGGGACCGCCACAGCCCGGAACTGGCGGCCGCCTACCGCCGCTATGCGCGGACCTTGCTCGGCGCCGGGCACGCTTGCTCGCTGGCGACGCACGACGCGCAGCTGCAGGAGGAGTTGGCCGGGTCCATCGTGCAGAACGCGGAATTCGAAACCTTGCACGGCCTGGGGGCCGAGGGGCTGGACGCGCTGCGCCGGCGCGGCTTCCAGACGCGCGAATACGCCATCTTCGGCGAGGAGTATTTCCTGTACGTGTTGAACCGGATCGCGGAAGAGCCTGCCCGGCTGTTCCAGGCCGTGGTGGACCCTATCGGCCCCGGTACTGCCCCGGCGTTGCAGCCAGGTGCTGCTTGAACGCGCGCTGGAAGTGGGACTGGTCGGCGAAGCCGCTTTCGAGGGCGGCATCGGCAATGGCGGCGCCGCGCTTCAGGCGCGCCTGGCCGTACTGCACGCGGCGGTTGACCAGGTAGGCGTGCGGCGTCATGCCGAACTGGCCCTTGAAGGCGCGGATCAGATAGGCCGGCGACAGGCCGGCGGCCGCGCAGATGTCGTCCAGCGCCAGCTGGCGGGTGCAATTGTCGCTGATGAATTCGGCGGCGCGCAGCAGCTTGCCGTTCGCGTCCACCAGCGGCGCGGGCGCTGGGTCCAGCGCCTGCTGCACGTCCATGAAAAAGCCGACCGCTGCGCTTTGCTTCTGCAGGGCGTCGGCGTGCCGGCTGGTCAGCGTGGCGTACAGTGCGTTCAAGCCGGCAAACAGCGTGGTGTTGGACGTGCTGGAGAAGGGCCTGAAGTCCGCGTTGCGGCTGAAACCGAGTTCGTGCTGCAGACCGGCCAGCCAGTCCACATCGACATAAAACATGCGGTAGGACCAGGGCTGGGCGGCGGCGGGATTGCAGGCGTGCGCGTCCTCCGGGTTGATCACCACCACGCTGCCGGCAACGATGGTTTCCTTGCTGCGCCGGTTCCAGTACGTGCTCACGCCGCCGGTGACCGCGCCGATGGAGAAGGTGTCGTGCGTATGCCGCGCGTAGCACAGGTCGCGACCGCCCCGGATGGCGCGGGCCTCGATGAAGGGCAGCGCGGCGTCGCGCCAGAACACGGGCTGCATGGCCTGCCCGCTAGCGCGCCAGCGCGCCCAGCACCGCCAGGCTCATGGCCTGCGCCGCCGTCTTGATGGATGGCTCGGGCACGGGCGCGTAGAACGGCGAGTGGTTGAAGGCCAGCGGCTTGCCGCCGGGGGCTTCGGCTTCGGCAACGGCCTTGGCGGGGTAGACGCCGGTGAAGAAGAACATGCCGGGCACGCCCTGGTTGACGTACTCGGAGAAGTCTTCGCTGGCAGTCATCGGCGCGATCAGGCCGACATTGGCGGCGCCCAGCGCATCCTTCAGCACTGCCTCGGTCTTGCGCACCAGCGCCTCGTTGTTGACGATGGCCTGGCCGCCGGACTTGAGCTCCACGTCCGGCGCGGGCGCGCCCGCCATGGCCGCCGACGCATTGGCCACGCGCCGCACGCCTTCCAGCAGCTTGGCGCGCACGGCCGGGCTGTAGGAGCGGATGGTGCCGCGCACCACCACGCTGTCGGGAATGATGTTGCCCACGGTGCCGCCCTGGATGGCGCCTATCGTGACCACGCCGAACTCCTTGGGATCTTTCTCGCGGCTGACCACGGTCTGCACGTCCACCACGAAGCGCGCGGCAATGGTGATCGGGTCCAGCGCCTTGTCGGGAGCCGAGCCGTGGCCGCCACGGCCTTTGAATACGATCTCGATCGAGTCCGAGTTGGACGACACCGCGCCGATGTTGTAGCCCACGGTGCCGTGCGCGGTGGGCCAGGAATGCAGTGCGAAGGCCACGTCCGGCTTGGGGAAGCGCTTGAACAAGCCGTCGGCCAGCATGGCCTTGGCGCCGGACACGGTTTCTTCGGCAGGCTGGGCGATGAACATCAGGCTGCCCTGCCATTGCGATTTCAGTTCAACCAGGGTGCGCGCCGCGCCCAGCCAGCTGGCCATGTGGATGTCGTGGCCGCAGCTGTGCATCACATAGGTCTCGCCGCCGCCGGACTGGGTGCGCGCCTTGCTGGCGTAGGGCAAGCCGGTTTTCTCCTCCATCGGCAGCGCGTCCAGTTCGGTGCGCACCATGACGGTGGGGCCTGGGCCGTTCTTGTAGATGGCCACCAGCCCGGTCTTGCCGACGCCTTCGGTCACCTCGAAGCCCAGGGCACGCATCTCGGCGGCCAGTTTGGCGGCGGTGCGCACTTCCTGGAAGGCGATTTCGGGATGGGCGTGCAAGTCCTTGTAGACGGTTTCCAGCTGCGGATACATGGCGTTGACGCGGCTGGCGACTTGCGCCTTGAGCGGCGCGCCGTCCTGCGCTTGCGCGCCCGGTGCGGCCGAAGCCAGCGTCGCCGCCAGCGCCAGGGGGAGATAGGCAAGGGGCTTTTTCATAACCCTTATCTTCGCACGTTAATTGCCGGCCAGGCGCCAGCGGTCGCCGGATTTTTTCAGATAGTGGTCGAACACGTAGCGCCAGGGCATGGCCAGCGGAACCAGCACCACCACCATGCAGGCGATGGTGTTTTCCAGCACCGCCTGGCTCATGGTGCCGGAGCGCCAGGCGGGCAGTGCCACCAGCGACAGCCACAGCACTTTCCAGATCAGCTCCCACATCAGCACCGGCAGCATTTGCAGCGGATAGCGCAGGCCCAGCGCGCACAGCAGCGAGAACGCGGCCAGCATGCACACCACCACGCCCTCCATCAGCTCCCACGGCTTGCTGTGATGAAGAATGCCGGGCCAGATAACCAGGGCCAGGCCGACCACCACCAGCAAATACACCGCGCGCAGCGCGTACAGCCGGAACAACGAGACTTCATTCATGGACCGCCTCCAGGTTATTGATTTGATATGTCAATAATATCTGACAGGTGTAAGAAGTCAAGCACGCATTGCAAAAAAATCAGGGCAGCTCGTAGTCCAGTTCATAGCGATGCTTGCGGTCCGCCTGCTTGAGCGACATCCGGCCGCTGATGCCGGCCAGTTCGCCGGTGCCGGAATCGGGCACGATGGTTACCGACAGCCGGCTGTCGCCGCCGCGCATGGTGCCGGCGTGCTGGACCACGAAACTGCCCGCCTTGCCCTTGAGCGTGCCGGTGATGCGCTCGATGGCGACATAGGCGGCGGAGCCCTTGGTGTCCGTCATGGCGGTCAGCATTTCGCCCTTGCCGGCGGCTTGCAGCTCGCCGGAGTATTGTTTTTCAAGTAACATGCGCCCGGTGGCGGTGCGGCCCTCATGTTCCGGCGCCGAGGCGGGCGACATCTTGATGTCGAATGCCCCTTCCACGTGTTCCGCATGGGCGGACAGGCAGGCGAGATTGGCGGCGATGGCGAGGCAGGCATAACGTAGTTTCATGGCACTCTTTCGTGTGAGGATGGAAGCGCCACTGTATTGTTGCAACGGGAGAAAAGATTGGAAAAAACCGACAGCGCCCCGCGCATGCCCAAGGGCGTGGTCGATCCGGCCGGCGCGGCGCGCCGCATCCGGCTGGCCACTTATCCGCCCTCGCCCGCGCTGCAGCCCTTTGTCGACTACCACTGGGTGGTGCAATGGGACCTGGACGGGCGGCCGCCGGAAACCCAGCGCGTGCTGCCCTACCCCAATGCGCACATGGTGTTCGACCGGGGCTGCACCGCCATCCACGGCGTGGTGCGCGGCGCGTTCGAACGCAAGGTGGAAGGCGCGGGCAAGGTGCTGGGCGTGCGCTTCAAGCCGGGCGGGCTGCGGCCTTTCCTGCCGCATCCGCTATCGCGCCTGGCGGACCGTACCATGCCGGTGGACGAGGTGCTGGGCGTGCCAGGCGCCGAGGCCGAATTGCGCGTGCTGGGCGACGTTCCGGGCAGCGCCGGCGGCGATGCCCACGGCGACAGCGCCATGGTGGCGGCCGCCGAAGCCATGCTGGACGCACGGCTGCCGCCGGTGGACGAACGCGCGCTGCTGGCGCAGCAGGCGGTGGAGGCGGCTGCCGCCGCGAACGGCCCCGTCAGCGTGGCGGCCTTGTCGGCGCAGCTCGGCATCGAGGAGCGCAGCTTGCAGCGGCTGTTCAGCAACTACGTGGGCGTGTCGCCGAAGTGGGTGATCCAGCGCTA
This sequence comes from Pseudoduganella sp. UC29_71, assembly GCF_042693265.1. Classification (NCBI taxonomy): domain Bacteria; kingdom Pseudomonadati; phylum Pseudomonadota; class Betaproteobacteria; order Burkholderiales; family Oxalobacteraceae; genus Pseudoduganella; species Pseudoduganella sp. UC29_71. The sequence continues at coordinate 6,591,497 of NZ_CP170549.1, read as the reverse complement.
CCGCCTGCAGGAGGCCACCTGGCGGCTGGGCCGCGCAGCGCCACCGGACCTGGCCGACCTGGCAGCGCGGCTGGGCTTCTTCGACCAGGCGCATTTCACGCGCAGCTTTACGCTGCTGGTGGGCAAGCCGCCGCTGGAGTATTGGAAGTCCCAGCAAGCCGGCTGACATCCAGCGGCGCGGAAAACAGGATCACGGCGCCGCCGCTGATGGACACTTGCTGCGGCGCGCCCTGCGCTATCGCCACTTCGACATGCACCACGCCGTCGCGGCCCAGCGCGCGGCCCTGCTGGCCGTCGAAGCGCAGCAGCTTGCCGTCGTGCGGCATCAGGCCGTGGCGCACCAGGTAGGCGCCGAGCGGGCCGTTGGCGTTGCCGGTGACCGGGTCTTCGGGTATGCCAATGGCGGGCGCGAACATGCGGCCGTCGGTGGCGCGCCCGCAGGGGCGCAGCTGGAAGGGGAACCAGCCGTTGCAGCCAATTTCAGCGCTGAGCGCGGCCAGCGCAGCCTGGTCGGGCGCAATCGCGTCCAGCGCCACGCCGGGCCGCAGCGGCACCATCACCTTCGAATGGCCGGTGGAGACGATCTGCAGCGGCAGACCCGGCGCAAAATCGCCCTCGCCCAGTCCCAGCGCGCCGGCCACCGCGCCGCGCAGCGCAGCGGACAAGGGTTCGCCGAAGGACAGCGGCCCCTGGCGCATGACGATGCGGTAGTCGCCGTCCGCCTGCCGCTCCACGCGGATGCGCTGCACGCCGGCGCCGGTCTTTTGTCTCAGTTCCACCGTATCCAGCCCCAGCGACACGGCGCGCGCATAGTGGGCGGCGATGGTGGCGTGGCCGCAGATAGGCACCTCCGTGGTCGGCGTGAAGTAGCGGATGCAGAGGTCGTGCGCATCCTCGCCGCCGCCATGCGGCCGGGGCGCCGTGACGAAGGCGGTCTCGGAGTGCTTCAGCTCGCGCGCCAGGTCCTGCATCTGGCGCGCGCTGAGGCTGTCCGCGTCCAGCACCACGCCGGCGGGGTTGCCACGGAACGGGATGCGCGTGAAGGCATCGATATGGAATAGTCGGGTCATGGCGCACAGTGTAACTATGGCGATGGCTGCTGATAATACCCACGGAATCAATTCATCCATTCCCTGCAGGACCGAATGCGCCGGCAACGCCGCCGCCGGACACGGGCCATAAATACCCGTGGCAATACTTCTCGTATACACTGAGGGGATAAATTTGCATAACCACAACTTTTGCATTGCTAGCCTGTAGGGGGTGCCAAGTTGGATGAGTTGACGGTTACGATGGACCAGCTGTGCGTGGGCCTGTATGTGGAGCTGGACCTGAAGTGGTTCGAGCACCCGTTCGCGTTCAGCTGTTTCAAGATCAAGTCCGAGGACCAGATCAGCACCTTGCGCAGCCTGGGCCTGCGCTCGGTGCGCTACAAGCCGGAACTGAGCGACGTGACGCCACAGGAAGACGCGCCGCCACCGGGCGCGTCGCCCGCCCGGCCCATCGAGGCGGCAGCGGCGGCGGCAGCAGCGGCGGCGACGGCGCAGTCGCCCGCACTGCAAGCCAAGCGCGCCATGATGGCGCGCATGCAGCAGCGCCGCGCGGACGCCGAACGCGTCGAGCGCGCCTTTACCACCACCGCGCGCGCCATCCGCGAAATCGAGAAGAACCTGTTCTCGCGGCCCGAGGAATCGGTGAACCAGGCCACGCAGCTCGTCACCCAGATCACCGACGCCGTGCTGTCCGCGCCCGAGCTGGCGATCCATGTGATGGGCGACACCGCCGGCAACGAGGAACTGTATTTCCATTCGCTCAACGTCACCATGCTGGCCATGATGATCGCGCGCGAGGTGAACCTGCCGCCCGAGGTTGCCAATTTGCTGGGCCTGGGCGCGCTGCTGCACGATATCGGCCGCAAGAACATTCCGGACAAGATCCTCACCAAGCCGGAAGCCTATACCACGGCCGAGCAGAACCTGTACGAGATGCACGCCCAGTACGGCGCGGAAATGGCGCAGCGCCTGCAGTGCATGCCGGCGGTGGCGGCCGTGATCCACGACCACCACGAGCTGTTCGACGGCAGCGGCTATCCGCGCAAGCTGAAGGGGGAAGGCATAGGCGTGCTGGCGCGCATCGTGGCCATCGCCAATTACTACGACGAGCTGTGCAACCCGTTCAACGTGGCGCACGCGCTCACGCCGCACGAGGCGCTGTCGATGATGTTCGCCAAGCACCGTCCCAAGTTCGATCCGCGCCTGCTGCAGATGTTTATCCGCTGCCTGGGCGTGTATCCGCCGGGCACCGTCGTGCAGCTGTCGAACGGCATGACGGGCATGGTGGCCACCGTCAACACGGAGCGGCCGATGAAGCCGATGCTGGTGGTGTACGACCAGGACGTGCCGCGCCTGGAAGCCATCATGGTGGACCTGGACCTGGAAACCGACCTCAACATCGTCAAGGCGCTGCGGCCCAGCCAGGTGCCGCAGGACGTGTATGCCTATCTCAGCCCGCGCAAGCGGGTCAGCTACTACTTCGACGCCAGCAAACCGGCGCCGGAGGCTGCCGCCGCCTAGGCCGTGTGCAGCTGCGTGGTGGCCAGCGGGAACTTGCCCTCGCACACCAGCGGGATGATTTTCAAACTTTTCTCGATGGCCTCATCGATCAGCAGCTGCTCGTCGCGGCGCGGCCGGTGCAGCACGAAGTCGGCCACCGCCTGCTGCAGGCTCAGCGTGCGCGGATGGCCGATGCCGATGCGCAGGCGCCAGTAGTCCTGCGTGCCGAGCGCGGCGGTGATGTCCTTCAGGCCGTTGTGGCCGCCCGAGGAGCCACCCTTCTTCAGCTTGGCCGCGCCGGGCATCATGTCCAGCTCGTCGTGCACGACCAGCACCTCGTCCGGGTTGATCTTGTAAAAACGCGCCAGGCCGCCCACCGACTGGCCGGAGCGGTTCATATAGGTTTGCGGCTCCAGCAGCCACAGCTCGTTGCCGCCGACGGCAGTCTTGGCCATCAGCGCGTTGAAGCGGGTTTCGCGCTGCAGGCGCGCACCCAGGCTGTTGGCCAGGTTGTCGACCAGCCAGAAGCCGGCGTTGTGGCGGGTTTGTTCGTAGTCGGGACCGGGGTTGCCGAGGCCGACGATCAGGCGGATGGACATAAGCGGATGGACATAAGCTATTCTCGGGATGTAAAAAAACCCCGCGAGCGGGGTTTTTTATTTTACTGCATGGGAAGTAAAAGATTACTTCTTGCCTTTGGCTGGCTTGGCATCGGCGGCTGGAGCAGCAGCGGCTGCGGTCGCTTCAGCGGACACGTGGCCGGCTGGTACCGAAGCGGTGGCAACGGTCTGGTTCTTGCCGTGGGTCACAGCGGTCACGCCTTTTGGCAGGGCCAGGTCGGACACGTGGATCGAGTGGCCAACGTCGATGTTAGCCAGGTCAACGGTGATGAACTCAGGCAGTTCGCTGGCAACGCAGGAAACGTCCAGATCGGCGATCACGTGGCTGATGGTGGCGCCGTGCAGTTTGACTGCTGGCGATACGTCGGCGTTGATGAAGTGCAGGGCCACTTTCTTGTGCAGCTTGGTGTTGGCGTCAACGCGCTGGAAGTCAGCATGCAGTACCAGTTGCTTGTAAGCGTGCATCTGGAAGTCGCGCAGCAGAACTTGCTGGGTCTTGCCGTCGATTTCCAGGTCCAGGATGGACGAGTGGAACACTTCTTTTTTCAGCGCGTGGTACAGCGCGTTGTGGTCCAGGGAGATGGTGATCGGGGCTTCAGCGCCGCCGTACACGATGCCTGGGGTTTGGCCGGAAATACGCAGGCGGCGGCTCGCACCCGTGCCCTGCAGTTCGCGTTTGAATGCAACTACTTTCATTTGAGACTCCAATAATAAACAAGGCTCGCGCCCTGTTGTGAAGAAGCGCCCCGCGACCAGGGCGCTCCGGAAAAACAGCGGCGCAACCGGTCAAAAACCGGTCGCGCCGCCGCTAAAAACTGGGTGTTTTACCGAACTGAGTTGAACTTAGTCGATGAACAGGGAGATCACGGAATCGCCCTTGATGATGCGTTTGAACGTCTCGGCCAGCAGCGGTGCGCAGGTCAGCTGACGGATCTTGCCGCAGGCTTTGGCAGCCTCGGACAGCGGGATCGTGTCGGTGACGACCAGTTCATCCAGCGAGGAACCGGAAATGCGGTCGATCGCAGGGCCGGACAGCACGGCGTGGGTGCAATACGCCACCACTTTCTTGGCGCCGCGCTCTTTCAGTACTTCCGCTGCTTTGACCAGGGTGCCGGCGGTGTCCACCATGTCATCCATGATGACGCAGTTGCGGCCTTCGACTTCACCAATGATGTTCATCACTTCGGAAACGTTGGCTTTCGGACGGCGCTTGTCGATGATGGCCAGGTCGCAGCCCAGGCGTTTTGCCAGGGCGCGGGCACGGACCACGCCGCCAACGTCCGGCGACACGACCAGCAGGTCTTCGTTGTCCTTCTTCTGCAGGTCGCCCAGCAGGATAGGGGAAGCGTAGATGTTATCGACCGGAATATCGAAGAAGCCCTGGATCTGGTCTGCGTGCAGGTCCATGATCAGGACGCGCTCGACGCCGGCGCTTTCCAGCATGTTGGCCACCACTTTTGCCGAGATCGCAACACGCGCCGAACGTGGGCGGCGGTCCTGGCGGGCGTAGCCGAAATACGGGATGGCGGCAGTGATACGGCCAGCGGAGGCGCGTTTCAGTGCATCGACCATCAGAATCAGTTCCATCAGGCTATCGTTGGTCGGTGCGCAGGTCGATTGCAGCACGAACACGTCTTTACCACGAACGTTTTCGTTGATTTCGACCATGACTTCGCCGTCCGAGAATTTCGAGACGACTGCTTTGCCGAGAGGAATGCCGAGGTTTTTTGCGACTCCTTCAGCCAGCGCAGGATTAGCGTTGCCGGTAAAAACCATCAGGTTTTCGTAAGCCATGGGGAGTCCCAGAGAAGTAAGCGTTGATATCTTGATTGACTGCCGGACAAACCTCTATCCGGCGCTGCGTGCTTCGGCGCCGTGGGCACCTGTATTTTATCTTGACTGGACGCTGATGCATCGACAGACTCAAGAAAAATTAAGTGGCAGGGGAACAAGGATTCGAACCTTGGTATGCCGGAATCAAAATCCGGTGCCTTAACCAGCTTGGCGATTCCCCTGCTGAAACTTGCTGCTTGTCGTTACGACGGCGAGTATTATACTACCGAACTAACGAAAAGCAAAATCTTTTTTTCCATCACAACATTTCGAAGATCGGATGCTGCTTCAGCGCCCTGGCCTTCCAGGCAGTCCAGACACCCTGCGCTCTTTCGAGTACCGCATCGGCCTGGCCTTCATCTGCAAAGGCACAAAACACACAAGCACCGGAACCAGTCATCCTGGCATCTCCGTAAGCTCCCAGCCATTCTATCGCCTTTGCTACCGGCTCATATAATCTGGTTGCTACTTGTTGCAAATCATTCTTGCCAAACTGCTTCAAATCGTTTCGATTTTCGTAGTGGCTGGAAAAGTCCGCTATTATGATCGGCGCAGTGTTTCTTGTCAAATGCTCGGAGCAAAATATTTCCGCCGTGGGCACGGCCACGCCGGGCTCGATGACAACATACCAACAGTCCGGCGCGGCCACAGGCTGCAGCGCTTCCCCTACGCCTTCGGCAAACGCAGTCCGGCCGTAGATGAAGAACGGGATGTCCGCGCCCAGTGGCAGGCCCAGGTCCATCAGTTCCTGCTGGTCCAGGCCTGCGTTCCACAGCTTGTTCAGCGCCATCAGCGTGGTGGCCGCGTCGGACGAGCCGCCGCCCAGGCCGCCGCCCATGGGCAACACCTTCTCCACCGTGATGTCGGCGCCGTGCAGCACGCCGCTGCGGCGCTGCGCTTCGGCCTGCAGCAGCCTGGCCGCGCGGATCACGAGGTCCTGCTGCTCGGGCACGCCGGGGATGTCGTTGCTGCGGCGCAGCTCGCCGTCGCCGCGCACGCGGATGTGCAGCACGTCGCCGCGGTCGATCAGCTGGAAGGCGGTTTGCAGCATGTGGTAGCCGTCCGCGCGGCGGCCGGTCACGTGCAGGAACAGGTTCAGTTTGGCGGGGGCCGGCAGGTTCTTCAGTTCGGTCATGCGGTGACGATGTGCGTGATGATGTTTGTGTATTTATGTCTGCGGCGCATCGAGGACGATGCGGATGGACATGTCGTCGAGCTTGCCGATGGGGCCATGTTCGGCGTCGATGCGCTTGGGGCGCGCCGGCTCGCCGGGGGCGCCGTCCTGCCAGGAAACGTAGGTGATGCGCCAGCCGTCGGCAGTGGTGACGGTGCTGGCGCCAGGGCTGGCGACGAAGCGCTGGCCGGCGGCCGTGGTGGCGTAGCCCTGCAGCCATTCGCGCAGGCCGGCCACGGGCATGGTCCAGCCCAGCGTTTGCGCGCTCAATTCGGCGATGTCGGCGGCGCGGCGCGGCGGCTTGCCGCTCTCGGTGAGCACCGCTTCCTGCGGCGTGACGCTGATGGTGGCCACGGTCTGGTTCAGCGGCGGCGCGGTGATGGCGACGTCGGTGCGTTCAGGGCGCTGCTCCCAGGTGAAACGCACGTGGCTGGAATCCTGCTTGCCGTCCCGGCTGTAGGTGACGGACAGCTTGCCGGCCAGGTCCAGCGTGTCCCGGTACGGCGCCACGGCGGCGCCGGGGGCGGGCTGCACGGCGGCGGCACCGCTGCGGGACGCGCCGCCCAGGCTGGCGCAGCCGGACAGCAGTGCGCCCGCTATCACGCCCGTTATCATGATGGCGGCCGGTGCGCGCATGGCAAAGTTCCTCATCACAAACTCGTATTCAAGCGCGCCAGCGTGCTTTTCAGCGCGTCGTTCTGCGGGTCCTTGGCGCGCGCTTCGCGCCACAGCTTCTGCGCGCCGCCCTGGTCGCCCTGCGCCCACAGCACTTCGCCCAGGTGCACGGCGATTTCGGGGTCGTTGCGCAAGGTGTAGGCCTGGCGCAGCAGCGCCTCGGCTTCCTTCAGCCGGCCCATGCGGTACTGCACCCAGCCCATGCTGTCCATGATGAAGGGATCGTTGGGCGCCATCTGCATGGCCTTCTCCACCAGCGTGAATGCTTCGTCCAGGCGCAGGTTGCGGTCTGCCAGCGAGTAGCCCAGCGCGTTGTAGGCATGGTGGTTGTCCGGTGCGATCTCCATTACCTTGCGCAAGCTCGTTTCCATCAGCTCGACCTTGCCCAGCTTCTCGGCCGCCAGCGCGAAGTCGTACAGCAGGTCCGGGCTGTTCGGATAGCGCAGCACGCCGTCCTGCAGCACGGTGTAGGCTTCCAGGCTGCGGCCGGCATCGCGCAGCAGCTGGGCGTCGGTCTGCGCCACTTGCGCCAGCTCGGCCGGGTCTTCGCTCTTGATCTCGGTGAGCTGCTTGCGCGCGCCGTCCAGGTCGCCCATGCGCGCGGCCAGCTGGGCGCGCTTGAGCTTCACGGTCAGCAACAGGCGCGGTTCGCCGCCGTCGATCTTTTCCAGCCAGTCCTGGGCGGCGGCAAAGTCGCCGCGCTCCTCGGCGATCTGGGACAGGATCAGCAGCGCCTTGGTCGGGTCGCGCTCGTCGCCGCCCTCCTTGTCCACCACTTCCACGAAATGCTTGAAATAGCCCTCGGCGGCCACCGCGTCGTTGGCCTGCATGGACATGATGCCCAGCGCGTACAGCGTAGCCGGATTGTCGGGCTGGCTCTTAAGCAGGAACTGGAACTGCTCGCGCGCCTTGTCGTATTGTTTCTGCTCGACCAGCATGCGCGCGTACGCCGCGCGCACTTCGCGCGAGTTCGGGTATTTGGCGAGGAAGCCGGTCACCAGCCTGGTCACGGCGTCCGCGTCCGGCGTCACCTGCGCCATGGTCAGCAGGGCCAGTTCGGAATCGGGCTTGATGCGCATGGCTTGCTGCGCTTCCTTCGCGGCGCGCTCGGTGTCGTTGTTGGCGTAGGCGCCCTGCGCCAGCACCAGGTGCGCTTCCAGCGACTGGCCGTACGGTGCCAGCACGCGCTCCATCAGCGCAAAAGCGGCCGCCTTGTCCTTGGCGCGCAGCAGGAACTGCTGCATCTGGAACATGGCCAGGCCGCGCGAATTGGCAGGCGCGGCCTTCAGGCGTTGGGCGAACACCTGCTCGGCTTCGCTCAGGTCGTCGCCCAGCACGGAAAAGCCGAGGAAGTACTGCGCCGCCTCGTCCGATTCGGGCGCCAGTTCGCGCCACAGGCGGATGGCAGCCATCGCTTCGCCGCCCTGCTTGGCGGCCAGCGCCATTTCGGCCGAACGCTGGGCCAGGCGCGGGTCGCGCGTCTGCTGGGCCAGCACCATCATGGTCACGTAGGCGCTCTGCCACTGGCCGCGCTTGAAGTCCAGCTCGGCCTTGGTGAGCTTGTAGAACAGGTCGCTGGTCAGCTCGACGCTGGGCAGCGGCTCGGTGGCTTGCACGGCCGCTGCGGCGGCCACGGCCTGCATGGCGGGCGTATCCTGGGCTTCCGGCGCGGCCGGCGCCACGCCTGGCTGGCCGGTGGCGTCTGCCTGTTTTTGCGGCGCAACGGAGCAAGCGGAAAGCACTGCAGAGAGGGTTACAATGACGAGTGCGTTTTTCAAAGGATAGTCCTGATGGTCGGAAACTAACCCTGATTTTACGCCAACCCACCGCCATCGTCCGTTTGCAGGTGTAACGAAAGTTATTTAAAGCCATTCATGCCAGAATTACCAGAAGTCGAAGTCACCCGGCGCGGGGTCGCGCCCCATATCGAAGGCCGCACCGTGCGCGGCGTGGTGCTGCGCCGCAGCGGCCTGCGCTGGCCGTTCCCGGCCGGCCTGGAACAGGCGCTGGCCGGCCGCAAAGTGGCCGCCACCGGGCGGCGCGGCAAATACCTGCTGCTGCGCTTCGATAACGGCACGCTGATCATCCACCTCGGCATGTCCGGCCATCTGCGCGTGCTGCCGCCGGATATCCCGCCGCAAAAGCATGATCATTTTGATCTCATCGTGGACGCCGGCGCGGCCGGCGAAGCGGCGCAAGTGCTGCGCATGACCGATCCGCGCCGCTTCGGCGCAGTGCTGTGGCACGCCAGCGCGGACGGCGACCTGGAAGAACACCTGCTGCTGCGCGGCCTGGGCGTGGAGCCGCTGGAGGGCGCGTTCACCGGCGAACTGCTGCACCGCATGACGCGCACGCGCGGCGCGGCCATCAAGCAGGTGCTGCTGGCGGGCGATATCGTGGTGGGCGTGGGCAATATCTACTGCTCGGAGAGCCTGTTCCGGGCCGGCATCAACCCGAAGACGCCGGCCCGGCGCATCAGCCTGGCGCGCTACCAGAAGCTGGCGCAGGCCATCCGCGACGTGCTGGCCGAAGCCATTGTCCAGGGCGGCAGCACCTTGCGCGACTTTATCAGCGTGAATGGCCAGTCCGGCTATTTCCAGCAGAGCTATTTCGTCTATGATCGTACCGGCATGCCTTGCCGCGTGTGCGGCACGCCGGTGCGCCAGGTCAAGCAGGGGCAGCGTTCGACCTTCTATTGTGTGCAGTGCCAGAAATAAGAGGGAAGCATGGTCAGGGATCTTGAACAGTACAGTGCGTGGCGCCACGGCGTGGTGGTGGCGCTGCAGCAGTACCAGGCATGGCTGCACGGCGCCGAGCTGGCCGACGCCGCCACCGAGCAGCGCCTGGCGCGCACCCTGGCGCGGCTGGCCGACGACAAGCTGTCGGTGGCCTTCGTGGCGGAATTCTCGCGCGGCAAATCCGAACTGATCAACTCCATCTTCTTTGCCGACTACGGCCAGCGCATCCTGCCCTCGGCGGCCGGGCGCACCACCATGTGCCCCACCGAGCTGATGTACGACCCGGCGTGGCCGGCCTGCATCCGCCTGCTGCCGATCGAAACCCGGGCCGACAACCTGTCCACCAGCGACTACCGCGACAACGCCTCGGCCTGGACCATGCTGCCGCTGGACCTGGACTCGCCGGCCGCCATGCACGAGGTGTTCCGCCAGGTGAGCCTGACGCGCCACGTGAACGTGGAGGAAGCCAAGCGCTACGGCCTGTACGACGAGGACGACCCGGACATGCCGGTGACGCTGGACGACAATGGCTTGGTGGAAATCTCGCTGTGGCGCCACGCCATCATCAACTTCCCGCACCCGCTGCTCAAGCAGGGCCTGGTAATCCTCGATACGCCCGGGCTGAACGCCATCGGCACCGAGCCGGAGCTGACGCTGAACCTGATCCCGCACGCGCACGCCGTGCTGTTCATCCTGGCCGCCGACACCGGCGTGACCAAGAGCGACATCGAGGTGTGGCGCAAGCATATCGGCAACGGCGCCGGCCGCCTGGTGGTGCTGAACAAGATCGACAGCATGTGGGACGAGCTGCGCAGCGATGCCGAGGTCAACGCCGAGATCGCACGCCAGCAGGAGCATGCCGCGCACATGCTGGCCCTGGAACCGCGCCAGGTGTTCCCGGTATCGGCGCAGAAGGCGCTGGTGGGCAAGATCAACAACGACGCGGCACTGCTGGACAAGAGCCGCTTAGGCTTGCTGGAGAAGGCGCTGTTCAACGAGCTGATTCCGGCCAAGAAGGACATCATCCGCAAGCAGCTGGCGCGCGAGCTGGGCACGCTGAGCGGGGCGCAGCAGGCGCTGGTGGGTGCGCGCATGCGCGGCATCATGGAGCAGCTGCACGAGCTGAAAAGCCTGCGCGGCAAGAACCAGAGCGTGGTGGCGCACATGATGCGCCGCATCGATGTGGAGAAGAAGGAATTCGACAGCAGCCTGTTCAAGCTGCAGGCCACGCGCGCGGTGTTCACGCGGCTGTCCACCGAGCTGTACACCAGCCTGGGCATGGACATCCTGCGCGACCATGTGCTGGGCGTGCGCGCCGCCATGGACCGCAGCCGCTTTTCCACCGGCATGCGCGAGGCGGTGAAGGTATTCTTCGACGAGATCAAGCGCGACCTGCAGGCCTCGGAGCAGAAGACCACCGAGATCCGCGAGATGATGGAAGTGATGTACCGTAAATTCTCCAGCGAGCACGGGCTGACCCTGGCGCCGCCGATGGCGTTTTCGCTGGAGCGCTACCGCGACGAAATTGCCGACATCGAGGAGGTCTATGACGCGCAGTTCGGCACCGTGACCTTGCTGGTGACCAGCCGGGTGGTGCTGATGGAGCGTTTCTTCGACTCCATCGCCTCGGCCGTGAAGCGCTGCTTCAAGGCGGCCAACGCGGACGCGGAGGCGTGGCTGAAGGTGATCATGGCGCCGCTGGAGGCGCAGATCCGCCAGCACAAGGCCCAGCTCAAGCACCGCCTGGCGTCGATCCAGCGCATCCATGATGCGACCGACAGCCTGGAGCAGAAGATCGAGGCGTTCGAGCGCAGCCAGGCCGAGCTGGAGCAGCTCAAGGCGCGGTTGACTGAATTGTCGGGCAATATCAGCATTGCCATCAATGCGGAGTATGTGGCGCTGGACGCGGCCGCGTAATGGCGGGTTACGCTGCGCTAACCCGCCCTACCTGCCCTACCCGCTCGCGCATTGTCCGCGCATTGTCGTAATTCGCCGCAACACAAGGAACCGAATGAAACGCTTGACCCATCCGCTGGCGCCCGAAGGCGCGGCGGACTATACCGATCCGACTTTTTCCGCCGACCTGATCGCCTGGCAGCAGCAGCACGGCCGCCACACGCTGCCGTGGCAGAACACACGCGACGCCTACCTGGTGTGGCTGTCCGAAATCATGCTGCAGCAGACCCAGGTGTCCGCCGTGCTGGGCTACTACGCGCGCTTCCTGGAGCGCTTCCCTACCCTGCGTTCGCTGGCCGAGGCGCCGGTGGAGGACGTGATGGCGCAGTGGAGCGGCCTGGGCTACTACACCCGCGCGCGCAACCTGCACAAGTGCGCGCAGCGCGTGCTGGCCGAATACGGCGGCGTATTCCCTTCCGACCCGGCGCTGCTGGCCGGGCTGCCCGGCATCGGGCGCTCGACGGCGGCCGCCATCGCGGCCTTCTCCAGCGGCGCGCGCGCGGCCATCATGGACGGCAACGTCAAGCGCGTGTTCGCGCGCGTGTTCGGCATCGACGCGTATCCGGGCGAGAAGAAGGTGGAGCAAGCGATGTGGCTGCGCGCCGAGGCGCTGCTGCCGGAACAGGGCATCGAAGCCTACACGCAGGGCCTGATGGACATGGGCGCCACCTTGTGCACGCGCAGCAGCCCGGACTGCGGCCGCTGCCCGATGCAGCCGCGCTGCGTGGCCTACGCCACCGGCCGCGTGAAAGACCTGCCGGTGCGCAAGCCGAAGAAGGCCTCGCCTGAAAAGCACGCCACCATGCTGGTGATTATCGACCAGGGCCAGGTGCTGCTGGAACAGCGGCCGTCCACCGGCATCTGGGGCGGCCTGCTGTCGCTGCCCGAGCTGGACGGCCACACCCTGGCCGAGGACGACGACATTCCGCCGGCCGACGAAGCGGCGCTGCTGGCTGCGGTCAATGTGTTCGGGGAGATGGAGTCGCACGAGCGGCTGATGACGGTGACGCATGTGTTCACGCACTACAAGCTGCACATCGCGCCGCTGCTGGTGACGCTGGCGCGCCGCGCCCCGTTCGCCGCCGATGGCCGCCACGTCTGGCTGGACGCGGCCCGCGTGGCCGACGCCGCCCTGCCCGCCCCCATCAAGAAGCTGCTGCTGGAACTGCTGGGCGACAGCGCCGCCGCGCAGGCGCGCATGTTCTAGTTGAGTAATTTGGCAACCGTCAGCGTGGCACTGAACGTCACCAGCGACATGGCAGTTGCAGTGCCGACAAACCATTTGATCAGGCGCTTTGCCAGCGCCTCCAGGTCTGCCTTGGTGGCGTAGCTGGAGCGTATCACCGCGACATCGATTTCCAGCGAACGCAGCCGGAGTTCGATCTCGCCGAGGCGGCGATCGACATCAGTGAACCGCTCCTTGGTCTCGTCGTCCATGGCGCACCTCCATCCCGTCATGATGCGCCGCGCGGGAGCCGACATCAAGCGAGCCGCGCGCGGTGCTTGAGACGCGTCAACGGCGCTACAGTTCCTCGAGCGAGAACAGGCGGCGGTGTTCGCGGATGGCGTAGCGGTCGGTCATGCCGGCGATGTAGTCGGCGATCTTGCGCGCCTGCGCGGTGGCGTCGCCGGAGGCGTCCACGTAGTCGGGCGGCAGCAGCACCGGGTCGGCCATGAAGGCCTGGAACAAGTCGCGCAGGATGCGGCTGGCTTTCACGCGCATGCGGTTGACCTTGTAATGCCGGTACAGATTGGCGCGCAGGAAGCGCTTGAGCTCGGTGGCATCCTTGCGCATCTGGTCCGAGAAGCGTATCAGCGGCGGCGCGTGGCGCACGTCGTCCAGGTTCTTCGGCGCCGCGTCCAGCAGCAGCTGGCCGGAGGTGGCCAGCAAATCGTCGGCCAGCGCGGTGATCAGGCGGCGCAGGGTCTCGTAGATGGCGCGCCGCCCGCTCAGGCCGGGATGCACGCGCTGCACGTCATGCCACAGGCGGGCGAAGAAATCGACCTGCTCCAGCTGCTCTATCGTGATCAGCCCGGAACGCAGGCCGTCGTCGATGTCGTGGCTGTTGTAGGCGATCTCGTCGGCCAGGTTGGTCAGCTGCGCCTCCAGCGACGGCTGGGTGCGGTCGATGAAGCGCTGCGCCACCGGCCCCAGCAATTTGGCATTGGCCAGCGAGCAGTGCTTGAGTATGCCTTCGCGCGTTTCGAACATCAGGTTCAGGCCGTCGAAGGCGCCGTACTGTTCTTCCAGCGTATCGACCACGCGCAGGCTTTGCAGGTTGTGCTCGAAGCCGCCATGCTCCTGCATGCATTCGTTGAGCACGTCCTGGCCCACGTGGCCGAAGGGCGTGTGGCCCAGGTCGTGCGCCAGCGCCACGGCCTCCACCAGGTCCTCGTTCAGGCGCAGGTTGCGCGCCAGCGAGCGGCCCACTTGCGCCACTTCCAGGCTGTGCGTCAGGCGGGTGCGGAACAGGTCGCCCTCGTGGTTGAGGAAGACCTGGGTCTTGTACTCCAGGCGGCGGAAAGCCGTCGAATGGATGATGCGGTCGCGGTCGCGCTGGTACTGGCTGCGCGAGGCGTGCGGGGTTTCCGGGTAGCGGCGCCCCACGCCCTGGTCCGAATGCACGGCGTACGGGGCGAGGTGGGCTTCGCTGCTCATCATTGCGTCTGGACGCAGGCGGCCAGGGTTTCCAGCAGCAGCTCCTGCGGCGCGTTGGTGATGCTGGGGCTGCCGAGCGGCTTCAGCAGGATGAACTTGATGGCGCCGCCTTCGTTCTTCTTGTCCACCTCCATCAGCTCCAGCCAGCGCGCCGTGCCCAGGTCCGGCGCCACGGTGGGCAGGCCGGCGGCGGCCACCAGCTTGCGCACGCGCGCGACGGTTGCCTCGTCCACCAGGCCCATGCGGCGCGACAGGTCGGCCGCCATCACCATGCCGCAGCCGACGGCTTCGCCGTGCAGCCAGTTGCCGTAGCCCAGGCCGTTTTCGATGGCGTGGCCGAAGGTGTGGCCGAAATTGAGGATGGCGCGCAGGCCGCCCTCGCGCTCATCCTGGCGCACCACGTCGGCCTTGATTTCGCACGAGCGGGCGATGGCGTAGGCCAGCGCGCCCTTGTCGCGCGCCACCAGCAGGCCGATGTTCGCTTCAATCCAGTCGAAAAACTCGGCGTCGATGATGGCGCCATGCTTGATCACCTCGGCCAGGCCGGCCGACAGTTCGCGGTCCGGCAAGGTTTCCAGGGTGGAGGTGTCGGCGATGACCACGCGCGGCTGGTAGAACGCGCCTATCATGTTCTTGCCGAGCGGGTGGTTGATGCCGGTCTTGCCGCCGACCGAGGAATCGACCTGGCTCAGCAAGGTGGTCGGCACTTGGATAAAGTCCACGCCGCGCATATAGCTGGCGGCCGCGTAGCCGGTCAGGTCGCCGATCACGCCGCCGCCCAGCGCCAGCAGGGTGGTCTTGCGATCCGCCTTGGCAGCCAGCAGGGTGTCGAACACCGTCATCAGGCTGTCCCAGGTCTTGTACTCTTCACCGTCCGGCAGGATGATCTCGATGACCTGCTTGCCGTGCGCCTGCAGCGCGCTGCGCACCGTGTCCAGGTAGAGCGGCGCGACGGTGGTGTTGGTGACGATGGCGACCTTGCTGCCGGCGACGTGGCGCGCCAGCAGCGCGCCGTCGGCCAGCAGCGACGGTCCGATGGAAATGGGGTAGCTGCGCTCGCCCAGCTCGACGTTCAGGAGGATGGTGGTTTGTTCGTTCATCGATGGTTGTGCCGTGGTGACACAGTTGGGCGCAGCCTGGCAAGCCAGCGCGTCCAGCTGGTTCAGAATTGAGTGAACCATCGATTGTACGTTAGGTCGGCCGGTATCGACGATGATGTGGGCCATTTCCTCGTACAGCGGCTCGCGCTGGGTCATCAGTTCTTCCAGCTTCTTGCGCGGGTCGGCCGTCTGCAGCAGGGGGCGGTTCTTGTCGTGGGCGGTGCGGGCCAGGATGCTGTTGATGCTTGCGCGCAGGTAAATCACGGTGCCGCGCTCGCGCAGCAGGGCGCGGCTGTCGGGATTGAGGATGGCGCCGCCGCCGGTGGCCAGCACCAGGCCTTGCTGGGCGGTCAGTTCACGGATTACCTCGGCTTCGCGGCGGCGGAAGCTCTGCTCGCCCTCGATTTCGAAGATCCACGGGATGGAGGCGCCGGTCCGGGCCTCGATCTCGTGGTCCGAGTCAACAAAGGTCAGACCCAGCTTGCGGGCAAGGATGCGGCCTATGGTGGTCTTTCCCGCCCCCATCAGTCCGACCAGAAAAATATTACTGCCGTTAGTATCAGCCACTAGTGATCCAATTTTCAGTTAAGCGGCGCCGGCCTGGGCCGGCGCCGCAGCCGCCTCCTTACGGGCAGCTGAACCGCAGTTTAAACGGATAACTGGTTACATTGTTGCGCGGCGTGGTGATAGTGACGTTGAAAGTTGCATTTAATGGCGTCAGGCAAGGTTTTGGCTGCACGCTGCCCACGGTGACCACGTGCGAGGAACCCACGCGGATGGTGTTGCTGTCGATGCCGGTGCCGGCGAACACGTTCAGCACCGCAGCCGGCGACACGCCGGTGGCGGCCGCATTGACCGGGTTGGAAATGTCCACCCGGGTGCCGGCCGGCATCGGGTTGTTGTTGATGTCGTTCAGCTGCAGGGTGAACACGCGCGAATCGTTGGCGCCCACGGTGCCCAGGTCGAACTCGCCGCCGTTCAGGCGGACCGGGGTCGGGCTGGCGGTGTCGGAGAACCACACGTTGTCGGCGAAGCTGCCGCTCAGGAAGATGCCGGTCTTGGCGAACAGGGTGTTGACGCCGTCGGTGGTGCTGGCGCAGATGGTGGCCAGGCCGGTGCGGGTGCTGTCCGGGCTGACGGCGGCGCTGCTGCCGGTGTTGCACGGCGTGACCGGGAAGTTGGGCGACGCGGTGCGCGGGTTCTGGGTGCGGAAGTCCACCGAGCAGCCGCCGTTGACGGTGTTGCAGGCGCCCTTGCTGGACGAGCCGATCGACGCCAGGTTGCTCTGGAATACCACCGGCAGGCCGTCCGGCACCGGGTTGCCGGCCTGGTCGGCGACCAGGATGCTGACCGTCGTGGCCGGGGTGACCGGGCCGCTGTCGAAGGTCCAGCCTTCCACGTTCGGGCTGCCCACGCTCAGCGAGAAGGCTTGCTGCACCGGCTTGCCGGTGGTGACCACGATGGAGTCCGAAATGGTGGACACGGTGGGGTTGGCCGCCAGGGTGGCGGTGATGCGGAACGAAGTCGGCGTGCTGCCCGAATTGACGGTGGTGATCACTTCGCCGTTCGCATCGGTGCTGTCGCTGGCCTTGTTGATGGTCACATCCACGCCGGCGGCCTTGCTGAAGTTGACCTGCTGGGCAGCCAGCGGCTTGCCGAAGATGTCCACCACCTTGAACGTCAGGGTGGCCGTTTCGGTACGGCCGAAGCCGCCTTCGCCCTTGATGACGATGGACTGGCTGACCGGGGTGGCGCCGACGAACTGCACCGAGGCGGCCGACGGGCTGGCCACGGTCAGCGTGGCGCTGGCGGTGGCCGGGGTGGCCGCGCCGCTGTTCAGCGTGGCGGTGATGACGTCGTTGTTGCCGCAGCCCTGGTCGCGGAACACCACTTGCGCGGTGCCGTTGCTGGTGGGCGCGGTGGCTGCCAGCGTGGCCTTGCCGGCGGTGGCGCAGGCCGACGTGAAGTTGACCGTCATTTGCTGCTCGGTGTACTTGGCGGTGCCGCTCAGCACGTCAACCGAGATGACCGACGAGCCGTAGGCGCCGATGGAAGCCGGCGACAGGCGCAGGCTGCTCAGCGTGATCGAGGTGGCGCCCACGCTGTAGTTGGCGTCCGCCGACACTGCGGTGCCGCCCACGGTGCTGGAGGCGGTGACGGTGCCGGCGCCGCTGACGACCAGGCTGGCCGGGCGCATGGTGACGGTGGCCACGCCGTTGGCGTCGGTCAGGGTGGTGCCGGCCGATGGCGAGAACACCACCAGCGGCGTGCCGCCCGGCGCGGCGTTGGAGGCGAAGGTGACCAGCGCGTTCGGCACCACTTTGCCGTCCTTGTCCTTGACGGTGGCGCGCGCGGTCAGCGGCGCCACGCTGCTCAGCGTATTGCTGGCCGTGCCGGCGCTATTGACCAGGGTTACGGAAATGGTGGGCGCCTGGACCACGGGATTGGTGGTACCGCCACCGCCGCCCCCGCCCGTACTGCCGGGGTTGCCGCCGCCGCCGCCACAGGCGGCCAGCAGGCCCGATACCAGCGCCAGGGCCAGCCATTGCTTCATTTTTTTCATCATGCTGTTTTCCGTTGTAATCATAAATAATCTCAATGGCAACATTATCGGGCCGAAAGGCGTTCTGCGACTATCTTCGGCGTGATAAAGACCAGCAACTCCGTCTTGTCGTTGGTGCGCGTGTCGCTGCGGAACAGATAGCCCAGCACCGGCACGTCGCCCAGCAGCGGCACCTTGCTCACGGTGTTGCGCTCGATCTGCTGGTAGATGCCGCCCAGCACCACGGTGCCGCCGTTGTCCACCATGACCTGGGTTTTCACGTGCTTGGTGTCGATGGCGAAGCCGGCCCGGGTCTCCTGGCCCACGCTGTCCTTGTTCACGTCCACGTCGATCACCACGTTGCCGTCCGGCGTGATCTGCGGCGTCACTTCCAGCCGCAGGTTGGCCTTGCGGAACACGATGGAAGTGGCGCCGCTGCTGGTGGCCACCTGGTAAGGCAGCTCCAGGCCCTGCTCGATGATGGCCACCGCCTTGTCGGCCGTCACCACGCGCGGGCTGGACACGATCTTGCCGGTGCCGTCCGCCTCCAGCGCCGACAGTTCCAGGTTCAGGAAGCGGTTGGCGGCCGAGGAGAACAGGCTGATGGCCAGGCTGCCGGCGGCGGCGCCGTTGATGGGCGCGGCCGGCAGGTTGACGAACTGCGAATTGTTGAACGCGTCGGCCGTGCTGCCCACGCCGACCTGGCCGGTGGTCTGGCCGACGCCGGTCAGGTTGCCGCCGATGCCGATGCGGGTATTGCCGCCGCCCAGCTGGTAGCCCGAGTCGCCGCCGCGGATGGTGCGCAGGTCGGCAAAGCCCAGCTTGGCGCCCAGGTTGCGCGTGAAGGAGTCGCTGGCCTCGACGATGCGGGCCTCGATCAGCACCTGCTTGGAGGCGATGTCGGTCTTGGCGATCAGCTTGCGGATGTCCTCCAGCTTGGAGGCGATGTCGGTGACGAACAGCTGGTTGGTGCGTGGCTCGATGATGGCGCTGCCGCGGCGCGACAGCACGCGGTTCTTGGAATCGGCGCCGCCGTCCAGGCCGAACACGGTCTTGAACGATTCAGCCTTCTGGTAGTTGAGCTGGAAGATTTCCGACTTCAGCGGTTCCAGGTCGGCGATCTGCGCGCGCTGCTCCAGCTCCAGCTTTTCCTTGGTCAGCAATTCTTCCTTGGGCGCGATCCACAGCACCGAGCCGTTCTTGCGCATGTCCAGGCCCTTGGCCTGCAGCACCACGTCCAGCGCCTGGTCCCACGGCACTTCCTTCAGGCGCAGGGTCAGGTTGCCGGCCACGCTGTCGCTGGTGATGATGTTCAGGCCCGAGATGTCGGCAATGGCCTGCAGCGCCGCGCGCACTTCCACGTTCTGGAAGTTGAACGACAGCTTTTCGCCGCGGTAGCCCTGGGTGCCCTGGGTCAGCTTGTTCGGGTCTTCCTTGATCGGCTTGACGTCCACCACCAGCTGGGTGTCGCTCTGGTATACGCTCTGTTCCCACAGGCCCTTGGCCTCGATGGTCATGCGCACATTGTCGCCCTGCGGCACGGTGGTGATCTGCGACACGGGGGTGCCGAAGTCGGTCACGTCCAGGCGGCGGCGCAGCGATTCGGGCATGCCGGTCTTGAGGAAGTCCACCACCACGCCGGCGGCGGTGGGACGCACGTCGACCGCCACCTGGCTGTTCGGGAGGTCCACCACCACGCGGCCTTCGCCGTTGGCGCCGCGCCGGAAGTCCAGGTCGCGCAACTGCTGCTTGCCGGCCGGTGCCGCCGCGCCCTGGGCCGCCTGCGCCGGCTTCACCGGCAGGCCCTTGGCATCCACCGCCGTGGCCACGCCGCCGGAACCGTCGATGGTGAGGATGACGGCATTGCCGTCGATGGCGGTGGCGTAGTTCAGGCTGCGCTTCAGGTTGAACACCAGGCGCGAGCGTTCGCCGGCCTGTACCACGTTCACGCTGCGCAGCTCGCCCTGGTTGATCTCCTGGGTGGTCTTGCCGGTGGCGTTGACGGTGGCGCCGAAGTCCAGCGCGATGCGCGGCGGGTTGGTGATGGCGAAGCCGATCGGCAGTTTTTCCGGCGCGTTCTTCAGCGCGATCTTGACGATCACGTTGGCGCCCTGCTGGTTGCTGGTGATGGACTCGATGGCGTTGCCCGGCTGGGCGTGGGCGCGGCCCGGCGCCAGCACGGCGCAGCACAGCGCCAGCAGCGGCAGGAACGCGGCGGCGCCGAGCGCCTGTCGGAACGCGGAAATATTCAGGCGGTTCATTTTTGGCTCTCCTTGCTTTCCTGCAGTTCCAGCTTAGACATGCGCTCGACCCAGTCGCCGGTGGCGTCCTGGACGATTTCCTTGACGCTGACGGCGTCCTCGGTGATGCCGGTGATCAGGCCGAAGTTCTGGCCCACGTGCTGGCCGGCGCGCACCTGGTACACCGATTTATCCACTTGCAGCAGGGCATACATCACCCTGGCCTTTTCCATCGTGCCCACCATCTTGACGGTGTCGAGCGGGAAGGTTTCCAGGAACTCCTTGCGGCGGTCCATGTCCGGTTTCAGGCCGCCGCCCGGCTTGCGGTCCAACCGCGCCAACTCGGCCAGCAGCTTGTTGGCGCTGAAGGGGTCGATTTCCTCCTGCGAAGCGTAGGCAAAGGGAATGAACGTCTTGGGCGGGCTGATGGGCGTGACCGCCACATGGGCCGAGCTGTCCACCTGCTTCATCCAGGTGCGCACTTCCTGCACGTCGCTGTCGCCGCAGCCGGCCAGCGCCAGCAGGGCCGCCAGGGTGGCGATGAGATGGCGCTTGCTCATTTTTTGGCCGCCTTTTTCTTGTCGGCGGCGGCCTTGCGTTGCGCCGCCACTTCGTCGGGATCGAGGTAGCGGAACGTCTTGGCCACCGCGTCCAGGGTCAGGTTGCCGTCCTTGCCGGCCGTCAGGCCCATATTGTTCAGCGTGACGATGCGCGGCAGGTTGGCCATGTCGCTGGCGAAGGCGCCGATGTCGTGGTAGTTGCCGGACACCTTGATGTCGATCGGCAGTTCGGCGTAGTAATCCCGCACCACCACCTGGCCCGGCTTGAACAGCTCGAACTGCAGGCCGCGCCCCAGGCCGGCCTGGTTGATATCCGACAGCAGCGCGGCCATTTCAGCCTTGCTCGGCAGCTGCTTCTGCAGCCGCTCCACGTACTGGTCCACCTGCTGCTTCTGGGCGCGCAGCGCGTCCAGGTTGACCGCCTGGCTGGTCTTGACCGTGTATTCGTTGCGCAGCTTCTGCTCTTCGGCCGCCAGCGCATCCTGGGTTTCGAACTGGCTGCTCCAGTAGGCAAAGTAGCCCAGCACCGACACCGCCACCACCACGCCCACCGCGCACAGCAGGCGCGGCGCCAGCGGCCACTGGCCGGGATGGCGGCCGTTCAGCCCGCGGAACTGGTCCGCCAGCGCGGCGCCTGCTTCTTTCAGATCTATCGCCATGTGCGCCTCAGTGGTTGGCCGCAGCCGTTGCAACGGCGTCGGGCTTGGGGGCGGCCTTGCCGTCCGGTTTGCCGTCGGCCGGCTTGTCCTTGTCGCGCGGCCGCTTGATGCTGACGATCATGTTGAATTCCACCACTTTCTTGGCGGTCTTGCCTTGGCCCAGGCCGGTGGACTTGACTTCGATCAGGTCCGGCTTCTCCAGCCACGGCGACACGCCGGCCACGTTGCGCAGCAGCTCGGAGACGCGCTCCTGCGACTGCGCATAGCCCAGCAGCGTGACCTTCTGGCCGTCCTGCCTGAAGGATTTCAGGTACACGCCCGGCGGGGTCTGCTTGACCAGTTCGTCCAGCAGGTAGACCGGCTGGTTGCGGTCGCCCTGCAAGTCTTCCACGGCCTGCTGGCGCGCCTTCAGCGCCTGGATTTCCTGCTTCAGCGTGGCGATCTCGGCGATCTTCTTGTCCAGCACCACGATGGCATCCTTGAGCACCTTGTTGCGCTGTTCCTGGATGGAGATGGCGCGCGCGTTGTAGCCGCCCACCGCCAGCACGACGGCCGCGCCGATCAGCGCGCCCAGCACCAGCAGCGCGTAGAACGCCGACTTCTTTTGCTTGCGCCTGGCCTCGCGGTGCGGCAGCAGATTGATATGGATCATCAGCCAAACCTCCGCATGGCCAGGCCGCAGGCAACCAGGTAGGCCGGCGCCTCGGCGCGCAAGGCTTGCTCACGCACGCCCGGTCCCAGCTGCATGCCCTTGAACGGCGAAATGACGGCGCTGGAAATCTTGCTGCGCGCGGCCACGATGTCCAGCAGGCCGGGAATCAGCGCGCAGCCGCCGGCCAGGAACAGCTGGTCGACCCGCGTGTAGGGCGTGGACGTATAGAAGAACTGGATGGCGCGCGTGACTTCCAGCGCGGCGCTTTCCAGGAAGGGCGTGAGGATCTCGGCGGTGTAATTGTCCGGCAGTTCGCCGGACTTCTTGCGCGTTTCAGCCTCGTCGAAGGACATGCCGTAGTGGCGCACGATTTCCTGGGTCAGCGTATTGCCGCCGAAAGGCTGCTCGCGCTCGTAAATGGTGGCGCCGTCGAGCAGCACCGAGATATGCGTGACCTGGGCGCCGATCTGGAACAGCGCCACGATCTGGCCGGCGCCGCCTTCCGGCAGCTGCACCAGGATGCGGTCCAGCGCGGCGCGCGCGGCATAGGATTCCACGTCCATCACGGTGGCCTTCAGGCCGGACGCTTCGGCTATCGCCACGCGGTCTTCCACTTTCTCGCGGCGCGAGGCGGCCAGCATCACTTCGATGTCGTCGGGGGAATTGGGGGCCGGGCCGATCACGTCGAAGTCCAGGCTGACCTCGTCCAGCGCGAACGGGATGTACTGGCTGGCTTCGGACTCCACCTGCACTTCCAGCTGGTCTTCGGCCATGCCGGCCGGCAGTACGATCTTCTTGGTGATGACGGACGCGGGCGGCATGCCGAGCGCGGCCAGCTTGGCGCGCGTGCCGCTTTTCTTCCACACGCGGCGCAGCGCATCGACCACCTGCTCCATGTTCTCTATATTGCCGTCCACCACGGCGCCGCGCGGCAGCGGTTCGGCGGCGTAGCGCTCCAGCCGCCAGCCTTCCTTGCCCGCCTGCGACAGTTCCACCAGCCGCACGCTGGAAGTGCTGATGTCCACGCCAATCAACGGCGGATTGCCGCCGCCGAACAGGGTACCGAGATCCAGGTTCATATGGCAACACCTGTGGTTGAATGCATAAGGGAACTCGTTTGAAAACCAGCGTTTAGGAGACAGAAGTGAGACGGTACATTAAATCCTAGCAATAAGGTGAATCCAGTGTAAAGGTATTTCTACTGTGCACAATTGCGCGTTTGTGAGGCTTACGCCACACTTTTTTCGCCCTGTCGTGACCTCAAAAACAACTAAGTTATTTAGTTGCTCACGATAAACATTTCCTGATTTACGGTAGGATATCGACGCGCCGCGGCTATCTGGGCTCGCTTATAATGGGCCGGATAACCATAGCGAAACCATAGCGAAAGATCGACGCGCATGAGCACTGCCCAAACCGGTACCCCCCCTTCCCGCCCCAGGAAAATCCTGCTGACCGTGCTGGCCTCCTTGCTGGGCCTGGCCATGGTCGCGGTGCTGCTGGTCGTGTTCGGCCTGGCGATGGCCTACCCCAACCTGCCCGAACTGGACTCCCTGACCGACTACCGCCCCAAGATGCCGCTGCGTATCTTCTCGGCCGACAATGTGCTGATCGGCGAGTTCGGCGAAGAGCGCCGCAACCTGGTGCACATCAAGGACATCCCCGACGTGATGAAAAAGGCCGTGCTGGCCATCGAGGACGACCGCTTCTACGACCACGGCGGCATCGACTACGCCGGCATCCTGCGCGCGGCCGTGCACAACGCCACCGGCGGCGCGCGCCAGGGCGCGTCCACCATCACGCAGCAGGTGGCGCGCAACTTCTTCCTGTCCAGCGAGCAGACCTTCAAGCGCAAGATCTACGAGATCCTGCTGGCGTGGAAGATCGAGAAAAACCTCAGCAAGGACCAGATCCTCGAGGTGTATATGAACCAGATCTACCTGGGCCAGCGCGCCTACGGCTTCTCCTCGGCCGCACAGATCTATTTCGGCAAGAATCTGAAAGACATTAGCGTGGCCGAGGCGGCCATGCTGGCCGGCCTGCCGAAAGCGCCGTCGGCCTACAACCCCGTGGTCAACCCCAAGCGCGCGCGCACGCGCCAGCAATACATCCTGGTGCGCATGCAGCAGCTGGGCTACATCAGCGACGCGCAGTTCCAGGCCGCCAAGGCCGAGCCGCTGAAGGTCAAGACCGACAGCAGCGAATTCGGCGTGCACGCCGAGTACGTGGCCGAGATGGCGCGCCAGCTGGTGTACGAACAGTTCAAGGAAGACACCTACACGCGCGGCCTGAACGTGTTTACCACCATCACCAAGGCCGACCAGGACGCGGCCTACCTGGCGCTGCGCCGCGGCGTGATGGAATACGAGAAGCGCCACGCCTACCGCGGGCCGGAAGCCTACATCAACATCCCCACCACCAAGGAAGAGGCGGACGACGCCATCGAATCCGAGCTGGCCGGCCACCCGGACAGCGACGACATCGTGGCCGCCATGGTGCTGCAGGCCACGCCGCAGAAAGTGACGGCCGTGACGGCCACGGGCGAAGAAATCAACATCACCGGCGCCGGCCTGGAGATGGGCAGATCCTGGCTGTCGGACAAGGCCGCGCCCAACAAGCGCATCCGCCGCGGCGCCGTGATCCGCGTCATGCGGCCGGAAAAGGACTGGGAAATCACCCAGATGCCGGAAATCGAATCGGCCTTCGTGGCCGCCTCCACCGAAGACGGCGCCATCAAGGCCATGGTGGGCGGCTTCGACTACAACCGCAACAAGTTCAACCACGTGACGCAGGCCTGGCGCCAGCCGGGTTCCTCGTTCAAGCCCTTCATCTACTCCGCTTCGCTGGAACGCGGCCTGTCGCCGGCCACCGTGATCAACGACGCGCCGATCTCCTTCGACGCCGGCCAGACCGGCGGCCAGGCCTGGGAGCCGAAGAACTACGACGGCAAGTACGAAGGCCCGATGACGATGCGGCGCGGCCTGACCAAGTCCAAGAACATGATCTCGATCCGCATCCTGCACCGCATCGGCGCCAAGTACGGCCAGGAATACACGACGCGCTTCGGCTTCGACGCCGAGAAGAATCCGCCCTACCTGACCCTGGCGCTGGGCGCGGGCGCGGTGACGCCGCTGCAGATGGCCGGCGCCTACGCCGTGTTCGCCAACGGCGGCTACAAGGTGGCGCCCTACCTGATCTCGAAAGTGACGGACGCCAACGGCAAGGTGCTGTCGCAGGCCAACCCGGACCGCGCTGGCGTGGACGCCAACCGCGTCATCGACGAGCGCAACGCCTTCCTGATGGACAGCATGATGAAAGACGTGGTGCGCTTCGGCACGGCCACCAAGGCGCTGTCGCTCAAGCGCCCCGACATCGCCGGCAAGACCGGCACCACCAACGACTCGATCGACGCCTGGTTCGCCGGCTACCAGTCCAAGCTGGTGGGCGTGGCCTGGATCGGCTACGACCAGCCGAAAAACCTGGGCAACCGCGAAACCGGCGGCGGCCTGGCGCTGCCGATCTGGATAGGCTACATGGCCAAGGCGCTGAAGAACATCCCGATCGAAGAGCGCGCGGTACCGGAAGGCATGATGTTGGTGGACGGCGAGTACTACTACGCCGAAAACCCGCCCGGCACCGGCGTCACCAGCCTGGAAGGCGCCACCCGCGCCAGCCCGGCCGAGGAAAAAGCCAAGGACGCCGTCAAGAACGAACTGTTCTGATGTCCTGATCCGGCCCCCGAAAATGGGGTCAGGGTTAATTATTCAGGAAATATTTCCTGAATAATTAACCCTGACCCCATTTTTTTATGCTGCGCTGATGACGACCGGGGCGCCGCCCTGGGCCGTGGTGATCTCGGACAGGGCGGCGAACAGCTCGGAGCCGTCGCGGGTGTTGATCCACTGGCCTTCGACGCGCTTGTAATGGAAGCCGCCCGAGCGCGCGGCCACCCACAGTTCCTGCATCGGCGCCTGGCTGTTGACGATGACCTTGGAGCCGTTGTCGATGAACTCGATTTCCAGCACGTTGCCGCTGCGCTTGCATTCCACGTCCACCATGTCCTGGTCGTTCAGGCGGTCCAGCGCGGCCTCGATGGCGTTCAGGGTGGCGTCGGCCAGGGTCAAAAATTCTGTTTCGGTCATGCTACACTCCAAGCTCTCTAGTCAAACCGTGATTTTAATCGTGAAGTCCACATTAGCGCTGCAATTCACTGCGCTGGCCTGTATCGCCGCCCTCCTGGGCGGCTGCGGCCAGACCGGCCCGCTGTACCTACCCAAACAGCCCGCCAAACCCGCCTCTGCCAATACCCAGGGCAAACCCGGCGTGGCGCCGCCGTCCGCCCCCGTGCCTTCGACTCCTCCCGCATCCCAACAATCGCCCATCAATTAAGTCATTCCATGTCGCAATTTTCTTACCAGAACGGCGTGCTGCACGCCGAAGGCGTGTCGCTGAGCGCCATCGCCGAACAGTACGGCACGCCCGCTTACGTGTATTCCAAATCGCAGCTGCTCGATAACTTTGCATCATACGCCGATGCCTGCCAGGGCCGCGACGCGCTGGTCTGCTACGCCATGAAGGCGAACTCCAACCTGGCCATCCTGGACTTGCTGGCGCGCCAGGGCGCGGGCTTCGACATCGTGTCCGGCGGCGAGCTGCTGCGCGTGATCGCGGCCGGCGGCGATCCGCGCAAGGTGATCTTCTCGGGCGTGGGCAAGAGCGTGGAAGAAATGCGCCTGGCGCTGGAACACGACATCCTGTGCTTCAACGTGGAATCGATCCCGGAGCTGCACCGCCTGAACGATGTGGCCGGCAGCATGGGCAAGAAGGCGCGCGTGTCGCTGCGCGTGAACCCGAACGTGGACGCCAAGACCCACCCTTACATTGCTACCGGCCTGAAAGCCAACAAGTTCGGCGTGGCCTATTCCGACGCGCTGGACACCTACCGCGCCGCAGCGCAGCTGCCGCACCTGGACGTGGCCGGCATCGATTGCCACATCGGCTCGCAGCTGCTGGACGACGCGCCGCTGCTGGAAGCGCTGGACAAGCTGATTGAGCTGATCGACGCGCTGGGCGCCGACGGCATCCACCTGCACCACCTCGACCTGGGCGGCGGCATCGGCATCGACTACGGCGACGAGGAAGACGGCGCGCCGGTGCCGGTGGGCGACTATCTGGGCCGCGTGTTCGCGCGCGTCGACGCCTGGCGCGCCGAGCGCCACGGCGGCAAGCCGATCAAGGTGATTTTCGAGCCGGGCCGCTCCATCGTCGGCAACACGGGCGTGCTGCTGACCAAGGTGGAGTTCATCAAGCACGGCGAGGAGAAGAACTTCTGCATCGTCGACGCGGCCATGAACGACATGGCGCGCCCGGCGCTGTACCAGGCCTGGATGGACATGCAGCCGGTGGTGCAAGGCGATGCTCAGATGGCGACCTTCGACGTGGTGGGGCCGATCTGCGAATCCGGCGACTGGCTGGCGCGCGACCGCGCGCTGGCGATCGCGCCGGGCGACCTGCTGGTGATGAAGACTGCCGGCGCCTACGGCATGACGATGGCGTCCAACTACAACACGCGCGGCCGCGCGGCCGAGCTGATCGTGGACGGCACCCAGGTCCACCTGGTGCGCCAGCGCGAAAACCCGGCCGACCTGTTCGCGCTGGAATCGCTGATCAAGTAAGGCCGCAGCGGCGGGTTAGGCGGGCGCCGCCCGCTAACCCGCCCTACGGACCACGCAGGCTGCGTAGGGCGGGTTAGCGCGGCAGCGCGTAACCCGCCGCAGCCGCCGCCTTGCTGCGCGCCCAGTACACGCGCACGCCCAGCAGCGCCAGCACGATCAGGCCGAACAGGATGGGCTGCGAGAAGTCATGCTTGGCCGCCTTCATCCACCAGAAGTGCAAAATGCCCAGCGGGGCGATCACATACACCAGCCGGTGCAGCCATTGCCAGCGCTTGCCGCCCAGGCGGCGCACCATGCCGTTGGTGCTGGTCACGGCCAGCGGGATCAGCAGCACGAAGGCGATGAAGCCAACCGTGATGAAAGGCCGCTTGACCACGTCTTTCAGCATTTCCTGCACGTCGAAGAAATGGTCGAACCACAGGAAGGTGGTGAAGTGCAGCAGGCCGTAGAAGAAGCTGTACAGCCCCACCATGCGGCGCAGCTTGAGCAGCCAGTTCCATTTCGTCAGGCGCCGCAGCGGCGTCACCGCCAGCGTGATGCACAGGAAGTACAAGGTCCAGTCGCCGGTGGCGCGCGTGATGTATTGCAGCGGCTCGACCAGCTGGCCGCTGGCGGTGAGCCAGATCAGCTTGAAGAACGGCAGCAGCGCCAGCACGAAGACCACCGCCTTCAGCGCCGTCACCTGCTTCGCGGTGGGATTGATGGCCATGTCAGAAGAACTTCTTGAGGTCCATGCCCGCGTACAGCGGCGCGACGTCGCTGTAGCCGTTGAACATCAGCGTCTTGCGCTTGCGCACCAGGAAGCCGTCCTCGCCGATGCGGCGCTCGGACGCCTGCGACCAGCGCGGGTGGTCCACGTCCGGGTTCACGTTGGAGTAGAAGCCGTATTCGGACGGCGCGGCCTCGTTCCACGCGGTGCGCGGCTGGTC
Source organism: Pseudoduganella sp. UC29_71 (assembly GCF_042693265.1). Taxonomy (NCBI): domain Bacteria; kingdom Pseudomonadati; phylum Pseudomonadota; class Betaproteobacteria; order Burkholderiales; family Oxalobacteraceae; genus Pseudoduganella; species Pseudoduganella sp. UC29_71. The sequence continues at coordinate 6,562,933 of NZ_CP170549.1, read as the reverse complement.
CTTGACGAAGCGGATCTTGACGATGGACTTGGCCGACTTGAAGCCGTATTTCCATGGCGTGACGATGCGCACCGGCGCGCCGTTCTGGTTGGGCAGCACGTCGCCGTACATGCCCAGCGTGAGCAGCGCCAGCGGGTGCATGGCTTCGTCCATGCGCAGGCCCTCGCGGTAGGGCCAGGTCAGCACGCGGCTGCCGACGCCGGGCATCTGCGCCTTGTCGGCCAGCGAGATGAATTCCACGTATTTGGCGTTGCCGGTCGGCTCGACCTTCTTGATCAGCTCGGACAGCGAGTAGCCCACCCACGGGATCACCATGGACCAGCCTTCCACGCAGCGCAGCCGGTAGACGCGCTCTTCCAGCGGCGCCAGCTTGAGCAGCTGGTCCAGGTCCAGCGTGATCGGCTTCTTGATTTCGCCTTCGATGCTCACGGTCCACGGGCGCGGCTTGAGCGTGTGGGCGTTGCGCGCGGGGTCGTCCTTGCCGGTGCCGAATTCGTAGAAATTGTTGTAGCTGGTGACGTCCTTGTACGCGGTTTGCTTGTCCAGCGCGGAATACGCGGGGTTCAGCTTGGCGCCCAGCTTGCCGGGCGTGCCCTGGGCGAACGCTTCGCGCGAGGCCATTTCCAGCAGTGCGCCGCCGGCAATGGAGCCCACCGCCAGCTGCTTGATGAAGCTGCGGCGCGATTCGAAAATCTCGCGCGGGGTAATTTCTGACGAAAACGGCAAATCGATGCCGTTCGGGCTACGTTTGATCAACATGGCAACTCCGGGAATGAAAGTACTCGTATGGACTCTGTCGGACGAGACAGGGCTAACCTTACACCAATCTGTTGCGGCGGGAGTTTTACGTTCCGCTTAAATAATTGCCGACAAGCACTTTCTGCCCAGCGGCTACGTGCATGATTCTATTCAGGGCGCGGGAGCGGGGGAAGCCTGCATTTGTATGCGCGCATGTCGCCCTGCAAAGCGGATACAAAGGAATACAAAATCTATGGTCACCCTCCTTTTTGCAAGCTGATTTTGTATGATGTAGGTAGGCTTGCTTAAATCTATCCGGCGTCTGATTGGGGATGCGTACCCCCGCGCCACGATGAGAGTCGCGCCTGTCGGTCCTTAAAAGCCCCTCGGCCTTGCCAAGCCGGTTTTTATTCCAGGGTATCCGTCAGGCTGTTGTGCCGTTCACGTCATCCAATGTCAGCAGTCGCAAAACCAGGTAGGTGTACGTTAAAAAGTGAGCCAGGGAGGCCGTCATTTCGCGATGACGGCCTCTGTCATTTCAAATTCCGTGTGATGGGCAGCGATGGCCCATGCGGTACGTGCCAGTTTGTTCGCCAAGGCACAGGCCACCACGTTGGAATGGCGCCGTGTGAGCATGGAGCGCACCCATTCCGCCAGCCGTCCCCGCTGCCGCTCCAGGCGCTGCATATAAGCCCGGGCGCATTGCACCAGCAGGCGCCGTAAGCCTTTGTCGCCGCGCTTGCTGATGCCGAGCAGATTGTTTCTGCCGCCAGTGCTGTACTGGCGCGGCACCAGCCCGACGGCGGCGGCAAAATCCCGACCGCAGCGGTAGTGCTTGCCGTCGCCGACTTCAGCCGCGAGGACGCTGGCCGTGATCGGTCCGATACCGGGCACCGTCAGGAGCCTCTGGCCCAGATCGTCCTCGGCCAGTTGACGATTCAATTCTTTCTCGATGTCGGCAATCTGTTCATCGAGGTACTTGAAGTGGACTTGCAGCCGCTCCAGCACCCTCATCAGCCGTGCAGGCAGGTGTTCTTCCGCCAGCACGGAAGGCAACCGCTTATCGCTGCGTGGCCAACCGGCAGGCTGATGCCGAACTCCAGCAGGAAGGCGTGGATCTGGTTACTTGCCTTGACCCTGTCGCGCACCAGCGATTCGCGCACGCGGTGCAGCGCTGAGAGCATTTGCCGGGATTCATTTTTTGGTGTGACGAAACGCATCGCTGGGCGGCTGGCCGCTTCGCAGATTGCCTCCGCGTCGATGAAATCGTTCTTGTTGCTTTTGACGAAGGGGCGCACAAACTGCGGCGAGATCAGCTTGGGCTCATGGCCGAAGCGGGCCAATTGCCGGGCCATGAAATGTGCTCCCGCGCAGGCTTCCATGACAATCGTGCACGGATGAAAATTGGCAAGGAACTCGATCAGTTGCTTGCGGCTGAACTTCTTGCGCAGCAGCGCTTTGCCTTGCCGGTCCTGACCGTGGACGTGAAAGTTGTGTTTGCCAAGGTCGATGCCGATGAGGGTAACGGATTCCATGATGATCTCCTCTGGAAATGAAAACACCCTATAAGCTTAGTAACTTATAGGGTGGAGGGTGACCATCTCATTAGCCCCCGGGCGCAGGCGCGGCCGGGGGCTTTCGGGGGAGCGAGGCGGTGTTACAGCTTGCCGTAGGAGTGCAATCCGGACAGGAACATGTTCACGCCCAGGAAGGCGAAGGTGGTCACCAGCAGGCCCACCAGCGCCCACCAGGCCGCCACCTTGCCGCGCAGGCCGGACATCAGGCGCATGTGCAGCCAGGCCGCGTAATTGAGCCAGACGATCAGCGCCCAGGTCTCTTTCGGGTCCCACGACCAGTAGCCGCCCCACGCTTCGGCCGCCCACAATGCGCCCAGGATGGTGGCAATGGTGAAGAAGGCGAAGCCGGCCGAGATGGCCTTGTACATCACGTCTTCCAGCGTTTCGGCGTCCGGCAGGCGCGCGGCCAGGCGGTCGCGCATCAGGTTGGTCACGGCGAACAGCACCACCAGCACGGCGGTGAAGCGGCTGGCGTTGACCATGCCCTTGATGACGGCTTCGCCGGCACCGGACACATAGGCGATCAGCCAGGCCAGCGCCAGCAGCACCATGGGCGCGATCACCAGCGCCTGCCACAGGGTGCGGATCTTTTCATGCTTGAGCAGGTAGGCCCAGCCCACCATGGACGCCAGCGCGAAAGTACCGTAGCCGATGAAGTTGGCCGGCACGTGGATCTTCATCCACCAGCTTTGCAGCGCTGGCACCAGCGGCTGGATGTCGGCCGCGTCGCGCGACACGGTGTACCACAGCAGGAAGCCGACCGCGGCCGAGATCACCAGCAGCACGAAGGCGCCCAGCTGCTGCGTCTTGTAGTGGGCCTCGTAGTACAGGTAGAACATGGCCGTGATCAGCGAGAACAGGATGAACACTTCGTACAGGTTGGAGATGGGGATGTGGCCCACGTCCGAGCCGATCAGGTAGGACTCGTACCAGCGCACCAGCATGCCGGTCAGGCCGATGATGAGCGCTGCCCAGCACAGCTTGGAACCGACCACGAAGCCCATCGAGGAACGGGCCACCAGGCCGATCCAGTAGAACAGCGTGGACAGGAAGAAGAAGGTGCTCATCCACAGGATGGCGGACTGGCTCGACAGCATGTATTTGAGCCAGAACTTCTGGTTGGCGGCGTCCAGGCTGCCGCCGTACATGGCCACGGCCAGCAGCGCCAGCGCGAAGGCCAGCGGCATGAACCAGCGCACCGGTTTCCAGTGCCAGCCCAGCGCCGCGAACGACGGCACGGCCGCCAGCAGGATGGCTTTTTCGTAGACGTCCATGTAGGCGCCGTAGCGGTTGAGCGCGAACAACGCGCCGCCGGCCAGCACCAGCGCGAACAGCCAGTCGAAGATGGTGAGGCGCTTGAAATAGCCCGGCGTCTGGCTATAGGTTGGGGTTTGTGTCATTTCCATCGTGGTCTCCAATACTGCTTATGCCATGCAGCTTACGCCGATTGCGGTAGCTTTTCCTTCAAGTCTGCAAATTCCTTGTCGAAATCGAGGGTCTTGCGCTGCGTGCTCATGGCCATCAGCGCGTGCGCGCCGGCCTCGCTGTCCTTGATCCACACCCACAGGCGGCGCTCGCGGATGTAGAACATCGAGAACACGCCGAGCACCAGGAACAGGCAGCCGAGGTAGACCACGTTCTTGCCGGGCGACTTGGTCACCTGGAACACGGACGCCTTGACTTCGTTGAATTCGTCCAGCTGCAGGTAGACCGGAGCGCCGTAGAAGGTGGCGTCGGACAGCGCGTTGGTGGCCAGCTGCAGGAAGCGGCCGTGCTGCTCGTTGCCTTCCACCGGCGCCAGGCCGTCCTTTTCGCGCGCGGCCTGCCACAGTTCCCACATGCTGCCGTTCAGGATCTTCATGAAGATGTCGGCCGCTTTTTCCTGTTCGGCTTGCGGCACTTTTTCCAGGAAGCGCGAGATGGCGACAAAGCCGCCCACCGGGCCGCCGTCCTTGCCGTCGCCCGCTTCGGCGCCGGCGAACATGTTCAGGCTGCGCGCCGACGATTGCGCCAGCTGGTCGCGCAGCGCGGCGCTGCCGGCGCCGGCGGCCGCATTGGCCGGGGCGGCGCTGCCGCCCGGCATGGCGCGGCGCGCGTAGCGCTCGGCGGCCAGCGTGCGCAGGGCCGGATCATGCAGCGCGGCGCGCAAGCGCATCCATTCCTTCACCGTGTGCTCGTCGTCGGCCGGGATGCGCAGGTAGCTGAACGGGTCGCCCGGGTTGGCGCGCACGCCGGCCAGGAACACGGTCGCGCCGTCCACCGTCACCGGCTGCATGTAGTTCTGGAATTCGCGCGCCTGGCCGGTCTGGTCGCGCAGCTTGTATTGCACGCTCGGGCCGACGTTCTTCAAGTCCTTGTTGTTGGCGTTCTTGGCCGCCGAGCCGAGCTGCTGATCCAGACTGCGCAGGCCGCGCGCGAAGCTGTCTTCCAGCTTCTCGCCCTTGGCCACGGCGCGCGCGTCCTGGCTGGCCATGTTCTCCACGTTGAACGGACGGAAGCCGGTCCATTCGACGGTGTATTCCTTGCCCAGCGGCGTGGCGGCATTGACTTCGCCGGTGACGTCGAAGCTGGCCTTGTCGGCGCCCGCCATCGGGTAGCCCTTGAGCTTGAGCTTGGTGCCGCCGTCCTCGAAGCTGGACTGGTACACCGCCAGGCCCTTGTAGATCAGCGGCTTGTTCACCTCGATGACGGAGCTGAAGGTCTTGCCGGTTTCATGGTCGCGCACTTCCACTTCGCTGGCGAACAGCTTGGGCATGCCGGTGCTGTAGAAGTCGATGTTGAATTTCTTGAGCAGGATGGTGAACGGCAGGTCCTGGATCAGCACGCCGTCCGCGCGCGGGATGATGGCGGTGTTGCTGGCCTGCCCCTCGGGAATGGCGGTGTTGGCGCGGTAGGTCGGGTTGCCCAGGCCAAGGCGGTGCTGGGCGGGAATGTCGGCGATGACGCCGCTGCCCGCGAACGGGGTCTTGCCCATGAACCATTCCTGGAAGCGGATCGGCATGTCCGAATCGAGCAGGCCGCCGATGCAGATGATGACGATGGCGCTGTGCGCGAAGATGTAGCCGAACTTGGCGCCGGCGCCGCGCTTGGCGGTCACCAGCGTGGCGTGCTCTTTCTCGACGATGCGCGCCTTGTAGCCGGCGTGGCCGAGGCGCTGCGCCATCTGCTGCGCCAGCGCGGCGCGCGGCAGCGGCGAGGTCCAGTCGTTCTTGTGGTGGAAGTTCAGCAGCGACTGTTCGCGCACGTTCTCGCGCCAGCTGCGCATATCCTTCAGCATCTTCGGCGTATTGCGCACGATGCACAGGGTGGTGGACACCACCAGGAAGCCCATGATGGCAAGGAACCACCACGCCGAGTACACGGCGTACAAGCCCACCTTGTTGAACACTTCGAACCAGAACGGGCCGAACTGGTTCACGTAGTTGGACATCGGCTCGTTCTGCTTCATCACCGTGCCGATCACGGACGCGATGGCGATCATGGTGAGCAGGCTGATGGCGAAACGCATCGAAGACAGCAGTTCGACGGTCGCGTCGAACGCTGGCCGGCGGGTTTTCAGTTTGATACCGGCGGTGCTGGTGGTGCTCATGCGGACACTATCTCAAAAAGGACTGGCAGCAGAATACCAACAAAAGGGCAGCCCGCTCACGCGGCCGCCCTCTTTTTACTATTCACGAACTGATATGCGCCATATTGGCGCACAAATACATGGTTTTTACTTCAGGCCGGCCACGTAATCGGCAACCGCCTTCATTTCGTCGTCCGACAGGCGCTTGGAAATGGTGCTCATTTCCACGCTGTTTTTGCGGCCGTCGCCACGGAAAGCGGTCAACTGGGCAACCGTGTAGTCCTGGTGCTGGCCAGCCAGGCGCGGGTACAGGGCAGGAATGCCGCCGCCGGCAGGGCCGTGGCAGCTGGCGCAGGCCGGCACGTTCTTCTCGGCGATGCCGCCGCGATAGATCTTCTTGCCCAGCTCGATGGTATCCTTGTTCTTGGCGGCGCCCGGTTTTTGCGCCTGGGTGCTCAGATAGGCAGCGATGTTTTTCTTTTCATCGTCGCTCAGCATCTTGGCGTAGGTGCTCATCACCGGATTGCTGCGCGACGGCGAGGCGAAATTCACCAGTTGTTTGTAAATATAGGCTTCCGGCTGGCCAGCCAGCTTGGGATTGGCCGCGATGGTGGAGTTGCCCGCTGCGCCGTGGCAGGAGACGCACGCCGGCAGGCCGCGGGCGTTGTCGCCGTCGGCATACAGGCTGCCGCCCTTGGCGGGATCGACTTTGGCGGCAGGGGCAGCATGTTCGGCAGCCGATGCGACACCCGAAACGGCCAACACTGCGAAGAGCAAGGACTTTACAAACGGTGAAAACGCACGATTCATTCAAACACCCTGAGACTAGTGAAAAAAATGGTGGGACTGCCGTGTATTTATTCTACAAGCATGTTGCGCGCTTATTTGCTTTTATACATGGCAACAATTCGTAACCCCTTATTGTACAATAGCTTTTCGCCGTTTTAGCTTTCTTTGTTGCATTTCTGCCCACCCCCTCCCATGTCTAAACTCTGGCAAGCCCGCTTCTTTACCACCGTGAATCACTTGCGCGAATTGCCCAATACCACGGTGCCCGAAATCGCCTTCGCCGGCCGCTCCAACGCCGGCAAGTCGACCTCCATCAATATTCTGTGCAACCAGAAGGGGCTGGCTTTCGCGTCCAAGACGCCAGGCCGCACCCAGCACATCAACTTTTTCTCGATCGGCGGCGCCCACGTGGCGATGCACCGCAAGGACCCGACCAAGGTCGAGGAAATCCAGGCCATGCTGGTGGACTTGCCCGGCTACGGCTACGCCGAAGTGTCCGGCAACACCAAGCTGTACTGGCAGCGCCTGCTGGGCGACTATGTGCAGCAGCGCGAGCAGCTGGCCGCGCTGATCCTGATCATGGATTCGCGCCGCCCGTTCACCGACCTGGACATCCAGATGCTGGAATGGTTCGCCCCGACCGGCAAGCCTATCCACTGCATCCTGACCAAGGCCGACAAGCTCACCCGCAGCGAATCGACCACCGTGCTGCGCCAGGCGCAAGCCAAGCTGGACAGCTACGTGGACGAGGACGGCGAAGGCTTTCCCTTCACCGTGCAGCTGTTCTCGGCACTGAAGCGCATCGGCATTGAAGAAGCCACCGCCAAGATCATCGAACTGGCCGGCCTGGACGAGGACGACGCCGCCGCGCAGGCGGAACTGATCGACACGCCGGAAGATACGTCGGACGACTAAACACGAAAGCACGAAAGGAAACCCTGTAGCCATGGCCCACAACACGCCCTTCCCCGCCATCCGCATGCGCCGCATGCGCCGCGACCCGTTCTCGCGCGCCCTGATGCGCGAAAACGCCGTGACCGCGTCCGACCTGATCTACCCGGTCTTCATTCTCGACGGCACGAACCAGCGCGAGCCGGTGGCGTCGATGCCGGGCGTGGAGCGCGTGTCGATGGACTTGCTGCTGAAGGTGGCGGAAGAATGCGTGGCGCTGGGCATCCCGGTGCTGGCGCTGTTCCCTGTGATCGACCCGGCGCTGAAGACGCCGGACGGCATCGAGGCCACCAACCCGGAAGGCCTGGTGCCGCGCGCCGTGCGCGCGCTGAAGCAGGCTTTCCCCGAGCTGGGCATCCTGACCGACGTGGCGCTGGACCCGTACACCAGCCACGGCCAGGACGGCCTGATCGACGATAACGGCTACGTGCTGAACGACATCACCACCGAGATGCTGGTGCGCCAGGCCCTGTGCCAGGCGGACGCCGGCGTGGACGTGGTGGCGCCGTCGGACATGATGGACGGCCGCATCGGCGCCATCCGTGCCGCGCTGGAGGAAAAAGGCCACATTCACACCCGCATCATGGCGTACTCGGCCAAGTATGCGTCGGCGTTCTACGGCCCCTTCCGCGACGCGGTCGGCTCCGCCAAGAACCTCGGCAAGGGTGACAAGAACACCTACCAGATGGACCCGGCCAACAGCGACGAAGCGCTGCGCGAAGTGGCGCTGGACCTGCAGGAAGGCGCCGACATGGTGATGGTCAAGCCCGGCATGCCTTACCTGGACATCGTGCGCCGCGTGAAGGACGAGTTCAAGGTGCCGACCTTTGCCTACCAGGTCAGCGGCGAATACGCGATGATCAAGGCGGCCGCGCAAAACGGCTGGCTGGACCATGACAAGGTGATGATGGAATCCATGCTGGCCTTCAAGCGCGCCGGCGCCGACGGCGTGCTGACCTACTTCGCGCTGGATATCGCGCGCAAGCTCAAGGGCTGATTTTTCTTTACGGCACGGGGTGGCGGATCCAGTTGGCGATCTGCTCCACCGCCTGCTGTTCCATGCCGATGAAGCCGTGATAGTGCAGCGGCCCGCAAGGGTCGCCGCCAGGCACGCTGCCGCCGTCCGCCAGCAGCGTTTTCGTCACCGGCGCCCCCGCCAGCTTGCCCGCCAGGCTCTTCGCCTCCCACGGCCGGCAGATGCCGCAGCTGTCCTGCAGGTGATGCATGACCAGCACCGGCACCCGGATCTTGCCGATGTCCTGCGTCGGCACGGCGCCCTCCCGCTTGTAGGCCGTCACCGTCGAGGTGAGCACGATGCCGGCCAGGTCGCCGCCCTGCCCCTGCCCCTGCCCCTGCCCCGCGTCGCGGATGGCGGCCGCCGCCACCGAGATCGTGCCCATGCTGGTGCCTACCAGCCACAGCGGCGCCGGGCTTCTGGCCTTGATGGCCTTGAAGATGGCTTGGTTGTCCTGCGCGTGGCTGTCGCCCAGGCGCGCGCGGCCGTCGAGCTCGCGCAGGTCGGGCGCCAGGCCCACCAGTACCACGTTGAAGGGCTGGGCGGCGAACAACTGGGCGGAGCGGACCAGGAAGTTCTGGCTGGAGGGCCAGCCGTTGGGGCCGATGGGGCCATAGCCGCCATTTCCGCCGGAATACAGCACCAGTGTGGCGACCGCGTCGGGACGCCAGCTGGCGTACAGCGGCACGCTGACACCGCGCGTCTCCACCCGCATCACGCTGCCGGCGGCCGCTTCAGCCTGCGCCCGCGCGGCCCCGCCCCAGACCAGGGGCGCCGCGCACAAGGCCCACAACATTCCCGCTGCTGCACGTCGTTTCATGGGCGCTCCGGTTCGAAGGGTCAGCGTCGATAGTTGGGGAAGAATTCCTTGAGCAGAAAGGCTTCCAGTTCGGCCTGGTATTGCTTGCCGGCGTTCATGGTAATCACTTTCCCCAAGCGGTGCGATTCCCATTGGAATTCGCCCGGTTTTTCCTTGCGGATCAGGTCTATCATGCGCCGCACGATGGCCGTTTCGATGTCGATGTCCGTGCCCAGCTCCACGTGCACCTGCTGCGACCACTGGCGCTTGAAGTTGGTGTTCCAGCCGCGGAACTTGATGTCGGCGCTCAACCCGGTTTTGTTGACGATGGAGAAGATGCCGCCCGTGTCGTCGCGTTCGCCGGCCGCGTTGCGGCCCAGGGCGCCCATGATGTTGGCGCGCGCGATGCGGTTGGCGCGGTCGGATTCGCTTTCCTGCGGTTCCTGCGCCGGCTGCGGATTGGCGTCGGCGCGGCGCTTGCGGGCGGCCTCCACGCGCGCCATCATGTCTTCTTCCACGGCCGGCGTCGGCGGCGGCTTCATGGTGGCCTGCACCGGCGGCACATAGGTTTCCAGCTTGGGCGGCGCGGCCTTCTTAGCGATAGCCTTGCTTTCGCGGCGCGGCTGCGGCTGCGCCTTGGCCACTTCGGTTTTCTTCGGCTCGGGCTTGGCTTTGGGCGCCGGCTTGTCCTTCAGCGGGGCGACCCAGACCATTTCGCCCTCTTTGGCGGGCGGCTTGAGGGAAATTTTTTCCTGGGGATGGAACAGGTAGTACAGCACGATCAGCAAGTGCAGCGCGATCGAGACGCCGATGCCGACACGGTTGTGCTTGCGCGGTCCGCCATAGCCGTAGCCGTCGTGCCGGGGCAGCTTCTGGCCGCATGCTTCGCAATATTCGTGGCTGTGGTCAGCCTCGTGGGTGTGGCGGAACTGGAACAAGATGGACGGACTTTCTGAACAAACACCCGAGAGAGCGCCCAGCTTACCCGGACTCGCTCTTGATGGATGTTACCGTATGTATCACAAGATTGCCTAAAGCAAACGGGCCGGAAATATTCCGGCCCGCCGTATGATATCAGTGCTTGGCCAGGCTGACAGCTTTTAGCTCGACCGGCGCCTTGGCCGGTTCCGGCTGCTCCGCCAGCGCCGCGTCGTCCATCGGGCCGCTGCCGCTGTACTTGTCGAGGAATAAATAGATCACCGGGGTGATGTACAGCGTGATCACCTGCGAGAAGATCAGGCCGCCCACCACGGCCAGGCCCAGCGGCTGGCGCAGTTCGGCGCCGGCGCCCAGGCCGAGCGCGATCGGCAAGGCGCCCATCAGGGCCGCCAGCGTGGTCATCATGATGGGGCGGAAACGCAGCACGCAGGCTTCGCGGATGGCGTCGGCCGGCTTCATGCCCTGGTTGCGCTGCGCGTCCAGCGCGAAGTCGATCATCATGATGGCGTTCTTCTTGACGATACCGATCAGCATCAGGATGCCGATGATGGCGATCATGGTCAGGTCGAGGTTGAATATGCGCAAGGTCAGCAAGGCCCCAACGGCCGCCGACGGCAAGCCGGCCAGGATGGTCAGCGGGTGGATGTAGCTCTCGTAGAGCACGCCCAGCAGCACGTAGATGACGCCCAGCGCGGCGATGATCAGGATCAGCTGGCTGCCCTGCGAGCTCTGGAACACGGCCGCGTCGCCGCCGTAGGTGGTGATGATGGATGCGGGCAAGCCCATGTCCAGCGCCATCTTGTCGATCTTGTTGGTGGCCACGCCCAGCGGCACGTCCGGCGCCAGGTTGAACGACAGCGTGATGGCTTGCAGCTGGCCCTGGTGGTTGACCGAGGTGGGGCCGACGGTGCGCTCCACGCTGGCAAAGCTGGACAGCTGCACCAGGTTGCCCGCCTTGTTGCGCACGGAAATCTTGGTCAGCGCGTCGTCGAACTGGCGGTCCTGGGTGGCCGCTTCCAGGATCACGAAGTAGCTGGCGGCGGACGAGTAGATGGTGGACACCTGGCGCTCGCCGAAGGCCAGGTAGAGCGCGCTGCGAATGGCGCTGATTTCCACGCCCAGCGTGTTGGCCTTGTCGCGGTCTATCTTCAGCGACGCTTGCAGGCCCTTGTTCTGCGAGTCGCTGGTGACGTCGCGGAAGTCGTTGTCCGAACGCATGCGTTCCTGGAACTTGCTGGCCCAGTCGTTCAGCGCGTCCGGGCTGACGGACTGCAGCGTGTACTGGTAGCGGCTCTTGCTGGGGCGGCCGCCCAGCTGCAGGTTTTGCACCGGGCTCAGATAGACCGAAATGCCGGGCACTTTCTTGGTGGCCTTGCGCAGGCTGTCCAGCACCTGCGGCATCTTGGCGCGCTGGCCGCGCGGCTTGAGCACCAGGAACATGCGGCCGCCGTTGCCGCCGCTGACAAAGGACGTGACGTCCTGCACATTGGGGTCGGCCATGATGACGTCGGCCACCTTGCCCTGCAGTTCCAGCAGCGCGGCCGAGGAAATGTCTTCCGACGCTTCCGTGGTGACGCGGATTTGGCCCAGGTCTTCCTCGGGGAAGAAGCCCTTCGGGATGGTGGCGTACAGCACCACGGTCAGCACGAAGGTGCCGATCGCCAGGGCCAGCACCACGTAGCGGTGGCGCAGCGCAATGTCCAGCGTGCTGGCGTAGCCCCGGCGCAGGCGCGAGAAGCCGGCTTCGAACCAGCGGCCGATGAAGGTGTCGTCGCCTTCGGCTTCGTGCGCTTCGTTCGGCAGCAGGCGCGCGCACAGCATGGGCACCAGCGTCAGCGACACCACGGCCGACACCAGCACCGACAGCGCCACCACGACGGCGAATTCGTGGAACAGCAGGCCGATCACGCCGGGCATGAAGAAGATGGGAATGAACACCGCCACCAGCGAAATGGAAATCGAGATAATGGTGAAGCCCATTTCGCGCGAGCCGATCAGCGCGGCCTGCAGCGGCTTCTTGCCCAGCTCGATATGCCGCACGATGTTTTCCAGCACCACGATGGCGTCGTCCACCACCAGGCCCACGGCCAGGGTGATGCCGAGCAGGGACACGTTGTCCAGGCTGTAGCCGAAGGCATACAGCAGGCTCAGCGCGCCAAGCAGCGAGATCGGCATGGTGATGGCCGGGATGAAGGTGGCGGCCGCCTTGCGCAGGAACAGGAAGATCACCAGCACCACCAGCACCACGGTCAGCGCCAGCGTCAGGTTGACGTCGTGGATGGCTTCGCGGATGGAGACGGAACGGTCGTTGACCAGGTTGATCTTGACCGAGGCTGGCAGCTGGGCCGTGAAGCGCGGCAGCAGGGTGCGCACGCCGTCCACCACCTGCACCGTGTTGGCGTCCGGCTGGCGCTGCACCAGCAGCACGATGGAGCGCTCGCCGTTGTAGCTGCCGGCGGTCTTGACGGACTGGTAGCTGTCTTCGGCGTCGGCCACGTCCTTCAGGCGCACCGGCTGGCCGTTGCGGGTGGCGATGATCAGTTCGGCGAATTCGGCCGCCTTCATCAGCTGGGCGTTGCCCTGGATGGTGAGGGTCTGGCTGGGGCCGTCCAGGATGCCCAGCGGGGTGTTGGCGTTGGCCGACTTGATGGCGGCGGCCAGTTCGTCCAGCGTGATGTTGCGGGCGTTCAGCAGGTCGGCCTTGGCGCGGATGCGCACGGCGAAGCGCTTCTGGCCGTTGACGGTGACCTGGGCCACGCCGGGCAGCGTGGACAGGCTGGGGGCGATCAGGTTTTCCGCGTAGTCGTTCAGCTCGGACAAGCTGAGCGAGGGCGAGGTCATGGTCATGAACAGCACCGGCGCGTCGGCCGGGTTGACCTTGCGGTAGGACGGCAAATCCGTCATTTCCTGCGGCAGCGAGCGCTGCGCGCGCAGCAGCGCGGCCTGCACGTCCACGGCGGCCTCGTTGACGTTGATGCTGGGGTCGAATTCCAGCGTCAGCGAGGTATTGCCCAGGGTGCTGGTGGAAGTGATCATGCTCAGGCCGGCGATGGTGGAGAACTGCTTCTCCAGCGGCAGCGCGACCGAGGACGCCATGGTTTCCGGGCTGGCGCCGGGCAGGTCGGCGCCGACGTTGATGACCGGGGTGTTATAGCTGGGCAGTGCCGCGACGGGGATATGGGCGTAGGCCAGCACGCCGGCCAGGATCAGGCTCAGCGACAGCAGCACCACCATCACCGGGCGGCGGATGCACAATTCGGACAGGTTCATGCTGCGCTATCCTTCTTTTTTGCGTCGCCGCCGCCCTTTTTCTTGCCTTCGGGCGCGGCGTCGGCGATGCGCACCTTGCCGCCGGGGCGCAGGTTCTGTTTGCCTTCGACGATGATTTTCTCGTCGCCATTCAGGCCGCTCACGGCGGCGTAGGGGCCGAACGTGTGCAGGCGCTTGATGTTGGCCACCACGGCGGTCTGGTCCGGGGCGACCGTGTACACAAACGTACCTCTGGTGTTGCTAATGATAGCGTTTTGCGGCACCACCAGCACGTCTTTCAGCGTCTGCACGGTGAGCTTGGTGTTGACGTACTGGCCCGGCCACAGCTGGGTCTGGCTGTTGTCGAACTCGGCCTTCACGCGGATCACGCCGGCCATGGGGTCGACCGCGTTGTCGATGAAGCTGAGCTTGCCCTTGAACTGCTTGCCGCCCGATTCCACTTCCACCGGCACCGCGCCGCCCTGCTGCGCGGCCAGCAGGCCGGCCAGCGCGCTTTCCGGCAAGGTGAAGGACACATTGATCGGGTTGAGCTGGGTGATCGTGGTGAGCGAGGTGGACAGCTGCACCAGGCTGCCCGGATAGACGTTGATGGCGCCCACCCGGCCCGTCATCGGCGCGCGGATGGTGGTGTAGCTGGCGTCCACCTTCACGGCCTGGGTGGCGGCGATGTCGGCGTTGAGCACGGCGCGCGCCTGCTCCACCTGGCTGCGCAAGGTGTCCACCGCGCCCTGAGCGATGAATTTCTGCGCCAGCAAGTCCATGCTGCGCTGGTACTGGCGCTCCAGGTCGGCCAGCGTGGCGCGGTCGCGCATCACCTGGGCCTGGGCTTTTTCCACGTTGGCGTTTTCGCTGCGGCTGTCGAGCGAGAACATCAGCTCGCCCTGCTTGACGAACTGGCCTTCCTTGATGTGCACCTTGACGATGGTGCTGGTGGTTTGCGGATGCAGGTCCACCGTGCTGATGGGCGAGACGGTGCCGTTGGCCGTCAGCAGCACCGGCACGTCCTGGCGCTGCGGCGTGACCACGTTGACGGTGGTCGGGCCTTGCTGGCCCTGCTTGCCTTGGCCTGCCGTGGCGGACGCGGCCGATTCGGCGCCGTGCCCGGCGGCCGGCTGCGCGTAATACCAGGCGCCCGCGCCAATCGCGGCGGCTGCACCTACCAGGAGTACCAGAGTCGTCTTTTTCATGTTGTTTTGGATAAATGCAAATGCGGGAATTATTTCCCTGCGTAATATTCGGGCACCACCAGGGTGACTTCCAGGCCGCCGTCCGGGTGGTTGGCCAGGGCGATGCTGGCGCCGTGCTGCTCGGCGATGTTGCGCGCGATGGTCAGGCCCAGGCCGGTGCCGCCGGATTCGCGCGAGCGGGAGGTTTCAATGCGGTAGAACGGTTCGAACACTTGCGCCAGCTGGTCGGCGGCAATGCCGGGGCCGGCGTCGCGGATGCGGATGCGGGCCGCGCCCACCATGCGCTCCACCGTCACGCTGGCGCTCTGGCCGTACTTGACGGCGTTGTCCAGCAGGTTCACCAGGCAGCGGCGGATCGCCAGCGGGCGGCCCATCAAGGCCATCGCGGCGCGGCCTTTCAGGGCCACGTCCTGGCCGGCGTCGGCCGCGTCGGCGCACACGCTGTCGAGCAGGGAGTCGAGATCGAGCGCCTGCATGTTCTCGGTGCTGTCCATGCTGCGCGCCAGGTCCAGGCCTTCCTTGACCATCTGCTGCGTGGCCGACAGGTCGCCCAGCAGCTTTTGCTGCAGGTCGCTGTCGGTGACTTTTTCCAGCCGCAGCCGCATGCGCGTGAGCGGGGTTTGCAGGTCGTGCGTGATGGCGGCCAGCATTTGCGTGCGCTGGAAGATGTGCTGGCGGATGCGCGCCTGCATGGCGTTGAACGCGGCGCTGGCCTGGCGGATTTCACTGGCGCCGCTCAGGGCCAGCGGCGGGTGGTTGATGTCGTTGCCCAGGTCTTTCGCGGCCTGCGCCAGCTTCTGCAGCGGGCGCACGGCCATGCGGGTGACCAGGTAGGCCAGGCCGACTATGCTGAACAGGAAAGGCAGGATGCTGAACAGCTCGTTCTGTCCGGTGGGCGGCGGCGAGCGCGGCGGCAGCACGGTCAGGCGCAGCACCTGGCCGTCGTGCAGGCCCACGTGCACCACTTCGCAGATGCCGCGCCACTGGACCGGGCCGAAGATGGAGTTGATCTCGCGCGGCGCGTCGCAGGCGGCCGGCCGGCCCGGCTGCGGGGCCAGCACGTAGTCCTTGCCCAGGCGCGCGGACAGCTGGCGCGAAAAGGCGGTCTGGCGGGCGGCCGTGTCGATGGCGGCGTCGCTCGCTTCAAGCCGCAGGCCGCCCTGGCTGACGATTTTCAGGTAGGCCGCGCGCGCCTCGGGCGCCACCACGCTGATGGTGGAGATGAGCTCGTCGGAGCGGTCCAGCACGTAGGAGTCGCGGTAGCGCTCCAGCGTGCGCTGGCGTTCGGTGACGGCCAGGTAGTGCGTCAGCGCGGCCGAGGCCACAATGCCGAGCAACAGCACCAGGAAAATACGGCCCGTCATCGAACTGAGGAAAGCTTTCACGCGCCCGGCTCCACGCTGACGGCGCCGGCCAGCACATAGCCGCCGTTGCGCACGGTCTTGATGATTTGCGGCACGCGCGCGTCCTCGCCCAGTTTCTGGCGCAGGCGGCTGATCTGGATGTCGATCGAGCGGTCGAACGGATCGGCGTCGCGGCCCTGGGTCAGGTTCAGCAGCTGGTCGCGGTTGAGCACGCGGTTCGGGTGCTCGAGGAATACCTTGAGCAGGCGGAACTCGGCGCCCGAGAGCATGATGACGATGCCGTCCGGGTTCACCAGGTGGCGCGCGGTCAGGTCCAGCGTCCAGTTGGAAAAGCGCATCTGCTGCACCTTGTCGGAGCCGGCGTTGGACGGCATGGCGTGGCTGCGGCGCAGCACGCTGCGGATGCGGGCCAGCAGCTCGCGCGGCTCGAACGGTTTCGGCAGGTAGTCGTCGGCGCCCATTTCCAGGCCGAGGATGCGGTCCAGCGGTTCGTTGCGCGCGGTCAGCATGATGACCGGCAGCGAGGACGTGGCGCGCAGCTTGCGGCACAGGCTCAGGCCGTCGTCGCCGGGCAGGTTCAGGTCCAGCACGATCAGGTCCGGACGGGCTTCGTCGAGCTGTTTCCACATGCCGGCGCCGTCCGCCGCGCACTGGGTGCGGTAGCCGTTGGCTTCCAGGTAGTCGGCCAGCAGGGAGCGGATATCGCGGTCGTCGTCGACGATCAGGATGGTAGAAGTTTGTTCCATGCCTCAATTATCCTCAGTTCAGCGGGGGAAGGCCAATAAGGGTTTGTATCGGCTTGTATATCAGCTGTCACAACCTTGGGGAAACAGTTTGATACAAAAGCGGCCGCTGGGGCAATGCGGCGGCAACACCCCGCTGCCAAGATGTGTCCCATGTGCAGTGCACATAGATACGTCACTGAACCCCTACACTAAAGGATGGACCATGAACACGATACGCAAAACCCTGATCATCGGCATGACCGTGCTCGGCCTGGGCACGGGCGCCGCCTTTGCCGCCGATACCCCCGCCCCCGGCCGCCACGGCCAGGCCCTGACGCAGGAGCAGCGCGCCGCCAAGATGGCCGAGCGCCAGGCGAAATTCCAGGAAATGATGGCCAAGCACCAGGCCGCGCTGCACGACAAGCTGAAGATCACCGCCGCGCAGGAACCGGCCTGGAACGCTTACCTCGCCGCCACCGCGCCCAAGCTGCCGGCCGCCCGTCCGGACCGCGCCGCGCTGGCCCAGCTGAGCGCGCCGGAACGCGCTGAGAAGCGCCTCGAGATGCACAAGCAGATGCTGGCCCGGCAGGAAACCCGCCTGGCCGCGCTGAAGACCTTCTACGCCCAGCTGACGCCTGAGCAGCAGAAGACCTTCGACGAGGCTGCCAAGCGCATGCACGGCCGTTTCGGCGGCCATCGCGGCCACGGCGGCGGCCATGGCGGCGCGATGATGCGCCACGGCTAAGCATCAACATGGCAGCAAACACAAAGGGCGCCTCGGCGCCCTTTGTCGTTATTGCAGCTTGTTCAGCGACTTGAGGAAGGTCTCCGCGTTCTGGAAACCGACCACGCGCGAGTCGGGAATTTCCCGGCCCTGCGCGTCGAACAGAATGATGCCCGGCGGGCCGAACAGCTTGAAGCGCTTCAGCATGGCCTTGTCGTCCTCGTCGTTGGCGGTCACGTCCACCTGCAGCAGCACGGTGTTGGCCAGCTTGGCCTGCACGGCCGGGTCGACGAAGGTGAGCTTTTCCATTTCCTTGCAGGACACGCACCAGTCGGCATAGAAGTCCAGCATGGCGGTCTTGCCGCCGGTTTGCGCCAGCGCGGCGTCGAGCTGGGCCACGGTCTTGACGCGCGTGAAGTGCACCGGCTGCGCGCCGCCGCGCCCCAGGTGGGCCAGTGGCGCCAGCACGTCCTGGCCGCCGGTGGCCACGCCCACCAGCTGCACGCCGCCCAGGATGACGAACACCACGGCCGCAGCCTTGCCCAGCCAGCCAGTGCCAGCCTTGCCCCGGCCGCCGGCGGCCAGCAGGTAGACGCCGTAGCCTATGCCCAGCAGCGCAAAGCCCAGCATGGCCAGCTTGGCCGGCAGCACCGGCGCCACCAGCCACAGGGCCATGGCCAGCAGCAGCACGCCGAAGAATTTCTTCACATTGTCCATCCAGGCGCCGGCGCGCGGCAGCAGCGTGCCGGCCGATACGCCCACCAGCACCAGGGGAACGCTCATGCCGACCGCCATGGCGAACAGCGCGCCGCCGCCGATGACGACGTCGCGCGTCTGGCTGATGTAGACCAGGGCGCCGGCCAGCGGCGCGGCCACGCAGGGACCGACGATGAGCGCGGAAATGGCGCCCATGGCGAACACGCCGGCCAGCTTGCCGGAGGACTGGCGGTTGGACACCGTGCTCAGGCGGCTTTGCAGTCCGGCCGGCACTTGCAGCTCGTAAAAGCCGAACATGGACAGCGACAGCGCCACCATCAGCAGGCCGAAGGCGCCCAGCACCCAGGGGTTCTGCAGCGCGGCCGCCATGCCTTCGCCGATCAGGCCGGCGGCCACGCCCAGCGCGGTGTAGACGATGGCCATGCCGAGCGCGTAGGTCAGCGACAGCACCAGGCCGCGCCCGCGGCTGCTGCGCGCGCCTTCGCCGACGATGATCGAGGACAGGATGGGCACCATGGGCAGCACGCAGGGCGTGAAGGCCAGGCCCAGGCCGAGCAGCGCGAACAGCGGCAGGATCACCAGCAGGCGGCCGCCCTGCAGCGCGGCCTGGATCTTGCCCAGCTCGCTGATGCCGGCCGCCTCGGGCGCTCCGGCTCCGGCTGCGGCTCCTGCCACAGCTTGCGAGGCGCCCTGCCCCGCGCCGCTGCCCGGCAGCGACATGGCTGCGGTGGACACGGCGCCGTTGGCCGCACTGGTAGCAGCGCCGCCGCCGACGAGGCTGGCCTGCGCGTCCTGCGGCGAGTAGCACAGGCCCTTGTCGGAACAGCCCTGGGAGGTGGCGATCAGCGTGAACGGGCCGGCCGCCTCGACCGGAATGGTGATGGTGACCTGCTTGCGGTAGGTCTCCACTTCCTTGTTGAAGGTTTCGTCGAACTTCACCTTGCCGGGCGGAATGTCCGGCGTGCCCAGGATGGCGCCCTGCGCTTTGAACATGAAGCGCTCGCGGTACATATAGTAGCCGTCCGCGATCTCATAGGTGACGGTGGCGGTTTTCGCGTCCAGCATGCGGGCCGAGAATTTGAAGGCGACGGCGGGATCGAGGAACTCTTCCTCGGCGCGGGCCGGCGCGGCGCACAGCAGCGTCAGCAGGGCCAGCAGGCGGACCAGGGAGTGGGCAAAGCGGAACATGACTGCCTTCTAGAACTAAAACCTGCTTATGGTACACCTGCCCGGGCTTTCCCGCCCGGCCCTCGACAGTGTCGGATTTCTTTACACTCTGGCGGCTTGCGCAGCGCAAGCCCGGCGCAACTCATTGATACAAATCACTTTATGTTTCCTGGCACCATATTTGCTTTCCTGATGGACATTTTAAAAGAGGAAATGCATGAAACAAGTATTTGCCAAACTGGGGGCCGCGCTGCTGAGCGCTGGCCTGTGCAGCGCCGCGCACGCCACCCTGATCGAACAGGATTTCAAGACCGCCGGCGACGGCCTGCTGATCCTGGACACCGCCACCAACCGCCAGTGGGTGGACGTCACCCACACCACCGGCCTGACGGTGAACGGCTTCTTCAGCAGCTCGATTTACGCCGGCAAGGGCTTCCAGCTGGCCACGATGGCCGATGTGGCCAAGTTCTACCAGGACGCCGGCGCCACCACGCTGACCTACGGCGGCGGCACCAATCAGGTCGCGAGCAACTACAACGCTGCCGTGCTGCTCAACAACCTGATGGAGCACAGCAGCCCGTACACCGATACGGCCGGCAATTCCTGGGTGCACGGCTATACCGACGTCGGCACCAATCCCACCGTCGGCCTGTCGCGTTTCCTGCTGCAGAACACGACCGCCACCTTCGACATCAACTCGAACGGCGGCTGGAGCCGCGACACCTCGCACAGCTCGATCGGCGTCTTCGCCTGGCGTGCCGCGCCTGCCGGCGTGCCGGAACCGGCGTCGCTGGCCCTGTTCGGCATCGGCCTGGCCGGTGCGGCCGTGCTGCGCCGCCGCCGCAAGGCCTGACTCGTCCGCGCATAAAAAAAGCCAGGCTGAGCCTGGCTTTTTCTTACTCAGCGTAATTTACGCTTCGTCGGCCACTTCAACAGCTTCGCTGATCTCTGGACGGTCCAGCAGTTCAACGAACGCCATAGGAGCGTTGTCGCCTACGCGGAAACCCATTTTCAGGATGCGCAGGTAGCCGCCGTTACGGTTGGCGTAACGTGGGCCCAGTTCGGCGAACAGCTTTTGCACCATTTCGCGGTCGCGCAGGCGAGCGAAGGCCAGGCGCTTGTTGGCCAGGGTGTCGGTCTTGCCCAGGGTCAGGATCGGCTCGATCACGCGGCGCAGTTCCTTAGCTTTAGGAACGGTGGTTTTGATGGCTTCATGACGCAGCAGGGAAACGGTCATGTTGCGCAGCATAGCCAGGCGGTGGGACGAGGTACGGTTCAGCTTACGGAGGCCGTGACGGTGACGCATGGTACTTCCTTTCGATGATGTTTAATGCCGAGTTCTTCGATCGCCAACGCTAGCGCGAGGGCGCGGACCGGTTCATAAGGGTTAAACGCCCCCGGCACATGCCGGGGACGGGTACAGCATTTGCAACTGAGATTACTTCTCCAGACCTGCAGGCGGCCAGTTCTCCAGCTTCATGCCCAGAGTCAGACCACGCGAAGCCAGCACTTCCTTGATTTCGTTCAAGGACTTGCGGCCCAGGTTCGGCGTCTTCAGCAGTTCGTTTTCCGAACGCTGGATCAGGTCGCCGATGTAGTAGATGTTTTCCGCTTTCAGGCAGTTGGCCGAACGCACGGTCAGCTCCAGATCGTCCACCGGACGCAGCAGGATAGGATCGACCAGCGGGGCGCGCGATGGCGCTTCGGCGGCCGCTTCCGTGCCTTCCAGGGCAGCGAACACGTTCAGTTGATCGACCAGCACGCGCGCCGACTGGCGGATCGCTTCCTCAGGCGTGATGACGCCGTTGGTTTCGATGTTGATGATCAGCTTGTCCAGGTCGGTACGCTGTTCCACACGGGCCGATTCCACTGCGTACGACACGCGGCGCACTGGCGAGAACGACGCGTCCAGGATGATGCGGCCGATGGTCTTGTTGGTGTCTTCGGACAGGCGGCGGACGTTGCCCGGCACATAGCCGCGGCCTTTTTCCACTTTGATCTGCATGTCCAGCTTGCCGCCTGCGGTCAGGTGGGCAATCACGTGGTCCGGGTTGATCAGCTCGACGTCGTGCGGCAGATCGATGTCCGAGGCCAGGACGGCGCCTTCGCCTTCCTTCTTCAGGGTCAGGGTGACGGAGTCGCGGTTGTGGACTTTGAAGACCACGCCCTTCAGATTCAGCAGCAGATCAACCACGTCTTCCTGAACGCCGTCCAGCGACGAGTACTCGTGCACCACGCCGGCGATCGTCACTTCGGTCGGCGCGTAGCCGATCATGGACGACAGCAGCACGCGGCGCAGCGCGTTGCCCAGGGTGTGGCCGTAGCCACGCTCGAACGGCTCCATCACGACTTTAGCGTGACCGGCGCCCAGGGCTTCTACGTCGATGATACGTGGTTTCAACAAACTGTTTTGCATGAAATGTCCTCTTCAATACCCTCGGCTCATTACACCGATAAGGCTGATGGCATTAGTGAAAAAGCCCACTGGGCCAGACAGCCAGTGGGCGGTAACTACCGACTACGATTAACGCGAGTACAGTTCGACGATCAGCGATTCGTTGACGTCATGAGCGATTTCGTTACGCTCTGGCAGCGACTTCAGCGTGCCTTCCATTTTCTTGGAATCCACCGACACCCAAGCTGGCATGCCAACTTGTTCAGCCAGCGACAGCGCTTCGACGATACGCACTTGCTTCTTGGCCTTTTCGCGCACGGCGATCACGTCGCCGGTCTTGACGTTGTAGGAAGCGATGTTCACCACGTTGCCGTTCACGGTGAAGGCTTTGTGCGAGACCAGCTGGCGCGCTTCAGCGCGGGTCGAGCCGAAGCCCATGCGGTAGGCAACGTTGTCCAGGCGGGTTTCCAGCAGGGACAGCAGGGTTTCACCGGTGTTGCCTTTGCGGCGGTCGGCTTCAGCGAAGTAGCGGCGGAACTGGCGTTCCAGGATGCCGTACATGCGCTTGACTTTTTGCTTTTCGCGCAGCTGGTTGCCGTAGTCCGAGGTGCGGGCGCCCGACTTCACGCCGTGCTGGCCTGGCTTGACATCCAGTTTGCATTTCGAATCCAGGGAGCGGCGGGCGCTCTTCAGGAACAGATCAGTGCCTTCACGGCGGGACAGCTTTGCTTTTGGTCCGATATAACGTGCCACGGTGTTTTCCTTTAAATATGACGCCCCAGCCGCATCATGCGGTTAGGCGCTAGTCCAGCCTGCTTGCAGCTTGGACGGTGGCTGACAAAACGAAAAACCCGTCGAAATCCATCCGACAGGCGAGAACAGCCGGACAGTATAGCCGTTTCCGGCCCACTGTTCCAGCGGTTTTTTGCTTCCAAGAGGACGACGCCGGCGGCGGAAGTTAGCAAGCCCGCGCCGGCAGCGCCATTAGATACGACGACGCTTAGGAGGACGGCAGCCGTTGTGCGGTACTGGGGTCACGTCCTGGATCTCGGTGATCTTGATGCCCAGGTTGTTCAGTGCGCGCACTGCGGATTCGCGACCAGGACCTGGGCCCTTGATACGCACTTCCAGGTTCTTCACGCCGCACTCAACTGCCACTTTGCCAGCGGCTTCAGCAGCAACCTGCGCTGCGAACGGGGTCGATTTACGCGAACCCTTGAAGCCAGCGCCACCGGAGGTCGCCCACGACAGTGCATTGCCCTGACGGTCGGTGATGGTGATGATGGTGTTGTTGAAGGAAGCGTGAACGTGGGCGATACCTTCGGCAACGTTCTTCTTGACCTTCTTGCGTACGCGAGCTGCTGCTGCGCTGCTTTGTTGCTTAGCCATAATATTTTCCTAAGATTATTTCTTCAGCGATTGAGCGGCTTTGCGCGGGCCCTTGCGGGTACGTGCATTGGTGCGGGTGCGCTGGCCGCGGACCGGCAGGCCCTTGCGGTGACGCATACCACGGTAGCAGCCCAGATCCATCAGACGCTTGATGTTCATCGACAGTTCGCGGCGCAGGTCGCCTTCAACGACGAACTTGCCGATCTCATCGCGCAGCTTTTCCAGTTCGCTGTCGTCCAGATCTTTGATCTTCTTGTTGGTTGGAACACCCGTCGCCTGGCAGATGAACTGCGAGCGTGGGCGGCCGATACCGTAGATGGCGGTCAGGCCGATAACGGTATGTTGGTGATTTGGGATGTTAACCCCTGCAATACGTGCCATTCGTTATTCCTCGATAAATAACGGTTATTAACCTTGACGCTGCTTGTGACGCGGTTCGACGCAGATTACGCGGACCACACCTTTGCGCTTGATGATCTTGCAGTTGCGGCAGATGCGCTTGACTGAAGCGTTAACTTTCATTTTTGCACTCTCTTCTAGTACGATTGTTTATTTACTTGGTCCGGAACACGATGCGGGCCCGGCTCAGATCATAAGGTGTCAGTTCGACCGTCACCTTGTCGCCAGGAAGGATGCGGATATAGTTCATCCGCATTTTACCCGAAATGTGCCCGAGCACCACGTGCCCGTTTTCCAGCTTCACTCGAAATGTTGCATTGGGGAGATTTTCCAGAATCTCGCCTTGCATCTGTATGACGTCGTCTTTTGCCATTTTTCGTTATGTTTGCCGCGCTTAACGCTGCGGAATTCCGCCCTTGAAGTTTGCTTTGCGCAGCAGCGATTCATATTGCTGCGACATCACATAGTTTTGCACCTGGGCCATGAAATCCATGGTCACAACCACAATAATCAACAGGGAGGTGCCGCCAAAGTAGAAGGGAACCTTCCACTGGGCTTGCATAAACTCCGGCAACAAACACACCAGCGTGATGTAGACGGCGCCGGCCAGCGTCAATCGCGTCAGGATCTTGTCGATGTAGCGGGCAGTCTGCTCACCGGGACGGATCCCTGGCACAAAGGCCCCGCTCTTCTTCAAGTTGTCCGCTGTTTCCTTGCTGTTGAACACCAGCGCGGTATAGAAGAAACAGAAGAACACGATTGCAATGGCGTACAACAATGCATGGATAGGCTCGCCAGGACTCAACGATGCCGCCAGGTCTTTCATGAAACCGACGACCGGGCTGGACTTGTCGGCGCCCTTCGAGAACCACTCCACGAGCGTAGCCGGGAACAGGATAATCGACGATGCGAAGATCGGCGGGATCACGCCGGCCATGTTCAGCTTCAGCGGCAGGTGGCTGGTTTGGCCACCGTAGATCTTGTTGCCGACTTGACGCTTGGCGTAGTTGACCAGGATCTTGCGCTGCCCACGTTCCACGAACACCACGACGAAGGTAACCAGGGCTACCAGCACCACGATGAGGATGGCCGAGAAGCTGCCGATCGAACCGGTCGACACCTGGGAGAACAAGCCTCCCAAGGCGCCCGGCAGACCGGCGGCGATGCCGGCGAAGATGATGATGGAGATGCCGTTACCGAGACCGCGCTCGGTAATCTGCTCCCCCAGCCACATCAGGAACATGGTGCCGGTCAACAGCGTCACGATCGTCACGAAGCGGAAGCCCAGGCCCGGGTCCAGCACCAGGCCAGGCTGCGATTCCAGGGCCACGGACACACCCAGCGCCTGGAACAGCGCCAGTGCCACCGTCGCATAACGGGTGTACTGGGTGATCTTGCGGCGGCCGGATTCGCCTTCCTTCTTCAGCGCTTCCATCTGCGGCGACACGATCGACAGCAACTGCATGATGATCGAGGCCGAGATGTAGGGCGTGATACCCAGCGCAAACACCGTAAAGCGCGACAGCGCGCCACCGGAGAACATGTTGAACATGCCCAGGATGCCGCCCTCTTGCGCCTTGAACAGGGTCGCGAGCTGTACCGGGTCTACACCCGGTACAGGAACGTGAGCGCCGATACGGTACACCACCAATGCGCCAAGCAGGAACCACAGGCGGCCCCAAGGGAAGCCAGCTGCGGCGCTCTTAGCAAGTTGTGGGTTGGTCGCCAATTTTCGCTCCGATCTAGCTGTTAGCTATCTGCTCAGGCTACCGAGCCGCCAGCCGCTTCGATGGCCGCTTTCGCGCCCGCGGTGACTTTCAGGCCTTTGACCACGACGGCTTTGGTGATTTCGCCGGAGGCGATCACGCGCACGTCGCGGGCCAGCACGCCCAGCACACCGGCTTGCTTGAGGACCAGAATGTCGACTTCGCCGGTTGGCAGGTTGTTCAGGTCGGACAGGCGCACTTCAGCTTTGAAGGTGGCGTTGAGCGACTTGAAACCGCGCTTAGGCAGACGGCGTTGCAGAGGCATCTGACCGCCTTCGAAACCGACTTTGTGGAAGCCGCCCGAACGCGATTTTTGACCTTTGTGACCACGGCCGGAGGTTTTACCCAGGCCGGAGCCGATACCGCGACCGACGCGACGCTTAGCGTGCTTCGCGCCTTCTGCAGGTTGAATGGTATTCAGTTCCATTAATTTCTCCAGATCGCAAGCCTAAGCTTACGATACGACTTTCACGAGGTAGGCGACCTTGTTGATCATGCCGCGTACCGATGGGGTGTCCTGCAGCTCGGAAACCGAGTTGACACGGCGCAGACCCAGGCCGCGCACGGTGGCGCGGTGGTCTTGACGGGTGCCGATCAGGCCCTTCACCAGTTTGACTTTGATAGTGCTCATGTGGTTTCCCCTTAAGCCAGGATGTCTTCCACCGACTTGCCGCGTTTCGCAGCGATGTCAGCAGCAGTACTGATTTTCGACAGGCCGTCCAGGGTCGCGCGCACCAGGTTGTATGGGTTGCTCGAACCGGTGGATTTGGCCACCACGTCCGTCACGCCCATCACCTCGAAGATCGCGCGCATGGCGCCACCAGCGATCACGCCGGTACCCGGCTTGGCTGGCATCATCATCACTTTCGACGCGCCGTGGCGGCCGATCACGGTGTGATGCAGCGTGCCGTTTTTCAGCGGCACTTTGATCAGGTTGCGGCGGGCTTCTTCCATTGCCTTTTGCACACCCACTGGCACTTCTTTCGATTTGCCCTTACCCATGCCGATGCGGCCATCGCCGTCACCAACTACGGTCAGCGCCGCGAAGCCCATGATACGACCACCCTTGACCACTTTGGTCACGCGGTTGATCGCGATCATTTTTTCGCGCATGCCGTCATCCGGCTTGTCGCTTTGCATTTTAGCTTGCATTTTTGCCATGATCGTACCCTTAGAACTTCAGACCGGCTTCGCGGGCAGCTTCTGCCAGCGCTTTGACACGGCCGTGGTAACGGAAACCGGAGCGGTCGAACGCAACTTCGGTGATTCCTGCTTTCAGTGCTTTTTCTGCTACGCGCTTGCCCACCAGTGCGGCGGCAGCGGCGTTGCCACCCTTGCCCGATTTGCCGGCCAGTTCTGCGCGCACTTCCGCTTCCGCGGTCGAGGCCGAAACCAGTACTTTGGCATCCGGGGAGGTCAAGTTTGCATAGATGTGCAGGTTGGTGCGGTGTACCGACAGGCGGTTCACTTTCAGCTGCGCAATCTTGATCCGGGTTTGACGTCCGCGACGCAGACGAGATTCTTTTTTATCCATCGTCAGCCCCTAATTACTTCTTCTTGGTTTCTTTGATCTTAACCACTTCGTCCGAATAACGGACGCCCTTGCCCTTGTATGGCTCAGGAGCGCGGTAAGCGCGAACTTCAGCGGCCACCTGGCCAACCTTTTGACGGTCGATACCCTTGATCAGGATCTCGGTCGGGGTCGGGGTTGCCACGGTGACGCCTTCTGGCATCGCGTGCACAACCGGGT
Source organism: Pseudoduganella sp. UC29_71 (assembly GCF_042693265.1). Lineage (NCBI taxonomy): Bacteria > Pseudomonadati > Pseudomonadota > Betaproteobacteria > Burkholderiales > Oxalobacteraceae > Pseudoduganella > Pseudoduganella sp. UC29_71. Next base: position 6,535,704 of record NZ_CP170549.1, on the reverse strand, counting down.
GCGAGAAGCCCAGCGACAGGTTCAGCTTGTCGCCAGCGGCTTGCGCCTTGTAACCCACGCCAACCAGGTTCAGCTTCTTCTCGAAGCCCTTGGTGACGCCGGTGACCATGTTGTTCACCAGCGCGCGCAGCGTGCCGGACATGGCATTGGCTTCGCGGCTGTCGTTGGCCACGTCGAAGGACAGGGTGCCAGCGTTGTTTTCTACTTTCACCAGGCCGTTCAGGGACTGGGTCAGTACGCCCAGCGGGCCTTTTACGGTGATCGCTTGTGCGGAGATGGCGACTTCAGCGCCAGCTGGCACAGCGATAGGCATTTTAGCTACACGAGACATTATTGCTCCTTACGCGACGTAGCAGATGACTTCGCCGCCGACGCCGGTAGCGCGTGCTTTGCGGTCGGTCATGACGCCTTGCGGGGTCGACACGATGGCAACGCCCAGGCCGTTCATCACGGTTGGGATTTCATCCTTGCCCTTGTAGACGCGCAGACCCGGACGGGACACGCGCTCAAGGCGCTCGATAACAGGACGGCCTACATAATATTTCAAACCGATTTTGAGTTCCGACTTGCCACCGGCTTCGGCGACAGCGAAATCTTCAATGTAACCCTCGTCCTTGAGGACGTTGGCAATCGCTACTTTGACTTTCGACGATGGCATGGCCACGGTCGTTTTTTGAACGCCTTGGGCGTTGCGAATGCGGGTCAGCATATCGGCGATAGGATCGCTCATACTCATTGCTTGTTCTCCTATTACCAGCTGGCTTTAGTCATACCCGGAATCTCACCACGCATGGCGAATTCACGGAGCTTGATACGGCCCAGACCGAATTTACGGAAGGTGCCGCGTGGACGACCGGTGACGGCGCAACGGTTGCGCTGGCGGGTCGGAGCGGAGTTGCGTGGCAGGGCCTGCAGTTTCAGGCGTGCTTCGTAACGCTCTTCTTCCGTCTTCGACTGGTCGTCGATGATGGCCTTCAGCGAGGCGCGCTTGGCAGCGAATTTGTTTGCCAGGTCGACGCGCTTCTGTTCACGGTTAATCAGTGCGAGTTTTGCCATGATCTATTAGTTCCTGAACGGGAATTTAAAGGCGGCGAGCAGAGCTTTCGCTTCGTCGTCGGTCTTCGCGGTGGTGGTGATCGAAATGTTCATACCACGCAGCGCATCGATCTTGTCGTACTCGATCTCTGGGAAGATGATCTGTTCTTTCACACCGATGTTGTAGTTGCCGCGACCGTCGAACGAACGACCGGACACGCCACGGAAGTCACGCACGCGCGGCAGGGCCACGGTGATGAAACGATCCAGGAACTCGTACATGCGGGCGCCGCGCAGGGTCACCATGGTACCGATCGGATAGCCTTCGCGGATCTTGAAACCGGCGATAGCTTTGCGCGACTTGGTGGTCACTGGCTTCTGGCCGGCGATCTTGGTCAGGTCGCCAACAGCGTGCTCCAGAACCTTCTTGTCAGCGATTGCTTCGCCCACACCCATGTTCAGGGTGATCTTGGTCAGGCGCGGCACTTCCATTACCGACTTGTAGCCGAATTTCTCGGTCAGCTCGGCAACGATTTTGTCTTTATAGACTGCTTGCAGACGGGCCATTTCTTATTACCCTTTCACTACTTCGCCGTTCGACTTGAAGACGCGGACTTTTTTGCCGTCCACATCTTTGAAGCCTACGCGATCTGCCTTACCGGTCGCAGCGTTGAACAGAGCAACGTTGGACACGTGAATAGGCATGGTCTTGTCAACGATGCCACCAGTTACGCCAGTCATCGGGTTCGGCTTGGTCGCTTTCTTAGCAACGTTGACGCCCTCAACCACGACGTGCTCAGCGTCTACACGCTGTTGCACGATACCGCGCTTGCCCTTGTCTTTACCGGTCAAAACGATGACTTCGTCGTTTTTGCGAATCTTATCCATTTACTGACTCCTTACAGGACTTCCGGTGCCAGGGACACGATCTTCATGAACTTCTCAGTGCGCAGTTCGCGCGTGACAGGTCCGAAGATGCGGGTACCGATCGGCTCCAGCTTGGCGTTCAGCAGCACGGCGGCGTTGCCGTCGAACTTCACCAGGGAGCCGTCTTGGCGGCGCACACCTTTAGCGGTACGCACAACCACAGCGTTGTAAATTTCACCTTTTTTGACACGGCCGCGTGGCTGGGCAACCTTGACGGTTACCTTGATCACGTCGCCAATGCCAGCGTAACGGCGCTTGGAGCCGCCCAATACCTTGATGCACATGACTTCTTTGGCACCGGTATTGTCGGCCACTTCGAGCCGGCTTTCAGTTTGAATCATAGTATTCTCTTTCCCAACTTAAGCCGAAGAATCCACACAATGCGGACCTCTCGGTCAGTCTTGGTCCCGCCAGTGACTTGCGTCGCTGTTTGGGTGCTTGACCTTCGTACAAGTACTGACCGCAGGTGCGCGTCTGCGGAGAGACACTTTGCGGCGATACATGAGCGAAGCCCGCAAGTATCACATAAAACCTGCGGGCTTGCAAGAACTAATTGAAAACCGCCACCGTCAGGGACGGCGGCGGCTGGTCAATTAAACGATTTGTGCAGCTTGCACTACACGAGTCACCGTCCACGCCTTCGTTTTGGAGATCGGACGGCCTTCCTGGATCTCGACCGTATCACCGGCTTTGACCTGGTTGGACTCGTCATGTGCGTGGTATTTCGCCGAGCGCACAATGATCTTGCCGTACAGAGGGTGCTTCACGTGACGTTCGATCAGAACGGTAACGGTCTTGTCCATCTTGTCGGACACCACTTTACCGATCAGCGTGCGCTTGAGCGACTGTTTCACTGGTTGGTTCATTTGGCTTCCTTCAGATTCATTACCGTCTTCACACGCGCGATGTCGCGGCGTACCTTCTTGAGCTGCGAAGTATTGCTCAGCTGTTGCGTAGCGACTTGCATACGCAGACCAAACTGGGCCTTCAACAGATCGTTCAGCTCTTTTTGCAGAGCTGCCTGGTCTTTGCCGCGGAGTTCAGATGCTTTCATATTTCACTCCTATTATTGGCCAACCTGGCGCACCACGAAGGTGGTAGCCAGCGGCAGTTTGGCAGCAGCCAGGCGGAACGCTTCGCGTGCCAGTTCTTCTGCGACGCCATCCATTTCGTACAGGACTTTGCCTGGACGGATTTCAGCGACGTAGTATTCCGGGTTACCTTTACCGTTACCCATACGAACTTCGGCCGGCTTGTTCGAAATCGGCTTGTCCGGGAAAACGCGGATCCAGATACGGCCGCCACGCTTGATGTGACGGGTCATGGCGCGACGTGCCGATTCGATCTGGCGCGCGGTGATACGACCGCGAGCCACTGCTTTCAGACCGAATTCGCCGAACGACACCGAAGTGCCGGCGGTGTGCGAAATGCCGGTGTTGCGGCCTTTCTGCTCTTTACGATACTTCCTGCGTGCTGGTTGCAGCATGGTTATTCTCCTGCTTTCTCAGCTGGTGCAGCGGCGGCCGGTTTAGCGGAACGCACGCGGGCAGCACCTGCCGGGGATGGTTTAGCACCGGCTGGACGTGGGCGGCCGGAAGGCTTGCCATCGTCGCGGCGTGGGCCGCGGCTCTTCTTCTCGTCAGCTGGGGTCTCGATGACTGGTGCTTCGCCGGTAGCGGAGCGGTCGCCCTTGTAGACCCAGACTTTCACGCCGATGATGCCGTACGTGGTCGACGCTTCGCTGGTGCCGTAGTCGATGTCGGCGCGCAGGGTATGCAGCGGCACGCGGCCTTCGCGGTACCATTCTTTGCGCGCAATCTCGATGCCGTTCAGACGGCCCGACGACATGATCTTGATGCCCAGGGCACCCAGACGCATGGCGTTTTGCATCGCGCGCTTCATCGCGCGGCGGAACATGATGCGCTTTTCCAGCTGCTGCGAGATCGAATCGGCGATCAGCTGCGAATCGATTTCCGGCTTGCGGATTTCTTCGATGTTCACGTGCACCGGCACGCCCATGATCTTGGTCAGCGCCGACTTCAGTACTTCGATGTCTTCGCCTTTTTTACCAATGACCACGCCTGGACGCGAGCTGTAGATCGTGAAGCGCGCGTTCTTGGCTGGACGCTCGATGACGATACGGCCGACCGAGGCGTTCTTCAGTTTCTTTTTCAGGAAAGCGCGAGCTTTCAAGTCTTCGTTCAGCATGGCAGCGAAATTGCCGTTGCCTGCGTACCAGCGCGAAGCCCAGTTACGGGTGACCGCCAGACGGAAACCGGTTGGATGAATTTTCTGACCCATCGTGGCTCCTTAGTTACCGACAGTCACGTACACGTGACAGGATTGTTTCGAAATGCGGTCGCCACGGCCCTTTGCACGCGCGGTGAAGCGCTTCAGGATCGGGCCCTTTTCGACGTAGATCGTTTTCACGAACAGCTCGTCGATATCGGCACCATCGTTGTGCTCGGCGTTCGCGATTGCGGACTCCAGCACTTTCTTGATGATGGCCGCGCCTTTTTTCGGGCTGAACTGCAGAATGTTCAGCGCAGCGTCTACCTTTTTGCCACGGATCAGGTCAGCCACCAGGCGGCCTTTTTGATCCGACAGGCGCACGCCTTTGAGGATAGCTTTGGTTTCCATTATTTCTTAGCCTTTTTGTCAGCAGCGTGGCCCTTGAACGTACGGGTCAGCGCGAATTCGCCGAGCTTGTGACCAACCATGTTCTCGGAAACATACACAGGCACGTGCAGCTTGCCGTTGTGCACAGCGATCGTCAGACCGATGAAGTCAGGCATGATCGTCGAGCGGCGCGACCAGGTTTTGATTGGCTTTTTGTCTTTGGTCGCTTGCGCGGCTTCGACTTTTTTCACCAGGTGGGCGTCACAGAACGGCCCTTTTTTCAATGAACGAGTCATGGTTTATCCTTATTTCTTGCCGCGGCGCGAGACGATCATCGAAGAAGTACGCTTGTTGCTGCGGGTCTTCTTACCCTTGGTCTGCTGGCCCCATGGCGATACTGGGTGACGACCAGCTGCGGTACGGCCCTCACCACCACCGTGCGGGTGGTCGATCGGGTTCATGACCACACCGCGAACGGTAGGACGCACACCGCGCCAGCGCATCGCACCGGCTTTACCGATCTTGCGCAGGCTGTGTTCGGCATTGCCGACTTCGCCCACGGTCGCGCGGCACTCGATGTGCACGCGGCGCACTTCACCCGAGCGCAGACGCACTTGGGCGTAGGTGCCTTCGCGGGCCATCAGCACGACGCCGGCGCCGGCGGTACGGGCCATCTGGGCACCCTTACCTGGCAGCATTTCGACGCAGTGCATCACGGTACCGACCGGGATGTTGCGGATTGGCAGGCAGTTGCCCGACTTGATCGGCGCTTCCGAACCGTTCATCACGCTGTCGCCCACGCTCATGCCCTTGGTGGCGATGATGTACTGGCGCTCGCCGTCGGCGTAGCACAGCAGGGCGATATTCGCGGTGCGGTTTGGATCGTATTCGATACGTTCCACTTTCGCAGGAATGCCATCCTTCTGACGCTTGAAGTCGACCAGGCGATAGTGCTGCTTGTGGCCACCGCCGATGTGGCGGGTGGTGATGTGGCCGTTGTTGTTACGGCCGGCAGTTTTGGATTTCTTTTCAACCAGGGCTGCGAACGGACGGCCTTTGTACAGGTCGGCGTTTACAACCTTCACCATGCCGCGACGGCCTGGGGAGGTTGGCTTCATCTTAACGAGTGCCATTATTTAGCCTCCTCGGAGAAATTGATTTCCTGGCCAGGCTTCAGGCACACGAAAGCACGCTTGGTGTGGTTGCGGCGACCGATGAAACGGCCCGAACGCTTAACCTTACCTTCGCGGTTGACGGTTTGCACCGACAGGACTTCAACCTTGAACAGCAGTTCAACGGCTGCCTTGATCTCAGGCTTGGTCGCATCCGGCAGTACGCGGAACACGATTTGCTCGTTCTTTTCCGCGACCATGGTGGCCTTCTCGGAAATGACCGGAGCCTGCAGCACCTTCATCAGGCGCTCTTCGCTGTGTTTGATGACTGCGCTCATGCCAGCATCTCCTCAATCTTGGCCAGTGCCGCTTTGGTGACCAGGATCTTCTTGTAGAAGACCAGCGACATTGGATCTGCGTGACGTGGCTCAACCACCAGCACGTTCGGCAGGTTACGGGAAGCCAGTTCCAGGTTTTCTTCGATGTTGTCAGCGATGATCAGCACCGATTCCAGACCCATGGCGTTCAGCTTTTGCGACAGCAGCTTGGTCTTTGGAGCTTCGATAGCGAAGTCTTCAACAACCACCAGGCGCTCTTCGCGAGCCAGTTGGGACAGGATCGAGCAGATACCGGCGCGGTACATCTTCTTGTTCACTTTATGGGTGAAGTTCTCGTCAGGCGAGTTCGGGAAGATGCGGCCACCGCCGCGCCACAGTGGCGACGACGACATACCAGCACGAGCGCGGCCGGTGCCTTTTTGGCGCCATGGCTTCTTGGTCGTGTGGTGGACTTCTTCGCGGTCTTTCTGCTTACGGTTGCCGCTGCGAGCATTGGCTTGGTAGGCAACCACGATCTGGTGGATCAGGGCTTCGTTGTAATCACGGCCGAAGACGGTGTCAGCGGCGGCAACGTTGGAAGATGCTTGACCTTGAGCATTCAGGAGCTTGAGTTCCATCGATTAAGCCCCTTTCTTTGCTTTGACTTTGACAGCAGGCGAGACGACCACTTGGCCGTTTTTCGCGCCTGGTACCGCGCCTTTGACCAGCAGCAGCTGACGGTCGGCATCGATACGAGCGATTTCCAGATTCTGGGTGGTAACAGTAACGTCACCCATGTGGCCGGTCATGCGCTTGCCTGGGAATACACGGCCCGGGTCCTGCGCCATACCGATCGAACCTGGTACGTTGTGCGAACGCGAGTTACCGTGGGTCTGACGACCGGAGGCAAAGTTGTGACGCTTGATGGTACCGGCGTAGCCCTTACCGATGCTCGTGCCCTGAACGTCGATCTTCTGACCAACTTCGAACAGCGAAGCGGCGATAACTTCACCAGCTTTCAATTCTGCAGCTTTAGCAGCGTCAACGCGGAACTCTTTCAGCAGAGTACCGGCTTCGACACCAGCTTTGGCGTAGTGACCGGCTGCGGCTTTGGTCACGCGGGAAGCGCGACGTTGACCGAAGACGACCTGAACAGCGGAATAACCATCCGTTTCAGGGGTTTTGATTTGCGCAACGCGGTTGTTCGACACGTCCAGCACGGTGACTGGGATCGAATCCCCATCATCCGTGAAGATGCGCATCATGCCAACCTTGCGACCGAGGAGGCCTAGGCTCATTTTTTCTCCATTCCCACCTACGATTGGGCGGGGCTTTGTTTAACTACAAAAATTAGTACGGCCCGTAAAAAGATGGAATCCATACCGAAGCCGGCTAGTGTAGCGTGAAAAGACTCTTGACGCAACAACTTAGTACGGGGTATGTCAATTATTTGCCGCGCTGCGCAACCGCGCTGCGGTCACGGCAAAATGCGCACCCGGCACAGGCGGTAGGGGTAGGGTTCGGCGCCCACCGCGGCGGCGTAGCGGCGGCAGCTGCCCGGCTCCAGCGCCACTCCGTACTGGCCCGCCAGCTGGGCCGCCTCGGCCTCGGTGGCGCGGTCGATGGCCTCCAGGTCGAGCCGGTAGCGCGCCTGCAGCTCCAGCGTGCAGCGCCCGTCCGGCAAGGGCTGCATATCGACCTGGAAGCGCACCTTGCGCAGCCAGCTGTCGAGACGGGCGCAGGCGGACGGGCTGGCAGTCAGGCCCAGCCCGTCGGCAAGCGCGCGCTTGCGCTGCAGGCCGGAAGTCTTGATGTTGCGTGCGCCCGACAGCATCAGGTAGTGCGGGCCGGTGCGCGTCGTCATCAGGGCGCGCAGCTGCGCGCGGTACTGCGGCGACTCGGGAAAGCCCGTGCCGAGGCCGGCAAACGCCACCTGCACCGGATAGAAAGTGGCCAGCCAGGCCAGCGGTGGATGCGACTGGGCAATGAACACCACCGTCTGTTCCGGCTGTGCCAGCGCCGGCACGTCGGCGCTGAAGCTGCGCTCGGCCCAGCCGGCGTGACCGAAGCTGGTGAACGGGAACACCGCCAGCGCGGCCGCCAGCAAACTCCAGGCCCCGATGCGCGCGGCCGCCGCAGCCGGCAGCAGCGATTGCAGGCACAGCCACACCATGAGCGGCGCCAGCAACTCGATCGGCACCAGGTAGCGGTAAATGCTGAACAGTTCCATCCATGCCACGCAGGCCAGGCTGAAGAACAGCAGCACGAAGCGGCTGCGCGCGGCCAGCGGCGCGCGCGGCGCCAGCACCCCAGCCCGGCGCAGCAGCCAGGCCAGGCCCAGCGCCAGCACGGCCGCATAGGCCAGCGGCCAGATCAACTGGGCCAGCGGCACTTCCACCACGCGCGCCATGTTGCGCGTAAAGATGAAGGGCCAGAGCAGCGTCTCGCCCAAGTCCCTGGGCCGGAAGTAGGTGTCGATGACGCCCTTTTCCAGCGCCAGCGGGCTGTGGAACAGGTTATTGAACTGGGGAACAGCGGATTGCCGAATACTTGCCACATTTTCAAGAACCAGTAGCCCCCCGTCGTAAACAGTCCGGCCAGCACGCCGATCCCGAACACGAAAGCCAGCCGCACGCGCTGCCAGAACGGCAAGGGCATGGCGAAGAACGCCAGGCACAGCGCCACCGCGAAGGTCACATTGGTCAGCTTCAGGCCCAGCCCCAAGCCCATCAGCAGGCCGGCGCCGGCCGCCGCCAGCGCGGCGCGCCGTCCCCATTGGAGCAGCGCATCCCAGCGGCGCAGCAGGACCAGCAGCGCACCCAGCACCAGCAAGCTGGTCATGTTGTCGCCCATCGAGTTGCCGATTTCGCCCAGGAAGGCCGGGCCGCAGACGCCGGCCAGCGCCAGCAGCAGCACGATGCGCGGCGCAGCCCCCGGCAGCAGCTGGCGAGCGATGCCCACCAGCAGCACAAAATTCAGGCCGTGCAGCCAGCCGTACACGAAGCCGGTCACCGGCCCGGGCAGGTACTGCGTCATCAGGTAATAAGGAATGTCCTGGGCCGGATTGAAATAGCCCTGGAAGCGGGCAGGCCCCATGTCCAGTCCCACCTTGCCGTTCAGGAAGGCGTGCACGCTATACAGGTGGTAATTGCGCAAGTCCCAGTTGTCGTCCTGCCCCAGCGCCAGGGACAGCAGGCCAAACAGCAAGGGCATGAGCCAGCACAGGTGGAAGGCGGCGCGCGGGTGGTTCAGGCGGGCGCTGCGGCGGCAGGCCCAGGATTCGATGCTCGAGATGAACAGCATGGATGGTCTTTAACGGTAAGGAGTCGGAGGGCGTCACTGCGCGGCGGCGATGGCCGGCGGCGCGCGCAGCACGCTGGCCAGCTCGTCCGGGCGGCGTTCGCGGTAGGCACGGTACAGCGCGGCGCTGCCGCCGGCGCCGAGGTGGCCGCGGTCGCCGTGCGCATAGAGCGGCGTGCCGAGCAGCTCTCCCCCGCACTCCTGCTGCGTGCAGGCCAGGTCGAAGATGTGCACCATGCCGGCCTGCGGGAATTGCCGCGCCACGCCGTCAAGCAGCGCGCGCACCGGCTGGTGGGCGGCCTGCGCCGCGCTGGCCGGGAAGGTGCAGCGGTCAGCCGCGCGGTGCGGCAGGTACAGCCGGTTCGAGACGCAGCTCTCCATGCCGGGCGGCAGCAGCGGCACATCGTCGAACAGCACCACGCGCTTGCCGGCCGCGTGCAGTCTGGCGATGGTGGCGGCCAGCTGGCGGTCGATTTCCTGCGGCTCGAAGCCGTGCACGGACAGCGGCGCATCGGCACCGGACGCCGGGTTGATGTAAACATCCCAGGCCGCCGACATCAGCACTGTCTTGATCGCCGGGTCCGCCAGGATGTGCTGCATCACCGCCTGGTCGTGCGCGCGGCAGCTTTGCGCATGGCCCTGGTAGGCCGGGTCGCCCGCCGTGGCCGGGCTGTGCTCGATCGGCGCGCACATGGTGTAGCTCATGTCATGCACGGCCAGCCGGTAGTCCTTGCCCAGCTGGTCGATGAAATTGACCAGGTGATAAGCATGGCTGTCGCCCCACAGCACGGCCTTGTCGGGCGAGGCGCTGTCGCCCAGTGTGCAATCGGCCGCCGGCGTCACGCCTTCCTTCGACCAGCAGCGCGCCGCGCGCGGGGTCTTGAACACGGTCAGCCCGGCGTCCAGGTAGTCCTGGCGCTTGTGCGCGGCATAGAAGCGCGAGAATTCCTGGGTCTGCTTGCCCAGCGCCACCAGCCCGCCCGCCAGCAGTACCGGCAGCAGGAACAGCGCCAGCCCGGTGCGCGCAGGGGACCAGGACAAGCGCCGCAGCGGCTGCTCCAGCCAGTGGTGCGTGGGCACGGCCAGCGCAAAGGAGATGCCTATGGCGGCCGCCATCCAGCCCGGCGTATCGAGCTGCAGGCGGCGCAAGGCGAACATCACGGGCCAGTGCCACAGGTACAGCACGTAGGAGATTTTGCCGATATACAGGGCCAGCGGATTGGCCAGCACCATGCCGGCCAGGCGGGAGCGGGCGCCGGCGATCACCAGGACGGCGCCCATGCACGGCAACAGGGCCTGCCAGCCCGGCATCGGCGTGGCGGCGCGGTAAGCCAGCACGGTCCAGGCGATCAGGCCCAGGCCCGCCAGCGCCAGCAGCTCATCGCGCGCGCTGCGCGCGGCGTGCGCCGCTGCCGGCTTGCCCGCATGCAGGCAAGCCAGCAGCATGCCGAGCAGGAACTCGAAAGCCCGGGTTTGCAAATAGTAGAAGGCGCCAGGGACGTGATGGCTGACCGCATGCTGCGAATAAGCCAGCGACGCCAGGCATAGCGCCGCCAGCACCGCTACCCTGGTGCGCGCGCCCACCCGGCGCAGCAGCACCAGCAACAGCGGGATCAGCAGGTAGAACTGCTCCTCCACCGACAGCGACCAGGTGTGCAGCAGCGGCTGCTGCTCGGCGGCCGGATCGAAGTAGCCGGTCTGGCGCGCCAGGTAAACATTGGAATAAAACAGCGACACGAAGCCGATATTCTTGGCCAGCGCCTGCACATTCTCGGGGAAGCAAAATAGCAGTGCAAACGCCAGGCTGGCCGTCAGCACGCACAGCAGGGCCGGCGCCAGGCGCTTCAAGCGGCGCGCATAGAAGGCCGGCAGCGAAAACCCGCCCTGCTCCTGCTCGCGCATGATCAGCAGGCTGACGACGTAACCGGAAATGACGAAAAACACGTCCACGCCGACGTAGCCCCCGGCGAAGGCGGCAAATTGCGCGTGGCACAGCAGTACTGCCATGACAGCCACGGCACGCAGGCCATCGATGGCGGGGATTCTAAAAACAGGAGGGCTGGCCATGGAACATGCTCAATTTCAGTGTAAAACCGACAATTATCGCATAGTTTCTCCATGGCATGGGTTTAATTGCCAATCTGGTACCAATCGACCTTGCGGGTGGCCACCATCAGCGCCGCCAGCACGGCGAACAGCAGCAGGGAACCGAGCACCAGGGCGTTGTTCTCCGAGATCAGCAGGCCGTACAGCGCGCCGTACAGCAGGATCAGGCCGCTGCCGAAGGCCAGGCCGCGCCAGCGGTCGCGCAGCACATAGCCGAGGTAATAGGACAGCAGGCCGATGCAGGCGGCGCTGGCGCCCAGGTAGGCCAGCGCGAAGTCCAGGTGCTCGGACAGGCCCAGCAGCAACAGAAAGAACAGCGCCAGCGCCAGCCCCACCAGCGCGTACTGCACCGGGTGGATGGGCAGGCGCTTGAGGATCTCGAACACGAAGAAGGCGGCAAAGGTCAGCGCCACGAACAGCAGGCCGTACTTGCTGGCGCGGTCGGCCTGGCTGTAGATGTTGACCGGCTCGACGAAGGCCACGCTGAACGCGTCCAGCCGCGCGCCGCCCGGGCTGGCGGCCGGCCCGTCCGTCCCGCGCACCAGCGCCGCGTGCGCCGCGGCGGCGGCAGCCGGGCTGCCGGGCGCGGGCGCCGCCCCGCCCTTCCAGCCTTCCTGCGCCTGCGCCGCCAGCAGCAGCTGCACGTTGGACGCCAGCGACGGCACCCGCCAGGTGGCGTTGAAGCCGGCCTCGGAGATGGCGCGGTCTTCCGGCAGGAAGCGGCCGCCGAACTGCGGATGCGGCCAGTTCGAGGTCAGCGCCACCACGTTGTTGCGGCCCACCGGCACGAAGTGCTGCCGCTCCATGCCGGCCAGGTTGAGCTTGAAGCTGAACTTGACCGGCGCCGACGCCGACGCGAGCGTATCCGGCGGCAGCATCGCGTGCATGCCGCTCTGCCAGGCGCCCAGCAGCGCGCCCTGCCCGAATTCCAGCAGCGCGCCGTTCCAGCTGATTTTGGGAATGGCGCGCACGCCGCGCACGTCGGCGATGGGCAGCGACACATAGGGCCGCCCCACCGCCGCGATGCGCGCATTGCCGCCGCTGCGCGGCAGTTCGGCCGCCTGCGGCAAGGTAAAGGCGCCGCTGAACTCGTATTGGCCGTTGTAGACCAGCACCTGGTGGATGCCCCGGTAGCGGCGTTCGGTGCCGACGTTGCCGCCCACCTTCAGCTCGTCCGGGTAGACCAGGTGCAGGCGGCGCGCGGTGGCGGTCTTGATCCGCTGCGGCTCGTCGCCGGCGCCGCCTGTGCGGGTGTCAATTTCTTCTGTGTAGGGGATGACCAGCACCGGGCCGATCACGGTCTGTTCGCCGACCGAGTCCTCGGCGATGCTGCGGGCGGCATCGTCGCGGTAAGCCATCCGCTCGCGGACGGTGGCCTGTATCATCAGCAGCGGGATGCACAGCAGCAGCATCAGCGCGGCAATCATGCAGACCTTCATAAGCAACTTCTTTTGCATGGCGCTTCCTTTGGTTGAGAAAGCGGCCAGTCTAGAAAGCGCAGACGAAGCGATGATGCGTTCTGTGTGCAGTGACGGTGAAGTACGCCTAGATGGCAAGCGGCAGCGGCAAAGCCAGCCGCGCGCAGCAGCCGCCGCCCGGCGCACTGGCCACGCTCACCGTGCCGCCGTGCAGCGCGGCCACCTCGCGCACGAAAGGCAGGCCCAGGCCGGTGCTCTTGCCGCCGCCGGGACGGGGCAGCGAATAGAAGCGCTCAAACAGGCGGTCCGCCGCGTAGGCAGGCACGCCCGGCCCCTGGTCGCACACCTCGATGCCGACGTCGTCCGTCCCGCGCCAGAGCGCGATGCGCACCACGCCGCCGCGCGGCGAAAAGCCGATGGCGTTGTCCAGCAGGTTGCCCAGCGCCTGGCGCAATAGCAGCGCATCGCCGCGCACCAGCAGCGGCACGCCTGCGCCAGGCACGCCGGCCCCGCCAGCCAGCGCCCCCGCACCGGTGGCCGCGCCGGCTCCCGCATCGACTCCGGCGTTCCCATCGCGCGGCGCGTCGGCATACTCCAGCGTCACGCCGGCGGCAGCCAGGGCGCCGGCAAAGTCATTGCCGGCCTGCCGCGCCAGCACATGCAGTTCCACGCTCTCGGTCGCCTCCAGCCGCTGCTGCTGCTCCACGCGCACCAGCGCCAGCAGCTTGTCGATCAACTGCTTCTGGCGCGCGTTCTGGCTGACGATATTGCCCAGGAAGTGGCGCCGCTCCTGCTCCGGCATCTCCTCCTGCAGCAGTTCGGCCGACGCCTGGATCGCCGCGATGGGCGACTTCAGCTCGTGCGCCAGCGTGTGCATCAGCTGCTCCGCGTATTCCTTGCCCTCCAGCCGCGCGCGCATGGCCTCCAGCGCGCGCCCCAGGGTGCCGATCTCGCTCTTGCCCAATGCCGGCAGCACCACCTTGCGCCCCGCCTCCACCGCCGACACATAGGCCATCAGCTTGCCCAGCGCGCGCGCCAGCCAGGACGTGACGGCCAGGCCGATCAGCAGCGACAAGCCCAGCAGCACCGCCCCGCCGCGCAGGATGGTTTGCTGGCTGCGCTCCACGAAAGCCTGCACGCTGGCGTTGGGCTTGGCCACGGTCAGCACGCCGATCACCTGGCCCTGGTCCAGGATGGGCGCGGCCACGTGCATCACGGTGCTGTCCTCGTCGTTGGGATCGGAGCGGGTGCTGCGGGCGCCGTATTTGCCGCGCAGCGTCAGGTAGACGTCGTTCCAGCGTGAATAGTCCTTGCCCACGTCGCGGCCCTCGCTGTCGAACAGCACGATGCCCCGGGCGTCGGTGATGTAGACGCGGTAATCCAGCCGGTGCCGGTCGATGCCGCCGACGTTGGCGCGGATCGTGCCGCGCAGCGCATCCTGCAGGCGCGCCAGCACGCCGGAGGACTGCAGCGTGCCGGCCCGCATGTCGCCCGCCACCACCGCCGCCAGCATGTGCGCCGTGCCCACCAGCGTATCCTCCTGCGTGGCGCGCACGCCGGGCTTGACCTCCGCCATGAACACATTCAGCAAGAACCACGCGGCCAGGCCCACCACCAGGAAGTAGCCCAGCAGGATGCGCAGGCCTATCTTCATGCGCAGGCCAGGCTGTAGCCCAAGCCGCGATGGGTCTGGATCGGGTCGGCGTCGGGGGCGACGGCGCGCAGCTTGGCGCGCAGCGATTTCACGTGCGCGTCCACGGTGCGGTCCAGCGTATCGGAGGCGCCGGTCCACACCCGGTCCATCAGCTGCGCGCGCGACAGCACATGGCCGGGATGCTCGATCAGCGTTTTCAGCAGCAGGTATTCATAGCGCGTCAGGTCCAGCGCCTGGCCGCAGTACAGAATGCGCGCCTCCAGCGCGCGCAGCTCCAGGCCGGCCACCTGGCGCGAGGCAGGGGCGGCTGGGGCGCCCGGCTGCGCGGCGGCGTGGTGCGCGCCGTTGCCGGCGGCAGCATCCACGGCGCGCGGCGCCGGCGGCGCCATGCGGCGCAGAATGACGCGGATGCGCGCCACCAGTTCGCGCGGCGAGAACGGCTTGGTCACATAGTCATCGGCGCCGATCTCCAGGCCCACCACGCGGTCGATCTCATCGCTGCGGGCGGTCAGGAAAATCACCGGCGCATCGGAAAACTGGCGCAGGCGGCGGCATACTTCCAGCCCGCTCATATCCGGCAGGCCGATATCGAGCACCACCAGTTCCGGCACCGGTCCGCCGCCCTCCCCGCGCATGGCCGCCAGCGCCTGTTCACCCAGCGTCACATGCAGCGGCGCGAAGCCGTCGGTGCGCAGCGCATAGGCGATGCCGTCCGCGATCGCCTGCTCATCTTCCACGACCAGGATAGTTCTCGCCATAGCAAATCCACAAGTTCAACACCCGCAGACTCTACCGCCGCCCGTCCCCAAAGTCCACCCTGGACTGAATGCGGGAAGCACGGGCAGCAGCGTTGCCGGTTTGGGGAGATAATTTTCCTTTAATGCAGGCTAGTCTGCAGCAAACTCCATACATCGAGAAAATGTCCCGGATATTACCCACACAAGACCTGGCCTGGCTGGGGGCATTCCATCCGAATGGCGGCCCGCGCTACCTGCAGATCGCGGACTTCATCGAGCGCGCGCTGTCCGACGGGCGCCTGCAGCCGGGCGACCGCCTGCCGCCGCAGCGCAGCCTGGCCGCGCGGCTGCAAGTGGACCTGACCACCGTTACGCGCGCCTACGACGAGGCCAAGCGCCGCCACCTGGTGGAGGGCAAGGGCGCGGCCGGCACCTACGCCTCCGCGCCCAAGGTGGAGCTGGCGCCGATGCTGGACCTGAGCATGAACATCCCGCCGCCGCCGGCCGGGGTGGACTTCGACGACATGCTGAAGCAGGGCCTGTCGCAAGTGCTGATGCGCACCGACAGCGACCTCCTGATGAGCTACCAGCTGGGCGGCGGCAGCCAGGCCGACCGCGCGGCGGGCGCGATCTGGCTGGCGCCCATGTTCGGCGCGGTGGACGAGGAACACATCGTGGCCTGCCCGGGCGCGCAGTCTGCGCTGGCGGCGCTGATCCTGGCACTGACCCGGCCGGGGGACGTGATCCTGTCCGAGCCGGCCATCTACCCCGGCCTGCGTTCGGCCGCCGCGCAGCTGGGGCGGCGCGTGGTGGCGGTGGACGTGGACGAGGCCGGCATGCGGCCGGAGGCGCTGGAAGAAGCCAGCAGGAAGCACCGTGCGCACCTGGTCTACCTGAACCCGACCTTGCAGAATCCGACGGCGCGCACCATGCCGGAACAGCGCCGCCGCGCGCTCGCGCAGACGGCCATCCGCTGCGGCGCCGCCATCATCGAGGACGACCCTTACTGGCTGCTGGCAGGGGCCGGCGCCGGCGCCCCGCCGCCGCTGGCCCGGCTGGCGCCGAGCCACGTCTACTACATTTCCACGCTGTCCAAATGCCTGGCGCCCGGGCTGCGCACCGCCTTCGTGCTGCTGCCGGACGCGCAGGTGCGCGAGCGCTTCCTGCAGGCGCTGCGCGCCCTGATGCTGATGCCCTCCCCGCTGGCCAGCGCGCTGGTCACGCAATGGATACACGACGGCACCGCGCAGCGCCTGCTGGCCGGCGTGCGCGAGGAGGCGCAGGCGCGCCAGCAACTGGCGGCGCAGATCCTGGCCGGCCTGCAGTTCGCACCGGGCAGCGCGGCGGCAGGCGGCAGCGCCGGCGGCATCCACATCTGGCTGACGCTGCCGGACTACTGGGGTGCCGGCCAGCTGGTCCAGGCCGCGCATGCCGAGGGCCTGGCCGTCACCGCGTCCGGCGCCTTCGACGACAGCGCCCGTCCTCCCAACGCCATCCGCATTTCGCTGGGCAGCATCCGCGAGCGCGCGCGCCTGGCAGGCGCGCTGCGCAAGCTGTCCCACCTGCTGGGCCGCAAGCCGGCAGCGCCGCACGCAACAATCATTTAGCAGCGGCACGGTAGCGCCAAGCCGGCAGCGGCTTAACGATAATGCGATACGGCTCCGGGTCCGGAGCCTCACCGGTTTTCGTTTCCGCAGCTTTTCCAAGGAGAATAGCGTGAAGAGAGTCCAACCCTGCCTGGCGGCGCTCCTGCTGTCTGGTGCCACCCTGGCCCATGCCGTCCCCAGCTACACCGTCATCCCCATCGCGCCCGCCGGCAGCTACGCGCAGGACATCAACAACGCCGGCGCCATCGTCGGCTACAGCGGCGCCCAGTCCGGCTTCATCTACCAGCATGGCGGCTACAGCAGCCACAGCGTGCCGGGCGCCGAGTCGACCGCGTTCGGTGCCATTAACAACGGCGGCACCGTGCTGGGCGATACCCGCGTGCCGCCCGGCGTCAACAATGCGCTGCGCTACGCCAACGGCAGCTTTACGCTGTACCCGCCGCCGGCCGGCTACCACGCCATCCGGCTCAGCGCCATCAACGATACCGGCGTCATGGCCGGCAACTACAACGGCACGGCATCCCATGCCTTCATCGACAACGGCAGCGGCGCGCAATTGCTGGCGCCGCAGGCTGGCGGCAGCATCGCCTACGAGATCAACAACAGCGGCACGGTGGCGGGGGCGGTCAATACGGGCAGCGGCTATAAGGCGGCCGAATTCGCCAACGGCGGCTACAGCCTGATTGGCAACTTTGCCGGCAGCAGCGGCGCCTTCGCGATCAATGACAGCGGCTGGGTGGGCGGCTACTACACCATTTCCTCGCTGCTGGGCGGCGCCTTCCTGCGCGATGCGCAAGGCACTATGACGCTGTACTCGCTGCCCAACCGCGAGCTGTTCCTGAACGACGTCAACAACAGCGGCCTGGCGGTCGGCACCGGCTGGGCCAGCGGCTCGCCGGACTCGTGGGCCTATCTGTTCGACGGCGCCGCGGCGGTGGACCTGAACACCAGGCTGGTGAACGGGAACGACTGGACCATCGTGGCCGCGTCCGCCATCAACGAGCACGGCCAGATCGCCGGCACCGGCTGCCACCAGTCCACCGGCCTGTGCCAGGCGGTGCTGCTGGAAGTGAGCCCGGTGCCGGAACCGGCCAGCTGGGCCATGCTGCTGGCCGGGCTGGCGGTGGCCGGCTACGGCGCGCGCCGCCGGGCGAATACGGGGACGTAAACGGCACTGGGGCCGGGAGCTGCGTGTGCAGGTCCCGGCCCCAGTGGGCTGGCGGCAGGCTGTTGGGCCGCCGCCTGGCCGAAATCAATTATTGCAGTTTGATTTCTACGTCCACGCCAGCTGGCAGGTCCAGCTTCATCAGCGCGTCAACGGTCTTGTCGGTTGGGTCGACGATGTCCATCAGGCGCTGGTGGGCTGCGGATTTCGAACTGGTCGCGCGAGGTCTTGTTCACGTGCGGGGAACGCAGCACGTCGTAGCGCTGGATGCGGGTTGGCAGAGGTACTGGACCTTTTACCACGGCGCCGGTGCGCTTCGCGGTGTCAACGATCTCCAGAGCGGACTGGTCGATCAGCTTGTAGTCGAAAGCTTTCAGGCGGATACGGATTTTTTGGTTTGGTGCGGACATGTTAATTCCTTAAAAGAACGAACCGGCGCGGGCGCGCACGGCAATAAGTGAACTCTGTACAGCTAAGAGGCGAGATCATAGCACCAAAACGGCGGCCATGCTCGTCCCTGCGACAAAAAAAGGCAGCGCCGCGAACGGCACTGCCTTTTTGTCAGACACTAGGGATTAGCCCAGGATCTTGGCTACCACGCCGGCGCCGACGGTACGGCCGCCTTCGCGGATTGCGAAGCGCAGACCTTCTTCCATCGCGATCGGGTTGATCAGCTTGACGGTGATCGACACGTTGTCGCCTGGCATAACCATTTCTTTGTCCGCTGGCAGTTCGATCGAACCGGTCACGTCAGTCGTACGGAAGTAGAACTGTGGACGATAGTTGTTGAAGAACGGGGTGTGACGGCCGCCTTCGTCTTTCGACAGAACATAGATCTCGCCGGTGAAGTGGTTGTGCGGCTTGATCGAGCCTGGCTTCGCCAGAACCTGACCACGCTGTACGTCTTCACGCTTGGTGCCGCGCAGCAGCAGGCCAACGTTGTCGCCGGCTTGACCCTGGTCCAGCAGCTTGCGGAACATTTCCACGCCGGTGCAGGTGGTCTTGACGGTGTCGGTGATGCCAACGATTTCGATTTCTTCGCCGACTTTGATGATGCCGCGCTCAACACGACCGGTCACCACGGTGCCGCGGCCCGAGATCGAGAACACGTCTTCCACTGGCATCAGGAAGGCGCCGTCCACTGCGCGCTCTGGCGTAGGGATGTAGCTGTCCAGTGCGTCGGCCAGGGCCATGATGGCCTGCTCGCCCAGAGGACCGGTGTCGCCGTCCAGTGCTTTACGTGCCGAACCCTTGATGATCGGCAGGTCGTCGCCTGGGAACTCGTACTTGGACAGCAGCTCGCGCACTTCCATTTCAACCAGTTCCAGCAGCTCTTCGTCGTCGACCAGGTCGCACTTGTTCAGGAACACAACGATGTATGGAACGCCAACCTGGCGCGCCAGCAGGATGTGCTCGCGGGTCTGTGGCATTGGGCCGTCAGCTGCGGAGCAAACCAGGATCGCGCCGTCCATCTGCGCAGCACCGGTAATCATGTTTTTGATGTAGTCGGCGTGGCCTGGGCAGTCAACGTGAGCGTAGTGACGGCCGGCGGTTTCGTATTCAACGTGCGCGGTGTTGATGGTGATGCCGCGTGCTTTTTCTTCCGGTGCAGCGTCGATCTGGTCGTATGCTTTGGCTTCGCCGCCGAATTTCTTCGACAGAACGGTAGCGATAGCTGCGGTCAGGGTGGTTTTGCCGTGGTCGACGTGACCGATGGTGCCTACGTTGACGTGCGGTTTAGTCCGCTCGAACTTTTCTTTTGCCATTTTATTCTTCCTTAGAACAAGATTTAAAGTTGCCTGGCCGGGGGGATCGCCCCTCGGCCAGTCAATCCGTTATTTTACTTCGCTTTAGCAGTCACGATTGCGTCGGTCACGTGCTTAGGCGCTTCCGAGTAGTGCTTGAATTCCATCGTGTAGGTTGCACGGCCTTGCGTTGCGGAACGCAGGGTGGTCGAGTAACCAAACATTTCCGACAGAGGCACTTCGGCTTTGATGATCTTGCCGCCGCCGCCTGGGATTTCGTCCATGCCCTGCACCATACCACGGCGGGACGACAGGTCGCCCATCACGGTACCGGCGTAGTCTTCCGGCGTTTCCACTTCCACTGCCATCATTGGTTCCAGGATGACTGGAGCCGCTTTACGGCAGCCGTCCTTGAATGCCATCGAAGCAGCCATGCGGAACGCGTTTTCGTTCGAGTCCACGTCGTGGTACGAACCGAAGAACAGCGTCACTTTCACGTCCACCACTGGGTAGCCGGCCAGCACGCCGGTAGGCAGCGTTTCACGCACGCCTTTTTCTACTGCAGGGATGTATTCGCGAGGAACGGTACCGCCCTTGATCGCGTCCACGAATTCGAAGCCCTTGCCTGGCTCTTGCGGCTCGATCTTCAGAACCACGTGGCCGTACTGGCCGCGGCCACCGGATTGCTTGACGAATTTGCCTTCGATTTCTTCGCAGACCTTGCGGATGGTCTCGCGGTAAGCCACTTGTGGCTTGCCGACGGTCGCTTCCACGCCGAATTCGCGCTTCATGCGGTCAACGATAATTTCCAGGTGCAGCTCGCCCATACCACCGATGATGGTCTGGCCCGACTCTTCGTCGGTCTTCACGCGGAACGACGGATCTTCCTGCGCCAGACGGTTCAGTGCCAGACCCATTTTTTCCTGGTCGGCCTTGGTCTTCGGCTCAACAGCCTGCTGGATCACTGGCTCAGGGAACACCATGCGTTCCAGCACGATGATCGACGCTGGATCGCACAGGGTTTCGCCGGTGGTCACGTCTTTCAGACCCACCGCAGCGGCGATGTCGCCGGCGCGCACTTCTTTGATCTCTTCGCGCTGGTTGGCGTGCATCTGCAGAATACGGCCCAGGCGCTCTTTGCGGCCTTTGACCGAGTTGTACACGGTGTCGCCCGAGTTGATGGCGCCGGAGTACACGCGGAAGAAGGCCAGCTGGCCGACGAACGGGTCGGTCATGATCTTGAAGGCCAGCGCCGAGAATTTCTCGTCGTCGGCTGCTTTGCGCGATGCAGGCTCTTCGTGCTCGTCGGTACCGGTCACGTCGTCGATGTCGACTGGCGATGGCAGGTATTCGATCACGGCGTCCAGCATGGCTTGCACGCCCTTGTTCTTGAAGGCGGTGCCGCACAGCATAGGAACGATCTCGGAAGCGATGGTGCGGTCGCGCAGCGCTTTCTTGATCTCGGCTTCGGTCAGGTCGCCTTCTTCCAGGTACTTGTTCATCAGGTCTTCGTTCGCTTCGGCAGCGGCTTCAACCATCTTCTCGCGCCACTCGGCGGCCGATGCGGCCAGCTCAGCAGGGATATCGACGTAGTCGAACTTCATGCCCTGGGAAGCGTCGTCCCAGATGATGGCTTTCATCTTGACCAGGTCGATCACGCCCTTGAAGTTGTCTTCAGCGCCGATCGGGATCTGGATCAGGACCGGGTTGGCCTTCAGGCGAGCGCGCATCTGCTCGTAGACCTTGAAGAAGTTGGCGCCGGTACGGTCCATCTTGTTGACGAAGGCCAGACGTGGCACTTTGTACTTGTTAGCCTGACGCCATACGGTTTCCGACTGTGGCTGTACACCGCCCACTGCGCAGTAAACCATGCAAGCGCCATCCAGCACGCGCATCGAGCGCTCAACTTCAATGGTGAAGTCAACGTGGCCCGGGGTGTCGATGATGTTGATGTGGTGCTCAGGGAAGTTGTTCGCCATGCCCTTCCAGAAGCAGGTGGTCGCTGCGGAAGTAATGGTGATGCCGCGCTCTTGTTCCTGCTCCATCCAGTCCATGGTGGCGGCGCCGTCGTGCACTTCACCGATCTTGTGGTTCACACCGGTGTAGAACAGCACGCGCTCGGTGGTGGTGGTCTTACCAGCGTCGATGTGAGCGGAGATACCGATGTTGCGGTAGCGCTCGATGGGGGTCTTGCGGGCCATAATAGATCCTAAATCTTTTAATGGACAAAACCGGACGCCATTTTTTCCAAAATGAGCCCGGCTTCGAACAAATGATTAAACGGCCGGAACAAGATTCCGGCCAGTTTTATTAGAAGCGGAAGTGCGAGAACGCCTTGTTCGCTTCAGCCATACGGTGCACTTCGTCACGCTTCTTCATCGCACCGCCACGGCCTTCGGCCGCTTCCATCAGCTCACCGCCGAGGCGTTGTGGCATGGATTTTTCGCTGCGCTTGTTCGCAGCTTCGCGCAGCCAGCGCATGGACAGAGCCATACGGCGCACTGGGCGGACTTCAACCGGCACCTGGTAGTTTGCACCACCGACGCGACGGGATTTCACTTCAACCAGCGGCTTGGCGTTGTTGATCGCGGTAGCGAACACTTCCAGCGGGTCTTTGCCGGACTTGGCGGCGATGTGCTCGAAAGCACCGTAGATGATGTTTTCAGCGACGGACTTCTTGCCCGACAGCATCAGCACGTTAACGAATTTGGCGACATCGGTGTTGCCGAATTTTGGATCCGGCAGAATCTCGCGCTTGGGTACTTCACGACGACGTGGCATATCAATTCCTTTCAATCTTCAGTTGAGCTTGCGGCGATATGTTCCGCAGCTCGCGGATCACCATCATAGTGGTCCACTTACTCGGTCAGTTCGACCGATACATTCACTTAGTTAGCTGCCACCAGGTGAAACTTGTATTGCTTGATTACTTCTTACCTGCTTTAGCGCGCTTGGTACCGTACTTCGAGCGAGCTTGCTTACGGTCTTTAACGCCCTGGGTATCCAGTGCACCGCGAACCATGTGGTAACGCACACCCGGCAAGTCTTTTACACGACCGCCGCGCAGCAGAACAACGCTGTGCTCTTGCAGGTTGTGGCCTTCACCGCCGATGTACGAAATCACTTCGAAACCGTTGGTCAGACGCACTTTGGCAACTTTACGCAGTGCCGAGTTAGGCTTCTTAGGAGTGGTGGTGTACACACGGGTGCAAACGCCACGTTTTTGCGGGCTGTTTTCCAGCGCCGGCGATTTGCTCTTCACGCGAGCGGATACGCGTGGGTTGCGAATCAGTTGATTGATGGTTGGCATCGTTCTTAATCCAACAAAATTACTACCGTTGACGACCCGGACAGGCGTCCGGGGGCTAAAACCTAGTCCCAATTGCAGCACCGGGGCACGAACAGCCACCCACCAGGAGCGGCCTGCAAAATGCGTATACGATGCGCAGAATAAATTGAGAACTCGCGAGTATAGACTGGTAAACACTGCCAGTCAAACCCTTTCGCCGCCGGGAGGCTGGCCTTTGCGGCATTTCGGCAGCATACGTGCAATATGGAAACTGTTACCATTTCCACCATGGCGAACCAGAATATCCTCGTCAGCCTGGCGTCCTATCTGGACCCCATGCTGTTCTTCACGCTCCATGAAGCGGTGGCCAAGGCCGCCCATCCGGAGCGGCTGCGCTTTGCCGTGGTGGACCAGCATTATGCCAGCCAGCGCGCCGCCATCGCCACGCTGCCGTTCGCCGGCCTGATCCGCTACGTGCACGTGCAGGTGCAGGACACGCTGGGCGTGAGCTGGGCACGCAACCTGGCCTTCTCTTTATACGACGGCGAGCAGTACCTGCTGCAGATCGATTCCCACACCTGCTTCGAGCCGGGCTGGGACGAGTCGCTGCGGCGCCAGCACACGCAGCTGCTGGAACTGGCGCCGAAACCGGTGCTGAGCACCTACCCTTACCGTTTCGACATGGTGGACGGCGTGCCGCACTATACGCCGCCCGAGGGCAAGACCGTGCTGGTGCTGCGGCCGCACCCGGACACCCCGCTCACGCCCGGCGGCGACGTGGTGCTGCGCTTCATCGCCAAGCACCTGTTCACCGACCGGCCGGTGCCGGCCTGCCATATCGCCGGCGGCTTCGTGTTCTGCCACGGCAGCTTTGTCGACGAGGTGCCGTACGACCCCTATCTCTATTTCCACGGCGAGGAGCAGAGCCTGGCCGTGCGCGCCTGGACGCGCGGCTGGGACATCTACCACCCGCTGCACGTGCCGCTGTACCACTTGTACAAGGCGCCCAACACGCCGCACGACAGCCACCACTGGCACGGCGAAGTGGACCGCCTGCGCGCCTTCAGCGGCGCCTACCTGACGGTGCGCGCGGCCGAGCGCCTCAAGCGCCTGCTGTGCGGCGACGGCCTGCCCGGCGCCTACGGCCTGGGCAGCGAGCGCACGCTGGCGCAGTACGCCGCCTTCAGCGGCATCGACTACCGCGCCGGCACCGTCAGCGACCCGTTCCACGGCCAGCTCTGCTAGGCGGCCACGGGCCGGGGGCGGGCGGCCGTGCATAAAGCGCTCGCCGCGCGGCGCAAAGGGCCGGATAATGGGCAACTTTTTTTCATTTTCCGTGTCATGCGTCTTCTGTTTCGCCCCGCCCCTCCTCCTACCGCCGCCGGCTCACCGGCCGCCCGGGCTTTCCTGCTGCTGAGCTACCTGGCCCTGTCGGCCGTGCCCTTTATCCCCCTGCTGCTGGGCAAGCCGGTGGAGGCGCCGTGGCAGACGCTGGGCATGGAAGTGGTGGCCTGGGTGGCCGTGTGGGCCGTGTTCCAGCGCCCGGCCTGGTTCCACTGGCTGCTGCTGCCGGCCTTCCTGGCACTGCCCACCGAGGTCTACCTGATCGTCTACTACGGCCAGGGCATCTCCACCCACCACCTGGGCATTATTGCCGAGACCAGCCCCAAGGAAGCGATGGAATTCCTCGGCCGCACCGTGTACCTGATGGCGGCGGTGCTGGTGGGTGTGGTCGCCTGGTTCGGCCTGAGCTGGTACGTGGCCGTGAAGTCGCGCGCGCTGGCCTGGCGCGACGTGTCGCGCTGGGTGGCGCTGGCCATCGTGGCGGTGCTGGCGGGCGTGGCGGCCTACGGCTGGGAATTCGGCGTGGCGGGCAAGCCCCGGCATGCGTCCGCATCGGCTTCGGCAGCGCCGGCCTCGTCCGGGGCGGCCAGCGTGCACGCCTCCGGCTTTGGCGACGGCGCCTCGGCCGAGGTGGAAGACGCGGAAGAGGAAGACGAAGCGAGCGCCTCGGAAACGGGCGCCGTGCCGCCCGCCGCCCGCAGCGGCTGGAAGCTGGCGCCGCTGGCCTGGTGGGCCAAGGTGCCGGTGGACTTCGCCGCCTTCGGCAACACCTGGCCCTTCGGCCTGATGGCGCGCGGCGTGGACTTCTACAAGGAGCGCCAGCACCTGGCGGAGCTGGGCCGCCGCAGCAGCAGCTTCACCTTCAAGGCGCGCCAGGCGGAAGGCAATGGCGAGCCGCAAGTGGTGGTGGTGGTGCTGGGCGAATCGTCGCGCTACGACCGCTGGAGCCTGAACGGCTACGAGCGCGAGACCAACCCGCTGCTGGGCAAGGAAGGCAACCTGGTGGTGCTGCCCGACGTCATCACGTCCGTCTCGGCCACGCGGCTGTCGGTGCCGGTCATCATCTCGCGCAAGCCCGCCATGCAGAGCCTGAAGGACGGCTTCGCCGAAAAATCCTTTATCACCGCGTACAAGGAAGCGGGCTTCAAGACCTACTGGCTGTCGAACCAGATCTCCTTCGGCCAGTTCGACACGCCGGTGTCCGTGTTCGCCAAAGAGGCGGACGTGATCCAGTTCCTGAACCTGGGCGGCTTCACCAACAACTCCAATTTCGACCAGATCCTATTCGACCCGCTCAAGCATGCGCTGGCCGACCCGGCGCCGAAAAAGCTGATCGTGCTGCACACGCTGGGCAGCCACTGGAACTACAGCCAGCGCCACCCGAAAGAGTTCGACAAGTGGCAGCCCTCGCTGTACGGCGTCAACAAGCCCGCCTACACCGACCTGAAGATCAAGCCGCAACTCAACAACAGCTACGACAACTCCATCCTCTACACCGACTGGTTCCTGTCGCAGGTGATCGGCACGCTGAAGGAAAAGCAGGTGGCCGCCTCCATGCTGTACGTGGCCGACCACGGCCAGACCCTGTACGACGGCAGCTGCCGCCTGGCCTTCCACGGCCACAACACGCAATTCGAATTCCACGTGCCCGCCTTCGTCTGGTACTCGGACCAGTACCAGCAACGCTACCCGGACAAGGTGCAGCAGCTGATCAAGCACAAGAAGGCGCGGCTGGCGACGGAAAACATGTTCCACACCATGCTCGACATGGCCGACATCCGCTACGAGGGCGAGCGCCTCGACTGGAGCTTCCTGAATCCGAAATTCAAGCAGCACAAGCGCTACGTGGACAGCTACGGCTGGACCAACTACGACAACGCCATCATCAAGGGCGACTGCCGCGAAGTGATCGACAAAAACAAGCCGCTCAAGCAGGACTGAGCGCTGCGCGCACGGCAAGACGTTGGACGGCCGGGCAAAACGTGCTTTAATAAAGCCGACTGACTGCATATTCCTTTGATCGGCTTGACTGCGCGCACCGCCGCCCCATGACCGCGACCACCACCACTGCCACCGCCCGGCTCACCGCCATCGACATGCTGCGCGGGGTGGTAGTGGTGCTGATGGCGCTGGACCACACGCGCGATTTTTTCGGTCCGACAGGGTTCGCGCCGGAAGACCTGGCGGCCACCACGCCGGCCTGGTACTGGACCCGCTGGATCACCCATTTGTGCGCCACCGTGTTCGTGCTGCTGGCCGGCACCTCGGCCTGGCTGCGCGGGGCAAGAAGTGCCGGCAGCGATGCGGCCGGACCCGGGCGGCCGGCGCTGCGCGCGCTGTCGCGCCACCTGGCCACGCGCGGCCTGCTGCTGGTGCTGCTGGAAGTGACATGGATTAATTTCAGCTGGCAGTTCGGCTACAACCTCATCGTGCTCCAGGTGATCTGGGCGCTCGGCATGGGCATGCTGCTGCTGGCCGTCCTGGTGTGGCTGCCGCGCTGGGCAGTCGCGTCGGTGGCGGCGCTGCTGATCTGCGGGCACAACACGCTGGACGCCTGGCGGCCCGGCGGCCTGGCCTGGCAGGCCCTGCACCAGGGCGGCTACCACCCGCTGAGCGAAACCTTCGGCATCCTGGTCGTCTATCCGCTGCTGCCCTGGCTGGGGCTGATGGCGGCCGGCTACGCGATCGGACCGTGGTTCGGCGCCGGGGTTCCCGCCCGCCAGCGCCAGCGCCGCCTGCTGGGCGCGGCCGGCGGGCTGCTGCTGGCCTTTCTGCTGCTGCGCGCCGCCAATGTGTACGGCGATCCCGAGCCCTGGTCGGCCCAGGGGCGCGGCTGGATGTTCGACCTGATGGCCTTCGTGCACGTGCACAAATACCCGCCGTCGCTGCAATACCTGCTGGTGACGGGCAGCATCGGCCTGGCGCTGCTGGCAGCGTTCGAACGCGTGCGGCCGGTTGGCTGGGTGCAGCTGTTCGGCCGCACGCCGCTGTTCTTCTATACCGTGCATGTGGCCCTGATCCACTTGCTGGGTAACATCTACTTCCACTGGCGTTTCGGCGCCGCGCCCGAATTCAACGGCCCCGTGCCCCGCATCCCCGCCGGGTACCAGCCCTCGCTGGCGGTGGTCTACGTGGCTTGGCTGTGCATGCTGCTGCTCATGTACGGCCTCACCCTGCTCTGGCTGCGGCGGCGCCGTGCGCCGCCCCAGATCAGGAATCGGATCGCCCCACCCGGCGCGTGAACTGCTCCGGAACGCCTGAAGCCCGTCATCCGCAGCGTCATCGCCGCCCGCGCTTAGCGGAATTTGTACAGCTTGACCTTCTGCGCGGACCAGCGCTCGCCGTCGAGGCGGATGTGGCGGCCCTGGTGGGTCTGGTCGCCGTTCATCCAGCGCTCTTCCTGCCACACGCCGTCCTTGAAATGGCCTTCGGTGGCCTTCTCGATGGCCACCGTGGCGCCGTCCGGATCGCGGAAGGTGACGGTGAGGCCTTTGCCCGCGACGACGAATTCATCGTCGCCGGTCTGCACCACCAGCCCGCCGCGCGCCTCGAATTCCAAGCTCTCGGTCTTGCCCCACTGGTTGGCCAGGCTCACCTCAAGCTGGTAGCCGCCCAGCGCGACCTTGGCCGGCGCGGGATCGACCACGCCGTCGTAGGACACGCTGGCCTTGAAGCCGCGCATCACGCCCCGGCCCTGCGCCTGCATGATCAGTGGCGTCATTTGCCTGAGCAGCGCATAGGCGCCGCGCAGCGGATCGTTGGGCGCGCGCTCGATGTCCTCGATGCCGAAAGGCGAATAGCCGATGGCGTCCAGCTCGCCGATCGAGAAGAAGGCGTTGGCGCCCAGTTCCGGACGGCCGATGCGGTTGCCCTCGGGGACGAACAGCGGATTGTCCGGGCGCTTGAACTGGCGCGCCCACTCGGTGAAGTTGGCGAAGTAAGTGTCGATGGCCAGGATGTCGACCGCCGGCGCGGCCGCCTTCCAGATATCGAACAGGTGCGGCAGCGGTCCCGCGCTCGGGTATTCGCCGGGCTTCTTGCCGGGCCGGTTCAGCGCCACGTTGACGAACATCGGCAAGCCATACGCGGCCTTGCCGGCCGCTGCCAGCTCGCTGGTGAAGGCGGCGTAGTACCAGGCCTGGAAGACTTCCTGCGCCTCGATGGTGTCGCCGAACACTTCGCCCCAGCTGCCCGCGCTGCGGCCGCCGTGGCTCTCCCACAGCTTGCGCACCATCGGGTGCAGGGTGGCGCGGTTGGCGGCCAGGTAGGCGGTCAGCTGCGCCGGCACCGGGCCGGCAAAGGCCGCGTTGGCCGGCGCGCTGTAGTCGCGCACGTCCGGCAACATGCCGATTTCGTTTTCGACCTGCACCATCAGCACGGTGCGCTGCGGGTCGGTTTGCTTCAGGTGCGCCATCATGGCCGCAAAGGCTGCCGCGTCGGCCTTCAGCGTGGCCGCGCTGAACGGCGACAGGATGTCCTGCGCCTCGCCGGCGCGGTTGCGCGCGCGCGGAAAGCGCTGCTGGTCGCGCTTGACGAAGGCCGGCATATAGGTTGACATGGAGTTCTTCCAGGCGCCGAACCACAGCAGGATCAGCCGGCTGTTGCTGGCGCGCGCCTGTTTCAGCATGCCATCCAGCACGGTGAAATCGAAGCGGCCTTCC
Source organism: Pseudoduganella sp. UC29_71 (assembly GCF_042693265.1). Taxonomy (NCBI): domain Bacteria; kingdom Pseudomonadati; phylum Pseudomonadota; class Betaproteobacteria; order Burkholderiales; family Oxalobacteraceae; genus Pseudoduganella; species Pseudoduganella sp. UC29_71. The sequence continues at coordinate 6,506,668 of NZ_CP170549.1, read as the reverse complement.
TGCGGTTCCACCTGGTCCCATTGCACCGGAGCCAGCACGGTATTGACGCCTGCCTCTTGCAGCGGTTTCCACAGTTTTTGAAGCGAAGGAAGATAGGAGGCGGAGGAGTTGTGCAACTCGCCGCCAAGTACCAGGAAGGGTTGGTTGTCGACGATGAGCTGCACGGCCGTGCCCTGCTTGCGCAAATGCGGCACGGGTGCATCGCTGGCCGCGGCCATGGCGGGCGATGCGAGGAGCATCGCCGCCAGGGTTGCAGCAGGCCGCCATCGCTTCGGGAAGCGAGGGTTCATGCGGCCCTTTCGCTTAGAACTTCATGCGCAGGCCGACTGCGAAGGTGCGGCCTGGATCGTACTGCGACATGGTGGCGTTCGGGAACTGGAAGTAGCCGCGGCGCTTGGCCTTGTTCAGGTTCACGATGTCGAAGGTCAGCGATGGCAGGCCTTCGCGGTCGAACACCTGGTCCAGCTCGATGGCCGACGAGAAGTCCCACTGCTTGTACGTGTCGCCGAACAGCGCCGCTGCGGTGATGCCGCTCTGGTTCGCCGTCGCCACCTGGCTGCCCTGCGAGTAGGTGTGCATGAAGCGCGCCATGTAGCCGTGGTTCTCGTAGTACACGCTGAAGTTGTTGGTCTTCTTCGGCACGCCCAGGGCGATGAAGCCGTTGGAGCCTTCGCCGCTGGCCTTCTGGTTGATCAGGGTCAGCGTCTCGTTAAAGCCGAAGCCCTTGATCGGCAGTATCTTATCCAGCGGCTGCACCCAGCCCAGTTCCAGGCCGCGGATGCGCAGGATGCCGTCGGCGTTGCGTGGACGGGTCATCACCACTTGCGCCACGTCCGGGCCGCCGCGCGAATCGATCGCCTGCTGCTGCGTCGGGATCAGCGTGCCGTAGTTGATGCCGTACTGCGCCAGCGCGCTGAACGGCATGCTGATGTTTTCTTGCACCGTGAAGCCGTTCACGCGCTTCTGGAAGCCGGTCAGCGAGACATAGCCTTCGCGGCCGGTGTACCAGTCGAGGCCCAGGTCGATGTTATCCGACAGGTAAGGCTTCAGGGCCGGGTTGCCCATGGTGCCCGTATCGGCCGACACGCCGGAGAAGTTGATGCCCGGACGCAGTGCGTTCGGATCGACGCGGGTCATGCTGCGCGACGCGGCGGCACGGAACACGATGTCCTTGCGCAGGTCGACGGCGATGGTACCGGACGGCAGCGTGTTGCTGTAGTCGGTATCCTGGTACACCCACGAGCTGATGTTCGGATACTTGCTGCCGTTCAGCGGCAGGTTGGCATTGCGCGGATCGGACTGCGAGTTGAGCGCGCCCACCTGCTGGTTGGTGCGCACGTAGCGGACGCCCACGTTCCAGCGCGTGTTGAAGCCGGCCGGCGCCAGTTCGCCGCTCGCCTCCATGTACACGGCCTTGGTCTTCTCGCGGATGTAGCCGGCGCTGGCGCCGGTGGACGACGCGCCCGAATCCGGCGCCGTGCTGTTGTAGTAGTCGTAGTTCGAATCCTTGCGGAAGCGATCCCAGTCCAGCGCCAGGTTGCCGTACGGGCCGGGCACCAGGTAGCCCGGCAGCGCGGCGTTGGTGATCAGCGAACCCTGGTAGGTCAGCGGCGCGGTCTGGCCCGCGGTGTAGCCGGTGCCGTAGCCCGGATACAGCGCGGCGGCGCTGGCGCCCGGCGTGCTGGCGCCGTTGCATGGCGGCGCGCCGTTCGGGCCTTGCAGGAACACGGTCGGGTTGTTGCCGCAGACGGCAGCCTGCCACGCAGCGGAGTTGTCCTGCGCGCGGATAGTGCGGTCGATGTCATCCCAGGCGAAGCCGCCCTTGATGGTCAGCTTCTTGTCGCCCCATGCCAGGTTGGTGTGGAAGCCCTTGGTCTCGGTTTCGCGCAGCTCGTTCTGGATGTTGACGCGGCCGCCGGTCCACTGGTAGTTGGCCGGGTTGCTCAGGTCCAGGCTGGAGGTGATGGTCGGCACGCCGCCGCTGTTGGCGTAGGTGACGGTGTTGCCGCTGTTTGGCGCGGTGATCGGCATGACCGTCGGCGCTTCGTGCGTGAAGCGGCTGCGGTTGTAGTTACCTGCCACGTCCAGCGCCAGCGTCGGCGTGATCTTCCATTCCGCACCCGGGTTGATGCCCAGCAGGTCCACCTTGTCGTGGCGCGGGCCGAACTCGATGAAGTTCAGCGCATTGGCGAAGGTGCCGGAAGTGACGGTGCAGCCGTTGGCGCAATCGGTCTTATCGACCTGCATGTTCAGCGGGATGCCGGCATTGTTGCGCACTGCCCAGGTGTAGGCGTTGCGCTGCATGTCGTCGTCCTTCTTGCTGTACATGGTGTCGACGTAGAAGTGCAGGTTCTCGGTCGGACGGTATTCGCCCGACAGCACCGCCGAGATCTTGTCCTTGGTGCCGTAGTATTCCATGGTGCGGCCCAGGCGCGGGATGATCGCGTTGTCGATCTGCTGGATGGTCAGGCCCGGATTGTGGGCCAGCAGGAAGGCCTGGTCGATCGGCGCGCCCGTCACCAGGCCGTTGCCGGCGCCGGCCGGCACGGTGGCCGGGATGGTCCAGTTGCCGCCGCCGGTGTTGTTGCGGGTCGGCGAGCTGCTTTGCGCTGCGGTCAGGTTGGGGTTGGTCCAGCCGACGGTTTCAAAGCCGGTGGTGCGCGCTTCCTGGCGCGAGAACGAAATGCCGCCCAGGATACCGTACTTGCCGTCCCAGGTATTCGACCAGATGGCCGTGCCGCGGCCGCCCGCCTTGTCGGCGATCTGCTGCTTGGTGCCGGTCAGGCTGATGGAGGTCTGGCGGCCTTCCTTGTCGAACGGGCGCGCGCTGCGCAGGTTGACCACGCCGGCGGCGCCGCCTTCGATCTGGCCTGCGGTCGGGCTCTTGCTGACGGTGAGCTTGGTGAACAGGTCGGTCGGCAGCAGGTCGAGGTCGACCTCGCGGTTGGTGTTGGCGCCGTCGATCGGGCCGGACGAGGCCACCGCCACCGGCGAATTGTTCAGCAGGATTTTGGTGAACGAGGAACCCAGGCCGCGGATCTGGATCGTCATGCCCTCGCCCGTCACGTCGCGGCTCACGCCCACGCCCGGCACGCGGGCCAGCGATTCGGCGATGTTCTTGTCGGGGAATTTACCGAGGTCTTCGGCGTTGATGGAATCCTGGAAACCGACGGATTCCTTTTTGTCCTTGGCCGAGGAGATCAAGCTGTTGCGGAAACCCGTCACTTTCACGGTTTGCAGCGCTGCTCCGCTGTCCTGTACCGGCTCGGCAGCTGCCGCTACCGGCGCGGCCGGCGCCGTGGCCGCCTCCTGTGCATATGCCTGTGCAATGACGCTGGCCATTACCGTCAGACCCAATACCACCTGCTTGCGCGCCTGGGCGGCGTGCCTTCCGTGCTGCTTGATCATCTTCGTCTCCTGGTGTTTTTTGATGCTGCTTTTATCAGTGTAGGAGCGTTTTGTCGGGCTTGTCAACATTTTCTAACATCGAATGTTATGCGCAACCATTTTGTGTTTCCTGCGCGGATACAGTGCGTTACAGCCGATACGAATCAGCATCATGGTGGCTGGAAACGACGTTATGTTTAACGCAAACATCTGCACGCGGGCAGCCTGTCCGCCCCGGACAGGCACGGACAGGCGGACAGCGGACAGAAGCTGTCCAGCCCTTCCAAATCAAACACTTAGCGGCGTAAGCAAGGCTGGCATGGTTTCTGCATTGACGTGCTTACATTTTTCATAAGCATACGACCATGATACGAGACACCTCCCACCAAGACACCGTCATCGCGCCGCCGCCGGGCCGGAACCTGAAGCGCAAGCTGGTCGCGCTGGCGGTGGCCGTGGCGGTGGTGGCAGGCGGCGCCGCGCTGTACGGCAACTGGGCCGGCAGCAGCCATTCGGTGAGCGCGGCGCGGCTGCGCATCGCCGACGTCACGCGCGGCACCCTGATACGCGACGCCGCCGTCAACGGCCGCATCGTGGCGGCGGTCAGCCCCACGCTGTACTCCACCTCCCCGTCCACCGTCACGCTCAAGACGCACGCCGGCGACACCGTGAAGAAAGGCGACGTGCTGGCCATCCTGGAATCGCCCGACCTCACCGACGAACTGAAACGCGAGCAGGCCACCTACCAGGAACTGGCGGCCGAAGTGGCGCGCCAGCAGATCCTGGCGCGCAAGCAGAAGATGCTGGCCAAGCGCGACGCCGACACCGCCGAGATCGACCGCCTGTCCGCGCAGCGCACGCTGGAACGCTACGACAGCGTGTCCAATGAGGGCGTGGTGGCCAAGATCGACTACCAGAAGGCCAAGGACGCCTTGCAGGCGGCCGAGATCCGCGCCCGCCACGCGGCGCAGGCGGCGGACCTGGAAAACGACAACGTGATGCTGGAACTGAAGACCAAGTCGGCCCAGCTGGAACGCCAGAAGCTGAACCTGGCCAACGCCCAGCGCAAGGTGGACGAGCTGACCGTGCGCGCGCCGGTGGACGGCTTTATCGGCACCCTGTCGGTGCCGAACCGCAGCGTGGTGCCGGCCAACGCGCCCTTGATGACGCTGGTGGACCTGTCGGCGCTGGAAGTGGAAGTGGAAGTGCCGGAGACCTATGTGGCCGACCTGGGCCTGGGCATGAGCGCCGAGATCCAGGTGGGCGGAGGCAAGGCCATGGGCAAGCTGTCGGCGCTGTCGCCGGAAGTGGTGAAGAACCAGGTGCTGGCGCGCGTGCGCTTCGACGGCAAGCAGCCGGAAGGCCTGCGCCAGAGCCAGCGCGTGAGCGCGCGCCTGCTGATCGACGAAAAACCGAACGTGCTGATGCTGCCGCGCGGCTCCTTCGTGGAGTCCGAGGGCGGCCGCTACGCCTACGTGCTGCGCGACGGCGTGGCCGTGCGCACGCCGATCAAGCTGGGCGCGACCAGCGTGACGGCGGTGGAAATTCTGAGTGGACTGAAACAGGGCGACAAGGTGGTGGTCGCCGGCACCGAAACCTTCGAGAACGCCGACCGCGTCTCGATCAACCAATAATATTTTTTAAGAGGCCATCCATGCTGCGCATGCAAAACCTGAGCAAAGTCTACCGCACCCACATGATCGAAACCCACGCGCTGCGCGGCTTCGAGATCAACGTCAAGCAGGGCGAATTCGTCACCGTGACCGGCCCGTCCGGCTCCGGCAAGACCAGCTTCCTGAACATCGCCGGCCTGCTGGAAGAGTTCACCGACGGCGAATACATCCTGGACGGCACCAACGTCAAGGGCCTGGACGACAACGCCCGCTCGCGCCTGCGCAACGAAAAGCTGGGCTTCATCTTCCAGGGCTTCAACCTGATTCCCGACCTGTCGCTGTTCGACAACGTGGACGTGCCGCTGCGCTACCGCGGCTTCAACGCCGCCGAGCGCAAGGAGCGCATCGAGGACGCGCTGTCCAAGGTGGGCCTGGCCTCGCGCATGCGCCACTACCCGGCCGAACTGTCCGGCGGCCAGCAGCAGCGCGTGGCCATCGCGCGCGCGCTGGCCGGCTCGCCCAAGCTGCTGCTGGCCGACGAACCGACCGGCAACCTGGACACCGCCATGGCGCGCGGCGTGATGGAGCTGCTGGAGGAAATCAATGCGCAGGGCACCACCATCCTGATGGTGACGCACGATCCCGAACTGGCGGTCCGTTCGCAGCGCAACGTGCACATCATCGACGGCCAGGTGTCGGACCTGGTGCGCAAGGCGCCAACCCTGGTGCAGGCATAAGGAGCGCGCCCATGTTCTCCTACTACTTCCTGCTCGGCGTGCGCAGCCTGCGGCGCAACCCGGCGCTGACCGCGCTGATGGTGCTCACGCTGGCCGTGGGCGTGGCCGCTAGCATCGCCACGCTGACCATCCTGCACGTGATGTCCGGCGACCCGATCCCGTCCAAGAGCGACCGCCTGTTCGTGCCGCTGCTGGACAACGGCCCGCTGCAAGGCTACACCCCCGGCGACAAGCCGAACGACCGCCAGCTGTCCTACATCGACGCGGCCAACATCGTCGCCAGCAAGCAGGGCGACCGCCGCACCGTGATGTACGGCGTGGCCGGTCCCATCGAACCGGCGCGCAAGGACCTGAACGTGTTCAACGTCAGCGGCCTGGCGCCGACGCGCGACTTCTTCGCCATGTTCGAAGTGCCCTTCCTGTACGGCCAGGCCTGGAGCGAAGCGCACGACGCGGCCGGCGCCGACGTGGTGGTGCTGAGCCGCAAGCTGTCCGAAAAGCTGTACGGCGACGCCGATCCGGTGGGCCAGCGCGTGACGCTGATGGGCTTTGAGTACCAGATCACCGGCGTGTACGACACCTGGAACCCGGTGCCGCGCTACGTGCGCATCATCGGCGGCCCGGGCGCCTTCGGCAGCGAGGACGAGTTCTACATCCCGTTCGCCGCCGCCATCCGCCACCAGTACGGCCACAACGGCAGCATGAGCTGCAGCGCCTACCGCGACCCGGGCTTCGACGCGCTGCTCAAGTCCGAATGCACCTGGCTGCAGGGCTGGATCGAAATGCACTCGGCCGCCGACCGCCCCGCGCTGCAGAACTGGCTGGACGCCTACGCCGCCGAGCAGCACAAGCTGGGCCGGCTGAAGCGCAACGCGCCCACCCACCTGTACAACGTGGGCGAGTGGCTGGAATTCCTCAAGGTGGTGGGCAACGACAACAAGCTGTCGGCCTGGCTGGCCTTCGGTTTCCTGGTGCTGTGCCTGGTGAACACCATCGGCCTGCTGCTGGCCAAGTTCTCGGTGCGCGCGCCGGAAGTGGGCATCCGCCGCGCGCTGGGCGCCTCGCGCAAGGAAATCTTCAGCCAGTTCCTGATCGAGACCACGGTGGTCGGCCTGGCCGGCGGCATCCTCGGCCTGCTGCTGGCCTTCGGCGCGCTGGCCCTGATCGCCATGCAGTCCAAGCAGCTCACCGTCGTGGCGCACATGGACTGGTTCATGATGGGCGCGACCTTCCTGATGGCGGTGGCCTCGGCCGTGCTGGCCGGCCTGCTGCCGACCTGGCGCGCCTGCCAGGTGACGCCTGCCCTGCAACTTAAATCCCAGTGAGGACAACCATGGAAATCCGTCCCATCTTTTCCGCGCTGATGCGCAACAAGACCGGCCCCATCCTGGTGGCGGTGCAGGTGGCGCTCAGCCTGGCCATCCTGGCCAACGCGCTGCACATCGTGAACATCCGCCAGGCGGTGGCCGCGCGGCCGACCGGCGTGGCGGCCGAGAACGACATCTTCCACCTGCAGGTGCGCAGCCTGCGCGAGAGCGGCCACGAGGAACAGCTGGCCATACAAAAGGCGCAGGCGGCCACCTTGCGCGCGGTGCCGGGCGTGCTGTCGGTGGCCGACGTGAACCAGGTGCCGCTGTCGCGCTCGGGCAGCTACAACAGCTTCGTCGTCAGCCAGAAGCAGGACAAGGAAACGGCCAACACGGCCTACTACATCTCGCCGGATTCGCTGGTGAAGACCTGGGGCCTGAAACTGGTCGAAGGCCGCGACTTCAATGACGCCGACGTGATGGAGATCGACCAGAACACCAGCAAGGAACAGCCCATCATCATCATCATCAGCAAGGCGCTGGGCGAAAAAGCGTGGCCGGACGCGACCAGCTACGTGGGCAAGACCATCTACATGGGCATCGGCCCCGAGGGCCGGCCGGCGCGCATCGTGGGCGTGGTCGAGCGCCTGCAGTCGCCCGGAGGCCAGGTGGACGCGAGCGGCGAAATCACCAGCATCGTGCCGGTGCGCCTGACCGGCGACAACTACTCCATGTACACGGTGCGCGCCGAGCCGGGCCAGCGCGAGCGCGTGATGAAGGAAGCCGAGGAAGCGCTGCGCAAGGCGGGCAACAACCAGGTGGTGGTCAAGTCCAAGACGCTGGAAGGCGACCGCAAGGACCGCTACCGCGCCGACGTCGGCCTGTCGTGGATGCTGATCACGGTGAGCGCGCTGCTGCTGCTGATCACCGCCAGCGGCATCGTCGGCATGGCCAGCCTGTGGGTGACGCAGCGCCGCAAGCAGATCGGCGTGCGGCGCGCGCTCGGTGCGCGGCGTGTGGACATCCTGCGCTACTTCATCACCGAGAACATCCTCATCACCAGCGTGGGCGTGACGGCCGGCGTGCTGCTGGCGCTGGGCCTGAACCAGCTGCTGGTAAGCAAGCTGGAAATGGCACGCCTGCCGGCCGGCTACATGCTGGCGGGCGCCGGCGTGTTCTGGGCGCTGGGCATCATCGCCGTCTACGGCCCAGCCTGGCGCGCGGCCTCCATCTCCCCCGCCCTGGCCACCCGCAGCGCCTAACCGCCACTGGTCGCCACGGGCAGCGCGATCAGCCGCGCGCCGCCGCAAGCAGCCTGAGCCGCATTCGGGGTCTGACCCCGAATGCGGCTCAGCTCGCCTATTGCGCCGGTTTTTGCGCTATGCTGGCGGGATGCCTACTGTCCTGATAATCGACGATAACGCCGCCATCGCCGTGGCGCTTGAAGTGCTGTTTTCGCTGCACGACATCGACGCGCTGCGCGCCGCGTCGCCCGAGGAGGGCCTGGCGCTGCTGGAGCAGCGCAGCGCCAGCATCGACCTGGTGATCCAGGACATGAATTTCACCGCCGACACCACGTCCGGCGAGGAGGGCGTGGCGCTGTTCCGCGCCATCCGCTCGCGCCACCCGGACTTGCCGGTGATCCTGCTGACCGCCTGGACTCACCTGGACGCGGCGGTGGACCTGATCAAGGCCGGCGCGGCCGACTACCTGGCCAAGCCCTGGGACGATAACCGCCTGATCGCCACCGTCACCAATCTGATCGAGCTGGGCCAGGCCAACCGCGCCTTGTCGCAGCGCATGCAGAGCGAACTGCGCCAGCGGCGCGACCTGGAAAAGCACGAGCTGCGCGGCATGGTGTGGCAGGACCCGGCCACCGAGCGCGTGATCCACCTGGCCGTGCAAGTGGCCAGGTCGGACGTGCCGGTGCTGATCAGCGGCCCGAACGGCGCGGGCAAGGAGCGCATCGCCGAGATCATCCAGGCCAATTCGGCGGTGCGCGACGGCCCTTTCGTGGTGCTCAATTGCGGCGCCCTGCCGGCCGAGCTGATCGAGGCGGAGCTGTTCGGCGCGGACGCCGGCGCCTACACCGGCGCGTCCAAGGCGCGCGAGGGCAAGTTCGAGGCGGCTGACGGCGGCACCCTGTTCCTCGACGAGATCGGCAACCTGCCGCTGGCCGGGCAGATGAAGCTGCTGCGCGTGCTGGAGACCGGGCGCTTCGAGCGGCTGGGCTCGAACCGCGAGCGGCAGGTGCGGGTGCGCGTCATCAGCGCCACCAATGCCGACCTGCAAGCGATGATACGGGCCGGGACCTTCCGCGAAGACTTGTTCTACCGCCTGAACGTGATCGAGCTGCACCTGCCGCCGCTGGCGGGCCGCCCGGCCGACATCCTGCCGCTGGCCCTGCACTTCCTGGGCGGTCGCAAGACGCTGGACGCGCGCGCGCAGGCGGTGCTGCAGGCGCACGCCTGGCCGGGCAATGTGCGCGAGCTGAAGAACGTGATGCAGCGCGCCTGCCTGCTGGCCAGCGGCGAAGTCATCACGGCGGCCGACCTCGGCCTGCCGGCCGCCGCGCTGGCGCCGTCGCTGTTCGCCGCCGCCGCGGACGCCGAGCCGGACCGCGCGGCGATCGCGCAGGCGCTGCAGCGCGCGCACGGCGTGGTGGCGCAGGCCGCCGCCGAGCTGGGCCTGTCGCGCCAGGCGCTGTACCGCCGCATGGAGCGGCTCGGCATCGCGCGCGCATGATGGGCGCCGCGGCATGAGCGGCCGGCGCGACCTCGGCATCCGCCTGTCCTTGCTGACGCGCTGGTCGGCGCTGGTCGGCACCCTGCTCACCCTGGGCATCGTGATCGCGCTGGCGCTCACGCGGCTGCTGCCGGACCAGCCCACGCTGGTGGTGGGCATCTGCCTGCTGGCCGTGATCCCGATCGCCATCATCACCATCCGCGCGCAGCTGGAACACATGCTGTCGCTGTTCCGCGCGCTCACCGGCACCGTCACCAGCTACAAGGACGGCGACTTTTCCTTCAGCCTGCACTGGCCGCAGAACGACGAGCTGAGCGACCTGGTGGGCGCGCACAACGAACTGGGCCATGTGCTGCGCGAACAGCGCCTGGGCCTGGTGCAGCGCGAGCTGCTGCTCGACACCATGGTGCAGAACACGCCGGTGGCCATGCTGCTGGTGAGCGACGGCGGCCCCATCGTGTATGCCAACATCGCCGCGCGGCAGTTGCTGCACCAGGGCCGCCGCCTTGAAGGTCACCGCCTGGACGCCATCCTGGAACACGCCGCGCCGGCGCTGGTGGAGGCCATGGCACGCGGCGGCGACGGCCTGTTTACCACCGGCGAGGCGGAAGACGAGGAGGTCTACCACCTGGCCCGGCGCAGCTTCAACCTGAACGGCCGCAAGCACGAGCTGCTGCTGCTGCGCCAGCTGACGCTGGAGCTGCGACGGCAGGAAGTGCAGACCTGGAAGAAGGTAATCCGTGTCATCAGCCACGAGCTGAACAATTCGCTCGCGCCGCTGACTTCGCTGGCCCACTCGGGCGCCGAGCTGGTGCGGCGCGGCCAGACCGAGCGCCTGCCGCAAATCCTTGCCACCATCGAGGAACGCACGCGCCACCTGGAAACCTTCATCCTCGGCTACGCCCGCTTCGCCAAGCTGCCCACGCCGCGCCTGGAAGAGCACCACTGGCCGGCCTTCATTGCCCAGCTCAAGGACCAGGTGGACTTCACGCTGGCCGGCGAGCCGCCGCCAGAGGCGGCCTGCTTCGACGGCGCGCAAATGGAACAGGCGCTGATGAACCTGCTGAAGAACGCGCACGAATCCGGCTCCCCGCCGGACGGCGTCAGCCTGGAAGTGCGGCGCGTGCAGGGCATCATCCGCATCGAGGTGCAGGACCGCGGCCCGGGCATGAGCGACGCCGTGCTGGCCAACGCGCTGGTGCCCTTCTACTCCACCAAGCGCAGCGGCACCGGCCTCGGCCTGGCCCTGGCGCGCGAGATCGCCGAAGCCCACGGCGGCCGCATCACGCTGGCCAACCGCGACGGCGGCGGCCTGACGGTGACGCTGATCCTGCCGCTGCAAGCGAGCTGTACATGATATGGCTCAGCTATTTTGTTTAACTTTTAATTAACAATAATTATTGGATAATATTGCAGTTTCATCTAACTTGAACTCAGCTGCTGCCCTGTCACTGCTGACTTCAACGGAGATCCGACATGAAACTGCTCAACTACCTGGCTGCCGCCGCGCTGGCCGCCGCCTGCGGCCACGCCGCTGCTGAAGACCTGACCAAGCTGGTCACGCTGACCGGGGCGCCGCCGCTGCAAACGGCCGGCTATTCGATGACGCACCTGCTGTCGGGCGATTTCACCGATACCATCACCTTCACGCCGACCGTCGGCTCGTCCTTCGTGGACGCCAGCCTGATCACCATCGGCCTGGACGCCACCAACATCGACTTTCACAGCATTATGCTGGGCAGCACGCCGATGACCATCACCACCGACGGCGGCGGCCTGGTGGAAGCGGCCGCCACCTATCACAGCAGCATGGCCGGCCTGCTGGAAATCACGGTATGGGGCACGGCCGGCGGCGGCGGCCCGGCCGGCACGCCGATCAACGCGGTGTATTCCGGCACGCTGAACGTGCTGGCGGTGCCGGAACCCGCCACCTATGGCATGCTGCTCGGCGGCCTGGGCGTGCTGGGCTGGCTGGCGCGGCGGCGGAGCGCCCAGGCGGGGTAAGGGCATAACAGCGTGGCGGCACGGCGGCTGGTAAACTAGGCGGATGAAATCGCTTCCCATTGCCGCCCGCTACAACCAGCCCGGCCACCCGCCGGCCACCATCACCGAATTCCAGGGCGTGCGCTCGCTGCACCTGGGCACCTCCTGGGTGCAGGGCGCCATGCGCATCGCCAAGCCCGACGCCATCGAACTGGAATACGTGCAGATGATGATGATGTGGATGCTGTTCCACGACCAGCCGCGCCACATCGTGCAGCTGGGCCTGGGCAGCGCCGCGCTGACGAAATTCTGCTACCAGCGCTTCCCGGACGCGAACGTGACCGCCGTGGAGCTGAACCCCAACGTGATCGCGATCTGCCAGGCGCTGTTCGGCCTACCGCCCAACGACGGCCGCCTGAACGTGGTGGAGATGAATGCGCTCGACTTCGTCATGGACCCGGCCAACCACGGCAGCGTGGACATCCTGCAGGTGGACCTGTACGACGAGGAGGCGCGCGGCCCGGTGCTGGACACGCCGGAGTTCTACCAGGCCTGCTACGACTGCCTGGGCGAGAACGGCATCATGACCACCAATGTGTTCGGCGAGTTCAGCAACTACGACAAGAACCTGCAGGCCATGGAACTGGTGTTCGACGCGGTGGTGTGGCTGCCCGAGGTGCACGACGCCAATATCGTCGTCATCGCCTTCAAGCATGCGCCGCAAATCGATTTCAGCGTGCTGTACGAGCGCGCGGGCGCCATCAAGAACCGGCTGAATTTGCGGGCCAAGGCGTGGGTGGACGGGCTCAAGGGGTGGATGCTGGATCAGCAATAAACGGCATTAATCAGCGTCCAAAGGACAACAATACGATATTACTCGGAAGAAATCACGCAAATAAATAAAGATTATTCGTTTTTACAACAAATGCACCGAAAGAATGCGTTAACTCTTGGTCCACTCAATCGTGCGCGTTAGTATTTTCGCACCGCCGGGGTACAAGCCCGCCGCGTCACTATAACGAGAGAGAATGGACTTTACATGAAGATAGCAGCACGCCAGGCTTCGCCTATCCGTTTCAAACGCACCTTGCTTGCCAGCGCCGTCCTGCTGGCCGCCTCCCAGGCTTACGCACAGACCGCACAGACCGCGCCGGCCGGCGAAGAACAGACCGTGGTCGTGCTGGGTTCGCGCTCGACCGCCAAGACCGCGCTGGACACCTCGTCGCCGGTCGGCCTGATCAACATGAAGGACATGCAGTCTGCCGGTCCGCTGGAGCTGGGCAAGCTGCTGCAAACGCTGGACCCGTCGTTCAACTTTTCCACCACCTTCATCAGCGACGGCACCGACATTATTCGTCCGGCCACGCTGCGCTCGCTCGGCCCTGACCAGCTGCTGGTGCTGGTAAACGGCAAGCGCCGCCACCAGCAGGCGCTGGTGAACGTGCAGCAGACCATCGGACGCGGCTCGGCCGGTACCGACATCAACGCCATTCCGCTGTCGGCCATCCACCACATCGAAGTGCTGCGCGACGGCGCCGCCGCCCAATACGGCTCGGACGCCATCGCCGGCGTGATCAACATCGTGCTGAAGTCAAACGTGAACGAGACCGCCGTGAGCGGCCAGATCGGCACCACCAAGGAAGGCGACGGCGACATGATGTCCGGCAGCGTGAACCGCGGCTGGGCGCTGGGCGAGAACGGCGGCTTCATCAACCTGTCGCTGGAAGGACGCAAGCGCGACGAAACCAACCGCGCCGGCGTCGATTCGCTGCGCGTGAACCCGCCGCGCGTGACCCAGCGCATCGGCGACAGCGACGCCAAGGACGCCTACCTGTGGTGGAACGCGGCCCTGCCGATCGACAAGTCGAGCGAGTTCTACGCCTTCGGCGGCTTCTCCAAGCGCAAGGGCGATTCGTCCGGCTTCTACCGCTCCAAGGGCGACGGCCGCAATGTGCCGTCGGTGTACCCGGAAGGCTTCCTGCCCAACATCCGCACCACCGTGAAGGACGGCTCCTACGCCTTCGGCTACCGCCGCGACCTGGCCAACGACTGGAAGGCCGACGTGAGCATCAACCACGGCATGAGCGAGCTGGACTTCCACGAGAAGGAAACCATCAACATCTCCTACTGGTTCGAGCCGAAACCGGGCGGCGGCATCTATGCACAGTCGCCGTTCGAGGCCGACACCGGCAAGCTGAAATTCAACCAGACCACCTTCAATGCCGACGTCAAGGGTCCGGTCAAGCTGGGCGGCGCCGAGATCTTCGTGGCCACCGGCTTTGAATACCGCCAGGACAACTACGAGATCGTCGCCGGCGATCCAGTGTCCTACCAGTACGGCCGCACCAACAACCCGGCCATCGTGATCAAGGACCAGAACGGCGGCGTGGCCGCATCGGGCACCCAAGGCTTCCCCGGCTACACCCCGGCCACCGCCGTGGACGAGGGCCGCCACAACATCGCCCTGTTCCTGGATACCGAATACCGTCCGTTCAAGGAACTGCTGCTGGCCGGCGCGGTGCGCTACGAGAAGTACTCGGACTTCGGCAACACCACCACCGGCAAGTTCAGCGCGCGCTGGGACCCGACCAAGGAATTCGGCCTGCGCGGCAGCGTGTCGTCCGGCTTCCGCGCTCCTGGCGTGCAGCAGAAGTTCTACAGCTCCGTGTCGACCAACCTGAACTCGGCCGGCCAGCTGACCGAAACGCTGACCGCACGCGAAGGCAGCGCCGTCACCACCGCGCTGGGCATCAAGCCGCTCAAGGAAGAAACCTCGCGCAACGCCTCCTTCGGCATGGTGCTGCGTCCGGCCAAGAACATGTCGCTGACGGCGGACGTGTACCAGATCAAGATCAAGGACCGCATTGTGTTCTCGAGCGAGATCTCGCCTGAAGCGAACGGCGGCCCGATCGCCAACGTGCTGAACCCGCTGAAAGTGGGCCAGGCACAGTTCTTCACCAACGCGGTGGACACCAAGACGCGCGGCCTGGACATCGTCGCCGACCACACCACCAAGTTCGATGCGTCCACCCTGGTGCTGTCCGGACAGCTGGGCTTCAACAAGACCGAAGTGACCAAGCGCCACTCGCCGTCTAGCCTGCTGAGCGGCGAACAGCTGTTCAACCAGGCGCAGGTGACGCTGATCGAACGCGGCCAGCCGCGCAAGCACCATGTGGTGGCGGCCGACTACACGCTGGGCCAGTGGAACGTGAATACCCGCGCCAACTACTACGGCGAAGTGCAGGGCGAAGGCTTCAGCCCACTGCAGACCTGGGATGCGAAGTGGATCGTGGACGCGAGCGGCCGCTACAACTTCAGCAAGCGCACCAGCGTGTCCGTGGGCGTGAACAACCTGTTCGACACCTACCCGTCCGAGTGGACCAACGGCGGCGACTTCCCGAAACTGGGCTTCAAGTACTGCTGGGAGACCTGCCCATTCGGCGTGAACGGCCGTTCCATGTACGTGAAGTTCGACACGGTGTTCTAATCCCCGCAGCAAGCGCCTGAAAAAGGGCGGCATGTGTATATTGGTGAGACTTCTCGCCACCCGCAGCAAGTACACTGCCGCCCCGCTCACACCTTTCAGGACGCACCATGCAACCCATTCCAGTACGAGGGCACGTGGAGCGCACCGTGCGGTAACCACACGCGTGAAACCACCACCATGGCAGCCACCAACGCCGGCAACAGCCTGCAGTTCAACCTGAAGACCGATTTCTACGCCAACCTCAATTGCACCGGTGCGGTTATCGCCACCGCCACGTATTCGGGGTCCGTGGTCACGCTCAATTTCACCAACACCGTGCAAAACGCCAGCATCAAGCTCGCCAGCGGCGAAACCGTCACGGGGACGGTGGACGTGGGTTCGGCAGTGGCCAACGGCCAGACCGTCACGCTGAGCGGCACGGGCGTCACCTCGCGCATCGTCGACGGCAAGATCGTCTGGCGCCTTGAATTCAGCGAAGGCTCGGCCGACGCGCAGTTCGAGCCACTCAGCGGCACCGGCACCGGCGCACTCACGCTGCGCAACGGCGAGCTGTGGACGCTGGTCCCAGCCGGCACGGGCGGCACTAGCTTCAGCGTCGAGAACCGCCTGACGCGCTAAGCGCAGGGCGCGCCTCGTAGGCGGCCAGGTGGATCACTGCCGCCAGCCGCCGCACAAAGCCATCCATCAGGTCCACCGGAATCTGCGCATAGCCGAGCATCAGGCCGTGCCAGGCCGGGGCGCGTCCTTCGCCCGCTCCCGCTCCCGCTCCCGGTCCCGTTCCCGCTCCCGCTCCCGGTCCCGTTCCTGCGCCTGCCGTGGCGTGCGAGCCGAGCGAATGCGCCACGATGCCTTGCCGCAGCAGGCGCGCGCTGATGTCGGCGTCGTCCAGCGCCGGGTCCGTAAAACGCAACGCCAGGTGCATGCCGGCCGAGGCGCCGTGCACTTCCGCGATGGCGCCGAGGTGCCGCTGCAGCGCCGCCACCAGCACGTCGCGCCGCTGGCGGTACAGGCGGCGCATGCGGCGCAGGTGCAGGGCGAACTGGCCGCTGCGCAGGAACTCGGCCAGCGCCAGCTGATCGGCCACACGCCCGCGCGCGGCGGACTGCGCGCGCATCCTCGCCAGCGGCTCGGCCAGGCCCTGCGGCGCCACCAGGAAGCCGATGCGCAGCGCCGGGAACATGGTCTTGCTGAAGGTGCCCAGATACAGCACCGGCGCGGCCGGCGCCAAGCCCTGCATGGCCGACAGCGGCGGGCCGTCGTGCCGGAACTCGCTGTCGTAGTCGTCCTCGATGATCAGCGCGCCGGCCGCGCGCGCGTGCTCGATCAGCGACAGCCGCCGCTCCAGTGTCAGCACACCGCCCAGCGGATACTGGTGCGAGGGCGTGGTGTAGATCAGGCGCGGCGGACGGCTGAGCCAGTCCCGCGGCGTGGGCGCAATGCCGTCTTCGTCCACGGCGATGCCCTCCACCTTCAAACCCGCGCCGCGAAACGCGGCCAGTGCGCCCAGGTAGCCGGGGTGTTCAATCCACACGGTGTCGCCGTCGTCGGCGCAGGCGCGGGCGCAGAGATCCAGGCTGCTTTGCGTGCCGTCCGTGATGAAGACCTGGCTGGCGTCGCACAGCACGCCGCGCGAGGCGCGCAGATGATCGGCGATGGCGGCGCGCAGCACCAGCTCGCCGGCCGGATCGCCATAGTTCAGTTGCGCGGGATTGAGGCCGCGCCAGGTCTTGTCCAGCAGGCGGCGCCAGTGCGCGGCGGGAAAGGCGTCCAGCGCCGGCACGCCGGGCACGAAGGCGCCCATCTGGTGGGCCGGGCCGCCCACCTCGCGCAGGTTGCGGGCGCGGCGCGACAAGCTGGGATGCGGTGCGCCCGCAGCCGGCGCGGCAGCCGTTGCAGCCGTTGCAGCCGTTACAGCCGTTGCAGCTCCCGCCGCCCTCGCCGCCACCGCTACCGCAGTGACGGGCGCAACCAGCGTGCCGCGCCGGTCGCTCACGGCGTAGCCCTCGCACACCAGCTGCTCATATGCGTACAGCACCGTATTGCGCGCCATGCCCAGCTCGGCCGCCAGGGTGCGCGTGGCAACCAGCCGCGTGCCCGCCGCCAGTGTGCCGTCGCGGATTGCCGCGCGCAGGCATTCATGCAGCATGCGCTGGCGCGGCCAGCCCTGCTGCGCGTGCTGCTGCATGAAAGACGAAACGAGCAGAGAGTAGTCCATCGTGGCTCCAAAATATTCGATCACCCTGGACCTTTTTTCAGGGCCAGAAGTTGATTATATTGCCAAATATGAAAACACATCCAACAACCCGCACCCGCGTACGCCGCATTCCCACCAACGCCAGCTACGAGACGGCCACGCTGCACGCCATCGTCGACGACGCCTACGTCTGCCACATCGCCTTCACCGACGACAGCGGCCCGCACTGCATCCCCACCGCCTGCTGGCGCGAAGGCGGCCATCTGTACATCCATGGTTCGAACGGCAGCCGCATGCTCAAGCGCCTGGCGGAAAGCGAAGCCTGCGTCACCATCATGCACATCGACGGCCTGGTCATGGCCCGTTCGGCTTTCAACCACTCGATGAACTACCGCTCGGCCATGGTGTACGGCCAGTTTGAAGTCGTGGAAGGCGACGCCAAGCGCGGCGCGATGGAAGCGTTCATGGAACAGCTGCTGCCGGGCCGCCAGGCGCAAATACGGGGCGGCAGCGACAAGGAATACGCCGCCACCACCGTGATGCGCATTTCACTGGAAGAAGCGGCGTGCAAGGTGCGCGCCGGCGGCCCGGAAGACGACGAAGAGGACATGGCCATCGACACCTGGACCGGCGTGCTGCCGCTGCAGCGCGTGCGCGCCGCTCCCATCCCGGCCGAAGGCGCAGGCGATGCTCCCGCCTACATTCAACAGTGGCAGCACCGCGCGGGCTGATCCGGGTGCGGCGTCAGGACCGCTCTCGGCGCCAGAGCAGCAGCAGGCTGGCGCCGCAGATCAGCGCGAACGGCCAGGATGGCAATGGCGTACGCGGGCTGCCGGCGGTTGCCGGCTCAGGGGAGCGGGCGGCGTAGCGCGCCGTGGCGTCCTGGCGCAAGGCCTGCTGCCACGAGGGCCAGTCGTTTGCAGCATAGATGTAAATGCTGTGCTGCGAATCGCCACTGCGCAGCGTCTGCCAGCCGGCTTGCTGCGGCCAGAAAGCGGCGCAGACGGCGTCCGCCTTGGCGCGGCGCGCTTGCAACCGTGCCGCAGCCTGGCCGTCAATGTGCAGTGCGGCGCCGGCATCCGCGCCTTCGATGCAGACTTCGGTGCGCAGGCCGGCGAGCGGCATGGGGTCGTCCTGCTGCCAGCGGATTTTCTGCGTGGCGCCGGAGGCGGCGGTGTCGAACAATGCTTGCCACCATTGGCCGAGCGCGGCGGGCGACGAGATGCCATAGCGGTGCCAGTCCGATACGCCTACCCATACAATGCGTCCCTTCTTCCAAGTGCGCTGCCAGAGCCAGGGGCGGCCCTTGTCATCCGCTGCGGCGGCGGCCCAGGTGTCGCCCGGCATCCCTGCGGGATTCAGCGCGGCGGGCGGCATGGCACGCTGCTCGCCGCCGATGCTGAACTGGCGCTGGTCTTCCTTTTCGGTGGTCGGGGACTGGGGCAACAGGCGTAGGGCCAGTTCGCGCTGCCAGATGGCGGCATCGCCTGCATTGCCGGCCAGGATAATGAGTGGCACGCCTTGCCCAGTCTGCGCCAGCAGCGCGGCGCGCGCCGGGGCAGGCTGCGCTTCGAACCAGGCTGCGTCGATAATCTGCGCGTTCGGCTCGGTCAGCCCGGTGCGCGCAGCCTCGGCGCGGCTCAGGCCTTTGCCCAGCGTGGTTTGCCAGTCGAGCGCGGCTCTGCTGTCGGTGAGCAGCTGGTTCAGCGCACGGGCGTCGAATGATGGCGCGCCGAAGCGGCCTATGATCTGGAGTGGAACGGGCGGCGTGACTTGCAGCGGTACCGGGCCTTGTGCGACTGCCTTGCCGCCGGCATCGAGCAGGCGCGCTTGCAGCAGCAGTTGCTCGGCGAGCGGCGGCTGCCAGGAGAGCGTCAGCGGGCCGGCGGCTGCGGACCTGGCGGATTCGGCGAGGAGCTGGCCGTTCTCGGCCAGCAGCTGCAGGCGCCAGCCGGGCTGCGAGGCGGTATGCTGCGCCGTTAGCCTGAAGCTGCGGCCTACGGGCAGCGTACGGGGGAAGTCGAGGCGCAGCAAGTCGCCCTGCGGCGCGGTCCAGCGCAGGGGACGCGCTGGCAGGTCGTCCCACTGCGCCGCGCGCAGGCCATGCCCGGTGAGCGTGATGGAGCCGGCTTGCGGAACGGCGAGCAAGGCGCGCGATAAGGCGTCGCCCGGCGCATCGGTTGCGATGGCGATTGCACCGGCGCTGGCAGCGGGCTGCGTGGGACCGGCCAGCATTGCGGCCAGTGCGGCAGCGGCCAGCAGCGCCAGGGCCGCATTGAGCGGCCGGCGTTTGCGCGCGTACAGCGCTGCGCTGAGCAAGCCTGCCAGCAGCACGCCCGCGCTGGCCCATCCGGCGCCGGACCAGTCGATACTCGCCATCATGGCTGCTCCTTGCCGCGCCAGGCCTGGCGGAATTTACTGTCGGACTGCGGCTGCGCTTGCAGGACCACTGCCGGCGCTGTCAGCGTGGCGCGCAAGTAGGCGCGCAGCACGGCGCGGCAATCGGTGCAGCCGTCGGCTACATCTTGCACCGCGCGCTGCGCGGCCAGCTTCTGCTCATCCCCGCCTATGCGCGCAGCGATGATTTCGCGCGCGCTCTTGCTCCACAAGGCCGGCAGCGCCCCGCCTGCGCCCAGCGCCTGCACTAGCTCGCGCACTTCCTGCGGCACCTTGTCGTCCGCTGCGCCCTGCGTGCGCTTGTAGCTCTGCGCGCCGACCACGTCGCCGGTCAGGCGCTTTTCTTCCTTGATAGCCGGCGGCACGAAGGCGGTGCGGTGCAGGTACACGCGTTCGGCCTGCTGCAGCTCCTTGATGGCATCCAGCGCCTTATATTCGGGCGCCAGCGCGGCCCTGGGCGACACGGCGCGCAGTTGCTTCTCGGCGTCCCACATGGCTTTCAGCGCGCGGCGCAGTACTTCCTTGGTCTTAGGGTCGAAGATGGTGGCGTTGTCGGTTTCGTCGTGCTTGTGGCCGAACTCGGCGACGATGCTGGCCATGCTGCCGTCCTTGAGTCCGCCACCGCTGGGCGCATGGGCGGCCCCATGTTCATGTTCATGTTCATGTTCATGTTCATGTTCGTGTTCGTGCTCGTCGCCGAACAGCGTCGATTCCTCGCCCAGGAACTGGCCATAGCGCAGGCGCAGGCGGGACTGGTCGCCGGCGATGGCTTCGCTGCGTTCGCGCAGCGTGGCGGCATTCAGCTTGGGCATGTCGGCCAACAGCTGCTCGGTATCGATGATGATCTGGCGCTGGCTGCGCAGGCTCTCTGGCTTGACCATGGTGGGCAGCGCGGAGGATTCCAGGCTTTCGGATTGCGGGCCTGGCAGGCGCAGCGTGTAGGTGGGCGTTTGCGCGGTGTGCGGCTGGCCGGGCGCGTTGTCGGTGGCGCGCAGGAAGAAATACAGCTCGTCGCCGGGCTCCATGCCCAGTTCAGCGAGGGACCAGTTTTTCTGCCAGTTGCGCGTGCGCGGGTCCGGCGATTTCGGCAGCGGCATTTCGCGGTCGCTGAAACGGATGTTCTCGCCGCTGCCGCGCGCCAGGGTCAGGTGCAGGCTTGCGCGGGCGATGCCGTAGTCGTCGCGTGCGGCCACCGACAGCTGGACGGTTTGCGCGCCGGCGGGCAGCACCTGGATCGCTTCGGTGGGCGCGACGATGGAAACTTGCGGAGCCTGGTCGATGGTGACGCGGATGTTATGGCGGCCGGCGTTGCCGCTGCCGCTGGCGCCGCGCACGCGCCAGAAAAGGGACTCGGTGGCGGTCCAGGTGGCGCAGTCCCCTGACAGGGCGAGGGCTTGGCCGTCGCTCAGTTCGATGGTGGCGGGCGGTTCGCCGGCGCGCTTGTAGCACCAGCGTACCTGGCTGTGCTGGGGCACCTGGATGTCGCCGGCGTCGGACTCGAAGGCCGCCACCATGGTGTAAGCGGGCGGGGTGATGCGCAGGACGATGTCGCCCGGCGCAGCCAGTTTGGTTTGGCTTGGGGCGGACTTGCCGGCTGAACGTGCAGGGGCGGCGTTGGCCAGTTGCCAGCCGTAGGCGCATGCCGCGCCCAGCACGCTCGCAGCGATGGGCAGGACAGCAAGGCGGATGCGGGCGCGCGCGATGGCGCGGTAGTCATCTTCGCGCAGTACGTCGAGCAGGCGCGCTTGCAGGCGGGTGCGCTGCAGGCGGGCGATGGGGGTAGCCGGTTCGGCTGCGAGCAGCGTGCTGCTGTCTTCCAGCGCGGGAACGGCGGCGTCCAGCCAGCGTGGCCATTCGGCGTTGACGCGGCGGCGCAGAGCGCGCACATCAAGCACCAGCCAGGCCAACCAGGCTAACAGCAAAGCGAGTGGCGCGGCGGCGAAGCCGATTGACGGGGCGGCGGATGCGGCGGCAGATGCAGCGGAGGATGCGGCGGCGGATGCGGCGGCAGATGCAGCGGAGGATGCGGCGGCTGATGCGGCGGCTGATGCGGTGGCGGCTATGCCTGCGGCGACGCCGGCGGGCGCGCGCTGCGCCGCTGTGAGCGCCAGAAGGAGCAACAGGGGCAGCAGCGTGGCGCCCCACAGCGGTGCGCGGCGCAGCAGGACGGCGCGCCACAACTGGCGCTGCACGGTGGAGCGGAAGTCAGCGTCGGCGGACATGGGTCATCAGGCGTTCAAGGGCAAACAAGGCAAGCAGGACGTAGGCCAGCCAGGCGGCGGGCGGCGTGTTCGGCATGGCCAGCGGGGTGCTGCGGCGCGGCGGGAGCTGCACGGCGGGCATGGGGTATGGCTGGGCGGGGCGGGACAGCGCCTGCCAGCTCTCGTACAGGACGCTGGCAGCTTCGGCGCTCCGGGGCGGGAAGGCTGAGGAGATCCAGAGACGGCCGCGCGGGCTGTCAGTGATCTGGAGCGGGAGGCCGTTGATGGTCAGCGGCTTGGCCGGGGGCTCGCTGGCGCCGAATGCGGCCGCAGGACCAGGCGCGGGCAGCCACCAAAGCGGCGCTCGCCAGCCAGGCGGAGGCGCCGCCGGCGAGTCCCAGACGATCAGCCCTGTGCTGGTGCCCGGCTTGTCTTCAATGACGTAGTGCCCACCACCGGCAGCGTCGAACGCGGCAAACAACGCGCGCCACGCGGCCATGCGCTCCGGCGGCGCGGACACGACAACGCGGTGTTCAGCGCGCTGGGCAGCATCCGGCGCGCCGGCTGCGGGCGCGGGGGTGGGCAGTATGCGGATGTCGGTGGCATGCGCCAGCCTTGGGATCTGCGCGGGCATGGGGATGGATTCGGCGAGGACCAGCAGGCGCGCGCCGGGGCGCCACTCGTGCTCATTCGCCTGTAGCCATTGCAAGGCGTTGCCGGGCAGCGGCATGCGCGGCGCAGCGCTCATGCCAGCGGCGGCGATCTGCTGTTCGAGCCAGGCGGATGGCGCCGGTGCGCCTCTGCGCGCAGACACGCTCGCGGGACCGCGCAATTGCGCCGGCTCGGGAGAACTGGCGGCCTGGCTCGTGCGGGCGGCTAGCGCGGGATCGATGAACACGGTGTCGCCGCGCCACGGCATCGTGGTGGCGGCGAGCCAGGCGATCAGGGCGGCGAGCAGCAGGCAGCGCAGGGCCAGCAGGGTCAGGTCTTCCCAGCGCCAAACACGCGCGGTCTGCGGTGGGGCGGCGGGCAGGAAGCGGGCAGTGGCCAGCGGTTCCGATTTGACGCGCTGGCGCTTCTGGCGGTGCCACCAGATGGGCAGCAGCAGCACGGGCAACGCCAGCCACCACAAGGCCTGGCCGCTAGCGATCATCGCGCCCTCGCACGTGGCGATGCCAGCTGCAGCCAGCCGCGCAGCACCGTCGTCAATGCCTGCTCGATGCGCGCCTCGTAATAGGGAACGTCATGCTGGCGGCAAGCGCCGCTGACCGCCGCAAAATGCGCGCTCAGCGCGGCGCGGTAGGCGGCGCGGCCGGATTCGTCGAGCAAATGCAGACGCGCTGCGGCGGCGCCGGCGCCGCCGCCTTGCGCGAGCGGCGTGTCGGCCTCCGGATCGCGGTAGCCGGAGCCAGGGTTAAAGCTGGCGTCGACTTCGGCTTGGGTGCGCACGGCCAGCAGGCGCACGTCGTGCTGCATATGGCGCAGGCGCAGCAGCGTTTCGGAAAGTGGCGACGGCCACTCCAGGCAGTCGCTGGCGGCGAACACCAGGCTGGGCGCGCGCGCGAAATGCAGGCTGGATTTGAGCGTGGCCGCGTCCGGCATGGCGCCCTGCGCACGCGCCCTGGCCAGCTGCGCCAGCACGCGCTGCAACTGGCGCGGGCCGCGCGAGGCGGGCGTAAATTCGGTGCGGCCGTCCGTGCATACCACCAGCCCGAACGCGTCGCCCTGCCGCTGCGCCACGGCGGCGATGCAGCCCAGCACCGTGGCGGCGAAACGCAGCTTGTCCACATTGGGCACTTCGCGGCTCGGTTCGGACATCGATGCGGTGGCGTCCAGCCAGAGCCAGGTGGCGACGTGGCTGTCGCGCTCCGCTTCGCGCACGTAGTAGCGGTCCGCGCGCGCCAGCAGCTTCCAGTCGACGCGGCGCCACTCGTCGCCCGGCGCGTAAGCCCGGTACTCGGAGAACTCCACGCCCGCGCCGCGCTCGCGGCCCGCGTGGATGCCGTGACCCAGCCCCGCCAGCACGTGGCGGATAATCAGGTCCAGGTCGTTGGTATGCGCCAGCAGCGCGGGTGAGTCCAGCATCTGCAGTCCAGCTTAGTCCGGGCGGATATCGTTGCGCAGCGCGGCCAGGATGTCTGCGATGGCCACGCCGTCCGCTTCCGCTTCGAAGTTGCGCAGCACGCGGTGCGCCAGCACAGGCAGCAGCATGGCGGCGATGTCCTCGCGCGTGACGGCCAGCCGGTTGTGCATCAGCGCGCGCGCCTTGGCGGCCAGCACCAGCGCCTGCCCCGCGCGCGGACCGGCGCCCCAGCCCACGTGCTTGCGCACCGCCGCCACACTGCTTTCCTTCGGCCGCGTGGCACGCACCAGCCGCGTCGCGTACACCAGCAGGTGTTCGCCGATCTCAATGTCGCGCACCAGCTGCTGCAAGCGCAGCAAGGCGGCCACGTCCATCACCGGTTGCGCATCGGCCAGCCCGGCGTGCGTGGTGGCCGATACCATCGCCACCTCCTCCGCTTCAGTCGGATAGCCGACGTCGATGCGCAGCAGGAAGCGGTCCAGCTGCGCTTCCGGCAGCGGATAGGTGCCGGCCTGCTCGATCGGGTTCTGAGTGGCCAGCACGAAGAACGGTTTGGGCAGCTTGTGCGTCTGGCCCGCGAAGGTGACGGCGCGTTCCTGCATCGCCTCCAGCAGCGCGGACTGTGTTTTCGGCGGCGCGCGGTTGATCTCGTCCGCCAGCAGCACCTGCGTGAACACGGGTCCTTGCTGGAAGCGGAACTCGCGCTTGCCGGTGGCGTGTTCCTCTTCCAGGATCTCGGTGCCGACGATATCGGACGGCATCAGGTCCGGCGTGAACTGCACGCGGCGGAATTCCATCTCGGTGGCCTGTGCCAGCGATTTCACCAGCAGCGTCTTGCCCAGCCCCGGCACGCCCTCCACCAGCGCGTGGCCGCCGCCCAGCAGGCAGATCACCAATGAGTCGATAACGTCCTGCTGGCCGATAATCACCTGCGACATGCTGGCCTTGAGCGCAGCCACCTTGGCGCACAGCGCGCCGATTTCGTTTTCGTTCCACTGCACCGACACTGTCATGCTCCCAATGCGTACTGAATTATGTTGACCGCGAAGCGGGTGTTGTCCACCACCAGCCAGCGCTTGTTGCGGAAGTCGTAGTCCCACTCGCAGCCGTAGTCCTTGTTGCTGTACAAGACCCGCACGCGGCCGCCGAACTCGATCGCCTTCAGGTAGTCGTGCACCAGGTCGTCGCCCCAGCCGTTCAGCTCCACGCTGGTGTTGGGCGGGCCGTCGAACTTGAAGAAGCTGGAATACACCGGATGGTTGTTCGGGATCTTGTGCAAGGCTTTCGGGCCGAACATCTTCGCCAGCTCGGCCTCGAAGGATTTGGAGAACAGGCCGTCGATGTCGTGGTTGCAGTCATCCACGAAGACGAAGCCGCCGCCCCGCACGTAGCGCTCGAAGTTCTTGCGCTCGGCGGGCGTGAACTGCACCAGCTTGTGGCCGGCCAGGTAGCAGAACGGCGCTTCGAGCATCCTGGGATCGGACAGCGCCACGATGCGCTCAACGGGATCGACGCGCAAAGTCGTGTATTCGACCAGCGAGTTGAGCACGTTGCTCGGCATGCGGATGTCCACATCCCAGTCGCCCGACTCGTAGGTCAGGCGGGTGAAGTAGAAGTCGAAGCTGGCCATGCAATCCTTATACGGCGTCCGACAAGGAAGTGAAGTTGAAGTCGCGCACCTTCATCGCCGGCAGCAGCATCTGGAAGCTGGAGTTGGTGCCGCCCACGACCACCGGCTTGCCCAGTTCTTCGATGTTGTTCAGCATGGCGACCGGGCTTTCGTTGAAGCGGAAGTTCTTGATCGGGTGCTTGATCTTGCCGTTCTCGATGTAGAAGGTGCCGTCGCGCGTCAAGCCGGTGAGCAGCTGCGATTGCGGATCGACCATGCGGATGTACCAGGTGCGCGTGACCAGCACGCCCTTCTTGGTGCTGGCGATAAGCTCCTCGGTGGACTTGCTGCCGCCGGCCATGATGATGTTGCCGTGGCGGCCGATGGCGCGCTTGCCCTGCTTCTGCGCCCAGTAGCGCGTGTAGTCCATGCCCGCCACCACGCCGTTCTTGATGATGTCCGCGCGCTCGCGCGCCAGCATGGAAGCGCCGTCCCACGGCAGCACCGGCACATCCGGGTTCCACGGGTCGGCCCATACGTTCACCTGCTCGTCGTACAGCTTCTCTCCCACGCGGTTGCCGCCGCCCTTCTTCGACAGGAAGCTGCGGCCCTCGTCCGCGTTGCGGGCGTCGAAGGCGCCGAACATGAAGTTCAGCATGTCGGAGGTGGCATCCGGTTCCAGTATCACCGTGTAGCGGCCCGGTTCCAGCGCCTTGGCGTCCACCGAGCGCGCCGCCTTTTCGATGGCGATGGCCGACGCTTCGCGCGCGTCGAACTTGCCGGCGTCGTTGGCGTAGCGCTTGGCCCAGCCGGAGCCGCGTCCGTCTTCGGTGCGGGTGGTGACGGTGAATCCGAGGCTGGTCAGTTCCTGGTAGCCGAACACGCCGTTCGAGTTGGCGTGCGCCTGGAACGAGGTGTTATCGTCGAAGAAGCCGGCCGCCTTCAGGTTGGCCTTGCGCGCCGCCTCGATGCTGCGGAACGCCACTTCGGCGCGGTACTCGGGGTCGATGGCGGCGGTGTTCTTGTGCCAGGTAGGCGTGGCCTTGTACTGCTGCGCCTTCACGTTGGGCATGAACTCCGGATTCTCAGGCGCCAGGCGCGCCACGTCTTCGGCGCGGCGCACGGCCTTTTCCAGCGACTTGTCGTCAAACTCGTTGATGGTGGCGGTGCCCACGCGCTTGCCGAAGGAGACGGTGACGTTGAGCTGCGTGTCCTCGGCCAGGCCGGCGGTGGACACGGCGTTGTTGGCATAGCGGATATTGCCTTCGCGCTCGCCGCTCAGGTTGACGCGGCATCCATCGGCCTTCGAGAAGGCGATGGTCTTTTCGCAGATGCGCTTGGCTTCTTCCTGGGTCAAAAATTTCATCTTGCGCTAGCTCCTTAGCCGATCTTGCGGGCGGTGTTAATGACGTTCACGCCGTTGAAGCGCGTGGTGCTCGAACCGTGCGACACGGCGCTCACCTGGGAAGGCTGGCCCTTGCCGTCGAAGAAGGAGCCGCCCATGCGCCAGTCGCGCTCGTCGCACATGGCCGAGCAGGCGTTCCAGAATTCCTGGGTGTTGGACTGGTAGGCCACGTCTTCCAGCGGCTGGGTGATCTTGCCGTCCTTGATCTCGTAGAACAGCTGGCCGCCGAACTGGAAGTTGTAGCGCTGCTGGTCGATGGAGAAGGAACCGCGTCCTGCGATGTAGATGCCCTTCTTCACATCCCTCACCAGTTCGTCCGGCGTGAGGCGCTTCTTGCCCGGCTGGAGCGACACGTTGGGCATGCGCTGGAACTGCACGCTGCTCCAGCTGTCCGCATAGGAGCAGCCGTGCGACTCTTTTTCACCGATGATGTGGGCCTGGTCGCGCGTGGCCTGGTAGTTCACCAGCACGCCGTCCTTGATGATGTCCCAGCGCTTGCACTGCACGCCTTCGTCGTCGTAGCCCACGGTGGCCAGCGCGCCCGGCGCGGTCTTGTCGGCCACGAAGTTGACGATGTCGGAGCCGTACTTGAATTTCTTCGACTGCCATTTGTCCAGCGTGGCGAAGCTGGTGCCGGCGTAGTTGGCCTCGTAGCCCAGCACGCGGTCCAGCTCCGTGGCGTGGCCGACCGATTCGTGGATGGTCAGGAACAGGTGCTCGGGGCTGAGCACCAGGTCGTACTTGCCCGGCTCCACGGTCTTGGCGCTGAGTTTTTCGCGCGCTTGCTTGCCGGCCGCGCGGGCGTCCTCGATCAGGTCGTAGCCGTCTTTGTACAAGGTGGTCACCCCGCCCGGCGCGCGGATCTTGTGCTCCGGTTTGGCGTCGAAGAATTCATAGCCCATGACGGCCGGAGAGGACAGGCCCTGGCGCGTGCGGAACTTGCCGCTGGCCTTGTCCACGGCGGTGGCGGTGAACGGCGACCAGAGGCGGTGCACGTCCTGGTCGATGTAGGAGCCGTCGGTGGAAGCGAAGTACTTCTGCTGGTTTACCTGGAACAGCGTGGACTGCATGAAGCTGGCACCCGCGTCCATGCCGGCCTTGTTGGCGGCGATCAGCATCTCGGCCTTGTCCTTGATGGGCACTGCGCGCCAGTCCTTCCTGAACGGGGTGGCCCAGGCCACTTCGCCCATGCCCTTGACGGGCGCCAGCTGCACCGGCGCGCTTTGCAGGCGCGCGTTGGCCTTGGCGATGGCCACCGCCTGGCGCGCGGCTTCGGCCACCGCGTCCAGCGTCATCACGTTGGTGGAGACGAAGCCGTAGGCGCCGTTGGCCAGCACGCGCACGCCCACGCCGCTCGATTCGGTGTTGACGATGTTCTCCACGTTCAGGTCGCGTGTGGTGATGAACTGGTTCAGGTAGCGGCCGATGCGCACGTCGCAGTAGCTGGCGCCGGCCTTGGTGGCGGCATTCATGGCGGCGTCGGCCAGCGACTTCTTGAACTGCACCGCCATGGGGTTAAGCAGCTCTTCGGCCGCGATCGCGTTGCCGAAGACAGGCACCAGCAGGGTGCCGCCGGTGATGGCACCCACCTTTAAAAATGTACGTCGTTCCACTTTTTCTCCTCACTGGGGGTTAGCGCCTGGGCGAGCGCCCTGCCTGACCCGCCATACATTGTCACTTTGCGCGCGTCTCGTGGACGCTTTGGCGGGTTACGGCTTCGCCTAACCCGCCCTACGTTGTTGCATTGCTCGCGTCGGGTGGGTGCGTAGGGCGGGTTAGCGCGCAGCGCGTAACCCGCCGAGTCTTATACCGCGTCCGACAGGGACGTGAAGTTGAAGTCGCGCACCTTCATCGCCGGGATCAGCAGCTTGTACGGCGACTCGTCGCCGCCCAGTATCACCGGCTTGCCCACTTCTTCAATATTGTTCAGCATCGTCACCGGGCTTTCGTTGAAGCGGAAGTTCTTGATCGGGTGCTTGATCTTGCCGTTCTCGATGTAGAAGGTGCCGTCGCGCGTAAGGCCGGTCAGCAGCAGCGATTGCGGGTCCACCATGCGGATGTACCAGGTGCGCGTGACCAGCACGCCCTTCTTGGTGTTGGCGATCAGCTCGGCCGTTTCCTTGTCGGTGCCGGCCATGATGAAGTTGCCCGGCGTGCCGACCGCGCGCTTGCCCTGCTTCTGCGCCCAGAAGCGCGAGTAGTCCAGCGCGGCGACCTTGCCGTTCTTGACGATGTCCATGCGCTCGCGCGCCAGGAAGCTGCCGCTGTCCCACGGCGTGACGGCGATGTCCTTGTCCCACGGGTCGGACCAGATGTTGACCTGCTCGTCGAACAGCTTGTCGCCCAGGCGGTTGGCGCCGCCCTTCTTGGACAGGAAGCTGCGGCCTTCGTCCGCGCTGCGCGCGTCCAGCGCACCGAACATATAAGCCAGCAGGTCGGAGGTGGCGGCTGGTTCCAGGATCACCGTGTAGCGGCCCGGCTCCAGCGCCTTGGCGTCCACCGAGCGCAGCGCCTTTTCGATGGCCACGTCGGACGCTTCCCTCGCATCGAACTTGCTCACGTCGCCCGCGTCGCGCCGCACCCAGCCCGAACCGCGGCCGTCTTCGGTGCGCACCGTCAGCGTGAAGTTCACGCCGGTTTCTTCCTGGTGGCCGAACACGCCGTTCGAGTTGGCCACCGCTTCGAAGGAGGTGCTGTCGGTGAAGAAGCCCGCCGCCTGCAGCTTGTTCTTGCGGCTGTTCTCGATGCTGTAAGCCGCCACCTGCGCGCGGAAGTCGGGGTCGATGGCCGCCGTGTTCTTGCTGTAGGTGTTGCTGGCCTTGTAGTCCTGCTTGCTCACCGCAGGCATGAATTCCGGATTGTCCGGCGCCAGGCGCGCCAGGTCTTCAGCGCGGCGTACGGCCTTTTCCAGCGACTTGTCGTCGAACTCGTTGATGCTGGCCACGCCCTGCTTCTTGCCGAAGGCAACGGCCACGGTCAGCTGGCTGTCCTCCACCAGGCCGGCGGTGGACACGGCGTTGCGCGCATAGCGGATGTTGCCGGTGCGGCTGCCGTTTACGCGCACTTCGCATTCGTCGCCCTTGGACAGCGACAGCACTTTGTCGCAAATGCGCTTGGTTTCTTCCTGACTCAAAATCTTCATGTCGTTAATCCTGTCCTCAGCCGATCTTGCGGGCGGTGTTGATCACGTTGATGCCGTTGAAGCGCGTGGTGCTCGAACCGTGCGAGACGATGGACACCTGCGATGGCTGGCCCTTGCCGTCGAAGAAGGAGCCGCCCATGCGCCAGTCGCGCTCGTCGCACATGGCGCTGCACGCGTTCCAGAATTCCTGGGTGTTGGACTGGTAGGCCACGTCCTCCAGCGGACGGGTGATCTTGCCGTCCTTGATCTCGTAGAACAGCTGGCCGCCGAACTGGAAGTTGTAGCGCTGCTGGTCGATCGAGAAGGAGCCGTCGCCGACGATGTAGATGCCCTTCTTCACGTCCTTGATCATGTCGTCCGGCGTCAGGCGCTTCTTGCCCGCTTCCAGCGATACATTGGGCATGCGCTGGAACTGCACGCTGCTCCAGCTGTCCGCGTACGAGCAGCCGTGCGATTCCTTCTCGCCGATGATGTGGGCCTGGTCGCGCGTGGCCTGGTAGTTCACCAGCACGCCGTTGCGGATGATGTCCCAGCGCTTGCACTTCACGCCTTCGTCGTCGTAGCCGACCGCGCCCAGCGAACCCGGGGTGGTCTTGTCGGCCACGATATTGACCAGGTCCGAGCCGTACTTGAACTTCTTCGACTGCCATTTGTCCAGCGTGGCGAAGCTGGTGCCGGCGTAGTTGGCCTCGTAGCCGAGCACGCGGTCCAGCTCCGTCGGATGGCCCACGGATTCATGGATGGTGAGCCACATGTGTTCGGGGCTGAGCACCAGGTCGTACTTGCCCGGCTCCACCGACTTGGCGGTCAGCTTGGCCTTGGCCTGCTTGCCGGCGTTGCGCGCGTCCTCGATCAGGTCGTAGGAGTTGCGGTACAGGGTGGTGACGCCGCCAGCGGCCTGGAACTTGTCTTCCTTGCGCGCGTCCAGGTATTCATAGCCCATGCCGACCGGGGACGACAGGCCGGAACGCGAGCGGAACTTGCCGGTGCCCTTGTCCACGGCGGTGGCGAAGAACGGCACCCACAGGCGGTGCACGTCCTGGTCGATATAGGAGCCGTCGGTGGAGGCGAAGTACTTCTGCTGGTTCACCTGGAACAGCAAGGACTGCATGAAGCTGGCGCCGGCGTCCAGGCCGGCCTTGTTGCCGGCGATGAGCAGCTCGGCCTTTTCCTTGATCGGCACGGCGCGCCAGTCCTTCTTGTACGGCGTGGCCCAGGACACGGTGCCCGCGCCCACCACCGGCGCCAGTTGCAGCGGCGCGCTTTGCAGTTTGGCGTTGGCCTTGGCGATGGCCACGGCCTGGCGCGCGGCGCCCGCCACGCCGTCCGGCGACACGTCGTTGGTGGCGGCGAAGCCGTAGGCGCCGTGGGCGATGACGCGCACGCCGACGCCGGCCGATTCGGTATTGGTGATGTTCTCCACGTTCAGGTCGCGCGTGGTGAGGAACTGGTTCAGGTAGCGGCCGATGCGCACGTCGCAGTAGCTGGCGCCGGCTTGGGTGGCCGCCGTCATGGCCGTGTCGGCCAGCGATTTCTTGAAGGCGGTGTCCGCCGGCTTGAGCAGCTCTTCGGCCGCGATCGCCCTGCCGTAGGCGGGCAGCAGCATCGTGCCCAGGGCCAAACCACTGATATTGAGGAATGCACGTCGTTCCATAATCTCTCCAAAAGAACCTTCGCCGGAAAGCACACCATGACGCAAGTTTTGTGCCATTGCAAATATTGTGTGGTCGGCTGTGACATTGCTGCGGCCGGGCTGCACCGCGGCTTGCCGATCGCAAGCGGACGGTGTCCGAAGTGTCCGCGCGAGTGTCCGGGCGGTGTCCGGGCAGTGTCCGGCACCGCAGCGGCGGACACTGTCAAATCCGCTTGACCCGGCACCCGAGTTCCCCGATGATCGGCGCAGGCGACCGCCACGCGTCGTCAACAACCTGGAGACATGCATGAAGAAACTGATACTCGGCGCCGTGATCGCCTGCGGCCTGGCCGGCCCCGCCCTGGCGGACGACGCCCTGAAAGCGGCCATCGCCAATCCCGCGCGCACGCCGGCCAACGTGGCGCGCGACCCGGCCCGCCATCCTTACGAGACGCTCACCTTCTTCGGCATCAAGCCGACCATGACGGTGGTGGAGCTGTCGCCGGGCGGCGGCTGGTACACCGAGATCCTCGGCCCCTACCTGCGCAAGGACGGCAAGCTGATTGCCGCCGGCAGCACGCCCGGCTCGGCCAACGAGAACGTGCGCAAGGCCGCGGCCCGTTTCCAGGAAAAGCTCAACGCCGTGCCGGCCTCGTACGACAAGGTGGTGCTGGGCGCCTTCGAGCCGAACAACAACGTGTTCAGCTACGCGCCGAAAGGCAGCGCCGACATGGTGCTCACCTTCCGCAACATCCACAACTGGATCGGCAACGGCGACGCCAGCCTGAAGGCGCTGTTCGCCAGCGTGTATGACACGCTGAAGCCGGGCGGCGTGTTCGGCGTGGTGGAGCACCGCCTGCCGGCCAGCGTGAAGCAGGACGACAAGGCCAGCTCCGGCTACGTGCATGAAGCCTATGTGATCAAGCTGGCCGAGAGCGCGGGCTTCAAGCTGGCCGCGAAGTCCGAAGTCAACGCCAACCCCAAGGACAAGGCCGACCATGAAGGCGGCGTGTGGGCGCTGCCGCCGACCTACACCAACAAGGACAAGGACCGCGCCAAGTACGAAGCCATCGGCGAGAGCGACCGCATGACGCTCAAGTTCGTCAAGCCTTAAGCCCCAGGCCCGGCGCCGGCCTGCAGCGCGCCGGCAGCCCGCTTACAGCCCGCCGCCGCGCGGCGGCGGGCGATCCAAGGATGGACATTTCGCGCCCCCCGGTATAAATTGTTAATTCGTTAAATTTACTAAGGGGGGTACATGAAATCATATGGCGCGGAATTTGTCGGCACCTTCTGGCTGGTGCTGGGCGGCTGCGGCAGCGCGGTGCTGGCAGCGGCGTTTCCCGGCGTCGGCATCGGCCTGCTGGGCGTATCGCTGGCTTTCGGCCTGACCGTGCTGACGATGGCGTACGCCATCGGCCACATTTCGGGTTGCCACCTGAATCCTGCGGTATCGATCGGCCTGTGGGCCGGCGGCCGCTTCCCCGCCAGCAAGCTGCTGCCCTACATCGTGGCGCAGGTGCTGGGCGGGATCGCCGCCGGCGGCGTGCTGTACCTGATCGCCAGCGGCAAGGCTGGCTTCAGCCTGGCCGGCGGCCTGGCGTCGAACGGCTACGGCGAGCATTCGCCGGGCGGCTATTCGCTGACCGCCGCGCTGGTCACTGAAGTGGTGATGACGATGATGTTCCTGATCGTGATCCTGGGCGCCACCGACCGCCGCGCGCCGGCCGGCTTCGCGCCGCTGCCTATCGGGCTGGCGCTGACCCTGATCCACCTGATCAGCATCCCCGTCACCAACACCTCCGTCAATCCGGCGCGCAGCACCGGCGTGGCCGTGTACGTGGGCGACTGGGCGGTGGGCCAGTTGTGGCTGTTCTGGCTGGCCCCTATCGTCGGCGCCGTGCTGGGCGCGCTGGTGTACCGCTTGATCGCACAGGACGAAGCGGCCGCCGTGCCGGAAACCGTCGCGCCGGTCAAGGCGGCCTAAGGTTCCATGCCGCCGCTACGGCTGCTGGCAGGCCTGCTGCTGCCTTTGCTGGCGGCGGCGCTGCCTGCACCGGCTGCGGCGCGGCAAAGCGCCGCCGCGCCGCAGCGCTTTGTACTGCCGGCCGTATCGGCCAGCGCACGCGAGCATGCCGCCTACTTCCCTCGCCTGCTGCGCCTTGCGCTGGACAAGACCGTCGCCACCGACGGCCCCTACGAGCTGGCCTACTACGGCAACGAGCTGACCAGCTTGCGGCGCAATATTGAACTCAAAAACAATGGCGTGATCAACGTGATGTGGGACGGCGCCAACCGCCAGCGCGAAGCCGAACTGCTGCCGGTGCGCATTTCCCTGATCAAGGAGTTGAACGACTACCGCGTGTTCCTGATCCGCAGCGAAGACGCGGCCCGCTTCGCCGCGGTGCGCACGCTGGACGAGCTGCGCAAGCTGAAGGCCGGCGCCGGCGCGAACTGGCCGTCGGCCGACGTGCTGCGCTTCAATGGCTTGCCGGTGGAGACTTCCGGCGGCTACGAATACCTGTTCCCCATGCTGCGCGTGAAACGCTTCGACTACATGCCGCGCGGCGCGCAGGAGGCATGGGCGGAGATGGAGCTGCACCAGGGCGAAGGCCTGCAAGTGGAGAGCACCATTTTCCTGCACTACCGCGTGCCCTTCTATTTCTTCGTCAGCCGCAGCCGGCCGGAGCTGGCGGCGCGCATCGAACGCGGACTGCGCATGGCGCAGAAGGATGGCAGCTTTGAGCGGCTGTTCAACAGCATCCCCGCCTTCCAGCGCGGGATGGCGGAGATCGCGGCGCGCAAGCGCCGCGTGTTCGAGTTGCGGTTGCCCTGACTACTTCTTCGGCGGAGGAACCGGCGTCAGGTTCAGGTCCTGGAAGTCGTAGCTGAAGTCGGTCTCGGCCGACACCGGCTTCATCTTCATGCGCTCGATGCTGCCGTCCGGATTCAGCGCGAAGCTGACGTAGGCGTCGGCGTTGAAGTTGCGCTGGCGCCAGCGCACGATGAAGGTGTCGTGCTGGAAGTGCTCCAGGTCGCCCACCAGGTCCGGCGTTTTCACGAAGCGCATCACCTGCTTCTGGCCCTCGCGCTTGATGGTCACCAGGCCGTACCACGGGTCCTGGTATTCGCCTTCGTATGCCGCCAGCGCCAGCGAGGGCGACGACTTGGCCGCGCGCGCGGACGAGGCCTTGCCCACCTTGGCCAGTTCTTCCTTGTGCTTGGCCTGCTCGTCAGCCGCCACGATGCCGATCCAGTCGGTGGCCGGCGCGTTCATGTACTGGTCCAGCAGGCGCCATTGCAGCGCGGCCATCGAACCGCTGTTTTCGGCGTTGGTCAGGATGGCGATGCCCAGTTTCTCTTCCGGCACCATCAGCACGCGCGAGTAGAAGCCTTGCAGCGCGCCGCCGTGCAGGGCGATCTTGCGGCCACGGTAGTCGCGCAGCTGGAAGCCCAGGCCGTAGGCGGCGAAGTTGGGCCTGGTGGCGGCCAGCGGCGGCTTCGGCTCGCTGATCTTCATCGGCGTCTGCGCGGTCCACATTTCGCGCAGCTGTTTTTCGCTCACCAGTTGCTTGCCGTCCGGCGTCTTGCCGCCGCCCAGCAGCATATTCATCCAGCGCGCGATGTCTTCGGCGCTGGTGTTGATGCCGACCGCGCCGATGGCGTTCTCCACCGGCATGGGCTTGACCACGGTGGTGGTTTCGCCGACCTTGCTGTGCGGGGCCGAATAATCGGCCGTCTTCAGCATGTCCGCCACGCTGGTGGTGGTGCCGTCCATGCCCAGCGGCGCCAGGATGCGCTCGCGCACCGCCTCGCTCCATGGCTTGCCGGCCTTGTCGGCGATGATCTTGCCGGCCACGATGTAGAGCAGGTTGTCGTAGGCGTAGCTGTTGCGGAAGCTGGTGGCGGGCTTGATGTAGC
The DNA here is from genome assembly GCF_042693265.1 of Pseudoduganella sp. UC29_71. Lineage (NCBI taxonomy): Bacteria > Pseudomonadati > Pseudomonadota > Betaproteobacteria > Burkholderiales > Oxalobacteraceae > Pseudoduganella > Pseudoduganella sp. UC29_71. The sequence goes on along the minus strand of NZ_CP170549.1, from coordinate 6,470,827 downwards.
GCAGGCGGTCGATGATTTCGTCGCTGGTGAAGGTGGAAGTGGGCCACCACATCAAATCGCCCGCGCCCAGGCCCAGGCCGCTGCGGTGGGTCAGCAGGTCGCGCACGGTCATGGAGCCGGTGACGTAGGAGTCATACATCTGGAAACCCGGCAGGTGCCTGGTGACGGGGTCGTCCCATTGCAGCTTGCCTTCGTCCACCAGCATGGCCAGCGCGGCCGCCGTGAAGGCCTTGGAATTGGACGCCACCTCGAACAGCGTGCGGCCCGTGACCGGCGCCGGGTCGCCCAGCTTGCGCACGCCGTAGCCCTTGGCGGCGATGACCTTGCCGTCCTTGACGATGGCGATGGCGATGCCCGGCACGTCGAACGTTTTCAGGACACGGTTCACGTCCGCGTCCAGGTCGAAGGCGGCCTGCGTGGACGCTGCGGAAGCGGCAGGGGCCGGGACCGGCGTCGCATCCGCCCACGCGGCAGTGCTGAAGGCCAGCAGCAGCGCGGCGGCCAGTTTGGTGCTCACTGCTGTCATTTTTTCTCCTGCAGCTTGTTGACGGCTTTCTGGGTATCCGGGTGATAGCGAGGACGGGCTTCCTTGTACAGCGCCAGCGCCCAGTCGCGGTCGGCCGGGTTCTTCAGCAGCGCGGTGTACAGCGGCAGCACGAACTTCTTGCGGCCGACGCTCATCAGGAAGCTTTTCAGCGGCGCGCGCACGTCGTAGCCGGCCTTCACGGAAGCCAGGTAGAAGCGGAACGCCACTTCGTTGTTGCCGGTCCTGGCCAGGCCGAACGCCTGGTCCAGTTCCTTCAGCTGGGCCGCCGTGGCCTTGCCGTCGATGTCGTTCAGGAAGTGCATCCACTCGATGGCGATCCAGTTCTTGGTGGCCAGGCTGGCGGTGGGCAGTTCGCCGCTCAGCCAGGCGTCGCGCTGCGCATCCAGTCCAGCCAGGCGCGGCGACGTGACGCGCTTGGCGCTAGCCGGCACGCCGGCGCCGTACAGCCACTCGTCCAGTTCGGCCTGGGTCATCACCTCGGGATGCTGGGCCAGCAGGTTTTTTCTGCAGGTAGCTCACGAACTGCTCGGTGGTGGCCGACTGGAAGGCGTGCTGGTCGAACCAGCCGCGCAGGAAGGGATCGAACACGGCGCGGCCGGCGCGCTGCTCCAGCGTGTGCAACAGCCAGGCGCCCTTCGGATAGGCCAGGCCCTCGTCGGTGTAGGTGGCGCTGCCGGTGTCCGGGTCGCGCGTGATGAGCGCCTGCTTGGCCTGCGGGATGTCCTTCAGCGACGCGAACAGTTCTTCCTGCTCCAGCTGCAGGCCCATCTGCGCCACCTCGGCGCCGTACAGGCTTTCCACGATGCGCGTGGTGACGTAGGTGGTGAAACCTTCGTTCAGCCACCAGTGCTTCCACGACGCGTTGGTGACCAGGTTGCCGGACCAGGAGTGCGCCAGTTCGTGCGCGATCAGGTCCACCAGGCTGCGGTCGCCCGCGATCATGGTGGGCGTGAGGAAGGTCATGCGCGGGTTTTCCATGCCGCCGATGGGGAAGGACGGCGGCAGCACGATCATGTCGTAGCGCCCCCAGCGGTAAGGGCCGTACAGCGATTCGGCCGCGTCTATCATCTTCTCGGTATCGGCCAGCTCGTAGGCGGCGGCGTCGATGCGGGCCGGCTCGGCGTACACTGCGGTGCGCGGGCCGAGGTTGCGCACTTCGATCTCGCCGATGGCGATGGCCAGCAGGTAGGACGGAATCGGCTGCGGCATCTTGAATTTCCAGCCGCCCTGGCCGGTGCCCTTCTGGTCGTTCTCGGCGCTCATCACCACGCGCAGGCCGGACGGCGCTTCCACGCGCGCGCTGTAGGTGAAGCGCACGGCGGGCGTGTCCTGCACCGGCGCCCAGGAGCGCGCATCGATGGTTTCGGACTGGCTGAACATGAAGGGACGCTTGCCGGACATGGTCTGCTGCGGCGTCATCCACTGCAGCGCGGACGCGGTGGGCGCGGTGCGGTAGTACACGCGCACCTTCTCGGGCTGGTTGGCCAGCGCGATGCGCAGCGCCTGGCCCTTCTCGGCGTCGGGCTTGTCCATCATGTAGGAAGCGGCGCTCCAGCGGCCATTCGGCTGCAGCACCTGCACCTTGGCGATGCTGAGCTGGCGCGTGTCTAGCACCAGCGAGCGGGCCGACTTGTCGAGCCAGCTGAGGGTCAGTTCGGCGTAGCCGCTGAGTGTCTTGCGGTTGAAATCCGCTTTCAGGTCAAGGTGCAGGTCCGTGGTGCGGACCTGGTCGTAGCGGGCATAGCTGAGCGGGTCTTGCGCCATGGCGGCGCTTCCGGTCTGGGCCAGCAGCGCACACAACAGCAAGCGCAGGGGGGTATGGTTTTGCATAGGCTTCTTTGGTTAAGAAAGGGCGCGGAGCAGAATAGCATAGAAGGGGAGGGAAATCAGTCTGCTATAATGCGCGCTGAACTTTAGGGAGTAGTCGGCTTCCGGCCCCACCGGAAGAATCTGCGTCAACATAATCGGCCCGCAGGCCGTGGCGCAGATGGCCGCCGCCAGGTGCACCAGCACCGGCCGCGCAGCTTGACGAGACTATCGATCGAGGGGCGGCCGCTATGGGCCGGAGTCGCCCCTGGATCTTTGGTTAACGTCCGGCCCTGAAGACCTCACAACATGGAAGCTTTCCTCCTCTCCACCGGCATCGTTGCCCTCGCTGAAATCGGCGACAAGACCCAACTGCTCGCGTTCTGCCTCGCTGCGCAATTCCGCCGTCCGATCCCGATCGTGCTGGGCATATTCACGGCCACCGTGGCCAACCATGCTTTTGCCGGCGCCGTCGGCAGCTTTATCACCGGCCTGATGGGGCCGGAGGTGCTGCGCTGGGTGCTGGGCCTGTCCTTCCTGGCCATGGCGGCGTGGATACTGGTGCCGGACGAGATCGACGAGGATGATCAGCCGCAGGCCAGATATGGCGTGTTCGTGGCCACCGTGATCGCGTTCTTCCTGGCTGAGATGGGCGACAAGACGCAGATCGCCACCGTGGCGCTGGCGGCGCGCTTCGACAGCCTGCTGGCCGTCGTGGCCGGCACCACCTTCGGCATGATGCTGGCCAATGTGCCGGCGGTTTACCTGGGCAAGAGCGTGGCCGCCAAGATCCCGCTCAAGCTGGTGCACGGGATTGCCGCCGCGATCTTTGCCGCGATCGGCGTGGCCACCTTGCTGGGGGCCGGCGCCGCCTTGGGCGTTTGATGCGGTGGCGGCGGCTCTCGGCGGGTTACGCGCTGCGCGCTAACCCGCCCTACCCGCCCTACCCTGCCAGCACCAGCGTGGCGGCGTGCGGCTGGCCGTCGTCCACCAGCTGGATGTCGGCGCCGGGCTGCGGCGCGCCGTCCACCGTCAGGCCGGCGGCGCCCTCGCGCTTGATCTCGATGGTGTAGACGCTGGCGCCGTAGCGGTAGGTCAGCGTGTAGCCCGGCCACGCGGCGGGGATGCGCGGCGCCAGCGACAGCTTGTCGGCCATGCGCGTGAGGCCCAGCAGGGACTCCAGGATCAGGCGGTACATCCAGCCCGACGACCCGGTGTACCAGCTCCACCCGCCGCGCCCGACGTGCGGCGATACCGCGTACACGTCCGCCGTCACCACATAGGGCTCGACCTTGTACACCGCGCTCGATTCAGCCGTGCTGCCGTGCTGCACCGGGTTAATCATGCGCATCAGCTCCCAGGCCTTCTCCACGTCGCCCATCCTGGCGAACGCCATCACGGTCCAGATGGCCGCGTGCGTGTACTGGCCGCCGTTCTCGCGCACGCCCGGCACATAGCCGCGGATATAGCCCGGATTCAGGTCGGCCTTGTCGAACGGCGGATCGAGCAGCTGGATCAGGCCGAAGTCGCGCCGCACCAGGCGCTTGTCCACCTGCGCCATCGCCCCGTGCACGCGCTCCTTGCTGGCCGCGCCGGACAGGATGCCCCAGCTTTGCGAGATCGAGTCGATCTGGCATTCCTCGTTCTCGTGCGAGCCGAGCGGCGTGCCGTCGTCGAAGTAGGCGCGGCGGTACCACTCGCCGTCCCAGGCGTTCTGCTCGACGTTGGCGGACAGCTTGCGCGCCTCCTCGCGGCACTCGGCAGCGAAGGCGGCGTCACCGCGCTTGTCGGCCACTTCCGCAAAGCGCTGCAGCACCTCGTACAGGAAGAAGGCCAGCCACACGCTCTCGCCCTTGCCCTCCTCGCCCACCTTGTCCATGCCGTCGTTCCAGTCGCAGGAACCGATCAGCGGCAGGCCGTGCACGCCGAAGCGCAGGCCGTTGCGGATGGCGCGCATGCAGTGCTCGTACACGCTGCCGGTGACGGCCGAACGGGTCGGCATGTCGTAGTAGGAGTCCTCTTCCGGCTTGACCGGGCGGCCTTCCAGGAAGTGCACCACCTCGTCCAGCACCGTCAAATCGCCGGTGGTGGCCACGTAGCGCGCCACGCCCAGCGGCAGCCACAGGTAGTCGTCCGAGCAGTGCGTGCGCACGCCCCGGTCCGACGGCGGATGCCACCAGTGCTGCACGTCCCCTTCCAGGAACTGGTGCGCGCAGCACAGCACGATATGGTCGCGCAGCAGCTGCGGTTCGGTGTGCACCATGGCCATCGCGTCCTGCAGCTGGTCGCGGAAGCCGAAGGCGCCGCCGGACTGGTAGTAGCCGCTGCGCGCCCACATGCGGCAGGCGATGGTCTGGTACATCAGCCAGCCGTTGGCGATCACGTCCAGCGACGCTTCCGGCGTGGCGATCTGCACCGCGCCCAGCACCTTGTCCCAGTGCGCGCGCACCGCAGCGAGCGTGTCGCGCGCGGCGGCCTGGCCGCCGTGCTTCTGCACCATGCTGGAGGCGTCCGCGTTGCGGCGTCCGCCCAGGCCGAGCAGGAACACGATCTCGCGCTCCTGGCCCGGCAGCAGCTCGAACGGCACCTGGATGGCGGCGCAGGAATCGAGCGCGGTGCCGACCTTGCCGGACAGGCGCACCCGGTGCAGCGCCTGCGGATTGGCCAGCGTGCCGTTGCGGCCCAGGAACTCGGTGCGGTCGGCCGTCACCGAACGGGTGGTGGCGTCGGCGTTGAAGAAGGCCACCCGGCCGGAAAACTCGGTGTTGTACGGATTGCGCGCGAACAGTGCGCCGCTGATCGGATCGAGCTCGGTGATGATGTGCATGCCGGACTTGGAACGCATGTCGCCCAGCACCCATTCCACGTAGCCGGTGGCCGACAAGCGGCGCGGCATCTGCGAATCGTTGCGCACCTTGAGCACCGTGTAGCGCAGCGGCGCGTCCAGCGCCACATAGGTGGTCAGCTCGGAAGCGATGCCGGCCTCGGTGTGCTCGAAGCTGCTGTAGCCGAAGCCGTGGCGCGTGACATAGTCGCCGCTGCCGCGCGCCGGCAATGCCGTGGGCGACCAGAAGCGGCCGCTCTGCTCGTCGCGCAGGTAGAACGCTTCGCCGCTGCCGTCGGACACCGGGTCGTTATGCCACGGCGTGAGACGGAACTCGTGCGCGTTCTCCTGCCAGGTGTAGGCCTGGCCGCTTTCGGAAATGACGCTGCCGAACTGCGGATTGGCCAGCACATTGGACCACGGCGCGGGCGTGCGCTGCCCCTCGCTGGTGACGATCACGTATTCGCTGCCGTCGGCCGAGAAGCCGCCGATGCCGTTGGCCAGCTGCAGCCCTTGCGGCGTGTGCAGGTGCGGGCCGGCCTCGTCGTATTCGCCGCGCGGGTCCGCCATCAGCGGCGGCATGCGCAGCGGCGCCGGGCCGGGCCGCTTGAGCTGCTCGGCCAGCGTGCCGCGCTCGTCGCTGATGATGACGCGCGCCACCGACTGCAGCAGGATCCGGTCTTCCGGTGCGATCTGCTCGCCCATGCGCACGAAGATGCCGCCCGGCCGGTCGATGGCCTGGGCGTCGATGCCGGAGGCGATCAGGCCCATGATCTGGTCCTGCAGCGCCTGCCGGTAGCCGGACAGGTCCTCGTACCAGATCACCAGGTCCACCGTCAGGCCTTTCAGGCGCCAGTAGGCGTGCGCCTGCACCATCTGGCGCGCCAGCTCGATGTTGGCCGGGTCGCGGATCTGCAGCAGCACGATGGGCAGGTCGCCGGAAATGGCGTAGGCCCACAGGCCGGACTGGCCGCGCTGGTTCTTGCTCAGGATGCCGGCGTCGGCGCGCAGCACGGCGTTCGGGTAGATCACGCTGTTGGCCAGGCGGCCGTACAGCTGCGCGTCCGTTTCGCTGGCGTTGAGCTGGCGCAGCACCACCTGGCTGTGGGTCCAGGCCAGTTCGAACACGCGGTCGGCCAGGTGGCGGTCCTGGTATTTGTCGATCAGGTGCAGCGCGGACTCGCGCGTGTCGGTCATGCCGGTGACGATATCGACCGTGGCCGATTCGTCCGGCTCCAGCACGATCTGGTAGCGGATCGACACGATGGGGTCCAGCACCGAGCCTTCGGCGCCGCTCAGCGGGCCGGCCTCCTTCATGGCGCGCGGCGCGACGGCGGTGTTGCCGCGCCCGATGAAGCGCGCGCGGTCGGTTTCGTAGGAGACGTTGCTGATGGCCGCGTCGTGCAAGGTCATCAGGTGCAGCATATAGGGCATGTGCTCGCCCTTTCCGCGCGGACGGCGCGTGCACAGGATGGCCGTTTCCTGCGGCAGGATCTCGGTCTGCACGAACAGCTTGGAGAAGGCCGGGTGCGCCGCGTCGGCCGGCGCGGGCGCCATCACCACTTCGGCGAAGCTGGTCACTTCGATGGTGCGGCGGCGGTCGGACTTGTTGGTGATGCGGGTGCGCCGCATTTCGATATCGTCCTCCGGCGACACCACGATCTCGGTGTACAGTTCCAGCTCGCGGTCGCTGCGGCGGAACTCGGCGCGGCCTTCGGAGAAGATCACCTCGTACTTGCGCGGCTCGGCCAGCGTGGGCTGGTAGGTGGTGGACCAGAAGGTGCCGTCGTCCAGGTCGCGCAGGTAGCAGAAGTTGCCCCAGTTGTCGCGCGTGCTGTCCTCGCGCCAGCGCGTCACGGCCAGGTCCTTCCAGCGGCTGTAGCTGCCGCCGGCGCTGGTCACCATCACGTGGTAGCGGCCGTTCGACAGCAGCTGGGTTTCCGGCACCGGCGCGCTGGGCTGGGTCAGGATGCGCATCGGCAGCGCCTGTTCCTGCGCCGCCGTGCGGATGGCGGCCTGCTCGGCGGTATTGGAATAGAAGGCGCCCGCCTGCGGGCTGCGCTCCTGCAGCACCAGCAGGGTCGATTGCAGCAGCGGGTCGGCTTCGAAGCGGCGCTGCATGGGCCGGTCGTGCAGCAGATAGCTCAGCGACAGCAAGCCCATGCCCTGGTGGTGCACCATGAAGGAGCGGACCACCGCGTGGTTCTGGCCGCGCGGCAGGCGCGCCGGCGTGTAGTCGATCGCCTCGTAGAAGCCGTAGCGGCCCATGAAGCCCATGCCGGCCATCTTCTGCAGGTTCAGGCAGGACGCTTCCGGATGCACCATCAGGCCCATCATGGAGGCATACGGCGCCACCACCAGGTCGTCCGCCAGGCCGCGCTTGAGGCCCAGCCCGGGCACGCCGAAGGCGCGGTACTGGTAGTTCAGCGCCGCGTCCACCGTGTTGTAGCCGGACTCGGAGATCCCCCACGGCACGCTGCGCTGCTTGCCGTAGTCGATCTGCGCGGCGATCACGGAATTGTAGGTCTGGTCCAGCAAGGTGCTGGGGTAGTTCGGCATCACCAGCAGCGGCATCAGGTACTCGAACATCGAGCCGCTCCACGACAGCAGCACCGGCTTGCCGCCCAGCATGCACAGCTGGCGCCCCAGCGCGAACCAGTGCTCCTGCGGCAGCTGCCCCTGCGCGATGGCGACAAAGCTGGCCAGCCGCACTTCGGAAGCCAGCAGGTCGTAATAGCTGGCGTCCAGGCGGCGCTCGGTGACGTTGTAGCCGATGGCCAGCAGGTTGGTGGTGGGGTTGAACAGGAAGCCATATTCCACCTGGGCGTATTCCTGCGCCTGGCGCGCCAGCTCGGCCAGCTGCTCCATGCGCTGGCGCGCCTGCGCGGCGCCCTGCGCCACCAGCCCGGCCAGCAGCTGCTGCCGCTCGCGTTCGCCCGGCGCCAGGTCGGACTGCGCGCTGGCGCCTTGCGGCATGGCGGCCAGTTCGCGCAGCGTGGGGATGCGCAGCAGGTTGGCGTCGAACACCTCGCCGGCGGTCACCCACGGCGCCAGCAGCAGCAGATCGTCCAGCGCGGCCTTGCACTGCACGGCCAGCGCCGCCGCCCACGTCTGCGCGGTAGCGTCGGCGGGCTGGTAGGCCGCGCTGATGGCGGCCATGCGCTGGAGCCAGGCGTGCAGTTCGATCAGGTTGGACGGATACAGCGGGCGCATCGGCGCAATTTCCTTTTGCAGCTGGATCAGCTCCTCGGGCAGATCGGCGCCGCCGCCCGGCGCCTGCGCCACCGCCTCCATCAGCACCAGGATGGAGGTGCCGATGCCGTCCACGATACGCGGCGACAGGATGGGCTGGTCCGCCATCTGCAGCAAGCCTTGCTGCAGGGTGAGCAAATGGCCGGCCAGGTTGCCGCTGTCCACCGTCGAGATGTAGATCGGGTACAGCGGCTTCATGGTCAGCGTGTCGTACCAGTTGTAGAAGTGGCCCTGGTGGCGGTCCAGCTTGGCCATGGCCCCCATGGTGCCGGCGGTGCGCGCCACCAGCTGCGCGCCGCAGATGTAGCCGAAGTCGTGCGCGGTCAGGTTGGCCAGCAGCGCCATGCCGATGTTGGTGGGCGAGGTGCGGTGCGCGATCACCTGCACCGGGTGCTCCTGCATATTATCGGGCGGCAGCCAGTTGTCTTCCGGCCCGACGAAGGTGTCGAAATAGGCCCAGGTCTTGCGCGCCACCATGTGCAGGAAGGTGTTCTGCTCGGGGCTCAGTTCGGCCCGTTCGCGGCGCAGCGGCTGGCTGATCCACCATGCCACCACCGGCGCGGCCAGCCAGCCGCCCAGGAACACCAGCGCGGCGGCGAAGGCGTGCGGACGCCAGGCCACCAGCGCCGTGCCGGCCACCAGCGCCAGCGCCGGCGAGGCCCACATGGTGCGCCAGTAGTCGGCCAGTTCATTGCCGTTGCGCGACAGGGCCGAGGCGCGCCACTGCAGCATGCGGCGCTTCGATACCAGCATGCGCCACATGGTGCGCACGATGGCGTCCAGGCCGAAGAAGGATTCGTAGGGCAGGAACACCAGCGTCAGCAGCGCGTGCGAGAACTGCATGCCGCTGCGGCGCGCGGTGGCGTTGATGTGCTGCGTCCACAGGGTGTCGCGCGGCTTGTGCACCAGGTCGTAGATGGTGCTGGCCAGCGGCGGCACGAAGATCACCGCCAGCACGGCCAGGGTCCAGAACCACGGGTCGGGCAGCGCGCTCCAGGCCAGCAGCAGCGACAGGATCAGCACCGGCGCCACCAGGCTGCGGCGCAGGTTGTCGAACAGCTTCCAGCGCGACAGCGCGGACAGCGGATTGCGCTCGCGCTGGCCGCCGCGCAGCGGCACCTTGCCCACCAGCCAGGACAGCAGCTGCCAGTCGCCGCGTATCCAGCGCTGGCGGCGGCTGATGTCGTCGCTGTAGCGGGCCGGGTACTGCTCGTACAGCTGGGCGTCGCTCAGCAGGCCGGCGCGCAGGTAGCAGCCTTCCAGCAGGTCGTGGCTGAGGATGCGGTTGTCCGGCAGGCGCGCACCCAGCACGCGCTCGAACACGTCCACGTCGTAGATGCCCTTGCCGATAAAGGAGCCTTCGTAGAACACGTCCTGGTAGACATCGGACACGGTGCGGGTATAGGGGTCGATGCCCGGCTCGCCGCCGCACAGCTTCTCGTAGCGCGACGCCTGCTCGCTGGGCAGGCTGACCGCCACGCGCGGCTGCAGGATGCCGTAGCCTTCGGTGACCCGGTTGCGGCGCGCGTCGATCACGGGGCGGTTCAGCGGGTGCTGCATGGTGGCCACGAACTGGCGCGCGGCGTCGCGCGGCAGCTGGGTGTCGGTATCGAGCGTGATGACGTACTTGAAGGTTTCCAGGTCGCTGGTGTCGCCCACCACCAGCGAGAAGCGGTCGCGCGCGCCGCCGCGCAGGAAGCGGTTCAGGTCTTCCAGCTTGCCGCGCTTGCGCTCGCGCCCCATCCAGGCGTTCTCGGACGCGTTCCACAGGCGCGGCCGGTGCAGCAGCAGGAAGGGGCCGGCCGGCGCGTTGCCCTGCGGCCCGGCGGTCGGCGCGGCGCCGCGCGGCGTGGCGTCGGCGCCCGGCGTATACAGGTCGTTGAGGCGGCGGATCTCGTCCTGCGCCTGCTGCAGCAAGGCGGCGTCGCCCGGCAGCACTTCCTCGCTCGCGTCGGCGAAATCGGTCAGCAGGCAGAAACGCAGGTTGCTGTCGCGGTTGGCCAGGAAGCGCACCTCCAGCTGCTCGCACAGCTCGGCCACGTTGTCCTTGCTGTAAATGAGCGTGGGCACCACCACCAGCGCGCGCGCATCGGACGGGATGCCGTGCTTGTAGTCCATGCGCGGCAAGGGGTTGGGCCGCGTCAGCAGCGTGGCGGCCCAGTTCACCAGCGCCAGCGCCAGCTGGCTGCTGCACAGCACGGCCAGCAGCGCCAGCACGGCCAGCTGCCAGCCCTGCACGCCTTCGTTGCCGGCGCGCTCCACCAGCAGGCCGCTGAGGACCACCGTGATGGCGGCGATGGCGCCCAGGTAGGAGGTGAGCGGCGAGGCGCGCGTGGTGCGCTGGATGGACGCCAGCGGCGGCAGGCGCACGCCGGCCTGCTGTTCCAGCGCCAGCACGCCGTTGCCCACCAGGTAGTAGCCGATGTGGGCGTGGCGCGGGTCCGGGCCGTCGCGCCGGGCGCCGGCCAGCTGCAGCGCCATCACGGCGATTTCCGGCTCGCTGTACTGCGAGCGCTTGGCCAGCTTCTCGATCACGTGCCGGTACTGGTCGCGCGTGGCGAAATCCATTTCGCCGTAGATGTCGGCCGGGTCCAGGCGCAGGGTCTGTTCGACCGCGCTCATGGTTTCGACGAACTCCTGCCAATCCATGGTGCCGAGGAAGCGCAGGCTGCCGATGCTGTTGGCGATGGACACCTGCTCGGCGGCCTGGTGCTGGATCTCGGTCTGGATCTGCTGTTCGATGGTCTGGCCCGATTCGGCCAGGCGGTGCGTGATCCACGTCAGCGCCAGCGTCAGCGTGGCGCTCTGGCCTTGCAGGCGGCGCGCCAGTTCGGCCACGAAGCCGCTGGTGATGGGCGGATTGGAGCGCGCCATGTCGGCCACCAGCAGGATCAGGCCGCTGGGGTTCTTGTCGGCGATCTCCATCATCTGGTCGGCCCAGCTGTTGGCCAGGTCGCGCTCGATGCGGTTCTCGGCCACGCGCGCGGCCACGCGGCGCAGGTTCTCGATCAGCGCCAGGCGCAGCATGATGGGGATGGCCCACAGTTCGCCCAGCTTGAGCGTGGCCACTTCCTGGTAGGCGTCGACAAAGCGGCACAGGCTTTCGGGATCGACCCGGCCGTCGCCGTGGGCGATGATTTCCAGCGCAATCTGGTACACGCGCGGCGTGCCGTCCGGCGCCCCTTTCGACAGGCGCGGCAGCTCCTTGCTGTAGTTCTTCGGCAGGTGGCGCCGCGCCGTGCGGATCTGCTCTTCGATCAGGTAGGAGTTATCCAGCAGCCACTCGGAAGCCGGCGTGATCTGGCGCGCATGCTTGACCGCGTCGGTCAGTTCGTCGCAGGTCTGGGCGATCACCTCGGCATTTTCAGCCAGGCGCGCCAGCAGGCGGTCCGGGCCGCCGCGTTTGCTCAATTCATGCGTCTGGGCCAGCGTCTTGCCATGGGCCGCCATCTGTTGTGCGCTGAACAGCTCGGCACGTAAAGGGGAATCATCATCGTGCGCACCGCCCTGCAGGCGCCAGAGGTGGCCTCCCGGAAACCTATTGTCGCCTCAGGCAACAGTATCGGACGTTCATTCAACTTGGACCTCGCAATCTACCCTGACAAGCATTGTCAAGTATGGTCCAAGCAATGTTACGGAGGCGCACGACACGCGACGGTGCGCTGACGTACAGAAACACGCAAGCTCAGCTGTAACAGTAGGTTCCTTGCGTCAACTCGGGGCGGCTGTCATGCGGCCAGGGGCAGCGCGGCCGCCGGCAGCGCCGCCAGCGCCATGCCGCCGGCCAGGTCGTAGGCCTGCGCGTAGCCCAGGCGGCGCAGGCATTGCGCGGCCCGCGCGCTGCGGTTGCCGCTGCGGCAGAAGAACACCAGCGGCACTTGCACCGGCGCGCCCAGCCACTCGGGTATCTGGCCCGCCAGCTGCCCCAGCGGCACGCTGACGACCTTGCCGCCCAGCGCCGCCGGCAAGCCGACCAGATGTTCATGGCTTTCGCGCACATCGACCAGCACGGCGTCGGGATGGCGCTGCAGCAGCGCCTGCAGCGCGGCCGTGTCCAGGTGCAGCGCGGACTCGGGCTCGCCGGTGCCGCCCGCTGCCGCCGCCTGCGCCTGCAGGCTGCTGCAGAACGGCTGCTGCGCATCGCTGGCGGCGCACAGCAAGGTGTCTTCGCGCACCACGCCGGCCAGCTGCTGCGGCGCCAGCGCGCCGATGAAAGCGTGGCGCACCGCTGCCGCAGGCAAGGCGCGGCCATCGGCACGGCCCAGCAGATAGAGGGCCTGGTGCGCCCCCACCAGCACGCGGCGCAGCGCCTGCGCGCCCAGCGCCAGCAGCTCGCCGCCGCCCTGGCCGGCGCCCGGCCAGCCGAAAGCGTCCGCGCCCGGCGCCACGCCCAGCGCGCGCGACAACGTGGTCAGGTCGGCGCCGGGCGTGGTGCCCAGCACGGCCTGCACGCTGTAGCCCAGGCCGCGCACATGGGCCGCGATGCGGTCGCTCAATTCAGGCTGCGGGTCGATCACCACGCAGCTGCGGCTCGCGGCGTCGTGCACCAGCCAGCTGCACGCGCCGCCGCTGCCCAGCTGCAGCACGCCGTCCTGCGCCGGCAGGCCGCCGTCCGCCGCGATCAGGCCGCTGGCGCGCAGCGCGGCGCCGCAGCGCTCGATGCGTTCGCAGGCGCGCGCGATGGAGGCCTCGTCCGCCAGCGGGCCGAAGGACAGGCGGATGGCGCTGGCGGCGCGCCAGTCCGGCACGCCCATGGCCTGCAGCACGTAGCTGGGGGCGGCCTTGGCGGCGGAACACGCGCTGCCCGAGCTGACGCGCACACCGGCCGCGTCGAATACATCCATCAGCTCCTTGCTGGACAGGCCCGGCACCGAGAAATTGAGCGTGGTCGGCAGCGCGTGCTCGAAGGCGGCATTGAACACCACGCCCGGCAGCGCGCGGCGCAGGCTGGCCGCCAGGCGCTCGCGGAAGGTGCACAGCACGTCGTGCGGGCGGAACACGCCGCCCTGCTCCAGCGCCGCCAGCACCGCGTCCAGCGCGGCCACGCCGGCCATGTTCTCGGTGCCCGAGCGCTGCGCCGCCTCCTGCCCGCCGCCCACGATCAGCGGCGTGAACGGCGCGCCCTGGCGCACGTACAGCATGCCGATGCCCTTGGGCGCGTACAGCTTGTGGCCCGAGAACGGCGCGTAGTCGATGCGGCTGCGCGCCAGGCGCAGGCGGAACTTGCCCAGCGCCTGCACGCAATCGACCATCCAGTAGGCGGCGCAGCCGGTTTCCTCCAGCAGGCCCTCGATGCCGGCCACGTCCGACAGCACGCCGGTTTCATTGTTGGCCGCCATGGTGCACAGCATGGCCGTTTCCGGCAGGCGCGCGCGCAGCGCCTGCAAGTCGTGGCGGCCGTCGCCGTCGACCGGCAGCTTGCTCAGGGTGAGGTTCAGCCCCAGCAGGCGGTTCCAGTGCGCCAGCGCTTCCGGCACGGCCTTGTGCTCGGTGGCGCCGTACACCAGCATCGAACCGATGGCCTGGCCGGCGTCGCGCCGCTCGCGCAGCGCGCACAGGGCCGACAGCACGGCGGTCTGGATGCCCTCGGTGGCGCCGCTGTTGAACATCAGGCGGCCCTGCTCCACGCCGAGCAGGCGCATGGCGCGCTGGCGGGCACCGTCCAGCAGCGCCTTGGCCTGCAGGCCGGTGGTGTGGCTGCTGCTGGGATTGCCGTAGCAGTCCTCCATGGCGCGCACGGCGGCGGCGATGGCGGCGGGCAGGACGGGGCTGGTGGCGTTGCCGTCGAGGTAGATTTCTGGAGTCATGATGAGGCCGTGTGCAGGATTTCCGATACTCAACAGCTTACGCACTGGCGCGAAATCATATATTCCAAAATCACACTCCAAAGGCGCATAATATAGGATATTTATCCTATATTTTCCGCATTCATAGAATGAATCAGCTAGACCGTTACGATTACGCCATCCTGGGCGCCCTGCAGCTGGACGGCACGCTGTCGATCGCCGACCTGGCCCAGAAGGTGGGCCTGTCCAGCACACCGTGCTGGAAGCGCCTGAAACGGCTGGAAGAGGAGGGCTATATCGACAAGCGCGTGGCCATCGTCAACCGCCGCAAGGCCGGGCTGGGCGTGACCGTGTTCGTCAGCGTGCGCACCAGCCAGCACGACGAAAAATGGCTGGCGCGCTTCGCCGCCGCCGTGCAGGCGCTGCCGGAGGTGCAGGAATTCCACCGCATGAGCGGCGACATCGACTACCTGCTCAAGGTGGTCACCACCGACATCGAAGGCTATGACCGTTTTTACAAGAAGCTCATCAAGGCCGTGCAGCTGACAGGGGTATCGTCCGCTTTCTCCATGGAACAGATAAAATTCACGACCGAACTGCCGCTGCACCTCGTCTCCCACGGACTCCCTACATGACATTCCGCTTCCTCGAATTGCTGCGCCCCCTGCTGCCCGCCCAAAGCCACACCAGCTTCCGTGAACGGGCGCGCGCCAGCAGCGGGGCCATCCTCGCCCTGCTTGTCACCGGCCTGCTGTGCCGCTACTTCCTGCCCCACGAACCGGCGAGCATCTTCCTGGTCGGCCCCATGGGCGCCTCGGCCGTGCTGCTGTTCTGCCTGCCGGCCAGCCCGCTGGCCCAGCCCTGGTCCGTCATCGGCGGCAATGTGGTGTGCGGCCTGGTGGGCGCGGCCTGCGTGCGCTGGATGGGCGACTCGGTGCCGGTCGCCGCGCTGGCCGTGGCGCTGGCCATCGGCGCCATGTTCGTGCTGCGCTGCCTGCATCCGCCCGGCGGCGCGGTGGCGCTGACGGTGGTGATGGGCGGCCCGGCCATCCACGCGGCCGGCTTCTCCTTCCCGCTGGTGACGGTGCTGATCAACTCCTCGCTGATGGTGGCCGTGGCCATCGCCTACAACAACCTCACCGGCCGCCGCTATCCGCACCTGCAGCAGCCCACGCACGCCAACCCGCACGCCAGCCAAGACCCGCTGCCCACGCTGCGCCTGGGCTTCAAGCCGGAA
The DNA here is from genome assembly GCF_042693265.1 of Pseudoduganella sp. UC29_71. NCBI lineage: Bacteria > Pseudomonadati > Pseudomonadota > Betaproteobacteria > Burkholderiales > Oxalobacteraceae > Pseudoduganella > Pseudoduganella sp. UC29_71. The sequence continues at coordinate 6,455,375 of NZ_CP170549.1, read as the reverse complement.
GACCTGGACGCGGTGCTCAAGCAGTACAACCAGGTGCTGGACGTGAGCCGCGACGACCTGGAAGAGATCTTCCTGAAAACCGAGATGCGCGCCTACCAGCGCCGCTTCGGCGTGATCTCCTGCGGCGACATCATGTCCAAGGACGTGGCGACGGCGGAATTCGGCACCGCGCTGGAAACGGCGTGGCGCGACATGCGCGCGCGCAAAGTGGCCGCGCTGCCGGTGCTGAACCGCGCGCGGCGCGTGATCGGCATCGTCACGCAGACCGACTTCCTCGACCACAGCGGCCTGGACGACTATCACACCGTGACCCAGAAGCTGCGCCGCTTCCTGCGCCGCACCGGCGTGACGCACACCGAGAAAGCCGAAGTGGTGGGCCAGATCATGACCATGAAGCCGGCCGTGGCCACGCTGGCCACGCCCATCATCGACCTGGTGCCGCTGATGGCGGACGCCGGCTTCCACCATATCCCCGTGGTGGACGAGGAACAGCGCTTTGCCGGCATCGTCACCCAGTCCGACCTGGTGGCGGCCCTGTACGAATCGCGCCTGGCCAACTAGGCGCGGGATTTTCCACCCACCCAAAGGAAACGCCGCATGAACCTCCGCATCAAGCCCGCAGCGCTGGCCACCGCCCTGCTGCTGGCCGGGGCGCCGCTGGCCCACAACGCCGGCGCCGCCACCGCAGCCCCCTCGGCCAGGGCGGCAGCGCCCGCCCCGCAACGCCTGCGGGCCCTGGCCGACGACTACTACGACGCCGTGGCGCGCTTCGATCCCATGGCCGCCACCGCGAACGGCAACAACCGCTACGACGACCAGCTCGGCCTTACCATCTCGCCGCAGCGCCGCGCGCAGCAGTTCGCGCTGTACCGGCAGTACGCGAAACGGCTGCACGCCATCCCGCGCACGCAGCTGGGCCGCGAAGACCGCATCAGCTACGATATCCTGGACTTCGAACTGAAGTCGCTGCTGTCGCTGGCCCCCTTCCCCGACCACCTGCTGCCGCTGGAGCAGATGAGCAGCATGCCGGTGATGCTGGCCAACCTGGCCGGCGGCGAAAGCTCGCAACCCATCAACACCGTGAAGCAGTACGAGGCCTACCTGAGCCGCCTGCAGCAGCTGCCGGGCTGGATAGACCAGGCCATCGTCAACATGCGCGAAGGCATGCGCACGGGCGTGGTGCAGCCGAAGGCGCTGATGGCGTCCCTGCTGCCGCAGCTCAAATCGCTGGCCGCCGCCACCGCCGACACCAGCGCCTACGCCGCGCCAGTGCGCAAGCTGCCGGCCTCCGGCTTTTCCGAGGCCGACCAGCAGCGCCTGGCCGCCGCCTACCGCGACGCCGTGGGCGCCAAAGTGCTGCCGGCACTGGCGCGCCTGGCCGCCTTCATCGAAACCGACTACCTGCCGGCCTGCCGCGACACGGCCGGCTACGGCGCGCTGCCCAACGGCGCGGCCTGGTACCAGGCCTACGTGGCGCTGCAAACCACCACCGCGCTCAAGCCGGACGAGATCCACGCCATCGGCCTGCGGGAAGTGGCGCGCATCCAGCAGCAGATGGCAGCGGTGGGCGCCAAGCTGGGCTACACTGGCCCGGCGGCGGGCCTGCCGCTGTGGGTGTCGAAGCAGCCGCAGTTCTTCCCCTTCAAGACCGACGCCGAAGTGCAGGCCGTGTTCCACAAGCTGAACGCCCTGCTCGACACCAAGCTGCCGGCCATGTTCTCGGTGCTGCCGAAAGCGAAGCTGGACCTGCAGCTGGAGCCCGAACTCACGCGCGCCACGGCCGCCAACCACTACAGCGCGCCGTCGCCCGACGGCACCCGCCCCGGCGTGTTCTGGTCCGTGGTGAACGACCCGGCCAAGTACAACGCCACCGGCATGACCACGCTGTATCTGCACGAAGGCAAGCCGGGCCACCACTTCCACCTGGCGCGCATGCCGGAGCTGGCCATGCCGGACTTCCGCAAATTCGGCGGCAACAACGCCTATACCGAAGGCTGGGCGCTGTACGCCGAATCGCTGGGCAACGAGATGGGCGTGTTCGACGATCCCGCGCAATACTTCGGCCACCTGAACGCCGCGCTGTTCCGCGCCGCGCGCCTGGTGGTGGACACCGGCCTGCACGCCAAGGGCTGGATGCGCGAGCAAGGCATCGCCTACATGCGCGACACGCTGGGCTTCGAAGGCCGCGCCAAGAGCGAAACGGAACGCTACATGGCCTGGCCCGGCCAGGCGCTGGGCTACAAGATCGGCCAGCTACGCATCACCGCGCTGCGCGAGCGCGCCGAGAAGGCGCTCGGCCCGAAATTCAATCTGCCCGCCTTCCACGAAGTGGTGCTGGGCGACGGCACCGTGCCACTCAGTCTGCTGGAAGCCAAGGTCGATCAGTGGATCGCCGAGACCAAATAATCGATATGAACAGGACCAATATGAAACACCGCATCCTCCTGGCCGCCATGGCCGCCACCGTCGCGATGGCATTCGCTCCCGCCCATGCCGCCCGCACCAATGCCTCGGCCGAGCAGGCGCCTGCCGTCAGCGCGCCCGCCGCCAGGCAGCAGTTCAACACCCTGGCGGACGACTACTACACCGCGCTGGCGCGCTACGAGCCGGTGAACGCCACCCAGAACGGCGACAACCGCTTCGACGACCAGCTCGGCATGAGCATCGCCCCCGCCGTGCGCGCCAAACAGTTCGCGCTGTACCACGCCTACCAGAAGCGCCTGAAAGCCATCGCGCGCGCGCAGCTGAGCCGCAGCGACCGCATCAACTACGACGTGCTGGCCTTCGAACTGAAGACCCTGCTGTCGTTCGAGAAGTTCCCCGAACACCTGCTGCCGCTGAACCAGATGGACAGCATACCGGTCACGCTGGCCAACTTCGCCGGCGGCGAAGCGTCGCAGCCCATCGGCACCGTGAAGGAATACGAAGCCTACCTGAGCCGCCTGACGCAGCTGCCGGCATGGATAGACCAGGCCATCGCCAATATGCGCGTCGGCATGGCCAAGCACGTGGTGCTGCCGAAGGCGCTGGTGGAGTCCGCCCTGCCGCAGTTCAAGAAGCTGCCGAGCGCCACGCCGGAAGCGAGCATCTACTACACCGCGATCACCAAGCTGCCGGCCGCGTTCTCCGACGCCGACAAGCAGCGCCTGACCGCCGCCTACCAGGACGCCATCGCCAAGCTCAATCCGGCGCTGGAGCGCCTGGCCACGTTCATGGAAACCGACTACCTGCCCGCGGCGCGCACCAGCTCCGGCTGGAGCGCCCTGCCGCAGGGCAAAGAGTGGTACCAGGCGGCGGTAGCCTCGTCCACCACCACGTCGATGAAGCCGGAAGAGATCCACGCCATCGGCCTGAAGGAAGTAGCGCGCATCCAGCAGCAGTTCGCGGTGCTGGGTCCCAAGCTGGGCTACAACGGCCCGGCGGCCGGCCTGCCTGTGTGGGTATCCGAGCAGCCCAAGTTCTACCCGTTCAAGACCGAGGACGAAGTGCAGGCCGTGTACCGCAAGCTGAACGACCTGCTCGACACCAAGCTGCCCGCCATGTTCACGCTGGTGCCCAAGGCCAAGCTGGACCTGCGCCTCGAGCCTGAGCTGAGCCGCGCCACCGCCGCCGACCACTACACCGCGCCGGCCGGCGACGGCTCGCGTCCGGGCGTGTTCTGGTCCGTGGTGAACGACCCGGCCAAATACGGCAGCACCGGCATGAACACGCTGTTCCTGCACGAAGGCAAACCGGGCCACCACTTCCACATCGCGCTGACGCAGGAACTGGACCAGCCGCTGTTCCGCAAGTACGGCGGCAACAACGCCTTCACCGAAGGCTGGGCGCTGTACGCCGAAACGCTGGGCAAGGAAATGGGCCTGTTCGACGATCCGGCGCAATACTTCGGCCACCTGAACGACGAGCTGCTGCGCGCCACGCGCCTGGTGGTGGACACCGGCCTGCACGCCAAAGGCTGGACCCGCGAGCAGACCATCAAATACATGCGCGACACGCTGGGCTACGACGCCGTGGCCAAGAGCGAGACCGAGCGCTACATGGCGTGGCCGGGGCAGGCGCTGGGCTACAAGATCGGCTCCCTGAAGATCGTCGAACTGCGCCAGCGCGCGCAGCAGGCGCTGGGCGACAAATTCAGCCTGCCGGCCTTCCACGCGGTCGTGCTGGGCGACGGCACCGTGCCCCTGAGCCTGCTCGAAGCCAAAGTCGACCGCTGGATCGCCGAAACCAAGTAGGCCCCCCATACGGGGTCAGATCCGGCATCGCGCCATCCCCACCGCATACGGGGTCAGATCCGGCATCGCGCCATCCCCACCGGGGTCAGATCCGGCATCGCGACACGGCCTCGGCAGTCGCCGCTCCGAAACGGCTGGGCTCGTGGCGCGATGCCGGACCTGACCCCGAGGGGGAGTCGAAACGGCTGGGCTCGTGGCGCGATGCCGGACCTGACCCCGAGGGGAGTCACGATGCCGGACCTGACCCCGAGGGGAGTCAGCCGTCGGACAGGAGGGCGAACAGTTCGCGGTAGCGGAAGGCTTGCGTCATGCGGCGCAGGCGCTGGGCGAGGTCGGGGCGGTCGCGCTCGATCGCGGCGAGCGCGCCGGCCAGGCGCTGCTGGTCCAGCTCCACCGCGCCTTCCTTCAGCGCTCTCCTTACCTCGGCCGGCAATTCCGCCAACTCGTCTTTGCGCACTGGCTCGCAACCGGCCGCGCCCGCACCGTCGCCGGCGCAGGCCGCGCGCAGGAAGCGCACGCCGAGCAGGCGTTCGATGTGCGCGTACAGCTCGGCCGTGTCGAGCGGCTTGCGCAGGAAGGCGTCCGCGCCCGCTTGCAGCGCTACTTCGCACTGCTCGTCGAAGGCGCTGGCGGTGCACATGATGATGCGCACCTCGTCGCAGTCCGGCTGGCTGCGGATGCGCCGTATCGTCGCCAGCCCGTCCAGCTCGGGCATGCGCCAGTCCATCAGCACCAGGTGCGGCGCGAAGCTGGCCATGCGCGCCAGCGCTTCCACGCCGTTGCCCGCGAACGCCACCACGAAACCGAGCGGTTCCAGCAGCTCGCCCAGCAGCAGCTGGGATTCGCGGTCGTCGTCCGCCACCAGCACGCGCTTGCCGCGTTCGTGCAGCGCCAGGCCGAGCACGTCGCCGGTCGCGGCCGGCAAGGCGCGCGGCGCGTCCGCCAGCGGCAGCGTGAGCGCGAAGCGGAACACGGAGCCTTGCCCGACTTCGGACTCCACCTGCAGCACGCCGCCCAGCAGCTCCACGTACTGGCGCGAGATCGCCAGCCCCAGGCCGGTGCCGCTTTCGCTGGCCGGCCCGCTCACCTGCACGAAGGGATCGAAGATGCGCTGCAGGTCGCCCGGCGCCATGCCGATGCCGGTGTCGCTGATGATGAAGCTCACACGCGCCTGGCCCGCGTCCTGCCCTTGCAGCAGCTGTCCGCTGGCCTGCAGCAGCACCCGCCCCTGCAGCGTGAACTTGAGGGCGTTGCCGAGCAGGTTGATCAGCACCTGGCGCAGCTTGACTGCGTCCACCTGCACCGCCGCCGGCAGCGCGTCCATGGCCAGGTCCAGTTCCAGCCCGGCGTTCTGCGCGCGGATGCGCAGCATTTCGCACACTTCCTCCAGCAGGCGCACCAGGTCGGTGTCGGCCGCTTCCAGATGCGTGCCGCCCGCTTCGATCTTGGACAGGGCCAGCACGTCGTTGATCAGCGTGAGCAGGTGCTGGCCGGAGCGGTGGATGATGTCCAGGTTGCGCTGCTGGTCCGGCAGCAAGGTGCCGGAGCGCGACATCAGCTGCGAGAAGCCGATCACCGCATTGAGCGGCGTGCGCAGCTCGTGGCTCATCTTGGCCAAGAATTCGGACTTCACCTGGCTGGCCGTTTCGGCCGCGTTGCGCGCCGCGATCAGGCTGGCCTCGGCCGCCTTCTGCTGCGAGATGTCGCGCAGGATGCCGATCATGCGCGGCCGTCCGCCCACGTCCACTTCGCTGATCGCCACGTGCATGGGGAAGGCGCTGCCGTCGCGCCGCTGGCCTTCCAGGTCCATGCTGCGCGAGATGCCGGCCGTCTCGCCTTCGCGCCGCCCGGCCCTGCCGGCCTGCGGAATCAGCTTGCCCACCGGGCGGCCCAGGATCTCCGCTTCGCTGTAGCCGAACATTTCCTCGGCGGCGCGGTTGAAGCTGAGGATGATGCCCTGCTCGTCGACCGTGATGATGCCGTCGGCCGCGTTGTCGACAATGGCGCGCAGGCTGGCGTTGCGCTCGTCCACCAGTTCCAACAGGTGGTCGCGGTGGCGCCGCATTTCTTCCTCGGCCTGCTTGCGCTCGGTGATGTCGTAATGGATGCCGGTCATGCGCACGGCCTGGCCTTGCGCGTTGCGCAGCACCTGGCCGTCCGACTTCATGTAGCGGATGCTGCCGTCCGGATGGATGACGCGGAACTCGATGTCGCAGGGCTGGTCGCTGCACAGCGCGCGCTGGCGGGCGCGCTCGCACAGCGGGCGGTCCTCCGGATGCGTGGTGGCCAGCCAGGTCTGGTGCGCGTCGCCCAGCTGGCCGGGCGCCACGCCGCACAGGCGGTACATGCGCTCGTCCCACACCAGCTCATTGGTGGCCAGGTTCCAGTCCCAGATGCCGAGCCGCGCGGCGCGCGTGGCCAGCGCCAGCTGGTCCACCAGGCGCGCGCGGTCTTCCTCCACGCGGCGGCGCTGGTCGATGTCTTCGATCAGCACGTCGCACACGGGATTCTCGTCGGTGCCGGCGCGCACAAAGGTGGAACGCACCCAGCGCGGCATGCCGTCGCAGCAGCGGATGCGGTGTTCGTACTGGCTGATGGCGCCGTTCTCCAGCGCCGCAGCGGCGCGCGCCGCCACCACGCCGCGCTCCGGCTCGGGGACGATGGTCAGCCACAGCATGGGGGCGTCCCGGAAGGCCTGCGGCGAATAGCCGGTGACCGCTTCGCAGCCGGAGCCGTGGCCATAGGAGCGCAGCTGCGGGCCGTCGCGGCGCAGCGAGAACAGCTGGTGCGTGACGGCGCCCAGCAGGCGGCGGTAGCGCTCGCGCGAGTCGGACAGCTCGTCGGCGCTGCGGCGCAGCGCCTCGGTGCGCTCGGCCACCAGCGCTTCCAGGTGCGCGCCTTGCTGCTCCAGCGCCAGGCGCTGGCGGTACAGGTCGCAGAACACGCGCACCTTGGACACCAGCACATGCGGCTCCAGCGGCTTGATCAGGTAGTCCACCGCGCCCAGCTCGTAGCCCTTGAACTGCGCCGCGCGGTCCTTCATGCCGGCCGTGACGAAGATGATGGGCATGGTGCTAGTGCGCGGATTGGCGCGCATCAGTTCCGCCGTTTCAAAGCCGTCCATGCCGGGCATCTGCACGTCCAGCAGCACCGCCGCGTAGTCGGCGCGCAGCACCGCGCGCAGCGCTTCCGGGCCGGAGCCGGCGCGCACCAGCTGCACCTTGGCCTGCTCGGCCATGTCCCCCAGCAGGCCTTCCAGCGCCAGCAGGTTGGCCGGCTGGTCGTCCACCAGCAGCAGCCGCAGTTGCTGGCCCTCGGGGCCGGCGCGCCGCGCCGCCGCGACGCTTTCCACCTGGCTGACGTAGCGCTCGAATGCGGCGATGGCCAAGCGCTGGCGATACAGCGTGGCGAACAGGTTCACCTTGGCGTGCAAGGCCGCCGTGTCTATCGGCTTGACCAGGTAGTCCACCGCGCCGCTATGGTAGCCGCGCGAGGCGGCATCGCCGTCGCCCGGCAGCGCGGTGACGAACACGATCGGCACGTGCCGCGTTTTGGGGTTGGCGCGCATCAGCGTGGCCGCCTCGTAGCCGTCCATGCCGGGCATCTGCGCGTCCATCAGCACCAGGCCGAAATCGCGCCGCAGCAGCTGGCGCAGGGCTTCCTCGCCGCTGCCGGCGGCCACCAGTTCCAGCCCTTCCACGCCTTCCAGCAGCGCGGACAAGGCCAGCAGGTTGCCGCCGTTGTCGTCCACCAGCAGCACGGGCACGGTGGCCAGCGGCGCGCCCGCGGGCGCATGCGGGCGGTTCATGCCACCTCCATGACGGCCAGGCGCTGCAGCAGCAGCGGCAGGCGCGCCAGCGTGGCGATGGCGTTCGGCGTGCCGGACGCCTGGCCCGCCAGGCGTGCCAGCGCGGCGCGCGGCATCAAGTCCATCAGCGCGTCGGCCGGGTCCTGCACGATGGTATAGCCGCCCAGTTGCGCGATGCGCGCCAGGCCGTCGGCGCCGTCCGCGCCGGCGCCGGTCAACACCACGCCGGCCAGCGCACTGCCGTAGCAGGCGGCGGCCGATTCGAACAGCACGTCCACCGAGGGCCGCGCGAAACTCACCGGCGCGTCCGCTGACAGCGCGAGCCGGCCGTCGCGCTCCACCAGCAGGTGGTATCCGGCGGGCGCCAGGTAGACGGCGCCGGGCTGCGGCAGCTCGCCCTCGTCTGCCTCCTTCACGCGCAGTGCCGACATGCTGTCGAGCAGGCGCGCCAGGCTGTCGCCGGAGCCGGGCGAAATGTGGATGACCACCAGCAGCGGCAGCGGAAACTCCGCCGGCAAGGCCGGCAGTACGCGCTGCAGCGCCTCCACGCCGCCCATGGACACGCCCAGCACGATGGCGCGGAAGCGCGGCTTGTGCGGCCCGCTCATGCCGGCGCTCCGCTGGCGTACTGCTTGCGGTAGATGCGGGTGGGCGCAGCCACTTCGCGGTAGCGCGGCGCGATGCCCCGCTGGTCCAGCGTCTCCTTGGTGCCCAGGCAGAGGAAGCCGCCCGGCGTGAGGCAACCGTCGAACAGGGACAGCAGGCGCTCCTTGAGCGCAGGCTTGAAGTAGATCATCACGTTACGGCACAGGATCAGTTGCATTTCGCTGAAGTCGGCATCGGTGGCCAGGTTGTGCGCGGCGAACAGCACGTTGCGCAGCAAGCCGGGATCGAACAGCGCGCGGCCGTAGCGCGCCACATAGTAGTCTGAAAAGGCGGCGCTGCCGCCGGCCTGCTGGTAATTCTTCGTGTAGCGCTGCATGTCGCGCAGCTCGAACACGCCCTGGCGCGCGCGCTCGAGCACGGACTCGTTCAGGTCGGTGGCGTAGATGCGGCACTGCTCGCCCATGCCTTCCTCGCGCAGCACGATGGCCAGCGACAGCACTTCCTCGCCGCCGGCGCAGCCGGCCACCCAGATCTTGGCGTGCGGGTAGGTGCGCAGGTGCGGCAGCACTTCCTCGCGCAGGGCCTTGAAAAAGGCCGGGTCGCGGAACATGTCCGACACGTTGACGGTGACGTCCTCCACCAGTGCGCGGCACAGCTGGGCGTCGCGCAGCAGCGCCGAGGTGGCGGCGCCGAAGCTGCCGAAGCCGGACTTAACCAGCCACGCCGTCAGGCGGCGCGTGAGCGAGGCGGTGGCGTAGCCGCCGAAGTCGTAGCCGTGGGCCTGCTTGACGGCGCTCACCAGCAGGCCGATTTCCAGCGCCACGATATCGTGCTCGTTCACGCCACCTCCCCGGCCTGGTACAGCCACACGCGCATCAGCGAGAACAGCTTGTCCAGGTCCACCGGCTTGGCCAGGTAGTCGCTGGCGCCGGCGTCCAGGCATTGCTTCTGGTCGCCCAGCATGGCCTTGGCGGTGAGCGCGATGATGGGCAGGCGCGCCCAGCGCGCTTCGGCGCGGATGCGGCGCATGGCTTCGAAGCCGTCCATTTCCGGCATCATGATATCCATCAGCACGATGTCGATATCGGGGTGCGCCTGCAGCCGCGCCAGCGCTTCGGCGCCGTTGGCCGCCTCCACGATATGCATGCCCTTCTCGGACAGCACCGAGGACAGCGAGAAGATGTTGCGGATATCGTCGTCCACCAGCAGCACCTTGCGCTGCTCGAACATGGCTTCCTTGTCCAGCGCGCGGCGTATCATTTTCTGCTGGTCCTGCGGCAGCGAGCTTTCCACCAGGTGCAGGAACAGGCTCACTTCGCCCACCAGCCGCTCCGGACTCTTGGCGCCCTTGACGATAATGCTGTCGGTGTAGCGGCGCAGGCGCGCTTCGTCCGCCTCGTTCAGCGTGCGGCCCGAGTGCACGATGACCGGCATCTGCGGCGCGCAGGCGCTGTCGCGCAGGCGGTCGAGCAGTTCGAAGCCGGTCATGTCGGCCAGGCCGAGGTCGAGCACCATGCAGTCGTAGCGCTCTTTCGCCAGCAGGGCCAGCGCTTCATTGCCGGAGCGGGCGATGGCGATGCCCAGGCCATCGGTCTGCAGCAACTCGGCCACGCTCAGGGCCTGGAACTCGTCGTCCTCCACCACCAGCAGGCGCTTGTCGGAACGGGCGATGGCGGCGCCGATGGAGCCGAGCACCGCGTCCAGCTGCTCGGCGGTGACGGGCTTGGTGATGAAGCCGATGGCGCCCAGGCCCATGGCTTTCTGGCGGTCTTCCAGGCAGGTGATGAAATGCACCGGGATGTGGCGCGTGGCCGGATTGTCCTTGATGCTGCGCATGACACCCCAGCCGTCGATATGCGGCAGCATGACGTCCAGCAGGATGGCGTTGGGGCGGTAGCGCTCGGCCAGCGCCAGGCCATCCTCGCCGTCGCAGGCGACGATGGCCTGGAAGCCATGGCCGCGCACCGTGTCGCGCAGGATGCGGGCGAAGGCCAGGTCGTCTTCCACGATGAGGATGCAGCGGCACTCGGGCTGCACGGCCTCGCGGTCGTCGTCCATCGCCACGGGGGCCGGCGCGCTGGCCACGCCCGGCTGGTCCGCCCCCGTCATGACGGCGGGGCCGTAGTGCGCCTCCGCGCTGAGCGGCGCGGCGGACAGCGGCAGGAACAGGGTGAAAATGCTGCCCGCGCCGGGGGCGCTGCTGAGCGAAATCTCGCCGCCCATGCAGCGCGCCAGGTGGCGCGAAATCGACAGGCCCAGGCCGGTGCCGCCGAACTTGCGGCTGGTGGAACCGTCCGCCTGCTGGAAGGCGTGGAAGATGCGCTCCTGCTGGCCGGCCCCCACGCCCACGCCGGTGTCGCTGACGGCGAAGGCCAGCGCGTCCCCGCCCAGGCCGTGCTCGCCCCGCGCGGCGAGCCGCACGCTCAGCCCCACCCTGCCCTCGGGCGTAAACTTGACAGCATTGGCCAGCAGGTTGTTCAGCACCTGCTGCAGGCGCTGTCCATCCGTATGCAGCTGCGCCGGCGTACCGGGGCCGATGTCGATGCTGAAGCCCAGCCCCTGGTGCTCGGCCAGCGGCTGGAACAGCGCGCGCATCTGCGCGGCCACGTCGGCCAGCGCCACGTCCTCCAGCTGCAGTTCGACGCGCCCGGCCTCGATCTTGGACAAGTCCAGGATATCGTTGATCAGACTGAGCAAGTCCTTGCCCGCGCTGTGAATGGTGGACGCGTACTCCACCTGCTTGCCGCTGAGCTTGCCTTCCTTGTTCTGCTGCAACAGGCTGGACAGGATCAGCATGCTGTTCAGCGGCGTGCGCAGCTCGTGCGACATATTGGCCAGGAACTCGGACTTGTAGGCGCTGGTGCGCTCCAGCTCGTCCGCCTTGCGGCACAATTCGCGGCTGGCCTGTTCGCTCTCCGCGCTTTTCAGGCGTATCACCTCACGCTGCTGTTCCAGCAGCTGGGCGCGCTCCTCCAGTTCCTCGTTCGACTGCTGCAGCTCCTCCTGCTGCACCAGCAGTTCCTCGGTCTGCACCTGGGTCTGCTCCAGCAATGCTGCCACGCGGCGCCGCGCATGCTCGACGCCGATCGCCACCGCCACCGCCTCGGCCGCCTGGCGCAGCCAGTCCAGCGCCGGCGCCTCGAAGCGGCCGAAGGTGCCGATCTCCACCAGGCCCACCAGCCCGCCGTTGTGCATCAGCGGCACCGCCGCCACGGCGGCCGGGGCGGCCTGGCCCAATGCGGACGCCACATCCAGGTAAGCGGGCGGCACCGGCGCCAGCACGGCGATGCCGCCGCCGCGCGCCGCGTCGCCGGCCCAGCCTTCGCCCAGCGCAAAGCTGCTGCGCGGCGCCGTGCCCGGCGTGTAGGCGTGGCTGGCCGCCAGCTCAAAGCGCCCGCGCTCCGGCTCGTACAGGTACAGCGCGCCCACCGCGCCGCCCACGTGGCGCGTGAGGAAGCTGGCCACGGCTTGCGTCAGCTGCGCCAGGTCGCGCTCGCCGCGCAATTCGATATTCAGGGCGTTGATGCCGGTCTTGGCCCAGTCCTGCACACGCTCCTCGTCGCGGTGCAGGCGCAGCGTGCGCGCCATGCGGGCGAAGCCGCGTCCCAGGCTTTGCTGGGCCGCGCTCATGGCGGCAATGGCCCCGACCAGCGCGCCGATCTCGTCGCGCCGCGCCGTCAGCTGCCCCATGGCCAGCGCCGGCGGCTCCGGCACCTCGCGGCTCAGGTCGCCCGCAGCGATGGCTTCCACCAATTGCGCGCGCTCGGCGCTGTCGTCGCTCAGCGCGCGCAGCGTGTCGAGCACGCTGCGGATCTGCCCGGTGAGCGCCAGATACGTGCCCACGGCCAGGTAGGCGAACAAGGCGCAGGCCAGCACGCTGAGCACCACCGTCCAGGCCAGGCTGATGCGCGCGGCGGCAATGCGCTGCTCCACGTGGGCGCGCAGCGCCGGCGCCAGCACGTCGCTGCCGCCCGCGTAGATCTGGTCGATCAGGTTGGTGAACTGCGCCACGTACTCCTCGGAGCTGGTGCCGAAGCGCGCGCCGATGACGTCGTCCTGCGCCATGCCGAGCGCGATGCGCATGCCTGCCTCGACGTTCTGGTCCAGCCCGGTCAGCACGCCGCGCATCGACGGGTTGTAGCTGATAACTTTTTCCAGGTTGGCCGTTTGCAGGTCCCGTGCGATGCGGGTGTGGCCCAGCAGGCCGGCCATTTGCAGCCGCTCGGCCTCGGTCACCGTCTTGCGGGCCAGGATGGCGGCGCCGAACGCGCGCGTCTGGCCCAGCCGCTCGCTGAAGAACGGCAGCTTGACGATAGTATCCATCAGATAATAGCTGGCGATGTCCGGGTCCAGCGTCAACGCGCTGGAATCGGCCACGTCGGACGCCAGGAGCAGCATCTTGGCGATCAGCTGCTCATGGCGCAGCGTGTTGGTCTGTTGCGGCCACTCGAGGCCGAATTGGCGCAGCGCGCGCCAGTCGGCGCTGACTTCGCGCCAGCGGGTGGCGGCCAGCACTTTCGGCGGCAAGGCCTCGCCCAGGCGCTGGAAAGCCATGTCCACTTCGACTGCCTTGGCCTGCTGGGGCGACGCGAAGGCTCGATTACCTCCGAGCAAACCTGCGGCCAGGCCCCGGTCGTGCTGGACCAGCTGGATGGCGCGGTTCAGGCGCACCAGCGCTTCCAGGCCACGCAACTCTTCGCGTGACGGTTCGATGACCCTGTCGAGCGCGTTGTACAGGCTGATCTGAAGTACGGCTACGGCGCCCAGGGCGAGCAAGCCGAGCAGCAGGAACTTATGCGCATAGCGTAGTCTGCCCATCAAATTGATGGCGGGGTAAAACAGGGCCTTCATTACTCTCCCGATCAGATGTCAGCGCATGCACTGAAGCTAGCATCGGGTAGTGCCCATATAGTGTCAAGAAGAAAAATTCGGCCGCGGGGGCGCTGCGGCATGCCCGCCACACAATGGGAAAAGATCAGAAACGGACTCGGCCGATCAGCATGTCGCGATACATCACCCAATCGCCGAGCAGGCTGTAAAACGGGTATTTGAACGTGGCCGGCCGGTTATGCTCGAAAAAGAAATGGCCGACCCAGGCGAAGCCATAACCGGCCAATGGAATAAACCACAGCAAGCCATAGGTTCCGCGCACAACGGCGGCGATGATAATCAAAATGATCAGGCTGGAACCAATGAAATGCAACAGGCGGCAAGTGGAATTGGAATGCTCGTGCAAATAGAAGGGATAGAATTCCTTGAAACTGTGAAAGCGTGCTGCTGCATTCGCCTTATCCATTTCAACTCTCCTCGACGCGGCTGGCGTAACTCAGATCGGTTTCATCACCCCATACAAAAACCTTGGGTTCCTGCAACACATGCACCAGGAATTGCTGGCGCTCGCGCAGGCGACGCCGGAAATCCGGCAGCGTATAAAGATTGGGATTAATCTTTCGGCGCAAGATACGTTCGGCCACCGGCAGGCGGGATAGCAATTCGCCGTAGCTGGTGTTATCGCCGATTAGCAGCAATTCGATTTTATCCTCGCTGGCTTCCTGTTCCTTGGCGGTGGCGCCATAAACAAAAGCAACATTGAGCTGGTCGCCCAATGGAGACAGTGCGGAATTGAGCACACTGACCAGGCCGAAAGTCTTGCGCACCAGGCTGGATAACTCAGCATAGACGAGGCTGTCCTTATTCGGGCGGAAGCGGCGCACATTGCCGATACGTTCCGACACGATCAAACCGGAATCGTGAAGGCGGCGCAATTCGCGTTGCGCGGAAGCACTGCCCAATCCCGTCAGGCGCATGATTTCGTTGAGGTGGAAACCGTCATTAACGCGCACGAACATCAGGCCCAGCAGCTTCTGCTGGGCGGGAGTGAAGAGGGCTTGGGCAATCATGGACCAAATCTTAGCACGGATAAGCCAGCATCTGGCATAGCAATCCACAGACGCGTGCACGCAGCCCGCATTCCACCGTACCCGATGTGGCGCGGGCTTGACGCACCGCGCGGTTGCACCCATCCAGCCCGCTTCGCCGCGTGCTTCCGCTCGCCTGCCCCCCCGCCGCGCGACCGCCTCCCCCAAGGCATTACCGCACCAGCAAAGAAGCAGCTGCCGCCCCGGATATCTTATCTGTGCCAGAATAGCCTTTCCGTACACCGCAAAAACCCGGACACATGCGTATGCAACTCATCAAAGCGAACTCGAATCAATTGGCTGACATTGTCCAACTCGTGAATCACGCTTATCGCGGCGCCGGCTGGACCAGCGAAGCTGAACTAATTAGCGGGCAGCGCGTTGACTTGGAAACCTTGCAGGATATCGCAGACAACGGCAATACCATTGTTTTCGCGGCCACGGATAACCGGGAAGCATTACTCGGTTGCGTATCGCTGAGTCCGGCCGATAAGGGCGAGTGGTATTTATCGATGCTTGCCGTTAACCCGGCTATTCAGGAAAACGGCAAGGGAAAAGCCATTTTGGCGGCAGCGGAAATTTATGCCCGCGAGCACGGCGCCACGTCTGTAAAAATATCCGTCATTCAGCAGCGCGACAGCCTGATCGCCTGGTACGAGCGGCGCGGCTACCGGAGAACCGGTGCCATTAAACCATTCCCATATGACGATCCCAGCGTCGGCACGCCGCTGCGCGGAGATTTAACGTTGGTATCCCTAAGCAAGCCACTGTAAATTACGCTTTACATTTGGCGCAAATGTGCCATCCTGTAGTTGTGAGGTGCTGCTGTTCCGGATCGACTCAAGCTACCGGGCGGGTACATCACAGAAGTAAGGGGGCCGCTTTCGTAGTGGCCCCTTCTATTTTCCAGCCAAGGTCTGCGCCTCATCAATATTCCAGCCCGCGCGGCATGCCACCATGCCTTTTCATGCGGGAGGCGGCAATGGCAGACAACTATGACACGCCCTGGAAGAATGCGGTCGCCCGGTATTTTCCGGAGTTTATGGCCTTCTTTTTCCCGGACGCGTACCAGGACATCGACTGGACGCGGCCCATAGAGTTCCTCGACCAGGATATGGCTCAGCTAGCCCCGGACTCGGCGATAGGGCCGCGCCGGGTGGACAAATTGGTGCGCGTCAGCACGCTGAGCGCCCCCGATGAGCCGGTCCTGCTCCATGTGGAAGTCCAGAACTGGCCCGGCCGCGGCTTTGCCGAGCGCATCTTCATTTACCACTACCGGATCTACGACCGCCACCACTGTGCTGTTACATCGCTGGCCGTGACAGCCGACAGCGGCCACCGGCTGCCGCCTAACCGCTTCGGATACGACGTGTTCGGCTGCAGTTGGTGGCTGGAATTTCCCGTGACTTCGCTGGCCAGCTACGCCGGCAACCTGGACCAGCTGCTGCGCGACGCCAATCCCTTCGCCTTGCTGACCGCTGCCCACATCCTGGCGCTGCGTACGCGGCATAAGCACATCGAACGCTATGCCGCGAAACTGCACTTGATCACCCGGCTGTTTGAACACAAATGGGACAGGCGGCGTACCATGGACTTTATGCGCGCCATCGGCTGGATGATGCGCTTGCCTGCAACGTTGGAAACCACGCTGCTGCACGCAGTGAAGGGACTGAAAAAGGAGGGGAATATGGACTATCTTCTGCCATTCGAGCGCGAGGCGCTGGCACGCGGCGAGCAACAGGGAATGCTGCAAGGAATGCAGCGGGGTATCCGGCAGGGACAGGCGCAGGTGCTGGAACGACTGCTTGTGCAGCGTTTCGGGCCGCTTCCCGACTACGTTCGGCGCCTGCTGCATGATGCGGACACCGCCCGCCTCGCTGCCTGGACGGACGGCCTGCTCGAGTCGGCCACGCTGGCGGACCTGTTCGGCCCGCCGCCGTCAAGCTGACGCAGGCAAAAAAAACGGCACCCGAAGGTGCCGTTTTGCTGTGGTGCTTGAAGATTACGCTTCGTCGCTGTTGTGCGGAACTTCTTCCGGCAGCTCGGCCACGATGGCCGCGCGTTCCGCGTCCAGCAGGGCTTTGCGTTCCTCCGCCTCCCACACTTCCTTCTCGCGGCGGGCGCGGTGGAAGGCCAGGCCGGTACCGCCAGGAATCAGGCGGCCCACGATGACGTTTTCCTTCAGGCCGCGCAGACCGTCGCGCTTGCCCATGATCGCCGCTTCGGTCAGCACGCGGGTGGTTTCCTGGAACGATGCGGCCGAGATGAACGAATCGGTCGACAGCGATGCCTTGGTAATACCCAGCAGCACGTTCTCGTACGTTGCAGGAATCTTCTGCGCCGCGTTCATGCGGTCGTTTTCTTCCAGCAGCTCGGAACGCTCCACCTGCTCGCCGACGATGTAGTCGGTGTCGCCGGCGTTGACGATCTGTACACGGCGCAGCATCTGGCGCACGATCACTTCGATGTGCTTGTCGTTAATCTTCACGCCCTGCAGACGGTACACGTCCTGCACTTCGTCAACGATGTAACGCGCCAGCGCTTCGATACCCAGCAGGCGCAGGATGTCTTGCGGATCGGCCGGGCCGTCCACGATCATCTCGCCCTTGTTCACCACCTGGCCGTCGTGCACCAGCACTTGCTTGTCCTTGGTAATCAGGAACTCGTGCTTGTTGCCGTCCATGTCGGTGATTTCCAGACGCTGCTTGCCCTTGGTTTCTTTACCAAACGCAACCGTACCGGTGACTTCCGCCAGCATGCCCGCGTCTTTCGGCGAACGTGCTTCGAACAGCTCGGCAACGCGCGGCAGACCGCCGGTAATGTCGCGGGTCTTCTGCGATTCGGTCGGGATACGCGCCAGAACCTCACCCACGGACACTTGCTGGCCGTCCTTCACCATGATCAGCGCGCCAACCTGGAAGCCGATCGCCACGGCGTGTTCGGTGCCGGCGATCTTCACTTCGTTGCCGTCTTCGTTCAGCAGTTTCACCTGCGGACGCATGGTCTTGGTCAGCGAGCCGCGGCGTTTCGCGTCGATCACCACCAGGGTTGCCAGGCCGGTCACTTCGTCCACCTGGCGGGCCACGGTCACGCCTTCTTCGACGTTCTCGAAACGCACCGTACCGGCGTACTCGGTGATGATCGGACGGGTCAGCGGGTCCCAGGTCGCCAGCGGGGTGCCGGCCTTGATGACCATGCCATCCTTGACGATCAGGGTTGCGCCGTACGGCACCTTGTGGCGCTCGCGCTCACGGCCGTGGTCGTCGGTAATCAGCACTTCACCGGAACGGGAAATGACGATTTGCGCGCCCTTGCCGTTGGTTACGTAACGCATGGTCGAGGTGAAGCGGATGGTACCGTTCGACTTCGCTTCCACGCTCGAGGCCACTGCTGCACGCGATGCCGCACCACCGATGTGGAAGGTACGCATGGTCAGCTGGGTACCCGGCTCACCGATCGACTGTGCTGCCACCACGCCGACTGCTTCGCCGGAGTTCACCAGCAGGCCGCGGCCCAGGTCGCGGCCGTAGCACTTGGCGCACAGGCCGTAGCGCGTGTCGCAGGTCAGCGGCGTGCGGACCTTGACTTCGTCAATGCCCATGCGCTCGATGTCTTCCACCATGTCTTCGTCCAGCAGCGTGCCGGCTTCGTACACGGTTTCCTGGGTCTCAGGATTGACGATGTCGGTGCCTGCCACGCGGCCGAGGATACGGTCGCGCAGCGCTTCGATCACTTCACCGCCTTCGACCATGGCCTTCATCAGCGTGCCGTTCGAGGTGCCGCAATCGTCTTCGATCACCACCAGATCCTGGGTCACGTCGACCAGGCGGCGGGTCAGGTAACCCGAGTTCGCGGTCTTCAGTGCCGTATCGGCCAGACCTTTACGAGCGCCGTGGGTCGAGATGAAGTACTGCAACACGTTCAGGCCTTCGCGGAAGTTCGCGGTAATCGGCGTTTCGATAATCGAACCGTCCGGTTTCGCCATCAGACCACGCATACCAGCCAGCTGGCGAATCTGCGCTGCGGAACCGCGGGCGCCCGAGTCGGCCATCATGTAAATCGCGTTGAACGATTCCTGGGTGGTGGTGGTGCCGTCGCGCTTGACGACGTCTTCCACTTTCAGCTGGTCCATCATGGCCTTGCCGACTTCGTCCGAGGTCTTGCCCCAGATGTCGACCACCTTGTTGTAACGCTCGCCGGCCGTCACCAGACCCGAGGCGTACTGCTGCTCGATCTGCTTGACTTCGGACTCTGCAGCCGAAATCAGGGTGACTTTCTGAGGCGGCACCAGCATGTCGTCCACGCAGATCGAAATACCGGCGCGGGTTGCCAGGCGGAAGCCCGACTGCATCAGCTGGTCGGCAAACACCACGGTAGCGCGCAGGCCGCACTTACGGAACGAGGTGTTGATCAGCTTCGAAATTTCCTTCTTCTTCAGCGCGCGGTTCAGCACGGAGAATGGCAGGCCCTTCGGCAGGATCTCGGACAGGATGGCGCGGCCGACCGTCGTTTCATAACGGGTCAGCGTGCGCACGAATTCGCCGGTCGCCGGATCTTTCGGATGCTCGACGATACGCACGGTGATGCGCGTGGTCAGTTCGACTTCCTTGTTGTCGTAGGCACGGATCACTTCGGACACGTCCGGGAACAGCATGCCTTCGCCCTTGGCGTTGATCGCTTCGCGGGTCGCGTAGTACAGACCCAGCACGATATCCTGCGAAGGAACGATCGATGGCTCGCCGTTGGACGGGAACAGGATGTTGTTCGACGCCAGCATCAGCGTGCGCGCTTCCATCTGCGCCTCGATCGACAGCGGCACGTGGACCGCCATCTGGTCACCGTCGAAGTCGGCGTTGAATGCCGCGCAGACCAGCGGGTGCAGCTGGATGGCCTTGCCTTCGATCAGGACCGGCTCGAAAGCCTGGATGCCCAGACGGTGCAGCGTAGGCGCACGGTTCAGCATGATCGGGTGTTCGCGGATGACTTCTTCCAGGATGTCCCACACCACTGGTTCTTGAATCTCGACCAGTTTCTTCGCCGCCTTGATGGTGGTAGCCAGACCCATCAGTTCGAGCTTGTTGAAGATGAAAGGCTTGAACAGCTCGAGAGCCATCAGCTTCGGCAGACCGCACTGGTGCAGTTTCAGCTGCGGCCCCACCACGATCACCGAACGGCCGGAGTAGTCGACGCGCTTACCCAGCAAGTTCTGGCGGAAGCGGCCGCCCTTACCCTTGATCATCTCGGCCAGCGACTTCAGCGGACGCTTGTTGGCACCGGTCATCGCTTTGCCGCGACGGCCGTTGTCCAGCAGCGAATCCACTGCTTCTTGCAGCATGCGCTTTTCGTTGCGCGTGATGATCTCTGGAGCGCGCAGCTCCATCAGGCGTTTCAGGCGGTTGTTACGGTTGATGACGCGGCGATACAGGTCGTTCAGGTCGGAGGTCGCAAAGCGGCCGCCGTCCAGCGGTACCAGCGGACGCAGTTCCGGCGGCAGCACCGGCAGCACTTCCATGATCATCCAGTCCGGCTTGATGCCGGAGCGCTGGAATGCTTCCAGCACTTTCAGGCGCTTGGCGTACTTCTTGATCTTCGCTTCGGACTTCGATTCCTTCAGTTCCACGCGCAGGGTCTCGGCATCGCGGTGGATGTCGATCGAGCGCAGCAGTTCACGGATACCTTCGGCGCCCATGAAGGCGGTGAAGTCGTCGCCGTACTCTTCGTACTTGGCGGCGTAGTCGTCTTCCGACATGATCTGGCACTTCTTCAGCGGGGTCATGCCGGGATCGGTCACGACGTAGGCTTCGAAGTACAGCACGCGTTCGATATCGCGCAGCGTCATGTCCAGGACCATGCCCAGGCGCGACGGCAGCGATTTCAGGAACCAGATGTGGGCGGTCGGCGAAGCCAGCTCGATGTGGCCCATGCGCTCGCGGCGCACCTTGGCCAGCGTGACTTCCACGCCGCATTTTTCGCAGATCACGCCGCGGTGCTTCAGGCGCTTGTACTTGCCGCACAGGCACTCGTAGTCCTTGATCGGGCCAAAGATCTTGGCGCAGAACAGGCCGTCGCGCTCAGGCTTGAAGGTGCGGTAGTTGATGGTTTCCGGCTTTTTGACTTCGCCGTAGGACCAGGAACGGATTTTTTCAGGAGAGGCCAGACCGATCTTGATCGCGTCGAACGTCTCGTTTTGCTGAACTTGCTTGAATAGATCGAGCAGAGCTTTCATGTATCACTCCAGGTGATTGAATTCTTAAATCTGCCGGGCGGCGGAGGGTTTCCCCCGCCCGGCGGCGCCAGTGTCTTAGTTGCGTTCCAGGTCGATATCGATACCCAGGGAACGGATCTCTTTCACCAGCACGTTGAACGATTCCGGCATGCCCGCGTCGATCACGTGGTCGCCCTTGACCAGGTTTTCGTACACTTTGGTACGGCCGTTCACGTCATCCGACTTCACCGTCAGCATCTCTTGCAGCACGTAGGACGCGCCGTATGCTTCCAGTGCCCACACCTCCATCTCACCGAAGCGCTGGCCGCCGAACTGGGCTTTACCGCCCAGCGGCTGCTGCGTCACCAGCGAGTATGGACCGGTCGAACGCGCGTGCATCTTGTCGTCCACCAGGTGGTGCAGCTTCAGCATGTGCATCACGCCGACGGTGACCTTGCGCTCGAACGCTTCGCCGGTGCGGCCGTCGTACATGGTGACCTGGTTCTTCGACGGGGTCATGCCCAGCTTCGTGGCGATCTCGTCGGGGTAGGCCAGGTCCAGCATGCGGCGGATTTCCGACTCGTGCGCGCCGTCGAACACCGGGGTGGCGAACGGCACACCTTTTTTCAGGTTGTGCGCCAGCTTCATGATCTCTTCGTCGTCGAATTGATCGATGTCTTCCGGACGGCCCGACTCGTTGTACACGGTGGTCAGATACTTGCGCATCTCTTCCACTTTGATCTGCTGCGCCAGCATTTCGCCGATGCGGATGCCCAGGCCTTTTGCTGCCCAGCCCAGGTGGGTTTCCAGGATCTGGCCCACGTTCATACGGGACGGAACACCCAGCGGGTTCAGCACCACGTCGGCCGGCGTGCCGTCGGCCATGTAGGGCATGTCTTCCACTGGAACAATACGGGACACCACACCCTTGTTACCGTGGCGGCCTGCCATCTTGTCGCCCGACTGCAGGCGGCGCTTCACGGCCAGGTAGACCTTGACCATCTTCTGCACGCCAGGCTGCAGCTCGTCGCCTTGCGTCAGCTTCTTGCGCTTCTCTTCGAAGGCCAGGTCGAACTGGTGGCGCTTCTCGTTGATGGATTCCTTGATGGCTTCCAGCGCGGTGGCGGCAGCGTCGTCCGCAGGGCGGATGTCGAACCAGTGGTACTTGTCCAGATCGTCCAGGTAGTCCTTGGTGATCTTGGCGCCCTTGGCCAGCTTCTTCGGACCGCCGTTGACCACTTGGCCGATCAGCATCTTCTCCAGACGCTGGAAGGCGTCGCCTTCCACGATGCGCATCTGGTCGTTCAGGTCCAGGCGGAAGCGCTTCAGTTCATCGTCGATGATCTGCTGGGCGCGCTTGTCGCGCACGATGCCTTCGCGGGTAAACACTTGCACGTCGATCACGGTGCCGACCATGCCCGAAGGCACGCGCAGCGAGGTGTCTTTCACGTCGGACGCTTTTTCGCCGAAGATGGCGCGCAGCAGCTTCTCTTCCGGGGTCAGCTGGGTTTCGCCCTTCGGCGTCACTTTACCAACCAGGGTGTCGCCGGCGGTGACTTCGGCGCCGATGTAGACGATACCGGACTCATCCAGACGAGCCAGCTGGTTCTCAGCCAGGTTCGAGATGTCGCGGGTGATTTCTTCCGCGCCCAGCTTGGTATCGCGTGCCACCACGGACAGCTCTTCGATGTGGATCGAGGTGTAGCGGTCGTCCTTCACCACGTTTTCCGAGATCAGGATCGAATCTTCGAAGTTCAGACCATTCCATGGCATGAAGGCCACGGTCATGTTCTGGCCCAGCGCCAGCTCGCCCAGGTCGGTCGATGCGCCGTCGGCGATCACGTCGCCCTTGGCCACGCGGTCGCCCACTTGCACGATAGGACGCTGGTTGATGTTGGTGTTCTGGTTGGAACGGGTGTACTTGATCAGGTTGTAGATGTCCACACCGACTTCGCCTGCTTGCGCCTCTTCGTCGTTGACGCGGATCACCACGCGGCCTGCATCGATGTAGTCCACCACGCCGCCGCGCAGCGCCTGCACGGTGGTGCCCGAGTCGACCGCCACGGTGCGTTCGATACCGGTACCGACCAGCGCCTTCTCGGGACGCAGGCAAGGCACAGCCTGGCGTTGCATGTTGGCACCCATCAGCGCGCGGTTCGCGTCATCGTGCTCCAGGAACGGAATCAGCGACGCTGCCACGGACACGATCTGGCCCGGGGCCACGTCCATGTACTGGATGCGCTCCGGCGAGACCAGGATGGTTTCGCCGGCTTCACGGGCCGACACCAGCTCGTCGGAGAGCTTGCCTTCGTTGTTGATGGTCGCATTCGCCTGGGCGATGATGTAGCGGCCTTCTTCAATCGCGGACAGGTAGTCGATCTTGTCGGTGACGACGCTGTTCTCGACCTTGCGGTACGGGGTTTCCAGGAAACCGTACTCGTTCAGGCGGGCGTACAGTGCCAGCGAGTTGATCAGGCCGATGTTCGGGCCTTCAGGCGTTTCAATCGGGCAGACGCGGCCGTAGTGGGTCGGGTGCACGTCGCGCACCTCGAAGCCGGCGCGTTCGCGGGTCAGACCGCCAGGGCCGAGCGCGGAGACGCGGCGCTTGTGGGTGATTTCCGACAGCGGGTTGGTCTGGTCCATGAACTGCGACAGCTGCGACGAACCGAAGAACTCGCGGATGGCGGCCGAGATCGGCTTGGAGTTGATCAGGTCGTGCGGCATCAGGTTGTCGGCTTCCGCCTGGCCCAGACGCTCTTTCACGGCGCGCTCCACGCGCACCAGGCCGGCGCGGAACTGGTTTTCGGCCAGTTCGCCCACGCAGCGTACGCGGCGGTTGCCCAGGTGATCGATGTCGTCCACTTCGCCGCGGCCATTGCGCAGCTCGACCAGGATCTTGATCACGGCCAGCACGTCTTCGTTCGACAAGGTCATCATGCCGGTCAGTTCGTCACGGCCGATGCGGCGGTTGAACTTCATGCGGCCGACGGCGGACAGGTCGTAGCGGTCGGCGCTGTAGAACAGGCCGTTGAACAGCGCTTCCACCGATTCTTCGGTAGGCGGCTCGCCCGGACGCATCATGCGGTAGATCGCGATGCGGGCGGCGGTCTGGTCCATCGTGTCGTCGATGCGCAGGGTCTGCGAGATGTAGGCGCCCTGGTCCAGGTCGTTGGTGTACAGGGTCTGGATGTCGCTGATGGACGCTTCGCGCAGGCGTGCCAGCACGTCTTCGGTCAGTTCGTCGTTGGCGTTGGCCACCACTTCGCCGGTTTCCGGGTCCACGATGTTCTTGGCCAGCACGCGGCCCAGCAGGTAGTCTTCCGGTACGGAAATGTGCTTCAGGCCGGCAGCGTCGATGTCGCGCACATGCTTGGCATTGATGCGCTTGTCCTTCATGACGATGGTCTTGCCGGTCTTCGGATCGACGATGTCGAAGCGCGCGACTTCGCCGCGCAGGCGCTCGGCCACGAATTCCATCTCGGCGCCTTCGGAGCGCAGGTGGAAGTTGTCGAAGACGAAGAAGTTCGCCAGGATCTGCTCCGGCGTCATGCCGATGGCCTTCAGCAGAATGGTCACTGGCATCTTGCGGCGGCGGTCGACGCGGAAGAACAGGATGTCTTTCGGGTCGAACTCGAAGTCCAGCCACGAACCGCGGTAAGGAATGATGCGGGCCGAGAACAGCAGCTTGCCGGACGAGTGGGTCTTGCCACGGTCGTGCTCGAAGAACACGCCCGGGGAGCGGTGCAGCTGCGAAACGATAACGCGCTCAGTACCGTTGATCACGAACGAACCGGTGGTGGTCATCAGGGGCAGTTCGCCCATGTAGACTTCCTGTTCCTTCATTTCCTTGACGACCGGCTTGGTCGGCGATTCCTTGTCCAGGATCACCAGGCGCACCTTGGCGCGCAGCGGGGACGCGAACGTCAGGCCGCGCAGCTGGCATTCCTTGACGTCAAAGGCGGGGTCGCCCAGCACGTACGACAGGAACTCGAGACGCGCGAAGCCATTGTGCGAAACGATGGGGAAAATGGAGGTGAAGGCCGACTGCAGGCCGTCGTTCTTGCGCGAGGACGGTGCGATGTCTTCTTGCAGGAAGTTGTGGTAGGACTCGAGCTGGGTAGCCAGCAGGAACGGAACGTTGTGGACGTTGGCGCGCTTCGCGAATGACTTGCGAATGCGTTTCTTCTCAGTAAATGAGTAGTGCATGGACACTCCGTGAGTGACAGAAAGGATAGAAAATTCAGGTTTTGCAAGGTGCGCTGCGGAACGAACGTCACACAGACGAAACCTCAAGCCTCTATCATTTCAGGTCGATATGATCAAACTGCAGCCTGGATTTGCTACAAACGCATGCTACAAATACGACAAAGACGACAAAGGAGCCAAAGCCGGCATTCCTCCCTTCCGGAAGGAATACCTCACTTTGGCTCGGGCGAAAACTGCTCGCCGGTACAACTAGATTACTTCAGATCGGCCTTGGCGCCAGCTTCTTCCAGCTTCTTCTTAGCGGCTTCAGCGTCAGCTTTCGACAGAGCTTCTTTCACGGTCTTAGGTGCGCCGTCCACTACGTCTTTAGCTTCTTTCAGGCCCAGACCGGTGATTTCGCGCACAACTTTGATCACGCCAACTTTGTTTGCGCCAACTTCGGTCAGAACCAGGTTGAACTCGGTCTGCTCTTCAGCTGCGGCAGCAACTGCGCCGCCGGCTGCTGGAGCGGCCATGGCTGCTGCGGACACGCCGAATTTTTCTTCGAAAGCTTTGACCAGTTCGTTCAGGTCCATTACGGACATTTCGCTCACTGCGTTCAGGATATCGTCTTTGGAAATTGCCATTTGAAACTCCTAATTTATTTGTATGCTACAGAATTGTTTACTTGAGAAAAAAAGCGCGCGACTGCGATTAAGCAGCTGCGGTTTCTTCCGCTGCAGGAGCAGCAGAGCCTTCGCCTTTTTTCGCTGCCAGAGCAGCCAGACCACGTGCAAAGCCCGATACCGGCGCCAGCATAACGCCCAACAGCTGCGAGATGAGGACTTCACGGCTAGGAATGCTCGCCAGCGCGGTAACAGCAGCTTTATCCAGCTGCTTACCCGCGTAGTTGCCGGCGACGATGACCAGTTTGTCGTTGGTTTTAGCGAAGTCGTTGATGACTTTCGCTGCTGCAACGGCATCATCCGAGATCGAGTAGATCAGCGGACCGGTCATGCTGTCAGCCAGGGCGGCGAACTGCGTACCTTCTACTGCACGGCGGGCCAGGGTGTTCTTCAGAACACGCAGGTATACGCCTTGGGTACGCGCTTTAGCACGAAGTTGCGTCAAGTGAGCAACCTGGATGCCACGGTACTCGGCCACGACCACGGTTTGCGCAGTTGCTACTTTTGCGGAAACTTCGGCAACGACGGCCTTTTTGTCATTCAGATTGAGACCCACGGTCAACCTCCTTAAATGATGGTTGGCAAATGCCGCACATCGGTTCGAACAACGGCGTCCGAGGTTAGGAGTCCTATGGACTACAAAACTTGTTCGGGTACACCATCTGCGTTGGGCGCCTCGCGGCGATTAACCGGAAACCTGCCTGCTGCTTCCGGCCCAACGGTCTTTGATTGCCTGGCGGCTTGCACCGCCAGCCCGAAGATGCGCCCGGAAAAATCCGGGACTTAATTCTTAAGCAGCCAGACCAGCGTGGTCCACACGGACGCCAGCGCCCATGGTCGACGAGATCGCTACCTTGCGCAGGTACACGCCTTTCGACGAGGCAGGCTTGGCCTTGTTCAGCGCGTCGATCAGGGCAACCAGGTTGCGCTTCAGATCGGCGTCGTCGAAGGACTTGCGGCCGATGGTGGCGTGGATGATACCAGCCTTGTCGGTACGGTACTGAACCTGGCCGGCTTTCGCGTTTTTCACGGCGGTAGCGACGTCAGGGGTAACGGTGCCCACCTTCGGGTTAGGCATCAGGCCGCGTGGACCCAGGATCTGGCCCAGGGTACCAACGATACGCATGGTGTCTGGCGAAGCGATGACGATGTCGAAAGGCATGTCGCCGGCTTTGACGCGCTCGGCCAGGTCTTCCATGCCCACCACGTCGGCGCCGGCTGCCTTGGCAGCTTCAGCCTTTTCGCCCGAAGCGAACACGGCTACGCGTACGGTCTTGCCGGTGCCAGCTGGCAGCACGACGGAACCACGCACAACCTGGTCGGATTTCTTAGGATCCACACCCAGTTGTACCGACACGTCGATCGATTCGTTGAACTTGGCGGTGGCCAGTTCTTTGATCAGAGCAACAGCGTTGTCGAAAGCGTACACTTTGGTACGGTCTACTTTAGCCTTGATGGCTTGAGCGCGTTTGGACAGTTTTGCCATGATTAGATGCCCTCTACCGTGATGCCCATCGAACGTGCGGAACCGGCGATGGTGCGCACTGCTGCATCCATGTCGGCGGCGGTCAGGTCCGGGGTCTTCAGTTTTGCGATTTCTTCAGCCTGGGCGCGGGTCAGCTTGCCGACTTTGTCGGTGTGTGGCTTCGGCGAACCTTTGGTGACGCCCGAGTGCTTCTTGATCAGGTACGTCGCTGGCGGGGTCTTCATCACGAAGGTGAAGGACTTGTCGGCGAATGCGGTGATCACGACAGGGATCGGCATGCCTGGTTCCATACCTTGGGTCTGCGCGTTGAACGCTTTGCAGAATTCCATGATGTTCAGACCGCGCTGACCCAGCGCTGGACCGATTGGAGGGGATGGGTTTGCTTTACCGGCTGGCACTTGCAGCTTGATAAAGCCAATGATTTTCTTTGCCATTTGGGCACTTCCTATCTTTGGGTTTGAGTAGTAGCGCCCCGCCGGTACTACTTGGCAGGGCTCCTCTTATGCGGATGTGGCCGGAGCCGCGCTCCGTGGGGCGCTTGCAGCTATCTTTAAACCTTTTCGACCTGGCCGAACTCGAGTTCGACCGGGGTCGCGCGGCCGAAGATGGTAACCGAGACGCGCACTTTGGATTTCTCGTAGTTGACTTCTTCGACGTTGCCGTTGAAATCGGTGAACGGACCATCCTTGATGCGGACTTGCTCGCCCACTTCGTACAGCACTTTCGGACGCGGCTTTTCCACGCCTTCCTGCATTTGCTGCATGATCTTGTCGATCTCGCGCGCAGGAATCGGGGTCGGCTTGTTCGATTTGCCGCCGATGAAACCGGTGACCTTGCTGGTGTTCTTCACCAGGTGCCAGGTTTCGTCGGTCATTTCCATTTCCACCAGCACATAGCCAGGGAAGAAACGGCGTTCGGTGACGGACTTCTGGCCATTCTTGACTTCAACCACTTCTTCAGTGGGCACCAGGATCTGGCCGAACTGGTCTTGCATGCCGGCGCGCTCGACGCGCTCGGTCAGCGCACGCTGGACGCTTTTTTCCATGCCGGAATAAGCATGCACGACATACCAGCGCTTGTTGCTCACCGGTACGCTCACTGCTGCGCCAGCATCTTGTGCCGGAACTTCGCCCGGCACGTCGTCTTGCACATTTTCGCTCATTATTGTTTCCAACCCAGAATCACGTCGTACAACAGGAATTCCAGCAACTTATCCGTGCCCCACAGGAACACAGCCATCACCAATACAAAGGCAAACACGATCATCGTGATTTGCGTTGCTTCTTTGCGCGTAGGCCAAACGACTTTTTTGGTTTCGCGGACGGCTTCTTTGGCGAAATTCAGGAAATCGCGGCCGGAGGTAGAGGTGTAAGCAATGCCGGCGGAAATAAGCAAACCACCCACAAGCGCAGCTGCCCGCACCAGGGATGGTTGACCTGCCAGGTAAAAGAACCCGACTACGCCTGCAATCGCTGCAACCACTGCCAGCACGACTTTGAACTTGTCGTTTGACGTGCTAACGGTTTGCACGGATTGATTAGACATTCTATTTTACTTTCGGTGCCCTGCACCAGATTCGGTGGCAGGGGCGGAGGGCCTCGAACCCCCAACCTTCGGTTTTGGAGACCGACGCTCTGCCAATTGAGCTACGCCCCTACGTAAAACTTGATCAGTGAATCCGCAATTATAGCACCCGACTGCAGTCGGGCGCTAGTCTTTGGCGCGAATTCTTAGCCGAGGATCTTGGCGACGACGCCAGCACCCACGGTACGGCCACCTTCGCGGATTGCGAAGCGCAGGCCTTCTTCCATCGCGATCGGGTTGATCAGCTTGACGGTGATCGACACGTTGTCGCCTGGCATAACCATTTCTTTGTCCGCTGGCAGTTCGATCGAACCGGTCACGTCAGTCGTACGGAAGTAGAACTGTGGACGATAGTTGTTGAAGAACGGGGTGTGACGGCCGCCTTCGTCTTTCGACAGAACATAGATCTCGCCGGTGAAGTGGTTGTGCGGCTTGATCGAGCCTGGCTTCGCCAGAACCTGACCACGCTGTACGTCTTCACGCTTGGTGCCGCGCAGCAGCAGGCCAACGTTGTCGCCGGCTTGACCCTGGTCCAGCAGCTTGCGGAACATTTCCACGCCGGTGCAGGTGGTCTTGACGGTGTCGGTGATGCCAACGATTTCGATTTCTTCGCCGACTTTGATGATGCCGCGCTCAACACGACCGGTCACCACGGTGCCGCGGCCCGAGATCGAGAACACGTCTTCCACTGGCATCAGGAAGGCGCCGTCCACTGCGCGCTCTGGCGTAGGGATGTAGCTGTCCAGTGCGTCGGCCAGGGCCATGATGGCCTGCTCGCCCAGAGGACCGGTGTCGCCGTCCAGTGCTTTACGTGCCGAACCCTTGATGATCGGCAGGTCGTCGCCTGGGAACTCGTACTTGGACAGCAGCTCGCGCACTTCCATTTCAACCAGTTCCAGCAGCTCTTCGTCGTCGACCAGGTCGCACTTGTTCAGGAACACAACGATGTATGGAACGCCAACCTGGCGCGCCAGCAGGATGTGCTCGCGGGTCTGTGGCATGGGGCCGTCAGCTGCGGAGCAAACCAGGATCGCGCCGTCCATCTGCGCAGCACCGGTAATCATGTTTTTGATGTAGTCGGCGTGGCCTGGGCAGTCAACGTGAGCGTAGTGACGGCCGGCGGTTTCGTATTCAACGTGCGCGGTGTTGATGGTGATGCCGCGTGCTTTTTCTTCTGGTGCAGCGTCGATCTGGTCGTATGCTTTGGCTTCGCCGCCGAATTTCTTCGACAGAACGGTAGCGATTGCAGCGGTCAGGGTGGTCTTACCATGGTCAACGTGACCGATGGTGCCAACGTTCACGTGCGGCTTAGTCCGCTCGAACTTTTCTTTTGCCATTTTAGACTCCTAACAATGATAAGTGTGCAGGGCACGCGCCCGACTGTCTGAAGATACTGCTGATTATTGGTACTGCGAATTCTGGTGCCCTTGACGTGGATTGAACACGTGGCCTCTCCCTTACCAAGGGAGTGCTCTACCACTGAGCTACAAGGGCTTTATTTGTTGCGATGTACCACATAGATGCAAGCTAACTGGAGCGGGTGAAGGGAATCGAACCCTCGTCGTAAGCTTGGAAGGCTTCTGCTCT
The DNA here is from genome assembly GCF_042693265.1 of Pseudoduganella sp. UC29_71. Classification (NCBI taxonomy): domain Bacteria; kingdom Pseudomonadati; phylum Pseudomonadota; class Betaproteobacteria; order Burkholderiales; family Oxalobacteraceae; genus Pseudoduganella; species Pseudoduganella sp. UC29_71. The sequence goes on along the minus strand of NZ_CP170549.1, from coordinate 6,425,078 downwards.
ACCATTGAGCTACACCCGCGAGGTTTAGATCATCTTCACTGCATCACTCAGTTTTCTTGCAAAAACTTGGTGGAGGGGGCTGGATTCGAACCAGCGTACTCGAAAGAACAGATTTACAGTCTGTCGCCTTTAACCACTCGGCCACCCCTCCGCGAGGAACCGCAGAGTATGAAGCAACTTCTTTGACTTGTCAACACTAGTTTGCAGTTCGTTTTACCGTTCTACCTGCAAGCTGCGATGTTTCGTCTGCTTCGGGGCGAGATTGTAATCACAAGAATGTGAATGTGCAAGTGTTGTTTTTAAGTTGAATGATTTCTTATAGAATCGACAGCATGAGCGGGTCGCGCCCTGCGTCCGACTGCCAAGACTGGAGCAAGTTTGGAATCACCTTTCCTGCCCTCGCGCCGCTGGCGCCATGTGCTGGCGGCCAACGCCGCCTTGCTGCTGGCCTACGTGGCCGCCGGCCGCCTCGGCCTGGAAATGGCGCTCGGGGCCGCCTACGCCACGCCGCTGTTCCTGCCGGCCGGCATGGCGATGGCTGCCGTCTTCACGCTGGGGCCGCGCCTGCTCCCCGCGGTGGCGCTGGGCGGTGTGCTGGTCAACCTGATCCCGCTGGGCAGCTCCGCCGCGCTGGCCATGCCCGGGGGCCTGCCCTTCCTGGCCGCGCTGGGCGCCGGGGCCGGCGCCACCCTGCAGGCCTGGGCGGCCATGCTGGTGCTGCGGCGCGCCGTGCAGCCGGCGCTGGGGCGCGGGCGCGACGTGCTGGGCTTCATGCTGCTGTCGCCGCTGCTGGCCCTGATCAGCAGCACCGTGGCCATCGGCGCCAACGGCCTGCTGGGCACCCTGCCGCCGGCGGCGCTGCCGGTCAACTGGTTCACCTGGTGGCTGGGCGACACCACCGGCATGCTGCTGGCCGCACCGCTGACCTGGATCGCCATCGGCCAGCCGCGCCCGCTGTGGCGGCGCCGGCGCTGGCTGGTCGGGTTGCCGCTGCTGCTGTCGAGCGCGGTGTTCGTCGGCATCTACTTCCAGGTCGAGCACTGGGAGAACGCGCAGCAGATGCAGACCTTCCGCCTCAAGTCGCAGCAGCTGGGCGACTTGCTGCAGGCCCAGTTCAGCGAGCACGAACGCTTCATCTACGCCATGTCCAAGGCGCTCAACGATCCGCAGCGCACGCTGGGCGCCAGCGACTTCAGCAACCTGGCCTCCGGCTACCTGGCCAAGCGCCCCGAGCTGCTGTCGATGAGCTGGCTCAAACCCGTCAGCGACGCACAGCGCGCCGCCTACGAACACTGGGGCAGGCAAGCCATCGATCCCGGCTTCGAAGTGCGCGAGCGCAGCGGCGAACAGCGCATGCGGCGCGCCGCCCAACGGCCGGAGTACATGGTGTCGACCTATATCGAGCCGATGACCAGCAAACGCTACCTGGGCATCGACTTCTACAGCGAACCGGTGCGCGCCGCCGCGGTGCGGCAGGCGCTGCAGAGCGGCCAGCCGGCCGCCAGCGCGCCGGTGGCGCTGTTCCGCCATGCCGAGGAGAAGGGCATGATCCTGCTGCAGGCGGTGCACGCGCCGGGCGACACCGGCACCGCCATCGGCATGCTGCTCATCTCCATCCACGCCGATTCCTATATCGAGCGCGCCATCGCGCAGGTGAATTTCCCGGCGCTGCAGGTGCGGCTGGAGGACGTCGGCGGCGCCCAGCCGCAGACCATGCACAACCGCCTGCCGCGCCAGGTGCTGGCCAGCGACGTGCAGCGCCGCCTGCGCTTCGGCGGCCGCGACTACCTGCTGACGGTGGCGCCCACCGCCGAATACGCGGCGGCCCTGCGCGGCTGGCAGAGCTGGACCGTGCTGACCTGCGGCCTGCTGCTGACGGCGCTGCTGGGCGGCATGATGCTGCTGATCTCCGGCGAGCGCGCGCTGATCCAGGACCAGGTGAAGGATGCCACGGCGCGCCTGCGCGAGCGCGAAGCGCGGCTGCAGGCCATCCTGGACAAGGCCGCCGACGCCATCCTCACCATCGCCAGCGACGGCACGCTGGTCTCGGCCAACGGCGCGGCCGGCCGCCTGTTCGGCTACGCGCCCGAGCAGATGCCCGGCCTGCGCCTGGAGCACCTGCTGCCTGTGGCAGAGGGCGACACCGCTTCCGGCCTGCTGCGCAGCATCGCCAGCGGCGTCACCCACGAGCACGAGGCGACCGGCTGGCGCAGCGACGGCAGCGCCTTCCCGCTGGCGGTGTCGGTGAGCGAAGTGGAGCTGCCCGACGAGCACCTGTTCGTGGCCATCCTGCACGACCTGACCGAGCAGCAGCGTGCGCAGGAGCGCATCTACCGCCTGGCCCACCACGACCCGCTCACCGGGCTGGACAACCGCCTGTCGCTGAACCTGCGGCTGGACCAGCTGCTGGCCCAGGCGCGCCGCGGCCACGCCGCCGGCGCCGTCATGTTCATCGACCTCGACCACTTCAAGAAGATCAACGACACGCACGGCCACCAGGTGGGCGACCTGCTGCTGATCGGCGTGGCCAGCCGCCTGCGCGAGCTGCTGCGCGAAGTGGACACCATCGCCCGCCTGGGCGGCGACGAATTCATCGTGCTGGCCGGCAGCACCGCCAGCCAGCCCATCACGCCCGACAGCGCCAGCCAGGTGGCGGTGCGCATCGTCGAGGCGCTGAGCGCGCCTTTTGTGCTGCAAGGCAAAACCATCCACAGCGGCGCCAGCGTGGGCGTGGCCATGTTCCCGTCCGACGGCAGCGACGGCGCCACGCTGCTGCGCCACGCCGACACCGCCATGTACGCCGCCAAGTCCCAGGGACGGGGCAATTTCCAGTTCTTCGCGCCGGCCATGAATGCGGCCACGCACGAACGCCTGCTGCTGGAGAGCCGGCTGTGGCAGGCGCTGGAACAGAACGAATTCGAGCTTTACCTGCAGGCGCAGGTGGAGCTGGAAGGCGGCACGGTGATCGGCGCCGAGGCGCTGCTGCGCTGGCACCATCCCGAGCTGGGCATGGTGGGGCCGGACCGCTTCATCCCGATTGCCGAAGAGTCCGGCCTGATCCTGCCGCTGGGCGACTGGGTGCTGCGCACCGCCGTGCAACGCCTGCAGCGGTGGCGCGACAGCGGCCTGGGGCATTTGCGGCTGGCGGTCAACCTGTCGGCGCGCCAGTGCCACGGCAGCGCGCTGCTGCCGCTGCTGGACCGGCTGCTGGCCGACAGCGGCATCGACCCGGCGCTGCTGGAACTGGAGATCACCGAATCGGCCGCCATGCAGGACCCCGAGCGCAGCCGCAAGCTGCTGCGCGAACTGCGCTCGCGCGGGCTGAAAGTGGCCATCGACGACTTCGGCACCGGCTATTCCTCGCTCAGCTACCTCAAGCTGTTCGAGCTGGACCGCATCAAGATCGACCGCGGCTTCGTCAAGGACATCGAGAGCGATCCGAACGATGCCGTGATCGTGGCCGCGACGATTGCGCTGGCGCATTCGCTGGGGCTGGCGGTGGTGGCCGAAGGCGTGGAAACGGCGGCGCAGCGCGAATTCCTGCGCAGCAAGGGCTGCGAGGAAGCGCAAGGCTACCTGTTTGCACGGCCGGTGCCGGTGGCCGAGTTTGAATCCCTCGCCGCGCAGGCACGGCGGGTTACGCTTTGCTAACCCGCCCTACGCGCTGCCACGGGATGCGGGGACGCGGGGAACGCGCCGATGCTGGGAATGGGGGCACCGTAGGGCGGGTTAGCGGCGCAGCCGCGTAAGCCGCCGGGCATCTAGGCCGGCGTCAGCGCCACCAGCACCTGCCCTTTGAGGGCGCGGATCAGCGAGGTCTCGTCGGGGGGCACGCCTTCGGGCGCGGGCTCGCTGCGGTCGGCGTAGAACAGGCCCAGCTGCACGCCCTGCACCACCAGCGGCAGCACGATGAAGCTGCGCGCGTCCGGCAGCAGCTTGCGGTGCCACTCCGGCAGCAGGTCGCGGATCTTGGGCACGCCGGCGTCGGCGATCATCAGGTCGGCGTCGTTCTGCATGGCCAGGTGGAACAAATCGCTGCCCGCCGCCAGCGGAAACGCGAACCCGGCCATGCGCGCCGCGTGCCGTTCGCCAAACGCGATGCGCGCACGGAAAGTGCCGCTGCGCACGTCCTTCAGGCACACCGTGGCAAAGCGGAAGCCCATGCTGCGGTACAGCGTTTCCAGCACCGCCTGGATCACCTCGTTCACCTTGCAGCGTCCCGCCGCGCGCATCTGCGCCACTTCCTGCACGCCGGCCAGCAGCTGGTCGCGCGCGTTGTAGGGCTTGCCGCTGGCATGCTGGCCCTCGGGCAGGCTGCCGCCCGCGTCCAGCGTGGCCAGCAGCAGCACATTGGGCAAGCCTTCCGCGCTCTCGTCCGGCGGCGGCGGGGCCGGCTGCAGCTGCAGGCTGTCGAGCAGCTCGTCCATCTCGCGCCGGATCGCGGCCAGCATGTCCTCCAGCCGCTGCCGCTCCAGCCCCAGCGCGGCGCCGTAGCGCTCCAGCAGCGCCCTGACCACGTCGGCCGTCATGCCGCCCGGGCGCACCAGCGCGCGCGCCGCGTCCATGCTGAACGACACCACCAGCCGCACCCAGTCCTGCCGGTTCGGCGGCGGCTTCTGCAGCGGCGCCGGCGGCAAGGCGCCGATCGAGCGCACGATCACTTCCGGGATCTTCCATTCGTTGAGGATGGCGGCCGACAAGGTGTCGTAAGTGCTGCCCAAGATCATTTGCGACGCCTGGCTGACGGTGTGCGCGCCGCCGGCCACCAGCGCGTTGATTTCGCGGTAGCGCTCGTGCTGCTGGGAGGCGATCAGCAGCGGGCCGATATTCTTGAACAGCGCGCCTATGGACGCTTCCTCGGCGCCCTGGTAGGCGCTCAGGCGCGCCAGCTCGCGACCGAACAGGCTGGCGCACAGCGCCGCCTCCAGCTCCACCCGCACGCTTTGCGCGTGCTTGCCGTTGTCCAGCGTATCGACCAGCAGCATGGCCAGCGCGGTGGTCTTCACGTTGTCGAAGCCGAGCAGGGAAATGGCGCGCGAGATGGTGGTGACGGCGATGCCGCCCACGCTGCGGTAGCGCGGCGTGTTGGCGATGCGCAGCACCTTCTGCGTCAGCGCCGCGTCCGACAGCACATAGTAGGCCAGCTCCTGCGTGCCGCCCTCGTCCGAATCGACCAGCTGCACCACGCGCGCCACCGACACGCCCAGCGCGAACACGCCCTCGTCGCTGCACAGTTTTTTCAGCAGCGGCCCGCGCACGGGACGGGGTTCGGGATGCGGGGGAGAAGCTGACGGCATGGGCACGGTCCGGTCATGTAGGCAGACCATTGTAGCGCCGCAGCAGGCGCCGGGCGCTACATTGCCGCCAGCCGCCCAGCGCGGATGTTGTATTTCTTCAATATATCGAGGTGCAGCGCGGACAGCGCGGTCAGCTTGGGGTTGACCGGATCGAGCCGGCGCACGCTGGCGATCAGGTTCAGCGCGTCCTGCCCCAGCGTTTCGTCCCAGCCGGTGTTCTCCAGGCACTTGAGCACGGCCACGGCGGCGTTGAACACCACCTGGCCGTTCTCGGGCAGCTTGGCCACCGCCTCCATCATCAGCTCCACCGCGCCGCGGTAATCGCCTTCCTTGGCGCGCGCCGCGCCCACGGCCACCATGTCCACCACTTCCTGCCGGCTTTCGGCCGCCAGCTGCTGCGCCAGCTCGCCCTGGCCGGCGTCCTCCAGCACGCGCATGGCCTTGGCCATGGCGGCGGCGCTGCCTGCGTTGCGCATCACGCCGCGCAGCACTTCGGCGGCCTGCTCCGGCTGGCCGCCTTCCAGGCAGGTGCGCGCCAGCTCCAGCCGCAGGTCGCTGGACAGCCCCGTGGCGCGCCGCACGCCGGCCAGCGCGAAATGGATGGACTCCTCCAGCCGCGCCGCGTTGCCGGTGTACTCGTGCAGCATGGCCGACGAGATGGCGCTGCACACGGCCGTGTTGCGCTGCCCGGCCAGCGACTTGTCCAGGTCGCGGATGGCGGCGGCCGCCTGCACCGGGTCGCCCTTGCGCAACAGCGCGGACACCAGCCGCGCATGGTCCTCGGGGTCGCGGAATTCGGAGAAGCGGGCCTTGCTGACCACCTGCTTCCAGGCCTGCTCGGCCGCGTCCAGGTCGCCCGCCTCGAGCGCCACTTCGCCCAGGCGGCGCAGGCGGCGCACCGCGTGCGGCGACAGCGCCACCGCCTCGCTCAGCACGGCTTGCGCGCGGCTCCAGTCGCTGCCCACCTCGTAGGTGCGCGCCAGCCAGTCGTAGGCGTCCAGGAAGCGCTTGTTCTGGTCAACCAGCGCCGCCAGCATGGCTTGCGACTGCTCGTGCGCGCCGCGCAGGAACAGGCACTTGGCCTGGCCCAGCCGCGCCCAATGGATGTTCTTGCTGGCGTACAGCTCGGCGTAGATGGGTTCGGCCAGCTCCGGCTCGCCCAGTTCCACGTGCAGCTCGGCGCGCAGGCGCTGGAAGTCGGCAGCGTAGCGCGGCTGCGCCTGCTCCCCTTGCTGGCAGGCGGCAATGGCGGCGCGCTGGTCGCCCAGCGCCACCAGCTGGCGGATGCCGGACAGCGCGCTGCGCTTGTCGAGCGCGCGCGTGATGCGCTCAAGCATATTGTCGGCCGTGAAAGGTTTCAGGATGTAGTCGCTGGGCTGCAGTTCGGCCGCGCTGACCACCTTGTTGAACTGGCCTTCGCCGGTGACCATGAAGAACAGCGTGGCCGGCTGGATCAGCCGGTGGTGGCGCAAGTCTTCCAGCATCTGCTGGCCGTCCTGGCCGCCGTCCAGGCTGTATTCGCACAGCACGATGTCGTAGCTTTTGCAGGACAGCAGGCGCACCGCCTGGCCGGCGCTGCTGGCGTCCGCGATGCGGGTCACGCCGCACAGGTTGAGCATATTGTGCAGGCTGGCGCGCATGCCGGGGTGTGGCTCGATGATGAGCGCGCTGAGCGCCGTGCTGAGACCCGTGAAGTGATTCATCTTTCTTTTCCGCTATCCGTCTGCGCATGGGCGGGGCGCACGTGATGGCAGCGGCGCGCAGGGATGCGGCGGCTGGCTGCCTACAGGCAAAGTATAGTACGGATGGGTGAGAATTGGAGAGATTCGGCCCCGAAAGGCCGGCGCGGCGGGGCTGGCCCGCCACACTGGGCGCCACGGCGGGCGCTACGGCGCCGGCCGCTGGCCCAGTTCCGGGTCGCGCTCGATCACGTCCAGCAGCGCCTGCACCACTTCGGGATCGAACTGGCTGCCGCTGCGGGCCTTGATGTAGGCCATCACTTCCGGATACGGCCATGGTTCCTTGTAGGGGCGCTCGTGCAGCAGCGAGTCGAACACGTCCACCACCGCCACGATACGCGCCGACATCGGAATCTCGCGCCCCTTCAGGCCGTTCGGATAGCCCTGGCCGTCGAAATGCTCGTGGTGCGCGCCGGCGATCTCGGCGCCGTAGGTCAGGTAGCTGACGCCGTCCACCATGTTGGCGGCGCGCTCCAGGATGGTGCGGCCGACCTCGGCGTGGGTCTGCATCTGCACGCGCTCTTCCGGCGTGTGCACGCCCGGCTTGAGCAGGATGTGGTCCGGCGTGGCCACCTTGCCCACGTCGTGCAGGATGGAGGCCAGGCCTATCATGTCCAGCAGCTGCGGGGTCAGCTCGTCCGGATAGACGCCGCGCTCCTTCATGCGCGCCGCGATGGCCGAGGACAGCGCCTGCACCCGGCGCACATGGCCGCCGGTGCCGCTGTCGCGGAACTCGGCCAGGTCGGCCAGCGCCACCACGGTGGCTTCCTGCGCCTTGCGCAGCTGGCCGAACATATACAGGTTGTCGAACGCGGCGGCGATGCGCTGGCAGAACACTTCCAGCAGGTCGCGCTGGATCTGCGCCAGCGGCCACGGCGGCGTGACGGAGATGGCCACCTCGCGGTCGTGCGTGTGGATGAACAGCACGTTGGCCGGATGCTCGAACTGGCTTTTCTTTTCCGCGAAGGCCTTGGCGATGGCAGGCCACAGCGGGTGCTCGGTGGGCATGCGCTCGTTCTCGGCCAGCGGCGCGTAGCTGCCGGTGGCCGCCACCACGGTGGCCGGCCCGCTGTCGCCCTGCATCAGGCACAGCACGCCGTCGGCGCCCACGTCGAGGATGGCCGACACCTGGTTCAGCACGCCGGAGGCGAACTCGCGCAGCGAATGGATCTGGTACAGATTGGTGGCGCCGGCCAGGATCTTGCCCAGGCCCACGCGGCTGCGCTCGAGCATGTTCAGGCTCTCATAGGCGCGCAGCGCCGAGATCACCGTGGTGAACAGCTTCTGCGTGGTCAGCTCGGTCTTGGCCTTGTAATCGTTGATGTCGTATTCGATGATGACGCGCTGCTCGGGTGCCTGGCCCGGCTGGCCGGTGCGCAGCACCACGCGCACGATGGCGTTGTGCAGTTCCTCGCGGATGCGGCGCGCCAGCAGCAGGCCGGCGTCGTCGGTTTCCATCACCACGTCCAGCAGCACCAGCGCGATGTCGGGGGTGTCGCGCAGGATGTCGTAGGCTTCGCGGCCGCTGTAGGCGGAGAACAGTTCCAGTTCGCGGCCCTTGAAGCTGACGTTGCGCAGCGCCAGGCGGGTTACCGCATGCACGTCGACGTCGTCGTCAACGATCAGCACGCGCCACAGGCGCTGGTCCGGCGCAGGCAGTCCGGCAGCCGGTGCTTCGTCTTCATCCTCGTCGAGCAACCAGTTGTCGTCTGCAGCGTTTGAGTCGGTCATACAATCTCCAAGGTCGCGCGATGCCGCGCGGATACGCACTCCCGGCGCTCAATCTTCTGGTTCCCAGCATAATCAGATTTTAATAGCCTGACAACCCCTGAGGCCAGACGCGCCGCATCCTGGCAACAATAGCAAATCACCCCGAAAACAGCTACCCTGTTGGCACGCCCTCCCCTTCGAAAGGATTCATCATGCAAGACGCTAGCAGCAGCGCCGACATCGCCGGGCGCGAATTCCTTGCCTTCAAGCTGGGCAAGGAGGAATACGGCATCGATATCCTGAAGGTGCAGGAGATCCGCGGCTACGAAGCGGTCACGCGCATCGCCAGCGCGCCCGAATTCATCAAGGGCGTGATCAATTTGCGCGGCATCATCATCCCGGTGGTGGACATGCGCATCAAGTTCCGGCTCGGCGAGCCGGTGTATGACGACTTTACGGTGGTCATCATCCTCAACATCAACGGACGGGTGGTGGGCATGGTGGTCGATTCGGTGTCGGACGTGACCACGCTGCAGCCGGACCAGGTCAAGCCGGCGCCGGAGATGGGCACGGCCTTCAGCACCGAATACATGATGGGCCTGGGCACCATCGACGAGCGCATGCTGATCCTGGTCGATATCGACAAGCTGATGTCCAGCCCCGAGATGGGACTGATCGACAGCCTGCAGCCTTGACTATTTGCGCCGGCAGCCGGCCTTCTCGGCTGCGGCCGGATCGATGTTCTGGTAGCGGATTTCGTACTTGCCGCTGGCCAGCTTGTCGACCACCCAGGTGTCGCGCGCCAGCACATAGGCGTAGCGCACATTCGACTTGCGCTCCAGGTCGTAGACCTTGATGAAGACGGGCGAGTCGTTGCCGCCGTTGTCCAGCGTGAGCTGCATGTCCTCGCCCTTGTTCCCGATCGGGAAGCCTTCCACATAGCCGGACTGCGCCGGCCACGGCTCGCCGTTGGGCGCGGTCAGCGCCGCGGCCTGGGCGTCGCCGTCGCAATCGGCCGGCGCGGAGGCGGCCGACGCCGCCGTGCCGGGCAGCACCACCTGGGACAGCGCCACCACCTTGATCAGCGGCGCGCGCAGCACGCCGCTCTCGGCCGCGTAGGGCTTGGCCACGGCCCAGCTGTCGGCCAGCGGGTCGCCCTTGGCTTCGGGACGCGCGCCATGGGCCGGCACGCCGGAGGCGGCGGCCGACGAGGTGCCCGCCGGCGCGCCGGGCGCCGTGGCGCTCAGCTCGCTCTTATTGCCCAGCGCGGCAGCCAGCACCGCTTGCAGGCGCGGCTGGCCGGCCGACATCACGCCGCCGACCCAGCCCACGATCAGGCTCACGCCCAGCGCCACGCCCCATTTCCAGTTGCGCCGCCACGCGGAGCGCACCGCGCGCGGCTCGTCCACGTGTTCCGGCCAGGCATGGTCCGGCCCCGCGTGGCGGGCCGGCTTGTGGCCGTCCTCGTGGCGCGTGCTTTCCAGCCATTCGATTTCCCACTCTTCGGCGGCGATCCACTCGTCATGTTCCTTGCGGCGCTGCGGATCGGCCAGCGTGCCGTAGGCGCTGTTGAGGATGGCCATGATGCGCGCCGCCTTCTCGTCGCCCGGATTCTTGTCCGGGTGGTATTTCTGGCTGAGCGCCTTGTAGGCGGCACGTATGACTTCCTGCGGCGCCATGCGCGCCACTTTCAGGTTGTCATAGTGAGTGTGTATCTTTCCCATCGTTCCATTAACTTTTCGACAAGCGCGCCGCGACGGGGGACCGCGCTGGATCGATCATCATAGCTGATTCCGGGCCGCCAATCCCATCTTACAAGCGATGAACAGCCGATGAAAAGCGTGGCAATTCGCGCAATTACAGGCGGTGGCTGCGGTCCGATGCGGCCAGCGGCGCCGGCAGTTCCACGTTCTTGCCTATTATCAACACCTTGAACAGCTCGCCCATTTCCGCAGGCGAAAGAAGTTTCTGTAGGGCATTAGCTTGTGGCAAATACGCCATAGCATCGGACGGGTCGGTGCGCAGCAGCAGGTCGCCCACGCCGGCGCCGATCAGGAAAGAGGCCTGGTTCATATACGCCAGCACGTCGGCGCCGGCGTCCTGCGCGGCCAGCGCCATGGCGGTGAAGTCCACGTGGGCGGTGATGTCCTGCAGGCCGGGCAGGTAAAACGGCTCGGCGTGCGCGTGGTGGCGGTAGTGGCACATCAGGGTGCCCTTGTCGCGCTGGTCCAGGTAGTACTCGTGGCCGGGGAAGCCGTAGTCGAACAGGAAGGCGGCGCCGCGGCCCTGGGCCATCATGCGCGCCAGTGTGGCCATGAAGCCGCAGGCGGTGCCGTGCAGCTCGGTTTCGTAGCCTTCCGGCAGGCCGGCTGCCTGCTCGGCGCCGACCTGGCTGGCCAGCTGCCGCTGCAGTTCCTCGCTCAGCGCGTGCTCCTCGTAGGCGAAGCTGCCGGCCTCCACGGTGACGTGCAGCTCACGCCAACCGGCGGCGCTCTTGCGCACCAGGTGCACCGGCATGGCGTCCAGCACCTCGTTGCCGAACACCACGCCGTCCCACGCGTCGGGCAAGGCGTCCAGCCATACCACTTGCGGGAAGGCGCGCAGCGTTTCCTGCTGGCGCGCGCGCGAGCTCGCCGGACAGTTCCACGATGGCGTACTGCTCCAGCGCGATGCCGGCGGCCGCCAGCTCGGTCAGGATGTCGAAGGCCAGCTTGCCGGTGCCGGCGCCGAACTCGAGGATGCGGGGCGCGCTTTGAGCGATAATAGCGCCTGCCACCTGGGCCAGCGCGGCGCCGAACAGCGGCGTCAGCTCGGGGGCGGTTGTAAAATCGCCATCCTTGCCCAGCTTGGCGGCGCCGCCGCTGTAATAGCCCAGGCCGGGCGCGTACAGGGCCAGCTCCATGAAGCGGGCGAAGGAAATAGCGCCGGGCGCGCGCGCGATATCGGCGGCGATCAGGTGCTGCAGGGCGTGGGACGCGGCCAGCGCGTCGCTAGAAGGTGCGGGTAGGGACATCCCGGCATTTTAAACAATTCGACGGAACTATTCATGACTCAGGCAGAGAACACGGCGCCGGCAGGGGCCGGCGCTGCGGCTGCGGCCCCGGCGGCGCCGGCGCCCCCCGTGGCGCTGGTGACCGGCGCCGGGCGCCGCATCGGCCGCGCCATCGCGCTCGGCATGGCGCAGGCCGGCTGGGACGTGGCCGTGCACTACCGCCACTCGCTGGCCGAGGCGCAGCAGGTGGTGGCCGAGATTGCCGCCATGGGCCGGCGCGCCATCGCCCTGCCCTGCGACTTGGCCGACGAAGCAGCCGTGCGCGCGCTGCTGCCGCAGGCGGCGGCCGTGCTGGGGCCGGTGTCCTGCGTGGTGAACAACGCCTCGCTGTTCGACTACGACAGCGCGGCCGACTTCACGCTGGCGCGGCTGGAGGCGCACATGGCGGCCAATGTGGCCGCGCCCATCCTGCTGGCGCAGGCGCTGCACGCGGCCACGCCGGACGGCGCGCAGGCCGTGGTTTTGAATCTGCTCGACCAAAAACTGTACAATCTCAATCCCGACTTCCTGTCCTACACCTTGTCCAAGGCCGCGCTGCATACGGCCACGACCTTGCTGGCCCAGGAGCTGGCGCCGAAAGTGCGCGTGGTCGGCATCGCGCCCGGCATCACGCTGGTGTCCGGCGACCAGAGCGAGGCAGGCTTCGCCAAGGCGCACACGCAAACGCCGCTGGGCCGTTCCAGCACGCCGGAGGACATCGTGGCCGCCGTGCTGTACGCGGCCGGCGCGCGCGCGCTGACCGGCACCACCCTGCTGGTGGACGGCGGCCAGCATTTGCAGGCTTCGCCGCGCGATGTGATGTTCCTCGCCAAATAATTCGATATTCAATTTAAAAGAAAGTTCAACCATGCTGTCCGCCCTGACCCATCCCCGGCTCCAAGACTGCCGCCGCCTGTTCCTGCGCAACTACGAAGTGCTGATCAACATCGGCGTGCACGATTTCGAGAAGAAGGGCGAGCAGCGCGTCCTGATCAATGTGGACCTGTACATCCCGCTGGCGGTGTCCACGCCGACCGCCGACGAGCTGCACGAAGTGGTGGACTACGATTTCATGCGCGACACCATCGCGCGCCGCATGGCCGAGGGCCATGTGCACCTGCAGGAGACGCTGTGCGACGACGTGGTCAAAGCCATGCTGTCGCACCCGCGCGTGCGCGCCGTGCGCGTATCGACCATGAAGCCGGACGTCTACCCGGATTGCGAAGGCGTGGGCGTGGAAGTATTCCAGATCAAGGACAACGTGTAATGAACGCAGTAATGGACAACCTGGCCGCCCCGGCCGCCCCGGCCGGCAAGTCGGCCGAAAAGATCGCGCTGGAAAACAACAAGCTGCACAAGCGCCTGTGCCGCCTGGTGGGCCAGGCCATCGGCGACTTCAACATGATCGAAGACGGCGACAAGGTGATGGTGTGCCTGTCCGGCGGCAAGGACAGCTACGCACTGCTCGACATCCTGATGACCTTGCGCGAGCGCGCGCCGATCAACTTTGAGATCGTGGCCGTCAACCTGGACCAGAAGCAGCCGAACTTCCCGGCCGACATCCTGCCGGCCTACCTGGACAAGCTGGGCATCCCCTACCACATTGAAAACCAGGACACCTATAGCATCGTCAAGCGCCTGATCCCCGAAGGCAAGACCACCTGCTCGCTGTGCTCGCGCCTGCGGCGCGGCATCCTGTACCGCGTGGCCGACGAGCTGGGCTGCAACAAGATCGCCCTCGGCCACCACCGCGACGACATCCTGGAGACCTTCTTCCTCAATATGTTCTTCGGCGGCAAGCTCAAGGGCATGCCGGCCAAGCTGGTGTCGGACGACGGCAAGCACATGGTGATCCGCCCGATGGCGTATGTGAAAGAAGTGGACACCGAGCGCTACGCCGAAGTCAAAGGTTTCCCCATCATCCCGTGCGACCTGTGCGGCTCGCAGGAAAACCTGCAGCGCAAGCAGATCAAGAACCTGATGCGCGAATGGGAAAAGAAGCACCCCGGCCGCGTGGACAACATCTTCTCGTCGCTGTCGACGGTAGTGCCGTCGCACCTGATGGACCGCGACCTGTTCGGCTTCAAGGACATCAAGGCCGACGGCCAGGCCAACCCGCTGGGCGACATCGCCTTCGACGAAGAACCCTGCTCCACGCCGAGCACCGTGCCCGGCACCATCCCGCTGCAGCCGCTGTGATCCCTGCGCGCGCTTAGCGGGGCCAGCCCCATCGGGTCTGACCCCGGCAGTGCTTAACGCACCACTGCGCTACGCATCACCGGATACAGCTTGAATCGCTCGTCCCACGACGGGTGGCGGCGGGCGAAGAATTCCAGGCGCTGGGCGGAGCTGGCGGCGAAGGCCGGGTCGCTGGCCAGCTTGCGCTTGAACTCGGCCGCCACGGCTGGATCTTTCAGCTGCTCGCGCGCCACTTCCTCGGCCACGTATTCCTCCATGTACTCCTTGCGCTCGAAGGCGTTGTTGAACGCGCCCCAGGCCAGCAGCGAGTCGGCGCTTTCCGGCTCCAGCATGGTGATCACCAGGCGCGACTTGGCCTGCGCGATCGGCACGAACAGCGCGCCCTTGCCCACTTCGCGCGCCTCCTTCTGCCACGCGCCTTCAACCGCCAGTGCCTGGTGGCCTTCGAACGACTGCGCGCCGAATTTGGTCTTGCTGGCGCGGAAGGTCTCCACGTCCACCTTGCCCAGGTCCGCGTTCAGCACCTTGTAGCTGATGCCGTGCTGCTTGAGCTTCTCGGCCACCATGGACGCCTGCGCGGCCGGTACCAGGTAACCGCCGGCCGGCGCCGCCACCTGCAGGTTGGGCACCACTTCGTCGCGCAGCGGCACGGTCCACATTTGCGGCTTGCTCTCGTCGTAGCGGGTCCACAGCGCGCCGGACACGTCGGACGGCGTGCGCGTGTATTCGTAGCCGGCGAACTGGATCATCTGCGTGCGGTCGGTGGTGCGGTAGCTGAGCGGCACCAGCTGGTTGCCCAGGTTGAGCGCGCGCGCGTCCGCTTCCTGCGCCAGCTTGCGCCACTCGGCGCCGTGCTCGGCCACCTGCGACAGCAGCGACACGATGGTGTTGCGCGTGATGCGCACGCGGGTCGGGTAGTCCTTCCACGAATGCGTTTCCACCAGCATGGCGAAGCGGTTACGCAGCGGGAAGTAGCCGGTGGAGAAGCGCGGCGCCGCCATGCTGTCCTCGAAGCCCGATTGCGGATCGTCGGTCTTGGCGAAGGAGATGTAGTAGTGCTTGGGGTCGGAGCCCTGCTTGCGCAGGTCGTCCATCACGGCGTCGCGCAGCGCCACGCCGGCCGTCATCAGCGCCGCGTCGCCGCCGTGCACCGGTTCCACCTGGATCGACACGTCGGGCTGGAACTTGGCGCCGTCGGTGACATGCAGGTCGATATAGGCCAGCGGGTCCCAGGCGCTCACCAGCGCCAGCATGGCCTGCATTTCGGGCGCATCGGCCTTCACGTAGTCGCGGTTCAGGTTGAAGTTCTGCGCGGTGGTGCGCCAGCCCATGGCGGCCGGGCCGCGCTGGTTGGGGCGGTTCCATTCGCCGAAGCGCTCGTGGCCGTCGACGTTAAACACCGGCACGAACAGCAGCACCTGCTTGTCCAGCGCGCCCGGCGCGGCCTTGCCGTCCAGCGCTTCGCGCAGCGCCAGGAAGCCGGCGTCCTTGCCGTCGATTTCGCCGGCGTGGATGCCGCCCTGCACCAGCAGCACCGGCAGGCCGCGCTTCCCGGCCTGCTCCGCCGTCAGCGCGCCGGTGCGCGAGACGGCCAGCGCCAGCATCGGCCGGCCTTCCGGCGTGCGGCCGAATTCGAAACAGCGCACCTGCTTGGGGTAGGCTTGCTGGAAGGCCTTGCACAGCTGCTGCACCTCCTCGTAGCGGCCGGTCTGCTGGAAGCCGGAGCGCTCCGAGACAGTGACCAGCGAGGACGGCGCGGCGGCGTGCGCCAGGGGTAAGGCAGCAGACAAGGCAAGCAGCAAGGCACTACGTTTCATGTATCGGACTCCGGCGGTTGGAAGGCATGCCCCACGGGCATGCAACAGCCGGAAATTATAGACCGATAATGGAAATTTCTTTACCCATGGGCCGCACTGGCACCAGCACCGGCGCCGGGGCGGCGGAGCGTGCCCGCGTGCCCTGCGCCACGGCCGGGCAGCTGCCGCTGCTGCGGTACTGCAAGGCGGCGGCGAGCTGGCCTTCGGCCAAGTCGCCCTGCGCGCGCGTGAAGTCGTCCGCCACACGGCAGGTCGGCGCAAAACCGTCTGCGAACTCGCCAAACCCCTTGTGGTTCTCGCTCTGGAACTGGACGGCGAAATATGTGGTGCCGCAATTCGAAGCGGGTACGAAAGCGTAGGGCTTGCCACAGGTCTGCTCGCCGATCAGGTTCACCGCCACGTCCGCACCGCGCAGGCCATTAATCAGCGATTCGCTAGCCGAGCAGGTGCCAGGGCCGGTCAACAGGGTCACACGCTTCAGCCCCAGGTAAGGCAGCTCGGTGCCTGCCTTCACCGGGTCCGGCGCCGCATAGCCGACTGCCTTCGACCGGAACAGCGTTGGCTGCCGCTTGTCGGCCTTGTCGTTGCCAACCGATAGTTCGAACGTCTTCCCTGCGGTCTGCTCGGGGCCGGCGATCATGTAGGCCAGTTCGCTGGCGATCAGCACCTGGCCGCCACCGTTGTAGCGCATGTCCAGCACTACGTCGCTGACGCCGGCGTCCTTGAACTGCTGGAAAGCCTGCACCAGGGGCTTCTCGGCCACGCTGTTGTGCTCATTGAAAATCAGATAGCCAACCTTGCCCGCCGCCGTGGCTATCACTTTCACCGACTGCACCGGTGCCACGCTGACCTTGGCCGACACCAGCGTCACCTCCCGCTCAACGCCCGCGCGCGCCACGGCCAACCGGTGCTGCTCGCCGGCCTTGACGGGGAACAGACCGGCGTTCAGGCGCGCCACGAGGTCAGCGCCATCCCCGTTGACGAAATCGTCGCCGTCGACGCGCAGCAGCTGGTCGCCGCGCTGCAGGCCGGCCAGCGCCGCCGCCGAGCCGGCCTCCACGGCCGATACCTGCCACAGGCGCGGCCCGGGGGCGCTATTGCGCGCCCAGTTCACGCCATAGCCCAACTCTACGCCCTTGGACAATTCCTCCCAGTGCTCAGTGGTGTAGGTGAAATGGAAGCGGTCCTTGGGCTTGCCCGACTGTGACAGCAGAGGCGTCTTGAGATCGTTGAAATAGGCAACCGGCGTTGCGTACGACGCCCGTTTCAGATCCGTTGGCACTTCCTTGTACCAAAGATAGGTTTCATTGATCCACAGGCGCACGAAATCGAGTTCGTCGTTCAGCGTGCCCTGCTTGTCCGGGAAATACTTCCCCGACAGCGGGTCGGCCGGCTTGGGATTCATGCAGACGCTATACACGTCCAGTGCCGATGTCGGCGGCGGCTTAACGGGGGGGACTGGATCAACCGGCGGGGTGACGGGCGGTTCCACCACGGGCGGGGTAACCGGCGGGTCCGGCGTGACGGGGGGAGGCGTTACTGCGGGCTGGTAGTCGCCGCTGCCGCAGCCGGCCAGACCGGCTAGCAACAGCGCGGCCAGGGCCTTGGCTGGGATTGAGGTCATCGTAGGATTATAGTCGGGCAGCGGCGCGCCCAGCGCGGCGAATTGCAACCAATTGCAAGCGATCGCAAGCAATCGCAAGCGCTGGCCGCATGTGCGCGCGTACGTTCATCGGAAATACGGCCGCTCCGGTGCAAACAGCATGCGCTTGGCGCTCAGGCGCCAGGCTGGCGGCGCCATAGGCCCGAGCAGCACCGCCGCCGCGCTGTAGGCTTGCAGGCGCGCCTCGGGCTCCACGTCCGTCAGCAGCGCTTCGGCCTCGGCCTGGCCTTTGCCGCGCTGCAGCGCCTGCAGGAAGGCCGCCATGCCGGGGTAGGACTCGCCGTACATCTGCCGCGCCGCCGCCAGGTAAGGGCCGGCGTCCCTGCCGTTGCGCATGGCCAGCGCGGCGCTGGGCCACACCGTCGCGTTGTCCACGCCCTGCATCGCTGTCAAGTCCAGCGCGCGCCGCAGCGTGTTGGGTCCAGCCCCGTCGGACGCCGCCGCCAGGCGCAGCACGCGCGCCTCGGACTGGGTGCCGTCGCCGAGCGCCAGCGCCGCCGCCAGCGCGCCCTTGTTGAGCTGCGCGTAGGCCCGCGTCTCGCTGTTCTCCGCGCCGTAGCCATCCTCCAGTTCCGACAGCCAGCGCAGGCCGGGCGAGGCGGGCGACAGGCCGCTGTAGTCCATGCCGCCGTTCTGG
The DNA here is from genome assembly GCF_042693265.1 of Pseudoduganella sp. UC29_71. Classification (NCBI taxonomy): domain Bacteria; kingdom Pseudomonadati; phylum Pseudomonadota; class Betaproteobacteria; order Burkholderiales; family Oxalobacteraceae; genus Pseudoduganella; species Pseudoduganella sp. UC29_71. The sequence goes on along the minus strand of NZ_CP170549.1, from coordinate 6,406,985 downwards.
TAACGCTGTATGCGCGCCAGCATCAGGTTGACGTAGGGCCGCAGCGCCGGCAACTCCTGGCGGCTGGCCTGCAGATCCGGCACGGCGCCGGCGAAGTCGCCGGCCGACATCTTGTCGTAGGCCACGGCGTTGCGCAGCCAGCCGTTCTTCGGCCAGCGCTGCGCCGCTTCCTCGAACGCCTTGCGCGCCGCAGCCTTGTCCCCGGCGCGGCCCTGGCGCGCCATGCGGGCCGCGCAGCGCAGCGCGGCATAGCGCAGGTCACCGTCCGCGGGCGCGGCCTCGGCGTGGGCCTGGTGGCGCGCGCAGACCGCAGCGTACGCTGCGCCGGCGGAACTGCCGGAACTACCGGCACTGCCGGCACCAGCGCCACTTTCGGCACCTGCCGTGCCGGTGGCGCCAGCGGGAGCGCTTCCCGCCTTGGCCCCGGCGGCGGCCATGTCCGCCGCTTGCGCGGCATCCTGCTCCATCCGCAGCAAGGCCACGTCCTTGGGATGAGCGGCCAGGCGCTCGGCCACCACGTCCGCGCCGCCGTCGGCTGCGGCGCGCTGCAGCCACTCCATCGTTTCGGCGCGGCCGGTGTCGTCCCAGCGCGCGTGCAGGCGCGTGACGCGCTTGCGCTCCGCGTCGTTTGGCAGCAGTTCGAGCTGCTGGCCCGGCATGGCCTGCGCCGCGCCGTCCAGCACCGTTCGCGTATCCGGCCCCTTGGACGACACCGACTGCGGCGCCGCCGTGAAATGCACCGCCGCATGGCTGCCCAGCCAGCGCGGTGCGCCCAGGCGCCGGTCCGGCACGGCCGCAGCGCGGCCATAGGTGGCGGTCCACTCCACCAGCGGCGCCGCGCCCGCCACGTTGTAGACGGCCGTGCCGGAAGTATTGCCGCTGTCGAAGCGTTCGATCAGCGCGCCCCCGCTGCGCGCCTCCACCGTGTGCGCCGACTGCGGCGCCATCGGCACGCTCTGCATGGTGAGCGGTGCCACGCTGGTGCTGCGGCCGTCCACCGTCACCTGCACCTGCGTGCCCAGGCCGTTGTAGACCAGCAGCGTGGCATCGCTCTGCATCAGCCCCGCGCCCAGCGCCAGGCCGACCACGCCGGCCGCCGCCAGCAAGCGCGCCGCGCCCGGCAGCCAGCCCTCGGCGCGCAGGAAGCGCGCCCACAGGCCGAGCCGGGTCTGGCGCTGGCGCTCTTCGCCCGGACGCAGGCGCGGATACTGCGCCGGTGGACGCGAGGGCGGCGGCGCCTCGCGCATCGCCGCCCCCAGGCGCGCGTGCTTGGCCACCAGCGTCTCCGTCAGCAGCAGCTGCTCCAGCGCCGCCGCACGCAAGGCCGTCAGCGAACCGCTCACATGGCCCACCCAGCCGCCGATGGCGCCCATCCACTGGTTCAGGTTTTCGCGCCCCGCCAGCGGCAGCGTGAATTCGCCCAGCATCTCGCGCCAGCCGCCCTCCACCTCCAGGCGCGCGGCCAGCATGCTGTCCAGTTCCGGCGCGCCGCTGGGACGGCAAATCTGCTCCAGCAGGTAATGCAGGTCGTTGGCGTCCGAGATCACGCGCACCACGCCCTCGTCGCGCACGTGGCGCACCGCCGTCACCACGCCGGCCGTGTTCAGCAGCAGGCCATGGGCATCCTCCAGGTTCGCCTCGGTATGCTCGGCGTAGTGCAGCAGCGCCAGCAAGCCATCCAGGTAGTCGCGCCAGCCGCCGCCCAGCTGCGCCGCCATGGCCTGGTGCCAGCTGCGCACCATGCGGTCGTGCGCCTGCAGGCGCGCCTCGGCGGCGGCGATCTCCTCGCCCACGTGCACCAGCGCCAGCGCCAGCTCGCCGGCCCGGTAGGACACGCCGCGCAGCTGCACGCTGCCGCCGCTCAGTTGCGCGCGGCCATCGATCAGTGCCTGCAGCTGGTCGCGTTCGCCGCCCAGCTGGCGCAGCAGGCGCATGTCTTCCCGCAGCGACAGCGGATAAAATGCCGCAGCCTGCTCCAGCGTGGCCGGCCGCTGCGGGTCCACCGCGTCCACCAACCCGGTATGGTCGGTGGCGTGGCGCGCCAGCGCGCGGCCGAAATAGGCGCCGCTGTAGCGTTCGTGGAACTGCTCGCGGCGGTAGTAGCTGCCCAGCTTGCGCAGCGACGCCTCCAGTTCGGTCTCGGCGCCCTCCTTGTCCCATTCCCCCTCCAGCAGCTGGGCCGACATGCGCTCGCGCAGCCCCACCGCATCGCTGAACAGCGACCAGGCGCTGGCCTGGTCGATCTGCGCCGCCACGTACAGGCGCTTGGCATTGTCCTCGCGCTCGTGATTGAGCGGATGGCTTTGCCACATCTTGGGCGGCTGCGCCAGCTCGGGCTTGAAGATGCGGTGCGCGGCCGGGTTCTGCTGCGGCAGCGGCGGCACGTCGCCGTAGCCTTCGCCGGCCAGCAGGCTGCCCATGCGCTGCGTGATGTGGCTCTGCACCGCGAACGCGTCGCGCGTGACGCGGCCCTGCACACGCTCGCGGCGCACAAAGCCGATGGCGCGGCCCCACGCGTCGTCGGCCGCGCGCAGCCGGTGCAGCGCGTGCACCAGCGCGTCGCTGCCGGTGAGCGACACCGCCACCAGGTCGGCCTGCATTTCCATCTCGCGCGACAGCGCGCTCTCTGCCACCACCACCAGGCGAAAGCCCGACTCCACCAGGGAGCGGATCGACCAGACCACCAGCTGCGGCAGCCAGACGAACACGCGCAGGCGGATGTCGAGGTTGCCCAGGCCGTTGAGGAATTCATCGAACTTGTCGCGCCGCGCCACCAGGTTGGACGCCACCTGGTGCGCCACATAGACCCAGCGCCCGACCGCCATGGACTGCTGCGCGAAATGGCCGAATTCGTGCGCCAGCACCGCGCGCAGTTCGCCCAGCGGCATGGCGTTCACCAGCGGCAGACCGATCTCCAGGTTTTTGCGGGACGGCAGTATCAGGTTGATCAGCGACAGGTCGTAGAACACGGAGGCGTTGACGCGGGCGGACAGGAACACGCGGTGCGGACGCGGCGCACCGGCCGCATCGGCCAGTTCGTGCAGGAAGGCGAACAGGCGTGGCTGCTCCTTGTCCGTCACTTCGGTCAGGCCGGGCGGCAGCGCGCTGCGGATGGACAGCACCGCCTTCAGCATGAACAGCCCGAAGAAGGCGGAGCACAAGGCCGCCACGCCGGTCCAGAATGCGTTGCCGCCGAACCAGGCCACCAGCGACAGCCGGTAGGCGGTCCACACGAACCAGCCGGCCAGCATAACGTACAGCAGCACGAAGCCGAGCAGGCCGGCCACGGCGAGGCGCGCACTGCGTTTATAGGACGGCGACGGCCGGGTGAGCTGGGCCAGCAGCTCCGGGGATGGGGTATCGATGACGGGCTCCGTAAATGTATCCGTCAGGAAATTTTATTACGGATTGCCTTTTTGAGTATGATTTTTGCAAGCGGCGGAACCACGGTGTGATCCCGCCGCTTGTGAGCCGCTTGTGACGCGCTCCAGCCGCACAGGCCGCGTGATGGGCAGCGGCTGGCGCGTTGTAGGCCGCCAGCAGGCCGGCTTCCTTGGCCTTGGCCGCCTTCAGGTGGCGCTCCTTCACGTGGCCGTAGCCGCGGATGTCTTCCGGGATGCTGGCGATGGCCACCGCCTGCGCCAGGTTGTCGGCATTGAGCTTGCCCAGCAGGCCGCCCACGGTGCTGCGGTACTCGGCGATCAGCGCGCGCTCCATCTTGCGCTCGGCGGTGTAGCCGAAGATGTCCAGCGCGGTGCCGCGCAGGCCCTTGAACTTGGCCAGCACGCCGAAGGCTTTCATCATCCACGGGCCGAACTGCTGCTTGATCAGGTGCCCTTCGGCGTCGGTCTTGGCCAGCAGCGGCGGCGCCAGGTGGAACTTGAGCTGGTAGTCGCCTTCGAACATGTTCGCCACCTTCTCCTTGAAGGCCGGATCGGTGTACAGGCGCGCCACTTCGTACTCGTCCTTGTACGCCATCAGCTTGTAGAAGTAGCGCGCCACCGCTTCGGTCAGGCGCAGCTGCTTATTGCCCAGCTTGCCCTCTTCGGCGCGCACGTGGTCCACGAACTCCTTGTACTTCGCGGCGTAGGCGGCGTCCTGGTAGGCGGTCAGCAGTTCCACGCGGCGGTTGATGATGTCATCCAGCGACTGGGTGCGCTTGAACTCGATCACCTTGGCCGGCGTGGTCATCTTCGTGACCATGCCCAGGTCGTGCGCGGCGGTGCGGCCCCAGGTGAAGGCGGACTTGTTGAAGCCGACCGACACGCCGTTCAGCTCAATGGCCTTGATCAGCGAGGCTTCCGTCAGCGGCACATGGCCCTTCTGGAAGGCATAGCCCAGCATGAACATATTGGTGGCGATGGAGTCGCCCATCAGCGCGGTGGCGATCTGGCCGGCGTCGACGAATTCCACGCGATCCGAACCGCAGGCGCGCATGATTTCGCTTTGCGAGGTGGCGCCCGGGAACTGCCAGTCCGGGTTCTTCACGAACGCCGCCGTGGTGGCGCCGGTGGAGTTGACGGCGGCCCAGGTGCGGCCTTCGCCCATGCGCGACAGCGCGTCGCGGCTGGCGGTGACGATCTGGTCGCAGCCGATCACCAGGTCTGCTGCACCGGTGCCGACGCGGGTCGAGTGCAGGTCGGACTGCTTGTCCGCCAGGCGCACGTGCGACATGACCGGGCCGCCCTTCTGCGCCAGGCCGCTCATGTCCAGCACCACCGCGCCCTTGCCTTCCACGTGCGCGGCCATGGCCAGGATCTGGCCCACGGTCACCACGCCGGTGCCGCCGATGCCGGTGATCAGGATGCCGTACGGCTCGGCAGTCGATTGCAGCACGGGCGTCGGCAGCGCGGGCATGGCTGTCGCGTTTGCCCCACCTTCGGCACCGGCCTTCTTCGGCTTCTTCAGCGCGCCGCCTTCCACCGTCACGAACGACGGGCAGAAGCCGGTGGTGCACGAGAAGTCCTTGTTGCAGGAGGACTGGTTGATCTGGCGCTTGCGGCCCAGTTCCGTTTCCAGCGGCTCCACCGACAGGCAATTCGACTGCACCGAGCAGTCGCCGCAGCCTTCGCACACGGCTTCGTTGATCACGGCGCGCTTGGCCGGATCAGGGTACTCGTTGCGCTTCCGGCGGCGGCGCTTCTCGGAAGCGCAGGTCTGGTCGTAAATCATGGCCGACACGCCCGGCATGTCGCGCAGTTCGCGCTGCACGTCCATCAGCTCGGAGCGGTGGCGCACGGTGACGCCTTCGGCCCATTTGTAATCGTCAGGATATTTCTCGGGCTCGTCGGTGACGACGATAATCGGCGTCACGCCTTCGGCGGCGATCTGGCGCGAGATCATGCCGGGGTCGAGCGGGCCGTCGAAGGCCTGGCCGCCGGTCATGGCGACGGCGTCGTTGAACAGGATCTTGTAGGTGATGTTCACCTTGGCCGCCACCGCCGCGCGGATCGCCAGGATGCCGGAGTGGAAATAGGTGCCGTCGCCCAGGTTGGTGAACACGTGCTTCTCGTTGGTGAACGGCGCCTGGCCCACCCAAGTGACGCCTTCCGCGCCCATGTGGGTGAAGGTGGACGTCTCGCGGTCCATCCACAGCACCATGTAGTGGCAGCCGATGCCGGCCAGCGCGCGCGAGCCTTCCGGCACCTTGGTCGAGGTATTGTGCGGGCAGCCGGAGCAGAAGAACGGCGTGCGGTCGGTTTCCGGATTGGCTTTCACCGGCAGGTTCTTCAGCGCCAGCTCTTTCGCTTCCAGGAAGGCGATGCGCTCCTGCACGCGCTTGGCCACGGGATGGCCGGCGCAGTAGTGCGCAATGCGCGAGGCGATGGCGCGCGCGATCTGCGCCGGGTTCAGCTCGTAGGTGGCCGGCAGCAGCCAGTCGCCGTGGCCGGTCTTGCCCTTGTTGCTCCATTCGCCGGTGTCGTCGAACTTGCCCACCACGCGCGGGCGTTCGCCGTCCGGCAGGTTGTACAGCTCTTCCTTCAGCGCGTATTCCAGGATCTGGCGCTTCTCTTCCACCACCAGGATCTCGTCCAGGCCCTTGGCGAATTCGTGCACGCCGTCCGCCTCCAGCGGCCAGGTCATGCCGATCTTGTAGAGGCGGATGCCGATGTCGGCCGCGGCCTGCTCGTCGATGCCCAGGTCGGCCAGCGCCTGGCGCGTGTCCAGGTAGGACTTGCCGGCGGTGATGATGCCGATCTTCGGTTTCGGCGAATCCCAGATGATCTTGTTCAGCTTGTTGGCGCGGCAGTAGGCCAGCGCGGCGTACCACTTGTAGCTGTTCATGCGCACTTCCATGTCCAGCACGGTGTCCGGCCAGCGGATGTTCAGGCCGCCCGGCGGCAGCTCGAAGTCGGTCGGCAGCTGGATCTGCACGCGGTCCGGGTCGAAGTCGACCACGGCGCCGGATTCGATGATGTCGGTCACGCACTTCATCGATACCCACAGGCCGGTGTAGCGGCTCATGGCCCAGGCGTGCAGGCCGTAGTCGATGTATTCCTGCACCGAGGACGGGTACAGCACCGGGATGCCGCAGGCGTTCAGGATGTGGTCGGACTGGTGCGCGGTGGACGACGACTTGGCGGCGTGGTCGTCGCCGGCCAGCACCAGCACGCCGCCGTGCTTGGCGGAACCGGCGTTGTTGGCGTGCTTGAAGACGTCGCCGCAGCGGTCCACGCCGGGACCCTTGCCGTACCACATGGAGAACACGCCGTCGTACTTGGCGTCCTCGAACAGATTGGTCTGCTGGGTGCCCCAGACGGCGGTGGCCGCCAGGTCTTCGTTCATGCCGGGGTGGAATTTGACGTGGTGTTCGTCCAGGTATTTCTTGGCCTTCATGGCCGTCATGTCGACGCTGGTGACCGGCGAACCGCGGTAGCCGGTGATGTAGCCGGCCGTGTTCAGGCCCGCCTTCAGGTCGCGCTCGCGCTGCATCATCGGCAGGCGGATCAGGGCCTGGGTGCCGGTCATGAAGGCGCGGCCGCGCTCCAGGGTCCATTTGTCGTCTAGCGAAATCTCTTGCGCTGGCTTACCGGATTCCAGGTGGGAATCTTTGACTGGTGCATTCATAGTACTGTCTCCAAATATATTCTTATGTGCGCTATCTGCGCCGCCGGAAGGCGGGGATCAGGCCTTCAACACGCCGCGCTTGATCTGGTCCAGCTCGATGGACTCGAACAGCGCGCGGAAATTGCCTTCGCCGAAGCCCTGGTCGCCCTTGCGCTGGATGATCTCGAAGAAGATCGGGCCGATCACATTGGTGGTAAAGATCTGCAGCAGCAGCTCGCGCTCGCTCTCGGTGCTGTGCCCGTCGATCAGGATGCGCAGGCGGCGCAGCTCTTCCAGGTTCTCGCCGTGGTGCGGCAGGCGGCGGTTCACCAGCTCGTAATAGGTTTCTATCGTGTCCTGGAACACGATGCCGCTGTCGCGCATGGCCTGGATGGACTGGTAGATATTGTCCGTGCCCAGCGCAATGTGCTGGATGCCCTCGCCATGGTAGGCGTCCAGGTACTCGGCGATCTGCGATTTGTCGTCGGACGATTCATTGATCGGGATGCGGATCTTGCCGCACGGCGAAGTCATGGCCTTCGACTTCAGGCCGGTGAGCTTGCCTTCAATGTCGAAATAGCGGATCTCGCGGAAGTTGAACAGGTTCTCGTAGAACGAAGCCCATTCCTTCATGCGGCCGCGGTGCACATTGTGGGTCAGGTGGTCGATATAGGTCAGGCCGTTGCCTACCGGGTTGGCCACCGCGCCGGGTATGGCGACGAAGTCCACGTCGTAGATGCTGATGTCGCCGATGGCGCCCGCCTCCACGCCCTTGGCCGCGTTCTTGCCGCGCCAGCGGTCCACGAAATACAGCAGCGAATCGCCCACGCCCTTGATGGCCGGAATGTTCAGCTCCATCGGCCCAGTCTTGTTGTCGAAGCCCCAGGCGCCCAGCTCGAGCGCACGCTTGTAGGCGTAGGCGGCGTCGTCAACGCGGATGGCGATGGCGCACACGGACGGGCCGTGCTGGCGCGCGAAACGCTGCGCGAACGAGTCCTGTTCAGCGTTGATGATGAAGTTGACGTCGCCCTGGCGGTACAGCGTTACATCCTTGTGGCGATGGCGGGCGATGGCGGTAAAACCCATGCGCTCGAACAGCGCGCCCAGTGCCTTGGGGTCCGGCGCCGCGTATTCGACGAACTCAAAACCATCGGTACCCATCGGGTTGTCCCATGACTCGAATTTCATGCGTGTCTCCTGTGCTTATTTTCCGCCCAGTATAGTCCTCGCGAGGGAGCATTAAATTGCGAACAATTCCCGAGCCTTCCCGAATTGCGCAATAATATTGCTTGTAACCTGACCAAAAGAGGGATTTATGACCAAGATTGCGCTCGACAAAACCGATCGCAAGATTCTTGCTATCTTGCAAAACGACGGCCGCCTGTCCAACCAGGACGTGGCGGAGCAAGTCAGCCTGTCGCCTTCGCCCTGCCTGCGCCGCATCAAGCGGCTGGAGGAGGAAGGCGTGATCCGCCAATACGTGGCGCTGCTGGACCCGGACAAGATCGGCCTGGGCCTGCTGGCCTATGTGAACGTGCGGCTGGAAAAGCACAGCGACGCGGCCGCCGCCAACCACAGCACCGCGCGCGCGCTGGGCGTGAACCCGACCGGCACCTCGCCGCGCGCCGACTTCGCCGTGGCGGTCGAGCAGTGGCCCGAAGTGGTGGCCTGCTACGCCATGACCGGCGAAATGGACTACCTGCTGCGCGTGCACGTGGAAGACATGGACCACTTCTCGCGCTTCATGATGGCGACCCTGCTGCGCCACCCGGCGGTGCTGGACGTGAAATCGAGTTTCGCGCTGCAGCGCGTGAAGGACACCACCGCGCTGCCGCTGGTGTGACGCTCAGCGATCCTGCTTTTTACGGCCCGGCAGCTTGTCCAGCCATTTGACGGCGGCCCGGGTGTTGGCCTTGATGGCGTAGTCCAGCGTGGCCACCTGTTCTTCCACCGCCTCCTGCAGCATGCTGGCCGGATTGGCCACCTCCAGCTTCAGGTAGGCGTCCGCCTCGCCGTAGTCGCGGTGGATCTGCATGCCGGCTTTTTTGGCGATATGCATCATGGTCTGGTTGGACGACAGGCAGTGCATGTAGAGCGTGTCCACGTCGTTGTTGCGACAATGGATGGCGGCCCGCTCGAACAGCTTGGAGCCGATGCCCAGCCCGCGCGCTGACTTCGACACCGATACGCCGAACTCCGCCACGCGCTCCTTCTCGGTGGCCGACTTCTTGGCCTCCTTGGGCGCGAACGCCAGGTGCCCCACCGCCACCAGCTTGAACACGCGGTTGTAGACGCCGAACACCATGTCGCGCGAAAAATCGATGCCCTGCACGTATTTCGCCACCTGCTCGTCGCCCAGGTAGGAGCCGAAGCGCAGCAGGCGGTCGGCCTTCTCCAGCGCCAGGAAATGCTTCAGCATGCGCCGCCGGTCGCGCTCGGCCAGCTCCTTGACCATAACGGTCGGCCGGTACTGGCTGCCCTTGAGCCAGCGCCGCAGCGGATTGCGGAACATGTTCAGCTTAGTCATCGTCGTCCCCGGTGGCATCCTCCGCAACGCCCAGGGCGGCGCGCACGGCGCCGACGCGGGCGCGGTGCACCATCTCCGGAATGCGCTGCGGATTGCCGGCGCTGCGCTGGGCGACTTCGCCGGCGTTCACGGCGCGCGCGGCGGCCAGCGCTTGTTCCAGATGCGCCAGCTGCGGGAAGGGCTTGTCGCGGAAGCTCACGCCGTTGCCTTCGCGGCCGCAGGAGTCGCACTCGGTGGCCAGCAGCATCTGCGTGAAGCGGGCCGGCTTGCGGAAGGCGTCGCAGCGCTCCAGCAGTTTCACGATGGTGTTGGCGCGCAGCTGCAGCGCGCGGCCCACGTTGCCGTGCTCGCGCGCCGTCATCACGGCCAGGTCGCGGCATTCGCTGGGCACTTTCAGGCGCTTGCACACCTGTTCCACCAGTTTGGCGCCGTCGCCTTCGTGGCCGTGGTGCGACGGCCATTTTTCCGGCGGCGTGACGCCTTTGCCCAGGTCGTGCATCAGGCTGGCGAAGCGCACCGGCAGCTCGTGGCCGCGCGAGGCCGCATAGTCCACCACCAGTTGCATGTGGATGCCGGTGTCGATTTCGGGATGGTGCGCCGCCGGCTGCGGCACGCCCCACAGCGCGTCCAGCTCCGGCACGATGCGCGCCAGCGCGCCGCAGTCGCGCAGCACCTGCAGCATGCGCGACGGCTTCTGTTCCATCAGGCCGCGCGACACTTCCTGCCACACGCGCTCTGGCACCAGCGCGTCCACTTCGCCCTGCTCCACCATCTGCCGCATCAGCGCATTGGTTTCGGGCGCCACCGTGAACTCCGGGTAGCGCGCGGCGAAGCGGGCCACGCGCAGGATGCGCACAGGGTCTTCGGCAAAGGCGTCGGACACGTGGCGGAAGATGCGCTGTTCGATGTCGCGCCGACCGTTGAAGGGATCGGTCAGGGTGCCGTCTTCGGCCTTGGCGATGGCGTTGATGGTGAGGTCGCGCCGCACCAGGTCGTCTTCCAGCGTGACGTCGGGCGAGGTGTGGAACACGAAGCCCTTGTAGCCGGGCGCGGTCTTGCGCTCGGTGCGCGCCAGCGCGTATTCCTCCTGCGTCTTCGGATGCAGGAACACGGGGAAGTCCTTGCCTACGGGGCGGAAGCCCTGCGCCACCATGTCCTCCGGCGTGGCGCCGACCACCACGTGGTCGTGGTCCTGCACGGGCAGGCCCAGCAGCTCATCGCGCACCGCGCCGCCGACGACGTAGATCCGCATCGCCATCCTCAGTCCGGCATTTCCGCGTCGTGCTGCGGGCAGGTTTCGGTTTCGGCCAACGCTTCGGCAATCCAGCGCGCCACGGCCGGATGCGCGCGCACGCGCTCGCAGTAGGCGTTCAGCGCGGGCGGCAGCACCACGCCGTAGGTCTTGAAGCGCATCACCACCGGAGCGTAGTAGGCGTCGGCGATGGTGAATTCGCCGAACAGGAATTCGTGGTGGCCGAAGCGGCTCAGGCACTCTTCCCAGATTTCGCTGATGCGGCCGATGTCGGCCTGGGTGCCGGGCGTGCGGCCCTTGCCCGGATAGCTGCCCTTGATGTTCATCGACATCGAGTTGCGCAGGCTGGAGAAGCCGGAGTGCATCTCGGCGCACACCGAACGCGCCATGGCGCGCGCCGCCACGTCCTGCGGCCACATATGTTTTTCCGGGAACTGCTCGGCCAGGTATTCGCAGATGGCCAGGCTGTCCCAGATCGTCATCTCGCCCGCCAGCAGTACCGGCACGCGGCCGCAGGCCGAGTACTCGGCGATCCTGGTGGCGGTGTCGTTCTGGTCCAGCAGCACGCGCACTTCCTGGAAGGGGATGTTAAAGGCCGTCATCGCCACCCACGGGCGCATCGACCACGACGAATAATTCTTGTTGCCGATAACGAGGGTCAGGCCCGGTTCGCGCGCGGCGGCCAGGGTTTGCGACAGCGTGGGGTCCAATACTGTGGTTTGCATAGGTGTTCCTGGTTTTGAATTTTTATCTGCCGCCGAAGCTGGCTTCGCTGCGTTCCTGCTCGGTATAGCCTTTCGGCGCGACCGTGCCCAGGCGCGCCTTCAGCGACTGCGGGCGGCCTTCGAACAGGGCGGCGTAAAAGGTGGCGTTCGACATCACGTTTTTCACGTAGACGCGGGTTTCGAAATACGGAATCGATTCAATGAAGACCGCGCTTTCCATCGGCTTGTCCAGCGTGGAGCGCCATGTGCGCAGGCGGCCCGGGCCGGCGTTGTAGGCGGCGGTGGCCAGCACTTGCGAACCGTCCATGCTGCCCAGCACCATGTTCATGTAGTTCGTGCCCAGCATGATGTTGGTCTTCACGTCGGTGATGGCGTCCTGCACGAAATCGGTGACGCCGATTTTTTTCGCCACCCAGCGCGCGGTGGACGGCATCACCTGCATCAGGCCGGAAGCGCCGGCGTGCGATTGCGCGTCCATGATGAAGCGCGACTCCTGGCGGATGATGCCGTACACCCAAGCCTTGTCCAGGCCCAGCGTCTGCGTGGCCGGATGCATGATGTCGTCGTGCGGCGAAGGGAAGCGCTGCGTGTAGTCCACCTGCACGCGGGTGCGGTCGGAGGTGTTGACCATGCGGTCCAGGATGTGGTTCTGGCGCGCGAATTCGGCGGCGGCCAGGTGCTCGCGCTCATTCAGGCTGCGCAGCTCCCAGTTCCATTCGCGCGTACCTTCGAAGCGCAGCCGCATGCCGAAGAATTTCAGCGCGCGCTGGAAGCCGGGCCGCTCGGCGATGGCGGCCACTTCGGCCGGCGCCAGCGGCGCGCCGGGCGGCGGAATGGAGATCAGCTTGCCCAGTTCCTCCTGCGCCAGCAGGCCATAGAAATTGGACTGGTCGGCAATGCCGCGCAGCAGCTGGGCCGCTTCCGGCGTGGGATGCACGGCGCCCGCTTCGGCCATCAGCGCGCGGGCGCGCCAGTAGATCCAGGTGGAGTCGCTGCGCAGCGACTCGGGCATGGCCGCGATGTTTTTCTTCACCTGCTTCCAATCGCCGTCGCGCAGCGCGATGCGGGTCTTCCACTGGTGCTGGTCGATCGACAACGGCGCGCCTTCGGACTTGCGCCAGTAGCTGCCGGTCTCGGGCGCGAGCGTATACGAGGATTGCAGCGCGATGGCGGCCCAGCCTATGGCCTGCTCCTGCGCGGTGAGCCTGGGCGCGGCCTTTTCCAGCGCCAGCACGGCCAGCTTCATGCTGGTCTTGGCGGCGCGGCCGACCGCCACCAGGAAGGTTTCATGGTCGACGCGGCCGGTGCCGGGGCCTTTGGCGATGGCCACCAGCGGCAGGTCCACCGCCTGCGTGATTTTCTTGTCCACGCCGCCCAGCAGCAGGATAGCGCGGCGCGCCTGGCCGGTGGCGTTGAACTCGCCCGACAGGCGCACCTGCGCCCATACGTCCTCGGCGCTGAACTGGCCGGCCTGGAACAAGGTGGCGATCAGGCCGGCGCACGCTTCGCCGTAGCCGTTGGGCGCGGTCAGCAGGGCGCGCGCCTCGTCGGCCACCATCAAGCCCTTCAGCGCCTTGGACTGCAGCGCATAGCATTTGACCTGGGTGTCGTCATTGAGCACGAACTGCGGCAGCTGGTCGTCGAAATTCGGCCAGTCCTTCTTTCGGCCCAGCTCGAGCAGCCAGTCGTTGCGCAGGCGGTCGGCGATGGCGCTGCCTTCGTAGCGCTTGAGGAATTCGCGGATCTCGTAGGTGGTGGCGTCACGCCAGTGCGATTTCAGCCGATAATAATCGACATAGGAAGGAATGGAGTAGTTCGGCAGGCGCGCGGCGTAGAAGTCGGCCTTTTGCGTTTCGTCCTTGCGCACCGCTTCGCGCAGCAGCAGGAAGGCATCGTCCTCTTTGCGGTTGTCCGCGCCAGCGTCTTGTGCGTGCACCAGGCTGACAAAGGCGCATCCTGCAATGACGCCGGCAATCCATTTCGACGGGGAAATCAATGTACGACTCTCACTAAAATTCAAGACAGACCCAAGACATGATCAGCGACCCTAGAATACCACGCAACCCAGCCCAGCCCCTAGCTCCGCCAGAGGGCGGCAACCCGAAATCGGCGCTGCGCAAACAGATGCTGGCGGCGCGCCGCGCGCTGGACGCGGACACGCGCGCGCAATGGGACCGCGCGCTGTGCGAGCAGGTGCTGGCGTGGCAGCGGAAAAACAAGGTGGCGGCGCTGGGCGTGTACTGGCCGCTGCGCGACGAGCCGGACCTGAACGCGGCCTATGCCGAGCTGGCGCGGCGCGGCGTGCGGCTGCTGCTGCCGGTGGTGGTGCAAAAGGACGCGGCGCTCGAGTTTGCGCACTGGCAGATCGGCGAGGCCATGGTGAAGGATGCGATGGGGGTGGCGGTGCCGGCCGAGCTGCGCATGGCGCCCTATCCGCCGGCGCTGCTGGTGCCCTGCCTAAGCTATAACCGGCACGGCTACCGGCTGGGCTATGGCGGCGGCTTTTACGACCGCACGCTGGCACGCGAGCCGCGCCCGGCCACCGTCGGCATTGCGTACTCCTGCCTGCAAGCCGACTTCCCCGATGATAGCCACGACATCGCGCTCGATGCGGTGCTGACGGAGCTGGCGGGTTACGGCTCCGCCTAACCCGCACTACGCGCCAGCGCCATCATCGGCATCATCGGCGCATCGTAGGGCGGGTTAGCGCGGAGCGCGTAACCCGCCAGGCATCAAACCAGCCGCTGCCAGAGCGCTGTGGTGGCGGCGGCCTGGTTCATGCTGTAGAAGTGCAGGCCGGGAGCGCCGCCCGCCAGCAGGCGTTCGCACAGGGCGCTCACCACGTCCAGGCCGAAGGCCTTGATGGAGGCGCTGTCGTCGCCGAAGCTGGCCAGCTTCAGGCGCACCCAGCGCGGGATCTCGGCGCCGCACATGTCGGAAAAACGCATCAGCTGCGTGTAGTTGGTGATCGGCATGATGCCGGCCACGATGGGCACGGCGATGCCCAGCTTCTGCGTCTGCTCGACGAAGTTGAAATAGGCGTCGGCGTTGTAGAAGTACTGCGTGATGGCCGCGTTGGCGCCGGCCTTCACCTTGCGCTCGAAGGCCAGCAGGTCGTCCTGCGGCGATTTCGCCTGCGGGTGCACTTCCGGGTAGGCCGCCACTTCGATGTGGAACCAGTCGCCGGTCTCGGCGCGGATGAATTCCACCAGCTCGTTGGCGTAGCGGAATTCGCCCGAGGCGCCGTAGCCGCTCGGCAGGTCGCCGCGCAGCGCGACGATGCGCTTGATGCCATGCGACTTGTATTCGTTCAGGATGGCGCGGATCGAGGCGCGCGTGCCGCCCACGCAGGACAGGTGCGGCGCGGCGTCTTCACCGGCGGCGAGGATTTCGCGCACGGTGTCGAGCGTGCCGGTCTGCGTGGTGCCGCCGGCGCCAAACGTCACGGAGAAATACTTGGGGTGCAGCTCGGACAGCTTGGCGCGCACGGCGCGCAGCTTTTCCGCTCCTTCCGCCGTCTTGGGCGGAAAGAATTCGATACTGAAATTATGGGTTTCCATCGGCATTCTTCAGAAGTAAGGTGGACAGAGCCCAGGAAATCACACTGTACAAAATCGCGCCGCCCATGGCTGCCCAGAAGCTGTCGACGTGGAAGCCGTCGACCCAGTGGGCCACCAGCCAGAACATGAAGCCGTTGATGACCAGGATGAACAGGCCCAGCGACAGCACCGTGACAGGCAGGGTGAGCAGCAGCAGGACAGGACGTATCAGTGTGTTGACCAGGCCCAGCACTAAGGCTGCGACCAGGGCTGTGCCAATGCTCGTGACATCGACGGAATGCATCAGGTAGGGCACGGCGAACAGGGCCGCGGCATTGATTAACCAGGTAAGGACCAAACGCATACATAAGCCTCGCAACGGAGCTGGCGGGTTACGGCCTGCGGCCTAACCCGCCCTACGCTAAGTCGGTATTGCCGCGTAGGGCGGGTTAGCGCAGCGTAACCCGCCGAGCCTATTAGTAACGGTAATGCTCAGGCTTGTAAGGGCCTTCTTTTTTCACATTGATGTAGGCGGCCTGCTCTTCGGTCAGCTCGGTCAGCTGCGCGTTCAGCTTGCGCAGCTGCAGGCGGGCGACTTTCTCGTCCAGGTGCTTCGGCAGCACGTACACGCCCACCGGGTAGTTCTTGGTGTTCACGAACAGCTCGATCTGGGCGATGGTCTGGTTGGCGAAGGACGAGGACATCACGTACGACGGGTGGCCCGTGCCGCAGCCCAGGTTCACCAGGCGGCCTTCGGCCAGCAGGATGATGCGCTTGCCGTCGGGGAAGATCACATGGTCCACCTGCGGCTTGATGTTTTCCCACTGGTACTTCTTCAATGCGGCAACGTCGATCTCGTTGTCGAAGTGGCCGATGTTGCAGACGATGGCCTGGTCCTTCATGGCCAGCATGTGCTGCTCGGTCAGGATGTGGTAGTTGCCGGTGCAGGTAACGAAAATGTCGCCGTGTTCGGCGGCGTAGTCCATGGTCACCACGCGGTAGCCTTCCATCGCGGCCTGCAGCGCGCAGATCGGGTCGATTTCGGTGACCCACACTTGCGCCGACAGCGCGCGCATGGCTTGCGCCGAGCCCTTGCCCACGTCGCCGTAGCCGGCGATGACGGCGATCTTGCCGGCGATCATGACGTCGGTGGCGCGCTTGATGCCATCCACCAGCGATTCGCGGCAGCCGTACAGGTTATCGAACTTGGACTTGGTGACGGAATCGTTAACGTTGATCGCAGGGAAAGCCAGCTTGCCTTCCTTGTGCATCTGGTACAGGCGGTGCACGCCGGTGGTGGTTTCCTCGGTCACGCCCAGGATGGCCGGCAGGCGCTTGGAGTACCAGGTGGCGTCTTTCGCCAGGTGGGCCTTGATCGAGTTGAACAGGCAGATTTCTTCTTCCGAACCCGGGTTGGCCAGCACCGAGATATCGGTTTCGGCGCGGGTGCCCAGGTGCAGCAGCAGGGTGGCGTCGCCGCCGTCGTCCAGGATCATGTTGGAGTACACGCCCTCGCCCGGCCACTCGAAGATGCGGTGGGTGTATTCCCAGTATTCGTCCAGGTTCTCGCCCTTGACGGCGAACACCGGGGTGCCGGCGGCAGCGATGGCGGCGGCGGCGTGGTCCTGGGTGGAGTAGATGTTGCAGGACGCCCAGCGCACTTGCGCGCCCAGCGCTTCCAGCGTGCGGATCAGCACGGCGGTCTGGATGGTCATGTGCAGCGAACCGGTGATGCGCGCGCCTTTCAGCGGCTGCGCGGCCGCGAATTCCTCGCGGATGGCCATCAGGCCGGGCATTTCGGTTTCAGCGATCTTGATTTCTTTTTCGCCCCATGCGGCCAGGCCGATGTCAGCGATGATGTAGTCTTGTGCGGATTTGAGTACGGCGTTCATCACGCCCTCCTTTCAATGGTTGAAAAAAGTAACGTGAGCGCGGTGTTGATTTCCGAGCCTGGCCTGCCTGGTGGTGATGGCGGGTCGCAGCGCTCCTCGGGAAGGGAATTCTAGCAGAAAAACTGCCGCGCCAGAAAAACTTGGGGTCAGTTCCGGCATTCAGACACGAGCTCAGCCGTTCAATGGTTGAGCTCGTGTCTGAATGCCGGATCTGACCCCGTTGGGGCGCGTTGGGGCGTTAGTTCAGGCCAGCGGCGGCGCGCAGGGCGGCGACCTTGTCGGTGCGCTCCCAGCTGAATTCCGGCTCTTCGCGGCCGAAGTGGCCGTAGGCGGCGGTCTTCTGGTAGATCGGACGCAGCAGGTCCAGCATCTGCACGATGCCTTTCGGACGCAGGTCGAAGTGCTCCAGCACCAGCTTGGCGATGGCGTCGTCCGAAATCACGCCGGTGCCTTCGGTGTACACGGTAATGTTGATCGGACGGGCGATGCCGATCGCGTACGACACTTGCACCTGGCACTGGCGCGCCAGGCCGGCGGCTACGATGTTCTTGGCCACGTAGCGCGCGGCGTAGGCGGCCGAACGGTCCACTTTCGAGGGGTCCTTGCCGGAGAACGCGCCGCCGCCGTGCGGGGCTGCGCCGCCGTAGGTGTCGACGATGATCTTGCGGCCGGTCAGGCCGCAGTCGCCCTGCGGGCCGCCAATGACGAAGCGGCCGGTCGGGTTGACCAGGAATTTGGTGTCCTTCAGCCAGGCCGACGGCAGCACCGGCTTGATGATCTCTTCGATCACCGCTTCTTCGATCTGCTTGTGGCTCACTTCCGGCGCGTGCTGGGTCGACAGCACCACGGTGTCGACCGACACCGGACGACCGTCCACGTAGCGCAGCGTGACTTGCGACTTGGCGTCCGGACGCAGCCATGGCAGGCGGCCGTCCTTGCGCAGCTGCGACTGGCGCTCGACCAGGCGGTGCGCGTAGTAGATCGCGGCCGGCATCAGTTCCGGGGTTTCGTCGCAGGCGTAGCCGAACATCAGGCCCTGGTCGCCGGCGCCCTGGTCCAGGTCCAGGCCCGCGCCTTCGTCCACGCCCTGGGCGATGTCCGGCGATTGTTTGTCGTAGCACACCATCACGGCGCAACCCTTGTAGTCGATGCCGTAGTCGGTGTTGTCGTAGCCGATGCGCTTGATGGTCTCGCGCGCAACTTGAATATAATCAACGTTGGCGTGCGTGGTAATCTCGCCTGCCAGCACCACCAGGCCGGTGTTGCACAGGGTTTCGGCGGCAACGCGCGCTTTCGGGTCTTGCGCCAGGATGGCGTCGAGAATGGCGTCGGAAATCTGGTCGGCGACCTTGTCCGGGTGGCCTTCGGATACGGATTCAGAGGTGAAGAGGTAGTCGTTGGAAGACATCGCAAGCTCCTGATACTGGTTTGGTAAACATGTCGCAACAACCAATACGGCTTGCGACGCTTTAGCGATATTTATATTCCGCTTCGCAAGTTGTCTGTTAACTCAGCGGATACTGCATACGTGGTATTTTACGCTTCTTTTAAAAACTTTTGGCAAGGCAAAATTTTTTGCCCCGATCGAATCATTCATGCTTGTCACCATATTCCGCTTCCTTTCCGTCTTTCCCTTGCCCGTGCTGCATGCCTTGGGCGCCGCGCTCGGCTGGCTGGTTTACCTGCTGTCGCCCTCGCACCGCCGCCGCATGCGCGACAATATGCGCCAGGCCGGCGTCGAGCGCCATCTGGGCGCGGCAATCGCCGAGTCTGGCAAGAGCATACTGGAATTGCCGTTCATCTGGTGCGCGGCACCGGAACGCGTGTCGCGCCACGCCAGCACCGAGAACTGGGAGCTGGTGCAAAAAAACCTGGACGCCGGACGCGGCATTGTGTTCCTGACGCCACACCTTGGCTGTTTTGAAATTGTCGCGCAGGAAATTGCGCTGCGCACCGAGCTGATGGTGATGTACCGGCCGCCGAAAAAGGCCGCGCTCAAGCCGCTGATCGAGGGCGCCCGCGCGCGCAAGAACCTGCTGCTGGCGCCGGCCAATATGTCCGGCGTGCGCATGCTGGCCAAGACGCTCAAGAAAGGCATGCCGATCGGCCTGCTGCCCGACCAGGTGCCGCAGGAGGGCGAAGGCGTGTTCGCCGATTTCTTCGGCCGCAGCGCCTACACCATGACCTTGCCGGCCAAGCTGGCGCAGCTGGGCGACGCGGTGGTCATCGTCACCTACGCCGAGCGCCTGCCGTTCGGGCGCGGCTACGTGATCCGCTTCGTGCCGTTCGAGGGCACGCTGGACGGCAGCACGGCCGAACAGGCGCGCGCCATCAACGCGGCCATGGAAAAGCTGATCGCGCGTGCGCCATCGCAATATTATTGGAGCTACAACCGCTACAAGGTGCCGGCCGGCGCAGTCCACGCCGACACCCCCGCCGCCGCCAGCGACAAGCCGGAGGCGCCATGAGGCTGCTGATGGGGTTCATGTGGCTGCTGCACTGGCTGCCCCTGCCGGTGCTGGGCCGCTTCGGCAAGGCGGTGGGCTCGCTGCTGTTCATCATCATGAAGCCGCGGCGCGACATCACGCTGGTCAACCTGCGCCTGTGCCTGCCCGAACTGTCCGAAGCCGAGCGCACCGCGCTGGCGCGGCGCCACTTCCAGGCCTATGCGCGCAGCGTGTTCGAGCGCGCCATCCTGTGGTGGGCGTCCGAGGCGCGGCTGCAGCGGCTGATCAGGGTGGTGTCGTACGACGGCGCGCACCCGGAGTCGGCCGGCATCCCGGTGGCGGCCATGACGGGCCAGCCGACCATCCTGCTGTGCCCGCACTTCGTGTGCCTGGACGTGGCCGGCGCGGCCATTGCCATGCAGGCGTCGGCCTCGTCCATGTACGTGCAGCAGAAGAACGCCGTGTTCGACAAGGTGCTGCGCGATGGCCGCGCCCGCTTCAAGCCGGTGCGCCTCTTCACCCGCCTGGACGGCATCAAGCCCATCCTGCGCGCGCTGAAGGAAAAGCTGCCCTACTTCATGCTGCCGGACATGGATTTCGGCGAGAAGGACGCCGAGTTCGTGCCCTTCTTCGGCGTGCAGGCCGCCACCTTGTCGGCCACGGCCCGCATCGCGGCCGCCACCGGCGCCCAGGTGATGCCGGTGATCTCCACTTTCCTGCCCGGCTACCAGGGCTGGCAGGTACAATTCTATGCACCGTGGGACAATTATCCTGGTCCGGACATGGTGGAAGCGACGCGCCGCATGAACGCCTTCATCGAGGAGCGCGTGCGCGAGGCCCCGGCCGAATATTTCTGGACGCATAAGCGCTTCAAGACGCGTCCCAACGGCGAGCCTTCCTTCTACGGCAAGGCGCGCTAAGCCAACCTATGCAGCGAACTATGAAACTCAAATTCACCAAGATGCACGGCGCCGGCAATGACTTCGTGGTCATCGACGCCATCGGCCAGCAGATCGATTTCACCGCGGCGCAATGGAAGCAGCTGGGCGACCGCCGCTTCGGCGTGGGCGCGGACCAGATGCTGGTGGTGGAAAAGCCGACCCAGCCGGGCTGCGACTTCCGCTACCGCATCTTCAACAGCGACGGCGGCGAAGTCGAGCAATGCGGCAACGGCGCGCGCGCCTTCGCCAAGTTCGTGTCGCAAAAAGGGTTGACGGACAAGCGCAGCATCTCCGTGGAAACCATGGCCGGCATCATCGCGCCGCGCCTGGAAGACGATGGCAGCGTGACGGTGGACATGGGCGCGCCGGTGCTGGAGCCGGCCCGCGTGCCGTTCGACGCCGATGGCCTGCAGGGCGTGGCCGAGGGCCGCGACACGCTGTGGCCGCTGGTGCTGGAACTGGGCGGCGACAAGGAGACCGTGCTGGTGTCGGTGGTATCGATGGGCAATCCGCACGCGGTGCAGCTGGTGGGCGACGTGGACACGGCGCCGGTGGAGCTGACCGGGCCGCTGATCGAGCACCATCCGCGCTTCCCGCGCCGCGTCAACGCCGGCTTCATGCAGCTGGTAAACCGCCAGCACATCCGCCTGCGCGTGTTCGAGCGCGGCGTGGGCGAAACCCTGGCCTGCGGCACCGGCACCTGCGCCGCCGTGGTGGCCGGCATCCGCCGCGGCCTGCTCGATTCGCCGGTGAAAGTGGACGCGCGCGGCGGCCAGCTGTCGATCGCCTGGGCCGGCGAAGGCCAGCCGGTCTACCTGACCGGCCCGGCCGTCACCGTGTACGAAGGCGAAATCGAGATCTGAACGACCTGAACGATCTGGACCGGCGCTAGGCCGGCTGCAAACCGTTGCTGCCGGCTTGCTCGGCGGCATCGCCGGCGCCCTCGCCCGGCAGCCAGGTCTTGAGCCGGTACAGGCGCTGGCGGTAATTCCCTTCCGGCCCGTTCAGGCCGGCATCCACATGCTCGAATAAGCGGCCGATGCGGTCCAGCGCCTGGCGCTGCTGGGCGTTGCGCACCAGCACCAGGCGGCGCTTGCCGCGCCCGTAGCTGGCGCGGATGTCCACCACCAGGCAGTGGCCGCGGTCGGCCGCCTTCACGTCCAGCAGCAGCGCCTCGGCCCGGCTCAGGCCGAACCATCCCGCCAGTTCCACGCGCGCCGCCAGCAGCGGCTGGCTGCCCAGCAATTCCCGGCTCACGCCCGGCAGGCTGGCGGCCCAGCCGCCGCCGTCGGTCTGCGGCGCGATGCGGCGCAGCGCCGCCTGCGCTTCGCCGCTGCCCTGCGCGGCCGCCTTGTGCAGCCAGTAGGCGGCGCGCACGTCGTTCTCCTCGCCGCCGCGCCGGGTGCGCCAGGCGTGGATGCCGCATTCGAGCTGCGCCGCGCTGTGGCCCATGTCGGCCGCGCGCTCCAGGCAGGCTTGCGCCTCGCTCACGCTGCGCTGTGAAAATTCCGGCTTGATGTAGATGCGCGACAGCGCGAACCAGGCGTCCGCCAGGCCCTGCTCGCCGGCCTGGGTCAGCCAGCGGATGGCGCGCTTGAAATTGACGGCGGCAATGCCGTCGCGCACGCGCTGGCCGTCGCGGGTCATGCGCGCGAACCACAGGCCCAGCGCCAGCTGGGCGGTGCGGTCGCCGCCATGGGCGGCCAGCTCGCGGCAATGCAGTTCGGTGCCGTCCGCCTCCAGGCCGACATCGGCGTCGGCATAGGCATCCACTTGCGCCAGCGCCTGGGCGCAGCGCGCCAGCAGCTGCACCTGCTGCGGCGCGGCTTGCCAGCCGGCGTTGCGCGCCGCTTCGGCGTCCGGCGGCGCTTCGCGCAGCAACTGGCGCACCAGCGGCAGCGCCTGCTCCAGGAAGGCCGCGCGGGGCAGCTTGCCCCAGGCCTCGTCCAGCGCCACGTAGGCCAGCGAGTTGATGGGGATGGGGGGCGCATCCGCTGCGGCGGCGGCCGGCGCTGCAGCGGCCTGGGCGGCCGGCGCCGGCTGCTGCTGGGCCAGCAGGCGCACCGCGCCCGGCAAGCCGGCCCGCACCGCCGCGTCGAGCGCCTGCATGGCCTTGGCGCGCAGCGAGCCGTGCGCGCTGGCGGCTGCCATGCCGAGGGCGCCCAGCGCCCCCAGCGCGCCGGCCGCGTCCGACTCGCCGGGCGGCGTGCTCAGCACCAGCTGGGCCAGCACCAGGCCGGCCGGCAGCACGCCGGCCTCCCAGGCGCGTTCATACCAGGGCAATACCGCCTCGCGGCTGTGCTGTGCGTGTTCGTAGCCGACATGGCTGCCGATCAAACGCCACGCCTCGTCCCGTCCCTGGATGGCGGCACGGTGCAGCCAGTGCAAGGCGGTGGGCGGGCTTTGCGGCAGGCTGGCGCCGCCGAACAGATACAGCTTCCCCAGTGCCAGTTGGCACTGGGCGTCTCCAGCGCGCGCCCCTCGGATCATTACTAGTTCTTCACGATTTGCCATCGTTCCACTATTAATATGATTCATTCAAGAAAACGCTGCGTCTCTGCCGGTCCCGGTCACGCGCCGGGCGGCTAGTTATTTGTTTGATCTTGCCACATTCCAACAATGTCAGTAAGCCCAAGTGTAGTTTTAATGCCAATCGTCTCATGCCCTAAATGCTAAGTGTTTGATATTGCTCAAGTAATGCGGCACGCGAAAGCGTGTACGCTAAATAACAATCCATTAACTAGACGAAAGGAAACCTTGCCACAGTGCATGCAGTGGACAGCCATTCAAGCGTTTCAAAAATACAACAAGAAACCACATTTTTTTGGCTTTCGACCAATACTACCCCTCATAATCGACCAATCCTTTGCCACATTGTGCAGACAGCAATTAAGGTTTAGACCAGATGAGTGTCGAATGCACGCACTTCATGCTTTAGCTCTTTGATCGATTTATCTATAAGGAAGAACAAATGAAAAAATCATTAGTGGCCCTGGCACTCATGGGCGCCTTCGCTGGAGCTCATGCGCAATCGTCCGTCACTATTTACGGCACGCTGGATGCCGGCGTTTCAAAAACCACCGGCACCACGGCCCAGATCGGCAAACGCGACAACAACAAACTCGGCTTCCGCGGCGTGGAAGACCTGGGCAGCGGCCTGAAGGCCCTGTTCCAGCTGGAGATCCGCTACGAGCCGGACACCGGCACCATCGAGAACACGGCCGGCACCAACAGCCGTCCGCTGTTCCAGGGCCAGAGCCGCGTCGGCCTGCAGGGCGACTTCGGTACCGTGCGCCTGGGCCGCGGCCTGACGCCGTTCCAGGAAACGTCCACCGCCTTCGAGCCATGGAGCGGCGTCCCTGCCGTGGCCGGTTACCAGACCAATCTGCAAGTGGCCGGCTACACCAGCGATCCGCTGGCGCCACCGGGCTCCTCGGGCAACCGCTTCTCGAACGCGGTCTGGTATAACACGCCGGTCGTAAGCGGCTTCCAGCTGAACGTGGCCGTGGCCGCCAAGGAAGCGCTGGGCAATACCACCGCCATCGTCGGCCGCGGCACCACGCTGGCGCCGCAGTACGGCGTCAACGCCATGCCGTCGGCCAACCCATGGGGCGCCAGCGCCACCTACACGCTGAACCAGTTCGCCGCCTACGCAGCCTATGAGCGCAACGCGATCGAGACCAAGCTGTGGTCGGTGGGCGCGTCGTTCAAGCCGATCCCGGCCCTGAAGCTGATGGCTTCCTACCAGAAGCAGGACATGGACCACACCGTGGTGGCCGGCGCGGCCAACCACGAAACCGACGCCTGGATCGTGGGCGCCAACTACACCGTAGGCCCGGGCAAGCTGCTGCTGGGCTATGGCGTGAAGACCCCGGACCGCATCCTGAAGACCAAGCAGGCATCGATCGGCTACGAGTACAACCTGTCGACCCGCACCTATATCTACTTCGACCTGTCGAACAAGAAGACGCCGCTGCCGGCAGCGACCAGCACGCTGAACGACAGCACGGTGAACCACTACTCGGTCGGTATCCACCACAACTTCTGACGCGCCCCCGGCGCATCGCAACGAAACGGACCTCCAGCAGGTCCGTTTCTTTTTGATATTGTGACTTTTTCGCAACTGCGACCGCAGAAGCCAACATGGCTTTCTGTACAAGGTTGGATTGCCGTGTCATATTGGTTGCACCGAATTAGTACGCACGTACTATTTTGAGAATAATAAAAAAACACCTCAATCTTTTGGAGACTGCATGAAAACTAAACTGCTCGCAGCGGGTATTGCCGCCTGTTTCGCCGTGCCTGCCCTGGCACAATCCTCGGTCACCATCTACGGTATCGCCGACGCCGGCGTGATGTACGTGAAGAACGGCGGCCAGGACGCCAAGACCAAGCTGGTCAGCGGCATTGCCGACGGCTCCCGCCTCGGCTTCCGCGGCATCGAAGACATGGGTGGCGGCTACAAGGCCATCTTCAACCTGGAAGCGCGCGTCGAACTGGACACCGGCCGCCAGCAAACCGGCAACCTGAGCAGCAACCCGACCTTCGCGCTGACCGAAGGCCTGAACTTCACCGTGCCGGCCGCTGCCGGCGGCGCCGCCACGGCCGAGAAGCTGCGCGCCGGCGTGCAGGCCGCGCTGAACCCGGCCATCAACGTCAACATTAACAACGCGCTGTTCGACCGCACCTCCATGGTCGGCCTGATCACGCCGGTGGGCGCGGTGCTGCTGGGCCGCATGTACACGCCGGGCTACGAAGTGCTGAACGCCGGCGACGTGTTCGAGTCCGGCACGGCGGCCGGCTGGGGCGGCATCGTGGGCGGCACCGGCGGCCTGCTGACGGCCGGCATCGCCATCCGCTCCGACAAGTCGATCCAGTACCGCATGGAACTGCCAAACGGCATCAAGGCCTCGGCCATGTACGGCACCGAGAAATCGGGCTACATTGGCATGGACAAGCGCTCCTGGGGCGCCAACGTGCGCTACGTGGCGAACGGCTGGGACCTCGGCCTGGGCCACAACCACGGTACCGACCAGGTCGGCGCGCGCGGCCTGGTGACCACCACGCTGGCCGGCTCCTACGCCTTCGACAACTGGAAGCTGTTCCTGGGCACCCACAAGCAGAAGAACGAGAACTCGGTCATCATCCGCTACGCGGGCGACCTGCTGGCGCCGACCTTCGCCGCCTTCCCTGCGCCGCTCGGCACGCTGCTGGCCGGCCAGGCCAACGCCGCGCTCAAGCGCAACTTCCTGCTGGACGCCATCAGCTACCAGGTCGGCTTCCACTACAAGGTGGGCGCGGGCCGCATCATGGCATCCGTGGTGCGCCAGGACGACAAGCGCGCCGACGCCAGCGACGCCACCCAGTACGGCATCGGCTACGACTACAACCTGTCCAAGCGCACCGACGTGTACCTGGTGGGCGCCTACATCAAGAACGAAAACGACGGCCAGTACGCCATCGGCGCGGCCAGCGCCTCGGGCGGCTTCACGTCGAAACCGGGCGAGTCGAGCAAGGGCATCCAGGTCGGCATGCGCCACCGCTTCTGATACCGTTTCCGCGCCACACCGAAAGACGCCTGCGGGCGTCTTTTTTATTGTGGCGTCGGTTAGAATGTGCATTGCTCTCAACCCACAAGCTGAACAATGGATGCCACCGCCGTACTGCAATACTTGACCGACCACCCGCACTTCTTCGAAGAGCACGCCAGCCTGCTGGGCGAGGTGAAACTTTCCAGTCCGCTGACCGGGCGCGCCGTCTCGCTGCAGGAGCGCCAGATGGAAGTGATGCGCGACAAGTACAAGGCGCTGGAACTGCGCATGGCCGAACTGTCGCGCCACGCCAAGGAAAACGAAACCATCGCCGGCCGCTTCCACAGCTGGACCCAGGCGCTGCTGCAGGTGCGCGAAGACAGCGCCATGCCGCGCGTGCTGGCCGACAGCCTGAAGAGCAGCTTCCACGTGCCGCAAGCCACCCTGCGCCTGTGGGGCGCCAAGCCCGAGTACGCGGACGAGTGGTTCACCGCCGGCGCCTCGGACGACGCGCGCATCTTCGCCAACAGCCTGATGGCCCCGTACTGCGGCGCCAACAACGACTTCGAGGCGGTGCGCTGGCTGGAAGACGCGGGCCATGTGCAATCGACCGTCATCATCCCGCTGCGCAAGCCGGGCACGTCCGTTCCGGGCGGCAAGAGCGCCACCTTCGGCCTGCTGATCCTGGGCTCGCCGGACTCCGAACGCTTCACCTCGCTGATGGCGACCGACTTCCTGGTCCACATCGGCGAAACGGCCAGCACCGCGCTGGCCCCGCTGCTGGCCTGAGCGCCATGGGCGAGCGCGGCAAAGCCGGGTGGGTGCAGGCCTACATCGAGCAGCTGCGCACGCAGCGCAAGCTGTCGCCGCACACGCTGGACGCCTACCGGCGCGACCTGGCCGAGCTGGCCGCGCTCAGCGGCGAGACCGGCTGGACCGCGCTGACGCAGGCCGACGTGCGGCGCTACGCCGCGCGCCTGCACGGCAAGGAACTGGAGCCGCGCTCCATCGCCCGCAAGCTGTCCAGCTGGCGCGGCTTCTTCGACTGGCTGGCCGGGCAGACCGCGCTGGCCGCCAATCCCGCGCAGGGCGTGCGCGCCCCCAAGCGCGCCAAGACCCTGCCCAAAGCCCTGTCCGTGGACGACGCAGTGCGCCTGGTGTCGACGCCGGCGCACGCCCATGCCGCCGGCGGCCCGGACGCGGCGCTGGAGCCGGCCGCGCTGTGCAACCAGGCCATGTTCGAGCTGCTGTATTCGAGCGGGCTGCGGGTGTCGGAACTGGTGGGGCTGGACGTGCAGTACAGCAAGGACGCGCTGGGCTGGCTGGAACAGGGCAATGCCGACGTGACCGTGCTGGGCAAGGGCAACAAGCGCCGCACCGTGCCCGTGGGCCAGGCCGCCATGGCCGCGCTCGCCGCCTGGCTCAAGGTGCGCCCCGCGCCGGCCGACGGCAGCGCGGCGCTGTTTACCGGCGCGCGCGGCACGCGGGTGTCGGCGCGCGTGGTGCAGCTGCGGCTCAAGGCGCACGGCGTGGCCACCGGCGCGCCGTCCGGCGTGCACCCGCACATGCTGCGCCACTCCTTCGCCTCGCACGTGCTGCAATCGTCGGGCGACCTGCGCGCCGTGCAGGACATGCTGGGCCACGCCACCATCGCCTCCACCCAGGTCTACACGGCGCTGGACTTCCAGCACCTGGCCCAGGTCTACGACCAAGCCCATCCGCGCGCCAAAGTTAAGTAAACAAAGTAAAGTAAGCATGCGCTGCATCAAGGCTCGGGTTTGGCCGCCTTGACGAAATTCCGGCATAATCGCTCGATCCCGGCCCCCACGGGCCAACTAACTACTGATCGGCAAGTTGACATGGCACTGATACCTACCACCATCCTGACCGGCTTCCTCGGCGCGGGCAAAACCACGCTGCTCAACCGTATCCTGCAGGAAAGCCACGGCATGCGCATTGCCGTTATCGAGAACGAATTCGGCCAGGAAAACATCGACAATGAAATCCTGGTGCAGGACAGCAAGGAGCAGATCGTCGAGATGAACAACGGCTGCATCTGCTGCACCGTGCGCGGCGACCTGATCGTGGCGCTGTCCAGCCTGGCGCAAAAGCGCGCGGCCGGCGAGCTGACCTTCGACCGCGTGGTGATCGAGACCACCGGCCTGGCCAACCCCGGCCCGGTGGCGCAAACCTTCTTCATCGACGACGAAGTGGGCAGCCACTACATGCTGGACGCCATCGTCACCGTGGTGGACGCGCGCCATGCCATGCAGCAGCTGGACGACAACGAGGAAGCGCAGCGCCAGGTGGGCTTTGCCGACAAGCTGCTGCTGTCCAAGACCGACCTGGTGGACCAGGCCATGCTGGACGAGCTGCTGCCGCGCCTGAAGCGCATCAACCCGCGCGCGCCGATCAGCCAGTCCAACTTCGGCAGCGCGCCGATTGCGGAAGTGCTGGACCTGAAGGGCTTCAACCTGAACGAAAAGCTGGAGCTGGACCCGGACTTCCTGGCCGCCGAGGAGCACGACCACGAGCACGGCGAGCACGACCACGAGCACGGCGAGCACTGCAACCACCCCAGCCATGCGCACGGGCACGACGGGCATCACGACCACCACCACAGCCATCACACGGACGACATCGCCGCCTTCGTCTTCAAGAGCACGCGCCCGTTCGACAGCGCCAAACTGGACGAATTCCTGGGCGGACTGGTCAATGTGTACGGTCCTCGCATGTTGCGCTACAAAGGCGTATTGTTGATGCAGGGCGCTGAACGCAAGGTGGTGTTCCAGGGCGTGCACCAGCTGATGGGTAGCGATCTGGGCGCAAAGTGGGCAGAAGGCGAAGAACGTGGCAGCAAAATGGTATTTATTGGCAAAAATCTACCGAAAGACATCTTTATTCGCGGATTGGAACAATGTTTGGTATAAACTAACCCGGTTTTGTGGGGTGCCGGTTAGCAACTCAGTAACAACTGAGGTGCCGGTGCAGTTGCCGGTTCCAGCGTGCAACTGATAAATTTGAAAACTCTGTCGTATCGAAGGTAAGCGAAGTGATGACTAAAACTAATAAATCGACCCCCGCCGCTATCGAAGAAGTCCGCCTCCTCACGGAAGAAGAAATTCTGAAGATGGGCGAAGCCGACTACATGAACCCGGCGCAAATGGCATTTTTCAAGGCCAAGCTGCAAGCCCTTGAGAAAGAGCTGCTGAAGAATGCCGGCGAGACGACCGAACACCTGCGCGAAACCGTGCTGGTGCCGGACCCTGCCGACCGTGCCACCATCGAGGAAGAGCACGCCCTGGAACTGCGCACGCGCGACCGCGAGCGCAAGCTGCTGAAGAAAGTGCAGCAATCCATCGTGGCCATCGATAACAACGAATATGGCTGGTGCGAAGAGACTGGCGAACCGATCGGCATTCCGCGCCTGATCGCCCGTCCGACCGCCACCCTGTCGCTGGAAGCACAGCAGCGCCGCGAACTGAAGCAGAAGCTGTACGGCGACTAAGCAACACACCCCGTCGGCCTCCCCCGGCGCGTGGGCGCAGGCGGACGGCTCAGCCCGAAAAAGCATGCAGGCCAAGCCGCATGCTTTTTTTGTTTGTGCCTTGCTCTTCGGCTACACTAAGAGTCCAGCATAGCGAGGAACGCCGTGGGTCTGTTCTCCCTGTTCAAGAAAGGCAAGCCTGACGCCGCCGCCCCGGACGGCGACGACGACGCCGCGCGCCTGGCAGCCAACAGTGAACTCCAGCGCGCCGCCGCCAACAGCCAGCTGCAGCGCGACATTGCGCGCGCCACGGCGCTAAAAATCGACGCCATCGAAGCGGCCATGGAAGCCGACATCTTCAACACGCCCGAACCGGCCTGGGGCAGCCGCCCCGCCCGGCCGCCATCCGCGCCGCCGGCAGCGCCCGCCGCCGGTGCCGGCGACAGCCCGGCCACCCTGCCCCTGCTGGACGCCGGCACCACCCAGCTGCTGGCCGACGATGAAATTCCCGCCCCGGTGGCCGCCGACGCCACCGCGCCGGTGGTGGAAGAAAGCGCCATCCTGTACGCCAACGGCCAGGCTGCCATCGCCGAACAGATGCTGTCCGGCGCGCTGGCCGACGCGGCCGCCTCCGGCGCAGGACCGCAGCAGGACCGCACCGTGTGGTGGCTGCTGTTCGACCTGCACCAGGTGCAAGGCCAGCAGGACCGCTTCGACAGCCTGTCGATCGACTACGCCAGCACCTTTGAAACCTCGCCGCCGCCATGGCGCGGGCCGGCCGGCAGCGCGGCAGCGCCTCTGGGCAGCGTGGCCGCCGGCGTCAGCTACACCGGGGTAGCGCCCACGGTCGCCTTCGGCCCGGCGCTGGACGCGGGCGCGGCCGCCATCATCGACGGACTGCCGGCCCTGGACGCCGCAGCCCCGCTGCGGCTGGACCTGAGCCGCATCGCCAGCGCCGACGCCGAAGGCTGCGCGCTGCTGCTGGCGGCCTTGCAGAGCCTGCAAAAAGCCGGCCGCGAGCTGATCGTGGTGGCCGCCGCCGAGCTGGCCGCGCTGCTGCAGGCCAGCCTGCAAGTGGGCCGCCGGGACGACGGCGAAGCGCCCTGGCTGCTGCTGCTCGAACTGCTGCAGCTGCTCAACCGCGAAAAAGACTTCGAAGAAGCCAGCATGGACTACTGCGTCACCTTCGAGGTATCGCCGCCGCCGTTCGTGGCGCCGCAGAACGTTGCCACGGCCGCGCGCCAGCCGGCGCCGGTGGCCGCCGCCGCGTCCGACCGCTTCATGCTGCCGCCGGTGGTAGAGGGCAACTGCACCGCCCTGCTGGACGCCATCAGCGACTACGCCAGCCACTACCCCGCGCTGGTGTTCGACTGCTCGCGCCTGGCGCGGCTGGACTTCGGCGCCGCCAACCAGCTGCTGGCGCGCCTGCAGCACCTCGCGCTCGACGGCAGAAGAGTAGAATTCCGGGAAGTGAACCACCTCGTGGCAGCCCTGCTGCGGCTGCTGGGCTACGCCAGCCTGGCGCGCATCTTTGCCCACAAGTATTAGCCCGTCTTGCAATTGTTCGGCCAGACCCCATGTCAGGGGCTGGCGCTACTAGCGCATTGAACGTCGAGCGTCATTACATTGAGGTCAACATGGAACAATTTCACGGCACCACCATCCTGTGCGTGCGCCGCGGCAACCAGGTCGCGCTGGGCGGCGACGGCCAGGTAACGCTGGGCAACATCGTCATGAAGGGCACAGCCCGCAAAGTGCGCAAGCTGTACCAGGGCAAAGTGCTGTGCGGCTTTGCCGGCGGCACCGCCGACGCCTTCACCCTGCTGGACCGCTTCGAAGCCAAGCTGGAAAAACACCAGGGCAACCTGCTGCGCGCCTCGGTCGAGCTGGCCAAGGACTGGCGCACCGACCGCGTGCTGCGGCGCCTGGAAGCGATGCTGCTGGTGGCCGACGCCACCTCCACCCTGGTGATCACCGGCAACGGCGACGTGCTCGAGCCCGAGAAAGGCATCGGCGCCATCGGCTCCGGCGGCACCTATGCCCAGTCGGCCGCGCTGGCGCTGCAGGAAAACACCGAGCTGAGCCCGGCCGAGATCGTCAAGAAAGCGCTGACCATCGCCGGCGAGCTGTGCATCTACACGAATATGTCCCACATCATCGAAACGCTGGACGGGAAGGCAGAATGAATATGACTCCGCAAGAAATCGTCGGCGAGCTCGACAAGCACGTGGTTGGCCAGGGCAAGGCCAAGCGCGCCGTGGCCATCGCACTGCGCAACCGCTGGCGCCGCCAGCAGGTGGAAGAGCCGCTGCGCCACGAGATCACGCCCAAGAACATCCTGATGATAGGCCCGACCGGCGTCGGCAAGACCGAGATCGCGCGCCGCCTGGCCAAGCTGGCCGACGCGCCCTTCATCAAGATCGAAGCGACCAAGTTCACCGAAGTGGGCTATGTGGGGCGCGACGTGGACACCATCATCCGCGACCTGGTCGACATCGGCATCAAGCAAACCCGTTCGGCCGAGATGGCCAAGGTGCGCGCGCGCGCCGAGGACGCCGCCGAGGACCGCGTGCTCGACATCCTGCTGCCGCCGCCGCGCGACTTCGGCTTCGCCACCGCCGCCCCGGCCGACGAGGCCAAGCCGGACACCACGCGCCAGACCTTCCGCAAGCGCCTGCGCGAAGGCGAGCTGGACGACAAGGAAATCGAGATCGAGCTGGCCGACACCGCGCCGCAGATGGAAATCATGGCCCCGCCCGGCATGGAGGAAATGACCGAGCAGATCAAGTCCATGTTCTCCGGCATCGGCGGCGGGCGCAAGAAGGCGCGCAAGGTCAAGATCAAGGAAGCGATGAAGCTGCTGCTGGACGAGGAAGCGGCCAAGCTGGTCAATGAAGACGAGATGAAGCAGAAAGCCATCCAGAACGTGGAGCAGAACGGTATCGTGTTCCTGGACGAGATCGACAAGATCGCCTCGCGTTCCGAAGTGGGCGGCGCCGACGTCTCGCGCGCCGGCGTGCAGCGCGACCTGCTGCCGCTGGTGGAAGGCACGACGGTCAACACCAAGTACGGCATGATACGCACCGACCACATCCTGTTCATCGCGTCCGGCGCCTTCCACCTGGCCAAGCCGTCCGACCTGATTCCCGAGCTGCAGGGCCGCTTCCCGATCCGGGTGGAGCTGGAATCGCTGTCGATCGCCGACTTCGAGCGGATTTTGACGTCCACCGACGCCTGCCTGACCAAGCAATACGAAGCGCTGCTGGCCACCGAAGGCGTGACGCTGGAATTCGCGCCGGGCGGCATCACGCGGCTGGCGGAGATTTCCTACCAGGTCAACGAGCGCACCGAAAACATCGGCGCGCGGCGGCTGTACACCGTGATGGAAAAGCTGCTGGAAGAAATTTCCTTCAGCGCCAGCGACGGCGGCAAGGACGGCGGCGTGCAAACGCTGACCATCGACGCCGACTACGTCAACGCGCGCCTGGATGCGCTGGCGGTCAACGAAGACCTGTCGCGCTACGTGCTGTAAGGAAGACGGAGGGCAACACGATGGCAAACAAGGCCCTGGCGACGCGGCAAAAGATGCAGTTCCGCGTCGAACCCTCCCAAAAGCCGCGCAACCCCTACGCGGCGCTGGCCAAGAACAGGTCAGCCGGCCCGCACGCCAAGCCCGCCGCGGCGCAGCGCCAGGCCGCCAAGGCCGCCCTCAAGAAAATCGACCCCGCCAAGCCCGAAGACTGACACCTGCCGCAAACGAGCTGAGCCGCATTCGGGGTCTGACCCCGAATGCGGCTCAGTTCGCTTGCTGGCTGGCTCGCTGGCGTTAGCGGGTATTGGTGACGGGCGGGGGCATCTGGGGAGCGGGCTGCTGCACGGGCGGGGCCGGCTGCTGCGGCGCCGCGGGCTGCACTTGCTGCTGGACCGGGGGCATCGGCAGCGGCGCGGCGGTGGCGCTGGAGGCGCCGGCGCTTTCCGGCGGCGGCAGGTCGAGCCGCTTGGGAACGCCGCCTTCGGATAGCACCACGTACAGGGCTTGCACTTCCTGCACTTTGACATTGCTGGCCACGTCAGCGCCCACCGGGTAGGCCTTGCCGGGCTGGCCGTCCACCGCGATGATGGCGACGCTGCCGCGGCCATTCCCGGCCGCGACCACGCCGCGCAGCTGGTAGTTGCTGGCCGCGGCGACGGCGATGTCGCCGCCGAACAGGTTGCGCGCGGCGGCCACCGAGGCTTCCGGCGGCGCCTGCATGGGCACGGCGGCAATGGCGCGCTGCTCGGGTTTGAACAGCAGCATGCCCCAGTAGGCGCACGACGCGGACATGGCCACCACGGCCACAAAGCTTGCTACGACAGGCAGACGATTCATTTCAGTGCACCAGCTGGTTAATTTCGATAATCGGCATCAGCACCGCCAGGACGATCAGCAGCACCACCACACCCATGGCGAGGATCAGCGCCGGTTCCAGCAGGCCGGCGATGGTGAGCGTGCGCCGTTCCAGGTCGGCTTCCTGCGCACTGGCCGCGCGGTTGAGCATGGCCGGCAGCTCGCCGGTGATTTCGCCGGCCCGTATCATGTGGATCAGCATCGGCGGGAAGTGCTTCTGCGCCGACAGCGCGCGCGCCAGGCTCACGCCTTCGCGCACCGCGTCGCTGGCTTCTTCCACCAGCTGCTGCATGGCGACGTTGGTGAGCGTGTCGCGGCTGGTTTCCAGCGCGCGCAGGATCGGCACGCCGGAACCGGTGGTGATGGCCAGCGTGCTGGCGAAGCGCGAGGTGTTCAGGCTGCGCTCGAACTTGCCGTACAGCGGCGCGGTCAGCAGCCAGGTGTGCCAGCGCGTCTTGAGCGCGATGTTCTGCAGCGCGCGCCGCCACGCGACCCAGGCGCCAATCAGCAGCACCAGCACGATCAGCCCGTAGTTGCGCACGAAGTCGGACACGGCCAGCATGATCACGGTGAGCACCGGCAGCTTCTGCTTGGTGTTGGCGAACACGGACACGATCTGCGGCACCACGTAGGTGAGCAGGAAGATCACAATCGAAAACGCCACCACGGTGACGATGGCCGGGTAGGTGAACGCCAGCTTGACCTTCTGCACCAGCGCGTTGCGGCGCTCGATGTAGTCGGCCAGGCGGGTGAGCACGCGCGACAGCTGGCCGATCTGCTCGCCCGACGCCACCAGCGCGCGGTAGATCTCGGCGAAGTCGCGCGGGTGGCGCGACAGCACTTCGGACAGCGCGGCGCCGCCGATCACTTCGGAGCGGATGGAGGCAATCAGGTCGCGCACATAGGGCCGCTCGGCCTGTTCCAGCAGCGCCGAGAAGGCCTGCTCGAGCGGCAGCCCCGCTTCCAGCAGGCTGGCCAGCTGGCGCGTGAACAGCGCCAGTTCGGTGGTCGACAAGCGCTCGCCGAAGCCGCGCCGCTTGGTCTTGCCGCTGGCGTCGACCTGGGCTGAGATGGCTTCCACCTTGAGCGGCGTGAGCCCTTGCGTGCGCAGGTCGGAACGGGCCGAGCGCGGGCTGTCGGCGTTGACCACGCCCTTCCTGGTGGCGCCGCCGGCGTCGACGGCTTCGTAGCGGAATGCTGGCATCTGCCTTAGTCCTTCGCGACGCGCAGCAGCTCGGCCTGCGTTGTGGTGCCGTCGCGCAGCCAGCGTTCGCCGTCTTCGCGCATGGTCTTCATGCCGCCGGCCTGCGCGGTGTGGCGCACTTCGGCTTCCGAGGCGCGGTTGTGGATCTGGGCGCGGATTTCCTCGGTGGTCTGCAGCAGTTCATAGATGCCGACCCGGCCCTGGTAGCCGGTGTGGCCGCAATGCTCGCAGCCCACCGCGTGCCATTGCGCGCCGTCGAAGGTCTTGCAGGACGGGCACAGCTTGCGCACCAGGCGCTGCGCCAGCACGCCAAGCAGCGAGGACGACAGCAGGAAGGGCTCGATGCCCATGTCCAGCAAGCGCGTCACGGCCGCCGAGGCGTCGTTGGTGTGCAGGGTGGCCAGCACCAGGTGGCCGGTGAGCGAGGCCTGCACCGCGATCTGCGCCGTTTCCAGGTCGCGGATCTCGCCGATCATGATCACGTCCGGATCCTGGCGCAGGATGGCGCGCAGGGCCTTGGCGAAGGTCATGTCGATGCGCGGGTTGACCTGGGTCTGGCCCACGCCCTGCAGGTCGTATTCGATCGGGTCTTCCACCGTGAGGATGTTGGTGGTGGTGGAGTTCACGCGCGACAGCGCGGCGTACAGGGTGGTGGTCTTGCCCGAGCCGGTGGGGCCGGTGACCAGCACGATGCCGTGCGGCTGCGCGATCAGGCCGTCGAACTGCGGCAGCATGTCCTCGCTCATGCCCAGGTGCGCCAGGTCCAGGCGGCCGGCTTCCTTGTCCAGCAGACGCAGCACGGCGCGCTCGCCGTGGCCGGTGGGCAGCGTGGACACGCGCACGTCCACCGGCTTGCCGCCCACGCGCAGGGTGATGCGGCCGTCCTGCGGCAAGCGCTTCTCGGCAATGTCCAGCTGCGCCATGATCTTGATGCGCGAGATCAGCGAGCCGTGGATGGCCTTGCGCGGCTTGACCACGTCGCGCAGCGTGCCGTCCACGCGGAAGCGCACCACCGAGGTCTGCTCGAACGGTTCGATGTGGATGTCGGACGCGCCTTCGCGCAGCGCCTGCGTGAGCAGCGCGTTGATCATGCGGATCACCGGCGCGTCGTCGGACGATTCCAGCAAGTCCTCGATGGCCGGCACGTCCTGCAGCAGCTTGGTCAGGTCCAGGTCGGCGTCGAACTCGTCGGCCACCTGCGAGGCGTCGCCGCCGGCGCCGGCGTAGGCCTTGGCGATGGCTTCCTCCAGGTCGGCGCGGCCCAGGGTTTTCAGGTTGATGCGGCCGAAGCGGCGCGACACTTCGGCGATGGCGGCCGGCGCGGTGGCGCTGGAGACGTACAGGTCCACCGAGTGCTCGGCTTCCTGGCCCGGCTGGGCCAGCACCGAATAGTCGCGCGCGAAGGCGTAGGGCAGCAGGTTGCTCATTCTGGCTGCTTGCCTTCAGCTGCGCCCGGCATCTGGGCAGGCGCCGGCGCCTGGCCCGGCACCAGCGGCGGCACGGGACGCGCCAGCTGGCCGCTGCCCGGCGTCGGCGTGCCGTCCTGCAGCGTCGGCAGCATCGGCTGGCCGAGATTCTTCAGCAGCGGCGTGTCGTTCGGCTTCACGTCCTGCTGGGTGGCGCGCATGTAGTCGTAGCGGTCGGTGGCCAGGCTGGTGCTCTGGTCCTTGTTGCGGATCACCACCGGGCGCAGGAACACCATCAGGTTGGTCTTCTTGCGGCCGCGCTTCTGGTACTTGAACAGGTTGCCGAGGATGGGGATGTCGCCCAGACCGCGCACTTTTTCCACGTTGTCGTTGGCGTCGTCCGAGATCAGGCCGCCCAGCACCACGATCTGGCCGTCGTCGGCAATGATGTTGGTCTCGATCACGCGCGTTTTCAGCACGATGCCGCTCTCCGACGTGACGCTGGTGTCGATGCTCGAACTCTCGTTGTAGATGGCCAGCTTGATGGTGCCGCCTTCGGAAATCTGCGGCCGCACTTTCAGGGTCAGGCCCACGTCCTTGCGGTCGATGGTCTGGAACGGGTTGGTGCTGGTGCCGGACGTGGTGGTGAACTGGCCGGTCAGGATGGGCACGTTCTGGCCGACGCGGATGGTCGCCAGCTCATTGTCCAGCGTGAATACATTGGGCGTGGACAGGATGTTGGTGCCGCCGTCCGATTCCAGCGTGTGCGCCACGGCGCCCAGGCCCAGCTTGCCGTTCGCCAGCTGCTTGAAGATGCCGATGGTCATGCCGGCGCCCGGCAGCACCTTGCCGTCGCCGGCCGCCAGGCTGAGCAGGTTGTTGCCGGTGCCGCCGGCGAAGGAGGTGCCGCCGCCGATGCGGTAGGTGGAATTGTCGTTGCCGCTCAGGCCCAGCCACTGCACGCCGAATTCGGAAGCCTTGTCCGCGCTCACTTCGACGATCAGCGATTCGATGTAGACCTGGGCGCGGCGCACGTCCAACTGGTCGATCACGGCGCGCAGGTTGCGGTACACCGATTCCGGCGCGGTGATGATCAGGGTGTTGGTGGTGGCGTCGGCCTGGATGAAGCCGCCCGCGCCGCCGGCGTTCAGCTGCGTGGTGGCGCTGCCGGCGTTGAGCAGCGGATTGGTGGAGCCGGTGGTGCCGGTGGTGCCGGTGCTGCTGCCGGTCATGCCGCTGCCGCTGATGTTGCCACCGCCCTGGCCCTGCTGGTTGCTCAGCCCGGAGGTGCTGGCGGCCTGGCCGGTGATGCTGCTGTCGCCCGACATGACCGAGCGCAGCGTCTGCGCCAGCTTGGTCGCTTCGGCGTTCTTCAGGTAGACCACGTGCACATTGCCTAGCTGCGCGGTGGGCTGGTCCAGCTTGGCGATCAGCGACTTGGCCAGGTTGGCGCGCGCCACCGACGGCGCGCGCAGCACCAGCGAGTTGGTGCGCGGGTCCGCCAGCACGCTGACGCGGCCGGAATCGGCGCCGCCGCCGGCGCCCGGCTCGAGCAGCTTGGTCAGCATGCTGGCCAGGTCGCTGGCGATGGCGTAGCGCACCGGGATCACGTCCATGTCGGTGCTGGCCGGCGCGTCCAGCGCGGCGATCAGCTTGCCCAGGCGTTTCAGGTTGTCCGCGTAGTCGGTGATGACCAGGGTGTTGTTGCCGGGGTTGGCGTTGATGGTGTTGTTGGGCGTGATGAGCGGGCGCAGCACGGTCACCAGGTTGGCCGACGATTCATAGTTCAGGTGGAACACCTGGGTGGCGATCTGGTCGCCCTTCAGCGCCGAGCCGGCGCCGATCTGGGTCGGTGTGGCCTGCAGCTTCGCTTCCGCCTCCGGCACCACCTTGGCGTAGCCGTCGCCGCTGACGATGGCGAAGCCCTGCAGGCGCAGCGCGGAGGTCAGCAGCGCGAACGCCTGCGTCTTGCTCATCGGGCCTTCGGACACCAGCGTCAGCGTGCCTTTG
The DNA here is from genome assembly GCF_042693265.1 of Pseudoduganella sp. UC29_71. NCBI lineage: Bacteria > Pseudomonadati > Pseudomonadota > Betaproteobacteria > Burkholderiales > Oxalobacteraceae > Pseudoduganella > Pseudoduganella sp. UC29_71. The sequence goes on along the minus strand of NZ_CP170549.1, from coordinate 6,368,590 downwards.
ACGCGCGGGTCGATCAGGAAGGTGATGTTGGTGTAGTGCCCCACCGCCTTGATCACGGACTCGATGTCGGCGCCGACGAAATTGAGCGCGGCGTCATCGCCGGGCGCGGCCCAAGCCGGCGCTTGCGCGGTGAGCGCGGCGCAGCACAGCATGGCGGCGGCGCTCAAGCGGCGCAGCACGGGGAGTTTGGACTGGCTCACGGCCTGGGACTGTTTTTTCATTATCTGCACTGTTATCTGAACTCTAACGCGATGATGTTCTTGCCGTCCTTGTTGGGACGGCGCTGGCCCAGCAAATTCAATAGATTGCCAAGCGACTGTTCATAACCGTCGGCCGCTTCGGCCTGTCCGGAAAATTGCAGGCGGCCGTTGTTCAGGCTGCCTTTCCCGCTCAACAGCAGCGGGCCTTTCAGGGAACTCAGTTCCAGCTGCGCCTGCTGGCCGCGCCAGTCCAGCGCCAGCTGGTAGCTGCCCAGCGGCTTCAGCGGCGACAGCCGCGACGACATGTCGGCCATCTCCAGCGTGGTGCGGCCGTTCACGTCCACTTGCCGGCCGGCCAGCGCCAGTTCCAGCGTGGTCCACGACAGCCGCAGGCGGCCGCTGGGCGCCAGCGTGTTCAAGGGCGCGCCCAGGCCCGCCAGGCCGTCGGCCGGCAACAGCAAGGCCGACGGACTCAGCTGCCACTGCCTCCAGCTGCCCTTGAAGCTGACTGGTTGCGCCAGCGCCTGCTCGTTGGACAATTCCATGTCCACCATGCCCAGCAGCGACAGCGGCGACACTGTCCACACGAAACGCCCCGGCAGCAGCGGCGTCACCGCGCCATTGCTGCTGGCCGCGCCGCCGACAAACGCCGAACCGCGCCACAGCGTACCCTGCGCGTCGCCCAGCGTCAAACGGCCGCCGGTCTGCGTTTCCACCGCGTCCGCCACCCAGGCGGCCGGGAAGAAGGACAGCACCGACAACAGCACGCCCAGCAGCACCGCCAGCAACCATAGCACGGCGCGCTTCATCTGCCCCCGCCGGGGTTGCCGGCGCCCTGGCCGGAAGCCTGGCGCAGCGTGATATTGGCGTCCACCATGCCGGCCGTGGCCAGCCCGGTGATGACGCTTTCCTGCACCAGCAAGGCGCTGTCGCGGCGCTGCGCGTCCAGCCAGGTGACCAGCGCGGCGAAGGGCACGCCCTTCAGTTCCAGCTTGGCGTATTCACCGGTGAGGTTGAGCGACTGCGGCTTCAGGCCGGCCGCGTTCAGGCTGGCGTTCAGCGCGTCGCGCGACATGGGCGGCGCCTGCACCGGCGGCCGTGCCGCCAGCTCGGCGGCGGTGCGGCCCATGGCCTTCAGTTCGGCCACGTCCTGGCGCAGCTGCGGCAGTGCCTTGCGCAGCTTGTCGCGCCCTTCCAGCGCGGGCGCGACGAACACGCTGTACACCAGCGCCAGCCCGACCACGATACCGCCGATGGCCAGCATGCGGCGTTCCTGTTCGCTGCGTTCATTCCAGAAGGACGACGCGGTGTCGCGCAATTGCTGGATCTTCATGCTTGCTTCGCTCATGCCTTGCTCCCGGTATTGCCGCTACCGCTACCGCCGCTGCCGCTGCGCAGCTGCCACACGCCGGCGGCGATTTCCGCCAGTTGCAGGCCGCGCGCCGACAAGGCGCCCTGCAGCTGCTGCAGGGTGGCCGCGTCCGCCGCGTTGGGTTTGAGTTTGATGACCAGGCTGCGGTCGCGGTATTCCATCGAGGCCACCACGTCGCGCTTGCCGCTGGCGGCCAGCGCTTCGCCGAAGGCGGCGGCGATGGCGGTGAATTCATCCGCATTGACTTCGCCGCTGCCGGCCTTGGCGGCGGCGATGTTCATGCGCATCTGCGCGGCCGGGTCGCGGATCACGGTCTCCTTCGGATAGGCGGCGCGGAAGATCTGCACCATGGACTCGCGCAGCTCGCGCTCCTCGCGCTGCATGCGCAGCCATTCGATATTCATGCCGGCCAGGTTGACCACCACGGCCAGCAGCGCCAGGCGCAGCGGCCAGCGCCAGCGCTGCCAGGCGCGCGATTGCCCACCGGTGGCGCCCAGGCCAGCGGCCAGGTCCGGCGCGGCGCCGCCCTTGGCGCTCCTGGCGGCGGACACCCAGTGCTCCCAGCGGTCCGTGTCCAGTTCGACGTGGCTGACGGCAGCCAGCAGCGGCTGGTATTGCGGCAGCAGCGCGGCCGGCACGTACACGGTCAGCGGGGCGTCGCCGGCCAGCGCGCGCAGCATGTGCAGCGCCGCTTCCGGCTGCGGGCCTACGGTCAGGCCCATGCCGTCCTGCAAGCCCCTGCGCAGCGTCAGTTCCAGGCCGGCGTCGGTCTGCGCCAGCGCGGCGGAGGCGCCGCCGGGCGCCAGCGGCAGGCACAGCTGCGCGGGCAGCGCGGCAACCGATTGCGCGCCTTGCGCCACCAGGGTTTTCACCAGCACCTCGAGCCAGCTGCGCTGCACCACGGCCACCGTGCGCGTGCTGCCGTCCTGGGTGGCGGTGAGCGGCGCGAGCGCCAGCACGCAGTCGGCCGGGTCGCCCAGCACCTGGTCTTCCACCAGCGCGGGCAGCGCGGCTTTCAGGCGCGCGTTCGACAGCGGCGGCACCGGCACGTGCAGCAAGGTGACGTCGGCGGCGGCCAGCAGCAGCACCACGCGGCGCGCGGAGGCCACCAGCTCGGCCAGGTTGCCCAGCGGGGAGGCGCCCTGCTGCATCACGTTGCCGCCGTCGCCCACCAGCGCGAAATGGCAGGCGGGCGCCGCGCCTGCGGCGCCGTCCGCAGCGGCCCTGGCCGGATACCGGATGTATAAAGTCGTCAAAGAAGAATCTCGCTTTCGTTCATGCTACTTAAATTTCCCGTGTCCACAACAGCATCACCGTCTTGCCGCGATAAATCAGCGACTGCGCATCGAGCGCCGCGCGGTCCAGGCGCACGCGGCTGAGCACCAGGAAGTGGTCGCTCTTGACGCTTACGCCCACGCCCTGCGGCAGCTGCTTGCCGCTTTGCCCCGCCAGGTAGCTCTTGAAATCGGCTTCCGAGTTGAACGGCGTGCGGCGCCGGAACTGCACCATCGTCGCCCCTTCCGACACCGAACAGTTCTCCACCAGCGACGCCAGCACTTCGGCCGGCGCCGTATTCACGTTCACTGTGGTGCGGATCGGCAGCACGATGACGAACTCGCGCAGCTTTTCGATGGCCTGCGGCGTGAAACCGGTCACGGCCAGCAAGTCTTCCACCCGGATCAGTTCCAGCGGCTCGCGCCGCGTGCCGTTGCTGCTGCCACCCAGCCCGCCTCCCGCCGTGCCGCCCGGGGTGCCACCCGGCGTGCCGTCCGCACCGGCAGCCGGCGCCACCGCCGGCTGGCTCAGCAGCACTTCGTCGGCCAGCGATTGCGCCAGGCTGGGATTGAGCTGCAAGTGCTGCAGCAGGCGCCGGAACACCTGCACCTGCGCCGCATCCACCGCGCCGTTTTGCACAAGGTTGGTCAGATTGTAACGCGCCTGCGCGTCGGTAACCCGGCCCGAAAGGGTGGCATCGAATTTTTCGTTGGCGGCGCGCTCGCGTTCAACGTATTCGTCCAGCCGCGTTTCGGCCAGCGGCGTGGACCAGGCGCCGGTTTCGGCGGTAACGTTGGGGGTTGGAGATCATGTCCTGCTGCAGGATCAGGCGCGCCCAGTCCAGCGCGCCGCGCAGTATCCACTTGGTCTGCAGGTGCAGGCGCTGGTTCTCCATCGAGCGCACCTGCACCTGCTGCTGCCAGAACAGGCTGGCCACGATGGTGACGGCCAGCGTGGTCAGCAGCAGCGCGGTGATGACGGCCACGCCGGCCTGGCGACGCAGGCGCGGCATGGCGCGCGGGCAGGCGCGCGTGCGGCGCGGCAAGCGGCCCATCAGCGCTCTCCCATCAGAAAGGTCTTGACCAGCGGGCCGGTCTGGCCATGCAGCTGCAGCGACAGTTCCAGGCCATCGAGGTCCGGGGTGCCGGCACTGGCCTGCGCGCCTTGGCCGCCTTGGCCGCCTTGGGCGCCGGCGCTGGCCTGCGCCGCCTGCACGCCCTGCACAGGCTGCCAGCCGCCGTCGCGCCAGCCGCGCACGGCCATGCTGTCCACGCCGCTTTGCAGCGCGACGGCCGGCGCGCTGTCGGTGTCGCCGACGGCGGCAGCCCACAAGGTGTCGAGCTGCGCCAGGTCGCGCGTGGGCAGCGACTCGCGGCGCGTGAGCACGCCGTCGCGGATGCGGTAAGTCACCACTTGCAGGCGCGACGGTTCGCCCTCCGCCAGCACGGTGCGCACGAAGATCATGCGGTCCGCATCGGCCGCCAGGCTTTCGCGCAAGCGCAGCTGCTTGCGCAGCACGCGCTGTTCCATGTCGCTTTGCAGCTGGGCGAACGCCAGCTGGATGCCGCGCGTCTGCTCCATCTGCTCGGTGAGCGCCTGGCGCGAGCGGACGATGCCGTCCAAGCCGCGCCAGCCCAGCACGGCGACGATGGCCAGCACCGCCACCGCCACCAGCAGTTCCACCAGCGTGAAGCCGCGCATGCGGCGCGGGCTTGAATCAAAGGTCTTCATTCCAGCAGCTTCAGTTGCACCAGCTTGATGATGAGACGATCCGGCTGCTTCTCGTCGAACACGCTGACCTCGACCCGGCGCAGGCGCGGATTGGGACTGGCGATCACTTCCTCCTGGCATACCAGCTTCAGGTCGCCTTGCGGGCATTCGAAGGAGGACTTGCCCACGTTGGGGAACTGCTTGTTCAGGCTCAGCTGCACCAGGCGGTTTTCGGCCGACCAGGTGGCCATCATGGAGGCGCGCAGGCCGTCGCTGTTCTGCGTCAGGCTGCCGACCGCGCGCAGCGATGCGCCCAGCGCGGTGCCGACGATCACCAGCGCCACCAGCACTTCCAGCAATGTAAAGCCGCCTGCGCGTCGTGTCCTGTGCATTATCAATCGGATCTCAATCCACGGTGAAGTGGCCGATGCCGTCGGCGCGGATGGCGACGCTGACGTCGCCGCTGGCCATGGTCAGCACAAAGGGTTTATCGACCGGCTCGCGGCCGAAGGTGATGCGCAAGGTGTCGCCCGGCACGGTGGAGGCCGGCTCCAGCAGCAGCGTCACGGGACTGTTCTTGAACGGGCGCTCGCGCAGCAGGTCGTCCTGCTTGTCCTGCGACACCGGCTCCCACACGCGCTGCTCGTTGCGCACCAGGAAACGGTAGCTTTCCGGCCCGGCCTCGAAGGCCACCAGGCGGTTGCGCACGATGGCCTCGTCGCGCGCCAGCTGCAGCAGCAGCGCCACGCGCTGCGCCTCCTGCTGCATGGCCTGGCGCCGGCTGGGCGCCGCGTTGAGCGACACCAGCCCTATCGTGATGCCGGCAATAACCAGCACCACCAGCAGCTCGATCAGCGTAAAGCCGCGCTGCGGTTGGGTGTGTCGCGCGGCGGCCGCCATGGCGGAAGCTTAGTTGTCCCAGGAGCCGATGTCGGCATCGTCGCCGGTGCCGCCGGGCTGGCCGTCGGCGCCCAGCGAGAACACGTCGACCTCGCCCTTCAGGCCGGGCGAGAGCAGCTGGTAGGGATTGCCCCACGGGTCTTTCGGCATCTTCTCCAGGTAGCCGCCCGCCTTCCAGCCATTGGCGGCCGGGCCGGTGGTCGGCTTGGTGAGCAGCGCCTGCAGGCCCTGTTCCGTGGTCGGGTAACGCTGGTTGTCCAGCTTGTACAATTTCAGCGCCTGCATCACGGTGGCGATGTCGACCTTGGCGGCGGCGATCTTGGACTCGCCGGTGCGGCTCAGCAGCTTGGGCACAACCAGCGCCGCCAGCACGCCCATGATGACCACCACCACCATGATCTCGATCAGGGTGAAGCCGCGTGCGCGGCGCTTGGCAGGGAGTGTTACGTTTTGCATAGTCAGGGACACTTTTCAGGTGAGAGTGCGGAAGTATAAGGCTTAATCAGGCCCGGTGGACGATTGCGCGGCGCACACCGGGCAAGCGTCGTTGCGGCCGATCGCGATACTGGTCCATTCCATGCGCAAGCCGTCCAGCAGCAGCAGGCGGCCGGCCAGCGGCTCGCCTATGCCCATCAGCAGCTTGAGCGCCTCGGCCGCCTGCATGGCGCCGACCACGCCCACCAGCGGCGCGAACACGCCCATGGTGGAGCAGGCCACGTCCTCGAAGGGCTGGTCTTGCGGGAACAGGCAGGAATAGCACGGCAGGTGCGCGCCGCGCTGCGCGCCGCCGCGCGTGTCGAACACGCTGACCTGGCCGTCGAAGCGGATCACCGCGCCGGACACCAGCGGCACGCCGTGCGCCACGCAGGCGCGGTTGACGGCGTGGCGGGTGGCGAAGTTGTCGGTGCAGTCGAGCACCACGTCGGCCCGGCTCACCAGCTCGGCCAGGCGGGCGTCGTCCGCGCGCTCCACCAGCGCTTCGATCGCGATGGTGGGGTTGATGGCGGCCAGCGTGGCGCGCGCCGACTCGGCCTTGGGCTGGCCCACGCGCGCCATATTGTGCGCGATCTGGCGCTGCAGGTTGGTCAGGTCCACCGTGTCGTTGTCGACGAGGGTGAGCGTGCCCACGCCGCCCGAGGCCAAATACATGGCGGCCGGCGAGCCGAGTCCCCCGGCGCCGATCACCAGCGCGCGCGCCTCAAGCAGCCGCTGCTGGCCTTCGATGCCGATCTCGTCAAGCAGGATGTGGCGCGAGTAGCGCAGCAGCTGGCTGTCGTCCATTGCCTTATTTCTTCAGCGGCTTGGCCGGGGCGTCCTGTTTGACCGGGGCGTCCGGCTTGGCCGGCTTGGCGGCTTCCGGGTCCAGGTCGCGCGCTTTTTCGGTTTTCGACAGCTGCACCGGCAGGCCCTTGAAATGGTTCAGCGCCTGCGCCAGCTGGAAGTCGTCCTTGCTGCCGAACTCCACCGGCTTGCGCGTCTTGGCCAGCGCGAGCAGGCGCTGCTCTTCTTCCAGCTCGTCGTGCAGCGGCTGCGGCGGCGCGGACGGCAGCTCGGCTTCGTCCTTGTTGTTCAGGTGCTTGACCAGGTCGGCCTCGCGCACGCGCAGGCTGTTCAGGCCGTCGCCGTCGGCGGTTTCATCGACCAGCAGGTCCGGCACGATGCCGCGCGCCTGGATCGAGCGGCCGTGCGGCGTGTAGTAGCGCGCCGTGGTCAGCTTGACGGCGGTGTCGGCGGTGAGCTGGCGCAGGGTCTGCACCGAGCCCTTGCCGAAGGTCTGCGTGCCCATGACGATGGCGCGCTTGTAGTCTTGCAGCGCGCCGGCCACGATTTCCGAAGCGGACGCGGAGCCGGAATTGACCAGCACCACCATGGGCACGGTCTTCAGCGCGGCCGGCAGCTTGGCCAGCGGGTCGCTGTTGGCGCGGCCGGAATAGTATTCGGGACGGGCGTAGAAAGTCTGCTTGGAGTCGGCCAGCTGGCCGTTGGTGGAGACCACCACCGCGTCCCTGGGCAGGAAGGCGGCCGACACGCCGATGGCACCCGGCACCACGCCGCCCGGGTCGTTGCGCAGGTCCAGCACCAGGCCCTTGATGCCGGGGTTCTGCGCGTACAGGTTGCCCAGCTTGCGCGCCAGGTCGTCCACCGTCGGCTCCTGGAACTGCGACACGCGCAGCCAGGCGTAGCCCGGTTCTATCATCTTGGCCTTCACGCTCTGCACGCGGATCTCTTCGCGCACGATGGGCACGATGAGCGGCTTGTCCTCGCCCTTGCGCGACAGCGTGAGCACGATTTTCGAGTGCGGCTCGCCGCGCATCTTCTTGATGGCGTCGTCCAGCGACAGGCCGCGGATGGGCGTATTGTCCAGCCGGGTGATCAGGTCGCCGGCCTTGATGCCGGCCTTGAAGGCGGGCGAATCCTCGATCGGCGACACCACCTTGACATAGCCGTCCTCGATGCCGACTTCGATGCCGATGCCGACGAACTTGCCCAGCATCGATTCGCGCATTTCCTTGAAGGCTTTTTTGTCGAGGTAGACCGAGTGCGGATCGAGCGAGGCCACCATGCCGGAAATGGCTTCGGTGACGAGCTTCTTGTCGTCCACGTTCTCCACGTAGTCGGACTTGATGAGGCCGAACACATCGGACAGCTGGCGCAATTCCTCCAGCGGCAGCGGGTTGCCCGGCGCTTTTTGTGCTACAGCGGAAAACTGCAGGGAGGCAGCCACGCCGGCCACCATGCCCAGGCCGATCAGGCCGAAATTCTTGAACTTGTTACCCATGACTTCTTCCGCTGTGTTGGACTTCAGAATTTGACCCAGCTGGCCGGATCGAACTCCTTGCCCTTGTGCCTGAGTTCAAAGTATAAACCCGATTCTTCGTTGCCGCCGGTGTTTCCGGCCGCCGCAATCACGTCGCCGGCCTTGACCACCTCGCCCACGCGCCGCAGCAGCGACTGGTTGTTGGCGTACAAGCTCCAGTACTGCCCGCCGTGGTCGATGATGATCAGGTTGCCGAAGCCGCGCAGCCAGCTCGCGTGCACCACGCGGCCGCTGGCCACGGTGTGCACGTCGGCGCCTTCCGCCGCGCGGATGAACATGCCTTTCCAGCTGGGGCCGTCGCCGCGCTTGCTGCCGAAGCGGGCCGCCACCTTGCCCGCCACCGGCGGACGCAGCTGGCCTTTCAGCGCGGCGAAGGCGCCGTCCGGCATGGCCGGGGCCAGCGCGATGTCGGCCTTGCGCGCGGGCGGCTCTTCCTTCGCGGCCGCCACTTGGGATTCGTCCACTTCGATCGGCTCCAGCTTGCCGCCCTCGCCTGCGGCCTGCGCAGTCTGGGCCGGCGGGGCCGGCGGCGTCACGGCGGCCGGCGGCAGCGGCAGCGGCGCCGGTTTCGGCTTGCCTTCGGCCTTGGCGATGCGCTCGCGTTCGGCCTGCTCGGCGCGGGCCTTGGCCAGCGCGTCGGCACGCGCCTTGGCCTGTTCGCGCGCCTTGGCCTGCGCCAGCGCGCGCGCTTCGGCGTCCGCCCTGGCCTTGGCGGCCTTGGCGGCGGCCACACGCTCCAGGCGCGCCTTCTCGGCGGCGGCCGCTTTCGCCTGCTCCTCGATCAGCTTGCCCAGCTTGTCCACCAGGCCGGCCATGCGCTGCTCGTCCTGCGCCAGCTTGCCCGCTTCCTTGCGCTGCGCCACCAGGCGCTGCGACAGGCCGGCCAGCACGGCGGCGCGCTTGGCTTTTTCCTTGACCAGCAATTCTTTCTGCTGGCGTTCTTCCTGCGCGATTTCCTCCAGCTCGTCGCGCGCGTTCTGCGCTTCGGCCTGGTTCGCTTCCACCGCGCGCAGATTGGCGCGCAGCGATTCCAGCAGCTTGGCCTGCGCCTGCGACACGTAGGCCATCAGCTGCAGGTCGCGGTTGATGCGGTTCGGGTTGTCCCCGGACAGCAGCAGCTTGATGCGGTCTTCATTGCCCGCCACGTATTGCTCGCGCAGCAGCTTGGCCAGCTGCTGCTTTTGCAGCTCCACCGTGGCCTGCAGGCGCGCGCGCTCCTCGCCCAGCGCTTGCAGCTTGACGTTGGTCTGCGATTGCTCCTCAGAAAGCTCGCGCAGGCTGCGGTTGGCATTCGAGATCGCTTCCTCGGACTCGGCCAGGGTGTCGGCCGCGTCTTCGCGGGCGCTCTCGGTCTTGCCGATGTCGCGCTTGAGCTCGTTGAGCTTTTGCTGCAGGCCGGCGCGCTCGGCTTCGGCCTGCAGCTTCTGCTTGCTGCGTTCGGTGGGCTTGGCGGGGGCGGCCGGCGCAGGCGCCGCCGCTCCCAGCATCAGCAGGAGCGACAGCGCCGCCCCCGCACTGCGGGTGGAAGAAGACCAGGACATCTACTGCTTACTTGGCCTTGCCTTGGTTGGCTACCGCGGCTTGCGCAGCGGCAATAGCGGCCGGGTCGCCCAGGTAGTAGTGGCGGATCGGCTTCAGGTCGGCGTCCAGCTCGTACACCAGCGGCTGGCCGTTGGGGATGTTGAGGCCGACGATGTCGCTGTCGCTGATGCCGTCGAGCATCTTGATCAGCGCGCGCAGGCTGTTGCCGTGAGCCGAGATGATGATTTTCTTGCCGGCGCGGATGGCCGGGGCGATTTCCTCGTCCCAGGCCGGCATCACGCGCGCCACGGTGTCCTTCAGGCATTCGGTCAGCGGGATGCTGTCCTTCGGCAGGCCGGCGTAGCGCGGGTCGTTGAAGGAGGTGCGGTCGTCGTCGGCGGCCAGCGGCGGCGGCGGGGTGTCGTAGCTGCGGCGCCATACCAGCACTTGCTCGTCGCCGTACTTGGCGGCGGTTTCGCCCTTGTCCAGGCCTTGCAGGGCGCCGTAGTGGCGCTCGTTGAGGCGCCAGTCATGCTTGATCGGCAAGTACATCATGTCCATCTCGTCCAGCGTCAGCCAGAGGGTGCGGATGGCGCGCTTGAGCACCGAGGTGTACGCCAGATCGAAGGTGTAGCCTTCCTGTTTCAGGACTTGGCCGGCGGCCTTGGCTTCCGCCACGCCTTTTTCCGTCAGGTCGACATCGGTCCAGCCGGTGAAGCGGTTTTCGAGGTTCCAGGTGGACTCGCCGTGACGCATGAAGACAATTTTGTACATAGGACTATCTATTAAAGTGTGAAAAAATCTGCGGGAGGCAGCGTTTCAGCCTCTGTTCAGCTTCTATTTTATAATGCGCGCATAACCTATAACCATTGGAACACCGTGAAATTCCTTATTGATCAGATTTTTCTTATTGGCATCGTCGCCCTGTCGGGCGGCGCGCTGCTGTGGCCGGTACTCACCCAGCGCGGCAAAAAAGTCTCGCCGAACGAGGCGGTGCAGTTGATAAACCGCGCCAAGACCACCATCTTGGACGTGCGCGACGGCAAGGAATACGCCGATGGCCACCTGCCGGACGCCAAGCATATCCCGGCCGGCGAGCTGAAGCAGCGCGTGAGCGAGCTGGACAAATTCAAGAACCGCACCATCGTCGTGGTCTGCCAAAAAGGCGCACGCGCTTTCGGCGCGGCAAAGATCCTGGAAGGGGCTGGATTCGACAACGTGGTCGTCCTCGAGGGCGGCCAGGCCGCCTGGCAGACCGCAGGCTTGCCAATTGCCAAATAATTGACTGAGGAACTATCATCATGACAGCCCCCGTAACCCTGTACAGCACCGCCGTCTGCCCCTATTGCGTGCGCGCCGAGCGCCTGCTGGAAGCCAAAGGCGTGACCGGCATCAACAAGATCCGCGTCGATCTCGACCCCGAGCAGCGCGTGCTGATGATGCAGAAAACCGGCCGGCGCACCGTGCCGCAGATTTACATCGGCGACACCCACGTCGGCGGTTTCGATGATTTGTATGCGCTCGATCAAGCCGGTGGCCTGGACCCCTTGTTAAAAGGCTGACCGCCCTCAAATTGGTTTTGCTACAATTGCTGCGCATTTGCGCGGCCCGTCCCTGTTGACGGCCGCGCGGGTACCCTAACAGCGAGCGGTCCTGCCGCTCTTTTCCTATCTATGAAAGCGCACCATGTCTGACGAAAATCTGCAACCAGTCTTCCAAATCCAACGCGTCTACCTGAAAGACATGTCGCTGGAACAGCCGAACTCCCCAGCCATTTTCCTGGAACAGGAAGCGCCTGCGATCGAAGTGGCGCTGGACGTGGCAGCCGAGCCGCTGGCTGAAGGCATCTTCGAATCGACCGTCACCATTACCGTGACCGCCAAGATCAAAGACAAAGTGGCTTTCCTGGTTGAAGGCAAGCAAGCCGGCATCTTCGAAGCGCGCAACATCCCGGCCGACCAGCTGGACCCGCTGCTGGGCATCGGTTGCCCGAACATCGTGTACCCTTACCTGCGCGCCAACATCGCCGACATGATCACCCGCGCCGGCTTCCCGCCCGTGCACCTGGCCGAGATCAACTTCGAAGTGTTCTACCAGCAGCGCCTGGCCGCCATCGCCGAGCAGCAAGCCGCTGCCGCCGCCGCGCCGACCGAAGGTGCCGCACACTAATTGCAGCCTGACTGCGCGAGCAGTTAAGATGCAGTATCGGCGGGGCGCGCTGCGCGCCGCCATCCCAAAGGCCGGCAGCGGCCTTTGCGTTTTTTCACTCCCGAATTCTGATCAGAGGCACGGTATGACACTCTTCCGATGGATTGCAGGCGCCGCACTGCTGCTGGCCGCGACGGCCGGGCACGCGCTCGACTTCAAATCGGTGGGCGCGGCCCCAGCCATCCTGTACGACGCGCCGTCCACCAAGGGCGGCAAGCTGTTCGTGGCGCCGCGCGGCATGCCGCTCGAAGTGGTGCTGAGCTACGGCGAATGGGTCAAGGTGCGCGACGCCAGCGGCGACCTGGCCTGGACCGAAGCCAAGGGCCTGAGCCCCAAGCGCACCTTGGTGGTGCGCGCCGCCAACACCAAGGTGCGCGCCGCCGCCGACGACAATGCCGCCACCGTGTTCATCGCCGACAAGGGCGTGCTGCTGGAGCTGGCCGAATCGGCCGGCAACGGCTGGATCAAGGTGCGCCACCGCGACGGCCAGTCCGGCTACGTGAAAAGCAGCGATATCTGGGGCATTTAAGAAAGCCTAGCCATGCAGAACCATCCACATGCCGCCGGCGCGCGCCGGATCAGCGTGCTCGGCGCGGGCGCCTGGGGCACGGCGGTCGCCATGGCGCTGGCGCAGCGCCACGATGTATTGTTGTGGGGGCGCAACAGTGCCGCCATGCATGAAATGGCCGCCGCGCGCGACAACCTCCATTATCTTCCCGGCCACCCTTTTCCGCCCGGTTTATCGGTCGGCGCCGATTTCGACGCCGCGCTGGCCCACGGCAGCGACCTGCTGATCGCGGCCTGCCCGGTAGCCGGCCTGCGCCCGCTGCTGGAACAGCTCAAGGGCCGGCCGATTCCGAATATCGTTTGGCTGTGCAAGGGCTTTGAATACGGCACCGGCCTGCTGCCGCACCAGATCATGCGCGAAGTGCTGGGCGACAGCGTGCCCAGCGGCGCCCTGTCCGGCCCCTCGTTCGCGCAGGAAGTGGCGCACGGCCTGCCGTGCGCGCTGACCATCGCGTCCAGCTCGGCCGCGCTGCGCGACTGCGTGGTGGCCGCCATGCACGGCGGTAACGTCCGCGTCTACAGCAGCGCCGACCTGGTGGGCGTGGAAGTGGGCGGCGCCGTCAAGAACGTGCTGGCCATCGCCACCGGCGTGGCCGACGGCCTGGGCCTGGGCCTGAACGCGCGCGCCGCCCTCATCACGCGCGGCCTGGCCGAGATCACCCGCCTGGGCAGCGCGCTGGGCGGGCAGGTGGAAACCTTTATGGGACTGACCGGCATGGGCGACCTCATCCTCACCTGCACCGGCGACCTGTCGCGCAACCGGCGCGTCGGCCTCGGCCTGGCGCAGGGCAAGGCGCTGGACACCATTGTCGGCGAGCTGGGCCATGTGGCCGAGGGCGTGCCCTGCGCCAAGGCCGTGCGCGAGCTGGCGGCCAGGCTGGGCGTGGACATGCCCATCACCAATGCGGTGGCAGGCGTGCTGTTCGACGGCGACCAGCCGCAAGCGCTGGTGGCCAAATTACTGGCCCGCGATCCCCGCGCCGAGGCGGGATTTCCAAATTGAAATGTTGAATATAGTTCTGCCAATTGTTACATCGCCGAACAAAATAAATGTGGCGCACGGTTGAAAGCGTGCCTTAATTTTGTGCGAAACTAACGGAAATGCCCGCCGGAAAGGTCCGGCGCTTTCTTTTTTTTTTCAGGCGACAATTGGCAATGAAACAAATCCGCACGCCCGTCCCAGCCGCGGCAAGCGCTGGCACCGAAGCACTCCCCACCGGCCGCAACGACGCCAGGCAGCGCCGGCAATTCATCAAGTTGATGTCGGCCAGCGCCGCTACGCTCGCGCTACAAGCGTGCGGCGGAGGGGGGTAGCGCTACCGCTGGCACCGCCCAGGCCGGGCCGGCGCCGTCGTCCGATCCCGCCCCGCCGCCGACCACCGCAGCAGGCAGCAGCGGGCCGTCCGCGCTGGTGCCGGCCAGCGCGCCGCCGGTGTGGAGCGTGGTGCCGGCGCTGACGTTCACGCAAGGCGTGGCCAGCACCATTTCCATCTCCAAATACGTGAAAAGCGCCAGCGGCGGCCCGCTGGCCATCGCCCTGAACAGCATCGCCTTGCCGCCCGGCGTGACCTATAACGCCCGCACCCTGTCCTTCGTCTATGACGGCATCGGCGCCGTGGGCAGCACGGACGGCCACGTGCTGACCGCCAGCGACATCTGACAGGCGGCATCCATGGCACAGTCCTCTTCCAACCCCTTCGCCATCCAGGTGCAAGCGCCTGCAGCGTCATTTGCCAGCTTCACGCTGACGGCGGCAGCCAGCGGCGCCAACCTGCCATTCACGCTGGGCCAGGCTTTCCGCCAGGGCCAGGTACCGGCCGGCAAATTCGTCGGCAGCAGCCTGGCCGGGCTGCAGGTGACGCCCAAGAATTACTGGCCGGACGGCTCGCTCAAGTTCGCCGTGCTGTCCGGCCGCGCCACCCTGGCGGCCAATACCGCCCAGGTTTGCACGCTCAACGCCAGCGGCGCGGCCGGCACCGGCGCCGCGCTCACCACGGCCGCGCTGCGCGCCACCAACATCGCCGCCGCCGTTGACGCAGGCGGCTTCGGCGCGGCCAGCTGGTCGGGCGCCGACTGGGACGCGCCGTTCCAGGCCTGGGTCGCCGGCCCAACGATGAGTTCCTGGATCTACCGCAAGCCCATCGGCAGCGACGCCCACCTGGTGGCATGGCTGGAAGTGCGGCTGTACGCCGGCGGCGCGGTGGAAGTGCTGCCGTGGGTGGAAAACGGCTACCTGAAAGTGGCCGGCCCCACCAACAAAAGCGCCACCTACACGTTTACCCTGGGCGGCACGCAGCGCTTCAGCGCCGCCATCGACCTGCCCCACCATTGCCGCACGGTGCTGCTGCAAGGCGCGGCGCACAGCCACTGGCTGGGCGCCGATCCGCGCATCACGCCCAGCCACGACAAAGCCTATCTGCAAGCGTCGCGCCTGGTGCCCAACTACCGCGGCGTGGTGCCCAGCACGGCCGAGGCCCTGGCCGGCCTAGTGACCTCGTACACGCCACTGCAGCAGGGCAACTATTCGAACGCCATGGGCCAGACCGGCTACCACGGTGCGATCGGCCTGCTGCCCGAATGGGACGTGCTCTACCTGACCAGCAGCGATACGCGCGCCTACGCCGCCGTGGTGGTGAACGCCTACGGCGCGGGCCGCTACGGCATCCACTTCCGCGACGAAACCACGCAGCGGCCGCTGCGCTTGTCCAGCTATCCCAACCTGGTGGCGCACAGCAGCAGCTCGGTGGCCGGCGTGGGCGGTTCCACCAAGGGCGAGTACACGGCCGCCGCCAGCGGCACCGCCGCACCGGTGTGGGATACGCCGCACCATCCAGCCATCGGCTACACCGCCTATCTGCTGACGGGACGCTATTACTTCATGGAAGAGGTGCAATTCTCCGCCACGCTGGGCTACCTGAAGAACCCGGACAACCACCGCAGCTATGCCTCGGGGCTGTTCCTGAGCAATTCCGGCTCCAACACCACGCGCGGCGCGGCATGGTCGCTGCGCACGCTGGCACAGGCGCTGTGCGTGACACCCGACAACGATACGGTACTGCGCGGTGAATTCACGGCCTCGCTGGCGGCCAACGCGGAGTTCTATCACGCCACCTACGTTGCCAAGCCGAACAATCAATTCGGCTTCGTGGTGCCATACACCAACTATACGCAGGGCGGCGGCGTGCAGTCTGAAGCGACCTGGCAACAGGACTTCTTCACCGCGGCGATCGGCTATGCCATCGACCTGCAGCCGCCGCTGGCGGCAGCCACGCTGAGCAAGCTGAAAGCGTTCTTCTCGTGGAAGGCGCAAAGCGTGATCGGCCGCCTGGGCGGCACCGGGGACAGCGAGTATTTGTACCGCGACGCGGCCCAGTATTACATGCCGGTGGCCCCGGTGGAGCGCGCCGACTTCGAAGGCGGCACCGGCCCCTGGTACGCCAGCTGGGGCGAGCTGTATTTCGCCGCGCAGGGCGTGCGCAACCCGGGCGCCGCCGGTCCTTTACGAGGCGGTAACTTCCCGGACGCCACCGGCTATTGGGGCAATCTGCAGCCCGCGATCGCCTATGCCGTGCAGCACGGCGTGCCCGGCGCCCAAGCCGCCTACAACCGCATGATTACCGCAAGTAACTGGAACGAGCTTGCCGCAGGCTGGAACAGGGCGCCCGTCTGGGGCGTCGAGCCGCGCGTCAGCTAAGCCCGTCAAGGAAAACCATGAGCCAAGCATCATCCAACACCTTCACCGTCAGCGTGACGGCCAATCCCGCGCCGCGTCCGGTACTGCCGGCATGGGTGCCACCGGCCGGCTATTTCGCCGACGTGCCGATGACGAATACGCCGATCAGCGTCACGCCATCGATCTACCCGCGCGACAACTACATCATGAACATGCCGTTCGCCATCTGGGGCGGCAGCGCCATCCTGCGCGACTACGGCCCCTACGGCGCGCAAGTGTATTACTCGGCCGGCCATGAGTCGACGCAGGGCATGACCAATCAGCAGTTCACGCTGATCTGCGACTTCAACTCGCTGACGTGGAAAACCGCCAACCTGCCGCTGCAAAGCCACCCGGCCAACAGTTTCGACGCCAACGGCTACGCGGCGGACGGCACGCCTTACAATCCGCACAGCTACCTGGGCTTGCAGGAAATGCCGAAGGCCTGGGGCGGCGGGCCGCAAGGCACGCTGGTGTCCTTCTTCTGGGCCGGCTCGCGCTACCCCAACCGCATCAAGCTGCTGGATGTGTCGCGCGAGCAGCTGGGCTACAGCCAGCTGGCCACGCGCCAGCCGCAGAACGCCGCGCCCACCGAGATCCGCTTCTCGGCCGCCGGCGCCGGAGGCAACTACCCAACCACGGCGATCGACGAGCAGCGCCAGGGCTGGTGGGTCGCGGTCAATGGCCCGGTCGACTACACGCTGTTCGTCAGCAAGGCCGGCGACATCACCCAATACCCGGCCCTGGGAGGCAACCTGGGCAACGGCGTGCTGGCCTTGTGCTCCAAGCTGAACCTGCTGGTGGCGGTGGACGGCGGCTATATCAACGGCGCCTACGCCAACGGCTCTTACCGCGCACTCTACATCCGCAACCTGGCCACCGGCGAGGTCACGCGCAACACCACGCTGGGCACGGTGCCGGCGCTGCTGGGCGGCTATGACGGCGGCGGCATGAACTTCCACCGGCCCGACACCATGGGCCTGGAATGGGTAGACGAGCTGGGCGCCATGTTCGGGCTGGACCAGTCGGTTGCGCCGCCGGAAGTGGTGAAGCTGACGCCGCCGGCCAGCAATCCGGCCACCAGCCCGTGGACCTGGAGCAAGGTGGCGCTGCGGCACTGGGACCAGGACGCGGGCGGGCAAGCGCAGTTGCAGGCAGCCGAAAACGGCGCCTGGTCGAAATTCCGCTGGTCGAAGCAGCTGCAGGCCTTCGTCTACTGTTCCGACCAGACGCGCAAGCCGCAGATCATCAAACTCAGCTGAAGCGGGACGCCAGCGCGGCGCTGGCCAGCAGTGCGGCCATTGCCAGCAGCAACAGCCAGCGCGCCCGGCGCCCCAGCCGGGTCTGCAGCTGGCCGGCCAGCACGGCCTCATGGCGGCTGATCAGCTCGCCGATGCTGTACCATCCATGCAGCGACACGCGCGACAGCCCGGCTTTCGCGCGCTGCTCGGTCAGCTCCTCGGCGCGGTCCTGCAGGGCCACGGTTTCCGGCGTGGTCGTCAGGATGATGAGTTCTTCCACGGGATGCGGAAAGGTGTCGAGCTCGCGCACCGCCGCGTCCAGGTTGGCGATGCTGAGCGACTTGCCGAAACTGCGGCTGCGGCCCTTGCACTGCAACACCAACACCTTGCCGTTCGGCAGCCGCGCCCAGGCGTCCGCCCCGTGCTGGCGGTGGTCCGCCGGCCCCCAGCGTTCAAACTGCACGCCGTGCACGGCCGACATCAGGCTGCGGCTCAGGCGGTCAAAGTCCTGCCAGCTGGCCGGTTTCCTCAATTCTGCTGCAATGCGCCCCATGATCCATCCCTCGGTGAAGATGTGATTTTTATCATGTTAAAATGACATCTTTCTGCGAGGAAGTCAAGTATTGCCGAGCTCCCGGGGCCGGCGGCGTCGCTTATTTGACAATGGTCGCCAGCGGCTTGTCCTTGTCCACCAGGTAGGTCGCCAGTTCGGCCGCGTTGCCGGTGCCGACGTTCTTCGCCACGTGCAGCGCGCCGGCCGGGATGAAGATGGCGTCGCCCACTTTCAGCGTGACGGGCGCGCGGCCTTCGACCTGGTACTCCAGCGTGCCTTCCAGCACGAAGGCGACTTCCTCGCCGGGATGGGAGTGCTTGGGCGAGACCGTGCCTTCGGCGAAGTCGACGCGCACCTGCAGCACCTCGCGGCCGGGGACACTGAAGTCGCTTTTCAGGATGTCGGTGCGCTTCAGGCCCTGCATCTGCGCGGGCGCCTGCGCCTGCGCCGCCTGCGCCACCAGCGCGCTGCCGGCGATCACTGCTGCTGCCATCATGGTGGATACGGTTTTCATCTGAATGTCCTTTTCTGCGTTGACCGGATCGGATATCGATTCCATGGCGCCATTACACCGGCGCCGTGTATCGGCCGTGTGTCGCGAAAAGGCTGGGGGAAGTCGCCGTGTATCCGCCGCCGGCAGGGATACACGGCGATACACGCAAATACAGCAAAGCAGGCCGCCAATGCAAAAAGCCCAGCCGAAAGGCTGGGCTTTTCATCGTATCTGGTGCCGACTGCCGGTTTCGAACTGGCCACCTGATGATTACAAATCAACTGCTCTACCAAATGAGCTAAGTCGGCGTTGCGCGAAGATTATACGCTATTTGATACGCGTGAGGGTGGGGCGTCCGCCGCCTTTTTTGGGCGGGTCGCCGCCGTCGTCCGGGCCGTCTTCGCCGTCCGCGTCGGCCGGGCGGGCCTGCGGCGCCGGGGTCGGCACCGGGGCCAGGGTCGGCGCGCTGGACACCGGCGCCAGCGGGGCGGGGGCCGATGCCGGAGCGGGCGCCGGCGCGTCGTCGCGGCCACCCAGTTGCGGCTCGAACGCCATGCCCTGGCCGTTTTCGTTGGCGTAGATGGCCATCACGTTGTTGACCGGCACGTAGATCTCGCGCGACACGCCGCCGAAGCGGGCGTGGAAGCGGATGCTGTCATTGTCCATCTTCAGCCCGGAGGTGGCGCCGAAGCTGATGTTGAGCACGATCTCGCCCTTCTTGACGTATTCCATCGGCACCGTGGTGGCGGCGTCGACTTTCACGGCTAGGTAGGGCGTGTAGCCGCTGTCGGTGCACCATTCGTAAATGGCGCGCAGCATGTAGGGCTTGGTGGAAATCTCGGACATGATCAGCGGCGCATGACCTTCTCGGACGGCGTCAGCGCTTCGATGTAGGCCGGACGCGAGAAGATGCGCTCGGCGTATTTCATCAGCGGCGCGGCGGTCTTCGACAGCTCGATGCCGTAATGGTCCAGGCGCCACAGCAGCGGGGCCACGGCCACGTCCAGCATGGAGAACTCGTCGCCCAGCATGTACTTGTTCTTCAGGAACAGCGGCGCCAGCGTGGTCAGGCGGTCGCGGATTTCCGCGCGCGCCTTGTCGTGGCTCTTGTCGTTGGCCTTGGCGCGCTCGCTTTCCAGCGTGTGCACGTGCACGAACAGCTCTTTCTCGAAGTTGAACAGCATCAGGCGTGCACGCGCGCGCATCAGCGGGTCGGCCGGCATCAGCTGCGGGTGCGGGAAACGCTCGTCGATGTACTCGTTGATGATGTTCGATTCGTACAGGATCAGTTCGCGCTCGACCAGGATGGGCACCTGGCCGTACGGGTTCATGGTGGAGATGTCTTCCGGCTTGTTGAACAGGTCGACGTCGCGCACTTCGAAGTCCATGCCTTTTTCAAACAGGACCAGGCGGCAGCGTTGCGAAAATGGGCAGGTTGTACCCGAATAGAGAACCATCATTTTTGTAGTTCCTTAGAAACAAAATGGGATGCAGCCGCGAACGGCTCACCCCAGAACGCGCCCGCCACGCGGGCGACGCACAAAACACATAGCCGGCCTCAGGCCGGCATGCTCACTTATTTGACCTCTTTCCAGTACGACGCGTTCAGGCGCCAGGCCAGCAGCGCGAAGCCCGTCAGGAAAATCAGCACCCACACGCCGAGGCGCTTGCGGGTCTGCGCGGCAGGTTCGGCCATCCACTCCATGTAGCCGACCAGGTCCGCCACATTGGTGTCGAAAGTCAGCTTGTCCATGGCGCCGGGCTTGACCTGCTCGAAGCCGACGAATTTATGCACCACCTTGCTGGGGTCGTGCGGATCTTTTTCCTCCGCAAACTTGGCCACTTGCACGCCTTGCAGTTCATGCAACACGTGCGGCATGGCCACGTTCTGCACCATCAGGTTGTTCCAGCCGTTGGGGCGGGTGTCATCCTTGTAGAAGGTGCGCAGATAGGTGTACAGATAGTCGCCGCCGGTGCCGCCCGGGCCAGCCTTGGCGCGGGAAATCACCGACAGGTCCGGCGGCACGACGCCGAACCAGGCCTTGGCATCCTTGGCCGGCATGGCCGTGATCATCATCTCGCCCACTTTTTCGCCGGTAAACAACAGGTTGCCCTTGATCTGCTCTTCCGTCAGGCCGAGGTCTTTGAGGCGGTTAAACCGCATCGAAGACGCATTATGGCAGTTCAGGCAGTAGTTCACAAACAACTTAGCGCCATTTTGCAGCGCGGCCATGTTGGTGGAGCGGTCCGGCGCCTTGTCCAGCGGGTGGCCGCCTTCGCTTGCCAGGGCCAGGCCTGGCAGCAGCGCCAGGATTGCGAACAGTTTCTTTGCAAAATTCATATGCTTGTCCTTTTGAGCTGTGGTCGGCGTATCAGTGCGGATGGAAAGTCACGCGGGATGGCACAGGCTTGAACTGGCCCATCGCGCTCCACCACGGCATCAACAGGAAGAAGGCAAAGTAGTACAGGGTGCACACTTGCGACACGATGGTGCCGATCACGCTAGGCGGCTGGGTGCCCAGGTAGCCCAGGGTGACGAAGGACAGGCCGAACAGCGCGTACACATATTTATGCCAGTCCGGACGGTAGCGGATCGACTTCACCGGCGAGTGGTCCAGCCACGGCAGGAAGGCCAGGATGACGACCGAGCTGCCGAAGAACACCACGCCCCAGAATTTCGCGTCCAGCACCGACGGCAGCATGCCGACGATAGCGACCAGCGCGATCACGGCGATGATGGCCTTGGTGGTGAAGGCCAGGCGCGACTTCAGCCACAGGAAGGCCACGTAGGCGGCCACCGCGACCATCAGCACCCACATGAAATCGGCGGTGGTGGCGCGCAGCACCGAGTAGAACGGCGTGAAGTACCAGGTTGGCGCGATGTGCAGCGGGGTCTTCAGCGAGTCGCCCGGCAGGAAGTTGTTATATTCCAGGAAATAGCCGCCCATTTCCGGCGCGAAGAACACCACGGTGCTGAAGATCAGCAGGAACACCGAGACACCGAAGATGTCGTGCACGGTGTAGTACGGGTGCGACGGGATGGAGTCGAGCGGATGGCCGTCCGGACCCAGGTTTTCCTTCACTTCGATGCCGTCCGGGTTCAGCGAGCCCACTTCGTGCAGCGCGATCAGGTGGGCGGCAACCAGGCCCAGCAGCACGAGCGGAATGGCGATCACGTGGAAGGCGAAGAAGCGGTTCAGGGTGGCGTCGGACACCACGTAGTCGCCGCGTATCCACAGCGACAGGTCGGGGCCGATCAGCGGGATGGCGCCGAACAGGTTGACGATCACCTGGGCGCCCCAGTACGACATCTGGCCCCATGGCAGCAGGTAGCCGAAGAAGGCCTCGGCCATCAGGCACAGGAAGATGGCGAAGCCGAACAGCCAGACCAGCTCGCGTGGCTTGCGGTAGGAACCGTACAGCAGGCCGCGCGTCATGTGCAGGTAGACGATGATGAAGAAGGCGGAGGCGCCGGTCGAGTGCATATAGCGCACCAGCCAGCCCCACGGCACTTCGCGCATGATGTATTCCACCGAACCGAAGGCCAGGTTGGCGTCCGGCTTGTAGTGCATGGTCAGGAAGATGCCGGTGACGATCTGCAGCACCAGCACCAGCGCGGCCAGCGAGCCGAAGATGTACCAGAAATTGAAGTTTTTCGGCGCGTAGTACTTGCCCCACTGGTCGTTCCACAGCTTGGTCAGCGGGAAGCGGTCGTCCACCCAGCCCAGCGCTTTTTGCGCGACCGGAGCGTTGGCGGGGAGTTTGGTCTCTTTAAAAGCTGCCATGGTTTATGCCTCGCCTTTCTCGTCTTTGCCGATCACCAGCTTGGTGTCGCTCAGATACATGTGACGCGGAACCTGCAGGTTGTCCGGCGCAGGCTTGTTCTTGAAGACGCGGCCGGCCATGTCGAAGGTCGAGCCGTGGCACGGGCACAGGAAGCCGCCAGCCCAGTCGTCCGGCAGCGAAGGCTGCGGTCCCGGGGTGAATTTTGACGATGGCGAGCAGCCGAGGTGGGTGCAGATGCCCACCGCGACCAGGATTTCTGGTTTGCGGGAACGCTGCTCGTTGCGGCAGTATTCCGGGGTGAATTCTTCGGGGTTGCGTTTGGATTCGGCGTCGGCCACTTTGCCGTCGGTCTGCTTGAGGGAGGCGACCATCTCGGGGGTGCGCTTCAGGATCCAGACCGGCTTGCCGCGCCACTCGACGGTGCGCATTTCGCCCGGCTGCAGCGTGGAGATATCGACTTCGACGGGTGCGCCGGCCGCTTTCGCTCGCTCGGACGGCTGGAAGGTGCTTACCAGAACACCGGCGGTGGACAGTCCAACTACGCCACCTGCCGCGCATGTTGCGGCGATCAAGCCACGACGGCCAGAATCGACCTGCTTATCGTTACTCATACCAAACCCCAATCATCAAATTGCGAAATAGTTATTATGCGTTAACCAAGCTTCCAGCAACCTTAGATTATAGGTGAAGCCAAAACCGTTTTAAAGCGAAACGTTGCATTTGTCTAAATTCCGCCCCATCCCGATCGTCATAGACTATCGACCAGTTGCTAAAAAACACGTTATGATCGGCTTTACAACTTAGCCAGGGAGCTCACAATGGGAATGATGCAAGAATTTAAAGACTTCGCCATGAAGGGCAATGTGGTCGATCTGGCGGTCGGCGTGATCGTCGGCGCCGCCTTCAGCAAGATTGTCGATTCGCTGGTGCAGGACATCATCATGCCGCCGATCGGCAAGCTGATCGGCGGCCTGGATTTCGCCAACTACTACGTGCCGCTGAACGGCCAGGCCAGCACCCTGAGCCTGGTGGAGGCCAAGAAACTGGGCGCGGTACTGGCGTACGGTAACTTCCTGACCATCCTGCTAAACTTCATTATCCTGGCGTTCATCATCTTCCAGATGGTGCGCATCCTGCAGAAAGCCCGCAAGGCCGAACCCGCTCCAACGGAAACGCCGGCGCCGACTGCCGAGGATATCCTGCTGCTGCGCGAAATCCGCGACGCACTGAAAAAATAAGCCGGACGGCACGCAGACCGTCCCGGCGGCAAAGTTAGGACGGCATCATGCGACGACTGTGGTTATTGTTTGCACAAGCGGTGACCGTGGTCCTGGCGCTGTACTTCGTCTACAGCGCCATGCGCCCGGACTGGCCGGGCTTGCCTGGCCTGGGCGGCGGCGCGTCCGCGCAGCTGTCCGGCCCCGGGTGCAGCGCGCAGCGCCCTCGCCGGCGGCAACCTGCCGCCCTCGCCCGGTTCCTACCGCGCGGCGGCGGCGCAAGCCATGCCCGCCGTGGTCAACGTGCTGACCACCAAGGCGCCGCGCCGCAAGCATCCGCTCACGCGCGATCCCTTCTTCAAGAAATTCTTCGGCGACCGCGACCGTGACGGCGACGACGACGACCAGTCCAGCCTGGGCTCGGGCGTCATCGTCAGTGCGCAAGGTTATATCCTGACCAACAACCACGTGGTGGACGCGGCCGACGAGATCCAGGTGGTGCTGGCCGACGGCCGCAAGGCCGCCGCCAAGGTGGTGGGCACCGACCCCGAAACCGACCTGGCCGTGATCAAGGTGGACCTCGACAAGCTGCCGGTGATCGTGCTGGGCCACGCCGAGCAGGCCAAGGTGGGCGACGTGGTGCTGGCCATCGGCAACCCCTTCGGCGTGGGCCAGACCGTGACCATGGGCATCATTTCCGCGCTGGGCCGCAACAACTTGCACATCAACAATTTCGAGAATTTCATCCAGACCGACGCCGCCATCAACTTCGGCAACTCGGGCGGCGCGCTGATCGACACCAACGGCAACTTGCTGGGCATTAACTCGGCGATCTACTCGCAGACCGGCGGCTCGGTCGGGATCGGCTTCGCCATTCCCGTGTCCACCGCCAAGACCGTGATGGAATCCATCATCGCCTCGGGCCACGTGGTGCGCGGCTGGATAGGCGTGGAGTCGCAGGAGATCACGCCCGAGCTGGCCGACAGCTTCGGCCTCAAGGTGCAAAGCGGCGCCATCATCGCCGGCGTGGTGCGCAACGGCCCGGCCGACAAGGGCGGCATGAAGCCGGGTGACATCCTGCTGTCGGTGGAAGGCAAGGCCGTCAACGACACCAACGACATGCTCAATTTGATCGCCCAGCTGCCGCCGGGCGAAAAAGCTACAATGCGCGTGCTGCGCAAGAGCCGCGAGACGGACCTTGCCATTACCGTGGGCAAGCGCCCGATTTCCCGCTAAGTATCAGATAAAAACCACCGACACGACATGCACCTGCGCGACCTGAAGAACTACCTCACCGAACTGGCCGACAACAACAACCGCCCCTGGTTCATCATGAACAAGCCGCGCTACGACATCCTGCGCGAAGAATTCCTGGAGCTGGTGACGCAAGTGGTCGGCGAGCTGGGCAAGTTCGATCCGGCGGTGAAGTTCTGCAATCCGAAGAAAGCCATGTTCCGCATCAACCGCGACGTGCGCTTCGCCCACGACAAGAGCCCCTATAAAACGCGCTTCTCGGCCGCCATCGCGCCCAACGACATGCGCCGCCCGTCCAAGGCGGGCGGCCCCACGTACTACTTCCAGCTCGACGGCGAAGGCCGGCTGCTGTTCGGCGCCGGCGAATACATGCCGCCGCCCGAGCGCACCCGGGCCCTGCGCAAGCACATGGTGGAAGACGCGGCCGGCTTTTCCAAGGCGCTGAAAAACAAGGCCCTGAAGGCGCGCTACGGCACCATTCAGGACGAGGGCAAGCTGCAGCGCCCGCCCAAGGGCTTCGACGCGGACCACGAGCACATCGAATTCATCAAGCTGAAGAGCTTCTTCGTGTGGACCGAGATGAAGCTGGACCTGAACAAGCCGGACCTGCTGCTGCCGCTGATCGCCAACGGCCTGAAGGACGCCTATCCCCTGGTGACCTGGATGCGCTCGGCCAAGGTGGAAGAGGAAGCCGCCGGGTAATTCACGCCTCGGCCAGCCACTGCTCGATAAACTCGACGCAGACCCGCACCTTGGCCGAGGTGGACAGCCGCGACGTGTACACCGCCCACACGTCCGCCGGCTGCGCATAGGCCGGCAGCACGCGCAGCAGCTCGCCGCGCGCCAGCGCCGGCCCCACATCCCAGATCGATCGCAAAATGATGCCGTGGCCGTCCAGCGCCCACTGGTGCACGATCTCGCCGTTGCTGGCCGAGAGCGGCCCGGCCACCTTCACCGCCTCCACCCCGTCCGGCCCGGACAGCAGCCAGCGGCCCGAATTCTGCTCATGCCCCTGGTCGCGCTCGCGGATGACGATGCAGCGGTGCTGCGCCAGTTCGGCCAGCGTGGCCGGCGCGCCGTGCCGCGCCAGGTAGGACGGCGCCGCGCACAGCACGCGCTGGTTGGCGGCGATGCGGCGCGACATCAGGTGCGGCTCGTGCGCCTCGCCCACGCGGATATCCAGATGAAAGCCTTCGCCGATCAGGTCCACCGGCCGGTCCAGCAACTCAAGCTGCACTTCCAGCGCCGGATAGCGCAGCGCCAGCGCCGAGATGGCGGGCGCCACCCGGTTGCGGCCGAAGCCGGAACTGGTGCACACGCGCAGCAGGCCGCTGGGGGCGCTCTGCTCGTTCGATACCGCGTCGCGCATCTGGTCCACGTCCTCCAGTATCCGCAGCGCCCATTGGTGCACCACCCCGCCCTGCTCGGTCACCGTCACGCTGCGCGTGGTCCGGTGCAGCAGCTTCGCCTGCAAGGACTGCTCCAGCAAGGCGATGCGCTTGCTGACGTAGGCGTTCGACACGCCCAGCGTGCGCGCGGCGGCGGCAAAGCCGCGTTCGCGCACCAGGGTGCAGAACAGGCGCAGGTCGGCCAACAGGGGTTGATTATTCACGATACGTGCACGCTGGAATTACGAATCAGCCGATTATAGCGCTACCGATTAACGCTATGCTGAACGCACATTCACAGGAGGAGTCTTCATGAAAACGCACCGCATCGCAGTCATCGCCGGCGACGGCATCGGCCAGGAAGTCATGCCGGAGGGCCTGCGCGCCGTCCAGGCTGCCGCGCGCAAGCACGGCTTGCCGCTCGAATTCACCACCTTCGCGTGGGCCGACTGCCAGTACTACGCCCGGCACGGCCAGATGATGCCGGACGACTGGTTCGAGCAGCTGAAGGGCTACGACGCCATCTACTTCGGCGCCGTCGGCTGGCCGGACACGGTGCCCGACCACATTTCGCTGTGGGGTTCGCTGATCAAGTTCCGCCGCGAGTTCGACCAGTACGTGAACCTGCGCCCGGTGCGCCTGATGCCGGGCGTGCCCTGCCCGCTGGCCAACAAGCAGCCGGGCGACATCGACTTCTTCGTGGTGCGCGAGAACACCGAGGGGGAGTACTCGTCGGTGGGCGGGCGCATCTTCGAGGGCACGGAGCGCGAAACGGTGCTGCAGGAAGCGGTGTTCACGCGCAAGGGCGTGGACCGCATCCTGAAGTATGCGTTCGAGCTGGCGCAGAGCCGTCCGAAAAAGCACCTGACCTCGGCCACCAAGTCGAACGGCATCGCCATCAGCATGCCCTACTGGGACGAGCGCGTGAAGCAGATGGCGGGCGGCTATCCGGAAGTGCGCTGGGACCAGTACCACGTGGACATCCTGGCGGCGCGCTTCGTGCTCAGCCCGGAGCGCTTCGACGTGGTGGTGGCCTCCAACCTGTTCGGCGACATCCTGTCCGACCTGGGACCGGCCTGCACCGGCACCATCGGCATTGCGCCGTCGGCCAACCTGAATCCGGAGCGCACCTTCCCTTCGCTGTTCGAACCGGTGCACGGCTCGGCGCCCGACATCGCCGGCAAGAACATCGCCAACCCGGTCGCCATGATCTGGTCCGGCGCGCTGATGCTGCAGTTCCTCGGCCAGGGCGATGCGGCACAGCAGGCTGCATTCCAGGCGGCGCACGACGACATCATGCGCGCCATCGAAACCGTGCTGGTGGAAGGGCCGCGCACGCCCGACATGGGCGGCAGCGCCAGCACCACCGGCATGGGGGAGGCTATCGCTGCGCTGATCTGATTTGATCTGATCCGGGCCAAGCGCTCGGGCTCCCATATTTGCAGTTCATGTCGCCGATTGTGCATTTCGTCGCACTGCGGTGGAGTGGTGCGCGGGGTTTATCTATAGTTCACTCAACGCAAACGCAAAACGCAAGCACCACCCCACCAGACAAGGAGAAACATCATGAACATCGCTAAAAACATGGAAGCCATCTTCATCGCCACCGTTGCCCTGGCAGGCGTCGCCAGCTTCGCCACCGCAGCCGTGCCGGCCGCCGTCGCCGCACCGGCTCCTGTCACCGTCACCGACGCCAAGGCCGCTCCGATGCAGGTCGTGACGATTACCGCCAAACGGCTGAGCGCTGCCGAAAAAGCCGCGCTCGCCAATTAATCGCCACGCCACGCAGACCACCACACGGAGCACGTAATGAACAACTTTATCAGCGCAACGATGATGGCAGTGACCCTGTACGCGACGCACGGCGCCGCGATCGCCCAGGAACTGGCCAGCGAAAGCCGCAGCATCGATGCGCGTGCCGTGAAGGTGGTGCTGGACGGCGTGATCAGCCTGAATGTGAAACAAGGCCCGACCGCTTCGCTCGTCGTCACCGGCGACAAGCGCTACCTGCAGAAAGTGACCGTGGTGCAGAACGGCGACACGCTGCGCATCGGCACCGAACTGCGCGGCGTGCAAATGCACAGCCATAACCTGCGCGCCGAACTGACCTTGCCGAACTTGCGCGAACTGGTGTCGGCCGGCGTCGGCTCGACCGAAGTGAGCGGCTTCACCGGCGATGAAATGCGCCTGGCGCTGGAAGGCGCGGGCGCCGTCAACGTCACGTCGCGCTACCGCACCGTGAACGCCAAGCTGACCGGCGTGGGCAGCATGCACGTGAACGCCGGCGACGCCGATACCGTGGGCATCGATTTGCGCGGCGCGGGCCAGATGGTGGTCAGCGGCCAAAGCAAGAACCTGAACGCCAAGCTGGGCGGCATTGGCAGCCTGGACGCGCAGCAGCTGCGCGCCGACAGCGTGGATGTCGATCTCAGCGGCCTGGGCGGCGCCACCGTGTACGCCAGGACCAGCGCCAATCTGCGCCTGAGCGGCCTCGGTTCGGCCACTGTATACGGCAAGCCCGCCAACCGCAGCGCCAGCGCGCGCGGCCTGGGCAGCGTGGCCTGGAACTAGCCGCCTGCCTGATGTCCTAATGCCCTAATGCCCGCCGGCGGCGGGCAGCAGCACCTTCGACATTTGCAGCAGCGCCGGTCCGAGCAGCACCAGCATCAGCGTCGGGAAGATGCAGAAGATCAGCGGGAACAGCAGCTTGAGCGCGATCTTGGCCGCCGCTTCCTCGGCCAGCATGCTGCGCTTGGCGCGCAAATTCTCCGCATGCACGCGCAGCGAATCGCCCATGCTGGTGCCGAAGCGCTCCGACTGGATCAGCATCGCCACCAGCGTGTCCACGTCCTCTACGCCGCTGCGCAGGGCCAGGTTGCGCAAGGCCTTCTCCTTGCTGAAGCCGGCCCGCATCTCCATCAGCACCAGCTGCAGTTCCTGCGCCAGCACCACGCTCTTGATGTGCACTTCGCCGGCCACCTTGGCCAGCGCGCGTTCCAGGCTCAGGCCCGCTTCCACGCACACCGTCAGCAAATCCAGCGCATCGGGCAGATGCTCGAAGATGTCGCGCTGGCGGCCGGCCGCAGTGCGCGCCAGCAGCGCGTTGGGCAGGTAGTAGCCCAGCGCCGCAGCGCCCAGCAGGAAATACAGCCAGCCGCCGCCCACGGCGCCGGCCTTCAGGCCCGCCATCAGCGCCGCCAGCAGGGCCGGCAGCAGCAGGGCCAGCAAGGTCTTGCCCGCGAAGTAGAAGGTGGGCGCCGACGCATGGCGCCAGCCGGCCGTCATGAAGCGCGTGCGCAGCGGCGAGCGCTCCCAGCCCTCCTCCGGCAGCGACAGGCGCATGAAGGGCTGCGCCACCTTGGCCGCGCGCTCGACCCAGCCGGACGGCGCATCGGCCACGCCCTCGGGCAGCGCGTGCGCGGCCAGGCGCTGGCGCAGTGCGCCCGGCGCGAACAGCAGCATGGCTGCCAGCGCCACCAGCGCCACGGCCGCGAACACCACCAGCAGGAACAGCCAGTGGTTCAGTTCCATGCCGGCGCTCATATGCGTATCCTGATCATCTGGCGCATCCACAGCAGGCCGCCCAGCATGGCCGCCGCGCCGTACCACAGCATCTGCACGCCGGCCGGGTCGGTCCACAGCTGGCTGATGTACTGGTAGCTGGTGAGCGACATCAGCGCCATGGCGCCCAGCGGCAGCAGGCCCAGTATCCAGGCCGACATGCGGCCCTCGGCCGACAGCACGCGGATCTGCGCCAGCAGCCGCAGGCGGGCGCGCACCATGCGCGAGATCTGCCCAGCAATTCGGCCAGGTTGCCGCCCGATTCGCGCTGGATCAGCACCGCGATCACCAGGTAGCGCAGATCCGTCAGCGGAATGCGGGCGCCCAGGTTGTGCAAGGCTTCGTTCATCGGCACGCCGTAGTTGATCTCCTCGTAGGCGATGCGGAATTCGCTGCCGATCGGTTCGGGCATCTCGTTGCCCACCATGTGCAGCACGTTGGCGAAGGAGTGCCCGGCGCGCAGCGCGCGGCTGAGGAAATCGGCCACTTCGGGCAGCTGTTCCTGCAGCTTGGCCAGGCGCGCGCTGCGGGCGCGGTACAGCAGCAGCGCCGGCGCCAGCACCGCAGCGGCCAGCGCCAGCAGTTGCGCCGGGCGCGGCAAGCCGGCCAGCGCCGGCAGCGCGGCGGCCGCCAGCAGCAGCACTGACTGCACGCCCAGCAGGCGCGCCACGCTCCAGCCGAGGCCGGACTGCAGCAGCAGCCGGTCCAGCCGCGCCGCCAGCGGCAGCAGCGGCGCCCGGCGCAGCAGTTGTTCCAGCCAGGGCAAGGCGCTGTAGCGGCGCTGCTTGAGGATGGTCACGCGCGGCGCCAGGCCGCCATCGTCGGCGCGCGCGGCCATCAGCTCGAGGCGGCGCGCAATGCGCCGCGCGCCGCCGCCATGGGTGCCGGACCACCACAGCCAGGCCCCCTCGATCAGCAGGATGACGGCGGCGAACAGCAGCACCACGAAAGAAGAAAAGACCAGATCCATAGGCGTCTCCCGGAGACTGATGGGCGAATTATTCGTAGATCTTGTCGGGATCGAAGGCGCTGTCCGGCACGGCCGCGCCGAACATGCGCAGGCGCTCGGCGAAGCGCGGCCGCACGCCGGTGGCGCGGAACTGCCCTTGCACCCTGCCCTCGCCGTCCACGCCGGTTTGCTCGTAGCGGAAGATTTCATGCATGGCGATCATGTCGCCTTCCATGCCGGTGATCTCCTGCAGGCTG
Source organism: Pseudoduganella sp. UC29_71 (assembly GCF_042693265.1). NCBI lineage: Bacteria > Pseudomonadati > Pseudomonadota > Betaproteobacteria > Burkholderiales > Oxalobacteraceae > Pseudoduganella > Pseudoduganella sp. UC29_71. The sequence continues at coordinate 6,337,608 of NZ_CP170549.1, read as the reverse complement.
ACCAGCTTGCGCGTGCCGTCGGTCAGGCGCGACACCTGCATCACCACCGTGATGGCCGAGCAGATCTGCTGGCGCGTGGCGCGCGGCGTCAGGGTCAGGCCGGCCATGCCCACCATGTTCTCCAGCCGCGACAGGGCGTCGCGCGGCGTGTTCGAGTGGATGGTGGCCAGCGAGCCTTCGTGGCCGGTGTTCATGGCCTGCAGCATGTCCACCGCCTCGGCGCCGCGCACCTCGCCCAGGATGATGCGGTCCGGGCGCATGCGCAGCGCGTTGCGCACCAGCGCGCGCTGCGTCACCTCGCCCTTGCCCTCGATGTTGGGCGGCCGCGTTTCCAGCCGCACCACGTGCGGCTGGCGCAGCTGCAGCTCGGCCGCGTCCTCGATGGTGACCACGCGCTCGCTGCCGGGAATGAAGCCGGACAGCACGTTGAGCAGGGTGGTCTTGCCGCTGCCGGTGCCGCCCGAGATCAGGATGTTGATCTTGGCGTGGCCCAGCGCCTCCAGCACCTGCACCATGGGCGGCGTGACACTCTTGAACGCGAGCAGGTTGGCCACCGTCAGCGGCTGCACGGCGAAGCGGCGGATCGACAGCATGGGGCCGTCGATCGCCAGCGGCGGGATGATGGCGTTCACGCGCGAGCCGTCCGGCAGGCGCGCGTCCACCATGGGACTCGATTCGTCGATGCGGCGCCCCACGCGCGAGACGATTTTCTCGATGATCTTCATCAGGTGGGCGTTGTCGTGGAAGCTGATGCCGGTCAGCTCCAGCCGCCCGCCGCGCTCCACGTAGACCTTGGACCAGGTGTTGACCAGGATGTCGGACACGCCGGCGTCGGCCAGCAGCGGCTCGAGCGGACCGAAGCCCAGCATCTCGTGCTGGATGTCGAGCACCAGGCGGTGCCGCTCCTGCTGGTTCAGCACGATGCGCTCGTCCTCGATCACGCGCTGTACCAGCAGCGCCAGCTCGTGCTTGAACTGCTCCGGCGTGAGCCGCTTCAGGCGCTCCAGGTCGATCCGGTCCAGGATGGTCTGGTGCATGGTCTTGCGCAGCTCCTGGTAGGACGCGTCCGGCAGGCTGCCCATCAGTCCGGGCTGCAAGCCCACCACGTTGCTGCTGCCCCGCGTCTCGTCGCCGCTGGCCAGGCGTTCGCGCAAACTCATGTTGCTCTCCTTTTTGTTGGCGGTTAAAGCTCGGCGTCGCTGCGGCCGAACAGGCGGTCGAACAAGCCCTTGCTTTCCGGGACCCTGCGCGCCGTCACCACTTCCACCAGGTCGGCCAGGCTGCGTGCCACCGGGCTGCTGCGCGACAGCTGCAGCAGCGGCACGCCCTGGTTCACCGAATCGGTGGCCGACAGGTAGTCGTTGGGCACCGTGTGCATCACCTCCGCGCCCAGCGCCTGTTCCAGGTCGGCCAGGCGCAGCTTGCCGCCGCGCTCGTAGCGGTTGACGATCAGGCGGATGCGGTCGCCCGGATAGCCGAGCGAGCGGAAGATGTCGAGCAGGCGGCGGCCGTCGCGGATGTCGGGCAGCGCCAGCTGCAGCACCGGGTAGATGGCGTCCGCGCTGTCGAGCGCGCGCAGCGAGATGGCGTCGATCTGGCGGCCCACGTCCAGCACGATGTAGTCGTAGTGCTGGCGCGCCACGCGCAGGATGGCGTCCATATGGTCCGGCTTCATGTCCGACACCTGGTGCGGGTCGTCGGCCGCCGCCAGCACGCCGAAATTGGGCGTGACGTGCACCAGGCAGGAATCGAGGAAGGCGCCGTCCATGCGGCCGATCTGGGCGCAGATGTCGGACAGCGTCATGGCCGGCTTCTGGTCCGACACATACAAGGTGGCGTCGCCGAACTGGCCGTGCAGGTCGATCAGCAGCACCTTGCGTTCGGCCAGCACCGCCAGCGCGTAGCCGAAATTGGTGGCCAGGAAGGTGGCGCCGCTGCCGCCCTTGCAGGAGATGAAGGCCAGCGCCTTGCCGTCGCGCATATGGGTGACGCCTGTCTCGATCTCGATGCGGTCCATGGCCTCGTGGAAGGCGCGGTGCACCAGCGGCAGCGGCAGCACTTCGCGCATGCCGGCGCGCATGGCGCGGATCAGCAGGTCCTGCTGCGGCGCGCGCGTGAGCATCATGTAGGAGGCGCGCGGATAGTGCTTGCCCAGGCGCTCGACCAGTTCCACCTCCTCCGGCGCCACGTCGCTGGCGTCGAAGATCACCAGCTCGGGCGCCTCGGCCAGCACGCGCTCGACCGCGTCGCGCAGCCCCTGGCGCGTGGCCACCAGCTGCACCGCCGGCATGCGCGCCGATCCCTGCGCCGCCACCTCGGCGTGCAACTGGCTGTCCCTGCTTATCATCAAGGCTTTCATAGGCATTCCTTCGTCAAAGTGCGCGCCGTGTTCAGGGGGGCGGCGCGGCAGGCGCGGCGCACAGCGCGCTGCCCGGCTGATAACCCAGGGACTCGGCGCGCCCGGTGGTGGCCGAGGGCGGCAACACCAGGCTTTGCCAGTCCAGCTGCGGCAGTGGCAGCAACGGCCGGAACGGCACCGGCCGGCAGCCGTCCGCATCGGCCGGATCGCACACGCTGGCGCGCACGAAGCGGATGCAGTCGCTGCCGTTCGGATTGCGCAGGCAGTACAGCCGGTTCAGCGCCGGGCACGGCGCGCGCGCGCCGGCCGCCACCGGCTGCAGTGCGCCGTCCGCGCCCTGCCACAGATACTCGATGCGCAGATAGCTGCTGTCGAGCCCCGGCACCAGCGGCAGCGTGCCGCCGTTCGAACGCAGCAGCGCGCGCCGGCGCAGCGCCTCCATCGCCGCCGGGTCGGTGTAGTCGGCCATGGCGGCCGCGCGCGCGGCGGCGCGCGTGACCTCCTGCAGCGTGTTCCACAGATACACCAGGCGCGCGCATTCCAGCATGCCGTACATGAACAGCAGAAAAAATGGCAGTACCAGCGCCAGCTCGATCAGCAGCGCGCCGGCGGCGCGGCGGGGCTCAGTTCTCATAGCGCAGCACCGCCACGGTTTGCAGCGGCAGGCCGCCGGCGCCGAGCAGCCAGCCGGACAAGCCGTCGCCGCCGCTGCTGTGCACCGTCAGCGAGATCATCACCGTTATCCGCTGCGGCAAATTCGCGGTGCCGCACGAGCTCGGCGCGCAATCGACGTCGATTACCAGCTCGGAGGTGTCCAGCCGCGCGGCGTTCAGCGCCGCCATCACCTGCGCCTGCACTTCCCCCTCGACCTGCAGATAGCTGGCGCGCTTGGCCATCTGCACGCGCGGCATGGCGGCCAGCTGGCGCACGGCCTGGTAGGAGGCCTTCTCCAGCACCACGTACTGGCGCATGGCGTTGCCCAGCGTGATCACGCAGGGCACGATCATCAGCGCCACCAGCAGGATCATGGCCAGCTCCAGCGCCAGCATGCCGCCCATCCGGCGGCCGGGCAGCGGCGCCTTCATCGGTACAGCTCCACCGCGCCGGCCAGCGTGCTCTCGTCCACCACGCCTGCGAACTCGGCGCGCACCCCGCCCGCGCCGGCCTGCTCCATCAGGAAGAACTGCGCCAGCGCCAGCACCGCCGCCTGCGTGTCCGGGCCGGGCGCGGCGGGGCACTGCAGCAGCGGGATCACCAGCATGCGGCGCAGCGCCAGGCCGGGCATGGACGGCGCCAGGTAATTGGCTGGGGTGGTTTGCGCATAAGGCGGCACCGTACCGTAGGTGGGCGCGGACGGCGCGCTGCCGGCAGTGACGGGATACAGGAAGGGCCACTGCGTGCGGGCGATGGCGCCGCCGCCGGCCGCCTGCCGCGCCGCGCCATAGGCCCACAGCAAACCGTAGGATGCCGCCCCGGGCGCGTTGGCGCGGTCGGCCACGGTGTTGTAGGGCAGGCCGCCGCCGGTCGCGGCATCGGCACTGGCGGCGTTGGGCGCCGTCGCCATCCAGCTGCCGGTGGCGGTGTACTGGCGCACATTGGTGTCCGGCGGCGCCGTGAGCTGCGAGCAGGCCAGGGCGCCGGCGCCATACAGGCCGAAACGGGAATTGAGCTGCTCGCCCAGCGTGAAGCCGGCCGGACGGCGCAGCCTGAGCGTGCTGCCCGTGACGCGCGGCAGCTGCACCGTGCCGCTGCACATGAACGGCGCCAGCACCGCGTCGCTGGTATGGTCCACCGGCCCGGCCGGCCCGCCGGCGCCCTGGATCGGGTCGACCAGGAAGTATTCGGCCGTGGTGGCGTTGGCGGCCGGGTTGAGCTGAAGCAGGTTGTAGGACACGCCGAAACGGAAGCCATATTGCAGCAATTCCGAGGCGGCGCCGCCGGACGCGCCGGGGTTGCTGCGCGTGCCGCTGGCCGCGCCCATGGCGCACACGGCCAGCGGCGTGACGCGGGTGCCGGCGCGGCCCGCCACCGCGCGCCCGGTGGCAGTGACCGGCGCTGCGGCACCAGCCAGGCGCAGGAAGGCAGTGTTGACCGCGCCCACCCCGAGCACGCTGGTGTCCACCCTGGCGTAAGCCAGGCCGGCCGGCGCGGCGGCGGCGGCAGCGGCGTCCAGCCAGGCCCCATCGGGCGCGTCCGGCGTGGCGCTGAAACTCAGCGCGGAAGGCTGCCACGGCAGGCTGGCGCCGAAATACCGCTGGCTGCCGGCGATCTCCTGCGCCTTCGCGGCCGCGTCGGTCACGCCGGCCGCCGTGCCGTTCAGCGAACGCGCCGCCGCCAGCGCCACCGCGTCCGCGAAATTCTGCAGCTGCGCCTTGCGCTGGTACACCAGGGCCAGGTCCAGCGCCATGCCGGCCGCGCACAGCACCACCGGCAGCAGCAGCGCGAACAGCAGCGTCAGCACCCCGCGCTGGCGCGCGGCGGCATGGCGGACGGGCGGCGCGCGGCGTGTCATTTTGCGCCGCTCACGCCGATGGCGAAGCTGCCCGGCTGCGGCCCCGCTTCGCTGTAGCTTTTCTGGTAGCGGCCCTGCGCGTTGGCAGCAGCGCGGCCGTCCACGCCGGCTGCCGCGCCATGGTCCTGCTCCTGCGCTCGGCGCGCCGCGTCCGGGTTTGCGATCTGCTGCGCCAGCGCGGCGCGGGTGACGCTGCCGAACGGCGGCGGGGCCGGCTCGGCCTGCGGCGCGCTCCCGGCGGCGCAGGCGCACAGCGCCAGCGGCAGCGGCAGTAACAGCAGCAGTGCCCGCAGCGGCAGCAGCGGCATGGTCCTCAGGGTGCGCATCATGGCTGTCCTCCTTGCGGGGCGGCGCCGAGAAACAGTTCGCCACGCGCCGGCGGCGCCATGCTGCCGGTGGGCAGCGGCTGGCCGGGCGGCAGCGGTTTGACCAGATGGGCGGTGATGACGAACAGCAGTTCGCTGCGGTCCTGCTGGAAATCGGTGCTGCGGAACAGCGCCCCCAGGATGGGCAGTTCGCCCAGCAGCGGCAAGCCCTTGACGCTGGTGTTCTGCGTGTTGCGTATCAGCCCGCCGATGGCGAAGCTCTGGCCGTCGTACAGCTGCACCGTGGTGTTGGCGCGCCGCGTGGTGATCAGGGGCAGCACGGCGCTGCCGGTAAAGCCGGTGGCCGTGATGCCGATGCCTTCGCGCGACAGCTCCGACACTTCCGGCGCCACCTTCAGGTTGATGCGCCCGCCCGCCAGCACAGTGGGCGTGAAGCGCAGGCCGACGCCGAATTCCTTTTCCTCCAGCGTCACCTTGTCGCGGTCCTGCGCCACCGGGATGAAGATCTTGCCGCCGGCCAGGAAGCTGCCCTCCTGGCCGCTGATCGCCATCACGGTCGGTTCGGCCAGGATGCGTACCTGGCCGTCCTTGCGCTCGGCGTCCAGCGTGATGCGCTTGTTGTCGCCCCTGGCCAGGTCGAGCCGGCCGCCGGCCGTGCCGGTGAGGAAATTCGACAGCATGGTGGTGGCCCAGCCGCCGCCGGCGTAGTGCAGCATCACGCCGGCCTCCAGCTTGTCGAGCAGGGTCTTGGAGACCTCGGCGATCTTCACCTCCAGCATCACCTGCTGCGGCGCGGTCACCGACAGCAGGTTGACCACCCGGTTTAGCGTCATGCCCGCCACGCCGGGCACGGTGCCCGATGGCGGGGCGGACGGCTGCTGCGTGGCCGGCGCCTTATCCTCCGGCGCGCGCGGGCTGGCCAGCGCCTGCACCGGACGCCGCACATAGGCGTGCGCCAGCTCCAGCACATTCATCAAGGTGGCGCCGTCTTCCACGGTGCCGCTCAGCACCAGCGCGTCCGCCGCCGCCGTGACGCGGATGTTCTTTTCCTGCGGCAGCAGCTGCGCCAGCGAGGCTTGCAGGCCGGCCACGTCCATGCCCACCACCAGGTCAATCAGGCTGCACTTGCCGCTTTTGCCCTGCACCACCATATTGGTGCTGCCGATATCCACCCCGGCCACGTAGAGCGTGTCCGGCGCCACCAGCATGGCTTGCGCCACGGCCGGGTTGCCGATGCTGCGGCTGGCCACGGCTTCGGGCAGGCGCAGCAGGGTGGATTTACCGGGCTGCAGCGCCATGCTGTGCTGCGCCGGCGTGTCGCCGGAGCAGCGCGGCCCGTCGCTGGTGGGCGGCGCCGCCCGGGACGCCGCAGGCGCGGCACGGCCCGGTGAGGCGGCGGCGGGAGCGGCGGCGGTAGGAGCGGCAGCGGCGGCAGTGGCAGTGGCGGCAGTGGCGACGACAGTGGCTGCGGGACCGGCAGCGGCCAGCGCCGGCTGAGCGCAGCACGCCAGCAGGGCAAGCATGGGCAAGGTTTTCATGGCGCGCCTCATAAACATTCGCGGCTGCTGTGCAGGCCGTTGATGACGCCGATGCAGTGGCGCGCCGGCGCCGCCGCCAGCTGGGGGCGCGGCGCGGCGGACGGCCGCGCAGGTTCGGCGGCCGGGCCGGGCGCCGGTGCCGGCTCCGCCTCGTAGATGCCCAGCAGCGTGCCCTTGGTCGCGCCGGCCGTCACGCCCGGCCTGGGGTCGACCTGGTTGCGCAGCGCCAGCGACAGGGTGCCCACGCTGCGCGCCAGGTCCAGGTGCTCGGCTTGCTCGGGCGTTACCTCCAGCGTCACCGCGTTGACCACGCGCGGCTTGGTGTCGTCGCGGCTCACTTCCTGCGCCACCGCCAGCACCAGGATGCGCTCCAGCACGATCTTGGAAATGTCGCGCTCGTGCTGGCGTTCGCCGGCCTGGGTATGCACGATGATATCGACGAAATTGCCCGGCAGCGCGAAGCCGGCCACCCCCACCACGTCGTTGACGCGCACCGTGATGGCGCGCTTGCCCTCGGCGATCAGCGCCGACAGGCCGCCCAGTGTGCCGGCCGGGGCCAGCTTGGCCTCGCTCAGCGGCTCGCCGCGCAGCACGCTGGTTTTCAGCACCCGTCCGTTCAGCTTGGCCGGGTCGCGCAGCGCCCCCGGCGGCAGCGCGTCGGCCGGCCAGTCGGCCAGCTTGAACATGTCCGTCGTCAGGCGCTGGCCCAGGTTGACATCTGCGGCGGCCACCACGATGCGGCCGGCCGCGCCGGGCGTTTGCCGCAGCAGCCAGCGCGAGGCCAGCAGCACGGCCGCCAGCCCCAGCGCCACGGCCAGCGCCAGCATCAGGTAAGCGCGCCGGTTTTTCATGCCGCCCTCGCCCGCAGCAAGGCGTACCCGGTCTCGTCCTCGGCCTGGCAGGGCACGCCGGCTGGACCGGCGGCCGGGCCGCAGGCGGCGAACATGCTGGACCAGGCCTGGTCCAGCGCCGCCACCGTCAGGCGCGGCGCCTGGCCGGCGTAGCCGGCGAAGTCGGCGATGCGGCCCAGGATCTCGCGCGGGTAGCTGGCCAGCAGCGGCTGGCCGCTGCCGCGGTGCAGCTCCTCGATCAGGTAGCGCAGGCCGGCGTCGTCCAGCGCCACGCCGGCGGCGCGGCACTGCTGGCGGAACAGCGTGCGGTAGCTCGCTTCGCTCAGCGCGCCCACATGGATCTTGTAGCCCAGCCGGCGCAGCGCCGAGCCGTCCAGCAGCGTCTGCGGCGCCAGGTTGGTGGCGAACACCAGCATGGCGCCGAAGGGCATGGCGAATTTATGCCCGCCCTGCAGCGACAGCTGGTCCTGGCCCGCGTCCAGCGGCTGGATCAGGCGGTTCAGCAAGGCCGGCGCGCTCATGCGCTGGCGGCCCAGGTCATCGATGATGAACAGGCCGTGGCTGGCCTTGCAGTGCGGCGGCGCCTGGTAGCAGCCGGAGAAGGCATCGTGGCGCAGCTCCAGCATGGACTCGTCCAGTTCCGCGCCCAGCTGCACCACCGGGCGCTGGCACAGCACCCAGCGCGCGTCGGTGCTGCGCCGCTCCAGCGGCTGGCGCCCGGCCGCACCCGGCGGCAGCGCCGGCGGCAGGTGCACGGCCGGATCGTACAGCTGCACGATCTCCTGGCCCACCGCCACCGCGTGCGGCACCAGCACCGTGCCCTGCAGCAGCCGGCCCAGCTTGCGCGCCAGCGTGCTCTTGCCGCTGCCGGGGGGACCGTACAGCAGCATCGAGCGGCCGGCGTGCATGGCCGCGCCGATCAGGTTGCGCACCGCCGGCTCCAGGCCGGCCTCGCCGAACACCGCCTCCACGTCCTCGGCGCTGGGCGCCTGCAGCTGGGCCGACTGGCGCGCCGCCATGGCGCGCCACGCCTCCAGCGTCACCGGCGCCGGCCCCTGGTAGGGCGAGCGCTCCAGCCAGCCGGCCGCGCGCTGCTTGCCGGCCGTGGTCAGCTGGTACTGCACGTCGATATCGGCGTCGCCACGCCAGGCCACCTCGGCCAGCTGCTCGGCCACCATGAAGTCCAGCGCCTCGCGCAGCACATTGATCGACAGCCGCAGCCGCGTCGCCAGGATGGGCAAGTGGGTGCGCCCGGCGATATAGATGGCCTTGGCGGCCAGCTCCACGATCAGCTGCAGTTCCAGCCCCGTCTCGCGCACGGTTTTCGGCTGCGGCGGCAGCAGCGCGCCGTGCTCGTCCTCCTCGCTGCGGGTGGCGGGCAGTGCAGTGGCAAAGTCCATCATGCGATACTCCTGAAAAGTGTTGCGGTGAGGAATCGATACTAGCAACCGCTTGCCAAGCGGATATTGAGCTACAGCAAAGGCTGGGCGCGGCAGTGCGGCGCCAGCACCACAGCCAGCGTGCCCAGCGCCACGGCCACGCCATAGGGCATGCCGCCCACGCTCTGGCCCTGGCGCAGCGGCACCGGCTGCAGCGGCATGCCGGCCAGGCGCAGCAGCGCCGGCACCAGCATGGCGCGCAAATTGGCCAGGCCGCGCCGCCACTGGCCGCTGGCCACCATCAGCATCAGCCCCAGCACGCCGCCGGCGGCAAAGCTGAGCAGGGCAATGTCGAACGCCCGCAGCGGGCCGGCGAACGCGCCCACCATGGCCATCAGCTTGACGTCGCCGGCGGCCATGCCGCGCACCAGGTAGAGCGGCAAAAACAGGAAAAAGCCGGCCAGCGTGCCCGCCAGCCACTGCGTCAGCAGCGCCCAGGGCGGCCCGGCCAGGCCATGCAGCGCCAGCGCCAGCAGCAGGCCGCTCAGCACCAGCACATTCGGGATCTTGCGCAGCGCCAGGTCGGTCACCGCCGCTTGCAGGACCAGCCACAGCAACAGCACTTCGGTCGCAGTCCACATCGGGTCCTCCCGGCGAAAGTGGGCGCGCCGGACCGGAAAACCGGCGCGCCCGGCCGCGCGTCAGGTGACGTTCATGGCGGTGACGATTTCGCCGAAGGCGGCCACGATGGCGGCCCGCAGCGGTGTGAACGCGGCGGCAACCACACCGGCCATGAGCGCCGCGATCAGGCCGTATTCAATTGCGGTAATCCCCTCTTCGTCCCGGGCGAAATTCCGGGCTGCCTGCATAAAGCTGTTCATGATGTACCCCTTGAAAGGAAATCAAAGCTACGCCCTGGCACGGCCGGCCTGCAGTCCGGCGGCCATTGGAATCACTATATTCGTGCCAGTTTTCGGGGACGTTGATTGAGCGCAAGTTTTCCACACGGAATCTTTCCGCCCGGGGCGCGCCGCCTGGTGTGGTATGAACGAAACTGTTTTGGATCAAACTTTCGGGAGATGCCCGCAGTGGCGGGCGCTTGCGCTGGGCATTGAAGGGTAGAATCGTGGCGTTTTAGCAGAAATATCGCAGACTGGAATTGCCTATAATACAAAAAGGTATTATTCTGCTTAGCTGTCTTTTGGAAAGGCCTCGTGCTTATGAGCACTGTACGCCTTGGTGCCGTGATCAGAGAACGACGATGGATTCCCTACTGAAACACATGGTGGACATGACTGGCCACCGCGATCACACGATGCTGGACGTCTCCGTCATTTCGGCCGTCCAGGAGCTCGCTGGCGCGCGGCAGACCCGCGTGCTCACGCTGACGTCGGTGCGCGGCCAGATCTTCGTGCGTCCGCGCGCCATCGTCGTGTCCGGCAGTCCGGCGCGCATGGAGGAGCATGGCGACCCGTCCTGCGCCGGCGACCCCATCAGCATGTTCCCTGCGCTGGCTTCCTGCATTGCCGCCCACGAAGCGTCCGCCGACCAGGTCGACGCGGACGGCAACCACACGCTGTGGCTGCCGATCTGGCTGGGCGACAAGGCCAACACCTGCCTGGAAATCGTCAACCCCACGCCCTACACCAGCGAGACCATCCACATCGTGGGCGGCATCGTCAGCGTGTACCGCAACTTCCAGAACCTGCTCGACTACAGCGAGCGCGACTCGCTGACCGGCCTGCTCAACCGCAAGACCTTCGACGACCAGCTGGCCAAGATGCTGCAGGCCAGCACCGCCGAGCAGGACGCGCTGGCGCTGCCGCCGGGCGAACTGGAGCGGCGCCAGCACAACGACCAGGAAAAGCAGTGGCTGGCCGTGGTGGACGTGGACCACTTCAAGCACGTCAACGACAAGTTCGGCCATCTGTACGGCGACGAAGTGCTGATCCTAATCGCCAACCTGCTGACCTCGTCCTTCCGCGCCCAGGACCGCGTGTTCCGCTTCGGCGGCGAGGAATTCGTGGTGCTGCTGCGCTCGACCTCGCAGGACAATGCGCACCGCATCATCGACCGCTTCCGCGCCAACGTGGAAAGCCACGAGTTCCCGCAGGTGGGCAAGGTGACGGTGAGCATAGGCTACGTCAGCATCAGCGCCTACCAGGCGCCGGTGATCATCCTCGGCCAGGCCGACCAGGCGCTGTACTACGCCAAGAGCCACGGCCGCAACCAGGTCTGCCACTATGACGAGCTGGTCAGCGGCGGCCTGCTGCAGGCCATCGAATCGAACGACGAGGCCGAGTTCTTCTGAGGCCGGCCGGCGGGCTCAGCCCGCCAGCGTCAGGAAGCGCATCGGGTCCACATTCCACTTGGACGGCGACTCATGGCCGACGATCTTGTCGGCGCCGCCGAAGCCCACGCCGCGCGCGAGGTCCACCGTTTCCGGCTTGATGTAGACGTTCTTCCGGGTGTGGAAAAACACGTTGACCTTGGGCGCCAGCAGATTGGTCTCATGCGGCTCGACCACCACGCCCAGGCGGCCCGACTCCAGCATCACCATGGTGCCCACCGGATAGATGCCGACGCAGCGCATGAATTCCTGCGCGTACTGCGGGTTGAAATGGAACTTGCTCCACTCGTAGATCTTGCGCAGCGCGGCGGCCGCCGACATGCCCTTGTGGTAGCAGCGATCGGCGGTGATGGCGTCATATACGTCCACGATGGCCGCCATTTGCGCCAGTTCGCTGATAGCGTCGCCGGACAGCTTGTGCGGGTAGCCGCTGCCGTCGCGCCGCTCGTGATGGTGCAGCGTGATGTCGAGCGCGATGTCGTTGACCTCCGGCGACTGGCGCAGGATGTCGAAGCCGTCCTGCGGGTGCTTGCGGATCAGGGCGAACTCCGCGGCCGTCAGCGCAGCCGGCTTGTTCAGCACCTCGTCCGGCACCAGCGCCTTGCCGGTATCGTGCAGCAGCCCGCCCAGGCCGGCCTGGCGCGTGATCTCCGGCGCCATGCCGCGCGAATTGCAGAACGCCACCAGCAGCGCGCACACGCTCACCGAGTGCAGGAAGGTGTAGTCGTCCTTGTTCTTGATGCGCAGCAGTCCCACCAGCGCGCCCGGATTGCGCAGGATGGACTCGGTGATGTTCTGCACCACCGGCTGCACCTGGCCGATTTCGATGGCCTTGCCCAGGCGCGCGTCGCGCATCACGGTGCGCACCAGCGTGGACGCCTGGTGGCGGATCTGCGCCGCGCGCGACAGCTCCTCGCCCAGCGACACCCTGGTCAGCACGGCCGGCTTGGCGGCCAGTTCGGTCAATTCGCGCTCGGTGGCCAGGTTGGCCTCCTCCAGGGTGGGCGCATCCTGCGCGTCCAGCCCCCTGGAACTGTCGATCACCACATCATGGATGCCGGCCTTGAGGATTTTGCGGATCTCGTCTTCGCTGCTGATGACGAAGCGGTTGCGGATGAAAGGATGGGTCATCCAGTCGCAACTGAGGTCATGGATATACATGCCCACGGTCAGCTGGGAAGAATCGACTTTCTTGAGCATACGGGGCCTGCGAGCGCGATGGACGATGGTAGAGGTTAGAATCAGTATAACAAATAGTTTCCTCCCGGATTCACACTTTTGTCCTGAACAGGTCACATTCGCACATGGAATTACGCCAACTCCGCTATTTCGTCGCCATTGTCGACCACGGCTCGCTGTCGCGCGCGGCCACGGTGCTGCACGTGGCGCAGCCGGCGCTGACGCAGCAGCTGCGCCAGCTGGAGGAAGAGCTGGGCGCGCAGCTGCTGCACCGCTCCGCGCAGGGCGTGCTCAGCACGGACGCCGGCAAGGTCTTTTACGAGCACGCACAAGCTATCCTGAAGCAAGTTGCCGACGCCAAATCGGCCGTCACGCAGTCGGCCGAGCGCCCCAGCGGCAGCGTCACGCTGGGCCTGCCGCACAGCATCTCGGGCGCGCTGGCGCTGCCGCTGCTGTCGGCCGCGCGCGCCCAGTTTCCCGAAATCACCCTGCAGCTAACGGAAGAACTGACCGGCAACCTGGCCGAGCAGCTCAAATCCGGCCGCGTCAACCTGGCCGTGCTGTTCGACGACGGCCAGCTGGCGCCCTTCGTCTGCACCCCGCTGGTCGAAGAAGAGCTGCGCTTCATCTGCCGCGCCGGCTCGCCGTGGGCCGAGGGCCGCGACCGCGTCACGCTGGCGCAGGCGCTGGCGGCGCAACTGATCCTGCCCGGCCCGCAGCACGGCGTGCGGCCGCGGATCGAAAGCGTGGCGCGCGGCGCCGGGCTGGCCACCGCCAACGTCATCGAAATCAACTCCATCGCCATCCTAAAATCCGCCATCCTCGCCGACATGGGAGCGACGATCCTGCCGGTGGCGCCGGTGCTGGCGGAAATCGAGCGCGGCGCCATGGTCGCGCTGCCAATCGACAGCCCCGCCATCTCCCGTACCGTGGTCCTGTGCGGCTCCAAGAACATCCCCCTCACCAACGCCAGCGCCGCCATCAGCCGCCTCGCCTGCCAGGTCGCCGCCGACCTCTGCCACAGCCACTACTGGCTCGGCGCCCGCCTGCTCTAGCGCAATCTTTCCCCGAAAATGGGGTCAGGGTTAGTTTTCGCCGCCGCGAAAACTAACCCTGACCCCATTTTGGGTCTGCGATGGGTATCATTTTTTCTTATGGCTGTATCGGCATTCGGTATTTCCGTATACGTCAACTAGGCCCTACACTGAAACATTGGTAGTGCTGCCCACCGGCGGCGTTACGGCTGAACCTGCTTGTGCCTTACCCGGCGCGGCGCAGGAGCGGCGAACCACCCGAACACCATTTGGAGACATCACCATGGCCGACTATACGGCACCTGCCCAGGCTTCCCGCCTGACCACCGTCACGCTCGACGATAAATACACCGCCACTTCCGGCAGCATCTTCCTGTCCGGCATCCAGGCCCTGGTGCGCCTGCCGATGATGCAGCAGATCCGCGATGCCGCCGCCGGCCTGAACACCGCCGGCTTCATCTCGGGCTACCGCGGCTCGCCGCTGGGCGGCCTGGACGAGAACCTGTGGAAGGCCAGGCCGCAGCTGGAAGCGCGCAACGTGCAGTTCGTGCCGGGCGTAAACGAGGACCTGGCGGCGACCGCCGTCTGGGGCTCGCAGCAGGTGGACCTGATCGGCGAGTCCAAGTACGACGGCGTGTTCGCCATGTGGTACGGCAAGGGACCGGGCGTGGACCGCTGCGGCGATGTCTTCAAGCATATGAACCACGCCGGCACCTCCAAGCACGGCGGCGTGCTGCTGGTGGCCGGCGACGACCACGGCGCCTATTCGTCCACCCTGCCGCACCAGTCCGACCACATCTTCTCGGCCTGCATGATCCCCGTGCTGTATCCGTGCAACGTGCAGGAATACCTGGACCTGGGCGTGCACGGCTGGGCCATGTCGCGCTTCTCCGGCTGCGCCGTGGCCTTCAAGGCGCTGGCCGACACGGTGGAGTCGTCGGCCTCGGTCGATGCCGATCCGTTCCGCGTGCAGGTCAAGCTGCCGAAGGAGTTCCACATGCCGGAGGGCGGCCTGAATGCCCGCCTGTCGTCCATCCCGCTGGGCCAGCAGGCGCGCAACCAGGAAGCGCTGATGCAGGACTATAAGATCTACGCTGCCCTGGCCTATGCCCGCGAAAACAAGCTGAACCACACCACCATCGATTCCAAGGACGCCAAGCTGGGCATCATCGCCTCCGGCAAGTCCTACCTGGACGTGCTGGAAGCGCTGGAAGAGCTGGGCATCGACGAAGCCATGGCCGCCACGGTCGGCCTGCGCCTGTTCAAGGTGGCCATGCCGTGGCCGCTGGAGCCGGACAGCGTGCGCGAATTCGCACAGGGCCTGGACGAGATCCTGGTGGTGGAGGAGAAGCGCCAGTTCGTCGAATACCAGCTGAAGGAACAGCTGTACAACTGGCGCGACGACGTGCGTCCGCGCGTGATCGGCAAGTTCGACGACAAGGGCGAGTGGGTGGCCCCGCGCGGCGAATGGCTGCTGCCGCCGAAAGCCGACTTCTCGGTGTCGCAAGTGGCGCGCGTGATCGCGTCGCGCATCAAGCAGTACATCACCGACACCAACATCCAGGACCAGATCAAGGCTCGCCTGACCTTCCTGGACGCCAAGGACGCGGTGCTGAAGAAGGCCATCAACACGCCGTTCCGCCCGGCCTTCTACTGCTCCGGCTGCCCGCACAACACTTCCACCAAGGTGCCGGACGGTTCCTTCGCGCTGGCTGGCATCGGCTGCCACGTGATGGCGACCTCGATCTACCCCGAGTACAACAAGCTGACCACCCACATGGGCGGCGAAGGCGCGCCGTGGATCGGGCAGGCCGCGTTCTCGAAAGTGCCGCACGTGTTCCAGAACCTGGGCGACGGCACCTACTTCCACTCCGGCTACCTGGCCATCCGCGCCGCCGTGGCGGCCAAGGTCAACATCACCTACAAGATCCTGTACAACGACGCCGTGGCCATGACGGGCGGCCAGCCGGTGGACGGCACCGTGTCCGTGCCGATGATCGCGCAGCAGATGGCCGCCGAGGGCATCAAGCGCATCGCGCTGGTGACCGAAGACCTGAGCCGCTACACCGACCGCTCCGCCCTGCCGTCCATCGTCTCCCTGCACGACCGCAAGGAAATCGACGCGGTGCAGCGTGAGCTGCGCGAGATCGAAGGCTGCACGGTGCTGATCTACGACCAGACCTGCGCCGCCGAGAAGCGCCGCCGCCGCAAGAAGAACGAATTCCCCGACCCGAACAAGCGCATGGTCATCAACGAAGCCGTGTGCGAAGGCTGCGGCGACTGCGGCATCCAGTCCAACTGCGTGTCCATCCTGCCGAAGGAAACGGAGTTCGGCCGCAAGCGCACCATCGACCAGTCGTCCTGCAACAAGGATTACTCGTGCGTGAAAGGCTTCTGCCCGTCCTTCGTGACGGTGGAAGGCGGTTCGCTGAAAAAGTCGAAGACCGGCGTGAGCAAGGACAAGTCGGCCGACGGCTGGGACGAACTGCCGCAGCCCGTGCTGCCTGAGTGCGAGCAGCCGTACAACATCCTGATCAACGGCATCGGCGGCACCGGCGTCATCACCGTCGGCGCGCTGATGGGCATGGCGGCGCACCTGGAAGGCAAAGGCGCTTCCGTGCTGGACATGACCGGCATGTCGCAGAAGAACGGCTCGGTCACCTCGCACGTGAAGGTGGCCCGCTCGCCGGCCCACCTGCGCGCGCAGCGCATCGCCACCGGCGAAGCGGACCTGATCCTGGGCTGCGACATGCTGACCGCCGGCGCGGCCGATGCGGTATCCAAGATGCGCCCTGGCCGCACGCTGGCCGTGGTCAACCTGCACGAGCAGCCGCCCGGCACCTTTGCGCAGCAGGCCGACTGGGAATACCCGGCTGCCGAGGTGCGCGCGCTGATCGAGGAATCGGTGGGCGCGGCGCAGTACCACAGCGCCGACTTCATCGACGCCACCAAGCTGGCCACCGCGCTGATGGGCGACTCCATCGCCGCCAACCTGTTCATGCTGGGCTACGCCTGGCAGCGCGGCCGCATTCCGCTGACCGAAGCGTCGCTGCTGCGCGCCATTGAGCTGAACGGCGTGGGCGTGGAAGCGAACAAGAAGAGCTTCCTGTGGGGCCGCCGCGCCGCCGTGGACCTGAAGCGCGTGGAAAAGACCGCCATCCCGGCCCAGGCCATCGTGGTGCAGATGCCGCAAAGCCTGGAGTCGGTGATCAAGAAGCGCGTGGAGTTCCTGACCGGTTACCAGAACGCCGCCTATGCCGCTTCCTACGAGGAGCTGGTGCAACAGGTGCGCGCCAAGGACGCCTCGCTCAACCTTGGCAACAAGCTGTCCATGGCCGTGGCCAAGTCGCTGTCCAAGCTGATGGCGTACAAGGACGAATACGAAGTGGCGCGCCTGTACACGGACGGCCGCTTCGTCGAGCAGCTGCAGTCCCAGTTCGAGGGCAACTTCTCGTTGAAATTCAACCTGGCCCCACCGCTGCTGGCCAAGAAGGATGCCAAGGGCCACCTGGTGAAAGCCGAATTCGGCTCGTGGATGTGGAGCGCGTTCAAGATGCTGGCCAAGCTGAAAGGCTTGCGCGGCGGCGCATTCGACATCTTCGGCTACACGGAAGAGCGTAAGATGGAACGCGCGCTGATCGGCGAATACCGCGAGCTGGTCGGCACCGTGCTGGCCCAGTTGAATGCCGGCAACTACGACACGGCAGTGGCGCTGGCGCAGCTGCCGGAGAAGATCCGCGGCTTCGGCCATGTGAAGGAAAAAGCCGTGGCCGAGTTCCGCGCCGAGAAGGCGCGCCTGCTGGCGGCGCTGGGCGGCGGGCACCAGCACGCCGCGTAAAGCTGGCGGCTTACGCGGCTGCGCCGCTAAGCCGCCCTACCGTCGATGCCATATCGATACCGTAGGGCGGCTTAGGCGCAGCCGTAACCCGCCACAGCGCCGCAAAATCGCTTGACTTGACGTTAACGTAAACGTCATATAATCAAAATTCTCGCGTTCCAGAACGACAAGGACACCCATGAACGACCTCTCCGCTCCGAAACTCGCCGCCGTGCCCGAGCAGGCCAAGCTGGCCAACAAGGTACGCTTCGTCACCGCCGCTTCGCTGTTCGACGGCCACGACGCCTCGATCAACATCATGCGCCGCATCCTGCAGTCGAACGGCGTGGAAGTGGTGCACCTGGGCCACAACCGCTCGGTGGACGAAGTGGTGACCGCCGCGCTGGCCGAAGACGTGCAAGGCATCGCCATCTCCAGCTACCAGGGCGGCCACGTCGAATACTTCAAGTACATGCTGGACCTGCTGCGCCAGCGCGGCGGCGCGCACATCAAGGTGTTCGGCGGCGGCGGCGGCGTGATCGTGCCGGAAGAAATCGCGGACCTGCATGCCTACGGCGTGACCCGCATCTTCAGCCCGGAGGACGGCCAGCGCATGGGCCTGGTCGGCATGATCCAGTGGATGGTGCAGCAGTGCGACATCGACCTGTCGCAGTATTCCCCGACCGCGCTGGCGCCGCTGCGCGAAGGCGACATCGCCGCGCGCCACCGCCCGCTGGCCCAGCTGATCACCGCGCTGGAAAACGAGAAAGCCTCCCCCGAGCTGCGCGCCGAACTGCGCGCCGCCGCCGAAGACCTGCCGGTGCCCGCGCTGGGCATCACCGGCACCGGCGGCGCCGGCAAATCCTCGCTGACCGATGAACTGATACGCCGCATCCGCCTGGACCAGGGTGACGCGCTGAACATCGCCGTCATCTCCATCGATCCGTCGCGCCGCAAATCGGGCGGCGCGCTGCTGGGCGACCGCATCCGCATGAACGCCATCGCGCCGTGGGCTGGCCAGTCGCGCGTGTTCATGCGTTCGCTGGCCACGCGCGAAGCGGGCTCCGAAATCTCGCAGGCGCTGCCGGACGTGATCGCCGCCTGCAAGGTGGCCGGCTTCGACCTGGTGATCGTGGAAACCTCCGGCATCGGCCAGGGCGACGCCGCCATCGTGCCGCACGTGGACGTGTCCATGTACGTGATGACGCCGGAATTCGGCGCCGCCTCGCAGCTGGAAAAAATCGACATGCTCGATTTCGCCGACTTCATCGCCATCAACAAGTTCGACCGCAAGGGCGCGCAGGACGCATTGCGCGACGTGGCCAAGCAGTACCAGCGCAACCGCGAACTGTGGAGCAAGCGCCCGGAAGAAATGCCGGTGTACGGCACCCAGGCGTCGCGCTTCAACGACGACGGCGTGACCGCGCTGTACCAGGGCCTGGTGGGCAAGCTGGCCGAGTTCGGCATGAAGACCGTGCCGGGCACGCTGCCCAAGTCGGACGTGCGCTTCAGCAGCGGTAAGAACGTGATCGTGCCGCCGGCGCGCGCGCGCTACCTGGCCGAGATTTCGGACACCGTGCGCGGCTACCACAAGAACACGGCCAAGCAGGTCAAGCTGGCGCGTGAACGCCAGCAGCTGCGCGCATCGAAGCGCATGCTGGAAGAAGCAAAAAGCATCGACCTGGGCGCGGATTTCGACAGCCTGATCGCCGACCGCGACAGCGCCATGGAAGCTGGCGCCAAGAAGCTGCTGGCCCAGTGGCCGGACATGCAGGCCGCCTACGCGGGCGACGACTACGTGGTGAAAATCCGCGACAAGGAAATCCGCACCCGCCTGATCTCGCACACGCTGTCCGGCACCAAGGTGCGCAAGGTGGCGCTGCCGCGCTACGAGGACGACGGCGAAGTGCTGCGCTTCCTGATGTCCGAGAACGTGCCGGGCTCCTTCCCGTTCACGGCCGGCGTGTTCGCCTTCAAGCGCGAAGGCGAAGACCCGACCCGCATGTTCGCCGGCGAAGGCGACGCCTTCCGCACCAACCGCCGCTTCAAGCTGGTCTCCACCGGCATGGACGCCAAGCGCCTGTCCACCGCCTTCGACTCGGTCACGCTGTACGGCGCCGACCCGGCGATCCGCCCCGACATCTACGGCAAGGTGGGCAACTCCGGCGTGTCGATTGCCACGCTGGACGACATGAAGGTGCTGTACGACGGCTTCAACCTGTGCAGCCCGAGCACCTCGGTGTCGATGACCATCAACGGCCCGGCGCCGACCATCCTGGCCATGTTCATGAACACCGCCATCGACCAGCAGGTGGACAAGTTCGTCGAAGAGAACCACCGCCAGCCGAGCGCGGACGAGGCGGCCAAGATCAAGGACTGGGTGCTGCAGAACGTGCGCGGCACCGTGCAGGCCGACATCCTGAAGGAAGACCAGGGCCAGAACACCTGCATCTTCTCCACCGAGTTCTCGCTCAAGGTGATGGGCGACATCCAGGAATACTTCGTGCACCACCAGGTGCGCAACTTCTACTCCGTGTCCATCTCCGGCTACCACATCGCCGAAGCGGGCGCGAACCCGATCTCGCAGCTGGCGTTCACGCTGTCGAACGGTTTCACCTTCGTTGAAGCCTACCTGGCGCGCGGCATGCACATCGACGATTTCGCACCCAACCTGTCGTTCTTCTTCTCGAACGGCATGGACCCGGAATACACGGTGCTGGGCCGCGTGGCGCGCCGCATCTGGGCCGTGGCCATGCGCGACAAGTATGGCGCCAACGACCGCTCGCAGAAGCTGAAGTACCACGTGCAGACCTCGGGCCGCTCGCTGCACGCGCAGGAGATCGACTTCAACGACATCCGCACCACCCTGCAGGCGCTGATCGCGATCTACGACAACTGCAACTCGCTGCACACCAACGCCTACGACGAAGCCATCACCACGCCGACCGACGAATCGGTGCGCCGCGCACTGGCGATCCAGCTGATCATCAACCGCGAATGGGGCCTGGCCAAGAACGAGAACCCGAACCAGGGCTCCTTCATCATGGAAGAGCTGACCGACTTGGTGGAAGAGGCGGTGCTGCAGGAGTTCGAGCGCATCGCCGAGCGCGGCGGCGTGCTGGGTGCGATGGAAACCGGCTACCAGCGCGGCAAGATCCAGGAAGAGTCCATGCTGTACGAGCACCAGAAGCACGACGGCACGCTGCCCATCATCGGCGTGAACACCTTCCGCAATCCGAAGGCCTCCGACGTGCCGGCACCGATCGAGCTGGCGCGTTCCACCGACGATGAAAAGCAGTCGCAGCTCAAGCGCCTGGACGACTTCCACACGCGCCACGCCGCCGCCGCACCGGCCGCCCTGGCCGCGCTGCAGAAAGCCGCCATCGACAACGAGAACGTGTTCGCCAAGCTGATGGACGCCGTGCGCGTCTGCTCGCTGGGCCAGATCACCGCCGCGCTGTTCGAAGTCGGCGGCCAGTACCGCCGCAATATGTAAGGCTGCGTCAAGCAAGTCCGGACGGGAGGCAGATCAATACCTCCCGTCCATGCCGGTGCTAGACTGAGATGACCACCTTGCGAGGCAGCCATGGCAACCATCACCTTCACTCTACCGGACGACCTGGTGCGTGCCGCCGAAGCACTCGGGCTACTTGATCCAGCGGTGTTCGCCACCCTCTTGCAGGCAGAAGTCCGGCGCCGCGCCTTCGCGGAGATCAGCGCGGTATCCGAGCAGTTGTCCGCCGTTGGCGTCTTCCCCATGTCGGAAGATGAAATCCAAGCCGAAATCCGCGCAGCAAGGGCTAACAAGCGTGCGGCTTGTACTTGACACCAATGTCGTCATTTCCGCATTGCTCTGGGGCGGCACGCCGCATCAGCTTCTTGCCGCCGCGGCTCCAGGCCGCGTCGAACTCTGCACATGCGAAGAATTGTGCGCAGAACTGCTAGTTGTACTGCATCGACCGAAATTTGTCGCTCAACTACGGATTGCAAATACCCATGCGGCCAAACTGGTCTCCAGATACCGTGCCATTTGTCAGCTAACTCCTCTGCAGGCCCCCTTGCCTAAATTGTGTCGCGATCCAAAGGATGACGTCGTGCTGGCTTGCGCCTTGGCCGCAGGAGCCGACCTCATCGTTAGCGGAGACAATGAACTGCTTGCTCTGCAAACGTATCAAACGATTCCGATACTGCGGGCCAGCGAAGTAATAAAGCACCTCCACTCACTGCCGTAGCTCCCACCTTAATTGCATATTGATAGCCGAGTTACATTTTTGATAAATGGGGTCTATCTGTGCAAAAACTGCATCGTGGCAATACTTCCTAAAAACAATGTCGGGGGCGCAATGGACATGATTGATCAACTTAGAGCGCTTGCTACACGTATCTCTAGCACGAAGGGGCTTATCTAAACAGAGGAAGCCACCAAGAACGCAATGGTCATGCCATTCATTCAGATACTTGGTTATAACGTGTTTGACCCTACGGAAGTCACGCCTGAACTCATTGCCGATGTAGGAACCAAGAAGGGCGAAAAGGTTGACTACGCAGTTCTCCGCGAAGGAAAACCAATACTGCTCTTCGAATGCAAGAAGTGCGGCGGCGATCTTCACATAAATCACGCGAGCCAACTCTTCCGATACTTCCATGTGACGGCGGCGCGTTTTGGCGTACTGACGAACGGCCTGACATACCGCTTTTTTACCGATCTTGAGCAACCAAACAAGATGGATGAAAAACCGTTCTTTGAGTTCGATATCCTCGACTTCAAGGATCGAGATGTTGACGAGCTCAAGAAATTCGCCAAATCCATGTTCGACGTCGACACTATCCTGACAACGGCAAACGATCTCAAATATACGAGAGCGATTCAGAATCGTTTGGCAGAATGGACTGTGAATCCCAGCGAGGAGATTGTCCGGCTACTGGCGTCTGACCTATTGGCAGAGGGCAAAAGATTTACACCTGCCATTAAGGATCAATTCACTTTATTGACCAAACGTGCGTTTGAACAATTGTTAAGTGAACGAATCAACGACCGCCTAAAGGGGGCCATGACGCCGGAGCCTGCCCTCTCGGAACCAGTCCTGGCGCAAACCGCCATAGAAAGAGCTGAGGACGAAGGGATAGTCACGACAGCAGAAGAAATTGAAGGTTTCCACATTGTCCGGGCGATTTTGCGCGAAGTGATCAGCCCACGGCGTATTGTCATGCGCGATGCTCAGAAGAAGAACGCTTCCCGCTGGAGCACGTCGATGATCTGTACAAGCATGCGGAACAGCTGAAGGCAGCTGTGCTATCGCATTTGCCACAAAGCGAACCTATACAACCAGCGGCTGAGCGCTAAGGACGCAGCTACGAACAAGGGAGCGCGAAGCGCGCACGGGAGTTACGCTACTATTTCGTTTCGTCCTCAACTTCACCCGGTGCGATAGCCATGCAACTCTCTTCCGCCATCCCCATCCTGCGCAGCTTTTCCGAAGCCAAGGCCAAGGAGTTCTATATCGATTTTCTCGGATTTGAGATCGAGTGGGAGCACCGCTTCGATGCGGATGCGCCGCTCTACATGGCGATCCGGCGCGGGGCGCTGACCTTGCACTTGAGCGAGCACCACGGCGACGGGTCGCCCGGCATGGCCTTGCTGGTGCACGTGGAGGACCTGGATGCGCTGCACGCCGAGCTGAACGCCAGGCAGTACCGCAACATGCGGCCCGGCATCGAGGAGCGCGACTGGGGGCGCGAGATGACCGTGTGGGACCCGTTCGGCAACCGCATCCGCTTTACGGCACTGGCGGCCTGAGCGGTTAAGTGAGCTCAGCAGGAGAAAAATCAATATCGCCGACTAGCCTTCCCCTATGCTGGGTCAAAGCGGAGGGCTCATGACGACCATACACATCTCCTTACCCGACCAGCTGGTACACGATGCCGGCGAACTCGGCCTGCTCGACCCCGTCAACCTGGCGGAGCTGCTGCAGAACGAGATCCGCCGCCGCACCTTTGCCGACATCTTCGCCGTCTCGCACCGCCTCGCCACCGAATCCGAACCCGACCAGGACCCCGACCCGCCTCCGCGCCGCCGGCGCAGGTAACCCAGCAACCAGCCCTTAGACGGGACAGCGGCCGACGGTGGCACCGGGCAGCAGCACCGGTTGCCACAGCACTTGCAACTCGCTGGCCGGCGTGCCGGACGACAGGGCCAGCAGCATGTCGATCATCTTGGCGCCCGCGCCCGCCGGGGTCGGGCTGGTCCACCGTGGTGACGTTGGCGCCGGTCAGGGTGTCGCCCAGGCTGCCCCACACGATCACGGACATATCCTTGCCGATTTCCACCCCCGCATCGAGCAGCGCGCGCACCGCGCCCACGCCGGACAGATGGTTGTCGACGATGACGGCGGTCGGCCGCGGCGAGCAGGCCAGCAACTGCTGCATGGCCTGGTAGCCGCTGCGGCGGTCGATGGTGTTGGCGATCAGGTAGCGCGGATCGGCGCTCAGGCCTGCGCTGGACAAGGCGGCGAGGAAGGCTTCCTTGCGCTGGCAGGCGAAGTTCATTTCCAGCGGCGCGCTCAGCAGGGCGATGCGCTGGTGCCCCTGCTCCAGCAGGCAGGCCGCCGCCATGCGGATGCCGGCCTCGTTGTCGTAGTCGAACCAGGCGTAAGGCATATCCAGCTCGGTGCGCCCGTGCGCCACGAAAGGAAAGCCGGCCTTGCTCAGAAAGGCGATGCGCTCGTCGCGCACCAGGGTGCGGCTGACCACCAGGCCGTCCACGCGCCGCCCGCGCACGATCTGCTCGTACGAGGCCAGCTCGTTGTTGGCCGACACCGGGCCGATGATGAAGTTCATCTTGCGCGCTTCCAGCGCCTCCGTCATGCCGCCCACCGTGTGCAGGAACATGGCGTCGCCCAGGTCCGCCGGCAGCAGCGGGTAGATGATGCCGAACACATTGGTGCGCCCCACCGCCAGTCCGCGCGCCAGCGGGTTGGCTTCGTAGCCCGCCTCGCGCGCAGCGGCCAGCACACGCTCGCGCGTGTGCACGTTCACTTCGGGATACCCGTTCAGTGCCCGGCTAACGGTGGTTTTGGACATGCCAAGCAAGTTGGCAAGACTCTTCAGATTCATGGCGAAGGCTTCAATGCTGACCGGTGATTATAGCTGAGCCACCATAGCCATCCGCCCCCGCGTCCACCGACTTTTTGAAAAAATACAACATAATCAAGATGATAGAAATCGGCGCCAGCGTCAGATAGAAGGCGAAGTGGCCGCTGAAGTTGCCGAATACATAACCCGTGATCAGCGAGCCGGTGGTGCCGCCCAGCGCGGAAAAGATCACCAGCAGGCCGGTCATGGCCGAGTGCTGGTTCTTCGGCAGGGAGCTCAGCATGACCGAGTTGATGCCGGGGTAGATCGGCGCCATGAACAGGCCGATCAGCGGGAATAGGAAGGCCGCCACCGGCGCGGTGGACCAAGTGACGAAGGGGTCGTGCGCGATGTCGTGCGTGAGCGGCAGCGCCAGCAGCACCATGGCGCCCATGCCGAGCACGCAGCCGTTCATCACCGGATACCAGTTCAGCTTGCGCATCAGCACCCCGGCCGACAAGCGCCCCACCGCCAGGCAGGCCGCGTAGATGCTGGTCACCTGCACGCTCATGGCCGCCGGCAGCTTGAGGATCTCGTTGTTGAAGGTCGGCAGCCAGGTGCCCACGCTTTGCTCGATCAGCACGTACAGGAAGGCGGTGA
Organism: Pseudoduganella sp. UC29_71; assembly: GCF_042693265.1. NCBI lineage: Bacteria > Pseudomonadati > Pseudomonadota > Betaproteobacteria > Burkholderiales > Oxalobacteraceae > Pseudoduganella > Pseudoduganella sp. UC29_71. The sequence continues at coordinate 6,312,532 of NZ_CP170549.1, read as the reverse complement.
TGACGAACACGCACACCAGCGGCTTGAAGAACAGCTTGAGCATGGCGGCGAAGTCCTGCGCCAGGCTGCGCTCGGGCGGCAGGGCGGCCGTGCTTTCGTCGAACTGCGTGGTCAGCACCAGCGCGAAGGTCATCGCGCACAGCGCGGCCAGCACCCAGTACACCTGCAGCCAGCTTTGCGACTGCGGATGGTCCGAGTCGATGAAGTAGCCGAACACCCAGTAGGCGCTGAGCACGCCCACCATGAAGAAGCCTTCCAGCGTGTTCATGATGCTGGCGTGCTGCTTGCGGTCCGCCGCGATCAGGCCCAGCGTGGAATACACGGATACCTTCACCAGCGCGAACGCCACGCCCACGCACAGGAACAGCAGCTTGGTGGTGAGGAAGGAGGGCACCAGCGGCATGGCCATGCAGGCAAAGGTCACCAGCGCCAGCCCGGCCAGCATGGCTTTCTTGTAGCCGATGCGCGGCAGGAAGGACGCCACCAAGAAGGACACCAGGGCGATCGGCAGGTCCTTGAAGCCTTCCAGCACGCTGGCGCCGGACTTGCTCACGCCGTAGTTGGCAATCACCTGCAGGATCACCGTGCCCACGCTGTTGAGCAGGATGGCGAACACGAAGTAAATCAAAAACAGGGCGAACAGGATGCGCTGCTTGTTCATGGTGTCTCCGGTATTTTTATGATTGTAGTTTTATTCGGCGAAGCTGATGTCAAGGCTGAAGCTGTCCAGGCCAGGGATCACGCTGTCGGCCTGCGTGAGCACCGCCGGATCGCCGACGCCCAGGGCCGTCATGCCTGCCGCCTTGATCGAGGCCACCCCCGCCACCGCGTCCTCCACGCCCAGGCAGCGCGCTGGCGATACGCCCAGCGCCGATGCGGCCTTCAGGAAGATTTCCGGGTCCGGCTTGCCCTTTTCGATCTTGGCCGCATCCACCACATAGTCGAACTTGCGCGTGATGCCCAGCATGGCTAGCACCGCAAAGGCGTTCTTGCTGACGGAAGCCAGGCCTATCTTCAGGCCCGCGGCGCGGCAAGCGTCCAGCGCTTCCACCGCGCCGGGCAGCAGGTCGGCCGGCGACATGGCGGCAATCAGCTCCACGTAGTGCTTGTTCTTCTCGTCGGCCAGCGCCAGCTTCTCTTCCTGCGTGTAGCGGCGCCGGGCGGAAGCGAGGATCAGCTCCAGGGAACCCATGCGGTCTATGCCCTTCAGGTGCTCGTTGAAGGCTTCATCGAAATGCACGCCCTGGGTTTCAGCCAGGCGCTTCCAGGCCAGGTAGTGGTAGCGCGCGGTGTCGGTAATGACGCCGTCCAGGTCGAAGATCACGGCGTCGAATTGCGGCTTGCTGCTCATGCGAGTTCCTTCACGTTGGCGCTGGCGGTGAGTTCAACCGGAAGGCCACGATGGGTGAACGCCAGCGCGTCCCCCTGCAGCAGCGTGTAGGCGGTGCGTCCCGCTTCCACACGCACCTGCAGCAGGCAACCCTGCAGGTGCAGCTTGAATTGGTAGTGCTGCCACTGCCTGGGCAGCGTGGGCGCGAAGCGCACCGCGCCGTCCACCACGCGCATGCCGGCGAAGCCGTAGGCCACGCCCATCCACGTGCCCGCCATAGCGGCGGTGTGCACGCCGTAGTGCGTGTTGCCGTGCGTGTCGTCCAGGTCCAGGCGCGCGGTCTCCATGAAGTAGTCGTAGGCCTTGTCGTGGTAGCCCACTTCCGCCGCGATGATGCTGAAGATGCAGGACGACAGCGAGGAATCGTGCGTGGTCACTTTCTCGTAGTAGTCGAAGTCGCGCTTCTTGTCCTCCAGCTTGAACTCGTCGCTCAGCAGCAGCAGCGCCAGCACCACGTCGGCCTGCTTGCACACTTGGTGGCGGTAGATCACCAGCGGGTGGTAGTTCAGCAGCAGCGGATAATTTTCCTTCGGCGTGTTGGCAAAGTCCCACACTTTCTTGTCGAGGAAGCTATCGTCCTGCGCGTGGATCTGCAGCGCTTCGTCGTACGGCAGCAGCATCTGCGCGGCGGCGCGGCGCCATTGCGCGGGTTCGTCCGCATCCAGCTGCACCAGGCTGGCGATGCGCTCGAATTCATCCGGCCACTCCGCCACCAGCAGCTCGGCGATGGAGGCGGCGAAGTTCAGGTGCATGCGTGCCATCGCGTTGGTGTAGTAGTTATTGTTGACCAGCGCGGTGTATTCATCCGGCCCGGTCACTTCGTTGATGCAGTAGCGGCCCGCGCGGTCGTAGGCGCCGATGCCCATCCAGATGCGCGCCGTCTCCAGCACGATCTCGGCGCCGTATTGCAGCAGGTAGGCTTCGTCCTGCGTCGCTTCCATGTACAGCTTGATGGAGTAGGCGATATCGGCGTTGATGTGATATTGCGCGGTGCCTGCCGGGTAGTAGGCCGAGCATTCCACACCGGCGATGGTGCGCCACGGGTACAGCGCGCCCTTGGCGTGCGACATCTGGCGCGCACGCTCGCGCGCCAGCGGCAGACCGGCGTAACGGTACTCCAGCAGCTTCTTCGCGATCTCCGGCTTGGAGTACAGGAAGAAGGGGAAGATGTAGATTTCCGTGTCCCAGAAATAGTGGCCTTCGTAGCCTTCGCCGGTCACGCCCTTGGCCGAGATGTTGGTCTTGCCGTCGCGGCCCGCCGACTGCAGCAGGTGGAACTGGTTGAAGCGCATGCCCTGCTGGAGCGCGTCGTCGCCGCTGATTTCCACGTCGGCGTGCTGCCAGAAGTCGGCCAGGTATTGTTCCTGCTCCTGCGCCAGCGCGCGGAAGCCTTTGGCCGCCGCGACGGCCAGCGTGGCCTTGGCGCGCGCCAGCAGCTCGCCTTCGGGATAGTCGCGCGAAGTGTGGTAGCTACCGTACTTGGTCAGGCGCAGCGCCTCGCCCTGCATGGCGGCCACGGTGTAGGCCTGTTCCAGGCGCTGCCTGTCCGGACCTGTCCGGCGCTGTTCCAGTTCGAACACGCCGCGCATGTCGGTCTGCACCGCGCTCACCAGCTGGAAGCCGCTGTTGACGGTGCGCTGCGTCAGCGCCGAAAAATGCGGCGCCTGTTCGGCATCGACCAGCGCCAGCGACTGGCCGCTGATGGCCGAGCCCACGCGCGGATCGTCGCCCGCTTCCAGGTTCTTCACGGCGCCGTCCACGCTGGACACCAGCACCACCTTGCCGGAAAAGTTCAGCGGCGTCACCTCGTACTCGATGGCGAACAGGTGCTTGTCCGTCATGCTCACCAGGCGGCGGCTGGCGATGGCCACGCGGCGGCCCTGCGGCGACGTCCATTCCAGCGTGCGGCGCAAGACGCCGGTGCGGAAATCAAGCACGCGTTCGTAACTGTCCAAGGAGCCTTGCAGCGGATCGAAGCGCTCGTCCTCCAGCCACAGCGCGATGCCCTTGGCGTTCGGCACGTTGAGCATGAACTGGTTGGTCCTGGCCAGGCCGTAAGCCGCTTCCGGGTAATGGATGCTTTCCGACTCGTAAAAGCCGTTCAGGTAGGTGCCGTCCAGCGACGTGCCCTTCGGTCCCGTGTAGCCTTCCTCGTGCGTGCCGCGCAGGCCGATGTAGCCGTTGCCCAGCGCGAACAAGGTCTCGTCGAGGAAGTGCGACTCGGTGTCGAAGGCGGTCTCCCGTATGCACCAGGGTTCCAGCGGATACGTGTGTTGTGGGGCGTCAGCGGGCACGATACTCTTCCTTTTCGATGATTCAAACCGGTTTGGGACTGTGTTTCAAAAAAACCAGCCCGCAGGCTGGCATGGCATTGCATTGCAACGGGCGTCAGGTGTGGCGCACCATCAGCATGGTCGGCAGCATTTCGGACTGCACCGGCTGGCCCTCGATCAGGCCCAGCATCTTCTTCGCCAGCAGCACGCCGCCGTCGCGCAGGTACTGGTGCACGCTGGTCAGCGGCGGCACGAAACTGGCCGCGCTCGGCGTGTCGTCGTACCCGATCACGGAGACCGACTCCGGCACCCGCATATTCTTCTCCGCCAGCGCGCGGATGGCGCCCATGGCCAGCGAATCGCTGGCGGCAAACACGCCGTCGAACACCGGCCCCTTCTTCTTCAGCAGCGCCGAGATGCAGTCGAAACCCGCCTCGAAGGTGAACGCCTTCGGCCGGATGATGTGCACCGTGCCCTGCCCGCCCATGGCGTCGATAAAGCCGGCGCAGCGCTCCTGCACCTCGGCGTGATCCACGTCGCCCAGGAACACCAGCTTGCGGCGGCCCTGGTCGATAAAGCGTTGCGCGGCGCTGACACCGCCGGCGCGGTTGTCCGAGCCCACCACGACATAGTCGCCGCCCGGCTCGGGCGCGCCCCACACCACCAGCGGCAGGCCGGTGCGCTGCAGCGCGTGCACCGCCTCGCCGTGCGAGCCCTGGCCCAGCAAGATCATGCCGTCCGCGCCCTGCACCGGGGCCGTGTCCAGCAGCTGCTTGGAGGTCAGCACCACGCTGTAGCCGGCCGTCGTCAATTCCTGCGTGATGCCGCCCAGCAGCTCCAGCGGATACGGGTCCGACATCGGCCGCCCCTTCACGGGCGTCATTTCCACCACCACCGCCACCGAATAGCTGCGCCGCATGCGCAGGTTGCGCGCGCTCACGTTCAGCCGGTAGCCCTGCTCGCTGGCGATCTGGCGCACTTTTTCGCGCGTTTCCGGCGTCACCAGCGGGCTGTCGCGCAAGGCGCGCGACACCGTGATCTTCGAGACACCGGCCAGCTTGGCCAGGTCTTCCATGGTCAAGCCCGCGTCGCTGTTGCGGATTCCAGTCTTAGGTGCAGGCATGCATTTGTCTTTTCGTCAGTACTTGCACGCATTATGACAGATTTTTTTCCGGCGCAACAGAAAAATGACATCGATAACATTTTGATTGACATCGATATCATTTGTGGATTTAATGGCTACACTTTCGCGGCAATGACCTCTGCGAAGCGTGTGGACAGTGTCATCATGTCCAGGAGACTGCACGATTACCTCGATAAGAAAGAGAAGCATATGAACAGCTCGAACAAATTCCTGTTGTCGTCAGTGACGCTGGCCGTCCTGACCCTGATGAATGCGGCCCAGGCGCAGGAAGCCGCCGCCCCGGCAGCGCCGGCCGCCCAGCCCGCCCCGGCCAAGGATTCCGTGGCCGCCGAACTGCAGCAAGTGGTGGTGACCGGCGTGGCCGCCTCGCGCGGCGTGCGCAAGCTCGATTCCGCCTTTTCCATCACCACCGCCAATGAAGAACAGCTGAAACAGGCTTCGCCCAGCAGCACCGCCGACGTGATGAAGCTGGTGCCTGGCGTGTACGCCGAAGCCACCGGCGGCCAGTCCGGCGCCAATATCGAGGTGCGCGGCTTCCCGTCCGGCTCCGATTCGCCGTTCGTCTCGGTGCAGATGCAGGGCAACCCGATCTATCCGGTACCCACGCTGTCCTTCTTCGAGGGCTCGTCCGCCTTCCGCCTGGACGACACCATCGAGCGCGTGGAAGTGCTGCGCGGCGGCCCGAGCACCATCTTCTCCAGCGGCCAGCCGGGCGCGACCATGAACTTCATCCTGAAAAAGGGTAGCGACACGCCGGAAGGCACGATACGCTTCACCGCCGGCACCGGCGAGCTGCGCCGCGTGGACCTGTACTACGGCGGCAAGATCAGCGACGGCTGGTACGGCAGCATCGGCGGCTTCTACCGCACCGCGCACGGCGTGCGCGACGCCGGCTTCCCGGCCGACGACGGCCACCAGATCACCGCCACCCTGACCCGCAAGCTGGACCAGGGCGAGCTGACCCTGTATACCCGCAGCACCAGCGACAAGAACGCCTTCTACACCGGCGTGCCGCTGATTTCGGCCAACGAAGGCCGCAGCATCAGCGCCTTCCCCGGCTTCGACCCGCTCAAGGGCACCCTGATGAGCGGCGAAATGCGCCGCTTCACCATCGAAGCGGCACCCGGCAAGACGCTGACCTACGACCTGGGCGACGGGCGCGGCCTGAAGGGCAATGTGTTCGGCGCCGAGTTCGACCAGACCTTCAACGGCTGGACCGTGTCCAACAAGTTCAACCGCTTCGACGCGGACATGAACACCATCGCCATGTTTACCGGCAACAACCCGCTGACCATGGGCGCCTACAACGCCGCCGCCATCGCCTCGGCCAACGGCAGCGCGGCCACCCTGGCGGCGGCGGGCAAGCCGGCCACCTCGGCCACGGCCACCTTCGCCAACGGCGGCGGCGCCGTCTCGGACAGCACGCAAGTGGTGCAGGCCGGCCTGTGGGCGGTGGAGAAAAAGCTGAAATCGTTCACGGACGAACTGCGCATCAGCCGCGAATGGATGACCGGCAACACCGTCACCGTCGGCGCCTACTTCGCCAACTACTCGTCGGACGACGTCTGGTACCTGGGCAACAGCCATTTGATGACCGCCGTGCCGAATGCCAGCCTGATCAACGTCAAGCTCAACAACGGCGTGGTGGTGTCCAACAACGGCACCGACGGCAATGTGTTCTATGCGCCGAACGCGTCCTATGACGGCAGCAATACCGCCTTCTACATCAGCAACGAATGGAAGGTGAACGACCGCATCAAGGTGGACGCGGGCGCGCGCCGAGAGCGGCAGAAGATCGACGGCACCATTTCCAACCTGATGTCCGGCGACACCGACAACAACCCGCTCACCGTGTACAACAACGGCACCTCGATGCCGTCCGGCTCGTACACCGCGCTCAGCCGCAAGGACACGGCCAGCTCCTTCACCATCGGCGGCAACTACAAGCTGAGCAAGGACGCCAGCGTGTTCGCGCGCGCCAACACCGGCCACACCTTCATCTCCTTCGACGACCTGCGCAACGCCGGCAGCCAGAAGAACGTGGACGACCGCGGCTTCCTGCCGACGCCCAAGATCAAGCAGCTGGAAATCGGCTTCAAGACGGTGGGCGAGCTGTACAGCGCCTACATCAACGCCTTCCACACCGAATTCGACGGCATTGCCTTCCAGCAAATCCTGTCCAACGGCAGCATTTTGAACTCCACCAGTGGCTCCAAGGGCAACGGCCTGGAGTGGGAAGTGTCGGTACGCCCGGTGCGCAACCTGACGCTGACCCTGACGGGCGACTACCAGAAGTCCGAATACAAGGACAATCCGGCCACCGAGGGCAAGACCGTGCAGCGCCAGCCCAAGCTGCAGTTCCGCTTCACGCCGACCTACAAGATCCCGCTGGGCGACGACAATTCGGTCAAGCTGTACGGCACCTTCACCAAGATCGGCGACCGCTGGGCGGACCAGGCCAACCTGCAATACCTGCCGTCCTACAAGACGGTGGACCTGGGCGCGCTGTTCTCGCTGGGCGAGAAGATCGAGATCCGCGTGGCGGCCACCAACGTCAACAACGAGCTGGGCCTGACCGAAGGCAATTCCCGCCTCACCAGCGGCAACAGCGGCCCGATCAATGCACGTCCGTTGTTCGGCCGCGCGGTGGAAGGCTCGCTGCTGTACCGCTTCTGATCCTGGTTTAACAGAAACTCCCTGTAGTCTTGGGCAAGGCCGATCCCCTCCGGCCTTGCCCTTTTTTATGTTGCAGCCTCGCCAATTTTCGCCTACGCTTGAGATAAGTCCGCTCCCAGGGGTGCACCGTGGTGACAGTCACGTCCGTCGATACGCTACGCAATGCGGTTGCCATTGCTGAACGCAAGGTCCAGCAGGACCAGACGCGCGTGGACCAGGACGCCAGCCGGCTGCAGGACAGCCGTGTGCAGCTGGCCAAGGACCAGGAACAGCTCGAGCACCCGCCAGAAAGAAAGCCGCCAGGCCGAAAGCGCGACCGCCGTCACGCCCGCCCCGGTGCAGCTGGACAAAGCCATCGCCAAACCCATCCCCGCCGAGCTCGAAGCCCTGCCCCGCGCGCCCCAGCTCAACGCCCAGGGCCAGACCGTCGGCCGCCTCATCAACGTCGTCGTCTGAAAAAATCAATCTCCTATAAGCAAGCTGAGCCGCATTCGGGGTCTGACCCCGAATGCGGCTCAGCTTGGCTGGGGCTGGGGTCAGAGGAGTTGCTGCCACCATTTGCCGGTGGCGGGGATGTGGCGCAGGTTGAGCTGCTGGCCGATTTCGGGAGTGGCCAGGGTTTGGCCGCGCGCGTCGGCCAGGGCGCTGATGCGGTCGAACGGTTCGTTCCAGGCGTGCAGGGCGAGGTCGAACGTGCCGTTGTGGATGGGCATCAGCAGCTTGCCGCGCAGGTCGATGTGGGCTTGCATGGTTTCTTCTGGCTGCATGTGGATGTCCGGCCATTGCGGGTCGTAGGCGCCGGTCTCCACCATCGTCAGGTCGAAGGGGCCGTATTTGTCGCCGATTTCCTTGAAGCCTTTGAAGTAGCCGGTGTCGCCGCTGAAGAAGATGCGCTGGCCGCCGGCCTGGATGACCCAGGAGGCCCACAGCGTCTGGTTGCCGTCCGCCAGGCCGCGCCCGGAGAAGTGCTGCGCCGGCGTGGCGGTCAGGCGCACGCCGTCCACGGCGGTCGATTGCCACCAATCCAGTTGCTGCACCTTCGCTGCCGGCACGCCCCATTTGACCAGGGTGTCGCCCACGCCCAGCGGGGCGAGGAAATGCTCGGTCTTGGCGGCCAGCGCCAGCACGGCGGCGTGGTCCAGGTGGTCGTAGTGGTCGTGCGACAGGATTACGCCCTTGATCGGCGGCAGGTCGGCGATGCTGATCGGCGGCTGGTGGAAGCGGCGCGGACCGAGCCACTGGAACGGCGAGGCGCGCTCGGAAAATACCGGGTCGGTGAGCCAGAACTGGCCGTCCAGCTTGAGCAATATCGTCGAGTGGCCCAAGCGGAACACGCTGTTGTTGGGCGCCACCAGCAGTTGCTGGCGCATGATGGCGCGCACCGGCACCGGCTTGGACGGCGCCGTGTCGCGCGGCTTGTCGAACAACATGCGGTACACGATGCGCAGCGCGCCCAGGAAGCCGGTCTTGTGCATGCGCACCGGGTTGCGGAATTTGCCGCCCCGGTATTGCGGCGAGGCGTGGTCGGGTTGTTGCGCGGTGAGGGTGCAGTCAGCCATGGCGGCGGCTCCGAAGTGAAAAGTATACTGCACAGTGTAGTTTCATTTTTTGAGAAAGTAAACTACCCGGTGTAAAATACTTGCATGGATACTTCCCGCCTCACCGACCGTAAGCGCCAGGCCATCGTCGATGCCGCCGTGGCCGAATTCCGCGCCAACGGCTTCGACGCCACCAGCATGGACAAGATCGCCGCCACCGCGGGCGTGTCCAAGCGCACCGTGTACAACCATTTCCCGAGCAAGGACGAGCTGTTCGCCCACATCCTGCAGCAGCTGTGGGACAGCAGCGCGGCGCTGCAGGCGTTCCGCTACCGCGCGGACGTGCCGCTGCGCGCGCAACTGCTGGAGCTGGTGGGGGCGAAGATGGCGCTGCTGCGCGACGGCTATTTCCTGGACCTGGCGCGGGTCGCCATCGCCGAGGGCATCCACCATCCGGAGCGGGCGCAGGAAATGGTGGCCAGGCTGGCCGACAAGGAGGAAGGCGTGGCGGCCTGGCTGCGCGCGGCGCAGGCGGACGGCAAGCTCAAGCCGCTGGACCCGGCGCTCGCGTCGCACATGCTGCAGGGCCAGCTGAAGGCCTTCGCGTTCTGGCCGCAGGTGACCATGGGCCAGCCGGTGCTGGAGCCGGCCGCCGAAGCGGCCGTCATCGCGACGGCGGTGGATATGTTCCTGGCCTACTACGCCAGCTAGCGCAGCGCGCTAGGCGAAGCGCACCGCGTACACCGGCGGCATATTGCTGGAGATGGTTTGCCAGTAGTCGCCGCCGTTGGCCGACAGCCACACGCCGCCGGTGGTGGACGCCATCAGCAGGGTCTTGCCGTCTTCGGCCACCGCCAGGCCGTGGCGGTACACCAGGTCGTAGCAGTGTTCCTGCGGCAGGCCGTTGCGCTGCGCCATGAAGCTGGCGCCGCCGTCCGTGGTGCGGGTGGTGGCCATGGCCGCGTCCACGGGGATGCGCTGCTGGTCGGCCACGCCGGGCGCGAACCACGCCGTGTCGCCGTCGCGCGGATGCACCGCCACCGCGAAGCCGAAGGTGGACGGCGACACATCCTTCACTTCGGTCCAGCGCGCGCCGTTGTCCACGCTGCGCCAGATGCCGCTGTGGTGCTGGCACCAGAGCTTGTCCGGCTCGCCTTCGCAGCGCACGATGCGGTGCGGGTCCTGGGCCACGCCGTCTTCGGCCATCTCGGGCGGCATGTAGCCGGCCACCATGCCGCTGGTGCGCAGGCGCCAGCTGGCGCCGCCGTCCGTGGTGAGCCAGGCGCCGCCCACCGACACGCCGACGAGGATGCTGCGGCTGTCGCGCGGGTCCACGCAGATGCTGTGGATGCCGGCCACGTCGTAGCCGCCGCCCATCCACTGCGGGCGCTCGGGCAGATTCCACAAGGCTTCCACCAGCTGCCAGCTGGCGCCGCGGTCGCTGGACTTGAACAGGCCGCCCGGCAGGGTGCCCGCCCACAGCACGCCCGGCTCGTCCTTGCCGCCCGCTTCCAGGCACCAGATCTGGCGCAATGTCCAGTCGGTCTTGTCCTCGCTGCCTTCCGGCTTGGGCGGATAGACCGGCACGCCCACTTCGGTCCACTCGGCGCTGCCGGCGTCGCGCCGGTGCAGCTTGGTGCCGAAGTGGCCCAGGTTGAGCGCCGCGTACAGCGTGCCGTCGCGTTCGTCCGCCAGCACCTGGCTGACCGGCTCGCCAAGGAAGTGGTGGCCGTCCAGTGCCCACTCGCCGTTTTTTGCGGCCAGTTCGAACAAGCCCTTGCGGGTTGCGAGATACGCGCGGTCTGCCATGTCAGCCTCCTGAAAGTGCTTGCAAGATGTAGATCTGGGAATCGGGGCGCAGCGCGTCGTTCAGCAGCGCGCGGTCGCGGCAGCGCTGGCCGTCGATGAAGACGACCACGTTTTCGCGCAGCCGGTTCTGGTCGTCCAGCACATAGCCGCGCAGGCGGGCGTTGCCGGCGAAGGCAGCATCGAGCGCGGCGCGCAGGTCGGCCGCCTGCACCTCGAGCCGGGGCACGGGCAAGAATCGCGCGAGTTGTTGGGTAAAAATAATGTGTGCCAAGGCGACGCTCCTGGAGCGGAAATTCTAGCGCGGATCGGATCAGCTTAGGTCTAAAATGCGCTTAGGGCAACCACAGGAGCGACCGATGTCGATCACGCGTGAAGAACTGGAAACGCTGATGCTGGAAGTGGAACAGGAAGACCCGATCGATTTCGCCGACCTGCCCTTCGAGGAGCAGGATTTGCGCGGCCTGGTGGCCAGCCACCTGGTGGAAATGGCGGACGCCATGGAATCGTTCAGCGAGGAGGACCGTCGCCTGACCCTGATGGCGGTGGCGGCCAAGCTGGTGCTGGAGAACCTGGTGCTGCACATCCAGATGCTGCGCCAGCACGGCCTGCCGCTCAGCGACAGCGCGGATGCGTTGCTGAGCAGGCTGCGCCGCGGCGAGGCCGGCAGCGACGGCAAGGACGGCGGCTAGGGGGGCGATCCGCCGCGCGGCAGGCACGGCCAGTTGCAGGTCGGACTGCGGCACGGCCACGCAGGGCAGGATGTAGCCTTCGCGCTTTTCGTCCGCGCTCAGGCCGGGCCACTCAACCAGGTAGCGCACGCTGCCGCCGCCCATGTGGCAGATGCAGGTGCGGCAGGTGCCGTTGCGGCAGGAGCTGGGCAGGCGGATGCCGGCCCGCTGCGCTGCCATCAGCACGGTGCTGCTGCCGTCGGCGTCGAAATCCCAGCCCTGGACCGTCAGGCTGACCTTCATTGCACCTGGCAGGCGGCGCGCGCGGCCGCCATGCGCTCGTCCTTGTGCTGGTCCGTGGCGGCGGACTGGCCGCTGTTCATCACTTCGTCCACTTCGGCTTTCGGAATATGGTCCCAATAGGACTTGGCCACGCAGTCGCAATACTTGGGCACCAGCTTCAGGTTTTTGGGCGCGCCCGGGCCGGTGTTGCCGTGGCGTATGCAGGCGCTGCGTTCGACTTGCTTGAGCCCGTCCAGGCGCGGATCGGCGGCGGGCGCCGGCGCGGCGGCGGCGTGGGCGGCGGCCAGCAAGGCCGCCAGCAGGAAGGTCAGGCGCATAAAAGTTTCCCCGGTGAATTACTCCGCTATATTACACGGAGTTCAGCGGGGCACGCGCCGCCCAGCTTCGGCCAGCAAGCAAAGACGGGATATGTCAACTGCCGGCGTCAATCGAACGGTTGATGATGGGCAGGTCCAGCTTGCGCGGACCGGCGCGGCGGCCGGACGGTGCCTTGTTGCGGTAGATGACCAGTTCCTTTTCGTAGGCGCGGACATTGTTGGGCGTGGCGATGCGCGCCACTTCCTCGAACTGGCCGGCGGCCAGCACGCGCTCGAAGCGCTGCATCACTGCCAGGTCGTTCCAGAAGCCGGGCTGCACCACCAGGTAGCTGACGTTCAAGCCGTCGATCTGCGCCAGGATGTCCTTCTCGCTGAGCTCATGTTCCTTCACGCCCAGCTCGCGCCGCACGGCCACGTTCAGCAGCATCTTGTCGGCCCGCACCACGGTCAGGTCGCGCCGCTCCTCGTGGGTGCGCATGTTGAAGACAAAGGAACCGTCGCGGTAGCCGGAGAACAGCACGCTGCTGTCCTTGGGCGCCTGCTCGGCCACCAGGCGCGCGGCCTCGGCGTAGCCGCCGACGTAGGCCACCGGCCGCAGCAGCACGGTCTGCAGCCCCACCGCCGCCGTTAGCGCGGCCAGTGCCGCGCCGCGCCAGCGCGGCTGGCGTATACGCATCAGCAGCAAGGCGGCCGCCAGCACCAGCGGCGGCAGGATGTAGACGCTGTGGCGCGCTTCCTTCAGGTCGATGGCGGAGAAGAACAGGTAGCCCGCCATCATCCACAGCAGCCAGAACACGGCGTCGCCGCGGCTGAGCGCGGACGCGGCCGGGCGGCGCCCGCGCACGGCGGCGACGGCGGACCAGGCGGCCGCCATCATCCCGGCGGCGCCCGCCGCCAGCATGGCCCAGCCCAGCTGGCCAGGGAACTGGCGCAGATACCACAGCCAGCCGTCCAGCGAGCGGCGCGACACCAGCGAGTCGTTGATGCGGTACGCGGACTGGATGTTGGCCTGGCCGAACTTCACCGTCAACACCAGCAGCGGGATCAGGCCGATGCACGCCAGCAGCGCAGCCAGCCAGACGTGGCGGTCCTTCAGCGCGGCGGCGCGGCGCTCGTACAGCAGCGTGCCGCCAAAGGCCAGCGCCAGGAAGCCGGCGGTGAGCTTGGTATACATGGCCAGCAGCAGCAGCGCGGCGGCGCCGTACAGCAGCAGCGGGCGCGCGCTGGCCGCATGGCGGTAGCGCGTAAACAGCACGGCGCTCCAGATGAAGAAGGCCAGGCTGGGCACTTCGAGCATCACCTGGCGGCCCCAGAAGGCGATCTCGGGCAGCAGGCACAGCATGGCGGCGGCGGCGGCGGCCGGCCAGGCCGGCAGCCAGCAGCGGAACAGCGCCGACGCGCCCCAGGCGAAGGCCACGTAGTGCAGCGCCACCACCAGCAGCGCCGTGCTTTCCGACACGCCGAACAGCGCGTAGAACGGGGCGCTGACGGCGTAGAACAGCGGCGGGTAGAACAGGATCGTGAGCGCCGGATATTGCGCGTAGTAGTCGTAGGCGTAGCGCGACGGGTCGGACCATGGCGCGGCCACGATCAGGTCCTTGACGAACACCCCGTTCAGCGCGTGGCGCGGCGCGTCGCTCCACCAGTAGGAACCGTCCGCGTGGGCGCCCAGGAACAGCAGGCCGACCAGCGCCGCCAGCAACAGGTGGATAAGCCAGGCGGTGCTGCGCGCGGCGTCAGCGGGCGCGGCCGCTACTGCGGCGTTGTCGTGCACAGCGCTCATGCGCGCCGCCCGGCGCTGTCGTACACCGCCATGTAGTTGTTGACCATGGCCGCCATGCTGAATTCCTCCACTGCTATCTTGCGCGCCGCCGCGCCGTGCGTGCCGCGCAAGGCGGCATCGCCGCCGTAGGCGGCCAGCAGCGCGGCCAGGCCGTCTACATCGCCCGGCTGGAAACAGCGTCCGCAGGCGCCGTCGCGCACCAGCTCCAGGTTGCCGCCCACGCCGGTGGCCAGCACCGGCAGGCCGCAGGCCATGGCTTCCAGGATGGTGTTGGAGATGCCTTCGGACAGCGAGGGCAGCACGAACACGTCGAAGCTGGCCAGGATGGCGGGCACGTCGTCGCGCGCGCCCGACAGCCAGACTTGCTGCTGCACGCCCAGCTCGGCCACCAGCTCATGCAGCGCCTGTTCCAGCGGGCCGCCGCCGACGATGGCCAGGCGCAGGCGCGGCCACAATGCCGGCTGCGTGTCGCGCAGGCGCGCGAAGGCGCGCAGCAGCGTGGCCTGGTCCTTCACCGGCTGCAGCCGGCCCACGGTGCCGATCACGATCCGGTCCGGCGCGTCTAAGCCGTCCGGCAAGGCGGGCCGGGGCGCGCCGGGCGCGCGCGGCACGAAGCGCGCGGTGTCCACGCCGTTGTAGACCTGTTTGATGCGCGGCTGCGCCACGCCCACGCGGCGCGCCAGGTAGCGCGCCAGGTCCTGCGACACGGTGATGTAGCGGTCGATCAGCGGCGCGTGCAGGCGGCGCAGCAGCGCAGGCTTCCACTGGCTGCCGTCCAGGTCGCCCACGTCCCAGCCATGCTCGCCGTGCACGCAAGCGCGCACCCCGGCCAGGCGCGCCGGCAGCAGCACATCCAGCCCCGACATATTGCGCGAGTGGACGATGGCCGGCTTGAGGCGGCGGCACAGGCGCCACATGGCCAGCCGCATGCGCCAGATGCCGATGCGCGAGCGGTGCAGCGCATACACTTCCACGTCCTGGCGCCGGATGCGCAGGCGGAAATCGTTGTAGTTCTCCACGCACAGGATGGCGTGGCGGTAGCGCTCGGCCGGCATGGTGTTGATCAGGTTGACCAGGCCGTTCTCCAGCCCGCCCATGACCAGGTGGTGGATCACGTGCAGCACCAGCGGGCGCGGGTCGTCCGCCGCGGCCGCCGCGGCGCCGGTGGCCGCATCGGCGCTCACGGGCGCACTCCGCTCGGCTGCCAGAGCGGCGTGCTGCGCCCCTGCAGGATATCGCCGAACAGCCGCAGCTGGCCTTCTGTGGTGGCGTCCCAGCTGAACAGCTCGGCGTAGCGGCGCGTGGCGCTGCGCTCGGGCGGCGCGGCGCGCAGGGCCTTCACCGCGTCCGCCACGCCCAGCGGCGTGCGCTCGCGCATCAGCACGCCGGCGGCCGGCGCGGCCACCACTTCCGGCGTGCCCCACACATTGCTGGCCACCACCGGGGTGCCGCAGGCCATGGCCTCCAGCAGCACATTGGCCCAGCCTTCGCGGCTGGAGGCCAGCACCATGGCGTCGGCCGCGTTGTAATAGCGCTTCAGTTCGGGCTGCGCCACCGGGCCGAGGAAGCGCACCCGGTCCGACACGCCCAGCTGCAGCGCCAGCGCTTCCAGCCTGGCGCGGTCCGGGCCGCTGCCGGCGATCAGCAGTTCCGCGTCCGGCAGCGCGGGCAGCGCGGCGATGATCAGTTCATGTCCCTTGCGCTCGATCAGGTAGCCCACCGACAGCAAGGTGTAGCGGTTCAGGCCCAGTTCGCCGCGCACGGCGTCGCGTTCCGGCAACGGTGCGAAGCGCTGCAAATCCACGCCGTTGCGCAGCGGCGTCACCCGGTCCGGGTCCACCCCGAGTTGCACCATTTCATCTTTAAGCGCCTGGCACACGGTGATCATGCCCTGGGCGTTGCGCGCAGCCCACAGAATCATGCGTCGAGGCAATGAATATTGTGGTATCAAATTAATGTCCGTGCCGCGCGCGGTGATGACCACGGGCTTGTTGAAGTACTTGCCGAGCATCACAGCCGCCACCCCGTCGGGATAGAAATAGTGCGCATCGATCAGGTCGAAATGGTAGCCTTCGTCCAGCATGCGGCCGATCTCGCGCTTGGCCGCGCGCGCCAGCAGCAGCGGCGCCACCCGCATGCCGATCTTGGGCAGGCTGACATAGCGCGGATGGCTCACCTGTATGCCGTGCCGCACCTCGTGGCGCGGCACTTTGGCATAGCTGGCATACTCGCCAAAGCGCGGGTTGCTTGAAGGGAACCAGGGGACGGGCGCGACCACGCGCGACTCGGCTTTGCCGCTGGCCAACAGATAGCGCAGCCGCGTTTCGACGAAGATGCCATGACCTGCGTGTTGCTCGTTGGGAAATAAGGTACTGAAGGTAAGTAGCTTCATGTTTGGAGGTAGGGAGCGGTGGGCGCAACGCCGCACGGCGGCACGTTTACTGATAATAAAATTGAAAGTACAATTACGCAAGAGCTACGCTTGGACGGCCAAGCGCAATTCGCCTCCCGCCTCCCCCGGCATTCAGTCTACAGGCACGAATAAATGAATATTTCTGTGATAGGTTCAGGCTACGTCGGTCTCGTGACCGGAGCCTGCTTCGCCGACGTCGGCAACACCGTCTTGTGCCTGGATGTGGACGAGCGCAAGATCGCGCTTCTCAACAGCGGCGGCATTCCCATCCATGAACCCGGCCTGGACGCGCTGGTGGCGCGCAACGCCGCCGCCGAGCGCCTGCTGTTTACCACCAGCTACGACGAGGCGGTGGCGCACGCGGACGTGATCTTCCTCGCCGTGGGCACCCCGCCCGACGAAGACGGCAGCGCCGACCTGCAATACATCCTGGCCGCCGCGCGCAGCATCGGCCAGCGCATCACCAGGCCGGTGGTGGTGGTGGACAAGTCCACCGTACCGGTCGGCACCGGCGACAAGGTGCGCGCCGCCATCGCCGGGGAACTGGCCAAGCGCGGCGCCGAGGTGCGCTTCGACGTGGTGAGCAATCCCGAATTCCTGAAGGAAGGCGCGGCGCTGGACGACTTCATGCGCCCGGACCGCATCATCGTCGGCAGCGACAGCCCGTCGGCGATGAAACTGATGCGCCAGCTGTACGCGCCGTTCAGCCGCCAGCACGAGAAATTCATCGAGATGGACGTGCGCAGTGCCGAGCTGACCAAGTACGCCGCCAACGCCATGCTGGCCACCCGCATCAGCTTCATGAACGAGCTGGCCAACCTGGCCGAGCTGCTGGGCGCCGACATCGAGGCGGTGCGCCTGGGCATGGGCAAGGACCCGCGCATCGGCCCGCAGTTCCTGTATGCGGGCATGGGCTACGGCGGCTCCTGCTTCCCGAAGGACGTGAAGGCCCTGATCCGCACCGGTGCCGATTTCGACCAGCCGCTGCGCATCCTGCAGGCCACCGAGGACGTCAACGAGCGCCAGAAGAATGTGCTGTTCGATAAGCTGGTGCGCCATTTCGGCAGCGCCGGCGCGCTGCACGGCAAGACCATCGCGCTGTGGGGCCTGGCCTTCAAGCCGAACACCGACGACATGCGCGAGGCGCCCAGCCTGGTGCTGATCCGCGCGCTGTTCGCGGCCGGCTGCAAGGTGCGCGCCTACGATCCGGTGGCAAGCAAGGAGGCCGAGCGCCTGCTGCTGGCCGAACACGGCCAGGCGCGCTGCGCCGACCTGCTGTTCCTGGCTTCCTCGGCCAAGGAAGCGGCCTTCGATGCGGACGCGCTGGTGCTGGTGACCGAGTGGAAGGAATTCGGCTCGCCCGACTTCCGCTACCTGGCCGCCAATCTGCGCGCCAAGGCGGTATTCGACGGCCGCAACATCTACGACCTGGAAGCGGTCACCGCTGCCGGCCTGTCCTATGAAGGCATAGGACGCATCAACCACGCGCCGAACGCATGAGCGCGAACGCGATGCCAGGGGCGCACCTGAAAGTGCTGGTCACCGGCGCCGCCGGCTTTGTCGGCAGCGCCGTCGCCGCGCGCCTGGCGGCCATGGGCCACAGCGTGGTGGGCTGCGACAATTTCAACGATTACTACGACCCGCGCCTGAAGACCGGCCGCGTGCATGCCTTGCTGGCCCCGGCCGGCATCGCGTGCCACAGCGTGGAACTGGCCGACGGCGCGCAGGTGCAGGCGCTGTTCGAACGCGAGCAGCCGGCGCTGGTGGTGCACCTGGCCGCGCAGGCCGGCGTGCGCTACTCGCTGGACGACCCGGCCGCCTACGTGCAGTCCAACCTGGTGGCCTTCGGCCACATGCTCGAAGCGTGCCGCCACCACAAGGTGCAGCACCTGCTGTACGCCAGCAGCAGCAGCGTGTACGGCGCCAACGCCAGCCTGCCCTTCAGCGAGGAAGACCGCTGCGACGGCCCGGTATCGATGTATGCCGCCACCAAGAAGGCCAACGAGCTGATGGCGCACTCCTACAGCCACCTGTTCGCCCTGCCCGCCACCGGCCTGCGCTTTTTCACCGTCTACGGACCGTGGGGCCGGCCGGACATGGCTTATTTCAGCTTTGCCGAGAAGATGATGCGCGGCGAAGCCATCCCGGTGTTCGCCGAGGGTAAGCTGAGCCGCGACTTCACCTACATCGACGACATCGTCGAAGGCGTGGTGCGCCTGCTGCACAAGCCGCAGCCCGTCGCCGACGGCAAGGTCCCGCACAGCGTCTTCAACATCGGCAACCACCAGCCGGTGCGCGTGCTGGAGTTCATCCAGACGCTGGAGCGCGTGCTGGGCGTGCAAGCGAAAATGAACTTCCTGCCGATGCAGCCGGGCGACGTGCCGGCCACTTACGCCGCCATCGACAAGCTGCGCGACTGGGTCGGCTTCGCGCCGACCACGGCGCTGGAGACCGGGCTGTCCCGTTTCCGCGACTGGTATCTGCCGTGGCGCGCCGCCAACAACTGAAAGGATTGCCGTGAAAATTTCTGTTTTCGGACTGGGTTACGTGGGCGCCGTGTCATGCGGCTGCCTGCCCGAACTTGGCCATGAGGTCATTGGTGTGGACACCAATCCGCTCAAGGTGAAGATGATCAACAATGGCCAGTCGCCGGTGGTGGAAGAAGGCATCAACGAGCTCATCGCCAAGGCCGTGGCCGAGGGCAAGCTACGCGCCACGCACGACGTGGAGGACGCGGTGCTCAACTCGGACGTGTCGCTGATCTCGGTGGCCACGCCGTCCAATCCCAACTACTCGCCCAACCTGACGGCGGTGGACGCGGTGGTGCGCTCAATCGGCGCCACCCTGCGCAAGAAGCAGGGCGCGCACGTTATCGTACTGCGCAGCACCGTGCCGCCGGGCACCACCGAAGAGCGCATCCTGCCCATCCTGCTGGAAGCGTCGGGCCGCCAGATCGGCGACGGCCTGTCGCTGGTGTTCAATCCCGAGTTCCTGCGCGAAGGCAGTTCCGTGAAGGATTTCCACAATCCGCCGCAGACCGTGGTGGGCAGCCTGGGCGAAGCGGGCTACGAAGCCATGGAAGCGATGTACAAAGGTTTGCCGGGCAAGTTCGAGCGCACCACCACGCAGATCGCCGAGTCGGTGAAATACCTGTGCAACGTGTTCCACGCGATGAAGATCGTGTTCGCCAACGAAGCCGGTTCCGTGCTCAAGGCCTGCAACCTGGACGGCCGCGAAGTGATGAAGATCTTCTGCCAGGACACGCAGCTGAACATCTCGCCGGCCTACCTGCGCCCCGGCTTCGCCTTCGGCGGCTCCTGCCTGCCCAAGGAAGTCAAAGGCTTCCTGACCATGGCGCGCGACCTGGAAGTGCCGATTCCGACCCTGTCCGCGCTATTGGACAGCAACGAGGCGCACATCAAGCGCGCCTACGACATGATCGCCAAAAACGGCCGCAAGAAGGTGGCGCTGTTCGGCCTGGCCTTCAAGCCGGGCACCGACGACATGCGCGACTCGCCGCTGGTGGTGCTGGCCGAGCGCATGCTGGGCAAGGGCTTCGAGCTGGCCATCTTCGACCGCTTCGTGAAGATCAGCCGCCTGCTGGGCAAAAACAAGGAATTCATCGAGCAGGAAATCCCGCACCTGGACAAGCTGCTGCATGAAACGCCGGAAGCCGCGCTGAAGGACGCGGAAGTGATCGTCATCGGCCACGCCGACGCCGAGGCGCGCCAGGCCATCATCGCCCATGCCGAGGGACGCCGCATCATCGACCTGTCCGGCTACGCCGATCTGCGCAGCGCGGCGGGCGCGCACTACGAGGGCATCTGCTGGTGAACGGAGCCAAGCCCAAGCTGGTGTTCGTCTCGCCCGTGTTCCTGTTCCCGAACGACGCGGGCGGCAAGATCCGCAGCACCAACATCCTGCGCGGCCTGAAGGGCGGCGCCTTCCACGTGACGCTGCTGAGCGCGGCCACGCCGGAACAGGCGCGCCGCTGGAGCAAGGAAATCGGCGGCGTGTGCGACGAGTTCGTGCCATGGCAGCCGGCGCCGCAGCGCCCGATGTGGCGGCGCGCCTTCGACCTGCTGGGCAGCCTGCCCGTCAACGTGGCCAACGACAGGACGCGGCCCGGCATGGACGCCGTGCGCCTGCTGGCGCAGCGGCCCGACATCGACCTGATGGTATTCGATTTCGTGCACTCTGCCGTGCTGCGCCCGGCCAGCTTGCGCGCGCGCAGCACCTGTTTCACGCACAACGTGGAAGCGGAGATTTTCGCGCGCCACGCCAAGCAGGCGCGCGGTCCGCACAAGCGCTGGCTGTGGGGTTCGCAGCATGCCAAGATGGCGCAATTCGAAGCGGACGCGCTGCGCAGTTTCGACAGCGTGATCGCCGTCTCCGAGCGCGATGCGCGCTTCTTCAAAGACGCCTACCAGGTGGCGGAGTCGTACGCGATTCCGACCGGCGTCGACCTGGACTTCTTCTCCTACCAGGACCCGCCGGCCGTGGACGCGGCCACCCCGCCCACCGTGGTGTTTACCGGGTCGATGGACTGGGCCGCCAATATCGACGGCATCCAGTTCTTCCTGGGCCAGGTGTGGCCCAGGGTGCTGGCGGCGCGGCCCGAGGCGCGCTTCGTCATCGTGGGACGCAATCCGCCCGCTTCGCTGCAGGCGCTGGCGCGCACCACGTCCAACGTGGAGTTCACCGGCTTTGTCGATGACGTTCGCACCTATGTGCACAAGGCGCATGCCTTCGTGATTCCGCTGCTGGTGGGCGGCGGCACACGCATCAAGGCCTTCGAGGCCATGGCGATGGGCTGTCCGGTGGTATCGACCGCGATCGGCATCGAGGGCCTGGACGCCGACAAGGATGTGCATTACCTGGAACGCGACGAGCCGGCCGCGATGGCGGACGCGGTCCTGCAGCTGCTGGCAGACGGCGCCCTGCGCGACGGCCTGGCGCGGCGCGCGCGCCAGCTGGTGGAGGAGCGCTTCGGGCACGAAAAGGCGGCGCGGGTGTTCGAGGAGATCTGCCTGCGCACGCTGGCGCTGCCGGCGGCGACCGAGGCCGCGTAACCCGCCTTTTTTACGCTGCCATTTCCTTGCGCAGGAAGGCCTCGAACATCAGCAAGGTCCAGATCGGCGCGCTGTAATCGCGGCGCCCGGACTGGTGGTGCTCCACCAGCTCGTGCAGGAAGGCCTTGTTGAAAATCCCCGTATCGGCCAGCATCGGCCCCAGCAGCGAATCGCGCACGCGCTGCGCCAGCGGGCCGCGGAACCAGGCCGCCAGCGGCACCGCGAAGCCCATCTTCTTGCGGTACAGGATGTCGTGCGGCAGGTGCGATTCCAGGCTCTTCTTGAAAATGTACTTGCCTTCGCCGCCGCGCAGCTTCATGTGCGACGGCAGCCCGGAAATCCATTCCACCAGCTGGTGGTCCAGCAGCGGCACGCGCACTTCCAGCGCGTGCGCCATCGAGGCGCGGTCCACCTTGGTCAGGATGTCGCCCGGCAGATAGGTCTTCATGTCGATGTACTGGATCAGCGACAGCGGATCGTCGGTGGGCGACTTGGCCGCATGCCCGCGCATCACGTCGATGGCGCGGTAGCCCTGCAGCCCGGCGCGGAAGCCGGGGCTGAGCAGCTTGTCGCGCATGGCGTCCGACATGATGGAGACGCCGTGGAAATAGCCCTCGACGGTGTCGCGCGCCAGCGCCTCGAAGGTGGTCTTGGCGCGGAACACGCGCGGCGCCCAGTCGGCCTTGGGATACAGCCGGCCCAGCGTGCCGAACACCGGCTTGCGCAGGCTGTCCGGGATGCGGCCGCGCACGTTCTGCTCGGCCATGGCGTAGCGGTAGCGGCGGTAGCCGGCCAGGTTCTCGTCGCCGCCGTCGCCCGACAGCGCCACCGTGACGCGCTTGCGCGCCAGCTGGCACACGCGGTAGGTGGGAATGGCCGAGCTGTCGGCGAAGGGCTCGTCGTACAGGTGGGCCAGCGTGTCGAGCAGGCCGTAGTCGTCGGTGTCCACGGTTTCGGTGTAGTGGTCGGTCTTGTACTGCGCGGCCACCATGGAGGCGTACTCGGATTCGTCGTAGGCCTTGTCGTTGAAGGCGATCGAGCAGGTGTGCACGGGACCTTCGTTGAGGCCGGCCATCATGGCCACCACCGCGCTCGAATCGACGCCGCCGGACAGGAAGGCGCCCAGCGGCACCTCGGCCACCAGGCGGATCTTGACCGCCTCGCGGATGCGCGTCAGCAGTTCTTCCTGCGCATCCTGTTCGGACATGGCGCCGTGCAGCTTGAACGGCACGTCCCAGAACTGCACCGGCTGCGCCAGCGGCGCGCCGACTTTCTGCAGCAGGGTGAAGCCGGGCGAGAGCTTGAGCGCGCCCTTGAAGATGGTCTTCGGCTCCGGCACATAGCCGTAGGCGAAATAGTCTTCCACGGCCTGCGGGTCGATCTCGCGGTTCAGGCCCGGCAGGGTGCGCAGCGCCTTCAGTTCGGAGCTGAAGGCGAAGAAGCCGTCCGGCAGCATGGTGTAGTACAGCGGCTTGACGCCCATGCGGTCGCGGCCCAGGAACATCACCCGCTTGTTGCGGTCCCACAGGCCGAAGGCGAACATGCCGCGGAAGCGGTGCACGCAGTCCTCGCCCCACTCTTCCCACGCGTGCACGATCACCTCGGTGTCGCAACGGGTGCGGAACGTGTGGCCCAGGCCTTTCAGTTCCTCGGTCAGTTCGCGGTAGTTGTAGATCTCGCCGTTGTAGCAGACCATCACGCTGCCATCCTCGTTGCCCAGCGGCTGCAGGCCGGCCGCCACGTCGATCACCGACAGGCGGCGGTGGCCGAAGCCCACGCCCGGCTCGATGTACAGGTCGGCCTCGTCCGGGCCGCGATGGTGCTGCGTTTCGTTCATGCGCGCCAGCAGCGCGCGGTCGATGGCGCGCGTGCCGCGCGTATCAAACATTCCGACTATTCCACACATGATATTCCCGCGCTTTCCCTTGATTATTTACGCTTGCTGCGCTTGTTCGCGTCCAGCACGGCATCCACCCGCGCCAGGTTGGCGGCGAGGAAGGCGCGCATGGCGGTGCGCGCCAGTTCGGGCTGCTCGTCGAATGGCGAGAAGACCATGACGGCGGCGCCGTCGTCGGCGCCGGTGAGCAGCTTTTGCTTCACCTGCAGCGCCTTGCCGAGGTAGTCGTTGGCGGTGTAGCGGCCGTCGACCCAGTACCAGTTCCACACCAGCATGCGCCCCCCGGTGCCGGCCAGCGTGCTCTCGCGCACGGCCAGCACGCGCCCGCCCACGTTTTCCTCGCGCAGCGCGGACGCCACGCTGTGCCAGTTCTGGTCCTTTTCGGCCGCCATCCGGTTCACCGAGCTGATCAGCTTGGTGTCGTGGTCCTGCCTGCGGTAGTAGCGCAGGTGCACGCCGACGGGGTGGCCCGGGTGCTCGCCGTTCGCCTGCGTGTAGTACTGCTGCAGCTCGGCGCTGGCGGCAGGGTAGCTCGGCGACCACTGCACGAATGGCGTGCTTTGCGGCCAGGTGGCGGCAAAGCCGGACAGCTCGGCCGGCTGCGCCGCGCCTTCGCGCTGCGCCAGCCAGGCCGCGTAGGCCGGCCACGCGCCGACGCACACCGCAATGGCCAGCACGGCGGCGGCGAAGCGGCTGAGCGGCGCGCTGCCGGCCGAGGCGGCGGCAACGGCGGCGACGCGCCCCTGCGCGCTTTGCTCGTCGGCCGGCGCGTCCTCGCGCCACAGGCTGCCCAGCCAGAACAGCAGGAACATCACCAGGCCGAAAAACAGCCAGCCGTAAATCAGGTGGTCGACGCCGACCGCCAGCGTCATGCCGCTCAGGTGGCCCAGCATCACGATCATGTAGGCGCGCATGCCGTTGGCCACGATGGGCACCAGCATCGAGGCGACGATGAACAGCGCGCGGCGCCAGGTGCTGCGGAAGGTCAGGTAGGCGTACAGGCAGCCCAGCGTGACGGAGGCGATCAGGTAGCGCACGCCGCTGCACGCTTCCACCACCGACCAGTTGCCGCTCGGGATGGAGAAGCTGGTGCCGTCGCGCAGCACGGGGATGCCGGTGGCGCGCAGCGCCCACACGGTGAAGTCGGCGGTGACGCCGATCAGTGGGTTGATGAAGACGTCGCCGAAGGGTACGGCAAATAGCAGGAAGGCCAGCGGGAAGGCCAGCGCCCAGGCGATGCGCTTGCCCAGCAGCGCCAGCACCACCAGCGGCAGCATGGCGACGAAGGCGTAGTGGCGCACGATCTGCACGTCGCCGAATTCGCCCAGCAGCCAGGCGGCGCCGCAGGCCGCCAGCGCCAGCAGCGCGGGCCAGTACGGCGCGGCGGGCAGCTGCGCGATGACGGCGCGGCGCTGCCACACCAGCCACAGGCTGATCGGCAGGATCACATAGCCGTGCGCAAAGGTGCCGGAACTGTCCCAGATCTCGACGATGGAGCGCGCGGTGGCAAAGTAGGCCAGGAAGGTCAGCAGCAGCGCGGCCGCGGTAAACAGCAGCAGCGCCTTGCGGGCTCCTGGCGCGGGCGCGGCGGCCGGGCCGGCCGCGTTGGCTGCGTTCGCCGCCGCATTCGCCGCATCGACCGCGCCGGGCGCGCCGGCGGATGGCAGGGTATTGGACGTCATGCTTCTTTCCTTACAGGGCGGTCCGCTTCCAGCAGGGTGCAGACCTGGGCCAGGTGGCTGTTCCATCCATACAGTCGTTCGACGGTGGCGCGCGCGGCCCGGCCCATGGCGGCATCGGGCCGGTCCAGCGCGGCGTTGATGGTGGCGGTGAAAGCCGGCGCGTCTGCCGCCAGCAGCAGTTCCCGGCCGGGCTCGGCCTCGATGCCTTCCAGCGCCTGCGGTGACACCACCACCGTGCGCGCCATGGCCATCGCTTCCAGCACCTTGTTCTGGATGCCGCGCGCAATGCGCAGCGGCGCCACGCACAGCGCCGCGTGCGCCACGTAGGGCCGCACGTCGGGCACGGTGCCGGTGACGACTACGCCCGGCAGCGCCGCCAGCTCCTGGACCTCGGACGCCGGGCGCGCGCCGACGATGTAGAACACGGCCTGCGGGTGGCGCGCGCGCACTGCCGGCAGCACCGCTTCGGCGAACCAGGTGACGGCGTCGATATTCGGCCAGTAATCCATGGCGCCGGTAAACACCAGCGCCTGTTCGCCCGGCGCGTACGGGTTGGCGTAAGCGCCCTCGGGCGAGAAATAGACCGTGTCCACGCCGTTGCTGAAGTGGCCGGTGCGCGCCGCGCTTTCCGGCGCCAGCTGGCGGAACAGGTCCGCCTCCGGCCCGGACACGAACAGCGCCGCGTCGCACTCGCGCGCCACGCGGCGCTCGTAGGCCAGCAGCTGGCGCGCCTCGTGCGCGTACAGCATGCTCATGGGCCAGGACTTCTTCTCGGCGTACTGGCGCCACTTGTCCGAATCGACGTCGACGAAATCGACCACCCGCGTGGCGTTCGGATACGCTTCGGCATACTGCGCCATGGCCGAGGAGAACACCACGATGCGCGTAATGCCTTCGCGCTGCACGGTGTCGTCCACCCAGCGCCGCAGGCCGGCGTCGCGGTAGTAGTCCAGCGACAGCGAGCGGTTGCCCAGCAGCGCGCCCAGGCTGCGCACGCGCGCCTTCTTCGGATGCAGCGGCGCGAAGTGCGCGCTGGCCGTGAGCGCCTGCAGGCGCGGCACGTGCTGCCAGTCGTCCTCGTCGTCGACAAAGGTGGCCAAGTGCACGCGGTAGTGCTCCGCCAGGTGCTTGAGCAGATGGTAGGAGCGGATCTTGTCGCCCTTGTTGGGCGGGTAGGGGATGCGGTGCACCAGCAGCAGCAGGTTGTCCATGGCACTATCCTAGGCTGCGGACGATGTGCGGTCCAAGCAGGTTGGCCACCGGCAGCGGCAGCTTTTTCCACAGCTTGATGAACAGCTGGTATTTCGGATTGAGCGGATTGTTGTCCGGCAGTTCCGTGGCCGCGTGCATCTGGTATTCATAGGCCAGCGGCGTGGCGGTGAAGCCCCAATTCTTCTTGAAGTCGTAGGCGCCGGTGCCGAGCTTACTGCGCCCGAAGTCGAACAGGCGCACGCCGCGCTCGGCCGACGCTTCCATCAGGTTCCAGTACATGAAGTCGTTGCCGGCCACCTCGCGCGCGATCGGCATGCTGCCGCCGTAGTAAGGCAGCACTTCGTCGCGCCAGAAGAAGCTCATCACGCCGGCCACCGGCTCGCCGTCCTTGACGATGATGCGGATTTCGCACTGCTCGCCGAACAGTTCCTTGATCAGCGCGAAGTACTTCTTCGGGAACACCGGCGTGCCCAGGCGCAGCACGCTGGTGGCGTAGATGTGGAAGAAGCGGTCCACGGTCTGGTCGATTTCCGCCGTCAGGCCGCACTTGATGCCCTTGCGTACCATCGCGCGCTGCTTGCGCGGGATGGCGTTCATGTTTTCCTCGTGGTCGGCGCTGATGGCCTTGCGGAAGGTGACGTACAAATCCTTCACGTGCCAGCCCGGCTTGCCGGTCGGTTCGATGTTGCGGTATTCCAGGTGGCCGGCGCCCAGTTCACCGGCCAGCTTGCCGGCGGCCGCGTCCAGCATGGCGCGCGCCTGGTCGTTCAGCGCCACCACGCCCCCGTGCACGCAGAACGGCAAGGAACTGAGCGAGTGGCCGAACAGGCGGCTCTTGATCTGGCACAGGCCCAGGATGCCCTGGATCTGGCCGTCCTGCTCCACGTAGTAGAACCAGGTCTTGTGGCCGTAGCAGCGCTGGATCAGCGTCTGCCAGGCGCTCAGGTGGAAGAAGGTGGCGTGCGGCGTGGCGCGCACGAAGGCGTCCCAGCGGCCGTAGTCGGCCGGCGTGAGCAGCTTCAGGGTGGCGGTATGCGCGCCCGCGCGGGCCGGGACGTCAACGACGGAGCTCATGCCTTGCCCAGGAAAATGCGGTCCATGCGGTCCCACGCGAAGTCGCGCGTGAGCGCCTGGATGCGGCCGTCCATGCGGGCCAGGTTGACGTAGTGGCGGAAGCGCGTCTTCAGGTTGATGCCGTCGGGACGTGGCTGGCCGGGGTCGATCTCCCACGGGTGGAAGTAGAAGATGGCGGGCTGGCCGTCGTCCTGGTTCACCTTGCGCATCATCCAGCGCGACAGCGAATACGGCAGCAGGCGGAAATAGCCGCCGCCGCCGGCCGGCAGGTTGCGCGCGCCCATGCGCACGGTGGTGATCGGCACTTCCAGCAGGCCGCCGGCGTTCTCGGGGTGCCAGGCGAAGCGCGGCGCGTCCGGCATGCCGTAGTGGTCGTGCTGCACCGGGTAGATGCTGGAGCTGTAGCGGTAGCCCGCCTCGCTCAGCGCGTCCAGCGCCCACAGGTTGCCGTGGCCGATGGAGAAGCTCGGCGCGCGGTAGCCCAACACGGCCTGGCCGCCGATGTCTTCCAGGATGGCCTTGCTGCTGGCGATGTCCTGCATGAAGGCCGCGCGGTCCTGGTCGGAGGCGCGCAGGTGGCCGTAGCCGTGGCTGGCCAGCTCGTGGCCGCCGGCCACGATGCGCCGGACCATGGCCGGGTAGCGCTCGGCGATCCAGCCCAGCGTGAAGAAGGTGGCGTGCACATTGCCCGCCTCCAGGATGGCCAGGATGCGGTCGATATTGGCTTCCACGCGGCATTCGCGCTCGGGCCAGCTGTCGCGCGCGATGTAGGGCGCGAAGGCGGAGACCTGGAAGTAGTCTTCCACGTCGATGGTCATGGCGTTGCGGATGGTGGCGCCGGCACCGGCGCGGGCGGCGGTGCTCATGCTGTCTGGCATCCGTTCTGCATCCATGCCTGCAGCGCGGCGGCGATGCGCACCGCGGCCTGGCCATCCCAGAAGCGCGGCACGCGGCCGGCCTTGCCGCCGCCGGCCATCACTTCCTCGTAGATGGCAAGGATCCTGGCCGGGTCCTGGCCCGCGATGGTGTTGGTGCCCTGCTCGACCGTGATCGGGCGCTCGGTGTTGTTGCGCAGCGTGATGCAGGGCACGCCCAGCGCGGTGGTCTCTTCCTGGATGCCGCCCGAATCGGTCAGCACCACGCGCGCCTGCTTCATCAGGCCCAGCATCTCCAGGTAGCCCATGGGCGGCAGCAACAGCACGTTGGGGCCTTCCACCAGGTGGTTCAAGCCGGCCTTCTCTATCATGCCGCGCGTGCGCGGATGCAGCGGGAAGATCACCGGCGTGCGCCGCGCGATCGCCGCCGCCGTTTCCAGCAGCGTACGCAGCACGGCCGGGTCGTCCACATTGGACGGGCGGTGCAAGGTCAGCACGGCGTAGCCCTCGGCGCCGTCGGCCAGGCCGGGACGGCCGGCATCGGCCACGATGGCGGCTGCCGGCACGGCGCGCGGCAGGTTGCGCACCAGGGTGTCGATCATGACGTTGCCGACGAACTGGATGCGGTGCCCCGCCACGCCTTCGCGCAGCAGGTTTTCCTCGCCGCTTTCCTCGGTGGTAAACAGCAGGTCCGAGATCTGGTCGGTCAGCACGCGGTTGATTTCTTCCGGCATGGCGCGGTCGAAGCTGCGCAGGCCCGCCTCCACGTGGATCACCGGCACGCCCTTCTTGGCCGCCACCAGCGCGCAGGCGATGGTGGAATTGACGTCGCCCACCACCAGCACGGCGGTCGGCTGCACCTCATCGAGCGCCGGCTCGAACTTCTTCATCACCTCGGCGGTCTGCTGCGCGTGGCTGCCGGAACCGACTTCCAGGTTGATGTCCGGCGAGGGAATGCCCAGCGCCTCGAAGTACTGGTGGTTCATGGCCACGTCGTAGTGCTGGCCGGTGTGCACCAGCTTGACGTCCACCTGCGGGCGCAGCGCCGACAGCGCCGCCATGATGGGCGCCATCTTCATGAAATTGGGGCGCGCGCCGACCACACACAGGATGCGGAAAGAAGTGCTCATTCGAGGTTGTCCTGTTTGCCATTGGTGTTGACGGCAGTGGGCGCCGCGACGATTTTTTTCAGCACGTTGAGCACCGATACCACCGACTTCTCCAGCCGCATCATGCGCTCGTCCATATTGTCCGGATAGGCCGCGTTGACGGCGGCCAGGTCGGCCTCGTCGACCATGACCTTATCCGGTTCCGGCGGCGCCTGGAATTCGCTGGCGATGTCCTTGACCACCTCTTCCACGTGGGCGCCGCTGAATTCGTGCAGCTCCTCCAGGAAGCCCATCAGCAGCAAACGGTCGCACAGCGCGTTGGTCATGCGCGGGATGCCGCCGCTGAAGGCGTAGATGGCGGCATGCGCCTCCGGCGTGAAGGCCGGGTCGTTGTTCCAGCCCACCGTGTGCAGGCGGTGCTCGATGTAGGCCTGGGTTTCCAGCGCGTCCATCGGCCCCAGGTGGTAGGTGGCGATCACGCGCTGGCGCAGCTGCTGCATGTCCGGGCTGTGCAGGGTGGCGCGGAATTCGGGCTGGCCCAGCAGGAAGGTTTGCAGCAGCGACTTGTCGTCGGTCTGGAAGTTCGACAGCATGCGCAGCTCTTCCACCGTGCGCGGCGTGAGGTTCTGCGCCTCGTCCACCACCAGCAGCGCGCGCCGGCCCTGCTGGTCGCAGGCGCGCAGGAAGGCCTCCAGCCGCGTCAGCAGCGTGCTCTTGCTGGCGTCCTCGCTGGGCAGGCCGAAGGCCGACAGCACCATGCGCAGCGTGTCTTCCGAATTGAGCGCGGTGTTGACGATGTGCGCGGCCACGATCTGCTGCGAGGACAGCGTGTTGAGCATGTTGCGCACCAGCGTGGTCTTGCCCGCCCCCACTTCGCCGGTGATGACGATGAAGCCCTCGCCCTGCGACAGGCCATACTCCAGGTAAGCCATGGCCCGCTTGTGGCCCTTGCTGCCGAAGAAGAAATGCGGGTCCGGACGCAGCCGGAACGGTTTGGCGCTAAGGCCGTAGTAACTTTCGTACATCCTTGCCAGACTCCACTAGAACTGCTTGCTCACGGACGCCGATATGGCGTTCTCGGTGTAGTCGCGCCCGGCGACCGCGGTAGCTCCCTTGACCCGGCGCACTTCCACGTTGCCGCTCACCTGGCGGGCAAACTGGCGCGTCAGGTTCAGCCGGACGGAGCGGTTGTTGTCCAACCGGTCTTGCGACAGCGATTTGGAGCGGTTGACATTGCCGGTCAGGTTGACGGCGGTAAATGGCGACAAGCGCCAGTTGGCCGTGACGGTGGCGCCGGTCTGGCGCGTGTTATCGTTCAGCGTGTTGGTCGAGCTGCCCAGCAGGCCGGCGTCCACGTCCAGCAGCGACAGGCCGCTGCGGCGTGCGCTCACCAGCGCCAGCACTAGCGTGCCGCGCGCGCTGTTGAAGGCGGCGGTGGCTTGCAGCTGCTTCTGCAGCATGTAGCGGTTGCTCAGGTAGTTGATGCTGTTAGCCAGCGACGGCGGCAGGCCGGCTGCAAGAATGTAGGCCTCCACCGCCCGGCGGCGCGCCACCGCGTCCGGAATCTGGGCCTGGAACAGCTGGTCGATCAGGGCGAACGTGTTCACCGCCGACGGCAGCTGGAACTGCGAGCGGGTGGTGGTGACGGCGTCGCTGTAGTTCAAGCTCCACACGCTGGTGCGGGTGCGGTGGTTGGCGGCCAGGAAGTAGCTGTCGCCGAAATAGCGCTTGCCCACGTTGAGCTGCACGCTGGTGCGTCCGCTGGGACGCCAGCTGCCGCCCACCGACCAGTTCGCGCCCTTGGTGGTGCCGCCCAGGGACTGGTAGTCGTACTTGTCGTAGCCGCCCGTGACCGTCAGCGTCAGCTGCGGCGAGTACAGGTAGTTCAGCGTGGCCAGCATGTTCTGGCTGCTCGAACCTTGAGCGATCGAGTCTTCCAGGTTCTGGCGCGCGTAATACAGGTTCCAGCCTATGCTGCGGTAGGCGGCGCCGCTGGCCAGGTTCAGCGTCACCTGGTCGCTGGTACTGGTGCCGAAGTCGCTGCGGTCGGACGTGACCTTGTCACGCGCGTACCGCAATTCCGCATTGGCTTGCGTACCGAAGCGGTGCAGCAGATAGGGGCTGACGCGCCAGGTCTTGATTTCGCTGCTGATGCCGGGCGCGAAGGGGTTGCCGACGCCACCGCCGACCACCGGGCCGAAGGCCGACACGCCCTGCTCCGTGATACTGGCGTTGCTGTCCAGGAACAGCATTTCGCTGATCAGCTTGGCCTTCAGGTCGGCCTGCAGGCTCTGCTGCCCGCTGTTAGCCTCCTGGCCGCCCGGGCCGCGCAGGCTGTCGTCGGCGTACTTGTAGAAGTGCTTGTTGTAGTTGACGCGCAAGTCCAGGCGCGGGCCGAGGTTCTGCAGCCTGAAGCCCGGCGTCAGTTCGCTGATGAACTGGCTGCGTTCCTGGCCTTGCGGGGCCAGCATCACGTTATCGGTCCAGGTTTCGCGCACAGTGGCGTTGGGCGTGAACGTCCAGTCGGCGCGGCTGGGCTGCGCCAGCGACAGCGCCGCCAAGCCAACCGCCACCGCCATCCCGCTGCGGCGCGGTTTAGCCATAGTGATAGTCATAAGTCTCGGTGCCGGGGAATTCACGCGTCTTGTTGTAGATCAGGTTGACGTTGCTCAGCCCCTCGAGCTGGCTCAGTGCTTCCTTGACCGCGTGCTGCGTGGTGCGCTCGGCTTCCACCACCACCACGATCTGGCCCATGTGGCCGGCCAGCACGTGCGCCTCGCTGGTCAGCAGCAGCGGCGGCGAATCGAAGATGACGATGCGGTCCGGGTAGCGGTTGGCGATTTCATAGACCAGTGAAGTCATGGTCTGGCTGGCCAGCAGTTCGGTGGCGCGCGGGTTGCTGGTGCCGGCCGGCAGCAGGGTCAGCGTATCGACGTTGGTGCGCAGCATGACGTCGGCCATGTCAATCTTCTCGTCCAGCAGCAAGTCCATCAGGCCGCGCTGGGCCGGCAGGCCCAGCGTGCGCAGCACCGAGGGGCGCGCCACGTCGGCGTCCACCAGCAGCACCGTGTGGTCCAGCTCCATGGCAATGCTCATGGCCAGGTTGATCGAGCAGAAGGTCTTGCCCTCGCCGGGCAAGGAACTGGTGATCATGATCAGGTTGCCCGGCTTTTCATCGGCCGGGCGCGGGCCGAAGGCGCGCTTGATCAGCGGGCGCTTGATGACGCGGAAATCCTCCACCAGCGTGGTGCGGCCGCCGGCGGCGGTGACCAGGCCGATGTCCTGCATGTGCTTGAGGTCCAGTTCCACGCGGCGCGGGCCGCGGCGCGGCGTCGCTTCGGCGCCAGCCGGCGCGGCGGCGGGCGCAGCGTCGGCGGCCGGTGCCGGTGCCTGTGCCGGCGCGGCAGCAACA
Organism: Pseudoduganella sp. UC29_71; assembly: GCF_042693265.1. Taxonomy (NCBI): domain Bacteria; kingdom Pseudomonadati; phylum Pseudomonadota; class Betaproteobacteria; order Burkholderiales; family Oxalobacteraceae; genus Pseudoduganella; species Pseudoduganella sp. UC29_71. The sequence continues at coordinate 6,279,885 of NZ_CP170549.1, read as the reverse complement.
GCAGCAACAGCGCCTTCCTGCGGTGCGGCGGCCATGGCGGCAGCCACGGCGGCGGCGTGGGCGGCGGCGGCGTCGCCCGCCGCAGTTGGCTGGACCGGCTGGACCGGCTGGGCGGCGGTGGCGAGCGCGGCGTCGGCCGCGGTGTCCGGCTGCAGCGGCGCGGTGACGGCCGGCGGCGCGCTGTCGGCGGCGGGCGCGTCCTTCTGGTGCTCTATGCGGCTGGCCGCGCGTTCAATAATGCTCATCGGATTCCCCGTGGATCGGTCAGATAGGTTTCAGCAGCAAAGCCGCCATCACGCCGCCGTAGGCGGTAAACAGCACCGCCACCGCGGCGCTGAAGGCATATAGGCGGCGCCGGCGGCGCACCTTTTGCTGGTCGGTCCAGTTCATGCTGATGGTGCCCAGGATGGGAATCCCGGTGGCGCTACGCAGCGCCGACTGGCTGACGAAGGTCGGGCGGATCTGGCTCATCAGCAGCGCCACGCCCAAGCCCAGCAGCAGCGCCGCGCCGAACACGATGGACATCAGGCGCGGACGGTTGGGGCCGATCGGCGCGGTCGATGCGGTGGGCGGATCGATCACGCGGAAGCTCAGCATGTCGGTGGCCGAGGTCAGGTCGCCGGACAGGCGGGCCGCCTCGCGGCGCTCCACCAGCTTGGTGTAGTTCTCTTTGTTGACCTGGTAGTCGCGGTTCAGCTGGGCCAGCTGCGCCTCCACTTCCGGCGCCGCCGTGCTCTGGCTGCGCAGGCGCGCCAAGCGGGAATTGTACTCATCAACGCGCGCCTTCAGCGAGGCCACGCGCGCCTCCTCGACCGACAGCGCCACGTTCATCTGCTGCATCATGGGACTGTAGTTGATGCCGGGGTCGGCGCTGCGCACGCGCTTCTTGGCCTCTTCCTTCTTGCGCTGCTGCAGCTGGGCCAGCAGGCGGCGGTTGGACACGATGTCCGGATGCTCTTCCGTGTATTGCAAGCGCAGCGCGTCCAGCGTTTTTTCGATGGTCTGGATGCGGCCGTCCAGTTCGGGATTGAGGCCCTCGTCCTGCTGCGGTATGGCCTGGGTCAGCGGGGCTGGCTCCTCGCCGCCCATCTGGCGCTTGATGGCGTTGCGCGCCTGCTCGGCCTCGGCCAGTTCCAGGCGCGCCGCGTTCAGCTTGTCGGCCATGTCCGCCAGCGTGCTGCTGTAGTCGGCGCCCTGGCGCGGCAGCAGGCCCATATTCTGGATCTTGAAATCCTTCAGCGCGTTCTCGCCGGCGGCCAGCTTTTCCTCGTAGCTCTTGATCTGGTCCTCGATGAACTGCACCGCCTTGTCCGACTCCTGCTTCTTGCCGCCGAAGCTGCCCTCGACGAAGATGGTCAGCAGCGACTGCACGATCTGCTTGCCCAGCTTGGGATTGGGGTTGTTGTAGGAAATGGTGTAGATGTCGTCGCGCTCGGTGCCGCTGACCTTGATCTGCGCGGTCAGCTCGTCAACCAGCTTCTCGTGCTCCTGCACCGACTTGGTCTTGATGTCCAGGTCCACCATGCGCATCACGGTTTCCACGTTGGGACGGCTGATCAGGGTGCGGCGCATGAACTGCACCTGCTGCTCGACGTTGGGCACGCTGGTCATGCCCGACAGCAAGGGCCGCAGGATGCTTTGCGTGTCCACATAGACGCGGGCCGAGGCCTGGTAGTCGTCCGGCAGCTTGTACACCACCGCCCAGCCGACGACCGCCACCACCCAGGAGATTGCCACGGCGTACCAGCGGTACTTGCCGATGGCCTTAAGGAAGGTTAAGAGCAATGCCTGTAATTCCGCCATATCGTCTATCTCGCCTATGAATTGGTGCGCGCATCCGGGCTTGCCTAAAATGCATCAAACCGCAATTATGATACATGAGTTTGCAAGCCATGTTACTACTAAATGGCGCCGTATCCTCCCCCTGCTGTGGCAGCGGACAGACAGCTTTGCGCATTTAACTCTGTGAAATATCTATTTCCAAAGAGGCAAGCATTATTGTGACACAGGCGGAACGCTTTTTGTTGTGCGAAAGACAGCTAATTTTCGGAAAAATCTGCTATCGTTGTTGCGCCCCGACTACAACCCTCGCCATGAATTTCCGCCTGTCAATAATATTGCTTTTCAGCATAGCCAGCGGCGCCGTTGCGGCCGCCGACCTGAGCGCCGCCATCGCCGCGGTCAAACCCTCGGTCGTGGGTGTCGGCAGCTACCAGCGCCTGCGCAGCCCGGCCACCGTGTTCAGCGGCACCGGCGTAGTGCTGGGCGACGGCCTCAGCGTTGTCACCAATTTCCATGTGGTGCCGGAATTTCCCGACAGCGATCAGAAGGAAACGCTGGGCGTGCTGGTGGCCGGCGAAGGCACGGCGTTCAGCTTCCGCCCCGCCACCGTGGTGGCCATCGACAAGGAACACGACCTGGCGCACCTGCGCCTGAGCGGGGCGCCGCTGCCGGCGCTCAAGCTGGGCGACTCGGCGGCGCTGCGCGAAGGGCGCGAACTGGCTTTCACCGGTTTCCCGCTGGGCACGGTGCTCGGCCTGCATCCGGTGACTCACCGCGCCATGCTGTCGGCCATCACCCCCATCATCCTGCCCTCGGCCAATTCGCGCCAGCTTGACGCGCGCGCCGTGGCGGCGCTGCAACGCACGCCCTTCAACATCCTGCAGCTGGACGGCACCGCCTATCCCGGCAACAGCGGCAGCCCGCTGTTCGACCCGGCCGACCACAGCGTGGTCGGCATCATCAATATGGTGTTCGTCAAGGGCTTGAAAGAGTCCGCCATTTCCAACCCCAGCGGCATCACGTACGCGATCCCGGCGCGCTATGTGCAGGAACTGTTGCAGAGAAAAGTGCCCTGAGAAAAATATTGCCCCGGCTACCGCTAAGGCTGCAGGGCCTGGTATAGAATAGGCATGCAAAAATACTACCTAAAATGCCACGCATCTTGCCTGCAAGAACTTTACCCAAGAAGAGGACATGCATGAACACTCCCCTGACGAAATGGCTGGCCTGCGGCGCGCTGGCGCTGTTGGCGCTGACCCTCGGCGGCTGCGCCACCAAGCAAGTGCTGCCACAGGAAGCGCCGCCCGCCACCGACTACCTGATCGGCCCGGGCGACAACCTGAGCATCGTCGTGTGGCGCAATCCGGAAGTGTCGCAAGGCGTGCCCGTGCGTCCCGACGGCAAGATCACCACCCCGCTGGTGGAAGACCTGCAGGCCAGCGGCAAGACCTCCACCGAACTGGCGCGCGACATTGAAAAGGCGCTGTCCAAGTTCATCCAGCAACCGGTGGTGACAGTCATCGTGACCGGCTTCGTCGGCGTGTACAGCGAGCAGATCCGGGTGATCGGCCAGGCTGCCCGTCCGCAGGCGCTGCCCTACCGGCGCGACATGTCGCTACTGGACGTGATGATCGCCGTTGGCGGCATCACCGACTTTGCCGCCGGCAACCGCGCCATCGTGCTGCGCAATGTCGACGGCAAACAACAGAAGCTGACCGTGCGCCTGAACGACCTGATCAAGGACGGCGACATTTCCGCCAATATGCCGATGCGTCCTGGCGACGTGCTGGTGGTGCCGGAAAGCTACTTCTAAGCAATGTCGAGAATTCTTACAGTTTTTGCGCTAGACTGATCGGGTGGACGCGCGGCACGCTGAAAAACTCGCTAAGTCGTTGATTTTTCTCAAGCTCGCCGCGCTTTCCTCGCATGGGAACGAATATTGCTTCGTTTCCATTCATTACCAGAATTCGGCCTCCCGGCCCACCGCTTACCAAGGATACAGACGTGGCTAACCTAGACCAGCACGACGGGGACAACGGCGCCCCGCAGCTGCCGCCCGCAGCCCCCGGCACGGACTCCGGCAGCGCCAAACCGGCCTTCGCCGGCGCCGCGCGCCGCCGCTTCGCCACCCGGGGCGCGGCCGCCGTCGGCGCCATCCTGACCGTGAAAAGCCAGCCCGGCATGGCATGCAGCATCTGCACCTCGCCGTCGGGCAACGCATCGGGCAACCTGAACAGCCACAGCCCGCACCAGGTGGTGTGCCAGGGCCTGTCGCCCGGCTACTGGAAAAACCACGAGTCCGCCTGGCACAGCAGCTGCGTGAGCACGGTCAAGTTCCAGAAGCGTTTCAACTGCTCCAGCACCAGCGGCTTCTACAACAAGACCATGATGACCTTGCTCACGCACCAGGATTGCGATGCGGACAACGTCGCCATGCACTGCATCGCGGCCTATCAGAACGCGCTCAAGGGCTACACCTCCTTCCTCAAGCCGGACCGCGTGCAGGCGATCTGGAACGAGTACTGGCGCACCGGCGGCGCCGGCCGCGGCTACTACACGCCGATCGCCGGCAAGCGCTGGTATGGCGCGGAAATCGTCAACTATTTGCGCGGCACCATGGACTGACACGGCCGCATGCTCACTGACTCTGTTTTACCATGTGGCGCCTGATGCCGGGCCAGCGGCTGCGCAGCCATAGCTGGGACGGCGAGCAGTTCGTGCTGTACAACAACCTGTCGGGCGATACCCACCTGCTCGACGCCGCCGCCATCGAAGTGCTGAACGCGCTGCAGCCGGGCGCCGCCGACGCGGCCGCGCTGGCCGCCGCCTTGCAGCTGGACGCCGATGCGCTGCCGCAACTGGACGCGCTGCTGGCCGACCTGCGCGCCCTCGACCTGGTGGACCGGGCCGCATGCTGACCCTGTCCTCGCTGGCGCCGGCCGAACTGGCGCGGCGCCTGGCGCACGGCGGCATCGTACTGCAGACCGGCGCCTACACCACCCACCTTGAAAGCAGCGTGCCCAGCGTGGCGCACGGCCTGGGCCTGCTGTACGGCAGCTACCCGCTGCACGGCGCGGACGCCTTCGCCGACTTCCACCTGCAAGTGGTGCGCCCGGCCGGGCTGCGCCGCTGGTGGCGCCCGCAAGTGCTGCTGATGCACAACGGCGACTCGCTGTTCAAGCCGCTGCCGCTGGCGCAAGCCTTCCCCATGTTCGAATGGGGCTTGAACTGGTGCGTATCGAGCCGCGTGCACGACTGCCTGATCATCCACGCGGCCGTGCTGGAACGCCACGGCCGCGCGCTGATCCTGCCGGCCCCGCCCGGCTCCGGCAAGAGCACGCTGTGCGCGGCGCTGGCGCACCGCGGCTGGCGGCTGCTGTCCGACGAGCTGGCCCTGGTGCAGCTGGCCGACGGCCGCCTGCAGCCGCTGCCGCGCCCGATCAGCCTGAAGAACGCCTCCATCCCGCTGATGCAGTCCTATCTGGGCGGCGCCGTGTTCAGCCCGTCCGTGGCCGACACCGTCAAGGGCACGGTGGCGCACCTGCAGGCGCCGCCCGACAGCGTGGCGCGCTGGGCCGACACGGCCGCGCCCGGCTGGATCGTGTTCCCGCGCTACCAGGCCGGCGCCGCCACCGCGCTGACGGCGCTGCCCAAGGCGCCCACGGTGCTGACGGTGGCACAGAATTCCTTCAACTACAGCTTGCTGGCCGAGCGCGGCTTCGAGGCCATGGCCGGCCTGGTCGGCGCGGCGCAGTGCTATAGCTTCGTGTACAGCCAGCTGGACGAGGCGGTCGAGCTGTTCGCGCGCCTGGCGGAGCAGCCGTGAGCGGCGCGTCCATGCTGCCGCTGGCGGTGCTGGCCTTCCGCCAGCCCGACCTGCTGGCCGGCTACGACAGCGCCCAGTGGAACGTGCTGCTGCGCCAGTGCGCCAGCGCCAATCTGCAGCCGCGCCTGTACTACCTGCTGCAGGCGCGCGGCGAGCTGGAGCGCATCCCCGCGCCGGCGCGGCGCCAGCTGGAGTGGACGCGCACGGTGGCCGAGCGCCACAGCCAGGCCGTGCACTGGGAGGTGGCGCAGATCCGGCGCGCGCTGGCCGCGCTGGACACGCCGCTGATCCTGCTCAAGGGCGCGGCCTACGCGCTGGCCGGGCTGCCGCCGGCGCGCGGCCGGCTGTTCTCCGACATCGACATCCTGCTGCCCAAGGACAAGCTGGACGACGCCGAGGCGGCGCTGATGCTGCACGGCTGGGCCAGCACCCACCTGGACGCCTACGACCAGCGCTACTACCGCGAGTGGATGCACGAGCTGCCGCCGATGGAGCACGTCAAGCGCGGCACCGCGATCGACGTGCACCACGCCATCCTGCCGCCCACCGCGCCGGTCCATCCCGACCCGGCGCAGCTGCGCGCCGCCGCGCAGGCGCTGCCCGGCCAGCCCGGCCTGTACGTGCTGGCGCCGCCCGACCTGGTGCTGCACAGCGCCACCCATCTGTTCTTCGACGGCGAGCTCGACCACGGCCTGCGCGACCTGGTGGACCTGGACAGCCTGCTGCGCCACTACGCCGGCCAGCCCGGCTTCTGGGCCGCGCTGCAGGAACGCGCGGCGCGCCTGCAACTGCAGCGTCCGCTGTTCTACGCGCTGCGCTACACGGCGCTGCTGCTGCACACGCCGCTGCCGCCGCAAGCGCAGGCCGGCGCCATGCCGGGCCGCCCCGGCGCCCTGCTGCTGCGCCTGATGGACGCGCTCTACCTGCGCGCGCTGCTGCCCGCGCACGCCAGCTGCGGCGACCGCTACACGCCCGCCGCCCGCTTCCTGCTCTACATCCGCGCCAACTGGCTGCGCATGCCGCCGCTGCTGCTGGCGCGCCATTTGTTCCACAAGGCTTTCCTGTCGCCGAAAGACAAAGATCAGTCCGAACAGGCTTGACTGCTCTACAATGAAGCATCGTCCGGCACTCATGGGAGCGCAGCATGACGGCACCGTTCCACCCCCTCCACCGCACCCGCCGCCCGCACGCCGCGCTGCTGGCCGCGCTGCTGGCCTGCTGCGGCCCGGCTTGCGCTGAGGCCGGCGCCGCCCCGGCGGCGGCAGGCGGCATGGCGGAGCTGCTGGCGTCGGCGGTGCGGCTGGAGCACGGCGAAGGGGTGCCGCGCGACCTGCCGCAGGCGCTGGCCCTGTACTGCCGCGCCGCGCGCGCCGGCAATGCGCAGGGGCAGTACGCGCTGGGCTGGATGCTGGCCAACGGCCGCGGCGCCGCGCGCGACGACGGCGCCGCCGCCCAGCTGTTCGCGCTGGCCGCCGCCCAGGGCCACCCGCAGGCGCAAGCCATGCTGCACATGACCAATGCCGCGCCCAGCACGCCGCTGCCGGCCTGCATGCTGCCCGACACCCCGTTCGTGGCCATGGAAGCGGAGCCGCGCGCCGTCTACGAGCAGGCCGCCAGCAAGCAGATCGGCGCGCTGGTGGAGGTGCTGGCGCCGCAGTTCGAGGTCGACCCCAGGCTGGCCATGGCCATCATCGCCATCGAGTCCGGTTTCAACACGCGCGCCGTATCGCCCAAAAACGCGCAGGGGCTGATGCAGCTGATCCCGGAGACGGCCGAGCGCTTCCGCGTCAAGGACGCCTTCGACGCCGAGCAGAATATCCGCGGCGGCCTGGCCTACCTGCGCTGGCTGCTGGGCTACTTCCGCGGCGACGTGCAGCTGGTGGCGGCCGCCTACAATGCGGGCGAGAAGGCGGTCGACCAGTACAAGGGCGTGCCGCCCTACGCGGAAACGCAGGAATACGTGAAGCGCCTGGCGCGGCTGTACAAGCATGCCGTCCATCCCACCCCGTCCGCCACGGGCGCCGGCGGCGCGCGGCGCAAGCCCTAAGCAAAAAACCCCCGCCTGGTATCCCAGGCGGGGTTTTCAGCTTGCTGCGGAAGCCGGATTACTGCTGCTTGCGGCGGCGCAGAGCTGCCAGGCCTGCCAGGCCCAGGCCGAAGATGGCCAGCGAACCAGGCTCAGGAATCACAACAGCGCGCACTGGGTCGTTGATATAGCCGGCGAAGCAATCGCCTGCGGTGATCTGCGCGTCGGTGCAAGTGCCAGTCTGGATGTTGAACGGTGGCGTGCCCGATGGACCATTGCTGCGCAGCGTGAAGATGCCGTCCAGGTCATTGCCGCCAACCTGGCCGGTCTGCCATTTGGTTGCCTGGGTGCCGCCTACCACGTTGGCGGCGAAGTTGCCCTGGCCGGAAATGTCGCCTGCGCCCAGCGTCAGGTTGCTGACGTTCTGGAACATGGTGGCGGTGGTTTCATCCTGCGGCGTGGTCGGATCGTCGGCATACAGGCCCGAGACGAATTCCACCGCCAGGTATTTCTCCATGCCGGCGAACAGGCTATACGTGTCGAAACCGGTGCGGCCGTTCGGATTGGCGTTCTTGGTGTTGTAGATCGTGCTCAGGTCGGTGGTGCTGCGGTACACGTCCAGGTGGATCTTGCCGTCGCAATCGCCGCCGGTGCAGCCGATGTTGTACAGGTTGTTGCCGTAGCTGCCGCCGGAGGTGTTGCTCAGGTCGGCGATACCGTACAGCATGTAGTACAGGTAGTAACCGTCGGACGCGCCGGCGGACCAGGTGCCCAGGCCGGTCGCGTCGATCGACGTGATGGCGCCGATACCCCAGGTCGATTCGTTCGAGCTTGCGGTCAGCTTGGTTTCCGTGGTCAGGCCCATCAGCTTGATGTCCAGCTGGCCGGCGATGCTGTTCAGTGGAATGGAAGCGGCCGAGGCGCTGGCGGCGGCCAGTCCGAATGCGGCGCCTGCCAGCAATTGTTTGAGTTTCATATTTGATCTCCAGTGGTTGGGGGGCGCCGTCAAGATTAGCGTCATATCCCTGTAAAGCAATCGCTGTGCCAGCCCGTCGAAAAATCGCGTGTCCGGGCCGCCGCCCCAGCAGCGGCGGGGTGCCGTGTCGTTTTTGTCCAGCTGGACATTTTTTCAAATTGGCCAGCACTGTAAAGAAAGCCGACAAGCGGCGTCACAATTGTTGCCTGGTGGTTAGAAAAACGCCGTGCCACACGTTGCGCGGCCAGCGCAGGCCGCCCGGCGGCGCTGTCCGATGCCGCCGCAACAGTCAATTCGGCACGCTCGGGCAAGGGCAATTGTAAAGAATATCGACAGACAGCAAGCTGGGCAGGAGCGCCATGTTGCGCTACTATTCTCTTGTCAATCTGGAATTAAAGCAGGCCGCCGCGCGGCCACACCCATTTATCCTTACCGGGGGCACTATGGCTATCGAATTCGACTATGACCGCTTTGTCACACGCAATGACGGCTACGTAAACAAGGCCACCCAAGCCAAGATCCGCGAGACGCGGCTGCTGATCGCGGGCGCCGGGCTGGGCAGCGCGCTGCCGGTGGCGGCCACGCGCATGGGCTTCCAGCATTTCGTGCTGATCGACGGCGACACGGTCGACCTGCACAACCTGAACCGCCAGTTCTTCGACTTCGACGACATCGGCAGCCCCAAGGTGGAAGCGCTGAAACGGCAGATCCTGCGCATCAATCCGACCGCCAAGGTGGAAACCATCCAGGCCAACCTGGACAAGAGCAATGTGGCCGAGCTGGTGTCCAAGGTCGACATCGTGTTCGACACCATCGATTTCCTCGACCTGGAAGCCATCCTGCACCTGCACGGCACCGCCAAGGCGATGGGCAAGCACATCTTCACGGCGCTGTCGATCGGCTTTGGCGCCGGCGTGCTGCACTTCCCGCCGGACGCGCCGGAATCGCTGGCCGACATCCTGGCCAAAGACGTGGCGGCAGCCACCGCCGAAGGCGATGTCAGCTATTCGAATGTGTTCGGGAAAATCATGGGCCGCATCGGGGTGCACCTGGACGCCCAGGTGGTCGAGCAGGTGGGCCGCGCGCTGACCATCATGGAAGACGGCCGGCCCTGCCCGGCCTCGCAGATTTCAGTGGGCAGCTTCACGGTCGGCTCGATGGGCCTGGCCATGATGCACGACATGCTGGCCGGGCTGGACGTGCCGTCCGCGCCCTACATCACGGTGCACAGCTTCCGCAACCACACCACCAAGAAAATCAAGATCAGCGCCGACTAATCGGCGCGGGCGCGCGACAGCGCGCGCGTCAGGCCGCGCGCCGGGTTCTGCTGCCAGGACAGGCGCGGCAGCAAGGCGTGCGGCCGCTCCTGCATCCAGGCCGACAGGGCCGGATTCTCGGCCGCCAGCTTGGCTTCCATGGCATGCAGGTCCAGCACATAGGGCACCACGGCGCCGTAATAGTCGGCCTGCGGCCCGATCGCCTTGAAGCCGAAGCCCATGCGCGCCAGCGACTGCGCCAGCGCGCGCTCCATGGCGGCAAACCAGTAGCGGATGCCGGCCTGGCGGCTGTGGCGGTACATTTCGCGGTACATGCCGAACAACAGCATCGGTGATTCGCGGCGGCGCTCGCCGTGCCGGCGCTCGACCTCGGGCACCTGGGCCGGCAGGCCGGGCACGCCGGCCAGGCTGTCGGCGCGCCGGCGGCGGTGGTCCTTGCGCACCACCAGGCGCGAAATCTCGCAGGACAGCGCGCGCGGCGGCAGCTCGACGTGGTCGAACACGGCGCAGTGGCGCTCGAAGGGATAGGGCTGCTCGTCCTGCGGCTGCACCAGGCGCACCGTGCCGATCAGGGTCTCGTCCAGCGAATAAGCGGCGATGTGCACGGCATTGGTCTCGTACTCGTCCACTTCCATGCCGCCGGCCTGTTCGGCCTGCGGCAAAAAGGCGCACTCGATGCAGTACACGTCGTAACGCAGCTTGAAGATGTCGTGCGGCACCTTGCCTTGCTGGTCGCCGCGAAAGGAGCGGAAAATATTGCGGTTGGCGCGGTCCACGGTTTCGAAATGGGCCTGGTATTCCTGGCGGGTCAGTACACTGCGGTAGCCAGGATTGTCAAATACGTGCGCCATACGGCCAGTTCTCCTACGGGTTCATTTCTTCCTGCCGCGCCCTATCATGAACGTGCCTACCATGGTTTTCACCACGATCCAGAACGGGATAGGCTCATCGTTGAACCATGCAGCCAGGAATCGGTTTTCTTGCTTCAATCGCTCGCTCAGTTCGTGCAGGTCAACCATATGGGGCGTGACCGGCCCGTAATAGTCCACCTGCGGACCGATGGGGACGAAGCGGAACCCCATCTTGTCCAGCGAACGCGCCAGCGAGCGCTCCATGGCGGCATACCAGTAACGGATGCCGTTCTTGCGGCTGTAGCGGTACATCTCGCGGTACAGCCCCAGCAGCAACAGCGGACTGTTGGTGCGCTGCTCCTTGCCGCTGGGCGGCTTGATCGCCGCCGGCCCCCCCTGTTGGTCCATGAACTCCTTGGATACGCCTTCCAGCGAATCGCCGCGCCGCCGCCGGTGGGTCTTTTTCACCACCAGCCGCGACACCTCGCCGGCCTGCTCGCGCGGCGGCATGGTGAAGTCCTCGAACACGGTGCAGTGCGACTCGAACGGATAGACTTGCCCGTCCTTCGGCTGCACCAGCCGTACCGTGCCCACCATGGCCTGGTCGCGCGTGTAGGCGGCGAAATGGATCGAGCAATCGTCGTACTCGTCCGTTTCCTTGCCTTCGTCAAACTCGGCCGCGTCCAGGTAATGGCATTCCAGGCAATACACCTCGTAACGCAGGCGGTAAATCTCGGCCAGCACGGCCGAATCCATCATGCCTTTCCCGACGCTGGCAAAGTCGAAATACGGGATCAGAATGTCGCGTTTGCCAACAAAACGCTCGAACAGATTGGACAGCATGGCTGTGTTCCTAGTCTGCACATCAGTCGGGCGCCGGGCACTGGCTCACGTCATGCAAGCCAAGGCCCAGGCGCAAAGATAACCTATTTCCGGCCAGCACGCACAGCCGAATTCAACCGTGCGCACGTCCGCAAAGCCGCCGTGCAAGCGGCTTTGCGGCTCGCCGAGGCCGGATCAGAGTTGTTTCAACAACGCCCGCGCGTCGTCGGCCTGCGGGAAGTTATTTCCCTTGGCCAACAGCTGTTCCAATTCCTTGCGCGCGCCGGCCTTGTCGCCGGATTTGCTCAGGGCAGCGGCATAGTGATAGCGGATTTCGCTATTGCCTTCGGCCGCCGCAGCCGCTTTTTGCAGCAGCGGCAAGCCGCGCGCCACATCGCCCTGCTCCACCAGCACCCAGCCCAGGGTGTCCATGATGGCCGGGTGGTTGGGCACCAGCTTGGCGGCTTGTTCAGCCGACGCCAGTGCGCGCTTGTCCTTCAGCTGCAAATACGCTTGCGCCAGATTGTTGTGCGCCACCGCGTTTTTCGGGTTTGCTTTCAGGATAGCCTCGAATTGCTCGATTGCAACCGGGTATTGTTTGGCCGCCAGGCTGGATTCGGCCTGGTACATCGCCACCATCGGTTCGGCCGGGTTGTCCTTGCGCCACTGCGCGACGCGCAGCTCGGCTTCCTTGGCCTTGCCGGCGCGCTTCATCGCGTCGGCCAGCTTGAGCAGCGCGCCGGGCGCCCTGGACAGCGCCAGCGCCTTGTCGTAGGCCGGCACGGCTTGCGCCGGCTTGCCCTGCACGCTCAGGATGTCGCCTTCCAGCAGGAAGCCGGCCGGCATCTTGTCATGCTGCTTCTGCAACTGGCGCGCCTGCGCCAGCGCGGCGTCGGGCTTGCCCTGGCGCATCAGCAATTCGGCCTGCAGCAGCTGCGCCTGGGCCAGGTCCGGCTGCAGCTGCAAGGCTTTTTTCACATCCTCGGCGGCGGCGGCCTCGTTTTTCAGTTGCAGGTGCACTTCGGCCAGGTGCAGTTGCGCCACGCCCGACTTGGGCAGCAGGCCGGCAATCTTGCTGTACGACTCGAGCGCGGCGCCGGGGTCCTTGGCGGCCAGCTGGCTTTGCGCCTGCAGTTCCAGCAGCTCAGTGTTGGACGGCGACGCCACCAGCATCTTGCGCGCCAGCGCCAACGACTGCGGCGCCTTGCCGCTGCGCAGATAATGCAGGCCCAGACGCAAGGCCGGCGCCAATGCGTCGGGCTGCTCGGCGTGGGCTTTCTCCAGCCAGCTCTGCACTTCCGCCGGTTGCTCGCGCACGGCAGCCACACCGGCCAGCGCAGTCATCGCGTCCACGCTCTTCTTGTCTTTTTCCAGGAAGGCCAGCAGGCGAGCGCGGGCGTCCTCCGGCTTTTTGTCGTACACGTCCAGCTGCACCAGGCTGGAGACGGCCGGGAAGAAGGTTGGCTGCTGCTTCAGCGCCTGCTGGAAACTGGCGCGCGCGGCCGCCGCATCGCCCTTGCCGAGCGAGGCCACGCCGGCCAAGTGCGACACTTCCGGGTTGTCCGGCTGGCTCTTGGCCAGCTGCGCTGCCGCCGCCAGCGCCTTGTCATAATTGCGCAGGCCGATTTCGGCGCGGATCAGGGCGATGCCGGACTGCAGCGACTTGCTGTCGAGGGCGGCCGCCGCCTCCAGGTCGCTGATGCCCTGCGCCTTGTCTCCCTTGCCCAGCTTGCTCAAGCCCAACGAGGTGCGCAGCGCGGCCGCCTTCGGCTCCAGCGCACTGGCCTTCTCAAAATACTCGGTGGCTTTGTTGAAGTCGCGCGCCTGCATATAGGATTCGCCGGCCAGCGCCAGCAGCTGCACGTCGGGCGCGTCGCTGCCCTTGAGCGCGGGCGCCAGCACTGCCAGCGCGTCCGGCGTCTGGCCGCCGCGCAGCAGGGTCGTGGCCAGCATTTTGCGGGCGTACAGATTGTCCGGATTCTTCTCCAGGTATTTACGCAGGTGCTGCTCGGCCTGCTGCATGGAACCCAGGTTCAGATTGACCGCGCCGGCCAGCAGGATGCTGGGCATATGCTCGGGGGCGGCGCGCAGCACTTTCTGCAGCGACTCCAGCGCCGCCGCGTTCTTGCCTTGGGTGAAGTCCAGCAAAGCCTGCGTGTAAGTCACCATCATGCTGTTGGGGGTGATCTTCTTGGCCGCCACCAGGTCGGCCTGGGCCTGCTCATACTTGCCGGAGGCAATTTCCAGATAGGCTTTTTCGATGTGGGCCGAGCGGTGCGCCGGATTGGCCACCAGCACCTGCGCGTAGGCTTCCAGCGCCTGCTCGGGCTTGTTCTGGGCACGCAGCAGGTCGGCCTTGAACAGCAGCGCCTCGTCGCTTTTCGGTGCTGCCACCACCGCCTGGTCGGCATACGCCATGGCGGCAGCCGGATCGCGCGCCAGGAAGGCCACCCGGCCCAAGCCCACCAGCGCCGGCGCGAAAGCAGGCTGGCCTTGCGCCACCGACTCGAACAACGCCTTGGCCTCGTCGCGCTTGCCCAACGCCAACAGGGCGTCGGCCCGCGCGCACAGCAGTTCCGCGCCGCCGGCCTTGGCGGCGACCTCCGTTTCGTCCAGCGCGGCCTGGAACTTACCCTGCAGCAGCAGCACGCGCGCCAGAACCGGCATGGTCTGCGCGTCCGGATACTTCAGGCTGATGGCCTTGCGGATTTCCTTGTCGGCCGCCAGCACGTCGCCGCTGTCCAGCGACAGCTTGGCCAGCAGGTAGCGCGCCTCGGCGTCCTCCGGGCTGGCCGCCAGCGCGTTCTTGAGCTGGATGACGGCGGCAGGAATGTCGCCCTTCTGCTGAAACTGCTTGGCTTGGGCCACCAGCGTCGCCGCCGACTCCTCTTTCTTGCAGCCGCTCAGGCCGATGGTCAGAACACAGGCTCCGGCGATGACGGCAGCCGTCAATTTGTGTAGGCGATGCGACATATATTTCCTCTTGTTAACAGACGACAGGATGGCGGATAGCATCCTGCCATGTTGGCATGATCACAGATGTGTAGCAATAGCAATAACTCTTCCGAGCAACAAAATGCGCAAGGGAATCACATTGCGTCACATCGCGGTGGCAGGACGCTGGCGGAACCATTGCTCCAGCATCATCAGCACCCACACCATGGTGCCGTGGTAGCCGGCGTGCTCGGCCAGGTGCTGGTCCATCAGCTTGCCGATGAAGTCGGCGCGCACGATGCCGCGCCGCTTCAGGTCGCTCAAGCTGTCGGCCGCCAGCGCCTGCAGCTGCGGGCTCTGCTGCAGCCAGACGCCGAACGGCAGGCCGAAGCCGTGCTTCTGCTTGGTGATGATCTCGTTGGGCAGGAAGTCGCGCAGCGCTTCCTTGAAGAAGTAGCGCAGCTGGGTGCCGTTGAGCTTCTGCTGCGGCGTCAGGCCGGCCGAGAAGGCCACCATCTGCTCGCTCAGGAAGGGGAACGCCACTTCCATGCCGGCCAGCTCGCACGCCTTCATCACTTTCGGCAGGTCGTTGTCAGCCAGGGTCACCTTCAGGTCCAGTGCCAGCATGCGGTTGATCAGGCTGGGCGCGTCGCTCAGGCCGTAGGTGGCGTTCAGGCCGGCCAGCGGCTGGCCCACGTCGGCGCCGGCCAGGAAGTCGTCGGTAAACACCTGGGTGGGGCCGTAGCGGCCCAGCAGGTTGTAGGTTTCCAGGCGCGCCGGCATCGGCACCGAGGCTTGCTCGATATAGCTGCGCGCCTTGCGCAGCAGCTTGACGTGGCCGCCGCCGGGGAAGTTGAACACGGCCGGCTCCAGCAGCGCCTTGCGCAGCAGCGAGGGCACGCGCTCGTACAGCGCGAACACATGCTGCTTGGAGTAGCGCTCGTTGCCGCCGAACAGCTCGTCGCCGCCGTCGCCGCCAAACATGCGCGCCACGCCGTCGGCGCGCGCCATGCGGGCGCAGTAGTAGGCCGGCACCGCCGAGGCGTTGCCGAAAGGCTGGTCGAACACCTGCGCCATGTGCGGGATGGCGTCGGCCACGTCGGTGGGCGTCACGTAGTATTCATGGTGCTCGGTGCCGAAATGGCGCGAGGCCATGCGCGCGTATTCCATCTCGTCGTAGCCCTGGGCCTCGAAGCCGATCGAATAGGTCTTGGCCGGCTTGCCGCCCACTTCGCACAGGATGCCGGCCAGGGTCGAGCTGTCGGTGCCGCCGGACAGGAAGGCGCCGACCGGCTGCGTGCCGCAGGCGTCCCGCACGCTGCTGCGCAGCACGTCGCGGAATTCGTCCTTCAGCTCGGCGAACGGACGGTTGCCGTTTTCCTGGAACTGCATGCGCCAGTAGGCCTGGGTTTCGACGCGGCCCTGGCGGTAGCGCAGATAAGTGCCGGGCAGCAGGCGCTGCTGGCCCTGGTACACGGTGCCGGGCGCCGGCACCATGTGGAAGTACACATAGTTGTACACGCCTTGCGGGTCCACTTTGCCGGGCGTCTGCGGGTGGCGCACCAGGCTGTCGGCCGAGGAGCCGAACACCAGCGTCTCGCCGGCCAGCTGCCAGGCCAGCGGATGGGTGCCCATGCGGTCGATGGCCAGCAGCGCCTCGCCGGCGCGCTCGTCCAGCACGGCCAGCGCGAACGCGCCCTGCAAGCCGTTGCACAGCGCCTCCGCGCCCTGCTTCCACAAGCTCAGCAAGGCCGCGCCCATGCCTTCGGCCACGGCCTGCTCGCGCCGCGCCGCGTCGCGCAGCTGCACATCGCCCCACAGCGCGATGGACACGCCGTCGCGCTGCAGGCTGTGGGCGCAATCGGCGCCCGCCGCCACGGCCAGCGCGCTGGCGTTGCCGGCCAGCGCCTGCACCGCGCTGGCGTCGAAACGCGCCAGCGGCGCCGCCATGGCCTCGATCAGGGCGCGGTTGTCCGCCGCGCCGTGGCCGTGCCCCATCCAACCGCAAATGCCGCTCATACGCCGCCTCCTGCTGCTTCATTGCTGCCAACCAGCACTTCCAGCGCGCCGGGATGGCTGAGGAAGGCGCCCGGGCTGGCCGTCAGGCCATAGGCGCCGGACTGGAACACCACGGCCAGGTCGCCGGGGCCGGCCTGGGCCAGCTCCATCTGGTCCGCCAGCAAGTCCAGCGGCGTGCACAGCGGCCCCACCACGGACGCCGTCTCGCGCGCGCCTGCGCGCACCTTGTTGCCGATCACGACGGGATAATTCTTGCGGATCACCTGGCCGAAGTTGCCCGAGGCCGACAGGTGGTGGTGCAGGCCGCCGTCGGTGACCAGGTAGACCTGGCCGCGCGAGACCTTGCGCTCGATGACCTTGCTAACGTAGACGCCGGCTTCGCCCACCAGGTAGCGCCCCAGTTCGATGACGATGTGCGCTTCCGGCAGCGCGCGCTTGACGCCGGGCAGCAGGCGCCGCAGGTTCGCGCCCACGGCCGCCAGGTCCAGCCTGCCTTCGCCGGGGAAATACGGAATGCCGAAGCCGCCGCCGATGTTGAGCATGCGCAGCGGGCGCGGCGTGTGTTCGGCCAGGCGCAGCGCCAGCGCGAAGGTCTTCTCGTGCGCTTCCTGGATGGCCTCGGCCTTCAGGTTCTGCGAACCGCTGAAGATGTGGAAGCCGTGGAAGTCCAGCGCCAGCTCGCCCAGCCGCGCCAGCAGCGCCGGCACCTGTTCGGCGTCCACGCCGAACTGCTTGGGGCCGCCGCCCATCTTCATGCCGGACGATTTCAGCTCGAAGTCCGGGTTGACGCGCACCGCCACTTGCGGGCGCACGCCCAGCCGCTCGCCGATGGCCGCTATGCGCTCCATCTCGCCGGCCGATTCCATGTTCAGCACGATGCCGGCCGCCACCGCGCAGGCCAGGTCGGCGTCGCTCTTGCCGGGACCGGCGAAGCTGATGTTGCGCGGCGCCATGGTGGTGTCCAGCGCCACCCGCAGCTCGCCGCCGGAGGCCACGTCAATGCCGTCCACCAGGCCGGCCATGTGCTGCACCACGGCCGGCATGGGATTGGCCTTCATCGCGTAATGCAGCTCGATTTCCGGCGGCAGGTGGCGCCGCAGCTCGGCCACGCGGGCCGTCATGGCGGCGCGGTCGTAGGCGTAGAACGGGGTCTGGCCGACGCGCGCGGCCAGCCGCGTCAGCGGCATGCCGCCGATCTGCAGGCAGTCGTCAACCACGGGAAATTGCACCAGGGGCGCATGCTGGGGGCGCGCTGCGCTCGTTGTGCTCATTGGGTAGGCTCCGTAAAACAGTGTTCGTATTGCAGGCTAAGCAGCTTGCGGTCTATCTTGCCGTTCGGGTTGCGCGGCAGGCTGGTCTCGGCCATGATGATTTTCTGCGGCAGCATATAGGCCGGCAGGTGCGGCTTGCAGGCGGCCAGCAGCTCGGCCGCCGTCATTTCCCGGCCCGGCTTGCACAGCGCCACCAGCACGATGGCCTGGCCCAGCGCCGGGTGCGACACGCCCAGCGCAGCCGCCTCGGCCACCTGTTCGCGCGCGTAGATCACTTCCTCCACCTCGCTCGGGCTGACGCGGTAGCCGGAGGTCTTGATCATCTCGTCGTTGCGGCTGATAAAGTACAGATAGCCTTCCTCGTCCTTGCGCACGGTGTCGCCCGACCACACGGCCATCTCGCCCAGCACGATGCCGGCCGCGCCGCGGTAGGGCTTGAAGCGCTCGGCCGTCTTGGCCGGGTCGTTCCAGTAGCCCAGCGACACCAGCGCGCCGCGGTGCACCAGTTCGCCCGGCTCGTGCGGCTCGCATTCCGTGCCGTCCGGGCGCAGCACCATCACTTCCGCGTTGGGGATGGCCTTGCCCATGGAATCGGGGCGCAGGTCCACCTGGTCCGGCGGCAGATAGGTGGAGCGGAACGCCTCGGTCAGGCCGTACATCAGGAAGGGGCGCGCGTTCGGCAGCGCCTTGCGCAGCGCCTCCAGCGTGGGGCGCTGCATGGCGCCGCCGGAGTTGGTCAGGTAGCGCAGCGTGCAGTCGGCCGGCCAGTCCAGGCCGGCGATCTGTATCCACAGCGGCGGCACGGCGGCCAGGCCGGTGATGCGCTCGGCCGCCACGGCCTTGAGGATGTCGCGCGGCAGCAGGTGGTTGATCAGCACGGCCGTGGCGCCGACGCGGAAGGCGGTGCTCAGCTGGCTCAGGCCGTAGTCGAAGGACAATGGCAGCACGGCCAGCAGGCGGTCGGCCGGCGTGTTTTCCAGGTAGGTCGAGACGCTGACGGCGCCGGCCACCATGTTGCGGTGCGATAAAACAACACCTTTCGGCTTGCCGGTGCTGCCCGAGGTGTACAGGATGGCGGCCATGTCGGTGTCGATGGCGCGGTGCGGCGCCATGCCGGGCGGCGCGGCGGTGGCGCTGTCCCAGCCCAGCACGGACACGCCGGCCACTGCGGGCAGTTCCAGCCCGTGCGGGTTGACGGCGAACACCATGCGCAAATCGGGGCACAGCGCCAGGCTGGGCGCCAGCAGGCGCAGGCGGTCAGCCGAGGTCACTAGCACGCGCACATTGCAGTCGGCCATGATGTAGGCCACCTGCTCGGGCTTGAGCAGCGGGTTGACCGGCACGAACACGCCGCCGGCGGCGGCCGCGCCGAACATGGCGGCCACGTTTTCCACGTTCTTTTCCATGTAGACGGCGACGCGCTCGCCCCGTCCCAGGCCGGCGGCCAGCAGCGCGTCGGCGGCGCCGCGCACGGCTTGCGCCAGCGCCGCGTAGTCGAGCCGGCGCTGGCCGTACACCAGGGCTTCGGCGGCCGGCGTGCGCGCCGCGCTGGCGAAAATGAATTCGTGGATCAGGTCGCTCATGATTCCCAACAAGTTGTTTGAATTAACAATGTGACACAATGCAGCATGGTACGCGCGGCCCCCCGCGCTGTCTATCGCCGGGCCTGCAACAATCCGGCGACCAAAAGCTTGCCTGAACGGACTAAAATGGCCGAGGCCGGGTTATACTACGGCGATATATAAATGGAAACAAGCAATTGCAGTATTACAACAGTATTTGCTTGATAATGCCACCCCTATTGGATGCTGCATGAGAGATATCGTCATCACGCTGATTGTGTTCGCCTCGCTGCCCTACACATTCAAGAAACCCTACATCGGCGCGCTGATGTGGATCTGGATCAGCGTCATGAATCCGCACCGCCTGAGCTGGGGCTTCGCCTACGATTTCCCGTTTGCCGCCATCATCGCCGGCACCACCCTGCTGGCCCTGCTGATCGCGCCCGGCCCGAAGCGGCCGCCGTCCTCGCCTGCGGTGCCGGTGCTGATCATGTTTACCATCTGGATGGTGATCAGCACCATCTTCGCCATCCATCCGGGCGAATCAAGCGTGATGCTGCAGCGCGTGGTCAAGATCATGCTGATGAACCTGGTGGTGATGATGCTCATCCGCAACAAGGAGCATCTGCACCTGATGCTGTGGACGCTGGCCGGCTCGCTGGCCTATTACGGCGTCAAGGGCGGCCTGTTTACCATCGCCACCGGCGGCAGCTTCCGCGTGTGGGGGCCGGAAGGCAGCTTTATTTACGGCAACAATGAAGTGGCGCTGGCCTTCATCGTGATTATCCCCATCCTGTACTACCTGCATCTGATTTCCGTCAGGAAATGGCTGAAGTACGGCTTGCTGGGCGCCATCGGCCTGTGCGCGCTGGCCGCGCTGGGCTCGTACTCGCGCGGCGCGCTGCTGGCCCTGATCGGCATGTGCGGCTTCCTGTGGTTGAAGAGCCCGAAAAAGGCCGCGCTCGGCATCGGCCTGGCGCTAATGCTGCCGCTGCTGATCCTGTTCATGCCGGCCCAGTGGACCGCGCGCATGGACACCATCGACAACTATCAGGAGGACGGCTCGGCCATGGGCCGCATCAACGCGTGGCAAATGGCCACCAACCTGGCGCTGGACCGCCCGCTGACCGGCGGCGGCTTTGAAATCTACGATGCCTACGTGTTCGGACGCTACGCGCCGGTGCCCAACGACATCCACGCGGCCCACAGCATCTATTTCCAATGCCTGGGCGAACACGGCTTCATCGGCCTGGGACTGTACCTGGCCCTGGTCATCATCTGCTGGCGCCGCGCCGCCTGGATCATCCGGCAAACCGCCAAGCGCGCCGACCTGAAGTGGGCCAGCCAGCTGGCCGGCATGATACAGGTGAGCATGATCGGTTTCGGCGTGGGCGGCGCCTTCCTCAGCCTGCTGTACTTCGACGTGCCCTATTACCTGATGGGCGCGCTGCTGGTGACCGGCCAGATCGTGCAGGACGCCCTGCAGCAGCCGGCCGCAGCCGATGGCGCCCTGAAGCAGCCGCTCCAACCCTCCGTCCGACAGGCCTGACATGACCGTGACCACCCAGCTGGCCGCGCTGGCGCGCCGCTCCCTGCTGCGCCTGGGCGCGCTGGGCCGCGCCCGCCGCAGCCTGAGCATCCTGATCTACCACCGCGTGCTGCCCGCGCCCGACCCGCTGTTCCCGGACGAGGTGGACGCAGCCCGCTTCGAGCAGCAGATGGCCTGGCTCAAGCAGGGCTTCCGCGTGATGCCGCTGGCCGAGGCGGCGCGGCGCCTGCGCGAGGGGACGCTGCCGCCGCGCGCGGCCTGCGTCACCTTTGACGACGGCTATGCCGACAACGCCGAGATCGCGCTGCCCATCCTGCAGCGGCACGGAGTGCCAGCCACCTTCTTTGTTGCCACCGGCTTCCTGAACGGCGGACGCATGTGGAACGACACCGTGATCGAACTGGTGCGGCGCGCGCCCGGCCCGCGCCTGGAGCTCGCCGCGCTGGACCTGGGCAGCCACGCGCTCGACAGCGACGGCGCGCGCACGGCCGCCATCCAGGCGCTGCTGGACCAGCTGAAATACCTGGAGCCGGACGCACGCCTGACGGCGGTCGAGCGGCTGCGCAGCCACCTCGGCCTGGCGCTGCCGGACGACCTGATGATGAACACCGCGCAGCTGCGCCGGCTGCATGCGGCCGGCATGGAGATCGGCGCGCACACGGTGCACCACCCCATCCTGGCCAGCATGGACGAGCACGGCGCGCGGCAGGAGATCGCGCGCGGCAAGGCGGCGCTGGAAGACATGACGGGCGCGCCGGTGCGCCTGTTCGCCTACCCGAACGGCAAGCCGGGGCGCGACTACCACGCGGCCCATGTGGCGCTGGCGCGCGAGCTGGGCTTCGAGGCGGCCGTGTGCACCTCGTGGGGCGCGGCCGGGCCGGACGCCGACCTGTACCAGCTGCCCCGTTTCACGCCCTGGGACCGCAAGCCGCTGGGCTTCACCTTGCGCCTGCTGCACAATTTGTACCGGCCGGGACAGACGGTGTGATTGTGTGAACTTGTTGCAACAGTTATACTACCCGATGCATTAATTGAAACAAACCGAATTCCACGGACAGACACCGCACCGGAGACCCACGGAGATGGCCCACACCGCACACCGCGCCCAGCAGCACACCCCGGCCCCGGCTGGCCAGCCGGCCGCCGCGCCGGCCATGCCCGCGACGCGGGCGGGCCACCCGCCGGCGCTGCCGGACTACCCGCGCGCGCGCATCCCCACCAAGCCGGTGCTGTCGCGCGCCTCGTTCGGCGGCGGCGGCCATGCGCCTTCCATCCTGGACGTGCGCGAGGCGCGCCTGGTCACCAGCGGCCGCGTGGCCATCGCGCTGGCCCTGCGCCAGATGGGCGTGGGCGCGGGCGACCGCGTGCTGGTGCCGTCCTACCACTGCGCCTCGATGATAGAGCCGGTGGTGTGGCTGGGCGCCACGCCGGTGTTTTACCGCATCCACGATGACACCCAGGTCAACCTGGACGACGTGGCGGCCAAGCTGGCCGGCGCCAAGGTGCTGCTGGCCACCAACTACTTCGGCTTCCCGCAGAATCTGTCGGCGCTGCGCGCCTTCTGCGACCAGCACGGCCTGATGCTGCTGGAAGACTGCGCGCACTGCTTCCTGGGCGAGCACAACGGCCAGCCGGTGGGCTCCTTCGGCGACTACGCCATTGCCAGCACGATGAAGTTTTTCCCCATCTACGAAGGCGGCTGCCTGGTGTCGGCGCGCCACTCGCTGGCGCCGGTGCGGCTGGAGGCGGGCGGTTTCAAGTTCGAAGCGAAGATGGCCGTCAACGCGTTCGAGGACGGCTTTGAATACAAGCGCCTGCGCACCGTGCAGCGCCTGCTGGCGCTGCCGCTGGGCCTGAAGAACTTCGTGCTGGGCCAGCTCAAGCGGCGCGGCAAGGGCGCGCCGCCGGCCATGGCACCGCGCTCGTCCGAAGGGGGCTTCGGCTTCGATCCGGCCTGGCTGCACAAGCGCGGCTCGCTGTTTACGCGCCTGATGCTGCGCCTGGTTTCGCGCGGGCGCATGGGCGCGCTGCGCCGCCGCCACTACCTGCGCCTGCAGGCCGCACTGGCCGGCCTGCCCGGCTGCCGCCCGCTGCACGCGGCGCTGCCGGAGCGGGTCTACCCCTGGGTGTTCCCGCTGTATGTGGAGCGGCCCGAGCCGGTGTTCGACTCGCTCAAGCGGGACGGCGTGCCCATCGTGCGCTTCGCCGAATACCTGTGGCAGGGCGTGGACGCCTCGGTGTGCAGCACCAGCGCCGAGTTGTCGCGCCACGTGCTGCAATTCCCTTGCCACCAAGAATTAGAAGAACAGGAGCTCGACTGGATGATCGACCAAATCAAGGCCGCCTTGCTGGCGGCGCGCGCGCCATGAGCTGGCGCCTGCTGCCGGCCAGCCAGTTCGCCGCCCACGCCGCGCAATGGCGCGCACTGAACCACGCCAGCGTCAATTCGCCGCTGCTGGAACCGGAATTCGTGCAGCCGCTGCTGACCGAATTCGGCGACGGCGGCGAATGGCTGGCCGTGTGCGAACGGGACGGGCGCAGCGTGGCCATGGCGCTGCTGAAAAAGAGTCACCAGGGCGCCTGGCAAACCTTCCAGCCTTCGCAGCAGCCGCTGGGCATGTGGCTGCATTTGCCGGACCAGCGGCTCGACGAGCTGATGGATACGCTGCTGCGCAGCCTGCCCGGCCTGCCGCTGGTGCTGGGCCTGACCCAGTTCGACTGCTGGCTGCACCCGCGCCCGGCCGACAGCGCCCAGCTGCGCACGGCCGACTACATCAGCACGGCCCGCATCACCATTGCCGGCACGTTCGATGAGTATTGGGCCGCGCGCGGCAAAAACCTGCGCGCCAACCTGAAAAAGCAGCGCGCCAAGCTGGCCAAGGACAACATCGTGCCGCGCATGGACATCCTGCGCGCGCCGGCCGACATGGCGCAGGCCGTGGCCGACTACGGGGTGCTGGAAAGCGCCGGCTGGAAAGCCGAACTGGGCACGGCCATCCACCCGGACAACGCCCAGGGCCGCTTCTACCGCACCATGCTGGAGAATTTCGCCCAGCGCGGCGAGGCCAGCGTGTACCGCTACTTCTTCGACGAGCGCCTGGTGGCCATGAATCTGTGCATCGAGGGCGGCGGCGCCAAGATCGTGCTGAAAACCACCTATGACGAAAGCCTGAGCAGCCAGTACTCGCCGGCCTTCCTGATGCGCGAGGACACCTGCCACATGCTGTTCAAGGAGCGCCTGTTCGAGCGCCTGGAATTCTACGGCAAGGTGATGGAATGGCACCTGCGGTGGACTGACGAGGTGCGCAGCATGTACCATATCACCCACTACCGGTGGCCGGCCCTGAAAAGCCTGCACACCCTGGTCAAGAACCTCAAGGGCGGACGCGCGCCGGCGCAGTCCGGCGCGCAGCCTGCGGCGCAGCCCGTCCCCGCCCGCCATACCGAACCATCCACGGAGTAAGCAATGTATCTGCAAGAAGTGAAGAATATCCTGGCCGACGTGCTCAGCCTGGGCGCCGCAGCCGGCGCGCTGACCGAGCAGTCGCCCCTGCTGGGCGCCATCCCCGAACTCGATTCGATGGCCGTGGTCCAGCTGATCGCCGCCATGGAAGAGCAATTCGGCTTCAGCGTGGACGACGACGAGATCGACGCCGCCACCTTCGCCAGCGTCGGCAGCCTGGCCGCCTTCGTCACGCGCAAGCTGACCGCCTGACCGCCGCATGATCCGATGAGCCTGTTCTCCCCTGCTGCGCACGCCCAGCCCTTCTTCCTGAAGGCCGCTGCGGGGGAGCGCTACTGCCTGTTCCATCCGGCTGTCGGCAGCTGCCGCGGCGGGCTGGTGTACGTCCCGCCGTTCGGCGAGGAGATGAACAAATCGCGCCGCATGGCCGCGCTGCAGGCGCGCGCGCTGGCCGCGCAGGGCATCGCCGTGCTGCAGATCGACCTGTACGGCACCGGCGAGAGCAGCGGCGACTTCGCCGACGCGCGCTGGGCGCTGTGGCTGGCCGACGTGGCGCTGGGCTGCCAGTGGCTGTCGGCCCGGCTCGGCAGGCCGGTGGGCCTGTGGGGCTTGCGCCTGGGCGCCCTGCTCGCGCTCGACTATGCGCGCCTGCAGCAGGTGCAGGGCGCGCCGCTGCCGCAGCGCATGCTGCTGTGGCAGCCCGTACACAGCGGAAGCGCCTACCTGACCCAGTTTCTGCGCCTGCGCATGGCCAACGACATGCTGGGCGGCGGCGACGGCCAGAAGAGCGGCACGGCGGCGCTGCGCGAGCAGTTGCGCGCCGGCGAGGCGCTGGAAGTGGCCGGCTACGAGCTGGCCCCGGAACTGGCCGACGCGCTCGACGCGCTGGACCTGGCCAAGATGGCGCCGCCGCCCTGCCCGCTGCACTGGCTGGACGTGGTGGCAGCCGAAGGCCGGCCGCTCACGCCGGCCTCGGCCAGGCTGGTGGCCGCCTGGCAGGCGCAAGGCGCGGCGCTGCACGCGCAAGCGGTGGCCGGCCCGGCATTCTGGGGCACGCAGGAGATCGCCACCTGTCCGGCGCTGCTGGAGGCCAGCAGCGCCCTGTTCAGCGAGCCGGGCGGCACCGCCGGCCACGCAGCCATCGACATCGGCAACGGCAGCAGCGAGGCATCCCATGCAGTTTGAAGAACGCGCCCTGAGCTTCGACTGCGGCGGCGACTGCCTGTTCGGCGTGGCCAGCGTGCCGGCCCAGCCGGCCGCCCGCGGCGTGGTGGTGGTGGTGGGCGGCCCGCAATACCGCGGCGGCAGCCACCGCCAGTTCACGCTGCTGGCGCGCCACCTGGCCGCGCAGGGGATCGCCGTGCTGCGCTTCGATTACCGCGGCATGGGCGATGCCGAAGGCGAGCAGCGCGATTTTGAAATGGTGCACGAGGACTTGCGCTGCGCCATCGACCGCTTCCAGGCCGCCGTGCCGGCGGTGCGCGAAGTGGTGCTGTGGGGCTTGTGCGACGGCGCTTCGGCGGCGCTGTTCTACGCGCCGCAGGACGCGCGGGTGCAGGGCGTGGTGCTGCTCAACCCCTGGGTGCGCACCGAGGGCGGGCTGGCCAAGGCCACGCTGAAGCACTATTACCGCGAGCGCCTGCTGCAGCCCGCACTGTGGAAGAAGATCTTCACCGGGCAGTTCAACTACGGCGCCGCGCTGCGCTCGTTCACCGGCCTGCTGGGCGCGGCGTCCGGCAAGGCCGCGCCGCCCGCCGCTGCCGCCGAGGCCGCCCCCACGGCGGCGCCCAGCGTGAGCGCCGCGCCGGTGCCGCGCCTGGCCGACCCCGACCTGCCGCCGCTGCCCGGGCGCCTGCACGACAGCCTGGCCGCCTTCCAGGGCAAGGTGCTGCTGATCCTGAGCGGCGCCGACCTGACGGCGCAGGAATTCCGCGCGGCCGTCGCAGCGTCGCGACCGTGGCAGCGGCTGCTGGCCGCGCCGCGCGTGACGCAACAGGAACTGGCGCAAGCCGACCACACGTTCTCGCGCCGCGCCTGGCGCGACCAAGTAGCAGACTGGACCGGAGAATGGATGCGCTCATGGTAAACAAACGCGTGCTGATGATCGCCTACCACTACCCGCCGATGCGCGGCAGCAGCGGCATCCAGCGCACCCTGAAGTTCTCGCAATACCTGCCGCAGTCGGGCTGGGGACCGGTGATGCTGTCGGCGCACCCGCGCGCCTACGCCAACCCGGGCGACGACCAGATGGCCGACATCCCGGCCAGCGTGCCGGTCACGCGTGCGTTCGCGCTCGATACCGCGCGCCACCTGGCCATCGGCGGACGCTACGCCGGCTTCCTGGCGCTGCCGGACCGCTGGGCCAGCTGGTGCCTGGGCGCCATCCCGGCCGGCTGGCGCCTGATCCGCCGCCACCGCCCGGCCGTGATCTGGTCGACCTATCCGATCGCCAGCGCGCACCTGATCGGCCTGGTGCTGCGGCGCCTGACGGGCCTGCCCTGGGTGGCCGACCTGCGTGACCCGATGACCGACGTCAGCTACCCGTCCGACCCGCGCACCCGCCGCGTGTTCCAATGGATAGAGCGCAAGACCATCGAACACTGCACAGTGGCCGTGTGCACCACGCCGGGCGCCATCAAGACCTATGAAACGCGCTTCCCGGCCATCCCGCGCGACCGTTTCCGCCTGATCGAAAACGCCTACGACGAGGAAAACTTCGCCGAGGCCGAACGCGGCGGCGCTGCGGCCGCGCCCGGCGCGCATGGCGGACCGCTGACCCTGGTGCACAGCGGCATCATCTATCCGTCCGAGCGCGATCCGGTGCCGCTGTTCCAGGCGCTGGCCGCGCTCAAGCAGCAGGGCGCCGTCAGCGCCGCCAGCCTGCGCGTGGTGCTGCGCGCCACCGCCCACGACGACTACCTGGCCGGCCTGATCGCCGAGCACGGCATCGCCGACCTGGTGCAGCTAGCGCCGCACGTGCCCTACCGCACGGCGCTGGCCGAGATGCTCAGCGCGGACGGCCTGCTGATCCTGCAGGCCACCAATTGCAACCACCAGGTGCCGGCCAAGCTGTACGAATACCTGCGTGCACGGCGCCCCATCCTGGCGCTGACCGACAGCGACGGCGACACCGCCGCCACCTTGCGCCAGGCCGGCATCGACAGCATCGCCCCGCTGGACCAAAAACATGCGATCATCGCAGCATTGCCGCGCTTCCTGGAACAGGTGCGCAGCGGCACTGCGCCGCTGGCGCCGGCCGCCGTGATCGCCGCCCACTCGCGGCGCGCGCGCACCGAACAGCTGGCGCAGCTGCTGGACCAGGTCGCCGCACAAACCGCATGATGGAGAAGCACATGACGAAGCAGATGAACCCATCCCGCCGCCGCACGCTGCGGGCTGCCGCGCTGGCCGCGCTGGCCGCCGCCACGGTGGCGCTGCCGGCCCACGCCGCGCGCAAGGAACCATATTGCGGCAACCTGGACAACGCCTACGGCCCCTACGACTACCGCAAGGGCGCCACCGAGTTTGCCTTCAACCTGAAGCTGGTGGAAAGCGCGCACTTCACGGCCGACGTGGAAAACGGCATCAAGGGCCGCAGCAGCACGCTGGCCGGCGACCTCGACTACACGCTGCGCGCCTTCCCCAACCACGCGGTGGCGCTCAGCACCGTGATCCGGGTGGCCGCGCGCGACAAAAAATCGCTGTTCCTGCCGCAAGGCAACCGGCCGGTGGAATGCTATTTCGACCGCGCGGTGCGCTTCGCGCCGGACGATCCGTCCACCCATACGCTGTACGGCAGCTATCTGCTGTCGGTCGGGCGCGACGCCGAGGCGCTGCCCCACTACCAGAGCGCCGTGCAGCTGGACCCGGACAATCCCAGCACCAACTACAACATGGGCTTGGTCTATTTCAAGAACAAGGACATGGTCAACGCCAACAAGTATGCGCAAAAGGCCTACGCGCTGGAATTCCCGCTGCCGGGCTTGAAGAATATGCTGGTGCAGGCCGGCAAATGGGACCCCTCGGCGGCGCCCGACCCGGCGACGCTGAAAAAGCAAGCCCAGCCCGGCGACGATGCGCCGGCGGCGGCGCAAGACGCGCCGGTGGCGGACGGCAAGCCGGCCGAGGTGGCTAAGGACTGACCGCCGCCGCGGCCGCCTTGGGGTGCACCAGCACCCACTCCTCCACCAGCCACGGCACGGCCCAGCCCGCGCAAGCCAGCAGTACCTGCGTGATGTCGGCCGAGCGGCCGGGCAGGTAGAGCTGAGCCCACTCCATGGCGAACATGGCGCCGGCCACCGCCACCCCGCCGGCGAGCGCCAGCGCGTGGTGGCGCGCCGGCGGCGACACCTGGCGCGCCAGCCAGGCCATGCCCATGAAGGGCCACAGGAATTCCAGGATGTTGGTGAAGCCTTGCAGGCTGCGCATGTGGCCGCGGAACGGCACCCAGTTGAAGCCGCCGCCGCGCCAGCCGCCGCGTCCCGGCGCCAGCTCGGCCGCCGCCATGGCCAGCGCCAGCAGCGCGATGGCCATGGCGGCCGCGCGCGCCGATTGCGCCGATTGCGCCGATTGCGGAGCCCGTCCAAGCCGGCCCAGCGCGCCCGGCAGCAGCGCCAGCAGCGGCCACGACAGCGCCGCGCCCGCCACCTCCTCCAGCCGCAGCGCGTGGCCGTCGATGCACACCTGGCAGGCCAGCACCGCCAGCAGCAGCGCGCCATACAGGCGCCACCACGGCTTGCCCGGCTTGATCAGCGTGCGCAGCAGCAAGCCCAGCGCCGCGTAATTGCAGGTCAGGCACAGCAGCAGCACCAAACTGAGCGGCATCCAGCCGCGCAGCTGGAAATACAGCGGCATCAGCGCCTGCTTCCAGCGCCACAGGCCCAGCACCGGCATCAGCGGACTGGTCTCGGCCAGCAGCCACAGCGCCACCACCACCAGGCCGGTGTTGGCGATGGCGCCCCGCGCGAACCAGCCGTCGCGCCAGGCTTGCAGGCGGGCGCCGCTGTGGGTGTCGTGCCGCAGCAGGCCGGCCAGCAGCGCGCCGCACAGCGTGCCCAGCAGGTTCATGGCCACATCGGCCGCCGACGACACCCGGGCCGGCAGCCACAGCTGCACGATCTCGGCGCACACGCTGAACAGCGTGCCGGCCGCCACCGCCAACGGCAGCGCGGTCCAGTAGCGGTGGCGGCGCGCCCACCACAGCGCCAGCAGCAGGCCGAAGGGCATGTAGACGAGCACGTTTTGCACCAGGTCGCCGCGCTCGAGGTAGGCGCTGCCCGGGTGCAGCAGGAAGCCGAACAGCGGCTCGGTGCGCGCCGCCCACTTGAAGGGATACAGGCTGCCGTAGAACAGCAGGAAGGCGTAGACGACGACGGCCTGGCGCATGGCGCCGGTCAGGAACCGGATTTGATGGCGTGGCGGCTCATCAGGTCGTACAGGGTCGGGCGGCTCACGCCCAGCAGTTCGGAAGCCTTGACGATGTTGCCGTCCACCCGCGCCAGCACCTTGACGATGGCCTTGTACTCGGCCTCGTCGCGCACCTGGCGCAGGTTCAGCGGCTCTTCCGGCAGCAGCGCGCCGGACAGGCCCAGGTCCTCGGCCACGATGTGCGGCCCGTCGGCCATGATGACGGCGCGCTTGATGCAGTTCTCCATCTCGCGCACATTGCCCGGCCATGGATAGGCTTCGATCACGTTCATCGCTTCCTGGCTGAAGTGCAGCGCGGGGCGCGACTCGGCGGCGCAGAACTTGTTCTTGAAATGGTGCGCCAGCAGCGCCGCGTCGCCCACGCGGTTGCGCAGCGGCGGGATGGTGACCACGATTTCGGACAGGCGGTAGTACAAGTCCTCGCGGAAGCGGCCGGCCGTGGCCAGCTCCTTCAGGTTCTGGTGCGTGGCGCAGACGATGCGCACGTCGACCGGGATCTCCTCGTGGCCGCCGATGCGCTCGATGACGCGCTCCTGCAAAAAGCGCAGCAGCTTGGCCTGCAGCGGCATCGGCAGGTCGCCCACCTCGTCGAGGAAGAAGGTGCCGCCGTGCGCCAGCTCGACCTTGCCCTTGGTCTGTTTGGCCGCGCCGGTGAAAGCGCCCTTCTCGTAGCCGAACAGTTCCGACTCGAGCAGGTTTTCCGGGATGGCCGCGCAGTTGATGGCCATGAAGCGCTCCTTCGAGCGCGGGCTGAGCTGGTGCAGCGCGCGCGCCAGCACTTCCTTGCCGGTGCCGCTTTCGCCCAGCAGCATCACCGAGGCCGAGGTCGGCGCCACCTTCTCGATGCTGCGGCAGATCTTCTGCAGGCCGGCGTCGCGGCTGATCACGCCGGCCAGCGGCGAATCGGCCTGGGCCTGCTGCATGCGGCGGTTCTCGCGCTGCAGCGCGTGCAGGTAGAAGGCGCGCTGGACCACCAGGCCCAGCAGGTCGGGATCGGCCGGCTTCTGGTGGAAGTCGTAGGCGCCCAGGCCGATGGCCGCCACCGCGTGCGCGTGGTCCTGGTTGCCGGTGAGCACCACCACCTTGGTTTCCGGGGCCAGCGCCAGGATTTGCTGCAGCGTGGCCAGGCCCTCGGTGGCGCCGTCCGGATCGGGCGGCAGGCCCAGGTCGGTGATCACCACTTCCGGCTCGTGGCGGCGCACTTGCGCCAGCGCCGCCTCGCGGTCGCCCGCCACCAGCACTTCATAGGCGTCGAAGCTCCAGCGCAGCTGCTTCTGCAGGCCCGGGTCGTCTTCAATGATCAACAGCTTGGATTTGCTCACAATAGTCCTTTTCTCAGGCCGCGCGTTCGACCGACAGCGCGTCCTGATTGTACAGCGGCAGGGTGACCTGGAAGGTCGTGCCCTGTTGCGGGCGGCTGTTTACTTCCAGCGTGCCGCCCAGCTCATGGATGTATTCCCGGCTTTCGAACGCGCCTATGCCCATGCCGGCCGGCTTGGTCGACTCGAACGGCTTGTACAGCCGGTCGCGGATGAATTCCTCCGTCATGCCGGCGCCGCTGTCGCTGATTTCCACCAGCACCGCGCCGGCCGTGCTGCGCAGGGTGATGGTGACCTGGCCGTCCAGCGGCGTGGCCTCGATCGCGTTCTGGATCAGATGCCCCAGCACCCGCTCCAAGCGCTCCCAGTCGGCCACCACGCGCAGGCCGGGCGTTTCCACCCGCAGCTGCGGGCGCGGTTCGAACGCTGCCTTCAAGGATACGGCCTGTTGCAACAGTTGGTCAATAAACAATGGCGCGGGACGCGCCGGCGCGTCGTTGCGGCTCAGCTTTTGCAGCATCAGCTTCATCTTCTGCACCGAGTGGGTGACGGTGTCGAGCATGTCCTGCTGGAATTCGGGGTTGTTGCGGTGCTTGTGCGCGTTCGGGATCAGCAGCGACAGCTGGGCCACCAGGTTCTTCAGGTCGTGCACCACGAAGGTGGACATGCGATTGAAGGATTCGAACTGGCGCGCCACCATCAGCGCCATGGCCGCGTCCTGCTGGGCCAGGTAGCTGGCGGCCTGGCTGCAGGCGATCTTGAGCAGGTCGATCACTTCCCAGTTCAGCTGGATGGCGCTGCGCGGCAGCTGCAGCAGCATGAAGCCGGACAGGCGGCCCTGCATGATGAGCGGCAGCACCAGCCACACGCGCGGGAAGCGCCGCACCCATTCCGGCATCGCGATGTCCTCGTACAGGCTGGGACTGCGCGCGTATTCCTGCATGTCGATGACCCACTGTTTGCTTTCCAGGAACTGGCACAGCGCCGAGTCGGCCGGCTCGGTGTCGCTCACGGTCGGCATATGCCATTGCGCCACCGGCTCGCACTGGCCGGACTCGCGCCGCAGCCACAGCGCGCCGCCCGGGCTTTCCACCAGCCCGGCCACGGCCTGGATGGCGCGCTCGGCCAGGTTGGGGCCGTCGGCCGACAGCATGCGGGTAAAACCCATCCATTCTTCGCGGTAGTCGTAGTTGTAGCTGTAGAAATGCTTGCTGATGAAGACCTTGAGCCAGGCCCGGAACGCCCCCGAAAACAGCACGCCGGCCAGCAGCACGGTGGCGCCGAACAGGAAGGCCACCTGCATCACCGAGCCCCAGCTGCCGCCGAAGAAGCGCAGGTAGTAGCCGGCCGAACTCATCACCAGCAGATAGGCGGCCGAGCCGGCCAGCGCGGCTGAATGGAACAGCACCCGGCGCGACACCGACAGTTCCGACGACCACACCTTGCTGCGCGAGACGGCCAGCGCGATCAGCGGCATGGTCAGCGCCTGCACGAAGCCGGCGCGCGGCCCAGATGTCGGCGTTGACCTGGCGGAACAGCATGGTGTCGCTGTACAGGTAGAAATCGTAGGCATACATGCCGCCTATGCCCAGGCAGGCGTATTTCAGCGCCCAGCGCTCGTGCAAGGGCTTGTTGCGGTACAGCTGCTCGACCAGGATCATGCCCAGCACGGCGGCGCCGGCGCGCAGCATCACCAGCGGCAGCATGCCGCCTAGCGCGGCCAGCAGGCCGGGCGCCCAGTTGGCCAGCGCCTCGCCCCCCAGCAGCAGCGCGTAAAAGCCGGCCACCAGGCGCAGCAGGCGGTTGTGGCGCAAGGCCTGCCAGCCGTGGGCGCGCTGGAAAAAGCCCAGCAGCGACAGCAGCACCACGGACCAGGCCGCGTTGCGGCCAATGTCGAGCGCGTCGTTCCACTGCGACGAGGCGGACGCATACGCCGCCTCCCACGCGTTCAGGCCGGCCCACAGCGCGGTGGCCAGCGCCGCCACCGCCAGCGCGGCGGCGTGCGCGCGGCTGCGCCACACGCTGAGCTGCAACACGCACAGCACCGCGAAGGCCAGCGCCGCCGCGCCGTAGCTGAAGACGGCTACGCTGCTCAGCATGCCACCGCCATCAGCGGCCGCTGCCGAACAACACCACCTTGAGGGTATCGATCAGCACCAGCAGGTCCAGGAACAGGCTGTTGTTTTTCACGTAGTACAGGTCGTACTGCAGCTTTTGCACCGCGTCCTCGACCGAGGCGCCGTAGCCGTAGCGCACCTGCGCCCAGCCGGTGATGCCGGGCTTGATGCTGTGCCGCACGTTGTAGTACGGGATGTCGGCGCTGAGCTGCTCGACGAAGTACGGCCGCTCCGGGCGCGGGCCGACAAAGCTCATCTCGCCCTTGAACACATTCCACAGCTGCGGCAGCTCGTCCACGCGCAGCTTGCGGATGATGCCGCCCACGCGCGTCACGCGCGGGTCGTTCTGCGCCGCCCATTGCGGCTTGCCGCCCTTTTCCGCGTCCGTGCCCATGCTGCGGAACTTGAGCACCTTGAAGCTGCGCCCGCCCTTGCCGACCCGCTCCTGGCTGTAGATCAGCGCGCCGCCGTCCTCCAGCTTGATGCAGGCGGCGGTAAACACCATGACCGGCAGCGCCAGCAGCAGGATGATGAGGGAGACCATGATGTCGAAGGCGCGCTTCATGAAGGTGCGCATGAAGCTCTGGTCGAAGCCGCCGCCGAAGACCAGCCAGCTGGGCTGCAAGGACTCGACCCGGATCTGGCAGGTTTCGCGCTCGAAGAAGGTGGCCGCGTCGGTCACCTTGACGCCGAACAGCTTGCACTCGAGCAGTTCGCGGATGGGGAAGGTGCCGCCGCGCCGGTTCTGCACCGACACCACGATTTCGCGCACATTGTATTTCTGCGCCAGCGCCACCAGCGACATGCCCGGCTCCATGGCCAGCACGGAATTGGCGGCCACGCGCGACTCCTCTTCTGGCATGGCCACATAGCCGGCCACGTCGTATTTATGGTAGCTGTTCGAATGCAGCGCCAGGTCGCCGCACTCCTTGGCCAGCGCGCCGTTGCCGAGGAAGATGATGCGCGACTCGAGGAAGCGGAACTTGGAGCTGGTGAAGAAAATGGCGCGCGCCACCAGGATGCCGGCCGCCGCGATGGCGAACACCAGCAGCAGGATGCCGCGCCCGAAGTACAGGTCCGGCGCCACGTAGAACACCAGCGTCAAAATGCCGAAGCCCATGGCGAACGAGGGCACCAGCTGCAGGAAGAAGGGATTGCGCAAGCCTTCGCTGAAATTGAGCTGGTACATACCCAGCGCGCTCATGGAAAACACGATGGCGGCGGTAAACACGCAGGCCGACAGCAGGAAATGGTCGAGCCGCGGCAGCATGAAGTCGTCGCCGTCGAAGAAGCGGATGGCCGAACCGGCGTAGAAGGCGCCGATCAAGATCAGGATTTCCACGAACAGCAGGCTGAACGCGACCTTGGACACGTAGTGATTGGCAATTTTTAACATGTTATTTTCCTTCCCCAGTGCGTACTACTCGCGGCGACGGAGCACGGTGCCGGCCGTACGCAGGCCGCGCCCGTTTCTATTGTGATTACCTGGCTGTCAGACTGCCGACATACCAATCCATCGCTACGGCCAAGCCTTCTTCTATGCGGTGGGTAGGCGCGTACCCGAGCAGCTGCGCCGCCTTGCCGATGTCCGCCTGCGAATGGCGCACATCGCCGGCCCGGAAGCCGGCGTACTGCGGCCGGTGCTGGTCAAGGTGCGGGCAGCGTTCCCGCAGCAGGGCCACCATCATGCCGTACAGCTGATTCAAACTGGTGCGCTGGTTCAGCGCCACGTTGTAGACCTGGTTGGCCGCGCCGGACGCGGCGGCCGTGGCGGCCAGCACATTGGCCTGCACCACGTTGTCGATAAAGCAGAAGTCGCGGCTGGTTTCGCCGTCGCCGTTGATGAACACCGGCTCGTTGCGGATCAGCGCCGCCACCCATTGCGGGATCACCGCGGCGTAGGCGCCGTGCGGGTCCTGGCGCGGGCCGAACACGTTGAAGTAGCGCAGCCCCACGGTTTCGGTGCCGTAGCAGCGCGCGAACACGCCGGCGTACAGCTCGTTGACGTACTTGGTGACCGCGTACGGCGACAGCGGGTTGCCGATACGCTCCTCGATCTTGGGCAGGTCCGGGTGGTCGCCATAGGTGGAGCTGGAGGCGGCGTACACAAAGCGCTGCACCTTGGCGTCGCGCGCGGCGGCCAGCATGTTGAGAAAACCGGTGATGTTGACGTCGTTGGTGGTCTGCGGGTCGGCAATCGAGCGCGACACCGAACCGAGCGCGGCCTGGTGCAGCACGTAGTCGGCGCCTTCGCACGCTTGCGCGCAGTCGGCCGGCACGCGGATGTCGCCGCGCAGGAAACGGAAGCGCTGCCAGGCCTCGTCGCCGACGGCGGCGCGCACCTGGTCCAGGTTGTGCTGGTGGCCGGTGGCAAAATTGTCCAGCCCGGTCACGCGCTGGCCCAGCTTGAGCAGCGCCTCGACCAGGTTGGAGCCGATGAAGCCGGCCGCGCCGGTCACCAGCCAGTGGCGCGGCTGGGCGCGCAGCTGCTGCTGCCGCTCCAGGTAAGCCGCCGGCGTGGCCGTCATCACAGCCTCCACACCGCGTGGCCGGCCGCGGCGATCGGCGCCAGGTCGAAGGCCGACTTGACGTCGATGAAGCAGCCCAGCGGGGTCAGCTTGGCGCACAGCTCGCCGTGCGGGATGGCCAGCAATTCCTTGTGCGGCACGGCCGCCACGATGGCATCGGCGCGCGGCAGGTCGTCCCAACGCTGCAGTTCCACGCCGTACTCGTGCACCGCCTCGTCCGATTCGGCCACCGGGTCGTGCACGTGCACGTCCACGCCGTAGCTCTTCAGTTCGGCAATGATGTCGGCCACTTTCGAGTTGCGCAGGTCGGGGCAGTTTTCCTTGAACGTCAGGCCCAGCACGATCACGCGCGAACCCTTGACGTGGCAGCCGGCCGCGATCATGGTCTTGACGGTTTTTTCCGCCACGAACTTGGCCATGCCGTCGTTGATGCGGCGCCCGGCCAGGATCACCTGCGGGTGGTAGCCGACCATGTCGGCCTTGTGCGTCAGGTAATACGGGTCGACGCCGATGCAGTGGCCGCCCACCAGCCCCGGGCGGAAGGGCAGGAAATTCCACTTGGTGCCGGCCGCCTGCAGCACTTCCAGCGTGTCGATGCCGATGCGGTCGAAAATGACGGCCAGCTCGTTCATCAGGGCGATGTTCAAGTCGCGCTGGGTGTTCTCGATCACCTTGGCGGCCTCGGCCACCTTGACGCTGGAGGCGCGGTACACGCCGGCGGTGATGACCGATTCGTACAGCGCGGCCACCTCGTCCAGGGTAGCGGCGTCGTCGCCGGACACCACTTTCAGGATGGTGGTCAGCGTGTGCAGCTTGTCGCCCGGGTTGATGCGCTCGGGCGAGTAGCCGATATGGAAGTCCTGCTTCCACTTCAGGCTGGACTCGCGCTCCAGGATGGGCACGCACACTTCCTCGGTGGCGCCCGGATAGACGGTCGATTCGAACACCACGATGGCGCCCTTTTTCATATGGCGGCCGACCGTGGCGCTGGCGCCGGCCAGCGGCGCGAAATCGGGATTGTGGGCGCTGTCGACCGGGGTGGGCACGGCCACCACGATGTAGTCGGCGCCGGCCAGCTCGGCCGGGTCGGTGGTCACGCGCAGCTGCGTGGCGGCCTGCAGCTCGGCCGGCGAGACTTCGCCGGTCGGGTCGCAATGGCGCCGGTAGCTGTCGATCTTGCGCTCGGACAAGTCAAACCCGATGGTGGACCGCTTCTTGCCGAACTCCACAGCCAGCGGCAAACCCACATAGCCCAGACCGACAACCGCAACTACCTTGGCATTGTTCATTTCAAACCCATACAGAAATAAAATTTCTTGCAAATAAATAACAAGTTCGTCGTGCGTCGCGCGGGTCAGCCGGGGCGGGCACCCATTTTAGCGCTACTGCGCAGCCGTGGTTCATGCTGCCCGGCGAAGCCGGCTGAACTGTTGGGCAAGCGCCACACAGTTTCAGCGCAGAATTAACAATTGGAAACTCAACGCGAACCGTGTACTAGAATACAATACTTGTTGCCATTTTCATAGCGACATTCCTCATCATAGCACCGGCTGCCCTATACCGACAGGAAATAAATAAGTCCTAGAAGGCCAGGAAGCGGGCCGCCAGCGCCAGCGCCACGATGGCCAGGATGGCGGCACGGCTGCCGCCGTCGCGCACGGCGTAGACCACCGGGTCGTCGTGCATTTCGCCGCGCGAGGTCTTGATCCATAGCCGGCCCAGCCAGTAGATCATGCCGAAGGCGGCCAGCCACAGCAGGTCCGGCGTGCGGTAGCGCGCCTGCGTCTCCGGCGCGCTGATGAACAGGCCCAGCACCACCACCGCGCTGAGCGCCGCGCCCACGCCGAGCGGCCACAGTACTACCAGGTCGTCGACCCGGTAGTCGCGCCCGCGGGTGGCGGTGCGGCCGTCCTGGCGCAGCAGCACCAGCTCGGAGCAGCGCTTGATGAGCGCCAGGCTGAGGAACACGAACACCGAAAAGGCCAGCAGCCAGGAGCTGGCCGTGATGCCGGTGGCCACCGCGCCGGCCTGGATGCGCAGCGTGTACAGCAGCGACAGCATCAGCACGTCGACCAGCATGTATTCCTTGAGCACCCAGCTGTAGGCGCTGGTGAGCGCCAGGTACAGCAGCAGCACCAGCAAGAAGCCCGGCGACACCAGCGCGGCCAGCGCCAGCGCCGCCGCCAGCGCCGTCCCCGCCACCAGCAAGCCCTGCACGATGGGCAGCTGGGCGCTGGCGAAGGGGCGCAGCTTCTTGCGCGGGTGGGCGCGGTCCGACTCCAGATCCCATAGGTCGTTCACCACGTAGGTGGCCGAGGCCGCCAGCGAGAAGGAGACGAAAGCCAGCGCCAGGTGGGCCAGCTTGGCCAGGTCGAGGAAGGAGAAGGCGGCAAACAGCGGCACGAACAGCAGCAGGTTTTTCAGCCACTGGTGGGCGCGCAGCGCGCGCAGCCACACTTTCAGCGAGCGGCTGTGGCGGTCGAACTCGCGCTCGACCGGCACCGTGCCGCCGCGCACGATGCCGCTGGTGCGGGCGCTGGCGCCCACCAGGATGGCGCCGCGCGCGCCCTGCCATACCGGCAGGTCGGCGCGGCTGTCGCCGGCGTAGACGAAGTCGGCGCCCACTTCGCGCTGTATCATGCTGAGCTTGGCCGTGCCCTTCAGGTTGTCGCCGGCGCCGGTGGCCAGCACCTGGTCGAACAGGCCGAGGTGGCCGGCCACCTCGTCGGCAATGCTGCTGTGGGCGGCGGTGGCCAGCACGATGCGGCGCCCGCGCGCCTTTTCCGCGCGCAGGTAGTCCAGCAGCGGCTGGTGGTAGGGCAGGCTGGCGGCCGCCACGCCGCCGCGCGCGGCAATGGCGCGCTTGAAGCCAGCGCGCCCGGACAGCAACCAGAACGGCATGCGCAGCAGCGCGGCCGGCGAACGGCGGATCAGCGTCAGGCCAGACTCGACCAGCGTGTCGGTCGGCGTCAGCGTGCCGTCCAGATCGACCACCAGGGGGATATTCGCGGCATCCATACGTGTCCATGCAAAACAAAAGATTTGCCATTATATTAAAAGACGGCGCGCCAGTCCCGTTGTCGCCATCACTATTTAACGAAGCGCAAAGACGGCATTCTGTGTTCTAATGCACAACATCAGTTAATCCAATAGCATTATTTTGTCCCACTACCCGCCCCTGCCGCTTCAGCCCGCCCCCGGCGCCGCCCCCTCGTCGCGCCGGAGCGCCGCATGAGCTCGCTCGCCCGCGGCGCCGGCCTGATGATGGCGCTGCGCCTGGTCGAGCGCGGCATCGGCCTGGCCAGCACCCTGATCCTGGCGCGCATCCTCACGCCGGGCGATTTCGGCCTGGTGGCCATGGCCATGTCGGTGCTGACGCTGATCGAACTGATGGGCGCATTCGGCTTCGACGTGGCGCTGATCCAGCGCCAGGACGCGCAGCGCCGCCATTTCGACACGGCCTGGACCTACAACGTGCTGTTCAGCGCCAGCGTAGCGCTGCTGCTGCTGCTGTGCGCACCGTTCGCCGCCGAGTTCTACCGC
Source organism: Pseudoduganella sp. UC29_71 (assembly GCF_042693265.1). NCBI lineage: Bacteria > Pseudomonadati > Pseudomonadota > Betaproteobacteria > Burkholderiales > Oxalobacteraceae > Pseudoduganella > Pseudoduganella sp. UC29_71. The sequence continues at coordinate 6,240,593 of NZ_CP170549.1, read as the reverse complement.
GAACCCAAGCTGCGCCTGGTGCTGTCGGTGCTGGCGCTCGGCGCGCTGGTGCAGGGCTGCGAGAATATCGGCACGGTGACATTCCGCAAGCAGATGAATTTCGGCCAGGAATTCCGCTTCCTGCTGTCGAAAAAGCTGGTGTCGTTTGCCGTGACCATGGCGCTGGCATTTACCCTGCGCAACTATTGGGCGCTGGTGGGCGGCATCATCGTGGGCAAGCTGTGCGCCGTGCTGCTCAGCTACCGCATGCACCCGTTCCGCCCGCGCTTCTCGCTGGCGGCCAGCCGCGACCTGTTCCATTTTTCCAAGTGGCTGCTGGTGTCCAACCTGATCCTGTTCCTGCAGAACAAGTCCGACAGCTTCATCCTGGGCCGCACCGTGGGCGCGCACGACCTCGGCCTGTACAACGTGGCCAGCGAGATCGCAGTGCTGCCGTCGACCGAGCTGATCGCACCGATCAACCGCGCCGCCTTCCCGGCCTACGCGGCGCAGGCGGCCGACCTGGAGGCGTTGCGCGCCAAGTTCCTGTCCGTGTTCAGCGTGATCGGCCTGCTGGCCTTCCCCATGTCGGTCGGCCTGGCCTGCGTGGCCGGGCCGGCGGTGGCCGTGCTGCTGGGGCCGCAATGGGCGGCCGCGGTGCCGCTGCTGCAGCTGTTTACCGTCTGCGGGCTGACCAGCGCCATCCAGTCCAACCTGATCATGGTCATCGTGGCGCTGGGCAAGCCCAAGGCCAACACCCTGCTGTCGGGCGCCATGCTGGTGCTCTACCTGCCGGCACTGGCCTACGCCAGCCTGCGGCACGGCGCGCTTGGCGCGGCCTGGGTGCACCTGGTGATGTCCTGCTTGGTGCTGGTGCCGCTGCACATCGTGTTCCTGCGCATGACCGGCTTGCGCGCGGCGCGCTACTTCGGCGCGCTGTGGCGCCCGCTGGCCGGCGCCGCCGCCATGGGCGCTGTTGTGCTGCTGCTACAGCAGCAGCTGGCCGGCGCCGTCCGGCCGTGGCCGGCCCTGCTGCAGCTCGCCGTTTGCATCTGTGCCGGCGGCGTCAGCTATGTTACGATGGTCTTGACGCTTTGGCATGCTGCGGGACGTCCACCGGCCAGCGCGGAAGCGGCCATGCTGGCCGGCGTGGCCGGCCGTTTACTGTCTGCAAAAAAGTCACCCACCTGAGTCCCTCATGCCCGACCACTTCCAACACGCGCACGCCCTGGTAGAGACCGATCAGATCGGTGCCGGCACGCGCATCTGGGCCTTCGCCCACGTGCTGCCGGGCGCCGTCATCGGCGCCGACTGCAATATCTGCGACCACGTCTTCATCGAGAACAAGGTGCGCATCGGCGACCGCGTCACCGTCAAGTGCGGGGTGCAGCTGTGGGACGGCCTGACGGTGGAGGACGACGTGTTCATCGGCCCCAACGCCACCTTCACCAACGATCACTACCCGCGCAGCAAGCACCACCTGGCGCAGTCGCTGACCACCATCGTGCACCAGGGCGCGTCGATCGGCGCCAACGCCACCATCCTGCCGGGGCTGAGCATCGGCCGCAACGCCATGGTGGGCGCCGGCGCCGTGGTCACGCGCGACGTGCCGCCCAATGCCATCGTGGTGGGCAACCCGGCGCGCATCACCGGGTATGTCGAAACCGGCACGCCGGCGGCCGCCGCAGGCGCCGCAGCCCTGCCGCAAGCCGTCTATGGCGGCCACGGCGCGCACCAGGCGCGCGGCGCCGACGGCAGCATGCGCACGCTGCGCACGGCCGGCGCCAAGCTCTATCCCATGCCGCTGGTGGAGGACTTGCGCGGGGCGCTGGTGTTCGGCGAAGTGGACCAGCACCTGCCCTTCCCTCCCAAGCGCTATTTCGTCGTGTTCGACGTGCCCAGCCGCGAAGTGCGCGGCGAACACGCGCACCGCGAACTGCACGAATTCCTGATCTGCCTGCGCGGCACCTGTTCGGTGGCGCTGGACGACGGCGTGGCGCGCGACGAAGTGGTGCTGGACACGCCCACGGTCGGCCTGCATGTGCCGCCCAGGCTATGGCGCGTGCACTACAAATACAGCCCGGACGCCATCCTGCTGGTGCTGTGCTCGGACGTCTACAAGGCCGACGACTACATCCGCGACTACGAACAATTCCTGGCGCTGACGGCTTCCGGCGCCCGGTGACCCGGCATACTCATCGAGCCAAACTACAAGGATACACATGGGCCAGCGCATCATCTGGGTCGGAGCGGCGGGCAGTACCACCGGCTTCGGTATTATCCGTTCTCTGAGCGCCGCCTTCGGCGAGCGTGTGCGCCTGATCGGTGCCGACACCAATCCGCCGCACCTGGTCGCCGCGAGCGTGTTCGCGCACGCCAGCGAGCAGGTGCCGCCGGCGGCGGCACCGGACTTCCTTGCACGCCTGCTGGAACGCTGGGAGGCGCACGGCGTGGACACCTATATTCCCGTGCACGACGGCGAAATCCTGGCGGCCGCGCGCGCCCGCGAGCAGGGCCTGCTGCCGGCCGGCGTGGCGGTGCTGGCGCCGTCGCTGCGCGCAGTGAGCCAGTGCAACGACAAGATCGCCACCTGCGCCGCGCTGCGGGCGGCTGGCATCGTCACGCCGGACACGGTGCTGCTGGGCGAAGCGCAATGGCGCGAGGGCGGCTGGCTGCGCAAGCAGCGCAGCGGCGTCGGCAGCATCGGCGTGCAGCTGCTGCGCACGCCCGCCGAGCTGGCCGCGGCGCAGCAGGCCGGCGGCGACTACGTGGTGCAGACCCCGTGCCTGAGCGGCGAAACCACGATCGACACCTTCAAGTCGCGGCACAGCGGCTACTTCCGCGCCGTGGCGCGCGAGCGCCTGGAAATCAAGGCCGGCGTGTGCTCGAAAGCGCGCCTGTATCCGGACCCGGAACTGGCCGCGCTGGCCGAAGCCGTGGCCGACGCCATGGAGCTGCGCGGCGCCTTCAATGTGCAGGTGATGCGCGACAGCGCAGGGCGCTGGAGTGTGATCGACGTCAACCCGCGCACAGGCGGCGCCACCAGCATGTGCAATTTGCTGGGCATACAGTTCGCCGCCGCCAACGCGGCCGACCTGTGGGGCGAGCCGGTCGAGCACCTGCTGCCTGCGCTGGCGGGCGAACGCCACGTGGTGCGCCAGCCGACGGACTTTCTGACGCAGTGACGCAATGACCTTGCTGGCACTGGACCTGGACGGCACCCTGCTGGACTGCGAAGCGCGGCAGGTGGCGCTGACGCGCGCCCTGCTGGCGCAGCGCGGCCAGCCGGCACTGGACGCGGCCGCCTTCTGGCGCCGCAAGCGCGCCGGCGCCTCGACGCGCACGGCGCTGGCGGCGCAGTATGGCGATGCGCCCTGGCTGCCGGAACTGGCGCAAGCCTGGCTGGCCGCGGTGGAGCAGCCGCAGTGGCTGGCAGGCGACCAACTGCTGCCCGGCGTGGCCGGCGTGCTGGAAGGGCTGATCGCCGGCGGCGTTGCCCTGCGCCTGCTGACCGCGCGCGGCAACCACGACGGCTTGCATGCCACGCTGGCGCGCCTCGCGCTGGCGCCCTATTTCGAGCAAGTGGGGGTGGTCGATCCTCTCAGCGCCAGCACGCAGAAAGCTGCCATCCTGGCCGACTGGCGGCCGGCCGCCTTCATCGGCGACACCGAGAGCGACCTGGCCGCCGCGCGCCAGGCCGGCATCCCCTTTGCCGCCGTCAGCTGGGGCCAGCGCGACGCGGCCTGGCTGGCCGCGCACGGCGCCGCCAGCTGCCATGCCGACCTGGCCGCCGCCATAAGCCATTTGAACCCTTATCTGACCAGCCCTACCGGAGCACAGCTATGATCCCCTTCCTCGACTTGGGCGCCATGCACGCCGAACTGCGGCCGCGCCTGGACGCAGCCTACTGCCGCGTGCTCGACTCCAACAACCTGATCCTCGGACCGGAAACCGCCGCCTTCGAGCGCGAGTTCGCCGCATACTGCGGCGCGCGCCACTGCATCGGCGTGGGCAACGGCCTGGACGCGCTGTTCCTGACGCTGAAGGCCTGGGGCGTGGGACCGGGAGACGAAGTGATCGTGCCGTCCAACACCTTTATCGCCACCTGGCTGGCGGTGTCCTATACCGGCGCCACGCCGGTACCGGTGGAGCCGGACCCGCGCACCATGAATATCGACCCGGACCTGATCGAGGCGGCCATCACGCCGCGCACGCGCGCCATCATGCCGGTGCACCTGTACGGCCAGCCGGCCGACATGGACCCCGTCATGGCGCTGGCGGCGCGCCGCAATCTGCGCGTGCTGGAAGACGCCGCGCAGGCGCACGGCGCGCGCTACAAGGGCCGCCGCACCGGCACCCTGGGCCACGCGGCCGGCTTCAGCTTCTACCCGGGCAAGAACCTGGGCGCGCTGGGCGACGGCGGCGCCATCGTCACCGACGACGACGCGCTGGCCGAGCAGCTGCGCATGCTGCGCAACTACGGCTCCAGGGTTAAATACCAGAACGAGGTGCAGGGCCATAATTCGCGCCTGGACGAGCTGCAGGCGGCCTTCCTGCGCGAAAAGCTGGGCCTGCTGGACGGGTGGAACGTGCGCCGCCGCGAACTGGCTCAGCACTACCGCGATGCGCTGGCCGGCAGCGGCCTGGCGCTGCAGCACGTGCCTGACTGGGCCGAGCCGGTCTGGCACCTGTTCACGGTGCGCCACCTGCAGCGCGACCGGCTGCAGGCCGAGCTGATGCAGCACGGCGTGCACACCGTGATCCACTACCCGGTACCGCCACACCTGCAGCCCGCATACGCGGCGCTGCAACTGCAGGCGGGCAGCTATCCGCTGTCCGAGGCCATCCACCAGCAAGTGCTCAGTCTGCCCCTGTGGCCGCAAATGCGCGCAGAGCAGAGCGCCGCCGTGGTGGCGGCCTGCCGCGCGGCCTGCACCGGCATAACGGCCGGCGCGCCTGTGGCAGCATGATAGCCCCAACCCGCCCGGCCGTCACGGTGATCGCCCTGTGCTACAACCACGCGCGCTTCCTGCACGCCTGCCTGGACAGCATCCGCGCCCAGACTTGCCAGGATTTCGAACTGATCGTCACCGACGACTGCTCGCGCGACAACTCGGCTGAGCTGATTGCCGCCTGGCTGGCCGAACACCGGCCGGACGCGCGGTTTATCCGCCACACCAGGAACGCAGGCGTCTGCAGCACGCTCAACGAAGCAGTCACCAGCGCGCGCGGCGAATTCATCAGCATGATCGCCACCGATGACATGTGGGCGCCGGACAAGATCGAGCGCCAGCTGGCCGCCATGCGCGCCCAGCCCGCCCAGGTGGCGGTGCTGTACTCGGACGCCTGGCAAATGGATGAAGAAGGCAAGCCGCTGCCGCTGCGTTTCATCGAGCAGCACCGCCCCGGCTTTGCGCCGCCGTCCGGCAAGGTGTTCTCGGCACTGGCCGACGGCAATTTCATTCCCGCCATGGCCACGCTGATACGGCGCCAGGCGCTGGCCGACGCCGGCTACTACGACGAGCGCCTGACCTACGAGGACTACGACATGTGGCTGCGGCTGTCCGCCGCCCACGACTTCGTCTACGAACCGGGGCCGGTGGCGCACTACCGCATCGTGTCCACCTCCATTGTGCGCACCACCTTTGTGCGGCCTACGGCAGCGCACTGCTACACGCTGTTCCTGATCCACGACCGCTGGCTGAACAGCGGCCTGCTCGCCGCCGCCCAGCGCCGGCGCTGGGCTGAAGCGCTGTGGTCGGCCGCCTACCAGCTGTACGTGCATGGCGACGCGCGCGCCAGCGCCTGCCTGTGGAGCGCCGCGCGCCATACGCGCAAGCCGCGCGCGGCGCTGCTGGCCCTGGCCAGCACGCTCGGCATCCGGCGCGACGGCGCCAAGCGCCTGCTGGCGGCGCTGGGCATGGCGGGCAAGTGAGCGCGGCGTGAAGATCGGTTTCATCCTGCTGTCCAACTCGGCCCGGCCCATTCCCAGCACGCGGGTGGCGGCGCTGAACATGTTCCCGCTGCTGCGCGCGGCCGGCTGCGAACCGCACATCGTGTTCGAACCGGCCAGCGCCACCGAAACGCCAAACCTGGACGGGCTGCTGCCGGCCATCGTGGCCGGCCGCTACGACCTGATCGTGTTCCAAAAGGTGCAGGGGGCCAGCGCCGTGGCGCTGGCGCGCCAGCTGGGCGCAGCGGGCATCCGCACTGTGTACTGCGTGTGCGACCTGGTCGACGCGCCCATGGCGGCCGCCACCGACGCCACCGTGACGGTCACGGCCTTCCTGAAAAGCCTGTACCCGGCCGCGCTGCAGCACAAGATCCACGTGGTGCACGACGGCATCGAGCGCCCCGACGTGCACAAGGGCGACTGGGGCCACCGGCGCGCCACGCCGGCCCACCCGCTGCGCGCCGTGCTGGTCACGTCGGCCCAGCTGGACCGGCTGCCGGTGATCGCCGAGCCGCCGCCATGGCTGCAGGTGACCATTGTCGGCCGCTACCGGCCGCCCGGCCAGCCCTTGCAGCGCATGCGCGAAGCGAAGTGGCAGCTGGCGCGCGCCGCCGAGCACGGGCGCGGCTGGACCTATCTGCGCTTCCTGGCCAACCGCCGCATCCGCTGCGTGGCCTGGCATCCCAGCGGCGTGTACGAACTGATGCGGCAGGCCGACATCGGCATCATCCCGGTCGATACCGGCCACGCCGCCGCGCCCGGCCAGGCCGCGCCCAGCTGGCAGGTGAAGTCGGAAAATCGCCTCAGCATGAAAATGTGCGTCGGCCTGCCCGTCATCGCCACCCCCATTCCTGCCTACGAACCGCTGGTGCGGCAAGGCGAGAACGGCTACCTGGCCTCCAGCCACGAAGACTGGATGCGCTACCTGGAAGCGCTGCGCGAGCCGGACCTGCGCGCCGCAGTCGGCCGCGCCGCGCGCGCCTCGGTGCAGCAACGCTATTCGATGGAAGAGCAGGCGCGCCTGCTGCTGGACGTTTTTCAGCGCGTTTGTTTGCACAAGGTTTGACGCAGCCCAGAACGGCCCCACTGTCGCCCTGCTAAGGTCGACTCCTGAGTCTACGCAAGGGAGCCACCATGAACGAGGCGCGCAATTGTCCGGCTTACGCCTGCCCGGTGCACAAGACCGCGCTGGCCGACTGGCACTGCGCGCAGTGTGGGCGCAGCTATCCCATGGTGCGCGGCATTCCCGTGCTGCTCCACCCCGGCAACAGCGTGTTCCGTGAAGCCGACTACCTTGGCCGGGACGGCGGCTACGACGGCGCCAGCGGCTATGCCGGCAGCCTGGACCGCACTAGCGGCCTGCGCCGGCTGTACCGGCGCGCCATGATGCGGCTGATGGACGCCGAGCCGCCGCGGCGCGACTTCGGCATGGCCGACGCGCTGGCCGCCATCTCGCGCACGCTGCCGCAGGCGCGCATCCTCGTCATCGGCGCCGGCGAACGCACGGTGGCGGGCGACGCGCTCTATACCGACGTGGCGTTCGGCAAGCACGTCAGCTGCATCGCCGACGCGCACGACCTGCCCTTCGAAGCGGCCAGTTTCGACGCCTGCGTGGCATGCGCCGTGCTGGAACACGTGCTCGATCCCTACCGCTGCGTGGAAGAAATCCGCCGCGTGCTGCGCCCGGGCGGCTATGTGTACGCCGAAACCCCGTTCATGCAGCCGGTGCACATGCGTGAATACGATTTCACACGCTTCACCCATCTGGGCCACCGGCGCCTGTTCCGCCATTTCGCCGAGCTGCGCAGCGGCACCACGGCCGGCACCGGCGTTAGCGCCGGGCAGATGCTGCGCTACGCGCTGGCGGCGCTGTCGGACCGGCCCGGCGCGCGCCGCTGGCTCAAGCTGGCCGGCCTGCTCGCCGCCTACCCGCTGCGCTGGCTGGATTACCTGGTGTACGACAACCGCGGCAACTACGACGCCGCCTCCGGCTTCTATTTCTTCGGCCGCCTGCAGGACGAACCGCTATCCGACCAGGAATTGCTGCGCGGATTCCGTGGCGCCGTTTGCTAAAAAAACCATATCAATTTATTATCGCCGCTGACATGCACTCACTTGGGGTAGGCAATGAACATACTGGTCACCGGCGGCCTGGGCTACATCGGCTCGCACACTTGCGTGGAACTGCTGGCCGAAGGGCATGACATCGTCGTGCTCGACAACCTGAGCAATGCGCAAGCGGCCGTGCAGCAGCGCGTGGAAAATATCGCCGGACGCCCTTTCCCGCTGGTGCAGGCCGACGTGCGCGACCGCGCCGCGCTGCGCGCCGTGTTCCGCGAGCACGCCATCGACGCGGTGATCCATTTCGCCGGCCTGAAGGCGGTGGGCGAATCGGTCAGCCAGCCGCTGGCGTATTACGACAACAACGTGGCCGGCAGCCTGGTGCTACTCGAGACCATGGCCGAGGCCAAGGTGCGCACGCTGGTGTTCAGCTCATCGGCCACGGTGTACGGCGACCCGGCCAGCGTGCCCATCACGGAAGACTTTCCGCTGTCGGCCACCAACCCCTACGGCCGCAGCAAGCTGATGATAGAAGAGATGCTGCGCGACCTGTACCGTTCCGACCCGCAGTGGCGGGTGGCCATCCTGCGCTATTTCAACCCGGTGGGGGCGCACGAGAGCGGCTTGATCGGCGAGACGCCGAACGGCGTGCCCAACAACCTGCTGCCCTACGTGGCGCAGGTGGCGGCAGGCGAGCGCGCAATGCTGTCGGTGCATGGGGACGATTATCCGACGCCGGACGGCACCGGCGTGCGCGACTACATCCACGTGACCGACCTGGCGCTGGGCCATGTGCGCACGCTGACGCGGCTGCAGCAAGGACCCGGCCTGCTGACCTACAACCTGGGCACCGGGCGCGGCTACAGCGTACTGGACATGGTGCAAGCCTTCGCCGCGGCCAGCGGACGTCCGGTGCCTTACCAGGTCGGCCCGCGCCGGCCCGGCGACGTGGCGCAGTGCTATGCCGATCCCTCGCGCGCGGAGCGCGAACTGGGCTGGAAAGCCGAACGCGCCATCGACCAGATGTGCCGCGACGCGTGGCGCTACCAGAGCGGCGCGGCCGGGTGACGCGGCCGGGTGACGCGGCTTAGCGTGCCAGCGACACGGTAAACGCCGCCGGTGGGTTGCGCACCCGGATAAACGGCGGGAAGCCGGGCGCCGACGGCGCCGCCTCCAGCACCGCGCCGTTGCTGCCCACCAGGCCCGGCAGCCAGTGGTAGCGCAGCACCAGGTCCGGGCCGGACGCAGCGACGATGTCCAGCCGGTTCACGCCGCGTCCCGCGATGCGCGCCTGTCCCGCTGCTACAAAGGAGAGCGGCCGCTCCAGCCGGTACATGCGCACCGGGCCGATGTCGGCCACCGCGCTGGCCTGCGGCAGTGCCGCCATGGCCTGCTTCAGTTCCAGCGAATGCGCGGCCACCCAACCCACGTTGTACAGGTCGAGCGCCTGCCACAGTTGCTGCGGTGTCAGCTCGCGCAGCGGCTTGCCGAACGCGCTGCGGTCCCACAGCGACACCTCCGGCAGCGAAAACGGATAACCCGCGCCGATCAGTTCCCGCCCGCTCTTCAGCGCCACCAGCCCCGCCACGTGGCCGCCACCATGCACACGGCCCAGTGAGGTCTCGAACGCGACGCGGCCCCCGGCCGTCGTGTTGTTACGCAGCCAGTCAACCAGTTCGCTCACCATGCGCGGCTGGCCGGCCAGGTCCGGCGCCAACGAACCGTAATGGCCGTGCGGCCCGGGCCGCGCTTCGCGCAACGTCTCGCGGCACGCATACAGCAGCACTGTCCCCATGCCCAGCGCCAGCGCGATTTTCAGGTAACCCTGGCCGGCGCTGCGCAGCCACGGCACGCCGGCGCCGACGCAGTAGGCAGCCGCCAGCGCGACGCACAGGAAGGCCGGCGCCACGAAACGGTTCGGCTGCGCCTGGTCCAGCCCGGGAATGGCGGCGCCGAATGCGGCGAACGCCAGCAGGAGCAAGCCGCTCAGCAGCAAGGGCAGCATGCACCGCCGCTGCGCGGCGGGCAGGAAGCAAGCGCCGGCGGCGCAGGCCAGCAACAGCAGCGGATTGAGCGGCATGCCCTGGGAATCGGCGCCCCATATGCCGAGCGCGGGCTTCAGCGCGAACAACAGGCCCACCACTTTCTGGTAGGGGTGCAGCGCCAGCACGTTGGCCGAGATGTCGTGCCGGCCGTGCAGCACCGCCAGCCAGGGTAAGTTGACCAGCAATGCGACAACGGCCACGGCCACACCGCGCACCAGCAGGCGGGGCAGCGCGGGGCGCTCGCCCGAGCCTAGCGCGTAGCCGATGAAAACCAGGCCCGCGATTACCGGGAACAGCGGATGCAGCCAGATGCCCACCCCGCCCAGCAGGCCTGCCGCCGCCAGGCCGACAGTGAGGCGCCTGCGCACCATCGGCGCGCTGCACAGCTGCCATACCCAGGCCGCGTACGGCACACCCGCATAGCAGCAGAACACGAAGCTCGCCATGCCCGCCGAGTGATACCAGCGCAGCGCGCCCACCCACCAGTACACCAGCCCCAGCATCGAGGCCAGCGCGGCGATGCGCGCGGGCCAGCGCAGCAGGCCGGCCAGCAACACCACCGCCAGCGGCCCGCACAGTGAGCAGACCAGCACGTATAGCGTATAGACCAATCCGGCCGGCAGCGAGGAAGGCAGCACTGCCGCCAGCATCACGGCGCCGCGCGCGCTGAGGTTTTCATTGGCGCCACCCAGATGGCCCGCGCCCAGCGAGGTGTCGTAGCCGGTCAGCCGCCCCTGCTTGAGCAGTTCGCGGCCCATCTCCAACTGGTACACATGGTACGGATGATCGATGTAATAGCTGTGCTCGCCGCTCAGCACTTTGCTGAGCGGCATGCTCAACGCCAGCAAGGCAAGCTGTGCCGCCAGTACGCAGGCGGCGATCAAGATGAGCGCGGAGCGGCGCGCGGGCACGTCGTTTTGCAAGATCATGGAAAGAATGGCGAAGGCGCCTTGCTGGCAAAATGACAATGCTACAGGATGCGGGCTCAGCTACCGTAGAATTTTTTGCCCGATGCCGCCATGGAGCGCAACAAAGCCGGCGGCGCAAAGCGCTCGCCATGCGCAGCAGCCAGCCGTTCGCAGCGCGCCAGGAAAACGGCCACGCCGTCCCGGTCCACCACGCTCAGCGGCCCGCCCCGGAAAGCCGGGAAGCCCCAGCCGAGGATGGCGCCTACGTCCGCGTCGCGCGCCGTGGTCAGCACGCCCTCCTCCATGCAGCGCACGGTTTCCACCGCCTGCACCGCAATCAGGCGTTCCACCAATGCCGCCACGTCCGGCTGCGCGGCCGCGCGCGGGAAGTGCCCGGCCAGGCCCGGCCACAGGCGCTTCCTGCCGCCCTCCGGATAATCGTAATAACCCTGCCCGGCCTTCTTGCCGATGCGGCCCAGCTCCACCATGCGCGCCGCCACCTGGTGGCCCGGACGGCCCCGGTAAGCCTGGCCCAGGTCGAGCCGGGTCTGGCGGTCGATCTTGACGATCAGCTCGCTGGACACTTCATCCGTCAGCGCCAGCGGCCCCACCGGCATGCCGGCCTGCAAGCCCGCGTTCTCGATCAGCGCCGGCGCCACGCCTTCGGCCAGCATGGCCAGCCCTTCCAGCACATAGGTGGAGAACACGCGGCTCGTGTAGAAGCCGCGCGCGTCGTTGACGACGATGGGCGTCATGCCCAGCGCTTTGACCAGGTCCAGCGCGCGCGCCAGCGTGGCGTCGCTGGTCTGCTTGCCGACGATGACCTCCACCAGCGGCATCTTGTCCACCGGCGAGAAGAAATGCAGGCCGATGAAATTGGCCGGGCGCGCGCTCGCCTCGGCCAGGCCGCTGATCGGCAGGGTGGACGTGTTGGACGCGAAGATGGCGTCCGGCGCCAGCAGCGCTTCCGCCTGCGCCGTCACCGAGGCCTTCAGCGCGCGGTCCTCGAACACCGCCTCGATGACGATGTCGCAGCCGGCCAGCTGCGCGTAGCCGGTGGTGGCGCTGATGCGCGCCAGCAGCGTCTCCGCCTGCTCCGGCGTAGCCTGCCCGCGCGCCGCCTGCTTCTCCAGCAACGCCCGCGAATACGCCTTGCCCTTGTCGGCGTCGGCCTGCGAGCGGTCGACCAGCACCACCTGCAAGCCCGCCTTCGCGGCCACATAGGCGATGCCGGCGCCCATCATGCCCGCGCCCAGCACGCCGACCCTGGCGTACTTCTGCTGCGGTACGCCGGCCGGCCGCGCGGCCAGCTTGTTCGCCTCGCCCATGCTGAAGAACAGGGTGCGTATCATGGCTTTCGCTTCGGGCGACAGCACGGTCTGCGCGAAGTAGCGCGCCTCGGTCATCAGGCCGGTGTCGATGTCGGTGATCAGCCCTTCGTAGACGCAGGACAGGATGTTGCGCGGCGCCGGGTAATTGCCCCAGGTTTTGGCGTGCACCATGGCGTTGGCCGCCATGATGGCCTGCTGCACCGCCGGCGAGGCCACCGCGCCGCCCGGCACCTTGTAGCCCTTGACGTCCCACGGCTGCTGCGCGCGCCCGGACGGCGCGGCCAGCACGGCCTCCTGCAGCCACGCGCGCGCGGCCTGCTGCTCGCTGCCCGGCGCCACCACCGCGTGCAGGATGCCGGCCTTCAGCGCGTCCGCCGCCTTCAGGCGCTTGCCCTCCAGCAGCAGCGGCAGCGCCTTCTGGATGCCGATCAGGCGCGGCAGGCGCTGCGTGCCGCCGCCGCCCGGCAGCAGTCCCAGCGTCACTTCCGGCAGGCCGAAGCGCGCCTTCGGATGGTCCGCCGCCACGCGGTAGTGGCCGGCCAGCGCCACTTCCAGCCCGCCGCCCAGCGCGGAACCCGGCAGCGCCATGGCCACCGGCTTGCCGCAGGTCTCCAGCTTGCGCAGCGCGCGGTGCAAGCGCATCACGCGCTCGAACAGCACGCCCGCGTCGTCCGTGTCCAGCAGCCATTCCAGGTCGCCGCCGGCGATGAAGTCCTGCTTGGCGGACGTCATCAGCACCGCTTTCACGGCCGCGTCTTCCACTGCCTCGTCGATCAGGTCGCACAGCATCTGGCAGCTGGCCGCGTCCAGCACGTTCTGGCTGCGGCCGGCCATGTCCCAGCTCAGCGTGGCGATGCCGGCCGCGTCGATATTCACGTTAATCATGCGCTGCTCCTCAAATGCGTTCAATGACGGTGGCCGTGCCCATGCCCGCGCCCACGCACAGCGTGGCCAGGCCGGTGGACACGCCACGGCGTTCCATTTCGTCCAGCAGCGTGCCCAGGATCATGGCGCCGGTGGCGCCCAGCGGATGGCCCATGGCGATGGCGCCGCCGTTCACGTTGATCCTGTCATGCGGCACGGACAGCACGTCCATGAAGCGCAGCACCACCGAGGCGAAGGCTTCGTTCAGTTCCCACAGGTCGATGTCGGCCGCGCTCATGCCGGCGCGCCTGAGCGCCTTCTCGGCTGCGTAGCTGGGGCCGGTGAGCATGATGGACGGCTCGGAGCCGATGGAGGCGAACGAACGGATGCGCGCGCGCGGCTTCAGGCCGGCGCGCTCGCCCGCCGCGCGGTTGCCGATCAACACCGCCGCCGCGCCATCCACGATGCCGGAACTGTTGCCGGCGTGGTGGATGTGCTGCATCTGCTCGATTTCCGGGTAGCGCATGCGGATCACCGCGTCGAAGCCGAACTGCTCGCCCATGTCGGCGAAGGCCGGCTTGAGCGCGGCCAGCGAGGCCGCCGTGGTGGACGGCTTGATGAATTCGTCGCGCGCCAGGATGGTCAGGCCGTTGCGGTCCAGCACCGGCACCACGCTGCCGTCGAACCAGCCCTGCTGCTGCGCGTGGTGCGCGCGGCGCTGGCTCTCGGCCGCGTAGGCGTCCGCGTCGGCGCGGCTGTAGCCGTGCAGCGTGGCGATGGCGTCGGCCGATATCCCTTGCGGCACGAAGTGGGTCTTGAACGCCACCTGCGGGTCCACCGGCCACGCCCAGCCGCTGGCGCCCATGGGCACGCGCGACATGGCTTCCACGCCGCCGCCGATGGCCATGTCGGACTGCCCGGCCATCACCTGCGCGGCCGCCATGTTCACCGCTTCCAGGCCGGAGGCGCAGAAGCGGTTGATCTGCACGCCGGCCACGCTCTCGGCGTAGTCCGCCGCCAGCACGGCGATGCGGCCGATGCAGGCGCCCTGCTCGCCCACCGGTTCCACGCAGCCCAGCACCACGTCGTCCACCTGCGCGGTGTCGAGCGCGTTGCGCGCGGCGATGGCGCGCAGCGCCGTTTCGGCCAGGCGGATCGGCGTTACGCCGTGCAGCGAGCCGTCCTTCTTGCCCTTGCCGCGCGGGGTGCGCACGGCGTCGTAGATGTATGCTTCCATGTGTTGGCTCCGGTTTAAAGGCTGCGGCTGATAAGTTCTTTCATGATCTCGCTGGTGCCGCCGTAGACGCGCTGCACGCGGGCGTCGGCCCAGGCGCGCGTGATCGGGTATTCCCACATATAGCCGTAGCCGCCGTGCAGCTGCACGCAGCGGTCCAGCACCTTGAACTGCATCTCGGTGGCGGCCAGCTTGGCCATGGACGCGGTGGCCGCGTCCAGTTTCTTCTCCAGCAGCAGCTCGATGCAGCGGTCCACGAACACGCGCATGCAGGTGATCTCGGTCTTGATCTCGGCCAGCGTGTGCGCCACGGTCTGGAACTCCGCCAGTGCGCGCTTGAAGGCCTTGCGTTCGCGCGTGTATTCCAGGGTCCAGTCCAGGCCCGCCTGGGCCGACGTCACCGCCATGATGGCGATCTGCAGGCGCTCCCACGGCAGCTCCTGCATCAGGTAGGAAAAGCCGCGCCCTTCCTCGCCCAGCAGGTTGGCGGCCGGCACGCGCACGTTGTCGAAGAACAGTTCGGAGGTGTCCTGCGCCTTCATGCCGGCCTTCTTCAGGCGCTTGCCTTTCGAGAAGCCGGCCATGGCGGTATCGACCACGAACAGGCTGATGCCCTTGGCGCCGGCCGCCGGGTCGGTCTTGGCCACCACGATCACGACGTCGGCATGCCAGCCGTTGGTGATGAAGGTCTTGGAGCCGTTCAGCAGGTAATGCTCGCCATCCCGGATCGCCGTGGCCTGCACGCCCTGCAGATCCGAGCCGGTGCCCGGCTCCGTCATGGCGATGGCGCCCACCATCTCGCCGGTGGCCAGCCTGGGCAGGTAGTGCGACTTCAGGTACGCGCTGCCGTAGTGCAGGATGTAGGGCGCCACGATTTCCGAATGCAGGCCGAAGCCCAGGCCGGTGGCGTTGACGCGCGCCTGTTCCTCGATCAGCACCACGCTGTACAGCTGGTCCGCGCCGGCGCCGCCGTACTGCTCCGGCATGCTGGCGCACAGGAAGCCGGCCGCGCCGGCCTTGCGCCAGACCTCGCGGTCCACATAGCCCTGCTCTTCCCAGCGCTCGTGGTGCGGCAGCACTTCGGTCTCCATGAAGCGGCGCGCCGATGCGCGCAGCATGTCGTGTTCTTCCGTGAACAAAGTGCGGGGAATCATCTCAGTCTCCTTGTGTTTTTCGGTCACATGACCTATATTTTCTAGGTATGTTGACCTATTTTGAGGATGAAAGCAATCTCCATGACGACGCAGCGCAAGGAATCCCACACCACATCCAAGGGCCAGGAACGGGCCGGCGCCATCCTGGCGATCGCCCGCGAACTGCTCGGCACCGAGGGCTACGCGGCGCTGTCCATGCGCAGCGTGGCGCAGCGGCTGGGCAGCAGCCTGTCCACCGTGCAGCACTACTACCCCAGCCGCGAAGCATTGCTGGAGGCGCTGCTGAACCAGACGTTTGACGGCTACCAGGCCGCCGTGGACGAGCGCCTGTTGCAGCAAGGCGACAAATCCGGCATGGCCGTGTTCCAGTCCATTATCGACTACTTCCTGGACGACCTGCGCGACCAGATTTCCAGCGGCCTGTTCTTCGAAATCGCCGCGCTGGCCAACCGCCATCCCTACGCGTCGGACATGTTCGACGGCATGCTGACGCGCGCGCGCCGCACCACGCGCAACCTGATCCGCGACATCGCGCCGCACATGACGCCGGCCCAGTGCGAAATCCGCGGCGCGCTGATCGTGTCGCAAATCATCGGCCTGATGATCTTCCTGTCGGACACCCGCCCCAAGCATGAGGAACTGGCCGAACTGCAGCAGGAAGCCACCGCCGCCATCATGCGCATCGCCTTCAATTGAGGAAGCATCCCATGCAAACTGCCCCGCGCCGCAAACTCAGCGACTTGTTCAACCGCGACGAAATCGCCCTGCTCACCGAGCGCTCGGACTGGGCCGGCTGGCGCGCCGTCCTGTTCACCTGGGGCGTGATCGCCCTGTGCTTCGTGCTGCTGGCCTGGCAGCCGCACCCGCTGATGTGGCTGGCGGTGCTGGCCGTGCTGGGAGGCCGCCAGCTCAGCCTGGCCATCCTGATGCACGACGCCGCCCACGGCACGCTGTTCAAGCGCCGCTGGCTCAACGAGGTACTGGCCGACTATGTATGCGGCAGCCCCATCAACGTGGACATCAAGCGCTACAAGCGCCACCACCTGATCCACCACAGCAAGACCGGCACCGGGGAGGACACCGACCTCAGCCTGGCCGCACCCTTCCCCACCACGCGCGCCTCGCTGGCCCGCAAATTCCTGCGCGACCTGTGCGGCATCTCCGGCCTGAAGCGCGAATACGGCCTGCTGCTGATGCACCTCGGCCTGCTGCGCTGGACCGTGGCGAACGACATCGAACGCCTGCCGCAGCAAGGCCGCCGCTGGCATGACTATGCGCGCGACGCGGCGCGCAATATGTGGAAATACCTGGCCTTCCACGCCGTGCTGCTGGGCGTGCTGGCCGCCGCCGGCCACGCCTGGCTGTACCTGGCCTGGGTGGGCGCCTACCTCACCACGTACGGCCTGTACATGCGCATCCGTTCCATGGCCGAACACGCGTGCACCGAGCAAAGCACCGACATGCTGCGCAACACCCGCACCACGCGCGCCGGCCTGCTGGCGCGCGCCACGGTGGCGCCGCTGCGCGTGAACTTCCACATCGAACACCACCTGATGCCCGCCGTGCCCTACCACCGCCTGCCGGCCATGCACGCCATGCTGCGCGCGCGCGCGGCGCGGTGCAAGCGCCGCCCGGTTATCTGGACGTTTTGCGCCTGGTATGCAAGCGGGAAGAAAAAATAGCCACATAGCCCGCTGCGTATAGTACGGGCCAAAGCCTCCTTTTAGATTCTGTTCCGGCATATACCTCTGCCGAAATAATTTCTATACGGAGACTTTTATGAAGATAGCAGTCGCAGTCCTGGCCGCCGCGCTCGCGCCGGCCTTACCGGCAACCGCACAGAACCAGAATCAGTACGAGTACCAGAGCACGGCCTATCGCGGCTCCGTGCTGCACTTCACTGCGGACCCGGCCACCAGCGCACACCCTTACGAGTACTACGAGGACGGCGTGCTGCTGGTGGGCGCGGACGGCAAGGTGAAAGCCGTCGGCCCCGCGTCGCAAATACTGAGCAACTACCAGCAGGTGAACGTGGTGGACTATTCCGGCAAGCTGATCATGCCGGGCTTCATCGACAGCCACGTGCACTATCCGCAATCGGAAATGATAGGCTCCTTCGGACAGCAGCTGCTGCAATGGCTGGAGACCTACACCTTCCCCACCGAGCGGCAGTTCGCCGACAAGGTGTACGCGAAAAGCGTGGCCAAGGTGTTCCTGAACGAGCTGGCGCGCAACGGCACCACCACCGCGCTGGTGTTCGGGACCGTGCATCCGCAGTCGGTGGATGCGCTGTTCGAGGAAGCGCAAACGCGCAATATGCGTATCATCGCGGGCAAGGTGATGATGGACCGAAACGCGCCGTCCTGGCTGCTCGACACGCCCGCCGCTTCCTACGCCGACAGCAAGGCGCTGATCCAGCGCTGGCACAACAAGGGCCGCGCCCTGTACGCGGTGACGCCGCGCTTTGCGCCCACCTCCACGCCGGAGCAGCTGACCGAAGCGGGCCGCCTGCTGCAGGAATTCCCGGACGTCTACATGCACACCCATCTGTCCGAGAACAAGGGCGAAGTGGCGTGGGTGCAGGAACTGTTCCCTGAATCGAGCGGCTACCTGGACGTGTACAACCGCTATGGCCTGTCGCGCAAGCGTTCGGTGTTCGCGCACGGCGTGCACTTGCGCGACGATGAATTTGCGTCGCTGGCGCAAACGCAGTCCGCCGTCGCCTTCTGCCCCACGTCCAACCTGTTCCTGGGCAGCGGCCTGTTCGACCTGCAGAAGGCCGAGGCCTACGGCGTGAACGTGGGCCTGGGGACGGACGTGGGGGCCGGCACCAGCTTCTCGGCGCTGCAGACCATGAACGAAGCCTACAAGGCGATCCAGCTGCACAAGGCCTTCAGCGACACGCCGGACCAGCAGCGCCCGCTGACCGCGCTGAAAGCGTATTACCTGGCCACGCTGGGCGCCGCCAGGGCGCTGGACCTGGACAACAAGATCGGCAGCTTCAAGAGCGGCAACGAGGCCGACTTCATCGTGCTCAATCCGAACGCCACCGACCTGCTGCGCTTCCGCATGCAGCGCGCCGGCAGCATCGAGGACAAGCTGTTCGTGCTGCAGACGCTGGGCGACGACCGCGCCGTGGAGAGGACGTATTTGATGGGCAAGCGCGTGACCGTCACCGACGGCAGCGGCGGGGGCTACGAGTACGGCAACAATTAGCGGGCCGGCGGGTTACGCCCGATGGGCTAACCCGCCCTACGGGCCTAGGCTCCAATGGGAAATGGGCGCGGGCTCGCGTTCGCCCAGGGGCGTAGGGCGGGTTAGCACGCGCCCGGCGCGTGCGTAACCCGCCGCAGCCGCAGCAGGCAAACAATCGCCAGCAGCGCGCAGGCAGCGCCGCTCAGGATGGTGAGCCGGTAGTCATGCCCGGACCAGTCGAGGATGGGTCCCTGCGCGCTGCTCACCAGGATGTTGCCGAACACGACCATCAAATCCTTGGTGGAGTTGTACTGCACGAAGCGGGCGCGCGGGAACAGCGCCATCGGCATGGACGAGGCCGCAGTGAAGTAAGCACCCGAAATAATGATGTGCGCCATGTAGAACACCCGGAAGCTGCCTTCATCGCGCACCGTCAGGTAGCCGATGGCGGCAGCCGCGCAGTACATGCCCATGAACACGGTGGACACGCGCAGCGCGCCGTAGCGGTCCGCCAGCCAGCCCACGCCGAAGGCGGACGCGATCGAGAACATATAGCCATGGGCCGTCATGCTGCCCAGCGCGGCCTTGGAGATGCCCATCATCTGCGCATAGTACTGGCAGAAGGTGTTGAAAGGACTGAAGGTGACGCAGGCGAACATGAAGGCCGCCACGATCCACAGATAGGGCCGGTAGCGGAAGCATTCGAGGATGTGGGCGCGCGGCACCAGCAGCGTGCAGCGCCCGCGCGGGGCCGGCGCCGGCTCCGCGCCGGGCGGGCAGACTTCCTTGACGGTGGCGCACATGACCAGGATGGCCAGCGCGAATACCACGCCGATGGCGGCCAGGATCTCGGCCAGGTAATGGTCGGTCAGCGCGAACACCCAGCTGTTGAAGACGATGCCCAGGCTCAGGCCGACGATGCGGAAGCCGGCGAAGAAACGCCCCAGCAGCCCTTGCGGCACCACGTCATTGACCAGGCCGGTGAACAGCGAAGCGGCGCTGATGGCGGCGCATTCGAACAGGGTCCAGAACAGGCAGAACCAGCCCAGGTTGCAAATGCGCGCGCCGGGCGAGCGGGCGCCCAGCATGGTGTCGGTCCAGGCACCCAGCACCGGCGACAGCGCCAGCCCCAGCATGGCCGCGCAGCCGATCGGCGCGATCACCAGCAAGAAGGGCCGGCGCCGGCCCCAGGCGCTGCGGAAGCGGTCCGAGTGGTAGCCGATGAAGGGCACCAGCAGCACGCTCAGCACGGCCGGCACGGTGGCCAGCAGCAGTGAGGTGGTGGTGTCGGAAGCGGCGTTGCGGCGCAGCAGTTCCAGCCCGCTGGGCAAGGCCACGCGCTCGCGCATGGCAATGCCCAGGTCGCCCAGCATCAGCCAGCAGCCGATGGCGAACAGGCCGGCCGCGCTCAGCGGCAGCACGGCGCCCGGGCTGCGCCCGGGCGGTGCGGCTGGCAGCGCTGCGCCGTCGGCGGACATCAGGCCGCCACGGCAGGCGCAGGGCCGGTGGAATTGCGCACCACCAGCGCCATCGGGAAGGCGATCTTTTTCGAGGCCGGCGGCGCGCCTTCTATCATCTGCACCACTTCGCCCACGGCGCGCGCGGCCATCTCCGGTAGCGGCTGGCGCATGGTGCTCAGCGTGGGAAACACGCCGGCGGCGGTAGGGATGTCGTCGAAGCCCATCACGGAAATGTCGCCCGGCACCTTCAGGCCCTTGCTATGGATGGCGTCGATGGCGCCGAAGGCCATTTCATCGTTGGCCGCGAAAATGGCGGTGGGGCGCTGCGCCAGCGCCAGCAGCTTCTCCGTGGCCGCGTAGCCGCCAGCCTGCACGAAAGCGCCCTCCACCATCAGTTCCGGCAGCACCGGCAAGCCGGCCGCCGCCAGCGCTTCGGTATAGCCGACCTGGCGCTGCGCGCTCTGGCCGGTGCCGCTGGAGCCGGCAATGAAGGCGATGCGGCGGTGGCCCAGCCCGATCAGGTGATCCACCGCGCTGCGCGCGGCCTGGCGGTTTTCCACCGCCACCACGGGCACGTTCACGTCGCGCGCGTCGAAGCTGAAGAAGACGGCGGGAATGCGCTGCCGCTCGATCACGTCCAGGTAGCCGTCGTCGCCCTTGGGCAGCAGCAGCAGCAGGCCGTCGCACAGCTTGCTGAGCATGTCGCAGGTGGGCGCGCGGCCGGGGCCGTCGAAGCGCTCGGCGTTGAAGATCAGGATGTCGTAGCCGATGCGGCGCGCCTCCTGGCTGATGGCCTTGGTGATCTCGTGCAGCACCAGCGAGCCGTAGTTGTTGACGAAGACGCCGATCAGCTTGCTCTTGTCGCCGCGCATGCGGCGCGCCAGCATGTCCGGCGTGTAGTTGAGCTGGGCCGCCGCCGCCATCACGCGCGTGCGCGCCGCTTCGGACACGTAGCCGTTGCCCCGTATCGCGCGCGACGCCGTAATCGGCGACACGCCGGCGATCTTGGCCACTTCGCTCAGTTTGCTGGTTTTCCCCATGTTGTCTCACCGCTGGTATGCAATGTGGTCACGATACCACATGCGATATCTTCGTTCCAATAAAAAATTCATTATAAAAATCAATCGTTTAACACATTGATCAAAAAGTTGAGCAAAACACTGGTCGCATCGCGCCCAGGTAGGTGGTAACGTGACCATACGGTACTGACAACAAAATCAAAAGTACCCGGGAGATGGTCTGTCTGTCGTTCACTTGGAGGAGCACATGAATAAGAAAATATTGGCCGCGCTGCTGCCAGCCGCCCTGGCCGCCGCGTACGGGGGCACTGCGATGGCGCAACAGAGCGGGGAAACGGCGCCGGAAGCCGTACCGGAAGTCAATACCGTGGTGGTGACCGGTTTCCGTTCCAGCCTGCAAAAAGCACTGAATCTGAAGATGCAGGCCATCGGCGTGCGCGATTCCATCGTGGCGGAAGACATCGGCAAATTCCCCGAGGCCAATGTGGCGGAATCGCTACAACGCGTGCCCGGCGTGATCCTGAACCGCGACGAAAGCTCGGCCGAAGGCCAGCGCATTTCCATCCGCGGCCTGCCCACCGAGTATTCGGTGACCACGCTGAACGGCGCGCCCGTCAACACCACCTCGACCAGCACCATCGGCTCGGCCGCGCGCGGCTTCAACTATGACGTGTTCGCCTCCGAGCTGTTCGGCCGCGTGGACTTCTACAAGTCGCCGCTGGCCGAGCTGACCGAAGGCGGCCTGGGCGGCATCGTCGACCTGCAGACGCCGCGCCCCTTCGACAATCCGAAGCGCACCGTGCGCTACGCGCTGTCCGAGTCCTACAACACCATGTCGAAGAAGGCCGACCCGAGCGGCTTCGCGCTGTACTCGAACACCTGGAACGACATCGGCTTCCTGATCGGCGCGGCGCACTCGTCCAGCGTGAACAACCGCTCCGGCTTCGAAGCCACCGGCGGCTACAACAGCTCGGCGCGCGGCAGCATGAATCCGGTCAAGGGCAACTTCGCCGTCACGCTGGACTACAACGATCCGCGCGTAAACCTGGGCGGCCTGACGCGCGACCAGGTGGACAACGCCCTGCTGCCCCGCATCTACCGCTTCTACGGTTCGGCCAACGACCGCACGCGCGACGGCCTGGTGTCGTCGCTGCAATACAAGAGCGGCGGCCTGAACCTGAGCCTGGACACGCTGTACTCCAAGCTGAAAAACACGCGCGACGAAATGTACTTCGGTTTGCTGGTGCGCAACAGCAAGACCACCAACCCGGCCGCGCCCGCCGGCCAGGCCGGCCACAACGGCTTCGTGCCGATGGGCGTGAAGGTGGACCCGGAAACCAACCTGCTGACCGGCACCTTCGGCAACACATCCTACAGCAGCGGCGTCACCTACAGCGAAGACGAGACCAAGTTCGGCTACGCCTCGCTGAACGGTCGCTGGACCGTCAGCGACACGCTGGTGCTGAGCGGCCAGCTGAGCAGCAACAACAGCAAGGCGCTGAGCTACCAGGACACCCTGTCCGGCCAGATTTTCGGCGTGACCTCGACCATCGACTACGGCAGCGACCATGTCTATCCGTCCATGTCCTCGACCGCCAGCTACACCGACCTGAACAACTACCAGGGCTTCGACATCGGCACCGGCTGGACCCGCGAGACCGACAAGGCCAAGCAGGGCCGCCTGATCGCCGACTGGGACTACCAGCTGCCGGGCGAGTGGAAGGGCCACCTGAAGGCCGGCGTCAGCTATGTGGATACCACCAAGGGCATCAACAAGCGCAACGGCACTTCGGCCGCCAAGGCCAAGATGAACCAGCTGGGCACGGCCGGCATCCGCAGCGGCATGACCACGCAGCTGCCGATCGGCAATCTGGACATGGGCGCCGGCTGGCCGAGTTCCTGGGGCACCTTCACGCGCGACTACGCCTACTCCACCTTCGATCCGCTGGCCTACAACGTGGAATCGGCCTTCACGCCGGCGCAAAGCTTCACGGCGGGCGAGAAAGTGACCACCGGCTTCGTGCAGTCCGACTTCATCGGCAAGGTGATGGAGCACGAGCTGCGCTTCAATGCCGGCGTGCGCTACTCGCGCACCGAGACCGACATCGACAACTTCAAGCAGCAGGGCGCCAGCCTGACCTATGCGCCGAACAGCGAGTCGGGTTCCTACCACAACCTGCTGCCGGCCTTCAGCGCCGCCTTCGACGTGACGGACAACCTGATGTGGCGCGCCTCGTGGGGCAAGACCATCAGCCGCGCCTCGCTGTCCATCATTGCCGCGCAGACCGTGATCCCGAATCCCTTCGACAACACGGCCACGGCCGGCAATCCCGGCCTGCGTCCGCAGCAGTCGAAGAATATGGACACCAGCCTGGAGTGGTACTTCCAGCCGGGCAGCCTGCTGTCGGCGGCCTACTTCAAGAAGGACCTGACCGACGCCACCGTGGCCAACACCACCAACACCACCTTCGGCGCGCTCGGCTTGCCGGACACGGCGCTGGGCGCGATCTTCCAGAACGCGCAGGGCAAGGTGGACCCCAACCTGCCGATGACGCTGCGCAGCTACACCAACGCCGGCCAGCAGACGCTGAAGGGCTACGAGCTGGCTTACCAGCAGGCCTTCACCTTCCTGCCCGAGCCGTTCAAGGGCTTCGGCGCGCTGGCCAGCTACACCCACATCGATCCGTTCAACAGCGCCAAATGGATCACCAATGCGGGCAAGGAAATCCAGGTCAACTCGGTGCCCAAGTACGCCTACAGCACCACCGCCTACTACGAGAACGGTCCGCTGGCGGTGCGCCTGTCGTACAACTACAAGGGCCGCTCGCTGCATGGCGACAACCCGCGCAACCTGGGCGACGACCTGATACGCTGGCGCGCGGCGCGCGGCTACCTGGACGGCAACATCAGCTACAAGATCAATGACATGCTGGAACTGCGCATTGATGCGATGAACCTGTCCAACACGCTGAGCTACGACTACTTCGAAGACGCCACCGGCCAGTACGGCAGCGGCAAGAAGACGCGCATGGACTACGCCAAGTACGACGGCCGCACCATCAAGATCGGCATCCGCGGCAAGCTGTAAGAACGGAGACCAGCGATGACAGTTACCGCCTGCCTGGCGCGCCGCGGCGCCGCCGCCCGCCTCGCCGCCGCAGCAGCTGCAGCTACAGCAGCTGCAACGGCCGCATGCCTGGCGTGCGCCCCCGCGCGCGCCGCTGCGGAGAACGGGGTGCGCGTTCTCGACGTGGCGCCGGGCTGGGCCGGTAACTCGGTCAACGCGGTGGTGTTCCGTAAAAACTCCCTCGTCACGCACGGCGACACGCAGTACATCGCCTTCTACGACAAGGACGGCTACGTGGTGCTGGGCAAGCGCAAGCTGGGCGGCGCCGCGTGGCAGCTGCAGCGCAGCCAGTACCAGGGCAATGTGCGCGACGCCCACAACAGCATCAGCCTGATGGTGGACGGCGCCGGCTTCCTGCACCTGGCCTGGGACTTGCACAACAAGCCGCTGCGCTATGCGCGCAGCGTGCGTCCCGGCGCGCTCGCGCTGACGGACACGATGCCGATGACGGGCGGGCAGGAACGCTCCGTCTCCTATCCCGAGTTCTACCGCCAGCCGGACGGCAAGCTGCTGTTCCTGTACCGCGACGGCGGCTCCGGCCGCGGCGACCTGGTGATGAACCGCTACGATCCCGCCAGCGGCCGCTGGACCCGGCTGCACAGCAAGCTGATCAGCGGCGAAGGCCAGCGCAGCGCGTACACGCAAGCCTTCCTAGATCACCTGGGCACGCTGCACCTGTCCTGGGTATGGCGCGAAACGCCTGACGTGGCCAGCAACCACGACATGGCTTACGCCCGCTCGCGCGACGGCGGCCTGACGTGGGAAAAGTCCACCGGCGAGCGCTACACGCTGCCGATTACGGCAGCCACCGCCGAGTATGCGGCACGCATCCCGCAAAACAGCGAGCTGATCAACCAAACCTCGATGTCCGCCGACCGCCAGGGCCATCCCTACATCGCCACCTACTGGCGCGACGCCGGCTCGGCCGTGCCGCAATACCGCGTGATCTATCTGGACGGCGGCGCCTGGCAGCGGCTGGACCTCGGCTTCCGCACGCGGCCGTTCTCGCTGAGCGGCATGGGCACCAAGGCCATCCCCATCGCGCGGCCGCAGATCATGGTGAACATCCAGCGCGAGCGGCCGTCCGGCCTGCTGATCTTCCGCGACGCCGAGCGCGGCAGCAAGGTCTCCGCCGTGCGCATCGACGATTTCGGCAAGGCGCGCTGGAGCGTGCGCGACCTGACCGGCAGTGCCGTCGGCGCCTGGGAGCCCAGCTTCGACACCGAGCTGTGGCAGCGCAGCGGCGAACTGAATCTGTATCTGCAAACCGTGCAGCAAGTGGACGGCGAAGGCGTGGCGGATGCCGCCCCCTCCCCGGTGCGCGTGCTGCAATGGACACCCGACTTCTGACCCACGCAAGGATCACGAACATGATGAGAAGACGACTGTATCTGAAGGCGGCGCTGGCCGGCGTGGCCGCCATCACGGCCGGCTGCACGCTGGGCGGCGTGGCGGGCAGCCCCGCCGCCGGCACGGCTGCGGGCGCCGCCGGCACCGTCGCCAGGGCCGACGTGCTGGCCGCGCTGCGCCTGGCCAACGACTACTGGCAGCGCAACAACAGCCCCGCGCTGTGGCCGTTCTGGGACGTGGCCGCCTACCACACCGGCAATATGGAAGCCTATTTCCTCACCGGCGACGAACGCTACCGCCAGTACTCGACCGCCTGGGCCGAGCACAACCAGTGGACCTCCGCGCGCTCGGGTGTGAAGGCAGCCTGGAAATACACCTACGGCGAGACCGCCGAGCATGTGCTGTTCGGCGACTGGCAAGTGTGCTTCCAGACCTATATCGACCTGTACAACCTGGACCCGGCCAGGGACCCGCACAAGATCGCGCGCGCAAAGGAAGTGTTGGAATACCAGATCGGCACGCCCAACAACGATTACTGGTGGTGGGCCGACGGCCTGTACATGGTGATGCCGGTGATGGCCAAGCTGTACAAGGTGACGGGCGACCGGCGCTACCTGGACAAGCTGCACGAGTACTTCCTGTTCGCCGACAAGCTGATGTACGACGCCGACGCCGGCCTGTACTACCGCGACGCGAAGTACATCTACCCCAAGCACAAGAGCAGCAATGGCGGCAAGGACTTCTGGGCGCGCGGCGACGGCTGGGTGTTCGCCGGCCTGGCCAAGACGCTGGCCGACATCCCCGCCAGCCATCCTGCGCACGCGCTGTTCGTGGAACGCTTCCAGCGCATGGCCAAGGCCCTGAAACCGGCGCAGCAGCCGGCAGGCTACTGGACCCGCAGCCTGCTCGACCCGGCGCACGCGCCCGGCCCGGAAACCAGCGGCACCGCCTTCTTCACCTACGCCTACCTGTGGGGCATGAACCACGGCCTGCTGGACCGGGCCGAGTACACGCCCGTGGTGCGGCGCGCCTGGCACTACCTGAGCAAGACCGCGCTGCAGCCGGACGGCAAGCTGGGCTATGTGCAGCCGATCGGCGAGCGCGCCATCCCGGGCCAGGTGGTGGACCAGAACGCCACCGCGTCCTTCGGCGTGGGCGCCTTCCTGCTGGCGGCGGCCGAACTGGCGCGCTTCCTCGACAAGCATACTTTGGACTAATTCATGACGATCAAGTTCTCTCGCCGGCGTCACCTGCAAGGTGCGGCGGTTGCAGCAGCCAGTGCGCTGCTGCCTTTTTCTGCCAGCGCCCAGGCCGGGGCGTCCCCCGCTGCCGCGCGCTTCGCCATCGGCCAGGACGACTTCCTGCTCGACGGCAAACCCTTCCAGATCCGCTGCGGCGAAATGCATTTCGCCCGCGTGCCGCGCGAATACTGGCGCCATCGCCTGCAAGCCATCAAGGCCATGGGCCTGAACACGGTGTGCGCCTATCTGTTCTGGAACTACCACGAATGGCGCGAAAGCAAATACGACTGGAGCGGCCAGCGCGACGCGGCCGAGTTCTGCCGCCTGGCGCAGCAGGCCGGGCTGTGGGTGATCCTGCGCCCCGGCCCGTACGCCTGCGCCGAATGGGAAATGGGCGGCCTGCCGTGGTGGCTGCTCAAGCAGCCCGGCGACGCTTTCCTGCGCACGCGCGCCGACGCCTACGTGCAGCCGGCGCGGCGCTGGCTGCGCGAAGTGGGCCGCGTGCTGGCGCCGATGCAGGCGACGCAGGGCGGCCCCATCCTGATGGTGCAGGTGGAAAACGAATACGGCTTCTTCGGCGAGGACCTGGACTATATGCGCATGATGCGCCAGGCCTTGCTGGACGCGCGCTTCGACGTGCCGCTGTTCCAGTGCAACCCGACCAACGCGGTGGTGAAGTCGCACATCCCCGAGCTGTTCTCGGTGGCCAACTTCGGCAGCGATCCGGCCACCGGCTTCAAGGAACTGGCCAAGGTGCAGCGCGGCCCGCTGATGTGCGGCGAATACTATTCCGGCTGGTTCGACACCTGGGGCGCACCGCACCGGCGCGGCTCGGCCGACAAGGCCGTGGCCGACATCCAGGCCATGCTGAAGGCGAACGGCTCGTTCAGCCTGTACATGGCGCACGGCGGCACCACCTTCGGCCTGTGGGGCGGCTGCGACCGCCCCTTCCGTCCGGACACCACCAGCTACGACTACGACGCCCCCATCGGCGAGGCGGGCTGGATCGGCGACAAGTTCAACGCCTACCGCGACGGCATCAAGCCGCTGCTGCCGGCCGGCGAAACACTGCCGGAGGCGCCGGCGCGCATGCCGGTCATCACCATCCCGGCGTTCGCCTTGCAGGAAAGCGCCGCCGTGATGGCCAACCTGCCGGCGCGCGCCATCAGCGACGTGTCGCCCAAGCCCATCGAGCAGTACGACATCAGCCGCGGCCTGGTGGCCTACCGCGTGACCCTGCCGGCCGGCCCGGCGGGTGTGCTGGCGGCCGCGAAGGTGCGCGACCTGGCGTGGGTGTTCGTGGACGGCAAGCAGGTGGGCACGATGGACACGCGCCACCGCCGCTTCAAGGTGGCGTTGCCCGCGCGCAGCAAGCCGGTGACGGTGGACGTCCTGCTGTACACGATAGCGCGCGTCAATTTCGGCGTGGAGATCCACGACCGCAAGGGCTTGCACGGCCCGGTGACCTTCACGCCGCAGGACGGCGCCCCGCAGCCGGTGGAAAACTGGGCCATCCGCGCCATCGACTTCGACGCCGACGGCGCGCTGCCGCCGCTGGACTGGAAGCGCGGCCGCGCGCAGGGACCGGCGTTCTGGCGCGGCAGCTTCAACGCCGCGGCCACCGGCGACACCTTCCTCGACATGTCCAGCTGGGGCCAGGGCATCGTGTGGATCAACGGCCGCTGCCTGGGCCGCTACTGGAGCATCGGTCCGACGCAGACCATGTATTTGCCCGGCCCGTGGCTCAAGCGCGGCCGCAACGAGGTGGTGGTGCTGGACCTGACCGGCCCGCGCACGGCGCGCATCGCCGGCCTGGCCATGCCGGTGCTGGACCAGCTGCATCCCGAACTCGACCTGGCGCGCCCGCCCAGCACGGCCAAGCTGCAGCTGGACGGCGTGGCGCCGGTGCACGCGGCCGAATTCGCGCCCGGCTCCGCCACGCAGACCGTGATGTTCGCCGCGCCTGCAACGGGGCGCCAGTTCTGCCTGGAATCGCTGAGCGCCTTCGACGGCAAGAGCTACGCGGCGGTGGCCGAGATCGCGCTGCTGGACAAGGCAGGCAAGCCGCTCAACCAGTCCAGCTGGACCATCGCCTACGCCAGCAGCGAGGAAGCGCGCAAGGAGGACGGCTCGGCGCTGAACGCCATCAACGGCCAGAACACCGACTACTGGCACACTGCCTACAGCGGCGCGGCCGCCAGCGCGCCGCATCCGCACCGTATCATTATCGACCTGGGCAAGGCGGCGGAAGTGGCGGGCTTGCGCTACGTGCCGCGCCAGGGCACGGACGACGTGACCGGCCGCATCAAGCAATACCGCGTTTATATCGGCGACCAGCTCGTCACAGGCAACTAGGAGAACACATGGAACGACGCAACTTCATGCGCACGCTGGCAGCCGGCACCGCCGGTTCGGCAATGGGCGGCCTGGTCGGCGCCGGCGGCGCGCTGGCCACTGGCAGCGCCACCGCAGCAGCAGCGGCGCCCGGCAGCGACCGCGCCTACCTGCTCGGCCTGCTGCAAAAAATGTCCGACCCCGTGCTGTCGGCCATGTCGCAAGGCCAGCTGCACAAGAAATTCGCACTGGAACTCAGCCCCACCTGGGACGGGCGCGATCCCGGCGTGGCCTACCTGGAATGCTTCGGCCGCCTGATCGCCGGCGTGGCGCCGTGGCTGGCCCTGCCCGCCGACGGCACGCCGGAAGGCCGCTACCGCCAGCGCATGCAGCAGATGGCGCTGCAAAGCTATGTGCACTCGGTCGATCCGGCCAGCCCGGACTGCCTGCTGTGGAAAGGCCCGGGCCAGACGCTGGTCGACTCGGCCTACTACACCAACGCCCTGATGCGCGCGCCCAAGACCTTGTGGGAGCCGCTCGACAGCACCACCAAGCAGCGCATCATCGCCGCCATCAAGGGCTTGCGCCGCATCGAGCCGCCCTACATCAACTGGATGCTGTTCGCGGCCATGAACGAAGCCTGGCTGATGTCCATCGGCGAGGAATACGACCCGATGCGCATGAACGTGGCCATCCGCAAGATCAACGAATGGTATGTGGGCGACGGCTGGATCAAGGACGGCGAAGCCTTCCACTTCGACTACTACAATTCCTACGTGATGTACCCGATGCTGGTGGAGATCCTGGACGTGCTGGCCAAGTTCAAAGGCCCGTTCTGGAACGGCAAGCCGGAGGAACTGCAGGCGCAGGCCGTGAAGCGCATGCAGCGCTACAGCGAGCACCTGGAGCGCTTTATCGGCACCGACGGCAGCTATCCGCCCATCGGCCGCTCGCTCACCTACCGCACTGCGGCGTTCCAGCCGCTGGCCCTGCTCGCGTGGCGCAAGCAGTTGCCGCCGTCGCTGCCGGAAGGCCAGGTGCGCGCCGCGCTGCACGCGGTGCACAAGGCGGTGTGGACCGAGCCGAGCAACTTCACCAAGGACGGCTACCTGACGATAGGCTTCGTCGGCCACCAGCCTGAGCTGGGCGACTGGTACTCCAACAACGGCAGCATGTACATCGCTTCCGCGACGCTGCTGCCGCTGGGCCTGCCGGACAGCGATTCCTACTGGACTGCGCCGGCGCAGGACTGGACGCAGAAGAAGGCCTTCGCCGGGCGCAAGTTCCCCAAGGACTACCACGTCAGCTACTAGGTCAGCTACTAGGTCAGCTACCAGG
Organism: Pseudoduganella sp. UC29_71; assembly: GCF_042693265.1. NCBI lineage: Bacteria > Pseudomonadati > Pseudomonadota > Betaproteobacteria > Burkholderiales > Oxalobacteraceae > Pseudoduganella > Pseudoduganella sp. UC29_71. The sequence continues at coordinate 6,210,000 of NZ_CP170549.1, read as the reverse complement.
TCAGCTATTGAAGCAGCCTAAGAGCAGCCTTAGTACTGCTCCTTGTTGATGACGAAGTACATGCGGAAGGCGGTGTCCAGCACCGTCTTCGCGGCCGCCGCCGCCTGCTCCGCCGGCATGCGCAGCTGGCGCGCATAGTGCTGCGCCAGCGCGCGTTCGGCCGGCGCGTATTGCGCCTGGATCGCCGCGTACAGCTTCCTGTTGGTCTTGTCCTGCTGCGACCATGCCAGCAGATTCTCATCCACTTCCGCGCGCGTGTTGTAGGGATTGTCCGCCACCCAGGGGCGTAGCGCCGCGTTGGCCCAGGCCTGCTGCACGCTGGCGCGCACGCGCGCGGTCGGCTGCCAGAAGCTTTCCTCCTTGCCCTTGCCCAGCGTGCGCTCCAGCAGCGCGGCCAGTTGCCGCACCGGCTGCGGCAGCAGCTGCACCGCCTGCGTCACCTGCGGCCGGAACTGGATCTCGCACGCCAGCTTGGGCACGCCCGCGACCGGCACGTACACCTTCCAGTTGCCGGAGAAGCCGCCCGGTTCGGCGATATACATGAGCCACAGCGCGCTGTCGCCGTTTTTCCTGAAGATGAAAGGCAGGCGCCAGCCGTCGCTGAACGGCGCACCCAGCCGGGCATTGCGCTCGTCGGCGTCGGTGCCGAGGTATTCTTTGGCGGTCATGGCCTGGTCCACCACGCGCACCTTGTGCATGTCGCCGCGCCAGCCCAGCGGCACTTCCTCCACCACCAGCCGCTTGCCGTCGACAGCCTCGGTCTGCCAGTAGATGCTGCGCGGCTTGTATTCGGGGAGGGGAACTTGCGTGAACACTTCCGGTTCGAATTCCGGCACGTCGCCGCCGGTCAGGCTGGTGCTCTTGGGGCCGAGCACCAGATCGCTGCTGAAATCGTCGGGAATCGCGTCGGGATGCGTCCATGGCAGGACGCTGGCGGATTTGTGGCCCAGCACAGCCAGTTGCAGGGCGGCCTTGCACTCGGCCACGTCCTTTCCGCCCGCCAGCCGCGGCCATTCCTGCGCCACGGCGTGGGTCGATACAAGGGCAAGCGCGGCCAGCGCGCCGCAAGACAGTTTATGCAGATTCATGGCATTCCATTGAGTCGATCGCGCGGCACTCGCCGCGCGATTAACTATTTTACAATGGAAATTTAGGTAGCTGCGTCCGGGAAAGCATTCGTCGTGCGCGCCCCCCACAACGCGTAGAACAGCACGTACAGTTCGCACGCGGCGGTGAGCAGGAAGGACAGCTGCAGGCCGTAGATGTCGGCCAGCCAGCCCTGCACCACCACCAGCGCGCCGCCGGCGATGGCCATGATCAGCAGGCCGGCGCCTTCTTCGGTCAGCGGACCCAGGCCCCTGATGCCCAGCGTGAAAATGGTGGGGAACATGATCGAATGGAACAGGCCCACGGAAATCAGCGCCCACATGGCGGTCGGGCCGGTGCTGAAGGTGGCCACCAGCATGACGATGCAGGCGCCCACGCTGGCGGCGGCCAGCACGTGCTCGGCGGAGATGGAGCGCATCAGCATGCTGCCGACGAAGCGGCCCACCATCATGCCGCCCCACAGCAGGAACAGGTAGTGCGAGGCTTGCTCGTGGCTGACGTTGCCGATCTGCGGCTGCGACACGAAGTTGATGAACAGGTTGGCCACGCCGATCTCGGCAATCAGGTAAATGAAGATGGCCGGAATGCCGAACACCAGGTTGCGGTGGCGCCACAGCGAATGCGAGGCGCGCTCGGCTTTCGAGACGCGGCTGGTGGCCGCGCCCATCTCCGGCAGCGGGAAGCGCGCGATGATGATGGCCAGCACCACCAGCACGGCCGCCACGATCAGGTAAGGCAGCTGCACCGCCTGCGCATCCGCCAGGCGCTCGGCCTGGGTCAGTACATGCTCGGCGCCGGCCGTGCCGGAATTGGAGCGGCCCAGGATCAGGTAGCCGCCGAACAGCGGCGCGAACATGGTGCCCAGCGAGTTGAAGGCCTGCACCAGGTTCAGGCGCGCCGACGCGGTTTGCGGCGTGCCGACCACGGCTACGTAGGGATTGGCCGCCACCTGCAGCAGCGTGATACCGCAGGCAATGACAAACAGCGCCACCAGCGTGACGATGTAGGACGGCAGGCGCGCCGCCGGGATCATCATCAGCGCGCCCAGCGCCATGATGCCGAGGCCGACCACCAGCGATTTCTTGTAGCCGATGCGCTCAATCAGGCGGGCCGCCGGGATCGACGCGACGAAGTAAGCGATGAACCAGACCGATTCGATCAGCGTGGTCTGCGTGTAGTTCAGCTCGAACACGCTGCGCAGGTGCGGCAGCAGCGTGTTGTTGATGACGGTGATGAAACCCCAGGTGAAGAACAAGCTGGCCAGCAGCGACATGGCCGACTTGTAGCTTGCGGTTGCGGGCGCGTGCCCAATGGAAGATGTACTAGCAGAAACAATTGGCGCAGCCACGGAACGTCCCCTGAAAATCGTATTTTGGAACCGCCCATGCTAGAGCTTTACGCTATTCAATACCAATAACTAAATTGCACTGAGCTATATCGAATTTGATATCGCGGCGCACCGGCGGCATACCGTGTGGGCCCCCGGAACAGCGGCCTTACAGGCCCGCGACGCAGGAGATTTTCGGTGGGGGAAACTGGTGCGGCTGGCGGGGGATCGAACCCACAACCCTTGGCTTCGGAGGCCAATACTCTATCCATTGAGCTACAGCCGCGTAGGAGGGAACTTCGGAGGTGACAGAAGGATACCGGGTTTCGTCTTGTGCGTCCATGAAAAGTGTCGCTTTTGCACCGTTCTGCATCCACAGGCAATCTTTTGAGACTATAATCGCCCGTTTGGCGAGCAAATGCGCTTCTTCACCTGCATGCAAAACCGATAACGTAACGCCGACGCAAGTTTCGAAATTTGTTATTAAGGAAATCATGAGCGACGCACACAACCACGAATCCGCCATCAGAACGCCCAAGCAGCTCGCAGCAGCAGTGATCGGCTTCTTCCTCATCACCGTGCTGGGCATCGCCCTGCTGGTGCAGTTCGTTACCGCCACTAAACTCACCGGCGCCGGCACCGAAAGCCAGTCTGCCGAAGCCATCGGCAAGCGCTTGCAGCCTGTGGCCGATGTGGGCTTTACGCTGAAGGATGCGAACGCGCCTAAAGTACTGCAGACGGGCGAAGCCATCTATACCTCCACCTGCGCGGCCTGCCACGGCGCCGGCGTAGCGGGTGCACCCAAGGTTGGCGACAGCGGCGCCTGGGGTCCGCGCCTGGCGCAGGGCCAGGATACGGTGGTGAAGCACGCGATCGAAGGCCTGCGCGCGATGCCGGCCAAGGGCGGCAACCCGGATCTGGATGACGTGGAAGTGGCGCGCGCCGTGGTGTTCATGGCGAACAAGTCGGGCGGCAAGCTGAAGGAGCCTGAGGTACCGGCGGCTCCGGCGGCAGCGGCTCCGGCGGCGGCTGCGCCGGCTGAGGCGCCTAAGGGCTGAGATTGGCGGGTTACGGGTAGCTAACCCGCCCTACGGTTCAACCGGACTCATAAAAAAAACCGCTCCATCGAGCGGTTTTTTTTCGTCCCTGCTTACCAGATGATGACGCGTTCTTTCGGCGCCAGGTACATCTTGTCGCCCTGCTTGACCTTGAAGGCTTCGTAGAAGCCCGGCTGGTTGCGCATGGTGCCGTTGGCGCGGAACTGGCCCGGCGAGTGCGGGTCGGTCTTGATGCGGCTGATCATTTCGGGATCGCGCATCTTGCTGCGCCATACTTGCGCGAAGCCCATGAAGAAGCGCTGGTCGCCCGTCAGGCCGTCGATCACCGGCGCCGGCTTGCCCTTCAGCGACAGCTTGTAGGCCTTGTAGGCGATCGCCACGCCGGAGTTGTCGGCGATGTTCTCGCCCAGGGTCAGTTCGCCGTTCACGTTGTAGCCAGGCAGCGGGCTGAAGGCGTTGTATTGCGCCACCAGCGCCTTGGTCTTGGCTTCGAAGTTCTTGTGGTCGGCGGCGGTCCACCAGTCGCGCAAGTTGCCGTCGCCGTCGTACTGGGCGCCCTGGTCGTCGAAGCCGTGGCTGATCTCGTGGCCGATGACGGCGCCGATGCCGCCGTAGTTCACGGCGTCGTCCGCATTGGCGTCAAAGAACGGCGGCTGCAGGATGGCGGCCGGGAACACGATCTCGTTCATTTCCGGGTTGTAGTAGGCGTTCACGGTCTGCGGCGTCATGCCCCATTCGTCGCGGTCGATCGGCTTGCCCAGCTTGTTGATTTCCTTGTCGTAGTCGGCCTGGTGCGAACGCTGCACATTGCCCACCAGGTCGTCGCGCGTGACCACCAGCGCCGAGTAGTCGCGCCACTTGTTCGGGTAGCCGATCTTGGTGGTGAACTTGGCCAGCTTGGCTTGCGCCTGCTTCTTGGTGGCCGGGCTCATCCAGTCCAGCTTGTCGATGCTTTGCTTGTAGGCCACCAGCAGGTTCTTCACCAGCGCTTCCATGCGCGCCTTGCGCTCGGCCGGGAAGTGCTGCTCGACGTAGACCTTGCCCACCGATTCGCCCAGCGCGCCTTCCACTGCGCTCACGCCGCGCTTCCAGCGCGGACGCATTTCCTTGGCGCCGCTCAGCACCGTGCCGTAGAAGGCGAAGTTTTCGTCGACGAAGGCTTTCGACAGGTAGGCCGCGTTGGCGCGCACGGCATGCCACTGGAAGTAGGCTTTCCAGGTGTCCAGCGGGGTCGCCGCCAGCAGTTCGCTGAAGCCTTTCAGGTAGGTCGGCTGGCTGACGATGACGTAGTTCACCTTGCCGCTGATCTTCAGGGCGTCCAGGTAGGCGTTCCAGTCGTAGCCCGGGGTCAGCTCGCCCAGCTTGGCGATCTCGATCTTGTTGTAGGCCTTGATCGGGTCGCGCAGTTCCACCTTGCTCCACTGGATCTTGGCCAGTTCGGTTTCCAGCGCCACGATGGCCTTGGCCTTGGCGGCGCCGTCCTTGTCGCCGGCCAGCGTCAGCATCCTGGCGATGTGCTGCTCATACTTGGCCAGCGTGTCGGCCAGCTTGGCGTCGTCTTTTTTCAGGTAGTAGTCGCGGTCCGGCAGGCCGAGGCCGCTTTGCACGAAGTCCACCACGTATTTGGTGGAATCCTTGTTGTCCTGGTGGATGCCCAGGTCGATCGGCGCGGCAATGCCGACCTGGTTGTTGCGCGCGATCAGCGCGGGCAGCTGCTTCTTGTCGCTCAGCGCGGCGATGCGGGCCAGTTCGGCGTTCAGCGGCGCGGCGCCCAGCTGTTCCAGCCTGGCTTCGTCCATGTAGGAGGCGTAGAAAGCGCCGATGCGCTGCTCGTCCGCGCCCGCGTTCTGCTTGGCGGCGGCGTTCTCGATGATGGCGCGCAGCTGCGGCTGGATGTCGTCGTGCAGCTTGGCGAAGCTGCCCCAGTTGGACTTGTCGGCCGGGATTTCGGTGGTGGCCAGCCATTTGCCGCTCAGGTGGGTGAAGAAGTCGTCCTGCGCGCGCACGGCAGGATCGATGTATTCCACGGCGATGCCGGACGTGAGCTTGCCGCCGGTCGGGCTCTTGGCGGCGTCGGCGGCGACGGCCTGGCCGGTTGCGGCCAGCACGGCCAGGGTCATTGCACTCAACAGATGTCGTTTCACAGGATGCTTCCCTCTCGTTGTAGGTCTACGTTTATGTCCGGCTCGTGGCCGGTTTTTCACTCTAGCACAGCGCCGTGGCACTGATAGCAAAAAGACCACTTATCGGGGCCTTTTTGTACTTTCCAGTTACCAGATGATCACGCGCTGTTCCGGCGCGAGATACATCGGGTCGCCCTCTTTCACGCCGAAGGCGTCGTAGAAGCCGGGCTGGTTCTTCATGGTGCCGTTGGCGCGGAACTGGCCGGGCGAGTGCGGGTCGGTCTTGACCTGCTTGATCTGCGCCTCTTCGCGCATCTTGCTGCGCCATACCTGGCCGAAGCCCATGTAGAAGCGCTGCTCGCCGGTGAGCTGGTCGATCACCGGCGCCGGCTTGCCGCCCAGCGACAGCTTGTAGGCCTTGTAGGCCACGGCCACGCCGGAGTTGTCGGCAATGTTCTCGCCCAGGGTCAGCGCGCCGTTCACGTAATAGCCGGGCAGCGGGCTGTAGCCGTCGTACTGCTTGGTCAGCGCGTCGGCCTTGGCCTTGAAGTTGGCGCGGTCGGCGGCGGTCCACCAGTCGCGCAGGTTGCCGTCGCCGTCGGACTGGCTGCCCTTGTCGTCGAAGCCGTGGCTGATCTCATGGCCGATGACGGCGCCGATGCCGCCGTAGTTCACCGCGTCGTCGGCGCGCGCGTCGAAGAACGGCGGCTGCAGGATGGCGGCCGGGAATACGATCTCGTTGGTGGTGGAGCGGTAGTAGGCGTTCACGGTCTGCGGCGTCATGCCCCATTCCTCGCGGTCCACCGGCGCGCCCAGCTTGGCCAGGTTGCGCTTGTAGCTGAACTCGGCGGCGCGGCGCATATTGCCGGCCAGGTCGCCCGACACGATGTTCAGGCTGCTGTAGTCGCGCCACTTGTTCGGGTAGCCGATCTTGGTGGTGAACTTGGCCAGCTTGGCTTGCGCTTCACGCTTGGTCTCCGGGCTCATCCAGTCCAGGTTGTCGATGCTGTCCTTGTAGGCGGCCATCAGGTTCTTCACCAGCGCTTCCATGCGCGCCTTGCGGTCGGCCGGGAAGTACTGGGCCACGTACAGCTTGCCCAGGCCTTCGCCGATGGCGCCTTCCACCACGCGCACGCCGCTCTTCCAGCGCGGTTCCTGCACCGTCACGCCGTTGATGACGCCGCTGTAGAACGCGAAGTCGGCGTCGGCAAAGGCCTTGTTCAGATAAGGCGACGCGTCGCGCAGCACCTGCCACTCGAAGTAGGCTTTCCAGGTGTTCAGGTCGGTCGCCTCGACAATCCTGGCGAAGCCGGTCAGGTAGCTCGGCTGGTTGACGATGACGGTGTCGGTCTTGGTGGCGATGCCGGCCTTGCCCATGGCGTCTTTCCAGTCATAGCCCGGAGCCAGTTCGGCCAGCTTGGCGATCTCGGTCTTGTTGTAGCGCTTGACCGGGTCGCGGTTGTCCACCTTGGTCCACTGCACTTCGGCCAGCGCGGTTTCCAGCGCCATGATGGCTTTCGCGTCCTCGGCGGCGTTCTTGTGGCCGGCCATGGTGAGCGTGTTGGCGATATGGGCCACGTATTTGTCGCGCACGGCGGCCAGGCGGGTGTCGTCCTTCTTCAGGTAGTAGTCGCGGTCCGGCAGGCCCAGGCCACTTTGCGCGATGCTGGCGGCGTGCTGGGTGGAGTTGCGCGCGTCCTGGCTCACGTAGACGCCGTACGGCACGCTGACGCCGATGCGGGTCAGGTGCGCGATCATGCCCGGCAGGGCTTTCTTGTCCTTCAGGCCGCGAATGGCGCTCAGCTCGCCGGCCAGCGGCTTGGTGCCCAGCTTTTCCAGCGCCGCTTCGTTCATATAGCTGGTGTACAGGTCGGCGATCTTCTGCGCCTCGCTGCCCTGCTTCTGTTTGGTCTTCTGGGTCTCTTCGATCAGGCCGCGCAGCTGCGGCAGGGTGTCGTCGCGCAGCTTGGCGAACGAGCCCCAGCTCGACTTGTCGTCGGGGATCTTGGTGGCTTTCAGCCAGCCGCCGTTCAGGTGGGTGAAGAAGTCGTCCTGCGCACGCACGCTGGTGTCGATGTACTGGGTGTCGATGCCCGAGATCGGGGCGGACGTCGGCGCAGGGTGGTCGCCCTCATGCGCGCAGGCTTGGGTTGCCATCAGGCCGATGACCAGGGTGCTCAGTAAAGTACGTTTCAACTGCTCTCTCCTCGTTAGAATTTTGTTTCCAGGCGCGCGGTCCACACTCGGTAAGTGGGGTTGAGCGTCGTGGAACGTTGTGACAGTCCATTAGTGTAGACCAGGTTGCTGCCGGTGGCGTCGTCGGCCAGCATGTTCGCCACCGCCATGCGCAGCTGCGTGAGCGGCGTCATTTTCCACAGCACGTGCCCGTCCACCACCCGCTTGCGGCTGGCTTCCACCGTCTGGCTCAGGCTGGTTTGCACGCGGATCGCCGGGGTCCAGTTGTAGCTGGCGCCCATGGATAGCGGCCAGTCCTTCATGCGGTAGTCCAGGCCCAGGTTGGCGGTCTGCCTGGGCTGCTGGTCGAGGCGGTTGTCGGGGCCGGGGATGCCGTCCACGCGCGACCAGAAGCGGCTGTAGTTGCTGCGGAAATCGATGGCGGGCGCGTCGTCCATCAGCTCGGCCAGCTGGAATTTCGCTTCCAGCTCGATGCCCTTGGTGCGCGCGTGCGCGACGTTGCCCGGCGTGGACACCCAGCGCGGGCCGGCGGCGCTTTGCTGCAGGGTGAGCTCGCGCCGGATCAGGTTGTCGATGTCGCGGATGAAGCCGCTTGCGCTGAGGATGCCGCTGCGGCCCAGGTAGTGCTCGAACGCCATGTCCAGGCCGGTGGCCAGCTCGGGCTTCAGGTTGGGATTGCCGGTGCGGTCCGGGCGCGTGGCGCTGTTCAGGCGCGACAGCACGGGCAGGGCGATCAGGTCCTGCACATTGGGCGACTTGTAGCTCTTGGTCAGGCTCATGCGCACCTGGTCCTTGGCGGTGCCGGGGATGCGGTAGACGCCGTGCAGCAGCGGGCTGAATACGCTGCTGGTGTTGCTGACGTTGCTGACGTTGCCAACGTTGCCGACGCCGCCGGCCGCAGCTGCGGCGCGGTCGCTCGTGGTGCGGATGCCTTCCCAGCGCGCACCCATGTACACGCCCCACTGCGGCGTGATGTCCCACTCGTCCTGCGCGAACACGGCCACGCGGCGCGTGTCGGCGCTGAGGTTGTCGCCGGAATCGTCGAACTGGGCGTTGCCGTTTTTGTCGGTGCCGACCTTGGTCTGCTCGCGGCGGCTGGTTTCCAGGTCCCAGCCGGCGGCCAGCAGGTGGCCGGCGCCCAGCGGCGCGCTGTATTTGCCGCCGGTGTTCAGGCTGCGGTCGCGCGTGCTGTCGGTGTCGTGGAAGCGGTCCAGCAGCGTGCCGGCGCTGTCGAACTGGTTGCGCACCGCGTCGCTGTCGCGCTTTGCCAGGCCGAGGCCGAACTTCACGTCCAGCTTGGCGGCGCCCTGCAGCTTGTGCAGCCAGTTGCCGAAGCCGCGCATCATGGTGGAGCTGGCATGGGTACGCGTGAGCGCCAGGTTGTATTCGGGCGGCACGGCGCCGGCCAGCTGTGCCAGGTCGCTGCGCGCGTCGGTGTCGCCGCGGTTGGCCATGATGAAGGGCTGGAAGTTCAGCGTGTCGCCGTTGTCGAATTTATAGGACAGGCGCGGCGTCAGGTGCAGGTTCTCGCTGCTGCCGCTGCTGTGCTCTTCCACGTTCTGCAACTTGGCGATGTCGCCATCGTCCTCGGTGTCGCTGATGACGGATTGGCCGACGTCCTTCTGGCGGTGCTTGCCCAGCGTGGCGGACAGCGTGTAGGTCAGGCGGCCCGCCTTGCCCGGCACCGTCAGCGATACGTTGGGCGAATGCAGGCTGCGCTCATAGCTGTCGGCGAGCTTGAGCTGGATGTCGCGCTGCTGGTAGCCGTCGCGCAGGATCACGTTGATGGTGCCGGCGATGGCGCGGGTGCTGTTTTCCGCCACCGGGCCGCGCATTACTTCCACGCGCTCCACCTGGTCCGGCGACAGCGATTCGAGCGAGAAACCGGCCGGCGCGCGTTCGCCGTTGAGCAGGATCTGCGTGTAGCCGCTGCCCAGGCCGCGCATGCGCACGTCGCCGCCGCGGCCGGGACGACCGCCGCCTATGGTGACGCCGGGCAGGCGCTTGAGCACGTCGCCCAGCGTGGTGTCGCCGTTGCGGTCCAGTTCTTCGCGGCCGTAGACCTGCTTGCCGGCGGTGGAATTGCGGCGCTCGGCCATGTCGTCTTGGCGGCCGCCGCTGATGGTGACTTTCTGGAGGGGCTTGCCGTCTTCCTTCGCTGGCTGGACTGTTTCCTGGGCGCTGGCGTGCAGATTGGCGCCTATTAATGCCAGGCAGGCAAGGGGAATCAGTTTGCTCATGCCAACATTTTAAGCGGCGGGGACAGCGGCCGTCCCGGCCGGCGGCCGCTTTTTACTTTTCGATACATGCCGCTACAACAGGGCAACCGCCCCTGCGTCAGCCGCCCCGGCCGCCGCCCATGCTGCCGCCCATGCCGCCCTTGCCGCCCTTGTGCTCGCCACGCCCGGAGCCGCCGCCCTCTTTCGGACGCTCGCCGCGCTCCCCGCGCTCGGCGCCTTCCACGCGCTGCATCTGCTCGGCGAGGAACACCGCCACCTGCTTGCGCTGCGTTTCATCCAGCGCGTCGTTGACATCCAGCCACCATGCGCGCAGCTGCTTTTCCTCCGCCGCCGACGCGGCCGCTTCGGCCTCCACGCCGCCGGCCAGCTCGCGCAGTTCCACGTCCTTGCCGTCCAGCGCCGGGCGCAGCGCGGCCTGCATGCGCTCGCGGCGCGACTTGCGCTCGCGCAGCAGCGTGCGCGTGCGGCTCTCGGTCTGCTGCCACAGCGTGCTCTGGTTGGCGTTCAGGTTCAGTTCCTTGCGGAATTCGGCCGCCATGGCCAGCAGGTCTTCGGCGCGCATCTCCATCACCGGCACGGCCAAGGCCGGGGCGGAAGGCAGCGAAAACGCCAGCGCGGTAGTGATCAGCAGGCTGCGCGCGTACTTGGAAATCAGGTTGCTTGTCATCGGGTCTCCGGGCAAAAAAAAGCCTGCGCCGGGAGCGCAGGCTGAAAAACCACTACAGGGTAGAGAAGAACTACAGACCCAGTGTAGGACGCGGATTTGGCGTCTTCCCGGACTCTTACAATTCCTTACGGTCGTGAACGCAGCCTTTACAGAAGGGACAAAAGCGCAATATTGGCGCCCTATCATGCTGTGGTGTAAAACGCCGTAAAGGCGAGATAAATTACGGACGAGCTACGCAGCTTGCCGGAAATCAGGTTTATACTGAATTCGCGCGCAGTAGAGTGACTGCGGCAGCTTGACACAGGTGAAACATGGGCAAGAAACTCAAGAATACCGGGCTGGTTGGCCTGGGTGTTATAGCCGGCGTTGCCGTCTCCCTGCAGTTCTCCGCAATGGCCCAGCGCCCCGCCGACCCGGCGCTGCCGCTGGAGGAATTGCGCCAGCTGGCCGACGTGTTCGGCCTCATCAAATCCGACTACGTGGAAGCGGTGGAGGACAAGAAGCTGCTGACCGAGGCCATCTCCGGCATGGTCGCCTCGCTCGACCCGCATTCCGCCTACCTCGACAAGAAAGCCTACGCCGAGCTGCGCGAAGGCTCGCAGGGCAAATTCGTTGGTCTGGGCATCGAGATCGGCCAGAGCGAGGACGGCTACATCAAGATCGTGGCGCCGATCGAGGATTCGCCGGCCTGGCGCGCCGGCATCAAGGCGGGCGACCTGATCACCCGCCTCGACTCCACCCCGGGTCAAGGGCCTGAGCCTGGACGACTCGGTCAAGCGCATGCGCGGCGAGCCGCACAGCAAGGTGTCGCTGACGGTGCTGCGCAAGGACGAGCCGGAACCGCTGGTGTTCAACATCACGCGCGAAGAGATCGTGCAGAAAAGCGTGAAGGCGAAAATCGTCGAACCGGGCTACGCCTGGCTGCGCGTGGCGCAGTTCCAGGAACCCACGGTGGACGACCTGGCCGCCAAGATCACCGAACTGTACAAGCAGGACCCCAATATCAAGGGCCTGGTGCTGGACTTGCGCAACGACCCGGGCGGCGTGCTGCAAGGCGCCATCGGCGTGGCGGCGGCCTTCCTGCCCAAGGATGCGGCCATCGTGTCCACCAACGGCCAGCTGCCCGATTCGCGCCAGACCTTCTACGGCCGCGCCGAATACTACGCGCTGCGCAGCGAGGGCGACGCGCTGGCCAAGCTGCCGGCGGCGGTGAAGAAGGTGCCGATGGCGGTGCTGGTGAACACCGGTTCGGCGTCGGCGTCGGAAATCGTGGCCGGCGCGCTGCAGGACTACAAGCGCGCCACCATTATCGGCAGCCAGACCTTCGGCAAGGGCTCGGTGCAAACCATCCGCCAGCTGACCGCCGACACGGCCGTGAAGCTGACCACGGCGCGCTACTACACGCCGAACGGCCGCTCGATCCAGGCCAAGGGCATCACGCCCGAGCTGCTGGTGGACGAAAACGCCGACGGCGACGGCCTGAACGCGCTGCGCATGCGCGAGGCAGACCTGGTCAAGCACCTGTCCAACGACCGCGAGGCGGAAGCGGCCAAGAGCAAGCGCGACGAAGCCGAAGAGCAGCTGCGCATCCTGGCTGCCGAGCGCAAGCGCAAGCCGCTGGAATACGGCAGCGGCGACGACTTCCAGCTGCAGCAGGCGCTGAACCACCTGAAGGGTCTGCCGGTGCAGCTGGCCAAGCAGGAATCGAAACTGGTGCAGGTGGACACGGCCGCCAAGGATGCACTGCCAAAATAAAGTCCTTTTCACGACAGTCCGGCTGTTCGCGGCGCCCTGGTGGCGCCGTTCTTCATTTTTAGTACGAGCGTTCGTGTAGAATTTCTCCCATAAAAAGGCGACAGCCCTATCCACAAGAGAAAGATTGAAGAATATGAAACAAGTCGTCATCAGCGGCACCGGCCTCTTCACGCCAGCGCAAGCCATCAGCAACGAAGAGCTGGTGGCTTGTTTTAACACCTACGTCGAGCAGTTCAACGCCGACAACGCAGCCGCCATCGAGGCGGGCACGGTCAAGGCGCTGGAGCCGTCCAGCGTGGGCTTCATCGAGAAGGCGTCCGGCATCAAGTCGCGCTACGTGATGGAAAAGGAAGGCATCCTCGACCCCAAGCGCATGGTGTCGCGCATTGCCGAGCGCGCCGACGACGAACTGTCGCTGCAAGCTGAAATCTGCGTGGCTGCCGCGCAGCAGGCGCTGGGGCGCGCCGGCCGCACTGCCGCCGACATCGACATGGTGCTGGTGGCCTGCTCCAATATGCAGCGCGCCTACCCGGCCATGGCGGTGGAAGTGCAGCAGGCGCTGGGCATCGACGGCTACGGCTTCGACATGAACGTGGCCTGCTCCTCGGCCACCTTCGGCATCCAGCAGGCGGTGGCGGCGGTGCAAAGCGGCCAGGCGCGCGCGGTGCTGGTGCTCAACCCCGAGATCACCAGCGGCCACCTGGACTGGCGCGACCGCGACAGCCACTTCATCTTCGGCGACGCCTGCACCGCCATCGTGGTGGAAGCGAAGGACGCGGCGGTATCCGGGCACCAGTGGGAAATCCTGGACACCAAGCTCAAGACCAGCTTCTCCAACAACATCCGCAACAACTTCGGCTTCCTGAACCGCTTCGACGAGCACGGCGTGGGCCAGCCGGACAAGCTGTTCAAGCAGCAGGGCCGCAAGGTGTTCAAGGACGTGTGCCCGATGGCCGCCGACATGATCAAGGAAAGCATCGCGCGCGCCGGGCTGGAAGTGCCGCAGGTGAGCCGCTACTGGCTGCACCAGGCCAACCTGAACATGAACCTGCTGATCAGCCGCCTGATCCTGGGCCGCGACGCCGAGCCGGGCGAAGCACCGGTGATCCTGGATACCTACGCCAACACCTCGTCGGCCGGCTCCATCATCGCATTCCACAAGCACAACGACGACCTCCCGCCGGGCGCGCTGGGCGTGATCTGCTCCTTCGGCGCCGGCTACTCCATCGGCGCGGTGGTGGTGCGCAAGCTGTAATCCCCTCCCCCCGCAGCGGCGCCTGCCGCGCCGCTGCCGCCGCATGTGCTACCCTTGGGCTGATCATTCACCCCACAGGAGCCCCGTACGCATGCCCCATGACATCCCGCTGATCACCACCATCGCCGCCGCCCTCGGATTCGGGCTGGTATTCGGCTTCATCGCCACCCGTTTGAAATTGCCCGCACTGGTGGGCTATCTGGCTGCCGGCATCCTGATCGGACCGGCTACGCCGGGCTTTGCGGCCGATACCGTGTTGGCCGGACAGCTGGCGGAGATCGGCGTGATGCTGATGATGTTCGGCGTGGGCCTGCATTTTTCGCTGGACGACCTGTGGGAAGTGCGGCGCATCGCATTGCCGGGCGCGATTTTGCAGATCGCCGCGGCGACCGGCATGGGCATGGCGCTGGCGCACTGGTGGGGCTGGAGCCTGGGCGGCGGCCTGGTGTTCGGCCTGGCGCTGTCGGTGGCCAGCACCGTGGTGCTGCTGCGCGCGCTGGAAGAGCGCGGCATCCTCGACTCGTTCAACGGCCGCATCGCGGTCGGCTGGCTGGTGGTGGAAGACCTGGTGACCGTGCTGGTGCTGGTGCTGCTGCCGCCGCTGGCATCCTCGCTGGGCGGCGCCGCGCCGGATGACGGCCATGCCGTGGCCGATGCCGCTGCGGCAACGCCACTGTGGCAGACGCTGGCCATCACCTTCGGCAAGGTGGGCGGCTTCATCGCCTTCATGATGCTGATCGGGCGCAAGCTGTTCCCCTGGCTGCTGTGGCAGGTGGCGCGCACCGGTTCGCGCGAACTGTTCACGCTGTGCGTGATCGCGGCGGCGGTGGGCATCGCCTACGGCGCCACCAAGCTGTTCGGCATTTCGTTCGCGCTGGGCGCTTTCTTCGCCGGCATGGTGCTGCGCGAATCGGAGCTGAGCCACCGCGCGGCCGAAGAGTCGTTGCCGCTGCGCGACGCATTCGCCGTGCTGTTCTTCGTGTCGGTGGGCATGCTGTTCGAGCCGTCCATCGTGACGGAGCAGCCGCTCAAGCTGCTGGCGGTGGTGGCCATCATCGTGTTCGGCAAATCGATCGCTGCCTATGTACTGGTGATCGTGCTGCGCTACCCGCTGCGCACGGCGCTGACCGTCTCGGCCAGCCTGGCGCAGATCGGCGAGTTCTCCTTCATCCTGGCGGCGCTGGGCATTTCGCTCAAGCTGATGCCGCACGAGGGGCAGAGCCTGATCCTGGCCGGGGCCATCATCTCGATCGCGCTCAATCCGCTGGTGTTCGCGGCCGTCAAGCCGCTGGAGCGCTGGTTCGGCCGCAACGAGGGCCTGGCGGCGAAATTCGACCGCAGTGCCGACCCGCTGGCCGAGCTGCCGATGACGGTGCCGCAGGAGCATCTGCACGACCAGGTGGTGCTGGTGGGCTACGGCCGCGTGGGACGGCGCATTGCCGCCGCGCTGACTGCGCAGCGCATCCCCTTCGTGGTGGCTGAGCAGAACCGCGAGCTGGTGGACCAGCTGCGCCGCGACGGCATCCCTGCGGTGGCGGGCAACGCGGGCGAGCCGGCGGTGCTGATCCAGGCGCACATCGCGCGCGCGCGCATGCTGGTGATCGCCACGCCGGACACCTTCCATGTGCGCAGCATGGTGGAAACGGCGCGCGCGCTCAACCCCAACATCAAGACGGTGGTGCGCACCCACAGCGAAGAAGAGGCCGAGCTGCTGCGCAACGAGCGCGCAGGGAAGATCTTTATCGGCGAGCACGAGCTGGCCAACGGCATGGCCGAGTACGTGTCCGAAGAGTTTGCGCACGCGCAGAAAGGCGCGGCGCACTGACGCTAGGGGCGGCGCCGCGGCGGGTTACGCGTTCCGCTAACCCGCCCTACCATTCCATGTAGGGGTCAGGTCCGGCATTACGCCATTGCACGTCGGAATCCACGTTGGGGTCAGGTCCGGCATCGCGCCATATGGCGCGATGCCGGACCTGACCCCAAAATTACAGGCGGGCGGCGAGTTCGGCGCCTTCTTTGATGGCGCGCTTGGCGTCGAGCTCGGAGGCTAGGGCGGCGCCGCCGATTTTGTGGAAGCGGGTGGCGCCCGCGACCGCTGGCGCGGCGTCGGCGGGCGGCATGAGCTCGGCCAGGCTGTCCTGGCCGGCGCAGATGATGACGTTGTCCACCGCCAGCAGGCGCTCGCCGCCGTCCACCGTGATGTGCAGGCCGTGGTCATCGATCTTGTTGTATTGGACGCCCGCCAGCATCACCACGCCGTTGCGCGCCAGTACCGCGCGATGCACCCAGCCGGAGGTCTTGCCCAGGCCGGCGCCCAGCTTGGTGGTCTTGCGCTGCAGCAGGTACAGCTGGCGCACCGGCTCTTCGGCATGCGGCGGCACCAGGCCGCCGCCGGTGGTGGCTTTCAGGTCCACGCCCCATTCCTTGGTCCAGGTGTCTACCGCCAGCGGCAACGCGTGGCGCGGGTCGTGCAGCAGGTATTCGCCAACGTCGAAGCCGATGCCGCCGGCGCCGATAATCGCCACACGCTTGCCGACCGGCTTTTTGTGCGCCAGCACGTCCAGGTAGGACAGCACTTTGGGGTGCTCGATGCCTTCGATCGGGGGCTTGCGCACCTTGATCCCGGTGGCGACGATCACGTCGTCGTAGCCGCCGGCCAGCAACTCGTCGCGCGTGACGCGCCGGCCCAGCTGCAGCTTCACGCCAGTGAGCTCGACCTTGCGCTTGAAGTAGCGGATGGTTTCGGCGAATTCTTCCTTGCCGGGGATTTGCATGGCGACCTTGAACTGGCCGCCGACGCTGTCGCTGGAATCGAACAGGGTGACGTCGTGGCCGCATTCGGCGGCCACCGTGGCGGCGGACAGCCCAGCCGGGCCGGCGCCCACGACAGCCACCTTGCGCCGCTTGGCGGCCGGTTTGTAGACCAGCTCCGTCTCGTGGCAGGCGCGCGGGTTGACCAGGCAGCTGGCGCGCTTGTTGGAGAAGGTGTGGTCCAAGCAGGCCTGGTTGCAGCCGATGCAGGTGTTGATTTCGTCCACGCGCCCGGCGGCGGCCTTGGCGACGAACTCGGGATCGGCCAGGAAGGGGCGCGCCATCGACACCATGTCGGCGTCGCCGCGCGCGATGATGGCCTCCGCCTCGCCCGGCATGTTGATGCGGTTCGAGGCCACCACGGGGATGGTCACTTCGCGCCGCAGCCGCCCGGCCACGCTGGCGAAGGCGGCGCGCGGCACCGAGGTGACGATGGTGGGCACGCGCGCCTCATGCCAGCCGATGCCGGTGTTGAGGATGGTGACGCCGGCGTGCTGCAGTTCCTTGGCTACGGCCAGCACGTCTTCCCAGGTGTTGCCGCCTTCGACCAGGTCGAGCAGCGAGTGGCGGTACATGATGATGAAGTCCGGCCCGACGGCGGCGCGGATGCGCTTGACGATTTCCACCGGCAGGCGCATGCGGTTTTCGATGCTGCCGCCCCAGCGGTCGGTGCGCAGGTTGGTGCGCGCGCACAGGAACTGGTTCAGCAGGTAGCCTTCGCTGCCCATCACTTCCACGCCGTCGTAGCCGGCCTTCTTGGCCAGCTTGGCGCAGCGCGCGTAGTCGCGGATGGTGGCCTGGATGCCGGCTTCGCCCAGCGCGCGCGGCTTGAACGGCGAGATCGGCGATTTGCGGTCGGAGGCCGAGACCACGAAGGGCTGGTAGCCGTAGCGGCCCGCGTGCAGGATCTGCATCAGGATCTTGCCGCCTTCTTCGTGCACGGCGCTGGTGACCTTGCGGTGGTTGGGCACGTCGCCCAGGAAGTTCAGGGTGCCGCCGAAGGGCAGCAGCCAGCCGGAACGGTTGGGCGAGATGCCGCCGGTGACGATCAGGCCGACGCCGCCCCTGGCGCGTTCCTTGTAGAACGCGGCCAGCTTGCCGTAGTTGTAGAAGCGGTCTTCCAGGCCGGTGTGCATCGATCCCATGATGACGCGGTTGCGCAGCGTGGTGAAGCCGAGATCGAGCGGAGCCAGCAGATGGGGGTAGCTTGGAGTGGTCATTTTTATGAGAGTTGGTAAAG
The DNA here is from genome assembly GCF_042693265.1 of Pseudoduganella sp. UC29_71. Taxonomy (NCBI): domain Bacteria; kingdom Pseudomonadati; phylum Pseudomonadota; class Betaproteobacteria; order Burkholderiales; family Oxalobacteraceae; genus Pseudoduganella; species Pseudoduganella sp. UC29_71. The sequence goes on along the minus strand of NZ_CP170549.1, from coordinate 6,192,221 downwards.
ACGGCGCCGATCCCGCATTAAAGCCGTTTTCTTTAGACCAATGTTACTAAAATGCTCCAAGCTCTTATTTTGTAAGCGTATTGTGCCGTACTTGTATTCTGACAGTTATTCCCTTACGCTGAACAAATGAAGCATTTTTTTGCCATTTTGTTATTTAGCATTTCTGCGCCGCTACTTGCGCAGGCGCCCAAGCTTGAGCTGCCGAAACTGGAAGTTGCGGTGACGCGGGTGACGCAGGATGCGCTGCACCTGTACGAAGTGGACGCCAGCGGCACCGTGCAGGCGCCCCTGGCCACCGTGTGGAAGACGCTCACCACTTATGAACGCATGAACGAGTTCGTGCCGGACATGGCGTCCTGCCGGGTGCTGTCGCGCAATGGCAATGAGGTCATCATCGAACAGTTCGGCACGGCGCGCTTCCTGTTCATGTCCAAATCCATCCACCTGATCGTGCGCGCGACGGAAACGCCGATGCAAAGCATCGATATCGCGCTGATTTCGGGCGATATGAAGCACTATGAGTCGCGCTGGGAACTGTTCCCGCTGCCCGAAGGCGGGACCAAGGTGGTCTACACCGGCAGGCTGGTGCCGAATTTCTACGTGCCCGGGCTGCTGGGCACGAACATCATCCGCGGCGACATCGAGCGCATGATGGGCGCCGTGCTGGCGCGCATGGACCGCCCGGACGGCACGGCCGCCAGGAACTAGCTTACTGCGCGGCGTATTCCGGGCCGCGCAGTTCGGCGAACTGCTCAATGCTGCCGATCTTGATCATTACCGAATTCAGGCTGAGGTTGGCCTGCATGGCGCGCCAGGCGAACTGCCATTCGCGTTCCTGCTTTTCAGCGGCGGTCTTGGTGAAGGCGGCGCCCAGGGCGGCGCGGTGGCCGTATTCGACGGCGCCGTCGATGCCGGCCCAGCTGGGCAGCGCGCGCTGCACGGCGCGGTGGATGCGCTCGCCGAATTCTTCGGTGTTGTGGATGACCAGGCAGGCGTCGGCCGTAAACAGGTCGAACAGCTTGCGGTCCCAGGCCTTGGAGAAGCTCAGCGTCAGGCAGCTGGAGGCCGGATGCAGGATGAACTGCCCCTGCGTCAGGGCCAGTTCAAGGTCGCTGCGCTCGCCGTAGCGGTACAGGGTCGGGGGGCGTTGATAATCGTGCATGATGCTCTATTTCTGTATGGGATGGCGCACGTGGCGGTGCGCGCGCATGGCGGCGGAGGCGATGAAGATCTCCCGCAGCAGGTAAACGAAGCTGGTGATCAGGCCCAGCATGGCCAGCACGAACAGGCCGGCGATGTATTTGTCCAGCGTGACGTTGGTGGTGTCGCCCACGAACAGCATGGCAATCACCAGGCAAATCAGCAGGCCGCAGCCGGTCGAGGAGCCGATCGATACGTTGATCAGGTGCGAACGCCGGTACAGCACGTCCAGTTCATTGAGATAGTTGTCGTTGTAGCCGACATCGAGCCGGTCTTCCAGCACGCGCGAGCGGTCTATGATGCGCGCCAGGCGGTTGGTCAGCACCATCAGGTTGGTGCAGACGCCTGTAAGCAGGAATACCGGCGCAATCGCCAGTTGAATGATGTGTCCTATATCGCCGACTTGTATATTCATTGCGTGTTCTTGGGCATGCGGGGGTCCAGACCGTAGTGTAACAGGCCGCCGGGCCTTATTCGAAGCGGCGCAGGCGCTTGAACTGTTCGGTGGCCGCCACCAGCGCCGCCGAAATGCCGCGCTCCATGGCGCCGTGGCCGGCGTCCGGGATCATTTTCATCACCGAGCCGGGCCAGGCCTTGTGCAGCTTCCAGGCCGACACCGGCGGGCAGATCACGTCGTAGCGGCCCTGCACGATCACGGCCGGCAGATGGGCGATCTTGTCCACGTTGCGCAGCAGCTGTTCGTCCTCGAAGAAGCCCAGGTTGGCCATGTAGTGCGATTCGAGGCGGCCCACGCCCAGGTCCATGGCGTCGGACGGCGCTTCCTCGGGCTGCGGCAGCAGGAACACGCGGCGGCCTTCGAACCGGCTCCAGGCGCGCGCCGCCGGCCAGTACACGGCCGGGTCGTCGCTCATGATGCGCTTGACGTAGGCTTGCAGCAGGTTGCCGCGTTCTTCCTGCGGGATGGGGGCGACGAATTCGTCGTACACGTCCGGGTGGAACCAGCGCGCCCCTTCGAGGAAGAAATCGATCTCGGGCTGGGTGCACAGGAAGATCCCGCGCAGCACGAAGCCCAGGCAGCGCTCGGGGTGCGCCTGGCCGTAGGCCAGCGCCAGCGTGGAGCCCCAGGAACCGCCGAACACCAGCCATTGCCCGATGCCGAACATGGCGCGCAGGCGCTCAATGTCCTCGATCAGCAGCTGGGTGGTGTTGTTGCGGCATTCGCCCACCGGGGTGGACTTGCCGGCGCCGCGCTGGTCGAACAGGATCACGCGGTATTGCTGCGGATCGAAGAAGCGGCGGTGCGCGGGCGACAGGCCGGCGCCCGGGCCGCCGTGCAGAAACAGCACAGGGATGCCGTTCGGATTGCCGACCTCCTCCCAGTAAATCGTGTGCAACGCGTCGACTTCCAGCATGCCGTGGCGCAGCGGCGCGATGGCGGGGAACAGGGACTGGTTCGAATCTGGCATGAATGTCTTTCAGAAGAAGGTATTGACGGCGTAGCGCACAGTATAGGCATCGTCGGCCACCAGCAGCAGCGGCCACTTGTCGAACGTGGTGCAGGGGTGCGAGATGCCGCAGCCCACCAGGTCGCCCACTTTCAGCTCCTTGCACAGCGCGTCGCCTTCGGGCAGGCGCAGGTAGGCATGCTGGTCGTTCATCTTTTCGATACGGCAGCCGGGCGGCAGGTCGGTCGGCTCCGGTCCTGCGCCGTCCTGCGGCGCCGGGCGGTGCGTGTAGAGCGCGATCGGCAGCTCCTGGTCGTAGGACGCGTCGCGCTTGCCCATGCTGAGGATGGCCAGCGTCGGTTCGGGGCGCGAGGTGACCATGCTCCACACTTCCAGCGCCGGGCGCAGGCCGTCGGCCGCGTGCTCGCGCGCCGCGATGTCGTGCGTCAGGTCCTGGTAGGAGCCGTGGTCGTTGGTCAGGTAGCAGCCGCTGCGCAGCACCGGCAGCACGGGGCGCGACAGGCCCACCAGGCCGGCGAAGCCGTGCGCCACCAGGTCGAAATAGGCGGAGCCGCCGGCCGACAGCAGGATCTGCTCGCCGCCGAACAGCTTCTTGCCGTCCGCCTGGCGCACCAGCGCGGCCAGCTGCGCCACGAAGGCGCGCACCGCTTCCACGCTGGCGGCGCGGTCGTGGCCCTGCAGCAGGCCTTCGTAACCTTCGATGCCGGCCAGCTGCAGGCCGGGCGCCCTGGCCACTTTCTGCGCCACCGACATCACTTCGGCCGGCGTGCGGCAGCCGGCGCGCTTGCCGGGCAGGCCCAGCTCCACCAGCAGCGGCAAGGGCCGCTCCAGCTTCGCTTCCGCCACCGCGCGCGCCAGGCGCTGCACGCCCTCGTCGGAATCGACCAGCGCGTAGAACTCGAAGGCGGGGTCGTCCTTCATCAGCGCCAGCATGGCGCGGATGTCGGCCGGCGCCACCAGCTGGTTGGCCAGCAGCACGCGGCGCACGCCGAAGCGGTAGGCCACCTGTACCTGCGCGGCGGTAGCCAGGGTCATGCCCCAGGCGCCGTTGGCCAGCTGCGCGCCGAACAGCTGCGGACTCATGGTGGTCTTGCCGTGCGGCGCCAGCACCGCGCCGTAGCGGGCGCAGAAGCGCTTCATCCAGTCCAGGTTGTGCAGCAGCGCCGATTCCTTCAGCACCGCCACCGGGTAGCTGGTGTCGCCGCGCAGCACGTTCCAGCGCTGCACGGGAATGGCGCCCTGGCGCATCGGTTCAGTCAGCGGCAGGCCTTTTACGCCGGGCTGCAGCATCTGTTCGGCCAGGCTGTCGAGCGCCAGGCCGCCTTCGGGCAAATGTCTGTCCATGATGTTTCTCCTCTGCCGCATTGTCCTACGCCGCAGGGCAAAAAAAAAGCACCGCGTGCGCGGTGCTTTCCGGTACGGCTCAGACCTGTCTTAGGACATGTGCTGGCCGCCGTTGATGGCGATGTTGGCGCCGGTGACGAAGGCTGCTTCCTCGGAGGCCAGGTAGGCCACCAGGCCGGCTACTTCTTCCGGCTTGCCCAGGCGGGCCATCGGAATCTGCGGCAGAATCTTCGAGTCGAGCACTTCCTGCGGGATCTCGGTCACCATCTTGGTGCCGATGTAGCCCGGCGAGATGGTGTTGACGGTGACCCCCTTGCGCGCCACTTCCAGCGCCAGCGCCTTGGTGAAACCGTGTACGCCGGCCTTGGCGGCCGAGTAGTTGGTCTGGCCGAAGGCGCCCTTCTGGCCGTTCACGGACGAGATGTTGATGATGCGGCCCCAGCCACGGTCCACCATGCCATCCGCTACCGGCTTGGTCATGTTGAACACGGAGTCCAGGTTGGTGCTCATCACCGCATCCCAGTTCAGCTTGTCCATCTTCTTGAAGGTCATGTCGCGCGTGATGCCGGCGTTGTTGACCAGCACATCGATCGGGCCGATGTCCTTCACGATGGCGGCGACGCAGGCTTGCGCCGAGTCGTAATCCGCCACGTCGCACGGGTAAGCCTTGAAATCAAAGCCCATGTCGCGCGTTGTGGCCAGCCATTCGTCGACCTTCTTGTTGCTCGGGGAATATGTGGTCACAACCTTATAGCCCAGCGCGGCCAGCTTGATGCACACCGCTTCGCCCAGACCACCCATACCACCTGTTACCAATGCAATTCTTGCCATTTGTCATCCCCTCTTATTGTTTCGAACACTAAAAGAACTGAACTGCTACTACGTTACTGCTGGGCGTTACGCGCGCTCGACTGCCAGCGCCACGCCCATGCCGCCGCCGATGCACAGCGATGCCAGGCCCTTCTTGGCGTCGCGGCGCACCATTTCGTGCAGCAAGGTCACCAGGATACGGGCGCCGGATGCACCGATCGGGTGGCCGATCGCAATCGCGCCGCCGTTCACGTTGATCTTGCTCGTATCCCAGCCCATTTCCTTGTTCACGGCCAGCGCCTGCGCGGCGAAGGCTTCATTGATTTCCATCAGGTCCAGGTCGTCCGGGGTCCAGCCGGCTTTTTTCAGGCACAGCTTGGCGGCCGAGACCGGACCCATGCCCATGTAGGCCGGGTCGATGCCGGACGAGGCGTAGGCTTTCACCTTGGCCAGGGGGGTCAGACCCAGTTCGCGCGCCTGGCTGGCGGACATCATGATGACGGCGGCGGCGCCGTCGTTCAGGCCGGACGCGTTGCCGGCAGTGACGCTGCCTTCCTTGTTGAAGGCGGGACGCAGGCCGGCCAGCGCTTCCAGCGTGGAACCGGGCTTGATGTATTCGTCCGCGTCGAACACGACGGTGCCCTTCTTCTGCGCGATTTCCAGCGGAATGATCTCGTCCTTGAACTTGCCTTCCTTCTGCGCCGCTTCGGCTTTCAGCTGCGACTGCAGCGCGAACTCATCCTGCGCGGCGCGCGAGATGTCGTATTTCTTCGCCACGTTCTCTGCGGTCACGCCCATGTGATACTGGTTGTACACGTCCCACAGGCCGTCCACGATCATGGTGTCGGTCAGCTTGGCGTCGCCCATGCGGAAGCCGTCGCGCGAGCCGTTCAGCACGTGCGGCGCGGCGCTCATGTTTTCCTGACCGCCGGCGATGATGATGTTGGCGTCGCCGCACTTGATGGCCTGGGCCGCCAGGTGGGTGGCTTTCAGGCCCGAGCCGCACACCTTGTTGATGGTGTAGGCCGGAATGCTGGTCGGCAAGCCGGCCTTGATGACGGCCTGGCGTGCCGGGTTCTGGCCCACGCCGGCGGTCAGTACCTGGCCGAGAATGGCTTCGTTGATCAGGTTGGCATCCAGGCCGGTCTTGGCCAGCAGCCCCTTGATGACATGGGCACCCAGTTCAGCCGCCGGTATCTTGGCCAGGCTGCCGCCGAATTTGCCTACTGCAGTGCGGCCAGCCGCTACGATAACTACATCATCCATTTGATTCTCCAGAAGATTCCAACCGAGTGGTCAGGTGATTAAGATTAACGGTGTCTTCATTCTAACGATTTGTTGGGCGTCTGGTGGAATAACCCTTGTATTTGCTCGGATGCTTCAGCGAACAGCACGCCCGTGCCATTTAAAGCGTTGTATATCTGGCGGGAAATAACGATGGAGTGGGCGAGCGTCGCTTTAACAAAATCCTGCTGGAAATCGGCCAGCTCGGAGAAGTTGCGGAGTTGAACTTCTATCAGGGAATGCGTGTGCGAATACTGTTCGAGGCTAAACATGGAGTCCTTGTGGGTACGGGGTTTCCGCAGCAAACACCCATCCTAGCGGCTCTACAACATGTGGGCTTTGATATTGATCAAACCCGAGCAGCAATTGTCACGGCAATTTATGATAGTAACTTGATTCCATCTAGCGACGCTGCGCACTGTTCCCGTATCACATTAACGAAATCCAGTACATACGCTTTATTGCGTAATGGTTCCGGTACGGAAACAAATAAGTCGCTCCATAAACCTTGCTCTCCGACAGGACGGGCACTGACATAATCATAATCGACATAGTTTTTAATTGCCCAGTTTGGCAAAGCCGCCAATCCACGGCGGCTGGCGACTAGCTGCAAAATAGCCACGGTCAATTCTGCGGTGCGGCGGTCGAAGGCGATGCCGGCCGGGCGCAGCACTTCGCGGATCAGGTCGATGCGCGACTCGGGCACCGGGTAGGTGATCAGCGTTTCGCCTTCGAAGTCGGCCGCGCTCAGGCGGCGCTGCGACTGCAGCCGGTGTTTTTGCGCCATCACCACCAGGATTTCAAAGCGGAACAGCGGGAAGGTGGCGAAATCGGCGCTGTAGTCGGAGCCGATGACGAGGTCGGCATTGCCGGCGCGCAGCAAGTCGGCCGGCTCGCTGTGGAAGCCGGACACCAGGTCGATTTCCACTTCCGGCCAGCGCTTGCGAAACTCGTCCATCACCGGCATCAGCCAGTCGAAGCAGGTATGGCACTCCAGCGCCACGCGCAGCTGGCCCTGGTCGCCTTGCGACAGGCGCGCCACGTCGCGCTCGGCCTGCTCGATTTCCGGCAGCAACGTATCGGCCAGGCGCAGCAGCCGCGCGCCCGTGGCCGTAAAGCCGATCGGCACCGATTTACGCTCAAACAGCGGACTCCCGTAGCGATCTTCCAGCAATTTGATCTGGTGGGACAGAGCCGACTGGGTCAGGTTCAGCAGTTGGGCAGCGCGCACCAGGCTGCCTGCGGAGCGGAGGGCGCTAAGGGTGCGGAGGTGGCGGATTTCCAGCATGGTGGGCCTCGTATTAATAATTTTCAAGTTGAAGCGCAAAATCTTTCGTTTTGATTATAAACGCCTTTGCCGCACACTTTACCCCACCAATATTTAATGCGGATGACAACTTTCATGAAACCAATTCAGACACACATTCCCGGCTTTCCACGCATCGGCGCGGCGCGCGAACTGAAGTTTGCACTGGAAAAGCACTGGCGCGGCGAGACCGGTGAAGCCGAGCTGGAAGCGGCCGGCGCGGCCCTGCGCGCGCGCCACTGGGCGCAACAGCGCGACGCCGGCCTGGACCTGGTGTCGGTGGGCGACTTCGCCTTCTACGACCAGGTGGCCAACCATATCCAGCTGCTGGGCTGCGAGCCGGCGCGCTTCCAGTTCGGGGCGCAGCAGAGCCAGCTGGCGCGCTATTTCGCCATGGCGCGCGGCGTGTCGCACGCCGGGCATGAGCACCATGACCAGCAAGAAGGCTGCACCCATCACCACCACGATGCGCACGCGCTGGAAATGACCAAGTGGTTCGACACCAACTACCACTACCTGGTGCCGGAATTCTCGCCGGAGACGGAATTTTCGCTGGCCAGCGAGCGGCTGTTCGCGGAAGTGGCGGATGCGCAGGCGTTGGGCCACTCCGTGAAAGCGGTACTGATCGGGCCGCTGACTTTCCTGTGGCTGGGCAAGGAGCGCGCGGCCGGCTTCGACCGCCTGGCCCTGCTGGAAAAGCTGCTGCCGGTGTATGGCGCGGTGCTGGACCGCCTGAAGCAGCAAGGCGTGAGCTGGGTGCAGATCGACGAGCCCATCCTCGGCCTGGACTTGCCGCCGGCATGGCGCAGCGCGTTTGAAAACACGTACTGGCAGCTGAACCAGGTGGGCGTGCCGCTGCTACTGGCCACCTACTTCTCGCCGCTGGAAGAGAACGTGAGCCTGGCGTGCCGCCTGCCGGTGGCGGGCCTGCACGTGGACGGCGTGCGCGCCGCGCATGAACTGACCAGCGTGGCGGACTGGCTGCCGGTGCACAAGGTGCTGTCGGTGGGCATCGTGGACGGCCGCAGTATCTGGCGCACCGACCTGGACCTGGCGCTGGCGCAGCTGGCGCCCATCGCGGCCAAGCGCGGCGGCAAGCTGTGGCTGTCCACCTCGTGCTCGCTGCTGCACACGCCGTTCAGCCTGGAGAACGAAACGGCGCTGGACCCGGAAATCAAGAGCTGGCTGGCGTTCGCCGGCGAGAAACTGGACGAGCTGGAGCTGCTGAAGACGGCGCTGCTGCGGGCCGGCGCGGTGCCGGCCCCGGCGCCGTCTTTCGGCAACGCCGCCGACAGCGCCGCGTTCGACGCCGCCTGGGCCGCCTCGCGCGCCGCATGCGCCAGCCGCCGCGCCAGTCCGCGCGTGCACAACCCGGCCGTGGCGGCGCGCATCGCCGCGCTGCCGGCCGACGCCGACCGCCGCGCCTCGCCCTTCCCTGCCCGCCAGGCGGTGCAGCGCGCGCGCTTCCGGCTGCCGTCCTTCCCCACCACCACCATCGGCTCCTTCCCGCAAACCCCGGCCATCCGCTCGGCGCGCGCCGGCTTCAAGCGCGGCGACATCGGCGCGGCCGCCTACGAGCACAGCATGCGCGAGGAAATCGCCTACGCCATCGCGCGCCAGGAAGAACTGGGCCTGGACGTGCTGGTGCACGGCGAAGCCGAGCGCAACGACATGGTGGAATACTTCGGCGAACAGCTGGACGGCTTTACCTTCACACAGCTGGGCTGGGTGCAATCCTACGGTTCGCGCTGCGTGAAGCCGCCGGTGATCTACGGCGACGTGGCCCGCCCGCAGGCCATGACCGTGAACTGGACCGTCCACGCCCAATCGCTGACGGACAAACCGGTCAAGGGCATGCTCACCGGCCCGGTGACCATCCTGCAATGGTCCTTCGTGCGCGACGACCAGCCGCGCGCGCAGACCACGCTGCAGATCGCCTTGGCCATCCGCGACGAGGTGGCGGACCTGGAACAGGCCGGCATCGGCATCATCCAGATCGACGAGCCGGCCGTGCGCGAAGGCTTGCCGCTGCGCCGCAGCCGCTGGGGCGAGTACCTGGACTGGGCCACGCGCGCCTTCCGCGTGTCGGCCAGCGTGGCGCAAGACGCAACGCAGATCCACACCCATATGTGCTACGCGGAGTTCAACGACATCCTGCCGCAGATTGCCGCCATGGACGCGGACGTGATCACGATTGAAACCAGCCGCTCGGCCATGGAGCTGCTGGCCGGCTTCGGCGCCTTCCGCTACCCGAACGAGATCGGCCCCGGCGTGTACGACATCCACTCGCCGCGCGTGCCGGACACGGCGGAGATGGTGCAGCTGCTGAAAAAGGCCAGCGCCGTGATCCCGGCGGCGCAGCTGTGGGTGAATCCGGACTGCGGCCTGAAAACGCGCGGCTGGCCCGAGACCGAAAGCGCGCTGCGCAATATGGTGGCCGCCGCGCGCGAGCTGCGCGCCGCATAAGGCGCTGGCGCCCCGCCTCCCTGCCCCGGCCGTTCCCCCTGCGGGAACGGCCAACGCCGCATGCCGCCTGCCTTCCCGGCCGTTTTCCTGATGAAAACGGCACTCCCATTTCCGCCGCAACCACAGTAAAATGCTTGAGCCTTTGGCAAATCCCGGCCGATGGGCCGCCAAGCCGACTCCTTTACTGATCGTTTTATGTCCAAAAGCTCGTTCCAAAAGCCCATCGAAATCAAGATTTCCACTGTAGTCGCTGTTTCCGCCATCCTGTACACCTCGGACGGCCTTGCACTCGACGCCGCGCTGAACGAAATGACCGGCGGCGTGCCCGACTTCTTTGAAGGCGACCTGGCCGTGATTGACGTCGGCTCGCTGGCGCCCAATTGCGAACGTATCGACTGGGCAAAAATCATTGCCCTGCTGAAAAAATACCGCTTGAATCCGGTGGCCGTGCGCAACGCCGCGCCGGACATGATGGACGACATCGTGGCCCATGGCCTGTCGCTCGACAGCGGCAAGCGCGACGAGGAACCGGCGCCCAAGCCGCGGCCGCCGGCCAAGGCGGAAGCGCCGGTGCCGACGCCGACCGCCGCATCGGGCACCGCCGCGCCCACCATGGCGCCCGTCAGCGCCCCCGCCGGCACCATGATCATCGATACCCCGGTGCGCGCCGGCCAGCGCATCTACGCGCGCGGCGGCGACCTGATCGTGACGGCCGTGGTCAACAACGGCGCCGAGATCATCGCCGACGGCAGCATCCATGTTTACAACACCCTCAACGGCCGCGCGCTGGCGGGAGCGTCCGGCAATGCCGAGGCGCGCATCTTCGCTATGTCGATGTCGCCGGAATTGGTGTCGATTGCGGGTGTTTTACAGCACATTTGAAGACGGTTTCCCTGCCGAGCACGCACGCAAACCCACACAAATCAGCCTGGTTGGCGACCGAATCGATATACTATCTGTCAATTCGCCTACTCGCGCTTAATCTGAAAAGGACTCTTTCGTGGCAAGAATTATCGTTGTAACGTCCGGTAAGGGCGGTGTCGGCAAGACCACTTCCAGCGCCAGCTTCTCCTCCGGCCTGGCCATGCGTGGACACAAAACCGTGGTGATCGACTTCGACGTCGGCCTGCGTAATCTGGACCTGATCATGGGCTGCGAACGCCGCGTGGTGTACGACCTGATCAACGTCATCAATAAAGAAGCGTCGCTGACCCAGGCGCTGATCAAGGACAAGCACTGCGACAACCTGTTCATCCTGCCCGCTTCGCAGACGCGCGACAAGGACGCGCTGTCGGAAGAAGGCGTGGAAGCGGTGCTGCACGAGCTGATCAACATGGGCTTCGAATACATCATCTGCGATTCGCCGGCCGGCATCGAGCACGGCGCGCTGATGGCGCTGACCTTCGCCGACGAGGCACTGGTGGTGACCAATCCGGAAGTATCGTCGGTGCGCGACTCGGACCGCATCCTGGGCATCATCCAGGCCAAATCGCGCCGCGCGCAATCGGGCGGCGAACCGGTCAAGGAGCACCTGCTGATCACCCGCTACTCGCCGAAGCGCGTGGAAGCGGACGAGATGCTGTCGTACCAGGACGTGCAGGAAATCCTGCGCATTCCGCTGATCGGCATCATTCCGGAATCGGAATCGGTGCTGCACGCATCGAACCAGGGCAATCCCGCCATCCACTTCAAGGGCACCGACGTGGCCGACGCCTACGAAGATGTGGTGTCGCGCTTCCTGGGCCAGGACCTGCCGCTGCGCTTCACGACCTACGAAAAGCCGGGCCTGCTGCAGCGTATTTTCGGAGGGAAGTGATATGGCCCTGCTGTCATTCCTGTTCCCGTCCAAGCCGAAGACGGCCACCGCCGCCAAGGAACGCTTGCAGATCATCATCGCGCGCGAACGCAATGGCCGCGCCGGTCCGGACTTCCTGCCTGCCCTGCACAAGGAACTGATCGAGGTGATCTCCAAGTACACCAAGGTGAACGCGGACGACATCAAGATTTCGCTGGACCGCCAGGGCAACCTGGAGGTGCTGGACGTCAACGTGGTGCTGCCGGACGCCTGATTGTCAGACAGGCGCAGCTTTCTGCTGCGCCAGCATCACTTCCTGCGCCACCCTGGCGCAGGCTTCCACGTGCTGGTAGCCGATCTGGCGGAAGGCGAAAAAGCCGATCGCCGCCGCCGTGGCCTGGCCGGCCAGCGGCACAAAACGGGTAGCCTGCCTGGCGACCATGCCGGCGCCGGCCCGCTGCAGCAGTTTGAGCACCACTTCCTTCGTCACGTATTTCCCCACCATGGTGCCGCCCGCATTGACGGCGGCCTGATAGGCCAGCAGCCGGAACCGCGGCTGCAAGCGCCCCACCTGTTCCGGCGTGAGGCCGAACTCGCGGTTCACATCCTCGATCAGCTCGGAAAACAGGCGCAAGTCCGACACCACGTCCAGTCCCGGGATCGGCACCGCCGAAATGCCGGCCGACACCGCCGCGCGGCGCTGCACCAGGCGCCGGCAACGCGCGCGCACCTCTTCCAGCTCCTTGTCGGAGGCCGGAATCAATGTCCATTTGGCATCTTTCTTTGTAAACATAGTGACTTTTTGTGTTACGCAATTGTACCAAAGGCCATTGAAAAGGCCCTTCCATGCGTGTACCGTGTGATCATACGGCGAGTTTGCATAAGAACATTAGTAATTCCTACAGGAAAAATTCCATTCCTGAAGTAATTAACACTCTGTCGGCCGTGTATGACTATAATTCAACAATAACGGCAGTCCCACTGCCGGCTTTTGATCCGCCTATCATCATGAGAATCGTAGTTCTAGACAATGACCGCAGCCAAGCCGATGTGATATGCCAGGTGCTGACCTCGGCGGGTCACATTTGCCACGGCTTCCAGACCGGCAAGGACCTGCTCGGCCACTTGCGCAAAGACAGCTATGACATGCTGATCCTGGATTGGCAAGTGGCCGACATGAGCGGCGCCGAAGTGGTGCGGCGCGCGCGCGAAAAAATGCCCGAACAGGCGCCGGTGCTGTTCCTCACCACCGCCTCCGGCGAGGACGACATCGTGGCCGGCCTGGCTGCCGGCAGCGACGATTACATGATCAAGCCGCTGCGCCGCAGCGAGCTGGTGGCGCGCGTGCAAGCCCTCCTGCGGCGCGCCTATCCTACCCAGAACGGCGCCGAACAGCTGCAATTCGGCCAGTACGTCTTCGAAACGCGCCCAGGCCGTTTGTTGATGGACGGCAATGTACTGGACGTGACGCACAAGGAGTTTTACCTGGCGCTGCTGTTTTTCCGCAACATCGGCCGCCCGCTGTCGCGCGCCTACATCCATGAAGCCGTGTGGATACGCGAAACCGCCGTGCCTTCGCGCACCATGGACACCCACGTCTCGCGCGTGCGCAACAAGCTGCAGCTGAAGCCGGAAAACGGCTTCCGCCTGGTGCCGGTGTACAGCTACGGCTACCGCCTGGAAAAGCTCGGCGCCTGATCCGCCGGATCAGTATAGGGGCTATCGGCCCCGCCTGCCGGTGAGGCCGGACGCATCACGGTATAATGGCCGGTAACGTTCCTATCCCGTCCGCACACTGTCTAAAATGCAACTGCTTGCCGTCGGCCTCAACCACACCACCGCCCCAGTGTCGCTGCGCGAACAGCTGGCGTTCGCCCCTGAGCAATTGGGCCAGGCGGTGTCGGCGGCGCGCGCGTGGTTCGAGCGCATCGACCCGGTGGGCAGCGACGAGGCGGCCATCCTGTCGACCTGCAACCGTACCGAGCTGTACGCAGCCAGCCACGTCGCCAATCCGCTCGACGCGGGCGGCCACTTCCTGGCCGATTTCCACAAGCTCAACTACGGCGAACTGCGGCCGCACCTGTACATGCTGCCGCAGCACGAGGCCGTGCGCCACACCTTCCGCGTCGCCTCCGGGCTGGACTCGATGGTGCTGGGCGAAACCCAGATCCTGGGCCAGATCAAGGACGCCATCCGCACCGCCGAGGAAGCGGGCGGCCTGGGCACTTATCTGCACCAGCTGTTCCAGCGCAGCTTCTCGGTGGCCAAGGAAGTGCGCAGCACCACCGAAATCGGCGCGCACAGCGTGTCCATGGCGGCCGCCGCCGTGCGCCTGTCGCAGCGCATCTTCGACAAGGTCTCCGAGCAGAACGTGCTGTTCATCGGCGCCGGCGAGATGATCGAACTGTGCGCCACGCACTTCGCGGCGCAGAATCCGAAAAGCCTCACCATCGCCAACCGCACCATGGAGCGCGGCGAGCTGCTGGCGCACCGCTTCGGCGCCCGGGCCATCCGCCTGGCCGACCTGCAGGACCGCCTGCAGCACTACGACATCGTCATTTCCTGCACCGCCTCGTCGCTGCCGCTGATCGGGCTGGGCATGGTGGAGCGCGCCATCAAGGCACGCCGCCACAAGCCCATGTTCATGGTGGACCTGGCCGTGCCGCGCGACATCGAACCGGAAGTGGGCCGCCTGAACGACGTGTTCCTGTACACCGTGGACGACCTCGGCAAAGTGGTGCAGACCGGCATGGAGAACCGCCAGGCGGCGGTGGCCCAGGCCGAAGCCATTATTGAAACCCGCGTGCAGTCCTTCATGCATTGGGTGGACGACCGCGCCGTGGTGCCGGTGATCCAGACCTTGCAGGAAAGCGGCGAAGCCATGCGCCAGGCGGAGCTGGAACGCGCCCGCAAGATGCTGGCCAAGGGCGAGGATATCGACGCCGTGCTGGAAGCCCTGTCCAAGGGGCTGACGGCCAAGTTCATGCACGGCCCGCAGCAGGCGCTGCACCGAGCCCAGGGCGACGAGCGTGCCCAACTCGCCACGCTGCTGCCCCAGATGTTCCGCGGCCGCCGTTAGCGCAGCCCGCCTCCCCGGCGCGCGCGCCGCAGCAGTACCGCCTGACCTTCCAACGTATTCCATAGAGCACCCATGAAACCATCAATGCTGGCCAAGCTGGACCAATTGGCAAACCGACTCGACGAACTGGACGAACTGCTGATGTCCGAAGGCGCCACGTCCAATATGGACAGCTACCGCAAGATGACGCGCGAGCACGCCGAACTGGGGCCGCTGGTGGCGCTGTACAAGGATTACCAGGGCGCGCTGGGCGACATCGCCGAGGCGCAGGCCATGCTGGCCGACCCGGAAATGAAGGAATTCGCGCAGGAGGAAATCGAGGCGGGCAAGGAGCGCCTGGCCGGGCTGGAACTGGAGCTGCAGAAGATGCTGCTGCCCAAGGACGCCAACGACGAGCGCAACATCTTCCTTGAGATCCGCGCCGGCACCGGCGGCGACGAGTCGGCCCTGTTCGCCGGCGACCTGCTGCGCATGTACACCCGCTTCGCCGAGCGCAACCGCTGGCAGGTGGAGATGGTGTCCGAGTCGCCGTCCGACCTGGGCGGCTACCGCGAGGTGATCGTGCGCCTGGTGGGCAACGGCGTGTACTCGAAGCTGAAATTCGAGTCCGGCGGCCACCGCGTGCAGCGCGTGCCGGCCACCGAGACCCAGGGCCGCATCCACACCTCGGCCTGCACGGTGGCGGTGATGCCGGAAGCGGACGAGGTGGAGGACGTGCACATCAACCCGGCCGACCTGCGCATCGACACCTTCCGCGCCTCCGGCGCCGGCGGCCAGCACATCAACAAGACCGACTCGGCCGTGCGCCTGACCCACTTGCCCACCGGCATCGTGGTGGAGTGCCAGGACGACCGCTCGCAGCACAAGAACAAGGCGCAGGCCATGAAGGTGCTGGCGGCGCGCATCAAGGACGTGCAGCTGCGCGAGCAGCAGTCGAAGGAAGCGGCCACCCGCAAGAGCCTGATCGGCTCGGGCGACCGCAGCGAGCGCATCCGCACCTACAACTACCCGCAGGGGCGCATGACGGACCACCGCATCAACCTCACCTTGTACAAGCTGGACTTCATCATGGACGGCGACCTGACCGAGCTGACCAACGCGCTGGCCGCCGAGCACCAGGCCGAGCTGCTGGCGGCGCTGGGCGATTGAGTCAACTGCGATTAATTGAGGCTTAAGGCGCGCCCCTGCCGCTTTGTGCGAGAATTGGCCCGCCTATAATCTTTTCAATGCCATGATGAATCCACGTTCCCTGCTCCTGTCCATCGCCCTCGCCTGCTTCGGCCTGATCGGCGTCGCCCTGTATCTGCAGCACGTGGTGGATCTGCTGCCGTGCCCGCTGTGCGTGATCCAGCGCTACCTGTTCCTGCTGATCGGCATCGCCTGCCTGGCGGGCTACTTCATGAAGAACACGCTGATCGGCACCGGCGTCGGCCTGCTGGGCGCGCTCGGCGGGCTGGGCGTGGCCGGCAAGCACCTGTATGTGCTGGCACACCCCGGCTTGTCCTGCGGTATCGATCCTATGGAAACCATGCTGAACAAGATCCCGACCGCCACCTACCTGCCCTTCCTGTTCCAGGCCGACGGCCTGTGCGAGAACGCCACCGAGGGCCTGCTCGGCATGTCGATCCCGCAGTGGGCCTTCGTGTGGTTCGGCCTGTTTGCCGTGGCGCTGGGCTGGTCCCTGCTGCGCCGCCGCGCACGATGATCGCAGCCGGCGCCACCGTCGCCGCACTGCAGGCGCAAACGCACTACGCGCAGCGCCTGGACCCGCTCGATAACCGCATCCTGATCTGCCACGCGCTGGGCCTGACGCGCGTGGGCCTGATCACCCAGTCCGAACGCACCCTCACGCAAGACGAAGCGGTCCGCCTGGGCGCGCTGCTGCAGCGCCGCCTGGACGGCGAACCGATCGCCTACATCGTCGGCCAGCGCGAGTTCTTCGGGCTGCCGTTCAACGTCAGCCCGGCCGTGCTGATCCCGCGCCCGGACACCGAGCTGCTGGTGGAGCTGGCCATCGAGCGGCTGCCGCCGTCCGGCCGCGTGCTGGACATGGGCACCGGCAGCGGCGCCATCGCCGTGGCGCTGGCCCACAGCCGGCGCGACGCCGCCGTGACCGCGCTGGACGTGAGCCCCGCCGCGCTGGAGGTGGCGCGCGGCAATGCCGCGCTGAACCAGGTGGCCGTGCGCTTCCTGGAAAGCGACTGGTACGGCGCCGCCGCCGGCCAGCGCTACGAGCTGATCGTCTCCAATCCCCCCTACATCGCCGACGGCGACCGCCACCTGTCCGAAGGCGACCTGCGCTTCGAACCGGGCGGCGCGCTGACCGACTACGCGGACGGCCTGAACGCCCTGCGCACCATCATCGCCGGCGCGCCGGCCCACCTGGAAGCCGGCTGCTGGCTGCTGATGGAGCACGGCTACGACCAGGCCGAACCGGTGCGCGCGCTGCTGGCGGCGCAGGGGTACACTGAGGTGCAAAGCTGGCGCGACCTGGCCGGCATCGAGCGCGTCACCGGCGGCCGCCGCCCCTGAACCGCGCCGCCGCACGGTTTCACGCGGGCTCCGCGCAGTTTGTTAATATAGCAATCCGAGCTTTTTGGGCCGTCTCCGACGCGCTTGTCCGTTTTCGGTTAATCTCGCACCAATCTTAAATTGCTGCACCAGAAAGGAAGCTCAAATTGTCCAACCTATTGACGCGCCGCCTGGCCATTCTGGCCGATGAAAAGCACCGCGCGGTGCTGGGCGGCGGCTTGCGCGGCATTGAACGAGAAACCCTGCGCGTGGACCCCAGCGGCCACCTGGCGACGACCCCGCACCCGGTAGCGCTGGGTTCCGCGCTCACGCATCCTGAGATCACCACCGATTACGCAGAAACCTTGCTGGAGTTCATCACTCCGGCCGAGCACGACATCGCCATCACGCTGGACAAGCTGGACGCCATCCACCGCTTCAGCTACAGCAAGCTGGGCAATGAGATGCTGTGGAGCCAGTCCATGCCCTGCCAGCTGCCGGCCGAGGAAGACATCGAGATCGCCTGGTACGGCAAATCCAATATGGGCATGCTCAAGCATGTGTACCGGCGCGGCCTGGCGCTGCGCTACGGCAAGGCCATGCAGTGCATCGCCGGCATCCATTACAACTACTCGCTGGACGAGCAGCTGTGGCGCCTGCTGGACGAGAACGAGCCGTCCGAGCGCAAGCTGTCGGCCAAGGCTTACCAGTCGGAAAGCTACTTCGCCACCATCCGCAATTTCCGCCGCTACAGCTGGCTGCTGATGTACTTGTTCGGCGCCTCGCCGGCGCTGTCGTCCAGCTTCCTGCGCGGCCGCCCGCACAAGCTGGAGCACCTGTCGGAGGACACGCTCTACCTGCCCCACGCCACCAGCTTGCGCATGAGCGACCTGGGCTACCAGAACGACGCCCAGTCCGGCCTGAGCCCGCACGAGAACTGCCTGGACAGCTACGTGGCCACGCTGACCAAGGCGGTGAACCAGCCCTACGCGCCGTACGCCGAAATCGGCACCAAGAAGGACGGCGAGTGGGTGCAGCTGTCGACCAATGTGATCCAGATCGAGAACGAGTACTACTCGACCATCCGGCCCAAGCGCGTGATCCGCAGCGGCGAGCGCCCGATCCAGGCGCTGTGCTCGCGCGGCGTGCAGTACATCGAAGTGCGCTGCATGGACGTGGACCCGTTCGAACCGATCGGCATCAGCCTGGAAACGGGCCGCTTCCTGGACGCCTTCCTGCTGTTCTGCGCGCTGGAGGAAAGCCCGGTCATTTCGGAAGAACAGGGCCGCATCTACACCGAGAACTTCGCGCGCACCGTGAAGGAGGGCCGCCGTCCGGGCCTGACGCTGCGGAAGAACGGCGCCGAAGTGGAGCTGGCCGCCTGGGGCCGCGAGCTACTGGAGCGCATCCGCCCGGTGGCCGAGCTGCTGGACCGCGTGCGCGGCGACAGCGTGCACGCCGATTCCATGGCGCTGCAGGCGGCCAAGCTGGACGACCCGGACCGCACGCCGTCGGCGCGCGTGCTGCGCGAATTGCGCGCCAACGGCGGCTCGTTCAGCGCCTTCGGCCTGCAGCAGAGCGAGCGCCACGCGGCCTACTTCCGCAGCCATCCGCCTACCGCCGGGGAAGCCGCCTATTTCGAAGCGGAAGCGGCCACGTCGCTGGCCGAGCAGGCCGCCATGGAAGCGGCCAACACCGGCAGCTTCGACGATTTCGTGGCGGCCTACCGCAACAGTAATCTGTGCAAAAACGTTGGCTAAGCCACCGTGCTGACCTTCTATAACGAGCAGCACGGCCAGCACCACGGCCGCTGCGAAATCTTCCGCGGCGAGATGGTGCCCTGCTTCGAAAAGCCGGAGCGGGCCGACGCCGTGCTGGCCGAACTGGGCCGGCGCGGCCTGGGCCAGATCGTCACGCCGCACGGCGTGCCGTTGATGACCCTGGAGCGCGTGCACACGCCGCGCTACCTGCAGTTCCTGCGCGGCGCCTGGAATGAATGGCTGGCGCTCGACCCGGCCAACGCCGGCAAGGACGCCTTCCCCGCCGTGTGGCCGGTGCGCTCGCTGCGCTCGGACATCGAACCGGACAATTTCTGCGCCAAGCTGGGCCTGTATTCGATGGACAGCGGCACGCCCATCACGGCCGGCACCTGGACCGCCGCCAAGACCGGCGCCGACTGCGCCGTGAACGCGGCGCACGCGCTGCGCCTGGGCGAGCGCAGCACCTTTGCGCTGACGCGCCCGCCCGGCCACCACGCCGGCGCGGATTTCTACGGCGGCTACTGCTTCCTGAACAACGCCGCGCTGGCGGCCCAGCACCTGCTGGACGACGGCGCGCGCAAGGTCGCCATCCTGGACATCGACTACCACCACGGCAACGGCACGCAGAGCATCTTCTACGAACGCAACGACGTGCTGTTCGTGTCCATCCACGCGGACCCGCGCCAGGAATATCCGTTCTACCTCGGCCACGCGGACGAAACCGGCGCCGGTGCGGGCCTGGGCTTCAACGTCAACCTGCCGCTGGCGCACGGCAGCAGCCCGCAAGCCTGGTTCGCCGCGCTGGAGACAGCCTGTTTGCGCCTGCAGATGTACGCGCCGGAAGCGCTGGTGGTGTCGCTGGGCGTGGACACCTTCGCGGGCGATCCGCTGTCGCACTTCGCGCTGCAAAGCGCGGACTACCTGCGCATCGGCGAACGCCTGGCCTGGCTCGGCCTGCCGACCGCCTTTGTGTTCGAGGGCGGCTACGCGGTGAAAGAGCTGGGCGTGAACGTGGTCAATGTGCTGGAAGGCTACGAGACCGCGCTGTAGCGCTTGCACGCCTCACTGCACGCCCTCGCGGCGGCGCAGCTCTTCCATGTAGTTGTAGATCGTGAAGCGCGACACCTGCAGCGCCGCCGCAGCGCGCTGCACGCCCCCCTTCACGATGAACAGGCCGCGCCGCTGCATCTCGCGCACGGCCTGGATTTTTTCTTCCTTGCTCATCTTCGCCAGCGGCACCGCGTCGCCGATAATTTCCTGCATCAGCGCGTCCATCTGCGGGGCCGCCGCAATGGCGGGCGCCGCCGCCTGCGCCTGGGCCTGGCGGAAGGGCTGCAGCATCTGCTCCAGCCAGGCATGCGTGGCCTGGAACACCGATACGTCCGCATTCAGGCACAGCGTGGCGAAGGGCACGCCGCTGGCGTCGCGGAAAATCGCGGAGGCGGATTTCAGCGTGCGGCCGCCGGCCGTCACCGTGGTGTAGCCGTCGACCACGCTGTGCACCGCGCCCTTGGTGGAGATCACGCGCGTGGCGGCGGCGAAGCCCTTGTCGCCGTGCGGCCCCTCCAGCACCGAACTGCCGACCACGCGGCCGGAGATGTGGCCGTTGGCGATGGCCACCACGGAATGATGCGGGCGGCTCACATCGTGCAGCACCACTTCCAGGTGCGTGCCGGCCATGGCGGCCAGCATGGGCACCACGGGGCGCAGGGCGTTGATGACGGCGTCGCGTTCGGCCTGGATGGCGGGGGATGGTTTGATCATCATGAAATCTCAACAAATTGTTGAAGCATTCTAACCGAATGGCCATTTTCAACAGAATGTTTACCGAACGGGCCAACTCCTGCCTATAATTTTCCGCATGAAACGCAGACACTACAAAAAGCTGGCGACTGCCATGGCGCTCGCCGTTCCGGGCCTTGCATGCAGCGCGCCGCAACTGGACTACCACAACGAAGGCAATCCCGCGTCGCGGCCCTTCACGCTGGCGGTGCGCGCCGGCGACTACATCCACCTGTCCGGCCAGATGGGCACCGACGCCAACGGCCTGGTGCCGGGCGGCTTCGAGGCCCAGTCGCGCAAGGCCATGGACAATATCCAGGACATCCTCAAGGGCATGAACCTGAGCATGGAGCACATCGTCAAATGTACGGTGATGATTGCCGACATGGGCAAGTGGGGCGACTTCAACAAGATCTATACCGGCTACTTCAAGCCCGGCCGCCTGCCCGCGCGCAGCGCCTTCGGCGTGAACGCCCTGGCGCTGGGCGGAGAGATCGAGATCGAGTGCCTGGCGTATGCGCCCCTGGCACCGGCAGCCAGGCCCGCTGTGCCCCCGCGCGCCAGGCGGGACGCGCAATGAGCGCCAGCCGCCGCGCCTTCCTGCAGCAGGCCGCCGTCCTCGGCTTAGGCGCCACGCTGCCCGTGCTGGCCGAGGCGGCCCATGCGAGCGAGGCGACCGCCCTGCGCGCGCGCCGCCCCATCATCATCGACGCGCTGGGCGGCATCGACAACCCGAACCGCCCGCAGGCGGAACAGGATGACCCGAACGCCATCGGCATCGACGCGCGCTCCTTCGCGGACGCCAGGGCGGCAGGCCTGAGCGCCTTCAACATGACCATCGGTTTCGTGTTCGGCAAGGATGATCCCTACGAGCAGAGCCTGCGCGAAGTGGCCGCATGGGACGCCTTCATCCGCCGCAACGACAAGCTGGTAAAAGTCCACGGGGCCGCCGACATCCGCCGCGCGCACGAACAGGGCCGCACCGGCATCATCCTCGGCTTCCAGAACGCCGCCATGATGGGCAAGGACGCGCGCCGCGTGGAGACCTTTGCCAGGCAGGGCGTGCGTGTCATCCAGCTCACCTACAATGGTTCCAACCAGCTCGGCGACGGCGCCATGGTGCCGGACAACCGCGGCCTCACGCCTTTCGGCCGCGAGGTGGTGCAGGCGCTGAACCAGCACCGCGTGCTGGTGGACCTGAGCCACAGCGGCGAACGCACATGCCTGGACGCGGTCGCCGCCTCCCGCCAGCCTATCGCCATCACGCACACCGGCTGCCGCGCCGTGGCTGACCTGCCGCGCAACAAGACAGATCGCGAACTGCGCATCGTGGCCGACAAGGGCGGCTTCGTCGGCATCTACTTCATGCCCTTCCTCGCCATCGGCAGGCAGCCCATGGCGGCGGACCTGGTGGCGCACATCGAGCACGCCATCCATGTGTGCGGCGAAGACCATGTGGGCATCGGCACCGACGGCAACGTAAGTGCCATCGACGACATGCCGGCCTATATGCGCGCGCTGGAACAGGAAGTGGCGCAGCGGCGCGCCAGCGGCATAGGCGCCACCGGCGAACGCGCCGACATCGTGCCCTTCCTGCCCGACCTGCAAGGGCCGGACAAATTCTGGAAACTGGCCGAGCTGCTGGCCCGGCGCGGCCACAGCGAAAACCGCATCGACAAAATCCTGGGCCTCAATTTCCTGCGCACCGCCGGCGGCGTGTGGGGCTGATCCACTCTGAGCAAAGACCTTATGTCCTTCAATATCCGCAAGCCCATCGCGGCCGCCATCGCCCTGCTGTGCGCCGGCGCCGTGCACGCAGCCGCCACGCAAACCATATACCGCGGTGCCACGCTGATCGACGGCACCGCCGCCGCGCCGCGCACCGGCATGGCCATCATCGTCGAGGGCGAGCGCATCAAGGCCATCGTACCGGACGCGCAACTGGCCGCCGGCGCCGATGCCAGCGTCTACGATGCGCAGGGCCTGTACGTGGTGCCCGGCCTGATCGACTCGCACGTGCACTACGCCACCAACCCGGACCGGCCCTACGCCGAAGCGGAACTGAAGCGCAACCTGTACGGCGGCGTGACCGGCGTGCGCGACATGGCGGGCGACGCGCGCGAACTGGCTTCGCTGTCGCGCGAGGCGCTGCTGAACCGCATCCCCTCGCCGGACATCTACTACGCCGCACTGGTGGCCGGCCCGAGCTTCTTCAAGGACCCGCGCACCGTCGCCGCCGCGCAAGGCATGGTGCCCGGACAAGTGCCCTGGCTCTACTCCGTGGACGGCAAGACCGACATCGCACTGGCGATCGCGCAGGCGCGCGGCACCGGTGCCACCGGCCTGAAAATCTACGCCAACCTGCCCGGCCCGCTGGTAGCGAAACTGATCAAGGAAGGCAAGCGCCAGGGCTTCCCGGTGTGGACGCACCAGCAGGTCTACCCTTCCACGCCGTACGACACGCTGGGCGCCACGACGGTGTCGCACGCGTGCATGGTGGCGCGCTATGTGCGCGAGGCCGGCAAGGCGGCGTATGGCCACGGCGGCGAGCCTTCCTACGCCGGTCTGACGGCGGCCGATCCCGGCATCCGGAAATACATCGCGGCGCTGGCCAAATCCGGCTCGCTGCTGGACGCCACGCTGAGCGTGTACGCCCCCAAGGACACGCCGCGCTGCCGGATTGAACTGGCGGGCGACATCACGCGCGCCGCGCACCGGGCAGGCGTGAAGATCATCGCCGGCACCGACTCGGACGGTCTGGGCGACGACCCCTACCCTATCCTGGACCGCGAACTGGAACGCCTGGTGCAGTATGCCGGCTTCACGCCGAACGAAGCCATCATCGCCGCCACCGCCAACGCCGCCATCGCACTGGGCAAGCAGCACGACCTCGGCACGCTGGAAGCGGGCAAGCTGGCCAACATGGTGTTCCTGAAAAAAGATCCGCTGCAGGATATCGCCAACGTGCGTTCGGTGGTGCTGACCGTCAAACGTGGCCAGCAGTTCGCACGCGACGACTACAAGTTCATGCCGATACCGGAACACAAGGACTAAGCTGCAGTAGCCCTGCTAGACTAGGCGCACCCATTCAAAAAAGGAGACGCCATGAAGTTCAGCAGCAAGCTCGCAGCAGCCCTCTTCGCCAGCAGCGTGGCCACCGGCATGGCCGCCGCGGCGCCGGTGACGTACGACGTCGATCCGCACCACACTTTCCCCAGCTTCGAGGCCGACCACATGGGCATCTCCTTCTGGCGCGGGAAGATCAACAAGAACAGCGGCAAGATCGTACTGGACCGGGAGGCCAAACAGGGCACGGTCGATATCGCCATCGACCTGTCCAGCATCGACTTCGGCGAAGACCTGCTCAACAAATGGGCGACCGGGAAGGACTTCTTCAACGTGGAGAAGCATGGCAGCACGGCGCGCTACACCGGCAAGCTCAATTTCGCCAACGGCGACCCTACCGAAGTGCAGGGCCAGCTGACGCTGATGGGCGTGACCAAGCCGCTCACGCTCAAGCTGAACCGCTTCAAATGCATCCAGCACCCCATGCTGAAGCGCGAGCTGTGCGGCGCGGACGCCGCCGCCACCTTCAACCGTGAGGACTTCGGCCTCACGGCAGGCAAGGACTACGGCTTCTCGATGGACGTGGGCTTGCGCATCCAGGTGGAAGCGGTGGCGGCCAAGTAAGTTCCGATCAGCGATGCAGCTCGCCGGCCCGCTCGGGCTGGTACAGCACGTCCAGCACGGTGAGGTTGAAGGAGGCGCCGTCCGGGCGCGTCCAGTCTATGCTGTCGCCGCTGGCCAGGCCCAGCAAGGCGTTGCCGACCGGCGTGAGCACGGAAATGCGCTCGTCGCCGGGCTGCATGTCCTTGGGGTAGGCCAGGGTCAGCGTGAATTCCTCGGCCGGCTGGTCCAGCGCGAAACGCACGCGCGAATTCATGGTGACGACGTCCGGCGGCATGTCCGCCGGTTCCGCCAGTTCGGCGCGCGCCAGCTCTTCCAGCAGCGCATGCTTGACGGCCGATTGCGCCGATGGCAGCGAATCGAGCAGCGTCTCAAGGCGTTCCATGTCGATCGACGACACGACGATATTGGGTCTCATGATGTAACTCCACAAATGTCAGGGAAAAGGCAAGGCAGATGGAGAGCGGCCCGGTGGGAAGGAAGACGGCGTCTTCCTGGAGTTCCCGCCGGGCCTCAGGAGAGGCGGGCGAGAGCGCGCGCGCGCAGCGGCGCGCACGTCGGACGGTTATTCGGCAGGAGAATCAGAGCGGTTCTGTTCATGGTGAGCCGAGTATAACCGTTTTGCACGGATCAGATCTGCGCGGCGCCGCCGTCGACGAACAGTTCGATGCCGTTGATGAAGCTGCTGTCGTCGGACGCCAGGAAGGTGACGGCTTTTGCGATCTCGGCGGGCTGCCCGAGGCGGCCGATCGGCACCAGCGTGGCCAGGTGTCCGAGCAGGCCGGCCTGGTGTTCTTCCGGCACCAGCCCAGCCAGGCCAGGCGTGTGCACGGGGCCGGGGCTGACCGCGTTGACGCGGATGTTGCGCGGTTTCAGGTCCAGCAGCCAGTTGCGGGCAAAGTTGCGCACGGCGGCCTTGCTGGCGCTGTAGACGCTGAAGTTCTCCGTTCCCTGCACCGAGGTGGTGGACGCGGTGAGGATGACCGAACTGCCGTCCTTCAGCAGGCGCAGCGCCTTCTGCACGGTGAACAGCGTGCCTTTCACGTTGGTGTCGAAGATGCGGTCGAAGTGCTCTTCGGTGATGTCGGCCAGCGGCATCATGTCGCCGCCGCCGGCATTGGCGAACAGGACGTCCAGGTGGCCGGAGCGCGCTTCGATGGCGGCGTAGATGCGGTCCAAGTCCTCGGGCCGCGACACGTCGCCCTGGATGCCATAGGCGGCAGCGCCGGTGGCGGTGATGGTGGCCACCGCCGCTTCCAGCTCCGCCTGGCGGCGGCCGGTGAGGTAGACCACGGCGCCCTGCGCTGCGAAGTCCTGCGCCGTGGCCAGGCCGATGCCGGTGGTGCCGCCGGTGACCAGTGCCACTTTGCCTGCGAGTTTTTGTGCGTTGTTCATTTCAGTGCTCCTTTAAGAGGGGGATATGTGTGACGACGGAGTTCACTTTACGCCCGGCTCATTATTGAATAAAGTATCTATAACGGAATGCTTTATTCCCATCCATGAATAATGAGGAAAGCCGATGGACCAATTGCACGCGATCCGCGCATTCGCCCGCGTGGTGGAAGCTGGCAGCTTTACCAGGGCGGCCGATACGCTGGGCATGCCGAACGCCACGCTGACCAAGTCGGTGCAGGCGCTGGAGGCGCATCTGCGCGTGAAGCTGCTGCAGCGAACCACGCGGCGCGTGTCCGTCACGCCCGAGGGGGCGCAGTATTACGAGAAAACGCAACGGCTGCTGAAGGAACTGGACGATGTGGACGCCAGCTTCAGCGCTGCGCAATCCCGGCCGCGCGGCCATCTGCGCGTGGACGTGGGCAGCTCCGTGGCCAGCCTGGTGCTGTTGCCGGCGCTGCCGGAATTTTTGGCGCGCTATCCGGACATCCGCGTTGACCTGGGCGTATCGGACAGGCATGTGAACCTGATCGGGGATAGGGTGGACTGCGTGATACGCGGCGGCGAGCTGACCGACCTGTCCCTGATCGGACGGCAGATCGGCAGCGCTTCCTGGGTCACCTGCGCGACACCGGACTATTTGCGCAAGCACGGCACGCCGCGGCACCCATCGGAGCTAGAGCAGGGTCACGTACTGGCGCATTACCTGTCCACGCGGACCGGACGCGGTTTGCCGCTGAATTTCGCGCGCGGCGCCGAGACGTATGCCATCCAGGGCACGCGCACGGTGGGCGTCAACGAGAGCAACGCCCATGTGGCGGCGGGCCTGGCGGGGCTGGGCGTGATGCAGACCTTTACCTACGCGGCCGCCTCGCACATCGCCAGCGGTGCGCTGGTGCCGCTGCTCGAAGAATGGCAGCCGCCACCTTACCCGTTCTACGTGGTCTATCCTTCGAACCGGCATGTGAGCAGCCGGTTGCGGGTGTTTATCGACTGGGCTGCGGCCTTGTTCGCGGAGCTGGCCTAGGCCGCCCTACTTTTTCGCTGCCGGCTCGATCAGTACCAGCTTGCCGGTCTTGGGGTCGCGGAAGACTTCGCCGACGCGGTCGTAGCCGCTGCCGCTCTGGCTCACGCCTTCTGCGGGGCGTTCGATCTGGCGCCCCTTCTCGACCGGCTGGGGTGTCTTCAGCGCACCCTGCGAACCGGCGATGGCGGCGATCAGGCCGCAGGCGAAGACCAGCATCACGTCGACCAGGTTGACCAGGCTGGCGCGCGGGTCTTCGTCGCTGTCGTCGAAGCGGGCGTCGAGGCGGGAGTAGAGGCGCATGCGCTGGCGCGAGGGCTGGGTGCTCATGCCGCGCGCTCCATCGATTGCTGCATCGATTGTTCCATTGATCGTTCGATTGATTGTTCCATGGCCTCCAGCGTTTCTTCGTACCAGCGGCGGCGCAGTTTGCCGATCACCAGGCCGCCGATGCCGGCCACCAGGCCGAGTACCGTGGCGTCGAAGGCTACCGTGACGGCGCTGGCCAGCTGGGCCGGGTCGCCCTGTCCGAGCGCGGCCAGGCCGGGTCCGAGCGGGATGATGGTGGCCATCAGGCCCAGCATCGGCGGGATGCGCGCGAGCAGGTCGGCGCGCTCCAGGCGGTGGCGGGCGATGGCCTGGACTTGCGCCAGGTTGCCGCCGGAGGCCAGCTTGGCGAGGCCGTGGAAGCGCTCGCCGACGGCGATGCCGGCTTCGATCACGGCAATGGCGCAGCCGATCAGCAGCGCGCCCAGCGCCGGCGCGAGCAGCCAGCGGACTGCGTCGTGCAGCCAGGCGTAGGACAGGGTTTCGATCATGGGAACTCCTTACAGGTTGACGGGTTGAGGTGTATAACGGCCGCGCCACAGGCCCAGCGCGAACAGCGCAAGCACGGCGGCCAGCACGCCGAGCAGCTTGGCCACGCGCACGGCGGCGGGCTCCTGCGGCTCGGTCTTCTGGTGCAGCTCATAGACGCGCGGCGCGGCATTCGCGGCCGGAGCGGCGTTGGCGGGCGGCGCGGCGCTGTCGGCGGCTGCGGCGGCTGCAGCGGCGTCGGCGCGGGTTGGCCGGCTGGGCGTGCGGGCCGCCGTGGCATTGGCTGCACTGGCTGCATTGGCTGCATAGCCGGCATCTGCCGGCTCGGCGGGCAGCATGTCGCCGCGCGCCTTGGCCAGCGTCACGCCTAGCGCGGCCGCGTCGGCGCCATCGAGTTGCGGCGCCAGCCAGTCCCACATCGGATGATTGGGCGCGGTGTGGCCGCTGCCGGGCAAGCCGTTCTTGGCCACCAGCTGCGCCAGCTCGCCGCCCATGCGCTTGATGGTGGCAGGATCGGTTTTCCAGTAGCCCTTCTCGGCCGCCACCATGAAGATGGCCAGCATGTGCGCCTTCACGTGCGCGTTGTGCTGCTGGCCGAGGAACTGCGGCAGGCCCAGTTTGTGCGAGTCGTCGAAGTACACCGACTTGACCTCGTCCCAGGCCCAGTTCTTCACCAGGTCCGGACGCGTCACCTGCCAGCCCCACAGGTTCTCCAGGAATTCCTGCCCCATGGTGCGCGCGCCCGCGTAGCCGTGGCCCATCAGCGGCTTGAGCCAGGCCGGATTCAGGAAGCGGCCGCGCAGCTCGCCCAGCAGGGCCGAGGCCAGCGGTTCCACGTCCGCGCGGCCCGGCTGCGCGTGCTGCAGGATCATCGCTTCCGGCACCCGGCCGGTACGGCCCTCGATGGCCAGCGACAGGCCGCCCAGGTAATCGAAGGCGTCGTTGTTGTCGAGCAGGCCGTACAGATTGCTGGCGCGGCCATGGTAGGTGCGCTCGATGCCGTCCAGAGCCACATCGAAGGCGGCGTGGGTGGCCTCGCCGCTGGCGTCCAGCCCGTAAGCGTGGCCCATGCGGTTGCGGTAGGCGCGACCGATCTCGTCGCGTTCGCGCCAGGCGCCGGAGCGCTCGGTGAGGCTGTTCACGCCCGCACCGTAGGCGCCGGGCGCATCGCCAAACACGCGCTGCGCGGCCGCGCGGCCGGCTTCCACCGCCGGCATGCCGGTAGCGGCCAGCGCGCGCTGGCGCACCAGCCATTCGCGCGCCACGCGGTTCTGCGCCGGCTCCTCGCTGCCCCAGGCCACGCCCGGCAATGGCGCCAGCGCCGCCTGCAAGGCTTCCTTCAGCGCCGGATCGCGCTCGGCCAGCGTGCCGGCCGACGCGGCCAGCGCCATGCGTCCCGCGCGGTCGATCAGGCGTATCAGGTTGGGATACAGGTCGCGGAACAGGCCGGACGTCGTCACCAGCGCGTCGCGCCGCATCGCGCCCGGCTTGAGCTTCACGTCCGTGACGATGCCGCGCGCGTTCCACACCGGCTCGGCGCCCATCATGGCCAGCGCAAACGCCACCATCACGCCTTCGTCGCGCACCGCGTCCGAGGCCCACAGGATGATGCCTTCGCTGCCTTTGCCGGCCGAGCTGCCCGACGCATTGCGCGCGTCCGCCTTGGCCGCCATGCGCTCGCCGAGCTGGTAGCCCAGGCGTGTCGGCAGGATGTCGCCGTCCACCGCGTGGAAGTTGCGGCCGGTGGGCAGCGCTTCCGGCGAGCGCAGCGGGTCGTTGCCCTTGCCCGGTTCGATGTATTCGCCATCCAGTCCGGCCAGCAGCGCCAGCATTTCGCGGCGCGGCGAATCGGCCAGCTTGGCGGCAACGTCCGCGCCTTCGATACCACCCTTCTTCATCGATTCGAGCATCAGGTCGATGGATTCCTGCTTCCACGGGCGGCCGAAAATGTGCAGGCCGTGCGGCATGAACTTTTCCTGCAGCTTGGTCAGGTAGTGGCCCACTTCGTGCGCCAGCAGGTCGTCGTCCGCCGCGTCGAAGCCGATGCCGCGCACGGCCAGCACGTCGGCCATGGACGCTTCCAGTTCGGCTTTCAGGTTCAGCGCGTTGACGCGCTCGCGCATCAGCGCGGCGGCTTGCGACTTGAGCGATTCCGAATTGGCCGCTTCGAAACTCTCCACCACCTGGCGCAGGGCCAGCAGTTCGTCGTACAGCGGCGTGGTGGCCAGCGGCGGCGTCAGGTGATCCACGATGACGGCCAGGCCGCGCCGCTTGGCCTGCGTGCCTTCGCCCACGCCGTCCACGATGTAGGGGTAGATGCCGGGCAGGTCGCCCGCGATCAGGCTGGGATAGTCGTCCGAGCTCAGGCCGACGGCTTTACCGGGCAAGAACTCGTAGGTGGAGTGGCGGCCTACGTGCACCAGCGCGTCGGCCTTGAAGCGGTCGCGCAGCCAGTGGTAGAAGCCGAGGTACTGGTGGGGCGGCGTGATGCTGGTGTTCGCGTGCAGCAGTTCCTCGTCCACTTCCCAGCCGCGCGGCGGCTGCGGTCCGATGAACACATTGCCGAACACCAGGCCGGGCACCAGCAGCTTGCCGCTGTCGACCATGATCCTGCCGGGCGCCGGTCCCCAGCCTTTCAGGCCTTCGATGCCGTAGCCGGACAGGCGCTTGCTGAGCGGCGCCAGCGCGGCGCAGCCGGCCTTGGGCGTTCCCTTGGTCCGCGCCGTACGGCCCGGCGCGGCGATGGCGCTCGGGTCCAGGCAGGCGTGATAGCCGTCCGCCAGCGCAGCCAGGTCGCGGATCGCCGCTTCGCGCTGCGGATGGTCCGCCCCTTCCACCAGGTGCTGCAGTTCCTTGATGATGACGTCGGCCTGCTTGCGGCCCAGCGCGGGCTCGCCGCTGGCTTCCGCTTCCAGCACGTCGGAATGCAGGCGGCCCAGCAGGCCGCTGGTCATCTCGCCCTGCACGCGCGGCGGCAGGGTGCCAAACCAGCGCGCGTAATCGGCCGCGCTGACGCTGTTCACGGTGCCGCTCAATTCGCGCAGCGCGGCGCGGTCTTCCGGCAGGTTCACGCCGTGCGCCATGATCATGTCCAGCAGCGCTTCCGGCGACGCGGGCAGCGTGCCCACCGTGTAACCCGCCTGCTTCATCGCGTGCAGCATGTCGAACAGCGAGGCCGGCACGTCCAGGTTGTCTGCGCCGATGTTCTGCCGGCCGGGCGGGTGGTTGTAGTAGATCAGCGCCACCTTCTTGTCGCGGTTGGCCTTGCTGCGCAGCGCCAGCCAGCGGCTCACGCGCGCGGACAAGCGGTCCGCCTCCTCGCCCAGCACCACCGGCGGGCGGTTCTCGATGCCGGTCTGGCGGTCCTGCTGCGCCTGGCCCAGCGCGGCCACCACGATGGGCTGGCCTATGCCTTGCAACTCCGGCAGCGCCACGCGGTACTGCACCGAATCCGGCGGCAGGCCGTCGGGCGACAAGCGCCACTGCACGGCGCTGCGGTCGGATAGGCGAATGGCCTTGAACACCGGCACGTTGAGGCGCTTGAACGCTTCCGTGACGGCTTCGCGTCCCTCTGCAGCGCCCACCACGAAGTCCTGCAGCACCACCAGCGCCGCCGGCTGTGCGGGCGCGATCAGCTCCGGCAAACGCTCCAGCGCTTCGCGCGAGGCGCCGCCCCAGCGCGTGAGCACTTGCACGCATGCCTGGCCGCGCTGCTCGACGCGCTGGCACACGGCGGCGGGCACCGCGCTATCCATATTGGACAGGTCCAGCACCACCACGGTGGGCTGGGCTTTCAGGCCTAGTTGCGCCGCCTTGCCCCAGGCTGCTGCGTCCACCAGCTCGCGCTGGCCCGCCCGCAGGCGCAGCGTGGGCTCGGGCTGCGCATCGGCCAGCGGCACGGAAGGCTTGAGCAGATGCGCGAACAGCGCAGCTGTGTTGTCGGCGCCGCCGGCCTGCCATACGCGGCGCGCGGCCAGCCAGCGGGACGCCGCCGCATCGGCCTGCGCCGCCTTCAGGGCGGCAGGCGGCGGCGCTTCCGACGACAGCTCGCGCAGCGTGTCCGGTGAAAAGCCTTGCAGGCTGGCGCGCGGGTCGCGGCTCATCAGGCTGAGGCTCGCTTCACCATTGAAAGCCAGCACCGGCGTCTGCGCCCGGGCGTAGCGCGGCAGCAGTTCCTTCAGGCGGCGCGCGGGATCGCCGAACAGGGAAACGGCCAGCACGCTGTCGGCCTGCCTGAGCCACAGCCCGGCGTCACGCTCGCTGGCGGCCATCCACTGCGCCGGGGTGCGCAGCACGATGCGGTCCTGCGGATGGCTGGCCAGGTGGCGGTGCGCGGCCTCGATGGCGGCCGGCGCCGCGCGCTCGGTGACGATGGCGAACAGGTTGGCGGCCGGTGCGTGCGCGCAGGCGCAAACGCACAACAGCGCTGCGGCCAGCCGCAGGAGTATGGAAGTGCTCAATTTGAACTTTAACCAGTAGCTGCGCGCCAGGCGCGCAGGAAAACAGGCAACGCCACACCCCGGGCTTTGCGCATCTTCGTAACTGGCCGGTCTTCTGGCTGGCCTTCATCCTTCCTCGACCCTGCCTTCCCGTGCAATGCACAGTGGCGTTCGGTCAAAGTCGTCAGGCATACAGCAGCGGGGGCTGCGCCGGACTGGCGCGAGATGAAAATCGCGCGCGTCACCGGCTTCCCGTTTCACCCTCCAGCCGACAAGCGGAAGGGCACCAATCACGTTAATGCCGCGATTCTACCGTATTGAGCCCTGTCATGAAATCCTACATGCCTTCTGCCCGGGCGCCTACACCCTGCACTGTTAGGTCATCTTAAGATGGTCTGGCTTTCGCATCAGATCAGCATATCCGGCGCCGCAACGCGGCGCTTAACGCCCAACCAAGGAGCCCCCATGAAAGCCAGTGACAAGGCCGAGGCAGCCATGCCTCAAAAAATTCCCACCGCGCCGGGTGAAATCGACGCGATTTCCTTGCTGACGCAGGACCACGCGGAAGTGAGAGCAATGTTTGAGCAATACGAAGAACTGGGCGACCGCGCCCTCGCGTCGAAGAAGAAGCTGGCGCACAAAATCTGCCTGGAGCTGACCAAGCACGCCACGGCCGAGGAGGAGATTTTCTATCCCGCCGTGCGCCAGGCCAGCGGCGCGAACGAGGACTTGGTCGACGAGGCGACCGTGGAGCATGCCTCCGCCAAGGAACTGATCGCGCAGATCCTTTCCATGGAACCCAGCGACGACCTGTACGACGCGAAGTTGAAAGTCCTGTCCGAGCAGATCGAGCATCACGTCAAGGAAGAAGAAGGGGAAATGTTCCCCAAGGCGCGCAAGGCGAAGCTGGACCTGGTCGCACTGGGCGATGCGATCGAAGCCCGGAAGGCGGAGATCGAGGCTCCCGCGCTGCCCCAGTGACGATCAAGGCCGGGCGCGCCAAGCAAGCCCGCAAGCATTGAAGGCCGCAATCCGCCGGCCCGCTTGGTGCGGGCCGGCGCGGACGGCGGCAAAATATTTTCCGGAAACTGAAAAATATAGCTTGCTATTACATAGCGCACGATATAAAGTACACACATCGGCGCTGCAAACACAGCGCGAGGTAGCAAGAAGTAGGGCGCGATTCAATAGATAGCAATCTAATTTACTCACAGCAAAGGAAATCATCATGTCGATCAAACAAGTTCTGTACCGCGCAAACGCTAAAGCAACCGGTGGCCGCGAAGGCCGTGCTGTCTCCTCGGACGGCGTGCTGGACGTGAAACTGACCACCCCCAAGGAACTGGGCGGCGCCGGTGCGGTCGGCACCAATCCTGAGCAGCTGTTCGCTGCCGGCTACTCGGCCTGCTTCCTGGGCGCCATGAAATTCGTCGGCGGCCGCGACAAGATCGCCGTGCCGGCCGACGTGTCGGTGGAAGGCACCGTGGGCATCGGCGCGATCGAAACCGGCTTCGGCATCGAAGTGGAACTGAAAATCTCGCTGCCGGGCCTGGACCGCGACACCGCCGAAAAGCTGGTCGCCGCAGCCCACATCGTCTGCCCTTACTCGAACGCCACCCGCGGCAACATCGACGTAACGCTGACCATCGTATAAAGCCGGTTTTGCCGCTACCGCAAAACCGGTGGCGGCAGCCTGAAAGTCCAGCCAATAAGTAGTGCACGATTAAATAGTGCAATTAATCTAGGAGAAATATCATGAAAGCATCCATCCTGTCCGTCGCCGCCGCCGTCATCGCCCTGACCTCGAGCGCCTACGCCGCCGAACCCGTCAACAGCGGCGAAGGCTACCAGGGCAACGTGGTCAATACCGTGTCGATCCGCACCCGCGCCGAAGTGAAAGCCGAAACCATCGCCGCGCTGCGCGCCGGACAGATCCTCAACGGCGAAGCCTACCCCGCCAGCGTGACCGCAGCCGCGCCAGGCAAAACCCGCCAGGAAGTGCGCGCCGAACTGGCCCAGGCAGTCAAAGCCGGCACCCTGTCACACTATGAATAAAGCCCCTTACAATGGCTGCTTCGATCCCATGCGAGGCAACCATGATTGAGTGGCAGTGGCAAGAGTTTGAAGAGATTCCACGCGAAGACCTGTATGAAGTGCTGCGCCAGCGGCAGGAGGTCTTCGTGCTGGAACAGAAGTGCCTGTATCCCGACCTCGACGGCTACGACCAGGCGGCGCGTCATTTGATGGCCTGGCATACGGTCGACGGCCAACGCCAGCTGGCAGCCTACCTGCGCTGCATCGCGCCGGGCGTGAAATTCCCTGAAATGTCATTGGGCCGCGTTTTGACGGCAGCGTCCGCGCGCGGCAGCGGCATCGGCCGCCTGCTGCTGGAGCAAGGCCTGCGCCGCGCGGAAGCACTGCATCCCGGCCACCGCTGCCGCATCGGCGCCCAGCTCTACCTCGAAAAATTCTACGCCAGCTTCGGCTTCACGCGCGTGAGCGAACCGTATGACGAAGACGGCATCATGCACATCGATATGCTGCGCTAAAACGTAATGATGAAACGCGCGCCGGCGCCCACCGGTTTGGCGTAGCGCACCATGCCGCCATTGGCGTGCACCAGGTGGCGCACCATGGCCAGGCCGATTCCGCGTCCCTGTTTTTTGGTGGAGAAGAATGGCGTGAAGATGTGCGCGGCGAGGTCTTGCGGCACGCCGGGGCCGTTGTCGGCCACTTCGATGCGCAGCCGCCCTCCCCGGCTCAGGCGCGCGCTCACTTGCAGCTGCGGCTGGGGCGCG
This sequence comes from Pseudoduganella sp. UC29_71, assembly GCF_042693265.1. Taxonomy (NCBI): domain Bacteria; kingdom Pseudomonadati; phylum Pseudomonadota; class Betaproteobacteria; order Burkholderiales; family Oxalobacteraceae; genus Pseudoduganella; species Pseudoduganella sp. UC29_71. The sequence goes on along the minus strand of NZ_CP170549.1, from coordinate 6,157,301 downwards.
GACGCGGTGGCTTCGGCGGCGTTCTTCAGCAGATTGATCAGGGCCTGCTCCAGCTGGCCGGGGTCCACCATCACGTCCAGCGACGCGGGTTCGACGGAGAACTCGGCGCGGCCGCCGCGCGCCTGCCATTGCGGCGCCATCAGCATGGACAGGCGGGCGAACAGTTCGCCCACGTGCACCCGCTCGGGCTGGGCCTGCGGCACGCTGGACAGGCTGCGGTAGCTGGCCACGAATTCCACCAGGCTGGCGGCGCGGCGCGCGATGGCGTCCAGCGCGGTGCCCAGGTCGCCGCTGACGTCGGGCGCCAGGTCGGCCTTGGCTTCGTCCAGCAAGTCGCACGCGGTGCGCGACAGCGAAGCGACCGGCGTGAGGGAGTTCATGATTTCGTGCGTGAGCACTTGCACCAGCTGGCGCCAGGCATTCATGGCTTCGGCTTCCAGTTCGCTTTCCACCGGCATCAGCGCGGCAAGGCGCTGGCCGGCGCCCTGCACGGTCAGCGCGGCGACCGAGGCCAGTGCGCGCTCGGTGCCACGCTCGGTTTCGAAGCTCACCAATTGGCGGCGTTCCGCCGTTTGCGCTGCCAACAGGTCCGCCAGTTGCACGGGATCGCTGGCGCGGCCGGGCGCGAGCAGGCGGCGTGCGCTGGCGTTGAGCGGTGTCAGCGCACCCGGACCGCTCAGGTGTTCGATCGAGAACAGCGCGATCGGGGCATGTTCCAGTCGCGCTTCGAGGGCTTGCGCGGCGTCCAGCAGGGCGCGGCGGTCCGGCGTGAGGTTCCATGGCAGGTCGCTTGCGGCGGCGACTGGTGCAGCATCCTGTGCAGTACTGCGCCTGCCTGCCAGGGGGCGCGACAGGCGCCGGTGCAGCAGCCAGGCTGGCAGGATGGCGCCAATGGCGCACAGCACCTGCAGGCGCGGCGAGCCGGCGTAATAGGCCGCGGCATAGCTAAGCGCCATCAGCGCAGCCACGCTGGCGTAGGCGGCGGACTTGCCGGCAGCGGCGGGCTTGCGGGACGCGGCGGCGTCGCCGGCAAGCGTGTGTTCAGATGCCATGCTTGCCCAGCTTGCGGTACAGCGCGGCGCGGCTCACGCCCAGCATGCGGGCGGTGTGGCTGATGTTGCCCTTGGCGGCGGCCAGCGCGGCGGCGATGGCGTCGCGTTCGAGGGCACTCAGGGTCAGGTCGTCGCTGGCCGCGCCAGCACCGGGGCGGGCGGCTGCGTCGACGTGGACGGCCACAGAGCCGACAGCGGCAGCGGCCATCGCACTCGCGCCGGCAGCAACGCTCATGCGCGCAGCAATGGCGGCGCCAGATACGCCCGGCGCGGCGGTGGCCGGCATGGCGAGGCCGAAATCGTCAGGCTGGTACTCGGCGTCGCGGCCGAGGATGACGGCACGTTCGCAGGCATGCCGCAGCGCGCGTACATTGCCGGGCCAGGGGTGGGCTTGCAGCCAGGCCAGCGCTGCGGCCGACATGGCGCGCGCAGGGCGCTGGTACTGGCGCTCGTAGGCGTTCAGGTAGTGGCGCAGCAGGCCGGGGATGTCTTCACGCCGCTCGCGCAGCGGCGGCACGCGGATGACGATGGTGTTGAGCCGGAACAGCAAGTCGGGCCGGAACTCGGCGGGATCGAACAGGCGCACTTCATCCAGATTGGTGGCGCTGATGATGCGCACGTCGATGGGCTCCGGCTTGTCGGCGCCGATGGGCGTCACCTCGCGGCGCTCCAGCACCGTCAGCAGCTTGGCCTGCGCGGCCAGCGGCATGTTGCCGATTTCGTCGAGGAACAGCGAGCCGCCGCGCGCGGCCTGGAAGCGGCCGGCGCGGTCGGCCTTGGCGTCGGTGAAGGAACCTTTGCGGTGGCCGAACAATTCGCTCTCGAAGGTCGACTCGGGCAAGGCGCCCATGTCCACGGCGAGGAAGGTGCCTGCCGCGCGCTGCGAGGCCAAGTGGATGGCGCGCGCCACCAGCTCTTTGCCGACGCCGTTCTCGCCCAGCACCATGACGTTGGCGCCGGTGGGGCCGACGCTGGCGATCATGGCTTTCACACTGCGCATGGCGGGCGAATCGCCCATCAGCGCCGCGGTGGCCTCAGTGGCATCCGTGGCGTCCGTGGCAGCAGTGACAGCAGTGGCAGCGCTGACGGCCGGCAGCAGCCGCGCGGGCGCTTCCGCAGCGCGGCGCGCCAGCGCGGCGTCGACCGCCGCCACCAGGCGCGCGTTGTCCCACGGCTTGGTGATGAAGTCGCAAGCGCCGCGCTTGAGCGCCTCCACCGCCAGCGGCACATCCGCATACGCGGTCAGCGCGATCACCGCCGGCAGGCGGCCTCTGCCGCATTCGGGGTCTGACCCCGAATGCGGCTCAGCTCGGCAGAGGGAGGCAGGCGGGGAACGCAGCAGCTCGAGCAGGGCGAGGCCTTCGGCGCCGTCGATGCGGCCGGGGGTGAAGTTGAAGTCGAGCAGCACCACGTCGGGCATGCTGCGCGCCAGGTAGGCGGGCAGTTGCGCGGGGTCGTTCAGGGTGGCGACGGTGCCGTGGCGGCGCCGCAGCAGCAACTGCGCGGCGCAGGCCACGTCGGTGTCGTCGTCGAGGATCAGGATGTGTGCTGTGGTGTCGGCCATGTGGCGCATTCTAGCAGCAGGAAACCCCTTGCGGCATGCGGGTTTGCGGCGTTTCTTGGCACTGTCCGATATCGAACACCTGCCACTGTCCGCATGCGGACAAGCTGCGCGCGGGAGCCCCCGGAAACGGCGCAGGACGGCGTCCCGGAGGCCCTGGCACAGGGCTTGCAATGAGATTGCTCATCGCTCACTGCAAGCCAACATCATGAACACTCCTCAGCCTAAACTGGTTACCGGCGCCGCCATGGACACCGTCGTGCCGAAACGGCGCGGCAAGGCCATCGCGCTGGGCGTCGCCGGCGCTTTGGCGCTGGCGGCCTTCGTCTTCGCGCTGTGGCATTGGATGCCGCGTGGCCTGCGGGTGGCACCGGGCGAGCTGCGCATCGCAGCCGTGGAACGCGGCGTGTTCCGCGACGATATCGTGGTGCGCGCCACCGCGCAGCCGCTGCAGTCGGTGATGCTGGACTCGGTGGAGTCGGGCCGCATCGAGGAAGTCTATGCGCGCGACGGCGACCTGGTGAAACAGGGGCAGCTGCTGTTCCGCATCTCGAACCCGCAGCGCAACCTGGAGCTGCTGGCGCGCCAGGCGGAGCATGCGCAGCAGATCTCGAACCTGTCCAATCTGCGCGTGGCGCAGGAGGCCAGCCGCAGCGAGCACCGGCGCCGCCTGGACGATCTGAACTTCGCCATGGAGCAGGCGCAGAAGCGCTATGCGCGCGACGAGAAGCTGGCCGCACAGGGCTTCCTGTCGGCAGTGGCGCTGGAGGAGTCGGCGGACCGCGTGGCGCAGCAGTGGCGCGTGCTGGCGCAAGCCCAGGCCAGCGACGATACCGACCAGCGCGTGCGCGGCACCGCGCTGGCGCAACTGGACAAGGCACTGGACGGGCTGCAGTCCGGCCTGAAGCTGGTCAGCGCCACCGTGGAGGCACTGGCGGTGCGCGCGCCCAGCGCGGGCCGGCTGACCGACTTCCGCCTGCAGGTGGGCGAGTCCATCACCACCGGCAAGCACGTGGGCCGCATCGACGATCCGGCGCGCTTCAAGCTGTCCGCCGAAGTGGACGAGTACTACCTGAAGCGCGTGGCCGTCGGCCGCCACGGCAGCGTGCAGATGGATGGCCGCAGCTATGCGGTGGACGTGTCCACCATCTACCCGCAGATCAAGGAGGGCCGCTTCACCGTGGAGCTGACCTTCAGCGCCGTGCAGCCGGAGGCGCTCAGTCCCGGCCAGAGCGTGGACGCGACCATCACGCTGGGCGAACCGGCGCCCGCGCTGCTGCTGCCGAACGGCGCCTTCCTCAACGACAGCGGCGGCACCTGGGTGTTTGTCGTGACGCAGGACGGTGGCGTGGCCGAACGGCGCGCCATCCGCGCCGGCCGGCGCAACAACGCGCAGCTGGAGGTGCTGTCCGGCCTGGCCGTGGGCGAGCGCGTGATCGTTTCCGGCTATACGGCCTTCGGCGACGCCCCCAGGCTGCAAATTTCCAAGTAAGCTCACCATCAACAAAAAAGGAGTCACTATGCTCAAACTTACGGGCGTCAGCAAAACCCACCTGGCAGGCGAAATCCAGACCACGGCCCTCGACCGCATCGACCTGCAGATCGACGCCGGCGAGTACGTGGCCATCACCGGTCCGTCCGGCTGCGGCAAGTCCACCCTGCTCAGCCTTCTGGGCCTGCTCGATGTGCCCAGCAGCGGCGAGTACTGGTTCGAGGGCCGAAACGTGGCTGGATGGAGCGAGGCGAAGCTGAATGAACTGCGGCGCGGCCGCATCGGTTTCATCTTCCAGAGCTTTAACCTGATCGAAGAACTGAGCGTGTTCGAGAACGTGGAACTGGCGCTGGAGTACACCGGCATGGCGAAAAGCGAGCGCAAGGCCAAGGTGACGGCCATGCTGAACAAACTGGGCGTGCTGCACCGCGCCGGGCACCGCCCTTCGCAGCTGTCCGGCGGCCAGCAGCAGCGCGTGGCGATTGCGCGCGCGCTGGTGTCCGGCCCGGCCCTGCTGCTGGCCGATGAACCGACCGGCAACCTGGACACCGCGCACGGCGACGAGGTGATGCGCCTGCTGCGTACCATCAACGCCGAGGGCACCACCGTGGTGATGGTGACGCACTCGCCGTCGCACGCGGCGCAGGCGTCGCGCACGCTGAACCTGCTGGACGGCCGCATCATGGTTGACGCACTGCGCGCAGCATGAAACCGTCCGACTTCCGCATCGGCTGGCGCCTGCTGCTGCAGGAGCGCGGCTATTCCGCCGTCACTATCCTCGGCCTGGCGCTGGGCTTCGCGGCTTGCTTCCTGCTGATGGCGTACGTGCATTTCAGCTTCAGCTACGACAGCCATGTGCCGCAGGCGGAGCGCGTGTATGTGGCGAAAAACCGCCTCAATATCCTCGAACAGGGCGGCTGGTTCGACAACACGCCGATCAACCTGCTGGCCGTGGCCGAAGGCAGCCCGCTGGTGGAGGCGGCCGCCGTGGCCTTGCCCGGTGCGGCCGCGCTGCGCCAGGACGGCGTGCTGCGCACCCTGGACTTCGTGGTGATGGGGCCGGCGATGCCCAAGGTGCTTGGCCTGCGCGCATTGGAGGGGGACCTGGATGCCGCGCTGCAGCGGCCGGACGCCATCGCCCTCACCGAGAACACGGCGCGCCAGCTGCTCGGCGCAGCGCGCGGGGTGCTGGGCAAAACGCTCACCATCGAGAACATGCAGTACAAGGTGGCCGCCGTCCTGGCCGATCCGCCCGCCGCCACCACCCTGCCCTACGCGGCGCTGATGGGCACCGGCAGCCAGATGCTGCCGGAGGCGATGCAGAAGCGGCTGGACAAGCACAAGGCGTCCAACTGGGGCGGCATCATCTCGCGGCTATACATACGCCTGGCGCCAGGCGCGACGCCGCAGGCGCTGCAGCGGGAGATGCAGGCGGCCTCCGAGCACTCGCCGTTTGCCGCCACGCTGTCGCCGGACATGCTGCAGCGCCTGAATGGCCGTCCGCCGTCCGACATCGGCCTGACCTCGCTGCGCGACTGGTATTTCGACCACGACCTGGCCGGCAACAGCAGCACAAGACACGGCGACACCAAACTGGTGCTGGGCGTGGCTGCCGTCGGCGCGCTGATCCTGCTGCTGGCCGCCATCAACTACGTCAACCTGGCCACCGTGCGGGTGATGCGCCGGCGCGCCGAAATCGCGATACGCAAGGTGCTGGGCGCCAGCCATGCGCGGGTGGCGGCCATGCTGATGGCCGAGTCGCTGCTGGCCAGCGTGCTGGCGGCGGCGGTGGGCCTGGTGCTGGCGTGGCTGCTGCTGCCCGCCTGCGCGCAACTGCTCAACCGGCCGCTGGCCACCCTCATCGGACCGGGCGCCGTGTTCGCCGCGCTGGGCGTGGGCCTGCTTACCGGCTTGCTGGCCGGCCTGCACCCTGCCTGGCTGGCGCTGCGCGTGCGGCCTGCGCAGGCGCTGGCGGCGCGCGGCGGCCAGGAGACCTATGGCACCACCTGGCTGCGGCGCGCCGTGACGGTGTTCCAGATGACCTGCGCCATGGGCCTGGTGGCCATCACGCTGGCGGTGGCCTGGCAGACGCGCTTTGCCAGCAACGCCCATCCCGGCTTCGATCCGCACCCGCTGCTGGTGCTGGAATTGCCGTCGCTGATGTGGGAAGGCCAGGCGCCGCGCCAGCTCAGCGAGGCCTTGCTCAGGGTGCCCGGCGTGGAAGGCGTGACCTACTCCCCTTCGCCGGCGGGCCGCTACTACCTGGGCATCAACAACCCGGTGCGCACTGCCGACGGAAAATCCGCCACCTTGCAGCAGCGCGCGGTGTCGCCGGCCTTCTTCCAGGTGTACGGCGTGACGCCGCTGGCCGGCCGCGCGTTCGATCCGCAGCGCGAGCAGGAGCAGAACGACGACGCGGTAGTGCTCAACGCCGCCGCCGTGAAAGCACTGGGTTTCGCCTCGCCGCAAGCTGCGGTGGGCCAGAGCGTGGCGCTGGAAGGACGCAAGGGCGACCTGCGGCCGGTGGTGGTGGGCGTGGTGCCGGACCTGCGCTACCAGTCGCTGCGCGAGACGCCGGCGCCGGTGATATACCGTAACAACCGCAACGCGTCCGTTCTGACGGTACGCTACAAGGGCAATATGGCGGACCTGGAGCGCGCCACCGACGCCTTGTGGCGCCAGTACTTCCCGGACGCGATCCCTGACATGCACCGCGCCGCCAGCTATTTCTCCGACAACTACGAGGACGATGCGCGCCTGGCGGCCATGCTGGGGGCGGGCAGCGCCATGGCCCTGCTGCTGTCGGCCTTCGGCATCTACGTGCTGGCCGCCTACAACGTGCAGCGGCGCGCGCGCGAGATCGTGCTGCGCAAGCTGTACGGCGCGCAGCGCGGCGCCGTGGCGCGCCTGCTGGGCAAGGAGTTTGCCTGGATGGTGGGCTGTGCCGCGCTGGTGGGCCTGCCGCTGGCCGCGCTGGCGATCCAGCGCTATCTGTCCGAGTTCGCCGAGCAGGCGCCCATCGGCGCCTGGACACTGCTGGCGGCGCTGGTGAGCGTGCTGGCCGTGTCGCTGGGCGCCACCATACGCCATACCCTGGCCGCGCTGCGCATCTCGCCGGCGCTGGCCCTGCGCACCTGAGCCTGAGGACAAGCATGCAACTACAAGACTTCCGTATCGGCTGGCGCCTGCTGCTGCAGGAGCGCGCCTATTCCGCCGTGTCCGTGGTCGGCCTGGCGGTCGGCTTCGCGGCCTGCTTCCTGCTGCTCGGCTTCGTGCACTACTGCCTGAGCTACAACAGCCATGTGCCGGACGCGCAGCGCGTGTACTCGGTGAAGCAGCGCATCAACGTGTTCCCGCGCCCGGACTGGGGCGAATACGCCTTCCTGCCGATCCAGGCCGCCGCCGACGCCAGCGGCATGGTGGAGGCTTCTTCCATCGCCAAGCAACTGGACCTGCCGCTCTGGAACGGCGCGGTGCGGCACAAGGCAGAACTGCGCGTGGTGGACCCGGCGTTCGGCGCCATGTTCGGCCTGCGTGCGCTGGAAGGCGACGTGCAGGCGGCGCTGGCGCGGCCGGACGGCATCGCGCTGACGGCCAGCACCGCGCGCAGGATATTCGGCGACGCCTCCGCGCTGAACCGCCACCTGCGCGTACGCAAGGAAACGCTGCAGGTGCTGGCGGTGCTGGCCGATCCGCCGGCCAACGCCACCTTGCGCTTCGAGGCGCTGCTCGGCAGCGCCAGCGCGGCCTGGGCCGAACCCGAGCGCGGCGACCACCGCAGCAACTTCCAGCGGCGCGGCGGAATTTACCTGAAGCTCAAGCCCGGTGCGGACGCGGCGCAACTGGCGGTGCTGCTGCAGAACGCCGTCAACGCCAATCCGCGCGACGCGGCCTGGCGCAACGGCCCGATGGGCAAGAAGCTGAACGGCCGCAACGTGACCGACGTGGCCATCGTGGCGATGCCGGACGTGTACTTCGACGAGGGCCTCGCTTCTGGCCGCAACAGTGAAGACTACGGCCAGCGCGGCAGCGTGTTCGCGCTGGCCGGCATCGCGCTGCTGATCCTGGCACTGGCGGCCAGCAACTACGTCAACCTGGCCACGGTGCGCACCCTGCGCCGCCAGCGCGAGATCGGCATGCGCAAGCTGCTGGGCGCCAGCCATGCGCGGCTGGCGGCGCAATTTCTGACCGAGTCCTCGGTGGTGGCGTTGCTGGCCACCGTGCTGGGACTGGGGCTGGCCTGGCTCTGCCTGCCCATGTTCAGCGGCCTGGTGGCGCGCCAGCTGGACAGCCTGTTCTCGCCCGCCAGCTGCGCGCTGGCCTTGCTGGGCGGGCTGCTGGCCGGCTTGTGCGCCGGCGTCTATCCGGCCATGCTGGCGGTGCGCGTGCGGCCGGCGGCGGCGCTGGCCGGGCGCGGCGATCATGAAACGGCGGCCGGCCTGTGGCTGCGGCGCGTGCTGACGGTGCTGCAGTTCGCCACCGCCATGGCGCTCAGCGGCGCCACCCTGGCCATCGCCTGGCAGGCCGACTACGCCGCCAAGGCCGACCGCGGCTTCAACCCAACCGGCATGCTGGTGCTGGACCTGCCGCAGGAAACCGGCAAGCCGGCCGCAGACAACTTCATGCAAGCACTGGCGCGCCTTCCCGGCGTGCGCGGCGTGGCCGCCATGTCGGAGGCGGCGGGCCGCGACGGCAACAAGATGGTGGCCACCCTGCCAGGGCGCACCGGGGAGATGGTGAGCCTGGAATACCGCACGGTGAGTCCGGAATTCTTCCAGGTGTATGGCCTGAAGGCGCTGCACGGCCGGCTGTTCGACCCGGCCCTCGACCAGTCCGCGTCGCAGGCGCGCGTGATCAACGCCGCGGCGGCGCTGGCTCTGGGCTTTGCCACGCCGGAGGCGGCCGTGGGCCAGTTCCTCACCTCCGGCGACCGCACCGTGCAGATCGTCGGCATCGCGCCCGAGGTGCGTTACCAGAGCCTGAAGCAGACCGCGCAGCCGCTGGCCTACCGCATCGCCCCGGCCCAGGTGCTGGCCATCCGCACCAGCGACGATGCGGCAGCAGCCCATGCCAGCATCGCGCCGCTGTTCAGGCAGTACTTCCCGGACAGCGTGCTGGAACTGCAATCGGCCTCCAGCCTGTTCGGCCTGGCCTACGCGGACGACGTGCGCCTGGCGCGCATGCTGGCTTCGTCCAGCCTGATCGCCGTGGTGCTGGCGGCGTGCGGCATCTATGTGCTGTCGGCCTACAGCGTGCAGCGCAGCCGCAAGGAGATCGTGCTGCGCAAGCTGCACGGCGCCGGCCGCGCCGCCATCGCGCGCCTGGTGGGGCGCGAGTTCGCGGCGCTGATCGCGGCCGGCGCGGTGCTGGGCCTGCCGCTGGCGGCGCTGGCCGTCCAGCGCTACCTGGCCGCTTACGTGGAGCATGCGCCGATGGGCGCCTGGCCGCTGCTGGCGGCACTGCTGCTGGCGGGCCTGGTGGCGCTGCTGGCCACGGCGCGCCACACGCTGGCCGCACTGCGCATCTCGCCGGCGCTGGCCTTGCGGGGATAAAAAAGGGCGGCCAACTGGCCGCCCTTTTTAGTGTGCACAAAGCTTACTTGATGCTCAGCAATTCAATATCGAAGATCAGCGTGGAGCCGGCCGGGATATTGGTCTGCGCGGTGAAGCCGTAGCCCAGTTCGGGCGGGATGATCAGGGTGCGCTTGCCGCCCACTTTCATGCCGACCACGCCGCGTTTCCAGCCTTCGATGACGCTGCTGCTCAGCGTGAACTCGAATGGCGTGCCCTTGTCGACCGAGCTGTCGAACTTAGTGCCGTGCTGGTCGGCGGCGGTCTTGTCGTAGACCCAGCCGGTGTAGTGCACGACCAGGGTCTTGGTGGCCGATACCTCTGCGCCGGTGCCGATGGTCTTGTCGATGATGGTGACTTGCGCCGAGGGCGACGGCTTGCTGATGCCCAGTACCGTAATTTCCATCACGACCGGGGTGTTGGCCGCCACGCCGGTGGTGAAAGCCGGGTTTTTGTACGTGTACACGCCGTAGGCCAGGTTGGACGGCAGCACCAGCTGCACGGTGCCGCCCTTGCGCATGCCGATCACGCCCTGGTCCGCACCCGGCAGCCAGCGGCCGGTGCCGATGGCGTAGATCGCCGACGGCGAGCCGTCCACCTGGGCGCCGCGCGAATTGGGCTTGGTGGAGTCGTACAGGAAGGTCGAATAGGTCACCTGCACCAGGTCGTTGGCGACGACCTGGTCGCCGCTGCCGGCGGCCAGCTCGGTTTTCAGGTAGGCCGGCTGCGGCGGCAGGTCTTCAGCTTTGTTGGTGCTGGCAGGCGCGCCGCAGGCGGTCAGCGCCGCGACGCAAGCGAGCGACGCGATCAGTTGGAACATCGATTTCATGATTACCTTTGTATTGTTGGACATGTAACTGGCCCTGCGGGCGCTGTCGGAGCAGAAGTGTAGCAGACTGCCGCAGCGCCCTTTCAGGCAGAACATTCAGTTACAAATTCTGTGTCTCAAATTTCCACCTGCGTACCCAGTTCGATTACCCGGTTGGGCGGAATCTGGTAATAATCCGCGGCCGCGCGCGCGTTGCGCGACATGGTGACGAACAGGTGCTCGCGCCAGGACGCCATGCCGGCGCCCGGGGTGGAAATGACGGTCTGGCGGGCGATGAAGAAGGAGGTTTCCATCATCTCGAACTCCAGGCCGTGCTTGCCGCACAGCGACAGCACGTTCGGGATGTCCGGTTCGTCCTTGAAGCCGTAGTGCACATTGACCTGGTAGCACTGGTGGCCCAGGTCCACGATCTTGACCTGCTCCTCGGGCGCCACCCATGGTTCCTCCACGATATGCACGGTGATGAACACCACGCGCTCGTGCAGCACCTTGTTGTGCGACAGGTTGTGCAGCAGCGCGTGCGGCACGCCGTCGCTCTCGCCGCGCAGGAAGATGGCGGTGCCGAACACGCGCGCCGGCGGCGCCATGAACAGCGAGGACAGGAAGGCTTCCAGCGGGATGGCGTGCTTTTCCAGGTTCTTGAACACCAGGTCGCGGCCTTCGCGCCAGGTCAGCATGATGGTCAGCAGCACGGTGCCCAGCAGCAGCGGGAACCAGCCGCCGTGCAGCAGTTTCAGCGTGGAGGCCGAGAACAGCATGATGTCGATGGCGATGAAGAAGCCGGTGGCGGCGAAGCACAGCGCCAGCGGCAGGTGCCAGCGGTAGCGGATGACGAAGAAGGTCAGCACCGTGGTGCACAGCATGGTGGCCGTGACGGCGATGCCGTAGGCGCCGGCCAGCTTGTCGGACGAACCGAAGCCCACCACGGCGATCAGCACCACCACCAGCTGCAGCCAGTTCACGGCCGGGATGTAGATCTGGCCGATTTCGCTCTCGGAGGTGTGCATCACGCGCATGCGCGGCAGCAGCCCCAGGGCGATGGCCTGCTTGGTCATGGAAAAGGTGCCGGAAATGGTGGCCTGGGAGGCGATCACCGCCGCCATGGTGGACAGCACCACCAGCGGGTACACGCTCCAGCTGCCCAGCTGCTGGAAGAAAGGGTTGGAGATGGCGTCCGGGCGGGCGATCAGCAGCGCGCCCTGGCCCAGGTAGTTCAGCGCCAGCGCCGGGAAGGTGATCAGGAACCAGGCCGCGCGGATCGGCTTCTTGCCGAAGTGGCCCATGTCGGCATACAGCGCCTCGGCGCCGGTGAAGGCCAGCACCACGGCGCCCAGCGCCACGAAGCCGCTGTATTTATTCTCCAGCATGAAGCGGAAGGCGTGCAGCGGATTGAGCGCGGCCAGGATCTGCGGCGCCTGCACGATGTTGATCACGCCCATGACGGCCAGCGTGGCGAACCACACCACCATCACGGGGCCGAACCAGCGGCCGATGCCGGCGGTGCCGTGGCGCTGCACCGCGTACAGCGACACCAGCACGATGATGGTCAGCGGCACCACGTACTGCTCCAGTGCGGGCGCGGCCACTTCCAGGCCTTCGATGGCGCCCAGCACCGAAATGGCGGGGGTGACCACGCTGTCGCCATAGAACATGGTGGCGCCGAACACGCCCAGCAGCAGCAGCGGACCGTGCCAGCCGGAGCGCTTGCTGACCGAGTTGAGCGCCAGCGCCATCAGCGCCATGATGCCGCCCTCGCCGCGGTTGTCCGCGCGCAGCACCAGGCTGACATATTTGAGCGACACGATCATGGTCAGCCCCCAGAAGATCAGGGAGATGATGCCGAGCAGGTTGGGGGTGTTCAGTGCGAGCCCGTGCTCCGGGTCGAAGATGGTTTTGAGTGTGTACAGGGGGCTGGTGCCGATATCGCCATAGACGATGCCGACGGCAGCTAGCGTCAGTGCGACGAGGCTGCTTTTCTTATGTTCCGACGTCAAGATTGCACCTGAGTTTGTTCTGGTGCGTTGCACAATAGGCCAACTATGGTCAATTTGCAAGTGCATTCTGGCATGGCCCGGCTCCGCTGTTTTGGCCGTCCATTCTACCGCCGTCAGCGGAACACAGCGTTTTCCAGGATAATGGCAGACCCGCCGCTGATTTCCCTCCGACACCATGAACACAGGCATTCTGTACGCCGTCCTGGCCTTTTTCTGCTGGGGCTTGTTCCCGCTGTATTTCCACGCCATCGGCGAGGTGCCGCCGATCGAAATCCTGGCGCACCGCATGCTGTGGTCGCTGCTGTTCCTGGCCCTGGTGCTGACCGCGCGCGGCCAGTGGCGCTGGCTGCCCGAGGTGCTGCGCAAGCCGCGCGTGGTGGCCAGTTTTGTTGCAAGTGCAATATTGCTGACGGCTAACTGGTTCGTCTATATCTGGGCGGTCAACAACGGCCACGTGATCGACGCCAGCCTGGGCTATTTCATCAATCCCCTGGTCAATGTGCTGCTGGGGCTGCTCGTGCTGAAGGAAAAGATGCGGCGCGGCCAATGGATCGCGATCGGCATCGCGGCCTGCGGCGTGGCCTGGCTGACCTGGCAGGCGGGCCAGCCGCCCTACATCGCGCTCATCCTCGGCATCACCTTCGGCGGCTACGGCCTGCTGCGCAAGACGGCGGCGCTGGCCGCGCTGGAAGGGCTGTCGTTCGAGACCATCATCCTGTTCCCGCTGGCGCTGGCCTATGTGGTGTGGCTGTCCGTGCACGGCCAGAACACCTTCATCAATTCGCCGCACGACAGCACGCGCTGGCTGCTGGCGGCGGCCGGCCCCATCACCGCGATACCGCTGCTCATGTTCGCCGCCGGCGCGCGCCGCATTCCGATGGCGGTGCTGGGCATGCTGCAATATCTGTCGCCCACCATGCAGATGCTGCTGGGCGTGTGGCTGTTCCATGAATCGTTTTCGCCGGAGCGGCTGGCCGGCTTCATCGTGATCTGGAGCGCGCTGGGGCTGTACATGGCCGAAGGCTTGTGGACCACGCGCCGCACCGCTGCCGCTGCCGCTGCCGCTGCGCGCACCATATAATGTGCGTCCAGCCGTTCACGCACAGGAGCACAGCCAGAACATGAGCACCACACCGCCGTTTGATCCGCCGTACAAGATGAGCACCGTCCTCGAGGACGGCAGCGTGAAATGGATGGAAGTCCGCGCCGACGGCTCCATGGTGGAGGCCAGCGCGCCCGCCGTTGTGCTGCCGGCGGCGGATGCGCCGGCGCCGCGCGCCGGGCAGTCCGGCCAGTCCGGGCGGGCGGTGACGGTGCTGAACGTGCCATTCGCGGAGAAGGACGAGGCCAAGCAGCTGGGTGCGCGCTGGGACCCGAAACGCCGCAAATGGTACGTGCCCGCCGGCGTGGACGCCGCGCCGTTTTCCCGCTGGACCGCCTGACGCCTGACGGCTGACGCCTTCCCAAGCCAGCCGAAACTAGCTGGAATCAGGCGTTTGGCGTATCCTTGTTGACCTTCGTAACATATCGAGAATTTCCTAATGGCAAACTACGTCTATACCATGAACCGCGTGGGCAAAATCGTCCCGCCCAAGCGCCAGATCCTCAAAGATATTTCGCTGTCCTTCTTCCCGGGCGCGAAGATCGGCGTGCTGGGCCTGAACGGCTCCGGTAAATCGACCTTGCTGAAAATTATGGCCGGCATCGACACCGACATCCAGGGCGAAGCGCGCCCGATGCCGGGCCTGAACATCGGCTACCTGCCGCAGGAACCGCAGCTGGACCCTGAAAAAACCGTGCGCCAGGAAGTGGAATCCGGCCTGGGCGAAGCGTTCGAGGCGCAAGCCAAGCTGGACGCCGTGTACGCCGCCTACGCCGAGGAAGACGCGGACTTCGACGCGCTGGCCGCCGAACAGGCGCGCCTGGAAGCGATCATCTCGTCGTCCGACGGCGGTAACCTGAACCTGCAGCTGGAAATGGCGGCCGACGCGCTGCGCCTGCCGCCATGGGACCAGCAGATTAGCGTGCTGTCCGGCGGTGAAAAGCGCCGCGTGGCGCTGTGCAAGCTGCTGCTGTCCAAGCCGGACATGCTGCTGCTCGACGAACCAACCAACCACCTGGACGCGGAATCGGTGGAATGGCTGGAGCAGTTCCTGGTGCGCTTCCCCGGCACCGTGGTCGGCATCACCCACGATCGCTACTTCCTGGACAACGCCGCCGAATGGATCTTGGAACTGGACCGCGGCAGCGGCATCCCATGGAAAGGCAACTACAGCTCCTGGCTGGACCAGAAGCAGGCCCGCCTGAAGCAGGAAGAAGCGACCGAATCGGCACGCCAGAAGGCGCTGCAGAAGGAACTGGAATGGTCGCGCCAGAATCCGAAGGCGCGTCAGGCCAAGTCCAAGGCCCGCATGGCCCGCTTCAACGAGTTGAGCGAACACGAATACCAGAAGCGCAACGAGACGCAGGAGATCTTCATTCCCGTGGCCGAGCGCCTGGGCAATGAGGTGATCGAGTTCAAGAACGTCTCCAAGTCCTTCGGCGACCGCATGCTGATCGACAACCTGAGCTTCACCATCCCTGCCGGCGCCATCGTCGGCATTATCGGCCCCAACGGTGCCGGTAAATCGACCTTGTTCAAGATGATCACCGGCAAAGAAACGCCGGACAGCGGCGAAGTCGTCATCGGCAAGACCGCCAAGGTGTCCATTGTCGATCAGCACCGCGACGCGCTGTCCGATTCGAAGACCGTGTTCGAAGACGTGACCGGCGGCGCCGACATGCTGAGCGTGGGCCGCTTTGAAATGCCGTCGCGCGCCTACCTGGGCCGCTTCAACTTCAAGGGCGGCGACCAGCAAAAGATCGTCGGCAACCTGTCCGGCGGTGAGCGCGGGCGCCTGCACCTGGCGAAGACCCTGCTGATGGGCGGCAACGTCCTGCTGCTGGACGAACCGTCCAACGACCTGGACGTGGAAACCCTGCGCGCGCTGGAAGACGCACTGCTGGAATTCGCCGGCTCGGTGATGGTGATCTCGCACGATCGCTGGTTCCTGGACCGTATCGCGACCCACATCCTGGCCTTTGAGGGCAATTCGCAAGTGACCTTCTTCGACGGCAACTACCAGGAATATGAAGCCGACAAGAAGAAGCGCCTGGGTGAAGAAGGCGCCAAGCCGAAGCGCATCCGCTACAAGCCTCTGACCACGTAACACTGCAAAAGGCACGGTATCGACCGTGCCTTTTTTATTTCAGGGAGACAAAAATGAAAAGAGCAATCGCCGCAGCAGCAACCCTGATCGCCGGCAGCGCCGGCGCCGCGCCGCTCAATGCGGACGCCATCGGCCAGCTGGGCTGGCTGGCCGGCTGCTGGGCCGCCGCCGGCGCCGAAGCTGGCTCAAGCGAACAGTGGATGGCGCCGGCCGGCGGCACGCTGCTGGGCATGAGCCGCACGGTCAAGAACGGCAAGACCACGGCCTGGGAATTCCTGCAGATCCGCGAAGTGGATGGCCAGCTGGCCTACGTGGCCAAGCCCAACGGCCAACCGGAAGCGTCGTTCAAGCTGGCCAGCCTGGAAGGCAGTAGCGCGGTATTCGAGAACCCCCAGCATGACTTCCCCCAGCGCATCATCTACAAGCGCGACGGCGACAAGCTGCAAGCCCGCATCGAGGGCAATATGAACGGCAAGGCGAGAGGAAAAGATTTCCCCATGCAGCGCGTAAGCTGCGAGGGGAAATAAAAAAGGGGAGGAGAAAACAGGTTTGAAGCAGGTTGAAGCAATTTAAAACTTGGGAGGCGGGCACAAGGACATAAGCATCGCAAGGATGCGGCTGTCGCGCCCGGCCTCGATCGGCAACTAAGCCAGACTCAGCTTAAAGATTCAGCTTAGAAGTTGTAGCGCGCGCCCAGGGTGACTGCGCCTTTCTTGCGGCCCTGGTCGATATCGTTCTTGCCGTAGTGCTCGTACTCGAGCGACAGCGACACTTTCTGGTTGATCGCATACTCGGCGCCCACAGACGCGTACAGATTGGTGCGGTTGCTGTCGCCAATGGCGTACGGCGCGGCCAGGCCGGTGCCGTGCACGTCATTCTTGTTGTAGGCCACGCCCAGTTTGCCGAAGGCGGAGAACTGGTCGTTGATCGGGATGCTGCCCTTGCCTGCTACGTAGAAGGAATGCGATTTGCTGTCGATGGCGCCATTGTTGGTGCCGACCGAGTACGTGTAGTTGGAGCTGCCGAAGTCGGTGTAACCCGCTTCAACCGCCCAGGTCTTGTCGATCTGGTAGCCGCCGTAGATTTTGCCGGACCATTCATCGCTCTTGCGGTCGCCGTTGCTGGTGTCGTTGGACAGGTTGTACTTGTGCTGGCTAGCCACAACACCTGCGCCGACGTAGCCGGTGCCCGGTTCAGCAGCCTGGGCTGCAGAGATGCCGCCGAGGGCGGTAGCGGAAGTAATGAGTGCGAACAGAATTTTTTTCATGTTAGTGATCTTTCAGCAAAAAGTTGGACTTGCTTTGGGATCGCAATTTCTTTTGAATCGCGATGTAGTAACGATAGCATTGGCAAACCCGCTACGGGTTACCGGATTCCGTAAGAATTGTGAGAAGATGTAATCACCCTTGAAACGACGAAGATCGCCTCAAAATGGCCGAACTTAGCTTAAGAAGACCTTAAGGAAGTGCTTAAGGCAGGATTTTGCGGAAGGTGAGGTTGACACGCGGGCCGGCCGCGGATTTTTCCTTGTTGATGCCGTGCCGCCAGTGGTGTTGCAATGCGCCAGCCATCACCAGCAGGCTGCCGTTGCCCAGCGCCAGCTTGACGGTTTTCGGCAAGCGCTTGTGCTTGAGGATGAAGGTGCGCGGCGCGCCGAAGCTGACCGAGGCGATGACCGGGTTGCGGCCCAGCTCTTTCTCGTCGTCGCTATGGAAGCCCATGCTGTCCTGGCCGTCGCGGTAATAGTTGAGCAGCACGCTGTTGAAGCGCTGCCCGCTGGCCTGCTCCACGGCCTGCTTGATTTCCAGCTGCAGCGGCGTGAACGGCTGCGGCTCCAGGGTCATGCCGGAATAGGTGTAGCGCGCCTCGCCGTGCCACGCCGTCAGGCGCGGCTGCTGCATCTGCTTGCCCCACAGGGTGATGGATTCGGCGCGCCAGTCCGTTTCCGCCAGCAGCTGCGCCAGCACGGCCGCGCTGTCCTGCCGCAAGGGCAGGCAGCGCATGAAATACAGCTCGCCGTCTTCGATGGGGATGGCGTCCAGCACGCCGGAATGCTCGGAAAAAAGGTCCATACCCGTTATCATACCCGCATGAAAAAACGACTCTTTCTCGGCACGCTGGCCGCAGCGGCCACGCTGCCCGCCGTCACACCCGCCCACGCCGCCGCCGCGCGCGGCCCCGCCCTGCTGACCGTGACCGGCGCCATTTCCAAGCCCAACCGCGGCCCTTTCGAGCCAGTGCGCGACCAGATGATGCACAAGCAGAAGCTGAGCTTCGACAAGGCGCATGCCTTCGACTTCGCCGAGCTGTCCGCGCTGCCGGCCATCGCCATCAAGCCCACGCTGGAGTACGACGGCAAGGTGCACGCGCTGCGCGGCCCGCTGCTGCTGGACGTGCTGAAAGCGGCCGGCGCCACGCTGGCGGACAGCAGCAGGATCGTGCTGCGCGCGGTGGACGGCTACGCGGCCACGGTCACCGTGGCGCAGGCGCGCGCGCAGCGCTATATCGTGGCGACGCAGATGGACGGCGCGCCGATGGCGCTGGGCGGCCTGGGTCCGCTGTGGGCGGTGTATGACGCGGACAAGGTGCCTGAAATGGCAAGCAGGCCCGTGCAGGAACGTTTCGGTTCCTGCCCATGGGCCTTGTACCACATTGAAGTGCAGCCTGGCGTTTAAGCGTAGGCTTCGGCCAGCGACATGACGCGCGGTGCGACGGTGATGCCGACGTCGGCGAAGATCTTGCTTATCTGGGCCATGTTGGCTTCGTTCTCTTCCGGCTTCCAGCCTTTGAACAGGTCGGTGCCGTCTTTCTGGAAATGCAGGTCCAGCACTTTGCCGCGGTCTTTGTGGGTGTAGCCGGAGCTGTGGGTATTCTGGAAGCCGGCTGCGGCCAGTGCGGCCAGCACTTCTGCCGGCGGATTGTCCGGGTCCGTGGCCAGATAGACGCCGTAGGTCTTGCCTGGCGGTTTGGCGGCGATATCCACTTCGTAGATGCCTGGCGCCTTCGTTACGGACGTGCTTTTCAGAAATAACATGGTCTTGCCCCTATCGCTTTGGCCGCCGCGCCATTCGGCCGGCATGCTCTTGTTTTCCAGTAATTAAGCTTATTGCTTCTGCCGATGTTTTACAAGGAAATCGGAAGTGTAGAGGAGCAACTCTCGTTATTTGTTGTGCTTTCGGCGCGCCAGGCTCACGGTGGGCGCCACCAGGGCCTGATAGAGTTCGCCCGTGGGCGCGTCCCATTGCGTAACGGCCTGCTGCTGGCGCGCCACCGTGGCCATGTCGCCGCGCGCGATCGGGCCGCTTAAAGCGGGCGCCGCGCCGAGGCGGAATACATTGGCCACGGTTTCCGTCACCAGCGGCCGGGCCAGTTCGCGCGCGGTCGCTTCGGGGATGCCCGCGGCCTGGTAGGCGCGCAAGGCGGCGTCCAGCACGGTGGTCAGGTAGTTGCTCGCAAAGACGGCGGCGGCGTGGTAGACGGTCTTGGCGGCAGCATCGATGGCGACCGGGCGCGCGCCGATGGCCAGCAGCGCTGGCTCCAGCACGGCCAGCGCTGGCGGGTCGCCCTCGATGCCGCAGAATGTGCCCGCAAAAGCGGCAGCCACCGCTTCGGGGTCGGCAAAGCTGCGGATGGGGTGGACGCTGGCGACATAAGCGCCCGCGTCGCGCGCGGCTTGCAGGCGGTCCGAGGCGAGCGCGCCGCTGCAGTGGAAGACGATGGCGCCTTGCAGCGGCACGGCGGCCGCCAGCGCGGCGCAGGCGGGCACGATCTGGTCATCGCCCACCGCGAGCATGTAGACATCGGCCGGGCGCAGCGCCGCGTAGCCAGCGGCCGGCGTGCCGGCGCCGATGAAGTCCACCGCGCGCTGCGCCGACGCCAGCGAGCGCGCCAGCACGCTGCGCAATTCAAACGGCGCGGCTGCGGATGCGCGGCCCGGCGCGCCGGCTTGCGCGAACAGCCGCCCCAGCGCGCGGCCCACGTGGCCGCCGCCGATCACGCTCAGGCTGTGCATCAGAAGCCCGATCCCGGCTGCTTCAGGAATTCTGTCTCCTCCGCCGTCGATGCGCGGCCGAGGATGGCGTTGCGGTGCGGAAAACGGCCAAAGCGGCGGATGATGTCGTAATGGCGCCTGGCGTAGTCGAACGTGCTCTCAAAGCCCGTAGCGGAGGCGCGCAGCATGTCGAACAGATCGACGGAACGCAGCTGCATCGACAGGTTCTCGGCGTGCTCGAACGGCAAGTAGGCGAACATGCGCTGCACCGGCGGCAAGGTCTGGTTGGCGCCGGAATCGTCCAGCGCCTGCGCCGCCTCCAGCGCCAGGGCGTCGCCGGCGAAAGCCTGGGCCGTGCCGCGGTGGATGTTGCGGGTGAACTGGTCCAGCACCACGATGCGCGCCAGCGTGCCTTGGGTACCCTCGTCGTCCCACTGGCGCAAGCCACCCTGCAAGGCCTGCTCCACCAGTTCGCCGAACTGCGCGCGGATCTGCGCGTCGAAGACGTCGTCCTTGCGGAACCACTCCGGGCGCTGCGTGTTGTGGCCCTTTGCCCCTATCGGCAGGAACCAGAAATCGAGTACATCCTGTGCTGTCGCTGACACCATTTATTCACCTCAGTTACGCGCGTGGGAAACCTGGAAGCCTTCCAGGCCGTCGAATTGCGCCATTTCCGCCGCCAGTTCCGACATCGAGGCGCCGGAGCGCTTGCTCAATGCGATGGCGACGAAACGCCATTCCTGCCGGCCCTTGTCGCTGGCGATCATCATCGACCCGCCGGCGATTTCATAGCCGCGCTTGAGGGCGATTTCCCTCAGCGCGGCCTCGTTGGGCACATAGCCCTGGTTAAACCGCATGGTCAGCGCCACCGCGTGGCGCGACGGCAGCCACGCTTCCACCTTGGACAGGTAGATCATCGACATCGAGCACAGGAAAGCCAGCCCCATGGCGCCAAGATAGAAGCCCAGGCCTATCATCACGCCGATGGCCGATGAGGCCCAGATCGACGCGGCGGTGGTCAGCCCGCTGATGTTGAAACCTTCGCGCATGATGACGCCCGCGCCCAGGAAGCCGATGCCGGTGACGATGCCCTGCACCACGCGCGTGGGGTCGGCGCCGAGCGCGCCGCCCAGGTGCGCCACGTGGCCGCCGTACCAGAACGCGGGATATCCGGACACCACGGTCAGCGCGCACGAGGCCATGCACACCAGCCCGTATGTGCGCATGCCCGCCGCGCGGCCGTGATAGGAACGCTCATAGCCGACCAGCAGGCCGAGCAGCAAAGCCCCGATGATGTTGAGCAGGATGAGGCCGTTGGTCGCCAGTTCGCTGGCGGACCAGTAGGCATCGAGTAATGCGTTGGAAGGCATGGCCGTCCCCAGGTTATTTTTCGGGTGTTTTCTTAGTCAGCTGCTTTTCAAACGCAACATCCAGCTTGCTCACGCGCCGCACTTGCTGCGGCCCCTGCGCGTTGACGAAGGCAACAAATTCGTCCAGTTCCATCGGCGGGCACAGCGGCGGCTGGCCGGGGCCGGCGGTGAGGAAGAAATGGCCGCTGCCGGTGCGGGACATGGTGTACAGCTTGTTGCCGCTGCGCTCTTTCAAACGGTCGAGCGCGTTGCTGGCACGGGTGGAACGGGCCGAACTCATACTGCCTCCGTGCGGGTATGCAGCCAGTCCAGCGCGTCGCCGGACAGGTGCGGGGCCAGGCGCTGGCGCACCGTGGCGTGATAGTCGTTGAGCCAGGCGCGCTCGTCCTCGCGCAGCAGCGCGTGGTCCAGGCAGCGCGTGTCGATGGGGCACAGCGTCAGGGTTTCAAAGCGCAGGAACTCGCCGAACTCCGTGCTGGCCGCCGGCTGGTTCAGCACCAGGTTCTCGATGCGGATGCCCCACCGGCCGGGCCGGTAAATGCCCGGTTCGATGGAAGTGATCATGCCCGCTTCCATGGCCGTGTGCGGCTCTGGCATGGCCGACGGCGAAATCGATTGCGGCCCTTCGTGCACATTCAGGAAGAAGCCCACGCCGTGGCCGGTACCGTGGCCGAAATCGATGCCCGCCTGCCAGATCGGCGCGCGCGCAATGGCGTCCAGCATGGGCGACCTGGTGCCTTTGGGGAAAGTGGTGGCGGACAGCGCGATCATGCCTTTCAGCACCAGCGTGAAGTCGCGCCTGTGCTCGGCGGTGATGGCGCCCACCGGCACCACGCGCGTGATGTCGGTGGTGCCGCCCAGGTACTGGCCGCCGGAATCGATCAGCAGCAGGCCGTCGCCCTCGATCACCGCGTGGTTGGCCTCGGTGGCGCGGTAGTGCATGATGGCGCCGTTGGACTTGAAGCCGGCGATGGTGCCGAAACTGGGGCTGACAAAGTTCGGGCGGCGCGCGCGCGCGGCCGTGATGTGCGTGTTGATGGCCAGCTCGGTGAGCGGCGCGCGCTGAGGGTTGGCCAGGGTCTGCTCGAGCCAGCAGAAAAATTCGCACAGCGCGGCGCCGTCCTGCTCCATGGTGGCGCGCACGTGCGCCGCTTCGGCGTCGTTTTTTCTGGACTTGGCCAGCGTGGTCGGATTGACCGCTTCGACCACTGCCACGCCTGCCGGCAGCGCCCGGCGCGTGCCGTAGGTGACGCGGCGCGGGTCCAGCAGCACCGCGCCGTCCGGCGCCAGTGCGGCCAGGGTGGAAGCGAACTCGCCATACGGCGCAAGGAGAACGCCCTGCTTCCTGAGCGTGGCCTGCAGCGCGGGCGGCAGCTTGCCGTCGGCGACAAATAATGTGGCGCCTACCGGATCGATGAGGGCGTGCGCCAGGAAAACGGGGTTGTAGTTGACGTCCGCGCCGCGCAGGTTGAACAGCCAGGCGATATCGTCCAGCGTGGAAATGACGTGGCGGCTGGCGCCGTGTGCGGCCATCGCTGCGCGCAGCTCGGCCAGCTTGTCCGTGCGGCTCCTGGTGGCGTAGGGCGGCAGCAGTTCGTAGACTTCGGCCGTGGGCAGGCCGGGGCGATCCTGCCAGACCTCGTTAAGCAGGTCGAGGTCCGTGCGCAGGGTGACGTTGCCTGCCGCCAGCGCCTGCTCCAGCAAGCGCGCCACGGCCAGGCCCAGCACCGCGCCGTCGACCGCGACGGTCTGGCCACGCTGCATATGCCCGGCCAGCCAGTCCACATACTGCACGCTGGCGCCGGATGGGATTTTCATCAGCTGCACGGTGCTGCCGGCCAGCTCCGCTTCGGCCTGGGTCCAGTAGCGTGCATCGGTCCACACGCCCGCGAAATCGCTGGTGATGATGAAGGTGCCGACCGAGCCCGTGAAGCCCGACAGCCACTCGCGGCCCTGCCAGCGCTGCGGCAAATACTCGGACAGATGCGGATCGGCGGACGGCACCATGCAGGCGTCGATGCCGTGGGCGCGCATGGCCGCGCGCACAGCGGCAAGGCGGCCAGCGACGGAAGAAAAATCTGAATTAGGCATGAGCAAAGTGATGCAGTCGACTTGGCTCTATCATACCCCGCAGCAAGCTTTGATGTGTCCCTCAATGCAAGGTGCGGCGCTCTCCCGGATAGGTTACCCCGGCCTCCAGTTCCGGGGCGCGGCGGCGGTCTTCGCCGGGCCAGCCGCCGGACGCCGTGCGGCCAGCCATGTCCGGCGCGGGGAGCAGCCGGGTCTGGTCGTCTTTCTTGTGCGTGAGCAGATAATAGCCCGCCAGCGCCAAGCCGGCCACGCCAACGACGCGCATCACCCCCCATCGTGCCACGGCCGCCGCAGCGCCGCGCAACACCAACATTTCGCCGAGCCGGCGTCCCAGGGTATCCATGCTATTCCCTCCTGCAACAGGTGAGTGATACCCCACAGCTTATACCAACTGCTTGCGACGCAGTGTTATGCCACTAACACACCCAGCGGCGCGCAGCGCGCAAACCTTGCTGTTGTCAACTGACAATGCGGGCCAGCGCGGGCGGCCGCCCTGGTGCTAATCTTCGCTTGTCTCGAAGCGGCGCAGGCCGTCCAGGTCGAGGATGCGGATGCCGCCGTAGTCCAGGCGCAGCAGGCCTTGCTTCTCCAGCACCTGCAGAGCCTGGTTGGCGCGCTGGCGCGAGGCGCCCGACAGCAGGCCGATTTCTTCCTGCGAAATCTGCACCAGCTTCTCGATCCCCGGATACAGCAGCGAATTGAACAGCCCCGCCAGGCAGCGCGCCACGCGCGTGTCGATGTCCAGCAAGCGGTCGTTTTCCACCATGCCGATGAACTGCCCCAGCCGCTCATTGAGCTGCATCAATAAAAAGCGTGTAAACGGTAGACTCGTTTCCAACAACCAGTTAAAAGTATCGGCCGGCATGCGCGCGATGCGGCTGTCGCGCAGCGCCATGGCGTCGTATTTGCGCGGCTCCTTCTTCAGCAATGAACCTTCGCCGAACCAGCCGCCGGGCGGCACGCCGGTGAAGGTGACGCTTTTGCCCGAAGGAGAGAAATTATTCATCTTCACCATGCCGGCGATGATGCCCACCCAGTTGTCGACTTCCTCGCCTTTACGGCACACGAAGCCCCCTTTCGGCACGAACGTCTCGTAAGTGTCGGCTTCTACCCGGGCCATTTGCTCGGGCGTGAGCGCCTGCGCCCAGATGGCGGACCGCAGCGCTTCCTTGAGGGTCGGTTGGTTGTTTGTCATTGTTGCATAGCAACGTCAAAATATGAGTGAATTGTCACCGAAAAGACAACGCGCTGGCAAAACGCGAGCTACTATCATCACACAAAAAAGGCACTGAACCAGACAATAGTATACCCCTCGCTCTCACGAGCCACGAAGGAGACAACGGTGCAGACAGATCTGGAGACATTCCCCCGCCGGCTGATAGAGCATGGGAAAGTGAGAGCGCACAAGCCCGCGTTCCGCGAAAAGTATTTGGGCATCTGGCAGACCTGGACCTGGAGCCAGGTGAACGAGGAGGTGCGCGCCCTCGCCTGCGGCCTGGCCTCGCTCGGCTTCGAGCGCGGCATGAACCTGGCCATCATCGGCGACAACCGCCCGCGCCTGTACTGGTCCATGCTGGCCGCGCAATGCCTGGGCGGCGTGCCGGTGCCGCTCTACCAGGACGCGCCGGCCGCCGACATGGCCTACGTGCTGGAGAACGCTGAAATCCGCTACGCCATCGTGGAAGACCAGGAGCAGGTCGACAAGCTGCACGAGCTGGCTGAACTCTATCCCCACATCGAGCATATCGCGTACGACGACGAACGCGGCATGCGCCACTACACGCACAAGGAGCTGATCTCCTTCGCCAAGCTGCAGGAACTGGGCCGCGCCTACGACAAGGCCAACCCCGGCTTCTTCGACGCGGCCGTGCAGGCCGGCAAAGCCAGCGACACCGCCATCATCCTGTACACCTCCGGCACCACCGGCCGCCCGAAAGGCGTGTGCCAGACGCACGCGGCCTTTATCGAGGCCGGCGTAGGCGGCGTGACCTTCGAGAAGCTCACCGACGACGAAAACGTGCTGTCCTACCTGCCCATGGCCTGGGTGGGCGACTGCCTGTTCTCGGTGGCGCAGGCGATGGTGGCCGGCTTCACCGTGAACTGCCCGGAATCGGGCGATACGGTGATGACGGACATGCGCGAAATCGGCCCCACCTTCTACTTCGCCCCGCCGCGCGTGTTCGAGAACATGCTGACCACGGTGATGATACGCATGGAAGACGCGGGCGCCTTCAAGCAGCGCATGTTCCACTACTTTATGGACGTGGCGCGCCGCAGCGGCGCCGATATCCTGGACGGCAAGCCCGTGCCCATGGGCGACCGCATCAAGTACGCGCTGGGCCGCCTGTTCGTGTACGGTCCGCTGAAAAACGTGCTGGGCATGTCGCGCGTGCGCGTGGCCTACACGGCGGGCGCCGCCATCGGCCCGGACCTGTTCCGCTTTTACCGCTCCATCGGCGTGAACCTGAAGCAGTTCTACGGCTCCACCGAAACCTGCGCCTACATCTGTTTGCAGCCGGACCGCAACATCAAGTTCGACAGCGTGGGCCTGCCCGCTCCCGGCGTGGAAGTGAAGCTGGCCTCCAACGGCGAGGTGCTGGTGAAGTCCGCCTCCACCATGCACTGCTATTACAAGCGCCCCGACGCCACCGCCGAAGCGCTGGACGAGGAAGGCTATTTCCATACCGGCGACGCCGGCGTGTTCGACAGCGAAGGCCACCTGAAGATCATCGACCGCGCGGCCGACGTGGGCAAGATGAAGTGCGGCACCATCTTCGCGCCGAACTACATCGAGAACAAGCTGAAGTTCTTCCCCTTCATCAAGGAGGCGGTGGCTTTCGGCCACGAGCGCGACGACGTGTGCGCCTTCATCAACATCGACATGGAAGCGGTGGGCAACTGGGCCGAGCGGCGCGGCATCGCCTACTCGGGCTACACCGACCTGGCCGGCCTGCCGCAGACCTACGAACTGGTGCAGGAGTGCATCGAGAAGGTCAACGCCGACCTGGCCACCGAAGCGCTGATGGGCAATACGCAGATCACGCGCTTCCTGGTGCTGCACAAGGAGCTGGACCCGGACGACGATGAGCTGACCCGCACCCGCAAGGTGCGCCGCAAGTTCGTGGCCGAGAAGTACGCGGTGCTGATCGATGCGCTGTACAGCGGCAAGCCTTCGCAGTACATCGAGACGCAAGTGAAATTCGAGGACGGCCGCGTGGGCACGGCGGCTGCCGACCTGCGCATACAGGACAGCAAAACCTATCCCGTGATCGGGAAAGCCGCGTGATCGAGGAGACAGCCATGCAAATGAACGAACCCGACGCGCTGCTGCGCGCCACGCGGCGCATCGGCCCCGTGATCCTGGACCTGCAGAATATTTCGCTGTCCTTCGGCGGCGTGAAGGCGCTCACCAATATCTCCTTCGACGTGCGCCAGCATGAAATCCGCGCCATCATCGGTCCCAACGGCGCGGGCAAGAGCTCGATGCTGAACGTGATCAACGGCGTGTACCGCCCGCAGCAAGGCGCCATCATCCACAAGGGCCAGCAGCGCAAGGGCATGGACTGCTACGCGGCCGCCAAGTCCGGCATTGCGCGCACCTTCCAGAACATCGCGCTGTTCAAGGGCATGACGGTGCTGGACAACATCATGACCGGCCGCAACCTGAAGATGAAGTCCAACTTCCTGATGCAGGCCCTGTACTGGGGACCGGCGCGGCGCGAAGAAATCGCGCACCGCGTGAAGGCCGAGGAAATCATCGACTTCCTGGAGATCCAGGCCATCCGCAAGACGCCGGTGGGCCGCCTGCCCTACGGCCTGCAAAAGCGCGTGGAGCTGGGCCGGGCGCTGGCCGCCGAGCCAGAAATCCTGCTGCTGGACGAACCCATGGCCGGCATGAACGTGGAGGAAAAGCAGGACATGTGCCGCTTCATCCTCGACGTGAACGACCAGTTCGGCACCACCATCGTGCTGATCGAGCACGACATGGGCGTGGTGATGGATATCTCGGACCGCGTGGTGGTGCTGGACTACGGCAAGAAGATCGGCGACGGCACGCCGGACGAGGTGCGCAGCAACCAGGACGTGATCAACGCTTATCTCGGCACGCATTAAGGGGCGCACCATGAACATCAGTTTTTTCTTTGAAGTGCTGATCGGCGGCCTGCTCTCCGGCGTGATGTACGCGCTGGTGGCAATCGGCTTCGTGCTGATCTACAAGGCTTCCGGCGTATTCAACTTCGCCCAGGGCGCCATGGTGTTCTTCGCCGCGCTCACCTGCGTGGGCCTGATGGACAAGTTCGGCTTCTCGCTGTGGCTGGCGATACCGGCCACGGTGGTGGCCATGATCATCCTCGGCCTGCTGATCGAACGCGTGGTGCTGCGGCCGCTGGTGAACCAGCCGGAGATCACGCTGTTCATGGCCACCATCGGCCTGGCCTTCTTCATCGAAGGGCTGGCGCAGCTGATGTGGGGTTCGCAGGTGCACCGGCTGGAACTGCCGATCGAGGACGTGCCGCTGCAGTTCCTGATGGATAAGTTCAACATCATCGTCTCGCAGTTCGACGTGACGGCGGCCATGGTGTGCGGCGTGATGGTGCTGATCCTGTCGCTGGTGTTCTCCAGGACCAAGGTGGGCCGCGCGCTGCGCGCCGTGGCGGACGACCACCAGGCCGCGCTGGCGGTGGGCATACCGCTGCAGCGCATCTGGGGCATCCTGTGGGCGGTGGCGGGCATGGTGGCGCTGGTTGCGGGCCTGCTGTGGGGTGCGCGCAATGGCGTGCAGTTCGCGCTCACCTTCATCGCGCTGAAAGCCCTGCCGGTGCTGATCCTGGGCGGCTTCACCTCGGTGCCGGGCGCGATTGTCGGCGGCCTGATTATCGGCGCCTCCGAGAAGCTGGCGGAGGTCTACATCGGCCCCATGGTGGGCGGCGGTATCGAGGGCTGGTTCCCTTACGTGCTGGCCCTGCTGTTCCTGCTGGTACGGCCCGAGGGCCTGTTCGGCGAAAAAATCATCCGCAGGATTTGAGAGGACTCCACCATGTTCTATCGTGAAGCAGGACAATTCAAGACCAGCTACGTCACCGACGGGCAGATCTTCCCCATCCGCCAGGACCGCATCGCCGTCATCACCACCATGGCGGTGGCCGTGCTGGCCTTGCCGCTGCTGGCTTCGCCCTACATGCTGTCGGCCATACTGATTCCCTTCCTGATCTTCGCGCTGGCCGCGCTGGGGCTGAACATCCTCACCGGCTACGCGGGCCAGCTGTCGCTGGGCACCGCCGCCTTCATGGCGGTGGGCGCTTTCGCCTCCTACAACTTCATCCTGCGCATTCCCGGCATACCGGTGCTGCTGGCCTTCGTGCTGGGCGGCCTGTGCGCGGCCATGGTGGGCATCGCCTTCGGCCTGCCGTCGCTGCGCATCCGCGGCTTTTACCTGGCCGCCTCCACGCTGGCCACGCAGTTTTTCGTGGTGTGGTGCCTCACCAAGATAGGCTGGCTGACGAATTACAGCTCGTCCGGCGTGATCACCGCACAGAAAATGGAAATCCTCGGCTACGCCTTCGACACGCCGGCCCGCAAATACCTGCTGGTGCTGCTGGTGGTGTCCGTGATGGCGCTGCTGGCCAAGAACATGGTGCGCTCCAACGTGGGCCGCTCCTGGATGGCGATCCGCGACATGGACGTGGCGGCCGAAGTGATCGGCTTCCGCCCGCTGCGCACCAAGCTGATGGCTTTCGCGGTCAGCTCCTTCTACTGCGGCGTGGCCGGGGCGCTGTACGCCTTCGCCTACCTCGGCACGGTGGAGCCGGAAGCGTACAACCTGGACCTGTCGTTCCGCATCCTGTTCATGATCATCATCGGCGGCGTGGGCTCCATCCTGGGCTCCTTCCTCGGCGCGGCCTTTATCGTGCTGTTGCCGGTGTTCCTGAACATCCTGGCGCACGGCCTGGGACTGCCGACCAGCGTGGCATCGAATCTCGAGTTGATGGTGTTTGGCGCCCTCATCATCTTTTTCCTGATCGTGGAACCTCACGGTCTGGCGCGTTTGTGGCAAATCGGTAAAGAGAAACTGCGCCTGTGGCCTTTCCCGCACTGAGCGCAACCTAAAACATTGAAGGAGACAAAAATGAAATCGATTAAATCCCTGGTGATAGGCGCGACGCTGCTGGCATCCGTGGGTGGCGCTTACGCTCAATCCGAACAGTTCATCGCACTGCCTTCCTACCGCGTCGGCCCTTACGCTGCTGGCGGCTCCGGCTTCTACGGCGGCATCATCGACTACTTCAACCTGGTGAACGCCAACGGCGGCATCAACGGCACCAAGATCTCGTGGGAAGAATGCGAGACCGAATACAACCCGTCGCGCGGCATCGAATGCTACGAGCGCCTGAAAACCAAGGATGGCGGCGCCACCCTGGTGGAGCCGCTGTCGACCGGCATCGCCTACGGCATCCTGGACCGCGTGGCCAAGGACAAAGTGCCGATGACCACCCTGGGCTACGGCCGCTCGGACGCCGCCAACGGCAAGGTCTTCCCCTATGTGTTCCCGCTGATTACCAGCTACTGGAACCAGGCCGCCGCCATGATCAAATACCTGGGCGACAAGAACGGCGGCATGGCCAAGCTGAAGGGCAAGAAGATCGTGCACCTGTACCACGACTCGGCCTTCGGCAAGGAACCCTTGCCGGTGCTGGAGGAACTGGCCAAGCAGCACGGCTTTGAGCTGATCAAGATCGCCGTGGCGCCACCGGGCAGCGAGCAGCAGTCGCAGTGGCTGCAGATCCGCCAGGCCAATCCGGACCATGTGATCCTGTGGGGCTGGGGCGTGATGAATTCGGTCGCCATCAAGACGGCGCAGCGCAACGGCTTCCCGCGCGAGAAGATGCTGGGCGTGTGGTGGGCCGGTTCGGAGGAAGACACCGTCGCTTCCGGCGACGCCGCCAAAGGCTACACCTCGATGACCTTCAACACGCCGGGCAACTACCCGCTGCTAGACGACCTGCGCAAGAAGGTCTACGCCGCCGGCAAGGGCAACCTGGCCGACCAGAGCCGCATCGGTTCCGTGTACCACATGCGCGGCGTGACGGCCGGCGTGCTGTACGGCGAAGCGATCCGCACCGCGCAGGAGAAGTTCGGCAAGGGCAAGGTGATGACCGGCGACCAGATCCGCTGGGGCCTGGAGAACCTGAACGTGGACGAGGCACGCCAGAAGGCGCTGGGCGCGCTGGGCATGTTCCCGCCGGTGAAAACCAGCTGCGATGACCACGAGGGTTCGGGCGCGGTGAAGGTGCAGCAGTGGGATGGCAAGAAGTGGGTGGCCATCACGCCGAACTGGGTGGTGGGCGACAAGGCGCTGACCCGCAAGCTGGTGGAGGAGTCGTCCGCCAAGTACGCGGCGGAGAAGGGCATTACACCGGCTTGCGCGAAGTAAGCGGCACGCTGGCGTTGGCGGGTTACGCACTGGCGTGCTAACCCGCCCTACGAAACTTGATCGAGAACGCATATGAACACTACTGCCATCGCTCCGCCGCCCTACCTTTCGGTGAACAATATCGAGGTCATTTATGACCACGTGATCCTGGTGCTGAAAGGCGTTTCGCTGCAAGTCCCGCAGGGGAAAATCGTGGCGCTGCTGGGGGCCAACGGCGCGGGCAAATCGACCACGCTGAAGACGGTGTCCACGCTGCTGCGCGGCGAACGGGGCGACGTGACCAAGGGCGAAGTCCAGTTCAAGGGCGAGCGCGTGGACCAGCTCACGCCGAACGAACTGGTGAAGCGCGGCCTGTCGCAGGTGATGGAGGGCCGCCACTGCTTCGGCCACCTGACCATCGAGGAAAACCTGCTGACCGGCGCCTACACGCGCAGCCTGAGCCGCGCGGAACTGAAGGAATCGCTGGACAAGGTGTACCACTATTTCCCGCGCCTGAAGGAGCGCCGCGCCAGCCAGGCCGGCTACACCTCGGGCGGCGAGCAGCAGATGTGCGCGATAGGCCGTGCACTGATGGCCAAGCCTTCCATGATTTTGCTCGATGAACCGTCGATGGGCATCGCACCGCAGATAGTCGATGAAATCTTCGGCATCGTGAAGGACTTGAACCACAAGGAAAACGTGTCCTTCCTGCTGGCCGAGCAGAACACCAACGTGGCCCTGCGCTACGCGGACTTCGGCTACATCCTCGAAAACGGCCGCGTGGTGATGGAAGGCGAAGCCACCGAGCTGGCCAACAACGAGGACGTGAAGGAGTTCTACCTTGGCATGTCCGGCGCCGGCCGCAAGAGCTTCCGCGACATGAAGTTTTACCGCCGCCGCAAACGCTGGCTGGCTTGAGGCAAGCATGAACCTGGAAAAAGCCAAGGCCGTGTGCCGCGCCCTGCCCGGCGCAACGGAAGACATCAAGTGGGGCGAGGACCTGGTGTTCTCGGTGGGCGAGAAAATGTTCGCCGTCACCGGCAACTGCGCGGACGCCGAAGGCATCAGCTTCAAGGTGGACGACGAGCGCTTCCTGGAACTGACCGATCGCCCCGGCATCATCGCCGCGCCCTACCTGGCGCGCGCCAAGTGGGTGAAGATCGTCGACCCGAAGGCGGTGAGCGACGCCGAAGCGGCCGCACTGCTGAAGCGTTCCTACGAAATCATCTTCGGCAAACTGACCAAGAAACTGCAGCGCGAAATCGGAGAACAATGATGAGCGACACTCTGGACAGCCTGGAAACCCGCCCGCCCGAGCAGCGCGAACGCGAGCTGCTGGCGCGCCTGCCCGGCCTGATCGCGCGCGCGCAAAGCGCGCCGGGCTGGAGCCGCATCCTGGCCGGCGTGGACGCCAACGCCGTCAGCAGCCGCGCCGCCCTGGCCGCGCTGCCGGTCACGCGCAAGTCCGAACTGAAAAGCCTGCAGCAGCAGCTCAAGCCTTTCGGCGGCCTGAACGCCACGGCGCTGAACCAGCTGGGGCGCGTGTTCATGTCGCCCGGCCCCATCTTCGATCCCGAAGGGCGCGGCGCCGACTGGTGGCGCTTTTCGCGGCCCATGTACGCGGCCGGCGTGCGCGCCGGCGGCCTGCTGCAGAACTGCTTCGCCTACCACTTCACGCCGGCCGCCTTCATGGTGGAAGGCGGCGCCGCCCGCATCGGCTGCGCGGTGATCCCGGCCGGCAGCGGGCAGACCGAGATGCAGGTGCAGGCCATGGAATCGCTCAAGCCGGACACCTACATCGGCACGCCCTCCTTCCTCAAGATCATCATCGAGAAGGCGCGCGAAATGGGCGCCGACATCAGCAGCGTAAAGCAGGCCATGATGGGCGCTGAAGCCCTGCCCGAATCGCTGCGGCGCTGGTTTGCCGAGAACGGCGTGCCGCACGTGCTGCAAACCTATGCGTCGGCCGACATCGGCAGCATCGCCTACGAAACCCGCAGCGGCGACACGGTCCATCCCGGCATGGTGCTGGACGAGGACGTGCTGCTGGAAATCGTGCGCCCCGGCAGCGGCGAGCCGGTGCCGCCCGGCGAGGTGGGCGAAGTGCTGGTGACGCTGTTCAACCCGGACTATCCGCTGATCCGCTTCGCCACCGGCGACCTGTCGGCCATCCTGACCGATGCACCGCCCTCGCCCTGCGGCCGCACCAACGTCCGCATCCGCGGCTGGATGGGGCGCGCCGACCAGACTACCAAGGTGCGCGCCATGTTCGTGCATCCGTCGCAGGTGAACGAAATCGCGCGCCGCCACCCGGAAATCCTGAAAGCACGGCTGGTGGTGTCCGGCAAAATGGCCAACGATGTGATGACCTTGCATTGCGAAGTCGACAATCCGGGCGCTGTACAGGCTAGTTCCATCATAGAAACTATTCGCGACCTGACCAAGCTGCGCGGCGAAGTGGAGTTTGCGGTTCGGGGCAGTTTGCCGAACGATGGCAAGGTGATCGACGACGTACGCGACTATTCCTGACATCTGTAGCGCGAATCCAACGCCGGAGCGGCCTCGCGGGATATGGCGGATAATAAAGACCATTCCTACAGCTGTCAGATTAAGACGAAAATCATGCAAGACTTTCACCACAACCGCGCCCGTGACCTGCTGAAAAACGCAGAAGAAATCTTCGACCAGGACGCCGTGCAGACTGCCGTCGCCCGCATGGCGGGCGAGCTGAACGAACGCTTCGACCATCCCGAGAACCAGGAATTCCCGCTGGTGCTGGGCGTGATGGGCGGCGCCGTGGTCTTCACCGGCAACCTGCTGCCGCAGCTGACCTTCCCGCTCGAATTCGACTACATCCACGTGAGCCGCTACGGCGACGAGGACAAGGGCGGCGCCGTGGTGTGGAAAGTGATCCCGCGCTCCAACGTGGTGGGCCGTACCGTGATCGTGCTGGACGATATCCTGGACGAGGGCGAAACCCTGGCGCACGTGAAGCAGCGCCTGCTGGACATGGGCGCCTCCGAGGTGATCCTGGCTGTGTTCTGCGACAAGGCCATAGGCAAGGCCAAGCCGGTGACGGCGGACATCGTCGGCATCACCATCCCCAACCGCTTCGTGGTGGGCTACGGCATGGACGCGTACGGCTACTGGCGCAACCTGCCGGGCTTGTGGGCCATCAACACCGACGACCTGAACGCCTGAACGCCTGAACGCCTAGCTGCGCTTCTGGACGTTCACGCTGTGGCGAACTAAGATACCCAATATGGGTATCTTCGCCGACGTACTATTCACCAAGACGCAGCAGCGCGTGCTGGCCGTGCTCTATGGCCAGCCCAACCGTTCCTTCTACGCCAACGAGATTATCGCGCTGGCCGCCTGCGGCTCGGGCGCGGTGCAGCGCGAGCTGGCCAGCCTGGAGGAATCGGGCCTGGTGCACAGCTGGCGCGCCGGCAACCAGAAGCACTACCAGGTGGACCGCGACGCCGCCATCTTCGAGGAACTGCACAGCATCGTCGTGAAAACCTTCGGCGCCGGCGACCTGATCCGCGCCGCGCTGCAAGCCCAGCTGCCCGAGCTGGAAGCCGTTTTCATCCACGGCGACGCCGTGACAGGCACCGTACACGCCAGCAGCGGCATCGACCTGATCGCCATCGTGGCCGCGCCAGCCGCAGGGCTGCCGGCACTGCGCCAGGCGCTGTCCGAACTGACCGGCGCACTGGGACGCGAAGTGCGCCCCGTCTTCCACACTGCCGACCAGTTCGGCCACCTCTGGCGCACCGGCGACGCCGCCCTGCGCGCCATCCTGGAACAACCCAAAATTTTCATCAAGGGTTCCGAGGCCGACCTGATCAAGCTGGCCCAGCTTCCCTGACCACCTCAGCGCACAGCGATCCCGGGCGCGTCGTACCAAACGCCGAGCTTGTCGCCCTGCCATATCAGCAACTCCTCAAACCGAGCAGGCAAATCCTGCTGGCGGCCTTTCGAGGCGAAAAGCGGATTACAGGCTCAGGCGGGCGCGGGCGGCGGCGTATTCGGACTTCAGGCGTTCCATCATCTCGGCCACGGTCGGCACGTCGTCCATCAGGCCGACGCCCTGGCCGGCGCCCCAGATGTCGCGCCAGGCTTTGGCGCTGCCGGAGCCGAAGCTCATCTTGCTCTTGTCCGATTCAGGCAGCGCGTCCGGGTCCAGGCCGGCGTTGACGATGGATTTCTTCAGGTAGTTGCCGTGCACGCCGGTGAACAGGTTGGTGTAGACGATGTCCGCCGCCGCCGATTGCACGATGGCGTCGCGGTACTCGTCCGTCACGTTCGATTCCTGCGTGGCCAGCCAGCGCGAGCCGATGTAGGCGAAGTCGGCGCCCATCGCTTGCGCGGCCAGGATGGCGTCGCCGGTGGCGATGGAGCCGGACAGGGCGATCGGCCCTTTGAAGAACTTGCGCACTTCGCCCACCAGCGCGAACGGGGACAGGGTGCCCGCGTGGCCGCCGGCGCCGCTGGCGACCAGGATCAGGCCGTCCACGCCCGCTTCCAGCGCTTTCTGCGCATGGCGGATCGACACCACGTCGTGCAGCACGATGCCGCCATAGCTGTGGATGGCGTCCATCATCTCTTTCGGCGGCGCGCGCAGCGACGAAATGATGATGGGCACCTGGTGCTTCACGCACACTTCCACGTCATGCGCCAGGCGGTCGTTCGACTGGTGCACGATCTGGTTGACGGCAATGGGGCCGACGCGCTTGCCCGGATTGGCAGCCTGGAATTCGGCCAGCTCGGCTTGCAGCTCGGTCAGCCAGGTGTCCAGCAGCTCGGCCGGGCGCGCGTTCAGCGCCGGGAAGGAGCCGACGATGCCGGCCTTGCACTGCGCCGCCACCAGCTTCGGGCCGCTGGCGATAAACATCGGCGACGCGATGACGGGAAGGGTCAGGTTTTGCAGCACGGTAGGCAGGGCCATGTGGAACTCCGAATGAATGGTTGAAAGCGGTCAAACCATTATAAATCGAAAATAGTACGATCGTGCTTCAAATTTCAACCGTCGTTGAGTAAGTACCCACTCTCAATGCGGGCGCTGCAGGCACGCACCAGTTGCTTGATGGTCCACTCGGCGGTTTCTTCCGGCGTCTTGTCCAGGTAGCGTTGGGAAGCGGCCACGATGATGGGCAGCCTGGCAAACATGGCCGGTACCTCGTCCAGCGCCATGCGCTGGCGCTCCAGCAGCAGGAACTTGAGCAGCACCTTTACCGCGTACTCGGCGTTGCGCACGGGGTTGCCGGACAGGAAATCGAGCCGGGTGCGGGCACGTTTCAGTGCGGCCGCCACGTCGGTGAACACGGCGCCGTGGCCGGGAATGACGGTGCGCACGTCCAGCGTGGCGATCAGGTCCAGCGTGGCGCGTTCCTCGATGAAACCGGACTCGCCGTCCAGCTCGGGGAAGATCACGCCGAAGCCGTTCTGCCACAGCGCGTCGGCCGAGATCAGGATACCTTCCTGCGCGCAGTACAGCATCAGCGAATGGGCGTCGTGGCCGGGCGCGCCCAGCACTTGCCATTCCAGGTCGGCCATGGTGAGCCGGTCGCCGGGGGCGAGCGCGCCGTCCGCGCTGAAGCGCTGGCATTGCTGGCCGGTGGCTTTGAAGCTGAGCTTGTCCTCGTCCCAGTGGCGCACGTTCTCCAGTTCGGACACCGGCACCAGCGTTTCGCTGCCGTAGTGGGCCTGCAGCACCGCGTTGCCGCCGCAGTGGTCCGAGTGCATATGGGTGTTAACGATGCGGTCCAGGCGGCGGCCCTTGAGGGCGTGGCGCACCAGGTCCAGCGTTTGCGGCGCGTGCACCAGGTAGCCGCTGTCGACCAGCGTGGCCTCGTGGCGGCCCAGCATCAGCACATTGTTGGACGAGAGCCAGCCACGCTCAAAGACGTGGACATTATCGGGTAAAGCTTTCATTGGTACGTCTATTCAAAATCGATCAGCTGCTCGCGGCGGCGGATTTCGGCCCACACATGGCGCTTGAAGTCGTCGTCGGCGCGCGACCACTGCACGATTTCGTCGATGGTGCGCATGCAGCCTTCGCAATAACCGGTGTCCCGGTTCATCTTGCACAGGCTGACACAGGGGGATGGCACCGGCGAGGCCAGTTCGGGCGTGCCGGTGGGATTTTCAGTGCTCATGGCGCAGTTTCAGGGGAAGAATGCGCGCATTTTACCGCGCCAGGCGCTGCACCAGCTCAATCCGGTTGCCGAAGGGGTCGAAGATGGTGGCGCGCAGGGCGCCCGGCACCGGCTCGTCAAAGCCGCCGTCCAGGCCGTGCTGCTTCAATTGCGCCAGGTAGCCGGCCAGGTCGTCGACCAGCAGCGCCGGGTGGGCTTTCCTGGCCGGCAGGAAGTTGCTTTCGCCGCCGATGTGGATTTGCTGGTTGCCGGAGGCGAACCAGCACCCGCCGCGCACGGCCAGGTTGGCCGGCTTTTGCAGCTCCTGCATGCCGAGAACATTGCCATAAAACTCACGCGCCGCGTCTTCCGCGCCGACCGGGATAGCCACTTGCACGTGGTCGAGTCCAATTATTTTTGCCATGGTTTTACCTATGTGAACACCCCTCAACCATACTCCAACCCGCAAATCCGCGCTTGCAATTAGAGGGTTCGCCCCTATACTACCATCCATGTGGATGGCGCTTAGATGCCAATTGGAAGGAATAGAAAGGAAGTGGAGACGATGGCAATGCAAGAACTGAGACTGAAAACAAGCGATTCGGAAAAGATCACGATCAACCTGGGGCCGATCGACCTCGGGCAGATCGATTTGCTGGTGCAGGAAGGCTTTTACGCCAACCGCACCGATCTGATCCGCACTGCGATCCGCAACCAGCTGGCCCAGCACGCCGACGTGGTGAAACAGACCGTGGCGCGCAAGAGCCTGGTCCTGGGGATGCAGCACTACAGCCGGCAAGACCTGGAGCAGCTGCAGGCGGCCGGCGAGCGCTTGCGCATCCACGTGCTGGGGCTGGCGAGCATTGCCAACGACGTGTCGGTGGAGTTAGCGCTGGCAACCATAGAATCAATATTCGTACTGGGTGCACTGCACGCCAGCGCTGTATTGAAAACCGCGCTTGCAGGGCGCATTCATTAGCGTCCGCATGGGCGCTTGAAGGGGCAGGACATGAAATTGAACCATCAGCTATTCAGCCAGCTACGAGCGGCGACGCAGCAACTCTTCGGCAAGGGCGCGGGCAAGGGGCCGGCAGCGGCCACGGAGGCGATCCAACGGGCGCTCGCGGGGCTGAATCTGGGCGGCGCGCGGCAAGCGCAGCCCGCACCGGGCATGGCGCCGGAGGCGCCGCCGATGCGCGACATCAATCCGCCGCCGGGCGGAACGGCACGCGCCGGCGCCGCGCCGCAGGACGATGCGGCAAGCCACACGGCGTCGCGGGCAGGCACGGCACGGAGCGTCCAGCCGCAGCCCGACGCGGGGGCAGCTTCCGGGGAGCAGGCGCCGGCCCACGGCTGGACGCCGCCGCCCATGCCGCACATGCCGCCCAATGCGCAAGCCTTCGTCGAAGACTTGCTGGGCCAGCTGGGCGTGAACGGCGGCAAGCTGCCGTCCGGGCTGGACCTGGGCAATTTCGAGATGCCGAACTTCGACCTGCCCGGCATGAAGGGCGGCAAGGGGACGCCCGTGCCGGTGCCGGAAGGCGCGCAGTTCATCAGCGGCAGCTATACGAACCACGCCGGCACCCGCAGCTACAAGCTGTACATCCCCAGCACCTATCACGGCCAGGCCATGCCGCTGCTGGTGATGCTGCACGGCTGCACGCAGGACCCGGACGATTTCGCGGCAGGCACGCAGATGAACGCGGTGGCCGAGGAGAAGCAGTGCTTCGTGGTCTATCCCGCGCAATCGCAGCAGGCCAATAACCACAAGTGCTGGAACTGGTTCAATGCGCTCGACCAGCAGCGCGGCCAGGGCGAGCCTTCCATCATCGCGGGCATTGCGCAGCAGGTGATCGCCGGGTATCCGGTGGACGAACGCCAAGTGTACGTGGCGGGCCTGTCGGCGGGCGGTGCGATGGCCGTCATCGTCGGCACGCTGTATCCGGACTTGTTCGCGGCGGTGGGGGTGCATTCGGGCTTGCCGTATGCGTCGGCGCAGGATCTGCCGTCGGCGCTGAGCGCGATGAAGCGCGGTGCGCCGGGCAATGTAGCCAAGGCTGCGCATACGGAAGGCGCCAGCCTGCCTATCATCGTGTTCCACGGCGACCAGGACCGCACGGTCCACCCGCGCAACGGCGAGCAGGTGATCGAGCAGAAACTGCGCGCGCACGGCGTGGCGCAGGCCACGGCGGAAGCCGATGGGGGCAGCGTGCCGAACGGACACCGCTATACCGTTACCACGCACCGCCATGAGGATGGCACGCCGCTGGGCGAGCATTGGGTGGTGCATGGCGCCGGCCATGCCTGGTCGGGGGGCAGCGCGGCGGGCAGCTATACCGATGGGAAGGGGCCGGATGCGAGCAGGGAGATGATGCGGTTCTTCCGCACCGTGGCGGGATAGGCAGGCGTTGGCGGCGGCGCTTGGCGGATTACGCTGCGCTAATCCGCCCTACGCTGTAGCTCCGTAGTGGCCTGGCGCTGGGCGATGTGGTCTTTGAGGCAGGCGGGGCACCAGCAGGTTAAGTCGGTGGCGGGGCCGGGGACCGGTACGGCGGGGGGCATGGCGGTGCACCAGCACGGGCCGCCGTCGCCGCCGTCCGCCATGGCGCAGCTGAATTCCGCGCCGCAGCGCTTGCAGACGCTCATGGCTCGTCTCCGGGGAAAATCCGCATGGCCTTGCGCAGCGTGTCCATCTGGTTGTTGAAGCGCGTGCAGGCGCCGCACACCATCAGGTGCAGCCGCATGCGCGTGCGCTCCACCAGCGACAGGTCGCGGTCCATGCCTTCGGACACGAGCCGGTGCACTTCCTTGCAAGTCGGTTTCAAACGATCCATATTCCTATCCCCGTGCGCCGAACCAGTTCAGGTCCAGGCATTCGCGCAGGCGCAAGCGCGCGCGGTACAGCAGCACCCAGGCATTAGCCGAAGTGATCGCCAATTCCTTACAAATTTCTTCCGTTTCCAGCTCCAGCCACTCGCGCATCATGAAAATGCGCGCGTTCTTGGCGGGCAGCTTCTCCAGGCACACTTCCAGCACCTTGAAAAAATCCTTCTGCTCCAGCGTGCGGTCCGGATCGCCCCATTGGCGCGGCATCTCCACGGTGTGGCCGTCTGCGGCGAACAGCGCGTCGATGGCATCGTCCTCCGACTGGTCCTCTGCCGTGTCGATCTGGCGCTCGCGGGTGGCGGCGCGCAGGTTGTCGATGATCTTGAACTTCAGGATGCCGGTGACGTAGGTGCGCAGCGAGGACTGGCCCTGGAAGCGCTCCGGCTGCTCCAGCACCGCGATCAGCGTGTCCTGCACCGCGTCTTCGGCCAGCGATTCATTCCGCAATTGCAACAGTGCGAAGCGGACAAGCTGGGGCCGCATGGCTTCCAGCTGGCTATGAAGTGATTGGGATGGGTTCATTTCGGGCCAGCCTAGCGGAACATCCGGGAAATTACAACCGCAAAAAGCCCTATAATGCGTGCTGGAAGCCAGCCTTTGACTTAACATCGCTCACCTTTTTACCGGATTCGCCATGACCCAACTCACCAATTTGACCCTGGCCGTACCTTCTGACGACCTGACCGCGGTTTCGCCCGCGATCAAGGCGCAGATTCTGGCCGAGGCGCTGCCCTACATCCGCAATTTCCATGGCAAGACCATCGTCATCAAATACGGCGGCAACGCCATGACCGACGAACGCCTGAAACACGGCTTCGCGCGCGATGTGATCCTGTTGAAGCTGGTGGGCATGAATCCGGTGGTGGTGCACGGCGGCGGTCCCCAGATCGACAACGCGCTGAAGAAAATCGGCAAGCAAGGCACCTTCGTGCAGGGCATGCGCATCACCGACGAAGAAACCATGGAAGTGGTGGAGTGGGTACTGGGCGGCGAAGTACAGCAGGACATCGTGATGCTGATTAATCACTACGGCGGCCAGGCGGTGGGCCTGACCGGCAAGGACGGCGGCTTGATCCGCGCGCGCAAGATGGCCATGCCGGACCGCGACAATCCGGGCCAGTTCCTGGACATCGGCTTCGTCGGCGAGATCGACGCGATCAACCCGGCCGTGGTGAAGGCACTGCAGGACGACGCCTTCATTCCCATCATTTCGCCGATCGGCTTCGGCCAGGATGGCCAGGCCTACAACATCAACGCCGACGTGGTGGCCGGCAAGATCGCGGAAATCCTGAAAGCCGAAAAGCTGATCATGATGACCAATATCGCCGGCGTGCAGGACAAGAACGGCAACCTGGTGACCGACCTGTCGGCGCGTGAAATCGACGAGATGTTCGCCGACGGCACCATCTCCGGCGGCATGCTGCCTAAAATTTCGTCAGCGCTGGACGCGGCGAAGTCCGGCGTGAACACGGTGCACATCATCGACGGCCGCATCGAGCATTCTTTGTTGCTGGAAGTCTTGACGGAACAGGCTTTTGGCACTATGATCCGGTCTCACTAAAGTTTTGGCGGTGCTTTAAGCCACTTGCACCGCCGATGTGTATGCCCTTGTAGCTCAGTGGTAGAGCACTCCCTTGGTAAGGGAGAGGCCACGTGTTCAATCCACGTCAAGGGCACCATTCCTTCCCGCAGTACCTCCCGCTGTACACTCCCTAGTAAATCCGCTCCACCGCCACGCCGCGCTGCTTCAGCAATTCCGGTACGCTGCCCGTTCCCACCAGATGCAGGATGCCGATCGCCACCAGGCTGTTTTTTTCGCGCGCCATCAGTTTCACCACATTGTCCGCCAGCGCGGGATTGCGTCCGTCCAGCAGCACCTTCTGCACGAAGCGGCCCGAGAAGGTGTCGTCGTCGGCCGCTTTGCGCGCCAGCGCGTCCAGCGCGGCGGCATCGGCATGGCGCCACGCATTGGCGATCTCGCGCGCCTGCGTGGCCTGCTCCTGGTCTTCAATCGCGATAATGCCCTCCTGCAGGAACAGCGCCTGCTCGGCCATGGTCATGCGGTTGAACAGCGCCATCTGGCCCGCCACCGATTCCAGCTCCACCACGCGCAGCTTGCGCGCGCGGGCCTGCTGCGACAGCCAGGCGTCCACCGCCAGGCTGGCGTCATAGCCTTGCGCCGCGAATTCGCTCACGGTGAGCAGGCTGGCCAGCATCCACGGCTTCATGGCCGCCACGGCTTCGTCGGCAATGGAATAACGGCGCAGCAGGCGCTCCAGGCGCGGCCGGTATGGCGCGGGCAGCTCGGCCGACGCCGGGCCGCGCCCGCGCTGGTACAGGCCATGCTCGCGCACCGCGATGCCGATCTTGGCCGGGTCGCCCAGCGGATCGACTTCCAGCGCCAGCACGGTGGCGCGTTGCAAGGCTTGCATCACGCGCGGCTCGAGCGGATAGAAATCGGCGGCGCCGACGTGGATGGTGCCGAACAGATAAGCGGTGTGCCCGCCTTGCTCCAGTTTGAACAGCGCGCCCCGGTTCGGCACAGCGGTTTGCGGTCCCTCCGCATGGACGCCGCCGGGCAGCAGCAGGAAGAGACTGCAAAACATCACTATAATCTGGCGTCGCATGTTTACCTTTTGTACTGAGCTTAGCTGTGAATAATAAACCTTCCACCAGGGCGCCTGTGTGGCTGTTTGATCTGGACAATACGCTGCACAACGCGTCGCATGCCATTTTCCCGGCCATCACCGCCAATATGAACGCCTACATCGCGCGCGTGCTGGGCAAGGAAGGCGCGCCGGCCAGCACTGAAGAGGTGAACGCGGCGCGCAAGCTGTACTGGCAGCGCTACGGCGCCACCCTGCTGGGCCTGGTGAAGCACCACGGCGTGCGCTCGGAGCACTTCCTGCACGAGACGCACAGCATGCCCGACCTGGCGCGGATGATACGGGCCGAGAAGGGCCTGGGCCGCTTGCTGCGCGCCCTGCCCGGCCGCAAAATCCTGCTCACCAACGCGCCGCACCGCTATTCGGCCATGGTGCTGCGGCATATGGGCTTGCACCGCCACTTCTCGCACCACGTGGCCATCGAGTCGATGCGCATCCACCGCCAGCTGCGGCCCAAGCCTTCGCGCCTGATGCTGCGCAGCCTGATGCGCAAGCAGGGCGTGACGCCGCGCCGCTGCATTCTGGTGGAGGATACCCTGGCCAATCTGCGCACCGCGCACGGCCTGGGCATGCGCACCGCGTGGGTGACGCAATACCTGAAGATGGCCGACCCGATCGGCGCGGTCCACGTGCCAAAAAGACTAAATCGCCCCGCTTGGGTCGATGTCAAAGTAAAATCTGTAAGGCAACTGCCTGCGCATCTGTCCCGGCTGCGCTAACTTTTTCATTCACCCGTCGAGATCCCATGGCAAGCACACAGCCAGGCCAACGCAGGCAACAAATTCTGGAAGCTCTGGCCGAGATGCTGGAGCAGCCCAAAGGCGACAAGATCACCACCGCCGCGCTGGCCCGCAAACTGGAGTTTTCCGAAGCGGCCCTGTACCGCCATTTCGCCAGCAAGGCGCAGATGTTCGAGGGGCTGATCGAGTTCATCGAGGCCACCGTGTTCGGCCTGATCAACCAGATCGCCGAGCGCGAGGAAGACGGCCTGGCGCAGGCGCGCGGCATCGTCGGCATGCTGCTGCAGTTCGCCAGCAGCAATCCCGGCATGACGCGGGTGCTGATCGGCGACGCGCTGGTGAACGAGGACGAGCGCCTGCAAGCGCGCATGAACCAGTTCTACGACCGCGTGGAGCTGGCGCTGAAGCAGGCCTTGCGCCTGGCCGCCAGTGAAGGCAAGGGCCACGAGGCCGACGTGGCGGCCCGCGCGGCCATGCTGGTAAGCTATGTGACCGGCCGCTGGCACCGCTACGCCAAGAGCGGCTTCAAGCTGAACCCCGCGCAGGACGCCGCGGTGCAAATCGCCCTGCTGCTGAACTGAGCCGCAAACCAAGCGCGACCAACGAGCGCGAAACCGAGTAAGAACATGAGTGTTGAAACAAGTGCGCAGTGCTTCGCATTGCTGGACGACGCCAGCCCGGACGGCATGGCCACGGCGCGCTCGCGCCTGTACACCAGCCATGCCGTCACCTTGCGCTGCCACGACCTCGCCGGCTGGCACCGCATCCTCGAGCAGATGGAGACCGCGCTGGGCAACGGCCAGCACGCGGTGACGCTGTGCGCCTACGAACTGGGCGCGCATATCGCCGGCATGGCCGCCGCGCAGGCGGACCAGGCGGACCAGGCGGACCAGGCGGACCAGCCATTGGCGCAGATCCTGATCTTCAACCGTTGCGACCTGCTGTCGCAGGCCGAAGTGGCGGCCTGGCTGGCGGCGTGTTCGGAAGCGGATGAAACCCCGGCCGGCATTGCGGACATCCACGCCAATGTGGACCAGGCGCAGTTCACCGCCG
Source organism: Pseudoduganella sp. UC29_71 (assembly GCF_042693265.1). Lineage (NCBI taxonomy): Bacteria > Pseudomonadati > Pseudomonadota > Betaproteobacteria > Burkholderiales > Oxalobacteraceae > Pseudoduganella > Pseudoduganella sp. UC29_71. Next base: position 6,113,246 of record NZ_CP170549.1, on the reverse strand, counting down.
CCATCGACCGCATCCGCGACTATATCGCCGCCGGCGACACCTACCAGGTGAACTACACCTACCGCCTGCGCTTCGACGCCTTCGGCTCCATCTTCGGCCTGTACGAGCGCCTGCGCGCGCGCCAGCCAGTGCCTTACGGCGCGCTGGTGGCGCTGGACGACGGCACGGCGGTGCTGTCGCTGTCGCCGGAACTGTTCGTGCGCCACGCGCACGGCGAGCTCACTGCGCGGCCGATGAAAGGCACGGCGCCCGCAGCGGCCGGCAATGACGATGAGGAGAACGTGAAGCGCGCCGCAGCGCTGGCGGCGGACACCAAGAACCGCGCCGAGAACCTGATGATCGTGGACCTGCTGCGCAACGACATCGGCCGCATCGCGCAAACCGGCACGGTGGAAGTGCCGGCGCTGTTTGAAGTGCGGCGCTACAGCAGCGTGCTGCAAATGACGTCCACCGTGCGCGCCAGGCTGCGCGACGACGTGGACATGGCCGCCATCTTCAGCGCGCTCTATCCCTGCGGCTCCATCACCGGCGCGCCCAAGCGGCGCACCATGGAAATCATCGCGGAGCTGGAGCCGGCGCCGCGCGGCCTGTACACCGGCGCCATCGGCTGGTTCCAGCCTTCGGACCACGGCGTGGGCGAGTTCTGCATGTCGGTGCCGATCCGCACGCTGGCGCTACAAGCGCCGCTTGATGGCACACCAGGCGGCGTACGGCGCGGCGAGATGGGCGTGGGCGCGGGCATCGTCTACGACAGCGAAGCGGCTGACGAATTCGCCGAGTGCCAGCTCAAGGCGCGCTTCCTCACCGGCCTGTCCAACGACTTCGAACTGTTCGAAACCATGTACGCCACGCGCGAGCACGGTGTGCGCAACCTGGAGCGGCATTTGCAGCGCCTGTCCGCGTCCGCGCGCTATTTCGGCTTCGCCTACAACGACAGCGCGGCGCGCGCCTATGTGGCGATGGCCTGCAATATGATGGCGCCCGCCACGCCCACGCGCCTGCGCCTGGCGCTGAACCAGGCCGGCGCCTTCGCCGTGCAGCAAGGCGTGCTGGCGCCGCTGGCCGAACCGGTGCGCGTGCTGCTGTCCGGCGACGCCATCGACAGCGGCGAGCTGTTCCTGCGCCACAAGACCAATCTGCGCGCCCGCTACGACGCCGCATGGCGCGCGGCCGAGGCGCAGGGCGCGTTCGACATGCTGTTCTTCAACCAGCGCGGCGAGCTGGCTGAAGGCGGCCGCAGCAGCGTGTTCGTCAAGCTGGAGGGCCGCTGGTACACGCCGCCGCTGGCCAGCGGCCTGCTGCCCGGCGTGATGCGCGCCGCCATGCTGGACGACCCGGCATGGAACGCGGAAGAGCGCGTGATCACGCGCGAGATGCTGGCGCAGGCGGAGGACATCGTGGTCTGCAACGCCTTGCGCGGCGCCCTGCGCGCCGTGCTGTAAGCATTCCACGTTTCGCCGCAGCTCGAAGCGAGGCTGCGGCCGTCGCCGTACAGTGAGCGCCATCGATCACCGCACGGGGCCAACATGGAACTGATACGCTACCTGGAAGACACTTACCTCACCGAAGCGCAACTGCTGTCCTCGAGCGGCTTGCGCGCCGCCGAGCTGGCGGACCTGCAGGCGCGCCGGCTGATGCCGCAGCCTTCCTACGCACTGCGGCTGGACATCGCCTGCGATTCCTATTTCGGCGCGCATGCGGAACAAACGAGCGTGCGCTACTACGCGCACGGCACCACACAATGGGCGGCTACTGTGCGAACGCTGGCGCACGAGGAAGATGGGTTCAACATGTTCGCCGGACGCTACCTGGCGCGGCTGGAAGCGCTGGGCGGTGCTGCGCACAAGCCGGACCTGCGCGAAGAGTGGCGGCACTTCCTGGGCGGCACTTACGGCCTGTGCACGCGCTCGGGACTGCCGGAGGACATCGCGGCCAAGGAACTGGCCGCCGCCACCATCCGCAGCCTGTCGACGCACGGCGTGGCGGAACTGGATGGCGCGCAGCGCGAGCGCCTGCTGGCGGCGATCGATTTGCTGGACCTGGCCAGCTCGCAGTTCGCGCCGCATGAGCGCACCCGCAGTTCGCGCCACAGCCTGATCGATGCGCTGCGCGCGCAGCTTGCCGTGTCTACAGGTCAATGATCATTTCAAAGCCGCCCCAGAACATGCGCTTGCCGTCAAACGGCATGCTTTCCGGCTTCATCCACTCGGCCAGGCGCGGGTCCTTCATCACCTTCTCGTTGACTTCATCGCGCTTGGCGCGCGACTCGTAAACGATCCACGAGAACACCACGGTCTCGCCCTCCTCCAGCTTCACGGCTTGCGGGAACGAGGTGTGCTCGCCCGGCTTCACATCGTCGCCGACGCACTCGCGGTACTCCAGCGCGCCATACTCGCGCCAGATAGCGCCGCAGGTATTGGACATCTTTTTGTACGCATCCAGGTTCTTCATGGGAACCGGCAATACAAATCCATCGACATAAGGCATGGCTGTCTCCTTCACGGTTGGTGAGCTTCCCAGATTAGGCCAAGCCCACCCGCAACACAAGCCGCGCACGATACGTGCAGGCACGGCTAAGGCGTGGCGGCGAAGCGGCGGCGGTAGGCGCCGGGGCTGGTGGCGGCGAGGCGGCGGAAATGGTGGCGCAGCGATTCTTCGGAGCCGAAGCCGGCACGCTCGGCCACCTGCGCGAGCGGGACGTCGGCCGCTTCCAGCAAGTCCTTGGCGATGGCGATGCGTTCGCGCGTGAGCCATTCGACCGGCCCCATGCCGGTGGCGTCCTGGAACTGGCGCTGCAGGGTGCGTGCACTCATGGCGGCGCGTTCGGCCATCGATTTCACGGTGTGCGGCTGCGCGGGGTTGGCGCGCAGCCAGTCCATCAGGCGCGACAGGCGGCCCTGCTCGTCGTGCGCCATGGGGCGCGGCAAGAACTGGGCCTGGCCGCCCTCACGGTGCGGCGCCACTACCAGCCGCTGCGCCACCAGGTTGCCGACGCGCGCGCCGTGGTCGCGCCGCACCAGGTGCAGCAGCATGTCGATGCCGGCTGCGGAGCCGGCCGAGGTGATGACCTGGCCCTGGTCCACGTACAGGTCGTCCGGCTGCACGACCACGCGGGGGTGGCGGCGTGCCAGCCGCTCCGTGTAGCGCCAGTGGGTGGTCGCGCGCAGGCCGTCCAGCACGCCGGCGGCGGCCAGCACGAACACGCCGGAGCAGATCGAGCACAAGCGGGCGCCGCGCGCGTGGGCGGCGCGGATGGCGTCCAGCAGCGCGGGCGGCGGCGGCTCGTCGGCGTCGCGCCAGCCGGGGATGACGATGGTGTCGGCCAGCGCCAGCAGTTCGGCTCGTAGGGCGCCTGCACGGTGATGCCGCCCGCCGCGCGGATCGGGCCGGGCTCGACGGCGCACACCTTGAAGTCGTACCAGTCCACGCCCAGCTCGGGGCGCTCCAGCGCGAACAGTTCGACCACGCAGCCGAATTCGAAGGTGCACAGCCGGTCATAGGCCAGCGCGACGACAAGATGTTTGTTCATGGCGCAATCTTACCGGATATTGGCATATGCGCCACTGCCGCATGTGGCGGCCGGCTTCGATAATGGCATCACCGCAACCAAACAGGAGAACCGCCATGTCGCTCGTCACCGAAACCGCCGCCGCCCCCAGCCAGCTCGCCCTGGCGCACTTCGAAGCCGCGTTCGCGTTCGAAACCGACTGCTGGGACGTGCACCACGCGCTCAGCACCGGCCAGCAGGATTTCGTGCTGCTCGACGTGCGCGGCACGGAAAAGTACGCGGCAGGCCACGTGCCGGGCGCGGTGGATTTGGCGCACCGCAAGATCATCGGCTCGAAGATGGCGGCCTACCCCGAGGGCACGCTGTTCGTGGTCTACTGCGCCGGCCCGCACTGCAACGGCGCCGCCCGCGCCGCCGTGCGCCTCGCCAAGCTTGGCCTGCCCGTCAAGCTCATGACCGGCGGCATCACCGGCTGGCTGGACGAAGGCTTCGAACTTGCCACCGCTGCCCTTGCCGCGGCATAAAGCCCCGCTCAGAGCCACTCGAGCAGCCGCGTAGCCGCTTGCGGGGAGTCGAGCAGTTCCATGTGGTTGACGCCGTATACGGTCGCCTGGCGTTCGGCGGGGATGGCGAGGGTGCGTTGCGGGTCGGGGTGCTGGCCCAGCGCGCTGGCAAGGGGGACGAGGCCGTCACCTGCGAGGCGGCCGCTCAGTTGGCCGGGGTCTTTGCCTATGGTGGCCGCCAGCGCGTAGCAGGCCACGCTGGCGGGCAGCGGGACAGGGGCTGGCGGGGCGCTGCGGTGGGAGAAGCGGTCTCGGCCGACCCAGTCGTCGTCGAGCAGGCTGCCATGGCGCAAGTCGGTAATGCCAGGGCTGCGCAGCTTGGCCAGGCGGGTGAAGGGGGCCGTGTAGGGGGTCAGGTCCGTCAGCAGATGCACCCAGTTGCCGCCGCGCTCCAGCGGCGCGCCATGGTGCGGCGATCCGAGGAAGACCAGCTTGCGCAGCTTCGACAGCCAGCGGTGCCCGGCTTGCGCGCCGTAGTGGCAGGCGCTGCGCGCGACCAGGCCGCCCATGCTGTGGCCCACGATAACCAGCTCGTCCACCGGCACCGGCCATTGCGCCAGCAGAGCTTCGAGGTGATGGGCGAAATCGTCGCCGTTTTCGGAAATGTGGCGGCCGGTGTTGTAGTGCAGGTAGACCGGCGTGTAGCCGCGTTCGCGCTCCAGCAGCGCGCCGTGGTCGTGGCCGTTGCGCTGCCACTGCAGGTCGTTCATGCAAAGGCCGTGCGCCAGCACGAGGATGCGGCTGCCGGGCGGCGCAGCGGTGGCGGCGGTGGCGGCGGAGGCGGACGCGGCGGCCGACGCGGCGCTGGCGCTGGCGGCAGCGGAGCCGACTGCGGGCATGTTTGCCAGCGGCTGGCCGTGGCGCCGGAATTGCATGCGGATGGCGAGCGGATTGTTGTCGCGCGCGAGCTGGTCGCCCAGCACGCCGTTCAGCGCGGCCAGCACGGCCTCGCGGCCGGCCCAGCCGCTACGCTCGCCCAGCAGGGGCTGCAGGCGCGCCAGTGCGTGCTCCACGCCGCCGCCTGCCAGCCCGGCCACGCCCCGCACGCTGCGGTACACCAGCGAGGTGGCCAACGCCAGCGGACGGCCCACCGGGGCGGGAATGTTGCCCAGGATGGCCATGTGCAGCGCTTGCGCCAAGTCGGCCACGCCGCCGACCGCGCCCGTCGCCAGGCGCGCGGCGCCGATCAGGTCGGCTACACGGGAAGGCGGGGCTGGCTGGCCTGGCTTGGCGACCATGGCGCGGGCCGCTTAGCCGCCCAGCGCTTTTTCCACCGCGCCGACCAGTTGCTTGTCGTCCGGCGTCACCTTGCTCGGGAAACTGTCCACGACCTTGCCATTGCGGTCGATCAGGTATTTATGGAAGTTCCAAGCCGGGGTCTTGCCGGTGGCCTTGATCAGGCTGGCGTAGAAGGGATTGGCGGCCGTTCCCGACACCACCGACTTGGCGAACATGGGGAACTTCACGCCATAGGTGTTGTAGCACAGGTCGGCGATCTCCTTGGCCGAGCCCGGCTCCTGCTTGCCGAAGTCGTTCGACGGGAAGCCCAGCACCACCAGGCCCTTGCCGCTGTACTTGCCGTACAGCGCTTCCAGCCCTTCGTACTGCTTGGTGTAGCCGCAGTAGCTGGCCGTGTTCACCACCAGGATCACCTTGCCGGCGTACTGGCACAAGTCCTGCGGCGCCTCGTCCTGCAGGCGGTTGAACGACTGTTTCAGGATGGCCGGGCAGGCGGCCGGCGCGACTGCGGCGGGTGCGGCGGCAGGGCCGGCCGATTGCGCATGGGCCGGCATGGCAGCCAGCGCGGCCAGCGAGGACACGAAAGCGAGGGAGAGGATTTTTTTGGACATGATGGGCGCGCAATCAGAGTAAAAAATCCATTCTATGCCAAACACCTGACTGCCGCACTTAAGTGCCGCACATTTGACGCAGATTAAACTCCGCCCCCCGCCCGGCCAGCACAATGGCTGTTTTCCTCAGCAACCGAGAGGCCTTATGCGTCACCCCCGCTCCCGCCGCCTGCTGCATGTGATCATCCTGCTGACGCTGGTCTGCATCGCACTGCTGCTGCTGCCCCTGCGCGCGCAACTGCCCGGCCTGCCCGCGATGAAGGCGGCCGACGTGTCCGTGTCCGGCCTGTCCTCCGGCGGCTACATGGCCGTGCAGTACAGCGTGGCCTATTCCGCCGGCCTGAAGGGCGCCGGCATCGTGGCCGGCGGCCCCTACAGCTGTTCCCACGGCAGCGTGGACACCGCCACCTCCGTCTGCAGCTGTACCGGCCTCGGCCTGTGCCGCGTGCGGCCCGGCGGCACCGACGTGGCGGGGCTGGCCGCGCTCACCGAGCAGTACGCCGCCAGCGGCAGCATCGACCCGGTGGCCAACCTGGCCAGCCAGCGCATCTGGATGTTTTCCGGCACCGAGGACACCGTGGTGCCGCAAGCCGTGATGAACGACCTGCACAGCTACTACCGCCGCTATATCGACAGCGCCAACATCAGCTACCGCAAGGACGTTGCCGCCCAGCACGCCATGCCCACCGACAGCTTCGGCAACGCCTGTTCCAAGCTCGGTTCGCCCTACATCAACAACTGCGGCGTCGACGCGGCCGGGCTGCTACTGCAATGGATCTACCCCGGCCTGGCGCCGCGCAGCACCAGCGCCCCGGCCGGCCGCCTGCTGGAATTCGACCAAGCCCAGTACCTGGCCGATCCCACCACGCACGGCATGGCCGCCAGCGGTTTCCTCTACATTCCGCCGGCCTGCGATGTCAGCGGCGGCAGCGGTGGCCAGGGCTGCAAGCTGCATGTGGCCTTCCACGGCTGCAAGCAGGATGCGCGCAGCATCGGCGACCAATTCATCCTCAACACCGGCTACCTGCCCTGGGCCGACAGCAACCGCATCCTGCTGCTGTTTCCGCAGGCGGCGCCGGTCTTTCCGCTGGCCAATCCGAACGCCTGCTGGGACTGGTTCAACTACGACGACGCCAATTTCGCCCGCAAGAACGGCCGCCAGATGGCCGCCGTCAAAGCCATGGTGGACCGCCTGACCGGCGCCACTGGCACGCCGCCCCCGCCGCCGCCGGACGGCGTGGCCTGCTTCACCGCCAGCAACCCGGACCATGTGCGCGCCGGCCGCGCCTACGAGCGCTTCTTTTTCGCGTATGCGCAGGGATCGGGCCAAAGCATGGGCCTGAACAGCCTGTTCATCCGCACCACGCTGCGGCGCACCGCGCCCGGCCATTTCGTTGTAGGCACCTGTCCATAGGAGGTCGTCATGTTTCCCCTGTTCTGGAATTGGTCACCGCAATATTTCCTGCCGTGGAGCGGCAGCGTCAAGCAGGACATCGAGCTGGACCGCTTTTTCAACGCCATCCCGCCATCGGCCGGCGACGGCCGGATCGAGGAAGCGGCGTTCAAGCGCGCCTCCTACGGCAGCCAGCTGGGCTGGCTCACCGAAGTGCTGCTGGAAACGATGAAGGATGTGCCGGCGGACGAGAAAAGCGCGCTGGGCAAGCTGCGCCTGGCCAACGCCGACATCCAGCGCCTGAAGCTGGCGCGGCGCGGCCCGGCGCCGGTGGAACTGAGCGGCGAACAAATCGCCGATTACCTGCACACGCTGCGCACGCAGGACAGGGCGCACTTCGACACGCTAAGCCGGCAGCTGCTGCTCCTGCTGCAGCCGCCGGCGCCGGGCGCTTAAATGCCGCCCAGGCAGATGTACTTGATGACGAGGTAGTCTTCCATGCCGTAAATCGACCCTTCGCGGCCCAGGCCGGACTGCTTGACGCCGCCGAAGGGGGCGATTTCATTGGAGATCAAGCCCGTGTTCACGCCCACCATGCCGGATTCCAGGCCTTCCGCCACGCGCCAGATGCGGCCGATGTCGCGCGAATAGAAGTAGCTGGCCAGGCCGAACTCGGTGCTGTTGGCCAGCGCCACGGCTTCGTCGTCGGTATGGAAGCGGAACAGCGGCGCCAGCGGGCCGAAGGTTTCCTCTTCGGACACGCGCATGGCCGGCGTCACGTCGGCGATCACGGTCGGCTCGAAGAAGCTGTGGCCCAGCGCATGGCGCTTGCCGCCCAGCAGCAGCCGGCCGCCCTTGGCCAGCGCGTCCGCCACGTGCTCCTCCACCTTCTGCACGGCCTTGCCGTCGATCAGCGGCCCCTGCGTCACGCCCGGTTCGGTGCCGTTGCCCACTTTCAGCTTCGACACAGCCGCCACGAACTTCTCGGCAAAGGCCTCGTACACGCCGTCCTGCACGTAGATGCGGTTGGCGCACACGCAGGTCTGGCCCGCATTGCGGTACTTGGACGCGATGGCGCCCTCCACGGCCGCGTCCAGGTCGGCGTCGTCGAACACGATGAAGGGCGCGTTGCCGCCCAGCTCCAGCGACAGCTTCTTGATGGTGGGCGCGCACTGCTCCATCAACAGGCGGCCCACGCCGGTGGAGCCGGTGAAGGTCAGCTTGCGCACGATGGGGTTGCTGGTCATTTCGCCGCCGATTTCCCTCGGCGAACCGGTCACCACGCTGAACACGCCAGCCGGCACGCCGGCGCGCTCGGCCAGCACGGCCAGCGCCAGCGCCGAGAACGGCGTCGCTTCGGCCGGCTTCAGCACCATGGGGCAGCCGGCCGCCAGCGCCGGGCCGGCCTTGCGGGTTATCATTGCTGTCGGGAAATTCCACGGCGTGATGGCGGCGCACACGCCGATCGGCTCCTTGGTCACGATCAGGCGCCGGTCCGGCCATGGCGAAGCCAGCGTGTCACCAGCGACGCGCTTGCCCTCTTCCGCGAACCATTCGATGAAGGAAGCGCCAAAGATCACCTCGCCCTTGGACTCGGCCAGCGGCTTGCCCTGCTCGGTGGTCATCAGCAGCGCCAGATCGTCCACGTTTTCCACGATCAGGTCGGCCCACTTGCGCAGCACGGCGGCGCGCTCCTTGGCGGTCTTCTTGCGCCAGGCGGGCCAGGCTGCGTTGGCGGCCTCGATGGCGCGGCGCGTTTCAGCGGCGCCGCAATCGGGCATGGTGCCGATCTGCTCGCCCGTTGCGGGGTTGAACACGGCATGGGTCTTGCCGCTGTCCGCATCGGTCCACTCGCCGTTGATATAGGCTTGCTGGCGCAGCAGGGTAGGATCTTTCAATTGCATAGCGGGTCTCCGTGCATAGTGAATATCATTGACTACTATGCCACATCGCCCGCACGCGTGCAGGAGGCGCCCGATTATTTGAATTTGAGCTTGAGCAGCTCGGGATCGGGCTTGGGCCAGCTCAGTCTCAGCTCTTCCAGCGTTTCCAGCAGCAGCGAGGCGATGGCCAGGTTGCGGTGCGCCTTGGAGTCGGCCGGCACCACGTACCAGGGCGCGTGGTCGGCGTCGGTCTCGCGCAGGGCTTCCCCGTAGGCGCGCTGGAAGGCGGGCCATTTCTTGCGCTGCTCGAAGTCGGCCGGGTCCAGCTTCCACTGCTTCTCCGGGTCGTCCAGGCGGTCCTGCAGGCGTTCGCGCTGCTCGTCCTTGGAAATGTGCAGGAAGACCTTGATGATGGTGGTGCCGCTCTCGGCCAGCATGCGTTCGAAGTCGCGGATATGGGCGTAGCGGCGCTTGCATTCCCTGGCGTCTATCATGCCCAGCACGCGGGTGATCAGCACGTCCTCATAGTGGCTGCGGTTGAACACCACCAGCTCTCCTTTGGCGGGCGTCTGCCGGTGCACGCGCCACAGGAAGTCGTGGGCCAGTTCGATTTCAGTGGGCGCCTTGAACGACACCGCGCGCAGGCCGACCGGATTGATGGCGTTGAACAGGCTGCGGATGGCGCCGTCCTTGCCGGAGGTGTCCATGCCCTGCAACACCAGCAGCACCCTGTGCTTGCCCTGCGCGTGCAGCATGGGCTGCAGCGCGGCCACGCGTTCGAGCAGGCGCTGCGCGGCTTCCTTGTCGTCCGACTTGGCGCCATTGCCGAGGGGTTTGCGCGCCGCGTCGGCGTCGCGCAGCCTGGCGTCGGGGGAAAAGCGGAACAGGGAACGTGCTTTCATGGCATGGGCTTTCACGGCGTGGCCTCACGATGCAAAAGCCCTCAGCCTAGCAGATCGGCGCTCAGGAACGCGCCGGATAGCGCGTGGCGGCCACCTCGCGCAGCGTGGCCAGCATGGCCTCGGCGCCCGGCGACAGCTGGTGCTGGCGGCGCGTGACGATGCCGTACAAGTCCATGCGCAGGCCCAGGTCGTAGGGCAGCACCACCAGCTGGCCGGCGTCCAGGTAGGGCCGCACCAGCTCCTCCGGCAGGGCCGCCACCATGCGGCTGCCACTGAGCAGGTTGGTCACCACCGGCAGCGCCAGCGTCTCCACGGTTTCCGACGGCGGCTCGAGGCCTTGCGACAGGAACAGCGCGGTGAGGCGGTCGCGCAGGATGCTGCCGGCAGGCGGCAGTACCCAGCCTTCGCGCGACAAGTCGGCCAGCTGCAGGTCGGCGCGGCCGGCCAGCGGGTGGCCGGCGCCGGCGATCACGCTGTGCGGTTCGTCCGTCAGCGGTTCGAAATGCAGTTCGGCCGTGAGCGCCGTGTCCAAAATGCGGCCGATCACCAGATCCAGTTCGCCCGCGCGCAGGCGTTCGGCCAGCACCTTGCTGGTATCGACGGTGATAGCCACCTGCAGGCGCGCATTGCGGCTCTTGATCAATTTCACGGCGTCCGTCACCAGCCCTGCCGACGGCGTCAGCACGGTGCCCAGCGCCACGCGGCCGCTCAGGCCGGACAGCAGTTCCATCACTTCCTGGTGCGCCGCGTCCATCTCCGCCAGGGCCGCGCTGGCGCGCCGTATCATCACTTCGCCGTACCAGGTCGGCACCACGCCGCGCGGCAGGCGCTCGAACAGCTGCACGTTCAGGGCGTGTTCAAGCTCGCCCAGCAGCTTGGAAGCGGCGGGTTGCGTCAGGTTGGCGGCTTGTGCGGCGTGCAGGATGGAGCCGTGCCGCCCCAGTTCTACCAGCAGAACCAGGTGGCGCGTCTTCAGGTGTGAACGGACAAATCGGTCGGATCGTGGGTCGGGCATGCAGGCCTATGGCGGCAAAAAGTCGTCATTCATGATAGAGCTGAGACCTGCCACCGTCAATCAGGATGTCCGCCGCGTTGATAAATCGTGCTTCGTCGCTGGCCAGGAACAGCGCCGTATAGGCCACTTCGCGCGGCTCGCCGATGCGGCGCGGCGGCAGCAGCGCCGCCTGGCGGGCGCGTTCGGCTTCCGGGTCCGGGCAAGCGTCCAGCCAGGCCTGCACGTTCTCGGTCATGATCAAGCCGGGGGAAATCGAGTTCACGCGGATGCCGCGCGCCGCGTATTCGATGCCCAGCGAGCGGGTCAGGCCGATCAGCGCATGCTTGGCCACCGGGTAGGGGAAGGAACCGGGAATGATCTTGTGGCCGTGCACGGAGGCGATGTTGACCACGCTGCCCGCCCCCTGCGCCAGCATGTGCGGCAGCGCCGCGCGCGTGACGTTCCAGGCGCCTTCCAGGTCCACCGCGAAGCAGCGCTGCCACTGGTCGTCCGTCATTTCCAGCGGATCGGTGAACATATTCATGCCGGCGTTGTTCACGACAATGTCGATGCGGCCGAAACGCTCCACCGCCTGCCGGGCCAGCGCCTGCATGGCAGCCTTGTCAGAGACGTCGCCCTGCACGAACAGCGTGCGCGCCGGGTCCAGCTGAGCGCGCATGGCGGCGGCGGCTTCGTCGTCGCGGTGGCTGTTCAGCACCATCAGCGCGCCCTCCTCCGCGAACAGGCGCGCCACCGCCGCGCCTATGCCCAGCGTGGAGCCGGTGACGATGGCGACTTTGTCCTGCAGACGGGCTGTCATGGCTGCGGCTTAGTCGCGGTGGCCGCCGGCGCCGCGCGTCTTGAGCTGGTCCAGCAGTACGGCGGCCAGCAGGATCAGGCCGCGCACCAGGTACTGGTAGAAGGCGTCCACGTTCATCAGGTTCATCACGTTTTCCACGGTGCCCATGATCAGCACGCCCACCAGCACGCCGATGATGCGCGCCTTGCCGCCTTGCAGCGACACGCCGCCCAGCACGCAGGCCGAGATCACGTCCAGCTCAAAGCCCTGCGCCGCATTCGGCTGGCCGCTGGTGATGCGCGATGCCAGGATCAGGCCCGCCATCGCGGTGACCAGGCCTTGCAGCAGGAAGATCCACACGCGCAGCTGCTCCACTTTCACGCCGGCCAGGCGGGCCGCTTCCGGATTGCCGCCCACGGCCAGCGTATTGCGGCCGAAGACAGTGTGATTCAGCAGCACGCCGAAGATCACGAAGCAGGCCGCCACCACCAGCACCGGCAGCGGCAGGCCGAACACGCGCGCGTCGCCGAAGCTGATGAAGGCGTCGTTGGCGATGCCCACCGCCTGGCCCTGCGAGGCGATGAAGGCCAGGCCGCGCACCATCAGCATGGTGGCCAGCGTGGCGATCAGCGCGTTGATGCGCAGGTAGGCGATCAGCACGCCGTTGCCGGCGCCGATCAGGGCGCCCGCCAGCAGGCCGCCGCCGACGGCGATGACCACGCTGCCTGTGCGTTCCAGCAGCATGGCGCCCAGCACGCCGGAGAAAGCGATGGTGGAACCGACCGACAGGTCGAAGTCGCGCGAGGCCAGGCACAGCATCATGGTGCAAGCCACCATGCCAATCTGCGCCACCGACAGCATCAGGCCGACCACGTTCCCGGCCGAGAAGAAGTTTTCAACCGTCAGCGACAGCACGGTGAACAGGGCGATGTACAGCAACGGCATGCTGTAGTCGGCCAGCCAGGCGTGCTTGCGGTGGCTGGCTGCGGGCGCCGGTGCTGCTGCGGCGGCGGGCGTGGACGATGGGGCGGACGACGGGGCGGCTGCGGACGCTGCTGCGTCCGGCGCGGCGGATGGGGTGGAACTGAGGCTGTTCATTGCAAACTCCGGGATGGGGTGTTGTCGGTCGTAGTGGCGGGCGCCGCGGCGGCGCCGTCCGGCAGCGCCAGGCGCAGCACGGCGGTTTCGCTGGCTTCGGCGCGGGACAGTTCGCCGCTGATGCGGCCTTCGCGCATCACCAGCACGCGGTCGGCCACGCCCAGCACCTCCGGCAAGTCGCTGGAGATGACGATGACGCAGCAGCCGCGCTCGGCCACTTCATGGATGATGCGGTAGATCTCGTTGCGCGCGCCGACGTCGATGCCGCGCGTGGGCTCGTCCAGGATCAGCACTTTCAGCTCGGGCTCCGCAAGCCAGCGCGCCAGGATGACCTTCTGCTGGTTGCCGCCGGAGAGCAGGCGGATTTCCTGCTCGCGGCTCGGGGTCTTGATGCGCAGGCGGCGGATGAAATCGTCGGCGCGCGCCGCTTCCTCCTTGTGGCGCAGGAACAGCCCGCCCAGCAGGCTGTTGCGGCGGCAGCTGATGTTGATGTTCTCGGCCACCGAGGCGCGCGCCAGGATGCCCTGCTCCTTGCGGTCCTCCGGGCACAGCACGATGCCGGCCGCGATGGCGGCGGAAGGCCCGCTGGCCGAAACAACTTTCCCGTCCAGCAGCACCTGGCCGGCGCTGCGGCGGTCGGCGCCGTACAGGAGGCGCATCAACTCGCTGCGGCCGGCGCCCACCAGGCCGAAGAAGCCCAGCACTTCGCCGCCGCGCACGCTGAAGTCGGCCGGGCCAGCCAGCGCCGCGCCGTCCAGGCCGCGCACCGACAGGCGTTCGCCGGTGGCCGGGCGGGTGCGGTAGTCGTAGATGTCGTTCACCTGGCGGCCCACCATATCGGCGATCAGGCGCTCGCGCGGCACGTCTTCCATTACCGGATGGGTGACGATCTTGCGGCCGTCGCGGAAGATGGTGCAGGTATCGCACAGCGCGTACAGTTCCTCCAGGCGGTGCGAGATGTAGATGATGGTGCGGCCGTCCGCGCGCAGCTCGCGCACCAGGCGGAACAGCACTTCGCTTTCGCGGTGCGACAGGCTGCTGGTCGGCTCGTCGAAGGCAATCACCTGCGCGTCCTGCATCAGGGCCTTGCAGATTTCCACCATCTGGCGCTGCGCGATGGACAGGTCGGCCAGGCGCGCAGCCGGATCGAGGTCCACGCCCAGTTCGGCCAGGCGGCGCGTCACCAGCTGCTGCGCCGCCTTGTGGTCCACGAAGCCGAAGCGGGTCGGCAGGCGGCCCAGCAGCACGTTCTCGGCCACCGTCAGCTCGGGCACGTACTGCAGCTCCTGGTGGATCACGGCCACGCCGGCGGCGATGGCGTCCGCCGCCGACGTGAAGTGGCGCTCCTTGCCGGCCACCATCAGGCGGCCGCCGTCCGGCTTGTACTGGCCGCCGAGGATTTTCAGCAGCGTGGACTTGCCGGCGCCGTTCTCGCCCAGCAGGCCGTGCACCGTGCCGGCGTGCGCTTCGAAGCTCACGCCGTTGAGCGCTTTCACGCCGGGGAAGACTTTGCTGACGTCTTCGAATTGCAGGTACGCAGACACGTTAGCCTCCGGCTTTCACCAGCTCGGCCTGATTCTTGCGCGTCATCAGGTTGCCGCTGGTGAGGGTGACGGCGGGCGGCGCCTGGTTGGCGGTGATCCACTGGTGCATCAGCAGCGAGGTTTCGTAGCCGTGGCGCTTGGGGCTGATCTGCACGGTGCCGTAGAAGCCGGTGGCGGCAGGCTTGGCGAATTCGTTCAGCGCGGTCTTGCTGCCGCCGATGCCGATGCCGATCATGGAGTCGGCGCGCAGGCCGCGTCCCTCGGCGGCGCGCACCGCGCCCAGCACCGCCTCGTCGTTCAGGCCGAAGGCCACCCAGCGCTTGAAGCGGGCCTGCTTGGTGAGCGCGATATTGGCGGCGTTGAAGGCGCTTTCGGTATCGGTGCGCGACTGCGGCGCATCGACAATGTTCGCGGCCGGGAAGCCCGCTTCCTTGAGCGCGTCCACCGCGCCCTGGGTGCGCTCCTTGGCGGTTGGCAGCTGGTCGTAGGCGATACGCAGCGCGCCCACTTCCTCCGGCTTCCAGCCGCGCGCCTTCATTTCCTCGGCCAGGCCTTTACCCACCTGGCGGCCGATCTCGTAGCCGGAAATGCCCATGTGCGGAATGCTGGCGATGGGCTTGCCGGCGCCGTCCACCAGGCGGTCGTCCACCGACATCACTTTCAGGTTCTGGCGCTTGGCCTGGCGTTCCACGGCCGCGCCCAGTTTCACGTCCGGCGCGCAGATGACGAAGCCCTGCGCCTTCTGCGCGGCCAGGTTGTCGATCGCGGCCATCATTTTCTCGCCGTTCGGCACGCCGATTTTCACCAGCGTGAAGCCCTTCTCCTTGGCGGCCTGCTCGGCGAAGCGCCATTCGTCCTGGAACCACGGTTCCTCGGCCTGCTTGACCAGGAAGCCGATCTTGACCGGGTCGGCCGCGTGGGCCATGAAGGCGGCGGTGGCCAGGGTGGCCGTCAGCGCTGCGGCGAGTAATTTGATTTTCATGCGTGTCTCCAGTGAGTTGTGTTCTTTATGTTCTTTTGTCGTCAAACAAGGCGTCGGGCAGGCCGCATGCGCCCCCGCCATCCATCAAATGCATGCCGCCGGTGGCGCCCACCAGCAGCTGCTTCAATTCGGGTCCGCCGAATGCCGGACGGACGGGATGCAGCGCAGGCGCGGGCGTGCTGCGCAATGCGCTACCGTCCGGCGCGTACTGCACCAGGCGGCCGGCGCTGCCGCTGCTGCCGCCGCTGCTGCCATGGCCGCCGGTTTGCGCGCTCCACACGCAGCCGGCGCTATCGACCACGGCGCCGCGCGGCTGGCCATCCGCCAGCTCGGCGAACGGGCGCACATTGGCCACGCGCGCAGCGGCGGCGTCGTAGTCGCACTGGTGGATGCGGCGGCTGGCCGCGTCGTTGAAATACATGGTGCGCCCGTCCGGGCTGAAACAGATGCCGTGTGCGGCGGAGACGGTTGGCAGCGCCAGGCGGCGCAGGCCGTGTTGGAGGGAATACTGGTAAAAACTGCCGATGGCGATGCCGCCCTGGGCGTTGCTGGCCGCGGTGCCGAATACGAAATTGCCGGCCCGGTCGGTGCTGCCGTCGCTGATGGCGGTGCGCGGCTCGGCCGGGTCCACCGCCACGGCAGGGTGCGGCGGACGCCGTCCCAGGCCTTCCAGCGGCGGCGCGGCCAGGTCGGCGAAGCACAGCCACTTGGCTTGCGCCAGCAGCACCCGGCCGGAGCGGCAGAATGCAAAGGCCGTGACCGAATCCGGCATCCGGCTGCGCAGCGGAACAGTGCCCGCTACGGGAGCGCCGGCGTCGCGGCCGGGCGCCCACAAGTACAGGGCGGCGCCCTCCGGGTCGGTCCACCACCAGCGGTCCGCGTGCCAGCGCAAGCCGGCCACGTGGGCGTCAGGCGCGACGGCCTTCGCCACGCCGGCCGCTGCGTCCTGGCGCGCCGCGCCGTCCATCAGCCACGCCATGCGCGGACAAAGGCGCGGGCACGCTCGCCGACTTCGTCCACGCTCAGGCCGGGCTGGTACAGCGCGCCGCCCAGGCCAAAGCCCGCCACGCCGGCCGCGCGGTAGGCCGCCATGCCTTCCGGCGTAATGCCGCCCACCGGCAGCAGGCGCAGCGCGGGCGGCAGCACGGCGCGCATGGCGCGCACCAGCGTCGGCGTAATCAGCTCGGCCGGGAACAGCTTGACCGCGTCCGCGCCCGCATGCACAGCGGCGAACGCTTCGGTCGGGGTGGCCGCGCCGGGCACGCAGTACATGCCGGCCGCCTTGGCGGCGCGGATGACTTCCGTGTCCGCGTGCGGCATCACGATCAGCTTGCCGCCGGCGCTTTTCACGTCCTGCACCGCCTGCACGCTCAGCACCGTGCCGGCGCCCAGCAGCGCGTCGGCCGGCAGGCTGCGCGACAGCAGCGCGATGGATTCGAGCGGCTGCGGCGAATTGAGCGGCACTTCGATCATGCGGAAACCCGCGTCATACAAAACGGCGCCCACGGCTTCGGCTTCCTGCGGGCGCAGGCCGCGCAGGATGGCAACCAGGGGGAGCGCTTCGAAAGCGCTGTCGAACAAAGATGGGGTCATGCTGCATTCTCCTTAGCCACCACACCGGCGGCTTGCGCCAGGCATAGCAGTCCCGCAGGCGCGGTGTTGTCCAATACCAGCGCCTGCACGCCGCTGTAGCGCCGAAGCGCCAGCTGGTAGCGCGCGCACAGCGCCGGGCTGCCGACCAGCGCCAGCGGCGCGTGGTCCAGGTTTGCGTCCGCACGCCATTCGAGGCCGGCGCGCAGTTCGTGGCCGATCAACAGGCCGGATAGATAGTCAGCCAGCGCGCCAGCAGGCATGCGGCCGGTGACGCCCAGGCTGCGGGCGGAGAAAATCTGGTGGCTCATGCCGAGGTGGCCGGCGTCGCGCGCCATTTCCACACCTTCGCAGAAGGCTGCTTCGTCGGAGCCGCTGCCGTCTTTCGCGTCCTGCATCAGGCGCCCCAGCACCGAATGCTGGCGCAGCACGGCGTACAGCTCGCCCGTCATGTGGGTGGCGAAGCGCTCCACGCGGCCGCCGCGCACCTGCGCCCATTTCGAGTGCGTGCCGGGCAGCACGATGCAAGCCTGTTCGCGCAATTCCGGGCGCAGCTGCAGCGCGCCGACGATCTGGGTTTCCTCGCCGCGCATCAGGTCCGGCGGCAAGCCGCCTTCGTCCTTCAGCAGGCCGGGAATGATGCGGGCCTTGCCGTCCGGCGTGCTGCGCATGCCGGCTGCCAGCGCGTGCGCGTCAGCCGGGCAGGCGGCGTAGGGCACGTCCACCCAGCCGTACTGACTGCCGACCATGCCGCAGGCCAGCACCGGCAGTTCCGGCCGGGCGCGCATCCAGTCGCCAGCCGCTTCGTCCAGCACTGCCGCATACGCATCCGCACCGGACACGGTGGACGCGCCCTGCGCCGTGGCGCGCTCCACCAGCGCCAGCCCGTCGGCGCCGACCAGGAAGGCGCGCAAGCCGGTGCTGCCCCAGTCGATGCCGATCAGGCGCGCTGCCGCCAGCGCGGCGGCATTGTCGGCGGTGCTTACCATTCCGCCACGCTCCCGTCGAAGTGGCGCCACAGCGGATTGGCCCAGTCAGGAGCGTTCTTGCTGGCTTCGATCACGCGCTCCTCGTCCACTTCCACGCCCAGGCCCGGCTTCGGCAGCGGCTTGATGTAGCCGTTTTCGAGGTGGAAGTCTTCCTTGTTGGTGACGTAGTCCAGCACTTCGCCGCCCTTGTTGTAGTGGATGCCCATGCTCTGCTCCTGCAGCACGGCGTTGTGCGACACGAAGTCCACTTGCAGGCAGGCCGCCAGCGCCACCGGGCCGAGCGGGCAGTGCGGCGCCAGCGCGATGTCGTAGGCTTCGGCCATGGCGGCGATCTTCACGCACTCGGTGATGCCGCCGGCGTGCGACAGGTCCGGCTGCACGATGGACAGGCCGCCGGCATGGAACACGTTCTTGAACTCGAAGCGCGAGTACATGCGCTCGCCGGCCGCCAGCGGAATCGAGGTCGATTCGGCCAGGCGCGGATAGTACTCGGCCTGCTCGGCCAGCACCGGCTCTTCCACGAACAGCGGACGGTAAGGCTCCAGCGCGCGCAGCAGCACCTTGGCCATCGGCGCGGCCACGCGGCCGTGGAAGTCGATGCCGAACTCGATCTCGTTGCCGAAGGCGCTGCGGATCTCGGCGATGCGGCCCACTGCCGCGTCCACGGCGGCGGCGCTGTCGATGATGCCGAATTCCTCGGTGCCATTCATCTTGAAAGTGTCGAAGCCGGCTTCGCGCAGCTTGCGGATGCCTTCGATCACGTCGGACGGGCGGTCGCCGCCCACCCAGCTATAGGTCTTCATGCGGTCGCGCACCAGGCCGCCCAGCAGTTCGTACACGGGCACGCCCAGGGCCTTGCCCTTGATGTCCCACAGCGCCTGGTCAATGCCGGCCATGGCGCTCATCAGGATGGCCCCGCCGCGGTAGAAACCGCCGCGGTACATGACCTGCCACAGGTCGTTGATGCGGCGCGGGTCCTGCCCGATCAGGTATTGCGCGTATTCCTGCACCGCCGTTTCAACGGTGCGCGCCTTGCCTTCGATGACAGGTTCGCCCCAGCCGACGATGCCCTCATCGGTTTCGATCTTGAGCAGCATCCAGCGCGGTGGAATACGGTAGGTAGTCAGCTTGGTAATTTTCATGGCAGTCAAAGGTGATGGTTTGATGCCAGTCTAGCGCGGCTACCTAATGCGGAAATATGCTATGTTTGCGCGAACCTATGCCGATTTGGCATATCTGGCCATCCACCGTAGGGCGGGTTAGCGCCAAGCGCGTAACCCGCCGCCAGCGTCAGAACTTATAGGTCAGGCCCAGGTTATAGCGCCTGCCGAATTCCGTCACCTCCTGCTGGTAAGGATTGTTGGCGCTGGTATAAACCACCTTCTGGTTAGTCAGGTTCTCGATGCCGAAGCGCAGTTGCAGCTGCGGCGTGAGCTGTTTGGCCAGGTTCATGGACACAAAGGTTTCATCCCCGTTCTCGATCAGCTGTCCCGCGCTCCAGGTCGGGTTGCGGACAAACGCGCTGTGATAATTGGCCGACAGGCGCGCCTCGTAGCCGCCGCGCTCGTACCACAGTGTCGCGCCGCCGTTATGCCGCATCAGCCCCTCGATCGGGAAAGGATGGCCAGCCGGGAAGTTCTCCTTGATGTCGCTGCTGGTGTAAGAGTAATTGCTCGAGATGCCGAAACCGTTGGCGAAGGACTGCTGGTAGATCAGCTCCAGGCCACGCACATTGCCGCCCTCCCCGTTCACCGAACGCGTGATGACGGCGCTGCGGCCATTGATGGTGGTGGTGTCGCCGGTGATGCCGATGTAGCGGCTGATCTTCTTGTAGAACAGGCCTGCGGACAGCAGCGAACCCTTGTCGAAGTACCACTGGTAGGCCAGGTCGGCCTGGTTGGCCATCATCGGCTTCAGGCCGGGATTGCCGGCGCTGCCGGTGAGCGGCTGGGCAGGATTCGAGTCCACGTTCAGGTTGCGCGAGCCGCGCATCTCATCCAGCGGCGCGCGCGACATGGCGCGGGCCAGGCTGAAGCGCACCTGGCGCTCCTGCTTCTCGTCCAGGTTGAAGACCAGGTTCAGGCTGGGCAGGAACTCGGTGTAGCTGCTGCTTTCGCTGACGGCGGTCGGCGCGGCGCCGTTCAGCGACTGCATGCCTTCACCGGTCTGGCGCGTGCGCACCACGCGCAGGCCCACGTTGCCGCGGTAGTTCTCGCCTTCCAGCTCGGCCTGGCCGTACAGCGAGGTGCTGCGCTCGGTGACCTTCCAGCCGGACAGCAGGTCATTCTGCGTCTGCGGGCGGCCGGCCGGATCGAAGGCGCTGGCGCCGAACACCTTGCTGGTGGTGCCCAGGAAGTCCTTCAGCGCGATGTAGGGCGCAAAGCCATTCACCACCACGCGCTCGTAGTCCGCATCGGCGATGGTGGCGCCGCCCGTGGGCGACAGGTTCCAGGTGGTCTGGCCATAGCTCTTTTCGCGGTCCGTGGCGCGCGCGCCGAACTTGACGCGCTTGAGCGGCCCGGCTTCCACGTCGCGCGAGGCGTTCAGGTGCAGCGCGGTGAGCTTGTCGTTCAGGTGGCCGTCGGTATCGACGTACAGTGTGGCGGGGCCGAAGGCGGCCGGGTTGCCGGTGTCCTGGCCGAAGGAATAGTCCTGGCGCTCGTTGCCGGTGAAGGCCCAGCTGACGGTGCCCGTGCCCTTGCTCACCTGGCGCAGGTCACGCCATTGGCTGTCGCGGCCGGAGCGCGAGCTGGACAGGTCGCCCTCCAGCTTCCAGGCGCCGGCGTTGAATTTGCCGTTCAGGCCCAGGGCCAGCGTGTCCATGTCCTGCGTCCACAGGGTGTCGTTGGTGGTCAGGCCCACGTCCTTCACGCTGGCGCCGACCACGTAGCCGTCGCGGATATCCACGTTGCTGTAGTTGGCCTTCTGCCAGCCGTCCCAGTTGCCCACGTCGCCGCTCCAGTGCGACAGGCCCGGTTCACGGATCTTCGCCTGCGAATAGTAGGCGTCGGCGGTAATGAAGGCGTCCGGGCTGGCCTTGAATTCCACCTTGCCCAGCACGCTGGAGCGCTTGTCGTTGCCGCGCTTGATGCCGTCTTCGAAGCCCCATGGGGACTTGTCCACTTTGCCGTCGCCATTCAGGTCGCCGGAATGGTCTTCATTGAAGCCCCAGTGCTTGATGTTCTTCTGCACCGAAGGCTGGTCCTGGTAGCTGAAGGCCAGCGCCACGCCCAGCGTGCGGTCGTTGAACTGGTCGATATACACGCCGCCCACGCGCGGCGCGGTCTTGTCCGCACCCGGAACATCCGTGGCAATCGGATAGTACAGCGCGTCGGCGCGCAGCGTGGCCTGGCGGCCGTTGTACTTCAGCGGCTGCACGGTCTGCAGGTCGATGGTGGTGGCTACGCCGCCCTCCACCAGTTCGGCGGACTGCGTCTTGTAGACAGTGGCGCCGCTCAGCGACTCGGACGGGAACTGCTCGAAGCGCACCGCGCGCGCCGGTTCGGACGAGGCCAGTTCACGGCCGTTCAGCGTGGCGCCGATGAAGCGCGGGCCAAGGCCGCGCGCCACGATCTGGCTGGCGTTGCCACGGTCCAGGCCGGAAGACAGGCCGGGCAGGCGCGCCAGCGATTCGGCGATGGTGGTGTCCGGCAGCTTGCCGATGTCCTCGGAGGCGATGACTTCCACCATGCTGTTGGACGCTTCCTTGACAGCCAGCGCGTTGCGCACCGAGCTGCGGATACCGGAAACGGTGACTTGCTGGACCGGTTCAGCCGCTTGCTGCGACTGCGCTCCCGCTTCGGTACAGGCGAGCGGCATCGTGAACAGACTGGCGATCAGCCAGCTGAGCTTCTTTTGTTTCATGTGGATTCTCCGTCTTTGTTTATGTTTTTATGGTTGTATTGCCAGCGTATAGACCGGCGTGACTTTCACGCCGCGCAGGGCCGCTACCTGCTGTTTGCCGCCGAAATCCGGCCGGCCTTCCTTGGGAAGATAGATGGGCGCATCGGCGCGCAACGGCAGCACGGACAAGGTCAGCGGACCTGTGCCGGCGTGCGCCGTTGCGTACTGCCAGCCGTAGCCGCTGTAGTACCAGTCGTCCAGCATGCGGGTGCCGTTGAACAGGCGGCCGATGTCGCCCACGAAGTCCAGCTCCACCAGCGCATTCTTCTCGCCCTGCGGTATCTCGATGCGCCACGCTGCGGCGTTGCGGAACGATTCCGGTATCGGCTGGATGGCGGCGCGCGCCAGGCCGCCTACAACGACGGGCGACACGTTCTTCGCTTCGCGCACCGGCGTGATCTTCGCTTCCAGGCGGCGTTCCGGCAGCGTCGCTTCGAAGGACTGGAACGCGCCGTCCGTGCCGGCGGTCAGGGCGACGCCTGCTTTCGGCGCCTTGGGCAGCGCGGGATAGACCGCAAAGCGGAAGGCGGCATTGCCATCCGAACGCAGGCGCAGCGCGCCGCCTTCGAACCACGCCTGCTGCGCGCTCAGCACCAGGCGGCGCTGGCCGGCGAACTGCTCGACCGTCATGCTTTCCGCCTGCTGCGGCGTGAGCACCAGCAGCGTAACGGGCGGCTTTTGCGCGCGCTGTATCGTCACGGCGGCGCCGGTGCCCGGCGTGATGCCCTCGATGACGACGTCGCTGTCCATGCCGCCCTGGCCGCTGCCCGCCGCCAAGACGCGCGCGCCCGGCGCCGACAAGCGGCCGGCGGCACTGCCTTCAAACGCCAGCTCCACCGGCACGCCGGCGCTGGCGGCAAACACATAGGTGATGCCGGCCTTGCCGTTGTCCAGGCGGGCCACCGGCTGCGCCGTCGCATAGGACAGGCGCGTGCCGTCCAGGTCCATATTCACCGGCCAGATGAAGTAGCTGCCGTTGGCCACGTCCACCGGCTGGCGCGGGAAGGTCTTGCTACCGCCGGGCAGCTGCACCGAGAAGCGCAGCTGCTTCTGCGCCGGCATATCGTACTGCCGCACATGGTTGCTGACGAAGAGGAAACCGCTGTCGCCCTTGCTGCGCAATGAGAAACGCGGCGCGGCCAGGTCTTGCGGGCCGCTCGGTGTGACGTCCGGTTTGCGCACCGTCATCGGCGCCAGGCGGTCGCCGAAGTCGCGCATGAACAGGTGGTAGGGACGCAGCTTGGCCAGCACCGGGCGCTGCTGCCCGTCCGGGCCGAGCGGCGCCTGGAAGTCGTAGCTGATCATCGGCGTGTCGTTATAGCCGCCGCTCAGCGAGCTTTCCTCCAGCGAGCTCAGGTCCATGGGATTGCGGCCGCCGTGGAACATGTAGTAGCCGATCAGGTTCACGCCGGAACCCAGCTGCACCGGCAGCATGGACGCGATATCGTCCGCCGACACCACGGTGCGGCGGCGGTACATGAACGGCAGGCCCGCCCCGTATTCGGCGCCGAAGAAGGGCGTGGTTTCCATGTCGGTTTCAGCCGTGCCCTTGCCCTTGCGCGTGGTCTGCGCACCGAGGTCGCCGCTGACGCGGCTGTCGAAGCGGAAGGCGTAAGTCTCTTTGGGCGGCAGCTCCTTGGTGCTGACGGCCCACGGCTCGTCCGGATAGCCGCCGAACACCGGCGTCACTTCGCCGGACGGATACACGGTCTGGTCCCAGCCGGTAACGGTGTACAGCGGCACGTCCACGCCGGCCTTGCGCGCCAGCTCCTTCAGCGCGCTGATATGCGCGGCGCCCTCGCCCGGGCCGTCCAGGTTGTATTCGTTCTCCAGCTGCACGCCGACCACGGGGCCGCCGTCCTTCCACAGCAAACCCTTGATCTGCGCGGCGGTCTGCTGGTACAGGCGCTCGGCGTGGCGCATGTATTGCGGGTCGTTGCTGCGGGTCGGCATGGCGTTCACCACCCAGTCCGGGATGCCGCCGTAGCGCACTTCCGCGTGCACCCACGGCCCCATGCGCACCACCACTTCCAGCCCGGCCTTGGCGGCCAGCTGCACGAAGCGGCGCAGGTCGCGCTGGCCTTTCCAATCGAACTGGCCGTCGCGCTGCTCGTGGTGGCTCCAGATCACGTAGGTGGCCACGATGTCGATGCCGGCGGCCTTCATCTTGCGCAGCTCGGTCTCCCATTCGGCGGCCGGGGTACGGGTGTAGTGGAATTCGCCCATCACCGGCAGCCATGGCTTGCCGTCGCGGGTCAGGTACTGGCTGTTGACGCCCAACTTGACGCCGGATGGCGACACGGAGGTTCCCATCTGGAGCTTGTTTTCAAGGGGAGTTTTGGCGGGGGCGCTGGCGTCGATGCGCAGCAGTGTTTCCGCGTTGGCCATGCCTGCGGCCAGCAAGACGCCTAGCGCGTATGCTCTTTTCATTACATTTCTCCGTAAGTCTAGTTATGTTTATTGCCAGAGAGTGTAAGTTCAGCAACTAGAACGGAAATATGAATAATGACGCTAGATCTATACAATAATCAGATAGATGATTATTTCTGCGCCAGCTGCGCGGCGCGGCAGCCCCACCAGGCGGCTTCCTCGAACACGGAAAAACCGGACAGGTCGGCGTGCGCAAACAGGATGGGGCCATCGAGCTCGCGCAGCGCCTTCAGGCCGGGATTGCTGCGGAAGCCGGGCAGCGGCGCTGCCATGGCGTGGCCACGCAGCGTGATGTCCACGCGCTCTACGCAGGATGCGAACTGCGCACCGTAGGCGGTTATCAAATCCGCGCTGGCCAGCGCCAGCAGTTCGTCCGGCGTGGCCGTCACCATCCAGCGCCGCGCGCTGGCAGGCGTGCGGTGCGACAGCGCGACGTAGGCGCTGAAGACGGTTTTCTCCGGCGGCGTCACGCGGATGTCCTGATGCGTGGAGACCACAAAGCCCAGGCCCGGCTCCTGGTACACCACGTTATCCCACGACAGCGGCGCGTGCGGCAGCTCGGACGGGAAGCGCTTGAGCAGGAAGTTCGCCACCATCCATGGCGCATAGACTGGCGTGTCGCGCTGCGGCTCGTAGCCCATCTCCCGTATGCCTTCCACCACGCGCTCGGCCACGTATAGCGGCATGGCGCAGATGGCCTTGCGCGCCTTGACCAGGTAGCTGCGCGGCTTGCCGTTCTCCAGGCGGAAGCACAGCGCTTCGGTCCGCGCGGCGGCGCCGCTGCCGGTCTGCTTCAACGACACCACGGTGCCGCCCACGCGCTTCACGCCCGACGCGCGCTCCATGCCGGAAGCCAGTGGCTGCAAGCCTCCCGGCCAGGTAAGCCAGGTGCCGTTCTCCGCGTTGGCCGCGTGGCCCCAGCGGCTGCAGTAGTAGTGCAGGCCCGCCCAGGCGGACACCTGGTCGTAGCGCGAGCCGTAGTCGTCGCGGCAGCAGTAGTTCAGATACCAGTGCAAGGTGGGCGAGCGGTAGCCGTTCTGCTCCAGCCACTGCTTGAGCGTGATGGCATCCAGTTTGCCCCACTCGGGATCGTCCGAGGACTGCACGGTGGGGAACACGAAAATCCGGCGCCCGTCGCTGCCGCGCGTCTGGCGCAGGCGCTCCACTTCGGCGAAGAAGCGCTTGTGCTCGGCCAGCTCCTCGGCCGGCACGCCCTCCGTGGGTATGAAACCTTCCTGCCATTTGCCCTTGTACAGCAAGCGTTCTTCCGGCGCGTGCAGCAGGAAGCGCTCGTCGTAATAAGGCTTATCGGCATAGGGATCGCGTTGGATGATGCCCAGGTCGGCCAGGATGTCGCGCACGTGCACGGACTCCGGCGACGGCAGCGGCAGGTAGTGGCCGCCGGTGGGAAATTCCAGCTCGCCGAAGCGCCCGCCGGCCGCATTTCCATAGGGCTGCGGGCCGTCCACCATGAGGAAGTCCTTGTGCCCCAGCTTGTTCAGCTTCCACGCGGCGGACAAGCCGCCGATGCCCGAGCCCAGGATGGCGACATCGGTTTCCAGCGCGTGGGACGGCGGCGGCAAGGCGCGGCCGTCGCGCATCAGGTCGCGCATGAAGTGGCCCTCGTCGCGGCCGGGGAAACGCAGCGTGGGCGTGACTTCCTGCCAGCGCTGGAATGCCGCCACGCTGCCCGCTGCGGCCAGCCCGCTGGCGCCGGCCCAGGCGAGGAAGGAACGGCGCAGCATCAGCGTATCACCTGGCGCCAGTCCTGCTCGAATTCGTGCACGAGGGACTGCGTGTTAAGCCGGTTGGGTTCCATCTTCAGCGGCTTCATATCCGGCGGGAAGATGAACATTTCGCGCGTGGTGTCCGCATTCAGGTAGCGCATCGGCAGCTTGTAGGCGGTGGGCGGCTTGTACGCCAGTTGCGGCGACGCCAGGATGAAGCCCCACTCGCCGAAGGAAGGAACATAGGCGTGGTAAGGATGCGTTTTCAGGCCCACTTCGTTCAGCGTGGAATTGACCGTCCAGTAGGCGTGCGGCGCGAAGAACGGCGACGTCGACTGCACCACCACCAGCCCATTGGCCGCCAGGTGCTTCTTCACCAGGCCGTAGAACGGCACCGAATACAGTTTGCCCAGCGCGAAGCTGGACGGATCGGGGAAGTCGATGATGACGGCGTCGAACATCTCGGTGGAGTTCTGCAGCCACACCGCCGCGTCGGCATTGATGACGCGGGCGCGCTTGTCGCGGAAGGAGCCGCCGTTCAGCTTGACCAGTTCCTCGCGCGTGGTGAAGGCGCCCGTCATGGCCGGGTCCAGGTCCACCACGGTGGCCTGCTCGATGTTCGGGTAGCGCAGGATTTCGCGCAGCGCCAGGCCGTCGCCGCCGCCCAGCACCAGTACGCGCCTGGCCCACGGCAGCGCCTCCAGCACCGGATGCACCAGCGCTTCGTGGTAGCGGTACTCGTCGCGCGAGGAGAATTGCAGGTTGCCGTTGATGTACAGGCGCAGATCGTCCTTCCAGCGCGTGATGACCAGGCGCTGGTAGGGCGTGGTGGTGGAATAGACGACTTCATCGCCGAACAGGCCGTGCTCGCCCCAGTGCGTCATGCGGTCCGCCGAGGCGAAGCCGAACAGCAGCACGCACATCACCGCCGACGCGCGCAACACGCGGCCGGTGACGTTGGCCAGCTCCGTGCGGAACACGTAAATTGTCCACAGGCCCACGCCGACATTCAGCATGCCGAACAGGAAGCCGGTGCGCACCAGCCCCAGGTAAGGCGCCAGCACCAGCGGGAACAGCAGCGACACGGCCAGCGCACCGAGGTAGTCGAAGGTCAGCACGCGGCTGACCAGTTCACTGAATTCAGTCTTGCGCTCGTTCAGCGCACGCATCACCAGCGGCACTTCCATGCCCACCATGCAGCCGATCATGAACACGGTGGTGTACAGCAGGCCCCGGAACGGCGCGGTCATCCACGAGAAGGTGAGGAACAGCAGCGCGGCCGACACGCCGCCGATCAGGCCCACGGCCAGTTCGATATCGACGAAGCGCGCCAGCACGTCCTCGTCCTTGATGTATTTGGACAGGTGCGCGCCCACGCCCATGGCAAACAGATAGCAGCCGATAATGGTGGAGAACTGCAGGATGGAGTCGCCCAGCAGGTAGCTGGACAGGGCACCGGCGATCAGTTCGTATGCCAATCCGCATGAAGCGACCACGAATACGGACAGGATCAGAATCTTTTTTGTCATGTGGGTGCGAATGTTTTATGATGAACAATTATCAGGATAGCCACTTTAACCGAGGAACGCCGTGCCGCCCATCCTAAACTATCTGATTCACCTGTTTCTGGCCGCTTTGCTGCTGGTGATGTTCTTTATGATCTACACCCGCCTCACGCCGTACAACGAGGTGCTGCTGATCAGGCAGGGGAACAACGCGGCCGCCTTGTCGCTGGGCGGCGCGCTGCTGGGCTTCTCGATGACGATCGCCTCCAGCCTGCTGCACACGGCGGACTACCAGCAGTTCTTCCTGTGGGCCTTCGGCGCCATGGTGGTCCAGATCCTGGCGTATTTCTGCACCACGCGCGCGCTGCGCATGGCGCAGGACCATATTGAATCGGGCAACACGGCATTTGGCGGCCTGCTGGGCACCGTCTCGCTGGCCATCGGCGCCATCAACGCCGCCTGCATTTCCTGACACCGTATTTTTAAGGACGACTATCATGGGCCTCGGCAGCTTTATCAAGAAGCAGTTTATCGACGTTCTGCAATGGACGGAAGACACGGAAGGCGTGCTGGCCTGGCGCTTCCCCATGGCGGACATGGAAATCCAGAACGGCGGCGTGCTGGTGGTGCGCGAGTCGCAAGTGGCGGTGTTCGTCAACGAGGGCCAGATCGCCGACGTGTTCGGCCCCGGCACCCATACGCTGACCACGCAAACCCTGCCCCTGCTGACCAACCTGAAGAATTGGGACAAGCTGTTCGACTCGCCGTTCAAGTCGGACGTGTACTTCTTCAGCACGCGCGTGCAGACCGGCCGCAAATGGGGCACGCAGCAGCCGATCACCATCCGCGACAAGGATTTCGACATGATCCGCGTGCGCGCCTTCGGCATGTACTCGTACCGCGTGGCCGATCCGCGCAAGTTCTACACCGAATTGAGCGGCACCCGCGAGGTGTACACGCGCGATAACGTGGAAGAACAGCTGCGCGGCATCCTGATGTCCACCATGGCCAGCTCGCTGGGCAGCGCCAACGTGGCCTTCCTGGACATGGCCGCCAACCAGGCGCTGATGGCGCAGGAAGTGCGCGGCGACCTGGCCGACGCCTTCGCGCGCTACGGCATCGGCCTGGATGAATTCAACGTGTCCAGCGTAAGCCTGCCTGAAGAACTGCAGGCGGCGCTGGACGAGCGCATCTCGGCCGGCATGAAGGGCGGCCTGGGCGCGGACAAGATGAGCGGCTTCACCAAGTTCCAGACCGCCACCGCCATTCCGCTGGCGGCGCAGAACGAAGGCGGCATTGCCGGCATCGGCGCCGGCTTGGGCGCGGGCGTGATGCTGGGGCAGGCCATGGGCCAGGCGGTCGGTTCCACGCTGGCGCCGGCCAGTTCGCATCCGGGCCCCCCCGTCGCCGCCGCCCCAGCCGCAGCCGCGCCGGCCGAAGACAGCATCGAGGCGCGCCTGGAAAAACTGAAAGGCCTGCTGGACAAGGGCCTGATCTCGGCCGCCGATTACGACAGCGCCAAGTCCGAGCTGCTCAAGAAGCTGATAGGCTAAGACCGCGTACATGCAAATCGTTTCCTGTCCCAGCTGCGGCGCGGAGGTCAAATTCCGCTCGCACGCCTCGGTCATGGCCGTGTGCGAGTACTGCACCACGCGCGTGCTGAAGGATGCGGACGCGGTCAAGGACCTGGGCAAGATGTCCTCCGTGCTGGAGGACTACTCGCCCGTGCAGATCGGCACCTCGGGCGTGCTGGGCGGGCGCGCGTTCAGTGTAATCGGCCGCATCCAGCTGCGCTATTCGGCCGGCATCTGGAACGAGTGGTACCTGATGTTCGACGACGGGTCCACGTCCTGGCTGGGCGATTCGTCCGGCCTGTACACCGTCACCACCGCGCGCGAAACCGACCCGCCGCTGCCTGCCTTCGACGAGCTGGAGGCCGGCGAAATCGTGCGCGTGGGCGGCGAGCGGCTGATGGTGTCCGAAGTGCGCACGGCCGACTGCATCGGCGGCCAGGGCGAACTGCCGTTCAAGGTCGGCGACGGCTGGCAGGCGCGCGTGGCGGACTTCCGGCGCGGCAGCACCTTCCTCACGCTGGACTATTCGGACGGCCCGGTGCCGGTGGTGTACACCGGCGTGTCGGTCACGCTGGAAGCCATGCAGTGCCAGCTGCTGCGCGACGACGAGCAGATCGAACGCAGCGCCGGGCGCTATCGCGGCAAGCTGACCGCGCTGGACTGCCCTTCCTGCGGCGGCGCCATCAACTACCTGCCGGGCCAGACCGCCAACCTGCTGTGCCCTTCCTGCCATGCGCAGATCGACGCTGCCGGTCCCAAGGCGCAGGTGCTGGCGGCCGGCGAAGCGGTGGAAAAAGTGGGCACCACGCTGCAGCTGGGCGCGGAAGCCGCGATCAACAAGCAGCGTTTCCGCATCATCGGCTTCATGGTGCGCGAGGACGACGAAGGCGCGCGCTGGACCGAATACCTGCTGTCCGGCGCGCGTTCCGGCTTCACCTGGCTGGTGGAAACCGATGACGGCTGGTGGCGCGCCAACGTCATGCCCGAGTGGCCGGCCTGGGAAAAAGTGGGTGCGGATTCCGTGATGCTGGACAAGATCAAGTACGGCAAGCTGTACGACTACGACGCCAAGGTGGTCTATGCGGCGGGCGCCTTCAACTGGCGTGTGCAGGTCGGCGACCACGTGCACGTCTACGAATTCGAGCAGGGCCAGACCCGGCTGGCGGCGGAACTGAACGACGAGGAGCTGACCTGGTCGCGTTCGACCCGGGTGCCGGCTGACCAGGTCCACCTGTGGTTCGGCGTGCCGGTTAAAAACCTGATGCGCGCCGCGCCGCCGAAAAAAGGCCGCTACGGCGCCGCTGCCAAAAAATTCATCATGGTGATGCTGGCGGTGAACGCGATTCCGCTGCTGGTGAACTTCGGCGGCTCGCTGGCCATGAACCTGCTGGGCGCGCTGGCCATCTACCTGCCGGCGCTGTTCCTGGACTCCATCGACAAAGGGGACAATTCTTGAGCCGCTACATCATTTACGCGCTGGTGGTGTTCACCATGACCAGCTGCAGCAGCTGGGCGCGCATGTTCAACTCCTTCGGCCCCTCGACCGGCAGCGGCTCCGGCTGGAGTTCGCACACGGGCGGCGGCGGCGGCAGCTTCGGCGGCGGTTCGGGGCGGCGGAGGCCACAAGTGAGCGAGGCCGGCCGCGTCCACCTGCCGGCGGGCAGCCACCTGCTGGCCGACCTGTCCGGCATCGAGGCTGGCCGGCTGAGCGACTGCGACGAGCTGGAGGCACTGCTGCGCTCTGCCGCCGCCGCAGCCGGCGCGCGCGTGCTGCACAGCCATTTTCACGGTTTCGGCGAGGGCATGGGCGTCACCGGCGTGGTGCTGCTGGCCGAATCCCATATTTCCATCCATACCTGGCCGGAAGACGGCTTTGCGGCTGTGGATATCTTCATGTGCGGCGCCAGCCAGCCGCAAACCGCGCTGGACGTGATCCGCACCGCACTCGATCCGCGACGTTGCCAGTTGAATACCATCCGTCGCAGTGCGGATTGATTGACACTTTGGCATGCCGGTGCGACACTGGCGGCTTCCATTCACTTCCCCAGGAGACTACAAAATGCAGACCTTTGACATTGTCCTCCTGTCGGCTGCCTGATCACTGAGCTGGTGTTGAGCCGCGCCTGATCGCGCGCCGGCCTATCCCTGAAAATTTTCGCGCCTCCGCATTTTGCGGATGGCTGTGCTCGCGCGCGCCGCGAGCGACCCCGAATACAGGAACACCATTCATCATGATCGAATTCAATTTCGAAGTTTTACGCCGCATCGGATTTAACCAATTCACCGCGAGCCAGTTGCACACGCTGGAGCCCGCTGCAGCGGGCGCACGCCTGATGCGATTAACAGAAGTCCAGCGCAGCTGGTTCACCGTCCACGACGGTATCAAGGAATATAAGGCACGTGCCCTGCCCCGGCTATTATCGGCGTGCACGCTGGCAGTGGGCGATTGGATCGTTGCTGAATTAAACGATTCGGAAGAGCTGTGGATAAGCCAGCAATTGTCCCCAGCCAATCATATCGCCCGCCTCGCTGCCGATGGGCAGCGGTTATCCATCGCCAGCAATATCGATACAGCGCTGCTTGTAATGGGCCTGGATCACGATTTTAATTTGCGGCGGCTGGAGCGCTATATTGCGATGGTCCAATCTGCCGGAATAGCTCCCGTTATCGTGCTGACGAAATCGGATATAGCGGACAATACCGTGCAACGGCTCGACGATATACGCCAACGACTGCCCTCTTATATTCCATTTATCTGCATTAATGCACTGAGTGCGGATGCGATAAATGAATTATCTCCCTGGCTGGGGGCCGGGCAGACAATATGTCTGCTTGGCTCGTCCGGAGCGGGAAAATCGACGCTCACCAATACATTAACTTCGGCGCACCAAGAGACTGGCGGAATTAGAAAAGGCGACGGCCGTGGACGGCATACGACCACCGCCCGCTCACTGCATTTATGCCCGGGCGGCGCCTGCATTATCGATACCCCGGGATTGCGTACCTGGCGGCCCGACGCGGACGAAGAAGCGCTGACGTCGGTATTCAGCGATATCGAGTTACTGGCGGCTGATTGCCAATTTCGCGATTGCCGGCATGAATCCGAACCGGGTTGCGCGGTGCGCGGAAATATCCATGCGGACCGCCTGTTGAATTATCACAAGCTGATGCGCGACGCGCAGCGCAGCCAGCAGACTCCGCTGGACCGCATCGCCGAAAAGGCCAAGTGGAAAGTCCTGAACCGGGCCGGCACCAAGCGCAGCCACGATAAGCGTAACTAAGGCGTATGGAAGGGCTGTTCAGCCCTTCCTGCGCCGATTTTATGCCAGCTTCTGGCTTGATCATGCTCGATTCGTGCATAGGACGCCTCCGCACGCTTGAATGCGGGCGGCAAAGAGCATAGGCTGTGAAGGTCAACTCAGCTTGGGAGATAAACATGGCGTTATCCAAAATTGGCCAGATCGCGTTGGCGGTGTCCGACGCCGACGAGGCCGAGAAGTTTTATGGCGAGGTACTAGGATTGCACAAGCTTTACCGCTTTGGCGACCTCGTGTTTTTCGACTGTGACGGTGTGCGCTTAATGCTGGAAGGCACTACACGCCAAGTCTATCCAGGCCAAGGCACGTGTATTTATTTCATGGTGAAGGACATCGAAGCGGTGGCCGACAAATTAAAGGCGAAATCCGTCCCGTTCGACGGCACGCCGCATCTGGTCACCAAGATGTCGGATCACGAATTGTGGATGGCGTTCTTCCGCGATCCGGATGGCCATTTGCTGGCCTTAATGGAAGAAAAGCGCTAATTTCTGGTACCATGCGGGTATTCGATTACTAACCGGTATTTATATGCGCCGCTACGCGCCACTTTCCCTGCTGCTCGCTCTTGCCGCATGCGGCGATAATTACAAGCCTGTCGATTTATACCAGGCGAAAACGCCCGATTGCAAGAATTGGGCGGACGAATCGCGTTTTGAACTGCCAAAAGGGATATACGTGACCGCCACCGCGCCGGTTGCGCTGCCCGAAGGTGGAGTGGAAATTGGCCTGGTGTATATGCTGCCCCGCAATACCCAGGCGCAATTCACCAACCGGGCTTTCAAAATCTCCGCGCCCAAAGGCCCCCCTTTGATGACCGCCGAAATCGCCAGTATTTATCAGCGCGGCACCAGCGCGCGGCCGGAAATGGTGGAAGTGATCAAGGAAATGCCGGTATTAATGGTGGCGACCGCCACCTCCGACGAAACGCAATTCCGTTTCCGCCTGCAATTCAAAGGCAAGCTGCCCGAACGTTTCGACTTCACGCCGCCAGCCATGGTAATTAACCGCGACCGCTACCCGGTCCGTACATTCACCTACCGCTATTTCGACGACCGTAAAGCCTACGGCATGTGCAGCTGAGTTTTATTGCTGAGCGGCCGCGTCCGTGGATCGCATTTTCAGGGCATGTATCGCGGCGCGGATCAGCGGCTTTGCATCGGCGCAGCTGAGCTTGGCCAATTGCGCCAAGCTGCGGGTTTTACCCATTTCCTGTGCCACCAGGTAGCCCAGCATATAGCCGCGCCGGGGCGGCAAGCCGTCCACGCTGGGGCCGTTCATGTGGAACAGACTGGCCAGCTGCTGCTGGTCGTCGCTGTCGAACACCTGCTCCAGTTGCGCCAGGTTCGCATACATCCGCCCCCGGATCAGCGCGGCGCTCCCTTTGGGGAAGTCGATCAGCATTTCCTGGTCACTCGCCTCGGGGTTGAGCACCTTGGAAACGTGCGTGGCAAGTCCTTCGAGCCACAGGCGCTGCCACAGCACACTATCGTCGCAGTCCGGCGCCTGGGCGCTGTGATGGACGTGGAACAGTTCGTGGTGGAATTAGGCAGCCTCATTGCCCTTGCCGTGATAGTAGACCATGCCGTCCGCGCCGAAAATCAGATAGTTGCGGCCGTCCAGCACCCGCGTGCCGCCATCCATTTCCCCCAGCGAGTGCAGGAAGTAAGTGGTTACATTCGGCTGAAAGCCTGGAAACGCGGCGTTGAAGGTGGCGATATGGCGCGGCAGTTCGGCGTTGAACTGGTCCACCTTGTCCAGATACGCCTGGCGCTGCTTGCCAAAGCCCGCCAGCGCGTGGGCGATCAGTTCGTCCTGCTGGGCCTGCGTGCGCCGGCCGGCATAGCGCTCCACGCCGTAAAACGCCGGAAACTTCGCCGCCACCTGCGTCTTGAAGGCCTGCACGCGCTCGGCCTCGGGCAGGCTCTGCGTGGCGTCCCAGAACGCCGCAAACTCCCGCGCCAGGCTATGCACCTCCATCCGGGGCGCCGCCGCCGGCGCATCGGCCGCGTGGCATGACAGGGCGGCGCTCAGGGCGAGGACGGCAATCAGCAGAAGTTTCATGGGCAAGTACTCAGCAAGGAAATGCGCAGTTTGCCATAAAAGCAACACCAGCAAAATAAAAAAGGCAGCCGAAGCTGCCTTTTTGGCGTCTGCCGACCAAGCTTATTGCTTGGAGCGCAGTTTGGCGATGGCGGCCAGTTGGCCGATCGCGGCAGCCAGCTCGGCTTGCGCTTTCGCGTAGTCGATGCTGCCAGAGTTGTTGGCCAGCGCTTCTTCCGCCAGTTTCTTGGCGGCCGAGGCTTTGGCTTCATCCAGGTCTGCACCACGGATCGCGGTGTCAGCCAGTACCGTGACGGCATTCGGCTGCACTTCCAGCAGGCCGCCGGCAACGAAGACGAACTCTTCTTCGGCCTTGCCTGCTACCTTGATGCGTACCGCGCCTGGACGAATACGGGTGATCAGCGGGGTGTGCTTGGGGTAGATACCCAGCTCGCCCTGCTCGCCCGGCAACGCGACGAATTCGGCTTCGCCCGAGAAGATCTGCTCTTCCGCGGAAACCACGTCTACGTGTATGGTATTTGCCATGTGTGTCCTATCGGGATATGACGGCCCCGCCTTGCGGCGGGGCCGAAGCAAACTCAGCGATTAGTTGAGTTTTTTGGCTTTTTCGATTGCTTCTTCGATCGTGCCGACCATGTAGAACGCCTGTTCCGGCAGGTGATCCAGTTCGCCCGAAGCGATCATCTTGAAGCCCTTGATCGTGTCTTTCAGCGAAACGTATTTACCTGGCGAACCGGTGAACACTTCAGCAACGTGGAATGGCTGCGACAGGAAACGCTGCATCTTACGTGCGCGTGCCACCAGCAGCTTGTCTTCCGGCGCCAGTTCGTCCATGCCCAGAATCGCGATAATGTCGCGCAGTTCCTTGTAGCGCTGCAGGGTGCCCTGTACGGCACGCGCGGTGTCGTAGTGGTCCTGGCCCACGACCAGCGGGTCCAGCTGGCGCGAGGTCGAATCCAGCGGGTCCACTGCAGGGTAGATACCCAGCGAGGCGATGTCACGGGACAGAACAACGGTCGAATCCAGGTGACCGAAGGTGGTCGCTGGCGACGGGTCGGTCAAGTCATCCGCTGGAACGTACACGGCCTGGATCGAGGTGATCGAACCGGTCTTGGTGGACGTAATACGCTCTTGCAGGCGGCCCATTTCTTCGGCCAGGGTAGGCTGGTAGCCCACTGCGGAAGGCATACGGCCCAGCAGTGCGGATACCTCGGTACCGGCCAGGGTGAAGCGGTAGATGTTGTCCACGAAGAACAGAACGTCCTTGCCTTCGTCACGGAACGCTTCCGCCATGGTCAGACCGGTCAGCGCAACGCGCAGACGGTTGCCTGGTGGTTCGTTCATCTGACCATAGACCATCGCTACCTTGGAGTTTTCCGGGTTCTCCAGGTCCACCACCTTGGCATCGGCCATCTCGTGGTAGAAGTCGTTACCCTCACGGGTACGCTCGCCCACGCCGGCGAACACGGACAGACCCGAGTGCGCTTTAGCGATGTTGTTGATCAGTTCCATCATGTTCACGGTCTTGCCCACACCTGCACCGCCGAACAGACCGACTTTACCGCCCTTGGCGAACGGGCACACCAGGTCAATCACCTTGATGCCGGTTTCCAGCAGGTCTTGCGATGGCGACAGTTCGTCGTACGCAGGGGCCGTGCGGTGGATCGAAGCGATCTGGTCGTGCGCAACGGGACCGCATTCGTCGATCGGGTTGCCCAGCACGTCCATGATGCGGCCCAGCGTGGCTTTGCCCACTGGAACCATGATAGGTTTGCCGGTGTTCTGGATCATCATGCCGCGGCGCAGGCCGTCGGACGAACCCAGAGCAATGGTACGGACCACGCCGTCGCCCAGCTGTTGTTGTACTTCCAGGGTCAGCTCGGAGCCTTCCATTTTCAAGGCATCAAATACCTTAGGCATCGCGTTGCGTGGAAACTCAACGTCCACCACAGCGCCGATACACTGAACGATTTTGCCATCAGCCATGTTCGTTCCTTCAAATATAGTTAAATTCGTTTAAACCGCAGCCGCACCGGCAACGATTTCGGAGAGTTCTTTGGTAATCGCAGCCTGACGCGTCTTGTTATAGATCAGCTTCAGTTCACCGATGACGCTACCTGCGTTGTCGCTGGCGGCTTTCATCGCCACCATGCGGGCCGATTGCTCGGACGCCAGGTTTTCCGCCACCGCCTGGTATACCAGCGCTTCAATGTAGCGCTCCAGCAGTTCGTCAATCACGGTCGCTGCATCCGGCTCGTAAATGTAGTCCCACTTGTGGCTACCTTTGTCGGCCGTGATGTTGTCCGCCGTCAGCGGCAGCAGCTGCTGCACTTGCGGCTCTTGCTTCATCGTGTTGATGAACTTGGTATAGCACAGGTACACTGCGTCGAGTTTGCCTTCCGTGAACTTCTCGAGCATGACCTTCACAGGTCCGATCAATTTGTCCAGGTGCGGCGTGTCGCCGATCTGCGTCGCTTGCGCCACGACAGGAACGCCAACCCGATTCAAGAACCCCAAACCTTTGTTACCGATGGCTACCGCTTCAACCTTGACGCCGGCCGTTTCCAGCTCGCGCGTTTTCGCCGTCACCATGCGCAGCACGTTGGTGTTCAGGCCACCGCACAGACCCTTGTCGGTCGTGACGATGATGAAGCCCACTGCCTTCGCTTCGGTTCCCTGGGCTTGCGCCAGGAACGGGTGCGTGTATTCAGGGTTGGCGGTTGCCAGATTAGCGGCGATATTACGAACCTTGTCACTGTAGGGACGGGCGGCGCGCATGCGATCCTGCGCCTTGCGCATTTTCGATGCGGCGACCATTTCCATCGCCTTGGTGATCTTCTTCGTATTCTCTACGCTTTTGATCTTGCCACGTATCTCTTTGCCTACTGCCATGAGTCCTTACTCCTTCTGCGCTGAAGGCGGCCCGGGGTCGTGACCCCGGCCGCCGTGCCGCTTAAAATGCGCCGGATTTTTTGAAATCAGCAATGGCGGCCGACAGGGCAGCTTCGCCGTCTTTGTCCAGTTGCTTGGTTTCTTCGATCTTGGCCAGCAGAGCAGCTTGCTTGGTCTTCAGGTAGGCGTGCAGGCCGGCTTCGAATGGCAGCACTTTCTTCACTGCCACGTCGTCCAGGAAGCCCTTGTTCACTGCGAACAGGGATGCGCCCATCAGGGAAATCGACAGCGGCGAGTACTGAGCCTGCTTCAGCAGTTCGGTCACGCGCGCGCCGCGGTCCAGCTGCTTGCGGGTCGATTCGTCCAGGTCGGAAGCGAACTGCGCGAACGCAGCCAGTTCACGGTACTGCGCCAAGTCGGTACGGATACCGCCGGACAGGTTTTTGATGACCTTGGTCTGGGCGGCGCCACCAACGCGCGATACCGAGATACCCGCGTTAATCGCAGGACGGATACCGGAGTTGAACAGCGAGGTTTCCAGGAAGATCTGGCCGTCGGTAATCGAAATCACGTTGGTTGGCACGAACGCCGAAACGTCGCCAGCCTGGGTTTCGATGATAGGCAGCGCGGTCAGCGAGCCGGTCTTGCCTTTGACGGCGCCGCCGGTGAAGGCTTCGACGTAGTCGGCGTTCACGCGCGCTGCGCGTTCCAGCAGACGGGAGTGCAGGTAGAACACGTCGCCTGGGTACGCTTCGCGGCCTGGTGGGCGGCGCAGCAGCAGGGAGATCTGACGGTAGGCAACTGCTTGCTTGGACAGGTCATCGTACACGATCAGCGCG
The DNA here is from genome assembly GCF_042693265.1 of Pseudoduganella sp. UC29_71. Classification (NCBI taxonomy): domain Bacteria; kingdom Pseudomonadati; phylum Pseudomonadota; class Betaproteobacteria; order Burkholderiales; family Oxalobacteraceae; genus Pseudoduganella; species Pseudoduganella sp. UC29_71. Next base: position 6,074,903 of record NZ_CP170549.1, on the reverse strand, counting down.
TCTTCGCCGCGGTCGCGGAAGTATTCGCCCATGGTGCAGCCGGAGTAGGCCGAGATGTACTGCATCGCTGCCGATTCGGACGCGGTTGCAGCCACGACGATGGTGTACTCCATCGCGCCGTGCTGTTCCAGGGAACGCACGATGTTCTTGATGGTGGAAGCTTTCTGGCCGATTGCAACGTAGATGCAAGTCATGCCCTGGCCTTTTTGGTTGATGATCGCATCAACCGCCACCGCCGACTTACCAGTCTGGCGGTCGCCAATGATCAGCTCACGCTGGCCACGGCCAATTGGCACCATCGCGTCGATCGACTTCAGGCCGGTCTGCATAGGCTGCGACACGGATTCGCGGGCGATCACGCCCGGTGCGATCTTTTCGATAGGCGAGGTCAGCTTGGCATCGACCGGACCTTTGCCGTCGATCGGCTGGCCCAGGGCGTTGACCACGCGGCCGCGCAGTTCAGGACCGACTGGCACTTCCAGGATGCGGCCGGTGCACTTGACCGTGTCGCCTTCCGAGATGTGCTCGTAAGCACCCAGAATCACGGCGCCGACGGAGTCGCGCTCCAGGTTCATGGCCAGGCCGAAGGTATTGCCCGGGAATTCCAGCATCTCGCCTTGCATTACGTCCGACAGACCGTGGATGCGGCAGATACCGTCGGCTACGGAAATAACCGTGCCTTGATTGCGCACTTCAGCGCCGCCATCAATGCCTTGGATCCGGCTCTTGATCAGCTCGCTGATTTCAGATGGGTTGAGTTGCATACTAACTCCTAAATGTAGTTCTCTCCGCTTGCGCGAGGGTATATTTGGTCTGCCGTAGCGGCCAGCGGATCTTAAGCGACCAGCGCGACGCGCATCTGCTGCAGCCTGGCGCGGACCGAAGTGTCGAGCACTTCGTCACCGACGACCACGCGCACGCCACCGATCAACGATGGATCTACGGTTACGCTCGGGTTGAGCTTGCGGCTGAATTTCTTTTCCAGCGTGGCGACCAGCTCGGAAACCTGGGCGGCGCTCATGTCGAACGCGCTCGTGATCTCGGCATCCGCCGCACCTTCCGCGCTGTTTTTCAACAGCTGGAATTGGGCGCCGATTTCAGGCAGCAATTCGATACGATTGTTGGCGACCAGCATGCCGAGGAAGTTGTTCGCTTCCGCGGTCAGCGGCGATTTCACCAGGGACTGAATGGTGGCAGCGACATCGCTTTCCGAAACTTTCGGATTGCGGGCATAGTCCAGCACATCGGCGTTGCCGCCGATCTGGGCCAGTTCGGACACCAGATCGGACCACTGCGCGAGGTTGCCGGCTTGGGCTACGCGGAAGAGGGCTTCCGCGTAGGGACGGGCGACGGTTGCGAGTTCAGCCATGATTACAGCTCAGTCGCGAGGCGGGCCAGCAGGTCGGCGTGGGCCGACGCGGTGACTTCACGCTTCAAGATCTGCTCGGCACCTTTGACCGCCAGGTCGGCTACCTGGGCGCGCAGAGCTTCGCGGGCCTGGGTAACTTGCTGCTCGGCTTCGGCCTTGGCTTGCGCAATGATGCGGTCCGCTTCGGCTTTGGCGTTGGCCTTGATTTCTTCAGCCACCAGTTGCGCACGCTTCTCGGCGTCCGCGACGCGCTGGGCAGCTTCGTCGCGGGCGGAGGACAGGGCTTCGGAAGCACGCTTTTCAGCGATTTCCATCGACGCCTTGCCTTGGTCGGCCGCAGCCAGACCATCGGCGATACGCTTGGCACGCTCGTCCAGCGTGGTGTTCAACGCTGGGAAAACGAATTTCATCGAGAACCATACGAGCACCCCGAAGGTGATCATCTGGCCGATGAGCGACATATTAATGTCCATACCTTGCTCCTAAAAAGTTTCCCCGCTTGAAGCGAAGATTAGTGAGCAGCCAGAACAGCGGTCAGGAATGGGTTGTTGAAGGTGAACAGCAGAGCAACACCAACGCCAATCATGGAGATCGCATCCAGCAGACCAGCGATAACGAACAGCTTGGTTTGCAGTTGTGGCATCAGTTCTGGCTGGCGAGCCGAAGCTTCCAGGAATTTGCCGCCCAGGATAGCGAAGCCCAGTGCGGTGCCGATAGCGGCCAGACCTACGATGATGGCTACGGCCAGAACGGTCATGCTTTGTACTTGTGCGATCAGAGCTTGCATAAAATTCTCCTAAATTTAAAAAAAACGAAAGATACTAAAAAAACAAATAGAAAGTTGCTGATTAATGCTTCTCAACCGCAAGGGCCAGATACACAACCGTCAACGCCATAAACACAAAAGCTTGCAGAGTTACAATCAGAATGTGGAAGATTGCCCATGGACCACCCAACAGCCACTGCGCCCACCAAGGCAACAACGCGATCAGAATGAAAATCAGTTCGCCGGCATACATATTGCCGAACAGTCGCAGTGCCAGCGAAATAGGCTTCGCCACCAGCTCGATCATTTGGAAGATGAAGTTCACCGGGGCCAGCACGATGGCCATGGCGCCATGCGCGTGGAACGGCGCGGTAAACAGTTCTTTGGTCCAGCCACCAACGCCCTTGGCCTTGATGGAGAAAGCGATAATGCACAGCAGCACCGAGAACGACATGCCGAAGGTGTGGTTCACGTCGGCGGTCGGCACCACGCGCAGCTTGTAGACGCCGAAGAATTCCAGCACTTTCGGCAGCAGGTCAACCGGCAGGAAGTCCATCGCGTTCATCAGCCATACCCACACGAAGATGGTGATGGCCAGCGGCGCGATAACCTTGCTCTTGGCGTGGAAAGCGGAATTGACGGTGTCGTTGACCAGTTCCATGACCCATTCAACGAAATTCTGCAGCTTGCCTGGCACGCCAGGGGTAGCGCGGCGGGCCGCCATGTAGAAGATGCCCAGGAACACCAGGCCCAGAAGCGCCGAAACCCAGAACGTATCCAGGTTGATGGTGTTATCCGCGTTGCGCAGGTGCGACAAGTGGTGCTGAATGTACTCTGTGGCGTTAGCCGGAGCCGCGTGGCCCCCGTGTTCAGTGGTCATAATGTTTGTCAGATTTTGTTAATTAAACTGCTAGCAGCGCGAACCAGTAAGCCAGGGTCGCTACCGCGAAACCTATGATCAGCCATAACCATGCGGCCGACGAGAACAGTACCAGCGCAGTAATGAACAGCGCTGCCGTTATGAAAACTTTAACCATTTCGGCGCGAAAATGCGTCCGGAATGCTTTCTTGGCGTCATTCGTTCCGCCCGCGACAATCATCGCGTACACCAGGCTCCCGATGACTGCGATACCTCCGCCTAAAGCGGCAGACCAGCCTCTCTCAACGCTGCCAAAGTAAGCCGTGGCGGCGGAAAAAAACGTGGCGATTGTGAACTGCAAGGCAACAACTTTAAACACCGGAGAGGCAATGCGCTGAAAAAAATCACTCACTTGCCGGGTTCCCAGAGAAAGCGTATACACCTAAAGACACGGGATTATATTAGGAATTGCTTAGTTTGGTCAAACATGGTGCGCCGCAACATGGCAGTTTGAGCAAGAAAGATACGGTTTTGACGCCGTTTTGAGAAATTTGCACCAAGATAGCGCACGCTGGGTGCGCTATCATTGTGTCAACATTACCACGACTTTTGGTTACCTAACCGCGCAAACGGGTTAGCAAGCCATCCAGCACGTCCAGGTCGGCGAAATCGATCACCATCTGGCCGCGGCCCTTGCTGCCCATCTTGAACACCACCGGCGTGGCCAGCAAATCGGCCAGTTCTTCCTCCAGGCGCAGGATGTCGCCGGACTTGTCCTTCTGCTTGCGCTGCGCCTGCTCGGATTGCTCCTCCTGCGCGCGCTGCACCAGCTTTTCCGTCTCGCGCACCGACAGGCGTTTCGCTACGACAACATTGGCCAGCGTGATCTGGGTGGCGGCGTCCACCGCCAGCAAGGCGCGGGCGTGGCCCATGTCGATGTCGCCGGCCATCAGCATGGTCTGCACCGGGGCGGCCAGGTTGATCAGCCTTAACAGATTGGAAACAGCGCTGCGCGAACGGCCGACCGCCGTGGCCGCCTGCTCGTGGGTGAAGTCGAAGTCGGTGATCAGGCGCTGGATGCCCTGCGCCTCTTCCAGCGGGTTCAGGTCCTCGCGCTGGATGTTCTCGATCAGCGCCATGGCGGCGGCGGTCTTGTCGTCCACTTCGCGCACCAGCACCGGCACGTTTTCCAGGCCGGCCAGCTGCGCCGCGCGGAAACGGCGTTCGCCGGCGATGATTTCATATTTGACCGCGCTGCCCTTGGCCGGCGCGATTGGCCGCACCAGGATGGGCTGCATGATGCCCTGGGTCTTGATCGAGGCGGCCAACTCGGCCAGGCCGCCCTCGTCCATGCGGGTGCGCGGCTGGTATTTGCCCGCTTGCATGTGCGCTACGGCCAGCTCGGTTGGCGCACTGCCGTTCGATGCCGGGTTGGATGGATCGCCGTCGCCGCCCAACAGGGCGTCCAGGCCGCGTCCCAGGCCTTTAAGTTTCTTGGTTGCCATAATTTATCCTGTTACATCTTCTTGATGCGCTTGACCATCTCCGCGCCGAAGGCGATGTACGCCTGCGCGCCCTTGGAGGATGGATCGAAGGTCACTCCCGGCATGCCGTACGACGGCGCTTCGGCCAGGCGCACATTGCGCGGGATGATGGTCTTGAAGACCTTGTCGCCGAAGTGCTGCTCCAGCTGCGCCGACACCTGCTGCGACAGCGTCATGCGCGGATCGAACATCACGCGCAGCAGGCCGATGATCTTCAGGTCCGGATTCAGGTTGGCGTGCACCTTCTTGATGGTGTTCACCAGGTCCGACAGGCCTTCGAGCGCGTAGTACTCGCACTGCATCGGAATGATCACGCCGTGCGCGGCGCACAGGCCGTTCAGCGTGAGCATGGACAGCGCGGGCGGGCAGTCGATCAGGATGAAGTCGTACTCCTTGTCCACCGCCGCCAGCGCATCCTTCAGGCGGCGCTCGCGGTTGTCCAGCTCCACCATCTCCACTTCGGCGCCGGCCAGCTCGCGATTGGACGGCAGCACGTCGAAGCGCCCTGCCTCCGAACGCTGGCGCGCCGTGGCCACGTCCGACTGGCCCAGCAGCACTTCATAGGTCGACGCTGCAAGGCCGGCCTTGTTGATGCCTGCGCCCATCGTGGCGTTGCCCTGCGGGTCCAGGTCCACCAGCAATACGCGCTGGTTCAGTTTGGCCAGTCCGGCGGACAGGTTGACCGTGGTGGTGGTCTTGCCCACGCCGCCCTTTTGATTCGCTACACAAAAAATTTTGGCCATGTATTCTTCTTATGCTGAGTTTCGTTTATACGGTATAAATCGTTTATATAGTTTATTTGGTTTATACGGTATAAATGATTTATACCGTTTATATATTTATTGGCGGCTGATGAAAACCAGGTGGCGTTCCGCGTCCAGCCCCGGCACTTTCAGGGCTTGCAGCCGCTCCACTTTCCACGGCTCCGGCAGGCGCTCGCGCTCGTCCTGCGGCGCCGTGCCCTTCAGGGCGATGAAACGGCCGCCCTCCGCCAGCAGATGCCCGGACCAGTTCACGAAGTCGCTCAGGTCGGCAAAGGCGCGCGACGTGATCACGTCGAACGGCTGCTTCACCTCCAGCTCCTGCACCTTCTTTGTGTACACGGTCACGTTGGCCAGGCCCAGCTCCGCCTTCACCTGCGTCAGGAAGGCGGTTTTCTTGTGCACGGTATCGATCATGGACAGCTTCATGTCCGGTTTCGAAATCGCCAGCACCACGCCCGGCAGGCCACCGCCCGCCCCCACGTCCAGCACGTTCTGCGCACCTGCGAACGCCGGCACGGCGGCCAGCGAGTCCAGCAAATGCAGCGTCATCATCTGCATCGGATCGCGCACCGAGGTCAGGTTGTAGACGCTATTCCACTTGTTCAGCAGCGCCAGGTAATCCAGCAGCTGCTCCTGCTGCGCGGCGGACAGCTCCAAAGCCAGTTCCGCCACGCCCTTGTTCAACACTTCGGCCAATGCTGCACGGTCGAAAAACTTCATTGCACAGCCTCATCTTTCAAGTTCACGAACCCGCCAAAACCGGTCTTTTTCAGGTGCACCAGCAGCAGCGAGATGGCCGCCGGGGTCACGCCCGAGATGCGCGACGCCTGGCCCAGGGTCTCCGGGCGCTGCGCGTTCAGCTTCTGGCGCACCTCCACCGACAGGGCCGTGATGTCCAGATAGTTGAAACCGTCCGGCAGTTTCAGGTTTTCGTAGTGCTCGTGGCGCTCCACTTCCTTGCTCTGGCGGTCGATATAGCCCGAATATTTGAGCTGGATTTCCACCTGTTCCTGCACCGCCGCGTCGTCCACGCCGGGGCCGGCCAGGGCCTGGCCTTCGATGCCGGACATGGTCATCAGCTTGTCGTAGGCCACGCCCGGACGGCGCAGCAGATCGGCCAGCGAATACTCGCGCTCGATGGCCTGGCCGATCACGCGTTCGGACTCGTCCGCAGCCAGGATGCGCGGGTTCACCCACGTGGAACGCAGGCGCTCCAGCTCCTTCGCCACCGCTTCGCGCTTGCGGTCGAAGGCTTCCCACTGCGCGTCGCCGACCACGCCCAGCTTGCGGCCGATCTCGGTCAGGCGCATGTCCGCGTTATCCTCGCGCAGGCTCAAGCGGTACTCCGCGCGGCTGGTAAACATGCGGTACGGCTCCTGCACGCCCTGCGTGACAAGGTCGTCCACCAGCACGCCCAGGTAGGCTTCCGAGCGCGCCGGGGTCCAGGCTTCCTTGCCCTGGGTCTGCAGCGCGGCGTTGATGCCGGCCAGCATGCCCTGCGCGGCAGCCTCTTCGTAGCCTGTGGTGCCGTTGATCTGGCCGGCGAAGTACAGCCCGCCCACCGCCTTGGTTTCCAGCGACGCCTTCAGGCCGCGCGGGTCGAAATAGTCGTATTCGATGGCGTAGCCAGGGCGCAGGATGTGGGCGTTTTCCATGCCCTTCATCGAGCGCACCAGCTCGATCTGCACGTCGAACGGCAGGCTGGTGGAGATGCCGTTTGGATAGAATTCATTGGTCGTCAAGCCTTCCGGCTCCAGGAAAATCTGGTGCGATTCCTTGGACGAGAAGCGGTGAATCTTGTCCTCGATGGACGGGCAATAGCGCGGGCCGACACCCTCGATGACGCCGGTGTACATCGGGCTGCGGTCCAGGCCGGCGCGGATGATGTCGTGCGTTTTCGTGTTGGTGTGCGTCACCCAGCACGGCATCTGGCGCGGGTGCATGGCGGTGGTGCCCATGACGGAAAACACCGGCACCGGGTCCAGGTCGCCCGGCTGCTCGGTCATGGCCGACAGGTCGATGCTGCGGCCGTCGATGCGCGGCGGCGTGCCGGTTTTCAGGCGCCCCTGCGGCAACTTCAGCTCCTTCAGGCGGGCCGACAGCGAGATCGCAGGGGGGTCGCCGGCGCGGCCGGCCGAGTAGTTCTGCAGCCCGACGTGGATCTTCCCGTCCAGGAAAGTGCCGGCGGTCAGCACCACGGCTGGCGCCAGGAACTTCAGGCCGATCTGGGTGACGGCGCCCACCACGCGGTCGCCCTCCACCATCAGGTCGTCCACAGCCTGCTGGAACAGCCACAGGTTGGGCTGGTTTTCCAGGCGCGAGCGGATGGCCTGCTTGTACAGGATGCGGTCGGCCTGGGCGCGGGTGGCGCGCACGGCAGGGCCTTTGGAGGAATTCAGGATGCGGAACTGGATGCCCGCCTCGTCGGTGGCAATCGCCATGGCGCCGCCCATCGCGTCGACTTCCTTGACCAGGTGGCCTTTGCCGATGCCGCCGATGGAAGGGTTGCACGACATCTGGCCCAGCGTCTCTATGTTGTGCGTCAGCAAGAGCGTCTTCTGGCCCATGCGGGCAGAAGCGAGGGCCGCCTCGGTGCCGGCATGACCGCCACCGACGACGATGACGTCGAATTGGGTAGGAAATAACATTTTTGGTATTGGGGTGAATGCGAGGAATGAGATCAGATTATAGAGTCTTTTTGCTGCTGCGACTTTTTTAGGCAGAAAATTTAGCAAATTGTTCCACGTGGAACACTGCTACTTGCGCGGACCAGGCGTGCGGATCAGCATAAAAATGGGCGAAAAGAGGCGCAAAAAAGGGCGCCTCAGCGCCCTCATCCACTGTTCCACGTGGAACAATCACTTCAGAAACGCGTCATACCCCGTCTTGAAGATCAGTATCGTCACCACCACCAGGAACAGGCGGCGCACGAAACCGCTGCCGTGCTTCAGCGCCAGCTTGGTGCCGAGGATGGAGCCACATACCTGGCACACGGCCATCATCAGGCCCAGCTGCCAGATCAGGTGGCCGCTGTAGCCGAACCACACCAGCGCCGCAAAGTTGCACGCCACGTTAACCACCTTGGCCACGGCGGACGCGGCCAGGAAGTCGAAGCCGAAGAAGCGCACGAACAGGAACACCAGGAAGCTGCCGGTGCCCGGCCCGAAAAAGCCGTCATAGAAGCCGATGGCCGCGCCGATGATCACCGCCCACACCTGCTCGCGCAGGCCGCTGTGCAGCGGCGCATGGACACTGCCCAAGTCCTTCTTCCAGAACGTGTACGCCGCCACCGCGACCAGCACGGCAGGCAGCAGGCTGCGCATGAAGTCCGCCGGGATGCGAGTCACGGTGTACGCGCCCAGGAAAGCAAACACCAGCGCCGCGAGCGAAGCCGGCGCCGCGGTCGACCAGGCGATGCGGACCCGGCGCGCATAATTGACGGCAGCGGCAGCGGTACCGAAGATGGACGCCATCTTGTTCGTGCCCAGCAGCGTGGCCGGCGCCGTCGTCGGAAACACCGAGAAAATCGCAGGGATCTGTATCAACCCTCCCCCGCCCACCACCGCATCGACCAGCCCAGCCGAAAACGCCGCCACACCCAACACCAGATAATCGACCATCACCCGCCACCGCTCGCGCAAACAAAGAAGCCCATCATTGTACGTAAGAAACCCTATCGCCGCCCGCCGCCAGCCGGCCTCTGCCTCATTCGAAGTCTGACGGGGACGCCGAGTCCCCGAATGCGGCTCAGCTCGGCAGATTTTGGTGTAAGCTGGAATGCCAACATTCTTCGCCAGCTAACAGCCGACCTCGCCATGAATGACTTTCCTGCTTTCGCTTTCAGTACCGTTCCGCATATCGTTTCTGAACTGGGCGCGGCCCGGAAATTGGGGGAGCATGTGCGCGCCCGCTTTCCGTCGGCGCAGCGCGCGCTGTTGGTGACCGATCCGGGCTTCCTGAAAACCGGGCTGGTGCAGGCGCCCGCCGATAGCCTGGCGGCGGCCGGGTTCCACGTGCAAATCCATTCGGATGTGGTGGCCGATCCGCCGGAGCAGGTGGTGCTGGCGGCTGTGGCTGCCGCGCGCGCGCATGAGGCGGATGTGGTCATCGGCCTGGGCGGCGGCAGTTCGATGGACGTGGCCAAGCTGATCGCCGTGCTGGCGGGCAGCGAGCAGCCGCTGTCGGCCATCTACGGCATCGGCAATGTGCAGGGGTCGCGCTTGCCGCTGGTGCAGATACCAACCACGGCGGGCACCGGTTCGGAAGTCACCAACATCGCCATCGTCACCACCGGCGAAACCACCAAGATGGGCGTGGTGGCGCCGCAGCTGTATGCGGACCTGGCCATCCTGGATGCGGAGCTGACCATGGGCTTGCCCGCCATGGTGACCGCCGCCACCGGCATCGACGCGATGGTGCATGCGATCGAGGCCTACACCAGCCGCCACAAGAAGAACCCGCTGTCCGACATGCTGGCGCGACAGGCGCTGGGACTGTTGTCGCGCAATGTGATCCCGGCCTGCGAGAACGGCAAGAACCTGGCTGCGCGCCAGGCCATGCTGCTCGGGGCGATGCTGGCGGGGCAGGCGTTTTCCAACGCGCCGGTGGCGGCGGTGCACGCGCTGGCCTATCCCATCGGCGGCATCTTCCATGTGCCGCACGGGCTGTCGAATTCACTCGTGCTGCCGCACGTGCTGCGCTTCAACGCGCCGGCGGCGGCGCCGCTGTATGCGGAACTGGCGGCCATCGTGGTGCCGCACGCGGCGGGGTCGGTGGAGGCGCGGGCGGAGGCGCTCGTTGTTGCAATGCAGCAGATCGCCGCCATGTCGGGGATAGAGCGCACCCTGCAGCAAGTCGGCATCGCGGAGCGCGACCTGGACCGACTGGCGGACGACGCCATGCTGCAAACCCGTTTGCTGGGGAATAACCCGCGCGAGCTGACACGCGACGACGCGCGCGCCATTTACGCCGCTGCATTGTGAGGGAAGTGTTTTGGAACAACTCTCCTGCCGCGGCAGGAGAGTTGCAGACAGCCGGCTTAGCTGGGGCTTAGTTCGGCACGTCCACCGTGGTGCTGGTGGCGGTGATGGCGTTGGCACCGGCGGAGGCGGCGATCGGCGGCAGGTTGGCGACCGTGATCGGCACTGCGTTGCTGGCGCGCGTGGTGGTGCGCACCACTTGCGACGGCGGCAGCGGCGCCCCGGCCGGATTGCGCAGGTTGGCGTACACCGCATCGAGCGCGCGGAACAGGTACAGGTGCAGCGGCACCACGTTGCCCGGCAAGGCGTTGGAGAAGGAGTCGAAGTGGTTGGCGTTGGTCACTTCGATATAGCGCAGCTTGCTGGCACTGCCCTCCACCGTTGCGTTCAGGCCCAGGTAGGCGCGCGAGGCGTGGTTGACCGGGATTAGCGCGTCGCTGCGCCCGGCCACGATCACGGCCGGCTTGCCCTTCAAGTTGCCGCTGGCCAGCACTTCCGCGATGCCCGCCTTCACGCGCGCGCTCTGGTCCGCCAGCGTGCCTGTCAGCGCGGCGCCGGTGACCGGATTGGTGCCGGTGGCCAGCGAACGCAGGCACAGGAAACCGTCCAGCGACTGGTCGGGCGCATTGGTCGACGGCGATACGCCCAGGTTGTACGCCTTGGCGCCGCCTACCGAATTTTCATAGATCACGCTGCCGATGATGCCGTTCTGGGTGGCGAAGCTGGAGGCCTTGACGGCCGCCGTCATGGCGGCCGGGGCGCCGGTGGCGTCCACGCCCGCGAAGGTAAAGCCGCACACCTTGTCGAGCGCACTGAACTTGCCGTAAGCGTACGCATAGGTGACCGCCACCAGGATGTTGGTGCCGGCGTGCGCGGCCTGCAGCACTTCGGCTTCCGCGTTCCAGCCGTAGGCCTTCAGGCGCGCCTTGGCGTCGCTCTGCTGGTCCGCCAGGCTGGCGCCGGTCAGCAGGCCCTTGGCGGCCAGCGCGCTGCAGCGGCCGCCGGCCGCCACTTCGGCCAGGCACGGCTGGTACAGCGCGGCAAAAGTGGAGTAGTCGAACAGCGCCTTGCCCTGGGAAGGCACAGGAGCCCCGCCAAGGCGCACGGAGTAGCCGGTGGCTGTCCTGGGCTGGATTTGCGGTTCGGTGGCCGCCACGCCGCTGATAAGGCCCTTGGTGTCCTGCTCGGCAGCCAGCAGGGCGGCGCCGGCGCCGTTGGAGATGCTGGAAGCAATCGCCACGCTGTTTTTCGGGGTCAGGCGCACCAGGTGGCTCTTGCCGTCCGACGCCAGCTGGCCGTAGCGCTCGTTGAGCACGTAGTAGGCGAATTCCACCGCCTGCAGCGTGACCTTGCCCCAGTCCTTTTCCGGATTCAGCTGCGAATGCGCGTGCTTGAAGGCGACGCGGCCCGGATTGCTGGCGGCGAAGGCGGCGCGCTCGGCCTCGCTGATGGCCGGCGCGAAATTGGCGTTCTTGCCGGCCGTGGTGCGCGTGGCGCGCTGGCCGTTCTGCAGGTTCACGCTGTCGTCCTCGAAGGTGTAGAGGCCGGTGCCGCTGCCCTTGTCCGCGTAGGCCACGGCACAATTGTTCTTCAGGCCCCACTCGCCGGCGCTGCCGATGGCGCCGTAGATGCCACGCGAGCCGCTCGAGGTGCCGGTGACGATGCAGGGATTGACCGGGTCGAAGGTGGCCGGCACCTGCACCATCAGCGTCACGTTCTGCTTGCCGGTGCCGTCGTCGGCGTAGGCGATGTATTCGGTGCCGGCCACCTTGCCCTCGCCCGCGCCGGGCACGCCGGCGGCATTCACGTTGGGGCCATACAGGGTGCCGTAGCCGCTGTTGGCGCTGATGTCGAGCACGGCGCGGTAATTGGCGTAGATGGCGTTGCGGCGAAGTTCGGCGGCGGTGGGCTTCAGCGGGTCGGCGTAACTGGGGGGCGGCGGCGGCGGCCAGGCCGGTGCGGCCCAGGCCCGCCGTCAGCAGGTCGTCCGAGTTCCCGTCGTAACTGGTGCTGGTCACCGTGCCCAGGTAGGACGGCAGCACGTTCAGTTCTTCCGGCCCGTTGCTGCTGTCGCCGCAGGAGGCCAGCGTCGCCACGGCAGCGGCCAGCGCGGTCAGCCTGAGTAGTTTGGCGGTGCGGATATTGTTTTTGGTCATGTCTCCTCCGTCTTGCAAGTTAGAAGTGAAAAAAAACGCCGGACGAGTCCGGCGCTTCTGCTTGTTCAGGCTGGCTTCTTGCGATCGAAGCGCGCCACGATTTCCCCGACAATTCCGCGCCGGAACAACAGCACGCAGGCCACGAAGATCAGCCCGGTCACCATGCTGACCGCTTCGCCCAAGGTGTTGAACCATTCCACGCCGGTATTGCGCGCCAGGAAGGTGCCGATGTCGCCCAGCTTGTTTTCCAGCATGATGATGATGAGCGCGCCCAGTATCGGGCCGGCCAGCGTGCCCATGCCGCCCACCAGGGTCATCAGGATGACCAGGCCGGACATGGTCCAGTGCACGTCGGTCAGCGTTTCAAAGCCCAGCACCACGGTCTTGGTGGCGCCGGCCAGGCCGGCCAGCGCGGCCGACAGCACGAAGGCCATCAGCTTGTACTTGTCCACGTCGTAGCCCAGCGAGATGGCGCGCGGCTCGTTTTCCTTGATGGCCTTGAGCACCTGGCCGAAGGGCGAATGCACGGTGCGCACGATGAGCGCAAAGCCGGCTACGCAGATGGCCAGCACCACAAAGTACAGCACGGTGTCGTTGGCCAGGTCGATGGCGCCGAACAGTTTTCCACGTGGAACGCCCTGCAGGCCGTCCTCGCCGCCCGTGAAGGGCGCGCGCAGCGCACCGAAGTACACCATCTGCGCCAGCGCCAGCGTGATCATCGAGAAATAGATGCCCTGGCGGCGGATCGCCAGGCTGCCCATCACGAGGCCGATCAGCGCGGCGCCCACGACGCCGGCCAGCAGGCCCAGCTCGAACGGCCAGCCCAGGTCGCGCAGCGCGTAGCCGGCCAGGTAGCCGGCGCCGCCGAAGAAGGCGGCGTGGCCGAACGACAGCAGGCCGGTGAAACCGATCAGCAGGTTGAAGGCGCAGGCGAACAGCGAGAAGCACAGCAGCTTCATCAGGAACACCGGATAGCCGACGAAGGGCGCGGCCAGCGCAATGGCCAAGGCGATGGCATAGCCTATGTTTTTATTCATGGATGCTTCCTCTTATTTCTCTTTGCCGAACAGGCCGGCCGGGCGCAGCAGCAGCACGATGACCATCACCACGAACACCACGACGGCCGAGCCTTCGGGGTAGAACACGCGGGTCATGCCCTCGATCACGCCCAGCGCCAGGCCGGTCAGGATGGAGCCCATGATGGAACCCATGCCGCCGATCACCACCACGGCGAACACGACGATAATCAGGTTCGAGCCCATCAGCGGCGAGACCTGGATGATGGGCGCGGCCAGCACGCCGGCAAAGCCGGCCAGCGCCACGCCGAAGCCGTAGGTCAGGGTCACCATCAGCGGCACGTTGACGCCGAACGCCTCCACCAGCTTGGGGTTCTCGGTGCCGGCGCGCAGGTAGGAGCCGAGCTTGGTTTTCTCGATCACGTACCAGGTGGCCAGGCACACGGTGAGCGAGGCGACCACCACGAAGCCGCGGTAGTTCGGCAGGAACATGAAGCCCAGGTCGGTGGCGCCCTGCAGCAGCGCCGGCGTCTCGAACGGCTGGCCGGACACGCCGTAGAACGAGCGGAACACGCCCTCCACCACCAGCGTGATGCCGAAGGTCAGCAGCAGGCCGTACAGGTGGTCCAGCTTGTAGAGCCAGCGCAGCATGGTTTTTTCAATGATGATGCCGAACAGGCCGACCACGATGGGCGCCAGCGCCAGCATGGCCCAGTAATTCAGGCCGAAATAGGTCATGCCCATCCAAGCCAGGAAGGCGCCCATCATGTACAGGGCGCCGTGCGAAAAATTGATGACGTTGAGCAGGCCGAAGATCACGGCCAGGCCCAGCGACAGCATGGCATAGAAGGAACCGTTGACGAGGCCCAGCAGCAGCTGGCTCATCATTGCAGGCAGGGGGACGCCGAATATATCCATATCTACTAATTTTCCAGGAGAGAGGTAGGGCGGGTTGCGTCCTCCGGACCAACCCGCCATGCACGCGGCGCAGGCGCGCTACAGGATTACTTCCAGAGCGCGCACTTGGTTTCGGCCTTGGTCACATAAGCCTGGTCGCCGGGAATGGTGGCCACCACCTTGTAGTAATCCCAAGGGTATTTCCATTCCGACGGCTTCTTCACTTCCATCAAGTACATATCGTGCACCATGCGGCCGTCCTGGCGGATCACGCCGCCCTTGGCGAACATGTCATTGATCGGCGTTTTCTTCAGCTGCGCCATCACCTTGTCCGAATCGTCGGTGCCGACCGCCTTCACCGCCTTCAGGTAGTTGGCGGTGGCCGAGTAGTCGGCCGCCTGCAGCATGGACGGCTCCTTCTTCATCTTCTCGAAGTAGCGCTTGGACCAGGCGCGGGTGTCCGGGTTCAGGTCCCAGTACCAGCCGTCGGTCAGGTACATGCCCTGGGTGGTGTTCAGGCCCAGCGAGTGGATGTCGTTGATGAAGATCAGCAGGCCGGCCAGCTTCATCTTCTTGGTGATGCCGAACTCGTTGGCCGCCTTGATGGAGTTGATGGCGTCGCCGCCCGCGTTGGCCAGGCCCAGAATCTGCGCGCCGGACGACTGCGCCTGCAGCAGGAAGGACGAGAAGTCGGACGCCGACAGCGGATGCTTCACACTGCCCAGCACCTTGCCGCCGGCCGCCTTTACCACGTCGGCGGTATCCTTTTCCAGCGACGCGCCGAAGGCGTAGTCGGCGGTCATGAAGTACCAGTTCTTGCCGCCCTGCTTGGCGATGGCGCCGCCGGTGCCGCGCGCCAGCGCCACGGTGTCGTAGGCGTAGTGCACGGTGTACGGCGTGCATTCCTCGTTGGTCAGGCGGGCCGAACCGGCGCCGATCGAGATGAAGATCTTCTTCTTCTCGCCCGCCACCTTGGCCATGGCCAGGTTGGCGCCCGAGTTGGTGCCGCCGATCAGCAGGTCCACGCCCTGCTGGTCGAACCATTCGCGCGCCTTGGAGGCGGCGATGTCGGCCTTGTTCTGGTGGTCGGCGGAGATGAATTCAACTTTCTTGCCGGCGATGACCACGCCGGCATCGGCGATCGCCATCTTGATCGCTTCCGCGCCGCCCAGGCCGTCGATATCGGAATACAGGCCGGACATGTCGGTGATGAAGCCGATCTTGATGGTGTCGCCGGACACCTGGGCTTGCGCGCCGCAGGCCAGGCCCAGGGCGCAAACTGCTGCGGTTGCGGTGGCGATAGTTTTGAGTTTCATTTTTTTGTCTCCGTCCTAAAGGTTTTGTAGTGGTACGGTAAAAATTCAGACACCAAGCAGTTCGGTCAACACCGGCATCTTTGCGCTCAACTCGGATGCAGCAAAGGTCTCGACGATCTGACCATGCTCCATCACGTAAAACCGGTCCGCCAACGGAGCGGCGAAGCGGAAATTCTGTTCCACCATGACGATGGTGTAGCCCTTCGCTTTCAGGGTGGTGATCATGCGCGCCAGGCCCTGCACGATGACCGGCGCCAGGCCTTCGGAAATCTCGTCCAGCAGCAGCAGGCGCGCGCCGGTGCGCAGGATGCGCGCCACCGCCAGCATCTGCTGCTCGCCGCCCGACAGCCGCGTGCCCTGGCTGTGCTTGCGTTCCTCCAGGTTGGGGAACATGGCGTAGATTTCCTCGATCGGCATGCCCTTCTCGCCGGTGGCCAGCTGCGGCGGCAGCAGCAGGTTTTCCTCGGTCGACAGCGACGCGAAAATGCCGCGCTCCTCGGGGCAGTAGCCGATGCCCAGGTGCGCCACCTTGTGGGTCGGCAGCTCGATGGCTTCCACGCCGTTTACCTTGATCGAGCCCTTGCGCGCGCCGGTCAGGCCCATGATGGCGCGCAGGGTGGTGGTGCGGCCGGCGCCGTTACGGCCCAGCAAGGTCACCACCTCGCCCGGCTGCACCGAGATGTTCACGTTGTGCAGGATATGCGATTCGCCGTACCACGCCTGCAGATTGCTGATTTCCAGAGCGGCCGCCATCAGTGCGCTCCCACCAGTTCGGTCGCTTCGGTGCCCATATAGGCTTCCATTACCTGCGGGTTCTTCGACACCTCGGCATAGCTGCCTTCGGCCAGCATGGCGCCGCGCTGCAGCACCGAAATCTTGTCGCAAATACCCGATACCACGTTCATATTGTGTTCCACCATCAAAATGGTGCGGCCGGCCGATACCTTCTTGATCAGCTCGGTTACGCGGTGCACGTCCTCGTGGCCCATGCCCTGGGTCGGTTCGTCCAGCAGCATCAGCTCCGGCTCCATGGCCAGGGTGGTGGCGATCTCCAGCGCGCGCTTGCGGCCGTACGGCATGTCCACCGTCACGGTGTCGGCGAACTCGGTCAGATCCACCTCGGCCAGCAATGCCATGGCGCGCGCGTTGAGCTGGTCCAGCGAGCGTTCGCTCTGCCAGAAATGGAAGGTGGTGCCCAGCTGGCGCTGCAGGCCGATGCGCACGTTCTGCAGCACCGTCAGGTGCGGAAAGACAGCGGAAATCTGGAAGGAGCGGATCACACCCATGCGCGCGATGTGCGCGGGCTTGGCGGCCGTGATGTCCTTGCCGTTAAACAGGATCTGGCCCGAGGTCGGCACCAGGAACTTGGTCAGCAGGTTGAAGCAGGTGGTTTTGCCGGCCCCGTTGGGACCGATCAAGGCGTGGATGTGGCCGCGCTGGACCTTTAAATTCACGTCGTTAACAGCAGTGAAACCCTTGAATTCTTTGGTCAAATTTCTTGTTTCCAAGATGAAGTTTGACATCGTATCTCCTGATTATTCTTTATAAACTGCCAAATTTCCAACCGATCATACACACAAAAAAAATCGTGAACAATACAGTATAAATACCATCAAGATAGCAAGTTTGGCTACAAGCTCTGCGGTTTGATTTAGCACAAAGATCAGGCGGATTTCCAGCTGGAACGTATCATCTGTGCGGCTTTCTCCGCGATCATGATGGTCGGCGAGTTGGTATTACCGGAAGTGATAAAGGGCATCACGGAGGCGTCCGCCACCCGTAGTCCAGCTACACCGCGCACACGCAATTCGCTGTCGACCACGGCCGAAGTGTCGTTTTTTCGTCCCATGCGGCAAGTTCCCACCGGGTGGAAGATGGTGGTGCCGATGGCGCCGGCCGCCGCCGCCAATTCCTCGTCGGTCTGGAACGCCGGGCCGGGCTTGAATTCCTGCGGCTGGTATGGCGCCAAAGCAGGCGCGGCGGCAATGCGGCGCGTCAGCTTGAGCGCGTCGGCCGCCACCTGGCGGTCTTCCGGCGTGCTCAGATACATCGGCGTAATCTTGGGCGGCGCATAAGAATCCGCGCTGGCAATGCGCACATGGCCGCGCGACGTGGGACGCAGATTGCACACGCTGGCCGTAAAACGCGGGAAACGCGTGCAGCGGGTCGCCGAACTTTTCCAGCGACAGCGGCTGCACGTGGTATTGCAGGTTGGGCGTGGCCTGGGCAGCGTCCGAGCGCGCGAAGGCGCCCAGCTGGGACGGCGCCATCGACATCGGTCCGCTCTGGAACAGCGCGTATTCCATACCGATGCGCATCCTGCCGAACCAATTGCTGGCCAGCACGTTCAACGTCTTCACGCCGTTCACTTTGAACACCATGCGCAGCTGCAAATGGTCTTGCAGATTGGCGCCTACGCCCGGCAAATCGGCCACCGGCTGAATGCCCAGCTCATGCAGCATGCCCGCCGGCCCGATGCCTGACAGCTGCAGCAGCTGCGGCGAACCGACCGAGCCGGCCGCCAGGATGGTTTCGCGCGTGGCGTGCGCCTGCCACTGCGTGCCGCCGCCCGTGAACTGCACGCCCTTGCACACCGGCCCCTGCTCGCCCTGCTCCACCAGCAGCTTCTCCACATGGCAGCCGGTCATCAAGGTCAGGTTGGGGCGGTTGGTGGCCGCCTTCAGGAACGCCTTAGCCGTGTTCCAGCGGATGCCGCGCTTCTGGTTCACCTCGAAATAGCCGCAGCCCAGGTTGTCGCCGCGGTTGAAATCGTCCACCTTGGGAATGCCGGTCTGCTCGGCCGCGTCGCGGAACGCATCCAGGATCTGCCAGGACAGGCGCTGCTTTTCCACACGCCATTCGCCGCCCGCGCCGTGGAAATCGTTGGCGCCGCCGTGGTGGTCCTCGCTCTTGCGGAACAGCGGCAGCACCGCATCCCAGCGCCAGCTGTCGTCGCCGCAGACTTCGGCCCAGCGGTCGTAGTCGCCGGACTGGCCGCGCATATAAATCATGCCGTTGATGGACGAACTGCCGCCCAGCACTTTGCCGCGCGGATAAATCAGGCTGCGCCCGTCCAGGCCGGGGTCGGCCTCGGTGCGGTACAGCCAGTCCGTGCGGGGATTGTTGATGCAGTGCAGATAACCCACAGGGATATGTATCCACAGGTAATCGTCCCTGCCGCCGGCCTCGATCAGCAGCACTTGCACGTCTTTATCGCGCGTGAGGCGGTTGGCGAGAACACAGCCGGCAGTGCCGGCGCCGATGATGATGTAGTCGAACTGTCCTGCAGATTCCAAAGGCCACTCCTGAAAGGGTAGATCAGACTGCTTGCATTTCCTTGACCAGGGTTTCCACCAGCCGTCCCGCCGGCATGCCGCGCGCCCGGTTGACGCTGCTGCCGCACCACAGCGACATCCACTCGGTGTCGCCGCGCCGCGCCGCCTCGCTGCGGATGCTGCCGGTCAGCGCGTTCTGCACCGGGTAGGCCGGCACCTGCAACTCCACGTCCGCCATCATCTGCATGAAGCGGTTTTCCAGCCCGCGCGCATAACGGCCGGAAAAAGCCCGCGTCTGCCGGGTCGGGCGATCGCCCGCCGTCAGCAAGGCCTGCTTGTAGGCCGGATGAATGCCGGATTCGTTAGTCACCAGGAAAGCCGTGCCCATTTGTACCGCCTTGGCGCCGGCTGCCAGCGCGCGCCGGATATCCTTGCCGTCCATGATGCCGCCGGCCGCGATCACCGGTAGGCGCACCGCCGCCACCACCGCCGGCAGCAGCTCGAAAGTGCTCAGCGTGGCATCCGTCTGCGCACCGATGAAAGTGCCGCGATGCCCGCCCGCCTCCACGCCGGACGCCACCACCGCATCCGCGCCCGCCGCCTGCCAGGCCAGCGCCTCCGCAATCGTCGTCACCGTGCCGATCACGGCAATGCCGGCCGCGTGCAAACGAGCCACCTGGTCCGGGCTGAGGATATCGAACGTGAAACTCGCCACGGCCGGCCGCAATTCCAGCAAGGTTTCAAACTGCGCGGCAAAACTCTCGCACCACTTGGCGGGCGTGGGCAGCTCGTCCCAGCCCAGCGCCTGGTACACCGGTTTCAACAGCTCTTTGGCGCGCTCCACGTCGTCCGCCGCCGGCGCAGGCATGCCCTGGACGAAGAAATTGATCAAAAACGGCTGGTCGGTCAGCGCGCGGATGGCCGCCACCTGGCTGCGCAAGGTATCGGGCGACAGCAGCGACCCGGCCAGCGAACCCAGCGCGCCGGCATTCGACACGGCCGCAACCAGCTCCGGCGTATTGCTGCCGCCGGCCATTGGGCCTTGGATGATGGGATGGGAAAACAGGGACAGCAACTCCATGACAGCCTCCTGGCGCCTGTTGATAACTATCTGGATATCCACAGGCATGGTTTGTGAGTAAGCAAAAGCGAAACCCGGACGCCAAAAATTGTCCAGATACAGTCCTTCCGCCGTACACCGTTTACGCGCCGCGTTGTACAAGACGCAAACGACTGATTCTAATCCAGTTAACCCGGTTATCCACAGAAAAGTGGCGACGTTAACAACTACTATTATTTTGTATACACAGCTTTAAAGTAAACCAAAGGCGAAAACTGCGACACATCCGCAACGAATGTTGGCGACTCGAAAATTTGATTCTCACCAACTTGCTGCTTGCAACTATACTGAAAAGGCAGCGCATACCCAGCCGAGAGCCGGAGTTACCGTGGCCAAACAGAGCAAAAAAACGGAAATCGTCCGCTCCCAAGCATACTTGCGCTTCCGCCAGCGCTTGCTGTCCGGCTTGCTGACCATGGCGCTGATCGCCATTGCCGTAGTCGCCTGGCAACTGCACGCATCCTATGTCGACCGCGAAGCCGGCTTGCGCCGCCAGACCCAGCACTTCGCCCGCGCCATGGAAGCGCACGTGCTGTACGCCATCCAGTTTGCCGACTTGTCGCTGATCGGATTCTCCAACGCCATCAAAGTACTCCCCCCAGATAGCCCGGCCGACACCATCTCCACCCTGCTTTCCTCGCGCAGCAGCTCGTTTACCCACGATTTCTGGATCAGCTTTATCGACGCCAACGGCAAAGGCGTGGCCACGTCCAACCAGCTGCCCATCAAAGGCGTCGACTACAGCGACCGCGACTACTTCCAGTTCCACAAAAACAGTACCTCGCCGCACCAGCTCTTCATAGGCGGCCCCACTGTCGGCAAAGTGTCGAAACTGAAATTGTTTTACCTGAGCCGCAGGGTGGAAAGCAAGGACGGCCAGTTCCTGGGCGTCATCGTCGCCCCGCTGGACGCCGTCCGTTTTGCCGAAGTGTTTGAAAATTCCCGCATTACCGACGACGTCTCTATCACCCTGGTCCACCACAACGGCCGCATCATCGCCCGCGCTCCCAAGTTTGAAGAAGCCTACAACCTGGACCTGTCGCGCGGCGTACTGTTTTCCGCCCTGAAAAATGGCCCCGTCGGCACGTTCCGCACGCCCAGCCAGGTGGACAAAGTCTCCCGGCTATTCAGCTACCGGTCCCTGGACAAGCTGCCGCTCATCATTGTGGTCGGCGGCACCGACAAAGACGCGGTCTGGTTCGCCAGCCCCACTTTCATCGTCGGCAGCGCGGGGTTGATTTCGCTGCTGGCGCTGATACTGCTTAGCGGCATGTTCGCGCTCAAATCCTATGCCAGGCTCGAAGAGCGCGAACTGCGCTACCGCCAGCTGTACGGATCGAGCCGCGAGATGGAAGCCAAGCTGTCGGCCAGCGAAGAAAGGCTGCGCCTGATCGCCGACAACCTGCCCATCCTGATCACCTACATCGACCGCGACGAACGCTACACCTTCACCAACCGTCGCTTCGACGAAGTGTTCGGCCTGTCGCGCGGCGGCGCGCTGGGCCGCAAAGTGGAAGAAGTGGTGGGTCCGGCCGCGTACGCGCTCTCCAAACCCCACCTGGACAAGGCCCTGGCCGGCCGGATCGTCTATTTCGAGCGCCCGCTGCAGACCAGGGACGGCCTGCGCTGGGACGGCATCACCTACGTCCCCGATTACGGCGCCGACGGACCAGTGCGCGGCCTGTTCGTCATGGCCGAAGACGTCACCGCCCGGCGCGCGAGCGAAGAAAACCTGAAATTGGCCGGCCTGATGTACCAAAACAGTAGCGAAGGCATGATGGTGACGGACGTGGACGGCAAAATCCTGTCCGTCAACCCCGCTTTCTCTCGCATGAGCGGCTACACGGAAGACGAAGTGAAAGGCCACTTCGCTTACGAACTGACCTCCGGCCTGCAGGACCAGGAATTTTTCCGCAAGATGCATCAGGCGCTGCGCGAGAGCGGCCAATGGGAAGGCGAAGTCTGGCACCAGAACAAGCAGGGCGAACACTACCTGGTATCGCTGCGCTTCAACGCCGTGTTCGACGAAAACGGCAAGGCCTACCGGCGCGTCGCGCTGTTTTGCGACATCACGAAGAAAAAAGCCACCGAAGAGTTGATCTGGCGCCAGGCCAATTTCGACGCCCTGACCAGCCTGCCCAACCGCCGCATGTTCCAGGAAAGAATGCGGCAGGAAATGAAGAAAGCCGACCGCACCGGCCTGCCGATGGCGCTGGTGTTCATCGACCTGGACGGCTTCAAGGCCGTCAACGACACCTTGGGCCACGCCATGGGCGACATCCTGCTGAAAGAAGTGGCAGAACGGTTCAGCCACTGCGTGCGCGGCACCGACACTGTGTCCCGGCTGGGCGGGGACGAGTTCACCGTCATCCTGGGCGAGCTGAAAGACTGTAGCGATGTGCAGCGAATCGCCCAGCAAATCCTCACCAGCCTGGCGGCGCCATTCAAACTGGGCCAGGAAATCGTCCACATTTCAGCCAGCATCGGCATTGCGCTCTACCCGGAGGACGCCACCGACCCCGAAATCCTGTTGAAAAACGCCGACCAAGCCATGTACTGGGCCAAACAGCAAGGGCGCAACCGCTACCACTACTACTCGACCTGCGTGCCTGTTGATAAGTCCATGGATATCCACAGGACGAGATGTGAGTAAGGAAGCGGATAGTCCACTGCTCTACATTTATCCAAGTTTTACCCCTCAACTGGTACAACGTTTGTCCAGCACCTTATCTTTTCTCTAAATCCATGATTTTGAAGGCGTTAAGCTAGTTATCCACAGCGAACTGGACGTTTACTATTACTATCATTTTATATAAAAGCTTTAGTTAACAAACTAAAGAAGCCGCGGATTGGGCAGCAAAGGACTGCAGACCAAAAAAACATGAAAAAAGCCAGATTGTGGATAAGGTCCTGCATATCCACAGGACGACTTGTGCGTAAACACCCCAGTTCTGCACAGCGAAAATCTTGTCCAGAAGTCGTCCTGCCTAGATACAATGCTTGTTCAGCGGCTTGTAAACGCCGTAAACCCCTGATTCTTAGCCTGTTAACAGACTTATCCACAGAAAAAGGCCGGTTTACTATCTACTACTATTTTTTATATATATTTTTGTTGTAAACCTATAAAAACACGCGAAGCGGAAAAAACGGAGGAAAAATGCGTCTTGGCATCATCAGCGCACTCGCTGAAGAACAAAACGGACTGATCGAAGCCATGGAAAGCCCAGTGAAGGCCAGCTACGGCATGCGCGGCTACACTGCAGGCAAGCTGTGGAACGTCGATACTGTCTGCGTGCTGTCCCGCATAGGCAAAGTAGCCGCTGCAATGACTGCCAGCATCCTTGTGGAAAAGTTTGGAGTTACCCACATCGTCTTCACCGGCGTTGCCGGGAGCGGCGATGTCGGCGTCAGGGTCGGCGATATCGTGGTGGCTGACAGCCTGGTCCAGCACGACATGGACGCCAGCCCGCTGTTTTCGCGTTTCGAAATCCCCTTGACCGGCCTCTCCCACATCGCCAGCGACCGCGAACTGACGCGCCGGCTATCGTCGGCCGCCCGCGATTTCCTGCAAAGCGAGCCCGGCAGCTCCCAATTCCACCGCGGCCTGATCGCCAGCGGCGACCAATTCATCAACAAACGCAGCCAGATTGCCGCCCTGAAGGACGCGTTGCCCGAATTACTGGCAGTAGAAATGGAAGGCGCAGCGGTTGCGCAAGTGTGCTTCGAGCTTGGCATCCCCTTCAGCGTGATCCGCACCATCTCCGACAACGCCAACGAAGACGCCGCCGTCGACTTCATGCACTTCGTCCAAACCGTCGCCTCCCGCTACGCCTACGGCATCCTCAAAAATTTCTGCATCCCCACCTGAAAATGGGGTCAGGGTTAGTTTTCGCCTGTGCACAACTGCGGACTTACCCACAACCCTTGCTTCAAAAACGGGGTCAGGGTTAGTTATTTTCGGGAGCGCGGTCTGCCTGGAGGGTTGATACCGCAAGAGAGATTGGTCATTTCCTCGACCTTGTGGAGAAAGTCGGAATTACCCACAGGCTTGTTGTGGTTCAGGGCGTTGCGTATGGTGTGCAGGAGGTCGTCGCTAAGATGGTGGCCGAAGAGCTCGCGGTACGCTGCGCGGCGCTCGTCTAGACCTTTGCCGAGCCCTCTGAACAGCGGATGGGGTGTAATGAGCGGATGACGCTCGCCCTGCGCGTTGGCGCGAAAGCTGCTCCACCGGTATTCGCCGGGAGCCTGGACCATGTGTGCGCGCACCGGATTGAGTTCTATGTAGCGATAGCAGTGCATCAGATACGCATCTGCCTGCACCAGCGAGGAACGGTACCGGCTGTCCCACAGCGTGCCCGACCTGCCATACTTCTTGTTGATGAAGCGCACGTAGCGCCGCCCGATGGACATGAAAATGTTCGCTACGCACTCGTGGCGAGCCGGCGTCAGCAGCAGATGCACGTGGTTGGTCATGAGCACATACGCGTGCAGCGCGCATTCGTGCTCATCGATGGCTGCGCCCAGCCAATGGAGATAAAACTCGAAATCCTCGTCGTCAAAAAAGCACGCGGCGCGATTGTGGCCGCGCTGCACCAGGTGAAGCGGCACATCATCGAGCTGGATTCGGGGTGGGCGGGCCATTCGGGAAGCTTAGACCAACACAGCAACTGCACCATGACGCTGCGCAAGCACTGCGCAGTTTCAGCAATGGCCCTGGGAAAATATTTCCGAATTAATTAACCCTGACCCCATTTTGGACCCCATTTTGGGGGCCGGGCGGGGAGGTAAAAAAAAGCCAGGCGGGGTGCCTGGCTTCGGGGGAGCGTGGAGACTTAGGCGCTGAGGGTCATCAGACTGGCGTTGCCGCCGGCTGCCGTGGTGTTGACGCACAGGGCGCGCTCGGCCACCAGGCGCCACAGGGGGATGGCTTCGTCGGCCGAGGTGTCGATAACGGCCACCAGAGCCCCGTCACGGGCCGCCAGCTGCTCGCGTACACCCGGGGCCAGGGCGGACTCAACCAGGGCCACCTGGAAGCTGCAATCGATGCTGCTGAGGTTGTTGACTTGCTTGATCTGGTCCAGTGCGGCCGCCGGCAGGTCGGCGGGCAGGGATTTGCTCACCACCACGGCCCGGTTGCCGGTCGCGAGGACGGCGGCGATCTGGTTCAGCAGCACGTCGGCCGAGTCGGCCAGGCAGACCACGTTGCCGCGCGGGGCGAAGCTCAGGGTGTTGCGCTCGCCGGTCGGACCCGGCAGCTCGATGGTGCTGCCCAGGGCGGTGCTGTGGGCGTACTGGTCGGCCAGGGACACCAGGCGCTCGCGGCCCTTGCCCTTGGCCCATACTTCCAGCGCGTCCAGCGCCGGGGTGGCCAGGCGGGCGTGCTGGGCGGGCGTGACGGCGCCGCGCTGCAGGCGTTTCAGGTACAGCGGGCCGCCCGCCTTGGGGCCGGTGCCGGACTTGCCTTCGCCGCCGAACGGTTGCACGCCCACCACCGCGCCGACGATGTTGCGGTTGATGTAGATATTGCCGACGTGGGCGCGGGCGGTGATGAAGTCGATGGTTTCGTCAATCCGCGAGTGCACGCCCAGCGTCAGGCCGTAGCCGCTGGCGTTGATCTGCTCGACGATCTTGCCCAGGTCGGCGCGCTTGTAGCGGATGACGTGCATCACGGGGCCGAATACTTCCTTGCTCAGTTCGTCCAGCGAGCGGATTTCGAGCACCGTGGGCGGCACGAAGGTGCCGGCTGCGGCCAGCGGGACGTTCAGCGAGAAATGGTCCACTGCCGACTTCTTCATCGTTTCGATGTGGTTCAGCAGATTTTGCTGCGCTTCGCTGTCGATCACGGGGCCGATGTCGGTCACCAGGCGGTCAGGATTGCCGATGTTGAGTTCGCCCATCGCGCCTTTCAGCATTTTGATGGTCTTGTCGGCGATGTCTTCCTGCAGGAACAGCACGCGCAGCGCGGAGCAGCGCTGGCCGGCGCTGTCGAAGGCGGACGAGATCGCGTCCTGCACCACTTGCTCGGGCAGTGCGGAGGAGTCGACGATCATGGCGTTCTGGCCGCCGGTCTCGGCGATCAGCGGGATGTCCGCGCCTTCGGCCGCCGCGCGCTTGGCCAGGGTGCGGTTGATCAGCTGCGCCACTTCGGTGGAGCCGGTGAAGATCACGCCTTTCACGCGCGCGTCGTTGCACAGGCCGGCGCCGACCACTTCGCCGCGCCCGGGCAGGAATTGCAGCGCGGCGCGCGGGATGCCGGCTTCGTGCATCAGTTCCACCGCGCGGTGCGCGATCAGCGGGGTCTGCTCGGCCGGTTTGGCCAGCACCACGTTGCCGGCCGCCAGCGCGGCGGCGGCCTGCCCGGTGAAGATGGCGAGTGGGAAGTTCCACGGGCTGATGCAGGTGACGGGACCGAGCGCCAGCGTGTTGGCCGAGGTGCCTACCTGCTGCGCGTAATAGCGCAGGAAGTCCACCGCTTCGCGGATTTCGGCGATGGCGTTGGGCAGCGATTTGCCGGCTTCGCGGATGGCCAGCGCCATCAGTTCCAGCATGTTGTGCTCGAACAGGTCGGCCGCGCGCATCAAGGCGGCGGCGCGCTGCGACGGTTCGGTGCTTTGCCAGTCCATGGCATATGCGCTGGCGCTGGCCAG
The DNA here is from genome assembly GCF_042693265.1 of Pseudoduganella sp. UC29_71. Lineage (NCBI taxonomy): Bacteria > Pseudomonadati > Pseudomonadota > Betaproteobacteria > Burkholderiales > Oxalobacteraceae > Pseudoduganella > Pseudoduganella sp. UC29_71. The sequence continues at coordinate 6,048,195 of NZ_CP170549.1, read as the reverse complement.
CGCGCTGTCGACGTCGGCGGCGCTCGCTTCGGTGACGGTGCCCACCACGTCGCTGCGCTGGGCGGGATTGACCACGGCTTCCGACGGCTGGCCGATGGTCAGCGCGCCGGCCAGCAGCGGGCCGGCGCTCCAGCTGCGCGGCTCGGCCAGCGTGGCGGCCACCTGGCGCAGCACGTCTTCATTGGACAGGTCCAGGCCGGCCGAATTGCGGCGCTCGGCGCCGAATAGCTCCAGCGGCAGGCGGATGGCCGGATGCGGCTGGCCGCCCTGCTCGCGCGCGGCGTCGATCGGGTTCTTGATCAGCGCTTCCACCGGTATCGATTCGTCCACGATCTGGTTGACGAACGAGGAGTTGGCGCCGTTTTCCAGCAGGCGGCGCACCAGGTAGGCCAGCAGCGTTTCGTGCGAACCGACCGGGGCGTAGATGCGGCAGGCCTTGTCCAGGTTGTCCTTGCCCACCACCTGGTCGTACAGCGATTCGCCCATGCCGTGCAGGCACTGGAATTCGTAGTTGCTCACGCCCGCTTCCTTGGCCCAGGTGTAAATGGTGGCCAGGGTTTGCGCGTTGTGCGTGGCGAACTGGGCGAAGATGCGGTCGGTGGCGCCCAGCAGCTTTTGCGCGCACACCAGGTAGGACACGTCGGTGTACACCTTGCGCGTGTAGACCGGGTAGCCGGGCATGCCGTCCACCTGGGCGCGCTTGATCTCGGCGTCCCAGTAGGCGCCCTTCACCAGGCGCACCATGAACTTGCGGCCGCTGCGCTTGGCCAGGTCGATCAGGTAGTCGATCACGAAGGGGCAGCGCTTCTGGTAGGCCTGCACCACGAAGCCGATGCCGTCGAAGCCTTCCAGCGCCGGCTCGAAGGCCATCGCTTCCATCAGGTCCAGCGACAGCTCCAAACGGTCGGCTTCTTCGGCGTCGATGTTCAGGCCGATGTTGTATTGCTTGGCCAGCAGCACCAGCGAAGTCAGGCGCGGCAGCAGTTCGTCCATCACGCGGGCGTGCTGGGCGCGCGAGTAGCGCGGGTGCAGCGCGGACAGCTTGACCGAGATGCCGGGACCGTCCTTGATGCCGCGCCCGTCCGAGGCGCGGCCGATGGCGTGGATGGCGGTTTCATAGGCGGCGTAGTAGTTGGCCGCGTCCGCTTCGGTCAGCGCGGCTTCGCCCAGCATGTCGTAGGAATAGCGGTAGCCGCGTTCTTCGTTCGGCTGGCCGTTCTTGATGGCTTCGGCGATGGTCTGGCCGGTCACGAACTGGTTGCCCAGCATGCGCATGGCCAGGTCCACGCCCTTGCGGATCAGCGGTTCGCCGCCCTTGGCAATCAGGCGCGTGATGGCCGAGCCCAGGCCCTGCTCGCTGCTGGAGCTGACCAGCTTGCCGGTCACCAGCAAGCCCCAGGTGGCGGCGTTGACGAACATGGACGGCGATTCGCCCAGGTGCTTGCGCCAGTCGCCCTTGCTGATCTTGTCGGCGATCAGGCGGTCGGCGGTGGCACTGTCGGGGATGCGCAACAGTGCCTCGGCCAGGCACATCAGCGCCACGCCTTCTTCCGACGACAGCGAAAACTCGTGCATCAGCGCGTCCACGCCGGAGGCGCGGGTGCGCTCCTTGCGTACCGACGACACCAGGCGGTGCGCCAGCGCTTGCGCTTCGGCGGTGCCGCTTTCGCGCACCTGGCCCAGCAGCCACTGCACGGCGCCGGCTTCGTCGCGGCGGTAGGCGGCTGTGATGGCGGCGCGTTGCGGGCTGGGCTCGCGCAGGATTTCGGCTTGCAGGGTGGAGAACGGAGTGGCCGGAGCCGGGTTGGCTGCTTGCATGAAGAGACGCTTTCTACAATGGGAATTTTTGACGCGCACACAGTAAAAACGCTCGTCCGGCACCAGGCTGGGCGAGCGTATTCGGCGGTGCTGCTAATGATTCGATTGTAGAAGGATTTCTTCTGGATTAATTCTGGTATTACTAAAGACTAGCCATACATAGTTTTTGATGAGAGAATTTAACCAAATATAATTTGAGGGGGATAACTCATGCTGGACAAGATCAGTAAGAAGATACTGATGGAGCTGCAGAGCGACGGACGGATCAGCAACGTGGAGCTTGCTGCGCGCGTCAACCTGTCGCCTGCGGCATGCCTGGAGCGGGTGCGCAAGCTGCACGAGTCCGGCTACATCATGGGCTACACGGCCCAGCTCAATCCGCAATTGCTGGATGTGTCGCTGCTGGTGTTCATCGAAGTCGTACTAGATCGTACCACGCCCGAAGTCTTCGATGCATTCAAACATAGCGTCCAGGTGATCCCCGAAGTCCTCGAATGCCACATGGTGGCCGGCGGCTTCGACTACCTGGTGAAAGCGCGCGTGAAGGACATGGCGGCTTACCGCGAATTCCTCGGCAAGACGCTGCTGCAAAAAGGCGTACGCGAGACCCACACTTATGCTGTGATGGAAGAAGTAAAAAACACGAGCAAGCTACCGATCAAGTAATCAACGGTCAGCTATCGCCGCTACGGAGACGGAGGTCAGATGAAGTTGCAGCACAAGCAGGTGCGACAAATTTTACGGATACTCGGCGCCACGGCGGCGGGCGCTTGTACAGCGTGGCTGGCGCAGCTGGCTGGCGCTGGTTCGCTCTGGCAAGCCACGCTGGCCGCGCTGGTCGCCGCATTGACGGCCCAGCTGGCCCAGGCGGCCGGCGGCGACGGCGAAGACGGCACGCGCCGCTTCGCGCACACGGTGGGCGAGGAAATCGACGCGATCATGATAGGCGCGGCGGAGACCTCCTACTTCGTCGATTCCGTCAAAAAGAAGATCGAAAGCGACGTGCGCACGGCCAGCGAGATCGTGGCCAGTTCCAGCCAGAACGCGCGCGCCACCGAGCAGATTGCCGCCAACGCCGAGCGCGCCGCCAGGATTGCCGCGCGGGTGCGTGCCGAGACCGAGACCGGACGCGCCGAAGTGGACCAGGGCCTGGCGCGCATCAGCCGCGCGCGCGGCGACGCGCAGCAGGCCGCCGCCACCATGGCCAGCTTGCAGGAAAAGGCCAGGCGCATCTACGGCTTTACGGAAGCCATTACCGAAATTTCCGCGCGCACCAATCTGCTGGCGCTGAACGCCGCCATCGAGGCCGCGCGCGCCGGCGAACAGGGGCGCGGTTTTGCGGTGGTGGCGGGCGAAGTGCGCCAGCTGGCGCAGCGCACCAAGGAAGCCACGGACGAGATCAGCGCCATGGTGCGCGCGATTAACGAGCAGGCCGTGTCGGCCACGGCCGGCATGGATTCGCTGGCAGGCATGGTGAGCGAGGCGGCCGGCAATGTGGAAACGGTGCATGGGCTGCTGAGCAGCATTGAGCAGTCGTCCGGCGTGTCGGAAAAGGAGATCGGGCAGATTGCGCAGGCCTCGCGCGAGCACGTGGAAACCACGCGCGTGATCGCCGAGGCCATTACGCAGATCCGCGACAGCATGCTGTCCACCGACGCCGAGCTGCCGCGCGCCACCGGTTCGGCCATGGCGCTGGCCGAGCGCGCCGAAGTCATTACGGCGGCGCTGGGCATGTCCGAGATTGAAACCGCGCACGATGAAATCCGCGAAGCGGCGCAGACGGCCGCCAGGGAAGTGGGCAAGATCTTCGAAGCGGCCATCGCCAGCGGCAAGATCACGCACGCGGCGCTGTTCGACCGCCAGTACACGCCGATTCCGAATACCGACCCGCCCAAGCACAACACCAAGTTCGACGCCTTCACCGACCGCGTGCTGCCGGACCTGCAGGAAGGCTTGCTGGCGCGCCTGCCGCACCTGGCCTATGCGGGCGCGGTGGACAACAACGGCTACTTCCCCACTCACAACAAGAAGTTCTCGCAGCCGCTGACGGGCAATTACGACGTGGACATCGTCAACAATCGCACCAAGCGCATCTTCAGCGACCGCACCGGCAAGCGCTGCGGCTCGAACACCAAGCCTTTCCTGCTGCAGACCTACAAGCGCGATACGGGCGAGGTGATGCACGACCTGTCGGCCCCGATCTACGTCAACGGCCAGCACTGGGGCGGCTTCCGCATCGGCTACCGCTCCGCCGCGCATTGATTGGCATTACCACGTAGGGCGGGTTAGCGCCGAAGGCGCGTAACCCGCCACTGCGCCGCCGGTCTAGTAGGTATCGCTGCGCGGCGACGTGCCCGGCGCGGTGCGCTGGGCCACGCTGTTCATGCCTTCCAGGTTGGAGCGCAGCCATTTGTGCGCCGGGCTGCGCGCGTCGCGCTCGTGCCACAGCATGTCCAGGTGCACGGCCGGCAAGGTGAACGGCAGTTCCTTGTGGATCAGCGCATCGGTCATGCCGGTGGACGCAATCAGGTGCTTGGGCAGCACGGTAATCAAATCCGAGTTGGCCACCACGCGCCCCGCCGTGAAGAACTGGTTCACCGTCAGCAAGATGCGCCGTTCGCGCTGGATCTGCGCCAGCGCCTCGTCCACCAGGCCGTGCGCGCGGCCGGAGAAGCTCACCAGCAGGTGGTTCGCCGCGCAGTAGTTCTCCAGCGTCAAATCGCCCTTGGCCAGCGGATGGTCGCGCCGCATCACGCACACGTAGTGGCCGGAATACAGCCGCTCGTGCCGGATCGGCGAACTGGTGTCGCTCGACAGCTGCGCCGCCACCCCCGGGAAGAAGCCCACCGCCAGGTCCACGTCGCCGCGCAGCAGCATCGGGCGCGGTTCGCGCGTGGTCAGCGGCACCATGCGCACGTTCACGCCCGGCGCTTCGCGCTCGATCGAGCGCATCAGCGACGGCAGCCAGAAGGCGGCGGTGGCGTCGGCCATGGCCAGGCGGAAGGTCGCGTGTGCCTTGGACACGTCGAAAGTTTCCGGCGTCACGGCCGCTTCCAGGCTGGCCAGCGCGCTGCGCACGGACGGCCACAGCGCTTCGGCGCGCGGCGTCGGCTTCACGCCGTAGGCGGTGCGGATCAGCAGTTCGTCGCCCAGGCTTTCGCGCAGGCGCTTGATGGCGTTGGAGACCGCCGGCTGGGTCATTGCCAGGTGGCCGGCGGCGCGGGTGAGGTTTTGCTCGGTCATCACCGCGTCGAAAACACGCAGCAAGTTCAAGTCCAGCGTCAGGAAGCTCATAAATACTCGGCTCGGTGGTAAGGACTCTTATTCACGTTCCGTATAGTTGATATCGGGAAACGGAATTGGATTTATATGTTGCAGCGCACTATAGTTACGCTTGATTGTAATTGCACCTGAACTTCAATGTCTACCTTCATTTCTGCTGTACAAGCCTTAACTTTCGGAATTTCTGTCATGGACGCGATTCAAATCCTGCTGGGCGCTGTGCTGGCGCTGGCCATGCTCCTGCTGTTCAAGCCGCTGCTGCGCGGTATCGGCCGCGCGCTGGTGCTGGTGGTAAAACCCAAGCTGAGCAAGGAAGAACGCCTGCAGCGCCGCCTGATGCAGGACGCGATGATGCTGAACCGCATGCTGAACTCGATGGAAAGCGCGCCCAGCCACGCCGCCGAACTGCGCGCCATGGCGGCCCGCGCCTAAAAAACAGGCAGGACCGTGCGGCAGGGACTCTGCCGCGCCGCAACAACTTTATTTTTCACCCAGCAGCTGAGGCTTCAGCGAGCTGTCCACCGGCTTGTCGCCCAGCCAGATGCGCAGGATGGCGTTGAAGAAGGCCACGTCCGGCAGCGCGCCGCCGACGGCCTTGCCGTTCAGCATCACTTGCGAGCCCGTTCCGGGTATCCAGTCCACCGTCAGCACGTCGCCCTTCTTCAGGGCGGGGAACATGGCGAACATTTCACCGAATTGCTTGGTTTGCGGCACCAGCCTGGCGCGCTCGGCCTGGTCGGTGTTGTCGTTCAGGCCGGCCATGAAGGCTTTGCCGAACTCTTCCGACGTCAGCTCGCGCAGCACCACGATTTTCACGCGGCGCGGTCCCTCCGCGGCCAGGATGTCGGCCACGGTGGATTTCTTTTCGGTGAGATACAGGCCCAGCGCGTAGACCTTGAAGATGACCTTGGTGCGCAGCCCGGCGCCGTTCAGCTTGAGCGTGGCGCCGTTGACGGTGATGGTGTCATCGAACTTCACACCCGCGACTTCGGCGGCGAAGGATGGCAAGCTTGCCAGCGCCAGCAGCGTGGCTGCGGCGGCGCTTTTCAGGATGGACCGGCGGGCTATCGTCATGTTGTCTCCATAAAGGTGTTATGGAGGCAAATATACCATTGCTTTACTGCGCGTCGCCCTTGCCGGCAGTCAACCGTTCATATTTCGCCATCAGCTGCTCCTTGGTCTCGATCCAGGCCGGATTGAGGGGTATGCATTCCACCGGGCAGATCGCCACGCACTGCGGCTCGTCAAAGTGGCCGACGCATTCGGTGCACTTGTTCGGGTCGATCTCGTAGATCTCGGCACCCATGTAGATGGCGTCGTTCGGGCACTCGGGCTCGCACACGTCGCAGTTGATGCACTCGTCGGTAATCAGTAAGGCCATGGTGAATCCTTAGCCCGCCGCCTGCGCGCCCTTGATCGCTGCAATTTTCTTTTGCAGCCAGCGGTCGACGGAAGGAAATACAAATTTGGACACATCGCCGCCCAGCATGGCGATTTCGCGCACGATGGTGCCGGAAATGAACTGGTACTGGTCGGACGGGGTCAGGAACAGCGTTTCGACGTCCGGCAGCAGGTAGCGGTTCATGCCCGCCATCTGGAACTCGTACTCGAAGTCGGACACGGCGCGCAGGCCGCGCACGATCACGCGCGCATCATGCTGGCGCACGAAGTCTTTCAGCAGGCCGGAGAAGCTCTCCACTTTCACGTTCGGATAGTGGCCCAGCACCTCGTTGGCGATTTCCAGGCGTTCTTCCAGCGAGAAGAAGGGGTTTTTGTTCTGGCTGTCGGCCACGCCCACCACCAGAGTGTCGAACAGGCCGGAGGCGCGGCGCACCAAATCTTCATGTCCGCGGGTGAGCGGATCGAACGTTCCCGGATATACGGCTACTACCATTGCGGCTCCCTTGCGATGCACCATAGAACGCGCATTATGCCTGAAAATCAGGCGCTCCCGCAGCCCCGGGCTTAGCCCTTGTACTGAAGTAAATGATAGAACACCATCCCGGCTTTGTCAGCCCGGACCACCTCCCAGCCCTGCATCCACTCTGGCGGCTCACCTTCCTCGAAGGTCAGCGGCAGGCCGGATTCGGCGTAGACCAGTCCGTTTTCCTTCAGCAATTTGCTGCAGAGCGGCAAAACGCGCGCCAAAAAGTCCTGCTGGTAGGGCGGGTCCAGGAAGATCAGGTCGAATTTCTGGCCGCGCACGGCCAGCGACTGGGCGGTGGCCAGCGCATCGCTGCGCAGCAGCTGCACGTTGGCCGCGTTCAGCTTGCTCTTGATCGCGTCCAGCTGGCGCACCACGGCGGTGTTGGTGTCGGCCATGACGACGCTGGCGGCGCCGCGGCTGGCGGCCTCGAAACCGAGCGCGCCGCTGCCGGCGAACAGGTCCAGCACCTGGGCGCTGGCCCATTCGCCGTCGCGCAGGTGGCTGATCCAGTTGAAGGCGGTTTCGCGCACGCGGTCCGGTGTCGGGCGCAGGCCCAGCGCTTCCAGCACGGGCAGCGGGGTGCGCTTCCAGGCGCCGCCGATAATGCGGACCTGGTTGCTGTGTTTAGGCCCGTGGACGGGCACTTTGGCGGGTTTTTTAACGGGCTTCTTTTGCATGGCGGCACTATAACATGCGGGCGCGCCCCCTACTTGGCCTGCGCCGCCAGCGCATTCAGATCCTCGATCCAGCCCTGCATGCGCTTATGCGCGTGCGCCTTTTGCTCCGGCGTGGCGATGCGGATCACCGTCAGCACCAGTTCCATGGTGCCGTTGGCGTAGGCGTCAAAGAAGGGTTTGCGGTCGGACGGCTTTTCGGTGCGGTCGAAATTCTCCTGGATCAGCTCGCGGATCATGGCTTCGGCCGCCGCCGGCGCCGGTTTTTCCTGCTGGATGCGGCGCGCCAGCGCCAGGATGCCCTTCTGGCGGCGGATGCGCTCGTCCAGCCACAGTTCGTTATCCAGCGGGCGCGCGTCGGAGGCCTTGCGGATGATGGCTTCCTGCTCGCGGCTGAAATTGCCGAACCACAGCTCGAATTGCTCCATGGATTTCTTGTAGCGGAACTTGAGTTGCTCGTCGCGTCCGCCCTTCATGTTCTTCTTGCGGAATTCGCTGTTGTTCTTCTCGAACTTCTTTTCCATCTGCTCCAGCTGTTCCGGCTTGAGCGACAGCGCCAGCTCGGCGATGTCCGGGGCCGCCTTGAGCAGCATGGCCTGGGTGCGCGCGCGCACTTCCTTGTAGTCCGCCTGCAGGTCGGCCAGGGAGGGATTGGCCTGCAATTGCTGCTGGGCATGGCGCAGCACCTGAGCGTAATCCTGCAGCTGGGTTTTGCGGTGCCAGCGGAAGAAATCGCCGATATCGGACTTGACCGGGGGCTTCTGCGCCGAATCCAGGTCCACATAGGCGTCCAGCCACCAGAACAGCAGCGTATCGCCGTTGTTATAGGCCAGGCGCAGCGAACTGCAGGCGGCCAGCAGGGCCAGCACGGCAACGATGAAAATATAGCGTGCGCCCCGGTGGCGGCTGTCCTGCATGTTAAACTTTTCCATATTCTTAACTTTTTGAGTAGGCCTATGAACGTAGTTATTCTCGCCGCCGGCATGGGCAAACGTATGCAGTCCGCATTGCCCAAGGTTTTGCATCCGCTGGCTGGCAAGCCGCTGTTGTCGCACGTTATCGATACGGCGCGCGGATTGTCTCCAGCCAAATTATGCGTGATTTACGGACATGGGGGCGCAGCCGTGCTGGATCAGCTTGAAAAGGAGAAGCAAGTGCCCGGCACCGACATCTCCGCCGCGCTGCAGGAGCCGCAGCTGGGCACGGGCCACGCGGTCATGCAAGCGCTGCCGGTGCTCGATGAAGCCTACCCTACCCTGATCCTGTACGGCGACGTGCCGCTGACTACTTCGGCCTCGCTGCAGCGCCTGGTGGACGCGGCCGGTTCGGACAAGCTGGGCATCCTGACCGTGGAGCAGGACGATCCTTTCGGCCTGGGCCGCATCGTGCGCGAAGGCGGGGAGATCGTCCGCATCGTCGAGGAGAAGGACGCCAGCGCCGAGGAACGCGCGATCAGGGAAATCAACAGCGGCATCATCGTGGCGCCCACCGCGCGCCTGAAGCAATGGCTGGCCGCGCTGCAGAACAATAACGCCCAGGGCGAGTATTACCTGACCGACATCGTGGCCCAGGCCGTGGCGGACGGCGTGCCGGTGGTGTCGGCCAACCCGGGCGGCGTGTGGGAAGTGGCGGGCGTCAATTCCAAGGTGCAGCTGGCCCAGCTGGAACGCATCCACCAGCTCAACATCGCGCAAGCCCTGCTGGAGCGCGGCGTGACCGTGATGGACCCGGCCCGCATCGACGTGCGCGGCGAACTCATCTGCGGCCGCGACGTCACCATCGACGTCGGCTGCGTATTCGAAGGCAAGGTCGAGCTGGCGGACGGCGTCACCGTGGGCGCGCACAGCGTGCTGGTGAACGCCCGCATTGCCGAGGGCGTGCAGATCAAGCCCTTTTGCCACATCGAAGACGCCGTGGTGGGCGCCAAGTCCATCATCGGCCCGTACGCGCGCCTGCGCCCCGGTACCGAGCTGGCGGAAGATGTCCACATCGGCAACTTCGTCGAAATCAAGAACAGCCAGATCGCCGCGCACAGCAAGGCCAACCACCTGGCCTACGTGGGCGACTCCACCGTGGGTTCGCGCGTGAACGTGGGCGCCGGCGTCATCACCTGCAATTACGACGGCGCCAACAAGTTCCGCACAGTGATCGAAGACGACGCCTTCATCGGCAGCGACAGCCAGCTGGTCGCTCCCGTGACGGTGGGCCGCGGCGCCACCATTGGCGCCGGCACCACCCTGACCAAGGATGCGCCGGCCGACCAGCTGACCATCTCGCGTCCCAAGCAGCTCACCATTCCCGGCTGGAAGCGCCCGGTGAAGGTCAAGAAGTAAACTGCCACTGCTTTCTACGACGGCGCCGTGAGGCGCCGTTTTTTTATGTCCGCAGCCTGTGGATAAAGATGTGAGCAAGCTTGAGGAAAACCGTCTGACAAGCTTGGGGCAACTGTGGGATAACTTGGCAACAATCCAGTCGTATCAAGGAGATACGGTTTACCGGCATTTCTACTGTGTAAACAAACAGGTTTACCAAAAAATGTGGACAACTTTGTGGGCAAGTGCCGGAATAAGCGTTGGAAAAGTGGTGCAAAACCGGGGATAAATGAGGTGGGCCTGTGCATAAACTTGTGGGCAAGCCTGTTGAAACGCCGGGATAACTTCCATCCCGGCCACCGCACCGGCTTTCCCGCCGCCGGAGCCGGCAGGCGGTGTTGATAAGCCTGTGAAAAACCGTGGGAAAAGCACCGGATAAGCCTGGTATAACTGTGTGGGCAAGCACAGGAAAACCGGTGGATGACCCTGTATAAGCTACACCGCAATGCGCGTTTCAAACTTGCTGCGCAGAGTGGAAAAATAGGTTTTCACGTTGCGTACATTGGTATGCGCGGCAAACAGCCGGTGCGCCAGCGCGTTGTAGGCCGGCATGTCCGCCACCTGTATCACCAGCACGAAGTCCGGTCCCGGCGACACGCGGTAGCACTGCAGCACCGCATCGTCGCCTGCGACGTGCTGCTCGAACTCCGCCATGCGCTCGGCCGCCTGCACGTCCAGGGTGATCTCCACGATGGCAGTCAGGCGCGCACCCACGCTCTCCGGTGATACGATGGCGACCTGCCGCTGTATCACCCCGCTCTCCGTCAGCTGCTTCACGCGCCGCAAGCAGGTGGGCGGCGACACATGCACCGCCTGCGCCAGCTCCGCGTTGGTCAAGGCCGCGTTTTGCTGCAGCACATTCAGGATGCGACGGTCTACCTCGTCCAGCTCTGGAATATTCATAAAAAATTCAATACAAAATGAAATTTAATTTCACCATCATACACGTATGAAATTAAATTTCATGTACGAGTGAATTTAGAAAGCTTATTTCATGAGCGCTGCTCTAGTATGGATTCATTAACTATTCATACAGAGGTTTTTATGTGCGGCATCGTCGGCGCGGTAGCGCAACGTAATATCACTCCCATCCTGCTCGAGGGCCTGAAGCGCCTGGAATACCGCGGCTACGACTCCTGCGGCGTCGCCCTGCATGTGAACGGCGCCCTGCAGCGCTCGCGCAGCACCTCGCGCGTGGCGGACCTGGAGAAACAGGTCAACGAAACCGGCCTGAGCGGCTTCACGGGCATCGCCCACACCCGCTGGGCCACGCACGGCGCCCCGGCTTCGCACAACGCCCACCCGCACTTCTCGCCGAGTTCGGACAACGCCCGCATCGCCCTGGTCCACAACGGCATCATCGAAAACCACGACGAACTGCGCGCCGAACTGACCGCGCTGGGCTATGTGTTCCAGAGCCAGACCGACACCGAAGTGATCGCCCACCTGGTCGACCACATGTACAACGGCGACTTGTTCGACACCGTGCAGCAAGCCGTCAAGCGCCTGCACGGCGCCTACGCCATCGCCGTGTTCTCGCGCGAAGAACCGCACCGCGTGGTGGCGGCGCGCCAGGGCTCGCCGCTCATCGTCGGCATCGGCCAGGGCGAAAACTTCGTCGCCTCCGATGCCATGGCGCTGGCCGGCACCAGCGACCAGATCATCTACCTGGAAGAAGGCGACGTGGTTGACCTGCAACTGGGCAAAGTGTGGATCGTGGACGTGAACGGCAAGTCCGTCGAACGCGAAGTGAAAACCGTGCACGCCCACACCGGCGCGGCCGAACTGGGGCCGTACCGCCACTACATGCAGAAAGAAATCTTCGAGCAGCCGCGCGTCATCGGCGACACGCTGGAAGGCATCACCGGCATCATGCCCGAATTGTTCGGCGACGGCGCCTACAAGGTGTTCAAGGAAATCGACCGCGTGCTGATCCTCGCCTGCGGCACCAGCTACTACGCCGGCTCCACCGCCAAGTACTGGATCGAATCCATCGCCAAGGTCCCGGTCAACGTCGAAATCGCCAGCGAATACCGCTACCGCGATTCGGTGCCCGACCCGCGCACGCTGGTCGTCACCATTTCCCAGTCCGGCGAAACCGCCGACACCCTGGCCGCGCTCAAGCACGCGCGCGCGCTGGGCATGGAGCACACGCTCACCATCTGCAACGTGGCCACCAGCGCCATGGTGCGCGAATGCAAACTGGCCTACATCACCCGCGCCGGCGTGGAAGTGGGCGTGGCCTCGACCAAGGCCTTCACCACCCAGCTGGCCGCGCTGTTCCTGCTCACGCTGACGCTGGCGCAAGTGAACGGCCGCCTCACCGACGAAGAAGAAAGCGCGCACCTGAAAGCCATGCGCCACCTGCCGTCTGCCATCACGTCCGTGCTGGCGCTGGAACCCCAGATCATCGCCTGGGCCGAAGAGTTCGCGCGCAAGGAAAACGCGCTGTTCCTGGGCCGCGGCCTGCACTACCCGATCGCGCTGGAAGGCGCGCTCAAGCTCAAGGAGATTTCCTACATCCACGCCGAGGCTTATCCTGCGGGCGAACTGAAGCACGGCCCGCTGGCGCTGGTGACCGAGGAAATGCCGGTGGTGACCATCGCCCCGAACGACACGCTGATCGAAAAGCTGAAGTCCAACATGCAGGAAGTGCGCGCGCGCGGCGGCCAGCTGTTTGTGTTCGCCGACGTCGATTCGCGCATCACCTCCGGCGACGGCGTGCACGTGATCCGCATGCCCGAGCACTACGGCCAGCTGTCGCCGATCCTGCACGTGGTCTCGCTGCAGCTGCTGGCCTACCACTCCGCCCTGGCGCGCGGCACCGACGTCGACAAGCCGCGCAACCTGGCGAAATCGGTGACTGTCGAGTAAGGGCTGCGGGGCTATTCTAAAAAAAAACCGTCTTGCGGATCGAGGCCCGCAAGACGGTTTTTCATTGCCGGCCCGCGAGGGCTGGAGTCCGGTGTTACGCCTGCTTCTTGGCGCGGCGGCGGACGGCGGCCATCAGGCCCAGACCGGCGGCCAGGGTCGCCAGGGTTGCCGGCTCAGGGACGTCGCTGGCAGGCGTGTAGGTGTAGGTGACCAGCACGTTGCCGGATGCCGCGGTATTGAACTGGGTCAGCAGGTTGCCGGCGCCGGTGCCGCTCGAATTGCCGACGGCGTTCAGGCCGAGGTTGATGGTGCCGCCGCCCAGGGCCGAGAACAGCGAGAAATCGCTGGCGTTGCTGCTGATGAAGAAGTTCGCGCCGTTTGCCGACACGGTGCCGGTGCTGCCGCCGGAGGTGCCGCCGAAGTTGATGGCGCCGTCGAACGCGCTGAAATTGAAGACCTGGCTAAACAGCGGGTTGGTCACGACCAAGGTGCTGCCGTCCGGACGGGTCAGGCCCAGCAGCGCGCCGAGGCTCAGGGTAACGTCGGATGCTGCCGCATCCAGGCTTTCGGCATTGCCCGAGCCTTGGACCATACCGCTCAGGTCGAATCGGATCGAGGTCAGGGTACCAAGGCTGGTGTCGAATTTGCCGAAGCTCAGTGCGTCAGTCCAGTTGGTGGTGGACAGGGCCTTGGTGTCGGAAAAGCTGATGGTCGAGGCTTGGGCGCAAGTGAAGGGAGTCAGGGTGGCGGCAATGGCCAATGCTGCAAGTACTTTTTTCAAGGTGAGTCTCAGTTCAATGTGGGTTGTCGATAGGTGCTACATCCGTATCGTTATCTGTGGATAACGAACACGAGTATTGCGAATAGCACAATCTATGCCATATGGAAATGTTTCAACGTAAACAATAGCTTAGCCGAACGGCAAGTCATATGATTTCTGGAAATGTAAAATTTACCGACAGTCGCGCCCGCTGCGCTTCAACTGGTGCGCGGCATGCGGAGCGCGTCCACGACCAGTGAAAACGCGGGGGAAGGCTGCCGGCGGCTGGGGTAATACAGATGGTAGCCGTCGAACGGCGCGCACCAGTCCTCCAGCACCCTCACCAGCTGTCCCGCTTCGATATGCGGCGTCACCTCGTCCTCGGGCAGCAGCGCGATGCCCAGGCCGGCCAATGCCGCGTCCACCTGCGGCTGCGAGGTGTTGAAGATCAGCTGGCCATCCACGCGCACGTTCACTTGCCGGCCGCGCCGTTCGAAGTCCCACACATACAGCCCGCCCGAGCTTTGCATGCGCTGGTTGATGCACTGGTGCGACGTCAGCTCCGGCGGCGTCTTCGGCGCAGGGTGCTGTTCGAAATAGCCGGGTGACGCCACCACTGCCAGCCGCATGCGCGGACCGATCGGAATGGCGATCATATCCTTGTCGATGGTGCTGCCCAGCCGGACGCCGGCATCGAAACGGTCGGCGACAATATCGCGGAAGCCGTAATTGACGTCGAACTCCATGCGGATGTCGGGGTAGGCGCGCAGCACCGGCGCCAGCTTCGGCAGCAATACGCTGTGCAGGACGTAATCGCCGCAGGTGATGCGCACGGTGCCTGCGGGCTTGTCGCGCAGCTCGGTCAGCTCATCCAGTTCGCTTTCGATCTCGTCAAATCGGTGGCCGATGGCATTCAGCAACCGCTCGCCTGCAGTGGTGGGGGAGACACTGCGCGTGGTGCGGGTGAGGAGGCGGATTTGCAGCCTGGTCTCCAGGCCGCTGATGGCCTGGCTGAGCGCCGACTGCGACACGCCCAGCAATGCCGCCGCACGCGTGAAGCTGCCTTCACGCGCCACGGTGACGAAATAGAGCAGTTCATTCAGGTTGCGCCGTGCCATGCGCGCCAGTGTCGCACAAATACTCATTAGCCGCGCTAATAGGCTCATTAAGCATTCATTAGCTAGTAGTAGTGCTGCCTTCTCGCCACAATACCGGCTATGAAAAAGCCCATCCGCCCGCCAATGCTGGCGCTGCTCGTCAGCTCGCTGCTGGCCGCGCCATCCACGTTTTCCGGAGAACCCGCCATGAAGATCCGCCTGACCGTTGGCAGCCAGAGCGCCACCGCCACGCTGTACGACAACGCCACCGCGCGCGACTTCGCGTCCCTGCTGCCGCTGTCGCTCACGATGGAAGACTACGCCACCATCGAGCGGGTTGCGGCCCTGCCGCGCAAGCTGTCCACGCAAGGCGCGCCGCAGGGGATGGCGCCGGCTGCGGGAGAGCTGAGCCATTACGCGCCCTGGGGCAACCTGGCGATCTTCGTCCAGGGCAGGCCGTATTCGCGTGCCCTGCTGCCCTTGGGTAAGGTCAACCAGGGATTGCCGCTGCTGGCGCAGCCGGGGCCGTACCAGGTTCGAATCGACAGGATGGAGGAGTAGGCCGTGTCAGATTAAGCATCCGCACTAGCCGTGGCCCACGCCGACAGCACTGCCCGGGCGCCTGCATGGAGCGGCGTGGTCGCCATGTCGGTGTGCGCGTTCGCGCTGGTCGCGTCGGAATTCATGCCGGTCAGCCTGCTCACGCCCATCGCCCACAACTTGGGCGTCACCGAAGGCATGGCCGGCCAGGGCATCGCCATCTCCGGCGCGTTCGCGGTGGTCACGAGTTTGTTCATTGCTGCGCTGGCTGGCAGCCTGAACCGCAAGACGCTGCTGCTTGGGCTGACGGCGGCCATGGGTGTGTCCGGCGCGATCGTGGCGCTAGCGCCGAACTACGCAGTGTACTTGCTGGGCCGGGCGCTGATCGGCGTGGTCATCGGCGGATTCTGGTCGATGTCGGCGGCCACTGCGATCCGCCTGGTGCCGGCGGCCGAGGTGCCGCGCGCGCTGGCCATACTCAATGGCGGCAATGCACTGGCCACGGTGGTGGCTGCGCCGCTGGGCGCCTACCTGGGTGCTGTCATCGGCTGGCGCGGCGCCTTTCTCGGCCTGGTTCCCGTGGCGGCGGTCACGCTGGCCTGGCAGTGGTTCACGCTGCCTTCGATGCCCGCCGCTGTCCGCCCGGCAGGCGCAGGCAATGCCCTCCACGTTTTCAGGTTGTTCAAGCGCAGCGAGGTCGCGCTGGGCATGGCAGCCAGCAGCATCTTCTTCATGGGACAGTTTGCGCTGTTCACTTACGTGCGGCCGTTCCTTGAAACGGTGACGCGGGTGAGCGTTCCAACCTTGTCCATCATCCTGCTCGCCACTGGCGCGGCGGGCTTCCTCGGCACCGTGCTCATCGGCCGTGCGCTACGGTGGGGCTTCTACCGCACGCTGACAGGCATTCCCTTGCTGATGGCCGTGATTGCGCTGGCGCTGACGGCGTTCGGCAGTTCGGTGGCAGCGGTGGCGGTGTTGCTGGCGCTGTGGGGCTTGAGCGGCACGGCCGCGCCGGTGGGCTGGTGGGCATGGGTGGCCCGCACCTTCCCGCATGACGCCGAGGCCGGCGGCGGCCTGTTCGTGGCGGTGGTGCAGTTGGCCATCGCCCTCGGCTCCACCGTCGGCGGCCTGCTGTTCGACCAGTACGGCTACGAGAGCGCCTTCGTCGCCAGTGCCGTCCTGCTGCTGCTGTCCGCAGTGCTGACTGCCGGCGTTCGTCCGGCGCCGGGCAAGCTGGCGGCTGCGGCGTGAGCGCCTATCCCCGCCGCCGTAAGGCCTGATACGCCCTGTGTAGCGTTTGTTGTGCCGGTAATAACGTGTTGACTTGCGGGCGCCTCTTCGACCTTGACGCCGCTTTGCGGCTTGCCGATACTGGTTCCTCGTGCCATCCATTTTGGGGTGTTCGATGCTAGTGATACGCAAGGAACAAATGCAGCGTTTAGGCGCGGTGTCGCTGCAGCGCCTGGAGGACCGGCTGTCGCTCCGGCTACGGCGCCATTATCCGATTCCGTTCAGCATCGTCGGTCCTGATGGCTGGTCTGCCGCCATCCGCGCCGGCGCTGCCGCAGGCCGCCGGCACGGCTTCCGCACCGAGGGCGATCTGTTGCTGTTCCTGAGTCTGGCCTGCACCTTCGGCGCCCATTTCGACAGCGACCCGCAGTGCGGCTGGGCCGTGCCGTATTTGTCCGGCGCCAGCGGCGATCCAGGCCGTCCGCGCATCCGCGCCTGCTATGCCGCCGCCATGGCGCACCTGGACC
Organism: Pseudoduganella sp. UC29_71; assembly: GCF_042693265.1. NCBI lineage: Bacteria > Pseudomonadati > Pseudomonadota > Betaproteobacteria > Burkholderiales > Oxalobacteraceae > Pseudoduganella > Pseudoduganella sp. UC29_71. The sequence goes on along the minus strand of NZ_CP170549.1, from coordinate 6,031,094 downwards.
GCACGATAGGCAAGGACAACGGCGAACAGGTCAAGGTCCTGCTACGCGCCCACCGCTACGATTGGGAACATGCGTGGAGCCGCCCGCCGGAAGCGATCCTGCACCATCTCCACCCGCGCAAGGCCGCCGAGCTGGGCGAGCCCGTGCTGGGCCGCCTGGCCGGCCTGGCGGCGCACCGTGCCCTTGGCTACGGCCTGCGTTCACCGGGCGCCGGCGCCCTGTTCGCCGTGCTGATGTTCATGCTGGGTTCGGGTTTCGACGACGACCTGCTGTATCCCTGGGCCGGCGCCTTGCTGCGGGAGCGCGGCTGGCCGGACGAGCGCGCCGCGCTGGCAGCACTGCAGCAGGCCGCCCTGCAGCATTTGGCGCGCTCGCTGGCGGCGCCGCCTGCGGCCATGGTGCACTGATGGGATCGTGCCTGGGCCGTGATGAGCTGGTCGTCGAGGCCGACGACGCCGGCGAGGACGACGGCTGCGGCTGCATGCCCTGCTTCCGCAGCCGCGAGCAGGCGCCGTTGTTGCCGCCCGTGGTCACGGCGCGGCTGTGCGTGCAAGTGCTGTTGTGGCAGGACCAGGCGGTCGCCATCGCCGGCGCCAGCGTTACCCTCGACAATGCGGTCACCGTGCTCACCGCCGACCACGGCGACGGCATTTATGCGGACTTCGGCCAGCGGCCGCGCGGCCCGCACCAGCTCCAGGTGCGGCGCGCCGCGCCCGATCCGCTGGTGATCATGGCGCGCCTGCCGCTGCCGCCGGTGGCCTACATCGCGCGCACTGCCAACTGGAACATCAACCTGGCGGCCGACCTGCAAACCGACGTCTATGTCGATCAATGCTTGCGCCTCAGGCTGGGCCATGCCACTGCCGTGACGGGCGCCAACACGGGTGAGCATAGCTGGCTGCGCTGCTGGCTGCCCGCCGTGACCGCCGCCGGCGCCACGCCGGCGTACCGCACCTGGTTCGACATCGCGGCCTCGGCCGGGGTCTTGCACAGCCATGGCGACGCGCCCGGCAACCCTGCCGCACCGGCGCCCGCCTCGGCCACGGTGGCGCCGGCGGCGGCCGGCTGGCGCTATTTCCGTTTCAGTGGCGCCGCTGCCGCCAATGTCACCACGGCACTGGCCGAACAGGGCTTCGCGCGCGAAGCGGCGGCGTTCAACGCCGCGCCCATCATTCCGTGGAATTTCTATTTCTGGTCCGTGTCGCGCGCCATGACGTGGGATGATGTCCACCAGGATTTCAGGGTGAGCGCCACCAAGCCGGTGGCGTTTCTGCGCGCGCAGGATGCGGACAACGCCGGCATCGACTATGTCTTCCCGGATGGCCAAGCCTTTGCCATCAGCAATCCCCATGGCATCAGTCCCTTCGAGGCTTTCGACGCCCATTTCGGCCTGCCTGCGCTGACCTCGGCGATGGCCTGGGAGCAGGACCCGCTCAACATCTCGCACAACGACCTCGGCAATGTGCTACCCAATCCCAACACCTGGGAAGGCCATTGCAATATGATGTGCGCCGCCTCGATCGTCTTTGCCGAACCGGTCACCACGCTCGCGTTCGACGCGGAACACTTGAAGCTGTTTGCGGCCGAATTCGCCGCCAACACGGTGGCCACGCAGAATGTCTGGACGCTGCCCGATCCCGTGTGCCGGGTAGCGCCCGTGACGGCCGTGCCCACTGTGGGCGATCTTGGATGGCGCACCGCGCAGAAGCTGGGCCTGGCGCGCGATCTGGGTGCCGCCGGGCTGACACTGCTGGGCGCGCTCAGGACCTATCTCGGCCAGCGCGGGCTGCCGTTGCTCACGGATATGCGCGCCAGTTACAACGCGCAGAATGTGCGCGGCAGCGCCGACGAGGTGTGGAACCAGGTGGTGTTCAAATACCATGTGAGGTTTCAGGAACACGCCCTCGCGGATGCGACGCACGCCGCCGATGACCGTAAGGGCCAGGACCTGGAACTGGCCTTGTCGCTGTACGCCAATGCGGATGGGGAGTTGCCGACGATGACCATGCCGGGCCAACTGGTGGGCAATGACGTGGTGCACACGCCGGCCTCGTGCTGGCAGCGCACGGTGGTTCTGCGGCTGCAGTTCATCAACGCGGGCCAGCCGGGGGCAGACAATCTGAACACCTGCACCAGTTGCGTGAACGTCGGCGCCGAATGCTACCTGCCCCGCTATCTGGCGCCGGTGAGCTCGGTGACGGCGGCAGTCGGCGCCGGCGAGGGCAATCCGCACATCACCTTGGCACGGCTGCAGGACCCCGGCTTGAACCTGCAATTCCGGGCGCGCTACGCGCCGCCGTTCAACGAGGTCCTGCCGTGACCGCTTACATGCGCGGCACGCCGTCCCGGTTTACAGGGATGTAGTCGCCGGGCGCGGAAGCGAGCTGGGTGCGGTGCTCGACGCCGCGATACTCGTAGGTCACGTCCCAGTACTGCGGCGTGGTGTTGGCCACGTTTTCGCAGCGGCGCACGTCCTGGCCGTAGGTGTTGTTGCCGCCACGGCCGGCATTCGCGCCGATGGCGCCGCCGGCCAGTGCGCCGCCCACGGTGGCGATGTCGCGGCCCGAGCCGCCGCCCACCTGGTGGCCCAGCACGCCGCCCAGGATGGCGCCGGCCAGCATGCCGCCCGCGTTGGCCCGGTTGTCCGGCGCCTGCACCTGCTGGCGCTCAACCCAGCAGCGCTGCTCCGGCGGACCCACCACGGCGCGCACCGACGTCACGCGCGCCTCGTACAGGCGCTCGTTGGGGCGCTGGCGGTATTCGTAGCTCGCTTGCGGCATCGGTTCGGGCGCTTCATTGTCGAAGCGGCGGTTGCCGCGCACTTGGCGCACCGACGAGATGCGGTCGTTCAAGCCCATGCCCGCCAGCGACTCGTAGCTGCCGCGCCGCAGGATGCGGCACTGGCCGCGGAAGCCGGCGTCCTCGCACACTTCCCAGCGGCCCTTGTCCACCACCACCGACGAGGCGCGGTCGTTGAAACCGGCCCGGCGCAAGTCGTCCGCCGTGCTGGAAATGGAAATGGCACGTCCGCGCCAGCCCTCGTTCTGGTACAGCGTAATTTGGGCCATGGCCTGCCCGCCCAGCAGCAGGGTGCAGGCCGCGAGCGTCGTTTTTAATGGGAATTTCATGATGGTCTCCAAGTCAGCAGGCTCAACAGCCCGATATGATGAGACTAGCGGATAACAAACAGTTGGTCTGTGCGCAAGCTATCTTAGTTGTCGGAATTGCCGGCATTGTGTAAAACAACGGGCATGGGCACTCCAAAATGCAAAACGATCGAAGACTACCTGGCCTCGCTGGAGCCGCAAAAAGCGGCAACCATCAGGGCCATCATTGAGTTTGTCTTGACGGAATTTCCTGAGCTGGAGGCCAAACTAGCGTGGAATGTGCCCGTCATACACAGCAAGGGCAAATACGTCGTCGGCCTGGCTGCCTACAAGCGCCACCTGACGTTTTCGCCCTGGAGTACATGGGTAATGGAAGACTTCAAGGAGCGGCTGGCAGATTTCGTCGTCTTCAAGAATTGCTTCCAGCTCCCTGTAGACTGGGAAATCGACCAGGGGCTGCTGCGGGACCTGGTGCGGGCCAGGCTGGCGGAATTGCTTTAATTCAGCACGATGAGAACGATATGAGGAGCCATGACCATGACCACAACGCCTGGCCAATACACCCCCGTCAGCTGCGAGTTCCACGACCGGCTGGAGGATCTCGCCACCCTGCGCAAGGAGGCAGATGTCAGCTATGTCGACGAAGACGGCGTTGAGCAGCAGCGCAGCGCCGTCATCCGGGACGTGTATGCGCGCGAAGGCGCCGATTACCTGCTCTTGAGCACCGGCGAAACGGTGCGGCTGGACCGGGTGATCGAAGCCGGCGGCTACAAGCTGGCGGACTTCCCGCCGCACTGCGAGTTCTAAGCCCCCGGGGCCAGCTTGAGCCCGATCACGCCCGCCAGTATCAACGCGATGCAGAGCAGGCGCAGCGGCGCGGCGGGGTCGCCCAGCAGCGCCATGCCCACGATGGCGCTGCCGGCCGCGCCGATGCCGGTCCACACAGCGTAGCCGGTGCCCATGGGCAGCGTGCGCAGCGCGAGCGACAGCAGCACCACGCTGGCCAGTCCGCTGGCGACCGTGCACAGCGCGGGCGTCAGGCGCGTGAAGCCGTCGGAGGCCTTCATGCTGAAGGAAAACACGATCTCAAGCAGGCCGGCGATGCCGAGTAGCATCCAGGCCATGTCAGGCCCTGACTGCGGCCGACGGCGTTGAGCGGAACGCCACGCCGAAGCGGTTGAAGGCGTTCATCAGGCCAATGGCGTAGGTGAGGTCGGCCAGTTCCTTGTCGCTGAACTCGGCCGCTGCGGCGGCGTAGTCGGCGTCGGGTATTCCGCCGCCGGCCACGCGGGTCACGCTTTCGGCCCAGGCCAGCGCCGCGCGCTCGCGCCCGCTGAACACAGCGCCGGCGTCGCGCCACACGGCCACCAGCACCAGCTTGTCCACCGCCAGCCCGGACTTGAGCAGATCGGCCGAGTGCATGTCGATGCAGAACGCGCAGCCGTTGATTTGCGACACGCGTAGATAGGCCAGGTCGACCAGTTCCTTCGGCAGGCCGCTTTTCTGCAGGGTGGCGTAGACGTTGCCGAATGCCTTGTAGCCTTCGGGCGATGCCTTGGCGTAGTCGATGCGTTCGAGTCATGATGAAATCCTTGTGGGTTGAAAAGGACTCCATCGTGCTGCATCCTGGCCTAGTGCAGAAGGGCCATAAATTGTCTTCCAGACTGGGTCATGATCGCAGCAGCGCGAGCATGCGCCGCGCCAGCTCTTCGGCTGTGCGGCGGGAATCGATATTGGTAAAGTTGAGCAGCAGCGCCGGTCCTTCCGCGCCGGCGATATTCCAGTCCGCCAGCGCTTCAGTGTACAGCCCCTGCTTCCGCATGCGCGCCACCAGTTCGCGGTCGGAGCGCTGCCCTTGCAGCCGCAGGATCAAGTGCATGCCGCCCGGCGGCGTATCGATGCGCACATGCGGCCCCAGCACTTTTTCCAGGCCCGCCTTGGCGGCGGCGCGGCGCTCGGCGTATAGCTTGCGCATGCGCTGGATATGGCGCGCGAAATGCCCTTCCGCCATGAACGCGGCGACGATGGCTTGCGTCAGCTGCGGACTGCCGCCCGCGAAGGCGTGGTGGATCTGCTCGAAGCGTTCCACCTGCGGTTCCGGCACCACCAGGTAAGCCAGCCGGATGCCGGGCAGCAGCACCTTGCTGAAGGTGCCCGAATACAATACGCGGCCGTCGCGGTCCAGGCTTTTCAATGCCGGCAAAGGGCGGCTGATGTAGCGGTACTCGCCGTCGTAATCGTCCTCGATGATCCAGGCGCCGCCTTTCGCCGCCCAGTCCAGCAGCGCCAGCCGCCGCGCCAGGGACAGGGTGACGCACAGCGGACTTTGGTGGGCCGGCGTCACTACCGCCGCGCGCGCGTCCGGCGCGGTGCGGATACCCTCCTCCACCATCACGCCCTCGCCGTCCACCGGCACCGGCACGGCCGCGATATGCATGTGCCCCAGCAGCTCGCGCGTGGGCGGGTAGCCCGGATCTTCCAACCACACGCGGTCGCCCTCCTTCAGCAAGGCATGGGCGATCAGCTGCACGGTGTGGCGGTAGCCGGAGGTGACGAAGATCTGCGACGGCGCGCAGTCGATGCCGCGCGACATGTGCAGGTAGGCGGCGATTGCCGCGCGCAGTTCCGGCAAGCCGGAGACGGGCGGATGGAGCATGTCCTGCGGCTGCATGGCGCGGATGCAGCGCGCGCCCAGGCGCGCCCATATCTTGCGGGGAAACGCATCCAGCGCGGGCAAGCCCATCTGGAACGGCAGGATCGAGTCGGGACGGAAGCTGGGCGGCGCGCCGGCGTCCGGGCGGGGCCGGGGGCTGGCCAGCGGCGCGCGCTGCTTGAGGTCCGGCGCCACGATGGTGCCGGCCTGGCCGCGTGCCACGATATAGCCTTCCGCCGCCAGCAGGGAGTAAGCGGCGTCGATGGTACCCCTGGCCAGGCCCAGTTCCTTGGTCAGCGCCCGCGCCGATGGCACGCGGTCGCCCGGCTTGAGCACGCCGCTGGCGATGGCGCCGCGAAAGCGCTCATAGATTTGCCGGTAGAACGGCTCCGCCGAGGCGGGGTCCAGCGGGGCGATATCGCCATTCATGGCTCAGTTCCAATGTGATTTTATGGATCTTCTGAATATACCATGCGCTTCCTAGAATGATGGCTATCAGAAACCCATTGGAAAGATAGACCATGAACATCCTGCATGTGAGCTGCAGCCCCGGCGGGCAAGCCGCCGAGAGCTACCGTCTTGCGCAACACATCCTCGGCGCCTTGCTGGCGCAACGGCCGGCGGCGCGGGTGCTCCAGCGCGCCATCGGCGGCGGCGCCGTTCCCCGCGTGGACGCGGTGCTGTATTCCGAGGAGCTGATAGCGGAGCTGGAGGCGGCGGATGCGCTGCTTATCAGCACGCCGATGCATAACCTGACCGTGCCGGCTGCCCTGAAGGCATGGATAGACCTCGTGGTGCGCGCGCAGCGCACCTTCCGTTTGACCCCCGAGGGCAAGGTTGGGGTGCTGCGCGACCGCCCGGTATTCATCGCCATTGCATCCGGCGGAAGGTATTCCGGCCAGCGCGCGCGCCAGCCGGATTTTTTAACGCCCTATCTGAAAACCATCCTGGCCACCATCGGGCTGCACGACCTAGCCTTTTTCTCGGTACAGGGCACTGGCCTGGGGCCGGACGCCGTGGAGCAAGCCCGCAGTGAAGCGGGCCGGGAAGTGCGGGACTACTTCGCCGCGCTTACTTTCGCAGCGGGCGGAACCCTGCCCGGACTTCCTGCGTGAACAGTTCCGGCTGTTCCCAGGCGGCGAAGTGGCCGCCTTTATCCAGCTTGTTGTAATACACCAGGTTCGGGTAGGCCTTCTGTGCCCAGCTCTTGGGCGCCTGGTACAGCTCGTCCGGGAATACGCTCACCGCCGCCGGGATCTTCACGCCTTTGGCGGCGAAGAAGGGATGCTTGTTTTCCCAGTAGAAGCGGGACGCGGACACCGCCGTGTTGGTCAGCCAGTACAAGGTGATGTTGTCCAGCACGTCGTCCCGCGTCAGGCCCTCGGTCTTGCCGGCAAACACGCGGGCGATCAGCTCCTGGCTGGGCACGTCGTGGTCCAGCAGGAAAGCCGCCAGGCCGACCGGGGAGTCCGTCAGGCCGGTCAGCGTCTGCGGGCGGGACGCCATCAGGCGGGCGTAGCCGACGTGGTCGTACACAAAGGTCAGCTGGTCCGTCGCGCGCTTTTCCTCGGCCGTCAGCCCGGCCGGCAGCGCATTGCCGGCCCACAGCGCCTTGTCGATATCGGGCGGCACGGCACCGGCCATATTGGTGTGGATGCCGATCAGCCCCGGCTGCGCCTGCACCGCCATCAGGTCGGTCACGATGGCGCCCCAGTCGCCGCCCTGCGCCGCGTACTGCTTGTAGCCCAGGCGCGTCATCAGCTCGCCCCAGGCGCGCGCGGTGCGGTCCGGACCCCAGCCGGTTTCGGTCGGCTTGCCCGAGTAGCCGTGGCCCGGCAGCGAGGGGATCACCACGTCGAACGCATCTTCCGCCTTGCCGCCGTGCGCGGTGGGGTTGACCAGGGGATCGATGATCTTCAGCTGCTCGATCACCGAACCCGGCCAGCCGTGCGTGACGATCAGCGGCAGCGCATTCTTGTGCTTGGAGCGCACATGGATGAAGTGGATGTCCACGCCGTCGATGTTGGTTACGTATTGCGGCAAGGCGTTCAGGCGGGCTTCGACCTTGCGCCAGTCGTAGCCGTTGGCCCAGTAGCTGGCCAGCGACTGGACCGTGGCCAGCTGCACGCCTTGCGTCGAGTCCTGCACGGTTTCGCGGTCCGGCCAGCGCGTGGCCTTGATGCGGGCGCGCAGGTCGTCCAGCTGCGCGTCCGATACTTCCACGCGGAAGGGACGGATGTCCTTGCCGTCGCTGGCGGACGCGGTGCCGGCGAAGCCGGGCGCGAGGGTGATGGCGGCTGCGGCGGCCAGGCCGGCGGCGGCAGTCTTGAAGAAGATGCGGCGAGTGGTCATGCTTGCTCCTGATGGTCGGGGAAGTCCGCGTTTATGCCGTAACGACATTCAGCACCACGTCGATATTGCCTTTGGTGGCCTTGGAGTATGGGCAGATGGCGTCCGCGCCGTGGGCGATGGCGGTGGCCACTTCGGGATCGATGCCGGGCACGATCAGGTTCAGGCGCGCCTGGATGAAGTAGGCGCTGCCGCCCTGGCCCAGGTCCACTTCGATTTCCACCGCGGTGCTGGCCGGCAGCGCCACGTTCATCTGCTTGGCGACGATGCCGACAGCGGAGCTATAGCAGGCCGACCAGGCGCCGGCGAACAGCTGCTCGGCGGTCGGATGGGCTTCGATGGCCTCGAAGCGGTGTTCGCGGACGGCCGGGTTGCCCGGCGCGGTCAGATGGATGTCCAGCTTGCCCTCGTGGTTGCCGGCGAAAACGTCGGTACCGGTGGTGCGGGTTTTGCCGGTGGTCAGGACTTTGGTGATTTTGCTCATGATGATACCTTTAAAGAGTGGGTTAAAAGAGTGGGATATAATTCGCATGCGTTTTCATCGCATGCGATGTCTTGATGAAATTTTTATGCGGTCACGACGTTCAGGGCCACGTCGATATTGCCCTTGGTGGCTTTCGAGTACGGGCACAGCGCGTCGGCGGCGTGGGCGATTTTGATGGCCAGTTCCGGGTCTATGCCGGGGACGATCAGGTTGATGCGTGCCTGGATGAAGTACTCATTGCCGCCCAGGCCCAGGTCCACTTCGATTTCCACTGCGGTATCGGCTGGCAGCGTCACTTTCAGCTGTTTGGCCGAGATGCCCACGGCGGCGCTGTAGCAGGCCGACCAGGCGCCGGCGAACAGCTGCTCGGCGGTTGGATGGGCTTCGATGGCGTCGAAACGGTGTTCGCGGGCGCCGGCGATGTTGGGCGAGGTCAGATGGATGTCCAGCTGGCCTTCGTGGTTGCCGGAGAATACTGCGGCGTCGGTGCCGGTGGTGCGGGTTTTGCCGGTGGCCAGGACTTTGGTGATCTTGCTCATGATATTTCCTCTTTAAAAATGAATGGATTTTCTGTCGCACTCGTTTAGATCGGATGCGATGAATATCATCTTAGGCGTCGATTCCAGCGCTGTCAAGAATTATTTTCGGACCCGATTAAAGCGGTTGCGATTTAAATGTGACGCCGCACGGTCAAACGCCCGTCACAATCGGGCGCTACCATGCAAGCGGCTCAGGACACCGAGCCACTATCCAGCACCACTCGATGGATGCTCTACCGGCGCCGGCGGTCGGGAAACATACCGGCACCAGACATTCAGGCCGCGTGGACGAAGCCCACCACGTTGTCGGTCTTGACGGGGGCTTCCAGCACCTTGGCCACCGTCACGCCGCGCAGGGAGACGTTCCTGACCGGCATTTCCGCCTCGCCCTGGATGCGGCACACGAACGCCGCCTCGCCCACCTTCACGTTGCTCACGTGCAGGCCCTCGATGGGCGTCAGGCGCCGCTCGTAGGTCGGCACCAGGTCGCGCCACTGGTACAGCACGTCCGTTTCCACGCTCAGCACGCCGCCGGCAATCCTGGTCGCGCTCACGTTCGACACGTGGATGTTCTTCACATAGCCGCCGCGCCGCTCGTTGGTTTTCACGAACAGGATGTTGTTGATGGTGCTGCGCGCGCCGGAGCCGGCGTTGTCGAAGTGGCAGTTCTCCACCAGCACGTTCTCCACGCCGCCTGACAGCTCGCTGCCGATCGCCATCAGCTGGTGGCCGTTCTTCACGCGGCAGTTGCGCATGATGATGTTGCGCGACGGGACATTGATGCGCCAGGCATCCTGGTCGCGCCCGGACTTGACCGAAATGGCGTCGTCGCCCTGGTCGAACACGCAGTCTTCCACCAGCACGTTCTGGCTCATTTCCGGATCCACGCCGTCGTTGTTGTGGCCGTGCGCGCGCACCTTCACGCGGCGTATCACCACGTCGCGGCTCAGATAGGGATGCAGCACCCAGAACGGGCTGTCGATGATGTTCACGTCCTCCACCAGCACGTTGCGGCAGCGGTTGAACTGCACGAAATGCGGGCGCAGGTTGGCTTCGCCGCTGGCCATCTGGCGCTCCGCCACCGGCACCCGCCTGGCGGCCATGTGGTACAGCGCCACCAGCGCATCCATGTGCGGCTTGGGACGCGCGTACCAGACCTTCCACACGTCCAGCTTGGCCTTCAGCGTGCCCTCGCCCGTGATGGCCACGTTCTCGCATTCGTAGGCGTACACCAGCGGCGAATAGTTGTAGCACTCCAGGCCTTCCCAGCTCGTCATCACGGCCGGCAGGTAATCCTGCGGGCGCTCCGAGAACAGCAGCGTGGCGCCCTTGGCCACGTGCAGGTTCACATTGCTTTTGAGGTGGATCCTGGCGGTAGGCCACACGCCTTCCGGCACCACCACCACGCCCGAGCCGGCCGCATGCGCGGCGGCGATGGCTTGCGCGATGGCGGCGCTGGTTTTCTGCTGGTGGTCCTGCACGGCGCCGAAATCGGTGATGGGAAAGCGCCGGCTGGCGGAGAAATCCGGTACGCTGATGTCCGGCATCGGGAACGGCGCCGTGGCGCGCACGCGTTCCTGCGGCAACTGCGAGGCATGCCGTGCCAGCGGCGCGCAGCCGGTGGCGGCGAGCGCCAGGCCGGCCAGCAGGGTCTGGCGGCGGGAGGGGGAATGAGGGGTCAAGGCGGTCTCCGGAAATTTTTTCCATGGTAAACCGCTGCCCGCCGCGCAGCACCCGGGCCGGCCAAACACTCACGCAGTTGATCCGCGAAAAAATATTTTGGCGTATTTGTCGATTTCCGCCGGCGCCGGCCGTCGTGGGATTGGAAGCTAACGAAACACCTCACCTGGAGACATCATGAACAAGCAAATTTTCGTCAACCTGCCCGTCAAAGACCTGCCCCGCTCGAAAACCTTTTTCAGCGCCCTGGGCTACACCTTCAATCCGCAGTTCACCAACGACCAGGGCGCGTGCATGGTGATCTCGGAGAACATCTTCACCATGCTGCTGACGGAGGAATTCTTCAAGACCTTCATCAACCGCCCCATCTCGTCGGCGCACGAATCGGCGCAGGTGATCAACTGCCTGTCGTGCGAGAGCCGCGAGGAAGTGGACGCCATCGTGGCCAAGGCAGTGGCGGCCGGCGCCACCTTGCCGCGCGAGCCGCAAGACCTGGGCTTCATGTACGGCCACGGCTTCGCCGACCTGGACGGCCACTTGTGGGAATTCGTCTACATGGACATGAGCGCCGCGCCGCCGCAGGCTTGACGCTGCCCCGGTCCCAAGGCTGCACGCACTGACGCAGCCCGGACCCGGCGCTGCTCAGGCCCGCAGCGCGTCCGCCGGCTTCATGCGCATGGCCAGCCACGCGTGGCGGGCCACGCCGGCGCCGGCAATGGCCAATGTGGCGGCCAGCGCCAGCAGCATGGTCCAGCCGCCTATCGGCGCATGCTCCACGTAGCCGGCCAGATAGCGCTGGATGGCCAGCGCCGCCGGCGGCAGGCCGACCAGCGCCGCCAGCGCAGTCAGCACGCCGATTTCCTGGACCACCAGGGCGCCGATGGCGCTGCGGCCGGCGCCGTACAGCTTGCGCAGCACGATCTCGCGCGCGCGCCGCTGCACCGTGTACGCCGACAGCACATAGGTGCCGAAGGCCGCGATGGTGAGCGCGATGCCGGTGGCCAGCGCCAGCAGGCGCGCCATGCGGGCATCGTCGGCGTAGTTGACGGCGAGGATGTCGGCGGCGGAACGCGTTTTCAGCATGGCGTCCGGGAAGTACTTGGGCCACAGCGCGCGCACGGTCGGCTCCACGCTTGCCGCGCCGTCGGTGCCTGCGGTGCCCGCTGTGCTTGCTGTGCCGCTCGCGCGCACGCTGAGCGTAATGCCGGCGGTCCACAATTCATAGGCCACCGCGCGCGGCGCGTCCCGCAGCGAATGGAAGCGCAGCTCGGGCGCGATGCCGACCACGCGCTTGTGGATCACTTTGCCGTCGAAGCCGCCGAACAGCAGGGTTTGGCCGATGGCGGCGGCCGGATCGGCAAAGCCCAGTTCGCGCGCGGCGATGGCATTCAGCACCAGCGGCACCGGATCGTCCTCCTTGTCCAGGCGCGGATCGAACAGCCGCCCCGCCAGCGGCGCGATGCAGTACTGCTCGAAAAAGTTGGCGCTTACCGACTTGATCTCCGTGGCCGTGCTGCGGCCGTCCAGCCGCTTCAGGTCGCGGAACCAGGACACATTGCTGCGCCCTACCGCGTCCTCCGAAATCGCCACGCCGGCCACGCCGGGCTGCGCCTTCAGCGCCGCCACGAAGCTTCGCGCCTCCGCGCTCATGCGCACCGGTTTCGGCAGGTCCACGATCAGCAGCGGCGCCGGGTCGAAGCCGGGCGAGGCGCGCATGGCGAACGCGGTTTGCCAGGCGATGGCGACGGCCACGCTGGCCAGCCCCATGGCGGCGGCCACTTGCAGCACCGTCAGCACGCGGCGCATGCGCAGCCCGCCTGCGGACTCGATATCGCCGCGCCCCGCCAGCACCTGGCTGGGCCGCACGCGCAGCGCGAGCCAGGCCGGATAGAGGGCCGTCAGCACGCCCAGCAGGACGCCCAGCAGCAGCGCGGCGGCCACGTAGCCCGGCGACAGTACGCTGTCGAGCCTGCGGTTCACCAGCTCGGCGAACAAGGGCTGCGCCAGCCACGCCAGCAGCAGGCCGATCACGGTGGCCAGCAAGGCCACCAGCATGGATTCAGCCAGCAACTGCAGCGCGATGCGGCGCGCGCCGGCGCCCAGCACCTTGCGCATCGCCACCTCGCGCTGGCGGCGCAGCACGCGCACCGCCGCCAGGTTCACGTAGTTCACGGCCGCCAGCGCCAGGATCAGCAGCGCCACCGCGCCCAGGCCGGCTATCGCGGCCGGGTGCGCGCGCGGGCCGGGCGCGGCCACGGAAGTTCTGCGCCACGTCCTGGTCGAAATAGGCGTCCTTCAGCGGCGCCAGCGCCACGTCCATCACCTTGCGCCGGCCCAGGCGCTGGCGCACCTCCGGCGGCTGGTCCTGCAGGGCGGGATTGCTGTCCACTGCGCGCTGCAGCGCATCCATGACGGCGGGCAGCGACGCGCCCGGCTGCACGCGCACCAGCATCTTGCCCCACCAGCCGCGCGCGCCGGTGGCCAGTTCCTCACGCACTTCCTTTTCCACCAGTACCGATGCCGTGCCGAGCAGGGTTTCGAAGGGGATCGTGGTGCTGGCCGGCGGCGTGCGCAGCACCGCGCCTACGCGCAGCAGCTTGCCTTCTGCCAGCATGGTCTTGCCCAGCGCATTGGCGGTGCCGAACAGGCGCTGCGCGGCTTCTTCGGTGATGGCGAAGCTGTCCGGCTTGTCCAGCGCGGAGGCAAGGTCGCCCTGCACTGCTTGCAGGCCCAGCATAGCCGCGAAATCGGGCAGCACGGTCAGGCTGTCGAGTTTGCGCAGCTGGCCGTCGATGCGCACGGTCAGGCCCATGGTTTCGGCGCGCGACGGCAGGTAGCCGGTGGCAGCGGCCACGCCCGGCGTGCCGGCCGCCACGGCGCGCAGCAGCAGCGGCGCCTGGTCGAACCAGGGCGTCTTGGGATCGACGTTGAAGCGCTGCTTCACCACGTAGACCTGGTCCACGTCGGGCACGTGGCGGTTGTACTGCCAGGAGTGGCGTACCAGGCCGAGCAGCAGCAGCGCGGCCGCTAGGCCGATGCCCAGGCCGGCGATAACGACGAAGGAGTAGGCCGGGTCTTGCAGCAAGGTGCGCCAGCCGATACGGAAGTCCCGCAAGGTCATGATGGGAGAGGTGTAGTTGATCCGGGCTTCAAACTGCAACAACCGTGCCATGCGGTCGCCGCGCCCGGGCCGCAAGGACCCAGGCCCGGCACCGCACGGCGAGGTGCGGCCCCTGCGCTGCGGCGGGTGGCGCCGCGTCGCGCTGCACGCTGCACCGGCGTCCGGAAGCGGACGGTGCCAGTGTGCGCTTTCGGACAGTGTGCGCTAAGGCAGCAGCGGTGTCAGCAGCGGCTGGCCGGCGAAATGGGCCAGCAGGTTGTCCACCGCCAGCTGGCCCATGGCGTGGCGTGTCTCCACGGTGAAACTGCCGATGTGGGGCGTGAGCACCACGTTGTCCAGCGCGCGCAGGGCGGGCGGCACCTCCGGCTCGTTGTCAAACACGTCCAGCGCGGCCGCGCCCAGGGTGCGCGCCTGTAGCGCGGCGATCATGGCCGCTTCGTCCACCAGTGCGCCGCGCGCGATGTTCACCAGCGTGCCTTCCGGCCCCAGCGCGTCCAGCACGGCGGCGTTGACCGCGTGGCGGGTGGCGGCGTTGGCCGGGGCGCTCAGCACCAGGTAGTCGCTTTCCTGCGCCAGCGCCAGTAGCGATTCCGCGCGCGGCGCATGCACACCGGGCACCGGGCGCGGCTGGAAGTAGCGGATCTCCATGCCCAGCGCGGCCAGCCGGCCGGCAATGGCCTGGCCGATGCGGCCGAAGCCGAAGATGCCCGCCACCTTGCCGCGCACGCTGCGCGACGGCGCCAGCGGCTTGCGCGCGCTCCAGTCGCCCTCGCGCACGTAGCGGTCCATGGCCGGCAGGCGGCGCGCGGCGGACAGCAGCAGCAGCACCGCCAGGTCGGCCACGTCGTCGGTCAGCACGCCCGGCGTGTTGGTCACCGGGATGCCGCGCGCGCGCAGCGCATCGAGGTCGATCTTGTCGTAGCCCACGCTGTTCAGGCTGACGATCTCCAGCTTCGGCAGGCGCGCCGCCAGCGCCGCGCTCACGCCCAGCGGCCCGGTGGTAACGATGCCGCGTACGCGCGCCGCCACGCTGTCCACATAGGCGTCCTGCTCGGCGGCCGGGACGGACCACACGTGGTGGCACTGGAAATGCGCGTCGAGCTGCTGCATGACGGAGGCCGAGGGGCTAGCGGCGAACACGAGGATGTCTG
The DNA here is from genome assembly GCF_042693265.1 of Pseudoduganella sp. UC29_71. NCBI lineage: Bacteria > Pseudomonadati > Pseudomonadota > Betaproteobacteria > Burkholderiales > Oxalobacteraceae > Pseudoduganella > Pseudoduganella sp. UC29_71. The sequence goes on along the minus strand of NZ_CP170549.1, from coordinate 6,016,010 downwards.
GTTTCATGGGGCTTTCCAAAGGTCAGGCCAGGTCGTACCTGGACAGGATGCGGCGGCTGCTGCCGTCGGCCGCCATGGCGGCCATGGTTTGCTGGAACTGCTGCACCTCGTCCGGCTTGAAGTCGAGCGAGCCGGCCAGCCACGCGGTGGTGCTGCGCACCGGCGCACTGAGCTCGAACCTGGCCTCCTCGCCCCGGCTGCGCAGCGACGTGCGGATGATGTTGCGCTCGCCAAAAGCGGCATCGGCGATGCCGGTCAGCAGGAAGCGGTGCACCTCGTCGATCGAGGCCGACTCCACCAGGTTGGCATAGCCCAGCTCGCGCAGCACGGCGGCCTGTCCCGCGCCGCGCAGCAGCGCGACGCGGCGCGCCTTCATGTCCTGCGGCTGGCGCACGTCGAAGCGGCCCTGGCGCGGCGCCAGGAACACATAGTGCTCGTCGTACAGCGGTGCCAGCCAGCAATACTGGGCTTCCCGTTCGGGCAGCCGGGTCAGCGGGAAGATGGCAGTGGCCGGCATCGTCGCGGCCAGGAAGGTTGCGCGCCGCCATGGTACGAACTGGGTCTGCGGCGACAGCTTCATGCGCTTGCACAATTCGTTCACCAGTTCCATCAGCGCGCCGGGGCGGGCGCCGCCGTGTTCCAGCACCAGCGGCGGCAGATGCGAAGTGACGATGCGCAGGCCCGCAGCGCCGTCCTGGGGGGCGGCAAAAACGCGGGGCGCCCAGCCGAGTGCTGCGGCGGCAATAATGGCAATTCGTCTATCCATGGCGGCTAGTTTTACATATTTTGCCTTTCATAGTATATTTCGATAATCGTTGAAATATCGAATTGGGGAGCAGATGGACACCAAACAAGTACTGGCCGCGCTGGCGGCGCTGGCGCAGGAATCCCGGCTGGCGGCGTTCCGGCTGTTGGTGCAAGCCGGTCCGGACGGGCTGGCCGCCAGCAAGATCGCCGAGCACCTGGACATGGCGCCATCGTCGCTGTCCTTCCATTTGAAAGAGCTGGCGCACGCCGGGCTGATCGCGGCGCGCCAGGACGGCCGCTACGTCATCTACAGCGCCAGCTTCGACACCATGAACGGCCTGCTGGCCTTCCTCACCGAAAACTGCTGCGGCGGCGTGCCCTGCTGTCCGCCCTCCACCACCTGCAAGGACGCGTAAATGAACGTTTTAATACTGTGCACCGGCAATTCCTGCCGCTCCATCCTCGGCGAAGCCACCTTCAACCACCTGGCGCCGGCCGGCTGGCACGCCGTCAGTGCGGGTAGCAAGCCGGCCGGCTATGTGCACCCGCGTTCGCTGGCGCTGCTGGCCCGCGAGGGCATTTCCACCGAGGGCTATTACAGCAAGTCCTGGGACAGCCTGCCGGTCACGCCGGACATCGTCATCACCGTCTGCGGCAGCGCCGCCGGCGAGGAATGCCCGGCTTACCTGGGCCAGGTCATGCGCGCGCACTGGGGCGTGGAAGACCCGGCGCACGCCACCGGCACCGAGGAAGAAATCGACGCCGCCTTCCTGCACGCCTACCGCGTGCTGCGCGCCCGCATCGAAGCCTTCTTCGCGCTGCCGCTGGGGCAGCTGAAAAACAATCCGGTGCGCCTGAAGGCCGAGCTGGACCGCATCGGCACGCTGCTGCCATGACGCTGGCGCGCCGCATCGTGGCCGAAGGCCTGGGCACGGCGCTGCTGCTGGCGGTGGTGGTCGGGTCCGGCATCATGGCCGAGCGCCTGGCGGGCGGCAATACCGCCATCGCCCTGCTGGCCAACGCACTGGCCACCGGCGCCGGGCTGGTGGCGCTGATCCTGATGTTCGGCCCCGTGTCCGGCGCGCACTTCAATCCCGTGGTGACGTTGTCGGCCGCCTGGCAGGGCCTGCACCCGCCGCGCGACGTGCTGCCCTACCTGGCCGTGCAGACCTTCGGCGCCTTGGCCGGCGTGGCCACCGCGCACGCCATGTTCGGGCTGGAGGCGTTCACCGCGTCGCTCCACGTGCGCAGCGGCGCGGGCCAGTGGTGGAGCGAATGCGTGGCCACCTTCGGCCTGCTGGGGGTCATCATCGGCTGCACGCGCAGCCGGCCCGGCGTCACGCCGTTCGCGGTGGCGGCCTACATCACCGCCGCCTACTGGTTCACGGCGTCCACCTCGTTCGCCAATCCCGCCGTCACGCTGGCGCGCAGCGTGACCGACACCTTCGCCGGCATCCGTCCCGTTGACGCGCCCGGCTTCATCGCGGCGCAGCTGCTGGGCGCAGCCGCCGCCACCGTCTTGTTCCGCTGGCTGTACGCGGAGAAAAAGGAGCAACCATGAGCATCCCCGACCTGCCCAACATCAAACCCGAGCTGCTGGACATGCCCACCCTTGCCAAGCTGGCGCCGGTGGGCGAGCTGGACCATCCGCCGCGCATCCTCATGCTGTACGGCTCGCTGCGCGAGCGCTCCTTCAGCCGCTTCCTGGTGTACGAGGCGGCGCGCATCCTGGAGCATTTCGGCGCCGAGGTGAAGATATTCGACCCAATGGACCTGCCGATGGCGGGCAGCGTGCCCGAGACGCATCCCAAGGTGGTGGAGTTGCGCGAGCTGAGCCTGTGGTCCGAGGGCCAGGTGTGGTGCAGCCCGGAGCGCCACGGCGCCATCACGGCCGTGATGAAGAACCAGATCGACTGGATCCCGCTGGAACAGGGCGCGCTGCGGCCCAGCCAGGGCCGCACGCTGGCGGTAATGCAGGTGTGCGGCGGTTCGCAGTCCTTCAACGTGGTCAACACGCTGCGCCTGCTGGGGCGCTGGATGCGCATGTTCACCATCCCCAACCAGTCCTCGGTGCCGATGGCGTACAAGGAATTCGACGAGGAAGGCCGCATGCGTCCGTCCGCCTACTACGAGCGGGTGGTGGACGTGATGGAGGAGCTGTTCAAGATGACCCTGCTGCTGCGCGGCCGCAGCGCTTACCTGACGGACCGCTACAGCGAGCGCAATGAACGGGCGGCCAAGGCCATCGACCGTCAACTGCAAAAGATCTGAGACTCGGCTACGATAGGACTTTTTGATAACGCCTATGTCCACCATCCGTCCCGCCGCTGCAGCCGACGCGGCCGCCATTGCCGCCATCTACAACCACTACGTCGCCACCACCACTATTTCCTTCGAGGAACAGCCGGTCTCGGTCGAGGAGATGGCGGGCCGCATCGGGACGGTCAGCGCGAAGTTGCCGTGGCTGGTGTGCGAGCAGGACGGCATCGTCATGGGGTATGCCTACGCCACGCCGTGGCGGGTGCGCAGCGCCTACCGCTTTTCGGTGGAAAGCAGCGTCTACGTGTCGCCCGAGCATCCGCGCAAAGGCGTCGGCTCGCGTCTGTACCGCGCGCTGATCGATGAGTTGCGTGCGCGCGGCCTGCACATGGTGATCGGCGGCATCGCCCAGCCCAACGAGGCCAGCGTGGCGCTGCACGAAGCCATGGGCTTCCGCAAGGTGGCGCACTTCGCCGAGGTGGGCATGAAGTTCGGGCGCTGGATCGACGTCGGCTACTGGGAACTGAAGCTGGCGTAGGCGCTCAGCACAGCGCCGCCAGGGTGGCGAAGGACAGCACGTTGTCCGGCCGCAGCATCGCCAGCCAGGCCCACGCGCACACCGCCGCCAGCACGGCCCACAGCAGCAGGTTGTGCAGCGGCTTCATGCCGGCTGCAGCCCGGCCACGGCGCGGTCGTCGATCGGCCAGTGCAGCAGCGCCGCCACCAGGCCGATGCCGACCGATGCGGCCCACACCAGGTCGTACGAATGCGTGGCGTCGAACACCGCGCCGCCCAGCCACACGCCGAGGAAGCCGCCCAGCTGGTGGCCGACAAACACCAGGCCGAACAGCGTGGAAATGTACTTCACGCCGAACACCTGCGACACCAGGCCGTTGGTCAGCGGCACCGTGCCCAGCCACGTCAGTCCCATCGCGAACGAGAACAGGTAGACGCTGGCCGTGCTGATGGGCGCGGCCACGAACAGCAGCATGGCCGCCGAGCGCGCGCAGTACAGCCAGGCCAGCAGGTGCTTGCGCCGGTAGACGTTGCCGAGCTTGCCGCAGAAATACGTTCCCGCCACGTTCGCCAGCGCCACGATGGCCAGTGCCATGACGCCGGTGTTGGCGGAAAATCCCTTGTCCAGCAGGTAGGCGGGAAAGTGGCCGGCGATGAAGGCGAGCTGGAAGCCGCATGCGAAAAAGCCCAGGTTCAGCAGCCAGAAGCCGCGGTGCGTCAGGGCTTCGGCGATGGCGTGCCGCATCGATTGTCCGGGCCGCTGCGGCGCGCTGGCGGCGGCGCTGTCGTCCATGGGGAAGGCCAGCGGCGCGGCCAGCGCGAGCACGAAGGCGAGCGCGGCCAGCGCGGCCATCCAGCCGGCGCCCGCGATCAGCCCCTGCGCGGCGGGCACCATGGCGAACTGCCCCACGCCGCCGACCGCGCCGGCCAGGCCCAGCGCCCAGCTGCGCCGCTGCGGCGGCACGATGCGGCTCAGCGCGCCGTACACGGTGCCGAAGGCGGTGCCGGACAAGGCCATGCCGATCAGCAGGCCGCCGGTGAGCACCAGCTGCATGCTGCTGGCGGCGTGCGCCATCAGGTACAGGCCGAGCGCGTACAGCAGGCAGGCGCCGGCCAGCACGCGGCGCGAGCCGTAGCGGTCGGCAATCATGCCGGTGAAGGGCTGGGCGATGCCCCAGACCAGGTTCTGCAAGGCGATGGCCAGCGCGAATTCTTCCCTGCCCCAGCCGCGCGCCGAGGTCATGGGCAGCATGAACAGGCCCTGCACGTGGCGCACACCCAGCGCCAGGCCCATGATGATGCCGCCGCACAGCACGGCCGCCAAAGGTGTCTTCAGAAATTTCATCGCGCCTCCCGGTTGATGTTGCAAGGATAGCCAGCGAGGCGCCGGGCGCGCCAGCGGTGAATTGGCATGGAACCCATGCGCTGCACGCATGGATGGCATGCCGCGATAACGTTTGTCGCCGGCGCGGCGCGCGGCAACAATGCAGGCAAGATCAAATCAGGGAGAATGCCATGCAGATCACTTTGCATCCAAGGGAAGGCGCCACCATGGCGCCCGGCCAGCCAGTCCAGGTCCGCTGCCTGGCTGGCGTGCTGTGGATCACCAGCCACCGCGACAGCAAGGACCGTGTGCTGAAGGCGGGCGACTGCGCGGAACTGTCGGCCACGCAGCGCCAGTACCTGTCCAGCGTCGGACGGCACGAGGCGGTCTCGTTCGAGGTCATCGGCGGCGCGGCCAAAGTCAGCGTGAGCAGAAGCGGCCCCACGGCCGCCAGCGCCGCACCGCAGGGCGCCGGCTCCTGGCTGGCGGCGCAGCTGGAGCGCTGGCTGGAGCGCGGCCTGGCCCGGCTGGCGCAGGCGCGCCTGGCGCGGGTATGACGGGCACGGCCGGCGCAGCTTGCGCGGTCGCCCGGGCGTGTGTGGCGGCAGCGCGGCGCGGCCGTCGGCGGGCGGCGATCAGGCTGCGCCGGTGGCGCGCGCCAGCTCCTGCGAGGTGAGCGCGGCCTGCTGCACCAGCCAGTCGCGGAACACGGCCACTTCTTCGCGCGGTGTGCCCGGCGCCTCCATCAGCCAGTAGCGGTAATCGTCCACGTGCAGGCACTGGTCCAGGCGCCCTGCCAGGCGGCCGTCCGCCAGCATGGGCAGCAGCAGCGGCAGCCGTCCCACTGCCACGCCATGCCCGCCGGTGGCTGCGTGGATCAGCTGGTCGTAGTGGTTGAAATGCAGCCGGCCCTTAGGCTTGCGCTGCCCCAGCCCTTGCGCACCGAGCCAGTATTCCCAATGCAGCCATGGGCCTACCTTGTCGTCCAGATCCAGCAGCACGTGCTGCAGCAGCGTTTCCGGCCGGCGGAAGGCGCTGGCCGCCACCGCCGGGCTGGCCACCGGCGCCACCACTTCATCGAACAGCAGCAGGCCGCCTTGCGTCGCGGGCGAGGCGGGGCTGTAGCGGATGGCCAGGTCGATGCCGTCACGGTCCAGGTCCAGCACGCGGTTGCTGGTGGCCACGCGCACGTCGATATGCGGATGCGCGGTCTGGAACTCGCCCAGCCGTGGCAGCAGCCACAGCGACGCGACGCCCATGCTGGCCGATATCGTCACCGGCCGGATACGCTGCTCGTCCCGCAGCGACTCTGCCAGCTCCAGCAGCCGGTCCATCCAGGGCGAAGCCAGCTGGAACAGCTGCTCGCCCGCTGCCGTGAGCGCGATGCTGCGATTGCTGCGCGTGAACAGCGGCGTGCCGAGGCGCTCCTCCAGCGCCTGGATCTGGCGGCTGACGGCCGACTGGGTCAGGCACAAATCGTCGGCCGCAGCGGTGATGCTCATGCGCCGCGCCGCCGCGACAAAGCCGCGCAGCGCGTCCAGCGGCGGAAGGGAAACAAGGCGGTTTGACATGACTGCTCCGGCAAGGCGATACATGATTCTAGCGCATGGATCGCCGGCCTGGTTTTACAGCCTTCTTTCGTATTGCAGGCGCACGCCGGTGCTGCCGGGAGCGCTGTTGCTGCGGGCCGTGCTGCCGAACGCGTCGGCGTAGTACTGGGAGCCGCCGCCCGCGCGGCGCAGCGCATTGGCCACGGACAGGCGCAACTGGCTGGCGGTGCCGGTTTGCCACAGCGCGTAGGCGTCCAGCGTGCGCCCCGGCTTGCTGTCGCTGAGGAGATGCGCGGTGATGCGGCTGGCGCGGCTGCCGAGGTAGTTGAAATTGAAGCCAGTGGTCCACTCGGGCGAGTAGCGATAGTCGAGACCGAGGTTGAGCGTGAGCGGAGTCTGGTCGGCCAGCGTGTTGTGCGGCCCGGGCACGCTATCCAGGCGCGACCAGTTGCGCGTGGCGTTGGCGCGTACGTCGATGCCGGCGGCGCCGGGGTACAGCGCTGCCAGCGGGAACCTGGCGTCAAATTCCAGGCCGTGCGATTCGGCGCGGCCGCCGTTGGCGAAGGTGCTGACCCAGGTGGCGCCATCCAGGAACAGGCGCTGCACCGTCACGGCGCTGATGCGGCGCGCATAGGCGGACAGGCTCACCACGCCGGCCTTGCCGAAATAGGTTTCATAGCCGGCATCGATGCCCCACGCCAGTTCCGGTTGCAGCTTGGGGTTGCCTTCCACGTCCGGGTTGGTGGGACCGTTGCCGTTGTTGACGGTGTAGCGGCGCGGCACCAGGTTGCGCGTGAGCGGCGCCTTGTAGGTGCGCGACAGCGCCAAGCGCAGCTGGTCGCGCCCGGGCTCGGGCAGCTTCCACAGCATTTGCAGCACCGGGCTCCAGACGCTGGAGCGGCTCTGCACCTTGTCCATGGCGCGGCCGACGGTGCCCGTGTCCAGGCCTTCCCAGCGCAGGCCGAGATAGGCTTGCATGCGCGGCGTCACGTCCCACTCGTCCTGGGCGTACCAGGCGAGGCGCTTCACGGCCGCCGAGTAGTCCTGGTCCAGCGCATACAGCGGCGCGCCCTGCGGCGTGCTGTCGCGCTGCACACGCGTTTCGCGGCGGCGCGTGTAGCTGCCGTCCCAGCCGGCGCCGAAGCTGTGGCCGGGCCATAAAGGCGTATGGTACTTGCCGCTGCTGGCGGCGCTGTTGTCGCTGGCGCTGGACGTCACCTTGCGGACCAGCCAAGGGATAGCGGCCGCATCCGCGCCTTGGAACATATAGTCGATACCGCGCTGGTTGACGTTGACGCCCGCCTTGACGGTGAGCTTGCCGCCATCGGCCATTTGGTGCGACCAGCTGGCGTCGCTGCGCAGCGCATCGTTGCGGATGCGGGAACTGTAACCGCTCACCGGCGAGCGCGTGGCGTCGCCTTGCAGGGTCGTTTCGTGGGAGCCGCCGTGACTGTCGATGCGGGCGATATCCAGCAGGCTTTGCCAGGACAGCGTATCGCCGCCGTCCAGCGCCCAGTTCAGGCGCGGCGCCAGGCTGGCCTTGGCGATGCTGCCCAGGTAGCGCTCGTCGAACCGCCGGCGCGCCGTCACTGCGCCGTCGGCGCCGGCCAGCGTTTCGCCGATCCGGGCGCCGTTGTCGTAGCCGGTGCGCGACAAGGTGCCGGCCACCGAGTAAGAATACGCGCCATCGCGGTCGGATAGCTGCATGGTGGCGCTGGGGTTCCAGCGTTGATTGTGCTCGGCCTGCAGCTTCAAGTCGCGCCGGGCGCGGCTGGCGCCCTTCCTGAGCACCACGTTGATGCTGCCCGCCACCGCCTGTGCGCTGAATTCCGCCGACGTGGTGCGCATGATTTCAATGCGCTCGATCAGCTCCGGCGCCAGCGTATCGATGGCGAAGCCCGGCGGCGCCGGATCGCCGTTGATGAGGATTTGCGTGTAGCCTGCGCCCAGTCCGCGCATGCGTACCTCGCTGCCTGCCACGGACAGGCCGGGCAGCCGTTTCAGCACGCCGGAAAGGGCGCTGTCGCCGTATTGCAGCAGCTCGTCCCGGCCCACCACGATTTTGCCAGCCATGTCGTTGCGGCGCAGGTCTGCGGAAGCTGGGCCGGTGACTTCCACGCGTGCCATCTCTGCCTGAGTATCGGCCGCGCTGCAGGCACAGGCATGGAGCGCGCCGGCCAGGGCGCAAAGTTGAAGGCTGCGGGATCGGTGCATGTGGCGTCTGTCGGGTTGATGGAGGCTGCAAGTGTAGTGACGCCGTTGCCGGCGCGCTGCCGCCGTGTGATGAACCGGCCGGGGCGCGGGACGAATTCTGCCGCAAGGCCGCGGTTTTGGCCATGGCTGCCGCTATACTTGCCGCCTATGAATTCCTACTTTTACGCCGCCCGCGTGCTGGCGATCAACGCCGTCTTGTGGACGGCACTGTGCGCGCTCGGTGCGCTGGGCAGCTACGGCGACGGCCAACGCGAAGGCATGGTGCGTTCCTACACCGTCCCGCTCTGGAACTGGTGCAGCACGCATTTGATGATGATGGTGTTCAGCAGCGCCATGTACCTGCTGTTTTCGCGCCGCAGTGCGCTGCTGGGGAACGCGCGCCGCATCGGGGCCGTGTATGCGCTGGTGGTGGTGGCGTTCCTGCCGCTGGAGCTGGCCTATGTCGGCTCGGTCTACGCGCTGCGTGCCGGCGACGCACTGTCGCCGGACAGCGTGCTGGCTGCCGTGCAGCGCTTGCACAACTTCGATATCTTCATGGAGCTGGCGTGGATCAGCTTTACCTATATCGCCGTGGTGGCGGTGTGCGCCTGGCAGCAAGGCCGGGCGCGGGAGCAGGCGTGGCGGCAGGCGCAGACCGACAACCTGTCGCTGCGGCTGGAGCTTGAGCAGCAGCGCCTGCTGGCGCTGCGCAGCCAGCTCGAACCGCATTTCCTCTTCAACGCGCTGAACGCCATCAGCGCGCTGGTACGTTCCGACGACAAGCGCGTGGCGCTGACCGGCATCAGCCGCCTGAGCGACCTGCTGCGCTATGCGCTCACCGCCAGCTCGCGCGACTGGGTCAGCATGGCCGAGGAATTACAGTTCGTGCGCGACTACCTGGACCTGCAGCGCCTGCGCTACGGCGAGCGCCTGCGCGTGCGCATCGAGGGCGGCCAAGGCGCTGTGCTGGACGCGGACTGCCCGCCGCTGCTGCTGCAGCCGCTGGTGGAGAACGCGCTGCGCCACGATCTGGATTGCCACGACGGCGCCAGCGACATCCGCCTGGAGCTGGCGCGCGAGGGCGATCAGCTGGTGATCCGGATCAGCAACCCGCTGGCGCATGCGGCGCCGCCGAACCCGGGACTGGGGCTGGGCTTGCGCAGCACGCAGGCGCGCTTGCAGATGGCGGCGGGCAGCGCCGCCTCGCTGCAGACGCGGCGCGATGCCGGCCGCTTCGTGGCCGAGGTGCGCATGCCCATGGAGCGATCGGCATGACGCCGATACGCGCGCTGATCGTCGACGACGAGGAACCGGGCCGCATCAATCTGCGCTATGCGCTGGCCGATTATGCGCTGGCCAACGATGCGCTGGCCGGGCAGGTACCGTGGCAGGTGGCGGGAGAATGCGCCAGCGCCGCCGCCGCGCGCGAAGCGCTGGCAGGCAATGAGATCGACGTGGTGTTTCTCGACATCCAGATGCCTAACGAATCCGGGCTGGTGCTGGCGCGCGAGCTGTCGCAACGGCCGGAGCCGCCGCTGATCGTGTTCGTCACGGCGTACAACAGCTATGCGGTGGAAGCCTTTGAAGTGCACGCACTGGACTACCTGCTCAAACCGTTCGACGACCAGCGTTTTGCGCAAGCGGTGGAACGCGCGCAGGCGATGCTGGCGCAGCGGCAGCGCGCCAACTATGGCGCGGCCTTGCGCGGCTATGTGCAGGCGTCGGTGCAGGCATCCGTGCAGACGCCGTCGCCCGCATACTGGCGGCAGCTCAGCGTGCGCTCTGTGGGCCGCATCGAATGCGTGCAGCTGGAAGACGTGCTGTGGATGGAGGCGGCAGGCAATTACGTGGAACTGCGCATGGCCGCGCGCCGCGTGCTGCACCGGGTGACGCTGAGCCGCCTGGAGCAGCACCTGGACCCGGCCGTGTACCTGCGCGTGCACCGCAGCGCCATCGTGCGCCTGGAGCAGGTCGCCAGACTGGAGGCCAATGGCGACGGCAGCTACCAGGCGGTGCTGCGCTGCGGCGACAGTGTCCCCGTCAGCGAGCGCTACCTGCCGGGCGTGAAGGCGCGGCTCACCGCGCCGGACCGGCCTCAGGCCGTGTAACGCGCGGCGGGTTTGCTGCGCGAGAGGTTCGGCCCCATCGCCAGGCGCGCTGCTTCGAACTTGTCCCAGTCGGCATGGTCGGGTAGCGACGGGATGGTTACTACTTCGCCCAGGTCCAGGCCGGCCAGCGCCGCGTCCACCAGGTCGTTCACATTCATCACGATCTCGCCGGGCAGGTGCGCCACCGGCACGCCCGCGTGGTCCCAGAATTCGGTGCTGATGGCGCCCGGCAGCACGGCCTGCACGCGCACGCCCTTGGCGCCCAGTTCATGCTGCAGCGACTGCGTGAACGCCAGCACATAAGCCTTGCTGCCGCCATAGGTGCCGTTCAGCACCTCCGGCGCCACTGCCACGATGGAGGCAATGTTGATGATGCTGCCATGGCCGCGCGCGGCGAAGCCCGGCGCCACGGCGCGCGTAAGGCGGGTCAGCGCATTCACGTTCAGGAAGATCATGCGGTCCAGGTCTTCCTGCTTCGACTCGACCAGCGGCGCGGTGGCGCCCAGGCCGGCGTTGTTCACCAGCATGGTGATGCCGGCGTCGTTCGCCAGGCGGTGCTGCACCAGCGCCAGGCCGGCTTCCTGCGTCAGGTCGGCGGGCAGGATCTCCACGTTGCGGCCGGTGGCGGCGCCGACGCTGGCGGCAACGGTCTGCAGGCGCTCGCGGTTGCGGGCCACCAGGATCAGGTCGTAGCCGCGTTCAGCCAGTCGCTGCGCGTAGCGCGCGCCGATGCCGGTGGAGGCGCCGGTGATGAGGGCAATGCCGGGTTTTGCGGTGGTGTTCATATTGCTGTCCTTGAGAAGTTGGTTGACAAGGGCAGTGTAGGCGCCTAAATTGAGTCCCGTATGCCATATATACCTCGTTTTGGGACATCATGATGACACGCAAGATAGGGCTGGTCCTTTTCCCCCGCTTCCAGGTGCTGGACCTGGCGGTGACTACCGTGTTCGAGGTGGCCAATGAACTGACGAAGGAGAACTGCTACGAAGTGGTGCTGCTGTCCGAGCACGGCGGCGCCGTGCCCAGTTCCTCCGGCGTGCCGGTGCTGACGGAGCCGTTCGGCAGCCATAGCTACGACACGGTGCTGGTCGCCGGTTCGATGGAACTGATCGTCTCCACACCCGGCTTTGTCGATTTCCTGCGCTCGGCCAGCGCACTGTCGCGCCGCACGGCGGGCATTTGTACCGGCGCCTTCTTCCTGGCCGAAGCGGGGCTGCTGGATGGCCGCCGCGCCACCACGCACTGGGGCCAGGCGCGCGCGCTGCAGCGCATGTATCCCAAGGTGAAGGTGGAAGAGGACCGCATCTTCATCCACGACGGCCGCGTGTGGACCTCGGCCGGCATGACGGCCTGCATCGACCTGTCGCTGGCCATGGTCGAGGCGGACCACGGCGTGGCGCTGGCCAAGGCCGTGGCGCGCAAGATGGTGGTGTATCACCGCCGTAGCGGGGGACAGTCGCAGTTCTCCGCGCTGCTGGAACTGGAGCCGAAGTCGGACCGCATCCAGGTGGCGCTCACTTACGCCAAGAGCAACCTGCGCAAGCCGCTGTCGGTGGACGAACTGGCCGAAGCGGCGCACTTGAGCCGGCGCCAGTTCAGCCGCACCTTCCGCATCGAGACCGGGCAGTCGCCGGCGCGCGCGGTGGAGGTGCTGCGGGTGGAAGCGGCGCGCGCGCTGATCGAGGCGGGCAAGCTGTCCATCGACGTGGTGGCGCGCGAGACCGGCTTTGCGGACCCCGAGCGCATGCGCCGCGCCTTCCTGCGCGCCTATGGCCAGCCGCCGCAAGCGATCAAGCGCGCCGCGCGCGAACAGGCCTGACTGTCCGCGCCGGCGCTAGCGGTCCGTCCGTTCCAGCCAGTCGGCCGCTTCGCGCAGCGTCGCTTCCAGTACCCCGCGTACCTGCTCGAATATGGCCGGCAGCTCGCCGTTGCGCTGCTGCGAGATGGCGCTTTCCGCCTCCAGCGTGGCGCGGATCAGGCGCTTGGCGCCCAGCACGCCGACGGCGCCGCGCAGGCTGTGCAGCACCTGTGCCGCTTCGCTGGCACGGCCTTCCCGCAGCGCGCGGTTGGCGTCGTCCATCGGCTGCATGCCGCCCTCCAGCGCGCTGCGCACCATCTTGAACATGACCTGGCGCCCTTTCGGGTCCTTGCCCATCACGCGCATCAGGCTGTCCATGCTGAACAGCGGTTCGGCATCGGCCGGCGGCGCCGCATCCGCCTGCCCGGTGGGGCTGGCCGCAACGGCCCGCGCCGGCGGCGCTGCGCCGTTGGCGCGCTCACCCGGCAGGTGGCGCTGTATCACCGCCATCATTTCCTCCACCACCACCGGCTTGGGAATGAAGTCGGTAATGCCGGCCTCCAGGCAGCGGTCGCGTTCCGAGGCCAGCACGCCCGCCGTCATCGCGATCACGGGCAAGGTCAGCTTGAATTCACGGCGCAGCATGGCGGTGGCGCTGAAGCCGTCCAGCACCGGCATCTGCATGTCCATCAGCACGATGTCATAGCGGCCGGCATTTTCGCGCATCACGTCCACCGCCTGCTGGCCGTCGCCCACCACGTCCAGCGTGGCGCCGGCCAGTTCCAGGATGCCGCGCGCCACGGCCTGGTTCAGCAGATTGTCTTCCACCAGCAGGAAGTGCCTGCCCGCCAGGCTGCCAGCGATGCCTTCCGCCTGCGCAGCGCTTTCTTCGCCGCCCTTGGCCACCAGGGCCTGGTGCAGCGCGTCGAACAGGCTGGAACTGGTGATGGGCTTGACCAGCACCACGTCCGCTTCCGGCGCGCTGGAGATTTCCTCCAGCTGGTCGCGCGCGAACGCGTTCACCATCACCACGATGGGCTGCGCGTGCGCACCCGCCGCTTCGCGTATGGCCTTGGCCACGACCACGCCGCCCATGCCCGGCATATGCCAGTCGGCCAGCACCGCGTCGTAGGGCTGGCCGCTCTGCTGCTGCGCGCGGAAGCGGGCAATGGCGTCGGCGCCGGACGCAACCTCGTCGGCTTCCCAGCCCCAGGCGCGTATCAGCTTGCCCACCAGGTCGCGCGTGGTGCCATTGTCGTCCGCCACCAGCAGGCGCAGGTCGCCGAGCGCGGGGCGGCGCTTCTTGGCCGGCGGCAGCACGGTGAATGGAAGGCTGAACCAGAACTGGCTGCCCTTGCCCTCCACGCTGTGCACCGAGATCTTGCCGCCCATGAGCTCGATCAGGCGCTTGGTGATGGCCAAGCCCAGGCCGGTACCGCCGAAGCGCCGCGTGATGCTTTCGTCGCCCTGCGAGAAGGCGCTGAACAGTTGCGCCAGCTGCGCTTCGCTGATGCCGATGCCGGTGTCGCTGACGTCGAAGCGCAGCACCGCGCGCTCCACCCCCTGCTGCTCCACGCCAACCCGCACCACCACTTCGCCTTCCTGCGTGAACTTGACGGCGTTGCCTGCCAGGTTGACCAGGATCTGCTGCAGCCGCAGCGCGTCGCCGTGCAGCAGGCGCGGCACGTCCGGTTCCACGGCGATGGCCAGCTCCAGTTCCTTTTCCCCGGCGTTCATGGTCATGGTGGTGGCCAGGGTGCTCATCACCTCGTCCAGGTCGAAGTCGGTCGGCGAGAGCTCCATGCGGCGCGCCTCGATCTTGGAGAAGTCCAGCACGTCGTTCAGGATGGCCAGCAGGGTCTGGCCGGAGGTTTGCACCATGGTCAGGAACTTGCGCTGCTGCGCCGTCAGCGAGGTATTGCCAAGCAGGTAGGCCATGCCCAGCACGGCGTTCATCGGCGTGCGGATCTCATGGCTCATATTGGCCACGAAATCGCTCTTGGCGCGGTTGGCCGATTCGGCGCGGTCGCGCGCCTGCTCCAGTTCCGCCGCGCGCGCCTCCACTTCCAGCTGCAGGCGGTGGCGCTCGGTGATGTCGGCGATCATGGCCAGCACCTTGGGACCTTCCCCGGTCTGGATCGCACTGAGGTTGATTTCAACCGGGAAGCGGCTGCCGTCCTTGCGCTGCCCGAACAGCTGGCGACCGGCGCCCATGCGCACCGGCTCCGGCGTCAGCTGCGTGGCCGAGAAGCCTTCCCGCAGCCTGATGTGCGCGGCGCGCTCCGTCGCCGGCAGCAGCGTCTCCACCGCTTGCCCCAGCACTTCCCCGCGCTGGTAGCCGAAATAGCGCTCCGCCTGGCGGTTGAAGGTCTCGATGCGGCCCTCGGCGTCCACCACCACGAAGGCGTTCGGCGCCAGTTCGATCAGGTCCTGCAGGCGGCTGTCCGCAGCCAGGCGTTCCTGCATCAGGGTGTTGAAGGCGGTTGCCAGCGAGCCGATTTCATCTTCCTGCTTCACCGCGATCGGCGTGTAGTCGGCGGCGTTGCCGCGCATGCGTTCGATGGCGCCGCGCAGCTGTGCCAGCGGCGACATCAGCCGCATGGTGAGCCAGCCGATCAGCGCGGCGGCGGCCAGCGAGGCCAGGCAGCTCCACACGGCCAGCCGGAACAGCATGCCCTCGAAGGGTTCGAACGCTTCCTCCACCGGCAGCGAGGCGCCCAGCACCCAATCCACCGACTTGAGCGTCTTGAAGCTGTTCAGCGCGCGCAGGCCCGCGCTGTTGGTGCTGATCACCGTGCCCTCGAAGCCTTCGTTGAGCGCGCGCGTGGTGGCCGGATTGGCGTTGGCCGGGCGCGGCTTGAGCAGGCGGCTCAGGTCCGGGTACAGCACGTACAGCGGCACTTCGGCGCGCGTGACGGCGAAATAGTAGCCGGTGCGGCCCACCTTGGCGGTGCGCAGGTGGCCCAGCACATTGTCCTTGTACAGGCGCAGCACGCCGATCAGCACGGCCTGCACTTCACCTTTGCGGTCCAGGATGGGCGCAGCCATCTGCACAATGGGCTGCTTGCCGGCGCGCCCGATCACCGGCTCGGCGATCAGCGGCTGGCGCGTGGCCATCACGCGCTTGAAGTAGGCGCGGTCCCTGGCGTCCACGCCCACCCGGCCGGGAACCACGGGCAGGTCGGAGATCACCTTGCCCTGCGGGTCCAGTATCAGCACGTCGTCGAACAGCGAGAGCACGGCGCGGTCGGCGTAATAGGCGCGCAAGGCGGCGGCGTCGCCGGAGATCTCCTGCGGCTGGTTCTTGGCCGACAGGGCGATAATCCCCAGCAGCATACTGAGCTTGTCGTCCAGCTCCTCGGCGGTGCGGTTGATCAGGGCGGTCTGCTGGGCGAACAGCACGCGCGTGAAGTCCTGCTCCATGCGCCGCATCTGCACCACAGTGACGAGCGCCATCATCACGACGGACGTGACGCTGGTGGCCAGTGCAACCTTGACTTTGATGCCGAGCGGTTTCATGTCTTCCTTGAGCGGGGACGCTGGGGAATTCTCCTATCAAAGTAGCTTTTTAGCAAGGCTGACGCGGTGCTGGCTGGCCTGTGGCCGTTCAGGAAAGGTTGCGATTCAGCTTATCCAGTCCGCCAGCCAGCTGCTCCACGTCCTGGTGCGTGATGGCGCAGGCGTGCGCGAATTGCTCGCTCACGCGCAGGCCGGCGGCGCGCAGCTGGCGGCCCTTGTCGGTCAGGGTCAGCACGCGGTTGCGCTCGTCCTGCGGGTCGCGCCCGCGCAGCAGATAGCCTTCCGCCTCGAGCCGCTTGACCAGCGGCGTGATGGAGCCCGAATCCTGCTGCAGGCGCTGCGCAATGTCCTTGATGCCCAGGCCTTCCTGCTCCCACAGCACCACCATTACCAGGTACTGCGGATACGTCAGGTTCAGCTCGGCCAGCAGGGGCTTGTAATGCTGCGTCATCTTCAGCGACGTGGAATACAGCTTGAAGCACAGGTGCTGGTCCAGCGTCGGGGGTTTGGGTGGGGTGGTCGGCGCGCTCATGTTGTGTAGCCTACCAAAATATTTTTGAATCCGCGAATCCAAACCCGGTTTACCCGCCTCTTAGCGGTCGAGGGACGTCCTCATGATGCAACCGACTCCAAAGGAGAGCAAAATGTTCTATGTTAAAAATGTACCAAATGGTGAGCGCGTGCTGCGCGTGGTGGCAGGCTTGCTGGCGGTGGCTATCAGCCTGCTAGCGGTGGGCGGCGTGGCAGGTGCGCTGCTGGCGGTATCGGCGGGCGGCATCGTGGCGTCCGGCCTGTTCGGCTTCTGCCCCATGTGCGCCATGGTGGGCCGCCGTCTCGATAAAGCGAAAAAGAATGGCACTCTCTGATACACATTGGCCGGTGCTGGAGGCCGCCCACCGCGGCGATCCGGCGGCGCTGGCCCATCTGCTGCGCCTGTGCCAGCCCGACATCCGCCGCTACGCGCAGCGCTCCTGCCTGATCAGCGACGTGGACGACGCGGTGCAGGAAGCGCTGCTGGTGCTGTCGCGCCGCCTGGAGGCGGTGCGCATGCTGGCGGCCTTCTCCGGCTGGCTGTTCAAGGTGGTGCAGCGCGAATGCCGCCGCCTGGGGCGCGCCGCGCTCAATTACGATCCCTACGACGAGGAACGCGCCGAACAGTGGCTGGCCGCGCAGGATACGGCCGGCTTGCGCCGCGACCTGGTCAACACGCTGGAGTCGCTGCCGGTGGATTACCGCGAGGTGATACTGCTGCGCGACTTCGCCGAAATGAGCATTGCCGAAATCGCGCAGGAATTGAAACTGTCCGTGCCGGCGGCGAAAAGCCGGCTGCACCGCGCACGCCAGATGGCGCGCGAATACTTGATCGCGTGAGTGCGGATTAGGCGTCCGGCGCCGGCGTATGGTTTACACTGGCCGCATGACTATTGAGCTTCCATCACTCACGATACCCGGCATGACCGTGGACGTGCTACGGGCAAGCTGCGCTACCTGCAGCGTGCACCAGCTTTGCCTGCCGATGGGGCTGGGCGCGGCCGATATGGACCGCCTCGACGAGATTATCGGCCGCCGCCGCAAGGTGCCGCGCGGCGGCACGCTGTTCCGCATCGGCGATCCTTTCACCAGCCTGTACGCGATCCGCCTCGGCCATTTCAAGACCTACCAGGTGAACGCGGACGGCGTCGAGCAGATCACGGGCTTCCAGATGGCCGGCGAGCTGCTGGGCATGGATGCCATCAGCACGGACCGCCACCATTGCAACGCCCTGGCGCTGGAGGACAGCGAGGTGTGCGAGATACCGTTCTCCAGCCTGCAGCAGCTGCTGGCGGACATGCCGACCCTGCTGCGCCACTTCCACCGCATGATGAGCCAGGAGATTACGCGCGAGCAGAGCGTGATGCTGTTGCTGGGGAATATGCAGGCCACGCAGCGCTTTGCCGCCTTTATCGTCAACCTGTCGTCGCGCTACGAGGCGCGCGGGTACTCGGCGACGCAGTTCCAGTTGCGCATGTCGCGCGAGGAAATCGGCAATTACTTGGGGCTGACCATAGAAAGCATCAGCCGCCTGCTGTCCAAGTTCAAGAAGGAAGGGCTGCTCAGGGTGAGCAACCGGGAAATTGAGCTGCTCAATTTGCAGCGGCTCAAGGCCATCACGGCAGGTATGGACCGCTGCGGCTAAGCTGGCGGGTTACGGCGTGCCGCCTGACCCGCCAGGCTCAGTCGGCGCGCACGGTGACTTCGCGCTGGGCCGGCCATTGCCAGCTGCCTTCCAGCCGCCAGTCGCGCTGCTCGTTCTCCAGCAATACCTGCCAGCGGCTGCGCTCCAGCATCGGCAGCGCCACCTCGAACGCGCCGTCTTCGGCGGGCACCACCACCAGCTTGATATCCCGCTCCGGCTGCGTGGCGTGCGCCAGGTGCAGCAGCACGCGCTGCGGCGTCGGCCGCCCCGCATTGAGCGCGCCGCCAACGGAGCCCACCAGCACGCCGCGCGCCACGTCGTAGCGCAGCGCGGCCGACATGCCCAGTGCGCTGGCCGCGCGGTCGCGCCGCAAGTCCTGGTTGATGGCTTTGCCGCGCTTGTAATAGTCGCCCACCACCAGCGAATCGGGCTGCGAGTAAGCCAGCCAGCCCGTGTACAGGCCGCCCAGCAGCACAATGAATGGCCCCAGCATCAGCAGCCATGGCCAGCGCTGCGACCACCATGGCGTCGCAGCAGGATACGTCCTTGCTTGCATCATTTCCTCCTTCACCCTAGCGCGGCACAATGAAGACCGCGTTTTCCCTGACCCGCAGCGCCGGGTCGTCCAGCGCCGTCAGCTCGATGGCGATCCTGTTCGACCCCTTGGCGCCGTCACCGTGGGCTGCGCGCAGCCGCACCGGCACCGCGCGCGTTTCCGTGCCCGCCAGCGCCACTTCGCTGTCGGTCACCACCTCCACCGACGGCAAGCCGGACACGCTGATGCGGTAGCGATGCGCCTGCTCGGACGTGTTCATGATCTGCAGCCGGTAGACGTTCTCTATCATGCCGTTTTCCACTTCCCGCCCCATCGCTCCCCGGTCGCGGATCACGTCCATCTTCAGGGGCGTGCGCAGCCACAGCGCCGTGCCGACCGTGCCGATGATGCACAGCAGGATGGTGCCGTAAACCAGCACGCGCGGACGCAGCGCATGCTGCCTGATCTGCTGCGGCGTGTAGCGCTCGGCCAGCGCGTGATCGGTGCTGTACAGCACCAGGCCGCGCGGCTGGCCGACCTTGTCCATCACGCTGTTGCAGGCGTCCACGCAGGCAGCGCAGCCTATGCATTCGTACTGCAAGCCCTTGCGGATATCGATCCCCACCGGGCACACCTGCACGCACATGGAGCAGTCGATGCAGGCGCCGCCGGCGTTCTTGCTGAGCGGGCCGCGCGGCTCGCCGCGTTTCGCGTCGTAGGTGATGATCAGCGTGTCGCGGTCGAACATCGAGCTCTGGAAGCGCGCGTAGGGGCACATGTATTTGCACACTTGCTCGCGCAGCCAGCCCGCGTTGCCGTACGTCGCCAGGCTGTAGAACAGCACCCAGAACCATTCCCACGGACCGAACGTCAGTGTCAGCGCCTCCTGCGCCAGCGATTTGATGGGCGTGAAATAGCCCACGAAGGTATAGCCGGTCCACAGCGCCACCGCGCCCCAGGCCAGGTGCTTGCCGCCCTTGCGCCAGGCTTTGTTGAACGTGGCGCCCTCCTTCGCCAAGCGCATGCGCGCGCTGCGCGTGCCTTCGAATTTGCGCTCTATCCACAGGAAGATTTCGGTGTACACCGTTTGGGGACAGGCGAAGCCGCACCACACGCGTCCGGCGATGGCGGTGGCCAGGAATAGCAGGTAGGCGCAGATGATGAGCAGCGCCGCCAGGTAGATGAAGTCCTGCGGCCACAGCACCAGGCCGAAGATATAGAACTTGCGCGCCGCCAGGTCGAACAGCAAGGCCTGGCGCCCGTTCCAGGTCAGCCAGGGCGTGCAGTAAAACGCCAGCTGCGTGAGCCAGACGAATACCCAGCGCAGGCTGGCGTAGCGGCCGCTGGTCTCGCGAGGATAAATCTCCTCGCGGGCCGCGTACATCTTAATGACTTGTTCCGGGGCGTTCATCTTTGCTGCCTTCGATTGCTGCTACCGTATGCGGATTCGACAGGCCCCACACATAGGCGGCCAGCACGTGCACCTTGCCCTCGCCGAGGAAGTCCGCGAAGGCGGGCATGGTGTTGTTGCGGCCCTTGCGGATGGTTTCCATGATGGTCTCGGCGCTGCCGCCGTACAGCCACACCTTGTCGGTCAGGTTGGGCGCGCCCAGGGCCTGGTTGCCCGTGCCGGCGCCGGTATGGCAGCCCATGCAGGCGTTGAATTTGCTCTTGCCGAACACGGACTTGATCGGATCGGCCGCGCCGCCGGAAAGGCTCAGCACATAGTGCGCCACGTTTTCAATGTCCTTGTCCGAACCCAGCGCAGCGCCCATCGGCGGCATCACGCCGTGGCGGCCGTTCATGATGGTGGTCTTGATCACGTCCGGCGCGCCGCCGTACAGCCAGTCCTTGTCGGTCAGGTTGGGGAAGCCCTTGTTGCCGCGCGCATCCGAACCGTGGCACTGCGCGCAGTAAGTCAGGAACAGGCGTTCGCCGATGGCCTGCGCCTTCGGATCGGCCGCCACGGCCTGCAGGTCCTGCTTCAGGTACTGGTTGAACAGCGGGCCGTACTCGGCCTCGGCCTGCTTCAGCTCCGCGCCGTACTGGCCGCTGGACTTCCAGCCAAGCTTGCCGGCGTAGTCGCCCAGGCCGGGATACAGGAACAGGTAGGCCAGGCCGAACACGATGGTGATGTAGAACAGCCACATCCACCAGCGCGGCATGGGCGTATTCAGCTCGGTCAGGTCCTCGTCCCAGATATGGCCGGTGGTGCCCACCGGCGCGTTCACGTCCTTGAGTGCCTTGACCTTGTGCTTGGACTGCGAATACAGCAGCACCGCGCAGCCGAACACGCCGAGCAGCGTGAGCGTGACGATGTAGTAGTTCCAGAAGCCGCTGGTGAAGTCAGACATGATCTGCCTCCTCGTCGGCGAACGGCAGTTGCGCGGCTTGCGCAAAGCCGGCCTGGCTGCGCCGCGCGTATGCCCACGCGACGATGCCCATGAAGGTGATGAAGGAGATGACGGTCATCACGCGGCTGGCGTTGTCAAACAGGTTTTCCATGTCAGTTCCTCGTCTTGATCTGGGTGCCCAGGCCTTGCAGGTAGGCGATCAGGGCGTCTTCCTCGGTCTTGCCTTCCAGCTCGGCCGGTGCGGCGGCGATGTCGGCGTCCGTGTATGGGTCGCCCAGCCGCTGCAGCGCGCGCAGGTGGGGCACGATGTCGGCCGGCTTCAGCGCCGTCCTGGCCAGCCAGGGATAGTTCGGCATATTCGACTCCGGCACCACGTCGCGCGGATTGCCCAGGTGGGTGCGGTGCCATTCGTCGCTATAGCGGCCGCCCACGCGCGCCAGGTCCGGGCCGGTGCGCTTGGAGCCCCACTGGAACGGCCGGTCGTAGACGAATTCGCCGGCCACCGAGTAGTGGCCGTAGCGTTCCGTCTCTGCGCGGAACGGGCGCACCATCTGCGAGTGGCAGTTGTAGCAGCCTTCGCGCACGTACACGTCGCGGCCGGCCAGGCGCAGCGGGCTGTATGGCTTCAGGCCCGCCACCGGCTCGGTGGTCGATTTCTGGAAGAACAGCGGCACGATTTCCACTGCTCCGCCCACCGACACCACGAGCGTGACCAGCACGATCAGCAGCCAGGGGTTCTTCTCTATCCATTCATGTGAAAATTTCATTTGATCGCTCCGTAATTCAGGCGGCTTTGAGTTCAGGGATGCGGGCGGTGACGGTGCTGCGGCCGCGCAGCGTCATCCAGGTGTTGTAGCCCATCAGGCACATGCCGCCCAGGTACAGCAGGCCGCCGCCGAAGCGCACCACGTAGTAGGGATAAGTGGCTTTCACGCTCTCGACGAAGGTGTAGGTCAGCGTGCCGTCCGGGTTTACCGCGCGCCACATCAGGCCCTGCATCACGCCGGCGATCCACATGGCGGCGATGTACAGCACGATGCCGATGGTGGCCACCCAGAAGTGCAGGTCGATCAGCTTCACGCTCCACATCTGCTTCTGGCCCGCCAGGCGCGGCAGCAGGTAGTAGATCGAGCCCATGGTGATGAAGCCCACCCAGCCCAGCGCGCCGCCGTGCACGTGGGCGATGCCCCAGTCTGTGTAGTGCGACAGCGCGTTGACGGTCTTGATCGACATCATCGGGCCTTCGAAGGTGGCCATGCCGTAGAACGACAGCGAGACGATCATGAACTTCAGGATAGGGTCGGTGCGCAGCTTGTGCCATGCGCCGGACAGCGTCATCATGCCGTTGATCATGCCGCCCCACGACGGCGCCAGCAGGATCAGGGAGAACACCATGCCCAGCGACTGGGTCCAGTCGGGCAGCGCGGTGTAGTGCAGGTGGTGCGGGCCGGCCCACATATAGGTGAAGATCAGCGCCCAGAAGTGGACGATGGACAGGCGGTAGGAGTACACGGGGCGCTCGGCCTGTTTCGGAATGAAGTAGTACACCATGCCCAGGTAGCCTGCGGTGAGGATGAAGCCCACCGCGTTATGGCCGTACCACCACTGGATCATGGCGTCCTGCACGCCGGTGTACATTGAATAGGATTTGGTCAGCGATGCCGGCATGCTCATGCCGTTTACCACGTGCAGCAGCGTCACCGCCAGGATGTAGCCGCCGAAGAACCAGTTGGCCACGTAGATGTGCTCCACCTTGCGCTTGATGACGGTGCCGAAGAACACCACCGCGTAGGCGACCCACACCAGCGCGATCAGGATGGTGATGGGCCATTCCAGCTCGGCGTATTCCTTGCCGCGCGTGAGGCCCATGGGCAATGTGACGACGGCGCTCAGGATGACCGCTTGCCAGCCCCAGAAGGTGAAGGCGGCCAGCTTGTCGGAGAACAGGCGCACCTGGCAGGTGCGCTGCACCACGTAGTAGGACGTGGCGAACAGGCCCGATATGCCGAACGCGAAGATCACCGCGTTGGTGTGCAGTGGACGCAAGCGCCCATAGGTCAGCCAGGGGATGTCGAGGTTGAGGCTGGGCCAGGCCAGCTGGGCGGCAATGATGACGCCGACCAGCATGCCGACAATGCCCCAGACTACCGTGGCGATCGCGAATTGCTTCACGATTTTGTAGTTGTAGTTGAGTGCTTGATCCACTTTGTGTTCTCCCAAGAACGCTTTGATGATGTAGGTCAAAGGTTACGTGGGTGGGCACCAAAAAACTTTGATGTGGATCAAAATTGGCCGAACGAGGGAGCGCTAGGAATCGTCGTCCTGCAGCACGCGTAGCGCGGGGCCGACAAGGTCGTCGAACTGGCCGTCGTCGGAAGCCTTGAAGAATATCCAGATTGCGCCGAAGACCAGTGCCACGCTCAAGGGAACCAGCAAATATAAGGCTTCCATCGATTTATCCTTTGCGCAGCCGCAGCGCGTTGAGCACCACCACGGCGGAACTGAGCGCCATGCCGGCACCGGACAGCCAGGGGTTCAGATAGCCCAGTGCGGCAGCCGGAATGGCGGTGAGGTTGTACAGCGTGGCCCAGGCCAGGTTTTGCCGGATCACGGCCATGGTGCGCGCGGCGGCACGCGCGGTGTCCGCCACGGCGCCGAGCTGGCCGTTCATCAGCACCGTGTCGGCGTGCGCCTGCGCCAGCGCGGCCCCGCTGCCCATGGCGAAGGAGACGTCGGCGGCGCCGAGTACGGCGGCGTCGTTGATGCCGTCGCCGATCATCGCCACCACCGCGCCTTCGCGTTGCGAGTCCTGCACGAAGGCGAGCTTTTGCTGCGGCAGGAACTCGCCGCTGGCCGCGTCGATGCCAAGGCTGCGCGCCACGTGCTGCGTGATCGCTTCGCTGTCGCCGCTGAGCAGCACGAGCTGCTTGCCTTGCGCGCGGAAGTAGTCCACGGTGGCTTGCGCGTCGGGCCGCAGCGCGTCGCTGAGCAGGAAGCGCGCAATCCAGCCACCGCTGCTGCCCAGGTAGACCGGGGTACCGTCGAGCGCCGCAGCCGCGCCGCCGGCCGGCTGGCCAAGCCGGGTATCCTGCGGCGGCGCCAGGCTGGCTGGTCCGGCGATGCCTGCCACGAAGGCTGGGCTGCCGAGGCGGTAGCGCGTGCCCTGGACGGTGCCCTCCAGGCCCTGGCCGGGCAGTTCCTGCACGTCGGCGGCCTGCCAGCGCGCCATGATGGCGGTTTCGGCCGCTGCAGCCAGGATGGCGCGGCCTATCGGATGCGCGCTGTTCGCTTCCAGCGCGGCGGCTACTTGCAGCGCGGCGCTGGCAGCGGTCCGGCCGAGCAGGTCCACGCGCTGCACGGTGGGCTTGCCTTGCGTGAGCGTGCCGGTCTTGTCGAAGACGATGTGCGTGGCGCGGTGCAGCGTTTCCAGCACGTGCGGCCGTACGATCAGGATGCCTTTGCCGAGCAGGCGGTCGGTGGCGGCGGCCAGCGCGGACGGCGTGGCGAGCGACAGCGCGCAAGGGCAAGACACCACCAGCACGGCGATTGCCACCGGCCAGGCGCGCGCGGCGTCATGCCAGCTCCACCAGGCGAATGCGGACAAGGCAAATAGCAGCAGGCCCGCCACGAAGCGCGATGCGGCGCGGTCGGCCCATTGCGCGATCTGCGGCTTCTCGGCGCCGGCGCGCTCGATCAGCTTGAGCAGGCCGGACAGCGTGCTGTCGCTGGCTGGCTTGGTCACGCGCGCCACCACGGCGCTGCCGGCGTTGATGGCGCCGCCGGGGACGCTGGCGCCCATGGCCGCGCGCAGTGGCACGCTCTCGCCGGTCAGCAGCGACAGGTCGACCGAGGTCTGGCCTTCGGCGATGTCGCAGTCGGCGGCGAAGGTTTCGCCGGGCTTGACCAGGATGGCGTGGCCTGGGCGCAGGGCGGATGCTGGCACGGTGCTGGCGTCGCGGCTGAGCGGCCAGCCGGGCAGGTAGGACGCCGATGCCGGCAGCCCATGCTGCATGCGCTCCAGCGCCGCGGACGCCTTGCGGCGCGCCGCCGTTTCCAGGTAGCGGCTGCACAGCAGCAGGAAGATGAACATCGTCACCGAGTCGTAGTAGACCTCGCCGTGGCCGCGCCAGGTGGCGATGCAGCTGGCGCCGAAGGCGGCGGCGATGCCCAGCGCTACCGGCACGTCCATCCCGGGAGCGCGGGCACGCAGGCTGTTCCAGGCGCCACGGAAGAAAGGCAGCGCGGAGTAGCACACGGCGGGCAGCGTGAGCAGCAGGCTGGCCCACTGCATCAGCGCGGCCATGGCGGCGTCCAGCGTGCCGTCGTCGGCCAGGTAGGCGGGGGCGACGTACATCATCACCTGCATCATGGACAGGCCGGCGACGAACAGCTGGCGGCCCAGCGTGCGGCTGGCTTGCTGCAGTTGCTTGCCGTGGCGGGCCGCGTCGTAGGGCCAGGCCCGGTAGCCGATGGCGTGCAAAGCGCCGAGGATGTCGGCGGGACGGCATTGGTCCTTGTGCCAGCGCACTTGCAGCCGTTCGGTGGCCACGTTCATGCTGGCGCGCTGCACGCCGGGCAGCTGCATCAGGCGGCGCTCGATCAGCCATACGCAGGCGGCGCAGCGTATGCCTTCCACCAGCAGCGTGGCTTCGGCGTCGGCGGTGCCGCCGTCGCGCGCGGCGAAGCGGGGATCGGCGTTGTCGTACAGGGCCAGCTCGGGCGGCACGAGCTGCGCCTGCGCGGCGGTGGCGGCGTAGCCGGTGCGGTCCTGGTAGTAGGCGGCTTGGCCGGCATCGGCGATGGCTTGCGCGACGGCGGCGCAGCCGGGGCAGCACATGGCGTGCTCGACGCCGTCGATGCGCGCGGACCAGCGCTCGCCGGCGCTGCGCGGCAGCGGCAGGCCACAGTGGTAGCAGCTTGCCTGCGCCTGCACGGCGGGTGCATCCGCCGCTGCGGGCTTCGGCGTGTTCAGCATGGGGGAGCCGCTGCCTGCAGGGATGGCGTTTGGACGGCTGCTCATGGTCTGGCTCCTATGCAGAGCGCGTCGATCCAGCCATGGGCGGCCGCGGCGTCGGGCAGGCCGAGGGCGTGCAGCAAGGGCGCCGCGGCGCCGCTGGCGCGCAGCAGGCCGAGCACGCCGAAGGCCAGCACCAGGAGCCCGCAGGCGGCGCGCATCGTCTGCCGCCGCATCAAGCGGGGCAGATGCTGCCCCCGCGCCAGCAGGCCCGCCTGCGCGCCCAGCATGCCGAGCGCGGCCAGCATGGGCAGCGTGCCCAGGCCGAACGCCAGCATGACGGTGGCGCCGCGCGCGGCGGACCCGCTCAGCGCCGCCGTCAGCAGCACGCTGTAGACCATGGCGCAAGGCACCCAGCCCCACAAGCTGCCGAGGGCCAGCGCTTTGGCGGCGGAGTCCACCGGCAGCAAGGGGCGCAGCAAAGGCAGCAGCCGGCGCCACAGCGCGTTGCCGGCGGCTTCCAGCTGCGCCAGGCCGCGCCACGCGTTCATCAGGTAGAGGCCAAGCGCCACCAGCATCATGTTGGCGAGCCAGAAGGCCACGTTTTGCCAGGCCGCGATTCTGGACAGGCTCGCAGCGCCGCCGGCCAGCCCGCCCGCAATGGCGCCAGCCAGCATATAGCTGCCAATACGGCCGGCGTTGTAGGCGAGCAGGCGCGCCGCCGTGCCGCCTGCGGCGTGCGAGGTGCAAGCGGAACGAGCGGAAAGAACGGCGATAGTGGACGGCCGCGCGGCGCGAGTCATTTCAGCGGCCGTCCCCGCCGGGCCTGCGGGGCCAGTCGCAGCGGACAAGGCGCCGACGATGCCGCCGCACATGCCTGCGCAATGCACGCTGCCGGCAACGCCAACGAGAAAAACCGGCAGCAAATTCAGGCCATCCATGGCGTGCTCACATCATCCTCAGATTGTCTTCGAGTAGCGCAGCGGCTGGGCACCGGTCCCCGCCGTACCTTCTTCCTGCGCGCGCGGCAAGCCGAGGTAGCGGTCGAACACCATGCAGATATTGCGCACCAGCAGACGGCCCTTGAGCGTCACCGACAGCCATTCGTCATCGATGGTGACCAGCCCATCCTGCTCCAGCGCGCGCAGCTGCGCCAGCTCGGCGGCGAAGTAGTCCTTGAAGCGCAGCGGATACGCCATCTCGATGGAAGCGATCGACAGCTCGAAGCTGCACATCAGTTTCTGGATGACGATACGCCGCAGCAGATCGTCGGTATTGAGCTTGATGCCGCGCGCCACCGGCAGCACGCCCTGGTCCAGCTTTTCGTAGTACGCCTCCAGCGTCTTCTCGTTCTGGCTGTAGGTATTGCCCACCGAGCTGATGGCCGACACGCCCACCGCCACCAGGTCCGCTTCCGCGTGCGTGGAATAGCCCTGGAAGTTGCGGTGCAAGCGGCCCTGGCGCTGTGCCACGGCCAGGTCGTCGTCCGGCTTGGCGAAATGGTCCATGCCGATGTACACATAGCCGGCCGCCGTCAGTTCGCGTATGCACAGCGCCAGCATGTCCAGCTTCGCGTCCGCCGGCGGCAGGTCCGCATCAAGGATGCGGCGCTGCGGCTTGAACAGGTGCGGCAAGTGCGCGTAGTTGTACAGCGCGATGCGGTCCGGACTGGCGGCGATCACCTTGGCCATGGTCTGGCGCATGGTGTCCAGCGTCTGCTTCGGCAGGCCGTAGATCAGGTCGATGCTGATGGAGCGGAAGCCCGCGTCGCGCGCGGCCTGCATCACGGCCAGCGTTTCCGCTTCCGGCTGGATGCGGTTCACCGCCTTCTGCACGTCCGGATCGAAATCCTGCACGCCCAGGCTGACGCGGTTGAAGCCCTGCGCGCGCAGCGAGTGCACGCGCTCGCGCGACACGGTGCGCGGATCGATCTCGATCGAATACTCGCCCTCCTCGTCGGGCGCAAACTCGAAGTGCTTGCGCAGGTGCGCCATCAGCTCTTCCATCTGGCGGTCGCTCAGGTAGGTCGGCGTGCCGCCGCCGAAGTGCAGCTGGCCGAGCTGGCTCATGCCCGAGAACAGCGTGCCCTGCATGCCGATCTCCTGCTTCAGGTAGCTCAGGTAAGTGGCCGCCTTGCTACGGTCCCTGGTGACGATCTTGTTGCAGCCGCAGTAGTAGCACACGGTGTCGCAGAACGGTACGTGCACGTACAGCGACAGGGGGCCGCGCGCGCCGCCGCGCATCTTCAGTCCCGCCACCGCCTCCAGGTAATTGCCGTAGCTGAAGTCCGCGCTGAAGCGGTCCGCAGTGGGGTAGGACGTGTAGCGCGGGCCGGAAGTGCTCAGGCGGCGGACAGTGGCGGCGTCGAAGCGCAGCGGCTGGGCTGCGCCTTCGGCAGCGATGATGCTCAATGCTTCATGTGTCATTGCCGTCACCGCCTTCACGCAGCCAGGCGCTTGGCGCCGCTGTCCTTGTTGACGCTACGGCTGCGGATCGGGCTCACCTTGCTGCGCTGCGGCGGCAGCGCGCGCCTGCCGAACTTGAACAGGCTCACTGCCTGCGTCAGCCCGCCCGCTTCCACCGCCAGGCTGTTGGCTGCCGCCGCCGCTTCCTCCACCAGCGCCGCGTTCTGCTGCGTCACCTGGTCCATGTGCGCGATGGCCTGGTTCACCTGGTTCACGCCAATGCTCTGTTCGCGCGAGGCCACCGAAATCTCGTGCATGATGGCCGTCACCTGCTTCACCGAGCTGACCACCTGCTCCATGGTGGCGCCGGCGCGGTGCACCTGCGTCATGCCGGCGCTGACCTTGCCCACCGAAACGTCGATCAGGTTCTTGATGTCCTTGGCCGCCACCGACGAGCGCTGCGCCAGGTTGCGCACTTCGCCCGCCACCACGGCGAAGCCGCGTCCCTGCTCGCCGGCGCGGGCCGCCTCGACCGCCGCGTTCAGCGCCAGGATGTTGGTCTGGAAGGCGATGCCTTCGATCAGGCCGATGATGTCGACGATCTTGCGCGAAGAGGCATTGATGTCGTCCATGGTGGCGATCACGTCGGCCACGATCTCGCCGCCTTCCACCGCCACGCTGGACGCGGCCAGCGCCAGTTCATTGGCCTGCACCGAGTTGTCCGCGTTCTGCTTCACGGTGGACGCGAATTCCTCGATGCTGGAGGCGGTTTCCTCCAGGCTGGCCGCCTGCGCCTCGGTGCGGCCGGACAGGTCGGCGTTGCCGGCGGCGATCTGGCGCGTGGCCACGGCCATGGTCTCCACGTTCACGCGCACGTCGCGGATGGTGGCGATCAGGTTGCTGTTCATCTGCTGCAGCGCGCGCAGCAGCTGGCCCACTTCGTCGGTCGCTTCGGTCTCGAAGGAAGCGGACAGGTCGCCCGCGGCGATGGCGCGCGCGCCGTCCAGTGCCCGGCCCAGCGGCTGCAGCACGCTGGTGCGCAGCGTGTACCACAGGAACACATTGGCCAGCAGGCCGATGAAGGTGGCGCCGAAGATGCTGTAGCGGGTCAGCGCCGAGGCGCCGTCGCCGAACAGGCTGGCCAGGCAGACGAACAGCAGCAGCGTGTTGACGCCGCTGGTGGCCGCCCAGATGCGGGTGGACAGCGAGGAATGGCCCAGGCGGGACAGCCAGTTGGCCACGCCCGGATGGATCAGCTGGCCGTTCTTGATGACGATGCCGGCCGCCTTGCCGCCTTCGCGGATCTGGCGGTAAGCCTGCTCGGCCGCCTGCACCTGCTCGCGCGCGGCCTTGGTGCGCACCGACATATAGCCCAGCGTCTGGCCGTTTTCGCGGATTGGCGTGATGTTCGCCTTGACCCAGTAGTAGTCGCCGTTCTTGCAGCGGTTCTTCACCAGCCCGGTCCACGGCGTGCCGCTGCGGATCGACGACCACAGGTCGGCGAAGGCTTGCGGCGGCATGTCCGGGTGGCGCACGATGTTCTGCGGCGCGCCGATCAGTTCCTGTTCACTGAAACCGCTGACCTGCACGAAGTAGGGGTTGACGTAGACAATGTTGCCGTTCAGGTCAGTCTTGGAGACGATGGCCTGGTCCTCTGCAATCTCGACTTCGCGGTGGGTGACGGGTAAATTGGTGCGCATGCGGCTCTCCTGCTGGCTGGTTTGCTTGCTCTATCGCAAGACATGCACCCAGTGTAAGGAGAGCGGCGGGCAATTTTATTGATGTAGATCAAAAATGCCCGGATTGTGCCGGCCTCATTTTTCCGGTAGCGACCTCAGCAAACTGTCGCGCAGCGCCACCACGCTCTTCTGCATTTTCGGGAATTCCTGGGCCGACATGCCGCAGGCCTCGAACAGGTTGTTCCCCTCGGCCGCCTTGCGGCGCAGGCGCCGGCCTTCCTCGGTCAGGCTGACGATGACCTGGCGTTCGTCGGCCGCGTCGCGCCGGCGGGTCAGGTAGCCCATGGCTTCCAGCTTCTTCAGGATGGGCGTGAGCGTGTTCGACTCCAGGAACAGCTTCTCGCCCAGGCCGCTGACGGTCTGGTTGTCCTGTTCGGACAGGGCCACCACGGTGATGTACTGCGTGTACGTCAGCCCCAGTTCGTCCAGGATGGGCTTGTAGGCCTTGCCGAAGGCCAGGTTGGCCGAGTAGATGGCAAAACACAGGTAATCGGCCAGCGGCAGGTTGGCGGCGTCGGGTTGCGATGTGTCCATGGGGACTCCTCATTGCTCGGAAGATGAGCCCCATTATACATCGTATCCGATCTAATCGTGAATGCTGGACATCGGGCGCAGCGAGCCCACCGCATAGCCCTGCGCATAGTCCACGCCCAGGTCGCGCACCAGCTGCAGGGTTTCCTCGTCCTCCACATACTCGGCCACGGTGCGCATGCCCATCACATGGCCCACCTCGTTGATGGCTTTCACCAGCGCGCAGCTGATGGCGTTGCTCTTGATGTCGCGGATGAACATGCCGTCGATTTTCAGGTAGTCCACCGGCAGCGCCTTCAGGTAGGCGAAGGAAGACAGGCCGCTGCCGAAGTCGTCCAGCGAAAAGCGGCAGCCCAGCGCCTTCAGGCGCGTCATGAAGCTCTGCGCCTTGGGCAGGTTGGCGATGGCGGCCGTTTCCGTCACCTCGAAGCAGATCCGCGACGGCTCGATGCCGAATTCTGCGAACTGCTGCAGGATGTAGTCGTGCAGGCCCTCGTCGTTGAGCGAGGTGCCGGACAGGTTCACCGAATACACGGCGGCCGCGGAGCGCTGCCCATTCTGCGCCTGGCGCTCGCTGCGCACATGGTCGCACACCGCGCGTATCACCCAGCGGTCTATCGCCACCATCAGGTCGTAGCGCTCGGCGGCCGGGATGAAGGCGCCCGGCAAAATCAGGTCGCCCTTGTTGTTCTGGATGCGTATCAGCACCTCGTCGTGTTCCTCGTCCTGGGCGCCGAGGTGGACGATGGGTAGCGCGTACAGCCGGAAGAAATTGTGCTCGAAAGCCTCGTTCAGGCGCGACACCCACTGCATTTCGCCCTGCCGCTGCGCCAGCATCAGGTCGGACTCCATGTAGTGGTGCACCCGGTTGCGGCCCTGCTCCTTGGCCAGGTAGCAGGCCTGGTCGGCCGCCATCAGCAGCTCCGTCATCGACTTGCTGTCGTGGGTGATTTCCACCAGGCCGATGCTGGCGCCGATTTCGAAGCTGCGGCTGTCCCACACGAAACGGAAGCCCTTGATCGACTGGCGCAGCTGGTCGGCGATCAGCATGGCGTGGTCGGGCGGGCAGTGCGGCAGCAGCACGCCCAGCTCGTCGCCGCCCAGCCGCGCCAGCACGTCGCTGTCGCGCATCAGGGTTTGCAGCATCTTGGCCAGCAGCTGCAGCAGCACGTCGCCGGCGCTGTGGCCGCAGGTGTCGTTGACGATCTTGAACTGGTCCAGGTCGATGTACAGCAGCGCGTGCGTGTGGCCCTCGTGCTTGGCCGAGTGCAGCGCCGCGGCGATCTGCTGCTCGAACTCGCGCCGGTTCATCAGGCCGGTGAGGGTGTCGTGGCTGGCGTACCAGGACAGCTGCTGGGTCAGCTTGCGCTCGTGGCTCACGTCGCGGAACACCACCACCACGCCCAGCATCTCGCCGCCGCCGGACCAGATCGGCGCGGCCGAATCCTCGATGGCCACCAGGCGCCCGTCGCGCGTGACCAGGTGGGTGCCATTGCTCATGCCGATGGACTGGCGCAGGCGCAGGCAGCGCGTGGCCACGTGCTCGGCGGCGCCGGCCGGATCGGTGCGCAGCGCCTGCGGCAACTGGCCGTCGCCGGGGCGCGGCGGCTCGTAGACCAGCTTCAGCGTTTCCTCGATGGGACGGCCGCAGGCCATTTCCTGGCTCCAGCCGGTGAGCTGCTCGGCCACGCGGTTCAGCACGCGCGTGTTGCCGTCCGCGTCGGTGGTGACCACGCCGTCGCCAATGGAGGCCAGCGTCACTTCGGCCAGTTCCTTTTGCTCGGCCGTTTCCAGTTCCTGCCGCTTGCGTGCCGTCACGTCCCAGACGATGCCCAGCGTGCGGTCCGTCACGCCCTCGCCGTTGCAGCTGGGGTGCGCCTTGGCGCACAGCCAGTGCACGCTGCCGTCGGGCCAGCGCACGCGGTACTCCAGCTCGTAGTCCTCGCAGCGGTCGACGGCCGCCTGCATTTTCGCGAACAGCGGTGCGCGGTCGTCGGGGTGCACGCATTGCAGGAAGGCGCTGAACGGCTGCTCGCACGCTTCGGCTGACAGGCCCAGCAGTGCAGCGCCGTCGGCCGACCAGTACACGGTGCTGTCGTCGATCCTGCCGTTGACCAGTATCGAGTCCCAGATCGCCATGTGCGCCGCCGACATTGCCATGTGCAAGCGGGTTTGCAGCTCTGTCATGGTCGTTCTCCTTGATGGACTTTTTTGTAGTGTATGCGTGTGACCCAATTGCTGGCGCAAAGTTCCGCTGCCGGTTAGCATGGTGTCTCGACAAGGAGACAGCATGGCATCGCAACAGGGCACGGTGGATTTTTTGGTGGACCAGATGGCGGCGGCAGGCACGTTGGCCGCGCGCAAGATGTTCGGCGAATACGCCATCTATTGCGACGGCAAGATGTTCGCGCTGGTGTGCAACGACCAGCTGTTCATCAAGCCGGTGGCGGCCAGCCGCGCCTGGATAGGCGAGCCGCAGCAGGCCCAGCCCTATCCGCAGGCCAAGCCGTGGTTTCTGATACCGGGGGACAGGTGGGACGAGCGCGAGTGGCTCGCCGAACTGGCGCGCCGCACGGCGGCGGAACTGCCGCTGCCGGCGCCGAGGAAGAAGACGGTGAAGCGGGCCGCGAAGAATCCGGCCTAGCGCGTCAGGCGTCGCCCGGCTGCGGCGCGTCCTTGCTGCCGGCGCTGTCGCGCACGTTTTTCTGCACCGCCACCGCAGCGAACAGGCTCAACACGAAGGACATGGCGTAGAAGCCTTTTTCGCTGGGCGCCAGCGTGGCGTTCCACAGGCCCACCGACAGCAGCAGCAAGGCCAGCAGCAGCGAAATCCAGCACAGGCCGAAGTACATATTGGTCACAGGAATGCCCTCCATGCGGTCGCGCACCGACTTTTGCAGCGACACGGCGGCAAACAGCCCGTAGGCCAGCAGCGTGAAGTAGTAGCCTTTTTCGTTCAGCTGCATGGTGGCGTTCCATAGCCCGGCCAGGTAGGTGATGGCGCCCACCAGCAGGGCGGCCCACGAAGCGCCCACGAAAGCGGCGGTCGGGCGTTGCGGCGTGATCTTGTTCATGCTGTCTCCGTGTGTGTGGCCGGGCGCCGGCTGGCGCCCGAATTGCTATCAAACCAGAAATCTCAGTGCGAGCGTTTGAACAAGCGCAAGAAACGGCCGGCCGCCGTCACGCCCACCAGCACCAGCGCGCCGGCGATGACGCCGGCCACCGCGTCCAGCAGCGACGGCGTGACCGCCTGCAGCACCGCGCCTGCGCCCGGCGCCGCGCCCACGAATTCGGCCGCGTGGTGGATCACGTCGTGCACCGGCGCAATGCCGTGCGTCAGGATGCCGCCGCCCACCATGAACATGGCCAGCGTGCCGGCCACCGACAGGAACTTCATCAGCTTGGGCGCGGCCGCCAGCAGGAAGCGCCCCAGCCCCCGGACGAAGCCGCTGGCGCCGGGGCGGCGCGCCAGGTACAGGCCGGCGTCGTCCATCTTGACGATGGCCGCCACGATGCCGTACACGCCCACCGTCATCGCCACGGCGATGCCGGCCAGCACCGCCACCTGCTGCGAGAACGGCGCGTCGGCCACCGTGCCCAGCGCAATGACGATGATCTCCGCCGACAGGATGAAGTCGGTGCGGATGGCGCCCTTGATCTTGTCCTTCTCCAGCGCCACCAGGTCCACCGTGGGATCGGCCACGGCGGCCGCCAGTTCGGCGTGGTGCTGCTCGTCCTCGTGCTCGCTGTGCAGGTATTTGTGGGCGATCTTCTCGAAGCCCTCGAAGCACAGGTAGGCGCCGCCCACCATCAGCAGCGGCGTGATGGCCCACGGCGCGAACGCGCTGATGGCCAGCGCGGCCGGCACCAGGATGGCCTTGTTCTTCATCGAGCCCACGCCCACCGCCCACACCACCGGCAGTTCGCGGTCGGCCGTCACGCCGGCCACTTGCTGCGCGTTCAGGGCCAGGTCGTCGCCCAGCACGCCGGCGGTTTTCTTGGCGGCGACTTTGCTCATGGCGGCCACATCATCGAGGATGGTCGTGATGTCGTCGATCAGGGCCAGCAGACTGGTGCCGGCCATCTCAGCGGCCTCCCCGGACGGCGTGGCGGCGGAGGGCGGGAGCGTGTTTGGTCATGGTGCGTGAAGGAAAAGTGAAGTCAGCACTAATCTTACCTCATAAGCAACTGTCGGCAAGCAAGTCCGGCGGCGCCGCGCTACAATGTCCGCTCAAAAAACACGCACCGGAACTCAGCATGGCCTTCAGCACCTGGATCACCTTCGTTATCGCCGCCTCCATCATTGCCGTCTCGCCCGGTTCCGGCGCGGTGCTGTCGATGTCGCATGGCCTGTCCTACGGCGTGCGCAAGGCCAGCGGCACCATCCTCGGCCTGCAAGCCGGCCTGCTGCTGGTGCTGGCCATTGCCGGCGCCGGCGTCGGCTCGCTGCTGCTGGCCTCCGAGCTGGCCTTCAACGTGGTGAAAACAGTTGGCGCGCTGTACCTGATCTGGCTCGGCTTCAGCCAGTGGCGCGCCAGGGTGCAGGCCGCGCCGGACGGTTCGGTGGACGGCGGCGCGGCGCTCGCCAAGGCCGAGCTGCCATCGCTGCAAAAGCGCGTGCTGACCGGCTTTCTCACCAACGCCACCAACCCCAAGGGCATCATCTTCATGGTGGCCGTGCTGCCGCAGTTCATCTCGCAGGAGCACCCGCTGCTGCCGCAGCTGCTGATCCTGGCCGCCACCATGTGCACCATCGACCTGATGGTCATGCACAGCTACGCCTTCCTGGCCGCGTCCATGCAGCGCTTCTTCCGCGACGCGCGCGCGGTCAAGCGCCAGAACCGCGTGTTCGGCGGCCTCCTGATGGCGGTGGGCGCGGCCCTGTTCTTCGTCAAGCGCGGCGGCGCGCACGCCTGAATCTGTACCAGCGTTCTACAATGTGAAAAGATTTGTAACCACCGTCGTCTGAAACGAAAATGCGGCGTTAAATAGTCTCATCACATATTGGAGTCCGCCATGGGCCGCAAACTTGCACATTTGATCCTGCTGACCGCGCTGGTGGCCGCCAGCACGCTGGCGCTGGCCGATGAGGACCCGCCCGCGCGCGTGGGCCGCATATCCAGCGCCGAAGGCCAGGTGACAGTCGACGCCGATGGCGAGCAAGCCAGCGGCAGCCTGCTGAACTGGCCGGTGGCCAGCGGCACCCGCATCACCGCCGCGCCCGGTTCGCGCATGGAATTCCGCGTCGGCTCGGCCGCCATCCGCCTGGACGGCGATTCCAGCCTGGAAGTGGATGCGCTGGACGACGACAGCCTGCGCCTGCGCCTGAACTACGGCAGCGTCAGCGTGCGCCTGCGCAGCGCCGACATGCTGGACGACTTCGAACTGAGCACCCCGCAGGCCCGCGTCAACATGCTGGAGCCGGGCCTGGTGCGCGTGGACAGCGACCGCCAGCCGGACACCAGCGTGGTGTCCGTGCTGCTGGGCGCGGCCACGGTGGATGGCGGCGGCACCGCGCTCACTTTGCGCGCCGGCAAGCGCGCCGTGGTGCAGGGCGACCAGGTCAGCAGCGGCCAGGCGCTGCGCGACCGCTTCGACGAATGGGTGCTGGCGCGCGACAAGCGCGACGAGAATTCCCCATCGCTGCGCTATGTGACGCCGGACGTGACCGGCTACGAGGAACTGGACCAGTACGGCAGCTGGCGCGAGAGCGACGAATACGGCCCGCTGTGGTCGCCCCGCTCGGTGCCGCTGGGCTGGGCGCCCTACCGCGACGGCCGCTGGACCTGGCTGGACCCATGGGGCTGGACCTGGGTGGACGACGCGCCCTGGGGCTACGCGCCGTCGCACTACGGCCGCTGGGTGATGCTCGACACGCGCTGGTACTGGGCGCCGGGCCGCTTCACGTCGCGCCCGGTGTGGGCGCCGGCGGTGGTGGGCTGGGTGGGCGGCAGCAACTGGAGCGTCGCCTTCGCCAACCGCCACAATGGCCCCGGCGTGGGCTGGTATCCGCTCACCCCGCGCGACCGCTTCGTGCCCAATTACCGCGTGTCGTCCGATTATGAGCGGCGCCTGGGCTGGCATCACCAGAACAGCGTGCACTGGAAGCCGCAGCGCGAAGTGCGCCGCGAAGGCGTGACGGTGCTGCCGCGCGAGCAGTTCGATGCGCGCCGCACGGTGAACGTGGGCAAGGCGCCGCGCGTGTCGTTGACGTCGATCGACGCGCGCAACGCGCCCTTGTCGACCGCCCCTTTGCCGCTGACCCGCATGTCGCCGGGCGCGGTAACGCCGGGCCGCGTCATCGAAACCCGGCGCGACCGGGGCGATGGCTTCGAGCGTGGCGGCGAGCGCCAGCCGAGGAACAGCATCAACCAGGGCGGGAACCGGATGCAGCTGCAGGCGCCGGCCACGCCGTTCGCCCAGCCGCCGGCCGCCGCGCCGCAGCCGCAGCCGCAGTTCGGCGCGCAGCGTCCGCAGGCTGACCGCAGCGGCGACGATGAGCGCCGCATGCGCCAGCTGCGCGAACGGGAGCAGAATGACGAGCGCGAACGCCGCGAAGCGGGCCAGCGCTGGAACCGTCAGTCCATCCAGCCGCAGCAAGCCCAGCCGCAGCCGCAGCACCAGGCGCAACCGCAGCCGGTGCTGCAGCAAGCGCAGCCGCAGCCGCCGGCCCAGCATCCCTTCGCCCAGCCAGCGCAAGCCGCACCGCAACCCGGCGCGCAGTTCCGCCAGCGCGACGATGGCGGCGAGCAGCGCGGCCGCGAGCAGCGCGAACGTATGCAGCGGGAGCCGCGCGAGCAGCGGGAGCAGCGCGAGCATCGCGAAGCGCCGGCCTTCCGCGCGCCGCCGCCGCAAGCCCAGCCGCAGGTTCAGCACCAGCCGCCGCCGCAAGCTCAGCCGCAACCGCAAGCCGCGCCGCGTCCGCAAGTGCAGGCGCCACAGCCTCAGCAGCAGCGCGACGAGGGCGGCGGTGGCCGCCGCCAGCGGGAAGAACGGAGCAAGGAGCGTTAAGAACTAGCGGGAACACCTGCATTTCAGACCGGGATTTCGCACTTCCAGCCCGCGATTTATGCAGTTCATCACATTCCGATGGCAGGCTGATTCCAGTTTTCATACATTGGGAGCAGTCAAAAGTTCCCGACTATTTTTTCTTTCCCAATTAAAAATAGTTCTTTGAGCCGGCCCTCCCAGTCGGCTCTTTTTTTGCCTGCCGCTTATTTCCCGCCCGCCAGGTTGCGGATGCGCGCGCGCCACTCCCCCAGCGCCGACAGCGCGTCATGAAACTCGCGCTCTATGAGATCCGCCTCGGATGGTGTAATCTTGCCATCTAGTAAAGATTGTGAAACGGCTTCCGCCACGTCGCCCACCTGGCTCATCACCCGGCACACGGTTTGCGACAGGTCGTCCTGCGCCACCTGCTCCGGCACCGGGACCACGAACGCGGCCATGCCGTGCCGTGTCAGCAGGGCATGGAGCGGCAGCAGGGCGTCTTTTACACCCGCTTTCTGGCACAGTTCCACGACCGCCGAGACCTCCTCGAACGAGGGGTAATGCGACGCGATCGTCGGTGACAATTTGTTACGTAGTACGTTCACGGAAATACCCATGCATTGCGACAATGCTTCTATTCCGCCGGGGTAAGCCCGTGCCACGGTATAGAGCGCGTCGTGTTGATTCATATCAGAGTATTTGCGGGTCATGGTGAAGCAGGTCCTTTTTTACCGATGCATTTGTCAGGCACGGACAGTATGCTGTTATTTATTCAACTTGAGAGGTTGGGCAATGAAGAAGTCTTTCCGCACTGCACTGGCGTTGGTGTTGTCGATGACGCTGGCCATGAACGGCGCCTATGCCGATACGCGCCCGGCCAAGAGCTCCGGCTCGTTCAAGAGCGGATTCTCGTCGCAAAAGAGCAGCACTGCAAGAAGCAGTCCCTCTAAAAGCAGCAAGACGGACAGCGTGGCCGGCCGCAGCGGCAACACGTCCTTCGGTTCCTTCGGCTCGGCGCGCAGGGCGCCGGACAGCGCCGCCGGGTCGCGCGACCAGTCCGCCATGTCGCAGGACATGACGCGCCGCCAGGCCGAGGAAAACGCGCTGCGCACCTTGGAGAGCCGGCGCGCCGCCCGCGAAGCCCAGCAGCGCACCCTGCCGCCGCTGGACCCGGTACAGCCGCGCCAGGCGCCGCAATACGGCCAGCAGGCGCCGCAGTACGACCAGCGCGGCTACGACAACCGGGGCTACGACAACCGCGGCTATGACAACCGGGGCTACGACCGCAACGGCCGCCTGGCCACGGCCGGCGCCGCAGCGGCCGGCGCGGTGCTTGGTTCCATCCTGAGCGCCCCGGCGCACGCCAACCGCGCACCGGCCCAGGCGCCGGCGCCGGGCAACGTGCCGGCCGACATCGGCGCGCTCGGCCCGGCGGATCCTGCCACCGACGCCGCCGCTACCTCGGCTGGCGCGGCGGCCCCCACCGGCAGCACCGCCACCGGCACGACCGCCGGCATGGACGCCGCGCAAGCCGAGCCGGCGCGCCAGGAGTCCGGCGGCCTGGGCTGGTTGGGCTGGGCGCTGCTCATCGGCCTGGGCTACCTCGGCTGGCGTCTGCTGCGCGGCCGCATGATGAAGCCGAAAGCCGGCCGCAACTACACTTTGGGAGACTGAGATGGGTTGGAAAGATGCAGTGGAGTACGTGCGCGGCGCCGCCACCAAGCGCGGCCTGGCCGAAGCGCCGGCCGACCAGCAATTGCCGCTCGGTGCGCGCATCGGCAGCGTGGTGAGCCTGCAGCAGTCGCCGCTGCTGCGCGCCAGCGCCGCCGGTTCGCTGATCCGCATGCCGAACGGCAGCGACACGCGCATCCTGGCCATCTCGCGCATCAAGCTCAACCTGTCCGGCAAGCTGTACCGCTACTACCTGGACACGGGCGACGACGCCGACGACGAAAAGTTCCTGCAGGTGTACGTGAACGAGCAGGGCGCGGTGGCCGAGATCCTGTACTGCACCCAGCTGGCGCGGGTGATCCCGGAAACCGCCGAGGACCAGGAAGCCTACACCGGCGAGGCCGGCTACGGCTTGGGCGACGCCAGCTACACGCTGTGGCGCGCCCAGCTCGGCAACCACGGCCTGGACGAGCGCGACCTGGACCTGGCCTTCGGCAGCGAGGACGGCCTGGAATACCTGCGCGACGCGGGCGACCCGGACGC
The DNA here is from genome assembly GCF_042693265.1 of Pseudoduganella sp. UC29_71. Lineage (NCBI taxonomy): Bacteria > Pseudomonadati > Pseudomonadota > Betaproteobacteria > Burkholderiales > Oxalobacteraceae > Pseudoduganella > Pseudoduganella sp. UC29_71. The sequence goes on along the minus strand of NZ_CP170549.1, from coordinate 5,976,098 downwards.
GGAATTCGTGGCGCCGTTTACCGGCACCGAGACCCGCATCGACGACGCCGGCGGCAGTGGCGGCTTGCTGCAGGAAATGTATTTGATGCCTTACGTGCGCGAACTCGACGGCGTGGGCAAGGAGTTGTTGCTGATCACCACGGAAATCCTCCGCAGCGTGAACGGCGATGCAGGGAAACGCGGTATCCATGTCGATTTTGTCATCGGGATACCGGTTGAGCAGGAACGTGTCGCCATCCAGTGAGGACGGCGGCACGCACAGGGCAGTTCCATCTTACTGAAAGGAAGAACAACATGAGCAACTCGAATGGCTGGGCATTGACCGCGCGTCTGATCACCAAACACTTCGGCGCCCTGGGCGACCGCGTCTCCGAAGCGATCGCCAATTTCGATCCCGAGACGGCGACCGAGGCCGACCGCGACCGCCTGGCCGACACCTTGCGCGCCACGGCCCAGAAACTGGCCGCCGCCCGTTCCTCCTTCGAAAAGGAGCACGCGGACGTGGTCAAGCTGCAAGAGCTGATCGCCAACGACGAGAAAGCCGCCGAAACGCTGGGCGAGCGCCTGGCCAGCGGCCGCATCTCGGAAGCGACCATCAACCTGTTCTGCGACGAGCTGGAATCGAACAAGGCGCGCCTGCCGCTGGAAATCCAGGAGCAGGCCGACGCCGAGGAATACATGAACGAGCTGCAGAAGATCGTCGACGCGCTGTCGCAGCAGCTGGCCGACTTCGACGCCGCCGCCAAGAAGGCGCTGCAAGCGCTGGCCCAGGCCAACGCCCAGCGTGACCTGCAGCAGGTGCGCGCCGAGCGCCAGGAGCAGCTCAACGGCCTGAAAGGCCTGCAAGGCAACTCCAGCGCGCTCAATGCGCTCACCCGCCGCGCCCAGGCCGTGAGCAATGAAGCGGCCGGCATGAAGATCGTGGCCGACATCGGCCAGCGCCCGCTGGACCAGGCCGCCGAGCTGGACGCGATCCGCAAGTCCGTCAACAACCCGGGCGCGGCCGGCGGCGAGTCCGCGCTGGACCGCCTGAAACGCCTGTCCGGCAAAACCGCCGCAGCCTGATCCGGCCATGAATGCCGCCGATAGGGAGGCCGCGTTACAATATCGGCTGGCATTCATTTTCTGGAATTATCATGGCATCAGCGATCCCACCGGGCGAGTCCCTCATCGAATACCCGAGCGATTTCCCCATCAAGGTGATGGGGCCGACGCATGTCGACTTCGCGCCCACCATTCTGGAAGTCGTCATCAAGCACGATCCGACCTTCCACAAGGGCAAGATGGAAGAGCGTCCATCGGCCAAGGGCAACTACACCGGGCTGACGGTGATCGTGCGCGCCACCAGCCGTCCGCAGCTGGACGCGCTGTACACCGAACTGTCGGCGCACCCGATGGTGAAAATCGTCATGTAAGCACCTCAGCTGCCACGTCAGCTGCGGAGCTGCGCGGTGAAGGCCGCCATCTCCGCCAGCATCCACGCGCGGAAGGCCCGCACCTGCGGCTTTTCCGCCGCGCCTGGCGGGCACACAAAGTAATAGTCGTGCGGGCTGGGCGCCGCGATATCGAACAAGCGCACCAGCTGGCCCGACGCAATTTCCTGCATCGCCACCACGTGCCGCACCAAGGCGACGCCGTCGCCATCCACGGCCGAGCGTATCAGCATCGACAAATCCTCGAACATCACGCCGCCGGCCGGCTCGGCCAGCGCCAGTCCGGCCGCACGGAACCACGGCAGCCACGGCTCGTTGGAGCGCAGCAAGGTGGCCTGCGCCAGCTCGGCCGGCGTTTGGGGCAGCGCGCCGCCACGGTAGTGAGGACTCACTGCCGGGTAGTAGATGTCGCCCATCAGCCGGTCCACCACCATGCCCGGATACTGGCCGCGCCCGAACCGGATGCCCACGTCGATCCCTTCCCGCTCCAGGTCTTGCAGATGGCCGCTGGCCTGCAGCAGTACTTCGACGTCCGGGTGGCGTTCGATGAACTGGGCCAGCCGGGGCGCCAGCCAGCGCGCCGCGAAGGAGGGAATGGCCGACACCGTCAGCCGCTGCGTGCCCCGGCCCGGGCGCAGCGCGTCCGCCCCGGCGGCAATATCGCCGAAAGCCTTGGCCAGCACCTGCGCGAACTTCAGCCCGTCCGGCGTCACTTTCACGTGGCGGCCGTTGCGCACGAACAGCGGCGTGCCCAGTTCCTGCTCCAGCGCCCGCACCTGGTGGCTGATGGCGCCGTGGGTCAGGTGCAGCTCGTCCGCCGCGCGCGGAAAAATTCTCGTGCCGCGCCGCCGCCTCGAAGGCGCGCAGTTGCTGGAAGGTGGGCAGGCGCATGGGAGTTTTATGTGAATGGGATTAGCAAGAACAGTCAAAATATATCGTTATGTAGCCGCATGGGCAAGCTTTACCATGTGTGGATAACTTCACAACGCCGGAGCGCATCATGAGCCTTACCCTGTACGTCGACAGCCAGTTCACCAGTCCCTACGCCCTGTCCGTGTTCGTTACCCTGAAGGAGAAGGGCCTGCCGTTCGAGCTGAAGACGGTGGACCTGGACTGCGGCGCCAACCTGCAGCCGCCCTTCCGCGACATGGCGCTCACGGCCCGCGTGCCGGTGCTGGTGCACGACGGCTTCGTGCTGGCCGAATCGAGCGCCATCAGCGAGTACCTGGACGAAGTGTTCCCCCGCGCCCGAATACCACGCCGTGCTGCCGCGCAATTCGCAGCGCCGCGCCCAGGCGCGCCAGATCCAGGCCTGGCTGCGCAGCGACCTGATGCCGATCCGGCAGGAGCGCAGCACCATCACCGTGTTCTACGAACCGGCCACGCAGCCGCTGTCGCCCGAGGCGCGCGCTGCGGCCGACAAGCTGATCCGCGCTGCCGGCAAGCTGGTGGACGGCCCCAACCTGTTCACGCGCTGGTGCGTGGCCGACACCGACCTTGCCATCATGCTGCTGCGCCTGGTCCGCAGCGGCGACGAGGTGCCGCAAAAGCTCAGGGACTACGCCGAGGCCCAGTGGCAGCGCGCGCCGGTGCAGGAATGGCTGAAGCTTTTGCCCAAAAAATAAGCGCCGCAAGAAAGTATTTCATCACTGACTTATAATGGCGGCATGTCTATCGCCCCGGCAATCATCCGCCAGCTCGGCCAGGCCGAGTACGAACCCACCTTCGCCGCGATGCGCGCCTTCACGGACGCGCGCACGCCCGATACGCCCGACGAACTGTGGATCGTCGAGCATCCGCCCGTCTTCACGCTGGGCCTGGGTGCCGACCGCGGCCACCTGCTGGCCGGCGCCGCCGCCATTCCCGTGGTACAGACCGACCGCGGCGGCGAAGTCACTTACCACGGCCCCGGCCAGGTGGTGATCTACCTGATGATGGACCTGCGCCGCAACAAGCCGGGCGGCAAGCTGTATGCCCGCCAGTTCGTCCATAAAATCGAGCAAGCCATCATCAATGTGCTGCAGGCGTATAATCTCGGCGGTGAGCGCATCGAGGGCGCGCCCGGCATCTACATCGCCGCCGGCCCGAAAAAAGGCGCCAAGATCGCCGCGCTCGGCCTCAAAGTGCGCGGCAACGGCTGCACCTACCATGGGGTGTCGCTGAATGTTGGCATGGACCTTGCTCCGTTCACCTGGATTAACCCATGCGGCTATTCCGGACTGGAAACCATCGATATGCGATCCATGGGAGTGGAAGCGCCGCTCGCCGACGTGCAGCTGGCGCTGGCCAACGAACTGGTGCGGCTGCTTGAGGCAGCTGTTCCCGCCGATGAAACTACTGTATCAATTTAAGCCTATGACCACCGAGACCCCGTCCAGCACCGCCCCCCGCCGCCGCCCCAGCCTACAACGCCAGCGAAAAGCAAAAAGGCGCCAGCAAGACCTCGCGCATTCCGATCAAGATCACGCCCGTCGAGCAGATCGAGCGCCTGAAGAAGCCGGACTGGATACGCGTCAAGGCAGCCTCCGCGAACACCCGTTTCTACGAGATCAAGGACATCCTGCGCGAGAACAAGCTGGTCACCGTGTGCGAAGAGGCGAGCTGCCCCAACATCGGCGAATGCTTCGGCAAGGGCACGGCCACCTTCATGATCATGGGCGACAAGTGCACCCGCCGCTGCCCGTTCTGCGACGTCGGCCACGGCCGTCCGGACCCGCTGGACGTGGATGAGCCGCAAAACCTGGCCAACACCATCGCCAAGCTGCGCCTGAGCTACGTGGTCATCACCTCGGTGGACCGCGACGACCTGCGCGACGGCGGCGCCCAGCACTTTGTCGAGTGCATCACCAAGACCAAGGAACTGTCGCCCAAGACCCAGATCGAAGTGCTGGTGCCGGACTTCCGCGGCCGCCTGCAAAAGGCGCTGGACATCTTCGCCAACGGCCTGCCGGACGTGATGAACCACAACCTGGAAACCGTGCCGCGCCTGTACAAGGAAGCGCGTCCGGGCTCGGACTATATGCATTCGCTGAAGCTGCTGAAGGACTTCAAGGCCATGTATCCGGCCGTGAAGACCAAGTCCGGCATCATGGTGGGCCTGGGCGAGACCGACGAGGAAATCCTGCAGGTGATGCGCGACATGCGCGAGCACGACATTGACATGCTGACCATTGGCCAGTACCTGGCGCCGTCCAACAGCCACCTGCCGGTGCGCCGCTACGTGCACCCGGACGTGTTCAAGATGTTCGAAGAAGAAGCCTACAAGATGGGCTTCAAGCACGCCGCCGTCGGCGCCATGGTGCGTTCCTCGTACCACGCCGACGAACAGGCGCACAACGTGCTGGAAGCCGTGTAAGGATGGCGGAAGTCCGCATCGAGCCATCCTGGAAGCTGCAGCTGCAGGACCAGTTCGAGCAGCCGTACTGGTCTTCGCTGACCGCTTTCGTGAAGGACGAGTACGCTGCGGGCCACTGCTGCCCGGACGGCCGCAACATCTTCCGCGCCTTCGACCTGACCCCCTTCGACGACGTCAAGGTCGTCATCCTGGGCCAGGATCCCTACCACACGCCCGGCGCCGCGCAAGGCTTCTGCTTCTCCGTGCCGGACGGCAACCGTCCGCAGCCCAGCTTGCAGAACATCTTCAAGGAACTGGGCGAGGACGTGGGTGTCGCGCGCAGCCGGACCGACCTGTCCGACTGGGCGGAGCAGGGCGTGTTCCTGCTCAACAGCGTACTGACGGTGCGCGCCCACGCGGCCGGATCGCATGCGGGCAAGGGCTGGGAGCAATTCACCGACAGCGCCATCCGGCGCCTGTCGCAGCAGCGCGAAAACCTGGTCTTCATCTTGTGGGGCAGCTACGCGATCGCCAAGAAGGCCCTGATCGACAGCAGCAAGCACCACATCATCACTTCGCCGCACCCCTCACCGCTATCTGCCTACCGAGGCTTCTTCGGCAGCAAGCCCTTCTCGCGCGCCAACGGCTACCTGGCCTCCAAGGGCAAAACACCGGTCAGCTGGGTCTGAGCCGCCAGCCGCTGCCTCAAGGATAAGCCAGTGCATTGGCCTCAATCGAGGCGGGCGGTCGGGACTTGTTTTAACGCGGCGTCGAATTCGGCGGGCACGTGGCCGCGGATTTTTCTGCCGCCAATCAATACCACGGGCACCCCGCCGCCGCCCAGTTCGGCGAATTGCCTGGCGGCCGCCGGCGATTTTTCGATGTCCCGCTCGTCGTACCGGATATTATGGGCCGCCAAATAAGCGCGCGTTTTCGCGCAGTATCCGCACCAGCTGGTGCTATATAAGATCACCCTGGTTTTTTCATCTGGATAATATGCACTGTAATTTCCGGCCACGTGTCCGGGTTTCAGCCAACCGGGTATGCGCGGCAGTGCATAGCCTATGCCGATACCCGAAATGATAATAGCAGCGTAAAGGAAAGTGGAACCGAAGATACGCTTCATCGTCTATGCGGTGTGAATGGTTGCGACGTGCGCGGCGGGGAATGCGGCAGCCCCGCCGCGCCAGCAATTACAGCGGGATGTTATAGATGCGGCACACGCGGCTGAACGTGGTGCAGGCGTTGCTGTCGCCATCCAGGCACGCATCGCGCATCTCTACGCAGGTATCGTAGTCAGGGATGGCGAAGGCCGAGAATGAAGCGCCCAGCCCGAGGCTCAGGCAGGCGGCGAATATTATCTTTTTCAAGCCAGTCATCTTAAAATCACTTTCAATATTGTAGTTAAAGTGAAAAAGCCGGATATCAAGCTATTCAAAGGTTGTGCCGATGAATAGCCGAGGCAATAATATCACCAAAATTAATATTAAAAGAAAAATTAATAACTATTAAAAAGCTATTTAATAAAACGCCTATCCGCGCGCAGCCGCCAGCATGCGGTACATGGCGTCCGCGCCCAGCGCACTTTGCCGGCCCTGCTCTGCGGCAGTGACCAGCTCAGTCATGCGGCTGTTGACGGGCGCGTCCATGCCCATTTGCGCGGCCAGCGCCGTGATGGCGCCGTTCAGGTAATGGACCTCGGTCTTGTGGCCCGCCTGCAAGTCTTCCCACATCGATGAGCGCGCTTCCGGGTCTATTTTCAGCATCGACGCCGCCACCCGCGTGAACAGCGCGTCCGGCAGCCGCAGGATCAGCGAGAACGCGCGCGGGCCGACGCTGACCACCTTGGCCGGCCGGATGCCCGCCCTGGCCAGCACCGCGCGGCCTTCGTCCACCATCAGCGCCAGCGAGCGCCGGTAGCCGCGCTGGCGCAGCTGCTGCACCAGCGGCACGCCGGACAGCGCGTTCACGGAATTGTTCAGGTTGATCAGCAGCTTGCCCCACTGGACGGAGGGGAAATCCGCGCATTCGGTAACCGGCAGCTGCGCCGCCGCGAATGCGCCCAGCCAGGGCTGCAGCGCCGGCGACGCTTCCGCCATCAGCTCGCCCGCCGTGCCCCGGTGCAGGCGGCCGTCCGGCATCTGCACCACGTTGAACGGCACCATGCCGGCCAGCACGGTCCAGCCGGGCAGGATGCGGCGCAGCGTGTCCGCGTTGCCCACGCCGTTTTGCAAACTGAGCACCAGCGCGGAAGGCTGCGCGTGCGCGCGGATGGCTTCGGCGGCCGCCGCCGTGTCGGCGCTCTTCACCGTCACCAGGATCAGCGCGGCCGAGGCCAGCACGGCCGGGTCGTCCGTATAGGGCACGCGCGCGCCCTCCAGCAGCGTTGCGCGGCCGTGCAGGTCGGTCAGGTGCAAGCCGTGCGCGGCGATGCGCTGGCGCATGCGCGCCCGCCCCAGCAGGGTCAAGTCGGCGCCCGCGCCCAGCAGCGCGCCGCCCACATAGGCGCCGATCGAGCCGGCGCCGAACACGGCGACCTTGCCGGAAGAGGTAGCAAGCGGAATATCCATGATGGCAATAAAATACGGTTGTGGGCCAGGCTCCAATATGCACGCAAACGCCGCCGGCAACCGTAAAAATAGCGACAATCGGCCAGCGGTTCTCTATGATTCGTCTAAGACAAAGTGAATGGAAGAACGCATGAACGCACCGAAATTCAGCATCGAACAATTCAACGAACGCAGCGAAGGCAAGCTGCCCGGGCACATGGGCATCCACTTCACGGCCATAGGCGAAGGCCAGGCCAGCGCCGAACTGACGGTGGCGCCGCACCACCTGGCGCCGAACGGCTACCTGCACGCCGGCACCGTGGTTACCCTGGCCGATACCGCCTGCGGCTATGGCTGTATCGCCAGCCTGCCGGAAGGCGCGGTCAATTTCACCACGCTGGAACTGAAATCCAACCACCTCGGCACCGCGCGCGAAGGCACCATCGCCGTCACCGCCAAGGTAGCGCACATGGGCCGCACGACCCAGGTCTGGGACGCCACGGTGATCCACAAGGACACCGGCAAGACCATCGCCCTGTTCCGCTGCACGCAGATGATCCTGTATCCGAAATAAGCGCACCACTGCCTATGCTCAACGCCGCCCGCACCACCGCGCTTGGCCTGCTGTTCGCTTCCTCGCTGGCCTGCGCGCAAACGCCCTACACCGACGATTCCACCTACCAGGGACTGGGCGGCAAGGAAGGCATCAGGAAGATCACCGATACCTTCGTCGCGCTGATCACCAGCGATCCGCGCATCAAGGGAACCTTCGCCGACTTCGACATGCCGCAGCTAAACGTGCGCCTGCAGGAGCAGTTCTGCGAATACGCGGGCGGCCCGTGCAAGTACACCGGCAAATACCGCGACAAGACCATGGACGGTGTGGGCACCGTGCGCGACATGAAGTCGGTCCACATCGACCTGAACATCAGCAACGCCCAGTTCAACGCGCTGGCCGAGGACTTGCAGATCGCCATGGAGCAGCACGGCGTGCCCGCCAGCGTGTCGAACAAGTTGATTGCCAAGCTGGCGCCCATGCAGCGCGACATCGTCACCGCCTCGCCGGGCGTGCAGCTGGGGGCGCGGCCCGACCTTGGCAAATTCCTGGCCACCGGCGGCGCGAGCCAGCTGGAAGGCGCGGGCGGCGGCGGGCTCACGCCGTGGGCGCTGATCACCGGCTACGGCTCGCGCGACAGCTGGGGCGCCAACGCCCACTACACCCAGGTGCGGACGCAGGACTACTCGCTGGGTACCTACGGCGTCGCGGTCGGCATCGGCGACCGGCTGGAGCTGTCGCTGGCGCGCCAGGACTTCAAGGGCGACCTGGCCCCGCTGAACGATCTGCGCATCAAGCAGGACATCGTCGGCCTGAAGCTGCGCCTGATGGGCGACGCCGTCTACGAGCAGGACGCGTGGCTGCCGCAGGTGGCGGTGGGCATCATGTACAAGAAGAACAAGGGTATCGGTGGCCTGGGCGCGCTGGGCGTGACCAACGTCACCCAGCTGGGCGCCAAGGACGACAGCGGCTACGACTACTACCTCGCCGCCACCAAGGTGCTGTTCGAGCAGAGCTTGCTGGTGAACGGCACGCTGCGCGCCACCAAGGCCAACCAGATGGGCATCCTCGGCTTCGGCGGCGACCGGGGCGACCACCTGAAGCTGATGCCGGAAGCGTCGGTGGCTTATCTGGTCAGCCGCAAGCTGGCGCTGGGCGCCGAATACCGCCGCAAGCCGCACAACCTCGGCGTGGACCCGGAACAGGCTTACTGGGATGCTTTCGTGGCCTGGTTCCCGACTCGCAACGTGTCGCTCACGGCGGCCTACGCCCACCTGGGCGAGATCACCGTGTTCAACAAGAAGAAGCAGAAGGGCTGGTATTTGTCGGTGCAGACGGGGTTCTGAGCCTGGCGGGTTACGCGGTTCCCGCTAACCCGCCGGCATTACCCCTGCAGCGCTTTCTCAAGCAGCTTGTGCAGCGCCGGGAACTCCGGCTCGCCCACGTAGCGCTTGATGATGCGGCCATCCTTGTCGATGACGAAGGTGGTCGGCGTCATGGCCACGTTGCCGTAGGCCTTGGCCGCGTCGCCCTTCACGTCCAGCGCCACCTTGAACGGCAGCTGGCGCGTTTCCGCGAAGTTCAGCACGTAATTGGGCGGATCTTCCTTCATCGCCACAGCCACGAACTCCAGGCCCTTATCCTTGTACTTGTTGTACGTGTCCACCATCTGCGGCATTTCCTTCACGCAGGTGGAGCAGGACGTGGCCCAGAAATTCACCATCACCACCTTGCCGCGCAGGCTGGCCGGCGTGATCTGCTCGCCCTTGATGCCGAGGAACGTCACCTCGGGCGCGCTGCTGTGCTGGTTCAGCGAGAAGTAAGCGGTCACCCCCAGGCCGGCAATGACGGCGGCGGCAAGGGCGGGTTTGATCCAGGCGGTGGAGGAGGACATGATCAGTTCGCTGCAGGTTTAGGCTGGTACTGTTTCCATTCTTCTTCACTAATATACTCGAAAACCTTGACCACCTTGTAAACGCCGCTCACGCCGCGCGCCACGTCGGCTGCGATATTGCCTTCGCGCTGGGTCACACGGCCCATCAGGTACACATTGCCGCGCTCCGTGACCACTTTGAAGGAGTTGGCCGAGATGTCTTTCATGTCCACCAGGCTGGCTTTCACCTTGGTAGTGATGAGGGCATCGTTCGAGCGCGAGGTGTAGCTGGACGGGCCGGCGATTTCCAGTTCATTGGTCACCGACAGCACGCCCTCGATGCCGCGCACTTCGCGTTCCACGTTGTCCTTCATGGCCTGGTCGCGCACCTCGCCGGTCAGCAGCACGCGGCGGTTGAAGCTGGCCACGTTCACATGGCCGGCGTCGCCCACCAGGTTCGGCAGCTTGACTTCGGTCTTGACGGCGATCGCCTTGTCTTCGGTTTGCGCGCCGAAGGTGCGGCGGTCGGACGCGGCCAGCGTGCCGCCCACGGCGCCGCCCACCACCAGCGGAACGCAGGCGGACAGCGAGGACAGCAGAACAGCGCCAAATACTACGCGGCGTACCACGGTGCCGGCTTTACTCATTCACGTCTCCTCCGAATAGCGCGACGTCGATGCCGTCGCACAAAGCATGTATGGTCACCAGGTGCACTTCCTGGATGCGGGCGGTACGGTCGGCCGGCACGCAGATGTGCACGTCGGCGTCGGTCAGCATCTTGCCGATGGCGCCGCCGCCCTTGCCGGTCATCGCGATCACGCGCATTTCGCGCTCCAGCGCCGCCTCGATGGCCGCCATCACGTTGGCCGAATTGCCGGACGTGGAAATGGCCAGCAGGATGTCGCCCGCCTGGCCGAAGGCCTGCACCTGCTTCGAGAAGATTTCGCGGTAGCTGTAATCGTTGGCCACGGCGGTCAGGATGGAGGTGTCGGTGGCCAGCGAAATGGCCGGCAGCGGGAAGCGCTCGCGTTCGAAGCGTCCCACCAGCTCGGCGGCGAAGTGCTGCGCGTCGGCAGCCGAGCCGCCGTTGCCGCAGGCCAAGATCTTGTTACCGTTGGACAAAGCCGAAAACATCAGTTCGATCGCCTGTCCGATCGGCTGCGCCAGCACGGTCGCGGACTGGATCTTGATTTCGGCACTTTCGTGGAAGTGGGAGAGGATGCGTTGAGTATTCATGGTGTGGGATTATAGTGCAGTCGCCTGCCGGACCGGACAAGCGCTGTTAAATATGCTTACACTTATATGCTTACACTTCCAGCACGTTTTTAAGCCAGCTTAACTTTCCGCCGTCAATTGCCACCAGGTCGAAGCGGCACGGCGGCAGCGGTTTGATGTGCAGCAGGTAGAACTGCGCCGCATGGATCAGGCGGCGCTGCTTGGCCGGCGTGACGCTGGCCACCGCGCCGCCGAAGCTGGCGCCGGCCCGCTGGCGCACCTCGACGAACACCAGGCCCGCGCCGTCGCGCATGATCAGGTCGATTTCGCCGCCCTTGCAGCGGAAATTGCGCTCCACCAGCACCAGGCCCTGCCCCTGCAAATGCGCCAGCGCCTCGTCCTCGCCCGCGTTGCCCTGCATCTGGCGCGTGGTGAGGGGCATGGCGCGTCCTAGGGCTGCACCGGCACCGGCACGCCGTTCTTGTACACCGCCGGCAGCGCGCGCCGCTCGAACAGCGCCGGGCCGTCGCCGAAATGCACTTTCAGCTGGCCGGTCACGCCGTCCAGCTTGAAATCGGCGCCCTGCTTGCGCTGCGCGTTGCGGGCGATTTCATGCGCGATGCGGAAGGCATCTATGCCCAGCGCGTACAGGCGCTCCATGTCCGCGTCCTTGCCCAGCGCTTGCGGGTAGATCATCACGGCCGGGTGATCGCGCTGGATCTGCCACGGCAGGTCCAACAGGCGCACGCCGTCCAGTTCCGGGCCGGGCAGCTGCTTGGCCTTGCCCGGGTTGAGCGAGGACGTGCCATAGACGGGAATCTCGCCCAGCGGCGGCGCCTGCAGCGCCACGCGCAGCTGGCGTGCCTGGTCCGCGTCCAGCGCGGCGAACACCAGGGCCGATGGCTCGCCCTGCAGGCGCGCGCGCAGCTGCACCAGCTCGCCGTCGCTCAGGTAGCCGTTCAGCACGTTCAGCTCGGCCGTCTTGGCCGAGCGGCCCAGGCGCTGCCACTGCGCGGCAAAAGCGCTGGCGCTGCGGCGCTGGTACTGGGCCTGGTTGGACAGGATGTAGGCAATCGCGCCCGGCTGCTCGCGCGCGGCCCAGTTGGCGGCCTGGCGCGCCTCGTCCTCGATCGACAGGCCGATCACCATCATCTGCGGCGGCAGCGTGGTTTCGCCGCGCCCGTCCGGGTGGTTCAGGGCGATGGTGGGCTTGAGCACCAGCGGGCTGGCCGCCACCGCGGTGACGGCGGAGCGGGCCAGCGGGCCGACGATCATGTCCTGCTGCTCCAGCGCGCCGGCATAGACGGCCAGCACGTCCTGCGCCACGTCGCCGGTTTCAATGACGGTGACGGCGATGCCGTCGCGGTCGCGCTCCCAGGCGGCCATGAAACCGTCGCGCACCGATTCGGCGGCCACGCGCAGCGGCTCGGAGCGCAGCGGCAGCATCAGGCCGATGCGGTAGCCGCCCTCGGCGCTGGCGGCGGGCTGGGCGCCGTCGCGCTGCGGCGCGGCGGACGTCGGGGGCGTAGCGGGCGTTTCCGCCTGCGTGCCCGGCGTGGCGATGGCAAACGTCTCCACCACCGGCTGCGGCTCGGGCGGGCGTGCCGGCGCGGGCCGGGCCGGCGGCTGCGCCGGCTGCGGTATTGGGCTTGTAATTGAAGTCACGGGCGCGCACAATTTGCCCGGCGTGTCGCAAGGCGTACTGCAAGCGCTGACCAGACCGGCTGCCATGCACAACAGCAGCAATTTCACTCTTATAGGCAGCATCCAACCTCCATGACAGTACAAGCAACCAGCCCAGCGACCAGCATCGCCACCCTGCCCGTCCTGGGCGAGACAGCCAACCAGACCTATCCTATCGCAACATTGTACGTAGTGGCGACCCCCATCGGTAATGTCACTGATATAAGTCTGCGCGCATTGCACGTTTTGAGCCTGGTGGACGCCGTGGCCTGCGAGGACACCCGCAACACCGCCCAGCTGATGACCCGTTTCGGCCTGCACAAGCCGCTCATCGCCGCCCACCAGCACAACGAGCGCGAAGCGGCCGAAACGCTGATCGCGCGGCTGCAGGCAGGCGAGCGCATCGCGCTGGTGTCGGACGCCGGCACGCCCGCCGTGTCCGATCCGGGCGCGCGCATCGTGGACGCGGTGCGCGCCGCCGGCTTGCGCGTGGTGCCGCTGCCGGGCGCCTCGGCGGCCGTCACCGCCATCTCCGCCAGCGGCCTGCTGAACGACCAGTTCCACTTCATCGGCTTCCTGCCGTCCAAGGCCAAGCAGCGCGAGACCATGCTGCAGCAGCTGCGCAACGTCACCGCCACCATGGTGTTCTACGAAGCGCCGCACCGCATCGTCGAATGCGCCGCCGCGCTGGCGGCCGCCTTCGAGTCCACGCGCCAGGTGGTGTTCGCGCGCGAGCTGACCAAGCTGTTCGAAGAAATCCACCGCTGTCCCCTGTCCGAAGCCGTGGCCTGGCTGAACGCCGACGCGCACCGCGAAAAGGGTGAATACGTGGTGCTGCTGGAAGGCGTGGCCGAAGCGGAAGACGCGCAGGACGCCGAAGCCGAGCGCATCCTCGCCCTGCTGGTGGCCGAGCTGCCCGTCAAGCAAGCCGCCGCGCTCACCGCGCAAATCACCGGCCGTAAGAAAAACGCCTTGTACGAGCGCGCCCTGCAAATGAAATCCGGCGCTAGCGAATAACCGTAGGGCCGCGTACGGCGGCGTGGGGTTGCGTCGGGTGGCGTGGGGTAGCGTAGGGCGGGTTAGCGGCGCCGCGCGCCGCGTAACCCGCCACAGCGCTACCACTTGCAGCCGCTATCCTTCTTATCCATCGCCAGCAACAGCGGCGCCAGCAGGCCGCCCGGGATGCCGTCCTTGCAGTCGGCGCGCGCCGCTTGTGACATCTTGCGCGCCAGCGGCGTCTCGCTGGCTAGCGGCTTCTCCGGGAACTGCCCTACCGCCGTTCCCGCCTTGGCTGGATCACGCTCATGCGCCACCTTGCGTGCCGCGCGCCGCGCCGCCTCCATATCGAACCCGGGCGCCGTCCGCGCCGGCTCCGCAAAGGGATCGGCGGCCGGTGCGGCTGGCGCCGGCGCCACCCACGTCATGCCCCCCGGTTCCGCCCGCGCCGTCACGGGCGCGGCGGACGGTGCTGGCGCTGGCTTGCGCTGCGGCCGCTCCTTGCGGACCTCCTTCTTTGGCGGCGGGAGCATTTCGGTCTGCACCGACAGGGGTGCCGGCGGCGGCGGCAGCGGCCGCGCCGCCGGCGCCGGGCGCAGCCAGACCGTAATCGTCTCCGGCGGCCGCAACGCAGGCGTGGGCGGCATCCAGCCGAAGCGGGACTGGTACAGCAGCATCACATGCAGCACGATGGAGACGGCCACGCCGATGGCAATGCCGCCCGGCCGCGTAGCCGGCGTACCGTAACCCCTCGCTGCGTAAAAAGCGTGCAGTCGCATAGTGGTTTGCCCAATTAATATGCAGCCAGTGTCCCACAACGAGAAAAAAACTGCATTTCTGAAGTTTTTTCGGTTCTACCCTTGACCGAAGAAAACCCAGCTTGTATTATCTTGCTTCTTCGGAGTGTAGCGCAGCCCGGTAGCGCACCTGGTTTGGGACCAGGGGGTCCAAGGTTCGAATCCTTGTACTCCGACCAAAATTTAAAAACCCGCTTGATGGCAACATCAAGCGGGTTTTTCTATTCCGCCAGCCCAAAGCACAGAAGACACAGGAAGCACCAAGCGAGCTGAGCCGCATTCGGGGTCAGACCCCGAATGCGGCTCAGGCTGCCTTGCTTAGCTGCTTTGCTTAACCGGCGCGCTTGGCGGCGATGGCGTTGCCGGCGCGGCTGGCGCCTTTGCGGCCCAGTACTTGCGAGATGTACTGGCCGGCATCGACCACGATGTCGAGGTCGATGCCGGTGTGGATGCCGAGCCCGTTCATCATGTACAGCACGTCTTCCGTGGCCACGTTGCCGGTGGCGCCCTTGGCGTACGGGCAGCCGCCCAGGCCCGATACCGACGAGTGGAAGATGGCAATGCCCAGCTCCAGGCTGGCGTAGATGTTGGCCAGCGCCTGGCCGTAGGTGTCGTGGAAGTGGCCGGACAGGCCGTCCAGGCGGAATGCGCCGATGGCCGTCTGCATCACGGCCTGCGTCTTGCGCGGGGTGGCCACGCCGATGGTGTCGGCAATGTCGATCTCGTCGCAGCCCAGGTCGCGCATGCGGCCCACCACGTCGGCCACCGCCTCCAGCGGCACTTCGCCTTGGTACGGGCAGCCGAACGAGCAGCTGATGGAGCCGCGCAGGCGCAGCCCGTTGTCCTTGGCCGCCTTGGCCACGTCCACGAAGCGCGCGATCGATTCGGCAATCGAGCAGTTGATGTTCTTTTGCGAGAACGCTTCCGAGGCCGAGCCGAAGATCACCACCTCGTCGGCCTTGGCGGCCAGCGCCGCTTCGAAGCCCTGCATGTTCGGCGTCAGCGCGGAGTAGATGGTGCCCGGCTTGCGCACGATGGCAGCCATCACTTCCTTGCTGGTCGCCATCTGCGGCACCCACTTGGGCGACACGAAGGACGCCGCTTCGATATTGGCGAAGCCGGCGCTCGTGAGGCGGTTCACCAGCTCGGTCTTCACCTCGGCGGAGATGGTCTCTTTCTCGTTCTGCAGGCCGTCGCGCGGGCCGACTTCAACGATTTTCACCTGTTTGGGCAGTGCGTTCATTTCAATATCCTTGCTGTCGGTTGATGACATCGGCCACCGGCTCGCCGCGTTCGATCTGGCGGATCTTGCCGGCGATCTGCTGCACGCTTTCGCGCCGCAGCGTCAGTGCCGAAATATGGGGCGTGATGGTGATGCGCGGCTCCTGCCAGAACGGGTGCTGCACCGGCAGCGGTTCGTTGCGGAACACGTCCAGCGTGGCGGCGGCGATGTGGCCGGATTTGACCAGCGTGAGCAGGTCCGGCTCGGCCACGTGCGCGCCGCGCGCCACGTTGATCAGGTAGGCGCCCTGCGGCAGCTTGCTCATATTGCTGCGGTTGAGGATGTTGGCGGTGTCCGGCGTGAGCGGCAGCAGGCACACGGCCACGCGCGAACCGCGCAGGAAGGTGTCCAGGCCGTCCTGGCCGTGGAAGCACTGCACGCCGTCCATGCTTTTCTCGCTGCGGCTCCAGGCGCGCAGCGGGAAGCCGAATTCCTTCAGCGCCTGCAGCACGCGCGCGCCCAGCACGCCCATGCCCAGCACGCCGATGGAAAAGTCTTCCCGGTTATGCTGCGGCAGCGGCGTCCACTGGCCGGCGCGCGCCTGCGCTTCGTATTCGTCGAAGCGGCGGTAGTAGCGCAGCACCGCGTGCGTCACGTACTCGGCCATCTGCACGCCCATGCCGGCGTCGCCGAGGCGCACGATGGGCACGTTGTGCGGCAGCCTTGCATCGAATTTCAAGATGCCGTCGGCGCCGGCGCCGGTGAGGAATATGGCTTTCACTTCGGCCAGCGCGGGCAGCATGGCTTCCGGCGGCGCCCACGTTATCGCATAGTCGCAGGGCGGCGGCGCGTCATCCGCGCGCCACACCACCACTTCCGCTTCGGGCAGGTGGCGCGCAAAATCCTTGATCCAGGGCTCGGTCTGGCCGTCCGCCCTGTGCAGCAAAATTCGCATGCCGGTCTCCTTTTCAGGCGGCCTTGAATGCCAGCAGCGGAGCGCCGTCGGCAACCTGGTCGCCTACAGCATACAGCACGTCCTCCACCACGCCGTCCTGCGGCGCCGAGATGGTGTGCTCCATCTTCATCGCTTCCATGATCACCAGCGGATCGCCCTTCTTCACTTCCTTGCCCTTTTCGGCCAGCACCGCCACCACTTTGCCCGGCATCGGCGCGGTCAGGCGGCCGCCTTCGGCTTCGGTTTCGCCGGCGTGCGCCATCGGGTCGTTGTAGGCCAGCGCGTAGTGCGCGCCGCCGGTGAAGACGTGGAACATGTCGCCGTCGCGGCGCACGCTGCCGTGCCAGGCGGTGTCGCCCAGCTTGATGCTGAAGTCCGTGCCTTGCTGCGACATCAGGCTGAGCCGTTCAGGCTGCGCGTCCGGGCAGGCCGGCAGATTGAACAGCCAGTCCGCGTCGCGGTAGGTGATCTGCACGTTGTAGGCCTTGGACGGCTGCGCCGCCGCGTAGTCGTCCGTGAAGGACAGGCTGCGCGTGTAGGCGTTGTTCATGCGCCAGCCCAGCGCCTGCCCCCAGGGATCGGCGGCGTTGGCGCCGGACTGCGCGGCCGATGCGTCCTTTTCCGCTTCGATCAGCGCCACCGCGGCCAGCGCCAGCGCGCCTTGCGCTGCGGGCTGCGCGGCCGGGAACAGCGCGTCGTGGTTGCGTTCGATCAGGCCGGTGTCCAGGTCGGCCGTGGCGAAGGCTTCGCCTTCCACCAGGCGCTTGAGGAAAGCGATGTTGGCGGCCAGGCCGACGATCTGGTACTGCGCCAGCGCCTGCGACATGCGGGCCAGCGCCTGCTTGCGGTCCGCGCCCCAGACGATCAGCTTGGCGATCATGGGGTCGTAGAACGGCGAGATGGCATCGCCCTCGCGCACGCCGGAGTCGATGCGCACTGCGGCTGGATGGCCGGCGCCGTTGCCCGATGCGCCGCCCAGTTCGAAGTTCACCGCTTCCGGCGTTTCCAGGTGGCGCAAGGTGCCGATCGACGGCAGGAAGCCTTTCTCGGGGTTCTCGGCGTAGATGCGCGCCTCGATGGCGTGGCCGTGGATGCGCAGCTCGTCCTGCTTCTTCGGCAGCGGCTCGCCCGCGGCCACGCGCAGCTGCCATTCCACCAGGTCGGTGCCGGTGATCATTTCGGTGACCGGGTGTTCCACCTGCAGGCGGGTGTTCATCTCCATGAAGTAGAACGAGCCGTCCTGGTTGGCGATGAATTCCACCGTGCCGGCGCCCACGTAGCCTACCGCCTTGGCTGCGGCCACCGCCGCTTCGCCCATGGCGGCGCGGCGCGCGTCGGTCATGTTCGGCGCCGGCGCTTCTTCCAGCACTTTCTGGTGGCGGCGCTGCACCGAGCAGTCGCGCTCGAACAGGTAGATGCAGTTGCCCAGCGTGTCCGCGAACACCTGGATTTCGATGTGGCGCGGGCGCTGCAAGTATTTCTCGGCCAGCACCTTGTCGTCGCCGAAGGAGCTGATCGCCTCGCGCTTGCACGAGGCCAGCGCGTCCTTGAACGATTCGGAATTTTCGACCACGCGCATGCCTTTGCCGCCGCCGCCGGCGGAAGCTTTCAGCAGCACGGGGTAGCCGATGCGGTCGGCTTCCCGGTTCAGGAAATCGGCGTCCTGATTGTCGCCGTGGTAGCCTGGCACCAGCGGCACGGCGGCCTTTTCCATCAGCGACTTGGCGGCGGACTTGGAGCCCATGGCGCGCATTGCCGAAGCCGGCGGGCCAATGAATACCAGGCCCGCTTCGGCGCACGCGTCCGCGAACTCGGCGTTCTCGGACAGGAAGCCGTAGCCGGGGTGGATGGCTTGCGCGCCGGTGGCTTTGGCCACGGCGATGATCTTGTCGCCGCGCAGATAGCTTTCCTTGGCGGCGGCGGGGCCGATCAGCACCGCTTCGTCGCACACGGCGACGTGCTTGGCGTTGGCGTCCGCTTCCGAGTACACGGCAACGGTCTTGATGCCCAGGCGGCGCGCGGTAGCGGCGACGCGGCAGGCGATTTCACCACGGTTGGCAATCAGGATTTTCTTGAACATGTGGTCTCTCTCTATTCAGCTCGTGGCTTTAGATTTTCTTGGTGCGCTAGGCGGGTTACGCTTCGCTAACCCGCCCTACGGTGTTCGTGAGTGTTGGTGATCCGTGGGACGATGTCGGGCGGGTTAGCACGCAGTGCGTAACCCGCCTTGCCCGATCAGCAGGCGCAGCTTTCCTTCTGCACCGACTCCAGCGTATTGGCGCGCGTGCTCAAGCCCAGCTTGGCCAGCAGCGTGCGGTCGTCGTTCGCTTCCGGGTTGTCGGTGGTGAGCAGCTTGTCGCCGTAGAAGATGGAATTGGCGCCGGCCAGGAAGCACATGGCTTGCACCGCTTCGCCCATCTGGCGGCGGCCTGCGGACAGGCGCACGCGCGCTTTCGGCATGGTGATGCGGGCCACGGCGATGGTGCGCACGAACTCGAACGGGTCCAGCGGGTCCAGGCCGTGCAGCGGCGTGCCTTCCACCTGCACCAGGTGGTTCACCGGCACCGATTCCGGATACGGGTTCAGGTTGGCCAGCTGAGCGATCAGTCCGGCGCGCTGCAAACGCGTTTCGCCCATGCCCACGATGCCGCCGCAGCAGACCTTCAGGCCGGCGTTGCGCACGTGGCCCAGCGTGTCCAGGCGGTCCTGGTATTCGCGGGTGGAGATCACGTTGTTGTAGAACTCGGGCGCCGTGTCCAGGTTGTGGTTGTAGTAGTCCAGGCCTGCTGCCTTCAGGCGCTCGGCCTGCTGCTCTTCCAGCATGCCCAGCGTGGCGCAGGTCTCCAGGCCCAGCGCCTTCACTTCGCGCACCATTTCCTCGACCTTGTCCATGTCGCGGTCCTTCGGGCTGCGCCATGCCGCGCCCATGCAGAAGCGGGTGGCGCCGTTTTCCTTGGCCTGGCGCGCCGCTTCCAGCACGGTGTCGATGCCGAGGATCTTCTTCGCTTCCACGCCGGTGTCGTAGCGCGCGGCTTGCGGGCAGTAGCCGCAGTCCTCTTCGCAGCCGCCGGTCTTGATCGACAGCAGCGTGGCCAGTTCCACGTCGCCGTCCGGGAAGTTGGCGCGGTGGGTTTCCTGGGCGCGGAACATCAGCTCATTGAACGGCAGCTCGAACAGCGCCATCACTTCGTCCAGCGGCCAGGTGGCCGCTTCCGGCAGTTTGATGGCCGGGGTTGGGCGGTGCAGTTCTACGGTCTTCGGTTCTTGCAGGGACATCATGTTTCCTTCACGTTCAGGTATTGTTGCGGCGGGCCGGCCAGTTCGGCAGGCCCGTGAAATTCAGGTGCGCGGATGCCGCCGCGGCAGTCGGCTGCGCCAGGCGCGGCACGCGGCCCAGCAGCGGCGCGGGAATGCGCTGCGCCAGTGCGGCGATGTTCTCGTCGGCGTATGCCATCTCGGCTTGCAGCTCGTTGGCCACCCAGCCCACCAGCGTCAGGCCGCGCGCGGCGATGGCCTCGACGGTCAGCAGCGCGTGGTTGATGCAGCCCAGCCGCAGGCCCACTACCAGGATCACCGGCAGGTCCAGCTGCTGCGCCAGGTCGGCGGTGTCGAAGCTGTCGTTCAGGGGCACTCGGAAGCCGCCCACGCCTTCCACCACCACCGCGTCGGTGGCGGCGGCGATTTCCAGGTAGGCCGCCAGGATGGGCACCGGGTCGATGGCCACGCCTTCGAGGGCGGCGGCGATGTGCGGCGCCGCCGGCTCTTTCAGCATGTAGGGCGTGGTCAGCGATTGCAGCATGGTGACGTTGCCGGCGGCAATCAGCTGGTCGGCATCGTCGTTGTGCAGCACGCCGTCGCGCAGCTCGGCGCCGGCCGCTACCGGCTTCATGCCGCAGGCGCGCACGCCCTGCTTCACCAGCGCGTGCAACAGCGCCGCGGAAGTGAGGGTCTTGCCGATTTCGGTATCGGTGCCGGTGACGAAACAGGCGAAGCGCGGCGGCAGGCCGGCGATGGCCGGCGCCGGCGCGGCGGCCGCTTCCGGCGTGGCAGCCGGGGCAGCCGCGCCGGCAGGCACGGCCACGCCGACAGCGAGGTCCGTATCCGGCTGGGCCACGGCGATGTCAGGGGCATCGGCGGTGGGCGCGGTGATCGAATTTTCAAGGCTCATGGATGGTCCTTTCCAATGCGTTCAGTGCAGCGATCAATTGATCTACTTCGGCGGCGGTGTGGCCGGCGGCCAGCGTCACGCGCAGGCGCGACGTGCCTTGCGGGACCGTGGGCGGGCGGATGCCGCCCACCCACAGGCCTTGCGCATACAGGGCGGCCGCGGCGCGCATCGTCTCCGGGTTCTCGCCGATGACGATGGGCTGGACCGCCGTATCGGACGGCATGTGCTGCCAGCGTTCCAGCTTCAGGCCGGCGCGCAGCTGCCTGACCAGGCTTTGCACGTTGGCGCGGCGCGCGCGGCCTTCCTCGCCGGCGATGATGTCTATGCTGGTCAGCAGCGCGTGCGCCAGCGCGGGCGGCGCGGCGGTGGTGAAGATGTAGGGCCGGGCTTTCTGGATCAGCGTTTCGATCACCACCTCGTGCGCGGCGACGAAGGCGCCGCCGACGCCGGCGGCCTTGCCCAAGGTGCCCATGTAGACCAGGTAGGGCGAGCGCAGCTTGAAATGCTCCAGCGCGCCGCGTCCGTGCTCGCCCAGGGTGCCGAAGCCGTGCGCGTCGTCCACCACCAGCCAGGCGCCGTGCCGTTCGCACAGTGCCAGCAGCTCGGGCAGCGGCGCCAGGTCGCCGTCCATGCTGAACACGGAATCGGTGACGACGATCTTGTTGGCGGCGGTGCTGGCGGCCAGCAGGCCGGCCAGCGCTGCCACGTCCGCATGGCCGTACACCTTGATGCTGGTGCGCGACAGGCGGGCGCCATCGATCAGCGAGGCGTGGTTCAGGGACTCGGAGAAGAACTCGGTGTCCTTGTCGCCCGCCGCCAGGCCGGTCAGCACGGCCAGGTTGGCCATGTAGCCGGTGCAGAAGTACAGCGCGCGCGGCGATTCGATGTAGGGGCCGACGAATTCGGCCAGGCGTTCCTCCAGCTGCGCGTGGGCGCGGCTATGGCCGCTGATCAGGTGCGAGGCGCCGCTGCCGGCGCCGTACAGCGACACGCCTTGCTGCAGCGCCGCCATCACGCGCGGATGGCTGGCCAGGCTCAGGTAGTCGTTGCTGCTGAAGCACAGCACTTCGCGGCCGTCCACCGTCAGGCGCGGGCCGGTCGGCGAATCGACGGTGCGGCGCTTGCGTATCAGGCTGCGTTCTTCCAGCACGTTCAGCTGGGTCTGGAGTTTGGTCAGCAGTTCCATCATGCGTGCGCTCCTGCCAGCGTGGCTTCGAACACGGACAGTGTGCGCGCAGCCAGGCCGTCGATTTCCTCGTCGTCCAGGATATACGGCGGCATCAGGTAAATGGTCGGGCCGATGGGGCGCAGCAGCAGTTCCTGGCGCGTGGCTTCGGCGAAGTAGCGGCGCGAGAAAGTGGGGCCGGCGTCGATGGCGTCGAAGGCCCAGATCATGCCCTGGTTGCGGGCGTTCCTGATGCGCTCGTGGTTCGCCAGCGGCGCCAGCGCCTTGGTCAGGCGTTCGGCGCGCACTTTGTTCGCGGCCAGCACGTTGTCCTGCTCGAAGATGTCCAGCGTGGCCAGTGCGGCGCGGCAGGCCAGCGGGTTGCCGGTGTAGGAATGCGAGTGCAGGAAGCCGCGCGTGACGTCGGCGCTGTAGAAGGCCTGGTAGATCTCGTCGCGCGAGAGCACCAGCGACAGCGGCAGGTAGCCGCCGCTGATGCCCTTGGACAGGCACAGGAAGTCGGGCCAGATGCCGGCCTGCTCGCAGGCGAAGAAGGTGCCGGTGCGGCCGCAGCCGACGGCGATTTCGTCCAGGATCAGGTGCACGGAATGCTGATCGCACAGCGCGCGCACCAGCTGCAGGTAGAGCGGGTCGTGCATCGCCATGCCGGTGGCGCACTGCACCAGCGGCTCGATGATGATGGCGGCGATCTTGTCGCCGCGCTCCTTGAACAGGCGCTCCACGTCGGCGGCGGCGCGGCGTGCCACGTCCTGTGCCGATTCGCCTTCAGCGGCCTGGCGCGCGTCGGGCGACATCACCGTTTGCGTGGCGCGCAGCAGCGGGCCGTAGGCGTCCTTGAACAGCGCCACGTCGGTCACGGCCAGCGCGCCGATGGTTTCGCCGTGGTAGCTGCCCTTGAGGCAGACGAATTCCTGCTTGTCCGCCCGGCCCTTGTTGCGCCAGGAGTGGAAGCTCATCTTCAAAGCGATTTCGACGGCGGAGGCGCCGTCCGAGGCGTAGAACGCGTGGCCCAGGTTGTGGCCCGTCAAAGCGGCCAGGCGCTCGGACAGTTCGATTACCGGCTCGTGCGTGAAGCCGGCCAGCATGGCGTGCTCCAGCGAGTCCAGCTGCTCCTTGAGCGCCGTGTTGATGCGCGGGTTGGCGTGGCCGAACAGGTTCACCCACCAGGAGCTGATCGCGTCCAGGTAGCGGCGGCCCTCATGGTCGTACAGCCATGCGCCGCGGCCGTGTTTCACCGGGATCAGCGGCACATGATGGTCCCCTGGCGCGTGGTGCTGCATCTGGGTGCACGGGTGCCATACACTGCGCAGGCTGCGTGCTACCCAATCACTTTGTTGAGTCGGTTCCAAACATACTCCATTAGTTTAGCCATGCCGGCTTGCGCTTCTCCAGGAAGGACGCAACGCCTTCACGGCCCTGCTCCGACGCGCGGATGTGCGCGATGCGCAGCGCCGTATCGGCCAGCAGCGCATCGGTGACCGGCTGGCCGGCCACGTCGCGCACCAGCGCCTTGGCTTCCTTTACTGCGTTCGGGCTGTTGCCCAGCAGCGCCTTGACGATCTCCGCGACTTTCGCGTCGATCGCGTCCGCCGGCACCACCTCGTGGGCGAAGCCGATGCGGTAGGCTTCCGCGGCGCTGAAGCGCTCTGCGGTCAGGAAGTAGCGGCGCGAAGCCTGCTCGCCCATGGCTTTGATTACATAGGGTGAAATGGTGGCCGGGATCAGTCCCAGCTTCACTTCGCTCAGGCAGAAATTGGCCACGTCGGCCGCCACCACTACGTCGCATGCGGCCACCAGGCCCATGCCGCCCGCGTAGCAGTCGCCGTGCACCCTGGCCACCACGGGCTTCGGGCACAGGTAGATGGTGCGCAGCATTTGCGCCAGCTGCATGGCGTCTGCATTGTTCTCGGCGTGCGTATAGCCCGCCATGGCCTTCATCCAGTTCAAATCGCCGCCGGCGCAGAAGGCTGCGCCGTTGGCTGCCAGTACGATGGCGCGTACCAGCTCGTTGCGGCCCAGCTCATCGAAAGCCAGCGCCAGTTCGTTGATGGTCTTCTCGTTGAACGCGTTGCGCACGTCCGGACGGTTCAGCGTCACGGTCGCCAGTGTACCCGCGATTGTCACTTCCAGGGTTTCGTAGTTCATATAACGCCCCCCCTTACATGCGGAATACGCCGAACTTCGTGTCCGGGATCTCAGCGTTCAACGCCGCCGACAGGCCCAGGCCCAGCACCATGCGGGTGTCTGCCGGGTCGATCACGCCGTCGTCCCACAGGCGCGCGGTGGCGTAGTATGGGTGGCCCTGGTGCTCGTACTGGTCCTTGATCGGCTGCTTGAAGGCGGCTTCCTCGTCGGCGCTCCACTGGCCGCCCTTGGCTTCGATGCCGTCGCGCTTGACGGTGGCCAGCACGGAGGCGGCCTGGTCGCCGCCCATCACCGAGATGCGCGCGTTCGGCCACATCCACATGAAGCGCGGCGAGTAGGCGCGGCCGCACATGCCGTAGTTGCCGGCGCCGAAGCTGCCGCCGATGATGACGGTGAACTTCGGCACGGCGGCGGTGGCCACCGCCGTCACCATCTTGGCGCCGTTGCGGGCAATGCCTTCGTTTTCGTACTTGCGGCCCACCATGAAGCCGGTGATATTCTGCAGGAACACCAGCGGAATCTTGCGCTGCGCGCACAGCTCGATGAAGTGCGCGCCCTTGAGCGCGGACTCGGAGAACAGGATGCCGTTGTTGGCGATGATGCCCACCTTCATGCCGTAGATGTGGGCGAAGCCGCACACCAGCGTGGCGCCGTAGCGCGCCTTGAATTCATCGAACTCGCTGCCGTCCACGATGCGCGCGATCACTTCGCGGATGTCGAAGGGCTTGCGGGTATCGACCGGGATCACGCCGTACAGTTCCTGCGTCGGGTATTTCGGCTCCATTGATTCGCGCAACGCCATCTGCTGCGGCTTCTTGCGGTTCAGGTTGGAGACGATGGTGCGCGCCAGCGACAGCGCGTGCAGGTCGTTCTGCGCCAGGTGGTCGGCCACGCCGGACAGGCGCGTGTGCACGTCGCCGCCGCCCAGGTCTTCCGCCGTCACCACTTCGCCGGTGGCCGCCTTCACCAGCGGCGGGCCGCCCAGGAAGATGGTGCCCTGTTCCTTGACGATGATGGACTCGTCGCTCATGGCCGGCACGTAGGCGCCGCCTGCGGTGCAGGAGCCCATCACCACGGCGATCTGCGGGATGCCCTTGGCCGACATATTGGCCTGGTTGTAGAAGATGCGGCCGAAGTGGTCGCGGTCCGGGAACACGTCGTCCTGGTTGGGCAGGTTGGCGCCGCCCGAGTCCACCAGGTAGATGCACGGCAGGTTGTTCTGGTCGGCGATTTCCTGCGCGCGCAGGTGCTTCTTCACGGTCACCGGATAGTAGGTGCCGCCCTTGACGGTGGCGTCGTTGCAGACGATGACGCATTCCTGGCCCGACACGCGGCCGATGCCGGTGATGATGCCGGCGGCCGGCGCCGCATCGACGCCCTTGGCGTCCTGGTACATGCCGTAGGCGGCCATTTGCGAGAACTCGAGGAAGGGCGTGCCGGGATCGAGCAGCATCTGCACGCGGTCGCGCGGCAGCAGCTTACCGCGCGCCACGTGCTTGGCGCTGGCCGCTTCGCCACCGCCCTGGGCAATCTTGGCCACCTTGTCGCGCAGGTCATCGACCAGGGCTTGCATGGCGGACGCGTTGGACTTGAAGTCCTCGCTGCGCGGATTGAGTTTGCTTTCGATGTGCGGCATTCGGGTTCCTCTTGTTCTGGTCGCGCTGTCTCCGGCGCGGGCTGTCTATTCGGGGAAAGTACCGTCTACGTAAAACCAGCGCAGGCCTTCCGGGGAAGGCTCGCGCAGAAAGCGGCTGACTTCGTGCAGGCGCTGGCCGCGTCCGTTGACGCGGAAACGTGCCACAAATTCAACAAAGTCTTCATTTTCTGCCTGGACCGCCTGATCTGCCTGGTCTGCTTTACGTTGACGTAAACGTAAAGCAGATTTTACCTCAAGTCCCAGCCATTGCAATTTTTCATCGCTACTAATGATGGGTTCTTGCGGGCGGGTGCTGGGATGCCAGGTGGCTTGCAGATAAGGTTCGATGCCGAGGCTGTAGGCACTGTAGCGCGAGCGCATCAGCGCCTCGGCCGTGGGCGGCAGCGCCGCGCCCTCTATGTAGGGGCCGCAGCAAGTGGCGAATGCTGGCCCGCCGCATGGGCAGGCCGCCGGGGATTTGAACTTGGACATCCCGCAATTATCCGCCATAACCGGGCGGACCGCCTTAATGCTGCTGGCGCTAACCACTGCCTGGTCTTATTTAAATTCCGGTGAAAAATTTAAATAGTGAATTAAACTAATAAGGCTTGCCTAAATAGCGCGCTGTCAGCAGAAGGGAGTTGTTGTGAACGCCACGCATGCCAACCGGCTGGGCCATTATGTTGAAACCGTGGCTTTCAGTGAGACGGTGCGCGCCTTCGTGCCGCCCCCACTGCCGCCTGATCCGGCCGTGGTACTCACGCCGGCGCTGTTGCAAAAGCTGAGCGAGGCCGATCGGGCGATCGGCCGGCTGGACGGCATATCCATGATGCTGCCAGACAAGCCGTTGTTCTTGTATATGTATGTGCGCAAGGAAGCAGTGCTGTCCTCGCAGATTGAGGGAACCCAGTCCACGTTCAACGATTTGCTGCGCTTTGAGACCATGGCCATGGCTCGGGAGCCGATCAATGATGTGGCCGAGGTATCGAGCTACGTTCATGCAATGATGCATGGCCTGGAGCGCATGCGCGACCCTGGTCCGCAGGGTCTGCCGCTTTGCCTGCGGCTATTGCGCGACATGCATAGGGTGCTAATGCAGCAAGGTCGTGGCAATGCAAAAGATCCGGGCGCGTTTCGCCGTTCGCAAAACTGGCTGGGCGGGACGCGTCCAGGGAATGCTGTCTATGTACCGCCGCCAGTGCGGGAAATGAACGATTGCCTGGCGGCGCTTGAGATCTTCATGCATAGCCCAGCGCAGTTGCCTCCGCTGATCAAGGCAGGGTTGCTCCATGTGCAATTTGAGTCGATCCACCCCTTCCTCGACGGAAACGGCCGCTTGGGGCGTTTGCTAATAGCGTTGTTCCTGGTGGAGCAGCAGGTATTGCGTGAGCCTTTGTTGTACCTAAGCTTGTACCTGAAGACGCACCGGGCCGACTATTATCGCTTGATGCAGGAAGTGCGCCAACACGGCGCGTGGGAAGCCTGGCTGGAGTTCTTTTTGTCTGGCGTGGCCGCGACCGCGAACAACGCGCACGATAGCGCGCTACGCATCATTGCGCTATTCGCTCGCGACCGCGACCAGATCGTTGCGGCCGGCGAGCAAGCCGGCTCTATGTTGCTGGTGCATAAGCTGTTACAGCGCCAACCGTTTGTAAACGCAGCACAGGTGTGTGAGAAGACGGGGTTAAGCACGCCGACCGCCAACAGTGCTCTAGCCGGTCTGGAAAAACTGCATCTGGTGCGCGAAGTTACTGGTAAGCGGCGCGGTCGGGTGTATGCCTATCAGGATTTTCTGCACATTCTCGATGAGGGCACAAACCTGGCGTAGCGTCCGGGCGAGCGGATCAGGCGGCCAGGGTCAGGCCGTCGAGGGCGAAGGGGGTGGACTTGCCGCGCATCAGGTCGGCCAGCAGGGCGGCGGTGCCGCAGGCGAAGGTGAAGCCGAGCGGGCCGTGGCCCACGTTGAGCCACAGATTCGGGTAGCGCGTGGCGCCGATGATGGGCGAGCTGTTCGGCGTGGCGGGGCGCAGCCCGGCCCAGGCTTCGGCGCGGCCGTAGTCGGCGGCCGTGGGCATGGCGGCGCGCGCCAGGCGCTTCAGGCTGGCCACGCGGTCCGCGTCCAGGCTGGTGTCTTCGCCCACCATGTCCACCATGGCCGCGATGCGCAGGCTGCCGCCGATGCGCGCGTACAGCACCTTGCGTTCGAAGTCGGTCACGCTGATTTCCGGCGCGCAGTCCTGCGCGCGGATCGGCGCGGTCAGGCTGTAGCCTTTCAGCGGGTAGATCGGCAGGTAGATGCCGGCACTGGCGGCCAGGTCGCGGCTCTGCAGGCCGGCGGCCAGCACGAACTGGTCGGCCGAGATCCAGCCCTCGCTGGTGTCGATGGCGGAGATGCGGCCGTTCTCGGCGAAGATGGCGCGTGCTTCGGCGCGGATCACGCCCTGGAAGCGCGGATGCGCGCGCAGGCGCTGCCCCAGCGCCACGCAGAAGGCGTGGCAGTCGGCCACCGCTTCGCCCTTGTTGTAGATGCCGCCCGCCAGTTGCGGACTCAGTTCGGCCAGCGCCGGCTCCATGAGGGCCGTTTCGGCCGCCGACAGCACCTGCCGGTTGCCTTCGGCATCCGGGCGCGCCACGGCGGCGTCGAAGATTTTTTTCGAGCGGTACACCACCAGCTTGCCGGCGTCGCGCCAGTCGAAATCGGACAGCGGCAGCACCAGTTCCAGCTGCGCCATGGCGTTGCGGCTCAGTTCGCCCAGCTCCAGCAGCTTGGCGGTGGTGCGGCGGTTGCTGGCGGCGTTGCAGTTGCCCAGGAAGCTGGCCAGCCAGCGCCATTGGCGCAGGTCGGCTTCGGGACGGAAACGCAGCGGGCCGTCCTGCTGGAACATCCATTGCAGTGCTTTCAGCGGCACGCCGGCGTCCGCCAGCGGGGCCACATAGCGGTAGCTGAGCTGGCCGCCGTTGCGGTAGCTCGATGCGCTGCCCACGGTGGGGGCGCGCTCCAGCAGCGTGACGCGATAGCCGGCTTCCAGCAGCCACCAGGCGGATGCCAGGCCCACCACGCCGCCGCCGATCACCACTACCTGCTGTGCATCTTGCTGTGTACCCTGCTGCATCTGGAGAACCGTTTAATGAAGATGTTTCAGAGTGTGGCGGCAGGCCCCGCTTCTTTCCAATGAATCGTCATGCGCAGGCCATAACCTTGGGTGATGCATTCGTTTGACTGCTAGTCCGCCTTGCCCAGCACGGCGCGCCGGTACAGCGCCGTCAGGATCAGTTCCTCGGAACGCGCCAGCGCGGAGTACCGGCCCGGGTACTGTTCCGGATCGGTGCCGAAGCCGCCGATCAGCGATATCAGGCCATTGCGGTGTTCCAGATCGACCACAAAGGTGGACACCAGGCCGTAGGCTTCGCCCAGGTGGCCCACGGCGCTGAAGCCGCCGCCCTGCACCAGCCGGTTGCCGCTGCCCGGCGTGTCGGCGAAGCGCTGCGTGCCCAGGCCCCAGCTGTGGTACAGGCCGCGCAGCGTGTCGCCGTTGCTGCCATTGTTAGTCCATTGTTCGCTGAACATCAACTTGATTGTGCCGGGCTGGAGGATTTGCTTGCCCTCGTGCTGGCCCTGGTTGATCAGCATCAGCATGATCTTGCCCATGTCCGGCGCGGAGATGCGCATGCCGCCGGTCGGGCTGAACAGGGTGGCGTTGCTGCCGGTGACGTAGCTCGCGATGCCGGCCGGCGCGGCGGGCGCCACCACGCCGTAGTTGTCCACTTGCGCGATCCACGGGCCGGCCGGGTTCCAGATTTCCGTGTCGGTGGTGCGCTTGCGGTACAGCGTGGCCGTGTCCGCCACTTCGGCGGGCGAGAATTCCGAGGTGTTGTAGCCGCCGCGCAAGCCCATCGGCGTCAGCAGCAGGCGTTTCATCAGGCGGTCGAAACGCTCGCCGCTGACGCGCTCCATGATGGTGCCGATCACGCCCCAGTTCAGGTTGCAGTAGGTGAAGTAGGCGCCCGGCGCGGCACTCGGGCCTTGCGCCCACATGGCGCCGTTGCCGTATTTGCTGCCGCCCGGTAGCAGCACGTCGCTCAGCCTGGTGTCCGTGCCCCAAGAGTAGCCGGCGTCGTCGCGCAGCGAGGACGTGTGGCTCAGCAGCTGGCGCAGGGTGATGGGCTGGTCAGGGAAGTGCGGGTTGCGCAGCGGGAAGCCGAGATAGCTGCCGGCGTCCGCGTCCAGTTCCACGCGGCCTTCTTCGAGCAGCTTCATCAGGCCGAACGTGGTCATCATCTTGGAGATGGAGGCGATGCGGAACATGGTGGCCGGCGTCACCGGCGCCGTGCTGCCGGTGCCGGCCGTGTCGATGCGGCGCAGGCCGAACTGTTGCTGATATGCCACCTTGCCGTCGCGCACGGCGAGCACGGACAAGCCGGACAGCGGGTGCTGCGCATCGTTGACGACGGCGGCCAGCTCGCGGTCCAGTTGCGCCAGTGCGGCCGACGCCGCGCCCGGACCGGCCGCCACGGCGGGCATGCCGCCCATCAAGCCGCCGCCCATCAATGCCCAGCCCAGCAGTGCGCGCATGCCCAGTTTCATTGCCTGATCCCCTGTCGTGTTGTTGTCGGAATGAGCATACGGCCCGTCCGGGGCCGCGCCTAATGAAAACGTTTCAACCGCACATAACTTGGCGCTATGCGGTGCCAGTATATTTTCATGCAACCAAAAATGAGCGCAAATTGGCCATCGCTATTACACTAGACGCCTTAGGAGATACCGTATGAGCCAGACCAGCGTTGAATTTCAAGCCGATGCAACAGACAATTCGCCGCTGTATATGCAGATTGCACGCAAGTTGAGCGATGATGTGCGCAATGGGCGATATCAGGTCGACCAGGCGCTGCCGTCCGAACGCACCCTGTCCGAATTGTTGAACGTCTCGCGCGTCACCGCCCGCAAAGCCATCGACCAGCTGGTCGAGCAGGGCCTGGTGGTGCGCCGCCGCGGTTCCGGCAACTATATTGCCCCGCGCATCGAGCAGCCCCTGTCCAATCTCACCAGCTTCTCGGAGCAGTTGCAGCAGCGCGGCTACAAGCCGGGCTCGCGCTGGCTCAAGCGCGCCATCGTCAGCGCCAGCGCGGACGAGCAGATGAGCCTGGCCCTTTCGCCCAACAGCAAGGTCGCGCGCCTGGAGCGCTTGCGCCTGGCGGACGACGTGGTGATGGCCTACGAGGTCAGCGTGCTGCCGCAAAGCGTGGTGCCGCGCCCGGAAGCCATCGGCGACTCCCTCTATGAATTCCTGGACGCGTCCGGCAAGGCGCCGTCGCGCGCGCTGCAGCACATCCGCGCCATGAACGCGTCCGGCGAACTGGCGCGCCAGCTAGATGTGCCCGAAGGCCAGGCCGTGCTGTTCATTACCCGCATCGCCTACCTGGAATCCGGCGAAGCGGTGGAACTGACCCACTCGTACTGCCGCAGCGACCACTACGATTTCGTCGCCGAGATGCGCCGGGCGCCGGCATAAGCCGCAGTATAACTTTTGAGCATGCCCGCGCATCGAGCTTTCATGGGCGGCTCAAGTTGTTTTGGTATTACACTGGTCTGATCGTATCACTACTGACAGATGACGATGTTAAAAACCGAAACACCTAGCCAGCAGCACGCGCAGCTGGACCAATACCTGGACATCGACCTGGTGTCCGCCTTCATTGACGACCAGTTCAACGCCGTGCGCGCCGTGCAGGCCGCCGCGCCGCGCATTGCCGCCGCCGTCGCCGCCGCCGTGCCGCGCATGCAGGCCGGCGGACGCCTGATCTACGCCGGCGCCGGCACCTCCGGCAGGCTCGGCGTGCTCGACAGCGTGGAACTCAATCCCACCTTCTCCTGGCCCAACGAGCGCGCGCTGGCCCTGCTGGCCGGCGGCAACGGCGCCATGTTCCAGGCCGTGGAAGGCGCCGAGGACGACCGCGCGCAGGGCGCGGCCGACCTGCTGGCGCTGGCCCCCGGCCCGAACGACGTGGTGTTCCTGCTGGCCGCTTCCGGCGGCACGCCCTACGTGCTGGGCGCGCTGGACGCGGCGCGCGAAGCCGGCGCGCTGACCGTCGGCCTGGCCAACAACGCGGACGCGCCGGTGGCGCTGCAAGCGGAAATCGGCATCACGCTGGATACCGGCGAGGAAGTCATTTCCGGCAGTACGCGCCTGAAGGCGGGCACGTCGCAGAAGATCGCGCTCAACACCATCTCCAGCGCGCTGATGGTGCGTTTGCACAAGGTGTACGGCAACCTGATGGTAGACTTGAAGCCCACCAACGCCAAGCTGGTGCAGCGCTCCGTGCGCCTGACCATGCACGCCACCGGCGTGGATGAAGCCGCCGCCCGCGCCACGCTGGAGCAGTGCAACTTCCATGTCAAGGTCGCCGTCGTCGCGCTGCTCAACAAGCAGAGCGTGGAACAGGCGCGCGCTGCGCTGGAACAGGCCCAAGGCAGTGTGAGGGCAGCGTTGAAAAAATAACGAGAGCAGCAACACGAGACAAAGGACGGAATGAAAGACGCGCTTCAACGTAGCCCCTGGTGGTGGATACCCAGTTTGTACTTCGGCCAAGGCATTCCGTATGTCGTAGTGATGACGCTGTCGGTGGCGATGTACAAGAACACCGGCATTTCCAATACCGATATCGCGCTCTACACCGGCTGGCTGTACCTGCCGTGGGTCATCAAGCCGCTGTGGTCGCCCGTGGTGGAGTTGCTGGGCACCAAGCGCATGTGGATCGTGGCACTGCAGCTGGTCATCGGCGCCTCGCTGGCCATGGTGGCGCTCACCATGCACCTGCCGGACTTCTTCCGCGCCAGCCTGGCCGTGCTGTGGCTGATGGCCTTCAGTTCGGCCACGCACGACATCGCTGCCGACGGCTTCTACATGCTGGGCCTGCGCCAGCAGCAGCAGGCCGCCTTCGTCGGCGTGCGCTCCACCTTCTACCGCCTGGCCATGATCGCCGGCCAGGGCGGCCTGCTCTACCTGGCAGGCCAGCTCACCGACAAGCTGGGCGACCCGCACGTAGCCTGGTCCATCGTGCTGTTCATCCTGGCCGCGCTGTTCGGCGTGCTGTTCGTCTACCATTTCTTCATGCTGCCCAAGCCCGCCGCCGACGTGCGCGCGCCGGCCGGCGGCGACCTGTTCCGCGAGTTCTTCGCCACCTTCGCCGCCTTCTTCCGCAAGGAAGGCATCGCCGTCATACTGGGCTTTTTGCTGCTGTTCCGCCTCGGCGAAGCGCAGCTGTTGAAGCTGGCCGTGCCCTTCCTGCTCGACCCCGTCGCCAAGGGCGGGCTGGGCCTGAGCAACCAGGAGGTCGGCCTGGTGTACGGCACCATCGGCATCATCGCGCTCACCTTGGGCGGACTGGCCGGGGGCGTGGTGATCGCGCGCTTCGGCCTGAAGCGCTGCCTGTGGCCGATGGCCTTCGCCGTGCACGTGCCGGACCTGGTGTTTGTCTACCTTTCCAGCGCGCTGCCCGAGAACATCTACCTGATTTCCGCGCTGATGGCGGCCGAGCAGTTCGGCTACGGCTTCGGTTTCACGTCCTACATGCTGTACATGATCATGGTGGCGGACGGCCCGCACAAGACCGCGCATTACGCCATCTGCACCGGCTTCATGGCGCTGGGCATGATGCTGCCGCAAATGGCCAGCGGCTGGATACAGCAGATGCTGGGCTACCAGCACTTTTTCCTGTGGGTATGCCTGGCGACCATCCCGGCGTTCATCATGACCGCACTGGTGAAGGTGGACCCGGCATTCGGCCGGGAATGAGGCAGGCTACAATACGGCCGCTTCAATTGAATCGAGGATACGGACTTGGCTTTTAACCCGAAAAAGCGGCAGACCCTGGCCGCCGGCGCCGCAGCGGCAGTGGCGGCATTCCTGAGCGCTTGCACCAGTACGCCGCTCACGCCTGCGGCGGGTACCGGCCCGGTGATGCCGTCGGCGCCCGGCGCCGGCCCCGCCGTGGTCCCCGGTGCCGGCGCCGTCCCGCCCCTCAGCCTGACCGGCCCCGTGCCCCCGGCGGCGCCGCGCGAGTTCCGCGCCGCCTGGGTCTCGACGGTGGCCAATATCGACTGGCCCAGCCGCGCCGGCCTGCCGGTGGCCAAACAGCAATCCGAAGCCATTGCCATCCTGGACCGCGCCAAGGCGCTCAACCTGAATGCCATCGTGCTGCAAGTGCGCCCGAGCGCGGACGCGATCTACCCGTCCGAGCTGGAGCCGTGGACCGAGTACCTGACCGGCCAGCAGGGCAAGGCGCCGTCGCCGCTGTACGACCCGCTGAAATTCTGGATCGACCAGGCCCATGCGCGGGGGCTGGAGCTGCACGCCTGGTTCAACCCCTACCGCGCGCGCCACGCGACGGCCAAGTCCGCCAACTCGCGCGACCATATTTCCATGACCAAGCCGCAAACGGTGAAAACCTATGGCCGCTACCAGTGGATGGACCCGGGCGAGGCAGAAGCGTCCAAACATACGCTGGACGTGATCCTGGACGTGGTGAAGCGCTACGACGTGGACGGCATCCACATCGACGACTATTTCTACCCCTACCCGATCGAAGCGCCCGGCGCGGCGGGCGAGGCGGCCGCACTGGAAGCGGGCAACGTCCCGGCCGGCGGCGCCCCGCGCCCCGAGCTGGACTTCCCCGACCAGCCCGCCTGGCAGCGCTACCTGGCCGGCGGCGGCCAGCTGGACCGCGCTTCCTGGCGCCGCCAGAACGTCAACCAGCTGATCGAGGCGATCTACACCGGCATCCACCGCGAAAAGTCGTGGGTGCGTTTCGGCATCAGCCCGTTCGGCATCGGCCGCCCGGACCGCCGCCCGCCCGGCATCCTCGGCTTCAGCCAGTACGACAAGCTGTACGCGGACGCCGAGCTGTGGCTGAAGAACGGCTGGCTGGACTACCTGGCGCCGCAGCTGTACTGGGCCATCTCGCCGCCGCCGCAGGCGTTCGACGTCCTGCTCGACTACTGGCTGCGCGAAAACACGCGCGGCCGCCACGTGTGGCCGGGCCTGTACACCAGCCGCATCGACGGCACCGTGAAATCGTTCGAGCCGGAAGAGATCGTCAAGCAGATCGGCGTCACGCGCAGCCGCGCCGGCGCCAATGGCCATGTGCACTTCAGCATTGCCGCGCTGATGCAGAACCGCAAAGGCATCAGCGACCAGCTCAAGTCGGTGAGCTACCAGAGCGCCGCGTTGGTGCCGGCGTCGCCCTGGCTGGGCGCGGAAGCGCCGGGCGCGCCGAAGGTGGGCGCGCGGCGCGGTGCGGCCGGGCTGGACTTGAAACTGAGCGCGGGCAAGGGCGCCACGCAATACGCCATCTGGGCGCGCTATGGCGAGGAATGGCGCTTCACCACGGCCCCGGCCACGCGCGGCGAAGTGACCCTGGCCGACGAGGCCGGCGTGCAGGCGCGCGCGGTGGTGGTCAGCGCGGTGGACCGCCTGGGCAACGAGAGCGAGCGCGTCACGGCGCAGCTATAACCGCGAGGAATGGCGTACGGCCAAGGTTTCATTAAATCACGGCCGCATTTCACTTTACACTCACCCACTATGGGTAAATCTGACAACGACACCACGCTGGGCCTGGGCATCGACGCCGGCGGCACGCAGACGCGCTGGGCACTGGCCGACGCGGCCGGCGCCATCGTCGCCGAGGGCAGCGTGGCCGGCTTGTCGGCTTTGCAAATGGGCAACTCAGCCGGGCGCAGCACCGTGCGCGCCACCTTCGCCGCGCTGGCGCAGGACGTGCTGGCCAGCGGCCGCCCGCAGCGCGTGTGCGCCGGGCTGACCGGCTTCGGCGGCGACAGCGAGCTGCTGGTTGAATGGCTGGCCGAGCTGCTGGGCATCGACCCGGACACCGTCATCGTTTCCAACGACATTGAAATCGCCTACCTGGACAGTTTCCAGCCCGGCGAAGGCTACCTGGTGTACGCCGGCACCGGCTCCATCGCCGCCTTCATCGATGACGAAGGCGTGTTCCACCGCGCCGGCGGCCGCGGCGTGACGCTGGACGACGGCGGCGGCGGCTTCTGGATCGCGCGCGAAGCGCTGCGCCGCATCTGGCGCCGCGAGGACGAGGAACCGGGCGCCTGGGAAGATTCCGCCATGGCACGCACCGTGTTCGACTACGTCGGCGGCAGCGACTGGGCCTTTTCGCGCCAGTTCATCTACGGCCGCGAGCGCGGCGAAGTGGGCAAGCTGGCGCTGGCTGTCGCCGCCAGCGCCGAGCACGACCAGGCCGCCCGCCTCATCCTGCAGCAAGCCGGGCGCGAACTGGCGCGGCTGGCCACGGCGCTGGTGTCGCGCTTCGGCGTGCGGCCCGTGGTGCTGGCCGGCCGCGCCGCCGAGCTGCACCCGCTGATCGCCGAAACCATGCGCGCCACGCTGCCGCCCGAAGTCCCCCTGCGCCGCAAGACCGCCCAACCCCATTTCGCCGCCGCCCGCATGGCTGCGCAACCCAAACACTAAGCCCTCTGGAGACCCGCCTTGTATAAAATCCTGCTCACTGCCCTGGTGGCCCTGCTGGCCGGTTGCGCCACCCCGCCGCCGCGCCTCGACAACAGCCTGGCTGCGCGCAGCCAGAGCAGCCGCGTCAAGTTCATCGTCATCCACTACACGGTGTCGGACCTGCCGCGCTCGATCAAGATCCTCACCGAGCAGGAAGTGAGCAGCCACTATCTGCTGACCGATGAGGCGGAGCCGAAGTTCTACACGCTGGTGGACGAATCGCGCATGTCCAACCACGCCGGCGTGAGCAGCTGGAAAACCTACAGCAACCTCAATCCGATGTCGATCGGCATCGAAATCGTCAATCCGGGCTTCAAGCAGACCCCGGAAGGCCGCGTGTTCTATCCCTTCCCGCAGTCGCAGATGGACCAGCTCATTCCGCTGCTGAAACAGATCGTCGCGCGCCACAATATTCCGCCACAGAACATCCTCGGCCACAGCGACATCGCGCCGCAGCGCAAGCAGGACCCGGGTCCGATGTTTCCGTGGCACCAGCTTGCTGCCGCAGGGCTGATCACCTGGCCTGACGCCGGCCAGGTGGCAGCCCAGCGCGCTGTTTTCGAAAACCAGCTGCCGGACGTGGCCTGGTTCCAGAAGCGCCTGGCCCAGCATGGCTACGCCGTGCCGCAAAGCGGCGTGCTGGACGAAGCCACCCGCAACGTGATGTACGCCTTCCAGTCCAAATACCGCCCCGCCAGGTACGACGGCACGCCGGACGCCGAATCGGCCGCCATCCTGCAAGTGCTGGCGCCAACCCCGAAGAACGAAGTCATCAACCCGGCCGCGCCGGTAGCGCCGGCCACCACCCAGCCTGTGGCCCCGGTACCTGTGGCCCCGGTACCTGTGGCCCCGGTACCTGTGGCCCCGGTACCTGCGGTACCGCCCACCCAGCCCACCGAAGCGCACTAAGCACCATGGCATTGCGCCGCACCCTGCTTTCCCCTATCCTGCACGGATTCCGCAGGGACGGCTCTGCGGCGCTGGATCGAGGATAGAGCAATGCGGCTGCGCCATATAGAAGTGTTCCACGCCATCATGCAGGTCGGCACCATCAGCGGTGCCGCGCAGGTGCTGCACATCTCGCAGCCGGCCGTCACCAAGGTGTTGCAGCATT
Source organism: Pseudoduganella sp. UC29_71 (assembly GCF_042693265.1). NCBI lineage: Bacteria > Pseudomonadati > Pseudomonadota > Betaproteobacteria > Burkholderiales > Oxalobacteraceae > Pseudoduganella > Pseudoduganella sp. UC29_71. The sequence goes on along the minus strand of NZ_CP170549.1, from coordinate 5,938,701 downwards.
GCGAGCTGCAACTGGGCATGCCGCTGTTCGAGCGCGTGCGCGGCAAGCTCTACCCCAAGCCGGAAGCGCACCGCCTGTTCGCCGAAACCGAAAAACTGAACCGCGACCTGCAGGGCATCCGCCGCCTGGCGGCCAGCCTCAAGGGGCGTGCGCTGGAAACCATCCGCCTGGTATCCACGCCCACCGTGGCCATCAGCGTGCTGCCGCAAGCCATGAGCGCGTGGCGCAGGGAATTTCCCGGCACCCGCTGCGAGCTGGCTACCCACCACACCAGTGAAATCGTCAACACGCTGCGCCTGGGCGAAGCCGACCTGGCGCTGTCCTTGCAGGACCCGCGCCACCCCGGCATCGTTGCCGAGCCGCTGGCGCAAGGCGTCATGACGGTGATTGCCCCACCGGCACCTGGAGCGCGGCCGACTGCGCCACGCCGCTGGCCGCGCCCGGCCTGACGGGCGAACTGATCGGCCACGCCGACAACGACCCGCTGGGTGAAATGGTGGTGGCCGCGTGCGAAGCGCAAGGCCTGCATCCGGTGTTCCACACCGTGGTGCAGACCTACCAGATCGCCCGCTCGCTGGTGGAAGCCGGCGGCGGCATGGCCGTGGTCGACCCCTTCACGGCCGCGTCCGCGTCCAGCGCGCTGGTGCAGCGCCGCCCGTGGGCGCCGGCCATTCCCGTGCAACTGTATCTGCTGACGGCAGGCCACGCGCCGCTGTCGCACGGCGCGCGCCAGCTGGCCGGCTGCATCGCCACCGCCGCGCGCGCCTGTCTGGAAAAGAAAGCCTAGCAATGAACACCATCCGCAACGAAGATGTGCCGTCCAGCCCGGACTACCGGCATCTGAGCAGCATCGCCGGCATCGCCATCGACTTGCGCTACGCCACGCCGGACAACTTCGTCGGCCGCGACCTGTACTCCCCGAACGACTGCGCCTGGCTGCACCGCGACGCGGCCGCCGCGCTGGAAAAGGCAGTCGCCTGGCTGGCCGCACGCCGGCCCGGCAGCAAGCTGCTGGTGCTTGACGCGCTGCGTCCGCAGCGCGTGCAGGAGCAATTATGGGCCGCGCTGCAAGGGACCGAACTGCTCGGCTACCTGGCCGACCCTACGCGCGGCTCCATCCATTCCTTCGGCATGGCGGTCGACATCACCATCGTCGACGAGCAGGGCCGCGAGCTCGACATGGGCACCGGCTTCGACGACCTGACCGAGCTGTCCCATCCCGCGCTGGAGCAGGCCATGCTGGCCAAAGGCGCCATCACCGCCGAACAGATCGCCAACCGCGAGTTGCTGCGCGACGCCATGTTCCAGGCCGGCTTCGTCGGCATCAACAGCGAATGGTGGCACTTCGACTGCGGCGACCGCGTGCAGGTGCGCGCCAGCTTTACGCGCGTGCTGTAGCGCGCTTGTCCTCGGCGGCGTCCACGTAGGCCACGAACGCGTCGACGGCTTTGCCGTAGCGCCTGGCTTCCGCCTCGTCCAGCGTCACCTCGCCGCATGCATTGCAGAACTCGCCCGTCACATCGGGAATGGTGGCGGTCTGCCCGTGATAGTTGTACTGCAGATTCCTTGTATCGCGAACCAATCCAGGGCCGCCGCAAACCGGGCATTTCATCATGGGCTCCTTGAAGGTATGGGATAGCTTGAAGGTAATCCAGTTGCCGCCCGGTGGCAAGCGCTGCAGTTAGTGGTGGCGCGGGTCGTCCTCCTCGCGGATGTATTTCATGCCCAGCGGTCCGACGCCGGAGACCTGCGTCATGTAGTCGCCCGATTTTGCCCAGTGAAAATGCGGGGTGTTGGCAGGCAAGGTCAGAACCGCGCCGGGAGGATAAGCTTGCAGCTTGTCCGGATCGAAAGTCTTGCCTAGTCCAATATAGAACACGCCGGAGATCACCGTGTAGATGCGGTCCTCCGGATGGGTATGCGGCATCAGCTGCACGCCGGCGGGCAGTTTGACGCGCACCGTGTACGGCCCCGCCTTGGCCGGATCGCCCACCACGATCGCCAGCCGCGCTTCGGGCGGGAAGGCTGGGAAAGCCTGCCATTTGATACTCTCCGGCAGCACCGCACCGAACTCCTTGACGGGCAGGCCTTGCGCGCCGGCGGCGCTGATGAATGCAGCCGCGGCTGCGAGGGGAACAAGCTTGTTGAGGATATGCATAGAAATACTCCGCTGGTTAAATGAGGTCAGTCCTGCGCGCGCGTCACGAGCGGCTTGCCCTTCTCGACGATGTAGTGCGCCAGCGCCTTGAAGGGCGCGCTGCCGGTATTGCAGACGTTGTGCATCTCGCCTGGGGCGAATTGCAGGGGCTGTCCGGCCTTGAGCGGCAAGTCCTGCTTGCCGTCGATTTTTGCTACCACCTGCCCTTCCAGCACATAGGCGCTCTCCGCGCCGGGATGGGTATGGCGGCCGGTGCATTGGCCGGGCGCGAGCTCGGCGATCACGCTCAGTATCTGGTGGTTCGCGGGATAGTCGATCGTTTGTAGCATCGTGCGCTGCTGCGCCCATGCGCTGCTTGCGCCGGCGGTGAGCGCGATAGCGGCAGCCGAAAGCAATGCCGCAGGCCGTTTGCTGAAAGCCATATTGTTCTCCTGAGGTGTGTCGTCAGGCGGCCAGGCCGCCATCGATCAGATAGATTGCGAACGGGAAGGTGATGATGGATAGCGCGGTGCTGACCAGGATGGTGGTCGCGGCCTCGCTCTGGTATGCACCGGCCTCGTTGGCGAACATGGCCGGGATGGTGGCCGAGGGCAGCGCCGCCAGCAGGATCATTTGCTGGGCGTAGATGCCCTTTGCACCGAACAGTACGATGGCGGCGATCATCAGCGCCGGCTGCAGCAACAGCTTCAGCCCCAGGTTGCCCCAGACCTCGCGGGACAGCTTCAGCGGCACCGACGACATGATCAAACCCAGGCACAGCAGGGACACGCCCGGCGTGGCCTTGCCCATCAGGTTGAACGACTCCGCCAGCAGGGGCGGCAACTTCAATTCCAGTACCGAGCACAATATGCCCAGCGCGGGCGCCCACATCAGCGGGCGCTTTACAGCCTGCGCGATGCTGGAGCGGAAAGCGTGCCAGCCGCTGCTGCTGCCGGCCGCTACTGTCAGCAGCATGGTCGTCATCGGTATCATCAGCAAGCTGGCGATCAGGTTCAGCACCAGCACCGTGTAAATGCTGCCGGCGCCAAACATCGCCTGCAGGATGGGGATGCCCATGAACGCCGCGTCGGGGTAGGCGGTGACGAAGCCCTTCAGCGTGGCGGCCTTCAGTTCGCGGTAATGCAGCCAGCCGATCAGCAGCGATATCAAATACATGCCCATGATGCCGACGAAAGTTGCCGAGATCAGCTTCACGTCAAACAGCTGCGAGCGCGGTGTGGCGGCCATGCTGACCAGCAGCAGGGCGGGAAAGATCCAGCCCAGCACCAGCCGGCTGATCACCAGGCTGTCGGCGCGGTTGAGGCGTCCCCGTTTGCCGGCGATATAGCCGAGGATGATAACCAGGGCAACGGGCAGGATGGGGCCTACGATTCTGTCTAACATGATGGTCTCCAGCTTCTCTCTAGGATGGCGGGTGCGCCGGTCGGCGGCGGCCGCGCGGTGGTTACAGCGCGATCTGATAATCCCGGATCACGTCCGGATTGGGTTCCAGGCCCAAGCCAGGGCCTTGCGGCACATGGAGGCGGCCCCGCTTTGGAATGATGGCGTCGCCGTACAGCTGCGCTTCCAGGTCGAAGTAGCGCCATTCGACGATGGACTTGGGACCGCCGAGCGCGGCGCTGGCGTGCACGCTGGCCAGCAGGCCGGGACCGTCGTAGAAGGTGTGCACCATGACGGTAGTGTTGTGCGCGTTGGCCAGCGCGTACACCTTTTGCAGTTCCGTGATGCCGCCCATCTTGGCCGGGCTGGGCTGGATGAAATCGACTGCGCCGGCTTCCAGCATGTGCTGGAAATCCATCAGCGTGGACGCGTTTTCGCCAGCCGCCACGGGGATGCCGCCCTGCTTGCGGACGGCGGCCAGGCCGGCGTAGTTTTCCGGCGGCCACACCGGTTCCTCCAGCCAGCGCAGGTCGAACGGGCGCAGCTGCTCCGCCATGTCGAGCGCTTCGCGCACGGTCCAGGGGCAGTTCACGTCCAGGGTGATTTCGATGTGCGGGCCGGCCGCCTCGCGCGCGGCGCGCACGCAGGCAACGTCGACTTCGTGCAGCTTCAGGTACTGATAGCCTTCATCGACAGCGCGCCGCACATTGAGCCACACCAGTTCGGGGTCGGCGTAGCGGATCAGGCTGGCGTAGGCGGCCAGCGACGTCGCTTCGCCTCCGCCCAGCAGTTGGTAGATGGGTTTGTTGGCGCTCTTGCCGGCGATGTCCCACAGCGCGATGTCGATGGCCGACAGGCCGTAGATAAAGGCGCCGCTGCGGCCGAAGATGTGGAACTTCTTCTGCAGGTCGGCCATCAGCTTTTCGCGCTGGCTGACGTCGCGGCCAATGACTTCGGGCGCCAGGATGGTGTCGATCACCAGTTTTACCGCCGGAATGGCCGTGAAGCCGAAGGTTTCGCCCCAGCCCACCGTGCCGTCGTCGGCGGTGACTTTGACGACCAGTGAATCGACGACTTGCAAATCCTTGCTGCCCCAGACGCCACCGGCCGACTGGCCACCGGACGTAAAGGGAATGCGCAGCGCTATGGTTTCAATGTTGGCAATTTTCATGTGAACACCTCAGTTGATTGACGAGGGCTGCGGGCGGGACCGCAGACGTGAATTCATAATAGAGGACATCCGGTTGTCATGCAAGAGTACAAGTTGTTCTTTTTTGCGCTTGGCCTTTGCTTGGCCTTCACCTGGCCTTATTTCAGAGGACGACCAGAAGGCGACAGTGGAGGGACGCGTTGTTATCCTGATGTAGAATAAGGTGATATCAGGGAGGAAACGTGAGCATGAATGAAATGAATGTCCGGCGGGTTGAACGCAGGCCGCATCTGGCTGAACACATCGTGGCCGCCTTGAGCGAGGAGATCGCCTCGGGCCGGTTGCGCCATGGCGACCGCCTGCCGACGGAGCAGTTCCTGGCCGAGAATTTCGGTGTCAGCCGCAACGTCGTGCGCGAGGCGATCGCCAGCCTGCGCAGCCAAGGCCTGGTGCAGTCGCGCCAGGGGATAGGCGCGTTTGTTTCCATCGAGCGCGAGGCGGCGCAGCCGCTGGAGCCGGTCAGCGCCCAGCTGATGGAAGGCGACAACATGATCCGCAACATGTTCGAGGTGCGCGCAGCGCTGGAGGGGCAGGCGGCTGCGCTGGCGGCCGTCGGTATGACGCCGCGCAAGCTGAAGAGCATCCGCGATGCGGTTGAGCGCATGCGCTTCGAAGGCGCGCCGACTGCTGCTACTGTGAATGCCGATCTCGATTTCCATCGGGCGGTGGCAGCCGCGTCCGGCAACGATTATCTGGAGGCGATGATACGCACGGTGCTGGAGCCTATGCGGCCGCTCATCGCGGCAAATTTTTCACGCCACGGGCCGATGTTCGGGAGCATTCCGCACGCGGCGCGCGACGAGCATGAAGCGCTGGTGCAAGCTTTTATCGACAAGGATGCCGAGCTGGCGCGCCGGCTGATGGGCGCGCATATTGTCAGCGCGGCGTCCCGATTCGGCTACGAGATCGCGCACTACTGACTCTGCGCCACCCAGTCGATCAGCGCGTCGATGGCTTTGCGGCCGTTGCCGTTGCCGGTCAGGTCGTGGTTGATCATGGCGACCACCACGCACAGCTCGCCGTGCGCGTCCGGCACGTAGCCGGCGATGGCGACCACATTCTTCAGCGTGCCGGTCTTGACGCGCGCGCGGGCGGCGGCGGGGCTGTCTTTCAGGCGGCGCTTCATCGTGCCGTCCACTGCCGCGATCGGCAGGCTGGTCAGGAATTCGGGCATCCATAGACTCTTTTGCGCTGCCTGCAGCAGGCCGGCCATTTGCGCTGGCCGCACGCGCTCCGTGCGCGACAGGCCGGAACCGTTTTCCAGCACCAGGCCGGTGTCGTCGATGCCGTGGCGCTGCATCCAGGCGCGGATCACGTATTCGGCGCGCGCGGCGGTGGGGTTGGAGCCCGCAGGCGGGAAGATGGCTTCGCCGCCGCCGGGGACCATGGCGCTGCGGGCCGGCGCGGCGGCAGTGGCGGCAAGCGCGGATTGCGCGGACTGCGCTGAGGCGGGTGCAGCGGGTGCGGCGGCGTCGCTGCTCAGCGAGTCGCCGGGCAGGACGGCGGGGCTCATCTGCAGCGGCGAGGCGAGGCGCACGGCCGGGATGGGGCGGCTGCCCAGCACGGGGTCGGGTTCCAGCGAGCCTAACGTCAGGAACAGCGTGCGGGCCAGGCCGTTGTCGGATGGCTTGTTAATGTCGCGCAGCACGTCGGCCAGTGGGCGGGAGACGTGCTCGGCCAGCAGGCGCGTGGCCGACGCCGACGCCGGCGCCGCTTCGCGCGCGGTGCCGGTGAAGGTGCCGCCCAGGCGTGCCCAGGTGCTGCGGAACAGGCGCTCGGTGTAGTCGTTGCGCTCCAGGACGTTGATCACCGTGGTCTTGCTGCAGTTCCTGGGGAAGGTGCCGTGCAGGCGCACGGTGATCTTCGGCCCCTTGCGCGTGTAGTCCGGCAGCTTCCAGCCGTCTTCCCACTTGGCGCAGTCGGCGTCGATCAGCGTCATGTCCGATTCGATGGTCACGCGTTCGAGCTGCGGCAGCATGCCCAGCTTGAGCTTGCTGCCGGTGGAGGTCATGTCCACGCGCAGCAGATTCATGTTCAGCAGCAGCGCGTCCGGGATGATGTTGTAGTAGGCCTCGGGCGACTCGTCGAACGGCGCCACGCCGATGTCCGTGCGCGCCGGCTGGAACAGCTGGCGGTCCAGCACCAAGTCGCCCTGGATCTTGCGGATGCCCTGCGTGCGCAGCTTTTCCAGCATGTGCACCAGCACGTCCTCGTTGAAATCCGGGTCGGCGCCGCCGCGCAGGTACAGGTCGCCCTGCAGCACGCCGTTCACCACGTCCGCGCTGGTGCGCAACTCGGTACGCGCCTTGAACACCGGCCCCAGCTGGTCCAGGCCCACCATGGTGGTCACCAGCTTCATGGTGGAGGCCGGCTGCATCGGGCGGTCCGGGTTGTGCGACACCAGCGGCATGCCGCCGCGCAGCACGATGGCGCCCATCGCGTCCTGCGGGATGCCGGCCGCCTGCAGCGCGCGCGCCACCGGCTCGGGCAGTTGGGCGTGGACGGCGGTGGCGGTGGCCAGCACGGAAACCAGGATCAGGCGACGGAACATAAATTATCCTTGGTGGAAGAACACATACGAGACGCCGATGGCGGTGAGCACGCCGGCCAGGTCGGCGATCAGGCCGCAGGAAATAGCATAGCGCGTCTTGCGGATGCCCACCGAGCCGAAATACAGCGCGACGATGTAGAAGGTGGTGTCGGCCGAGCCCTGGAACACGCAAGCCAGGCGGCCGACGAAGGAGTCCACGCCGTAGGTGTTCATGGCGTCGATCATCATGGCTTTCGAGCCGCTGCCGCTGAGCGGCTTCATCAGCGCGGTCGGCAGCGCCGGCACAAAGTCGGTGTTGATGCCGATGCCGCTGAAGATCCAGTTGAAGCCGCTCATGACAAAGCCGAACACGCCCGCGTTGCGGATCACGCTGATGGCCACCAGCATGCCCACCAGGTAGGGAATCACGGTGAGCGAAGTCTGAATGCCACCCTTGGCGCCTTCGATGAAGGCTTCGTACACGTTCACCTTCTTACGCAGCGCGCCGACGATGAAGATCGTGATCACCCCGATCAGCACGGCGTTGCTGACCACCTTGGACACGGTGGAGATTTCAGCCTTGGTCAGGTATTGCGTGAAGTACCAGATCAGCGCCACGATGGCCGACGTCATGCCGCCCAGCCAGGACAGCACCACGCTGTCGAACAGGTTGATGCGCTGGCGGATGGCCACCGCGATGATGCCCGCCACCGTGGCCACGTAGGTCGCGATCATGCAGGGAATGAAGATATCGGCCGGATCGGCCGCGCCGAGGATGGAGCGCTGCGCCATGATGGCCAGCGGAATCAGGGTCAGGCCCGAGGTGTGCAGCACCAGAAACATGATTTGCGCGTTGGTGGGCTCGTCCTTGCTGGGATTCAGCGTCTGCAGGCTTTCCATGGCCTTCAGGCCGAACGGCGTGGCAGCGTTGTCCAGCCCCAGCAAGTTGGCGGAGAAATTCATCACCATGTGGCCGTTGGCCGGATGGTCTTTCGGCACTTCCGGGAAGATGCGCGAGAAGAACGGCGCGATCACTTTGGCCAGCCAGCCGACGATACCCGCCTTTTCGCCGACGTTCATGATGCCCAGCCACAAGGTCATCACGCCTGCCAGCGGCAGCGCAATGTCCATCACGCCCATCTTGGCGGAATCGAAGGTGCCGTCGATGACTTTCTTGAAAATCTCGTTGTCGCCCAGGAACAGCCACTGCGCGAAGGCAGCGGCGAAGCCGACCAGGAAGAAGCCAGACCAGATGTAATTGAGCGACATAGGACGATATTTCCGATAACGAGGATAACAGGGCAATTTTGCAGGCAAAGTATAGAGCCACGGCATTATGCCGCGATGAAAGAATGCTGGCCGCACATGCAAAAAAGTTATACGCGGCGGGCCGGATTTCATGGTCAGGCGGCGGCGCTATGCCGTATCCTGTGGCGGTTTTGATAGAGCGAGGAATGAAGATGGCAGCTTATTCGGCAAGGACGTGGAAGCGGGCGCTGGCCGCCGGCGCGGTGGCGCTGGCGCTGCTTGGCGCCGGAGCAGCGCCGGCTGCCGCTGCGGACGCGCCCGAAGTGCTGCACGCCTTCCTCTCCACCGGCGAAACCGGCCTGGACCCGGCCGTCGCCTCGGACCTGGCCAGCCTGGCCCTGCTGGAAAACCTGTACGACCCGCTGCTGCGCTACGAATACCTGGCGCGCCCGGTCAAGCTGCAGCCCAACACCTTGCGCGCCATGCCGCAAGTGGACGACGCCGGCCTGACCTATACCTTCCTGCTCACGCCCGGCATCTATTTCACGCCCGACCCCGCCTTCAAGGGCCGCAAGCGCGAAGTCACCGCAGAGGACTACGTCTACAGCCTGAAGCGCCTGTACGACCCGGAACTGAAATCCCCCTGGCTGTTCCTGCTGGAAGGCAAACTGGCGGGCGACGAGGCTCTGAAGGCCAAATTCAGCCACGCCACCGCCATACCCGGCCTGCAGGCGCTGGACAAGTACACGCTGCGCATCCGCCTCAGCGCGCCCGACCCCAACTTCCTCTACTACCTGGCCATGCCCGCCACCGGCGTGGTGGCGCGCGAAGTGGCAGAAGCCTACGGCAGCCAGATGGGCAACCACCCGGTCGGCACCGGTCCCTTCCTGGTGAGCGAATGGAAGCGCAGCGACAAGATCACCCTGCAGGCCAACCCGGACTTCCGCGCCACCGTCTACCACGCAAGCGCGGCCACGGCCCCCGAATACCGCGCCGCCGCCGCGGCGCTGGAAGGCAAGCGCCTGCCGCTGGTGGACCGCATCGAAGTGAAGATCATGGAGGAATACCAGTCGCGCGTGCTGGGCTTCCTGAACGGCGAATTCGACTATATCGAGCAGGTTCCCGAGTCCATGAAAGACATGGTGCTGCGTTCGGACAGCGCCGCGCCCGCGCTCAAGCCCGAGCTGGCCAAGAAGGGCATGGAACTGTCGCCCTTCCCCGTGCTGCAGACCTACTACATGTGGATGAACATGGAAGACCCGGTGATCGGCGGCTACAGCAGGGAAAAAATCGCGCTGCGGCGCGCCATCGCGCTCAGCTACAACAGCCCGGAGGACGTGGCGCTGCTGAAGAAGGGCCTGGCGCTGCCTGCGCAGTCGCCGCTGCCGCCCAACGTGCTGGGCTACGATCCGGCCTACCGCAGCCCCATCGCCTACAACCCCGCCCTGGCGCGCGCGCTGCTGGACCGCTACGGCTACCGCGTCGGCAAGAACGGCTTTCGCACCTTGCCCAATGGCCAGCCGCTGCTGCTGACCATGCATTCCGAGCCGTCCATGGTGGGCCGGCTGCGCGACGAGCTGTGGCGCAAGGGCTTGAACGCCATCGGCCTGCAAGTGCAGTTCAAGAGCGACAAGAAGACCGAAATCATCAAGGCTTCGCGCCTGGGCAAGGTGATGATGTTTGAAACCAACTGGATTGCCGACTTCCCCGACGGCGACAACTACTTGCAATTGTTGTACGGCCCCAACAGCGGCCGCGCCAATTATGCGCGCTTCAACCTGCCCGAATACAACCGCCGCTACGAGCAGGCCCGCAAGCTGGGCGACACGCCGGAGCGCCGCGTGCTGTACCGCGAGATGAACCAGCTGATCCACGCCTACAACCCGTGGGTGGTGCTGACCCACCCGATCTCGGCCGATATCCGGCAACCGTGGCTAAAAAACTACATACGCCACCCGGTTGAATTAACAAACTGGCGATATGTGGATTTGAACGTTGCAGAGCGGAATCAGCTCACTAAAATGGCGCCCTGATTGAAAATCTCCTATTCATTCCTAAAAGTTATGGTTAAGTGAGGTATTTTCATTGGATGGCGCAGAGTGCATAGCGCTACTCTGAATTTTCCATGCGGTGCGCAAGACGCCGCGCCCGGTGCCGGGCAGTCAAGAGTTTGTTCAAATCAAGGGAGAATGTACGGTGAAGGTTAAAAAGCTCGCGCAGATGATTGCGCTGATAGGTGTAGTAGGCCCTGTGATGGCTCAGGAAGCTGCCCCGCAGCAGATCCAGCGGGTGGAAATCACCGGCTCCAGCATCAAGCGCGTGGCCAAGGAAGGCGCGCTGCCGGTGCAAGTGGTCACCTTCGACGCGATCGAAAAGGCCGGCATTACCGACACCGAACAACTGCTGCGCACCATTTCCGCCAGCGGCACCGGCGCCGACAATATGACTTCCGGTAATAACGTGTTCGGCGCCGACGCCGACCGTGTTTCCGGCGGCGCTTCCTTCGCCTCGCTGCGCGGCCTGGGTCCGAACGCCACGCTGGTGCTGCTGAACGGCCGCCGCGTGGGCAACCACGGCGCGTCCGGAAAGGCAGTGGACCTGAATTCGATCCCGCTGGGCGCCATCCAGCGGGTGGAAATCCTGAAAGACGGCGCCTCGGCCATCTACGGCACCGACGCCATCGGCGGCGTGGTCAACTTCATCCTCAGGACCGACTACAAGGGCCTGGAACTGTCCACAACGCTGAACGGCACCGAGCACGGCGGCGGCATGAACCGCCGCGTGTCCGCGCTGGGCGGCCTGGGCGACCTGCAGAAGGACGGCTGGAACATCATGGGCTCCGTCACCCACGACAACAACGACAAGCTGAGCTCGAGGCAGCGCGACTTCGCCAACGGCTTCCAGCCTGCGCGCGGCCTGTCGCCGGACACCACCGGCACCCCGTTCGCCAACATCCTGACCGGCGCCGGCACCGCGCTGGGCACCGGCTTCAAAATGCCGGGCGATAACACCACCTACCTGCAGGCCGGCCTGCTGAGCCTGCAAGGCAAGTGCGATTCCATCCCCGGCATGTCGCAGTACCAGAGCGACCTGTGGAAGGACGTCACCGCCGTCACCCGCTCCAAGTATTCCTGCGCCTACGACTACGGCGCGGACTATGTGATCAGCTTCCCGGTCGAGCGCACCAACGCCATTTCGCGCGGCACCCTGAAGATCAACGAAGACCACAAAGTGTTCTTCGAGCTGCTCGGCTCGCGCACCGAAGCGACCGCTTCGCTGACCCCGGTGCAGATTTCCACCAGCCTGGCCGCCGGCAACGCCTACCCGGTCAACGGCCCGTACTACCAGGACCTGTCGCAGTACATCCCGACCTACGACAAGACCAAGCCCATCATCTACAAATGGCGCAGCACGCCGTGGGGCGACCGTACCCAGAACAACGTGACGGAAAACTACCGCCTGCTGCTGGCCGCCGAAGGCCAGGTCATGGGCAAGTATGACTACAAGCTGGGCCTGTCGCGCGCCGAAAGCACCACCAAGACCGCGCTGACCGACGGCTACGGCTACACCGACAAGATCTATGCGGCCCTGGGCAGCGGCAAGATCAATCCCTGGCTGGCGCCGGGCCAGAGCCAGACCGCCGAAGCGATGCAGCTGATCGAGTCGACCAAGTACATCGGCGCCTTCCAGCACGGCAAAACCACCATGACCCAGCTGGACGGCTCCATCTCCGGCGAAGTGCTGCAGCTGCCGGCCGGCGCCATGTCGATGGCGGCGGGCTTCGACCTGCGCAAGGAAAGCTACTGACTTCGCGCAGGACGTGGACGCCACCAAGATCCTGCTGTCGCCCGGCAACGCCGCGCTGCACGGCGCTTCGCGCAATGTGCGCGCCGTCTACGCCGAGCTGCTGGTGCCGGTGCTGAAAGACCTGGAAGTGCAGCTGGCCGTGCGCCGCGACGACTACAGCCTGATCGGCGCCACCACCAATCCGAAAGTGTCGTTCCGCTACCAGCCGACCAGCAACCTGGTGCTGCGCGGTTCGGCCAACAAGGGCTTCCTGGCGCCGAGCTTCACCCAGCTGTACGCCGGCCGCCTGTCGCAGGAACTGCCGAACGGTATCATCGACCAGGAGGGCTGCGCCAAGCACCCTGGCGATCCGCTGTTCTGCGCCATTCCGCGCCTGAACTACAACACCGGCGGCAACCCGAACCTGAAGCCGGAAACGTCCAAGCAGGGCACGCTGGGCATCGTGGTGGAACCGGTGCGCGGCTTCTCGGCCTCGCTGGACTTCTGGGCCATCAACATCCAGGACCGCATCCTGAACCGCACGCCGCAAGTGGTGCTGACCAACTGGCAGTTCCTGCCGGAGTACATCATCCGCAATCCGCAGACCGGCGTCATCGACCATGTGGAAGCGGGCTGGATCAACGCGGCCGGCCTGAAAACCCGCGGCGCCGACCTGGGCCTGCAGGCCGACGGCAAGTACGACGGCTACAAGTGGGTGGCCAAGCTGGACGGCACCTACATGAAGAGCTTCAAGTTCGCCGAATTCGAGGGCCAGCCGTTCAAGGAGCAAGTGGGCGTGTTCAACAGCCGCGACATCTACCTGCGCTGGAAGCACAACGCCAGCATCAGCGTCGCGAAAGGCGACTGGAGCGCGCTGTTCACGCAGAACTTCTCCACCGGCTACAACGACCAGGTGCCGAACGGCGGCAAGGGCACGCCGCCGCCAGGCTTCGTGCCGCGCGTGAAGCACTACGAGAAGTATGACCTGACCGGCACCTACACGGGCTACAAGAACACCACCATCACCGTGGGCATCCTGAACCTGTTCGACAAGACCCCGCCGTTCACCGCGCACAACGTGGATGAAGTGGTGGGCGCGGGTTGGGACCCGCGCGTGGCCGACGCGCGCGGCCGTTCGCTGTCCGTCAACCTCAAGTACAAGTTCATGTAAGCGGAAGCGGTGCCGACTTCTTCTCCCCTCAGCCGGCGCCGCTTCGGCGGCCTGGTGGCTTCGGCCGCCGGCGCCGCCCTGGCCGCCGCAGCGCTCCCCGCTGCGGCGGCCGGCCGTCCCAAGCATGCCCCCTCCCAAGGAAACCAAGCCATGACCAAGCCGCAGCTGACCAAGCCGCCGCGCCTGGAGCCCGGCGACCTGGTCGGCATCATCGCGCCCGGCGGGCACACCAGTCCCAAGTCCATCGAGAAAGCCGTGCGCAACATCGAGTCGCTCGGCCTGCGCGTCAAGCTGGGCGAGCACATCAACGCGGTGCACGGCAATTACGGCGGCACCGTGGAGCAGCGCCTGGAAGACTTGCACGGCATGTTCGCCGACCCGCAAGTAAACGCCATCTGGGCCATCCGCGGCGGCTCCGGCTGCATCTCGCTGCTGCCCCATATCGATTACGCGCTGATCCGCGCCAATCCCAAGGTGCTGATCGGCTACTCGGACATCACCGCCCTGCACCTGGCCATCAACCGGCACGCCGGGCTGGTGACCTTCCACGGGCCGGTGGCCTCGTCCACCTTCTCCGAATACGCGGTGACGCAGCTGAAAAACGTGCTGATGACGCCGCATGACCGCTATACCATTTCCATGTCGCAGGACAACGCCCACAAGGCGGTGGCCGAGCCGCAGTACACCGTGCGTACCGTGCACGGGGGCCAGTGCACAGGCCACCTCACCGGTGGCAACCTGTGCCTGGTCAGCGCGCTGGAAGGCACGCCCTACGCTGCCGACATCAAGGGCAGCATCCTGTTCCTGGAAGAAGTGAACGAAGCGCCCTACCGCATCGACCGCATGCTGATGCAGCTGCAGTTGAGCCAGGGCTTGAAGCACACCGCCGGCGTGATGCTGGGCATTTTCGAGAATTGCGAAAACCAGGACGACGATATGTCGCTCACCTTGAACGAGACCGTGGACCAGCATTTGCTGCCGCTGGAGCAGACCGCCGTGGCGGGCTATTCCTTCGGCCATATCCGCCACCAGTTCACCATCCCCATGGGCGTGCAGGCCACGCTGGACGCGGAGCAGCAGACACTGACCTTGCTGGAGCCGGCGGTCAGCTAGCATGGCGGCTTGCGGCGCTGCGCGCCTAAGCCGCCCTACGCCTCTGCTCCGCCTTGTGGTTGGTCCGTAGGGCGGGTTAGGCGGAGCCGTAACCCGCCGGGCCGCTGTTGCGCGCCAGCCATTGCCGCGTCGGCGTAGACTGGCCCCATGCGTATGCTCACAAGCAAGGCCGCCATCTGGGTGGCCAGCCATCCCCTGGACTTCGCGCTGCAGTGCGTGCGCGGCTTCCGGGCCAACCAGGGGCTGCTGCTGGCTGGCGCCGTTGCCTATTACTCCCTGCTGTCGATCGTCCCGCTGCTGATGCTGGTGGTGGTGGTGCTGTCGCACTGGCTGGACCCGGCCGAACTGCTCGACACCATAGGCCATTACCTCGAATGGCTGGTGCCCGGACAGTCGCGCGCCATCGTGGCCGAAGTGGGCCAGTTCCTCAACCAGCGCAGCGTCATCGGCTGGCTGCTGGCGCTCACCATGCTGTTCTTCAGTTCGCTGGCCTTCACGGTGCTGGAAAACGCCATGTGCGTCATCTTCATGCACCGCGTGGCGATACGGCGCCGCCATTTCCTGGTCTCCGCCATCCTGCCTTACTGCTACATCCTGTCGCTCGGCATCGGCATCCTGCTGGTGACGCTGGTGGCCGGCGGCTTGCAAGTGATCGGCGAAGAGGAGCTGCAATTCCTCGGCTACCGCTGGTCGCTGCACGGCGTGTCCGGCGTGCTGCTCTACATGCTGGGCGTGCTGGGCGAGATCCTCATGCTCAGCTCGATCTACCTGGTGATGCCGGTGGGCCGCCTGTCGTATGCGCACGCGCTGATCGGCGGCGTGACCGCCACGGTGCTGTGGGAAGTGGCGCGCCACGTGCTGGTGTGGTACTTCAGCACCTTGTCGCAGGTGAACGTGGTGTACGGTTCGCTGACCACGGCCATCGTGGTCATGTTCAGCCTGGAGATCGCCGCCTCGCTGCTGCTGTTCGGCGCCCAGGTGATTTCGGAATTCGAGCGTGTGGGGCGCCACGAGCAGGCCAAGCCCGCGCCGGCCATGCGCACCGTCAGCCCGGCAAGCGAATGACGAGGCGCGCTCCACCCAGCGCGCTGTCCTCCACGCGCAGGCTGCCGCCGTGCAGCGCCACCGCCTTGTGCGCAATGGCCAGGCCCAGGCCGAAGCCGCCGCTGGCGCGGTCGCGGCTGCTGTCCAGCCGGTAGAAGGGTTCGAACACGCGCTCGCGCTCGGCCGCCGGTATGCCGGGGCCGTCGTCCTCGACTGCGATGACAAGCTCGCCCGCAGCATCGCGCGCCGCGCTCAGCGCCATGCGGCCGGCGGCGTACGGTCTTGATTCTTTCCGCGTCGTGGTCGTCGAAGCGGCGGCGCAGTTTGGAAATGCTGTTGTCGATGCTGCGGTCCATGCCGTCGAATTCCAGGCCGCGCAGCTTCTTCAGCAGCGCGTCGCGCGACAGCACGGTGCCGGCCGCCTCGGCCAGCACCAGCAGCAGTTTGTACTCGCTGCCGGTGAGTACCACGGGGGCGCCGCGCCAGCGCACCTCGCGGTCGCTGGTGGCGATGCACAGCGCGCCGAATTGCAGCGCGCCGGGGGGCGTGGCCACCGCGGCGGCGCTGGCCGCCACCGCCGCCGCTGGCCCGGCCCGCCGCAGCAGCGCGCGCAGGCGCGCCAGCAGGACGCGCGGCTGCACCGGCTTGTTGATGAAATCGTCGGCGCCATGCTCCAGCAGCGCCACCTGGTCGTAATCGTCCTCGCGCGCCGTCAGCACCAGGATGGGCGCGCTGCCTAGCGCGCGCAGCTGGCGGCACACGTCGGCGCCGTCCATGCCGGGCAACATCAGATCCAGCACCACCACGTCGGGCGTAAAGGCGCGGAAGCGCGCCAGCGCCTCGTCGCCGCGCGCCACCACGGCCACCTCGAATTCATAGGCGGCCAGGTATTCCGCGATCAGGGACGACAGCCTGGCGTCGTCCTCCACCAGCAGGAGCCGGGTCGCCATCGTTACAGCGCGCGCGCGATCAGCAGCTTCTGGATATCGCTGGTGCCTTCGTAGATCTGGCACACGCGCACGTCGCGGTAGATGCGTTCGACCGGGAAGTCGGACACATAGCCGTAGCCGCCGTGCACCTGGATCGCGTCCGAGCACACGCGCTCGGCCATTTCGGAGGCGAACAGCTTGGCCATGGCCGCTTCCTTCAGGCAGGGCTGGCCGGCATCCTTGAGCGAGGCCGCGTGCAGGATCAGCTGGCGCGCCGCCTCGAGCTGCATCGCCATCTCGGACAGCTTGAACTGCACCGACTGGTGCTCGAAGATGGCCTTGCCGAAGGTCTCGCGCTCGCGCGCGTACTTCAGCGCCGCCTCGAAGGCCGCGCGCGCCATGCCCACCGACTGCGAGGCGATGCCGATGCGGCCGCCCTCCAGGCCGGACAGCGCGATCTTGTAGCCCATGCCCTCCTCGCCGATCAGGTTCTCGGCCGGGATGCGGCAATTCTCGAACAGGATCTGCGCCGTGTCCGACGAGTGCTGGCCCATCTTCTGTTCCAGGCCGGCCACGATGTAGCCCGGCGTATTGGTCGGCACCCAGAACGCGCTGATGCCCTTCTTGCCGGCCGCCTTGTCGGTGACGGCCATGACGATGGCCACGTCGGCGTATTTGCCGCTGGTGATGAACTGCTTGACGCCGTTGATCACGTAGTCGTTGCCGTCGCGCGTGGCCGTGGTGCGCAGGGCTGCCGCGTCCGAGCCGGTGTGCGGTTCGGTCAGGCAGAACGCGCCCAGCATGTCGCCTTGGGCGAGCGGGCGCAGCCACTGCTGCTTTTGCTGCGCGTTGGCGTACATCATGGCGATGCTGCACACCGGGCAGTTGTTTACCGAGATCACCGTCGAGGTGCCGCCGTCGCCGGCAGCGATTTCCTCCAGCACCAGGGCCAGCGACACGTAGTCCATGCCCGCGCCGCCCAGTTCTTCCGGTACCGCCACGCCGAACGCGCCCAGCGCCGCCAGCTCCTTCAGTTCCTCCTTGGGGAAGTGGTGCTCCTTGTCCCAGCGCGCGGCATTGGGCGCCAGGCGTTCCTGCGAAAAGGTGCGCAGGGCGTCTCGTATCATTTGGTGTTCTTCGCTCAGTATCATTCTGTGCTTTCGTTATGGCGGATTACGCGCTGCGCGCTAATCCGCCCTACATTGGATGTCCGGTGTTCGGTGTTCGTGGATCGTAGGGCGGGTCAGGCGGAACGCCGTAACCCGCCGGGTGTGCTACCAGCCGATGGCCGTGCCATCGTAATTGCGGAACACGGCTTGCGTGGAGCCGGGCAAGGTGTCCAGCGTATGCCGGATGCCAGCCGCGCTTTCCTCCACCGTCAGGTCGGCGCCGCCGCCGCCCATCTCGGTGCGCACCCAGCCCGGGTGCAGCGCCACGCAGGTCACGCCCTTGGTGCCGAAGGTCAGCGCGGTGTCGATCAGCACCGAATTGAGCGCGGCCTTGCTGGCGCGGTACAGCGAGCCGCCCGCGTGGCCGCGCTCGCTGAGCGAACCCATGCGCGAAGACAGCACGGCCAGCTTGCCGCCGGCCGGCGTGCCTGCGGTGCGCTTGCCTGCGGCGGCCACCAGCGGCGCCAGGATGGGCAGCAGCCGCATCGCGGCCAGCACATTGGTGTGCATGACCATGTCGAAGTCGGTCTGCAGCGGGAAGCCGTCGTGGCGCGGGCCGTACACGCCCGCGTTCAGGATGGCCACGTCCAGCTGCTCGCCGTCCAGCTTCCAGCCCAGGCCGGCCACCGCTTCCACATTGGTCACGTCCAGCGCGTGCGCTTCCGCACCCATGTCGGCCAGCTCGGCGACGTCGTCCGGCTTGCGCGCGGTGGCGATCACGCGCCAGCCTTCGGCCAGGTACTGGCGCGCCAGCTCGTGCCCGATGCCGCGCGAGGCGCCGATGATGAGTGCTGCCGGCATGCTTACACCAGTTCGATCGCCATGGCGGTGGCTTCGCCGCCGCCAATGCACAGCGCAGCCACGCCGCGCTTGCCGCCGGTGCGCTTCAGCGCGCCGATCAGGGTCACGATGATGCGGGCGCCGGAGGCGCCGATCGGGTGGCCCAGCGCGCAGGCGCCGCCATGCACGTTCACCTTGCTGTGCGGGATGTCCAGGTCGCGCATGGCGGCCATCGGCACGGCGGCAAACGCCTCGTTGATCTCGAACAGGTCCACGTCCTTGGCGGTCCAGCCGGTCTTCTTGAACAGCTTCTCGATGGCGCCGATCGGCGCCACCGTGAACTGGTCCGGCGCCAGCGCGTTGGTGGCGTGGCCCAGCACCTTGGCGATCGGGCTCAGGCCCTGTGCCTTGGCGGTCGATTCGCGCATCATCACCAGCGCGGCGGCGCCGTCGTTGATGGACGAGGACGACGCGGCGGTGATGGTGCCGTCCTTCTTGAACGCGGTGCGCAGGGTCGGGATCTTGTCGATCTTGGCCTTCAGCGGGCCTTCGTCCTTGTCAATCACGGTGTCGCCGGCGCGGCTGGTCACCGTCACGGGCGCCATTTCCCACTTGAACCAGCCTTCATTGGTGGCGGCTTGCGCGCGCTTGACCGATTCGATGGCGAACGCGTCCTGGTCTTCGCGCGAGAACTGGTACTTGGCCGAGCACTCTTCGGCGAAGGTGCCCATGGAGCGGCCTTCGCCGGTCTTCTCGTTGCGCGAATAGGCGTCTTCCAGGCCGTCGTACATCATGTGGTCGAACATCATGCCGTGGCCGATGCGGTAGCCGCCGCGCGCCTTCGGAATGATGTAGGGCGCGTTGGTCATGGATTCCATGCCGCCGGCCACGATCACGTCGGCGCTGCCGGCCGCCAGCGCGTCATAGGCGTAGATGGCCGCCTGCATGGCCGAACCGCACATTTTCGACAGCGTCACCGCGCCGGTGGAAGTGGGCAGGCCGGCTTTGAGCAGCGCCTGGCGCGCGGGCGCCTGGCCCTGGCCCGCCATCAGGCAGTTGCCGAAGTAGACGTGTTCGACGGCGGCAGGCGCCACGCCGGCACGCTCGACGGCAGCCTGGATCGCCACGGCGCCCAGGTCGTGCGCGCTCTTGGCCGAGAAGTCGCCCTGGAAGGCGCCCATGGGGGTGCGGGCTGCACCCACGATAACGACAGGATCATTCATTTTCACTGGTCTCCAATAAAGTCGGCGCAACGTGCGCCGCAGGTGTGATGGCAGGTGTGCCCTGATACGAAAAACGGATGTGCTGCGGATACGGGAACACGTCTTCCACGATGCCGGCCTCGATGCGCTCCTTGCGCCGCTGCCAGAATTCGCGCGTGAACAGGTCCGCGTGGTGCTGCATGAAATACTTGCGGATCTTCGCGTTGCCCAGCAGGAAGCGGCTGAACTGCTCGGGGAACACGTCATGCTTGCCGACGTGGTACCACGGCTCGGCCGACATCTCCTCCTCCTCGGTGCGCGCCTCGGGAATGTCGCGGAAATTGCAGTCGGTGATGTACTCGATTTCGTCGTAATCGTAGAACACCACGCGCTTGTGGCGGGTGACGCCGAAGTTCTTGTACAGCATGTCGCCGGGGAAGATATTGGCCGCCACCAGCTCCTTGATGGCATTGCCGTATTCAACCACGCCGTGCTCGATGCGCGCCTCGTCGCCCTGCTGCTCGGCGTTGCTCAGCCAGATATTCAGCGGCACCATGCGGCGCTCGATGTACAGGTGCCTGATGACGATCTTGTCGCCATCCTCCTCCAGCAGCGACGGCGCGTACTGGCGGATCTCGGCAATCAGTTCCTCCTTCATGCGGCTGCGCGGGAAGGCCACGTTGGAATATTCCAGCGTATCGGCCATGCGGCCCACGCGGTCGTGGTGCTTGACCAGCAGGTATTTCTCCTTCACCTGCGCGCGCGTGGTGTCCTTGGGCGCCGGGAAGAAGTCCTTGATCACCTTGAACACATAGGGGAAGGACGGCAGCGCGAACACCAGCATCACCAGGCCGCGGATGCCGGGCGCGATGTCGAACTGGTCGGACGAATGCTTCAGGTGCTGCAGGTAGTCGCGGTAGAACAGCGTCTTGCCCTGCTTCTGCAGGCCGAGGATGGTATAGATCTCGCTGCGCGGCTTGCGCGGCAGCAGCGTGCGCAGGAACTGCACATAGGCCGACGGCACTTCCATGTCCACCAGGAAGTAGGCGCGCGTGAACGAGAACAGGATGATGATCTGCTCCTGCTCGAACAGCACCGTGTCCAGCACCAGCTGGCCGTGGCGGTTGTGCAGGATGGGCACCACGAAGGGATATTCGCGCGCGCCGTTGATGCCCTTGCCGACGATGTAGGCGCCCTTGTTGCGGAAGAACAGGCTGGACAGCACCTGGATCTGGTGGTTGGGCTCCAGCGCCTCGTTGCCGAACAGCTGGCGCAGGCGGGCTTCGACCTGCTCCACGTCGCGGTCCAGGTTGGCGAAGCGCGTGTTCAGCTGGAAGTTGGTGACGATGCGCTTGAGCGTGAAACGCAGGCCGTCCGTGCCCGGGTAGTACATGCGGTAGGTGGGCGCCGGTTCCTGCGTTTCGATGTACTCGGTGGACACCACCGGCCGCACGAAGATGAACTCGTTGTGGAAATAGCTGCGGTGCAGGATGTTGCAGCACACCGAGTTGAAGAAGGTCTCGGCCAGCTCGGGCTGCTTGTGGTCGGACAGCAGGCCGATGAAGTGCAGCTTGCATTCGCGCCACACCTCGTCGCTCAAGTCCTCCGGCGCATACTCGTCCTCCAGCATGTGCACGCATTCCTGCACGCGCTTGTCGTAGAAGCCGATGCGCTCGCGCGCGGCCTGCTGCGCCACCTTCCAGTCGCCGCGCTCGAACAGCTCCTTGGCTTGCTGGCTGGTCTGGCGGAACAGGCGGTAATGCTTGTCGAAGCCGTCGCGGATGGTGAGCGCGATGTCGAACGCTATCTGGGAAGACAGCAGTTTCGGGAATGCAGCCTGGTTCATCATGGACGGGCCGGCAACATCGCGCTCTAGCGGCTTACTTGGTTTCCGCGAACAGCTCGCGGCCGATCAGCATGCGGCGGATCTCGCTGGTGCCGGCGCCGATTTCATACAGCTTGGCGTCGCGCCACAAACGGCCCACCGGGTACTCGTTGATGTAGCCGTTGCCGCCCAGGGTCTGGATCGCCTCGCCGGCCATCCAGGTGGCCTTCTCGGCGCTGTACAGGATGGCGCCGGCGGCGTCCTTGCGCAGCTGGCGCACCGCTTCCGGCGACGTGGCGCGGTCGCAGGCCTGGCCCACGGCGTAGACGTACGCCTTGCAGGCCATCATGGTCGAGTACATATCGGCGAGCTTGCCCTGCATCAGCTGGAATTCGCCGATCGGCTGGCCGAACTGCTTGCGGTCGTGGATGTAGGGAACGACGGCATCCATGCAGGCCTGCATGATGCCCAGCGGGCCGCCGGACAGCACGGTGCGCTCGAAGTCCAGGCCGGACATCAGCACGTTCACGCCCTTGCCCAGGCCGCCCAGCACGTTCTCGGCCGGCACTTCGCAATCCTCGAACACCAGTTCGCCGGTGTGCGAGCCGCGCATGCCCAGCTTGTCCAGCTTTTGCGCCACCGAGAAGCCCTTGTAGCCTTTTTCGATCAGGAAGGCGGTCATGCCGCGCGGACCGGCTTCCAGGTCGTTCTTGGCGTACACCACCAGCACGTCCGCGTCGGGGCCGTTGGTGATCCACATCTTGGTGCCGTTCAGCACCCAGCGGCCGTCCTTGAAGTCGGCGCGCAGCTTCATGCTCACCACGTCGGAGCCGGCGTTCGGCTCGGACATGGCCAGCGCGCCCACGTGCTCGCCCGAGATTAGCTTGGGCAGGTATTTGCGCTTCTGTTCTTCGGTGCCGTTGCGCTTGATCTGGTTCACGCACAGGTTGGAGTGGGCGCCGTAGGACAGGCCCACGGATGCGGAGGCGCGCGAAATTTCTTCCATCGCCACGATGTGGGCCAGGTAGCCCATGTTGGCGCCGCCGTATTCCTCGCCGACGGTGATGCCCAGCAGGCCCAGGTCGCCCATCTTGCGCCACAGGTCCATTGGGAACTGGTCGCTGCGGTCGATCTCGGCGGCGCGCGGCGCGATTTCGGCGGCGGCGAATTCCTGCACGGCGGAGCGGAGGGCGGCGATGTCTTCGCCGTGGTCAAAGGTCAGGCCTGGGAGATGGAGCATGTCGTCCTCATTCTTCTGGTTGGGGTGTTGAAGCCCTCATCATACCGTGATGTGACGTTAACGTAAACGTCAAGTAGCGGCAGGCTGTGGCTCCGCGATGGCCGCCAGCATGCGCTTGCAGTCTTCCTCGTGGGCGGTGATTTCGGCCAGCGTCATGTCGATGTCTTCGCGCTGCTGTTCCAGCATGTCGCGGTGCTGCTGCAGCACGCCCAGGAAACGGTGCATCTGCGCGCTGGTGTCCTTGGGCGACTCGTACATGTCGACCAGGCCCTTGATTTCGGACAGCGACAGGCCGAGGCGCTTGCCGCGCAGCGTCAGCTTCAAGCGGGTGCGGTCGCGCGGCGTATAGACGCGGTTGCGGCCGCCCGCGCCTTCGCGGGTCGGGCTCAGCAGCCCCTGGTCTTCGTAAAAGCGGATCGCGCGCGCCGTGATGTCGAATTCGCGCGCCAGTTCGGTGATGGTGTAGGTGGGCATGGCAGGTCAGCTTCCGTTTACGTAACGTCAAAGACATTGTAGCGCAGGACGGCACGGACAGTTGGTGGCAATTGCTGACCACGAATGGTGTATCGTGCGACGGCCTTGCGCGGCGGGCGGCATCATAGGAATTGGCGGAATGGCACGAGCGCGGACTCCAGCAAACCTGAACGAACGTTCAGTCTAAAAAATTGCCCTCTGAATTCAATTTGCCGTATCATGTCATATCAGAAATAAAATTTGGACATTATGCGGGCGCGAGCGCGCAGCAATGAGGGAAAAATGTTACATCTTAAATTCTCGATTGTCACACTTCGTCTGGCATGTCGAGAGACTGACTTTCATTGCATGTTATGAAATAGTGCAACTATGAATTCTTCTAACGAACGCGAAAGTTTTAGCCAGCGCTTGCAGCAGGCTCTGAAAAACGCCCATTATTCTCCCGATAGCCCGACCCGACTGGCACGCGAATTTAACATTCGCTTCGACGGCCGCCCCATTACGGTGCACGCGGCGCGCAAATGGCTGGTAGGCGAGGCCATCCCCACGCAGGAAAAGCTGCGCATGATTGCCCAGTGGCTGGGTGTACCGGCCGATTGGCTGCGCTTCGGCGGTCCCGAGACGGCCGCGCCTGCCGGCGAAAGCAGCAACGGCCTGTCCCGTTTCGAGTCGGCCGACGTCAAGCTGATCGCCGATTTGCAGCGCCTGGACGAGCATCACCGCCAGATCGCACGCGAATTTATCCGCATGCTGGTGCGTGTTAACTACCAAAAGTAACAAACGGCACGGCCGTTCTTGATAGATCGCTAAATTAAAGAACGGACGTGCCACAATCGCGCCCATCCGTGCGTTTCCGCCGAATGTTCGGCTCCCGATAGCAAATTGTCACAGTTCCGAAACGGATTTGGTGCACAATAGGGTTGCGCAATGCACGCGCTATTTCAGGAGTCCGGATTGAGCCGCTTGATGAGAAACAACTACAGCAATGTAGCGCAGCTGAAAGACCTGATGACCGCCCCGCCGATGACGGCAGCCCGCCACGCTGAACTGATGCGCAAGCGCATCGCACAGCGGCGCATGCTGGAAGAAGCGAGGGAATTGAAGCGTGCCAGCAGCAGCTTCGAGAAAACCTAGCTGAAACGCTAGTTCAGGCCGTTCCAGCGCGGCGCCAGCTGGTGTTCCATGCCGAACAGGTCGAGCACGCGGGCCACCGTGTGGTCCACCATGTCGGCGATGCTCTGCGGCTGGTGATAGAAACTGGGCAGGGGCGGGAAGATAATGCCGCCCATCTCGGTGACGGCCGTCATATTGCGCAAGTGCGCCAGGTTGAACGGCGTTTCGCGCACCATCAGCACCAGGCGGCGGCGCTCCTTGAGCACCACGTCGGCCGCGCGCGCGACCAGGTTGTCCGACAGGCCGTGCGCCACCGACGCCAGCGTCTTCATCGAGCACGGCGCGATGATCATCCCGTCCGACTGGAACGAACCGCTGGCGATGGACGCGCCGATATTGTGCTGCTTGTGCACCACGTCCGCCAGCGCCTCGACTTCCTTGCGCTGCAAGCCGGTTTCCTGGTGCAGCGTGAGCACGGCCGCGTCCGAGACCACCAGGTGGGTCTCGACGTTCGGCGTTTCCTTCAGCACCTGCAGCAGACGCACCCCATACACGGCGCCGGTGGCGCCGGTGATGGCGATGACGATCCGCTGCGGGCGATCAGGCATCCAGCAGGGCCTTCAGTTCGCCCGACTCAAACATCTCGTTCATGATGTCCGAACCGCCGATGAACTCGCCCTTGATGTAGAGCTGAGGAATGGTAGGCCAGTTCGAGTATTCCTTGATGCCCTGGCGGACTTCAGGATCGTCCAGCACGTTCACGGTGGCAATGTTCTCCACGCCGCACGCCTTCAGGATCTGGATGGCGCGGCCGGAGAAGCCGCACTGCGGGAACTGGGCGGTGCCCTTCATGAACAGGACCACGGGCGTGTTGCTCACGGTTTCTTTGATCCAGGTTTGTACGTCGCTCATTTGCTGCCTCAGGGGAAAATGGGAAAGATGCCGACATTTTATAAGAAATGCGCCAGCCGCGTGTGGGTCTGAACAAGCAGGACTAACAAGCGGGGTCAGTTCCGGCATCGCGACACGGGCCCAGCGTTAAAACTGCTGAGCTCGTGACGCGATGCCGGACCTGACCCCGATGTTTAGCTGCGCAATTTGGCGAAGGCGGCGGCCATGGAGCCGGCCATGGCGGGTTCGCGGGTTTGCGACTTTTGCTGCTGCCCCATGGCGCGGCGGTCGTTGCGGTCGGCGCGCTGCTCGGGCTTGCTGCCGGCGGCCGGGGCGCTGTCGGTCAGGCGCATGGTCAGCGCGATGCGCTTGCGCTTGGCGTCCACTTCCAGCACTTTCACTTTGACCACCTGGCCGGCCTTGACCACCGTGTGCGGGTCTTTCACGAAGGTGTTCGACAGCGCCGAGATGTGCACCAGGCCGTCCTGGTGCACGCCGATGTCGACGAAGGCGCCGAAGGCGGCCACGTTGGTCACCACGCCTTCCAGGATCATGTCGGGACGCAGGTCGGAAATCTCTTCCACGCCGTCCTTGAAGGTGGCGGTGGTGAACTCGGGGCGCGGGTCGCGGCCGGGCTTTTCCAGTTCCTTCAGGATGTCGGTCACGGTTGGCACGCCGAATTTGTCGTCGGCGTACTTGGCCGGGTTCAGCGTCTTGATCAGGCCGCTCTCGCCGATCACGCCCTTGATGTCTTTTTTGATATCGGCCAGGATTTTTTCCACCAGCGGGTAGGATTCCGGGTGTACCGCCGACGCGTCCAGCGGGTTCTCGCCGCCCATCACGCGCAGGAAGCCGGCCGCCTGCTCGAAGGTCTTGTCGCCCAGGCGCGGCACGGCTTTCAGGCCGGCGCGCGAGGTGAACGCGCCCTTGCTGTCGCGGTAGGTGACGATGCTTTGCGCCACGCTGGCCGACAGGCCGGACACGCGCGCCAGCAGCGGCGCCGACGCGGTGTTGACGTCCACGCCCACCGCGTTCACACAATCCTCGACCACGGCATCCAGCGTGCGCGCCAGCTGCGACTGGCTTACGTCGTGCTGGTACTGGCCCACGCCGATCGATTTCGGGTCGATCTTCACCAGCTCGGCCAGCGGGTCCTGCAGGCGGCGCGCGATCGACACGGCGCCGCGGATCGACACGTCCAGGTCCGGCAATTCGCGCGAGGCGAACTCGGACGCCGAGTACACCGAGGCGCCCGCCTCGGAGACGACAATCTTGGTCAGCTTCTGTTCCGGCAGCATCTTGATCAGGTCCTGCGCCAGTTTGTCCGTTTCGCGCGAGGCGGTGCCGTTGCCGATGGAGATCAGCGACACCTGGTGCTTGGCGGCCAGCTTGCTCAGCGTGTGCAGCGCGCCATCCCAGTCGTTGCGGGGCTGATGCGGGTAGATGGTGGCGGTATCGACGACTTTACCAGTCGAATCGACCACGGCCACCTTCACGCCGGTGCGCAGGCCCGGGTCCAGGCCCATGGTGGCGCGCTGGCCGGCCGGCGCGGCCAGCAGCAGCGCCTTCAGGTTGGTGGCGAAGACGTTGATGGCGTCGGTCTCGGCGCGCTCGCGCAGGGCGCCCATCAGTTCGCTTTCCAGGTGCATAAAGCTTTTCACGCGCCAGGTCCAGCGCGCGGTGTCGGCCAGCCACTTGTCGGCCGGGCGGCCGGCGCTCTTGATGCCGAAGCGCGCGGCGATGCGGCTTTCACACGGGTTGTGCGGCGCGTCCCACTTCGGTTTCTCCGCTTCGGTGTCCAGGCGCAGCGTCACGTCCAGGATGCCTTCGCGGCGCCCGCGCAGCAGTGCCAGCGCGCGGTGCGAGGGCACCGTGCCTATGG
This sequence comes from Pseudoduganella sp. UC29_71, assembly GCF_042693265.1. Classification (NCBI taxonomy): domain Bacteria; kingdom Pseudomonadati; phylum Pseudomonadota; class Betaproteobacteria; order Burkholderiales; family Oxalobacteraceae; genus Pseudoduganella; species Pseudoduganella sp. UC29_71. The sequence continues at coordinate 5,911,556 of NZ_CP170549.1, read as the reverse complement.
TCTCCGAATAATCGAAATAGTCGGCGAATTTTTCGCCCTCTTCCTGCTTGCCTTCCACCACTTTGGACTCAACTATACCGTGCTCGGTCACATATTCGCGCAGCGACTGCAGCAGGGTGGCGTCCTCGGCGAAGCGCTCCATCAGGATCTGGCGCGCGCCGTCCAGCGCGGCCTTGGTGTCGGCCACGCCCGGATTGTTGCCGTCCGGCGTGGTGAACGCTTCACGCAGATAGGCAGTCGCTTCCGTTTCAGGAGTCAGTTCGGGGTTGGCCAGCAGGGCGTCGGCCAGCGGCATCAGGCCCGCCTCGATGGCGATCTGGGCCTTGGTGCGGCGCTTTTGCTTGTAGGGAAGATACAAGTCTTCCAGCCGGGTCTTGTCCTCGGCGTGCATGACGGCGTCCAGCAGGTCCGGCGTCATCTTGTTCTGCTCGGTGATCGAGGCCACGATGGCGGCGCGGCGGTCTTCCAGCTCGCGCAGGTAGCGCAGGCGTTCCTCCAGCAGGCGCAGCTGGATGTCGTCCAGGCCGCCGGTGGCTTCCTTGCGGTAGCGCGCGATGAAGGGCACCGTGGCGCCTTCATCCAGCAGGGCGACGGCGGCGGCCACCTGGGCCGGTTTGGCGGCCAGTTCAATGGCAAGGCGTTGTTCGATGGTAGGCAGCATGATGAGCGGATTCCTGTGGTAACCAGGCCGGAATCATACTCAAACCACGGCAATGCGCCAACTTGCTTCGCCCTATGTTGGAAGAAACACAAACAAGAGTTCCGCTAAACCGGATAATATTGCATGTTGCAGTTTTTGAACCGCCTTCAAACCGTCATCGATCAGTAACAAATGCGCACTATGGATTTGACCCGCGACGAAACCCGCGAAACGACTGCGCCGGCACAGGCACCTGCCCCGGCGTCGGCCCCCGCTCCCCAACTGCCCTACGCCGTCGCGACGTGGCTGCAGCGCGTGGACGCTGCTGCGCACCCGAAAGCCAAGCTGCTGGTGGCCGAGCCCGACCCCAAGGCGGCCCAGCCCCAGTACAAATTGATCTACGTGCTGGCGCCCACCAGCGGCGGCCGCCACGTGGCGCTGTGCCTGTACAAGGCGCGCCTGCGGCCGAACGGCGACGTGGCCGCCGCCACCCCCGTGAGCGAGGTGTTTTCGCTGCTGTCGGCCCCGCCCAGCTTCCTGGCGGCCGGCGATGACGACCTGATCCGTTTCTTCGTCGCCATGCGCAGCGGTCCCAATTCGCAGACCGGCACCGCCACCGAGCCGCGCGGCAAGATCGGCGCGGCGCTGCTGAAGATGCTGGCCGAGCAGGATAAGTTGCTGTGGGCTAATTCCTGGGCCGACGTGGGCAACGGCCTGGTCTACCCGATGAAATTCGGCCCCCTGCGCCAGGCCAACCTGGCCTGGCGCGAAGAAGGCAAGGGCCTGCGCCTGGGCTGGGCGGTGGAGCCGCCCGAGGGCGCGCGCCACCATGGCGCCGACCAGATCGACTACATGCTGCCGACCGAGCCGCCGTGGTATATCGACAACCTGTCGTGCGGCGAGCTGTTCCTGAACCAGGGCGGCGCCGAGATCCCGCTGGCGGACCTGCAGGCGCTGGTCGCCCAGGCGCCGCTGCTCACCAGCAACGACAAGCTGCGCGTGTCGCAGCTGCTGCTGGCGCACGGCCTGCAGCAGCTGATGCCGCTGCCGCAGCCGCTGCCGCAGCGCCTGCGCCAGGACGTCAAGCCGCGCCCCATCCTGGTGCTGGACGCCGCCATGCTGTCGGACGGCAGCACGCAGCGCTGGCACGACTTCGCCGTGCTGTCCTACGACTACGACGGCGAGCGCGTCTCCTTCGACCCGTCGCAGCGCGTGGTACGCCAGCGCGGCGACGTGACCGAAGTGATACAGCGCGACGAGCAGGCCGAGGCGGACGCGCTCGCCACGCTGGTGGCGCTCGGCTTCCGCAAGCCTAGCGCCCTGCCGCTGTCGAGCGTGCGCGGCGGCCTGCTGCTGGCCGGCCAGGCCGACTGGCTGCGCTTTGCCGCCGACGGCGTGGCCGAACTGGTCGCGCATGGCTGGCAAGTGGAAAAATCCACCAAGTACCGCTACGACGTGACCGCCGTGGACGGCTGGTACGCGGAAGTAGAAACGGACGAGGCCGACGGCGGCAACGCCTGGTTCGACCTGGAGCTGGGCATCACGGTGGAAGGCGAGCGCATCCCGCTGCTGCCGGTGCTGGTGCAGATGATACGCAACGCGCCGCTGGACTTCAGCCCGAAAGCGTTGGCCGCCCATGCCGAGGAAGACCAGATGCTAGCCACGCTGAGCGACGGCACCCGCGTGGCGCTGCCGTGGAACCGCGTCAAGCCCATCCTGGCCACCCTGGGCGAGCTGTATTTCAACGACAAGATCAAGCATGCCATCCACATGGCCACGCTGGACGCGGCCCGGCTGGACGAGCTGGCCCGCACCGTCGATTTCGACTGGACCGGCGGCGAGGAATTGCGCGAGATGGGCCGCAAGCTGAACCAGTTCACCACGGTGAAGCGAGTACCCACTCCGGCCGGATTGCGCGCCACCCTGCGCGACTACCAGGCCGACGGCCTGGCGTGGATGCAGTTCCTGCGCGAATACGGGCTGGCCGGCATCCTGGCCGACGACATGGGCCTGGGCAAGACGGTGCAGACGCTGGCCCACATCCTGGTGGAAAAGGAGGCCGGCCGCCTGACCCACCCGGTGCTGGTGATCGCGCCGACCAGCCTGATGGGCAACTGGCAGGACGAGGCCGCGCACTTCGCGCCCGAGCTGCGCGTGCTGCTGCTGCAAGGCAAGGACCGCATGCAACAGTTCGAGCAGATCCAGCAGTCCGACCTGGTGCTGACCACCTATGCGCTGCTGCCGCGCGACGAGGAAAAGCTGCGCGAACAGGAATTCCACATGGTCATCCTGGACGAGTCGCACTACATCAAGAACACCCGCTCCAAGGCGGCACAGAGCGCCGGCCTGCTGAAGGCCAGGCACCGCCTGTGCCTGTCCGGCACGCCGCTGGAAAACCACCTGGGCGAGCTGTGGTCGCAATTCCACTTCCTGCTGCCGGGCCTGCTGGGCGACGAAAAATCGTTCAACGCCCAGTTCCGCCATCCGATCGAGCGCCAGGACGACCCGCAGCGCCGCGCGCTGCTGAACCGCCGCATCAAGCCCTTCCTGCTGCGCCGTACCAAGGACAACGTGGCCAAGGAATTGCCGGCCAAGACCGAGATGGTGCGCAAGGTGGAGCTGACCGGCGCCCAGCGCGACCTGTACGAAACCGTGCGCCTGGCCATGGACCAGAAAGTGCGCGAGGAGATTGACCGCAAGGGCGTGGCGCGCAGCCAGATCGTCATCCTGGAAGCGCTGCTCAAGCTGCGCCAGGTGTGCTGCGACCCGCGCCTGGTGAAGTCGCTGCCGTCCAGGAAGCAGACCGCCGGCTCGGCCAAGCTGACCGATCTGATGCAGATGGTGGAGGATTTGCTGGAAGAAGACCGCAAGATCCTGGTGTTCTCGCAGTTCACCTCGATGCTGGAGCTGATCGAGGAAGAACTGGAACTGCGCGACATCCCGTATGCGCTGCTGACCGGCGAAACCAAGGACCGCAGCGCCCAGGTGGCGGCGTTCCAGCAGGGCGCCGTGCCCATCTTCCTGATCAGCCTGAAAGCGGGCGGCGTCGGCCTGAACCTGACGGCGGCCGACACCGTCATCCACTACGACCCGTGGTGGAATCCGGCGGCCGAGAACCAGGCCACCGACCGCGCCTGGCGCATCGGACAGGACAAGCCGGTGTTCGTCTACAAGCTGATCGCCAAGGGCACGCTGGAGGAGAAAATCCAGGTGCTGCAGCAAAAGAAATCCGACCTGGCGCAGTCCATCCTGGCCGAAGGCGAATCGCAGAAGATGGCGCTGACGCAGGAAGACCTGCAGCAGATCTTCGCGCCGCTGGCGGACTGAGCCCATGGACGACCAGAGCCTGTACAAGCACATCCTCGACAACAGCAGCGAAGTGCACTTCCTGCTGGACGTCGAGAGCGGCCGCATCCAGTACCTGAGCCCGGCTGCCGGGCGCCGTTTCGGCTACACGCTGGAACGCGCCCAGGCGCTGTCGGACCTGCTGGTGGCCGACCTGCCGCTGCGCCTGGAGCGCTTCGCGGCCGGCGAGCGCAGCCGCTTCCGCGTGCGGCGCGAGCTGGAAGTGGCGCATGCGGACGGCCACCTGATCCCGGTGGAAATCGAATCGACCCTGGTGCTGAACGATATCGGCACCGCCATCGCGCTGTCCGGTTCGGTGCGCGACGTCAGCGAGCGGCTGGAATGGCAGAAGCAGCAGAAAAAGTTCGCCTCCATGCTGTCGCATGAGTTCCGCACGCCGCTGTCGACCATAGACGGCGCCATCCAGCGCCTGGAAATGACCGGCGCCCACCACGACGAAGCCACCCGCAAGCGCTACACCAAGATCCAGGCCGCCGTCGACCGCCTGCTGGCCATGCTGGACGAATACCTGTCGCCCGAGCGCATGGCCAGCATAGGCCGGCGCCGCCAGCCCAACGAAATCTCGCCGCTGGCGCTGCTGGAAAACGCCGCCGAGCAGCACCATGCGCGCCGCGCCGCGATCCGCGTCGTGGAGGATGGGCTGCCGCAATGGATACGCTGCGATCCGGCCGGCATGCGGCTCGTCCTGGACATTTTGCTGGACAATGCCATTAAGTACACAGATGATAGCGACGAGATAACGCTTGTCGGCAAAAAAGCAACAGAAGGCGGCATAGAGTTATCGGTATCGGACCGGGGGGCTGGCATACCGGACGACGAAATGGTTAAGCTGTTCGACAGAGGCTTCCGTGGCGGTTCCGCCGATGGCATACCGGGTTCCGGCCTGGGCTTGTACATGGCGCGCGCCGTGGTGGAAGTGCACGGCGGCACGCTGACCGTGGAGAATTTTCCTGAAAGCGGCAAGAAATTTAGGATTTGGCTGCCTATCCCGGCCTGAGCCGGGAAATACCTTGCGCCGCGCGATTGCAACCGTGATAATTCTCTCACGCAAGCTTCGGCCTGCAACTAATTTGAGATTGGCGCATCAATGACGCAAATACTGATCGTGGAAGACAATCTGGACTATGCCGAGGAAATGGCAGAGTTCCTGACTGAGCTTGAACACGAAGTCCACATCACCAACAATGCCGGCGAAATGTGGTCGGCCCTCAGCCAAGGCAATGTTGGCGTGGTGGTGCTCGACCTGGGCCTGCCCGACGAGGACGGCTTCAACGTCATCCCGCGCATGCGCCAGCTGTATCCGCAGATTGGCCTGCTCGTATTGACCGGCCGCGTGGCCTTCGACAACCGCATTCTCGGCCTGCGCCTGGGCGCCGACCACTACCTGACCAAGCCCATCAAGTTCCCGGAACTGGCCGCCCACATCGAGGCGTTGGACCGCCGTGTCGGCCCGCAGGAACCGGTGCAGCTGCCCAATAAATGGACCCTGAAACTCAGCGCGCGCCTGCTGGAGCTGTCGGGCCAGGCCATCACGCTGACGGAAAAAGAATGCAACTTCCTGCACCTGCTGACGATTAACACCCGTCCCGTGCCACGCCAGGTCATCGTGGCCGGCATCGGCGGCGACGATCCGGACGCCGGCCGCCGCGTCGACATGCTGGTATACCGCCTGCGCAAGAAGGCGCGCAGCGGCCTGGGCGAAGACCTGCCCCTGCGCAGCGCCTACGGCGAGGGCTACAGCCTGTCCGCCAGCTTCAACCTTTCCTGAGATGGATGGCGCCGCCCTGCGCGGCGTGACATTTCAATAGTTTCCACCGGCACAGTTTGCTCTACCATGGACTTCCAGGCGCCGCCTGTGGTCCAGGTGCGGTTGCGGCGCCTCCTTATGGGAGGTGATATGGTCAATGTGCGGAACATGGGGATCGGCGTCCGTCTGGGCGGCGGCTTTGGCGTCGTCATGCTGATGATGCTGATGATGGCGGCGGCCGGCATCTGGCGCTTGCAGGCGGTGGGGCAGCTGAGCGAGGAGATGGTGGGCAGCGCCATGCTCAAGGAGCGCCTGACGGCAGAGTGGCATGGCCTGATCAGCATCAGCGGCGTGCGCGTGATGGCCTTCGCCCGCAATCCCGAGCAGGTGGAGTCGAAGGCCGAGGCCGACACGGCCGCCGCCACCCGCGAGCGGGTCAACGCCATCCAGAAGCAGCTGGAACCGTTGCTGTCCAGCGGCGAGGAAAAGCGCCTGCTGGACACCGTGGGGATAGCGCGCAAGGCGTATGCGGCCACGCGCGACGCGGTGTTCGCGCTCAAGAAAAATGGCGACGCCGACGGCGCCCGGCAAATGGTGGACAGCAAGCTGGAACAGCAGTTCGCGGGCTATCTGCGCGCTGTCGAGCAGATCGGCGAGCACGAGGCCGGCGTGGGCCGGGTGCTCGCTGCCCAGGTGCAGCAGCAGTTCCGCGATGGCCGCCTGTTCCTGCTGGTCATGGCCGGCGGCGTACTGCTGCTGGGCAGCTGGTTCGCCTACGTGCTGACGCGCTCGATCACGCTGCCGCTGGCGCAGGCGGTGCGGGTGGCGCAGACCGTCGCGGCAGGGGACTTGAGCAGCCAGATCCGGGTCGACAGCCGGGACGAGACGGGCCAGCTGCTGGCCGCGCTGAAGGACATGAACGCCAGCCTGGCGCGTATTGTCAGCCAGGTGCGCGGCGGCACGGACACCATCGCCACCGCCTCCGGAGAGATCGCCAGCGGCAACCTGGACCTGTCCTCCCGCACCGAGCAGCAAGCCAGTTCGCTGCAGCAGACCGCCTCCTCGATGGAAGAACTGACCGCCACCGTCAAGCAGAACGGCGACAATTCGCGCCAGGCCCACACGCTGGCGCTGTCGGCGTCGGACGTGGCGCAGCGCGGCGGCGCCGTGGTCAGCCAGGTGGTCGACACCATGGGCATGATCAACGCCTCCGCGCACAAGATCGTCGACATCATCGGCGTCATCGACGGGATCGCTTTCCAGACCAATATCCTGGCCCTGAACGCGGCGGTGGAGGCGGCGCGCGCCGGCGAACAGGGACGCGGCTTTGCCGTGGTGGCAGCGGAAGTGCGCAACCTGGCCCAGCGCAGCGCGGCGGCGGCGCGCGAGATCAAGGTGCTGATCGGCGACTCGGTGGAAAAAGTGTCCACGGGCGCCAGGCTGGTCGACCAGGCCGGTAGCACCATGGAGGAAATCGTGGTCAATGTGCGCCGCGTGAGCGACATCATCGGTGAAATCACCACCGCCAGCGCGGAGCAGACCAACGGCATCGAGCAGATCAACCGCGCCATTTCCCAGATGGACCAGGTAACCCAGCAGAATGCGGCCCTGGTCGAGGAAGCGGCGGCGGCCGCGGCGGCGCTGCAGGAGCAGAGCCAGGCGCTGGCCGACGCGGTGAGCGTGTTCCAGCTCGCCGGCCAGCCTTCCGGGCAGCGCGCGCTGGTTGTTCCTGGATAATCGGGGGACAGAGTCAAGCCGATTTTGGCGCAACTGAAAATAATCGGGGACAGAGTGGCTGTATTGCGGTAGCATGGCGCTACCTGCCACTCTTTTCCCTCTGCCATGGCCCGTCTACCCCGCCTCATTGTCCCCTTCCAGCCGCACCATGTGGTGCAGCGCGGCCTGAACGGCCAGGCCATCTTCCAGGATGCCGACGATTACACCGCTTTCCTCGGCTGGCTGCGCAGCGCCGCCAAAAACTGGAAAGTGGCCGTGCACGCCTATGTCTTGACGCCCAGCGAGCTGCATTTCCTCGTCACGCCCTGCGACGAGGATGGTCTGGGCCTGATGATGCAATGGATAGGGCGCTACTACGTGCCCTACTTCAACCAGAAATACGGCCGCTCCGGCACGCTGTGGCAGGGCCGCTACAAGACCTCGGTCATCGACGGCGAGTCCTACCTGATGAGCAATAGCCGCTATATCGAGTTCCTGCCCGTGCGCAGCGGGCTGGCGGGCCAGCCCGAGCAGTACGCCTGGTCCAGCTACGCGCACCACATCGGCCTGCGCTCCGATCCGGTGGTCACCGACCACGCGCTGTATTGGGCGCTGGGCAACACGCCCTTCCAGCGGGAGGGGGCTTACAAGGAACTGGCCGGCGCCGACTTGTCGGCGGAAGAGATCTCCATAGTGGAAAAAGCCGTGCTCAAGGGCTGGCCGCTGGGTTCGGAGCGCTTCAAGACCGAGCTGCAAAACCGCGTCAAACGCCAGGTGCTGCCCGCCAAGCGGGGCCGCCCGTTCAAGAAAACCGCGGCTGCCGAGACGGAGACTTTACTGTGTCCCTAATTAATTTTTCCAGAGACAGGAAAAAAATTAATTCGACTCCGACCCTAATTATTCTTGTTGAGTTTTTTTGTGCGTTGCACTACTCTGACTTTTCGATAGTTTTCAGCAGTGGAGAAACGCATGATTGCGCAAGGCTTGTACGACCCAGCTAATGAACATGACGCCTGCGGCGTCGGTTTCGTCGCCCACATCAAGGGCAACAAGAGCCATTCCATCGTGGAGCAGGGTCTGCTGATCCTGAAGAACCTGGACCACCGGGGCGCAGTCGGCGCGGATGCGCTGATGGGCGACGGCGCCGGCATCCTGATCCAGATCCCGGACCAGTACTACCGCGACGAGATGGCCAAGCAGGGCGTGGAACTGCCGCCGCCAGGCGAATACGGCGTGGGCATGGTGTTCCTGCCGAAGGAAAACGCGTCCCGCATCGCCTGCGAACAGGAAATCGAGCGCGCCGTGCGCATCGAAGGCCAGGTCGTGCTGGGCTGGCGCAATGTGCCGGTGGACTACGACATGCCGATGTCGCCCACCGTGCGCGCCAAGGAACCGATCATCCGCCAGATCTTCATCGGCCGCGGCCCGGACATCATGGTGACCGACGCGCTGGAACGCAAACTGTACGTGATCCGCAAGTCGTCCGGCCACGCCATCCAGGCGCTCAAGCTGCTGCACGGCAAAGAATTCTTCGTGCCATCGATGTCGGCACGTACCGTCGTGTACAAGGGCCTGCTGCTGGCCGACCAGGTGGGCGTGTACTACAAGGACCTGCAAGACCCGCGCTGCATCTCGGCGCTGGCGCTGGTGCACCAGCGTTTCTCCACCAACACCTTCCCTGAATGGCCGCTGGCCCACCCGTACCGCCTGATCGCCCACAACGGTGAAATCAACACGGTGAAAGGCAACTTCAACTGGATGCGCGCCCGCGAAGGCGTGATGAAGTCGGCCGTGCTGGGCGACGACCTGCAGAAGCTGTTCCCGCTGATCTACGAGGGCCAGTCCGACACCGCCTGCTTCGACAACGCGCTGGAACTGCTGCTGATGGCGGGCTACCCGCTGGCGCAAGCCATGATGATGATGATCCCCGAGGCGTGGGAAAACCACACCCTGATGGACGACAACCGCAAGGCCTTCTACGAATACCACGCCGCCATGATGGAACCATGGGACGGCCCGGCCGCCATGGCCTTCACCGACGGCCGCTACATCGGCGGCACGCTGGACCGCAACGGCCTGCGTCCTGCGCGCTACATCATCACCGACGACGACCTGGTGGTCATGGCGTCCGAATCCGGCGTGCTGCCGATTCCGGAATCGAAGATCATCCAGAAATGGCGTCTGCAGCCGGGCAAGATGTTCCTGATCGACCTGGAAGCCGGCCGCATCATCGACGACAAGGAACTGAAGGACACCTACGCCAACGCCAAGCCCTACAAGGCCTGGATCAACGCGGTGCGCATCAAGCTCAACGAGATCAAGCTGTCCGAGAGCCAGCAGGCGCACAACCGCATCAAGTACAGCGCCGCGCCGGGCGAGAAAGCCGTCGCGTCCGTGCTGGACCGCCAGCAAGCCTTCGGCTACACCCAGGAAGACCTGCGCTTCCTGATGGCGCCGATGGCCGCCGCCGGCGAGGAAGCCACCGGCTCCATGGGCAACGACTCGCCGCTGGCCGTCATGTCCAACAAGCTCAAGCCGCTGTACAACTACTTCAAGCAGCTGTTCGCCCAGGTGACCAACCCGCCGATCGACCCGATCCGCGAAGCCATGGTGATGTCGCTGGTGTCCTTCATCGGCCCGAAACCGAACCTGCTGGACACCAACAACGTCAACCCGCCGATGCGCCTGGAAGTGTCGCAGCCCATCCTGGGCTTCGACGACATGGCCCGCCTGCGCGGCATCTCGCTGCATACCGGCGGCAAGTTCAAGTCCTATGAACTGAACATCTGCTACCCGCTGGCCTGGGGCAAGGAAGGCGTGGAAGCCTGCCTGGCGTCGCTGTGCGCGGAAGCCGTGGACGCGGTCAAATCCGGCCACAACATCCTGATCGTGTCCGACCGTTCCATCGGCCCGGACCGCGTGGCGATACCGGCGCTGCTGGCCACCTCCACCATCCACCAGCACCTGGTGTCGAAAGGCCTGCGCGCCTCGACCGGCCTGGTGGTGGAAACCGGCTCGGCCCGCGAAACCCACCACTTCGCGCTGCTGGCGGGCTACGGCGCGGAAGCCGTGCACCCCTACCTGGCGATGGAAACGCTGATGGAGCTGGCGCACGAGATGTCGGGCGACCTGTCCGGCGAGCAAGCCATCTACAACTACACCAAGGCCATCGGCAAGGGCCTGATGAAGGTCATGTCCAAGATGGGCATCTCGACCTATATGTCCTACTGCGGCGCGCAGATCTTCGAAGCCATCGGCCTGAACAAGTCGCTGGTGGACAAATACTTCAAGGGCACCGCCTCCAACGTGGAAGGCATCGGCGTGTTCGAAGTGGCGGAAGAAGCGCTGCGCCTGCACAACCTGGCCTTCGGCAACGATCCGCTGCTCAAGGAAACCCTGGACGCGGGCGGCGAGTACGCCTTCCGCATCCGCGGCGAAGACCACCTGTGGACGCCGGACGCGATCGCCAAGCTGCAGCACTCGACCCGCGCCAACAACTACTCGACCTATAAAGAGTACGCGCAGATCATCAACGACCAGAGCAAGCGCCACCTGACCCTGCGCGGCCTGTTCGAGTTCAAGCTCGACCCCACCAAGGCCATCCCGCTGGACGAAGTCGAGCCGGCCAAGGAAATTGTCAAGCGCTTCGCCACCGGCGCCATGTCGCTCGGCTCGATCTCGACCGAGGCGCACGCCACCCTGGCCGTGGCCATGAACCGCATCGGCGGCAAGTCCAACACCGGCGAAGGCGGCGAAGATCCGGCCCGCTACGCGATGGAGCTGAAGGGCATCCCGATCAAGCAGGGCGACACCATGTCGTCCGTGGTGGGCAAGGAACAAGTGGTGGTCGACATTCCGCTGCAGGCGGGCGACTCCATGCGTTCGCGCATCAAGCAGGTGGCCTCGGGCCGCTTCGGCGTCACCGCCGAGTACCTGAACTCGGCCGACCAGATCCAGATCAAGATGGCGCAGGGCGCCAAGCCGGGCGAGGGCGGCCAGCTGCCGGGCCACAAGGTGTCCGAATACATCGCCCAGCTGCGCTTCTCGGTGCCGGGCGTGGGCTTGATTTCGCCGCCGCCGCACCACGACATCTACTCGATCGAAGATCTGGCACAGCTGATCCACGACCTGAAGAACGTCAACCCGCGCGCTTCGATCTCGGTCAAGCTGGTGTCGGAAGTGGGTATCGGCACCGTGGCAGCCGGCGTCACCAAGGCCAAGGCCGACCACGTGGTGGTGGCAGGCCATGACGGCGGCACCGGCGCCTCGCCGCTGTCCTCGGTCAAGCACGCCGGCACCCCGTGGGAGCTGGGCCTGGCTGAAACCCAGCAGACGCTGGTGCTGAACGGCCTGCGCAGCCGTATTCGGGTGCAAGCAGACGGCCAGATGCGTACCGGCCGCGACGTGGTGATCGCCGCCATGCTGGGCGCCGACGAGATCGGCTTCGCCACCGCGCCGCTGGTGGTGGAAGGCTGCATCATGATGCGCAAGTGCCACCTGAACACCTGCCCGGTGGGCGTGGCCACGCAGGACCCTGTGCTGCGCGCCAAGTTCCAGGGCAAGCCGGAATACGTGGTGAACTACTTCTTCTTCGTTGCCGAAGAAGCGCGCCAGCTGATGGCCCAGCTGGGCATCCGCACCTACGACGAGCTGATCGGCCGCGTGGACCTGCTGGACAAGTCGAAAGCCATCACGCACTGGAAGGCGCAGGGCCTTGACTTCAGCAACATCTTCTTCCAGCCGCAGGTGCAGGGCGAGCAAGCCATCCGCCACGTGGAAGACCAGGACCACGGCCTGGACAAGGCGCTGGACCACAAGCTGATCGCGCAAGCCAAGGCCGCGCTGGAGAAGGGTGAACGCGTGTCCTTCATCTCGCCGGTGAAGAACTTGAACCGCACCGTGGGCACCATGCTGTCGGGCGAAGTGGCCAAGCGCTACGGCCACGCCGGCCTGCCGGACGACACCATCCACATCCAGCTGCAAGGCACGGCCGGCCAGTCCGCCGCCGCCTTCCTGGCGCACGGCATCACGCTGGACCTGGTGGGCGAGGGCAACGACTACGTCGGCAAGGGCTTGTCGGGCGGCCGCATCATCGTGCGTCCGAACACCGAGTTCCGCGGCTGGGCCGTGAACAACATCATCATCGGCAACACCGTGCTGTACGGCGCGATTGCCGGCGAAGCCTTCTTCAACGGCGTGGCCGGCGAACGCTTCGCGGTGCGCAACTCGGGCGCCACGGCGATTGTCGAAGGCGTGGGCGACCACGGCTGCGAATACATGACCGGCGGCACCGTGGTGGTGCTGGGCGCCACCGGCCGCAACTTCGCGGCCGGCATGTCGGGCGGCATCGCCTACGTCTACGACCCGGACGGCGATTTCGCGCAGAAGTGCAACCCGTCCATGGTCAGCCTGGAAGCCGTGCTGCCTGCCGCCGAGCAGAAGCTGGACCAGAACACCTGGCACGCGCAGCACCGCGACGGCGAGCCGGAGGCCGACGAGGTCATCCTGAAGCGCCTGATCGAGCGCCACTTCAAGCACACCGGCAGCACCCGTGCCCGCCTGTTGCTCGACAACTGGGCCGAAGGCCGCGCCAAGTTCGTGAAAGTGTTCCCGAACGAGTACAAGCGCGCCCTGATCGAGATGGCGGACAACGCCGCGCTGGAAATGGAAACCCAGGCCATCGCCGCCTGAACTGGACAAGAATAAGGAATCATCGTGGGTAAAATCACCGGCTTCATGGAATTCAAGCGTCAGGAAGAGAGCTATCTGCCTCCCGAGACGCGCCTGAAAAACTACAAGGAATTCGTCCTGCACCTGAGCAACGAGCAGGCCAAGGTGCAAGGCGCGCGCTGCATGGACTGCGGCATCCCGTTCTGCAACAACGGCTGCCCGGTCAACAACATCATCCCGGACTGGAATGACCTGGTGTACCGCGGCAACTACCGCGACGCGCTGGACGTGCTGCACTCGACCAACAACTTCCCCGAGTTCACCGGCCGCATCTGCCCGGCGCCGTGCGAAACGGCTTGCACCCTGGGCATCAGCGACGATCCGGTCGGCATCAAGTCGATCGAGCACAAGATCATCGACGAAGGCTGGGCGCACGGCTGGGTGGTACCGCAGCCGCCAAGCAGCAAGACCGGCAAGAAAGTGGCCGTGGTCGGTTCCGGCCCCGCCGGCCTGGCAGCGGCCCAGCAGCTGGCCCGCGTCGGCCACGACGTGACGGTGTTCGAGAAGAGCGACCGCATCGGCGGCCTGCTGCGCTACGGCATTCCCGACTTCAAGATGGAAAAGTCGCACATCGACCGCCGCATCGAGCAGATGCAGGCCGAAGGCGTGACCTTCCGCACCAGCGTGCTGATCGGCAAGGACTTCCCGGCCAACGTCAACAACTGGGCCAAGGAAACCATCTTCCCGGAAGACCTGGACAAAGAGTTTGACGCCGTCATCCTGGCCGGCGGCGCCGAGCAGCCGCGCGATCTGCCGGTGCCGGGCCGCGAGCTGAAGGGCGTGCACTTCGCCATGGACTTCCTGCCGCAGCAGAACAAGGTCAACGCCGGCGACAAGGTGAAAGACCAGATCAAGGCCACCGGCAAGCACGTGGTGGTGATCGGCGGCGGCGACACCGGTTCCGACTGCGTCGGCACCTCGAACCGCCAGGGCGCCGCCTCGGTGAACCAGTTCGAGCTGATGCCGATGCCGCCGGAGCAGGAAAACAAGCCGCTGGTGTGGCCATACTGGCCGACCAAGCTGCGCACCTCCTCCTCGCACGAGGAAGGCTGCGAGCGCGACTGGGCGGTGGCCACCAAGCGCCTGGAAGGCAAGGGCGGCAAGGTCGAGAAGCTGATCGCCTGCCGCGTGGAGTGGAAGGACGGCAAGATGACCGAAGTGCCGAACTCGGAATTCGAGATGAAGGCCGACCTGGTGTTCCTGGCCATGGGCTTCGTGTCGCCGGTGCAGAACATCCTGGACGCCTTCAGCGTCGAGAAGGATGCGCGCGGCAACGCCAAGGCCAGCACCGAAGGCGAGCAGAGCTACAAGACCTCGGTCCCGAAAGTATTTGCAGCAGGCGACATGCGCCGCGGCCAGTCCCTGGTGGTCTGGGCCATCCGCGAAGGCCGCCAGTGCGCCCGCGCCGTCGATGAATTCCTGATGGGTTCGTCCGACCTGCCGCGCTGATTCCCAAGTAGTGGTTTTCACTCCCACCGGAGCACGACGGGCGATCCTCGTCGGCTCCGGTTTTTTTATCGCCGCGCTATCCGTGTGTTGCTGCGGCGCAGCAATTAACAAACCTTTTCAGTTGTAACTTACTGACTTTCTAGTTATTAATGTTGTATTATTTGCCTCTTGTCTCCCCCACATGAAGGGGCTCTCAGCAGAGGTTGGCGTTTCTGCACTACAATACGGGATTCAAAAAAGTGAGCGTGGTCGTGCCGAATCTAGTCGAAATCCGTGATTTACACTTCTCCTATGGAAAAAGGTCCATCCTGTCGGGCCTCCAGATGGACTTCCCGCGCGGGAAGGTAGTGGCGGTCATGGGCGGCTCGGGCAGCGGCAAGACCACGGTGCTGCGCCTGATCGGCGGCCAGATCCGCCCGTCCAAGGGCCATGTGGCGGTGGACGGCCAGATCGTTCACAAATTGAAGACCGATGACCTGTATCTGCTGCGCCGCAAAATGGGCATGCTGTTCCAGCACGGCGCGCTGTTTACCGACCTGTCCGTGTACGAGAACGTGGCCTTCCCGCTGCGCGAGCACACCAATTTGCCGGAAGAGCTGATCCGCGACCTGGTGCTGATGAAGCTGCACGCCGTGGGCCTGCGCAACGCCGCCAGGATGAAGCCGGGGGAGATTTCCGGCGGCATGGCGCGCCGCGTGGCGCTGGCGCGCTCGATCGCGCTGGACCCGCAACTGATTATGTATGACGAGCCGTTCGCCGGCCTGGACCCGATATCGATGGGCGTGACCGCCAACCTGATCCGCAACCTGAACGACGCGCTCGGCTCGACCACCGTGCTGGTGTCGCACGACGTGAAGGAGTCGTTCCACATCGCCGACTACGTCTACTTCCTGTCGCAAGGCAAGGTGGTGGCGCACGGCACGCCGGACGACATGATGGCCTCGTCCGACCCCTACGTGAAGCAGTTCGTGCACGCCGAAGCGGACGGCCCCGTGCCCTTCCACTACCCGGGCAAGACCCTGGCGGCCGACCTCGGCCTGAAGGAGCGCGCATGATCGCCAATCTGCTGGAGCGCCTCGGCGTCTGGGTGCGCGAACACGTCGAAGGGGTGGGCTACAGCACCCGCACCTTCTTCTACATGCTGGGCGTGTCGCCCGGCCTGCTGCGCCGTCCGCGCCTGATCGTCGAGCAACTGCACTTCATCGGCAACTATTCCATGCTCATCATCACGCTGTCCGGCCTGTTCGTCGGCATGGTGCTGGGCCTGCAGGGCTATTACACGCTGAACAAATACGGCGCCGAGCAGTCGCTCGGCCTGCTGGTGGCGCTGGGCCTGACGCGCGAACTGGGGCCGGTGATCACCGCGCTGCTGTTCGCCGGCCGCGCCGGCACCTCGCTGACGGCCGAAATCGGCCTGATGAAAGCCGGCGAGCAGCTCTCCGCCATGGAAATGATGGCGGTCAACCCGGTGCAGCGCGTGCTGGCGCCGCGCTTCTGGGCCGGCGTGATCGCCGTGCCGGTGCTGGCCTCGATTTTCAGCGCGGTCGGCATCTTCGGCGGCTACCTGGTCGGCGTGCAGCTGATCGGCGTGGACGAGGGCGCGTTCTGGTCGCAGATGCAGGGCGGCGTGGATATCTGGAAAGACGTGTTCAACGGCTTCGTGAAAAGCATCGTGTTCGGCGTGGCCATCACCTTCATCTCGCTGTACCAGGGTTACGAAGCCCGCCCCACGCCCGAGGACGTGGCCGGCGCCACCACCCGTACCGTGGTGATTTCGTCCTTGATGATCTGGTGGCTGGACTTCATGTTAACGGCCCTGATGTTTAGCAAATAACGGCATCGTGCGCCGCAGAAATAAAAACAAGTTAGGATAGTGTCATGCAACGTAAATCTCTGGATCTGTGGGTAGGTTTGTTTGTTGTGCTGGGTGTGGCCGCGCTGGCCTTCCTGGCGCTGAAGGCCGGTAACGCCAGTTCGCTGTCGTTTGCCCCGACCTACGAAGTGACCGCCAAGTTCGACAACATCGGCAGCTTGCGCGAGCAGGCCGCGGTCAAGGCATCCGGCGTGGTGGTGGGCCGCGTGGCCAAGATTCGCTTCGACGACAAGTCGTACAAGGCGCTGGTGACCCTGAACATGGAAACCGGCTACGCCTTCCCCAAGGACAGCTCGGCCAAGATCCTGACCGCCGGCTTGCTCGGCGAGCAATATATCGGCATCGAAGCCGGCGGCGACACCAACAACCTGGTGGCGGGCGACAAGATTGCGCGCACCCAGTCCGCGGCCGTGCTGGAAGACCTGATCAACCAATTTATCTACAGCAAAGCAGCTGAAGGAAAGGATAGCAAGTAATGCGCGCATCGATGACATTCCGTCACCTGGCTTTGACTGTCGCGGCCGCCGCCGTGCTGACCGGCTGCGCCGGCCCCAACCCGCGCGACCCCTACGAGAGCTTCAACCGCAGCATGTTCAAGTTCAACGACACGGTGGACCAAGTGGCGCTGAAACCGGCCGCCACCGCCTACAAGAACGTGCTGCCGACCTTTGTCCAGACCGGCGTGAACAACTTCTTCGGCAACCTGTCGGACGTGTGGAGCGCCGCCAACGGCTTCATGCAGGGCAAGGGCGAGCAGGGGCTGTCGGACGTGATGCGCGTGGCGCTGAACTCCACCTTCGGCCTGCTGGGCGTGCTCGACATCGCCTCCGAGGCGGGCTTGAAGAAGCACAACGAGGACTTCGGCCAGACCCTGGGCTACTGGGGCGTGGAATCCGGCCCCTACCTGATGCTGCCACTGCTGGGGCCGTCCACCGTGCGCGACACCGTGGCGCTGCCGCTGGATATCAAGGCTGATCCATGGGGTTACAAAGATCCTGTCAACGTACGCAACATCGGCAGCGTTGTTCGCGTGGTCGACAAGCGTGCCGTGCTGCTGGATGCCACCAGCCTGATGGAGGAAGCGGCGCTGGACCGTTACGAGTTCGTGCGTGATAGTTTCCTCCAGGCACGCCAGAGCAAGGTGTACGACGGCGAGTCCGGCCCGCGCGGCGGCAAGGACCAGCCCAAGGAACAGGACAAGAAAGAGGCCAAGCCGGCCGCCGCCGATGCCGAAACCGGCAACGATGCGGCGCCGGTGACGGGCGAGGCTATAATGGCGGCACCGGCTGCGGAACACAACGCCAGCCTGTGACCCCGAAGCAACTAAAATAAGGTTAAACAGAGATGAAATTGATTAAACAACTTTTCGCAGTCGCGACGGTCGCTTTCGCATCGGCCTCGTTCGCCGCCACCGCGGCGCCTGCGCCGGCCGGCACTGAAGCGCCGGACGTGCTGGTCAAGCGCATCAGCCAGGACGTGCTGGACACCGCCAAGGCCGACAAGGAAATCCAGGCCGGCAACCAGAAGCGCGTGATGGACCTGGTGGAAACCAAGATCCTGCCTTACGTCGACTTCCAGCGCATGACCTCGCTGGCCGCCGGCCGCTACTGGCGCGAAGCGAGCCCGGAACAGCAAAAGCAGCTGGCCACCGAGTTCCGTTCGCTGCTGATCTTCACCTACTCGGGCGCGCTGTCCCAAGTGAAAAACGAAACCATCGAGTTCAAGCCGCTGCGTGCCGATCCTTCGGACACCGAAGTGGAAGTGCGTTCCCAGGTGAACGTGGCGCGCGGCGAACCGATCCCGCTGAACTACCGCGTGGCCAAGTCGCCGACCGGCTGGAAGATCTACGACATCAACGTGCTGGGCGCCTGGCTGGTCGAGACCTACAAAGGCACCTTCGCGTCCGAAATCAGCAAGGGCGGCATCGATGGCCTGATCAAGACCTTGTCTGAAAAGAACAAGAAGCTGGCCAGCCGTCCGATCAAGGCCGCTGCCGCCAAATAATTGACTGAACAACCATGTCCGCATCCACCGACAATATGCAATCCCTCACGTCCCTGACCGTCGCCAACGCCAGCGCGGCGCTGGAGCAGGGGGTCGCGGCGATCGCGTCCGGCCAGTCCGTATTCGACCTGAGCAACGTGCAGGCGGTCGATTCGGCGGCCGTGTCGGTGATGCTGGCGTGGCAGCGCGCCGCGCAGCAGGCGGGCATGCAGCTCGAACTGCGCAACCTGCCGGCCAACCTGAAAAGCCTCACCAAGCTGTACGGCGTTTGCTCGCTGGTCTCGCCCGCGCTGGCCGAATGCGGCGAAGCAAGCTCCCCGGCGGCCGCCGTGCCGCAGCATCACCATCATCATTGACCCCCGCCCCACCCCTGCCGCAGTTTCCGGTCCGGCGTAGCCGAACCAAATTTCCAATATAATTGACCGTTGCCGTTGCCTGAGTGCCACGGCATATCGCACCTCCGGGCCTCGTGCCCTTCCCGCGACGGTCACCGTGCCGTAGCCAACTTAAAGCCAAGCATGACAGCAATCCAAATCAGCAATGTCGAGAAGCGCTACAAGTCGCTCCAGGCACTGGGCGGCGTCTCCCTCACCATCGAGGAGGGCGAATTCTTCGGCCTGCTCGGACCGAACGGTGCCGGGAAAACCACACTCATCTCCATCATCGCGGGCCTGATCCGGCCCGACGCGGGCAAGGTCAGCATCCACGGCCACGACGTCACCGGCGACTTCCGCGAGGCGCGCCGCAAGCTCGGCGTGGTGCCGCAGGAACTGGTGTTCGATCCCTTCTTCACGGTGCGCGAAACCTTGCGCCTGCAGTCCGGCTACTTCGGCCTGCCCAATAACGACAAGTGGATCGACGAGGTGATGGAAAACCTCGACTTGACCAACAAGGCCGACGTCAACATGCGCGCGCTGTCGGGCGGCATGAAGCGCCGCGTGCTGGTGGCGCAGGCGCTGGTGCACAAGCCGCCCGTCATCGTGCTCGACGAGCCGACCGCCGGCGTGGACGTGGAACTGCGCCAGACGCTGTGGCGTTTCATTTCGCGCCTGAACCGCGAAGGCCACACCGTGGTGCTCACCACCCACTACCTGGAGGAAGCGCAAGCCATGTGCAAGCGCGTGGCCATGCTCAAGACCGGCAAGGTGGTGGCGCTGGACACCATGTCCCAGCTGATCCGCCGCATTTCCGGCTCCTCGCTGATCCTGCATCTGAAACAGGGCGCGCTGCCGGAAGACCTGCACCACCTGGTCACGCACCCGGAAGAGGCGGCCCAGGGCAAGTACAGCCTGCGCATCAATGAATACTCGGAAGTGGAGCAGATCCTGGCGCGCGTGCGCGCCAGCGGCGCCGTCATCGACGAGATGCAGCTGCAGCAGGCCGACCTGGAAGACATCTTCCTGCAAATCATGGACAAGGGGGCAGTATGATTTCCACCGGCTTCCGCACCCTGGTCTACAAAGAGACGCTGCGCTTCTACAAGGTCGCCACCCAGACCGTGGCCGCGCCCATCCTCACGGCCATGCTGTACCTGCTGATCTTCGGCCACGTGCTGGAAGGCCGTGTGCAGGTGTATCCGGGCGTGAGCTACACCGCCTTCCTGATCCCCGGCCTGGTGATGATGAGCGTATTGCAGAACGCCTTCGCCAATTCCTCGTCCTCGCTGATCCAGTCCAAGATCACCGGCAACCTGGTGTTCGTGCTGCTCACGCCGCTGTCGCACTGGGAGATCTTCTCGGCCTACGTGATCGCCGCCATGGTGCGCGGCCTGGTGGTGGGCGCGGGCGTGTTCATCGTCACCGCCTGGTTCGCCAACATGAGCTTCGTGGCGCCGCTGTGGATACTGGTGTTCGCGCTGCTGGGCGCCGCCATCCTCGGCACCATGGGCCTGATCGCCGGCATCTGGGCCGAGAAATTCGACCAGCTGGCCGCGTTCCAGAACTTCCTGATCATGCCGCTGACCTTCCTGTCCGGCGTGTTCTACTCGATCCACTCGCTGTCGCCGTTCTGGCTCACCGTGTCGCACCTGAACCCGTTCTTCTACATGATCGACGGCTTCCGCCATGGCTTCTTCGGCCAGAGCGACGTCAACCCCTTCATCAGCCTCGGCATCGTCGGCGCCTTCCTGGCCGTGCTGTCCTTGCTGGCTATTCGTTTATTAAGCAGCGGCTATCGTCTGCGCCACTGATAGGAACCACCATGACCACTACCCCTGAAGCCATCCACGGCTACATTTCCGCCGGCCTCGAATGCACCCACCTGGAAGTGGAGGGCGACGGCCAGCACTTCCAGGCCGTCATCGTCTCGCCGGCGTTTGCCGGCAAGCGTCCCATCCAGCGCCACCAGCTGGTGTACGCGGCATTGGGCGACCGCATGCGCGAGGAAATCCACGCGCTGTCGATGAAAACGCTGACCCCGGAAGAATACAAAGGCTAAGGACAACACCATGGACAAACTCCTCATCACGGGCGGCAAGCGCCTGGTCGGCGACGTCACCATCTCCGGCGCCAAGAACGCGGCGCTGCCCATCCTGTGCGCCGGCCTGCTGACGGCGGGCGACGTGGTGCTGGACAATGTGCCGCACCTGCACGACGTGGCCACCATGCTCAAGCTGCTGGGCCAGACCGGCCTGAAAGTGCAGCAGGACGGCGAGAAGGTGGTGCTGAACGGCAGCGCCATCGACAAGCTCGAAGCGCCGTACGAGCTGGTCAAAACCATGCGCGCCTCGATCCTGGTGCTGGGGCCGCTGCTGGCGCGCTTCGGTGAAGCCAAGGTATCGCTGCCGGGCGGCTGCGCCATCGGCTCGCGCCCGGTGGACCAGCACATCAAGGGCCTGCAGGCGCTGGGCGCCGAGATCACCATCGACGCCGGCTACATCTACGCCAAGTGCAAAAAACTGAAGGGCGCCCGCATCGTCACCGACATGATCACGGTGACCGGCACCGAGAACCTGCTGATGGCCGCCACGCTGGCCGAAGGCGAGACCATCCTGGAAAACGCCGCGCGCGAGCCGGAAGTGACCGACCTGGCCAACCTGCTGGTGGCCATGGGCGCCAGGATCTCCGGCATCGGCACCGACCGCCTGGTGATCCAGGGCGTGCCCGAGCTGCATGGCGCATCGCATTCCGTGATCTCGGACCGCATCGAAGCGGCCACCTTCCTGTGCGCCGTGGCGGCCACCGGCGGCGACATCACGCTGCGCAACACCCGCACCGACATCATGGACGCCGCGCTGGACAAGCTGCGCGAGATCGGCCTGCAAATGACCATCGGCAAAGACACCATCCGCGCGCAAATGGATGCGCGCCCGAACCCGGTGACTTTCCGCACTACCGAATACCCTGGCTTCCCGACCGATATGCAGGCCCAGTTCATGGCGGTGAACACCATCGCCAATGGCGCCAGCCGCGTGACCGAAACCATTTTCGAGAACCGCTTCATGCACGTCCAGGAGATGAACCGCCTGGGCGCGGCTATTGAAACCGACGGCAACACGGCCTTTATCAAAGGCGTGGACCAGCTGATCGGCGCGCCCGTGATGGCGACCGATCTGCGCGCTTCGGCTTCGCTGGTGATCGCAGGCCTGGCCGCCAAGGGCGAAACGCTGATCGACCGCATCTACCACCTCGACCGCGGCTACGACCGCATGGAAGTGAAGCTGCAGGCGATCGGCGCCAACATCAGCCGAATCAAGTAAAGAGACCATCATGAGCGGATTTAACAGCGACGCCAATTCCCAGCTGATCCTTGCGCTGTCGAAGGGCCGTATTTTCGAAGACACCTTGCCGCTGCTGGAAGCAGCCGGCATCACCGTCACCGAGAATCCGGAAACTTCGCGCAAGCTGATCCTGGCCACCAACGACCCCAATGTGCGCGTGCTGATCGTGCGCGCCACCGACGTGCCGACCTATGTGCAGCATGGCGCGGCGGACTTCGGCGTGGCCGGCAAGGACGTGCTGATCGAGCATGGCGGCGAGGGCCTGTACCAGCCGGTGGACCTGAACATCGCGCAGTGCCGCATGTCGGTCGCTGTCAAATCCGGCTTCGACTACGAGGCGGCCGTGCGCCAGGGCGCGCGCCTGCGCGTGGCCACCAAGTTCACCACCACCGCGCGCGAGCACTTCGCCGCCAAGGGCGTGCACGTGGACCTGATCAAGCTGTACGGCTCGATGGAGCTGGCGCCGCTGGTGGGCCTGTCGGACGCCATCGTCGACCTGGTGTCGACCGGCAGCACGCTGCGCGCCAACAACCTGGTGGAAGTCGAAGAGATCATGGACATCTCCTCGCGCCTGGTGGTGAACCAGGCCGCGCTCAAGCTCAAGCGCCAGCGCCTGCAGCCGATCATCGAAGCCTTCGAGCGCGCCTCCAAAAAGGTGAAGCCATGACGATCCGCATCCGCAAGCTCGATTCCTCGGCCGCCGATTTCAAGCCCACGCTGGACGCGCTGCTGGCCTTCGAAGCATCCACCGACGACGCGATTGAAACGGCGGTCGCGAAAATCCTGGCCGACGTGAAGGTGCGCGGCAACGCCGCCGTGCTGGAATACACCAACCGCTTCGACCGCCTGCCCGACGGCGGCGCCGCCTCGGTGGACACGCTGGACCTGCCGCAAGCCGAACTGCAGGCCGCGCTGGACGCGCTGCCGGCATCGCAGCGCGCCGCCCTGCAAGTGGCGGCCGACCGCATCCGCGTGTTCCACGAGCGCCAGAAGCAGGAGCTGCAAGGCTTCACCTACACCGAGCCGGACGGCACGGTGCTGGGCCAGCGCATCACGCCGCTGGACCGCGTCGGCATCTACGTCCCGGGCGGCAAGGCCGCCTATCCCTCGTCGGTGCTGATGAACGCCATTCCCGCGCAGGTGGCGGGCGTGAGCGAAATCATCATGGTGGTGCCGACCCCGGACGGCGTGAAGAACCAGATGGTGCTGGCCGCCGCCGCGCTGGCCGGCGTCACCCGCGTCATCACCATCGGCGGCGCGCAGGCGGTCGGCGCGCTGGCCTACGGCACCGAGACCATCGCCGCCGTCGACAAGATCGTCGGCCCTGGCAACGCCTACGTGGCCGCCGCCAAGCGCCGCGTGTTCGGCACTGTCGGCATCGACATGATCGCCGGTCCGTCCGAAATCCTGATCGTGTGCGACGGCAGCACCGACCCGGACTGGGTGGCCATGGACCTGTTCTCGCAGGCCGAGCACGACGAGCTGGCGCAAGCCATCCTGCTGTGCCCGGACGCGGCCTACATCGCGCAGGTGGAGGCCAGCATCAACAAGCTGCTGCCCACCATGCCGCGCCAGGAAGTGATCCGCACCTCGCTCAACGACCGCGGCGCGCTGGTCAAGGTGCGCGACATGGACGAGGCCTGCGCCATCGCCAACAGCATCGCCGCCGAGCACCTGGAGATTTCCGCCGCCGAGCCGCAGCAATGGGCCGACAAGATCCGCCACGCCGGCGCCATGTTCCTGGGCCGCTTCTCGTCCGAATCGCTGGGCGACTACTGCTGCGGCCCGAACCACGTGCTGCCCACCTCGCGCACCGCGCGCTTCTCGTCGCCGCTGGGCGTGTACGACTTCCAGAAGCGCTCGTCGGTGATCTTCGTGTCCGAGGCCGGCGCGCAGACGCTGGGCAAGGTGGCGGCGGAACTGGCCTACGGCGAAGGCCTGCAGGCGCACGCCCGCAGCGCCGAGCTGCGCATCAAGGCGGAATAAGGACGCCATGAGCGACTGGCTGAACCAGGTATTCTGCGAGGATGCGCTGTCCGGACTGGCGCGCATCCCGGACGGTTCCGTGGATCTGATCCTGACCGATCCGCCCTACAACCTGGGCAAGGACTACGGCAACGCATCGGACCAGCAGACGGTGGAGGAATACCTGCGCTGGACCGAGCAGTGGATAGACGCGGCGCTGCCCAAGCTGAAACCGAACGGCAGCCTGTACATCTTCCTGACCTGGCGCTTTTCGCCGGAAATCTTCGTCATGCTCAAGCAGCGCATGACGATGATGAATGAAATCATCTGGGACCGCCGCGTGCCGTCCATGGGCGGCAGCGTGCGCAGCTACTCGTCGGTGCACGACACGGTCGGCTTTTTCGTCGGCCGCAAGGACTACTACTTCGACCTGGACGCGGTGCGCATCCCCTACGACGCGGAGACCAAGAAGGCGCGCTCGCGTTCCATCTTCATCGGCGCCAAGTGGCTGGAGGTGGGCTACAACCCGAAGGACGTGTGGAGCGTGTCGCGCCTGCACCGCGAGCACCCGGAGCGCGCCAACCACCCGACCCAGAAGCCGCTCGAGATCATCGAGCGCATGGTGAAGGCCTCGTGCCCGCCGGGCGGCGTGGTGCTGGACCTGTTCATGGGCAGCGGCACCACCGCGCTGGCCGCGCGCCGCTGCGGGCGCCAGTTCGTCGGCTTCGAGCTGAACCCGGAGTACTGCGCCATCATCAACGAGCGCCTGGCCGCGCTGGAAACCATCGAGGCCCTCGCCGTTGCCGCCGCGCCGGACGCCCCGGCCAAGGCCAAAGCCCGGCCGAAAGCGAAGGCAGGAACGAAGGCCGCAGCCAAGGCCGCCGCGCCGAAAAAGAAACCCGCAACAAAGAAAGCCGCCGCGCCCAAGCCGGCGGCCCCGAAACGATCACGCGCCGTGAAAAAGGCGCCCCCCGAAGAAGTTACCATTTAACTTAAGGAGTGCAGCAAGATGTCCATCGACAGTCTCATCCGCAACACCATCCGTTCCGACGTACTGGCCGTGCCCGGCTACCACGT
This sequence comes from Pseudoduganella sp. UC29_71, assembly GCF_042693265.1. Lineage (NCBI taxonomy): Bacteria > Pseudomonadati > Pseudomonadota > Betaproteobacteria > Burkholderiales > Oxalobacteraceae > Pseudoduganella > Pseudoduganella sp. UC29_71. The sequence continues at coordinate 5,886,271 of NZ_CP170549.1, read as the reverse complement.
GGCAGATGCAAGCGGTTTCATCAAACTGGACGCGATGGAAAATCCTTACCCGCTGCCCGACCATCTGGCCACCGAGCTGGCCGGCCGCCTGGCCGCCGTGGCGCTGAACCGCTACCCGGTCGCATCCTACGCCAGCGTCAAAGAGCGCATCTGCAAGCAGCTCGGCGTGCCGGCCGGCTACGACGTCCTGCTGGGCAATGGCTCCGATGAGCTGATCTCCATCCTGGACATGGCCTGCGCCCACCAGGACCGCCGCGCCGTCGTCGTGGCGCCGGTGCCCACCTTCGTCATGTACGCGCGCTCGGCGCAGTTCGCCGGCATGGACTTCGTCGGCGTGCCGCTGAAGGACGACCTGACGCTGGACCTGCCCGCCATGCTGGCCGCCATCGCACGGCACAAGCCGGCGCTAGTCTACCTGTCGTATCCGAACAACCCCACCGGCAACCTGTTCGGGGCGGACGACATCGTCGCCATCATCCGCGCGCTGGGCGACACCGGCATCGCCGTGGTGGACGAGGCCTACGAGCCCTTCGCCCAGCAAAGCTTCATGGGCCGTTTGCCGGAGTTCGACAACCTGGTGGTGATGCGCACCGTGTCCAAACTGGGCCTGGCCGGCATCCGCCTCGGCTATATGTCGGCGGCGCCCAAACTGCTGGAGCAGTTCGACAAGGTCCGTCCGCCGTATAATGTGAACGTGCTGACGCAAGTCGCCGCCGAATTCGCACTCGACAACCTCGACGTGCTCAATCAGCAAGCCGCCATCCTGCGCGAACAACGCGCGCTGCTGGCGGAGGCCCTGGCCGCCGTACCCGGCGTGCAGGTGTTCCCCTCCGCCGCCAACTTCATCCTCGTCCGGGTGCCTGACGCCGACGCTGCTAATGCCTATCTGCTGTCCCGTAAGGTACTAGTCAAAAATGTGGGTAAAATGCACAGTGTACTGACCAATTGTCTGCGTATCACGGTCAGCACCCCGGAAGAGAACGCCGCTTTCCTCGAAGCATTTAAAGCCTCGCAGGCAGCCTAAGACCAACGTAGAGCTTTCCATGAACCGCACCGCAGAAATCACCCGCAACACCAACGAGACCCAGGTCCGTGTCGCCATCAACCTGGACGGCACCGGCGTGCAGAAGCTGAACACGGGCGTCCCTTTCCTGGACCACATGCTGGACCAGATCGCCCGCCACGGCCTGTTCGACCTGGAAGTCGAAGCCACCGGCGACACCCACATCGACAACCACCACACGGTGGAAGACGTGGGCATCACGCTGGGCATGGCGTTCGCCAAGGCGATCGGCGACAAAAAGGGCATCGTGCGCTACGGCCATTCCTATGTGCCGCTGGACGAGGCGCTGTCGCGCGTGGTGATCGATTTTTCCGGCCGCCCAGGCATCGAGTACCATATTCCGTTCACCCGCGCCATGATAGGCGGCTTCGACGTCGACCTGACGCTGGAATTCTTCCGCGGCTTCGTCAACCACGCGCTGGTGACCTTGCATATCGACAACTTGCGCGGCACCAATGCGCACCACCAGTGCGAAACCGTGTTCAAGGCGTTCGGCCGCGCGCTGCGCATGGCCACCACCCTGGACGAACGCGCCGCCGGCACCATTCCGTCGACCAAAGGTAGCTTGTAATCAATCGCAGCGCGGATAGCCCTTGCGTGGGCCGCGCTGTCTCTGCTTGAATGGCATTATGAAGAAAATTGTTGTTGTGGATTACGGCATGGGCAATCTGCGCTCGGTGGCGCAAGCCCTGCGCGCCGTGGCGCCGGAAGCCGACATCGTCATCTCCGGGCAGGTGGCCGACATCGAGAATGCCGACCGCATCGTGCTGCCCGGCCAGGGCGCCATGCCGGACTGCATGCGCAGCCTGCGCGAGTCCGGCGTGCAGGACGCGCTGCTGCGCGCGGCCGAGAGCAAGCCGCTGATGGGCGTATGCATCGGCGAGCAGATGCTGTTCGATTCCTCGGAAGAGGGCGATGCGCAAGGCCTGGGCTTGTTGCCGGGCAAGGTAGTGCGCTTCCAGCTCGATGGCCAGCTGCAGGAAGACGGTTCGCGCTTCAAAGTGCCGCAAATGGGATGGAACCAGGTGCGCCAGCGCGCGTCTCACCCGATGTGGGCGGGCATCCCGGACAACAGCTATTTTTATTTCGTGCACAGCTACTATGTGCAGCCGGGCGAGGCCGCGCACAGCGTGGGCGAAACCGTGTACGGCACGCCGTTCTGCTGCGCCGTGGCGCGCGACAACGTGTTCGCCACCCAGTTCCACCCGGAGAAGAGCGCCGCCGTGGGCCTGCAGCTGTACAAGAATTTCGTGCATTGGCAACCGTAAGCATCGTCACGCAAAGTCACTAGTCATCTTCGGCAACCTTAAACTTTTCAACTCAAACCTATTATGCTGCTCATTCCTGCCATCGACCTCAAAGACGGTCACTGCGTACGCCTGAAACAGGGCGATATGGAACTTGCGACCGTATTCTCCGAAGACCCGGCCGACATGGCCCTGCACTGGCTCAAGCAAGGCGCGCGCCGCCTGCACCTGGTGGACCTGAACGGCGCCTTCGCCGGCAAGCCGAAAAACGAGGGCGCCATCAAGGCCATCCTGAAAGTGGTGCAGGAGTTCGCCGAGGAAAACGGCATCGACGAGATCCCCGTGCAACTGGGCGGCGGCATCCGCGACCTGGACACCATCGAACGCTACCTGGACGCCGGCATCACCTACGTCATCATCGGCACCGCCGCCGTGAAAAGCCCGGGCTTCCTGCATGACGCCTGCGGCGCCTTCCCGGGCCACATCATCGTCGGCCTGGACGCCAAGGACGGCAAGGTGGCCACCGACGGCTGGAGCAAGATGTCCGGCCACGAAGTGATCGACCTGGCGCAAAAATTCGAAGCCTACGGCGTGGAATCGATCATCTACACCGACATCGGCCGCGACGGCATGATGGGCGGCGTGAACATCGAAGCGACCGTGAAACTGGCGCAGGCGGTGAAGATTCCCGTGATCGCCTCCGGCGGCCTGCACAACATTTCCGACGTGGAGGCGCTGTGCGCGGTGCAGGACGAAGGCATCGAAGGCGTGATCTGCGGCCGCTCGATCTACGAGGGCACGCTCGACCTGAACGAGGCGCAACTGCGCGCCGATGAACTGACGGAAGGCAGTCTGGAAGACTGATCCCACCATGCTTGCAAAACGCATCATCCCCTGCCTGGACGTGACCGATGGCCGCGTCGTCAAAGGCGTCAACTTCACCGAGTTGCGCGACGCCGGCGACCCGGTGGAAATCGCGCGCCGCTACGACGAGCAGGGCGCCGACGAACTGACCTTCCTCGACATCACGGCGTCCTCCGACAACCGCGGCCTGATCCTCGACATCATCGAATCGGTGGCGTCCCAGGTCTTCATTCCGCTGACCGTGGGCGGCGGCGTGCGCGAGGTGGCCGACGTGCGCCGCCTGCTCAACGCCGGCGCCGACAAGGTCAGCATGAACACCTCGGCCGTGACCAATCCGCAACTGGTGTTCGACGCCTCGCAAAAGCACGGTTCGCAGTGCATCGTGGTGGCGATCGACGCCAAGCAGGTGCAGCCCGGCCGCTGGGAAGTGTTCACGCACGGCGGCCGCAAGGCCACCGGCCTGGACGCGGTGGAATGGGCCAGGAAAATGGAATCGCTGGGCGCAGGCGAACTGCTGCTGACCAGCATGGACCGCGACGGCACCAAGTCCGGCTTTGACCTGGGCTTGACCCGCGCCGTCTCGGACGCGGTGGGCATCCCGGTGATCGCCTCGGGCGGCGTGGGCGGTCTGCAAGACCTCGCGGACGGCGTCAAGCTGGGCCGCGCGGACGCGGTGCTGGCGGCCAGCATTTTCCACTATGGCCAGCACACCGTGCAGGAAGCCAAGCGTTTCATGGCGCAGCAGGGCATTCCCATGCGCCTGAGCTGAAGCCCTGGTGCTTAGACATAAGGAAAATTCAATCATGATGCCGACTCAGACGCCCAGCGTGGCAAAAGCCAAGTGGCTGAACAAGATCAAGTGGGACGAACACGGCCTGGTGCCGGTGATCGCGCAGGAGGCGGGCAGCAACGACGTGCTGATGTTCGCCTGGATGAACCGCGACGCCCTGTATAAAACGGTGGAGCTGGGCGAGGCGGTGTACTGGAGCCGCTCGCGCAAGAAGCTGTGGCACAAGGGCGAGGAATCGGGCCATGTGCAGAAGGTGCTGGAGATCCGCCTGGATTGCGACGAGGACGTGGTGCTGCTGAAGATCGAGCAGGCCGGCGGCATCGCCTGCCACACCGGCCGCCATTCCTGCTTCTTCAACAAGTTCGACGGCGACGCGAAAGAAGGCGACTGGCAGGCCAGCGAGCCGGTGCTGAAAGACCCGGACACGATCTATACGGAAGCGAAAAGCAAATGAGCACCATCCTGGACCGCGTAGCGGCCACCATCGAGTCGCGCAAGCCCGCCAACGGCGGCGATCCGGCCACCTCCTACGTGGCCAAGCTGTTCGCCAAGGGCGACGACGCCATCCTGAAAAAGATCGGCGAGGAAGCCACCGAGTTCGTGATGGCGTCGAAAGACGCGCGCCACGACGGCGACGCCTCCAAAGTACTGTACGAATGCGCCGACTTGTGGTTCCATTCGATGGTGATGCTGGCCCAGTTCGGTTTGACGCCGCAACAGGTGCTGGACGAGCTGGCGCGCCGCGAAGGCGTGTCGGGCATCGACGAGAAAGCGTCGCGCCAAGACTAAGCACGGAATAACTTACTGGAGTTGTTGTGGAAAACTGCCTGTTTTGCAAAATCGCCGAGAAAAAAATTCCCTCCACCATCGTCTATGAGGACGAGGAGTTGCTTGCTTTCAAGGATATCCACCCGCACGCGCCGGTGCACCTGCTGGTGATCCCCAAGACCCACATCGGCACGCTGTCCGATTGCAGCGCCGGCCACGCGCCGCTGCTGGGCAAGATGCTGGCGCTGGCGCCGCGCCTGGCCGATGAGCACGGCGTGGCCGTGGCCTACGACGAGGACGGCGCGCCGCAGCGCGGCTACAAGACCGTGATCAACAGCGGTCCGGACGGCGGCCAGGAAATCTACCACCTGCACCTGCACGTGATCGGCGGCCCGCACCCGTGGCGCCACGAACGCTGATCTGTAACCGTAGCAATAAATCTTGCTACTACTTCATGACAAGCACATGACAGGCGCGCTTCGCGTATACTGTCCGCATTAACCGCAATTTTTTGGGGCGCGTTGCGTTCCGCAAGGGGAATATGATGGGTTCGATGAGCATCTGGCACTGGCTGGTGGTACTGGTAATTATCATGCTGGTCTTCGGCACCAAAAAACTGGGCAATATCGGCTCGGACGTGGGCAAGGCCGTCAAGGGTTTCAAGGATGGCGTGAAGGGCAGCGAAGAGGAAAACAAGCCGGCAGCCCCGGGCGCACCGGCCCAGCAAGTGGCCGACAAGTCCACCATCGACGTGGAAGCCAAAGAGAAAAACAAGCTGTAATGCGTTGCAGCTAAGCGTTTATGATCGATCTCGGTCTCTCCAAACTTGCCATCATCGGCGTGGTCGCGCTGATCGTCATCGGTCCTGAAAAGCTGCCCAAGGTGGCGCGCATGGCCGGGACGCTGTACGGCCGCGCCCAGCGCTACCTGCACGAGGTGAAATCCGAAGTCAGCCGTGAAATCGAGCTGGAAGAGCTGCGCAACCTGCAGAAGGAAGTGCAGGAAACCGCGCAGTCGATCAAGCAGAACGTGGAGCAATCCATATCGGACAGCGTGGCCGAGGTGCAGAGCGCCTGGCAGGACAGTCCGGGCCACGATTACTCGCAGGTGCCGCCCAGCACCGAGCACCTGGCGCGCAAGGCCAGGGAATTCCGCCGCAAGCGCCTGGTGCGCACCTCGGCGCTGCCGGCCTGGTACAAGCAGCAGCACGGCACGCGCATGCATGTCACGTCCGGCGCCGCGCGGGTCGCGCGCTTCCGCCCCAGCAGCAAACCACCTGCATCGTTTTACTAAATGAGTGAACAACCCCCGGTCGAGGAGACTTTCATCTCCCACCTGATCGAGCTGCGCGACCGCCTGGTCAAAGCCTCGATCGGTATCGCCATCGTGTGCGCCGCGCTGATGTTCTGGCCCGGCCCGGCGGCCATCTACGACATCATCGCCGCCCCCATGCTCGCTTCGCTGCCCACCGGCTCGAAGATGATCGCCACCGGCGTCATTTCGCCCTTCCTGGTGCCGATGAAGGTGACCTTGCTGATCGCCTTCATCCTGTCGCTGCCGTGGGTGCTGTACCAGCTGTGGGCCTTCATCGCGCCCGGCCTGTACGCGCACGAGAAGCGCCTGATCGCGCCGCTGGTGATTTCGTCCTCGCTGCTGTTCGCGGCCGGCGTGGCGTTCTGCTACTTCTTCGTGTTCGGCCGCGTGTTCCACTTCATTGCCGACTTCTCGCCGAGTTCGATCGCGGTGACGCCGGACATCGAGAACTATCTGGATTTCGTCATGTCCATGTGCCTGGCCTTCGGCGCAACCTTCGAGGTGCCGGTGGTGGTGGTGGTGCTGGTGCGGATGGGTATCGTGTCGGTGGCCAAGCTGAAGGAAGTGCGGCCGTACGTGATCGTGGGCGCCTTCGTGATCGCCGCCATCGTCACGCCGCCGGACGTGGTCAGCCAGTTCTCGCTGGCGATCCCGATGTGGCTGCTGTACGAGATGGGCTTGCTGGTCGCGCCGGTGTTCGTCAAGGCCACGCAGGCGCCGGAAGAACCGGTCTAAGCAAAGAGCTTGTACAGGATCGCGGCATCCACGACAAACTGGATGCCGAACAGCACGTAGAATCCGGTTTCCAGCCGCCCCACCCGCCGCCCCAAGGCATCCATCCGCTGATCCAGGCTGTCCATCCTGGCCGATAGCGTCCGATCTACTGCACCGATCTCGGCGAGCAGTTCCTGCTTGAGCAAATCCATCCGGCCGTAGATTTCCTGCTTGAGCAAGTCCATCCGGCCGTAGATTTCCTGCTTGAGCAAGTCCATCCGGTCGTAGATTTCCTGCTTGAGCAAATCCATCCGGTCATAGACCTCCTGCTTGAGCAGGTCCATTCGCGCCAGCAAGTCGCTACGCTGGAGTACCAGGTCGGACTCGACGGCGACGTGGCATTCGCTGAGCACGGTGCCGAGTGCCTCCGCTTGCAGCTCAGCCTGCTCTGCGGACACGCCGCCTTCCTTGAGCAACTGAGCGTATTTCAGCGTGTCAATCCGGATAGGCATGGTCATGATCGCTCCCAGGGTCATAGTAGCAGAACGGGGGCGAGGCCCCCGTCTCCATCGTACCCGGTCGCGTGCGCGGCGCCTTGAGGCCGCGCAAGGGATTACTGCGTCATCAGTTCGCGGATCACGCGCACCGGCGCGCTGCCGTAGCTGAGGAATTTCTCGTTGAAATCCTTCAGCACGAACTTGCTGCCCAGCGCCTGCTTGCGCTCTTCGCGCAGTTCCATGATCTCGCTGTAGCCGCTGAAATAGCTGGCCAGCTGCACCGACGACAGCTGCGCGCGGCGCCACTTCTCGGCCGCCTCGCGCTGCGTCTGGAAGGCCTGGCGCGTCAGCAGGTCCATCGCTTCGGCCTGCTGCATGCCCAGCACATGGACGCTGTAGTCGAGGATGGTGTTGGTCACGCTGCGCAGGTTCCACTTCGAATACATCAGCCACATCTCCGGCGCATTGTCGCCGTAGCCGGATTCCAGCATCATGCGCTCGCCGTACACGGCCCAGCCTTCCACCATGGCGCCGTTGCCGAAAATGGACTTCACGATGGACGGCGACTTGTTGGCGTACACCAGCTGCGCGTAATGGCCCGGAATCGCCTCGTGGATGTTCAGGATCTGCAGTATCCAGTGGTTGTACTCGCGCAGGCTGCTTTCGGCCTGCTCGGCCGATACGCCGTCGAGCGGCGTCACGTTGTAGTAGGTGCGGTCCTGCGGACGGTAGGGACCCGGCGCCTCGATGCTGGCGCCGGCCACGCCGCGCTGGTAGGCCGGCGTTTCGCGCACTTCCAGCGGCTTGTTGGGGTCCAGCGTCAGCAGGTTCTTCTGGATCACCCACTCCTGCAGCAGCGGGATCTGGCGCCGGATCTCGGGGAAGAAGTCCTCGCGCTTGACGTGGTTGGCCGACAGCGTATCGATCATCAGGCCGATCTTGGCGGTGCGGTCGGCCGGCTTGGCGGTGCCGCTCAAATACTCCGGCCACAGTTCGTCGGCCAGGCGGTCCATATTCGCCAGCAGCTGCTCGCGCGCCGCCAGCGCCTTCTGGTAGGTCTGCTCGCCGGTGCTGCCGGCCTGGATATCGAAGGCGAACTTGGCCTCGTACAGCTCCTTGCCGATGCGGAAGGAGCGCCCGCCGCCGGTCTGCGCCATGGTCTTGTCCAGCTCACCCAGCCAGGCCGCGTAGCCGTCCACCGCCGCTTTCGCCTGGCTGACGCGCTGCGCGAACAGCTGCTTCTCCATCGGCGACAGGATGGAGGCCTGCGCCTGCTTGTCCAGATCCGCCAGCAGCGCGATGACGCCGGGCGCCTGCGCAATGGCCAGCTGCGTATGCTCGCGGGTGGGATTGCTGATGTTGGCGCGCGCCGCGTCGTAATAGGCCGGCACGCCGGCGATGCGCTTGAGCAGGGTGCGCAGGCGCTGCGGCTTGGCCGCGTACTCGGTATTGAGGATGAAATCGATCGGGCTGGCGATGTTGTACAGCGCCGGGTTCCATTCGAATTCGCGGAAGGTGGTCAGGTACCAGCGGTCCGCATTGAGCTTGTTGACCAGCAGCGCCAGGTCGGTGCGCTGCTTGGCCGAGAGCTGGCGCGCGTCGGTCTTGGCGAAGCGGCCCAGCCAGTCGTCGATGAAGGCCAGCTGGCTGGCGCGCGTGGCGGCATCCGGGATGGTCAGGTTCGCGGCGGTGTCGTACTTGCCCACCGAGATCGCGGTTTCCGGATCGATCTTCCACAGCGCGCCCAGGAACTGGGTGGACAGCGCATCCATGCGCTTGTCCTGGGGGCGCTCGGACGGCGCCTGCTTGATCATCGGCGTGGCGGCTGCTGCTGCTGCTGCGCCTTTCTTGGCGGCGCCCTTGCCGCTGCCCTTGCCGCTGTTCTTGGTGCTTGTTCCGCCCGATTTGGAGGAAGACTTGGCGGTCTTGCCGGACTTGGCCTTCTGCGGCGCCTTGGCGGCGCCTGCCGGCGACAGCGCCAGGCACGCCAGCACGGCGGCCAGCGCGATTTTGGTTTTCATCATAAGGAGTAAAGCCTTTACTAAGGTTATTCAGTTGATCGCGTTGTTGCGGATCAGCTCCTGGTGGTGGGCGTTCAGCTTGCCCACAGCGTCCTTGCCGCGCGCCATGCGCGTCAGCAGGATCTCGCTGCCCTTGGTGTAGCGGTGGCCGATGCGGATCGAATAGGAGCGGAACAGCCAGCTCCAGAACGACTGCACGAAGGTCGCTTCGTCCATGTCGCGCCACTTCACGCCCTGCACGCCTTTCGACCAGGGCAGGATGCCGGAATACAGCCACACGCCCACGTCGTCGTAATACAGCTGCACGCTGCGGATCACCAGGATGCGGTAGCCTACCACCACTACCGCGAACACCATCACACCGGCGGCAATCAGCTCGCTGTAGCGGAACGCCAGCGGCAGCGCGAAGCCGAACAGCAGCAGCGCAAGCAGCAGCGTGTTCAGGTAGGCGGTCCAGGATTTCACGGCCAGCAGCGTGCCGTGGCCGGCGGGGCGGGATGCGTTGTCTTCTTCCATAGATATTCCTTAAGTTTCTGCTTGAATTTCTGCTTCGGATCTTCAGATCTTCAGGCCTTCCTGCAGCATCGCCAGCATCTCGCCGGCCGACATGCGCGCCGCCATGTCGCTGCCATCGAGCAGGCTGTCGGCCAGGTCGCGCTTGTGCTGGTGCAGGTCGACGATGCCTTCCTCGATAGTATGCCTCGCCACCAGTCGGTAGATCGTGACCGGACGCAATTGCCCCATGCGGTGCGCGCGGTCCGAGGCCTGGTCTTCCACGGCCGGATTCCACCACGGGTCCATGTGGATCACGTAATCGGCCGCTGTCAGGTTGATGCCCATGCCGCCCGCTTTCAGGCTGATGAGGAACACATCGCCCTCGCCGGCCTGGAAGGCGTCCACGCGCTGCTTGCGCGCCGCCATCGGCGTGCTGCCGTCCAGGTACTGGTAGGCCACGCCCTGGCGCTCCAGGTGCTCGCGGATCAGGGTCAGGTGGTCCACGAACTGGCTGAACACCAGCACCTTGTGGCGGTTCTCCAGCAGGCCGGCAAGCAGATGCGCGAACGCGGCCAGCTTGCTGCTCGGGAGCTGCAGGCCCGGCGCCACCAGGTTGGGATTGCAGCAGGCGCGGCGCAGCTTCATGATCTCGGCCAGGATCTGGATCGACTTCTTCTCGGCCGGGCCTTCCACCGCCGCCAGGTTCTCCAGCGCCTCGCGCCGCAGCGACTCGTACAGCGCCGTTTCCTCCGCCGACAAATCCACTTCCAGCACGATCTCGGTGCGCGACGGCAGTTCCGTCAGCACCTGGGTCTTGGTGCGGCGCAGGATGAAGGGGCCGATCAGGCGCCGCAGGCGGTTGCGCGCGCCCACTTCGGCGCGGTGGTCCTGCTGCTTCTCGATCGGCCCGGCGAAGCGCAGGTTGAACTGCTCGATGCTGCCCAGCAGGCCCGGATTGATAAAGCGGAACAGGTTCCACAGCTCGCCCAGGTGGTTCTCCAGCGGCGTGCCGGTGGCCACCATGCGGAAGTCGCCCTTGAGCGCCATCACGGCCTGCGAGCGCTTGGTGGCGCCGTTCTTGATGGCCTGCGCCTCGTCCAGCACGATGGTGTGCCATTGCTTGGCGGCGAAGCGCTCGGCCTCCTGCTGCAGCAGGCCGTAGCTGCACACCACCAGGTCGAAGGCGCCGGCGCCGGCCACCATCTCCGCGCGGTCGCCGCTGCCGAACACCTTCACGTTCAGCGTGGGCGCAAAGCGTGCCGCCTCGCTTACCCAGTTCAGGCACACCGAGGTTGGCGCGATCACCAGCGTCGGCCCTTGCGGCGCGCGCGACAGGATCAGCGCCAGCGCCTGCAGCGTCTTGCCCAGGCCCATGTCGTCCGCCAGGCAGGCGCCCACGCCCCAGTGGGCCAGGCGCGCCAGCCAGTCGTAGCCGTCGCGCTGGTAGTCGCGCAGATCCGCCTGCAGCGTGCTGGGCACTTGCGGCGAGAAGGCGGTGTTGGCTTCCATGCGCTTCAGGTGGTCGCGCCAGGCCGGATCGGCATCGACTTCGCCTGCTTCCGCCGCCAGGTCTTCCAGCGCAAACGCGGCCAACGGATGGATGTGGATGCCGTCCGCGCTGATGTCGCCATAGGCCTGCAGCTCGTGCAGGCGGCGGTGCAGCTCCTCGGTCAGCGCCAGGTACTGGTTGTCGCCCAGTTCCACGAAGCGGCTCTTGTTCGCCTGCATCAGCTCCAGCAGCGCGCGCAGGTCCATCACCCGGTCCTCGTCCACCTGCAGCTGGCCGCTGGCGGCAAACCAGTCCTTCTCGGTCTTGATATTCAGGCGGAACTGCTTGCCGCCGATGCGCTGGCTGACGCGGAACTTCTCGCCTTCGGGCCACGCCACCACCACGAATTCCGGCGGCAGTTCCTGCAATTCGGACAGCAGCTGCAGACACAGCGCGGGCTGGCCCAGCAGCCATTCACCGTGGTCCTGCTCCGCCTGTTCCAGCACCAGGCATTTGCCGATCAAGCGGCGTTCCGCATCGCGCTCGCCGCTCAGGCTGCGGCGCGTCTGCACCGGCTTGCCGTCCACTTCCGCGCTCATGCTCTCGGCGCCGCTGCCCGGCGTGTAGTAAGCGCCGCCGGCCAGCGGGCGCACCATGATCTGCATCTTCAGGCCATGCTGGTAAGGCAGCAGGTGCACGTGCAAACGCGTGTCGGCCGCCACCTGTTCCGCATTGCCCGTGCCGCCGCCGATGTCCGACTGCACGGTCACCAGCGACGACACCGCGCCGATGGCCTGCAGCACCTGTTCTTCCGCGCTGGCCGGCACTTCCAGGCCGTCGCCGACAATGGCGGCGATGCGGCGGTGCTCTTCCTCGATGCTCACCACGCGCAGGCGGGCCGGCGTTTCCCGCACCACCATCACGGTGGCGTTGATATTGGCGAGCGGGGGCTGCAGCGTCAGGCGCAGGTCGCCGCGCTGTTTGCGTATCAGCAGTTCCGGCGTGCCGGCCAGCAGCTCCACGCGCGTGTCCGGCGCTTCCAGCCAATAGGCGTGCGGGTGGCCCACCAGCGCGAGCGCGGCCTGTTCATGGTCGATGTCGTAGCGCAGGCCGGACGAATAAGCCTGGCGCGAAGGGGAGATGGTGCTGCTGATGCGGATGTCTTGCGGCGTCAGGAACTCCATCTGCGCCGCCTCCTCGCGCAGGCGCTTCAATGCCAGCGGGCGTCCCTTGCCCCAGGCGCCTTTCGCGTCGCGCTTCTGCTCGCGCGGCTCGATCTCAGTGATGCCGTGGCGCGGATCGAAGGCGATCATCCACACCAGGCGCGCCTCGCCGCTGGCCGTTTCAGCCGCGCCCTGATGCAGGTTGATCAGCGCGGAGAGCTGGCGCTGCCAGGCTTCCTGGCGCTCGAACCAGTTGCTCAGGTCGACAAAGCCGCCGCGCTCGCGCAGCGCGGCCGCGTGCGTGGCCATGTCGGCGTCGCCATGGTGGCCCAGCAGGCTGGCCACCTGCGCGGCGATGAATTTGTAGCCCAGCGCTTCGGCCTGCTGCGCCAGCGCGTGCAGCTGCTCGCGCTTGCCTTCCAGTTGCGGCAGCGCCAGCCAGAACCACAGCAAGGCCTGGAACATCTGCGGCTGCATCGCCGTTTCCCAGCTGCGCGACAGCACCACGTCGGTCTGCATGGTGCCGGCGCGGATCTGGCGCAGCATGCTCAGTTGCGTGTACACCGCGCTGTCCGGGTTGGCCTGCGCATGGACGGCCAGTTCCAGGTAGCTCTCGGCCGCCTTCTGCATTTTCGGGTCCGCGCTGCGCAGCATGGCCAGCACGTACAGGTGGCCGCCCATGCCCTGGAACAGCAGCTTGCGCTTGCCCGATTCGCGCCGCAGCGCCTTCAGCGCAGCCTCGAAGCCCTGCAGCGACTTATCCAGCTCGCCGCGCAGCAGCAGGATCACGCTGAGCAGGAACTGCGGCAGCGCACCGTCCAGGCCTTCCAGGTAGATCACGGCTTGCTTGAGCTCCCCGCACAGGATGGCGTCTTCGGCCAGCGCCATGCGGAAGGTCTCGGTGATGTATTCGTTCTTGGCCAGGCGGCGCTGCACGTGGCGGCCGGTCAGCCCGCGCACCGTGGGCGCCAGCGACGGATCGCGCTGGCAGTGCTGCAGCAGCAGGGTGAACACGTCGTCCACCAGCAGCGGATGGACCAGGATCAGCATGCCCGCCTCCAGCGGCTTGGTGAAGATGTCCACCACCGGATGCAGCTGCGCCGCTTCGTAGCACACCATGCAGGCCTGCAGCAGCGGCAGTACCTGCTGCGGCGCCTGGCCGCGCAGCAGTGCCATGCGCAGGCGCGCCACGGCCTGGCGGTAGCTGCGCGCCTCGAGCGCGCCGTTCCAGCCCTGGCGCATGGGGTTCAGCGTTTCGTAGGCGGTGCACAGGTCGCCCAGCAGGTGGGCGCCGATGGCGGCGCGGATCGCCGGCCAGCGCAGCTTGGCGTTGCACAGGTAGCCGCGCGCGGTGACCACGCTGACAAAGGCCAGGCGTTCCAGCTTGCGCAGCGGCTCGTCCAGCGTGTCCACGTTGAACATGAAGCCGCGCGCGTCGCGCACGCCGGCCTTGTTCAGCAGGTCCAGGATGGCCGTGCGGCCGGTGGCGTCGCCGATCAGCGCGAGCAGCGCCAGAATCATTTTCTCGTCGAGACTGAGGCTCTCGAATTCCGCGAGCAGTTGCTGGTCCGTCATCGTGCTTTACAGGTTGTGGATCTCGACCGGCGCCTGCGCCTGCGCCCCGGCCGTCGGCAAACCGAACATGCGCTGATAGAAGTACAGCTCCGCCTCCAGCGTGCGGATGATGTTCTCGGCCTTGCGGAAGCCATGGCCTTCGCCTTCCAGTGGCACGTAGGCCACCGGCACGCGGCGCTGCTTCAGCGCCTGCACCATGGCTTCCGACTGCTGCGGCGGCACCACCTTGTCGTCCAGGCCCTGGAAGAAGATCATGGGACGCGCCAGGCGGTCCGTGTGGTTGATGGGCGAGCGCGCCTGGTACAGCGCGTCGGCCTGCGGCGCGGGCGCGATCAGGTACTCGTTGTAGTGCGATTCGAACTTGTGCGAATCCTGGTCCAGGCCCTTCAGGTCGGACACGCCGTAGTAGCTCGCGCCCAGCTTGAACACGTCGTGGAAGGTGAGGGCGCACAAGGTCGTCAGGCCGCCGGCGCTGCCGCCGCGGATGATCAGGCGCTCGCCGTCCGCCATGCCATGCTGCACCAGGTACTGCGCGCCGGCGATGCAGTCCTCGACGTCGACGATGCCCCACTGGCCCTTGAGCGCGTCGCGGTAGGCGCGGCCGAAGCCTGAGCTGCCGCCGTAGTTCACGTCCAGCACGCCGAAGCCGCGGCTGGTCCAGAACTGCGTGGCCAGTTTCAGCGTGTTGACGGTCATGCTGGTGGGGCCGCCGTGGCTGATCACGATCACCGGCGGCTTGGTGCCGGCTGGCGCCTGCATGTCCTTGTTGGCGGGCGGGTAGTAGAAGGCATGCGCGGTGCGCCCGCCCGCGCTCGGGTAGCTGATGCTCTCTGGCACGGACAGATAGCCCAGGTCCGGCGTGTCGCCGATGGAATGGGCCAGCACTTCCAGTTCGCCGCCGGCCAGGTCGATGCGCGCCAGTTCCAGCGGAATGGTGGGGCTGCCGCCCAGCAGCGCCAGGAAGTTCACGCCCGGGCCGGAGCCCGCAGCAGCACTTACCTTCAGCTCGCGGATTTCCTCGTAAGGATTGGCGATGGCCTCCAGCTTGCCGCTGGCGATATCCAGCCGCGCCAGCCGGCTCACGCCCTTGTCGATATAGGTGCAGACGATTTCCTGCGCGCTGGCGAAACCGTACATCGCATTGCCGAACACCCAGTGCGGCGACGCGAATTCGGCCTCCATCGGGCAGATGGCCTGCGCGGGGCCGCCCGCATCGGCGTGGCGGTACAGGTTCCAGAAGCCGCTGCGGTCGGACACGAAGTACAGCCTGCCGTCCGGCGCCCACTCGGGCTGGCACACGGATTCTTCCGGACCGCCCGCCACGCACAGCGGCGTGCCCAGCGTGCCGCCTTCCAGCACGGGGGCCAGCCACAGCTCGGTGCCCTGCCACGGCATGCGCGGATGGTCCCAGGTCAGCCAGGCCAGCATGCGGCCGTCCGGCGACAGGCGCGGCGACGAATAGAAATCATGGCCGGAGGCCAGCACGGTCTCCGCGCCCGGTGCGGCGCTGCCCGGCAGGCCGACGGCGACCAGCGCGTTCTCCGGCTGCGCGTGCGAGTCCGGATCGTCCGGATGCTGCTCGCGCACCGCGATCAGCCGCTGGCGTCCCGCATCGACCACAAAATCGGCAAAACGCTGGCGGCCCGGCGCGGTGAACGGCTCCGCTGCTATGTCGCCGCAGCGGCTATACAGCCGGTTGTCGGCAAAATGCGAAAAATAGACGGTATCGCCATGCACCGCGTAGGCGCCGCCGCCGTATTCGTGTACGCGGGTGCGCACGTTCAGCGGCAAGGGCGTCACCTCGTCCGTGCGCGCGCCGTGACGGCGCAGCAAAGTCTGGCGTCCCGCCTCGCTGGCGCGGCCCGCCAGCCAATAGATATCGCCGTCCGCGCCCAGCGCCAGGGAGGACAGCGGCGTGGCGCCCGCGGCAACCAGGGCGGCACTGATGGGGGAGGCCCATGCGCCGTACGGCGCCAGGCAGACAGGGGACTGCGGCGTGGTGGACATAGCTTTGCTCCGTAAATATCTGCCGAATGATACAGACAGCCGTAAGGCGATGCGTAAAAAAGGCGGCAGGGGATGCGATAATAGCCCCTTTCCTTCGCTTTTTGATTGCATTCCATGCCACAATTTGCCCCACTGAAGAACGACACCTTCCTGCGCGCGCTGCTGCGCCAGCCGACCGAGTACACCCCCGTGTGGCTGATGCGCCAGGCCGGCCGCTACCTGCCGGAATACCGCGCCACGCGCGCCAAGGGCGGTTCCTTCATGGGCCTGGCCACCAATCCCGACCTGGCCACCGAAGTCACGCTGCAGCCGATCGACCGCTATCCGCTGGACGCGGCCATCCTGTTCTCGGACATCCTGACCGTGCCGGACGCCATGGGCCTGGGCCTGCATTTCGTGGAAAACGAAGGCCCCGAATTCGAGCGCCCGCTGAAAACCGAAGCAGACGTGCTGGCCCTGCGCGCTCCCGAACCGGGCTCGCTGGACTATGTGTTCAAGGCCGTCACCCAGATCCGCACCGAACTGAACGGCCGCGTGCCGCTGATCGGCTTCTCCGGCAGCCCGTGGACGCTGGCCTGCTACATGGTGGAAGGCCAGGGCTCGCGCGAGTTCCACATCATCAAGAAGATGCTGTACGGCCGTCCCGACCTGATGCACCGCATCCTGTCCGTCAACGCCCAGTCGGTGGCCGACTACCTGAACGCCCAGATCGACGCCGGCGCGCAAGCGGTGATGGTGTTCGACTCCTGGGGCGGCGCGCTGGCCGACGGCGCCTTCCAGGAATTCTCGCTGCAATACATGCAAAAAGTGGTGTCCCTGTTGAAACGTGAAAAAGACGGCGTGCAGATCCCCGCCATCGTCTTCACCAAGGGCGGTGGGCAGTGGGCCGAGGAAATCGCCGCCATCGGCGCCGATGCCATCGGCCTGGACTGGACCGCCAACCTGAGCAAGATCCGCGCCCTGGTGGGCGATAAAGTGGCTTTGCAGGGCAATCTGGACCCTGCCATCCTGTTCGCCAGCCCGGAGCAGATCCGCGCCGAAGTGGTCAAGGTGCTCAATGCCTACGGCAAGCACGACACCGGGCACGTCTTCAACCTGGGCCACGGCATCTCGCAATTCACCCCGCCGGAGTCGGTCGCCGCCATGGTCGATGCTGTACATGCGCATAGCCGCACGCTGCGCAACGCCTGATGTAGTTTGATGACAAAGGGCGCGTTTCTTCGGGAGCGCGCCCTTTTTTCATGCCTGCACGCCGTACAGCAGAGCGACTTATGCACAATTTTTTTTGCTGCGGAAATAACAGGCAGTCAATTTTCGCCAGCCCGGAGATCGCGTCCAAGTCGCTGATTTAAAAGACTTTATTTTGCGTCTCCCAGAGGGGGCGGAAGCCAAAGTAAACTTTATCCCAAGGGTAAAGTGGTCTTATCGGCGTATTCTCCACAAAGTTATCCACAAAAACTGTGGATAAAAACGAAAAGTACTTAGTAAACCGTGACTTAGTCACAATGCTAAGATTTCTGATGAGGAAATGTTGCGGTGCATGATATTTAGTTAAGTTTTTCTTGCAACAAATACATTGCGTTTCCACAAACCCAGGCTAGGCAGAATGTGTAGAATGCGGCGATTCAGGCGAGCGGCTTGCATGCTGTACTGCACAAGTGTCCGGGCGGCCTGACCGATCCTCAAAAAGTACTTGATTTCAGCAAAAAAGTCGGCCCTAAATACTTCACTTATGCACAGCAGCGGGAAAAGTGGTATGGTTTCGCGGCCCTCTGGGAGGGGTTTTGCAAGTATTTGATTATAAAGAAGAAAAAACAGAGAATTTGAGGCAGGTTATGCGTATTTCCCACAGCGGTTATCGGTTTCCTGAAAATTAGTACCCGTTGTTCACAAAGTTATCCACAAAATTTGTGGATAGTTATCCCACCCGAAAAACGAAGCACATTCGGGCAGTTTTTTGACCAGTTAGGACCAGATGGCGCAGTGCATATTGAAAGTCGCGCTCGACACACCGTTGAACGCCGTCTTCGACTACCGCTGGCAGTACGGCGGCGAGGACGGCGTGCGTCCGCAAGTGGGCCAGCTGGCGCTGGTGCCGTTTGCGCGGCGCGAAGTGATGGGCCTGATCGTCGGCCTGGCCGAGCACAGCGACGTGCCTGTGGAAAAGCTGAAGGACGCGCTGGCTGTGCGCCACCAGCTCGCGCCCCTGTCCGCGCAGTGGCTGGCGCTGGCGGGCTTCGCCGCCGACTATTACCAGCGCCCGCTGGGCGAAGTGGCGCTGCCCGGCCTGCCGAAAAACCTGCGCGTGCTGACCACCGTCGCGCTGGACCGTGCCATCAAGAAACTGGGCAAGCTGGAAGACAGCCACGACCATACGCCGCTGAACATGCCCCAGCTCAACCCCGAGCAGCAGACGGCGGCCGACTTCATCGGCGGCGCGCAGGGCTACCAGCCGGCGCTGCTGTACGGCGTCACCGGCAGCGGCAAGACCGAGGTCTACCTGCAAGCCTGCGCCCAGGTGCTGGAGCGCGAACCGCAGGGCCAGATCCTCATCATGGTGCCCGAGATCAACCTCACGCCCCAGCTGGAAGGCAATATCCGCGCGCGCTTCCCGGGCGTCATGCTGGCCACGCTGCACAGCAGCCTGTCCGAAGGCGAACGCATGCTGCACTGGCTGGCCGCGCACCAGGGCCAGGCCCGCATCGTGCTGGGCACCCGGCTGGCCATTTTGTCCTCGCTGCCGAAGCTCAAGCTGATCGTCATCGACGAAGAGCACGACCCCTCCTACAAACAGCAGGAAGGCCTGCGCTACTCGGCGCGCGACCTGGCCGTGTGGCGCGCCTGGCAGCTCAAGATCCCCATCGTGCTCGGTTCCGCCACGCCCTCGCTGGAAAGCTGGCACCACGCGCAGGGCGGGCGCTACAAGCTGCTCGAGCTGCGCGAGCGCGCCGTAAAGGCCGCCGTGCTGCCGGCCGTGAAACTGATCGACATGGAGCGCGACAAGCCGCGCGACGGCCTCACCGGCGCCCTGGTGGCCGCCCTGAAGCTGCGCATGGAGCGCGGCGAGCAGTCGCTGCTGTTCCTGAACCGGCGCGGCTACGCGCCCGTGATCTGCTGCGAATCCTGCGGCTGGATCAGCGACTGCACGCGCTGCACCTCCTTCATGGTGCTGCACAAGCCCGAGCACCGGCTGCGCTGCCACCACTGCAGCCTGGAGATGCGCATCCCGCACCATTGCCCAACCTGCGGCAACGTCGACCTGCAGCCCGTGGGACGCGGCACCCAGCGCGTCGAAGAGGGCCTGCAGGCGCTGTTCCCCGAGGCGCGCATCCTGCGTATCGACGCCGACAGCACGCGCAAGAAAGGCAGCGCGCAGGAAGCGTTCGACACCGTGCACCGCGGCGAAGTGGACATCCTGATCGGCACCCAGATGGTGGCCAAGGGCCACGACTTCAAAAAGCTCACCCTGGTCGGCATCATGAACCCGGACACGGCGCTGTTCTCGCAGGACTACCGCGCCAGCGAGCGCCTGTTCGCGCAGCTGATGCAGGTGGCCGGCCGTGCCGGCCGCGCCGCGCAGACCGAAGGCGGCAGCGCGGCCGAAGTGCTGATCCAGACCCGCTACACCCAGCACCCGCTGTACTCCGCCGTGGTCAACCACGACTACGACCACTTCGCCTCCGCGCTGCTGGACGAGCGCAAGCAGGCCGGCCTGCCGCCCTACCTGTTCCAGGCCCTGCTGCGCGCCGAAGCGCCCGAGCTGGCCACGGCCATTGAATTCCTCGAGATCGCGCGCGACTGTGTGCTACACCCCGGCATCACCATCAACGACCCCATCCCGATGACGATGACGCGCATCCACAACGTCGACCGCGCCCAGCTGCTGGTCGAATCCCCCTCGCGGCCCAATCTGCAAGTGTTCCTGAAAGAATGGATGGATACCCTGCGCAGCCTGAAAACCCGCGTCAAATGGTCGCTCGAAGTCGACCCCCTCGACATCTGAAAAACCAAGCGAACTGAGCCGCATTCGGGGCCTGACCCCGAATGCGGCTCAGTTCGCTTGCAGGAGGTAGCGGCGGGCGCTGGTGATGATTTGCTCGGACAGGGCGCGCGTGAATGGGGTGTCGAGGTTCCAGGCGTGCCAGTCGAGCGCGACGTCGAGCACGTGGCCGGGGGCGACGTCGATCAGTCGTTCGCTGTCGATGGCGCCCGCCGCGTGCAGTTGCGGCAGCAGGCCGTAGGCCAGGCCGCCGTAGATGCATTCGTACAGCGCCGGCGACACCGGCAGCGTGTGGTGCGGGAAGCCGGCCTGCTGGCCTACTGCACCTGCCAGGAAGCGGTCCATGGCGGCGCGCTCGCTGACCGCCGCCGGAGCCAGCTGCACCGCTTCGGCCGAGAAGCCGTCGCCGAACCAGTGGCCTGCAAATGCAGGCGTGGCCACGCACACGTAGCGCATCACGCCCAGCGGCGTGGTGGCGGGGCCGTTCAACGCCGCGCTGCTGTCCCCGCGCGCGGCCACGGCGCCAAATACGCGGCCTTCCTGCACCATGTGCAGCGCCTGCTCGCGCCCGGCCTGGTGCACGTCCAGCTGGCAGCGCGGCGGCGTCAGCAGCGGCGGCAGCGCCAGCGGGAACCAGGTGGCCAGGCTGGCGGCGTCCACCGCGAGTGAAATTTCCGGCATGCTGACCCGGTTGCCCAGGTCGATGTCCAGCGACGCTTCCATCAGCCGCACGTTGCGGTGGTGGGAAATCAGGCGCTGGCCCAGGCCGGTCGGCACGCAGGGCGCGCCGCGCACGATCAGCAGGCGGCCGCTGCTGTCCTCGAGCGCCTTGATGCGCTGGGACACGGCGGACTGGCTGATGCCCAGCATACTCGCGGCTTTTTCAAAGCTGCCCTGGCTGGCCACCGCGTCCAGCACTGCCAGCGCTTTGTAATCCAGATTTCCCATAAGGATTGCTTATAAAAATATAAAATGATAAGTAATACTAATGGCTTTCGGGCTTCCATGCTTGAATTTTCGCAAGAGAGTAGTATTTCCGGATAAAAAATCTTTGGAGTGTGCAATGAAGACCCTACGTACCGACGTGGCCGTGATTGGCGCCGGCAGTGCCGGGCTGACCGCCTACCGTGCGGCGCGCGCCGGCGGCAAGCGGGCTGTGCTGATCGAGAGCGGCCCCTACGGCACCACGTGCGCGCGCGTCGGCTGCATGCCCAGCAAGCTGTTGATCGCGGCGGCCGAGGCGGCCCACGCGCTGGCCGCCGCGCCCGCCTTCGGCGTTCATCCGGGCCAAGTGCGCATCGACGGCCAGGCCGTGATGGCGCGCGTGCGCAGCGAACGCGACCGTTTTGTCGGCTTCGTGCTCGAAGGCATGGAGCACATACCCGAGGAAGACAAGCTGCGCGGCCACGCCCGCTTCACCGGCCCGCGCGAGTTGCAAGTGGATGAGCACACCTTGGTGCAGGCCGAACGCATCGTCATCGCCACCGGCTCCACGCCCATGGTGCCGTTCGAGTGGCAGCAGGCAGGCGAGCGCGTCATCACCAGCGACGCCGTGTTCGACTGGACCGACCTGCCGCAGTCGGTGGCGGTGGTGGGCACCGGCGTCATCGGCCTGGAACTGGGCCAGGCGCTGCACCGGCTGGGCGTGCGCGTGGCCATCTTTGCGCGCGGCGGCAGCGTGGCGCAGCTGGGCGATCCGCTTGTGCTGGCCGAGGCCGCCAAGGTGCTGGGCGCCGAGCTGGACATCCGTTTCCAGACCCAGGTGGCGGCGGTCGAGCGCGATGGCGAGGAATTGCTGCTCACCAGCCGCGACGCCGCCGGCCAGCAGCGCCAGGAGCGCTACCAGTACGTGCTGTCGGCCATTGGCCGCAAGCCCAACGTGCATGCGCTGAACCTGGAGCTGGCGCAGATCGCGCTGGACCGGCGCGGCATTCCGCTGTACGACCGCCGCACCATGCAGTGCGGCAGCAGCGCCATCTTCATCGCCGGCGACGCGGACGACGAGCTGCCGCTGCTGGGCGAGGCGGCCGACCAGGGCAAGATCGCCGGCGCCAACGCGGCGCGCTTCCCGGCCGTGCAGCCGGGCCTGCGCCGCACGCCGCTGACGGTGGCCTTCTGCGAGCCGCAGATCGCTACCCTGGGCGAGGATTACCATTCCCTGTGCGCCAGCCACAGCGGCCGTTTCGCGGTCGGGATGGTGTCGTTCAGCAACCAGGGCCGCAGCCGCGTCATGCTGCAAAACCACGGCATGCTGCGCGTCTATGGCGAGTTCGGCACAGGCCGCTTCCTGGGCGCCGAGATGATAGGCCCGCGCGCCGAGCACATCGGGCACCTGCTTTCCTGGGCCTGCCAGGCCGGGCTGACGGTGGACGCCATGCTGGACATGCCGTTTTACCATCCGGTGGTGGAGGAGGGCGTGCGCACCGCGCTGCGCGACCTGGCCCAGAACCTGGCCAAGGAGCCGCCCGCGCCGCAGCCTTGCCCGGACTGCACGCCCGGTACTTGATGGATCGGATGGACCTGATGAACTTGATGTAAGGCAACAATGTAGAATGCACGCAATGTAGGCAGGTGGAGGCCAGCGGTGAAGATACGGAAGATCAGTCCCGGCGAATTGCAAGTCGGCCAGGTGCTGCCCTGGGATGTGTACGGGGACGGCGGCGGCTTGCTGGCGCGCAAGGGGCAGCTGGTCGCCAACCGCAAGGAGCTCGACAGCCTGACCGAGCGCGGCGTCTACGAGGACTGGAGCGAAGCGCTGCCGCAGTCGCGCGCGCCGCAGTCGGTGCTGCGCCTGCTGAACGGGGCGCAGCTGGAGTTGCAGGACGTGCTGCAGCAGATCGCCGCCGGCAACCCTGCCGGCAATGCGCAGCGCATGCTGGGAAGCATCGCCGACCTGGTCACGGCCGCCGTGCTGCAAAACGCGGATGTGGCATTGGCCTGCATCCTGCATAACCGCTCCAGCGTGCCCTATTCCGTGCGGCACAGCGTGGATACGGCAGTGGTGGCGCAAGTGCTGGCGCTGGCGCTGAAAAAGCCGGACGACGACATCCAGGCCATGACCGTGGCGGCGCTGGCCATGAATGTCGGCATGCTGGCCGCGCACGACAGGCTGCAACTATCCAGCGGGCCGCTGAACGAGGCCGACCAGGGCCTGGTGCAGTCCCATCCGCAGGCCGGCGTGGTGCTGCTGCGCCAGGCCGGCATCGAGCATCCGGCGGTGCTGGCCTGCGTGCTGGCGCACCACGAAAACGAGGACGGCAGCGGCTACCCGGGCGGCAAGACCGGCGCCTATGTGCCGGAGTCGGCCAAGCTGCTGGCGCTGGCGGACCGCTATTGCGCCCGCCTGGCGCGGCGCCGCTACCGCCCCGCCATGACGCCCAACGCGGCCCTGCGCGACATCCTGCTGGAAGCGCGCGACACGCTGGATAGCCTGCTCCCTGCCGTGCTGATACGCGAACTGGGGATTTACCCGATCGG
Source organism: Pseudoduganella sp. UC29_71 (assembly GCF_042693265.1). Classification (NCBI taxonomy): domain Bacteria; kingdom Pseudomonadati; phylum Pseudomonadota; class Betaproteobacteria; order Burkholderiales; family Oxalobacteraceae; genus Pseudoduganella; species Pseudoduganella sp. UC29_71. Next base: position 5,862,787 of record NZ_CP170549.1, on the reverse strand, counting down.
CACCTGCGTGCGGCTGCTGAACGGGGAGGTGGGCGTGGTGTCGCGCAAGGGGCTGAATGCCACCACGCCGTGGGTGACGTCGCTGCTGGGTCCGCGCGGCACGCCGCTGGCGCCGCCGCTGCAGCGCGACACGCGCAGCGAGGCCCATTCCATCCGCGAAGTGCTGGACATGGAACAGGCCGGCTTGCATTTCCACATGGAACAGGTATGGGGCCGCGCGGCGGCGAGGTAGCCGCCCCGGCTTAGTTCAGCAGCGAATCGAGCCGGCCCTGCTCGGCCAGGTCGCGCAGCACGCGGATGGTGTCGATGTCCGATTCCTGGTAGGCCGACTTGCGGAACTCGTCGTACATGGCGTTGGCCTGGTCGGTGGCCGCGTCGTGGCCGTCGTCGTACTGGAAACGCACCCACAAGGTGCCCGGCTGCGGCGTTTCGATGGTCATGGTCAGGCTGGACGCGCTGATGTCCTGCTGCGGAGCAACTTCGTAGCGCACCCGGCGCATCGGGTCCAGCAGCACCTTGTCGGCGATCACCAGTTCGCCGTAGCGCAGCTTGCGGCTGAAGCCGAACTCGTGGCGGTCGTCGATCTGGCAGTCATCCAGGTGCGGCACAAACAGCTTGGGCGATTCGGCGCGCAGCACCAGGCCGCGCCACAGTCGTTCGTGGCTGAGTTCGTCGATCAGCGGGTTCAGCGGATCGTTGATTTCGATGAGGTGTTCAAATTTCATGATGCTGCCCAAGTAGGTGAGTCCAATGACACTATATTCTGCCGCACCCTGAATTATCAATGCTTGCGCTGCTACAATAACCGGCTTGTTTCGCCCCTCCCGCCTGGAAATCATGTCTAACGCACCACAGTTCGGTCTCAATGCTCCGCAAAGCGAAGCCGTGCTCTACCTGGACGGCCCCTGCCTGGTGCTGGCCGGCGCGGGCTCGGGAAAAACACGCGTCATCACGCAGAAAATCACCCATTTGATCGAGGACCGGGGCTATGACCCGCGCACCATCGCCGCGCTCACCTTCACCAACAAGGCCGCGCTGGAGATGCAGGAGCGGGTCGGCAAGCTGCTCAAGCAGCCGCGCCAGGCCAAACTGCTTACAGTATCCACCTTTCACTCGCTGGGCGTGAAAATCCTGCGCCAGGAAGCGAACCACCTGGGCTTGAAGGACCGCTTTTCCATCATGGACAGCGACGATTGCTATTCGCTGGTGCAGGACCTGGCCATCACCACCGACAAGCAGATCATCCGCGGCATCCAGAACGATATTTCGCTGTGGAAAAATGGCCTGGTGGACCCGGCCGACGCGCTGCGCAACGCCAAGGACGAGGACGAGGCGCAGTCGGCCCGCATCTACGCCAGCTATGTGTCCACGCTGGCGGCCTACCAGGCGGTCGATTTCGACGACCTGATCCGCCTGCCGGTGGAACTGTTCCGCGACAACGGCGCCGTGCGCGACAAATGGCAGCGCCGCCTGCGCTACCTGCTGGTGGACGAATACCAGGACACCAACACCTGCCAGTACGAGCTGGTCAAGCTGATGGTGACCGGCATCGGCAAGAAGCCCATGTTCACCGCCGTGGGCGACGACGACCAGGCCATCTACGCCTGGCGCGGCGCCACGGTGGAAAACCTGGCCAACCTGAAGGTGGACTTCCCGGACCTGAAGCTGATCAAGCTGGAGCAGAACTACCGCTCCACCACGCGCATCCTGCAGGCCGCCAACGCGGTGATCGGCAACAATCCCAAGCTGTTCGAGAAGTCGCTGTGGTCCGAGCACGGCCTGGGCGAACCGATCAAGGTGCATTCGATGCCGAACGACGAGCAGGAAGCCGAGCAGGTGGCCATCATGATCTCGGCCGACCACTTCGAGCGCAAGAACCAGTGGACCGACTACGCCATCCTGTACCGTGGCAACCACCAGGCCCGCATCATCGAGCAGGCGCTGCGCAACCAGCGCATCCCGTACACGATTTCCGGCGGCCAGAGCTTCTTCGACAAGGCCGAGATCAAGGACATCATCGCCTACCTGCGCCTGCTGGCCAACCAGGACGACGACCCGGCCTTCATCCGCGCCGTCACCACGCCGCGCCGGGGCATCGGCCAGTCCACGCTGGAGGTGCTGGGCGCGTTCTCGGGCCAGTGGCAGTGCTCGCTGTTCGAGGCCGTGTTCAAGGGCGGCATCGAAGCCAAGCTGCCGGACCGCCAGCTGCTGCCGCTGCGCGAGTTCTGCAACTTCATCAACCACCTGGAAGCGCGCGCCAGCCGTCCCGGCGCGGCCGGTTCCGGCGACAACGCCGCCCAGGTGCTGGACGACCTGATGGAAGCCATCCACTACGAGTCCTACCTGTACGACAGTTTCGAGGAGCGCGCCGCGCAGAGCAAGTTCCAGAACGTGATGGAATTCGTCAACTGGCTGAAGGACCGGGGCCGCGGCGGCAAGGACCGCTCCGGCGAAGAAAAGAACGTGCTGGAGCTGACCCAGATGGTGGCGCTGATGACCATGCTGGAAGGGAAGGACGAAGAGCCGGACGCGATCCGCATGTCCACCCTGCACGCGTCGAAGGGGCTGGAGTATCCGCACGTGTTCCTGGTTGGGTGCGAGGAAGGCATCCTGCCGCACAAGGGCGATCCGGACGCGCCGGTGGAAACGCTGGCGCAGCGCATCGAGGAAGAGCGGCGCCTGATGTACGTCGGCATCACGCGCGCCAAGCGCACCCTGCAGATCACCTGGTGCAAGAAGCGCAAGCGCGCCGGCGAGCAGGTGCATTGCGACCAGTCGCGCTTCATCAAGGAGATGCAGCTCGACGTGGGCGACGCGGTGCCGAAGGAATCCGAAATCATCAGCCCGCGCGAACGCCTGGCGCGCATGAAAGAATTGCTGGCCACGCCGAAAGCGGTGCCCAATCCCAATGCCAACTGACCACTACCTCGCTTTCAGCAACTGGATCGACGGCGGCCACCCGGAAGTGGCCAGCAAGGCGGCCGAGCTGGCCGCAGGCTGCGCCACGCAGGCCGAGGTGGCGCGCCGCTGCTTCGAGTTCGTGCGCGACCAGATCAAGCACAGCTGGGACTACCGCATGGACCCGGTCACTTGCCGCGCGTCCGACGTGCTGCGCCACGGCACCGGCTACTGCTACGCCAAGAGCCATCTGCTGGCGGCGCTGCTGCGCGCCAACGGCATTCCTGCCGGCCTGTGCTACCAGCGCCTGGCGGTGGGTACGGCAGGCCCGCCGTTCTGCCTGCATGGCCTGAACGCGGTCTACCTCGAAGGCCACGGCTGGTACCGCATCGATGCGCGCGGCAACAAGCCCGGCGTGGACGCGCAGTTCACGCCGCCGCGCGAACAGCTGGCCTTCCCGGTGCTGGCGCCGGACGAGCGCGACCTGCCGGAAATCTGGGCCGAGCCGCTGCCCGTGGTGGTGGATGCCCTGCTGCGCCACGCCACCGTGGCGCAGGTGGCGGCGGACTTGCCGGATGTGGCGCTGCTGCCGCCGGTACAATACGGCTTTACAGCAGGGAGCACGCAGTGAGCAACGAAGACAGGTTTGTAGACATTGAAATCAAGATCGCCCACCAGGAAGACATGGTGGAATCGCTGAACCAGCGCATCTACGAGCAGCAGAAGCAGATCGACAAGCTGGAGCAGATGCTGCACGCGCTGGCACAGCACGTGCGCGAGAATCCGCAGGGCGGGCAGGGTCCGCTCAACGAGCGTCCGCCGCACTACTGACGCTGCCGGCGGCGCTCCCTGCGCTGCCGCCGGCATGGTCCGCCGGGCCGGACGCGGCGATCAGCATTGGCATGCCTTGCGGGCGCTGGCCCGCCGCGCCGGCCCCCGCCAGGCCGGCGATGTGTTCGCCCAGCCGCTGCCCCAGGCATAGCAAGGTGAGCGTAGGCGGCAAGCCCCACGGCCCCGGTATCACCGACGCGTCGCATACGTACAGGCCCGGCATGGCTGTCTGCAGATCGCTGTCCACGCCTTCGCCGATGCGCACGCTGCCGCCGGGATGCGCGGCGAAATGCCAGCTGCGGAACACATGCTTTGCCCCGGCCGCCGCCAGTATGCTGCGCGCCAGTTCCTCGCCCTGTCCCAGCTTCTTCCGGTCGCCGGGCTGCAGTCGCTTGTCCACCCAGTGCGGGCCGATGCTGCCGCCGATCTCGTCGCGTATCTTCACCATGATGCTCAGCGTGCGCGCATGCGCCGCCAGGCGGCCGAAGCGGCCCACCTGCAGCGCAAAGGCCTGGTACATGGGCTTGGGCAGGGTCAGGTCGGCCAGCGCAATGCCGTCCGCGTGCAGCTGCATGCCCGCCGCCATCGGCACTTCGGCGCCGGCGTGCGGCGCGTGCAAGTCGTCCACGCTGCCCATCACGGCCACTACCGGATCGCTGAAGAACGGCGCGCTGCGCGGCGCCAGGCCGGAGCTGTGCAGCAGGCGCGGGCTGCCGATGCCGCCGCCGGCCAGCACCACCGTGTCGGCCAGCACCGTGCGCAGCTCGCCGCCCACCACCGCTTCCACCCCCGCCGCGCGGCCGTCGCGCAGCAGCACGCGCGTCACGCGCGCATCGCCGGCCAGCACGGCGCCCTGGGCGCAAGCCTGGTCGAGAAAATCGCGCGCCGTCCACTTGGCGCCATAGGGACAGCCGTAGACGCAACGCCAGCAGCCGCTGCGGCAAATCTGCGGCCGTATCATCTTGTCCAGCTTGTGCCAGTCCAGGCCCAGCGAACGCGCCGCCTGCATGATGCGCGCCGCCAGCGGGCCGACCAGCTTGTCCGGCAGCGGCGCCATCGGCAGTTCGGCGCGCAAGGCCGCCAGCTGGGGTTCCAGGTCGATGCCATGCGCGGCGAACATGGCCGGCGGCGGCGGTGCGGCCGTGGCGAAATTGATGGCCGAACTGCCTCCCGCCACCAGCCCGCGCACCAGCAGCGACGCGTCGCCATGAAGGAAGGCACCCTTGCCGGGCACGGCGGCGATGGCCGCCATCTGGCCCAGCGTGCCCGTCAGGGGCGCCGTGCTGCCCTGTTCCAGCACCGCCACGCGCATGCCGCGCAGCGCCATCGCGCGCGCCACGCTGGCGCCGCCGGGGCCGCTGCCAGCCACGATGGCGTCATACTGAAGAGGGGAAGAATTGGCCATGCAACAATGGTAGCACGCTGCCTGCGGCGCTTCGGCGCCGCGCCGTCCGCGTTTCGTCGCAATCAGGTTGCCGCTCTGGCCATTTTGATCTATCGTCAAGCCATCTCAATTCGGAGCGACGCGATGACTATCCTGGTGCTGGGTTTGCTGATTTTCCTTGGAGTGCACTCGGTGCGCATCGTGGCCGACCCGTGGCGCACGGCCATGCGCGCGCGGCTGGGCGAGAACGCGTGGAAGGGCCTGTATTCGCTGCTGGCGCTGGCCGGCTTCGCGCTGCTGGTATGGGGCTACGGCCAGGCGCGCCAGTCGCCGGTGGTGCTGTGGACGCCGCCGCTGGGCATGCGCCACCTGGCCGGCTTGCTGACCGCGATCGCCTTCGTCTTCCTGGCCGCCGCCTACGTGCCGCGCAACGGCATCAAGGCCAGGCTGCACCATCCCATGCTGCTGGGCGTGAAGACCTGGGCGCTGGCGCACCTGCTGGCCAATGGCACCGTGGCGGACCTGCTGCTGTTCGGCGCGTTTCTGGCCTGGGCCGTGGTCTGCTTCATCTCCAGCCGCCGCCGCGACCGCGCCGCCGCCACCGTCTATCCGCCCGGCACCGCGTCCGGCACCGCCATCACGGTGGTGGCAGGCCTCGCCGCTTGGGCCGTGTTCGCCTTCTGGCTGCACGGCCTGCTGATCGGCGTGCGCCCGTTTGGCTAAGCCGATGACGCCCGTCCCGTGCTCGGCTCCGGTCCGCGCCGAGGATGCCGCCACCGGCGTTGCCATGGGCAGCGTGCTGGCGCTCGCGCAGCGCGGCGAAGGCATGCGGGTCCTGCAAGAGACCGGCCGCGTCATGGCGCTTGCGGGACTGGGCCTGGCCGGCGATAGGCACGCGGACCCGCTGTCGCCGCGCCAGCTGCTGCTGGCCGGCGCGCCCGCCTATGCCAGCCACGGCCTTCCCGCGCGCGCCCTCGGCGAAAACCTGCTGCTGGACTTCGACACGGCCGCGCTGCACTCCGGCACCGTGCTGCAACTCGGCGCCGAAGCGTTGTTGTGGCTGACCTTCCAGTGCGAGGCCTGCGGCCATCTGGGCAGCAAGGCGCCGGGCCTGGCGCGCCGCATCGGCCTGCAGCGCGGCATGCTGGCCCGGGTGCTGCGCGGCGGGACGATCGAGCGTGGCGACCGCGTCACCGCGCTGCCCGGCGAGCTGCCGGCCTGGTCTGATGACTGGCGCGAGCGCGCGGTGGCAGCGCTTGCCGCTGTGCCCGACGGCATGGTGGTCGAATACCGCCAGCTGGCCCGGCTGATCGGCGTCCAAAGCAGCTACTGCCGCGCGCTGCCCAAACTCGCCCGCGCAGCCGGATTGGCCGCCAAAGCCGTCACCCTTCAGGACCGCTCTGCTGCCCCTCGCTGGCAAGGCCATGAATTGTTCGAGGCCGGCCTGGACGCATAGCACTTCTCTCCAACGACAGGCTGGGAGCGGCGCGCCATATTTGCTACTATGAAATGATTGTCTGGATAGTCAGACCATCGCCAAGCCATCGTACTGGCGTAACCACAGCGCGTGCCGGCATAATCAACTTTGAATCGATCAGGATGGAACATGGGTAAAGGCAGGCTGGAAGCATTTAGCGATGGCGTGATCGCCATCATCATCACCATCATGGTGCTGGAACTGAAGGTGCCGCACGGTGCCACTTGGGACACGCTGTTGCCGCTGGGGCCGGTGATGCTGAGCTATGTGCTGAGCTTTGTGTACGTGGGCATCTACTGGAACAACCACCACCACATGATGCACGCGGTGAGCAAGGTCAACGGCAGCGTGCTGTGGGCCAACCTGCATCTGCTGTTCTGGCTGTCGCTGATTCCCTTTGTCACCGGCTGGATGGGCGAGAACCATTTCAGCACCATCCCCGCTGCGATCTACGGCGTGGTGCTCACCATGAGCGCGCTGGCCTACATGCTGCTGGAAAAGGTGCTGATCAAGCTGCACGGCGCCAACTCCGCGCTGGCGCAGGCGGTGGGCAAGGAGCGCAAGCTGTGGCTGTCGATCGCGCTGTATGTGCTCGGCATCGCGGTGGCGGCGCTGCATCCCTGGCTGAGCGTGTGCCTGTACGCCGCGGTCGCGCTGGTGTGGTTCATCCCCGACCGCCGCATCGAAACCCGGCTCTCTTCCTGAAGGGAGAGCAGGCCCTGCGCCGCGCCCCGCGACCTCCAAATGGCTTTATGCTACCGAAGCACGCCGTGCTGCCGCGTGCCCGATCAGTCATTTAAATGGAGATAGCTATGTCGAAGGTACTTGTTCTGTATTACTCGTCTTACGGCCACATCGAGGCGATGGCGCAAGCCATGGCCGATGGTGCGCGCGCGGAAGGGGCAACGGTGGATATCAAGCGCGTGCCGGAAACCGTGCCGCAGGAAGTGGCCGAGAAATCGCATTTCAAGCTGCAGCAAGGCGCGCCGGTCGCCACGGTGGCCGAGCTGGCCAACTATGACGCCATCATCGTCGGCGCGCCCACCCGCTTCGGCCGCATGCCGTCGCAGATGGGGGCGTTCCTGGACCAGGCCGGCGGCCTGTGGGCCAGCGGCGCGCTGAACGGCAAGGTGGGCGGCGCGTTTACCTCCAGCGCCACGCAGCATGGCGGGCAGGAGGTGACGCTGTTTTCCATCATCACCAACCTGATGCACTTCGGGATGACGATCGTCGGGCTGCCCTACAGCTATCAGGGCCAGATGACGCTGGATGAGATCGTGGGCGGCAGCCCGTATGGCGCGACCACCATCGCCGGCGGGCAGGGACAGCGGCAGCCGAGCCAACTGGAGCTGGACGGCGCGCGCTTCCAGGGGGGATTGATTGCGAAGACGGCCAACAAGCTGTTTGGCTGAGCGCTGCCGGGCTGCGGCGCTGCGGCGGGTTACGCTGCGCTAACCCGCCCTACGGCGGCCGCCGCTTTTTGGGCGGATCGGGCGTCGAGGCTGTAGGCGCCGGCGCCGAAGGCCACCACTTGCAGCAGGCCGCCTGCCATGGCGAAGTTTTTCAGCAGGTGGATCATCTGGTTCTGGTCGCCGATCGCGCTGTGAAAGACCAGGCCGGTCACCACGGAGAACGCGGCCAGCACCAGGGCCGCGACGCGGGTCCGGTAGCCCAGGGCCAGCAGCAGGCCGCCGCCCAACTCCACCACGATGGCGGCCGCCAGCCCGGCACCGGCCAGCGGCAAGCCCATGGCCTGCATATAGCCTATGGTGGCGGCGGGCGCCATCAGCTTGCCGAGGCCGCTGAGGATGAAGATGGCGGCCAGCAGCACGCGGCCGATGGCGGGAACGACGCTGGTTTGCTTGGTGTTCATGATGTGTCCTTTGCGTTGTTTGTGGGTTGTTAAATCAGGCCTGCGCTGCGCAGCTGGTTGCCGATGCGGCTGATCTCGGCTTCACCCTGCATCAGGGCGGCCGCACTGGTGTGGACCGAGTACATGCCGGTCACCAGCGGATAGGGATGCTTGGCCGCCGAGCCGAGCACGAATTCCGTGTCGCCGCGCGCCGTGAACTGCAGCGCGCCGCCGCCCTCGTCGAACACCGCCACTTCGCGCTCCAGCAGCGCGTCGTCCACCGCCAGCGTGCCTTTGCCCACTGCGGCCCAGGCCACCTCGTGTCCGGCCGGCGGCGTGTAAGTCCACTGCTCGCCGTCGCGCAGCTTCACGTGCAGGTAGGTGATCGGTGCGCGCGGCTGGATCAGGCTGGTCACGCCTTCATAGCTGCCGAGAATGACGCGCGCCGGTCCGCTGGACTGCACTTGCTCCGCCGCCAGGTACTGGCTGTGCGCCGGTCCGTTCTCGTCTTCCTTCGGCAATGCCAGCCAGAGCTGGAAGCCCGCCACGCCGGCGTCGCCATGCGGACTGCCGCCGTGCCAGACGCCGCCGCCCGCACTCATGAATTCCACGCCGCCCGCGTTCAGCACGCCTTGCTGGCCGGTGGTCTCGTAATACTCGACCGCGCCCTCCATCACCACGGTCACGGTGGCAATGCCCGAGTGCGGGTGCATGCCCATGCCCGTCATGCCGTGGCTGGCGCCCATGCGGAACAGGTCCAGGAACACAAAGGGTTTGATCAGTTCGCCCAGATCGCCGGGGCTGACAAGGCGGGTAATGCCGCGATGGCCGCGTCCTTGGGTGCGGGCCACGATGCCGCGCTGCGCGGCCGGCGCCAGTCGGGTAGGGTGGATTGCCTGGTTCATACGCTGTTCCTTTCAAGGTGCGTTGGTATGGATGCCATCTTAGGCGTGGCCGATCCATCGCGGAAGCCTATATAATTGGATGGATACTATCTGTGGAGTAGATGGATGCTTGACGCCATGTCGCTGGACCAGCTGCGCACCTTTATCGCTGCGGCCGAGGAGGGCAGCTTCTCGGCCGCCGGCCGCAAGCTGCGCCGCGCGCAGTCCGTGGTCAGCACCACGCTGGCCAACCTGGAGCTGCAGGTGGGCTTCGCCCTGTTCGACCGCAGCGGCCGCTATCCGACACTGACGGAAGAGGGCAGCGCGCTGTTGGAGCAGGCCCGCGCCGCCGTGGGCGGCATGGACGCCTTCAAGGCCAAGGCGCGCACCCTGGCCGAAGGGCTGGAGCCGGAACTGGCGGTGGCGGTGGACGTGATGTATCCCATCGCCACGCTGACGGCGGCGGTGCAAGCCTTCCACCAGCAATTCCCCGGCACGCCGCTGCGCCTGTTCGTGGAAGCGCTGGGCGCCGTGGTGCAGCCGCTGTTGACGGGGCAGTGCCGCATCGCCGTGATCGGCTCGCTGCCGGAAGTGCCGGCCGCCTGCGCCTCGCAATACCTGCTCAGCGTGCCGGCGGTGACGGTGGCGGCGCCGGAGCATCCGCTGGCGGCCATCGCCGGCATGGTGCTGCAGTCCGTGGCGGCGCAGCATGTGCAGTTGGTGCTGACCGACCGCTCGCCGCTCACCGAGGGCCGCAATTTCGGCGTGCTGGCGGCGCAGGCCTGGCGCCTGGCCGACATGGGCGCCAAGCACGCCTTCCTGAAAGCCGGCCTGGGCTGGGGCCACATGCCCTTGCACATGGTGCAGGACGACCTGGACGCGGGCCGCCTGGTGCGCCTGGACCTGGAAGGCATCACCGGCATGCGCGCCGCCTTCTCCATGCACGCCATCCACCTGCGCGACCATCCGCCCGGCCCGGCCGGGCGCTGGTTCGTCGAGCACCTGAAACACGGGGTATAGCGTGCAGTGCAGCATGGATTGCGGGTGACGTTGTATAGACTGCCTGCTATCATCGTCGGCTTCCGTCCTGCCGCCGCCTACCGTGCGTTGCAGGGCTGTCCTTGGCCCACTTTGAAAGATGCTATGTCCCGTCCTCAGATGCTCGTACTCGCAGCCAGCCTCGGCCTGGCGCTGACCCCGTTCGCCCACGCCGCGCAAACCGCAGCCGCACCGGCTATGGCCGCCGCCGCGCAGGCGGGCAACCCTTTCTTCAAGCTCAGCCCGCTGCCTTTCCACTATCCGCAGTTCGACTTGATCAAGGACGAGCACTTCGCGCCCGCCTTCGCCGAAGGCATGGCGCAGAACCTGAGGGAAATCGAAGCCATCGCCAACAACCCCAAGGCCGCTACCTTTGAGAACACCATCGTGGCCATGGAACGCGCCGGCCAGCTGCTGACGCGCGTGTCCACCACCTTCAGCAACCTGCAAGGCGCCAACACCAATCCCAAGCTGGACGAGATCGACACCGACATGTCTCCCAAGCTGGCCGCGCACAATGACGCCATCTACCTGAACGCCAAGCTGTACGCGCGCGTGCAATCGCTGTACGACAAGCGCGCCAAGCTGGGCCTGGACGCGGAATCGAAGCACCTGCTGGAACGCTACCACACCGACTTCGTGCGCGCCGGCGCCAAGCTCTCCGCCGCCGACAAGGAAAAGCTGAAAGTGCTGAACGGCGAGCTGGCCACGCTGCAGACCGCCTTCCAGCAGAACGTACTGAAGGAAATCAACGCCAGCGCGCTGGTGGTGGACACCCGCGCCGAACTGGCCGGCATGTCCGAAACCGCCATCGACGCCGCCGCTGCCGCCGCCAAGGCGCGCGGACTGGACGGCAAGTTCGCCGTGGCGCTGACCAACACCACCGGCCAGGCACCGCTGGCCGTGCTCACCAATCCCGCCACCCGCAAGCGCATGATGGACCTGTCGCTGGCGCGCGGCAGCCACGGCGGCGAGTTCGACAACCGCGCCAACGTGCTGAAGATCGCCAAGCTGCGCGCCGACAAGGCCGTGCTGCTGGGCTACCCGAACTACGCGGCCTATTCGCTGGAAGACCAGACCGCCAAGACCACCACGGCCGTCAACACCCTGCTGGCCGAGCTGGCCAAGCCGGCCGTGAGCAATGCGCGCAAGGAAGTGGCCGACCTGCAAGCGGTGGCCGACGCCGAGAAGGCCGGCTTGCAGATCGGCGCCGCCGACTGGTCCTACTACACTGAGAAGGTGCGCGCCCAGCGCTTCAGCTTTGACGGCAACCAGCTCAAGCCCTACTTCGAGCTGAACAATGTGCTGGAGAAGGGCGTGTTCTTCGCGGCCGGCAAGCTGTACGGCCTGTCGTTCAAGGAGCGCAAGGACCTGCCGGTGTACCATCCGGACGTCAAGGTGTACGACGTGTTCGACGCCAACGGCAAGCAGCTGGCCATCTTCCTGGCCGACATGTACGCGCGCCCGTCCAAGCAGGGCGGCGCATGGATGAATGAATACGTCTCGCAGTCCCGGCTGATGGGCACGCAGTCGGTGGTGGCCAACCACCTGAACATTCCCAAGCCGCCGGCCGGCGAACCGACCCTGCTGACGGTGGACGAAGTGAAGACCGCCTTCCACGAGTTCGGCCACGCGTTGCACGGCATGTTCTCCAGCGTGCAATATCCGCGCTTCTCCGGCACCAACGTGCCGCGCGACTTCGTCGAATACCCGTCGCAAGTGAACGAAATGTGGATGGTGCAGCCGGAAGTGCTGGCCAACTACGCGCGCCACTACAAGACCGGCGAGCCGATGCCGAAGGAGCTGCTGGAGAAAGTGGCCGCGTCGAAGAAGTTCAACCAGGGCTACACCACCACCGAATACCTGGCCTCGTCGCTGGTGGACCAGCGCTGGCACCAGCTGACCGCCGCGCAGATCCCGACCGACGTGCTGGCCTTCGAGGCGGCCGCGCTGAAGGACGCCGGCGTCGACTACGCGCCGGTGCCGCCGCGCTACCGTACCACTTACTTCTCGCACACCTTCTCGGGCGGCTACGCGGCCGGCTACTACGCCTACCTGTGGAGCGAAAAGCTGGACGCCGACACCGTGGAATGGTTCAAGGAAAACGGCGGCCTGCAGCGCAAGAACGGCGACTGGTTCCGCAAGACCCTGCTGTCGCGCGGCGGCACGGCCGATGCGCTGGACCTGTTCCGCAACTTCCGCGGCCGCGACGCCAAGATCGAGCCGCTGCTGGAACGCCGCGGCCTGAGCGCGAAGTAACACAAGCAGGCGCCTGCCCGGTTTGCGCAGCGGTATCATGTTGCTATGAGCATCTTGGGAGACATACGATGAAGCAACTGCTGGACACACTGGCGCAGGCCATGGATCAGCTGGACCACCTGGGGCAGGAAGAGTTCGTCGGGCAGGTGAACGGCGCGCTGGCGGCCTACCCGGACCTGGGCTGGGAACTGGGGCCGGACCCGGCCGACAGCAAGCTGCTGCGCCTGAGCCTGGCGGTCCGCAACGCGCCCGAATTCCGCGAGCGCGCGGCCGCCTCGGGCGCGCTGCCGCTGGGCGGCGACGGCTGGGAAATCGGCCTGGGCGTGCCGCCGCGCAACGGCGCCATCTACCTTGAGGCGCAGGTCGGCGACGACGTGCTGGCCATCGACGGCGAACTGATGGGCTGGCAGATGCGCGCCACCGACGGCATGGTGGACCTGGTGCTTGGCGTCCCGCCGGGACCGCTGCGCCAGCTGGGGCAGGCCGAGCTGGAAGAGCTGGCCGACATTTTCACCCTGGGCGAGTTGGGCGAGCTGAACATGATGGACCACGTCAATTCCGTCAGCGTCGAGCAGATCGACGGCCTGTCGCGCGACTGGCCGTCGCTGCGCACGCTGCGCGCCGGCTTTGCCGACGCCTTTCCCTCTTGTGCCTATGCCGAATGGCTGCGCAGCGCCAGGTCATAGCTGGCAGCGGCGATTGGGTGTATAAATTGCATATAACGACCACTAAGGGGACGGGACTATGGACAGCAATCTGAAGGCATCGTTGAAGACCCTGCACGCGGAACTGGCCAGCGCGCCCGGTCCGGTGGATGAGGAGCTGCTGGATCTGCTGGCGCAGCTGGACGGCGATATCAAGCAATTGCTGGAGCGCCGCGTGGCGCAGGAAAATGCGGGCACGGGCGGGGTGGACGCCACCATGGATACCACCACCTACGGCCTGGCCGAGCGCACCCAGGAAATCTCGGCCAAGTTCGCCGTCAAGCATCCCACGCTGGAGCCGGCCCTGCGCGAGCTGGGCCGCATCCTCGGCAATATGGGCATTTGAGCGCGGGCTGAAAAACAACGGCGGCGCCGCAGCGCCGCCATCGGAATCCGGACCCGGGGCCGCCGGCCTCGCTAGGACCGGCTCCCGGGCAGCCAGCGTTACGGAAACGCCAGCATGGGCGGTTCAATACCGCCAAAGCTGATTTCGGGATGGCGCTTGGCGATCATCTCCTCGATCTCGAGCACGCGCCGGGGCGGCACGTCCACGATCATCAATACCTGCCCGCGCTCGATGGCGGGGGCGAACTGTTCCAGTTTCTTGTTCGGCACGGCGGCCGCGTTCATGCCGGACGCCCAGCCGCCGAAGATGGCGCCGCCCAGCGCCACCAGCAGGATGGCGGCGGTGCGCAAGGTCATGCCGTCGGGCGGGAACATGGTCAGGAAGATGGCGGCCGCCAGGCCGACGATGCCGCCGATAACCATGCCCAGCTGCGCGCCATGCACCAGGTCCGTGCGCTGCAGGAAGCTGCAATCCGGCATGTCGTCGGGCAGGGTGCCTTCCTTGGCCATGAATTTCATATGGCGTTCTTCGATCCGGGCCAGCAGCATTTCATCCAGCATGGCACGGGCGCTGGGAATATCGGGGAGCATGAAGTAGAGGCGGCGGCGCATGGTGATCTCCTAGAGGGTGGTTCTTCTCGTTATAGCAAAAATGGCAGCAAAGGCAATGAAGTTGCCTCAATTTTTATGGGGGCGGCATACTTGCCCATCTTTCACAAGTTATTGAAAATTAAAAGATTTTCCAATTGATTGTGCCTATCGCTTGAGCACGCGGGCCGCATTTCCGGTACAATCCCGTCCCTATGACCCCCACCAATTTATTTGCGACCGTCCCCAAGCGGTCTGCCCGCGCTGCCAGCGCGCCCTTCCTGCCCATGTCCCGCGCCGAAATGGATGCGCTGGGATGGGAGCAGTGCGACGTCATCCTAGTCACCGGCGACGCCTATATCGACCATCCGAGCTTCGGCATGGCCCTGGTCGGCCGCCTGCTCGAAGCGCAGGGCTACAAGGTCGGCATCATCAGCCAGCCGGACTGGCACTCGGTCGATCCGTTCCGCGCGCTGGGCAAGCCGCGCCTGTATTTCGGCATCACCGCCGGCAATATGGACTCCATGGTCAACCGCTACACGGCCGACCGCAAGCCGCGCTCGGACGACGCCTACACCCCGGACGGCGCCCCCAACAAGCGCCCGGACCGCGCCGTCACTGTGTACGCCCAGCGCGCGCGCGAAGCCTATCCCGGCACGCCCATCGTCATCGGCTCGATCGAAGCGTCGCTGCGCCGCATCGCCCACTACGACTACTGGTCGGACAAGGTGCGCAAGTCGGTGCTGACCGAATCCAAGGCCGACATCCTGATCTTCGGCAACGCCGAGCGCGCGCTGGTGGACATGACCAAGCGCCTGGACGCCGGCGAGAACATCAAGGACATCAAGGACCTGCGCGGCACCGCCTTCATGGTGCCGCTGGGCTGGATGCCGGGCGAGGACTGGGGCGTGCACAATTCCACCCGCGTGGACGTGCCGGGCCGCATCGATCCGCACCCGGACCCGTACGCGATGGCCAAGGAAGACAAGAAGGAGTGCGCCAGCGAGAACGCGGCGCCGGAGCCGACCGTCAAGCCGATCCGCATCATGACGCGCGAAGAGCGCCAGGCCATGGCCAGGGAAAAGCACAACCGCACCGTGGTGCGCCTGCCGAGCTACGACGTGGTCAAGGATGACCCGGTGATGTATGCGCACGCTTCGCGCGTGTTCCACCTGGAATCGAACCCGGGCAATGCGCGCGCGCTGGTGCAGCAGCACGGCGACCGCGACGTGTGGATGAATCCGCCGCCGCTGCCGCTGGCCATGGACGAGATGGACAACGTGTACGACATGGAATACACGCGCGCGCCGCACCCGAGCTACGGCAACGCCAACATCCCGGCCTGGGAAATGATCCGTTTCTCGGTCAACATCATGCGCGGCTGCTTCGGCGGCTGCACCTTCTGCTCGATCACCGAGCATGAGGGCCGCATCATCCAGAGCCGCTCCGAGCCGTCCATCCTGCGCGAGATCGAGCACATCCGCGACAAGACCAAGGGCTTCACCGGCATCATTTCCGACCTGGGCGGCCCGACCGCGAATATGTACCGCCTGACGTGCAAGGACAAGACCATCGAGGAATCGTGCCGCCGCCTGTCGTGCGTGTACCCGTCGATCTGCGTCAACCTGAACACCAACCACAACAAGCTGACCCAGCTGTACCGCAAGGCGCGCGAGATCAAGGGCGTCAAGAAGATCCTGATCCAGTCCGGCCTGCGCTACGACCTGGCGGTGCGTTCGCCCGAGTACGTCAAGGAATTGGTGACCCACCACGTGGGCGGCCTGCTGAAGATCGCGCCCGAGCACACCGAAAGCAATGTGCTGAGCAAGATGATGAAGCCCGGCATCGGCGCCTATGACGAGTTCAAGGCCATGTTCGAGAAGTATTCGATCGAAGCCGGCAAGAAGCAGTACCTGATCCCCTACTTCATCGCGGCCCACCCGGGCACGACGGACGAGGACATGCTGAACCTGGCGCTGTGGCTGAAAAAGAACAACTTCCGCCTGGACCAGGTGCAGACCTTCATGCCGACGCCGATGGCCATGGCCAGCGCCATGTACCACTCGCGCAAGAACCCGCTGCACAAGGTGACCGAGGATTCGGAAACGGTGGAAACGCCGCGCAACCAGAAGCAGCGCACTGCGCACAAGGCTTTCCTGCGCTACTACGATCCGAAGAACTGGCCCATCTTGCGCGACGCCCTGCGGCGCATGGGACGCGGCGACCTGATCGGCAACGGCGAGAAGCATTTGATCCCGTTCTGGACCCCGGGCGAGGAAAACTTCAAGGCTGCGCCGGAAGGCAAGCGCGCCATGCCGATGGCCGCGCCGGGCGCCAAGCAGACCACCAAGCCGCCGGCCGGCTTGCCGGGCACGCGCAGCGGCCGTGTCGCCGTGGGCGCGCCGCCAAGCGGCCGCGGCCGCGCCAACGCGCTGACCGGTTCGCTCACCGCGCGTGAAAGCGTCGAGACCAAGGCCCGTCCTTCCATTCTCGACACTATCAAGGTGAAAGCCAAGCCGGCGGCCCCGGCCGGCAAGGGCAGCGCGCCGCGCGGCCGCAAGTAAGCGCAAAGCACGGGCAAAACAAGGACAAAATGCAGGGCCGGCCGGCCCAGTGTGTCTCCACAACACCGCCTTCCGGGCGGTGTTGTCGTTTTCTTGCGCGTATTTCCCATAAGCATGGAATAATTCGCTTTCAGCTCCCTGCGATTCCGACTGGACCACAATGAAAAACACCTTTAGCCTGAAGACCCTGTTCCTGGTACCCGTGCTGGCCCTGATGGCCGCTTGCGGCGGGGGCGGCGACGGCGACTCCACCACCGCGCCCACCACCCCGACCACGCCCACCGCGCCCACCCTGGTGTCGCTGGCGCTTGCCCCTGCGGCGCCCACCCTGATCGTCGGCGGCACGCAGCAGATGGCGGCCACCGCCACCTATTCGGACGGCAAGTCCAGCGCGCTGAGCGCCGGCGTCACCTGGAGCGTCAAAGGCAGCAACCTCACCGTGTCCACCGCCGGCCTGGTGACCGCCAAGGCGCTGGGCACCGACACCGTGACCGCCACCGTGGGCAGCATCAGCGGCAGCGCCAACATCACCGTCAAGGGCCAGTGGGCCGCCATGGCCGCCGGCGGCCGCCACACGGTGGCGCGCCACCTGGACGGCAACCTGTACGCCTGGGGCGGCAACCTGCAGGGCCAGCTGGGCGACAACAGCACGCTGGCGCGCAGCAAGCCGGTGGTGGTCTCCGGCGCCAACACCACCTGGAAACAGATCGCCAGCGGCGAATTCCACACCCTAGCGCTGCGCGCCGACGGCTCGCTGTGGGGCTGGGGCTTCAACCAGAACGGCCAGCTGGGCGACGGCACCTCGGTCAACAAGCTGGTGCCCACCAAGATCGGCACCGGCAAGTGGCTGTACATCGCGGCCGGCAAGGCGCACAGCCTGGGCATCGACGACAAGGGCTTCCTGTGGGCCTGGGGCCGCAACGTCAACGGCCAGCTGGGCGACGGCACGGTGCTGCCGCGCCTGGCGCCGGTGAAAATCGGCACCGACACCTGGACCGCCGTGGCGGCCGGCGACACCCATTCGATGGCGCGCCGCAGCGACGGCACGCTGTGGACCTGGGGCGGCAACGCTACCGGCCAGCTGGGCAATGGCGCGGTCGCCGGCCCCGACGTGCTGGCGCCGGCCCAGATCGGCACCCAGAGCTGGGCCAGCGTATCGGCCGGCGGCGGCCACTCGGCGGCCATCCGCGCCGACGGCACCCTGTGGACCTGGGGCGACAACGCGGCCGGCCAGCTGGGTCTGAACAGCACCGTCGGCTCCGCCATTCCGGTGCAGGTGCTGCTGGCCGGCACCGCCAACAACTGGTCCGTGGTCTCGGCCGGCGTCAAGCACACGCTGGCGATCCGCACCGACGGCACGCTGTGGGCTTGGGGCTCGAACAGCAACGGCCAGATCGGCAACAACACCTTGGTGGACCAGGTGGCGCCGGTGCAGATCGGCACCTCCACCGGCTGGACCCTGGTTTCGGCCGGCGGCCAGCACAGCATTGGCATGATGCTCGACAACACGCTGTGGAGCTGGGGCTTGAACGCCGACGGCCAGCTCGGCAACGGCCAGACCACCGACCAGCGCGTGCCGGTGCTGGTGGTCCAGTAACGGCGGCGGCGCCACGGGACCGGAGCCGCCTTGCCGCGCCGCCTGCCGCGCCGCCCCTCGTCCCGCTCGCTGCCGCGCCCGCCGCGCCGCGGTGGGGGCTGGAGCGTGTGCCGGGCGCTGGCGCTGCTGGCCGCCCTGGCCGCCGCGCTGCTCTGCCGGCCGGCGCCGGCGCAGGACAAGGTGGTGCTGCAGCTCAAGCATAGCCACCAGTTCCAGTTCGCCGGCTACTACGCGGCGCTGGAGCAGGGCTATTACCGCGAGGCCGGGCTGGACGTGCGCATCCTGGAAGGCTCGGACGGCAACGAACCCGAGCGCAAGGTGCTGTCCGGCCAGGCACAGTACGGCGTCGGCAGCAGCAGCCTGCTGCTGGCGCGCCTGGCGGGCAAGCCGCTGGTGGTGCTGGGCGTGGTATTTCAGCATTCGCCGTACGCGCTGGTGATGCCGCAAAGCGCGGCCGCGCCGGACGTGCACCGCATCAGCGGCAAGCGCGTGATGATAGGCCGCCTGACGGACGACCTGAGCCAGGCTGATGAGATCCTGGCCTATCTGCGCAAGGAGGGCATCGCGACTTCCACGCTGCAGCGCCTGGAGCACAGCTTCAATATCGACCACCTGATCTCCGGCAAGGTGGACGCCATGTCCATCTACGTCACCAACGAGCCGGACCTGCTGGACCGCGCCGGCTTCCCCTACGATATCTACAGCCCGCGCAACGCCGGCATCGACTTTTACGGCGACAACCTGTTCACCAGCGAGCAGGAAGTGCGCGACCATCCGGAGCGGGCCAAGGCCTTCCGCGCCGCCAGCATGCGCGGCTGGCAGTACGCCATGAGCCACCAGGAAGAAGTCGCCGACCTGATCCTCAACAAATATTCCCGCCGCAACGACCGCCGCCACCTGCTGTACGAGGCGCGCGCCATGGTGCCGCTGGTGCAGCCGGTGCTGGTGGAAGTGGGCTATATGAACCCGGACCGCTGGCAGCACATCGCCGACGTGTACACCGACCTGGGCATGATGCCGCGCGGCGCCAGCTTCGACGGTTTCCTGTACCAGGCCGACGGCGGCCGCGCGCTGGCCTGGCTGTACCGCGCGCTGGCGGCCGGCGCGGTGCTGCTGGTGCTGGGCGGCGGCGTGCACGTGGCCCTGCTGGCGCGCGAGCGGCGCCGCGCGCAGGAAGCCATCCGCAAGGGCGAGGCGCGCTTTCGCACCATGTTCGAGGCGGCACCCATGGGCATTGCGCTGATCGACACCGCCAGCGGCCAGTTTCGCGACATCAATCCGCGCTACCTGGAGATTGCCGGCCGCTCGCTGCACGAGATGAAGGCCAGCAGCTGGCGCGACATCAGCCACCCGGACGACCTGGCCGCCGAGCAGGAGCAGGTGGCGCAGCTGCAGGCGCAGCGCATCGGCGGCTTCAAGCTGGCCAAGCGCTTGCTGCGCCCGGACGGCTCGGTGGTCTGGGTGGACGCCTCCATCACCGCGCTCGACGCCGGCAACACCGCCGCCGGCCACCTGTGCATGATCGAGGACATCACCGACAAGAAGCAGACCGAGGCGCTGGTGTGGCAGCAGGCCAACTTCGACGCCCTGACCCAGCTGCCGAACCGGCGCATGTTCCAGAACCGGCTTGAGCAAGCCATCGTCAAGAGCCGGCGCGACGGCAGCCGCACCGCCATCCTGTTCATCGACCTGGACCACTTCAAGGAAGTCAACGACACCCTGGGCCACCACCAGGGCGACGTGCTGCTGGTGGACGCGGCGCGGCGCATCGGCGCCTGCGTGCGCGAGTGCGACACCGTGGCGCGCCTGGGCGGCGACGAATTCACCGTCATCCTGAGCGAGCTGGACGAGGCGGGCCTGGGCCGCGTGGACACCATCGCCCAGACCATTCTCGACAGCCTGCTGGCGCCCTTCCCGCTGGGGCAGGAGCAGGCCTTCGTCTCGGCCAGCATCGGCATCACCCTGTACCCGGACGACGCGGCCTCCATGGAAGACCTGCTCAAGCACGCCGACCAGGCCATGTACGCCGCCAAGGACGCCGGCCGCAACCGCTTCAGCTACTTCACGCCGGCGCTGCAGGTGGCTGCGCTGAACCGCATGCGGCTCACCAACGACCTGCGCGGCGCGGTCAAGGGCCAGCAGCTGGAACTGTACTTCCAGCCCATCGTGCACCTGAAGACGGGCCGCATCCACAAGGCCGAAGCGCTGCTGCGCTGGCGCCATCCGGTGCGCGGCCTGGTCAGCCCGATGGAATTCATCCCATTGGCCGAGGCAAGCGGCCTGATCATCGAAATCGGCGCCTGGGTGTTCCGCGAATCGGTGCACTGGCTGCAGCGCTGGCGCAGCGAAGTGCATCCCGAGTTCCAGCTCAGCGTGAACCAGTCGCCGCTGGAATTCCAGCGCGAAGGCGGTTACGAAAGCTGGCTGGCGCTGCTGGGCGAGCTGGGCCTGCCTGGCCAGTCCGTGGTCATCGAAATCACCGAAGGCCTGCTGCTCGACGCCAGCAGCACGGTGGCCGACAAGCTGCTGCAGCTGCGCGACGGCGGCATCCAGGTCGCGCTGGACGACTTCGGCACCGGCTACTCCTCGCTGTCCTACCTGAAGAAGTTCGACATCGACTACCTGAAGATAGACCGCAGCTTCACCCGCAACCTGGCGCCGGACTCAAGCGACATGGCCTTGTCGGACGCCATCATCGTCATGGCCCACAAGCTGGGCCTGCGCGTGATCGCCGAAGGCGTGGAAACCCCGGAGCAGCGCGCCCTGCTGGCCGCCGCCGGCTGCGACTACGGCCAGGGCTACCTGTTCGCCCGGCCCCTGCCCGCCATCGAATTCGACACCCTGCTGCGCCGTAGTGTCGATACGGCAATCGTAGCCAGCCAATAACGCTTTGTCCCGGGAACGGGGATAATGATGGTCTCGCAATAGCATTGCGATAGTCAAAGCCAATTGAAACAATTGGAACAATCAATTTTTCAAATGGTTGCGAAAGCCTTAAACTGGCATCTCATTGATACACAACCTCACGAGGAAACCACAATGTCTCTCATTAACACCCAAGTAAAACCTTTCAAGGCAACCGCTTACCATGCTGGCAAGTTCATTGACCTGAGCGAAGAATCGCTGAAAGGCAAGTGGTCCGTCTTCATGTTCTACCCAGCCGACTTCACCTTCGTGTGCCCAACCGAACTGGAAGACCTGGCTGACTTCCAGCCTGAATTCGCCAAACTGGGCGTGGACGTGTACGGCATCTCGACCGACACCCACTTCGCGCACAAGGCATGGCACGACACCTCGGACGCGATCAAGAAGGTGAACTACCCGCTGATCGGCGACCCAACCGGCACCCTGTCCCGCAACTTCGAAGTCATGATCGAAGAAGAAGGCCTGGCACTGCGCGGCACCTTCGTCATCAATCCAGAAGGCCAGATCAAAGTAATGGAAGTGCACGACAACGGCATCGGCCGCGACGCTTCCGAACTGCTGCGCAAAGTAAAAGCCGCCAAATACGTGGCCGAGCACCCAGGCCAGGTTTGCCCAGCCAAGTGGACCGAAGGCGCAGCCACGCTGACCCCTTCGCTGGACCTGGTCGGCAAGATCTAAGCATTTAGCTAAGCATTAGGCAGTCATAAGCATTGAGTAGTAAGGCGCCGGCGCATTTGCCCGGCGCCAACCGAAAAAAAAGGAAAACACCATGTTGGACGCAACCCTCAAAACCCAGTTGAAAACCTATTTGGAAAAGGTCGTGCAGCCGATTGAGATCGTTGCGACGCTGGATGATTCCGCCAAAGCCCGCGAAATGCAGGCCCTGCTCGCCGACATCGTCGTGCTGAGCGACAAGATTACCCTGGTCGAAAAGACCGACGGCGACGTGCGCAAGCCTTCGTTCGCCATTACCCGCCCCGGGACCGATATCGCCGTGACCTTTGCCGGCATCCCGATGGGCCACGAATTCACCTCGCTGGTGCTGGCGCTGCTGCAAGTGGGCGGCCACACCATCAAGTTCGACGAGGCCGTGATCGAACAGATCCGCAACCTCGAAGGCGATTTCCACTTCGAGACCTTCATCTCGCTCACCTGCCACAACTGCCCCGAGGTCGTGCAGGCGCTGAACGCCATGTCGGTCATCAATCCGCGCATCAAGGTCACCACCATCGACGGCGGCGTGTTCCCGAAAGAAGTCGAGGAACGCCAGATCATGGCCGTGCCGATGATGTTCCTGAACGGCGAGCATTTCGGCCAGGGCCGCAGCAGCGTGGAAGAGATCCTCGCCAAGCTCGACACCAACGCCGGCGCCCGCCAGGCGGCTGAACTGAGCAAGAAAGACGTGTTCGACGTGCTGATCGTCGGCGGCGGCCCCGCCGGCGCGGCAGCGGCCATCTACGCGGCCCGCAAAGGCATCAAGACCGGCGTGGTGTCGGAACGCTTCGGCGGCCAGGTGCTGGACACGCTGGCGATCGAGAACTTCATCTCGGTCACCGAAACGGACGGCCCGAAGTTCGCCGTGGCGCTGGAGCAGCACGTGAAGGCCTACGAGGTGGACATCATGAACACCCAGCGCGCCGCCCAACTGAAAGCCGGCAAGCTGGTGGAAGTGACCACCGCCAGCGGCGCCGTGCTCAAGAGCAAAACCGTGATCCTGGCCACCGGCGCCCGCTGGCGCGAAATCAACGTGCCGGGCGAGAAGGAATACCGCAACCACGGCGTGGCTTACTGCCCGCACTGCGACGGCCCGCTGTTCAAGGGCAAGCGCGTGGCCGTGATCGGCGGCGGCAACTCCGGCGTGGAAGCGGCCATCGACCTGGCCGGCCTGGTCAAGCACGTGACGCTGATCGAGTTCGGCGCCGAACTGCGCGCCGACGCGGTACTGCAGCGCAAGCTGCGCAGCCTGCCCAACGTCACCGTGATCGTCTCGGCGCAAACCACCGAGATCCACGGCGACGGCAAGATCGTCAACGGCCTGAGCTACAACGACCGCGTCAGCGGCGAAGCGAAGACGGTGGAGCTGGAAGGCGTGTTCGTGCAGATCGGCCTGGTGCCCAACACCGAGTGGCTGAAAGGCACGGTCAGCCTGTCCAAGCACGGCGAGATTGAAGTCGATGCGCGCGGCCAGACCTCGATCCCCGGCGTGTTCGCCGCCGGCGACGTGACCACCGTGCCGTACAAGCAGATCATCATCGCCACCGGCGAAGGCGCGAAGGCGGCCCTGTCGGCCTTCGACCACCTGATCCGCTCCGGCGACGAAGAAGAAGCCGCCGCCCCCGCCGCGGTAGCCGTAGCAGCATAAGCAGTATAAGCAGCGAGCCGTAGGGCGGGTTAGCGCAACGCGCGTAACCCGCCTGTGCCGCCCACGGCCTCACGCCACCAGATCCGCGCTCGCCTGTTTCTCCCTGAGCGACCTGGCGTTGCGGTGCCGCGCGCGCAGGCGCGGGTTGGTGATCAGCCTGCCCATCGTTTCGCCCACCACCATCACCACGCCCAGCAAGGGCAGCACCAGCATCAGTCCCGCCACCCCGGCCACCGAGCCGCCCACGAAGATCATCAGCACCGTGATCAGCGGATGGATGTGCAGGCTGCGTCCCAGGGTCAGCGGCATGAACACGAAATCGTCCAGCAGCCGCACCAGGATGAACACGCCGATGGCGCTGTAGGCCACCAGCGGATCGCCCGGCGCGTCGGTGGACGCCACCATCACCACCATACAGCAGCCGACGATGGACCCGACATAGGGCACCCAGGCCAGCATGGCCGCAATCAGCCCCAGCAGCACCGGCGACGACACGCCGATCGACCACAGGCCAAAGGCCAGCACCGCCGTGTCCAGCACGGTGAGCTTGAGCATGCCCTGGAAGTAGCGGTGCGCGGTCTGGTCCACCTCGTGCAGCAGGCACAGCGTGCGCTCGAAGAAGGCGTTCGGCACGGCGCGCGCCAGGAACTTCTTGAACAGGTGGCCGTCGCGCAGGAAGAAGAAGGTCAGGAAGGGCGCCAGCAGCAGCGCCGGCAGCCAGCCCGCCACCGACACCACGATGGCCGTCAGGTGGCGCTGCATGAAGTCCTCGCTGTAGGCGGCGAACTGGGCGTTGACCACCTGGCTCAGGTGCATGTCGTGCAGGACGGGGAACTTGTCCTCCAGCGAGCCCAGCAGGCCGCGCACGAAGTCCAGGCCGCCGGCCATGTAGCGCGCCAGCATGTCTTGCCAGGATTCGGACGGCGCCGAGATCCACAGGTTGAGCGCGAGCGCGCCCAGCACCATGGCCACCAGGAAGCAGCTGCCCACCAGCAGCGCGGCCGCGCCCTGGCCCATGCCCATGCGCAGCAAGCGCTGCATGGGCGGCAGCAGCAGGTAATACAGGATGATGGCCAGCAGGAAGGGGATTGCCAGCCACAGCATGTGCTGCAGCACCAGCAGCAATCCGCAGGTGGCCGCGATGATGCCGCTCCATACCACCGGGCCGGAGGCCTGCTGCGGGCTCGCTTCGTAGTCCGCCATCACAGCGCCTCGATCTGCGGCCGGCCCGACATCCATTCGCGCAGCCGGTGTGCGATGTGGCGCGCCAGCGCAAGCGAGATCTTGTAGCCGACCACGGCATCCGTTTCCATCAGTCCCATGAAGTCGGCGCGGAAGAACACCGCCAGCTCGCAGTTGTCGAGCGCGCGCGCCTGGGCGTTGCGCGGGGAGTTGTCGAGCAGGGCCAGGTCGCCGAAGAAGGAGCCGGGGCCGATCTCGGCCACCACTTGCGCATGGTTGTCGAGCGCGCGCGTGATGATGACGCGGCCGGCCGTCACCAGGTACAGCGCCTGGCCTTCCTCGCCTTCGTCGAAGATGATTTCGCCGGACAGGTAGCGCCGCTCGTGCAGCATGTCGTCGACGATCTTCAGCTCCAGCGGGGTGAGGGAGGAGAACAGCGCCGACTGTTTCAGCCGGTGCAGGCGCGGGGACATGGTTTGCGTTTTGAGGAAGCCGAACATCGGGGAGTGCTCCGTGGGAATTTGTGCAATGCAAGAACATTGTCGCCGGTTTCCCGGCCGGCGGCGCATTCTGTTGCTGAGCTTGTTGTTAGGGCATCACAACTGGACCGTTTGCGCGAGCGGCAGGCCGGGTTCCAGGTGGCTGGTCAGCACGATGCACTGGCGCGTGCGCCGTGCCGGGTCGGCCAGCTGGGCGCGCAGGTAGTCGACCGCCGCCGCGTCCAGGCCGTTGAACGGTTCATCGATCAGCAGCAGGGCCACGGGCAGCGCCAGGGCCAGGCTCAGCTGCATCTTCTTGTGCTGGCCCAGCGACAGCGTGGTGACGGGCTGCTCGAGCGCAGGTTGCAGGCGGAAGGCGCGCAATTCGGCGTCCAGCAGGGCGGTGTCGGTGGCGGGATAGAGCGCCACGTGCAGGTCCAGCAGTTCGCGCACGGTCAGCCAGGGGAGCTGGGGCGTGTCGCCGCCGCAGTAATAGCTTTGCAGGCGGTAGGCCAGCGGCTGCGCCGTGCTGCCGATGGGGCCGCCGGCGCTGCTGCCGCTGCCAGCGAGGGCCGGCGGCGCGAGCGTGATTGTGCCGCCGTGCGGCTGTAGCGCGCCGGCGGCCAGCTTCAGCAGTGTGGTCTTGCCGGCGCCGTTGTCGCCGCGCAGCCAGGTGATGCCGGCACCCAGTTGCAGGCTGAACTGGCGGAACAGCGGGCGGGTGGCGTATTCGAAGTCCAGGCTTTCAATGTGCAGCATCAGAATTCGCTTCCTATGGCGGTCAGGATCAGGATGGACAGCACCACCAGTACCACCCGGCCGCGCGGCCCCAGGTTGAGCGCGACGATGGCGGCGCAGGCAGTGCCGGCAGCGGCCAGCCAGACCAGGGCGGCGCGCGGGCTGGGGAAGGGCGCGGCGGCCGCCAGCGGGGCCGTGGCGGCAGGCTCGTGGCCCCATGCTTGCGGCTGGCTAATGGCCAGCACTGCGAACGCGGCCAGCACGGCGGCGCCCGGGATCAGGGAGAACAGGCGGGCGCACAGCAGCAGCCGCGCGGTGTCGAGCGGCCACGGCGCCAGCACGGGGCGCAGCAGCGCGGTCTGCTCGCGCACGGCCTTGTCGCCGCGGTCGGTGAGCAGGATCAGCATGGCCGAAGCCAGGCCGCCCATGGCCGCGCCGGGCAGCGGCAACCCGAGCGGCGGCCCCAGCAGCCAGGCGGTGGTGCAGCCCAGCGCGCCGGCCAGCAGCACGCACTGTTGGAGGCCGACGTGGTTTTCAGCGCGCCAGAACGGCAGCCAGAACAGCCGGTGCCACAGCGCCGGCAGCAGCGGCCGCAAGGGGCGCGGCGTGTAGCCCGGCGCCAGCGCGGCAGGCGCGGTGCCGGGCGCCAGTGTTGCGGCGGCTGGGGTCGCGGCGGCGGCACGGGCGCGGCGGCGGGCGGGGAGGGCGGCACGGAGGCGGCGGCGGGCCAGCGCCAGGGTGGCCAGCGCCCAGCCCAGCAGCAGGGACAGCAGGGTGGCGGCGATTGCCTGCGGGGCAACCGGGCGCAGCCAGTCCGGCCATTGATACAGCCAAATCATGGCAGACACCGCGTACAGTCCGGCCAGCGGTCCAGCGATCAGGCCGGCGCTCAGCGCATCGGCGGCCCACGCCAGCGCCGGCGGCACCGGCAGCGGGCGCGCCCAGACCACGGCGTCGGCCGGATGCAGGCGCTTTCGCAGCAGCACCGTGGGCAGCGCGGCGAACAGGGCTTGCGCCGCCAGGATGGCCAGCATGGCCGGCCAGCCCAGGGTGACCGCCATCATGCCGGGCAGCGCAATGGCAGCGGCCAGGCCGATCAGCACGGGGCCGAAGCCGAGCAGGGTAATTTCAAGGGAATTGGCCAGGCTGGCAAGGAATTGCCGCAAGCCGTAGCGCGCCATGCGCAGGCGGAATTGCAAATAGGGATGAACCATGTTTTGCTTCCGGAATAGAAAAAGGCCTGACGAATCAGGCCTTTCTCAGTATAGCTGGCGGAGCGGACGGGACTCGAACCCGCGACCCCCGGCGTGACAGGCCGGTATTCTAACCAACTGAACTACCGCTCCGTTGCTTGCGCAACTGGTTGTGCATGTCCGGGATGGTGGGCGCTGAGAGGCTCGAACTCCCGACCTAAGCCTTGTAAGGGCTCCGCTCTACCAACTGAGCTAAGCGCCCATCTGGACCATGCTCGATATGTGTCAGCATATCGTTTTACTACTCAAACTGGCGGAGCGGACGGGACTCGAACCCGCGACCCCCGGCGTGACAGGCCGGTATTCTAACCAACTGAACTACCGCTCCGTGCTTTCGCAACTGGGCTTCATTTATCCGTGTTCTGTAGATGGTGGGCGCTGAGAGGCTCGAACTCCCGACCTAAGCCTTGTAAGGGCTCCGCTCTACCAACTGAGCTAAGCGCCCATCTGGAACACTTCGACGTGTGTCAGTACGTCTGAAGGAGGCCGAATTATAGACGCCTCTTTTTTATTGCGCAAGTTTTTCTTGTAGTCCTACTCGGTGATGCCCCATTGCGACAGCATCCACGCCTGCAAAAAGGCGGTTTCGCCGATGGCGTTGTAGCGCCCGGACGCGCCGCCGTGGCCGGCACCCATATTGGTTTTGAGCAGCAGCGGATTGGCGTCGGTCTTGTGCGCGCGCAGCTTGGCCACGTATTTGGCCGGCTCCCAGTACATCACCTGGCTGTCGTTCAGGCCGGTGGTCACCAGCATGGACGGGTACGCCTTGCGCTCGATGTTGTCGTACGGCGAGTAGCTGCGCATGTAGTCGTAGGCCGCCTTCTGGTTCGGGTCGCCCCATTCCAGGTATTCGCCGGTGGTCAGCGGCAGGCTGGCGTCCATCATGGTGTTCATCACGTCCACGAAGGGCACGCCCACGTGCGCGGCGCGGAACAGCTCGGGACGCATATTGAGCACCGCGCCCATCAGCAGGCCGCCGGCGCTGCGGCCGTCGATCACCAGGCGCTCCGGGCGGGTCCATTTTTCGCGCACCAGGTACTCGGCGCTGTCGATGAAGTCGGTGAAGGAGTTCTTCTTCTTCATCAGCATGCCGTCCTTGTGCCAGTCCTCGCCCATGTCGTTGCCGCCGCGGATCTGCGCGCCGGCGTAGATGACGCCGCGTTCGAGCAGGCTCAGGCGCGCGAGCGAAAAGCGCGCTTCGTTCGGCGCGCCGTAGGAACCGTAGCCGTACAGCAGCAGCGGCGCCTTGCCGTCCAGCGGCGTGCCCTTCTTGTACACGATCCACAGCGGCACCTGCACGCCGTCGCGCGCCGGCACCCACAGGCGGCGGCTTTCATACCGGCTGAAGTCGAAGCCGCCCACCACCTCCTGCTGCTTGAGCAGGGTGCGCTTGGCCGTGTCCATGTCCACGTCCAGCACTTGCGGCGGCGTCAGCGGCGACTGGTAGGACACGCGGAACTGGCTGGCCGTGTATTCCGGCGTGCCGGCACCTTCGGCGGCGTACACCGCGTCGTCGAACTGCACGGTTTTCCACGTTTTGGTGGCGAAGCTGTACAGGCGGATGCGGGCTTGCGCGCGCGATTTTTCGGTCACCACCAGGTGGGTCTTGAACAGGTCGGCGCCGCTGACCAGCACGTCATTGTTGTGCGGCACCAGCTCGACCCAGTTCTTCTGCTGCGGCGCGGCCAGCGGGGCCACCACGATGCGGAAGTTTTTCGCGTCCTTGTCGGTGCGGATGTAGAGCAGGCCGTCGCGGTGGCTCACGCCGTAGCGGTGGCCCTTCTCGCGCGGCAGCACGGCGCGGAAGGTGCCGTTCGGCCTGGCCGCGTCCAGCAGGCGCACTTCGGTGGTGTCGGTGGCGCGCATGGTGAGCTGCACATGCCTGCCGTCGCGGTCGCGGTTCACGTAGACCGAGAACTGCTCCACCGGCTCGTGATAGCGCTGCACCGGCGCGCCGCCGCCCACGGCCAGGCTGAACAGGCGGTCCGAGCGCTTGGTGGTGGCGTCTTCCTGCGTCACGAACAGCGTCTTGTTGTCGCTGGCCCAGGCGATGGAGGTGGTGCGCGGCATGCTGGCCGGCAGCAGCTTGCCGGTCTTCAGGTCCTTGACGTGCATCTCGAACTGGCGGAAGCCGGTCACGTCCGTGGTGTAGGCCATCAGGCGCTCGTCCGGGCTGACCACCATGGCGCCCACGGCGAAGAATTTCTTGTCCCGCGCCATCTCGTTCTGGTCCAGCAGGATTTCTTCGGGTGCCTGTTCGTCGTAGGCAAGGTTGGCGCCCGCGCGGCGGCGGCAATTGAGCGGATACTGCTTGTCCGCCTCGGTGCGCGAATAGTAGTAGTAATTGCCGCGCCGCGTGGGTACCGACAGGTCCACTTCCTGCATGCGGCCCTTGATCTCCGCGTACAGCTTGTCGGCCAGTGGCTTGCCGGCGGCGGTGGCCGCTTCGGTGTAGCCGTTCTCGGCGTTCAGGTAGGCGATGACGGCCGGGTCTTCCTTCTTTTGCAGCCAGCGATAGTCGTCGGTCACGACTTCGCCGTGGCGCGTTTCCTGCCATGGGGTCTTGGCGGCAACGGGGGCCACGTCTGCTGCAAAGGCCGGGGTAGCGGCGAGCGCGCAGGCCGGCAGGATGCGGGACAGTTTCAAGGTCACTCCTTTTGTGGTTATTTGTGCAATGATTCTACACGGACTGCCCCCTCCCGCGTAAGCGGTACAGCACGCCCAGCCCTGCCAGCAGCATCAGGCCGGTGGCGGGCTCGGGAACGGGGCTGAGCAGCATGCCGAAACAGCCGCCGCTCACGGCGCAGGCGGTGCCGGTGATCTGGCCGCTATCGTTGATGTCGTAGACCGCGTCCACGCGAAATCCGCTGTTGGCCGGCAGCAGGCTGTTCAGGTTGTAGGTGGTGCCGTCGCTGACCAGGAAGCTGAAATTGCCGTTGCCGATCACTTGCCCGTGGTTGTTGATGGCCATGGCCCAGCTGTGCACGCCAGGCGCAAACGTGCCCAAGGGCTGCATCACGCCATCCTTGTAGATAACCGCGCGGTGATGCGTGGCCGAGTCCTCGCCCGCCAGGTCGGAACCCACCACCACGCCGGCGTCGTTGATGTCATTGGCTGAGGCGGAGCGGCCGTCGCTGAGAACGCCCAGGTCTACCATGCCGCTGCCGTCGTGGCGGAACATGTGATAGTCGCCATCGGCAAGCTGCGCGGACCCCACCACCACGCCGGCTTCGTTCATCCCGCCCACATAGCTGTGGCTGCCGCCCAGCGCGCCCAGCAGCGTGGTGACGCCGTTGACCGACGTGTAGGCATAGCCTTCGCTGTTGATGTACTGCGTGCCCGCCACCTTGCCGGCGCTGTTGATGCCGCTCAGGTAGTTGTAGTGGTCCAGCGGCGCGATCGGCGCCGGCACCATGGTGGTCGCGCCGTTCGCATACACGGCCGGCCGCGCCAGGTAGTTTTCGGCATCGTAGTTGATCACCTCGCCGGCGATCTTGCCGTTGGCACTGATGGCGCTGACGTGGTTGATGGGCGTGTCGAGCATGGTGTAGACGCCGTCTTTCCACAGATAGGCACGCAGCGCGTTGCTGACCGGATCTTGCAGCACGCCGGCCACCAGGCCATCGTTGTTGATGCGCGTATTGCTGCTGCTGCCGCTGCCGAGCAGCGTCAGCTTGTACTGCGGTGGGGCGGCCAGTGCGGGCGCAGAAAACAAGGGGCAAAGCAGTAGCAGCAGCAATCCTTTTGATAGTTGCATGATAAGCCTCGTAGTGGATGAAATGGATGCCGGACGGACGCCCGGCACGCCGATGCTAGCGCTGAACCCGGCGCGCCAGCGCCACGCTGACTTAACGCAACAGTGCCGGAGTGTGCAATCATTACTCATGGATAAAATCAACCCCGACACCCTGTACCGCAAGGTCAGCCTGCGCCTCGTCCCCTTCCTGTTCCTGTGCTACGTGGCCGCCTACCTGGACCGCGTGAACGTCGGCTTCGCCAAGCTCGGCATGCAGGCCGACCTGCAGTATTCCGACACCGTCTATGGCCTGGGCGCCGGCATTTTCTTCATCGGCTACTTCCTGTTCGAAGTGCCGTCCAACCTGCTGATGGCCAGGGTGGGCGCGCGCATCTGGATCGCCCGCATCATGATCAGCTGGGGCGTGATTTCCGCCGCGCTGATGTTCGCCACCAGCGCGGCCAGCTTCTACGTGCTGCGCTTCCTGCTGGGCGTGGCGGAAGCCGGCTTCTTCCCCGGCATCATCCTGTACCTGACCTATTGGTACCCGGCCGGCCGCCGCGCCCGCATCGTGGCACTGTTCATGAGCGGCGTGGCGGTGGCCGGCGTGGTGGGCGGGCCGCTGTCGGGCGGCATCATGCGCGCCTTCGACGGCGACCTGGGCCTGAAGGGCTGGCAGTGGCTGTTCCTGCTGGAAGGCATGCCGTCCGTGCTGCTGGGCGTGTGGACGCTGTTCTACCTGGACGACGGCATCCGCAGCGCGCGCTGGCTCGGCGAAGACGAGAAACAATACCTGGAGCGCGCCATCCGCGCCGACGGCAGAGGCAAGCAGCAATTGCCGCTGGGCGCGCTGTTCGCCAGCGGCAAAGTCTGGCTGCTGGCGCTGGTCTACTTCCTGTTCGTGATGGGCTTGTACGGCGTCAGTTTCTGGCTGCCGCAGCTGGTGCGCAACACCGGCGTGCAGGACGTATTCCAGGTCGGCCTGCTGACCGCCATCCCCTACGGCGTGGCGGCGGTGGCCATGGTGCTGGCCGCGCGCCATTCGGACCGCAGCGGCGAGCGCCGCTGGCATGCCGCCGGCGCCGCCTTCCTCGGCGCGGCCGGCCTGGCGCTGTGCACCTGGTACGGCCACGACACCCTGCCGGCCATGCTGGCGCTGAGCCTGGCCACGGCCGGCATCCTGAGCACCTTCCCCATTTTCTGGAGCCTGCCGACCGGCATGCTGGACGGCGCGGCGGCCGCGGCCGGCATCGCGCTGATCAACTCGGTGGGCAACCTGGCCGGCTTCGTCAGCCCCTACCTGGTGGGCGCGGTGAAGGACGCCACCGGCAGTCCGGCCATTGGCATCTATCTGGTGGCGGCCAGCCTGGCCGCGGGCGGCGTGCTGGTGCTCGTGGGCGTGCGCCGATTACCTGGCACGTAATCGCCCGGCAGCCTGGCTTTCGGGACAATGGTTCTGTCGATAACGACATAAC
Source organism: Pseudoduganella sp. UC29_71 (assembly GCF_042693265.1). Lineage (NCBI taxonomy): Bacteria > Pseudomonadati > Pseudomonadota > Betaproteobacteria > Burkholderiales > Oxalobacteraceae > Pseudoduganella > Pseudoduganella sp. UC29_71. Next base: position 5,830,216 of record NZ_CP170549.1, on the reverse strand, counting down.
CCACAGGAGATCACCATGAACAACGCCAATCACAGCGCTATCAGCATCGCCGAACAATACCTGTCCGTCTGGAACGAGCGCGACGCCGCCGCCCGCCGCGCCAAGGTGGCCTGCGCCTTCACGCTGGACGCCAGCTACCTCGACCCCATGATGCGCGGCGACGGCCACACCGGCATCGACGCCATGATAGGCGCGGCGCAAGACCATTTCCCAGGCATGCGCTTCGTTCTGGACGGTACGCCCGACGGCCACAACGACGTGGTGCGCTTCTCGTGGTCGCTGGGCGCGCCCGGCGCCGAGCCGGTGGCGCGCGGCACCGACGTGGCCGTGGTCAGCGGCGACGGCCGGCTGGCCAAGGTCACCGGCTTCCTCGACGCGGCGGGCGCGCGGTGAGCGCCGCCGCGCCCGGACAGTACTTCAGCGACTTCGCGGCCGCGCTGCGCTACTGGCGCGGCAAGCGCGGCCACAGCCAGCTGCGGCTGTCCACCGAAAGCGGCATCTCGCAGCGCCACATCAGCTTCCTCGAAAGCGGGCGTTCGCAGCCGAGCCGCGAGCTGATCCTGAAGCTGGGCGTGGTGCTCGACATTCCGCTGCGCGAACGCAACGTGATGCTGCTGGCGGCCGGCTACGCGCCGGCCTACCAGGAGCGCAAGATGGACGACCCCGAGCTGCGCGCCGTCAAGCAGGCACTGGACTTCATGCTGGCCCAGCAGGCGCCATACCCGGCGCTGGTGGTGGACCGGCTGTGGAACCTGGTGATGAGCAACGAGCCTGCCAACCGCTTCTTCAAATGGCTGCTGGGCATGCCGGACGAGGCCCTGATCCCGCGCGACGGCAGCATCAACGTCATCAAGCTGACCCTGGTGCCGGACGGCCTGCGGCCCTACCTGCAGAACTGGGAAGAGGTCGGCGCCGACCTGCTGCACTGGATACAGCGCGAAGCCATGGGCGACGGTCCCGGCAGCGAAGCGAGCGCGCTGCTGGCCGAGCTGCGCGCACTGTCGGCAGGGGCGGCGGGGCCGGCGGGGCCGGCGGCGGCGGCGCAGGCGGGCGCCGGGCTGGCGCCCAACCTGGACCGCCGCGCCTTGCCCTTCCTGCCGCTCGCCATCCGCAAGGACGGCGTGGAACTGAACCTGTTCACCACCATCACCACCCTGGGCACGCCGCACGACGTCACCGTGCACGAACTGCGGCTGGAAGCCTTCTTCCCGGCCGACGAAGCGAGCGCAGCCTGGTTTCGCGGCCGGTAATTACTGTATATAATTACAGTATCACAATACCTGTCCTGTCCTGCCATGGCCGAAACGCGCCGCATTGCCCACCTCGACATGGATGCGTTCTACGCCTCCGTGGAGCTGCTGCGCTATCCGGAATTGCGCGGCCAGCCGGTGGTCATCGGCGGCGGCGCGCGCCACCAGCCGGTGCTGCAGCCGGACGGCACGCGCAAGTTCTCCCGCCTGCGCGACTACGTGGGCCGGGGCGTGGTCACCACCTCGACCTACGAGGCGCGCGCGCTGGGCGTGTTCTCCGCCATGGGCACCATGAAGGCGGCCGCGCTGGCGCCGGACGCCGTGCTGCTGCCGACCGACTTCGATTCCTACCGCCGCCTGTCGCGCCTGTTCAAGGCCGCCGTGGCCGAGATCGCGCCCCATATCGAAGACCGGGGCATCGATGAAATCTACATCGACCTCAGCGGGCACGAGGAGGAAACGCGCGCGCTGGCGCTGCGCATCAAGCAGGCCGTCAAGGACGCCACCGGCCTGTCCTGCTCGATCGGCATCGCGCCCAACAAGCTGCTCGCCAAGATCTGTTCCGACCTGGACAAGCCCAACGGCCTGACCATCGTCTCGCACGACGACGTACCCACCCGCATCTGGCCACTGGCGGTGCGCAAGGTGAACGGCATCGGCCCCAAGGCGGACGCCAAGCTGGCCGCGCTCGGCATCGAGACCGTGGGCCAGGTGGCCGCCGCCGACGACGCGCTGCTGCAGGCGCATTTCGGCCTGAACTATGCCACCTGGCTCAAGCGCATCGCGCACGGGCTGGACGAGCGCGCCGTGGTCACCAGCCACGAGCCCAAATCCATCAGCCGCGAAACCACCTTCGAGCGCGACCTGCACGCCAAACACGACCGCGAAGCGCTGTCCGAAATCTTCACCCGGCTCTGCCAGCGCCTGGGCGAGGACCTGGTGCGCAAGCGCTACGTGGGCCGCACCGTGGGCATCAAGCTGCGCTATGCCGACTTCACCCGCGTCACGCGCGACGTGACCCTGCCCGAGCCCACGGCGGACGCCGCCGCCATCCGCCGCGCGGCCGGCGAATGCCTGCGGCGGGTGCCGCTGGACCAGCGCCTGCGCCTGCTGGGCGTGAAAATGAGCGCCCTGTCCAGCATGGATGACCCCGCCCCGCACCAATCCGCAACACGCAAGCCGCAGCAAGGCGATCTTTTCGCGGACCTGTAACGCACGCGTGTAAAATGTCGTTCCCCCAGAATTTAGTTGAACAAAGGCAAACTCAAATATGTGGTTCAAGAATCTGCAAATCTACCGTCTGCCCGCGCCCTGGGCATTTACTCCAGAACAACTCGAAGCCGCCCTGAGCACCAACGCCTTCAGCCCCGCGAGCAGCAATGAATTGCTGCGCCAGGGCTGGGACAAGCCGCGTCCCAACGGCGGTCTGGTGCACGTGGTCAACAACCAGATGCTGATCCTGCTGGGCACCGAGAAAAAGCTGCTGCCCGCGACCGTCATCAACCAGGTGGCCAAGGCCCGCGCGGCCGAGATGGAAGAAGCGCAAGGTTTCGCCCCCGGCAAGAAAGCCATGAAGGAACTGAAGGAACGCGTGGCCGACGAGCTGCTGCCGCGCGCCTTCTCGATCCGCGGCAACGTGTGGACCTGGATCGACCCGGTCAACGGCTGGCTGGTGGTGGACGCCGCCAGCCCGGCCAAGGCCGATGAAGTGATCAAGCTGCTGCTGAAAGCGGTGGACCGCATGCCGCTGGAGAGCCTGCGCGTGCAGCGCTCGCCGGTGGGCGTGATGACCGAATGGCTGCAGGCCGACGATTCGCCGGTGGGCTTCACCGTGGACATGGACACCGAGCTGCGCGCCACCGGCGAAAGCAAGGCCGCCGTGCGCTACGTGCGCCACACGCTGGAGGCGGACGAAGTGCGCCGCCACATCGCCGCCGGCAAGCAGTGCACCCGCCTGGCCATGACGTGGGAAAGCAAGATCTCCTTCACCTTGACCGAATCGCTGGCGCTGAAAGGCATCAAGCCGCTGGACGTGCTGAAGGAAACCGAATCGAGCACCCGCAACGACGACGAGCGTTTCGACGGCGACTTCATGCTGATGACCGGCGAGCTGAGCAAGATGATGGCCGACGTGGTCGAAGCCCTCGGCGGCGAAGCGAAAGCCTGATGCAAAAAGACCCGCGCCAGCGGGTCTTTTTTATGACGCGATGCCCAGCCCCTTCAGGATGGGCAGCGCGTACTCGGCGAACTGGTCGGCCATGCGGCGCAGTTCGGCCACCTGCGCCTCCGGCGTCATCGGCGCGCCCTCCTTCTGCAGGCGCTGGTTCTGGCCCAGCAGCAGCGCATTGGCGTCCGCCACCCACTCGCCCGGCTCGCTCTTGCCTTGCTGGTGCGACAGCAGGAACAGCTGGCTGAAGCGGTCCACCGGCACCCCGCCGCCGGTGACAGGCGAGGCCAGGTAATGCACGTCGGTGCCGGTCACCGCCATCTGGCACAGGTGGCGGTTCAGGCGTTCGCTCTGCGGCCGCGCGCCGGCGATGGCCACATCGTCCTGCACCGCCTGCACATAGCCGCAGGCGGTCAGGATGACCACGGCCTGGATCAGCTGCGAGGTGCTCACGCCGGCCGGCGCCACCGCCGCCTCGATCTCGGCCAGCGAGCGCGGCTGGTAGCCGGCCAGCGCATCGAGCACCGGCGCGTACACGTTTTCCTGCAGGCCGATCTCGCCCAGCGGGCCGGCCACGGTCAACTTGGCGTCCTTGCGCGGCACGGTCAGCATCACCTGCTGCTGGCGCAGCAGCGCCAGGCGGGCCGGCTCGCTCAGGCGGCGTGGACCGCGCACCCAGTAATCGCGGCGGAACTGCTGGTTGACCATGAAGTCGCGCACGGTTTCCCGGAAGGTCGGGTCGGGGATCTCGTTCAGGAAGGCCTGCTGCTCGGCCGTCATATTGGCCACGTCCAGGTGGTCCAGGTAGTGCGCCGAACAGGCGAAGGTCAGCTTGGCTTCCTCCAGCTGCTGCGCCATGGCGGCAAACGGCATCGGCACCCAGTCGCGGTTGAAGTACTCGTGCGCCACATAGTTGCGGTTCAAGCCCTTCAGGCGCTCGACGCGCGCCGCCACGCCCGGATTGGCCGTCAGGAAAGCCGGCTGGGTGGCGAACAGCTTTTCGGCGAAGGCGATCGACTCATCGATGCGCGGCACGATGCCCTTGCCCAGGCTGCCCATTACGTGGCTGTGCTCGGTAAGCAGGTCGCGCACCGGCGCCATCGCGGCCCAGCCCGGCTGGGTGTTGTAGCTGATGTAGAGCACGCCGCCCGGCTTGAGCTTGCGGCGCACGAAGTCCACGATGACGGCGCGGTTGGCTTCCGAGATCCAGCTCCAGATGCCGTGCAGGCCGATGAAGTCGAACTCCGGCAGGTTGGGGCGGGTGCAGAATTCGGCGAAGGACTGGTCGTGCAGCTGCGCGTGCGCGTCCGACGCGGTGGCCAGTTCCTGCGCGAACGCCGCCTGCGACGGGTTGAAGTCGGTGCCGTGCCATTCGGTCACGGACGCGGCGGCGTGCATATTGATACTCACGCCCTGGCCGAAGCCCAGCTCGCAGGCCGTGCCCACTTCCGGAAACGCCAGCCCGGCGTTGAGGAAGGCCAGCTTGATGCGCAGCGGATTCAGCTCCTGGTACAGGCCGTAGGTATAGCCGATGTTGGACACGTAGCCGGAAGACCATTCAGACATTGCAGTTCCCATTTGATATTGATCGAGTAATGCTGTCGATTTTACAGGGGCTGGAACACACCGGCCGCACGGTTCTTCTGCACGTTGTCCCAGCTGAAAATGCGGCCGTTCATGGCCACGTAAACGCCGGCCGGCAGGGTCTGCGCCACGCCGCAGGCGAAGCCCAGGTTGAACAGCGCGTCCGAATTGGCGATCTCGTAGGGAATCATGGCGCCGGTCAGCACGATGGTCTGGTCCAGGCCGGCCGTGCCCAGCACGGCGGCGGTTTCCTTCATGGTGTCGGTGCCGTGCACGATGACGATGGCTTTTTCCGCGGCGGCGCGGCAGGAAGCGAGCACGCGCGCGCGGTCGGCGTCCTGCATGTCCAGCGAGTCCAGCAGCGGCAACTGCTCCAGCGTGGCGCCCACCGTCATGCGCGACTGCGCGATGGCTTGCGGCAAATGGCTGTCGGCGAAGGCCAGCGTACCGTTCAGTTCATTGTAATGTTTGTCGAAAGTGCCGCCGGTGGCGATGATGCGCAGAGTCATGATGGAATCCGATAAAGAGAATGGGCGCATGATAACTTGATCGACACTCATCTGGAAACTTCGGCATACTGGCACTACACTGATTTCTTTTGCTTGGCACGACACATGAAAGCGCTTGCACCCGGTACCGTTATTTTCCACCGCCATCGCGGCTATGGCGTGATCACGGCCGTCAATTTGCTCACCGGCTGGATCGCCGCGCGCTTCGGCAGCGAGTCGCGCACGCTGGACCTGAACCTGTCCACCGATGAAGTCCAATTTGCGGACGGCGAAGCCATCCTGTTCCGGCGCGCGCCGCCGGACCGCATGCCGCACGCGCGGCTGATGGCCATGGTGCGCGAGCTGCACCGCGCCGGCTATCAAAAGCTGTACCTGTACTCCTGGCCCAAGCCGTCCGGCCTGCACTGGCGCTGGCACCTGTTCACCGGCCCGCGCGACTGGATGCAGCGCTCCTGGCGCGAAGGCTGGTACGGCTCCGGCGCCGACTACAACGTCAATCCCGTGATGGGCTGGGGCGACTCGCCCGGCGCCAGCACCAACGAGCTGATCGACGCGCTGGCCCGTTTCGACCCGCAAGGCCTGGCGCACGCGCTGGGCCGCGACGAAGACCACGCCGCCTGGTTTGCCCAGGTCTGCGACGCCCTGCTGCCCGGCTATATGTACAGCCTGGACATGGCGCGCCCCGACGGCGGCCCGCTGACCGACATGCCGCCGGTGCCGGTGATCCCCGTGCGCGCCACCTTGCCGCCCTACAGCGGCCCCGACATTGCCTGGCCCCCAGGCTGGGCCGGCCTGTGGACCAAGGTCCACGCCATGCCCGTCCCCCGCCCCAACCTCACCGGCATCCCCGAAACCTGATCCTCCTCAAGCGCCAGCCGTCCCGTGAGGCAGACTGAGCCGCATTCGGGGTCAGGCCCCGAATGCGGCTCAGTTTGCTTGGCGCAGATGGGCGGCGTAGCCGGGGTTGAGGATGGTCTTGCAGCTGCCGTTGGCGAAATCGGCCAGGTTCTGGAAGGCGTGCCGGAAGTACAGCTCGTAGCTGTCTTTTTCGACGTAGCCGAGGTGGGGCGTGGCCAGCACGTTGGGCATGCGCAGCAGCGGGCTGTCCTGCGGCAGCGGCTCGTCCACGAACACGTCCAGCGCGGCGGCGCCGGGCGCGCCCAGCTTCAGTGCCGCTTCCAGCGCGCCGTCCGCCACCAGCTCGGCGCGGCTGGTGTTGACGAATAGCGCGGTCGGTTTCATGCGCGCCAGGTCTTCCGCCGTGACGATGCCGCGCGTGGCGTCGGCCAGCCGCAGGTGCAGGCTGAGCACGTCCGCTTCGGCGAAGAACTGCTCGCGCGACGCGGCCGCCGTGTAGCCGTCCGCCACCGCCGCGTCGCGGCTGGCTTGCCCGCCCCACACCAACACGTTCATGCCGAAGGCCTTGCCGTAACCGGCGATCAGCTTGCCGATCTTGCCGTAGCTCCACAGCGCGAGGGTGCGGCCTTTCAGCACGGAACCGACGGTGTTGTATTCCGGCAGGTTCGATACCGTCTGCCACAGTCCGGCGCGCAGATTGGCCGCGTACGGCACGATCTTGCGCTGCGCCGCCATGATCAGCGCCCACGTCAGCTCGGCCGGGGCGGTGGGCGAACCGACGCCTTCGGCTATGGCGATGCCAAGCTCGGTGGCGGCGGCCACGTCGATGTGGCCGCTGACCTTGCCAGTCTGGGAAATGAGCTTCAGGTTGGGCAGCTTGGCCAGCAGCGCGCGCGAAAATTCGGTGCGTTCGCGTATCAGCACCAGCGCCTCGTACGGCGCCAGCCGGGCCGCCAGCTGGCCCACGCCGCGGCTGGAATTATTGAATACTTTGACATCATGGCCGTCCAGCAAACGGAAGCATTCCAGGCTGCGAGTTGCATCCTGGTAATCGTCAAGAATTGCTATCTTCATAATTGTGCGAGTGATTTTGACAGGGTTTCGTAGCGAAATAACGGCTTTAAAAATTTCGGGAATAGCTTACTACTTTAGTCAACCAATTTTCCTACAAATTTGACTGAATCGCGGGGGCTCGGGTGTACAATCCCCAGCACTTTGGAGCCCGACAGTGGGTTCCCGCAATACGTTCCATCAGCACTGACAGATAATAAGTGCTGCGCGCCCCGGTTTGGGCGCACCGACATGACCGCCGTACCGCCGAAGCATTAAAGAATGCCTTTCCGAGCGCAAGCCACAAGCTGACGACGATCTGCCGTGCCGGGACAAGACAAGAATTCTTTATTGGCATTGGAGGTACTATGAATCAGCCCGTTATGACTGGCGTTGCAGCGCTGAACGTCCCAGCTTACATCAAACACCAGAAACTCATCGATTGGGTGGCCGAAGTTGCCGCGCTGACCCGTCCGGCCCGCATCTACTGGTGCGACGGCTCGCAGGAAGAGTACGACCGCCTGTGCGGCGAAATGGTGGCCGCCGGCACGATGAAAAAGCTGAACCAGGCGCTGCGCCCGAACTCTTACCTGGCCTGCTCGGACCCGACCGACGTGGCGCGCGTGGAAGACCGCACCTTCATCTGCTCGAAAACCAAGGAAGAGGCCGGCCCGACCAACAACTGGATGGCCCCGGCTGAAATGCGCACCACGCTGAACGGCCTGTTCGACGGCTGCATGGCCGGCCGCACGCTGTACGTGGTGCCGTTCTCGATGGGGCCGCTGGGCTCGCCGATCGCCCACATCGGCGTGGAACTGTCCGATTCGCCTTACGTGGCGGTCAACATGCGCATCATGACGCGCATGGGCAAGGCCGTGTACGACGTGCTGGGCACCGATGGCGACTTCGTGCCGGCCATCCACACCGTGGGCGCGCCGCTGGCGGAAGGCCAGAAGGACGTCGCCTGGCCATGCAATGCCACCAAGTACATCGTGCATTTCCCGGAAACCCGCGAAATCTGGTCCTACGGTTCGGGCTACGGCGGCAACGCGCTGCTGGGCAAGAAGTGCTTCGCGCTGCGCATCGCCTCCAACATGGGCTTCCAGGAAGCGCAGTCCGGCCAGGGCGCCGGCTGGCTGGCCGAGCACATGCTGATCCTGGGCGTGGAATCGCCTGAAGGCAAGAAGCATTACGTGGCAGCCGCCTTCCCGTCGGCCTGCGGCAAGACCAACTTCGCCATGCTGATTCCGCCGGCCAGCTTCAATGGCTGGAAAGTCACCACCATCGGCGACGACATCGCCTGGATCAAGCCGGGCAAGGACGGCCGCCTGTACGCGATCAACCCGGAAGCGGGTTACTTCGGCGTGGCGCCGGGCACCAACACCAAGACCAACTCGAACTGCATGGCTTGCCTGGGCGAGAACACCATCTTCACCAACGTCGCGCTGACCGACGACGGCGACGTGTGGTGGGAAGGCCTGACCAAGGAAGCGCCTGCGCACCTGATCGACTGGCAGGGCAAGGACTGGACCCCGGCGTCCGGCACCAAGGCCGCGCACCCGAACGCGCGCTTCACCGTGGCCGCGACCCAGAACCCGGTCATCGACGCGGCCTGGGATGACCCGGCCGGCGTGCCGATCTCGGCCTTCATCTTCGGCGGCCGCCGTTCCACCACCGTGCCGCTGGTGACCGAAGCGCGCAACTGGGTGGAAGGCGTGTACATGGCGGCGACCATGGGTTCGGAAACCACCGCCGCCGCTGCCGGCCAGATGGGCGTGGTGCGCCGCGACCCGTTCGCCATGCTGCCCTTCATCGGCTACAACATGAGCGACTACTTCCAGCACTGGCTGAACCTGGGCAAGAAGGTCGGCGCCAACGCACCGAAGATCTACTGCGTGAACTGGTTCCGCACCGACGCCGACGGCAAGTTCGTCTGGCCAGGCTTCGGCGACAATATGCGCGTGCTGAAGTGGATGCTGGAACGCATCGATGGCAAGACCGGCGGCGTGGAAAACGTGTTCGGCGTGACCCCGGAATTCGGCGACCTGAACTGGGACGGCCTGAACTTCACGCAAGAGCAGTTCAAGCAGATCACCTCCATCGACAAGGCGGCCTGGACTGAAGAACTGAAGCTGCACGCCGAGCTGTTCGAGAAGCTGGCTTACCACCTGCCGCAAGAACTGGTGGCCACCAAGGCTGAAATCGAGAAGCGCCTGGCCAACTAAGCAGGTAGCATCCAGGCAGGCAGCATTCCATAAAACGGCGCGTCCCAAGACGTGCCGTTTTTTTTGTTTACATTTCGCACAGGTGTGCTAAAGTTTGGGCATGAATACTCTGTCCAGCAAAAGCGAAGCCACCTACAGCGCCATCCTCGGCACCGCCTACCAGATGGCGGCCGCCGACGGCATCGGCAAGCTGTCGCTGGGCGAGGTGGCCAAGCGCACCGGCATCAGCAAGAGCGGCGTGTTTTCCCGCGTCGGCTCGCTGGAAGCCTTGCAGGGCGATGTGCTGGACGAGTACGACCGCCGCTTCGCCGAGGATGTGTTCATGCCGTCGCTGAAGCTGGCGCCAGGCTTGCCGCGCCTGGTGGCCCAGGTCGAGCGCTGGATCGCGCGCTGCCGCGACACCGGCCCCGGCTCCGGCTGCCTGTACACGGCGGGCGCCTTTGAATTCGACGACCTGGACGGCGCCCTGCGCGACCGCCTGCAGCAAGGCGTGGAGCGCTGGCGCGCCTCGCTGCGCAAGACCGTGCTGCAGGCCATGGAACTGGGCCATCTGCGCCCCGATACCGATGCCGAACAGCTGGTGTTCGAGATTTACTGCCTGATCGTGGGCCTGCTGCACGATACCCGCTTCATGCGCGACCCGGCCGCGCCCGGCCGCATGATGCTGGCTTTCGGGCGCCTGATATCGACGTACAAGAGTTTTACTTACCAGGGTTGACGGCCGCCGTGCCGCCGTTTTTTTTCACTTAATTTCGCACACCTGTGCGAAAGTTGGAGAGCATCATGACCAAAGCCATATTCCTCGCGCTAGTCGCCTGCTGCCTGCTGTTCAGCCCCAAGCTGGTGGACGCGCTGCGCTCCCTGCCCGACAGCAACGACGAATTCGGTCTCTGCTGAGAGGGCCGCCATGGAACCGATCGATTTCTATTTCGATTTCGCTTCGCCCTACGGCTACTTCGCCGCCAGCTGCATCGACGAACTGGCGGCGCGCCACCGGCGCCAGGTGCGCTGGCACCCCATCATGATGGCGGCGGTATTCGAAACCACCGGCGGCAGGCCGCTGCCCACGGTGCCCATCAAGGGCCACGATGTGCTGCACGATATCGACCGCACCGCGCGCCAGCACGGCATCGCCTACCGCCAGCCGGCCACCTTCCCGCAACTGCTGCTGGGCGCGCCGCGCGCCATGCTGTGGATACGGCAGCAGTACGGTGAAGAACAGGCCGTGCGCTTTGCCAAGCGCTGCCTGCACGCCTATTTCGCCGACCGTATCGACCTTGCGGACGAGGAAGTGCTGGGCGGGATCGCGGGCGGCCTTGGCATCCCGGCCGACGCCTTGCAGGCCGCGCTGCGCTCGCGCGAGGTGAAGGAGCTGCTGAAGCAGGAGACCGCCGCCGCCATGGCGCGCGGCGTGTTCGGCTCGCCCTTCGTCATCGCGGACAAGGAGCCGTTCTGGGGCTTTGACCGCTTCGGCCAGCTGGAAGCGTGGCTGGCCGGCGGCGGCGTGTCGTGGAGCTACTGGGCGCGCAAGCCGAAGATCGTCTCCAGCCTGGGCCACCGCACCGCGCCGCGCGTGCAGGCATAGCGCCCGGGACGGCGCGGCTCAGGCATACTGCGCCGCCTCGCCCAGGATGGCTTTCGGCTCCAGGTAGGACTCCAGCCCGTACGGCCCGAACTCGCGCCCGATGCCGGACTGCTTGAAGCCGCCGAACGGCGCGATCAGGTCGTCGTGCATGCCGTTGATGTGCACGCGGCCCGCCACCAGCTGCGACGCCACGCGGTTGGCGCGTGCCAGGTCGGTGGAGCTGACGTAGGCTTGCAGGCCGTACGGCGTGTCGTTGGCCATGGCGATGGCTTCCTCCTCGGTCCCGTAGGTGAGGATGGACAGCACCGGGCCGAAGATTTCCTCGCGCGCGATCGTCATGTCCGGCGTGACGCCGGCGAACACGGTGGGCTTGACGAACCAGCCCTGCTCCAGGCCCGCAGGCTGGCCGGTGCCGCCCGTCAGCAGCTCGGCGCCTTCCGCGATGCCGGTGCGGATGTAATGCTGCACGCGCTCGAACTGCTTGCGCGTCACCATCGGCCCCAGCGTCACGGCGGGGTCGCGCGGATCGCCCACCACCACCGCCTCTGCGGCCGCCTTGGCCAGCCGCTTCACCTGTTCCAGCCGGTGCGCGGGCACCAGCAGCCGCGTGCCGGCAATGCAGGCCTGGCCATTGTTCATATAGCAGGCCTGGATCGCCACCGGCACCGCCTTCTCGAAGTCTGCATCGTCGAGCAGCAGGTTGGCGCTCTTGCCGCCCAGCTCCAGGGTCACGCGCTTCATGGTCTCCACGGCCGTGCGCGCGATGGTCTTGCCCACGGCCGTGGAGCCGGTGAACGAAATCTTGTTGATGTCCGGGTGCGCGCTGATCTCCGCGCCCACCACGTCGCCGCGCCCGTTGACGATGTTGAACACCCCCGGCGGAAGGCCAGCCTGGTGCAGGCACTCGGTCAGGATCTGCGTCTGCAGCGCGCTCAGTTCACTGGGCTTGATCACCAGCGTGCAGCCGGCCGCGATCGCGGTGGCCAGCTTGTTGGCCACGAACCACGCGCTGGAATTCCACGGCGTGATGATGCCCACCACGCCCACCGGCTCCAGCACCACCCTGGACTTGCCCACGGTCCTGGTGAACGCGTGCTCCTCCATCACCCGCTTCACGTCCAGGAACATGCTGGCCGTGTAGCGCGAGCGGCCGATGCTGCTGGCATAGGTGCCGCCGTATTCCTCCATCAGCGCGGCGGCCGCCTCGTCGGCGCGCGCCAGCACCGCGTCGTGCAGGCGCTGCAAATACACGCCGCGCTGCGCGATGGTACTGCGGGAGAAGGAGGGGAATGCCGCCTTGGCGGCGGCGATGGCGCGCCGCGTGTCCTCCGCGTCGCCGAGCCGCACCTGGCCGGCGAGCTGGCCGCTGGTCGGGTTGATCAGGTCGGCCATCTCGCTGCCGTGCGGGGTGATGAACTGGCCGTTGATGTAAATCTGGTCGATGATGCGCATGCTGTTCGCTCCTGTGAATGACGTGCAGCCATTCTAGAAAGCCTGGCGCGCGCGCGGCAGTGCTATTCCTGCCGCATATTTGCCTGTTTCTGCCGGTCCCGCTATTTTGCAATCCATGCCTTTGTTTCAACGTTCCGTCACAATTGGCCCCCGCCATGCGCCAGGCTCGCATACAGTGCACGCTCACCCTCTTTTTTCGTAGGCCACCATGACAAAAATGACCCGCCTCGGCGCCGCCAGCGCGCTGCTGTTTTCCCTCATCCTCGGCCCCGTGCACGCCCAGGCGCCCGACCTGGAAGGCCGCCGCGCCGCCCTGAACAGCCTGATCAAGGAACAGTGGGAATACACCATGCGCAACAGCCCGGAATGGGCTTCGCTGCTGGGCGACAAGCGCTACAACGACAAATGGTCGGACTTTTCGCAAGCCGGCATCGACGCCGACGCCGAGGCCACGCTGGACTTCCTCAAGCGCTTCGAAGCCATCGACAGCTCCGGCTTCCCGCTGCAGGAGAAGCTGAATCATGAGCTGATGGTGCGCCAGTTGCGGGAGGCTGCCGAAGGCGCGCGCTTCAAGGACTGGGAAATGCCGCTGGCGCAGAACTCCGGCATCCATATCGACCTGCCGCAAATCGTGTCCGCGCTGCCGTTCGAGACCGTGAAGGACTACGAGGACTACATCCAGCGCCTGCGCACGCTGCCCAAGCTGTTCGACGACACCCGCGCGCAGATGGAGAACGGCGTGCGCGACGGCCTGATGCCGCCGAAATTCCTGATCCCGAAAATCGTCAAGCAGTGCGAGGACGTGGCGGCAATGAAGGGCGCCGCTTCGCCGTTCGCCGAGCCGCTCAAGAAGTTCCCGAAAGACTTCTCCGCCGCCGACAAGGCGCGCCTGGGCAAGGAGATCCTGGCCGCCATCCAGAAGGACGTGGCGCCTTCCTACAAGAAGCTGGCCGTGTACGTGAAAACCCAGTACCAGCCGCACGGCCGCACCGACGTGGGCATGTGGTCGCTGCCGGACGGCGCCGCGCGCTACAGCTTCAAGGCCAGGTCTTCCACCACCACCGACATGCCGCCGGAAGAAATCCACCAGCTCGGCCTGAAGGAAGTGGCGCGCATCGAGGCGCAGATGCTGGGCGTGGCGCAAAAGCTGGGCTACCAGGACCTGAAGGCCTTCAACAAGGCACTGGCCGCCAACCCCAAGCTGCACCCGAAATCGCGCCAGGAGATCGTGGACCTGTACCAGAAATACACGGACCAGATGTACACCCAGCTGCCGCAGCAGTTCGGCATCCTGCCCAAGGGTAAAGTCGAAATCCGCCAGGTAGAGCAGTTCCGCGAGAAGGGCGAAGCCGCCGCTTCCTACATGCAGGGTTCGCCGGACGGCAAGCGTGCCGGCCGCGTGATGGTCAACACCGGCGACTTCGCCAAGCGCTCCACCATCACGATTGAGACCACGGCGCTGCACGAGGGCGTGCCGGGCCACCACATGCAGATCGCCATCGCCCAGGAAATCGAGGCGCTGCCGAGCTTCCGCCAGCAGGGCAACTACACCGCTTACGCCGAAGGCTGGGCGCTGTATTCGGAACGCCTTGGCGAGGAGCTGGGCTTCTTCAAGGACCCGTACAGCTACTACGGCCACCTGCAGGACGAGATGCTGCGCGCCATCCGCCTGGTGGTGGACACCGGCCTGCACTACAAGAAGTGGAGCCGCCAGCAGGTGGTGGACTTCTTCCATGACCACTCCGGCATCGAGGAAGTGGACGTGCAGAGCGAGACCGACCGCTACATCGTGTGGCCGGGCCAGGCCCTGGGCTACAAGATCGGCCAGCTGAAGATCCTGTCGCTGCGCGACTATGCGAAGAAGGAGCTGGGCAGCCAGTTCGACATCCGCAAATTCCACGACCAGGTGCTGGGCGCGGGTGCCTTGCCGATGGACGTGCTGGAATCGCACATCAAGGAATGGGTGAGCGCCGAGAAGAAAGGCGCAACCCGGATCACCGCCCAATAAGCCGCCCTCACACCGCCGACCGCAGCCTTTTCACATCCTGCATCGGCGGTGCGCCGAACAGGCGCCGGTATTCGCGGCTGAACTGGGACTGGCTCTCGTAGCCCACCCGGTAAGCCGCCGTGGCGGCGTCGGTGTCCCCGTTCAGCAGCAAGGTGCGCGCCTGCTGCAGGCGCAGCTGCTTCTGGTACTGCATCGGCCCCATCGTGGTCACCGCCTTGAAGCGGTGGTGCAGGGTGGACACGCTCATATTGGTGGCCTGCGCCAGCTCCTCCACCAGCACAGGCTGGTTGTAGCGCTCCTTGAGCCAGGCGATGGCCTTGCTGATGCCGCGGTCCTGCTGGTCCAGCACCACGTTCTGGTACAGCTGGCGGCCGTGCGGCCCGGTCAGCAGGCGGTAGATGATTTCCCTTTTCAGCCCGACAGCCAGGAAGGCCGCTTCCTGCGGCGGCGCATCGCGCGCGTCGAGCAGCAACACCAGCTTGCACAAGGCTTCCTGCAACGCCGCGTCGGTGTCGCCGACGAAGGCGCCGCGCACCGGCTGCGCGCCGTCGTGCATGTCGATCTGCGCTTCCAGCACCACGGCGGCGATTTCCGCCGGGTCGAACTCGATGTTCAACAGCAGGTAGGGCTGCTCGGGCGTGGCGTTGACCACGTGGCCGGAGGCCGGCATGTCGACCGACACGGCCAGGTACTGCCCCGGCCCGTAGTCCAGCACCTCGGTGGCCAGGTGCACGCGCTTGGTCCCTTGCAGGATCACGCAGCAGGAGGGCTTGAGCACGCCGCGCGTGACCGGCGTGGGCTGCGATGAACGCAGCAGCGACAGATAGGGCACCACCGTTTCCACGCGGCCGTCGTGCGGCAGCAGCCGCGCCACGACCGCGATCATGCGATCGAGCAGCGGCGCGGCTGTCCCTGCCATGGCCTTACTTCTTCTTGGCCGGCTTGAGCAGCGGGATCAGGTATTTACCCGTCACGCTGGCCGGATTGGCCGCCACGTCTTCCGGCGAACCGGCGGCGATGATCTGGCCGCCGCCCGCGCCGCCTTCCGGCCCCAGGTCCACCACCCAGTCCGCCGTCTTGATGACGTCCAGGTTGTGCTCGATGATAGCCAGTGTGTTGCCCTGGTCGCGCAGGCGGTGGATCACCTTCAGCAGCAGGTCGATATCGTGGAAGTGCAAACCGGTGGTCGGCTCGTCCAGGATGTACAGCGTGCGGCCGGTGTCGCGCTTGGACAGCTCCAGCGACAGCTTCACGCGCTGCGCCTCGCCGCCGGACAGGGTGGTGGCGCTTTGCCCCAGCTTGATGTAGCCCAGGCCCACATCCAGCAAGGTGTGCAGCTTGCGCGCGATGACCGGCACCGGCTTGAAGAACTCGTGCGCGTCTTCCACCGTCATGTCCAGCACTTCGGTGATGTTCTTGCCCTTGTAGTGCACTTCCAGCGTTTCGCGGTTGTAGCGCTTGCCGTGGCAGACGTCGCACGGCACGTACACGTCCGGCAGGAAGTGCATCTCCACCTTGATCACGCCGTCGCCCTGGCAGGCTTCGCAGCGGCCGCCCTTCACGTTGAAGGAGAAACGGCCGGCGCTGTAGCCGCGCTCTTTCGCGGTCGGCACGGTGGCGAACAGGTCGCGGATCGGCGTGAACAGGCCGGTGTAGGTGGCTGGGTTCGAGCGCGGCGTGCGGCCGATCGGCGCCTGGTCCACGGCGATCACCTTGTCGAAGTGTTCCAGGCCGCTGATCGAGTCGTGCGGCGAAGGCTCGGTCTGCGAACCGTACAGGTGGCGCGACAGGGCAGGGTAGAGCGTGTCGTTGATCAGCGAGGACTTACCCGACCCGGACACGCCGGTGATGCAGGTCATCAGGCCGACCGGCAGCTGCAAGGTGACCTTCTTCAGGTTGTTGCCGGTGGCGCCGGTGATGACCAGCTGGCGCTCCTCGTCGAACGGATGGCGCTTCTTCGGCACTTCGATTTTCTTGGCGCCGCTCAGGTACTGCGAGGTCAGCGAATCCTTGTTCTTCAGGATGTCCTTCAGCGAGCCGGAAGCGATCACGTCGCCGCCGTGCACACCGGCGCCCTTGCCCATGTCCACAATGTAGTCGGCGGTGCGGATCGCATCCTCGTCGTGCTCCACCACCAGCACGCTGTTGCCGATGTCGCGCAGGTGCTTCAGCGTGTCGATCAGGCGGTCGTTGTCGCGCTGGTGCAGGCCGATGGACGGCTCGTCCAGCACATACATCACGCCGGTCAGGCCGGAGCCGATCTGCGAGGCCAGGCGGATGCGCTGCGCCTCGCCGCCGGACAGGGTGTCGGCGCTGCGGTCCAGCGACAGGTAGTCCAGGCCCACGTTGTTGAGGAACTTCAGGCGCGAGATGATCTCTTTTACCACGCGGTCGGCGATCTCGCGCTTGGCGCCGGTCAGCTTCAGCGTTTCGAAATATTCCAGCGAATCGCGCAGCGGCTTGCGCGACAGCTCGAAGATGGCGCGCTGCTGCTTGCCGCTGCCCACCTTCACGTAGCGCGCTTCCGTGCGCAGGCGCGCGCCGGCGCAGGACGGGCATTCCTTCTCGTTGATGAATTTGGCCAGTTCCTCCTTCACCGCCATGGAATCGGTCTCGCGGTAGCGGCGCGACAGGTTGTTCACCACGCCCTCGAAGGTGTGCTCCTTGACCACCGTGCGGCCGCGCTCATTGATATAGGCGAAGGGGATGGCCTGCTTGCCCGAGCCATGCAGCACGGCTTCCTGTGCGTTCTTCGGCAGCTGCTCGAACGGGGTATCCAGGTCGAACTCGTAGTAGGCCGCCAGCGCGGTCAGCATCTGGAAGTAGAACTGGTTGCGGCGGTCCCAGCCCTTCACGGCGCCGGAAGCGAGCGACAGGTTGGGGAAGGCCACGATGCGCTTCGGGTCGAAGAACTCGATATGGCCCAGGCCATCGCACTCGGGGCAGGCGCCCATCGGGTTGTTGAACGAGAACAGGCGCGGTTCCAGTTCCTGCAGCGAATAGCCGCATTCGGTGCAGGCAAACTTGTTGGAATAGACATGCTCCTGCGCGGTGTCCATCTCATAGGCCACGGCGCGGCCATCGGCCAGGCGCAGCGCGGTCTCGAAGCTCTCGGCCAGGCGCTGCTTGATCTCCGGCGTCACCTTCACGCGGTCGATCACCACGTCGATGGTGTGCTTTTCCGTCTTCTTCAGCTTGGGCAGGTCGTCCACTTCATAGATTTTTGCGTCATGCGTACCGCTTTGCACGCGGAACCTCACGAAACCCTGGGCCTGCATCTGCTCGAACAGGTCCACGTGCTCGCCCTTGCGGTTGGCCACCACCGGCGCCAGGATCATCAGCTTGGTACCCTCGGGCATGGCCAGCACCGCATCCACCATTTGCGACACGGTCTGCGCAGCCAGCGCGTGTTGCGGATGGTTGATGCAGTACGGCGTGCCGACGCGCGCGAACAGCAAGCGCAGGTAGTCGTGGATCTCGGTCACCGTGCCCACGGTGGAGCGCGGATTGTGCGAGGTGGCCTTCTGTTCAATGGAAATGGCGGGCGACAGGCCCTCGATCAGGTCCACGTCCGGCTTTTCCATCAACTGCAGGAACTGGCGCGCGTAGGCCGACAGCGATTCCACGTAGCGGCGCTGGCCCTCGGCGTACAGCGTGTCGAACGCCAGCGAGGACTTGCCGGAACCGGACAGGCCGGTAATGACGATCAGCTTGTTGCGCGGCAGATCGAGGTTGATGTTCTTGAGGTTGTGCGTACGTGCGCCGCGGATGCGGATCTGTTCCATTGTCATTGGCCTTGGATAAAGGTAGCTAACTGCAGGGGGCAAAGCGGGTGAACCCGGTACTATAGCCGGGTTTGATCCGCGCCGCCTTGCGCGGTTTGATGCGGATCAAGGCGGCCGGGTCGATACTGTATATAATACCAGTATTCTTAAAAATGGGCAGCGCCTTGCCTTCGCTTATAATCGTTGTTTAAGCAACCGACAGCCCGCCGCGTGCGGCCGCAGTTCAACAGGAGTTATACATGGCATCAGTCAACAAAGTCATCATTGTCGGCAACCTGGGCCGCGATCCGGAAATTCGCTACATGCCTAGCGGTGATGCGATCGCCAACATTGCCGTTGCGACCTCGTACAAGTCGAAGGATCGCAACACCGGCGAGCAAAAAGAGCAAACCGAGTGGCACCGTATTTCCTTCTTCGGCCGCCTGGCTGAAATCGTCGGCCAGTACCTGAAAAAAGGTTCCTCGGTCTACGTCGAAGGCCGCCTGCAGACCCGCAAGTACACCGACAAGGACGGCGTCGAGAAGTACGCCACCGACATCATCGCCGAGCAGATGCAAATGCTGGGTGGCCGCCAGGGCATGGGCGGCGACGCCGGCATGGACGACGGCGGCGGCTACGACGCCCCGGCCCCGCGCCAGGCGCCGGCCCCGCGTCCGGCCCCAGCGCCGGCCCCGGCACCACGCCCGGCCCCGCGCCCTGCGCCGAACTTCTCGGACATGGACGACGACATTCCGTTCTAAGCCCAGCGCAACTGTTGTACGAAAGCCCTACAAATCCGCGATTTGCAGGGCTTTTTTCTTGTCTGCGTGCAAAATTGCCGGAAAGTGATTATTTGATAGATTTTGAAACCAAAATTACATCACACTCATGTTGAAAGTTGCTGCTTGCAAATTTGCTGATGTGCAAGTTATCAGCTATCCTGCCATTTTTCAGGAGCCACCAGGTCTCCGTTGCATTGTTAAATGCGGACTCAATAGTTTAAAACATGGAAAAGCCTCAGGTATTCATTTTGGACGTGGACGGTGTCATGACCACCGGCCAGTTCCTCTATACGGCCGAGGGCAAGGCAATGAAGGTCTTCGGCCCCGACGATAACGATGCGCTGGGGCTGCTGCAGCCCTACATTGAAATCCGCTTTGTCACCGGCGACAAGAAAGGCTTCCCCATCAGCCAGAAGCGCATCGTCGAAGACATGGGCTTCCCGCTCGACCTGGTCAGCACCCACAAACGCATCGACTGGATCGCCGAACGGTATGACGCCGCACGCGTCATTTATATGGGCGATGGGATCTTCGACCATTATGTGATGAAGCAAGTGGCTTACTCCATCGCCCCCGCCAATGCGGATGCGCTGGCGGTGCAGAGCGCAGACTTCGTCACCGCGCGCGCCGGCGGCGATCGCGCCGTGGCCGAGGCGTGCCTGCACCTGATGGAGCGTTATTTCGTCCCGTTCAATCCGGAACGCCGCCCGGACGCGCAAAACCAACAGCTAGGAGATTGGGCTTAAATGATACATCAGCGCCTGGACACTTTTCTGAAGAACAAACGCTGTACCCTGCTGGGCGTGGGACCCATGAGCGTTAATTGCGTGGACGCGGCGATCGAATTGGCTAACCAGCATGAGATCCCGATGATGCTGATCGCCAGCCGGCGCCAGATCGATTCCGAGGAATTCGGCGGCGGCTACGTGAACAACTGGACCACATCGCAGTTTGCGGACTACGTCATCGATCATGATAAAAAAGGCAAGGTTCTGCTGGCGCGGGATCACGGCGGTCCGTGGCAGAACACGCGCGAGAAAGAGCAGGGCTTGAGCTTGCGGCGCGCCATGGACTCCGCGAAATCGTCCTACCTGGCCGACCTGGAAGCCGGCTTCCAGGTGCTGCACATCGATCCCAGCGTCGATATCCACGGCCAGCCCTGTGTGGACGAGGTACTGAACCGCGTGTTCGAGCTGTATGAGTACTGCTGGAGCCAGGCGCAGCGGCTGGGCCAGGAAGTCATCTTCGAAATCGGCACCGAAGAACAGAGCGGCAGCACCAACTCGCAGGAGGAGCTCAACTACACGCTCAATGCGATGCAGCAGTTCTGCAATAAGAACCGCTTGCCGCAGCCGTCCTTCGTGGTGATCCAGGCCGGCACGCGCGTCATGGAAAAGCGCAACGTTGGCTCTTTTGACAGCCCCATCCGCGTTGCAGAAGAAATTCCGGCCGAGATCCAGCTGCCGAAGATGATCGAAATCTGCAATCGCTATGGCATCTTCATGAAGGAACACAACACGGACTACGTGTCCGACGAAGCGCTGCAATGGCATCCGCGCCTGGGTATCCACGCGGCCAACGTGGCACCCGAGTTTGGCGTGGCGGAAACCGTGGCACTGCTGGACGTGATGGAAAAGCAGGGCTGCGGCGCGCAGGCGGACGATTTCCTGCGTCTGTCCTACGACTCGCGCAAATGGGACAAGTGGATGCTCAAGGACACTGCAGCGAGCGACCGCGACCGCGCGGTGATCGCCGGGCACTATGTGTTCGCCACCCCCGAATGCCAGGAAATCAAGGCCACCGCGGCCAGCGTGCTGCGCCGCAAAGGGATAGAACTGGAGGAATATTTGAAGCAGCAAGTCAAGCAGAGCATCCTGCGCTATCTGACCAATTTCCGCCTGGTGGCAGCATGAAGCGCGTCGCCACCATCATCCTCAACCGCAACCTGCCGGAGATCACCAACGCCCTGGTCGACCAGCTGCACCGCTACGACGGCGAGCTGACCGACGTGTTCGTCGTGGAAGCCGGTTCCGACCATGGCCAGCTGGCGCGCGACGTCAGCTGGCACGCGGACTGGCCGGAAGCGCGCCAGCAGGGACTGCGCTATTGCCGCGGCATGAACTTCGGCCTGAGCCAGCTGTGGCGCGAAGGAAAATTCGAGCAGTACGACGCCTTCTTCCTGCTCACCAACGACACCGAATTTCCGCAGCGGCCGGTGGTCGCGCCGCTGATGGCGGTGCTGGACGAGCATCCCCGCGTGGGCATCCTGTCGCCATGCTCGGAGCGCTGGGGCGAGAAGCTGCTGCTGAGCGAGGAAGCGACCAAGTATTTCTGGTTCATCCACAACAACGCCTTGCTGCTGCGGCGCCAGTTCGTCGAAGCCATCATGGACAGCGAGCAGGCCGACGCCATGAGCTTCCTGTTCGACGGCGACAATTTCCGCGGCTACGGCGCGGAGAGCGAATTGATTGCGAAAGCCTACGCCAACGACTGGGCGGCGGCCATCACCACCAAGGTGCTGGCCTCGGAAAACGAAACTCATTTGCTGACCAAGGCCGACCTGATCAAGACCGAAGCCTACGAGGACAATCTGCGCCTGTACGTGGCTGAAGGCCGGCGCTGGATGCGCAAGAAATACGGCTTCAACAGCCGCTGGTCGATGCAGCAGTACGTCAAAGGGTTTTACGACCACTTTTTCGACTTCCATCCCGAATATCAATCCTACAAAATTTAAGGCCAGCCATGCGCGTCATCGACAAGCCCTGGGGTAAAGAAGAAGTCATCGAAATCAACGAACGCTACATGATGAAGAAACTCACCATGTGGCAGGGCCACCGCTGCAGCATGCAGTACCACAACATCAAGCGGGAAACCATCTACGTGCTGAGCGGCGACCTGCGCATCTATGCCGGCCCCACCCAGGACACCGTCGAAGCGCGTATCTACACGGCCGGCGACAGCATCACCATCGAGCCGGGCGTGGTGCACCGCATGGAAGCGGTGACCGACAGCGTCTACCTGGAAGCGAGCACGCCCGAGATGGAGGACGTGGTGCGCCTGTCGGACGACTATCTGCGGGCGCCAGCGTGACGGTGCGGGTTTGCATACCCACTGCGGGCACCGGCTCGCGGCTGGGCGAACTGACGGCCTTCCTGAACAAGTCGCTGGTCAGCATTGCAAACCGGCCCACCTTGTCGCATCAGATCGAGCAATGCCCGCCGGACGCTGAATTCGTCATCGCGCTGGGCCATAAAGGCCCGCTGGTGCGCCATTTCCTGGAGCTGGCCTATCCGGAGCGCACCTTCATCTTCGTGGAAGTGGACCGCTACGAGGGATCCGGCTCCGGTCTGGGCTACAGCCTGTTGCAATGCAAGCCCCACCTGCAGCAGCCGTTTATCTTCCTGTCCTGCGACACGCTGGTCCGCGAGCCGCTGCCCGCGCTGGACGGCAACTGGGTCGCCTACGCCGAGCGCGACGACCTGGCCGCCTACCGCACTCTGCAGGTGGCTGGCGGCCGCGCTGTGGCGCTGTGCGAAAAAGGCGAGGGCCGCCCCGGTACGCACCATCCCTATATCGGCCTGGCCGGCATCGTCGACCATGCGCAGTTCTGGGACGCCATGGAAGCGGGCGCCGGCGCCGCCATCGAGGGCGGCGAAGCGTTCGGCTTGCGGCCGCTGCTGGCGGCCGGCGTCGCCGCCCACGCCTTTACCTGGTTTGACACCGGCAACCCGCCCGCGCTGGAAGCGGCGCGCGCGGCTTATGCCGAAGCGGGCGCGCCCAACATCCTGCCCAAGGCCAACGAGGCGATCTGGTTTGTCGGCCAGCAGGTGGTCAAGTTTTCCGACGACCTGTCCTTCATCGCCAACCGCGTCAAGCGCGCCGCCGAGATCCAGGACTTTGTGCCGCGCCTGACCGGCGTGCGCCCGAATATGTACAGCTACCGCAATGTGCAGGGCGACGTGGTGTCGGAGGCGGTGGACTTGCCGCTGTTCGCGCGCCTGCTCGAGCATTGCAGCGGTTTCTGGCGCGAGGCCGACCTGGACGACGCCGCGCGCGACGCCTTCCAGGCCCAGTGCCGCACCTTCTACCACCGCAAGACGCTGGAGCGGGTGGCGCTGTACTACCGCACCTTCGGCACTGAAGACGGCTGCGAAAGCATCAACGGCGTCGCCATGCCTACCCTGGCCACCCTGCTGCAGCAGGTGGACTGGGACGACCTGGCGCAAGGCCTGCCCGGCCGCTTCCACGGCGATTTCCACTTCGAGAACATCCTGTGGAACGGCGGCCAGCAGGCCTTCACCTTCCTCGACTGGCGCCAGGACTTCGGCGGTTCGCTGACCGTGGGCGATATCTATTACGACCTGGCCAAGCTGCTGCACGGCCTGATCGTCAGCCACGAACTGATCGCCGGCGACCATTACCACAGCGAACGCCGGGACGGCGCCATCCGCTACGACTTCCACCGCAAGCAGATGCTGGTGGCCTGCGAGCGGCATTTCGATCTGTGGCTGGCGCAGCAGGGCTATAGCGTGCGCAAGGTACGCATGCTGACCGCGCTGATTTACCTGAACATCGCCGCCCTGCACCACGACCCGTACAGCCACCTGCTGTATGCGCTGGGCAAGGACATGCTGCACGGCGTGCTGGCACAGCCGGCATAGCGCTTGATGATCAATTAACGTTTTTCCTGGATAGATTATGGCTTTGCTAGAAATAGATACCGATGTGCGCCGCCCCACGCTGCTGTTCGACCAAGTCATCCCGGACCGCCTGCTGCACTCCGAGCGCGTGACCCTGCTGGCCAACAACGAACACGGCGAATTCATCTATATGGTGCTGGGCCAGGACTGGGTGAATCTGAAGGCTGGCGACCGCATCGTGCCGCGCGTGCGGCCGGAAAAATTCGTCGAACTGGTCATGCGCGATCCGGGCAAGACCCGTGTCGGCTTCATCGAGGACGGCCAGTTCGTGTGCGGCGAGTCCGTCACCTTCTCGTCGGACCTGCTGAGCCGCCTGTACGATCCGCTCAAGCTGTACACCAGCTACGTCAAGATGGAGCAGAAGTTCGCCCGCCTGGCCGTGCTCACGCAGACTTACAACGAAGGCGAGATGCTGCTGTACTGGGAGCGCTACTACGGCAAGTTGGTCGGCTACGAGAACCTGTATGTGCTCAACAATGGCAGTACCGATGGCAGCTGCGAGC
Source organism: Pseudoduganella sp. UC29_71 (assembly GCF_042693265.1). Taxonomy (NCBI): domain Bacteria; kingdom Pseudomonadati; phylum Pseudomonadota; class Betaproteobacteria; order Burkholderiales; family Oxalobacteraceae; genus Pseudoduganella; species Pseudoduganella sp. UC29_71. The sequence continues at coordinate 5,805,779 of NZ_CP170549.1, read as the reverse complement.
GCCTGCACCCCAAGACCAACGTCATCAACATGCCCTCCGGCCCGGTCGACCACGAGCATTTCGCCCAATCGCAAAGCCATTTCCAGCGCTTCCTGCTGATGCGCTACGACTGGGTGGTGAAGGTCGACACTGACGAGTTCCTGGTGTGCGAGGGCGACATGGCCGAGACGCTGGCCGCCTTGCCCGGCACCACCTACCGCCCGGAGCATGCGGTGGAGGTGCTGCACGACTGGAAGGCCGAACCGCAATTCGATTTCGACCAGGGCGTGTTCGCGCAGCGCCAGCACTTCATCCGCGGCACCGACTTGCTGCTGCGTCCCATCATCAGTCGCGTGCCGACCACCTGGACCGCCGGCAACCACATGGCCGCCGAGTTCAGCGAGCCGCTGCCGGGATTCTATGTGGTGCACCTGAAGTACTTCGACATTAATTTCTTGTACAGCAAGAATGACAAGTGGTCGCGCATGGAGCCGACCGACAACGAACATACAGTCTGCAAGCAGATCGGCACGCTACAGGGCCTGGGCCAGGACAAGATGGTGGAGTACTCGGGTCAGGAAATCGCCGTGCGGCTGGCCGAAGCCCGCCTGCCCATCCCCGCCTGGCTGGCCGCCAAGCTGTAAACCCACCACAAGGCCCCTTATGGACATGATATTGCGCGACCGCTGCGCGGTCACCGGCGCCGACGACCTCGAGCCGCTATACAAGCATCCCCGTTTCCCCGTCTTCATGGGCTGCGTCGAGCACCCGGAAAGCGAAGACCTGCACGCCGACATGGATTGGTGGATCAGCCGCAGTTCGGGCCTGATCCAGCTGCGCGGCCTGCTGCCGCTGGATGTGCTGTATCCGGCCGCGCACAACGCCGGCGCGGTGGGCGCCCTGTGGGCCCGCCATCACAGCACCTTCGCCCAGTTCGTGCGCCAGTACGCGCCGGCGGCGGTGCTCGAAGTGGGCGGCGCCAGCGGCCTGCTGGCGCGCGCCTACCAGGAGTTCGACACCATCCCGTGGACCATCGTCGAGCCGAACCCGGCGCCGGTCGAGGGCTGCAACGCCACCTATGTGCGTGGCTTCTTCGACGACCGCTTCCGCTTCGACGGCGCAGTCGACACCGTGGTGCATTCCCATCTGTGGGAGCACCTGTACGAACCGGCCAAGTTTATGCGCCACCTGGCGGGCTTCATGCAGCCCGGCCAGCACCTGCTGTTCTCGGTGCCCAACCTGCAAGTCTGGCTGGAACGTCGTTATACCAATTGCATCAATTTTGAGCATACGGTGTTCCTGACCGAGGCCTATGTCCAGCAAATGCTGGCGGAACACGGCTTCGACCTGGTCAAAAAAGAGTATTTCATGCAGGACCACAGCATCTTTTATGCTGCCGTGCGCTCGGTCGGGGCGCCGGCCGCGCCCGCGCTGCCGGCCGCGCTGTATGAGCAGAACAAGCGCAGCTACCTGGACTACGTGGCCTACCACGACGGCCTGATTGCCGAGCTGAACGCCAAAATGCGCGCCAGCGGACGGCCTGTGTATCTGTTCGGTGCCCACATCTTCGCCCAGTCGCTGATCGCCTATGGCCTGGACCAGAGCCACATCGTCAGCCTGCTCGACAACGATGCGAGCAAGCAGGGGAAGCGCCTGTATGGCACCGGACTCATGGTGCAATCGCCAACTGTATTGCGCAGTGAGCAAGCCCCTTGCGTCATCCTGAAAGCTGGCGTGTACAACGCGGAAATCAAGCAGGCGATCCTGCGTGACATAAGTACCAACGTTGAATTTTGGGAGTAGCCCGGAAAGTTATGTTTACTTTACGACAACCGGCTGCTCGCCCCTGAGAAACCGCAAAATGCTGTGAGATCAAGTAGTTAACTGCGGTTTTTTGGCGACGAGGGTGCGCAAAAATCATGCACATGGGCAATTCTTAAGATATACTGATGACTCTGGGAAAGTAATTTTCCCGCTGGCCCCAGGGTTGGCAGGCTGCATCATCGCTGCTCGCCCTGCTGATTGCGGTGAGCAACTTTTTTATTTAATCCGGGAACTTTTTTAGTCGCCTTGAAGTAGGCGGGCAGTAGGAAACAGCAGGGCCGGGAGCCCGCCAAACTGTTGCCCACAGTCTAAAGTTCGTGGATTGCCAGTCGTTAATATGTTGAAGGCTCTTGCCGTGCCGCTCTGATTCGCAAGCTTTATGGTGCGGAAGATTTGAACAGCCGGAGCAATGCTAGACCATGCCGCATGCCAAAAGTGCTGTCCGGCTGCACTGAATATTCCGCTACATAGTAGTTCCAAGGAGAATGGAAATGACCATCGTCACAAGTCTTACCACCAGCCAGGTCATCGCGCTGACCACTACGCAGGTTGCTTCGCTGGCAACGGCAGAGATCGCTGAGCTGAGCACGACTCAGGTTTCGGTGCTGTTGACCTCGCAAATCGGTGCGTTGCAGACGGTACAGATCGCGACGCTGGGCAGCAGCCAGATCCAATCGCTGGGCACGAGCCAGATCATTGCGCTGGAAACGGCTGATGTGGCCGCCCTGAAAACCTCGCAAATCGCCGCGATGGAAACGTCCGACGTGGCCGCGCTGACCACCGGCCAGATCCAGGCCTTCGGCACCGGCGCCGTCTCCGCGCTGGGCACGTCGCAAGTGGTGGCGCTGGGTACCAGCCAGTTCGCCGCGCTGAAGACCGCGCAAGTCGCCGCACTGAGCACGCTGCAGGTTGGCGCGCTGGGCACCAGCCAGATTATCGCTATCGAAACGGCCGACCTGGCCGCCATGAAGACCGCGCAAGTGGCTGCGCTGGGCACCAGCCAGGTTGCCGCGCTGACCACCAGCCAGGTCGTGTCGCTGGGTTCGGCGCAAGTGTCCGCCATGGGTACCAGCCAGATCGTCGCGCTGGGCACCAGCCAGATCATCGCCATTGACACCGCCGACGTTGCTGCCCTGCGCACCACCCAGGTGGCCGCGCTGGAAACGTCCGACGTGCTGGCCCTGACCACCAGCCAGGTGCAAGCGATCACCACCGCCGGCGTCGCCGCGCTGGGCACCAGCCAGATCATCGCCCTGGGCACCAGCCAGGTTGCCGCACTCAAGTCCGGCCAAGTCGCCTCGCTCGGCACCAGCCAGATCGTCGCGCTGGGCACCAGCCAGATCATCGCCATTGAAACCATCGACATCGCTTCCCTGCGCACCGCACAGGTTGCCGCGCTGGAAACGTCCGACCTGGCCGCCTTGGGCACCAGCCAGGTACAGGCCATCAGCACCGGCGGCGTGGCCGCACTGGGCACCAGCCAGATCGTCGCGCTGGGCACCAGCCAGGTTGCCGCGCTGAAGTCCGGCCAGGTTGCCGCGCTGGGCACCAGCCAGGTTGCCGCGCTGGGCACCAGCCAGATCATCGCCATTGAAACCACCGACGTCGCCGCCATGCGCACCGCGCAGCTGGGCGCGCTGGGCACCAGCCAGGTCGCCGCGCTGACCACCGGCCAGGTAGTCTCGCTGGGCACCGCGCAAGTCGCTTCGCTGGGCACCAGCCAGATCGCCGCGCTGGGCACCAGCCAGATCATCGTGCTGGAAACCTCCGACGTCGCCTCGCTGAAGACCGTACAAGTGGCCGCGCTGGAAACATCCGACGTGCTGGCGCTGACCACCAGCCAGGTCCAGGCGATCACCACCGCCGGTGTCGCCGCGCTGGGCACCAGCCAGGTCATCGCGCTGGGCACCAGCCAGATCGTCGCGCTGAAGTCGGGCCAGGTCGCCGCCATGGGCACTAGCCAGATCGTTGCGCTGGGCACCAGCCAGATCATCGCTATCGAAACCACCGACATTGCCGCACTGAAGACCGTGCAAGTGGCCGCGCTGGAAACGTCCGACCTGGTCGCGCTGACCACCAGCCAGGTACAGGCGCTGAGCACCGGCGGCGTGGCGGCGCTGGGCACCAGCCAGATCGTCGCGCTGGGTACCAGCCAGGTTGCCGCGCTGAAGTCCGGCCAAGTTACCGCGCTGGGCACCAGCCAGGTTGCCGCGCTGGGCACCAGCCAGATCATCGCCATTGAAACCACCGACGTCGCCGCCATGCGCACCGCGCAGATCGGCGCGCTGGGCACCAGCCAGGTCGCCGCACTGACCACCGGCCAGGTTGTCTCGCTGGGCACCGCGCAGGTCGCTTCGATGGGCACCAGCCAGATCGTCGCCCTGGGCACCAGCCAGATCATCGCCATCGAAACTGCCGACGTGGCCGCGCTGAAGACCGTGCAAGTGGCCGCGCTGGAAACTTCCGACCTGATCGCGCTGACCACCAGCCAGGTGCAAGCCATCAGCACCGGCGGCGTTGCCGCACTGGGCACTAGCCAGGTTGTCGCGCTGGGCACCAGCCAGGTTGCCGCGCTGAAGTCCGGCCAGGTTGCTTCGCTGACCACCAACCAGGTGGCAGCACTGGGCACCAGCCAGGTCATCGCCATCGAGACCACCGACCTGATCGCCATGAAGACCGCGCAGATCGGCGCGCTGGGCACCAGCCAGGTAGCCGCACTGACCACCGGCCAGGTTGCTTCTCTGAGCTCGGGCCAGGTTGCCTCCATGGGCACCAGCCAGATCGTGGCCCTGGGCACCAGCCAGATCATCGCCATCGAGACCACCGACGTGGCCGCGCTGAAGACCACGCAAGTGGCCGCACTGGAAACGTCCGACCTGATCGCGCTGACCACCACCCAGGTGCAAGCCGTCAGCACCGCCGGCATCGCCGCGCTGGGTACCAGCCAGGTCATCGCGCTGGGCACCAGCCAGGTTGCCGCGCTGAAGTCGGGCCAGGTTACCTCGCTGACGACCAACCAGATCGGCGTGCTGGGGACCAGCCAGATCATCGCGATTGAAACCACCGACGTGGCCGCCATGAAGACGGCGCAAGTGGCCGCGCTGGGCACCAGCCAGGTTGCCGCGCTGGCCACCGGCCAGGTGGTGGCGCTGACCTCCGGCCAGGTGGCCTCGATGGGCACCAGCCAGGTTGTCGCACTGGGTACCAGCCAGATCGTCGTGCTGGAAACCGCCGACGTGGCCGCACTGAAGACCGTGCAAGTGGCCGCGCTGGAAACGTCCGACGTGCTGGCGCTGACCACCGGCCAGGTACAGGCGATCAGCACCGCCGGCGTCGCCGCGCTGGGCACCAGCCAGGTGATCGCGCTGGGCACCAGCCAGGTGGTCGCGCTGAAGTCGGGCCAGGTTGCCGCACTGGGCACCAGCCAGGTTGTCGCACTGGGCACCAGCCAGATCATCGCGATTGAAACCAGCGACGTCGCTTCGCTGCGCACCGCACAAGTGGCCGCGCTGGAAACGTCCGACCTGTCCGCCCTGGTCACCAGCCAGGTGCAGGCGCTGAGCACGGCCGGCATCGCCGCGCTGGGCACCAGCCAGGTCATCGCGCTGGGTACCAGCCAGGTTGCCGCGCTGAAGTCCGGCCAGGTTACCGCGCTGGGCAGCTCGCAGATCGCCGCCCTGGGCACCAGCCAGGTGATCGCGATTGAAACCACCGACCTGTCGGCCATGAAGACGGCGCAGCTCGGCGCGCTGGGCACCAGCCAGGTTGCCGCGCTGACCACTGGCCAGGTTGTTTCGCTGAGCTCTGGCCAGATCGCTGCGCTGGGCACCAGCCAGGTCGTGGCCCTGGGCACCAGCCAGATCATCGTGCTGGAAACGGCCGACGTGGCCGCACTGAAGACCGTGCAAGTGGCCGCGCTGGAAACGTCCGACGTGCTGGCGCTGACCACCGGCCAGGTGCAGGCACTGGGCACCGGCAGCGTTGCTGCCCTGGGCACCAGCCAGGTCATCGCGCTGGGCACCAGCCAGGTTGCCGCGCTGAAGACCGGCCAGGTTGCCGCGCTGGGTTCGAGCCAGCTGGCCGCCCTGGGCACCAGCCAGATCATCGCGCTGGAAACGTCCGACGTGGCCGCGCTGCGCACCAACCAGGTGACCGCGCTGACCACCAGCAGCATGCAGGCGCTGACCACCGGCCAGGTTGAGGCCTTCGGTTCGGCCCAGACCAAGGCGCTGACGTCGAGCCAGGTACAGGCGCTGACCACCAGTCAGATCACGCACCTGAAACATATCGGCACCACGCCGATGGTGCTGGACCTGGACGGCAACGGCGTGCAGACGCTGAACCTGTCGGCCGGCGTGCAGTTCGACCTGAAGGCCGACGGCCAGAAGGTGAACACCGGCTGGGTAGGCGGTGGCGACGGCCTGCTGGTGCTGGACCGCAACGGCGACGGCACCATCAACGACGGCAGCGAGCTGTTCGGCAGTGGCTTCACCAAGGCGGACGGCAGCAAGGCCCGCACCGGTTACGAGGCGATGGCTGAACTGGACGCCAACAAGGACGGCGTGCTTGACAGCAAAGACGCGGCCTACGCCGACCTGCGCGTGTGGGTTGACGCGAACGCCGACGGCGTAAGCCAGGCGGACGAGCTGACGTCGCTGAAGGACCGCGGCATCGCCAGCCTGAACCTGACGGCCGAGAAGGGCACGTTCAACAACAACGGCAACTGGGTGGGTCTGCAGTCGACCTTCACCAGCACCGACGGCAGCACCAGCCAGCTGGCCGACGTCTGGTTCCAGACGGCTCCTGCGGCACCGGCAGCCGATCTGCGCGGCAAGGTCAGCTCGCTGGCCCAGGCCATCGCCGGCTTCGGCACCGCGGACCCGACCGGTACGTCGCCTGCCGGTGGCGGCCTGACGCTGGAGACGCCGCAGTCCGGCGCGTCCAGCCACACGCTGGCCGGTGTCGACCGCATGGTCGCCGCGCTCAAGCAGTTCGATGTGCAAGGGCCGCTGGCAACGGGCGACGCCAAGGAATTGGCGGCGCCAGGCCAGAGCAGCAATGCGCACGGCTTGCCGGGAACGTCCAGCAATGGCTTCCTTGCCATCGGGAAGTGAGCTACACGCTAAGCTGAAGTAAAGCGAAAACGGCGACAGGTCTGACCTGTCGCCGTTTTTGTCTGCGCACCGCAGAATATTGAAAGCCGTACAACAGGGTAATAAGCCCGGTTATTCGTCACATTGATGTAGCAAAGACCGGCTAGAATTGCCTAGCCACAACATTCATACAAAAAATTCCGCCGCTGCCCTAGGAGATTGGACATGACCATCATCACAAGCCTGACCACCAGCCAGATCGTCGCGCTGACGACGACGCAGGTTGCCTCGCTGGCCACGGCGGAGATCGCCGAACTGAGCACCAGCCAGGTGCAAGTACTGAGCACCGGCCAGATCGGCGCGCTGCAAAGCGGCCAAGTCGCCGCGCTGCTGACCTCGTCCATCGGCGCGCTGACCACCAGCCAGGTGGAAGCGCTCAGTTCGACGCACGTCGCCACACTGTCCACCTCGCAAGTGACGGCGCTGGGCACCAGCCAGATCATCGCCATTCAAACCACCGACGTGCAGGCGCTACGCACCGGTGCCGTGGCGGCGCTGGGCACTAGCCAGACCGCTGCGCTGGGCACCAGCCAGGTGGCGGCCCTGCAGTCGGGCCAGGTGGCGGCACTGCGCACCAGCCAGATCCAGGCGCTGGGCACCAGCCAGATCATTGCCATTGAAACCTCGGACGTGGCAGTGCTGAAGACCGTGCAGATCGCCGCGCTGGAAACCTCGGATGTGGCCGCGCTGGCCACCAGCCAGGTGCAGGCCATCAGCACCGGCGGCGTGGCCGCGCTCGGTACCAGCCAGATCGTCGCACTGGGCACCAGCCAGGTTGCCGCGCTGAAGTCGGGCCAGGTCACGGCGCTGGGCACCAGCCAGGTTGCCGCGCTGGGCACCAGCCAGATCATCGCCATTGAAACGACCGACGTGGCCGCCATGAAAACGGCGCAGATCGGCGCGCTGGGCACCAGCCAGGTTGCCGCGCTGACCACCGGCCAGGTGGTCTCGCTGGGCACCGCGCATATCGCCGCGCTGGGCAGCAGCCAGATCGTGGCGCTGGGCACCAGCCAGATCGTCGTGCTGGAAACGGCCGACGTGGCCGCGCTGAAGACTGTGCAAGTGGCCGCGCTGGAAACGTCCGACCTGATCGCGCTGACCACCAGCCAGGTGCAGGCCATCAGCACCGGCGGCATCGCTGCGCTGGGCACCAGCCAGATCATCGCGCTGGGCACCAGCCAGGTCGCTGCGCTCAAGTCCGGCCAGGTTGCCGTGCTGGGTACCAGCCAGATCGTCGCCTTGGGCACCAGCCAGATCATCGCCATTGAAACGGCCGACGTGGCCGCGCTGAAGACCGTGCAAGTGGCCGCGCTGGAAACGTCCGACGTGGCCGCGCTGACCACCAGCCAGGTCCAGGCCATCAGCACCGGCGGCGTCGCCGCGCTGGGCACCAGCCAGGTCGTCGCGCTGGGCACCAGCCAGGTTGCCGCGCTGCAGTCGGGCCAGGTGACCGCGCTGGGTACCAGCCAGGTCGCCGCGCTGGGCACCAGCCAGGTGATCGCGATTGAAACCACTGACGTGGCCGCCATGAAGACCGCGCAGATCGGCGCGCTGGGCACCAGCCAGATTGCCGCGCTGACCGCGGGCCAGGTGGTGGCACTGAAAACGGCGCAAGTAGCCGCCATGGGCAGCAGCCAGATCGTTGCCCTGGGCACCAGCCAGATCATCGTGCTGGAAACGTCCGACGTGGCCGCGCTGAAGACTGTGCAAGTGGCCGCGCTGGAAACGTCCGACCTGATCGCGCTGGGCACCAGCCAGGTGCAGGCCATCAGCACCGGCGGCATCGCCGCGCTGGGCACCAGCCAGATCATCGCGCTGGGCACCAGCCAGGTTGCCGCGCTCAAGTCCGGCCAGGTTGCCGTGCTGGGTACCAGCCAGATCGTGGCCCTGGGCACCAGCCAGATCATCGCTATCGAAACCACCGACGTGGCCGCCATGAAGACAGCGCAAGTGGCCGCGCTGGGCACCAGTCAGGTCGCTGCGCTGGCCACCGGCCAGGTGGTGGCGCTGAGTTCCGGCCAGGTGGGCGCGCTGGGTACCAGCCAGATCGTCGCGCTGGGCACCAGCCAGATCGTTGCCATCGACACCACCGATGTGGCCGCGCTGAAGACCACGCAAGTGGCCGCGCTGGAAACGTCCGACGTACTGGCGCTGACCACCGGCCAGGTACAGGCGATCAGCACCGCCGGCGTGGCCGCACTGGGTACCAGTCAGGTGATCGCGCTGGGCACCAGCGCAGTGGTAGCACTGAAGACCGCGCAAATTGCCGCACTGGGCACCAGCGCCGTCCAGGCCCTGGGCACCAGCCAGATCATCGCGATTGAAACGTCCGATGTGGCCGCGCTGAAGACCGCGCAAGTGGCGGCCCTGGAAACGTCCGATCTGTCCGCGCTGGGCACCAGCCAGGTGCAGTCGCTGAGCACCGCTGGCATCGCTGCTCTGGGTACCAGCCAAGTGATCGCGCTGGGCACCAGCCAGGTTGCCGCGCTGAAGTCCGGCCAGGTTACCGCGCTGGGCAGCAGCCAGATCGCCGCCCTGGGCACCAGCCAGGTGATCGCGATTGAAACGACCGACTTGGCGGCCATGAAGACGGCGCAGATCGGCGCGCTGGGCACCAGCCAGGTTGCCGCGCTGACCACCGGCCAGGTTGTCTCGCTGAGCTCGGGCCAGATCGCCGCGCTGGGCACCAGCCAGGTCGTGGCCCTGGGCACCAGCCAGATCATCGTGCTGGAAACGGCCGACGTGGCCGCACTGAAGACCGTGCAAGTGGCCGCGCTGGAAACGTCCGACGTGCTGGCGCTGACCACCGGCCAGGTGCAGGCACTGGGCACCGGCAGCGTTGCTGCCCTGGGCACCAGCCAGGTCATCGCGCTGGGCACCAGCCAGGTTGCCGCGCTGAAGACCGGCCAGGTTGCCGCGCTGGGTTCGAGCCAGCTGGCCGCCCTGGGCACCAGCCAGATCATCGCGCTGGAAACGTCCGACGTGGCCGCGCTGCGCACCAACCAGGTGACCGCGCTGACCACCAGCAGCATGCAGGCGCTGACCACCGGCCAGGTTGAGGCCTTCGGTTCGGCCCAGACCAAGGCGCTGACGTCGAGCCAGGTACAGGCGCTGACCACCAGTCAGATCACGCACCTGAAACATATCGGCACCACGCCGATGGTGCTGGACCTGGACGGCAACGGCGTGCAGACGCTGAACCTGTCGGCCGGCGTGCAGTTCGACCTGAAGGCCGACGGCCAGAAGGTGAACACCGGCTGGGTAGGCGGCGGCGACGGCCTGCTGGTGCTGGACCGCAACGGCGACGGCACCATCAACGACGGCAGCGAGCTGTTCGGCAGTGGCTTCACCAAGGCGGACGGCAGCAAGGCCCGCACCGGTTACGAGGCGATGGCTGAACTGGACGCCAACAAGGACGGCGTGCTTGACAGCAAAGACGCGGCCTACGCCGACCTGCGCGTGTGGGTTGATGCGAACGCCGACGGCGTAAGCCAGGCGGACGAGCTGACGTCGCTGAAGGACCGCGGCATCGCCAGCCTGAACCTGACGGCCGAGAAGGGCACGTTCAACAACAACGGCAACTGGGTGGGTCTGCAGTCGACCTTCACCAGCACCGACGGCAGCACCAGCCAGCTGGCCGACGTCTGGTTCCAGACGGCTCCTGCGGCACCGGCAGCCGATCTGCGCGGCAAGGTCAGCTCGCTGGCCCAGGCCATCGCCGGCTTCGGCACCGCGGACCCGACCGGTACGGCGCCTGCCGGTGGCGGCCTGACGCTGGAGACGCCGCAGTCCGGCGCGTCCAGCCACACGCTGGCCGGTGTCGACCGCATGGTCGCCGCGCTCAAGCAGTTCGATGCGCAAGGCCCGCTGGCAACGGGCGACGCCAAGGAATTGGCGGCGCCGGGCCAGAGCAGCAATGCGCACGGCTTGCCGGGAACGTCCAGCAATGGCTTCCTTGCCATCGGCAAGTAAGCTTGGCAACCGGGACAGGCGCTCGCCTGTCCCGGTCCCGCAACGGGCGCGCTTGCGCCCGTCGGCCCGGCCCTGCGGCCTGCGGCCCCGCGCTCCTGCCTACGGATTGCGCAGTAAACCGCTTGACTTGCTCGGGCAGCCCAAGGTACTCTTGCTAAATTGCCTATGGGCAATAACTTGCAAGTTCCCTCCTTTCTCTTTCCATACCGCGCCATGACCGACATCACACAACTCAGCACGGCCGACATTGCGGCACTTACTCCCGCTGAAATTGGGGCGTTGACCACGGCGCAGATGGTGCAACTGACCGCTGCCCAGGCCCAGGCCCTGGGCGAGACCCAGCTGCTGGCCCTGAAGAGCACCCAGCTGCGCGCGCTGACCGAGCTTGTAGTGGCCGCGCTGGGCACCACCCAGATCGTCGCGCTGCGCAGTTCGCAAGTGGCCGCGCTGACGCCGGGCCAGACCGCCGCGCTGAGCATAGGCCAGCTGGGCGTGCTGAGTGTGCAGGACGTGGCCGCGCTGGCCACCAGCCAGGTGGCCGCGCTGAGCAGCAGCACGCTGGCCGCGCTGGCCACCGACCAGATCGAAGCGCTGCGCAGCGCCCAGGTGCGTGCGCTCACCGTAGCCCAGTTAGGCGCGCTGCGCAGCAGCCAGTTCCAGACCCTGAGCAGCCAGGACATCGGTGCCCTCACCACGGCCCAGGCCGGCGCACTGGACGCGGCCCGCATGGCGCAATTTTCCAGCGACCAGATCCAGGGCCTGCGCACCAGCAGTATCGCCATGCTCGACAGCAGTGACGTGGCGGCCATCGGCACCAGCCAGATCGCGGCGCTGCGCACCGCCCAGGTGGCCGGCCTGAACGGCGAGCAGCTGCTGGCCCTGACCGACAGCCAGCTGGCCGCGCTGCAGAGCAGCGCCATGGGCGCGCTGAAGAGTTCTCAGGTGGCTGCGCTCGGCTCGCATTTCATCAGTGCGCTGAGCACCTACCAGATCAGTGCGCTGGGCACGCGCGCACTGGCCTCGCTGGGCAGTTCCAGCGTGCAGGCGCTGAGCACCAGCCAGCTGGCCGCGCTGAGCAGCAAGCAGGTCCTGGCCCTGGGCAGCAGCCAGATCGCCGCGCTGGGCAGTTCGGCCTTGTCCGCGCTGAACGACAAGGCGCTGGCCGGCCTGTCCACCTCGGCGCTCGCTTCGCTGTCGACCGCCTTTATCGCCAGTCTCGGCACCAGCCAGGTACAGGGCTTGCGCAGCGGCCAGGTGGCGGCGCTGAGCACGGCCCAGATCGATGCGCTCACCAGCAGCCAGTGGCAGGCACTGGAGACGGCCGACGTGGCGGCGCTGAAGACGGCGCAGATCGCCATGCTCGACAGCGGCGACTTCAACGCCTTGAGCGGCGCCCAGATCGGGGCGCTGCGCACCAGCAGCATGGCGGCGCTGGGCACCTCTGTCATAGCCGCACTGGGCAGCACCCAGCTCGGCGGCCTGCGCAGCTCCCAGGTCGGCGCCTTGCGCACCAGCCAGCTGGTGGCGCTCAGTTCGTCCCAGGTGGCGGCCTTGTCCACCGGCCTGGTGGGCGCGCTGCGCAGTTCCCAGATTGCCGGCCTGACCACGGAGGAAGTGGCGGGCCTGGGCACGGCCCAGATCGGCGCGCTGAAGCCGGCCATGTTCGCCGCGCTGTCGTCATCCAATTTGCTGAGCATGAGCGCCACCCAGCTCGGCGCCATTACCACTTCCCAGCTGGCCGCGCTCAAGCCCGAGCAGCTGGCCGCGCTTGGCTTCCCGCTGCTGGGCACGGCCAATATCGCCTCCCTGCGCACCAGCGTGATCGCCGCGCTCGGCAGCAGCGAGCTGGCCGCGCTGAGCACGGGCCAGATCGAGGCGTTCAGTACCGGCCAGGTCGCCGCGCTGCGCGCCGAGCAGCTGGCCATGCTGAGCACCAGCCAGCTGGCCGTGCTCAGTACCGCCGACTTCGGCGCGCTGCGCAGCGCCCAGGTGGCGGGCTTGTCGGCGTCCCAGCTGGCCCAGGTCGGGGCGGACCGGGTCGGCGCGCTGCGCTCCAGCGCCATTGCGGCGCTGTCGACCTCGGTGATCGCCGCGCTGGGCACGGCCCAGTTCGACGCCTTGCGCACGGCCCAGGTGGCCGCGCTGACCACGGCCCAGATCGCCGCGCTCGGCAGCAGCCAGACCGCCACCTTCGGCACCGCCGACGTGGCGGCGCTGCGCACCAGCCAGCTCGAGGCGCTGGGCAGCAGCGCCATTATCCGCTTTGACGAAACCGTGATCGGCGCGCTGCGCACGGCCGGCATCGCCGCCATGTCCACTGCCGTGATCGGTGCGCTGGGCACCAGCCAGCTGGCTGCGCTGCGCACGGCCCAGGTGGCGGCGCTGCGCAGCAGCCAGCTCGCCGTGCTGGGCACGACCCAGATCGCCGCCATGGAAACCAGCGACGTCGCAGCGCTGCGTACCGCGCAAGTGGCGGCGCTGGGCAGCTCCCAGGTCGGCGCCCTGCTCACTGGGCAGGTAGCCGCGCTGAGCGCCGGCGCCATCCGCGCGCTGGACGCCGAAGACGTGGCCGGCCTGAATGCCGCCCAGCTGGGTGCGCTGCGCACCGCGCAGGTGGCGGCGCTGGGCACCAGCCAGATCGCCGCGCTCAGCAGCAGCCAGCTGGCGCAGTTGTCCACGGCCGCCATCGAAGCGCTGCGCACGGCGCAGCTGGCAGCATTGGGCACGGCCTACATCGCCTCGCTCGGCACCACCCAGGTGAGCGCGCTCAAGCCGTCCACGCTGGCCGCGCTGAGCCTGGAGAGCATCGTGCTGCTGAGCACCGCGCAGGCCGCAGCGCTGACCACGGCCCAGACGGCCGCGCTGCGCAGCAGCCAGATTGCCGCGCTGGAAACGTCCGACCTGGCCGCGCTGGCTCCGGCCTCGTTCGGCACGCTGAGCAGCGCCGGCATCCACGCCCTGGGCACCAGCGCGATCGCCGCCCTCAGCACGGCCCAGCTGGACGCGATGACGTCGCGCCAGGCCAGGGGGCTGACGTCGGAGCAGATCGCGGCGCTGAGCACGACCCAGATTTCGCATGTGCAGTACATCGGCGCCACGCCGATGGTGCTGGACCTGGACGGCAACGGCGTGCAGACGCTGAACCTGTCGGCCGGCGTGCAGTTCGACCTGAAGGCCGACGGCCAGAAAGTCAACACCGGCTGGGTAGGCGGCGGCGACGGCCTGCTGGTCCTGGACCGCAACGGCGACGGCACCATCAACGACGGCAGCGAGCTGTTCGGCAGTGGCTTCACCAAGGCGGACGGCAGCAAGGCCCGCACCGGTTACGAGGCGATGGCTGAACTGGACGCCAACAAGGACGGCGTGCTCGACAGCAAAGACGCGGCCTACGCCGACCTGCGCGTGTGGGTTGACGCGAACGCCGACGGCGTAAGCCAGGCGGACGAACTGACGTCGCTGAAGGAGCGCGGCATCGCCAGCCTGAACCTGACGGCCGGGAAGGGCACGTTCAACAACAACGGCAACTGGGTGGGTCTGCAGTCGACCTTCACCAGCACCGACGGTAGCACCAGCCAGTTGGCCGACGTCTGGTTCCGGACCGCGCCTGCCGGCGCTGCCGCACCGGCAGCCGACCTGCGCGGCAAGGTCAGCTCGCTGGCCCAGTCCATCGCCGGCTTCGGTACGGCGGACGCGACAGGCGGCGCGCGCGGCACGGGCGGCCTGAGCTCGGAGGCGCCGCAGCCCGGCGCCGCTGCGGCTAGCCATACGCTAGCCGGCGTCGACCGCCTGGTCGCCGCGCTCAGGCAGTTCGATGCGCAAGGCGCCCAGGCTGCAGGCGACGGCCGCCAGTTGGCGGCGCCCGGCCAGGGCAGTACGGCGCCCGGCCTACCGGGCACGGCGGGCTGGCTGGCGGCGTCCAAATAGCCCGCGCCGGCTCCGGGCTGTGCCATTGCAGCGACAATGTGACGGCCCAGTACGCAATTGATGCAATTGGCCGCGCGGGCGGGGTAAAATCTGCCCTGCGCGCGCCCTTGCCGCGCCCGGGCCGTCCGTTGAAAGGTTGCGCAAGATGTATCCACCCCTAGTCTGACTCGATGCAAGCCAAATTTCCCCATACTGTCGTACAGTGCCTGACCGCCATTGCTCAGCACCATGGCTTACAAATCAACCCGGAACGCGTGATCGACGACTATGCGCTCGGCGCCGAGGAACCGCGCGGCGCGCTGCTGGTGCGCATGGCCTCGGAACTGGGCATGAAGGCCAAGATCCGCACGCTGGACTGGGACAGCCTGCTGGCCCAGGGCGGTGTGTTCCCGCTGATGGCGCGCCTGAACAACGGCAACGCCGTGATCGTGGTCGGCGCGCGCGCCGACGGCGACGGCAAGGTCGCGCTGCTCGATCCGCTGGAAGAGGGCGCCGGCGTGCTGCTGCTCGACCGCGAGCAGTTCTGCAGCCGCTGGGAGGGCGAGGTGCTGCTGGTCAAACGCCACCACGCGCTGACCGATGCCAACCAGCCCTTCGGCCTGCGCTGGTTCATTCCCGAGATCCTGAAGCAGAAAGCGGCCTTCCGCGACATCGCCATCGCCGCCATCGCCATGCACTTGCTGGCGCTGGCCACGCCGGTGTTCTTCCAGCTGGTGATCGACAAGGTGCTGGTGCACCAGAGCGCCTCCACGCTGAGCGTGCTGGGCGTGGGCATCGTCATCGCGCTGCTGTTCGACGCGCTGTTCGGCTATCTGCGCCAGATCCTCACGCTGGCGGCCACCAACAAGATCGACATGCGGCTCACGCGGCGCACCTTCGGCCATCTGCTGTCGCTGCCGATCGACTATTTCGAGACCACCACGGCCGGCGTCATCACGCGCCACATGCAGCAGCTTGAAAAAATCCGCGGCTTCCTCACCGGGCGCCTGTTCTTCACCGGCCTGGATGCGACCGCGCTGATCATCTTCCTGCCCATCCTGTTCACCTATTCGGTCAAGCTGGCCATGATCACGCTGGCTTTCACGCTGCTGATCGGCACCGTCGTGGCCACCATGGTGCCGACCTTCCAGCGCCGCCTGCAGGCGCTGTATTCGGCCGAGGGCGCGCGCCAGGCCATGCTGGTGGAAACCGTGCACGGCATGCGCACCGTCAAGGCGCTGGCCCTGGAGCCGGCCCAGCGCAAGGAATGGGACCAGCGCTCGGCGCAATCGATCGCCATGCACTTCCGCGTCGGCCAGATTTCCATCACCGGCAACGCCATCACCGACTTCCTCGGTAAATTGCTGCCGGTGGTGATCGTGGTGATCGGCGCCGGCGACGTGTTCGACCAGACCCTGACGGTGGGCGCGCTGATCGCCTTCCAGATGATCACCGGCCGCGTGGTGTCGCCGCTGATCAGCATCGTCGGCCTGGTCAACGAATACCAGGAGACCGCGCTGTCGGTGAAAATGCTGGGCGAGGTGATGAACCGCGCGCCCGAGGGCCGCACCGGTTCGGGCGGTCTGCGTCCGCAGTTCGGCGGCAGCATCACCTTCGACCAGGTCACCTTCCGCTACCCGGGCGCGGCCAACACCGCGCTGGACCGCGCCACCTTCACCATCCAGCCCGGCACCGTGGTCGGCATCGTCGGCCGCAGCGGCTCCGGCAAAACCACCTTGACCAAGCTGATCCAGGGTTTGTACCCGGTGCAGGAAGGCATCATCCGCTTCGACTCGGTGGACGCGCGCGAAATCGACCTGTCGCACCTGCGGCGCCAGATCGGCGTGGTGCTGCAGGAGAACTTCCTGTTCCGCGGCTCGGTGCGCGACAATATCGCCGCCGCCAAGGCGGATGCCACCTTCGAGGAAATTGTCGAAGCGGCCGCGGCGGCGGGCGCCGACGAATTCATCGAGCGCATGCCGCAGGGTTACGATACTTTATTGGAAGAAAATGCCAGCAACCTGTCCGGCGGCCAGAAGCAGCGCCTGTCGATCGCGCGCGCCCTGCTGACCAAGCCGCGCATCCTGGTGCTCGATGAAGCGGCCAGCGCACTGGACCCGGAAAGCGAGGCGATCTTCATCAACAACCTGTCGCGCATCGCGGTCGGCCGTACGGTCATCATGATCTCGCACCGCCTGTCCACCCTGGTCAACGCCGACGCCATCCTCGTCATGCAGCGCGGCAGCCTGATGGACAGCGGCCGCCACGAAGAACTGCTGCAGCGCAGCGAAACCTATCAGCACCTATGGAACCAGCAAACAAGCCACCTGTAAACGCCAAGCCGGCCGCCAAGCAGGCCGGCAAGGAAGTCGAATTCCTGCCGGACGCCGACGAGATCGAGCTGCGCCCGCTGCCGGCCTTCGCCCGCATCACGCTGCCCGTGCTGGCGCTGGCGCTGACCGCCTTCGTGGTCTGGGCCAGCCTGTCCGAACTGGAGCAGGTGGTGGTGGCGCGTGGCCGCCTGATCAACCCGCTGCCCAACATCGTCGTGCAGCCGCTGGAAACGTCCATCGTGCAGAAGATCGAAGTGCGGGTCGGCCAGGTGGTACGCAAGGGCGAACGCCTGGCCACGCTGGACCCGACCTTCGTGCAGGCCGACGAGGACCAGCTGCGCTCCAAGCTGCGCAGCCTGACCACGCAAAGCGACGCGCTGGCGCAGGAACTGTCCGGCAAGGCCGCCACGCCGGCGGCGGGCGGCAGCGACGCCGACGGCCGCCTGCAGGCCAACCTGGCCAGCGAACGGCGCGCCAATTTCCAGGCCCAGCTCAAGCGCATGGAAGAGAACATCGCGCGCCTGCAGGCGTCCGCCGAGACCAACCGCCACGACCAGGAAGTGCTGGCCGCGCGCCTGAAGTCGGTGCGTGAAATGGAAACCATGCAGGAAAAACTGGTGGCGCAGCAGTACGGCGCCCGCATGCAGCTGCTGGCGGCGCAGGACAAGCGCCTGGAAGTGGAGCGCGACCAGCTGCTGACCAAGAACAAGGCGCTGGAAATCCAGCGCGAACTGGCCTCGCTGCAAGCCGAGAAGGCCGCCTTCGACCGCAGCTGGCGCCAGAAGGCCATGGAAGACATGCTGGTCATTTCGCGTGAGCGCAGCGACGTGCAGGAACAGCTGCAGAAGGCCGACAAGCGCCACCAGCTGGTCAGCCTGGTGGCCCCGGCCGACGGTGTGGTGCTGGAGATCGCCAAGCTGTCGAGCGGCTCCATTGTGCGCGAAGCGGAAGCCTTCTTCACGCTGGTGCCCTTGTCGGCTCAGCTGGAAGCCGAAGTGCAGATCGACGCGCTGGACGTGGGCTACATGAAGCCGGGCGACCTGGTGCATGTGAAGGTGGACGCTTTCCCCTTCCAGCGCCACGGCGATATCTCGGCCAAGGTGCGTACCATCAGCCAGGATGCCTTCCGGCGCGACTCGGCGCAGGCCCAGGGCCTGGACGCCTACTACCTGGGCCGTATTGCGCTCGGCGACAAGCCGCTGCGCGCCATGCCGGCGCACGCCCGCTTGCTGCCCGGCATGACTTTGTCGGCCGAGATCGTGGTTGGCAAGCGCACCGTGCTGTCCTATCTGTTGTGGCCGTTGACCAAGGCAGTCAGCGAATCGGCGCGGGAACCGTAAGCGCCTTTTGTTGCCGCGCAGTTGTTGATGCGCGGCATACTGTGCATAATAACGGAGCCGCGCCCGGCCCGCTCCACCCTCTATGGAACACGACATGCTGAACAATAAAACCATCCTCATCACCGGCGGCACCGGCTCGTTCGGCAAGCAATTCGTCAAGACCATCCTGGCGCGCTACCAGCCGAAAAAGGTCATCATTTATTCGCGCGACGAGCTCAAGCAGTATGAGATGGCGCAGACCTACAATGCGCCGCAGATGCGCTACTTCATCGGCGACGTGCGCGACCAGCCGCGTCTGCTGCAAGCCATGGACGGCGTCGACGTGGTGATCCACGCGGCCGCGCTCAAGCACGTGCCGGTGGCCGAGTACAACCCGATGGAGTGCATCAAGACCAATATCTACGGCGCCGAGAACGTCATCCACGCCTCCATTGCGGCCGGCGTCGAGCACGTCATCGCGCTGTCGACCGACAAGGCGGCCAACCCGATCAACCTGTACGGCGCCACCAAGCTGGCCTCCGACAAGCTGTTCGTGGCCGCCAACAACATGGTGGGCAGCCGCAACACGCGCTTCTCCGTTGTGCGTTATGGCAATGTGATCAACTCGCGCGGCTCGGTGATCCCCTTCTTCAAGAACCTGCTCGACAACGGCGCGACCGAACTGCCGATCACCGACGCGCGCATGACGCGCTTCTGGATCACGCTGCAGCAGGGCGTGGACTTCGTGATCAAGAACTTCGAGCGCATGCACGGCGGCGAGATCTTCATCCCGAAAATCCCGTCGGCCACGGTCACCACGCTGGCCCAGTGCATGGCGCCCAACCTGCCGCAGAAAATCGTCGGCATCCGTCCCGGCGAGAAGCTGCACGAGATCATGTGCCCGTTCGACGACTCGCACCTGACGCTGGAATTCCACGACCACTTCGTGATCCAGCCGTCCATCGTGTTCAACAACCGCGCCAACTACCGCCTGAACAACCTGGGCGAGACCGGTACCCCGGTGCCGGACGGCTTCGAGTACAACTCCGGCACCAACCCGGACGTGCTGGATGTCGAGGGCTTGCGCGCGCTGGTGGCGCTCAGCGAGCGCACCGGCTACTGATCCACTACACCAGGAGCCCGGCATGCGTATCGCCATCATCCCTGCGCGCGGCGGCAGCAAGCGCATTCCACGCAAGAACATCCGCGCCTTCGCCGGCCAGCCGCTGATCGCCTACTCGATCAAGGCGGCCCGCGAGAGCGGCCTGTTCGACCACGTCATTGTCAGCACCGACGACGACGAAATCGCCGCCATCGCGCGCGCGCACGGCGCCGAAACGCCCTTCGTGCGCCCGGCCGAGCTGGCCAACGACCATGCCACCACGGTGCCGGTGATACGCCAGGCCGTGCAGTGGGTGCAGCAGCACATGGGGCCGGTGGAGCAGGTGTGCTGCATCTACGCCACCGCCCCCTTCCTGCAAGCGTCCGCGCTGCGCGAGGCGCACGACCTGTTCGAGCAGCGCCAGGTGGGCGGCTACGTGTTCAGCGCCACCTCCTTCCCCTTCCCCATCCAGCGCTCGTTCAAGCTGAACGCGGAAGGCCTGGTGGAAATGTTCTGGCCCGAGCACTACAACACCCGTTCGCAGGACCTGGAGCACGCCTACCAGGACGCCGGCCAGTTCTACTGGGGGTCGGCGCAAAGCTACCTGGACAACAAGATCTTCTTCTCGACCGACTCCATGGCCTACCTGCTGCCGCGCCACATGGTGCAGGACATCGACACGCCGGAAGACTGGACGCGCGCCGAGCTGATGTACGCGGCGCTGCGCCAAAACGGCGACATCGCCTGAGTTCCATGGCCAGCATCCTCGTCACCGGCGCCACCGGCCTGCTTGGCAGCTCGCTGGTGCCGGCGCTGCGCGCAGCCGGCCACGCGGTGCACAGCCACGGCCACAGCCACGCCGCCGAGCAGCAGGCCGACCTGGGCGACTGGACGCAGACCGCCGCGCTGCTCGAGCGCACCCGGCCGGACTGCATCGTCAACCTGGCCGCGCTCACCAACGTCGACCTGTGCGAGGCCGATCCGCAGCAAGCCTACCGCCTCAACACCCTGCCCGTGGCGCACCTGGCGCGCTGGATGCGCGAGCAGGCCGGTGAGCAGGCGCCCGCCTGCCACCTGGTCCAGATCTCCACCGACATGGTGTACGACGGCACCGGCCCGCACGCCGAGGGCGACGTGCGCGTGGCCAACACCTACGCTTTTTCCAAGCTGGCCGCCGAACACGCCGCCGCCGGCGTCTCCAGCACCGTGCTGCGCACCAATTTCTTCGGCCGCAGCCGCCGCGCAGGCCGCGTCAGCTTCAGCGACTGGCTGGTGCAGGGCATGCGCGAAGGCCGCGCCATGACGGTGTTCGACGATGTGCTGTTCTCGCCGCTGGCCATCGACACCCTGTGCAGCCTGCTGGCGCAAGTGGTGCAGGCGCGCCCGCGCGGCGTCTACAACCTGGGCGCGCGCGACGGCATGAGCAAGGCCGATTTCGCCTACCAGCTGGCGGCGGCATTGGACCTGCCCACCGGCGCGCTGCAGCGCGGCCTGGCCTCCGCTGCGCCCGCGCTGCGCGCCCGCCGGCCGACCGACATGCGTACCGACTGCAGCCTTTTCGAACACACCATGGGCTTGCGCCTGCCTACCCTGGCCGAGCAAATCCAGTCACTCCGGAGCGACTACCTTGAACCAGCCTGACCGCACACTGCACATCGACGGCAAGGCCATCGGCGATGGCCATCCGACCTATTTCATTGCCGACATCGCCGCCAACCACGACGGCGACCTGGAGCGCGCCAAGGACCTGATCTACATGGCGGCCGAGGCCGGCGCCGACGCCGCCAAGTTCCAGCACTTCAAGGCCAACACCATCGTCAGCGACGCCGGCTTCAAGGCGCTGGGCGGCCAGCAGTCGCACCAGGCCAAGTGGAAGAAAAGCGTGGTCGAAGTGTACGCCGACGCCAGCGTGCCGCAGCTGTGGACCACCACGCTGAAGGAAACCTGCGACAAGGCCGGCATCTGCTTCTTCACCAGCCCCTACGACAAGGCGCTGGTCGACCATATCGACCCCTACGTGCCGGCCTTCAAGATCGGCTCGGGCGACATCACCTGGCTGGAGATCATCGAGCACATCGCCAGCAAGCAGAAGCCCTACATCATCGCCACCGGCGCCTCCAGCATGGACGACGTGGACCGCGCCGTGCAGGCCGCGCTGGCCATCAACCCGCAGCTGGCGCTCATGCAGTGCAATACCAACTACACCGCGCAGCTGGAAAACTTCAAATACATCCAGCTCAACGTACTGAAGAGCTACCGCGCCATGTATCCGGACATGGTGCTGGGCCTGAGCGACCACACGCTGGGCCACGCCACCGTGCTGGGCGCCGTGGCGCTGGGCGCGCGCATGATCGAAAAGCACTTCACCGACGACACCGGCCGCGAAGGCCCGGACCACGGCTTCTCGATGAGCCCGAAAGCCTGGCGCGACATGGTGGACGCCACCCGCGAGCTGGACCTGGCGCTGGGCAACGGCATCAAGAAAGTGGAATTCAACGAGCGCGAAACGGCCGTGCTGCAGCGCCGCGCCATCCGCCTGGCGCGCGACCTGCCCGCCGGCAGTGTGCTCAGCCGTGACGACCTGGACGTGCTGCGTCCTTGCCCGGCCGACGCCATTTCCCCGCTGCACCTGGCCGCCGTGCCGGGCAAGGCACTGACCCGCGCCGTCAAGGCTGGAGATTACCTGCGATGGAACGACCTCGCGTAGCCATCGTCGTCCCCGCCCTGAATGAGGCGGCCACGATAGGGGCGGTGCTCGAGCGCGTGCGCGACTACGGCCACCCCATCGTGGTGGACGACGGTTCCAGCGACGCCACCGCGCAGGTGGCGCGCGCCGCGGGCGCCGAGGTGGTCAGCCACGGCGTCAACCAGGGTTATGACGGCGCACTGAATTCCGGCTTCGCGCGCGCGGCCGAGCTGGGCTACACCCACGTCATCACCATCGACGCGGACGGCCAGCACAACCCGGCCCAGCTGCGCGAAATGATCGACCATCTCGCGCAGGGCTACCAGCTGGTGCTGGGCGTGCGCGACCGCCTGCAGCGCGTCGGCGAAACCATTTTCGCCGCCGTGGCGCGCCGCCTGTGGAAGGTGGCCGACCCGCTGTGCGGCATGAAGGGCTATGCCATCGAGCTGTACCGCGACGCCGGCCATTTCGACAGCTTCAGGTCGATCGGCAGCGAGCTGGCGGTGCGCTCCATGGCCAACCGCTGCCGCTACATCGAGATGGACATCATTACGCGCGACCGCGCCGACGCGCCGCGCTTCGGGCGCCGCTTCGCCGCCAACTACAAGATCCTGCGCGCCATGGCCATCCTGGTGGCCATGCACAGCCGCGGCCAGCTCAGACGGCCATCATGACTGCCTCAGCCGCTGCTCCGGCCGCCGCGCCGGCCCGCGTCGCCATCATCGGCTGCGGCCTGATCGGCGCCCAGTGGGACGCCGACGGCCCCGCCGCCGCCTATTCGCTGACCCACGCGGCCGGCTTCACGAAGAACCCCGGCGCCCAGCTGCTGGCCTGCTGCGACCACGACCTGGCGCGCGCGCAGCAAGCGGCGCAGCGCTGGGGCGCGCCGCACGCCTACGACGACCCGCGCCGCCTGTTCGCCGGGCACGCCATCGACATCGCCGTGGTGGCCGCCGCCAGCAGTGCGCGCTGGTCCGTCATCGAACCGGCGCTGGCCGCCGGCGTGCGCGTACTGGTGATCGAAAAACCCCTGGCCACCACGCTGGCCGAAAGCCAGCGCCTGGTGGCGGCGGTGGAAGCGGCCGGCGCGCGCACGCTGGTCAATTTCTCGCGCCGCTGGGACCCCGCCATGGCCGACCTGCGCGCCCGCATCGCGCGCGGCGAGCTGGGCCGCGTGCAGCGCCTGGTGGGCATCTATGGCAAGGGCCTGAGCAACAACGGCTCGCACATGATAGACCTGGTGGCCAGCCTGACCGGCGCCGTGCCGCTGCGCGCGCGCGCGCTTGGCTCGCCGCTGGAGCAGGGCGAGGCCGACTGGAGCAGCGGCGCCGACACCGCGCTGGACGTGCAGATCGAATACGGCGGCGCCGATGGCGACGCAGCCGGCCGCATCTTCCAGCTCACCATGCTGGGCAGCGACCAGCGCGCCTTCACCTGTTTCGAACTGCGCGTCACCGGCACGCTGGGCATGGCCGAGCTGTCGCTGGGCGGCCGCCAGCTGGCGCTGACGGGCTTGCGCGCCGACCCGCAATACGCCGGCTACACCATCCCGGACGCGCCGCAGGCGCTGCCTGCGCGCAACCTGGAAGCGATGGATAATATGGTGGCCGAAGCCTTGCGCCTGGCCAGCGGCGCACAGCGCAGCGCCAGCTGCGACGCGCGCGCCGCGCTGAACACCGCGCTGGCGGTGGCCGCCGCGCGCCGCTCCGCCGAACGCGGCGGCGCCTGGGTCGAACTGGCCGAACTGGCCGGACTGACCGGACTGGCCGGGCCGGCCTAACCTGCAACCGAACAACCTGACGGAGAATGATCTTGACTGAACTCGCAATCAACGGCGGCGCCCCGACCCGCACCACTCCCTACGCCGTGCGCACCACCATGGGCGAGGCCGAAAAGCAGGCCGTCATGGAAGTGATGGACAGCGGCCACCTGTCTGGCTTCTTCGGCAGCCCCGGCCCGCAGTGGCTGGGCGGCCCCAAGGTGCAGGAGTTCGAGCGCAAATGGGCCGACAAATACGGCTTCGGCCACGCCATTTCCGTCAACTCCTGGACCACCGGCCTGATGACGGCCGTGGGCGCGGTCGGCATCGGCCCGGGCGACGAGGTCATCGTCTCGCCCTACACCATGTCCGCCAGCGCCACCGCCATCCTGTTCTACGGCGGCATCCCCATCTTCGCCGACATCGACCCGGACACCTTCAACCTGAGCGCCGAGAGCATCGCCGCGCGCATCACGCCGCGCACCAAGGCCATCATGGTGGTGCACATCTTCGGCCAGGCCGCCGACATGGACCCCATCATGGCGCTGGCGCGCAAGCACAACCTGAAAGTGATCGAGGACGCCGCACAGGCGCCCGGCGTGCACTACAAGGGCAAGCCGGTCGGCACCATCGGCGACATCGGCGGCTTCAGCCTCAATTATCACAAGCATATCCACACCGGCGAAGGCGGCATGCTGGTCACCAACGACGCCCGGCTCGCGCTGCGCTGCCAGCTGATCCGCAACCACGGCGAGAACCTGATCGAGGCGCAGGGCGTGGAAGACCTGACCAATATGCTCGGTTCCAACTACCGCCTGACCGAGCTGCAGGCCGCCATCGGCCTGGCCCAGCTGGACCGCCTGGACAACTACCTGGAAACCCGCCAGCGCCTGGCTGCCCACTTCGGCGCCCGGCTGGCTGGCATCCCCGGCCTGACGCCGGCCAAGGTGGCCGACGGCGCCGAGCATGCCTACTACCTGTACCCGGTGAAATACGACGCGGCCGTCACCGGCATCTCGCGCGCCGCCTTCGTGCGCGCCGTCAATGCCGAACTGCCAACGCCCACCATCTGGGAGCAGACCGGCTTTGTGGAAGCCTATGTCAAGCCGCTGTACCTGGCGCCGCTGTACCAGCAGAAGATCGCCATCGGCAGCAAGGGCTTCCCGTGGACCGCGAACCCGGACGTCCACTACGACTACAGCCGCGGCATCTGCCCGGTGGTCGAGCGCATGCACTTCGAAGAACTGATCTACACCCCGCTGATGCGCGAGCCGCTGAGCGAAGCCGACATCGACGATTTCGTGGCCGCGATCCGCAAAGTGCTGTCCCAGCCACAGGCGCTGCAAGGCAAATAAGGCGTACTGGAGCGGCGCCTTGCGTTGCGGGCGGGAATTGGTTATCGTGTGAGCGAGGTGGTTTAACCGGGAATGCGATTCCATGCACGATCAGCACAGCAACACGGCGCCGCGCGAGTGGCATGGCAACAAGGTCAACTTGCGCCCCTTCGGCCCGGCGAACATCACGCCGGCTTACCTGGGCTGGCTGGGCGACCGCCAGCTGATGCGTTATAGCAACCA
Organism: Pseudoduganella sp. UC29_71; assembly: GCF_042693265.1. NCBI lineage: Bacteria > Pseudomonadati > Pseudomonadota > Betaproteobacteria > Burkholderiales > Oxalobacteraceae > Pseudoduganella > Pseudoduganella sp. UC29_71. The sequence goes on along the minus strand of NZ_CP170549.1, from coordinate 5,780,172 downwards.
GCGTTTCCGCCACCACGACATCGCCAGCTGCCAGGCCTACCTGGCCAGTTTCGAAGGCAGCGGCAACTTCTTTCTTGCCATTTATCACGAACAACGCATGGTCGGCACCATGACCGTCTACCACAACCGCCAGCACGGCACGGCCGACATCGGCCTGCTGATCGGCCCCGAAGGGCAGGGCCTGGGCCTGGGCCGCGACGCCTGGGGCACCATGCTGGACGACCTGCTCGCCAGCGGCGTGCGCAAGGTCACCGGCGGCACGCTGCGCTGCAATGCGGCCATGGTGCGCATCATGCAAGCGTGCGGCATGCAGCCGGACGGCGTGCGCGTGGGACAGGAACTGGTCGACGGCGAACCGCAGGACGTGCTGTACTTCGCGCGCTTCGCCGGCTGATGGAGACCGATTTCGCCACCGCCGGGCGCACCGCCGCTGCCGCTGCTGCCGCCTGCGCCGCGCCGCTGCCCGCCGTGCCGCTGGCGGTGGTGGCGCACGACGCCGGCGCCGCCAACCACATCCTGGCCTGGCTGCAGGGGAGCAGCGGCCACGCCTTGCTGCCGAGCATGGCCGGCCCCGCGCTGCAAGCCTGGCGACGCGCGCGCGGCGACACGCCGCAACTGGCGCTGGAGCAGGCCGTGGGCGCCGCCCAAGCCGTGCTGACCGGCACCGGCTGGGCCAGCGACCTGGAACACGAAGCACGCCGCCTGGCGCGCCAGCAGGGCAAGCACAGCATCGCCGTGCTGGACCACTGGACCAATTACCGCGAGCGCTTCGAACGCGGCGGCGAGCAGGTGCTGCCGGACGAGCTGTGGGTGAGCGACCCGCACGCGCTGGCGCTGGCGCGCCGGCTGTTCCCGGCCTGCCTGTGTACCAGCAGCCCAATGCCTACCTGGACGGCCTGGTGGCCGAGGTGCGCGCCTGCGAGGCCGCGGCAACCGGCGCCAGGCAGGCTGCGCCCGCCACCCGGCTGCTGTACGTGCTCGAACCCATCCGCCAGGCCTGGGGCGAACTGCCCGAGCCGGGCGAATTCGCCGCCCTCGATTTCTTCATGGCCGGGCTGGACCGGCTGGAGCTGGGGCCGGAGGTGGAAATCCGCCTGCGCCCCCATCCCTCCGACCCGCCCGGCAAGTACGACGCCTGGCTGGCGCGCCAGAACGCCATTCCGCCGGAAGGCGCGACGCTGGCGCTGGACGGCGCGCCGACGCTGGCGCAGGCCCTGGCCTGGGCCGGCGTGGTGGCCGGCTGCCAGACCTACGCCATGGTGGTGGCGCTGGCGGCGGGCCGCCGCGTGGTCAGCAGCGTGCCGCCGTGGGCGCCGCCCTGCGTGCTGCCGCACCCCGGCATCCTTCAGCTTTCCGCTTTACCGCCCGCCGCCGAGCGCGCCGGGCTTCACTCTACGGACCTATCATGATTATCAATACCTACGGCCAGCCGCTGTTCCCCGACCTGAAATACTGCGCGCGCTGCTGCATGCCGGAGACCAACGAAGGCATGCAGTTCGACGAGATGGGCATCTGCCAGGCCTGCCAGTCGTCCGAGCAGAAGATCCGCATCAACTGGGTCGAGCGGGAAAAGGAACTGCGCAAGATCCTGGACCACTACAAGAGCCTGAACAACGAGTACGACTGCATCATCCCGATTTCGGGCGGCAAGGACTCCACCTTCCAGCTGCACGTGCTGACCAAGGTGTACGGCATGCGCGCGCTGGCCGTCACCTTCAGCCACACCTGGTTCACCGAGACCGGCAAATACAACCTGCAGAATTGCCTGGAGCAGTTCGATGTCGACCACGTGATGTTCTCGCCCAGCCGCTCGCTGGTGAACCGCCTGGCCAAGCAGTCGCTGTACAAGATCGGCGACTCCTGCTGGCATTGCCACTCCGGCGTGGGCGCCTTCCCCATGCAAACCGCGGTGCGCTACGGCATCCCGCTGATGATCTGGGGCGAATCCATCGCCGAGACCTCGGGCCGCGCCACCCACCGCAATCCGGTGCGCCGCTTCGACCGCGACTACTTCACCAAGGTGTCGGCAAAGCGCTACCCGGAAGAGATGGTCAACGAGGAAATCAGCCTGCGTGAAATGGCTGCCTTCAAGATGCCGTCGGTGGAAGCCATCGAGCAAGTCGGCGTGGTGGGCATCCACTTGGGCGACTTCATCTTCTGGGACGACGAGCGCCAGATGGAATTCGTGCGCGACACTTACGGCTGGAAGGAAGACAAGGTGGAAGGCACCTACAAGAACTACAAGAGCGTGGAATGCCGCATGGCCGGCGTGCACGACTACACCAAGTTCCTCAAGCGCGGCTTCGGGCGCGGCACCGACCACGCCAGCCAGGACGTGCGCGCCGGCTTGCTGACGCGCGAGGAAGCCTTCGAGCTGGCCAAGAAGACCGACACCGAGCGCCCGCCCGCGCTCGACTGGTACCTGCAGATCACCGGCTTCAGCGAGGACGAGTTCAACGCCGTCATGCGCGAGCACCGCGCCCAGGTGACGGCCGGCGGCGGCCTGACCGACGCCGCCTTCAGCGACGCCGTGCAAGCCTACCGCGCTTCCCAGGTGAAGCCATGAGCGCGCGCACCCCGACCCAGCTGGCCGAGTACACCGCCAGCCAGCTGCTGCCGCTGCTCAAGGCGCGCGAAGTGAGCGCGCGCGAAGTGACCCAGGCCTGCCTGGACAGCATCGCCCGCCGCGAGGCCGACATCCACGCCTGGACCTACCTCGATCCCGAACTGGCGCTGCGCCAGGCCGACGAGGCCGACCGCCAACTGGCGGCCGGCACCGGCGGCAAGCTGTGCGGCCTGCCGGTGGCGGTCAAGGACATCTTCAACACGGCCGACATGCCGACCCAGATGGGCAGCCCGCTGTTCAAGGACTTCACGCCCGGCAACGACGCGCGCGTCGTGCACTACCTGCGCATGGCCGGCGCCATCATGCTGGGCAAGACCGTGACGGCGGAATTTGCTGTGCACGCGCCCGGCCCGACCTGCAACCCGCACCACCTGGAATACATCCCCGGCACCTCGTCCAGCGGCTCGGCCGCGGCGGTGGCCGCGCACATGGCGCCGGTGGCGCTGGGCACGCAGACGGCCGGCTCCATCATCCGTCCTTCCAGCTACTGCGGCGTGGTCGGCTTCAAGCCCTCGTTCGGCCTGGTGCCGCGCACTGCGATGCTCAAGACCACCGACACGCTGGACACGGTGGGCATCTTCGCCCGCAACGTGGACGACGCGCAGCTGATCTTCGACACCATCCGCGTGCACGGCATCGACTTCCCGATCGCACACGAGATCCTCAACGATCCGGCGCGCCAGTCGGTCGGCGAGCGCCCGTGGCGGGTGGCGGTGGTGCAAGGCCCGCGCTGGCAGGATGCCGAACCCTACGCGCAGCAGGCCCTGCAGGACTTCGCCGTGCGCCTGGCTGACGTGGCCAATGTGCACGTCGACCACCTGGTGCTGCCGGACAGCTTCAACCGCGCGCACGAGATCCACGCCACCATCTACGACAAGGCGCTGGCGTATTACTTCAAGGAAGAGTTCGAGGCGCACACGCTGGTGAGCCCGGTGATGTACGACATCGTCACGCGCGGCAACCTGCTCAGCCCGGACCAGTACCAGGGCGCGCTCAAGCAGCAGAACGCGCTGGCCAGGGAACTGGACGATTTGCTGGCGGCGCAGTACGACATCGTGATCGACCTGTCGACCGGCGGCGAGGCGCTCAAGGGCCTGGACTCGGTCGACCGTCCGGACAACAGCCTGATCTGGACCCTGTGCGGCGTGCCCAGCATCAACCTGCCGCTGTTCACCGGCCCGCTGGGCCTGCCGTTCGGCGCGCAGGCCTTCGCGCGCCGCTACAACGACTACCTGCTGCTGTCCTTCGCGCGCCACCTGCAGGCGCAGGGCGTGCTGCACGCGAATACGCCGCTGCCGGCGTTCGCGCGCTAAAGGGCCTGCTCAGTACTTGCAGCTGAACAGCAGCGCGTCGCGCGCGTGGGCGTGTTCCATGAAATCGATGGATACGTCCCGCTTGCGCTCATAGTCACCCTGCAGGGTTTCGGCGTTGCGCAGGTGGTGGTTGCCCCAGCCGCGCGCCACGTCCGACGGGTTCAGCTTGTTGGCGATCTGCATCTTGCGCGCGATGGTGCGTTCGGTCCACGGCGCGTAGTGGAACACCATGACCATCAGGTTCAGGATGCGGAAGCTGGCATCGGGCAGGTAGGAGCCATGCCGGCCCGGTGTGTACATGCCGACCGCGTTGTTGTGATAGAAGCGGTTGCGCGTCGGCTGGCCGCCGATGTTGCCGATACGGATGCGTTCCTGCACGTCCGAAATGGCGTTGTCGTCGATGCCCCAGTGCTTCTGCAGCGGCAGCGGCAGGTCGTAGGTCGGAATCTGCGCCGGGTTGTCGTCGATCACCAGCATGCCGGAGGCGGCGCAGCCGACCCGGCCCATCTCCTTGAGCTGCGTTTCCAGGTGTTCCAGTGGCACGCTGCACATCAGGAACTCGGTGACGGTCAGCGCGATCTTCCAGCCCACCACTTCCTGCTCGTAATTCATCACCTCCAGGTCGGTCAGGAAGGCGTCGAAGTGCGTCAGGCGGCTGCGCACGAGGCGCCAGTTGGGCGCCAGTTCGCGGCAGATCTCGGCCGAACGGTCGGTCGAACCGTGGTCGATCAGGATGCCATAGTCGAACATCGGCAGATGGTGCTTGAGCCACCAGGGCAGCAGGTATTCTTCGTTGAAAAAATGGCAGATGACGGTGCGCATGGGGGAATCCGTAAAAGGGCGCTTACAGGTATTGCGCCGTGGGGAAATAGGAGTACAGCACCGAGCCTGCCGGCACGCCGATGGCGCGCACCTTGGCGGCCAGTTCGTGGCGGAAGTTCCAGGCCGAGAACACGAACAGGGCCGGGCGGTCCAGCTTGGCGCACGCATCCAGCGCTTCGATGCGGCAGCCCGAGCCGGGCGCGTGCAGGCCGATCTTCAGCGGGTTTTCGTCCAGGAACATGTCCGGCTGCACGCGCGCGGCATTGACCAGCGTCATGGCCTTGGCGGCGGCGCCGACAAACACGATGGCCTTGCCGGCCGCGCGCTGCTCGTCCACCAGCTTGACCACGCCGTCCACCACGGCGCGCGCGGTGTCGCCGAAGCGCTCGTAGGTGCTCCAGTCGAACAGGCCGATGCGCTGTTCGTATTCCGGCAGCGACTCGTTGATGGCGAACTCGCCTTCCAGGAAAGGCGCGCGGAAGGCGGCAGCCTGCGTGAGCCCAGGTCCGTCGGCGTGCTGCAGCATGTAGACCGGGCTGTCGCCGTGCACCTTCACCAGGAAGGTGTCCACCAGGCGCAGGCCGGCGCGTTCGGCCAGGCGCGCCATGGAGCGCGTGTTGAAGAAGGAAATGTGCTCGTGGTACATGGTGTCGAACTCGCCGTTCTCGAACATGCGCGCCTGCGACGGCTGCACCAGCACGGTGCCGCCGGCGCGCAGCTTCTCGCGGCAGCCGGCCAGGAAGGCCAGCGGGTCGTCCACGTGGGCCACCACGTTCATGCAGACGATGGCGTCGAACTGGCCGTCGATCTGGGCCGCCGCCTGCGGCCAGTAGCCGCACAGCACCGGCAGGCCGGCCGCCTGCGCTTGGGCCGTGATGTTGGCAGCCGGATCGACGCCCACGCACTCCAGGCCGGCGCGCTGCATTTCGCGGATCAGGCTGCCGTCGTTGGCGGCCAGTTCCAGCACCCGGCCGCCGGCCGGCAGGCTGCGCGCCAGCGCGCCGGAGAACCACGCGAAGAACTGGGTCAGCGTCTTGGAGGTACCGCTGACGTAGGCATACTGGTCGAAGATCTGCTGGCGGTCCACGCAATAGCTCAGTTGCGAGTTCCAGCAGTCCTGGCACACGTTCAGGCCCAGCGGGAATTCCTCGACGCGCTCGGCGGCCGATTCGGTGTAGCTGTTGGCGGGCGGCTGCATGCCCAGGTCGAGCGCCATGCGCAGGTTGGCGCCGCCGCAGCACAGGCAGTTGGTGATCGTGTAGCTACTCATCAGACAGCTCCTTTTCCTGCACGGTAATCGTTAATGAATTGTTGGCAGCGCTCCTGCAAGGTCAGCTGCGGCAGCTCGGCGCCGCAGATGGCCTTCATCTTGGTGGTGTCGAGCAGGAAGGAATAGGTTTCCGAATCGCCCTGGTACAGCACTTGCGCGTTCCAGCTCATGGCGACGGCATGCGCCAGTTCGCCCATCTTGAACGAATAGCTGCCGGCGTTGTAGATGCCGGGTTGCTGGCGCGTCTGCAGCAGCTTCTTGACCAGCACCCATAGGTCCGACAGGAACAGGATGGTGCGGTTCGATTCGCTGTTCATCAGGCGCACCTGGCCGCTGCGCACCGCCGCCAGGTTCATCGAGTTGAACACCAGTTCTTCGCGCACGTTCGGGCTGTAGCCGGACAGGGTGCCCATGCGCAGCGCGTAGAAGTTCTCCAGGAAGTTCTGCGCGATGTAGTCGAAGGCGAACTTGGAAATGTCGTACGGGTTTTGCGACGGGATGGCCGCCAGCGACGCTTCCGACGACGGCGGCGTGTTGGCCGCCTTGGTCGAATACAGGCTGCCGCTGGAGGCATAGATCAGCTTGGTTTCCGGGCGCAGCTTCTTGGCGAAGTTGAACAGGTTCAGGCAGTTGTTGGCCAGCGCGCCTTTCGGGTCCTGGATCGACTGGCCCACGCTGGAGTGGCCGCCGAACCAGACCACGGCGTCGAACTGCTGCAGGTAGTCCTGCTCCAGGTCGGCGTAGTCTGCCACCAGCACGTCCGGCACGCCGGCCGGGTTGCCGCGCGTCAGGTGGTCGACCACGGCGACCTTGAAGCCGGCCGCGCGCAGTTGCGCGTGCATATAGCTGCCGATATAGCCGCAGCCGCCGATCAGCAGGACGTGTTGCGCATCGGCGCTGTTAGAAACGGTATTTTCCAAAGACTTTCTCCGTGGTGTTGGGCTCAGGCCGCCGCCAGGCGCGCCAGCTGTTCGCGCAGCGCCGCCATGGCGCCATTGTAGTCGCTTAGCAAGACGTCGCGGTCGGGCAATGTGTGCAATTCGGTTTCCGTGTACGGCCGGTCTATCGCCTGCACGCAGTAGGCGCCCGCGTTGAGGAATTTGATCAGGGCCGTGGTCGGCTGGTCGAGCGCAATGCAGACCGTGGTGCTCTCGGCCCACGGCTCCAGCGGCCCGGTGGCGAACAAGTCGGCCAGCGTGGCCTCCGGCGTGCCCAGCTCGCGCAGCCGGGTCGCCAGCACGATGCTGAAGTCCCAGCTGGCTTTGCTGCGCACCTTGCAGCGCACGCCGTGCCGCGCGCACAGGGCAATGGCGTCGGCCATGAAGCGCGCAATGGCTGGGAAGGAGCAGGTCGGCACGCCGCCCGGATCGGTCAGCGCATTGAGCAGCAGCAGCACCTGCGGCGGGCGGCGGGCCGCTTGCGCGGCCTGTTCCGGCGTGGCCGAGGTGAGCAGGCGGTGCGCCCAGACCGAGCGCTCGTTGCCCAGGTCGGCGAAGGAGTCGGGCTCGCGTACATAGCCGTGCTTGCGCGCGCCGGGGATGACCGGGAACGGCGTTACCGCCACCGACGAGTGCGGATGGATTTCCGTGGCCAGGCCGCGCAGGCTGGCCCAGGTGGCCACCGGGCCGGACAGGCCGGCGTCGTGGTCGCTCAGGTAGACATAGCGGATGTTGGCGAACTTGGGCGCGGTGCACAGCTGGTCGAAGGCGCGCAGCTGCGACAGCGACTTGGCCACCTGGCGCTCCACTTGCGCGGCGGCCATGGCGGGCGGCACATCCGGGCACAGGCATTGGTACAGCGCGCTGGCGGCGGCGCGCACGCCGTCCAGGTAGTGCTGCTGCGCCAGGCTGGCCGCGCGCGCCGGCGCGCCCAGCTTGAGCGCCACGCGGTCGCTGGCGATCGGAATGTCGAAGTAGGCGCTGCTCAGGTCCACCAGGCGGCCGGCGTGGAAGCCGGCCAGGCGCTGGCGGTGGTGCTCATAGTCGTAGTACACGGTGGGCAGGTGCACCAGGGCTTCGCAGTGGCTGTCCTCGTCGCCGCGCAGGTCGAACTCGAACTGCGCCGCTTCCGCCACGAAGGGACGGTTGGGCGGCACGGGGAAGGCGCGCAGCTCGCCCGTGGTGCGCGCCCGCAGCGCGGCGGCCAGGTAGTGGCGCTGCAGCGCGGAATCGAAATAGAAGTCCTGGCTGTTGTCCAGCGTGAAATGGGCCAGGCTGGCGCGCTCGGGCAGGGCGGCCGCCAGTTGCGGCGCGAAGCGCGACCAGCGCAGCAAGGTCAGCGCGATGAAATACACGTTCAGGTAGTCCCAGCCCAGCGAGGCCTGCGCGAAGCCGAGGTGGCGCGTGCGCAGCTCGGACAGCTGGGCGTCGAAGGCGCGCGCCATGCGGTCGGCCTCGAAGTGGCAGCGCGCCAGGTCGGCCGCGCCGTGCGGCACCGCGTCCACGTAAGTCACGCGCGGCATGCCCTCGGCCGTCAGCGCGTTGTACACGTCGGCCGAATTGGTCAGGCATTCGGTGGCGGCCAGCTGCGGGCCGAGGCTGGCGCGCGCCTGCAGGTAGTCGCCGCGGTTGAGCAGGAAGATCGACGCCATGGCTCCTCCCCTAGCGCAGCTTGTCGCGCATGGCGCTAAAGGCTTCGTAGTACTCCGCGTAGCCCTGCTCGCGGATGGCCATCTTCAGCGCGTCGCTGAGGATGGCTTCGAGCCGGAACTGGTTCAGGCGGCTGGCCGACCAGGCCAGGCCGAAGGGGTTGTAGGCCTTGCAGGTCCAGCGCGCGTCAATGGCCAGCAGCAGCGAGGCGATGCGCTCCATCAGGAACACCTTGCGCTGCACCGCGCCCGGGTAAGTGGTGGCGTCGGTCAGGCCGGCGCGCAGCGCGTCGTCGGCCGGGCCGCGCTCGCACAGCGCGAACAGCTGCTCGTTGAGGTCCAGCCAGGCACGCCAGAAGGCCGGCTTGGCGACGAAATAATTGCTGAAAATAATGTGGCGGCTATCCATCACCAGCGTGGCCAGGTCGGCCTGCAGGCCCACCCGCTGCACGAACTCCTGGCTGAGCGCCGAAAAGCCCGGCTGGAACAGCTCTTCCTGCTCGAAGATGTTGAGGAAGAAGGCGCCCATGTCCACTTGCGGGCTGAAGGCCACCACGTCGGCGCCTCCGGCGGCGTGCACGAAGGCGGTCACCTTGCCGGCGTCCAGGCCGGTCTTCTCCTGGAAGCGCGGCGAGAAGAAGCCGTAGTAGGCCTCCGGGTCCAGCGTTTCGCGCAGCAGGAAGGTGCGCATCGGCCAGTATTCGCGCCAGTCGTTGCGCAGGCCGCTCATATTGTCCAGCACGGAAAACCCGGGTGGTACCGAAGCCAGGGTTTCCGGGGAGTAGGCGATATGGTAGAGATGGACCGGGCTCATTGCGGCTTTCAAAAAGTCAGGCCAGCGCGACGGCTTTGACCACGTACTGGAACACCATGGCGTCTTCCACCGCCTGGTCGGCATCGGCGCCGCCGGCCTCGGCCATCTGGCGGATGGCGGCGATGGTCGCCTCGGCCGGCTGGTGGAAGCGGCGCACGGTCATTTCGGTGACCTGGTAGCCGCAGCTCTGGAACATGTGCAGGATGGACACGCGCGTGAACCAGCGGATATGCGTGCGGTCCAGCAGGCCGGAATCCTGGTACAGGAAGTTGCCCGAGTTGATGCAGCTCTGGATGGCCCAGTGCTGGATATTCGGGATGCAGGCGATGATCTCCAGCGGTCCTTCGGCGTTCAGGCGGATGCGCTTGAGCAGCTTCCACGGATCGTACAGGTGCTCCAGCGCGTCGGCGAAGACCCAGCAGTCGCCGCTGGCCAGGCCCTTGAACTGCTCGTCCGGGATATGCTCGACATTGCCCAGGATGACTTCGGTGCAATGCTGGCGCGAGGCGTCGGCGTATTCCTTGACGATCTCGATGCCCACGTACTCGCTGTCGGGCGAGCTCTGGCGGTAAGCGAGCGCCAGGGCGCCGCTGCTGGAGCCCACTTCCACCACGCGTTTCAGGTTGGGGCGCATCATGCGCAGCACGTCCACATTGTGGATGTTGTTCAGTGCTGTCTGTTTCATGTCTTCGATGGGCTGCACCGCTATCCTCTCAAATAAGGTTTCCAAATCGCGTACGAAGCGCGGGCTGTCGAACAGGGGGCAGCTCAGGCGGTTGTCCGCCAGGCGCTGCTTGAGCACGGCCAGGCGCGCCGGCTCGCGCGCCAGCGCCACGGCGGTGGCCTCATAGTCTTGCGGCGTATGGGTCACCAGCTCCGGCAGGCCGGCCGCCAGCAGCAGGCTGCCGGCCATGCGCGCCGAGAAGGTGCGGCCGGCGCAGGTCAGCAGCGGCAGTCCGGCCCACAGCGCGTCGCTGGCGGTGGTGCCGGCGTTGAACGGCGCGGTGTCGAGGAACAGGTCGGCCACCTGGTAGCGCGCCAGGTACTCGGCCGGGCCGACGCGGCCGGCGAAATACAGCCGGGCCGGATCGACGCCCTGCGCGGCGGCGCTGGCGGTCAGGTTGCCGCGCACCGACTCGTGGTCGGCTACCAGCCACAGCACGCTGCCCGGCACCTGCTGCAGGATGCGCATCCAGCTGGCGAACACGTCCTCGGTGATCTTGAAATTGTTGTTGAACGAGCAGAACACGAAGGCGTCTTCCGGCAAGCCGCAGGCGGCGCGCGACGGGCGCGGGCCGATGGCGCGCTGGCGGTCGTTGATCTGGAAGGTGTGCGGCAGGTACAACGGCTTCTCGGTGAAGTAGGGCGCCAGTTCCGGCGGCAGCACGAATTCGTCGGCCAGCACGTAGTCGATGCAGGGCAGCGCGGTCGGGCCGGGGAAGCCGAGATAGGTCAGCTGCACCGGCGCCGGGCGCCACGACAGGATGTCCGGCCGCGTGCCCAGCGTCAGGCCGTGCAAGTCCACCAGGATGTCGATCTCGTGCGAGCGGATGCAGCGCGCCGCTTCCTCGTCGCTCATGGCGCCGATGCGGATGTAGTGGTCCATGGCCTTGACCACGCGGGCGCGCAGCGGCGTGCCGTCCTCGTTACTCCAGGAAAAGGCGTACACCTCCACCTTGCTGCGGTCGTGCAGTTCGTACAGTTCGGCCGTGAGGATGGACACCGCGTGCGCCTGCAGGTCCGACGACAGGTAGCCGATGCGCAGGCGCTTGTGCGCGTAACCGTTGGCCGGGGCCAGCGGCGCGGTGGGCGGCATCACCTTCTCGGCCACGAAGCGGCGCGCGGCGGCCAGCTGCTGGGCCGGGTCGCCGCTGGCGCTGAGCATGGCCAGCGCCGAGGTGTTGTCTATCATGTCCTGCCGGCTCACACCGTCGAGCTCGGCATATACCGGCCATTTGCACTGCTTCTGGCGCAAGTGGATCCAGTGCGTCAGCACCTTGCCCTGGTGCGGATCGACCTTCAGGCTGCGCGCCAGCATGTCTTCCGCTTCCGGGAACTGCTTCTTGATTTCCAGCAGGCGGCCCATATTGTTCAAGGCCTGCAGGTAGAACGGGCGGTCGGCCTCGACAGCAGGACTGGCCAGCACGGTCACCTGGTTCCACAGCGACAGCGCTTCCACCACTTCGCCCTTGCGCTCCAGCAGGGTGCCGAGGTTCAGGTGGCCTTCCAGGAAAGTGGGCTTGAGCTCCAGCGCGCGGCGGTAGGCTGCTTCCGCGCCAGCCTCGTCTTTTTCATTGCTGAGCGTGACGGCCAGGTTGAACAGCACTGCGTAGGCCACCGGCGACTGCGTGTGCTCCAGCCATTGCCGGAACAGCACGATGGACTGGGCCGGCTGGCCGGCCTGCGTAAGCTGCTGGGTGATGGCGAACAGTTCAGCGATGGGCAGGGCGCCGCGGGCGGCCAGGCTGCGCGCCAGTTCGGTACTGAGCGCCAGGTCATTGCGGTGGAGGGCAACAGTGAAGGCTTGCAGTTGGGCTTGCTGGGTAGGCTCAGAAATAGTAGTCATTGGTCTCGTGCTTTATCGGTGCCGAGGCAGCCCGGAATGGCGCGGGTTGGCGGCTCTCCCAGGCAGGCTATTTTAGCCTAAAACAAATTGATTCCGGTTAAATTTGAGGGGCGTATGCCCTTGGCGCCACAAATCGGACACAGCCCGCGCCACAGGCGGCGAAGGCGCTGCAAACTACCCGGCCGGGATTTCTATATACTGACGCCAATCGCAAATTTTATGGCTACATCATGACTAAAGAAGCAGCATTTTCGGAAAACGACTGGCGCCGCCTGCTGGAGAGCCTGGGCGAAGACCCGGACCGTCCCGGCCTGCACGAAACCCCGCACCGGGTGTCCAAGGCGTGGAAGCACTGGACCTCCGGCTACGCCCAGGACCCGGTCGAGCTGCTCAAGGTGTTCGAGGACGGCGCCGAGCAATACAACGAGCTGATCGTGGTGCGCGGCATCCCGGTCTACAGCCACTGCGAACACCACCTGGCGCCGTTCTTCGGCAAGGCCACCATCGGCTACGTGCCCAACGGAAAAATCGTCGGCCTGTCCAAGCTGACCCGCCTGGTCGACTGCTTCGCCAAGCGCCTGCAGGTGCAGGAGCGCATGACGCAGCAGATCGCCAACGCGCTGATGGACGCGCTCGAGCCGAAAGCGGTGGGCGTGGTAGTGCGCTGCCGCCACCTGTGCATGGAAAGCCGCGGCATCCGCACGCCGGGCGAGGAAACCATCACCTCGTCCATGCTGGGCGAACTGCAGCCCAACCTGGCGCTGCGCACCGAATTCCTGGCCCTGGCCCGCGAGCCCTGAACATCATGGCAACGGCGATCGAATGGCAAAGCGGCGATCTGGGCGCCGCCTTCGGGCTGGCGGCCTCGGTGGGCCGTCCCCTGTTCCTGTACTCGGGGCGCCGGCTGGTGCCCGCCGTGCAACCGGGTCAAGGCCGACGTGTTCAGCCAGCCCGCGTTCGCGCAGCGCATGCGCAACCTGCTGCCGTTCTGGCTGGACGGCGACGCGCCGGGCGCGCAGGCGCTGGCCGCGCAGTACAAGCTGCGCAGCTACCCGACCCTGGTGCTGTACGGCGCCGACGGCCGTGAAATCACCCGTTTGCCGTGCGAGCTGGACGGCGAACTGTTCATCGACGCGCTGGACCTGGCCCTGAACGCCGGCCACACCGCCGCCGAATCGCTGCAAGCGGCACTGGGCAACACGCGTCCGCTGGCGGAAGACGAATGGGCCTTGCTCAGCCTGTATTCCTGGGACACCGACGAAGGCCAGCTGCTGCCGGCCGCCGAGCAGCCCGCCGTGCTGGCGAGGCTGGCCGACGCCTGCCCCGCCGGCGATGCCTGCGCGCGCCTGCACCTGCACGCGCAAGTGGCCGCCGCCGGCCGCATCGTCGGCGATGCGCCGGCCGGCAACGCCTCGGCCAGCGCCGCCCAGGCCGCCGCCGCCATTGCCGCGGCCGCCGACCGCCTGCTGCGCGTGTTCGGCGACACGCGCCTGGCGCGCGCCAATATGGACATCCTGGTCAACAGCGGCGTGAACCTGATCAAGTGGTCGGGCGCGCGCCAGGCCGAGCTGGTGCAGGCGCTGGACAAGGCCGCGCGCGAGTTCGCCGCCGACAGCTGGCTCCCGGTGCACGACCGCCTGAGCGCCGTGCGCCTGCAAATGCGCCTGGTGCGCCTGGGCGGCCCGAGCGCAGGCGTGGCCGAGCTGGTGCGCAGCACGGTGGCGTCCGCGCTGGCCGAAGTGCAGGACCCGTACGCCCGCCACACGCTGGTCAACACGGCCGTGAGCGCGCTGAACGACGCCGGCTTCGCCGGCGAGGCCGAAACGCTGCTGCAAGCCGAGCTGGCCGGTTCGCACTCGCCCTACTACTTCATGCTCAGCCTGGCGGCCGCCGCGCGCCGCCGCGGCGACATCCCCGCCACGCTGGGCTGGTACGAGCGCGCCTGGCGCGCCTCGGTGGGCAGCGCCACCCGCCTGCAATGGGGCGCGACCTACCTGGTCAGCGTGATCGACATGACGCCGCAGGACCAGCCGCGCATCGAAGCGGCGGCGCAAGAAATCGCGCGCGACATCAGCGCTGCCAGCGACGCCTACCAGCAGCGCAACCGCACCCAGCTGCAGCGCCTGGCCGGCAAGCTGGCCATGCTGACCGTACCCGGTCCGCAGGCCGGCGCCCTGCAGCGTCAGCTCACCGCCAACCTCTAAGGCTTGGCGAGAGCGGGGGCGGGAGCCGGTTCGCGCGCGGCGCGGAATTCCGCGCCCGGCTTCCACTGCGGCGTGGCCGCGTCCTGCGCGGCGCGCAGGCCGACCTGGAACAGCAGCTCGACATCCTGCACCGCGCCGCCCAGATCCCAGCCCGGCTGCACCACGTCCGTCACCTTGTGGTAGTCGTGCGCCGTGTAGGCGTCCAGCGTGGCGGCGGCGTAGCCGGGCGGCTTGCCGATGAAGTCGCGCCCGCCGTGCGTGTACACCGTCGGCACGCCGATCTTCGCGAATTCGAGCTGGTCGCTGCGGTAGAAGGCGCCCATCTCGGGATTGCCTTCCGGCCGCACCACGCGCCCCTGCGCTTTCGCCACCGCCGCCACCAGTTCGTCCGCCGTTGATTTGCCGTAGCCGGTAAGCTCCAGGTCGCGCGTCCTGCCCCACAGGTTCAGGCCGTCCACGTTGATGTTGAGCACGGTCCTGGCGGCCGGGTAGAGCGGGTGCTGCGCGTAGTATTGCGCGCCCAGCAGGCCGCGTTCCTCGCCGGTGGTGAGCAGGAACAGCACGCTGCGCCGGGGCGCCTGCGGCAGCGCCTTGAAGGCGCGCGCCAGTTCCAGCACCGCCGCCACGCCGGAGGCGTTGTCCTGCGCGCCGTGGAAAATCTGCCGGGTGCGCGGCCCGGGCAGCGATTCGTCGATGCCGAAGTGGTCCCAGTGCGCGCTGTAGATCACCACCTCGTCCTTGAGCTTGGGATCGGAACCGTCGATTTTCGCCACCACGTTATGCGACGGCATCTCGTTCCACGCGTTGGCCACGCTGGCCGTGACGGTGGCGCCCAGCGGCACCGGCTTGAAGTCGCGCGACAGCGCGGCCTTTTTCAGCGCGTCGAAGTCCTGGCCGGCGGCGCGGAACAGCTCCCTGGCGCGGTCCAGCTGCAGCCAGCCGGCCACGCTTGGCGCGCCGGGGGCGTCGCCCTTGACGTGCTTCAGGCCGTAGCTGCCGCGTCCCCAGCTGTTGCGCACCACGTCGTAGGGATAGCCGGCCTGCCGGGTTTCGTGCACGATCAGCGCGCCGGCCGCACCAAGGCGGGCGGCGGTCTCGTACTTGTAGCTCCAGCGGCCGTAGTAGCTGGTGACGGCGCCGGAGAACTGCGCCGGGTCCAGCCGCGACGGGCGCTTCGGGTCCGGCAGCGGCGGGTCGTTGATCAGCATGACCAGCGTCTTGCCGCGCAAGTCCATGCCCTTGTAGTCGTCCCATTTGTACTCCGGCGCCTGCACGCCGTAGCCGACGAACACCAGTTCCGAATTGGCCAGCGTCACCTTGCGCTCGGTGCGCGGGCTCCAGGCCACGTAGTCGGCCGGGAAGTTCAGCGGCACCGGCTTGCCGGCCGCGATGTAGCTCAGCGCGGGCGTGGGCTGCACGTACACCAGCGGCACTTTTTGCAGGTAGCTGCCGTCCGGGTTGCCGGGGGCCAGGCCCAGCTTTTTCAGCTCGTCCTGCAGGTAGGCGAGCGTGACCGTTTCGCCGCGCGTGGCGGGTGCGCGGCCTTCGAACTCGTCCGAAGAGAGCGCCTTGATGTGGCGCAGCAGGTGGGCGGCGTCTATCCTATGCTCGGCCGCAGGGGCTGCGGCGGGCACGGCGGCGGTGGCCGCCCCGGTCGACAGCGCGAAGGCCAGGCTGAACATTTTTTTCATTGGAACAGTTGCGGAAAACTTAATTCCAGCATTGTGTCATATCCTGCCCAGTTGCATCACATCCGACAGCCAGTCCACGAATACGCGCACGCGGGGCGACAAATGCCGGTTGTGCGAGTAGACGATGGACACCGGCATCGGCGCCGGCCGCCACGCCGGCAGCACTTCCTCCAGTTCGCCGGACGCCAGCAGTTCGTCCAGCCCGGCGCGCGGCATCTGGATCAGGCCCAGGCCGGCGCGGCAAGCGCCCAGGTAGGCTTCCGAGCTGCTCACCGAAACGCGGCTGCGCATCGTCACGGTTTGCTGCCGGCCGTCGGCGCCGGTGTATTCCCACGGCAGGTCGCGCCCGGTGTAGCTGGAAAAATAATTCACGGCCAAGTGGCGGCCCAGGTCGGCCGGCGTCTGCGGCCTGCCGTGGACGGCCAGGTAGGCCGGCGAGGCCAGGTTGAGCTGCGCCATCTGCCCCAGCGGCTTGGCGATCAGGCTGGAGTCGCGCAGCACGCCGCCGCGCACCGCGCAATCGATGCCTTCGCCCACCAGGTCGGCCAGGCGGTCGTTCGAGGCCAGCCGCACGTCGATGTCCGGATACTGCGCCAGGAAGGCGGGCAGGGCGGGAATCACGGTGCAGTGCGCCACCCGTTCCGGCAAGTCCACGCGCACGGTGCCGCCGGGCTTGCGGCCGTCAGCCAGGAACAGGCCGTTGATGTCTTCCAGCTCGTTCAGCAGCGCGCGGCAGCGGTCCAGGTAGATCGCGCCTTCCACCGTCAGGCTGACCTTGCGCGTGGTCCGCTGCAGCAGGCGCACGCCAAGCTGCTGCTCGATGGCCTGCACTGCATTGGTGACCGTGGGGCGCGGCAGGCCCAGCTGCTCGGCAGCTTGCGTGAAGCTTTTGCTGTCGGCCACGGCCTTGAAGATCTGCATGGCGCGGAACTGGTCCATTGTTATTTTTTGCCGAATAAAGATGTAGGAAATACGGTATTTATTAGTGAATACGAGAATAGCACAATGGCTGCACCTCAACCCACTGGAGTACACCATGCAGCAACGCAAGCTTGGCAGCACCGGCCCCCTCAGCGCGCAAATCGGCCTCGGCCTGATGGGCATGTCCGACCTGTACGGCCCGGCCGACCGCGGCGAAAGCCTCGCCACCATCCACGCCGCGCTGGACGCCGGCGTCACCCTGCTCGACACCGGCGACTTCTACGGCATGGGCCACAACGAACTGCTGCTGCGCGACGCGCTGGCCGGCCGCAGCCGCGACCAGGTGCTGGTGAGCGTGAAGTTCGGCGCCCAGCGCGCGCCGGACGGCCAGTGGCTCGGCATCGACAACAGCCCGGCCGCCGTGAAGACCTCCGCCGCCTATTCGCTGCAGCGCCTGGGCACCGGCCATATCGACATCTATCGCCCAGCGCGCCTGGACCACAAGGTGCCCATCGAAGACACCGTGGGCGCCATCGCCGACCTGGTGCGGGCCGGCTACGTGAAGCATATCGGCCTGTCCGAAGTCGGCCCGGACACGCTGCGCCGCGCGCACGCCGTGCACCCGATCGCCGACCTGCAGATCGAATACTCGATGATTTCGCGCGGCATAGAGAACGGCATCCTGCAAACCTGCCGCGAGCTGGGCATCGGCGTCACGGCCTACGGCGTGCTGTCGCGCGGCCTGATCAGCGGCCACTGGAGCGCGCAGCGCGCCGGCGAGCAGGACTTCCGCGGCCTGGCCAGCCCGCGCTTCCAGGGCGACAACCTGCACCGCAACCTGGCGCTGGTGGAGCGCCTGCGCGGCGTCGCGGCAGCGCTGCATGCCTCGGTGGCCCAGGTGGCCATCGCCTGGGTGCTGGCGCAGGGCGCGGACATCGTGCCGCTGGTGGGCGCGCGCAGCCGCCAGCGCCTGCAGGAAGCGCTGGGCGCCAACGCGCTCACGCTCAGCCCGGCGGACCTCGCCACGCTGGCTTCGGCCGTGCCGCCGGAAGCGGTGGCGGGCAGGCGCTACGGCGACTACGCCTACGCGCATCTGGACAGCGAAACGGCGTAAAACGCGGACGCATCTGAAAAACGGATGATTTAGAACCGATAATTGCGCTTTTTTATCGTCAAATTAAATCATAAGATGACTCCATCGAAACGCACTTCACCTCTCTAGGAGAACATCATGAATGCCAAACAAGTCATCGCTTCCGTTTCCCTGCTCTTCGCTGCCGGCACCGCTTTCGCCGAACCGTCGGACCTGAACTTCCCCAGCCTGAGCGCGCAGAAAACCGCCGTCTCCCGCGAAGCGGTGAAAGCGGAAGTCATCCGCGCCCGCAACGCCGGCGAACTGGAACTGACCGAAGTGACCTACCCGCCGCTGGTGAATGCGCCTTCCACGCTGACCCGTGAAGAAGTGAAGGCGCAAGTGATTGCCGCGCGTGCAAATGGCGAGCTGGACCTGAACGAAACTAACTACCCATCGTTCTTCGACGGCCGCGTGCAGCAGCGTTCCCCCGCCACCCTGACGGCCTCGGCAAAACGCAGCGCCGTTGCCAATTAAACAGCGGGGTTTGATTTGCGCAACACCCCGGCCCGCGAGGCCGGGGTCGCGCTTGTTTTAAGTGGTTTTCCTCACTCCATTCGGAGTATTCTTAATCTATAAGAATATTTTCATGGAGACAGCAGTGAGCAACCTTTCCTTCCGGCAGAAGCTGTGGATACCCCTGATCTGCAGCCTGTTCTGCATCACGGCCATCTTCCTGTACGACGCCATCCAGCTGCGCAACACCCGCATCGAGGAGCGCATGGCCGACCTGGCCAATCTCGACGACCTCGGCATCAGCGTACTCAAAATGTACGGCGACAAAGCCCAGTCCGGCGCAATGAGCAAGGAAGACGCGCAGAAACAAGCCATGGCCGTCATCAAGAGCATGCGTTATGGCAAAGACGGCTACCTGTCCATCACGAGCAATGCCGGCGTCACCATCATGCACCCCATCAAGCCCGAGAACGACGGCAAGAACATGATGGATTTCAAGGACCCCAAGGGCACCTATCTGTACCGCGACATCGTGGCCACGGCCAACAGCCCCTCCGGCACCGGCTTCGTGAAATACTGGTGGCCGCGCCCTGGCGCCAAGGAGGCTTCGCCCAAGCTGAGCCATGTGATCGTCTACAAGCCGTGGGAGTGGAACCTGATCACCGGCGTTTACATGGACGACATCGACGACGCCTTCCAGGCCAGCCTGCTGAAGTCCGGCGGCGTGCTGGTGCTGGTGTGCGCCGTGCTGGCCGGCATCGTCAGCTACATCAACCGCAGCCTGCGCCACACCATAGGAGGCGAGCCGGAGTACGCGGCCGAAGTGGCGGCGCGCATCGCCGGCGGCGACCTGAGCGGCGCCGTGCACACCAGCCCGAACGACAGCAGCAGCGTGCTGCACGGCATGAAGGCGATGCAGGCCAGCCTGGCTGCCACCATCGGCGAGATCCGCCGCAGCGCGGACACCATCGCCACCGCCTCGTCCGAAATCGCCAGCGGCAATATGGACCTGTCGGCGCGCACCGAATCGCAGGCCAGCTCGCTGGAGGAAACCGCCGCCTCGATGGAGCAGCTCACCACCACGGTCAGCCACAACGCGGACAACGCGGCCGAAGCGAACAAGCTGGCCAAGGCTGCCTCGCAGGTGGCGCAGCAGGGCGGCACCGTGGTGTCGCAGGTGGTGCAGACCATGGACACCATCAACAACTCGGCCACCCGCATCGTGGACATCATCAGCGTCATCGACGGCATCGCCTTCCAGACCAACATCCTGGCGCTGAACGCGGCGGTGGAAGCGGCGCGCGCGGGCGAGCAGGGGCGCGGCTTCGCGGTGGTGGCGTCCGAGGTGCGCAACCTGGCGCAGCGCTCGGCGTCGGCGGCCAAGGAGATCAAGGAATTGATCAACGATTCGGTGGGCAGCATCGAGGCCGGCAGTGCGCTGGTGGCCAAGGCCGGCGCCACCATGGACGAAGTGGTGGGCAGCGTGGCCAAGGTGACGCACATCATGGGCGCCATCACGGCCGCCACCGGCGAGCAGAGCACCGGCATCGGGCATGTGAACCAGGCCATCACGGAGATGGATTCGGTGACGCAGCAGAATGCCGCACTGGTGGAGCAGGCGGCGGCAGCGGCGGGCGCCATGCAGGAGCAGGCGGCCAACCTGGCGGCGCTGGTGTGCCGGTTCCGCTTGCATGCGCATGAAACGGGTGTGCCGGCGGCGGCGGGTTACGCGCTGACGCGCTAACCCGCCCTACGTGCCGGTGCCGTTGCTGTTGGCGGTGCCGTTCCGCCGGCTTCCGCGAACTGCTCCGCCACGAAGTCCACGAACGCTTTCACTTTGGCGGCGCGCTGGTGCTTCTGCTGGTACAGCACGGAGACATCCGGCCCCGCCGCCTGCCAGTCCTGCAGCAGCGGCACCAGCGCGCCGCTGCGCAGCGGCGCGCGCAGCGACACCGACATGTGCTGCACGATGCCGGCGCCTTCCTGCGCCGCCGCGATCAGCGCCTCCACGTGGTCCATCGCCACCTTGCCCTGCGGCGTGAAGCTGAACGCCTCGCCCTCTTGCTGGAAGCGCCACGCGCGCACCTGGCGCGACTTCGGATACAGGAAATTCAGGCACGGAAAATCGCCCAGCTGCTCCGGCGTTTGCGGCGTGCCGTGGCGCGCGACGAAGGCCGGCGATGCGCAGGTAACATACTGCGTATGGCATAGCGTGCGCGCCACCAGCTGCGAATCGGGCAGCTCGCCGATGCGCAGCAGCACGTCCACTCCTTCCTCCACCATGTCTATCATGCTGTCGCCCGCAGTCATCTTCAGGGTGATGTCCGGGTAGCGTTCCATGAAGCGGGGCAGCGCGGGCGCCACGTACAGCCGCGCCAGGATGCCCGGCATGTCCACCCGCAGCACGCCGCGCGGCTGCTGGGCCGATTCCTGCAGGCTGTCTTCCAGCTCGCTCATGTCGCCCAGCAGCCGCAGCGCGTAGGCGTGGCACTGGCGGCCCTCGCCGGTGAGCGACATGCTGCGCGTGGTGCGGTTCAGCAGCTTCACGCCGAAGTGCGCTTCCAGCGCGGCGATCTGGTTGGTGACGGAGGAGGTGGAGATGCCCAGCTTGTCCGCTGCGCGGCTGAAGCCCCCCGTTTCCACCACCTTGCAAAACACCTTCATCGCATCCAGCCGGTCCATGTCCGCTCCCCTTTTCGTAGTGCAGTGGCCGCCTGGAGCCGGTGCGCGGTGGTGGATGTGATTTAGTTGGCCGGGGCCGGCGTGACCGCCGGCGCGACCGCCGGTTCGAACACCAGCTTGTCGTCCACCACCTTGAACTCGCCCACCTTGGTGCCGGTGGCCGGCCCCTTCTCGCTGACCAGCGCGCAGTTCTGGGTCTCCACCTGCCACACCTGGTCGCCCGACCGCAAGCTCCAGAAATTGTCGGGCGACGCGAACACCTCCACGTCCACCTCGTCCGCGATCATCTCGCCCAGCGGAATCTGGCGCTGGCAGTCCGGCATGCGGGTGGCCACGAGGATGATGCGCGCGTTGTCGTTCCAGAAGTAATCCTGCTGGCGGCGCAGCGACAGCGTGTGGTTGTTGGTGCTGTCCACGTAGTAGGTGGCGCTGTCTCTGGCGCAGCCGGCCAGCAGCAGTGGGAGCATGGCGAACAGGATCTTGCGCATGGCGTGTCTTTCTGTTGGTATGAAAACTATTATAGCGGTGCCCATGCGCGCCCGCACTGTTGGCAGCAAATCAATATAAATGCATGATGATCGGCTACACTTGTGTATTCCTGTGCAACCGAAACAGACCGATCATGACTGGAACATCCGCGCAAGACGATATCAGTTTCCGCCGCATCCTCACGCGCAACATCACCATGCCGCTGGTGGCCGGCATCATCAACGTGGGCGTGTTCGCCGGCGTGCTGGTTTACCTGCTCAGTGTACTGAACTGGGTGGAGCACACCGAGCGCGTGATCGGCCACGCCAACGAGATCGGCAAGCTGATGGTGGACCAGGAGTCGGGCATGCGCGGCTTCGCGCTCACCGGCGACGAGACCTTCCTCGCCTCCTACAAGCTGGCCAAGCCCAAGATGGACACGGCGCTGTCCACGCTGCTGGAGATGGTGTCCTATAACCCGGTGCAGGCCAACCGCGTGCGCAACATCGCTGCCCAACAGAAGCAATGGGACGTGTTCGCGCAGAACGTGATCGACTTGCGCCGCAAGGGCGGCGACTACCTGGAGCCGATCCGCACCGGGCGCGGCAAACTGGAATTCGACGAGGTGCGCAGCCTGTTCCAGGCTTTCGTCACTGCCGAGCAGCGCCTGCTGGCCGAGCGCCGCGAGGACGCCAAGTCGGTTACGCGCTTCGCCATTACCGCCTTCGTGCTGGCCAGCCTGATCGTGAGCGGCCTGCTGGCCATGTTCGGCCGGCGCGACATGAGCAAGCTGTCCGAAACCTATGGCAGGGCCTTGAAGGAGCAGAC
The DNA here is from genome assembly GCF_042693265.1 of Pseudoduganella sp. UC29_71. Classification (NCBI taxonomy): domain Bacteria; kingdom Pseudomonadati; phylum Pseudomonadota; class Betaproteobacteria; order Burkholderiales; family Oxalobacteraceae; genus Pseudoduganella; species Pseudoduganella sp. UC29_71. The sequence goes on along the minus strand of NZ_CP170549.1, from coordinate 5,757,792 downwards.
CGAGCATAGCGAGCGCCTGCAGGCACAGGCCTGGCTGCGCACCGGCCAGACCCAGCTCGCCGAGAAGGGCATCGGGCAGATGGCGCTGCCGCAGCTGTCGTCGGCGCTGCTGCAGTTCCTGTCGCACTACATGGGCGCCACCGCTGCCGCGCTGTACGTGCGCGAGCAGGACGGCGCCCTGCGCCGCATGGCGACCTTCGGCTACACCCACGAGGACGAGCAATACGGCGCGGTGCTGGCGCCGGGCCAGGGCTTGCCATGGCAGGCGGCCGAGCACCGCCGCCTGATCCAGCTCGACAACGTGCCGGACGACTATCTGAAGATCAGCACCGGCCTGGGTGCCGCACCGCCGCGCCACCTGCTGCTGGCGCCTGTCGACAGCGACGGCGCCGTCAACGGCGTGGTGGAGCTGGCCTTCCTGCAGCCGGTGACGGAGCGCCAGCTGGACTTCATCAAACTGGTCAGCGGCAATATTGGCACCGCCATCGAGGCGACGCTGGCGCGCCAGCGCATCGCCGAAGTGCTGGCCGAAACCCAGCAGCTGAACGAGGAACTGCAAGTGCAGCAGGAGGAACTGCGCACCGCCAACGAGGAACTGGAAGAGCAGTCGCGCGTGCTGGAGGAATCGCAGGCCAGCCTGGAGAACCAGAAAGCGGAGCTGGAGCAGACCAACGAGCAGCTGTCCGAGCAGGCGCTGGTGCTGGACCAGAAGAACGAGGCGCTGGGCGAGGCCCAGCAGCAGCTGGAGGAACGCGCGCTGGACCTGGAGCGGGCCAGCCAGTACAAGTCCCAGTTCCTGGCCAATATGTCGCACGAGCTGCGCACGCCGCTCAACAGCTCGCTGATCCTGGCCAAGCTGCTGTCGGAGAACACGCCCGGCAATCTGAACGAGGAGCAGGTGCGCTTCGCGCAGACCATCTACTCGGCCGGCAACGACCTGCTCAACCTGATCAACGATATTCTGGACATTTCCAAGGTGGAGGCGGGCAAGCTGGAACTGGCGCCGGAGGATCTGAGCGTGGCCCAGGTGGTGCGCGGCATGAGCCATGTGTTCGAACCGCTGGCGCAGCAGAAGCACCTGCACTTTACGGTGGAGCTGGCGCCCGGCCTGCCGGACACGGTCTATACCGATCGCCAGCGCCTGGAACAGATCCTGAAAAACCTGCTGTCGAACGCCATCAAGTTCACCGAGGCCGGGCAGATCGCGCTGCGCGTGTCGGCCGACGCGGCGGGGCAGCTCCTGTTCGCCGTCAGCGATTCCGGCATCGGTGTGCGCCCCGACCAGCACGAAACGATCTTCGGCGCCTTCCAGCAGGCCGACGGCACCACCAGCCGCCGCTACGGCGGCACCGGGCTGGGACTGTCGATCTCGCGCGACCTGGCGCGCCTGCTGGGCGGCACCATAGAGCTGAGCAGCCAGCTGGGCAAGGGCAGCACCTTCATCCTCAAGCTGCCTGCGCAATGGTCCGCGCCCGCCGCCAACGCCGCCAACGCCGTCCATGCCGCCCCCGCTGGCGCCGCGCTCACGCCGAGCGTGGCGCGGCCATCGCAAGGCTTGGCCCCGGCCGTTGCCGGCGCTGCTGCCGGCACGGCGCCGGCATCCGCAGCGCGTGCGCCCGCCGACGACGCGGCACAGCCCGCGCCCCGTCCCTTCGACGATGACCGCAGCCTGGCGCCGCCACCCGACCGCGTGGTGCTGGTGGTGGAAGACGAGCCGGCCTTCGCCCGCATCCTGTACGACCTGGCGCACGAGATGGGCTACCGCTGCGTGGTGGCCTTTGCCGCCGACGAAGGCTTGCAGCTGGCCGAGCAATACCGCCCCGACGCCATCCTGCTCGACATCCGCCTGCCCGACCGTTCCGGCCTGTCCGTGCTGCAGCTGCTGAAGGACAACCCGAACACCCGCCACATCCCGGTACACGTGGTGTCCGCCTCAGAGAGCGCCGAGGCCGCGCTGCACATGGGCGCCATCGGCTTTGCGCTGAAGCCCGCCTCGCGCGAGCAGCTGGAAGAGGTGTTCCGCAAGCTGGAAGACAAGTTCACGCAGAAGATCAAGCGCCTGCTGCTGGTGGAAGACGACGCCCGCCAGCGCGACAGCGTGGTGGCGCTGATCTCGGACGAGGACATCGACATCACCGCCGTCGAATCCGGCGAAGAAGCGCTGGCGCTGCTGCGCACCACCATCTTCGACTGCATGATCATCGACCTGAAGCTGCCTGACATGCAGGGCAACGAGCTGCTGCAGCGCATGGCGCAGGAAGACATCGCCTCCTTCCCGCCGGTCATCGTGTACACCGGCCGCAACCTCACGCGCGCCGAGGAAGCGGACCTGCACAAGTATTCGCGCTCCATCATCATCAAGGGCGCGCGCTCGCCCGAGCGCCTGCTGGACGAAGTGACGCTGTTCCTGCACAAGGTGGAATCGCAGCTCTCCAGCGAGCGCCAGACCATGCTCAAGACGGTGCGCAGCCGCGACCGCGTGTTCGAAGGCCGCCGCATCCTGCTGGTGGACGACGACGTGCGCAACATCTTCGCCCTCACCAGCGCGCTGGAACAGAAAGGCGCCACGGTGGAGATCGGCCGCAACGGCCAGGAAGCGATCGACAAGCTGAACGCCGTGCCGGACATCGACCTGGTGCTGATGGATGTGATGATGCCGGTGATGGACGGCCTGGAAGCCACGCGCCGCATCCGCGCCGACGGCCGCTACGGCCGCCTGCCCATCATCGCCATCACGGCCAAGGCCATGAAGGACGACCAGGAGCAGTGCCTGGCCGCCGGCGCCAACGACTACCTGGCCAAGCCGATCGACCTGTCCCGCCTGTATTCGCTGCTGCGGGTGTGGATGCAGCCATGAGCCAGCAGCACGACCCGCAGCCGCGCAGCAGCATGGACATCGAGCTGACCATGCTGATGGAGTCCATCTACCAGAAATACAGCTACGACTTCCGCGACTACACCGGCGCTTCGCAAAAGCGCCGCGTGCTGCACGCCATGGGCGAAATGAAGTGCGACACCATCTCCGTGCTGCAGTCGCGCGTGCTGCACGACCCGGCCGCCTTCACGCAGCTGCTGCAATACCTCACCATCCCCGTCACGGAAATGTTCCGCGACCCGAGCTACTACGCCGCGCTGCGCGAGCATGTCATGCCGGTGCTGTCCACTTATCCTTCGCTGAAGATCTGGGTGGCCGGCTGCAGCACCGGCGAGGAAGTGTATTCGTTGGCCATCCTGCTGAAGGAAGAAGGCCTGCTTGAGCGCTCCATCATCTACGCCACCGACATCAACCCGCAATCCCTGGAGCGGGCCAAGAAAGGCGTGTTCCCGCTCGACAGCATGCGCGACTACACCGCCAGCTACCAGGCCGCCGGCGGCAAGCGCGCCTTCTCGGACTACTACACTGCCGCCTACAACGCCGCCCTGTTCGACCGCTCGCTGATGGAGAACGTCACCTTCGCCGACCACAGCCTGGCCACCGACAGCGTGTTCGCCGAAACGCATTTCATCAGCTGCCGCAACGTGATGATCTACTTCAAGAAGAAGCTGCAGGAGCGCGCCTTCGGCCTGTTCCACGAGTCGCTGTGCCATCGTGGCTTCCTGGGCCTGGGCAGCAAGGAGAGCATCGACTTTTCCGCCTACGGCCCGCGCTTCGAAGCGGTGGTCAAGCGCGAGCGCCTGTTCAGGAAACTGTCATGAGTACGCCGTTATGAGTACGCCGTTCACCCCGCTGCTGCAAGGCCGCACCTTCGAGGCCGTGGTGATAGGCGCTTCGGCCGGCGGCGTGTCCGCCTTGCTGGAGCTGCTGCCCGGCCTGCCGGCCGGCGCGCCGCTGCCCATCGTGGTGGTGGTGCACATGATGCAGGGCCGCCACAGCCAGCTGGCCGAAGTATTCGCCCAGCGCATGGCGATGGCGGTGGAGGAAGCGCAGGACAAGCAGCCCGTGGCGGCGGGCACGGTCTACTTTGCGCCGTCCGGTTATCACTTGTCGGTAGAATCGGAGCGCTGTTTTTCGCTGAGCTGCGAGCCGCCGCATAATTTTTCGCGGCCCGCGATCGATTTCATCATGGCCTCCGCAGCGGACGTGTACGGTGCCGCGCTGGTCGGCATCCTGCTCACCGGCGCCAATAACGACGGCGCGGCCGGCCTGGCTGCGATAGGCGAGGCCGGCGGCCTGACCGTGGTGCAGGACCCGGTCGAGGCGCAAGTGGACGTGATGCCGCGCGCGGCCATCCGTGCGCGCGCGCCGGACCTGGTGCTGCCCTTGCGGGACATCCGCAGCCTGCTGGCGCTGCTGGAAACGCCATGAACATGGAGACGAGGATGTTGGAAAGGACCAAGCTGCTGATCGTGGACGACCTGCCGGAGAACCTGCGGGCGCTGCACGCACTGCTGCACAACGAAGAACGCGCCGTGTACCAGGCCACGTCCGGCGAAGAAGCGCTGGCGCTGCTGCTGGAGCACGACTTTGCGCTGGCCATCCTGGACGTGCAGATGCCGGGCATGGACGGCTTCGAACTGGCCGAGCTGATGCGCGGCACGGAAAAGACGCGCCACATCCCCATCGTCTTCGTCAGCGCGGCCGGCAAGGAGCTGAACTACGCCTTCAAGGGTTACGAAGCGGGCGCCGTGGACTTCCTCTACAAGCCGCTGGACGGCGACATGGTGAAGAGCAAGGTGAACGTGTTCGTGGCGCTGCACCGGCAGCGGCAGGAAACGCAGCGCCAGGTGGAGGCGCTGGAGAAGGCGCGCGCGCAGCAGGAAGCCACGCTGCAGGAGCTGCACGCGGCGCAGGAAGAATTGCAGCGCGCCTTGCGCACGCGCGACGAATTCATGTCCATGGTGGCGCACGAGCTGCGCACCCCGCTCAACACGCTGTTCCTGGAAACCCAGCTGCGCAAGCTGCAGATCGAGCGCGGCCTGCAGGATGCCTTCAATCCCGACGTGTGGAAGAAGATGGTGGCGCGCGACGACCGCCAGATCCAGAGCATGATACGGCTGATCGACGACATGCTGGACGTGTCGCGCATGCGCAGCGGCAAGCTGTCGATACGGCCCGCAGCCACCGAGCTGTCAGGGCTGCTGCAAAGGATAGTGGCCGATCTGTCGCGGCAGGCGCGCGAAACCGGCTGCGAAATCAGCCTGGTCGCGGAGCAGGAAGTGAGCGGCTGCTGGGATGAGTTCCGCATCGAGCAGGTGATCGTCAACCTGCTGACCAATGCGCTGCGCTATGGCTGCGGCAAGCCGGTGGAAGTGAAGCTGGAGGCCGACCGGAAGGAAGCGCGGATATCGGTGCGCGACGGCGGCGCGGGGATATCGGAAGAAGCGCAGGCGCGCATCTTCGAGCCTTTCGAGCGCGGGCTGGACACCGGCGTGAGCGCCGGCCTCGGCCTCGGCCTCTACATCTCGCGCCAGCTCGCCGAAGCCCACCAGGGCAAGCTCACCGTGACCAGCGCCCCCGGCGACGGCTCCGTCTTTACGCTGACGCTGCCGCGCTGAGCCGGCACGGCGGGTTACGCCGTTCGTGCGAAACCGTAGGGCGGGTTAGGCGGCACGCCGTAACCCGCCATTGCGCGCCGCCTCAGAATTCCTCCCAATCGCTTTCCGCTGGCTTGCTCGGCGCCAGGCGCTGCGCCGGCTTCGCCGCCGGCCGTGCAACCACCGCGCGCGCCGGGGCCGCCGCCTTGACCGGCGCCGGCGCGGCACGGCGCGGCGTCGCTGCAGGAGCCGCCACCGCATGCGCCCCCGTCTTGAAGAACCCCACCACGGTCGCCAGGTTCCCCGCCTGCTCCTGCATGCTCTGCGACGCAGCCGCCGCCTGCTCCACCAGCGCCGCGTTCTGCTGCGTCACCTCGTCCATCTGCGTAATGGCCGCGTTGATCTGCTCGATGCCCAGCGTCTGCTCCTGGCTGGCCGACGTGATCTCGCCCATGATGTCCGTCACGCGCTGGATGCTGGTGACGATATCGCCCATGGTCTGCCCGGCGTCGTTCACCAGCCGCGAACCGGTATCCACATTCGCCACCGACGCGTTGATCAGCTCCTTGATCTCCTTGGCCGCAGCCGCCGAGCGCTGCGCCAGGTTGCGCACCTCCGAAGCCACCACGGCAAACCCGCGCCCCTGCTCGCCCGCGCGCGCCGCCTCCACCGCCGCATTCAGCGCCAGGATATTGGTCTGGAACGCAATGCCGTCGATGACGGCAATAATGTCCACGATCTTGCGCGACGAATCATTGATCGTGCCCATGGTGTCCACCACCTGCGCCACGATGTCGCCGCCCTTCACCGCCACCTCCGAAGCCGACTTGGCCAGCGTGTTCGCCTGGCGCGCATTGTCCGCGTTCTGCTTCACGGTGGAAGTCAGCTCCTCCATCGAGGAAGCGGTTTCCTCCAGCGAGCTGGCCTGCTGCTCGGTGCGCGACGACAGGTCCAGGTTGCCCGCCGCGATTTCGCTGGACGCGGTGCTGATCGCATCGGTGCCGGCGCGTACCCGGCTTACCACGTTGAGCAGGCTGTCGTTCATGGCCTTGAGCGCGTTCAGCAGGCGCCCGGTCTCGTCGCCGCCGCCGGCATCGATGCGCGCCGACAGGTCGCCCGAGGCCACCGTCTCGGCCACGTCCACCGCCTTGTTCAGCGGACCGGTAATCGAGCGCGTGATGAACAGGGCCACGCCCACGCCGATGGCGATGGCGGCAACGCCCAGCACCAGCAGCAGGATCCTGGAGCTGCTGTAGACCTGCTCCACGTCGGTGGCCGCATCGCTGGCCAGCTTGCTCTCGTAGGCCACAAACGCGTCCAGCGCCTTCAGCACCGCCTGCAGGGAAGGGCCGGTTTCCTTGATCAGGAAGGAGGTCGCGTCCTGGATCTCGCCTTCCTTGCGCAGCTTGACCAGTTCATTGTTCTTGGCGGCGCCGGCTTTCAGGGCCTCGTCAACCGCCGCCATCAGCTGCTTTTCCTTGTCGTCGGACAGCAGCTTCATCAGGGTTTCCTTGGCGGCGCCGTACTTCTTGCGCGCGTCGGCGATCTTGTCCAGTTCCGCGTTCATCTCCGGCGTGCCCGGCACCACGATCATGGTGGTCAGCGCCAGGGTGATGTTGCGCACGTTGTCCACCATGGTGTTGGCGGCGGCCATCTTCACATTTTTGTCGGCCACGATGTCCTGCGTGCGGCTGCCGATGCGCGACAGGGAGCTCAGGCCCAGTATCAGCATCGCCGTCAGCAAGGCGAGCACGATGGCAAATCCCACGCCCAGCCGGGCGCCTATCTTCAAATTTGAAAGCGACATGTTGTCCCCGATTTCATGTAGTTATGCTGGTCTCCCATTGTTCCTTAAAAAAGCGCTGCGGCGGCGCAAAATTTTGCGCCGCCGCACCGGGAAACTACATGTTGTCGCAGGGTAACAACGCGTAATACTACCTATTTGAAATGGACGAGATTTAACGTAGGCAGGGGGCCGCCGGGGAACTGCGCCAGGCGCCCGCCGCCGTCCAGCGAGCCCAGGTCGATGCTGGAGAAGCCCAGGCGCTCGATCAGGCGCGCCACCTCGGCCTTGGCGGCGGCGTCGTCGCCGGCCGTGAACAGCACGCGGCGCCCGCCCTCGGCCTGCGGGTCGCCGGCCAGCAGGGCCGCTTGCAGGTGGTTGAAGGCCTTCACCACGCGCGCGCCGGGCAGCATGCCGGCCACCACCGCGCTGGAGGCTTTGCCGCCCAGGTCATAGGGCTTGAAGGCGGGCGCTTCGATCGGGTTGTTGGCGTCCACCACGATGCGGCCGTTCCACGGACCCAGCCCGCGCACGGCGGCCGGGATCTTGGACCAGTTCACGGCCAGAAACACCAGGTCCGCCTGCGCGGCTTCCTGCGCGCTGACGGCGGTGATGTGCGGCCCCAGCTCGTTCACCAGCGCAGCCAGCGATTGCGGGCCGCGGCTGTTGGCGATGGAGGCAGCGATCCCTGCGCGGGACAGGCTGCGGGCGATGGCGGTGCCGATGGCGCCGGCGCCGATAATGGCGATTTTCATGATGGATCTCCTGGTAGTGTTGAAGGTTTATGCCGTAAAGCCGCCGTCCACCATGATTTCGGCGCCGGTGACGAAGGATGCTTCCGCGCTGGCGAGGTAGGCCACGGTTGCCGCCACGTCCTCGCCCTTGCCGTAGCGCTGCACGGCGATGCCCGGCTTGACGAAATCGGCCACGGGGCCGTCGGCCGGATTCATGTCGCTGTCGGTCGGGCCGGGATGCACCGTGTTGACGGTGATGCCGCGCGGCCCCAGGTCGCGCGCCAGGCCGCGTGCAAAGCCGGTCACCGCGCCCTTGGTCAGCGTGTAGGCGGACGCGGTGGGGAAGGCCGCGTACTGCACCATGGAGCTGCCGATATGGACGATGCGGCCGCCGGCGCCCATGTGGCGCAGCGCTTCCTGCGTGGCCACGAACACGCCCGTCACGTTCACCGCCAGGATGCGCTCGAAGTCCGCGAAGGCGATGGCTTCCGGCGCGCCCAGCACGCTGATGCCGGCGTTGTTGACCAGGATGTCGATCTTGCCGAACTGCGCCGCCACCTTGGCCACGCCGGCGCGCACCGCCTCCGGGTTGCCGGCGTCGGCCTGGATGGCGATGGCGCGGCCGCCTGCGGCCTCGATGGCGGCCACCACTTGCTGCGCCTTGTCCGGCGAAGCGTTGTAGGTGATGGCGACGGTGGCGCCGTCCGCCGCCAGGCGCCTGGCGATGGCCGCGCCGATGGAGCGCGATGCGCCGGTGACGATGGCGACTTTGCCCTGCAGTGTTTGCGATGCGTTCATGATGCTGTTCCTTTTGGTGAGGTGGGTTGGTGAAGCCAGTATGGCCGCGCCATTCCCCTATCGGTAGTCGGGACTGGCTATAATCAGTTTCAAGCAAACGTTGAAACTGAATTCTCGAAAACCGCATGGACCCTCATGGAAACCCTCTCCAACCTTGAATCCTTCGTGCGCAGCGCCGAATCGGCCAGCTTCTCGGCGGCGGCTCGGCGCCTGGCGCTGACGCCGGCGGCGGTCAGCCGCAACGTGGCCCAGCTGGAGCGCAACCTCGGCGTGCGCCTGTTCCAGCGCAGCACGCGCGGCCTCAAGCTCACCGAGGCGGGCGAACGCTTCCTTGCCTCCGTCGGCACGGGGCTGGACAGCATCCAGGGCGCCATCGCCGAAGTGACGGCCAAGGCCGGCCAGCCGGCCGGTGTGCTGAAACTGAGCGCGGCGCCCGGTTTCGGGCGCGACTTCCTGATACCGCTGATGCCCGCCTTCGTGCAGCGCTACCCGGCCGTGATGCCGGACTGGCACCTGGACAACCGCCAGGTGGACCTGATTGCGGACGGCTTCGACGCCGCCGTCGGCGGCGGCATCGACCTCACGCCGGGCGTGGTGGCGCGCGAGCTGGCGCGCATCCACGTGGTCGCCGTGGCCACGCCCGAATACATGCGCGGCAGGCGCTGGCCGCAGCGCCCCGCCGACCTGGCGGACTGCGACGGCGTGGTGATGCGCTCCACGACCACCGGCCGCGTGCGCCAGCGCGTGATGCGCAACGCGGCAGGGCAGGAGGAGCTGGCCGAGCAGCGGCCCCGCATCACCATGACCGATCCGGACGCGGTGTGCCAGGCTGTGAAAATGGGCATGGGCGTGGCACTGCTGGCCGTGCCCAGTGTGCTGAAAGAGCTGGAAAGCGGCGAGCTGGTCCGCCTGCTGCCGGACTGGCACACGGACGCCGGCCCGATCTCGCTATACTTCGCCAGCCAGAAACTGCTGCCCGCGAAAACCCGCGCCTTCATCGATTTCGTCACGGCCCACTTCCGCGAACAACGATTGGCCGAGCGCTTCCTCTCCTCCGCCCCCCAGTCGTAGAATAGTAGGGCGGGTTAGCGCGCCAGCGCGTAACCCGCCACAACGCGGCAAACAGGAGGGACACAGCGTGCGGCGTGACCTTGAAAAACGCGAATGGCTATGGCGGCGCAACTGCTCGCTGACGCCGCGCCAGACCGTACTGGCGTGGGCCGGCCTGTGCGTCCTGTCGCTGGCCGTAGCCACCGTCTTCCTGCTGCACGGCGTATGGCAAGTGCTGTGCTTCACCGGCGTGGAACTGGCCGCCGTCACAGCAGCCTTCCTGTGCTACGCCCGCCATGCATCCGACTACGAACACGTGGTGCTCACCAGCGGCTCCCTGCTGGTGGTGCGCGTCTCCGCCGGCAAAACCCTGCAGACCCAGCTCCAGCCCTGCCGCACGCGCATCGCCATGCCCGAGCGCGGCGGCGACCTGGTAACGCTGGAGTCACAAGGAACGACGCTGCAGGTAGGCCGCTACGCGCTGGCCCCGCAGCGCCTGGCTTTCGCCGCCGAGCTCCGCATGGAGCTGCTGGCCGGGCGTTTCTGAATCAGAAGCGGTAATCAAGCAGTTCTTTCGACTCGGCAAGGTGGCGCTCAAGAGACCGGACGCGGCATAGACTGGAATCTCTCCATGAAAGGAACGCAGCCATGACTCATACACTTGCGGCAGTATTCGACAACCAGCAGAGCGCCGAGCAGGCACGGCAGGCCGTGCTTGCGGGCGGCTTCCGCGAACACGAAGTACAGCTCAGCGGAGCGGACACCGGCAGCCACTCGATCGGCAGCAGCATCAAGCACTTCTTCGCCAAGCTGTTCGGCGACGATGACGACAAATCGGACACCTACGCCGAAGCCGTCAACCGCGGCCACCCGGTGCTGACCGTGCAGGCCGACAGCCTGCCGGAACTGGAACGCGCCGCCGACATCATCGAAGCCTACGGCCCGGTGGATATCGACGAGCGCAGGAACGAATGGACCTCGGCCGGCTGGAGCGGCGGCCGCAGCGCAGCCAGCGCCGCTGGTGCCGCCGCAGCCGGTGCTGCCGCAGCCGGCAGCCAGTACCTCGGCGCGCAGCAAAGCGCCACGCCGGGCGCGTCCAGCATGGGCGCACCGGACCTTGGCGGCCGCTCGGACCTGAGCGGTTCGTCCGAACTGGGCGCAACGGCAGCGGTGGGCGGCGCAAATGACCTGGGCGCCACGCCCACCATTGGCGGCATGTCCGGCATCGGCGCCACGGCCAGCATGGGCAGCACGTCCAGCATGAGCGCAACGGGCACGGCCGGCGGCTCCGAGCAGCGCGCCGACCTCGGGGACGCGCCCTTCCAGGGCACGCCGGGCGGAACCGCCGCCAGCATCCAGCGCGGCACCACGCGCATCTACCAGCGCACGGTGGCCACCCAGCTGGGCACGGCCGGCCTGGACGACGACTACTACCGCAGCCACTGGACCAGCAACTACGCCGGCCTGGGCGGCAGCTACGACGAGTTCGAGCCGGCCTACCGCTACGGCGAAAGCATGGCGGACGCCGATTCCTTCCGCGGCCGCTCCTGGGACGACGCCGAACCGGGCCTGCGCAGCAGCTGGGAAAGCCAGTATCCCAACTCCGCCTGGGACAAGTTCAAGGCCGCCGTGCGCCATGGCTGGGAGAGGCTGACGTCATGACAAGCTGATACAAATCTCCGCTCAGCAAGGAGGGAAAAGGGGGTGTAAGATAGGCACGCTTGAAATCCCGTCAACCCCCTTCAGGAGAAAGCATGGCGCAGCTCAACGTCAACGGATCGGTACGTGAATTCGAGGCGGAGGACGATACGCCGCTGCTCTGGGTGCTGCGCGAGCAGCTGGGCATGACGGGCACCAAGTACGGCTGCGGCGTCGCGCAATGCGGCGCCTGCACCGTGCATATCGATGGTGAAGCCACCCGCAGCTGCGTGATGCCGGTGTCCGCGCTGAACGCCAAACAAAAGATCGTCACCATCGAAGGCCTGTCCAAGGATGGTTCGCACCCGGTGCAGAAAGCCTGGGCCGCGCTGGACGTGCCGCAATGCGGCTTCTGCCAGTCCGGCATGATCATGGCCGCCGCCGCGCTGCTCAAGCACAAACCGAAAGCCACCGACGCCGACATCGACGCGGCCATGACCAACATCTGCCGCTGCGGCACCTACAACCGCGTGCGCGCCGCCATCAAGGTGGTCGCCAGGGGCGCCGATCCGAAATCGGCCGGCCTCGCCATCACGCATGTGGGTGACCACGCCGGGAGCAAAGCATGAGCCGCGCCGCCGAACGCGGCGCCGGCCGCGCCACGGTTTCCCGCCGCAGCTTCCTGAAGGGTTCCGCGCTGGCGCTGGGCGGCCTGATGGTGCCCTTCGCCATCCCCTTCGACGCCGCCGCGCAGGAAGCCGGCATCCCTCCCGAGGTGAACGCCTGGGTGGTGGTCAAGCCGGACGACACCATCGTGATCCGCATCGCCCGCTCCGAGATGGGACAGGGCACGCTGACCGGCCTGGCGCAGCTGGTGGCCGAAGAGCTGGACGCAGACTGGAGCAAGGTCACCACCGAATACCCGACCCCCGGCCAGAACCTGGCGCGCAAGCGCGTGTGGGGCAGCTTCTCCACCGGCGGCAGCCGTGGCGTGCGCGAGTCGCATGAATACGTGCGCAAGGGCGGCGCCACCGCGCGCATGATGCTGGTGCAGGCTGCGGCCGATGCGTGGCAGGTGCCGGCCGCCGAATGCACGGCCGCCAACAGCGTCATCACGCACGCGGCCAGCGGCCGCAAGGTCAGCTACGGCAAGGTGGCCGAGGCGGCCGGCAAGCTGGCGGCACCGGCCGACGTCAGGCTGAAGGACGCCAGGGACTGGAAACTGGCCGGCAAGCGCCTGGCGCGCCTGGACACGGTGGACAAGACCACCGGCGCGCAAATCTACGGCATGGACCTGAAGCTGCCGGGCATGCTGAACGCCGCCATCAAGGATTGCCCCGTCTTCGGCGGCAAGGTGAAAAGCTTCGACGCTGCCGCCATCGAAAAGCGTCCCGGCGTGAAGAAGGTGGTGCAGGTGGGCGACAGCGCCGTGGCCGTGGTGGCCGACACCTGGTGGCGCGCGCGCACCGCGCTCGACGCGCTGCCCATCGTCTGGGACGAAGGCCCGAACGCCAAGCTCTCCAGCGCCGACATCGCCGCCATGCTGAAGGAAGGCCTGGACGCACCGGACGCCGTGGTCGGCAACAGCAACGGCGACGCGCGCGCAGCCATCGGCTCGGCCAAGCGCAAGGTGGAGGCGGTGTACTCCTATCCCTTCCAGAACCACGCCACCATGGAGGTGATGAACGCCACCGTGAAGTGGACGTCCGAGCGCTGCGAAGTGTGGACGCCCACGCAGAACGGCGAAGCCGCGCTGGCCGCCGCGTCCGAGGCGTCCGGCCTGCCAGCCTCCAAGTGCGACGTGTACAAGCTGCACCTGGGCGGCGGTTTCGGCCGCCGTGGCGCGGTGCACGATTGGGTGCGCCAGGCGGTGGCGATCGCGAAAGAGCTGCCCGGCATCCCGGTGAAGCTGCTGTGGACCCGCGAGGAAGACATGCAGCATGGCCGCTACCATCCCATCACCCAGTGTAAGCTGACGGCTGGCCTGGACGAGAAGGGCAACATCACCGGCCTGCACATGCGCATTTCCGGCCAGTCCATCCTGGTGTCGGTCGGCATGGCCATCAAGGACGGCAAGGACCCGGCCGTGTTCCAGGGCCTGAACGCGCCGGGGCCGGAAGCGTCCATCGGCTACAGCTTCCCGAACCTGCTGATCGACCACGCCATGCGCAACCCGCCGGTGCCTGCCGGCTTCTGGCGCGGCGTGAACCTGAACCAGAACACCATCTACCTCGAATGCTTCCTGGACGAAGTGGCGCACGCCACCAAGCAGGACCCGCTGGCGCTGCGCCGCAAGCTGATGGCCAACCACCCCAAGCACCTGGCGGTGCTGAACGCGGTGGCCGAGAAGGCAGGCTGGGGCAAGCCCGCGCCCAAGGGCGTGTTCCGGGGGCTGGCGCAAACCATGGGCTTCGGCAGCTACGTGGCCGCATGTGCCGAGGTATCGGTCAATAAAAACGGCAAGCTGAAGATCCACCGCATCGTCGCCGCAACGGATCCGGGCCATGCCGTGAATCCGCAGCAGATCGAAGCGCAGGTCGAAGGGTCGTTCGTGTACGGCCTGTCCGCCGCGCTGTACGGCGAATGCACGCTGAAGGACGGCCGCGTGGAGCAGACCAACTTCGACACCTATGTGCCGCTGAAGATGGACGAAATGCCGAAGGTGGAAACCATCGTCATGCCGTCCGGCGGTTTCTGGGGCGGGGTGGGCGAGCCGACCATCGCGGTGGCCGCGCCGGCGGTGCTGAACGCCATCTTCGCCGCCACCGGCAAGCGCGTGCGGGACCTGCCGCTGAAGAACCACAACCTGAAGAAGACCTGACCCGGAAGGCCTCCACCCCATGGCCGCCACGCCGCCCGCCACCGCAATCCGCGCCGCCGCGCTGTCGCTTGCGTGGCTGGCTGCGCTGGCCTGCGAAGTGGGCGTCGCCCGGGCTGCCGACTTCTCCGCTCCCCTGCCTGGCGCCGTCGCCGGCGACCCAGCGCGCGGCCGCGCCATCGTCGCCAACCGCCAGGTGGGCCTGTGCCTGCTGTGCCACACGGGTCCCATCCCTGAAGCACGCTTCCAGGGCAACCTCGCGCCCCCGCTGGACGGCGCGGGTGACCGCTCCACCGCCACGCAGCTGCGCCAGCGCATGGTGGACGCCGGCAGCATCAACCCGGCCACCATCATGCCCTCCTACTACAAGACCGAAGGCCTGACCCGCGTGAGCCCCGCCCACCAAGGAAAAACCATCCTCACCGCCCAACAGATTGAAGACGTGATCGCCTACCTGCAAACCCTGCGCGCGGAGCCCGCGCGATGAGCACCAACGCCAACCTCCCGCGTTCCGCGCGCCGTACCCTGCTGCGGGCCGGCGCCGCCTTGCCGCTGCTGGCGCTGGTGCGCCCTGCCTCCGCCACGCCCGAAGAACTGCGCGCCGCCATCGCCGCCTACACCGGCGGCGCCGTGCCTAAAACCGGCAAAGTCACCTTCAACATCGCCAAGCTGATCGACAACGGCAACGCCGTCCCCGTCACCATCACCGTGGACAGCCCCATGACCGCAGCGGACCACGTCACCGGCATCGCCATCTTCAACGAGCGCAACCCGGAAACCGACATCGCCCGCTTCACCCTGGGCGTTCGCAGCGGCAAAGCCGAAGTGTCCACCCGCATCCGCCTCGCCACCTCGCAAAAGCTGGTGGCGGTGGCGCGCATGAAGGACGGCAGCTACTGGCAACAGACGGCGGACGTCATCGTCGCGCTGGCCGCCTGCATAGAAGGGGAGGCCATGTAATGGCACGCGCCCTGATCCACATGCCCGCCACCGCGCGCAAAGGCGAAGTCATCGAAATCCGCGCCCTGATTGGCCACCCGATGGAAAGCGGTTACCGCCCCGACGCCGGCGGCAAGCTGGTCCCGCGCGACATCCTCACCAGCTTCACCTGCCGCTACAACGGCGAAACCGTGTTCAGCGCCGAACTGCACCCCGCCATCTCCGCCAACCCCTACATCGCCTTCTTCACCGTCGCCACCGAAAGCGGCACGCTCGAATTCAGCTGGCAGGGCGACCACGGTTTCGCGCAGACCGAGAAGATGCCCATCACGGTGAGCGCAGCATGAAACGGGCCGCCGCCGCCGCTGTGGCGATAGCCGCCGCCGCTGCCGCCATCGCAGCCGCTGCCGCCTCCCCGCCGGACACCCGCAAATCCGGCGCCGAATTCATGGGCGCCTCCACCCAGGCCATGCAGCGCGACGACACCCAAAACCCGGCCATGCTCTGGATCAGCGGCGGCGAAACGCTGTGGAACGCCAAGGCCGGCAAGTCCGACCGCTCCTGCGCCAGCTGCCACGGCGACGCCAAGCAAAGCATGCGCGGCGTCGCCGCCCGTTTCCCCGCCTTCGACAAGGCCCGCAAGCGCGTCATCACCCTGAGCCAGCGCATCGACATGTGCCGCCAGGGCGCCCAGCAAGCCTCCCCCCTCAAGCCCGAAAGCGACGACCTGCTCAGCCTCGAAAGCTACGTCGCCATGCAATCGCGCGGCATGCCCGTGAACCCGCCGCAGGATGCCGGCACCAGCGCCGCGGCCACCAAGGGCCGCCAGCTCTACCGCCAGCGCATCGGCCAGCTCAACCTGTCCTGCGCCCAGTGCCACGACGACAACTGGGGCCGCAAGCTGGCCGGCGCCACCATCCCGCAAGGCCACGCCAACGCCTATCCCATCTACCGCCTTGAATGGCAAGCCATGGGCTCCCTGCAGCGCCGCCTGCGCAACTGCATGAGCGGCGTGCGCGCCGAAGTGCCGGCCTACGGCGCGCAGGACCTGGTCGACCTTGAAGCCTATCTTTCCCTCCGCGCCAGAGGCATGGCGCTGGAAACCCCGGGCGTACGCCCATGACAAGGAGCTGCCATGCAACTGATACGACACCGCCTCACCGCCGCTGCGTTCCCGGTCTTCCTTGCTTGCTTCCTCTCCGCCCCGGGCTTCGCTCACGCCGCCGAGACCATCGCCCCCGGCGCCCGCCTCGCCGCCACCTGCACCGGCTGCCACGGCACCAACGGCGCCACCGCCGGCAACAGCCTGCCCGCGCTGGCCGGCCAGTCCAGGGAAGCGCTGCTCGCCTCCCTTAAAGCCTTCAAGGCCGGCGCCCGTCCCGCCACCGTCATGACCCAGCTCGCCAAAGGCTATACCGACGAACAGCTGGCCCAACTGGCGGCCTTCTTCGCCGCCCAGCCCGTCCCCCGCGCCGCAGCCGCTGCCATCACCTCCAACGCCACCACCCAAGGAGCCCGACCATGAAACGCCGCCTGTTCCTGCAAGCCTCCGGCGCCAGTCTGGCCCTCGCCAGCACCGGCTGCGCCACCATCGGTGGCAGCGCCAAACCGCAAGTCGTGGTGGTGGGCGGCGGCTACGGCGGCGCCACCGCAGCCAAATACGTGCGCCTGTGGAGCGACGGCGACATCGACGTCACCCTGATCGAACCCAACGCCAGCTTCATCTCCTGCCCGCTCTCCAACCTCGTGCTGGGCGGATCGAAGCAACTGGCCGACGTCACCATCAGCTACGACGCCCTGGCGCGCCACGGCGTGCGCATCCTGCGCGACAGCGTGCAATCCATCGCCGCCGAAAAGCGCACCGTCACCCTCGCCAGCGGCCAGACCATCGGCTACGACCGTCTGATCGTCTCCCCCGGCATCGAATTCCTGTGGGACCAGCTGCCCGGCATGCAAAAGCCCGGCGCCCAGGACCGCATCCTGCACGCCTGGAAAGCCGGCGCCCAAACCACCGCCCTGCGCGCGCAGCTTGAAGCCATGCCGGACGGCGGCGTCTACGCCATGACCATCCCCGCCGCGCCATACCGCTGCCCGCCCGGCCCCTACGAGCGCGCCTGCCAGATCGCCCACTACTTCAGCCAGCGCAAGCCCCAATCCAAAGTGCTGATACTGGACGGGAACGACGACGTGGTGTCCAAGGGCGCGCTGTTCAAGAAAGTATGGCAGGAGCGCTACGGCAGCATCATCGAATACCGGCGCGGCTTCAAGACCGTGGACATCGACGCCGGCGGCCGCGCCGCCATCTCCGAGCTGGACGACCGCGTGCAGGCCGACGTGCTGAACGTGATCCCGCCCCAGCGCGCCGGCGCCATCGCCGTGCAGAGCGGCCTGGCCAACGCCAGCGGGCGCTGGTGCACCGTGGATTTCGTCACCTTCGAATCCACGCAGGCGAAAAACATCCACGTCCTCGGCGACGCCATCCTGGCCGCGCCGCTGATGCCCAAGTCCGCCCACATGGCCAACCAGCACGCCAAGGTCTGCGCCGCCGCCGTGGTGGACCTGCTGAACGGCCGCGCGCCGGAGCCCAAGCCCATGCTCACCAACACCTGCTACAGCTTCGTCTCCGACAAGGACGTGATCCACGTCGCCTCCGTGCACGCCTACGACGCCGAGAAGAAAACGCTGCTCGTCGTCCCCGGCTCCGGCGGCCTCTCCAGCGCCCCCAACGCGCTCGAAGGCGAATACGCCATGAGCTGGGCCCGCAACATCTGGGCCGACACCCTGGGCTAGCACTCTCCCCGCCCTGCGATCCGTGATCCCGCGATCCGCGGGGCGGATTACCCCCCGCGTAACCCGCCAAGCTTCGGCGCAGCTTAGTTTTCGGAATTTCTTTCGGAATTGTTCAATTCGCGGCAGGGTACAAGACAACGCCTTCAGCGATGATATTCTGCCGCAGGCGCGGGTTGCTCACCCGCTCAAAGTGCACCACATCAAGTCGGAACAGGATAGGCAGGTCATCCAGCGCGTTTCACAGCGCGGAGAAGTCACGTTCCTGCATGGTGGGCGCCATGACGGCAATGTCGATGTCGGAATACGACCAATGACTCCCGACCGCGCGCGAGCCACACACTACGGCCTTGCGTACCATGGGATACCGTGCAAAGACCGCCCTCAACGAATCGACAATCCGCTCGCTGAGTCCAAACTGAAAACGCGTTTCGGCTAAGTGATCCATTTGCGCATCTTTACGGCGGTCGCTTCAAAAAGGAAGACACCGTCTTTCTTCAAGAACTGATAGACCTGGATGGCCTGCGCTTCGTCGTAGGTGTGGCTGGTGAGGTTGCGCATGCGATGCAGTTCGCTCCACCCATTAAGCGCTCCAGCGCGGAAAGGAAGTCGCTAGTACGTTCGGTAGGGCGGCTGCTCATATCATTAGCGAAAAAAACAGTATCGTTTTCATTATAGGCGCGCCGCCAGGATTCCACCGGCATCGCCTCTGCACGTTGCCTCGCATCACAGCCTGTGCAACGCCTGTTCCAGCCAGTAGAAACCGATCCGCTCCTGCTCCAGCCTCAGGCCGGGTTGAATGAGGTTGTCGCGCAGCGCGTCGTACAGCATGCGTTCGTCTTCGTTGAGCCGGAGCAGATCGTGCGCCACCTGGTCGGGCTCGTGTCCCCACGCGGGCTGGTGCGCCATCAGGGTGGCGCGGTCCATCAGCAGCGATTGCGCGTGCGGGAAGCGGCTGCGCAGTTGGTCCAGGATGGCGTAGCCGTGCGTGTCGATGTCGCCCCAGTAGTGCAACGCGCAGCGCTCCAGCCAGCGCGCCTGCGCCAGCGCGTCCCAGCCATAGCCGGCACCGAAGATCGCCAGGCTGTCCGGCACCGCTGGGAACGCGAGGAAATTGATTTCGTTTTCGGTGACGAACACCCGCCGCGCTGATGGCGCCAGCGCGGCGAAGCTGGCGGCGTCCAGCGTGATGTCGGCCTGCCGCGTACCCGGCAGGATGGCGAGCGCGTCGTCCAGCACGCGGAAACGGATGCGCGCCGGTTTTTCGCGGAAGCCGTAGCGGAGCAGGAACTGGCCGGCGCCGGCTGCCGCCGCATCGATGGCGTCCGCCGGCAGCGCAAGCTCCAGCAGTTCGCCCAGCACGCCCCGGTGCATTTCGATGAACTTGCTGTGCACCCCAACAATGTCGAGCTGGCGCAGATACAGACCGCAGCGCGGGTGCGCCCGCATCCACTCCACCACGTCCAGCAAGCGGGACCAGGCGTCCGCCAGTTCCAGCGCGCGCAACGGCCGGCGCGCCAGCCAAGGCAGCAGGGCAGGCTGGCGTTCCATGGTGACGGCGCACAGCGTGCGGTAGCGTTCCGCCTCGCGGCGCTTGCCGATCCAGGCCAGCGCCGCGTCCAGGTTGTCGACCCATGCGGTCTGCGGCACCGCGTTGGCGCCCAGCACGCGGTGCGCCACCTGCCGCAGTTCGATGCGGCAGTGGGGCATGGCTTGCAGCTCCGCGATCCAGGCGCGCACGCTGTCGAAGCGCTGGGCCAGCTCGTCCGAGGTCGGTCCTTTCAACACCAGCCGGCGCGGGAACGCCGCTTCGCCGCCGGCCAGCAGCTCGCCTTTGTCCCACAGCTTCTGCACCTGCGCGCGCAGGTCGGCCGGCCGGCTCAAGTTCATCGCGCCGGACCTCCCTTGGCTTCCTGCTCCGCCTTCTCCGCCCGGTAGGCTTCGATGCTGAGGTTGCGCAGCCGGGAGTCGCGTCCCTGCTCGTTGTGCACGAAACCGACCGACGCTACGTGCGGCTCGATAATGTGGATCTTCTGCAGCGGCGTGACGATCAGCAGTTGCAGGTTGAGCTGGGCGAACAGCTTCAGGCCGTACTGCGCCGACTCGTCCGAGCCGCGCCCGAAGGCCTCGTCGATCACCACGAAACGGAACGAACGCGAGCGCACCGCGCCCCATTCCAGCCCGAACTGATAAGCCAGGCTGGCCGCCAGGATGGTGTAGGCCAGCTTTTCCTTCTGGCCGCCGGACTTGCCGCCCGAATCGGAGTAGTGTTCGTACTCCGTGTCGTCGTGCCGCCAGCGCTCGCTGGCGCCGAACAGGAACCAGCTGCGCACGTCGGTCACCTTGGCGGTCCAGCGCCGGTCCAGTTCTGTCAGGCCGTCGCGTCCCCGGAAGCGGTCGATGATGGCCTTCACCTGCACGAACTTGGCCTCCGAGTACTGGCTATCCTCGGAGCCCGTCAGCGCGCCCTCGGTGCAGGCCCGCAGTTCGCTCTGGAAGTCGCGGATTTCGGCGTCCGGGCTGGGCTGCGATTCGAGCACGATGTAGCGCCCGGCGTTGTAGTCGATCTGCGTCAGCGAGCCGTTGATATGGGCAATGCGCTCCTTGATGGTCTCGCGCTCGCGCGCCAGCTGCGCGCTGAAGTTGGCGATCTCGTTGATGGTGTTGATGTTCAGCAGTTCCTTGAAGCGCGCCTCGAAACGGGGCAGGTCGTCGCGCCCGAGTTGGCCAAGCAGCTTGCGGTACTCGTGGTCCGCCTCCACGCTGGCGTCGAATTCGCTGGTCTCCAGCTTGAACTCGTCCTTGAAGCCCATCATGGCCTGGATGATGCGGTCGCGCAGGCGCTTCAGCGCCTTGTCCTCGGCGTCGATGCGCTCCTGCAGCCAGCCGCGCGCGTCCTGCTCGCGGTTGTCGCAGGATTCCACGGTGAGCTGGTGCTCGCCCAGCGCGGCCTGGCGGATCGTCTCCAGCTCCGCGCCGGCAGCCGCCAGTTCCGCGGCGCCGGCGGCGTCACGCACGGACTGCGCCTGGCCGCGCAACTCCCCGGCCGCCTGGTGCTTGTTCTCCACCGCGCCGACCTCCTTGGCCTTCGCCTGCAGCGCCGCCTCGGTGCCGGCCAGCTCGGCCTGCAGTTGCCCCAGTTGCGCGTTGAGCTGGCGCAGCGCGTCGGAGGCCGATTCCAACAGGCGGTACTCGTCGCGCAGGCGCTCGATCTCGGCCGCCAGCGCGGCCCAGTCCAGTTCGCGGAAGTCGGCAAACTCCTCCAGCCGCGACAGCGCGTCGATGCGCTGCTGCAGCGCGCGCCGCTGGTCCTGCAGCTTGCCGATCTCGACGGCGGCGGCGCCCAGGCGCAGCTCCAACTGGCGCGCGTTGTCTTCCAGCGCCGCGATCTTGGCCGTGTTGGACCAGCCCAGCACGTACTGGCTGCGGTCGTCGATGCGGCGCCGGTCGTCCTTCTCGTGGCGGCCGCTGGGGTCCTTCAGCTGGCCGGCGCGGGTGATGGCGCGCGCCTCGCGCCGGAACTGTTCCTGCGTGGCGCAGCAGGCCACGTCGTAGCGGTGCGCCAGTTCGCGCTCGAGCCAGTCGAAGAACGGCGAATCGGGCTTGACCGACAGTTTGCGCACCAGTGAATCGCGGTGCAGCTCGGGCAGCGCGCCGGGACGGGCCTGCCGCACATGGAAGTACACCAGCCGCCCGCGCAGCTGGTTGCGGTCCACCCATTCGGCCACCGCCTTGTAGTGCCGGTCCGGCACCAGCAGCGACAGGCCGAAGCCGCGCAGCAGGCGCTCGGCCGCGCCTTCCCACTCGCGCTCGTCCTCGCGCACCTGCAGCAGCTCGCCGGCGAAGGGCATCTCGTCCTGGTCCAGCTCCAGCGCCTGGCACAGCGCGGCGCGGATGCGCACTTGCTGCTCGTCGATGTTGCTGCGGCGCGATTTCAGGCTGGCGATGTCGTCCAGCAGCGCCTTGCGCTGCTCCATGCCCTGGCGGAAGCCGAAGTCGCGCTCCCGTTCCGCGTTCTCCACGTCGGCCGCCTGCGAGCGGGCCTGTTCGGCCAGCTCGGCGAACCGGCGCCGTTGCGCCAGGAAGCCCGGCTCGTCGTCCGCCGGCTGTTCGTCCGCCTGGCTTGCCAGCTGCGCGTAGCGCTGGGCCTTGCCCTGGCGCGCGCCGCGCTCCTGGTCCTTCTGCTGGATCTCCGCCGCCAGCCGTTCCAGCCGGTCGCCGCCGTTGTCGGCCACCGCCCGTTTCAGCTCGTCGGCCTGGATGCGCTGCGCGTCGCGGCGCTCCTGCAGCCGCTTCTGCTGCGCCTCCGCGCGCTCCCATTCGTCGCGCAGGTTGGCCAGGCGCCTGTCCAGCAGGCCCAGTTTCAAGCCCGCGAAATAGGGCCGCAGCAGCTCGCGGCATGCGCGCATCGCGTCCACCTGCCGCGCCAGCGCGCCGTGGCGGTCGCAGTCGGCCACCATCGGCTCTAGCAGCGCCACCTGGCGCTTGGCCTTGAGTACCGCCTCGTGCGCCCGGTTCAGGTCGTCGAAGTGGCCGATCAGCGCCGCCAGGCGCGGCGCCACGTCGAACGGTTCCAGCATGTGGCTGCGCACGAAGTCGGTCAGGTTGCCGACCGATTTCATCGACACCGTCTGGTGGAACAGTTCCAGCGCCTGCTCGTTGTCGATGCCGAAGCGGCGCCGGAACCAGGCGCCGTACTTGGGGAAACTGTCCTCGATCTCGGCGCCGAGGCCGCGCAGCTTCTTGCGCAGCTGCGCGATGTCGGTGCCGAACTGCGAGAAGTCGGTGGCGATCGACAGCGCGCGCTCGGCGCCCACGAAGAAGCGCGCCGGCTGGCCCTGCGCGTCCTTCATCCAGAACACCTGCGCCAGCGTGACGGTCTGGTTGTAGCCGGCGTTGTGGAACACGCCCAGGATCACCGAGTAGCTGTTGTGGCCGCGCAGGTTGACCGGCTTGGAGGCGCCGGTGGCCTCGTTGCGTTCGGACTTGTAGCTGCCCAGCACATAGGAACGCAGCGAGCGCTCTTTGCTGTCGGCGCCCGCCGCCTTGTTGTAGGCAATCCGGTTGGACGGCACCAGCAGCGTGGTCACCGCGTCCACCAGGGTGGACTTGCCGGAGCCGATGTCGCCGGTCAGCAGCGCGTTGCGCCCGTCCAGCTGCATGCGCCACACGCGCTGGTCGAAGGTGCCCCAGTTGAACACTTCCAGCCGCATCAGGCGGAAGCCGGACAAGGTGTCGTCGCTCATGAACTCCAGGTCCATGCTGGCGGCGTCGTTATGCATCGCCGCCCTCCTTGCCGCCGGCCAGTTGCAGGCGGTAGCCGTCCAGGCGCGCGTCGAATTCCGCCAGCCACTGCGCATCGACGAAGGCTTTCAGGATGCGCCGCACCTCGTAGCTGGGCGGGCCGCTGCTGGCTTTGAGTTTGCGCAGGAATCCCATCTCGTCGATCTTGTTGGCGTGGGTTTCGATCTGGTCGATGATGCGGGTCTCGTTGCTGCCGGCCGGCAGGAACACCCGCACCAGCTCGGCCAGCTCGTCGCGCGACAGCACCAGGCGCGTGCCGCCGCCGCTGGCGTCGAACTCGGCCAGTTTCTTGCGCAGCAGCGCGAGCAGCAGGCTGACCGGGAAGGACAGCGGGCGGCGCGCCACCAGGCGCGGCATCTTCGCCGCCGCCTCGTCGCCATCGGCCGCGCTGCGCGCGCGCAGGAAGGCGTAGCCCTCGGCCTCGTCCAGCACCAGTTCCAGGTTCAGCACCGCCATATAGTCGCGCACGCGCGCCTGCAGGTTGAGCAGGGCGCTCCACAGGCGCTCGTCCGCCTCGCGGTACAGCACCCCCTTGAGCAGCGCGATGGCCAGCGCCGAAAGCTCGTCCTGGGGCGCGGCGGGTGCCGCGTTCACGTCGTCTTCCATGTTCATCCTATCTTACGAATACCACGCGCGGCAGGCTGGCGCGGCGCAGCACCGGCTTGCCGTCGGCGTCTTCGCCCTGCCAGGCGATCTGCTCGGGGGTGTCTTCATCGACCACCGTCTTGAACGACTCGCTGGCCAGCTGCAAATACGTCACCAGTTCGGCCAGGCCGTGTTTGAGTGGATAGCGCTCGGCCAGTTGCCTCAGCGTGACCTGGCTCTGCTCCTGCAGCGCGTGGCGCACGTTGCGCGCCATTTGCGCCTTGTCGATCACGATCTGCGCATACAGGGCGGCCGCATCCACGTCCGCCTCGCCGGCCTGCAGCGCGAGGTTGGCGATGACGGGCTTGATCGCCGGCGTGTGCAGCGGACGCTCCATCGGCAGTTCGATGTCGGCCGCCGGCTCGGCGATCTCCATCACCGTGCCCGGCGGCGGCGCTTCGCGCAGCGCCAGGGCCTTGGCTTCGATGCCGTGCAGGATCTCCATGATGCGGCGGTTCTCCAGCCAGGCCTGGTCGTCCAGGAAGCGGCGCAACTGCTGCGACAATTGCGCCACGGTGCGCTGGGTGTGCTCGCCGGCCTCCAGCCAGTCGTAGTGCACGCGCCGCGTGCGCGGGTCCGGTTTCAGCTCGGCCACCGGAGGCAGCGCCAGCACGCGCTCGAGCAGCGCCGACAGCTCATCCTGGCGCCGGCTCGACATCAGGAAGTCCCAGAAGGCGCGGAAGCTGCGGCCCTGGTCCGAGTCGGCGATGGCGTCGCGCTCGCCCATGATCTGTTCCAGCAGCGCGCCCTTGGCGCCGTCCCACAGCGCGATGCGCTCGCGTACGTTGCGGTCCAGCAGACGGAAATTGTGCTCCACTTCGCGGAAGTCGGTCAGCAGTTCGCGCGCGAGCTGGGTAAACTGCTGGAATCGATCCTTCAGCGCCGTGTCGTCCAGCAGCGGCACGTCGCCGCCCAGCACCTGCGCGATCTCGACGTCGATCTCGTCGCGCCGCCGGCGCAGCTCCGCCACGCGCAGCGCGGGGTCGGCCTCGCTGCCTTCGCTCATCTGCTTGAGCAGGTCGAACAGCGTCAGCAGGCGCGATTCGGTGCCGACGAAGCTGCGCGCCGACAAGGTGGCCAGCCAGGCGATCGCCTTCTCGGTGGCGGGCGTCAGGTCGAACTGCGCCTCGTCCGAGCCCTGGCGGTAGAACTTGCGCAGCCAGCCCTTGTCGGTGGCGGCCCAGTCGTTCAGGTACTCCAGCGGCGCCTTGGGAAAGGCGTCCGGCCCCAGTTGCTGGCGCAGCGCGTACAGTTCGTCGTCCAGCGCCTCGGCCAGGTCGGCCGCCGCCATTACGCGCACGTTCGGCGCCACGAACACGCGGTGCAGGAAGCTGGCCACCAGCGGCGCGTGGTCCGAGCGCAGCAGGCGCCAGGCCGGATGGCGCGTGCGCAGTGCGTCGAGCGTGGCGAAATCGAGGGACATGGCGTGGATTCGGCGGCAAAGCCGATTTCAAAGCCGGTATGATACCGGATGCAGCGGCGCTTCAACCGTTCGGCGCCGCATTTCCGCTAGCGTTACCCATGAGTGAATACCAGTACTATGAATTCGCGGCCGTGGACGCGCCGCTGACGCGCGCGCAGCAGGCCGCGCTGCGCGCCTGCTCCAGCCGCGCCGCGATCACCGCCAGCAGCTTCACCAACCAGTACCACTGGGGCGACCTGAAGGGCGATCCGCGCGACTGGATGAAGCGCTATTTCGACGCCCACGTCTATTCGGCCGGCTGGGCCTCGTGCAGCCTGGTGCTGCGCCTGCCGGGCAATGCCCTGGACAAGACGGCGCTGGCCGGCTATGCCGCCAGCGCTGGGGGCGCCTTCAGCGTGGCCTGGACTGGCCAGCACTGCCTGCTGGACTGGTCGTTCGAAGACGACAGCGGTGACTTCGAGCGGTTTTACGACGAGCAGGACGGCCCGGGCTGGATGGCGCGCCTGCTGCCGCTGCGCGACGAGCTGCTGCGTGGCGACACCCGCCCGCTTTACCTGGGGTGGCTGGCGCGGCTGTGCAGCTGCGAACTGGACGACGATGAACTGGAGCCGCCGCTGCCCGCCGGCCTGGGCGCGCTGTCGCCGGCCCAGTCGGCGCTGGCCGAGTTCCTGGAGCTGGACCGCGACCTGCTGGCGGCCGCCGCCGCAGCCAGCCCCGCGCCGGCGGCGAGACGCGATGCGCTGCGCGCCGCCGAGGCCTGGGCCGCCGGGTTGCCTGAAGCGGAACTGCGCGCCGCCATGGCGCAGCTGGTGACGGGGCAGGGCCGCGCACTGGAGTGCAAGCTCAGCCTGCGCCATGCCGCCTGGCTGGACAGCCGGCAGGCGGCGCCGGCGCGCCGCACGGTGGTGGAGATCGAGGCCGGCCGCCACTCCGCCGAGCAGCTTCGGCTGGAAACGGAGCGCGCGGAACGGCAGGCGCGCATCCGGCCTGGGTGAGACGCCTGAAGCAGGCCGGCTTGCTTTAAGGCGGGGCAGTAGCGGTAATTGCTCTATATCAAAACCGCGCCCCGTCGCCTATGCCACCATCGTCGAACCCTCCACGCAAGGACACGACGATGGAAAAACTGCTGCCGTACTTTGAACGAGAACTGGGCATGCTGCGCCGCGCCAGCCATGAATTCGCCGAACGCTACCCCAAGCTCGCCGGCAGCCTGCTGATGAACGGCGAAACCTGCGCCGACCCCCACGTGGAACGCCTGATCCAGTCCGTCGCCCTGCTCAACGCCCGCACCGCCAAGCGCCTCGACGACGACTACGCCGGCTTCACCGAAGCCCTGCTCGGCGTGCTCTACCCGCACTACCTGCGCCCCATCCCGTCCTGCTCCATCGCCCGCTTCGACAACAGCGCCGAAGCCGCCGACAGCGCCACCATCCCGCGCGGCAGCGCGCTCCGATCCCTCGGCAGCACCGCCCCCGGCTGCAAATTCCGCACCGCCTACGACGTGGCCGTGGCCCCGGTGCAGATCAGCGCCGCCCGCTTCGACACCTTCATCCACGCCCCCTCGTCGCTGCAGCTGCCGCCCGATATCACCGCCTCCATCCGCATCGGCATCGCCTGCACCGCCCCCAACCGCAGCCTGGCCGAACTGCGCCTGCCTGTGTTGCGCATGTACCTCGACGGCGAAGCCTCGCTGCGCGCCACCCTGCGCGACACGCTCTTCATGCGCGCCGCCTGCGCCTGCATCCAAACCGAAGGGCAGTGGCGCATGCTGGAGCGCGTGCCCCTGCGCCCGGCCGGCTTCGACGACGCCGACGCGCTGCTGCCCTTCGAGGCCGCCGAGCAGCCCGCCTACCGCCTGCTCAGCGAATACTTCGCCTACCCGGAAAAATTCGACTTCATCGACATCGACCTGGCCGAGCTGCTGCGCCACGCCGCGCCCGGCTGCGCCAACGTCACGCTGCACCTGCCGCTCAACGGCGTGCGCGGCGACTCAAGCGCCGCCCGCATCCTGCGCACCCTCACGCGCGACAACCTGCTGCTGTCCTGCACCCCCATCGTCAACTTGTTTCGCCACATCGCCACGCCCATCCAGGTCACCCACACCCAGAGCAGCTATCCGCTGTTGCCGGATGCGCTGCCCGCCAAAGCCTGCGAGATCTACAGCGTGGACTCGGTGCACCTGCTGCAGCGCTCCGGCGCCCGGGACAGCATTGCCACCGAGTTCGTATCCTACTACTCGCTGCGCCACGGCGAATCCCCCAGCCGCAAAGGGCGCTACTGGATCGCGCGGCGCGACGAGGAGCTGGCCAGCGGCCGCGTGGCCCACGAATACTCGCTGTCCCTGATCGACCGCGACTTCGACCCGCTCAAGTCCGAAACCGGCATCGCCTCCATCGGCATCACCTGCACCAACCGCAACCTGCCGCAGGAACTGCAAGGCGGCCTGGCCGGAGGCGACCTGGCCACCGAAGCCAGCGCCGGCAGCGTGCCGATACGGCTGCTGCGCAAGCCCACGCCGTCGCAGCGCCTCAGCTCCGCGCGCGGCGCGCAATGGGGGCTGGTGTCGCACCTGTCCCTCAACCACCGCACCCTCACGCAGCAAGGCCTGCCCGCCTTCAGCGCCATGCTGCGCCTGTACGCCTTGCCCGGCAACGCCGTCTCGCAGCGCCAGATCGACGGCATCACCGGCCTCGCGCACACGCTGGGCACCGCCTGGCTGCGGCGCGGCACCGGCCTGGCATGCCTGCACGGCGTGGACATCCGCGTCACGCTCGACGAAGACGCCTACGCCGGCACCGGCATCCACATCTTCGCGCAGCTGCTCGACAGCCTGCTCGGCATGTACGCGCACCTCAACAGCTACACCCAGCTCACCATCGTCTCGCACGCAAGCGGAAAGGAACTGCTGCAATGCGCACCCCGCAACGGCAGCCTGGCGCTGGCTTGACTGGGCTGATTGAAGCGCTGCTGGCCGAGCCGCAGCGTTTCGAATTCTTCCAGGCGGTGCGCCTGCTGGAGCAGTGGCTGCGCAGCGCGCCTGAGCCCGACGCTCAGTCCGAGCCGCAGCCGGAGCCGCCTCCGCACGCGCAACAGCTGCGCTACCGCAACCGCCTGTCGCTCGCCTTCCCGCCAGGCGAAATCGGCGCCCTGGAGCAGCGCGGCGGCCACCTCGAGATCGCCCCCGCCTTCATGGGCCTGCTGGGCAGCAGCGGCACGCTGCCGCACCACTACACCGAGCGCATCGCCGCGCACGAGCAGCGCGAAGATGACGATGCCCCGCGCGCCTTCCTCGACATGCTCTCCCACCGCGCGCTCGCCATGTTCTGCCAGGCCTGGGCCACGCACCGCCCCGAATGCATGCAGGACGAGGTCGGCGGCGACGGCTACCTCGCCAAGCTGCTGCTGCTCGCCGGCGCGCAGCCGCCGCAAGACGGCATCATCGGCCGCGAAACCTTCGCCCGCTACGCCATCCAGATCCGCAGCCGCACCGCCTCGCACGACGTCATGACAGGCATGTTCACCCAATACTTCGATGTGCCCTGCAAAGTGGAGCCGCTGATCGGCGTATGGGAAGCGCTGCCCGCGCCGCAGCAAGCGCAGCTCGGCCGCAGCCACTGCAGCCTGCGCCAAGGCGTGCTGCTAGGCGAACGCCTAAACCGCTGCGACACGCTGGCCCGCATCCGCATCGGCGCGCTCGGCAGGGAAGATTTCGAACGCTTCCTGCCCCACGGTCCCGGTGCCGCCGCCCTGCAAGCGATGCTCGCCATGTTCTGCACCGTCGGCATCGCCTTCGAAATCCGCCTCCTGCTGCGCGCCGCCGACGCCTGCGGCTTCAGCCTCCACCCCAGCGAGCAGGAAGGCGGCGCCCGCCTCGGCGTCAACGCCTTCCTGCTCAGCTCCTCCTCGACCCGCGACCGCGAAGACGCCAGCTATCTGCTAACCCCATAGCTTTGCCAATTTGCACATCTCCACCTAGAATGGAACAGCACAATGACTACGGAGATCCTGATCTTGCTGGCCGGGGGCGACAAATCTACGCAGATTACGGACGTAAAGCGTGCGCGACAGATGCTACGTGATTTTAGGGGGATAGCATGATAGTTCAACTGCGAGAATGGGACGGATCCAAGTATTTGGAGACGTCTGAAGATATCGCCTTGTACCTCGCCGCGTGTTTTGAAGAAGATGGAAGCGACGCCGCGTTCATAGCCCGCGTGTTGGATGACATCTCTCGCTCGGCAGGGCTGCGGCACGTTGCCACGGAGGCTGGCATTGACGCCGATGCATTGGCAACCGCGCTGGTGCGGAATGGCTTGCCCAACTTTGACGCAATGCTCACGCTGGTTAACGCGCTTGGGCTACAGTTCCGAATTGAGCCCACTGCCGCATAGTAAGTCCGAAGTCTCCCTGTTCGCTCAGCCTTTGCGGCACATCAATGCCGGCCCCCTCCCGCGCGCCTAGAATGCCAGTTCCACCCTGGCAGAACGGCACGCAAAGCACGGTCTGCCCGCCAGCCCCAACGAGGCCTCGACCATGCCCACCCCCAGCACCAAACGCGGCGCCAAGCTCGCCCGCGCCCGAGAAGAGTTCGAATCCCTGCTCGCCAAACTGGCGGAAGCCCGCCGCACGTATGCCCGCTGGGAAGCCAGCGCCGCGCGGCTGCGCGAACTGGGCCGGTGCACGCTCGATCCCCTCGAGCAGCAGTTCGGCGTCTACGCCCGCCAACTGATCCAGGTATTCGACCAGGCCTACGGCCACAGCACACTGAACGACCCCGAGCGCGTCGCGATAGCCGAAACCATCTGCACCCTGGCAGACCGCATGCTGAGCACCAGCGACGACAGCGAAATCCAGCAATACTACGACCGCTACAGCGGCAGCGAGCACGGCGTGGACTGCAACCGCTTCGGCCCCGTGCTGCGCGAAATCGGCGACATGCTCCTGGCCGACAGCTACCCCGTCTCCTGCTCGTGGAACGAGGAAGAAGACCAGGCGCAGGCCGAGGAATTGCACGCCAAACTGGTCGGCGTCATCCTCACCATGCCGCCGCAGGAGCAGCCGGCGCTGCTCGAGCAGGCCGATGCCAGCTACATCAACGCTGACCCGATTGCGCTGCGCGTACTGGAGATAGAACTGGACCAGGGCCGACGTCCCGGCGCGGCACACCTCACCCGCAAGCAGCTCGAACAGAGCATCGAGGACATCGAAGCCTACCTGGAGGACCTGGAGTTCAACACAGTCGGCATCCAGTTCTCCCTCATGGTGCAGCTCAACCTGCCCGGCAGCACCGAAATTACGGAATGCATCGCCCGCCAATGCGTACGCATGCAACAACACCTGCTCGAACACCAATTGGAAAACATCGCCTGCGACGTGGCCGATTTCCGCGACATCGCCAAGCTGAAAGCCTGGCTCAGGGAAAAGCAGCAAGACCCAGAACGCGCCCCACCCAGCCATCACTAGCTGCAGTTAATACAACGTCATCTGAAACGAGTCGTTTCGACAGCGGCCAGCAGCATGGGCCAAGCGACGTTTCAGGCAATGCGTTCTTGCTCCGGCCGCATGGCGGTGAGTTATGGCTTGTTCGCCTGACGGGAGGCGAACACGTAGCCTAGCAAGCCAGTCAGCACCGGCAACAGGAGATTTAGCAGAATCATTTGTGCCATACCCTTCCAGAATTCACGCGACTGGGCTGTGGCTTCCATGTATGACTTAACCAGTTCCTGGCGTGCTTTCAGCCATTCCACAGACGGCGCACTTGCGCCGCTGTTGGCCGCCATTGCCTCCGCTGTTGTGACCAGCGTGCGGAGCTTGACTGGATCGAAAGCGGTGCCGGATTTTTGCGAGATCAATGCTAATACTTCCATATTCAGCTTGGTCAGGGCTTCGTGGCTGGCGCGGGTACCGTCGCCTTTGTGCTGATTGATTTTGCTCGCTGCCTGAAGCAGTGCAGCGCGCGCGACTTCGGGTGTCGCCAGGGCCTTTTCGGCGGCGCGCAAGGACGCGGCGATCGGTTCCATTGTTGCCGTAGCACCGTCTGTTGACGATGTGGCGTTAGTTTCAACGATCGCTGCTGCGAATGCTTTGCTTGTCAGGTCGTTGAATATTTTTTCCTGCAGTATTAAAGCAATGAATAGCAACAGGAGCACCAACGTCAGGATCGCCAGAACATAACGGGTGAGCAGAGCAGGACGCCAGCGCCAGATAGCGGATCAAGCGATGAAACTTCGGGGATGGAAAGTACCGCCGCCTTGCTCGTGCCAAGATCGATGTCGCGCGGAAGGCCTTGGACATTCGGCCGTTGAGCAGTTGCAGTATCCGGCCTTTCGTCCGCAGCGGAAACTTCTTCGCCATCCGGCACACCGTTAGTTTTTGTCGGTTCCTGCTGTTCTTGTTCAGGTGGCATCGCAACTCCTGGAGACTAGGCGCTTCGAAGCTAGATGGATATGTACAGTGAGGTTAAGTTCCCATTTTCCCGAGCTTGCCAGGCAAATCTCGCCAAGACGGGCTCGACTTGGCTGGAGACTTTGCCCGCGACTCAACCTGTTGTAATGTTGGCATCACCAAACGATGTACATCTGCCCCTGAGGTGTTGGTGCTAAGAACAACACGTCCCGCTGCGGCTTCTTCCACTGCCCATTTAAAGATTGTTAACGCGTCACGCGTGATGTCGGTTGCTTTCGCTCCACCGCCGATTTGCTCCTGCAAATCTTTGAGGAAAGCGTCATCGATATTGAGACGAACTTCCATGATGTAACTCCAAAAAAACTCCGAAAATACTCCATAAACTTAACACAGAAAGTAGACTTGTCAAGGAACGTTGCGCATGCGCTTGATTGAAGCATCATCGTGCGCCAATTGATGTTGAGGCGCCAAGCGTTGCTTTCGTTGTCACTGCAGCCGAATGGCCGTGTCGAATACCCAGGTGCGGCGGATTTCGATTACATCGTACTGGCGCGCCACTGTGGGCGGGAACGTGCCATAGGGGGCCTGGCTTGCCACCACCCGCCGTATCGCCTCGTCAATAGCGGGCACGCCGCTGGAGACCACGAACGTCACCTTTTCCACCGAACCGTCTGCGCGGACAGCTACCGTTACGGTCGGCTGCGTGTGAGGCTGCTTCACTACATCGCGCACCATGTCGAAGGTCATGTTCAGTTCGATCTTCTTGGCCATGGCCTCCGCATACAGAACCAGATCGGCATTCGGATCGGCGCGTCCGTAGAGCCAGCCGCGGCGAAGGCCGCTGGCCGTCGGCAGCAGCGAGCGGGAAGGGCGGTTCTGCGCGTCGCGCTGCGCGGCCTCCGCGTCGAGCTGCTTGCCGATAGCGCGCAATCGTTCCTCGCGCTGCGCCTCCCGCTCCGCCTTGTCACGTTGCGCTTGATCCTGTTTCGCCGTCACCTGCCGCGCCGCGTCCTGCTTCGCTGCCTCCTGCCTCGCGGCGTCCTGTCGCGCTGCTTCCTGCCTTGCCGCCTCTTGCCGGGATGCCTCCTGCTTCGCTGCCTCTTGCCGGGCCATCTCCTGCCGCGCCGCCTCCTGCCGCGCCGCTGCCTGCTTCGCCGCTTCCTGCCGGGCTGTCTCCTGCCTCACGGCCTCCTGTCGCGCAGCTTCCTGCCTTGCTGCCTCTTGCCGGGCCGCATCCTGCTTAGCAGCTTCCTGCCGGGCCATCTCCTGCCTTGCCGCCTCTTGCCGCACAGCCTCCTGTTTCGCCGCCTCCTGCCGCATGGCTTCCTGTCTCGCAGCCTCCTGCCTGGATGCCTCTCGTCTCGCCACCTCTTGCCGAGCAACCTCCTGGCGGACCTTCTCTTCCTGCCTCGCCAGCTCCTGTCGCGCCGCCTCCTGCTTAATCGCGTTTTGGCGAGCGGCCTCCAGCTGATCCTGCGCCAGCCGTGCCCGCTCTTCCTGCCTGACCTGCTCCTGCCTCAACGCCTCCCGCCGCAGCGATTCCTGCCGCGCAAGCTCCTGACGTCCAGCCTCAATCCGTGCCGCCTCGATCCGATCCCGCTCCTGCCGAGCAGCATCCATCCTTGCCTTCTCATCCAGCCTTGCCTGCTCCTGCTGCAACGCATCCCGCCGCACCGCCTCCTGCCGAACAAGCTCCTGACGCCCAGCTTCCACCCGCATAGCCTCGGCCCGCTCCCGTTCCAACCGCGCATTCTCATCCTGCCTCGCCTGCGCCAGTTGCGCCTCCCTGCGCACCGACTCTTGCCGCGCCAGTTCCTGCCGCTCCGACTCCACCCGCGCCGCCTCGCTCCTGGCCGCCTGCTCAGCGCGCGCCGCCTCCTGCCGCAGCTGTTCCTGCCGCACGCCCTCCCGCTGCGCAGCCGCCGCCAACTCCACCTGCCGCAAAGTCTCCGCCCTCAACTGCTCCTGCTCGACCTTCTTCCGCGCCGCCTCGCCCCCGGCATCGGGCGCCGGCACATCACTCCCCAGAACAGGCAGATTTCGCTCCAGCGTGGTTGCAGGCGCCCTGGTCTGCGGCGCGTCAGGCGCAATCGGCAAATTCACATCGGGTCGCGTCCAAGCCGTCATCCCCACCGCCTGCGGCTCCGAAGGCGCAGCCTCCACCACCGGCGCGGGCGCAGGTGCCGGCGACGTCGCCACACCGGCAGCAGACGCCCCATCCCCCACTCCCGCCAGCGAGGGAGCCAACGGCAGCGGCGCCAATATCGGCTCTTCAGGCCGCCCCGGCATCAGCACAACGCGCAGATCGCTAGCCTCCAGCCGCCGCTCCTTCCAAGGCAAGCTCAGCCCAGGAAACCCAAACGTCTGCCCCCCAAAGGTCACGCTCAACAGCAGCGCGTGAAAAAGCAAGGAGAGCAACAACGCATTGCTCAACCGCCAGCGATCACGCTGCATGAAGCCAGCCGCACTCAAGCCCGAAATCCTTCTACCTGTGCTAACTGGATTGATGTGAAAGCCATGGAATCGCCCGCTGCGGAATGTTGATAACTTCGCTACAGCCTATCACAAGCGCGGCGCAGCGCTTATTAGCATCCGGGAAATTTCTTGCTGCCGCTTTGCGCCGATGCAAGCTAGTCTTCTTGCCAATTAATAGCACAACTTAGAAGCCTGGACGCTTCGTCAAGCGCGGCCGCCACTTCCTCCGCATACTCCCAGCGAGCATCGGGATTATTCTCGTGTATCGAAAGACGCTCCAACATGATCAAGTCGCGCAGCCTTAGAAGCGCTGCTTTCATTGGGTAGAAGGCGTTAATCGCCTGCAGAATCAGTGCGGCGTTCCCGCGATCCTGAGGATAGGTCAGGATCGCTTTTTTCCTCCAAGCTTTGCTAGGAATTTTTGCGACTACAAAACCTTCAGAATCGACTATCACAGTTGTTTTCCCGTGATCAGCGGCACACGGTTGAATTCGGAAAGGTAAGACAGAGTGCGGAAGAGCAATGTCTGATGCCATAACGTTTCTCCGGTTGATACCACCGTGGTCGCAAGAAGTCTCTGCACCATCGTTTCCTCAAGCATAACCACACCTTCCTTAGACCAGCTGATAGTGACGCAGTTCCCATGGTCCCTGAGCACAGGCGAGCCGGGTAGTACGAAGGTGCTACCCGTGGTAGTTCGGCACATCAGATATTCGCAGAATGTGGTTATGCCACATTTTGTGATGTTACCAAAATCTCCTTTTGATACCACTATTCGTGTGGTCATCAGTCATAGGGTGTTGGATATGGTCACCGCGCTGCAAGAAGGAAAATTTGCTCAACGCTTGGGGAAGGAGATTGCTAGACAGCGACTTGCAAAAAGTCTGACGCAGGAACAGGTTGCTGCACGGCTGGGAGTAGAACAAGAAACTATCTCACGTTTTGAACGTGGCGCTACCTTACCTACTCTGCTTCGACTGATTGATCTTGCCGAGATTTTCGACGTGCCGATAGAGGCGTTAGTACGATCGGGTTCTGCTCGTTCTCTAGATCAGGCCGTTGATCTTGCTGTTTCATTAAATACCCTTGGCGAAGATGATCGGGTCTGGATGTGCGGCTGGATTACCGAAATGTGCGCCAAGTTGGCTGTGCGTAATTCAACCGGATAACAATGCATGCCATCGATTTCGCCAGATATGCAATCAGGCTACCTAACAAGTCCTCATGAATTTCAATGCCTTTTCCACAATTTTTTGATTTGTGCACCGACTAATAATTTTTGGATGGGATTTTCACGCATCGAAGGCAATCATCTGTGCTCGTACCATCCTGAGAAAGCGAACTTCAAAAAGTCGTCCTATCAATAAGAAAGAAAAGTAATGCAAGAAATTCACGATATTCTTACATATTACGGTACCACAAGAAGTATTGGAAAGGTGAAGCCACTGCCGGTCACGCTGGATAAAGTCGCTCTCTTAAGTAAAATTCCCGAAGTATTCAACAATGCCGTCACAAAATCCGGCCGAACTGGCTACAGATCAAAGGGCTCGTTCGGTCAAATTAACTTCACTCCCGCGCAGTGTCCGTGGGTGGCAGTTTTCAACGAGAAAATCACCAAAACAGCAACCAATGGCTATTATATCGTCCTGTTGTTTTCCGCCGATCTTTCAAGTTGTTGGCTCTCTTTGAATCAAGGCTACACGGCGTTTAAGGAGCAGTACGTTAGTGATTCGTTGGCTGGACAAAAACTCGCGATTGTAGCTGAGCGTGCTGGACATTACATTGGAGACCCAATCGGTGTTCATAAGGGAAATATTTCACTCTCAACAACATCGAATTTAGCGAAGGGGTATGAACGCGGCGCAATTGCGAGTTTCAAGTACGAGGCGAAGGCTTTGCCGACTCTACAACGCTTTGAGCGCGATCTCCTAGTTCTTCTGGAAATGTATGACCAGCTGTATCAAAAATTTGGTGGCTCCTTGTGGTCCCTGGCGCAGGTGGTAGACTCAGACTTTCAGGACGATATTAATGACTTGGCGGCTAACTTGCAGCAAGTTTCTCCTGAGGAAAGCGGCGCAGAGCAACCTCCGCCCCTCTTGCCGGGCACACTCGGAAAACGATACGCACGAAGTGGTAAGAGATCTGCAGAGGCATTGTTAGAAGCGGGTTTTGTTTGTGAAGTTGATTCATCACACAAGACATTTATTTCCGCAAGGAACAAGCATGCATATGTTGAAGGACATCACCTAATCCCAATGTCTGCACAGCAGAGCTTTCTTCAGAATCTCGATGTTCGAGCCAACATCGTCGCGCTTTGCCCTGTATGCCATAGACTACTTCATCATGGAATCGTTGCAGAAAAGGAGCCGTTGCTTACCAAGTTATTGCTGACTAGAATTCAGAAGCTAGCATCCAAAGGAATCGTGATTTCCTACGAAAAGTTGATGGTACTCTACAAAAAATCTATACCTGAGCTTGATGGATAATCCCTTGGGGCGAAATCGGGCCTTCGGTCCTTGGGCGATGAATCATTCCGGGAAGTGGGCAAGCTGACGTATGCAAGCTAGTAGGTGCCGTTTGCAGGTATTGGTCTTGTGATGAAGAACTCTCAGCCGGGGCAGGATTCTGTTCGACCGGCTACCTGAGTTGAGCCCATCAGGATGCACGTTGAGTTTCCAAACCGCTCTGGTGCTCAGCGAAGTCTCCGCGCAAGGAATTGTGGCGCAAGAACAGGCAGTCGTCCGTCAAATTTCAAATGGTCTACCAAACGGACCTCTTTGCTCTGCTCCGGGAACCATACGCTTTCACGGCGCACCTTATCATTTGGTGCAAGATGAGTTATGAGATTGTGCGCGAAGTATCCTTGCGCCATTTGATACAGGTCGTATTCGTGCCATTGCTGATACGGCGGTCTACCGGTAGCAGGGTCGCGGTTCCAAAATTTGACGAACTGAGACGGACCAGCCGATACGTGATCAACTATCCGTTGATGGCGGCCGTCTGCACCGTGAGACAACTGCGCGAGTATTCCGTTCCAGCGTATCTTCTCGTAAACGAAGAGCCCGGTGAATACCTGGCGGCGGCTGACGCCGGTTCCCCTGGCCAGCTCGGCAACGTCACCGAGCTTTTCGACGGCTCTCAGAAATGCAGTTCGAGTTACAGAGGTCTTGACTTCAATAACTGCACGGCAAGCGGATGGGCTGATGAAGACCAGATCGCCGTCCTTGTACAAAACGGGGTAGGAATTGTCGTAGATCAGGATATCAATCTGTGTGCTGGACCGATCTCGATCTACGATAAATCCTCGCCCGACAGTCATGTTCAGCGGAGCGGAGCGTTGGATAATTGTAAGCGTCCGCTCAGCGCCGTCTTGAGTGCCTTGGCAATTTGATCGATGATGGCATCACACCGCTGGGAAGCGGCGTAATCTCAGAGGGCTGCTGGCAGGCCGCAGTTCCACGGCAAGAATTCATCAACCCGGTTGACGGGATGATCGGCGATATGCGTCAGCACATGGCGCAACCAAGCTTCGGGGTCGACACCGTTCAGCTTGGCCGTCCCGATCAACGAGTAGATCGCGGCGGCGCGCTCGCCGCCGCTGTCGGCGCCGGCAAACAGGTAGTTGCGGCGGCCTATCGCTACGCCACGCAAGGCGCGCTCGGCCGCCGAGTTGTCGATCTCGATGGCGCCGTCATCGCAATAGCGCAGCAGCGCCGGCCAGAGTTTGAGCGCGTACAGGATCGCCGCCGCAGTGTCGGACTTGCGCGACAGCGTATCGAGCGTGGTGCGCAGCCAGTGTTCCAGGTCATCGAGTAGCGGGCGCGAGCGGGCTTGCCGAACCTGCCTTCGTTCGTCGGGAGGTTTGCCTCGGATATCTGCCTCGATCACATAGAGCTCGGCGATCCGGCGCAATGCCTCGGTGGTCAGCGCCGTCGGTCGCGCCGCGTGCAGGTCATGGAACTTGCGTCGCGCGTGCGCCCAGCAGGCGGCTTCGCGGATCGTTCCATTTTCAAACAAGGCATTGAAGCCAGCATACGCATCGGCTTGCAGCACGCCTTCGAACTTGGCCAGGTGGGTCTGCGGATGAATGCCCTTGCGGTCGGGCGTGTACGCAAACCAGACTGCTGGCGGTGCGGTGTCGCCCGAAGGCCGGTCGTCACGCACGTAGGTCCACAAGCGCGCCGTCTTCGTTTTTCCGTTGCCGGGCGCCAGCACAGGGATCGGGGTGTCGTCGGCATGCAGCTTCGACGCTGCCAGCACGTGGCGCCGAACGGCGTCAACTAACGGACGCAGCAGTGCGCTGGCCGAACCGACCCAGCTCGCCAACAGGGCGCGGTCAAGGTCGACGCCCTCACGGGCATAAATGACCGACTGGCGATACAGCGGCAGGTGATCGGCAAATTTCGCCACCAGGATGTGGGCCAGCAGGCCGGGACCGGCAATGCCGCGCTCAATCGGCCGGCTCGGTGCCGGTGCCTGGACGATCGCATCGCAGCAGGAACAAGCAAGCTTGGGACGCACATGGCGGATCACGCGGAAGCTGGCCGGCACGAAATCCAGTTGCTCGGCCACGTCTTCGCCCAGCGGCCGCAGGCCGCCACCGCAGGCCGGGCAGGCGTCGGCCGCTGGCGCATAGACCTTCTCGTCACGCGGCAGGTGATCGGGCAGAGGCCGACGCACCGATTTTTTGCGCGGCGCCTGGTCGGCCGCCGGCATCTCGCGCGCCGCCTCGGCCTCGTCGGCCTGCAGGTCTTCCAGTTGCAATTCCAGCTGCTCGATCTGGTGGTCCAGCTTTTCCGACTTGCGGCCGAACTGCATGCGCCGCAACTTCGCGATCTGCAGCTTGAGGTGTTCGATCTCGACGGCGCGCGTGTTCAGTTGTTCGCGCAGACCTTCCACCACCTCGTTTTGAGCGAGCAGCAGCGCCTTCAAGGCGGCGATTTCGTTGGGCAGGTCGGCTGGGCTGAGCATGCGCCGAGTTTACGCGAGGCGTATCACGTTTACAAGGCCGAGGTTGGTTTCCAAGTTCGCTCGGGGCGCCGCCAGTCTATGCCCTCGAGCAGCATCGACAGCTGCGCCTGCGTCAACGCCACCGAGCCGTTGCTGGCCTGCGGCCAGATGAAGCGGCCACGCTCCAGCCGCTTGGCCAGCAGGCACAGCCCGTCACCGGTCCACCACAGTAATTTGATGAGATCGCCGCGCCGGCCACGAAACACGAAAACGTGCCCGCTGAACGGATCTTCCTCCAGCGCCGTCTGCACTTTGGCAGCCAGCCCATTGAAGCCGGAGCGCATGTCGGTGGTGCCGGCGGCGAGCCAGACCTTGGTGCCAGCGGGCAGGCCGATCATCGTAGAACCCGATCCAACACTTGCGCCAGCGCAGCGGCATTGGGCTGACCTTCGATCCGCACGCGGACCTGGCCCAACTCCAACACGATAATGCCGCTGGCGTCGGAGGTGTCGTTATTCGGAGCAGGCGCCGTTGGC
Organism: Pseudoduganella sp. UC29_71; assembly: GCF_042693265.1. Lineage (NCBI taxonomy): Bacteria > Pseudomonadati > Pseudomonadota > Betaproteobacteria > Burkholderiales > Oxalobacteraceae > Pseudoduganella > Pseudoduganella sp. UC29_71. The sequence continues at coordinate 5,718,032 of NZ_CP170549.1, read as the reverse complement.
GCCAGCACCACCGGCAACAAGCCATCATCCCGCATTAACGCAGGCACGCCGAGGCGCCCTTGCTCATAGAGACGGCGCCAGCTGAACACCTGGTTAGCGTTGACGCCGTGCTCGCGCGCGATGCGCGCGACCGAAGCGCCCGGCTCCAGCGACAGCGCCACCAATGCGCGCTTGAACTCGAGCGGGTGCTGGCGGTAGTGGCCGCGTGGATTCTTGGAAATGATCGGTTGAAAATTTGTGTCCATAATCGAAAATTGTGGGCACAACGCTGTGCCAAAATTCGATCATGGATTACGCTGGTCAGGCAGTCCAGACGGCGCTGGGAAGACGCTTACGGATAATTGTTCGGAGCACAGACTCCTTCCATTCCCCATCGGTTTGCCAGTGTTGGTCGTGTATTAGATGGCGAACTCGATTCTTCAGTGAATCGAGTTCGGTAGAAATCGAGCGAAAGTACTCTTCAGTCTGCATTCTTATCCGTCGCTTTTCTTGGGGTCATTTGTGATTGGATTGATCTTGCCCCCGTATAACCGGACGCATCCTATCGCTTAGTTAGCGCCGCTTTGCTGAGCCCGGCGTGTCAGCTCCCTCCTGAACATGTGATGCGATTTTAACTTCAACGGCGAATGCGGATGAATCTAATTGAAATGCATAAAAGCGTCTGTCAATTGGGCGAGAACGGTTTTGGAATTGCTGCAGTCCATCAAGCTGACGTAGTCCCCTTTTAAACGTGGTCACAAAGCTCTCCGCGATCCCGTTCGATTGCGGGCTGCGCACTGGCTGATGAATTGGCTCCAGCCTCAGCTCGCGCACCCAGCCGTGAGTTTCATGGGCTAGGTAGGCGCGCCGCCATTGTCGCCAAAGAATTCCAGCTTCGCCGATCCAATGCTGGCCTGGCCAAACCGTGCTTAGACCGCTTCGACCAGCATTTCGTGGACAGGCTCGCCCGGCAGGCCGCGTTCGGCCCAAGGGCGCCACGCGATGATTTCACGGTCACAGCAGACTTTCATGAACACGCGGGTTACGACCTCTCCGTTGTCGCAAGCGATCTCAAAACCATCGGAACACCAGCGCAGGTTTGGCTCGGCCACACCAACGACGCCATCGTGAACGCGGCTGCTGACGTGGCGTTTTTGCGCCTTTAGCAGCAACAGCCGGTGTTTGTCAGTAGGAGCCCAATAATTCCCATCTGTGGGAACTGAATTTCCCCCACCCATTCTTGGAGGTAATCGAAAAAGGAAGGGAAAAACACGGCGTTTTCAATTGTCCTTGCAGGTAACGCTAGCGTTAGCCTATCTGCGTCTGCATCAGGCGCGGAGGCTGAAGTGATCAGCAAGGAACGTTGGGAACAGATTGGCCAGATGGCTGCTGCGGGCAGTTCGATTTCAGCGATTGCCCGCGAGCTGGATCTGGACCGCAAGATGGTACGGCATTCATTACGCAAGCAGCAGTGGACGCCATATCGGCACACATTCGAGCGCGCCATGTCAAGCGCCGAACAGACCGCCTTCACTGACTATCCTTGTCCAACAAGGGCGAGCGCGCAATCCACTTTTTTTCTCGAGCGAACTCGACTGCCGCTCTCAGGATCTCCGCTTCCATAGTCTTTTTGCCCAACATGCGTTGCAGCTGGGCGATCTGGGCGCAGGCCGCCGCCAGCTCGCTTGCCGGCACCACCGATTCGCCAGCCGAGACAGCGGTGAACACGCCTTCGCGCTCGAGCTTGCGCCAGTTGTACAGCTGGCTGGCGCCAACGCCGTGTTTGCGTGCCACAGCGACACGGTCATACCCGGCTCGTACGTCTCGCGCACCAGCGCCGCCTTCTCATCGGCTGACTAGCGCCTGCTGCGCTATTCCTATCCGTAGGAATAGCGCATAGGCTGTATCCGGTGAACCAGGGGCCTATCTCAACTTGCCTGCTTGGTGATGCCACCAGTAGCCCTTAACTGCCGCCCAACATCTATTTCCACTCCGCCTTCGAACATGCGAACGTACCTGTCGTCGGAGGAGTTCAAGCCCACGTAGCAGATGATGCTCGCTTGCAAAATGTAGCCACTGTGCGACCTCTAGCTTTGTCTTAACCTTCTAAGGCCCCACTTTCAAGTACTAGGAAGATGATGCGCCGACGATCTGATCGCAGTTTGCGTGCTGCTACGGTTCCTTGTATAGTTCAGCGCAGTTAGTCTTAAAAGCGAGAAAGTTCACGGGATGGGCTTTTTCGCTTTTTAAATTGCGAGCAGGCTCAAGTAGACGTGTGCCATACCGACGGAAGTCGCACCGTATTGTAATTTCCATTCTTCTGGGTATCGCCCACTTACTGGAGTAGTTTAATGAGTGTCGCCGAAACGCGCGAGTCTCCGTTCAAGACCAAGCAATCTTTTTATAAATTCGTCCGAGCGTTGCAGAAAGAAGTAGATGCCGGTGATAAGGATTTTGTAAGACTAACGAAAACGATTTTAGTCCATTGGTTGAAGGAAGTTGCCCCTACGCTCCCTGCTAGCCCGGACCTATATCAATTCGAGAATCCTTTATCCGTAGTTGCAGTTGAATTCCTACATTGGCTCACGGCTCAGTCATTGCTGGATAGCACCTATTGGCTCAGCTCTGCCTATGCGATTTGGAGTGGTGATGAACACCAGAAATCTCACGCTATGTACTTTACGCCACCATCTATTACAAAAAGGATGCTGGATGATTTGACTGCTGAACACGTCGACTATAAAAAGCACGTATTTTATGATCCCGCATGCGGAGGAGCTGCGTTCCTTACTCCGATAGCTGTCAGAATAAGAGACGAACTAATAAAATTGAATTATTCGTCGGATCAAATTATTTCTCATGTGGAACAACATGTTCTGGGCTCCGAATTAGACCCTGTGCTATGCACACTCTCTCAGAATTTTTTGCGAGCAATTTTTGAAAAGCAGATAGCAGAAACAGGACGCGAGCCGAATTTTGACATCGTTTGTGCTGATTCGCTTTTTCTATCAAGCGGGAAAAAACGTAAAATTGACGTAATTGTCTGCAACCCCCCTTATCGAAAATTAAATAAAGTTGAACTTTCTAGCTATGTGAGCGACTACAATTGCGTGATCGAAAGCCAAGCAAATCTTTACACGTTATTTATTTATCTTTGTTTAAATATCGTTCGAAGTGGTGGGCTAATTAAACTTATTTCACCAATGAGTTTTGTCTCGGGGAAGACGTTCGGGAAAATTCGCTATGAAATTCAGCGGCAGTCGGAAATTATTAGTTTCGGCATCGTTGGTGAACGATTAAATGTATTTATTGATGTGGAGCAGGAGACGATCATTACCCTCATGCGAAAAAAATCGGCCAACGTGCGCAAGGGTGTTTCCGAAGTTTTTAAAGTGTGCCGTGATGGCTCTCGACAGAGAGTCGGCACTACTCTAATATCTCCAGGAACTGGTGTTTGGGCGATTCCACGAAGAAAAGAAGATTCCGTTATTATTGATAGAGGTAGCAGATGCCGCGCACGTATAGCGGATTATGGCTATCGCGCGAGGATCGGTGCGTTTGTTTGGAACCGAGATACTAAAAAAACATATTTCTCGCTTAGCGAGGCAAAAAAATCCAGGGCAAAATTAATTGTTCCTTTAATTTGGTCTACCGACATAAGTGGTGAAAGGCCGATAAACCTTAACGATCGGCGGAATAGTGAAAATGAACCATTGTATGTTGATATCGGTGACTACAATCACAGATCATTGGTTCGGCATGATGCACTGCTTCTTCAGCGGGTTACATCAAGCGATCAAACACGTAGGCTCGTTGCCACACGATTAGATATCTCGCAATGGCCGGAGTTCCCGGGCTTTGTTGGTGAAAATCATGTAGTCATACTTGAGTCTGACGAAGCTGTCCCGAAATGTGGGGTAGAGATGCTAAGGAATGTGTTGGTAAATGAGCAGGTCGAGAGATATTTTCGCTGTATTTCTGGTTCAACGAACGTCTCTGTTTTCGAGTTAAATCAGCTGCCACTTCCGTGTCCGCAGTGCGTTGGCGCTGCTGTTGAGTCTGGGCTATCAATCTCGGATGCTATTGAAATGATTTTAGCCGCTGAGTTTTCCAACTGTAATCACATGCTAGGACGGGAATTGAAATGACATATCAGACTGCAGTTGCGCTTAATCGTACGCTCTTAAAAAGTCTCCCCTTTGATATTGCTGCTCGCCTCCCGCTGCAGCTTGGCAGAGAAAGTATTGCAAGCGCTACTGCAGCTGTTGCGGAACTTATAAAAAACTCGTACGATGCGAACGCAGAAAATGTGCGTCTGAGTTTTCTTAAGCGATCCGCGCCAGTGAAAGTCTTGCAGATTGAGGACGATGGCGATGGCATGGATTTGCAAACTCTGGAGAAGGTTTGGTTGAGGATTGGTACGGATCATAAAGTTGAAAATGAGCGATCTGGCCGGAAAAAGCGGATTATGACAGGAGCGAAAGGGCTAGGACGTTTAGGTATTGATCGGCTCTGCAGGCAGTTGGTGCTTCAGACCAAAACTAAAGAGATGGATCACGTACTTGAGGTTAGAGTTGACTGGGGGCGTTATGACGACCGAAGCGCCACAATTTCCAGTATTAATCATAAGATTTTCCGAATTCCCTCTCTGAAGAATAAGCATAGTGATTTTTTTGAGGGGAAGGATTCCGGAACTCGGTTGGTACTAGTTGGAATGAGAGAGGACTGGCCGGACAAAAGGATCGAAGAGTTGCGGACCGAGCTTTCAATGTTGGTTACGCCTTTTAGTAATGTGGATGATTTTTCCATCGATTTTCGCAGTGGACTGAATGAGGTCGATGGAAAGCTGACTTCTGACAAATACCTCGAAGCGGCGGTATGGTTCGTAAAAGCCTCGTTGGACGTAGCCGGTAATATCAAGGTCGAGTTTAGCCAGCCGCACAAAGATAAGCCGGTTTCTCCGCTTATCACTAGTTGGAATGACTGGCTTCCAGAGCGTGAAAATGGTCCTCGATGTGGACCATTAGAATTCCATTTCTACTACATTCCACAACCAAGCGCGGAAATATCTACTAGCCTGAAGAAAAAGGGCTGGAGCCAGTTCATGTCGTTGAACCATGGTGTGCGAATTTACAGAGACCATTTTCGAGTTCGGCCTTTCGGCGAACCGTCCGGCAGGGGGGACTGGCTTGGACTAGGTTACCGAAAATCTAGTAACCCATCGGGGATTAGACAAGGTAATTGGCGTGTAGCGCCACAGCAAGCATTAGGTGCAATTTTTATTAGCCGCATTGATAATGCCCAACTAGTCGATCAGGCGAATAGAGAGGGTATTGTTGAGTCCGATGCATTCTGGGACATGCGGTCGTTTGCATTAAAAGTTATTTCAGTTTTTGAGTTGACGGCAACAACACATGCGCGGCTTGAATTCCCAACAGATTCGATTGAAAAACATAATCGTGACCTTTCTAGGTCGATCGATAAAAGCAAAGAAGCTGTCGCAGGATTGAGAAAGGCTGTTATTGCTCAAGATGTTCTTCCACCAGAGGCACTGGAAGAGAAAATTCGCGCAGTTGAAGAGTTTGTCGCAGCGACCGAGGCTGCGTCTGTGAAACAAAAAGAAGCGTATACGCAAAAACGAGAGGAACTCGAGCGAGAAAAAGATACGCTTGCCAACTTGGCTTCAATTGGGATTCTAGCTGTTTGTTTTGGTCATGAAGCTAAAGAATTTTGCAACCTGGCGGCGAGTGCTGCTTCTGAGCTACGTTATGACTTCCAAGAAGGAAAATTCATGGTCAGTCCTGACAAAGAAGCAGACATTCTTGCTGGAATTGATGTCATTATTCATAGCACGAAATTCATTAAAAATTATGCAGCTTTTTCATTGGGCAATGTACGGGCTGAAAAGCGAAAGAAAAGAAAATTCAATCTAAGAAACGTTGTTACGCGCGTTTTTTCTGCTTTGGAAGAGTCGCTCATTCGTCAAAAAATCGAGTACGATTTTAGCGAGATAGATATAGGCTTATCTGATATCTTCGCTTATGAGATCGACTGGGAAAGTATTTTGGTTAACATGATTTCGAATTCGATCTGGGCTCTTTCGCAGAAAAAGCCAGGGGAGAGATTTATTAAGGTAAAAGCTCGAAATGTTGAAAATGGCGTTGAACTTGCTTTCGCCGACAGCGGAAAAGGATTGGAACAAGGGACAGAACATTTAATATTCGATCCTATGTTTAGTACGCGTCAAGACGAAAAAGGAAATAATGTTGGCACTGGAATGGGGCTGTCAATCGTGCGAACTTTTGTGAATGAACATTCTGGCGGAAAGATCGTCGCTGCAGCGAAGAGCGATGTCGGTGGTGCGGAATTTACCATATTTATTCCTACGGAAGGAAAACCATGAAGACTGTGCTTTATATCGATGAAGAAGAGCAGGCTCTAAAAATACTCGGCAAGCGGTTGATTAGAGCATATGGCGGGGAGGTTCAGTTGGTGAAATTATTGCCGTTACCCACCATACCAGAAATGTTACAAGTTATAGCATCGCATGAAGAAGTGGTCTCTATAGTCGTTGACCAAAAGTTATCTGCAATTGGCTCAGCTCAGTATGTCGGAACCGAGTTGGTAGAGGCCATTCGTCAGGCGAATTCCAAGATACCACTCTATATATTGACAAATTCAGTTGAGGACCTGGATAGCAATTTAAGTGATGTCGAATACGTGCTTGCGAAAGATGACATTAGTGATGATGAAAAGCTCTTGAAAATTTCGAGTAGACTTCGAAGGCATATCAATATTTTTGAGGATATTTTATCCGAACGGGATCAACGTTTCGAAGCGCTGTTGCGTAAGTCCATGGACACTCAACTTTCTAGTCAAGAAGCTAAGGAGTACGCTGACCTCGCATTTCATCGCGAAAAACAGGTGCTGGCTGGAGAACTGCTGGATAGTCAAGAGCTTGCCCAGAAGTTGGATTCTGCAGAAAAGGCATTGTTAGAAATCAATCGGATACTTGGAAAGTAAAAATGTATTTCCCTCAACTAACCCGCCGAAAAAACTATAAAACCAAAGCTGATGGAAGTTTTTATTCTACCTATTCTGAATATGGTGGCGAGATAGCTGAAGATTGCCAAGAAAGATGCGTCTACTGTGACGTGCTTTTAAATGAGATTGGCGGCGAGGGGATGCATATTGATCACTTTAAACCACAAAAGCATTTTCCTGAATTGGAAAGCGTTCCTTTTAATCTCGTCTTGGCCTGTGCGAAATGTAATAGGTTGAAGTCTGATTGGTGGCCAGAGAAAGATGGAACTTCCTCAAGCGGAAAGAATGGTTTTGTCGACCCCTTCTCAAACCCAATGAATTCATACTATAAGGTGGAGGCGAATGGGAGCATAACCGCTCTCAAGGATCCCTCGCTCTACATGATCAATCTAATGGCGCTCAATCGTCCGATCCGATGCCGTATACGTCAAGCGCGACGACTGCGTGCCGAAGCTCACAAAATGATTGATGTGGTCAGTAGTGAAATGATGGCATTGACATCGCGTCCGCGTAAAGAGATTGAAGAGAAGTTGCCACGCCTTTCCGCAGCGCTCACAAAAGCAAAGCAAATGTTGCAGGCTCTTTGATTTGGACCTGGATTGATTCTGAATTCGACGAGGCACTGTTATTTTATGAGACGGAATAACTTCTAACTGCGTTGACCGGTAGTTTTCTGTAGGCTCACTTGTGAAGATATTGTTGGTATTGTGGTTTATCAAAAAATTGCCTAAGTGCGATCGAAGAAGAAGCTAAGAAATTTATACGTGCGCTAATAGCACAAGCGCATATGGCTTTGGGCTAGTTCAAGGCGTTGGCCGTTGGATGGGATGACGCTAGGTCAAAACTTGAATGCGGATATGGTCAGATTGCCCCAGGAGTCAAAATACTAACTTTGAAATCATCGGTCAATACATATCTTTTATGCTTTTCTTATAAAAAAATGGCCTCCCAAAGGAGGCCATTTGAGGGCTAAGAGCGTTAAACGTCAATATTCCCCGCCCGCAGCGCATTCGTCTCAATGAAGTTCCTACGCGGCTCCACATCATCCCCCATCAGCGTGGTGAAGATCTGGTCCGCCGCGATGGCGTCCTCAATCTGCACCTTCAGCAAACGGCGCACCTTTGGATCCATGGTGGTCTCCCACAGCTGATCCGGGTTCATCTCACCCAGACCTTTGTAGCGCTGCTTGGACACCACGCGTTCCGCCTCATCGCGCAGCCACTGCATCGCGTGGTGGAAGTCGACCACGGCCGAATCCTTGGTACGCTCGCCTTCGCCACGGCGGATCACGGCGCCTTCGCCGATCAAGCCTTCAAACGTCGCTGCCGCGTTGGCCAGCGTGGCGTAGTCCGCGCTCTGCACAAAGTCCGCGTCGATCGAGCACACCTTTACGTTACCGTGGTGCATGCGCTCGATGCGCAGCGCGTGTTTCTCGCTCAGCTCGTCCGATACCACCGTCACGGTCACGGCCGGGTCGCTGATGCGCTCAGCCATGGCCTTGGCCGAGGCTTCCGCCTGCGCCAGCGTTTCCATGTTCAGCGTTACGCCTGTCATGATGGCGGTCAGCGCGGCGCGGTCGATCACGCGGGTCAAACGCGTCATGATGGCGTTGGCGGTGTTGTACTGGCGCGCCAGTTCAGCCAGCGCTTCGCCCTGGATGATCTCGGCGCCGTCGCGCGGGGTCAGGGCGGCGGTGTTCAGCGCTACGGTCATCATGTAGCTGGCTTCTTCCACGTCGTCCTTCAGGTAGCGCTCGTCGCGGCCGGCTTTCACCTTGTACAGCGGCGGCTGGGCGATGTAGATGTGGCCGCGTTCCACCAGCTGCGGCATCTGGCGGTAGAACAGCGTCAGCAGCAGGGTGCGGATGTGGGCGCCGTCGACGTCCGCGTCGGTCATGATGATGATGCGGTGGTAGCGCAGCTTGTCGGCGTTGAATTCGTCCGGGCCGATGGAGGTGCCCAAGGTGGCGATCAGCGTGGTGATCTGCTCGGACGACAGCATCTTCTCGAAGCGCGCCTTTTCCACGTTCAGCACTTTACCGCGCAATGGCAGGATAGCCTGGAACTTGCGGTCGCGGCCCTGTTTGGCGGAGCCGCCTGCGGAGTCACCCTCGACGATGTACAGTTCGCACAGCGCCGGGTCTTTTTCCTGGCAGTCGGCCAGCTTGGCGGACAGGCCAAGGCCGTCCATCACGCCTTTGCGGCGAGTCAGGTCGCGGGCCTTGCGGGCCGCTTCGCGCGCGCGCGCCGCTTCCACGATCTTGCCGCAGATGATCTTGGCGTCGTTCGGCTTTTCCATCAGGAAGTCGGTCAGCGTCTTGGCCACGATTTCCTCAACCGGGCCGCGCACTTCGGACGACACCAGCTTGTCCTTGGTCTGCGACGAGAACTTCGGCTCCGGCACCTTCACGCTCAGCACGCAGGTCAGGCCTTCGCGCATGTCGTCGCCGGAGATTTCAACCTTGGCCTTCTTGGCGAAGTCGTTCTCGTCGATGTATTTGTTGATCACGCGCGTCATCGCGGCGCGCAGGCCGGTCAGGTGGGTGCCGCCGTCGCGCTGCGGGATATTGTTGGTGAAGCACAGCACCTGCTCGTTGTAGGCGTCGTTCCACTGCATGGACACGTCCACGGTGATGGTGGTGTTCTGGTCCGACTGGCGCTCGCCGGTGGCCTGGAAAATGGTCGGGTGCAGCGTGGTCTTGGCCTTGTTGATGTATTCCACGAAGCCGCGCGTGCCGCCTTCGAACGCGAACACGTCTTCCTTGCCGGTGCGCTGGTCGGTCAGCTTGATGTTCACGCCGTTGTTCAGGAAGGACAGCTCGCGGATACGCTTGGCCAGGATCTCGTAGTGGAATTCCACGTGCGTGAAGATTTCCTCGTCGGCCCAGAAGTGCACGTCGGTGCCGCGCTTGTCGGTCTCGCCGATCACCTTGATCGGGGACACCATGATACCGTCGCGCTCTTCCAGTTCGCGGTTCTGCGGCACGCCGCGCGCGAATTCCATGAAGTGCACCTTGCCGTCGCGGCGGATGGTCAGCTTCAGGGTCTTGGACAGTGCGTTCACGCAGGACACGCCCACGCCGTGCAGGCCGCCGGACACCTTGTACGAGTTCTGGTCGAACTTGCCGCCGGCGTGCAGCTCGGTCATCACGATTTCAGCGGCCGAGCGTTTCGGGTCGTGCTTGTCGTCCATCTTCAGGCCGGTCGGTACGCCGCGGCCGTTGTCGGTAATCGAGATCGAGTTGTCCGAGTGGATGGTGACGTGGATTTCCGTGCAGTGGCCGGCCAGCGATTCGTCGATGGAGTTGTCCAGCACTTCGAACACCAGGTGGTGCAAACCGGTGCCGTCGGAGGTGTCGCCGATGTACATGCCGGGGCGCTTACGTACGGCTTCGAGGCCTTCCAGGATCTGAATGGACGCGGCGCCGTATTCTTCCACCTTGGCTGCCTGGATCGGTTGTTCGTTTTGGCTCTCGGACATGGACTGCTTTCTCTGTAATCTTGTTGACTCGGTGCTGCGGTTGGCGGGTTACGCGCTTCGCGCTAACCCGCCCTACGGTTTTCGTGCCATTTGCGTGTCGTGGGCGTCGTAGGGCGGGTTAGGCGCATAGCGCCGTAACCCGCCGCTCTTAGATGCGCATCGGCATGACCACGTACTTGAAGTCGGCGTTGTCTGGAATGGAAATCAGCGCGGACGAGTTCGAATCGCCCAGGGCGATGTTGATCTGGTCGCACTTCAGGTTGTTCAGCACGTCCAGCAGGTAGGTCACGTTGAAGCCGATGTCCACGCTCGCGCCGCCGTAATCGATCTCCAGCTCTTCCACTGCCTCTTCCTGGTCGGCATTGGTGGAGCTGATCTTCAGGCTGCCCGGGGTGATGATGCAGCGCACACCCTTGAACTTGTCGCTGGTCATGATGGCGGCGCGCTGCAGCGAGCGCAGCAGCTCGTCGCGGCCGATGGTGAAGTCGTTGGTGTAGCCCTTCGGGATCACGCGCGTGTAGTCCGGGAACTTGCCTTCCACCAGCTTCGAAATCAGTTCGATGTCGGCAAAGGTCAGTTTCACCTGGTTGGCGGCGATGTCCAGCTGCACCGGCTCGTCGTTCTCTTCCAGCAGGCGCTGCAGTTCAATGATGGTCTTGCGCGGGATGATGACTTCCTGGCGCTCGAACGCTTGCTCGGTTTCCACCTGGCAGAAGGCCAGGCGGTGGCCGTCGGTGGCCACGGCGATCACGTTCTTGCCGTCCAGAACCAGCAGCAGGCCGTTCAGGTAGTAGCGGATGTCCTGCTGCGCCATCGAGAAGTGCACCATGTTGAACAGGTGCTTCAGCGTTTTTTGCGGCAGGGTGAAGGAGGCGTTGTAGCTTTCGGCTTCCTGCACGGTGGGGAATTCTTCGGCGGCCAGGGTTTGCAGGGCGAAGCGGCTCTTGCCGGTTTGCACGGTCAGGCGCTTGTTCAGCAGCGTCATCGTCACGTCGCCGGACTCGGGCAGGGCGCGCAGGATGTCCAGCAGCTTGCGCGCGGCCACGGTGGTGCCGGTCACGTCGGCGCCGGAACCGATGGCGGCGTTGGTCGTGATCTGCACTTCGGTGTCGGTCGACAGGAAAGACACGCTCTCGCCGTCCTTGCGGATGAGGATATTGGCCAGAATCGGCATAGTGTGCCGACGCTCGACAATACCGCTCACGATCTGCAGTGGCCGAAGTAGCGTATCTCGGGTGGTTTTGACCAATTGCATATTTATCCTCAATATAAAAATTAACGATACAAACTTGTTGCTGGGCTTGCCTGATTTTAATGGCAAACCGGTGCTTTGGGGCGGCTTGGCGGGTTACGCGCTCCGCGCTAACCCGCCCTACGATTCCCCTGTAGAAGGCCGTAGGGCGGGTCAGGCGCAGCCGTAACCCGCCGCACCGCTAGCCCTTCAGCGTCTGCTCCAGCACGTGCAACTCGTGATTGCACTCCGGATTCTTGGTGCGGTCCAGGGCGATCTTGCGCACCGCGTGCAGCACGGTGGTGTGGTCGCGGCCGCCGAACAGCTCGCCGATTTCCGGCAGGCTCTTCTGCGTCAATTCCTTGGCCAGGTACATCGCGATCTGGCGCGGGCGGGCGATGTTGGCGGGGCGGCGCTTCGAATACATGTCCGCCACCTTGATGTTGAAGAAGTCCGCCACCGTCTTCTGGATGTTTTCCACCGAAATCTGGCGGTTCTGCACCGACAGCAAGTCCTTCAGCGCTTCCTTCACGATGTCGATCGTGATGTCCTTGCCGTGGAAACGCGAGTACGCCAGGATCTTGCGCAGCGCGCCTTCCAGCTCGCGCACGTTCGAGCGCAGGTGCTTGGCCACGAAGAAGGCCACGTCGTCCGAGAAGGTCACGCCTTCCTGCTTCGCCTTCTTCAGCAGGATGGCCACCCGCATTTCCAGTTCCGGCGGCTCGATGGCCACCGTCAGGCCGGAGTCGAAGCGCGAGATCAGGCGGTCGTCCATGCCGGTAATCTCCTTCGGATAGGTATCCGAGGTGATGATGATCTGCTTCTTGGCCGCGATCAGCGCTTCGAACGCGTAGAAGAATTCCTCTTGGGTACGGCTCTTGCCGCCGAAGAACTGAATATCGTCGATCAGCAGCATGTCCAGCGAGTGGTAGTAATGCTTGAAGTCGTCGAAGCCCTTGCGCTGGTAGGCGGTCACGACGTCGCGCACGTACTGCTCCGCGTGGATGTAGCGGATGCGCGCGCCCGGCTGGTCGGCCATCACCTGGTTGCCGATCGCATGGATCAGGTGGGTCTTGCCCAGGCCGACGCCGCCGTAGAAGAACAGCGGGTTGTAGGAAACGCCCGGGTTGTTGGCCACCTGGATGGCGGCGGCGCGCGCCAGCTGGTTGGCCTTGCCGGTCACGAAGCTGTCGAAGGTCAGGTCCGTGTTCACGCGGCTCTGCTCGCGGCGCGGCGAATTGCCGATGTTGTACTCGGGCGAGCCCGGGCTGGCGGCGGCTTGGTCGCTGGCGCGCTGGGCGCTCATGTCCGGCACCGACGGCGCACTGCTGTGGATGATGCCGGCGCTGGACGTGGCCACCGGCTTCTTCGCCGCGTTCAGGCGCGGGTCCAGCACGAACTGCACTTCGGTCGGCGCTTCCCAGTACTGGCAAGCGAGGGCGGTGATGCGGCTGGCGAACTGGGACTTCACCCAATCGAGCTTGAAGCGGTTGGGCGCAGCAACGCGCAGCTTGCCATCCTCGTAGTCGAGGGGCACCAGCGGCTTAATCCAGGCACTGAATTGTTGCGGCGTCAGCTCCAGCTCCAGTTGAGCGGAACAGGTCTGCCAGAAATTTTCCATGAATCGTCTATCTGTAAGGGTGCGCACGAGCGTTCGAATCGCCACGCGTAACGCGCTATTCTACCCGCGAAGTCCAAAGTTATCCACAGGCATGAAGCGAAAATTTGCATGCGCCCAGCGCCCGGCGGCGCCGAAAGGCTGCGCCGTATGTTGACAACGGGGACCGAAATGCCGATAATTCAGGGTTCCCCGCCCGTATGCCGTGTTTAAACCACAATATGGAGTAAGCGTGGATTGAAGCGGGCGATGAGATGGACCCAGCTTGTGCCGGACGGCATAAGTGCGCGAAATGTCATTGGCACCAATAATTGACGAAGCCTTAGCGCCTCGATTCCGTATTTTTTTGCTTTTTCAGCGAGACCAACATGAAACGTACTTACCAACCTTCCGTCGTACGCCGTAAGCGTACCCACGGCTTCCGCGCACGTATGGCTACCCGTGGCGGCCGCGCAGTTCTGAACGCACGCCGCGGCAAGGGCCGCAAGCGTCTGGCTGTATAAGCCACACGCTTGTTAGCTGATCGCGTGGAAAGCTGTCCTTCAAACGGCTCGACAGGCGAAGGTTCACACGACTTCGCACGCGCTCGGCGCATCGTTAAAACGGATGAATTTTCATCCGTTTTTCGTTTGCGCCCCGCGCAAAAAAGCGCGCACTTCGTCCTGTACACCCGACCCAACCAGTTGCCGCATGCGCGGCTGGGCGTCGTGGTGGCCAAGCGTTTTGCGCCGCGCGCCGTCACGCGCAACACCATCAAACGCGTCACCCGCGAACTGTTCCGCGTGACCGGCCTGCCCCCTATCGACTGCGTGGTGCGCCTGTCCCGCCCGGTCAACAGCAAGGACGGCCCGGCCACCACGGCCAGGCTCAAGGCGGAACTGCGGCAGGAGCTCACGCGCCTGTTCGCGTCGCAGAACAAAGCCCGGCCCGCCAAATGATCCGGCAGACCATCAAGCTGATGAGCGCGGCGGCAAGCAAGCTGCTCACCCTGCTGCTGCGCATTTACCAGCTGGCCATCAGCCCCATGCTGGGGCCGCGTTGCCGTTTCTATCCCAGCTGCTCGAACTACGCCCTGGAAGCCATCCGCGTCCACGGCGCCGGGCGCGGCAGCTGGCTGGCGGCGCGCCGCGTGTGCCGCTGCCATCCCTGGAATGCGGGCGGGCTCGATCCCGTCCCAGCCAAGAATTCCCCGACCGCTTGCGGTTGCAACCACACCTGATAAATACCGTAATGGATATCAATAAACGTACCATTTTGTGGATCGTGTTCGCTGTCTCGCTGGTCATCCTGTGGAATAACTGGATGGTCTCGACCGGCAAGCCGTCGATGTTCTCGCCGGCGCCGCCGGCCGCATCGGCCGCCGCCACCGCCAAGTCCGGCGTGCCGGCCTCGGCCACCGCCGTGGCCGCCGCCACCGCAGCGGCCGCCGTCGGCCAGCCGGGCACTCCCGGCGCTGCCGAGGCCGCGCCGTTCAAGCGCGAAGTCATCACCATCACCACCGACGTGGTGAAAGCCGACATCGACACCCTGGGCGGCGAGCTGGTGCGCCTGGAGCTGCTCAAGCACCACGACAAGATCGACGCCAAGAAGAACCAGGTGCTGTTCCAGAAGGGCGACAAGAACACCTACCTGGCGCAGACCGGCCTGGTGGGCGGCGTGGGCCTGCCCAACCACACCACCGGCTTCACCGCCAAGCCGGGCGCGCGCGCGCTGGCCGACGGCAACCAGGTGCAACTGGTGCTGGAGGCGGAGCAGGGCGGCGTCAAGCTGGTGAAGACCTTCACCTTCAAGCGCGGCGACTACACCATCGACGTGCGCCACGACGTCACCAACACCGGCGCCGCGCCGGTCGAGCCGCAGCTCTACCTGCAGCTGGTGCACGACGGCAACAAGCCGGAAGGCGACACCTGGTTCAACAGCAGCTTCACCGGTCCCACCATGTACACCCCGGGCGACAAGTACAAGAAGCTGACCTTCGAAGGCATCGAGAAGCACGACGCCAAGCAGAAGGAAAACCCGGCCGTGAAGCTGGACCCTGGCCACGCCGAGAAAGCCGACAGCGGCTGGGTCGCCATCTCGCAGCACTTCTTCGTGTCCGCCTTCGTGCCGCAGGACAAGCTGGCGCGCGAGATCTTCACCAAGAAGCTGGCCCCGAACACCTACGCCATCGGCGTGCTGCAGCCGCTGGGCACGCTGGCACCGGGCGCCACCATCTCCAACACGGCCAAGCTGTACTCCGGTCCGCAGGACGAGAAGGCGCTGGAAAAAGTCGCGCCTGGCCTGGACCTGGTGAAGGACTACGGCATGCTGACCATCCTGGCCAAGCCGATGTACTGGGTCATGGAACAGCTGTACGCCATCCTGCACAACTGGGGCTGGACCATCATTGTCTTCACCATCCTGATCAAGCTGCTGTTCTTCCCGCTGTCGGCTGCCGGCTACCGCAGCATGGCGCGCATGAAGGTGGTCACGCCGAAGATGACCGCCATCCGCGAGCGCCACAAGGGCGATCCGCAGAAGATGAACCAGGCCATGATGGAGCTGTACAAGACCGAAAAGATCAACCCGCTGGGCGGCTGCCTGCCCATCCTGGTGCAGATGCCGGTCTTCATCGCCCTGTACTGGGTGCTGAACGCCTCGGTTGAAATGCGCGGCGCGCCGTGGGTGGGCTGGATTACCGACCTGACGCAGCCGGACCCATGGTTCATCCTGCCGGTGCTGTACGCCATCTCCATGTACATCACCACCAAGCTGAACCCCGCGCCTGCCGACCCGATGCAAGCGAAAATGATGCTGTTCATGCCGCTGGCCTTCTCGGTCATGTTCTTCTTCTTCCCGTCCGGCCTGGTGCTGTACTGGGTGGTGAACAACGTGCTGTCGATCGGTCAGCAGTACGTCATCACCAAGAAATTCGCGCCTGCCGAGGCCAAATAATTCCCGGACGGCGCCAAGCTGCGCCGATGCGCTATCTGCACCAAAGGCCCGTGTTCCCACGGGCCTTTTTTAATAAAATGGTCCCATGAAACTCGACACCTCCCCCATCGCCGCCATCGCCACCGCCCCTGGCCGCGGCGGCATCGGCGTGGTCCGCGCCTCCGGCAAGAACCTCAAAGGCCTGATCGAAGCCCTGTTCGGCGCCACCGCGTTGCAGCCGCGCCACGCCACCTACATTCCCTTCAAGCAGGCCGACGGCACCGTCATCGACCAGGGCATCGCCATCCACTTCAAGGGACCGCACTCCTACACCGGGGAAGACGTGCTCGAGCTGCAAGGCCACGGCGGCCCCGTGGTGCTGCAGATGCTGCTGGCGCGCGTGCTGGAAGCGGGCCAGCCCTTCGGCCTGCGCCTGGCCGAGCCGGGCGAGTTCACCCGCCGCGCCTACCTGAACGACAAGCTGGACCTGGCGCAAGCCGAAGCCGTGGCCGACCTGATCGACGCCTCCACCGAGGCGGCCGCCAAGTCCGCCTCGCAGTCCCTGTCCGGCGCGTTCTCGAAAACCATCCACGCCCTGGTCGAGCGCGTTACCAACCTGCGCATGCTGGTCGAAGCCACGCTGGACTTCCCCGAAGAAGAAATCGACTTCCTGGAAAAGTCCGACGCGCGCGGCCAGCTCAGCGGCATCGTGGAAGCGCTGGACACCGTGTTCCGCCAGGCCGCGCAAGGCGCGCTGCTGCGCGAAGGCCTGAACGTGGTACTGGTGGGCCAGCCCAACGTGGGCAAGTCCTCGCTGCTGAACGCGCTGGCCGGCTCCGACGTCGCCATCGTCACGCCGATCGCCGGCACCACGCGCGACAAGGTCAGCGAAACCATCCAGATCGAAGGCATCCCGCTCAACATCATCGACACCGCCGGCATCCGCCGCAAGGACGAGGACGTGGACGTGGTCGAGCGCATCGGCATCGAGCGCACCTGGGGCGAAGTGGAAAAGGCCGACGTCATCCTGCACCTGCTGGACGCCGACCACGGCCCCTCGCGCGCGGACGAATCCATCGTCGCCAACTTCCCGGCCGGCGTGCCGGTGCTGCGCATCTGGAACAAGATCGACCTGTCCGGCCACAAGCCCGGCGTGGACGCGATGGAAGACGCCACCCACGTCTACCTGTCGGCCCACGAGCACATCGGCATCGACCTGCTGCGCGCCGAGCTGCTGCGCATCGCCGGCTGGCAGCAGACCGGCGAATCGCTGTACCTGGCGCGCGAGCGCCACCTGATCGCGCTCAAGTCGGCCGGCAAGCACCTGGCCCTGGCCGGCGAGCACGCCGCCGTCAGCGACCAGTCGCTGGACCTGTTCGCCGAAGAGCTGCGCCTGGCCCAGGCCCAGCTCTCCAGCATCACCGGCGCCTTCTCCTCGGACGACCTGCTGGGCGTCATCTTCGGCCGCTTCTGCATCGGCAAATAAGCACGCCGGGAGGCCCGTCCGGGTCTCCCATACTATCGCCGCAAGGCTTTCCATTTAAAAATTTTTCTTCACTCGCGGCACCCGATTTTTTTGTGTTTTTTGGTGCGGGAACGCACGTAAACCTGACAGTGGCGCTTCGGCAATCCTGCTATTATTGTTGCGAACAGTGCCGAAAAAAGCGGCAGGATGCGGGGCTTGTTGATCCTGCTCATGCCGCAAGAATTGCACGCAAGTATGCTGGTTGTACGCCGTAAAGTGTGCCTGGAAAGGGGATGCCGTGGAATCGCTACAGAACCAACTGCCTGAAGACGTGGGCGCCATGCCGCCCGCCGCGCCTGTCTACACGCGGCAAACGCTGCCGCCAAAAGGCTCGTGCTGGTATTGCGAAAAACCGCTCGACAGCGTGCGCCGCTTCTGCGGCAAGGAATGCCACGACGCGTTCGACGAAGAAGCCGAATTTACGCGCTGAGCGTGAAGCCCGTCTGCGCCAGCGCTGCCAGCGCCGCCTCGAAATCGAATTCGTGGGCCGCTGCGGCCACTTCCTGAAATACCGCCACACCCAGGCTGGCCGCCAGTGCCGTGGCCGACTGTTCCAGCACATCGATCGCTTCGCCATTCCCCTCGTCCAGCAAGCGCGCCAGGCGCGCCACCAGCGCGCGGTCCTGCATGCGCGCCTGCGCATCGCCGGCTCCGGCCTGCGCTGATTCCCGCAGCGCGGCGCCGCCGCTGTCCATGGCATCCGTATCGCCAAGGTGGGCCGCGATGGCGAGCAACACATTGTCCATGGCCGCCTGCAGCACATCCAGTCCCGCCACCCGCTCCGCCTGCGCCGCGCCGGACGCCAGCAGTCCCGCTTCCGTCATGCCCGCCAGGTGGTGCAGCTGCTGCGCGCCTATCATGCCGGCCGCGCCTTTCAGGCTGTGCGCCTTGCGCTGCGCCTCGTCCTGCGCGCCGCCGGCCAGCAGCTGGCGCATCTGCGCCACGGCCGGTTCGTAATCCTTGCGGAAGCGCAGCAGCAGCTGGCGGTACAGGCTGGCGTCGCCAACCAGCCGCTCCAGTCCTTCGCCGGTATTGAGGGTGTGCTGCGCTGTCATTGCGATAACGGGTGATGTCGAATACATCACAATAACAGAGCTTGCGATAGTTGGTTTATCGCAACATATTCTATTTGGTAGTGAACGACCAGCTGCGGTTCGCCGTTACGCCGTCCACCGTGCCGGTGAAGGTGACGTCGTAGGTCGTGCCGGTCTTGAGCACGCTGAGCGGCACGATGGCGGCTGCCGCCACCGGCGTTTCATGGTCGCTGGCGTGCGTCATCAGGCGCACCGGCAGGTCGGCGCCGCCGCGCGGGCGCACGGTAAAGGTCTGCACGTTCAGCACGGCGGAAATATCGCCCTGCACGCTGATCGGATAGCCCACCTCGTTCTGGTTCGGCACCGGGTCCGGCGATTCGGTGTCGCTGAAGAAGTTCAGCGGCACGCGGGTCTGGTTGGGCGGCGGGTAGACCGCCAGGTTGCCGCGCCCGACGCCGGCGCCGTAGCCGGAACTGGTGGCGAAGTCGGCCGTGAAATAGGTGTAGCCGTTGCCGGTCGCAACGCCGGTGCCGGCCTCGCGGAACACCGGCTCCAGGATCACGAAGCGGTGGTAGATGGCGCCAATCAGTTCCTCGGCGTGGTAGAAGCCGGACGGGTCGGACGCTGCGGAAATCACCTCGCCGTAGGCGAACGGCCCCACCAGCGCGTAGCCGGCATTGCGCAGCCGGTCCGCCAGCGTGGCGCCGGTAAAGCCGGGCATGCCGCTGGTCTGCGTGTGCGTGACGGTGTTGTTCTGGCGCTGGTAGTTGGAATGGCCCAGCGCGGCCGTGTCGATGCGGGCGTTGCGCGACATCGCCGCCAGGCCGGCCTGCTGGCGGCGGTAGTTGATCCAGTTATAACCGTCCAGCGCCGCGTCGCCGGTGGCGCCGGGCGCGCCGGGTTCGGCAGGGACGGTAACGGCAGGCGGCGTGCTGGCAACGGTGGACGAACCGCCGCCTCCGCCGCAGGCCGCCAGCAGGGCGGCCATGACGGCGGCCAGCACGGATACTTTGCTCGGGGTGGAAATGTTCATGGCGACTCCTATTGCAGTGATTCAATTCTATGCGAAAACAAGGCGCGCTGACGCCACGCTCGCACCGCTAAAGTTGAGCCGCGTCAGATTCCGGCGGCAGGCGCGGTAAAATAGCCGCTTAACTTCATTGGCAATATTTCCAGATGACCCGAACCAAGCAGCGCCTGCACCGCGCCAAATTCGCCCTGCCCAGCTTTGTCACCCTGCTGTCGATCGCCTGCGGTTTCGGCAGCATCGTCATCTCGGTCGACAACGCCTATATCGGCAGCGCGCAGGATTACCAGATGGCTGCGGTGCTGCTGGTGCTGGCCGGTGTGTTCGACGCGCTGGACGGCTTCGTGGCGCGCGCCACCGGCACCAGTTCCGAGTTCGGCGTGCAGCTCGATTCGATTGCGGACGTGATGAACTTCGGCTGCGCGCCGGCCGTGCTGCTGTATTGCTACGGCTTCGTGCTGCTGGGGCATGAGCACGGCACCTTGCTGCGCATGGGCGGCATTGCCAGCTTTATTTTCGTGGCCTGCGGCGCGCTGCGCCTGGCGCGCTTCAATGTGAACGTGGGCCGCACCGATCCGCGCTATTTCGTCGGCATGCCGATCACGGCCGGCGCGGCTTGCGTGGCTTCGGTGGTGGTGGCGTGGCCTGAACCGGCCCGCACGCTCGAGCACGCGGGGTTGATCGTGGTGCTGCTGTTTGCGGTGGGCGGATTGATGGTGTCCACCATCCGCTTCCCCAGCTCCAAGCAGAAGAAGAGCTGGGGCGCGCTGGCGGCGCTGCTGGTGTGCATAGGCCTGCTGCTGTGGCTGACCACGGCCTTCTTTGCGCTGTTCTTTGCCGTGTACGTGGCGTTGACGCTGGCGTTGAACCTGGCCTGGAAATCCGGCTGGACCGGCATTGCGCCGCCAGCCGTCTACGACGACGAAAAGCTTTAAGCCACTTCGTGGCCGCGCGCGGCGCGCAGGATTTCGAACCATTGCTGGCGGCTCAGGGTGAACTGCGTCGCCTGCACTGCTTCTTCGATTGCCGCGATGCGGCCCGAGCCGGTCAGCGGCACCGGCTTGCACGGCAGCTGCATGATCCACGCGAACACCACGGAGGCGAACGGGCGCAGGACCTCGTCCGCCACCTGCTGGATCACGGCGCGCAAGCGCTCGCCGGCCGCGTCGCCGCCGCTGAACAGGCGGCCGCCGCCCAAGGGCGACCAGATCATCGGCGCCACGCCCAGGTCCTGCAGGCCGTCGAAGGTTTCGTCGAACATCGGGGCCAGGTGCAGCGGCGAGAATTCAACCTGGTTGGTCGCCAGCGCGATGCGCCGGTTCAGCGCCTCGAACTGGTGGCGGCTGAAGTTGGACACGCCGAAATGCCTCACCTTGCCTTCGCCGCGCAAGCGCGTGAAGGTGGCGGCCATCTCGTCGAAGTCCATCAGCGGGTCGGGACGGTGGATCAGCAGCAGGTCCAGGTAATCCGTGCGCAACTGGCGCAGCGAATTCTCCACCGAAGCGGTGATGTGCGCCGCCGTGGTGTCGTAATGCTGGATGGTGTGCCCGGGACGGTTCGGCGACAGCAGCTTGATGCCGCACTTGCTCACGATCTGCATCCGTTCGCGCAGCGCCGGCTTCAGGGCCAGCGCTTCGCCGAACAGCGCTTCCACGCCGTAGCCGCCGTAGATGTCGGCATGGTCGAAGCTGGTCACGCCCAGCTCCAGGCACTGCTCGATGAAGGCCAGGCGCTGCTGCGGCGCCATGTCCCACTCGCTCATGCGCCACATGCCCGCCACGATGCGCGACAGCGCCAGTCCGTCTGCGCGCGCCGTCATTATTTCAGCCACAGGCGCACGGAGTCCCAGGCGCGGCCGAAGATGGATGCTTGGGGCACGCCTTCCAGCGCCACCACCGGCAGTTCCAGCAGCGGCTTGCCATCCACCATCATCTTCAGCGAACCGACGCGGGTGTTCTCGGCGAGCGGCGCCACCAGCGGGTCCTTGCGCTCCAGCACCGGCTTCATCTTGCCGGCCACGCCTTTCGGCACCGTCACCAGCACGTCCTGCGCGAAGCCGATCTTCACCTTGTTGGACGAGCCTTTCCAGATTTCAGGCGTATCGATGGCTTGACCCTTGCTGTACAGGCGTACCGTGTCGAAATTCTGGAAGCCCCAGTTCAGCAGCTTCTGGCTTTCGGCCGTGCGCGCGCCGTCGGAGGCGGTGCCCAGCACCACGGAAATCAGGCGGCGCTCGCCGAAGTTGCCGTTCGGGCGGTGCGCCGACGCGATCATGCAATAGCCGGCCGCTTCGGTGTGGCCGGTTTTCATGCCGTCCACGGTCGGGTCCAGCCACAGCAGGCGGTTGCGGTTAGGCTGGGTGATCTTGTTGTAGGTGAAGCTCTTGATCGAGTCGATCTTGTAGAACTCGGGGTAGTCGGCGATCACGCGCTTGGCCAGCGTGGACAGGTCCTGCGCCGTGGAATAGTTTTCCGGGCTGGGCAGGCCGTGCGGGTTGGCGAAGCGGGTCTGGGTCAGGCCCATGCGCTGCGCTTCGCGGTTCATCAGGGTGACGAAAGTGCCCTCGTCGCCGGCCACGGCTTCGGCCAGCGCCACGGCGGCGTCATTGCCCGATTGCACCATCAAGCCGTGCAGCAGGTCGTTGATGGAGACCGGAACGGCAGGGTCGATGAACATCTTCGAGCTGCTCGAATCCACTTTCCAGGCGCGCACCGACACGTTCACCTTCTGGTTGATGTCGATCTTCTTGTCGCGCAGGGCCTGGAAGGTCAGGTAAGCGGTCATGATCTTGGTCAGCGAAGCCGGCTCGACACGCATATTCGGGTCTTGCGAGGCGATGATCTGGCCGCTGGTCATGTCCAGCAGCAGCCAGGACTTGGCGGCGATGGTCGGAGCAGGCAGGGTTTGCGCAACGGCGGAGGTCATGAACAGCACGCTGGTAGCGAGTGCCGCGAGGTATTTTTTCATGTGTCTGAATGCAGTGTGTGCAGTGGGTGTAAAAAGCGAATGCGGGACATTATAGGCCTCAGGCCGCCTCTTCGGCGTCCTTCTGGCCGGAATTCCACAGCGCCGAGACCCAGGTCTTGATATGGCCCAGCTTGCGGTGGAAGAAATGGTCGGCGCCGGGGATCACCAGCACGGGGATGTCCTGCGGGCGCGCCCACTCGAACACGTCCTGCAGCGGGATGGTGTCGTCGTTCTCGCCGTGGATCAGGATGGAGTCGGCCGGCACGTCGGCCAGCTCCCACTTTTTGGCAGCCGTCCCCACCAGGACCAGGCGCTCGGCAGGCGTGCCGGCCTCGGCCAGGCGCTTGGCCAGCTGCGACTGCACATAGGTGCCGAAGGAAAAGCCGCTCAGCGCCACCGGCAGGCCCGGGAATTTCTGCACCATGTGCTGGTACAGCAGGCCCATGTCGTCGGTTTCGCCGTGGCCGTGGTCATGCACGCCTTCCGAAGCGCCCACGCCGCGGAAGTTGATGCGCGCCACCACGTAGCCCAGGCCGACGAAGGTGCGCATCAGCGTCACGGCCACTTTGTTGTCCATGGTGCCGCCGTACAGCGGGTGCGGATGCGCCACCAGCGCCACGCCGCGCGGCGCGCCGGCCGGCATGTCGATCAGGCCTTCCATCTGGCCGGCGCCGCCGGGCAGGGTGAATTTTTCCGAAGTCTTGTTCATCATATTTTCAGGCGCTCCACTACTTTGCCGCCCACCAGGTGGCTGTCGACGATCTCGTCGATATCCGTGGTGTCCACGTAGGTGTACCAGGTGCCTTCCGGATACACCACCACCACCGGGCCTTCTTCGCAGCGGTCCAGGCAGCCGGCCTGGTTGATGCGCACCTTGCCCTGGCCGTTGATGCCCAGTTCCTTGCAGCGCTTTTTCGCGTGTTTTTGCGCGATCTCCGCGCCGTGGTCGCCGCAGCTGTTGCGGCCGTCGTCCCGTTTGTTCATGCAGAAGAACACGTGACGTTCAAAATAGGGTTTGTTGTCGCTCATGGTAAGCCTCGCTAATCGTTTCAAGCGTAATGATACCCGCCTAAGGCCGGTTGAGCTTGTGGGACGGCAGGAGCAGGAACCACAGCGCGAAAAACGGCCACAGCAGCGACAGGAATTGCGCCGCGCCATTGAAGTTGAGAAACTTGCCCTGCACCCAGCCTTGCAAGGTGGACAGGAAGTAGGGATTCACGGGCGTCGTGTTGACGATAAGCAGGCTCAGCAGCAAGGTCAGCGCTGCCAGCCGCCGCTGCGCCATGTGCGGCGCAAAGGCGAGCCCGGCCAGCATGATGGCGCCGATCAGGAAGCCGCCCTGCGCGCCCGGCGTGATCCACACGAAGGCATTCTCCGGCGAGAACAGCAGCGCCGTGGCCAGCGACTTCACGGTGATGGCCGCGCTGGCCAGGGCGATCAGCAGGGCGGCGCGCGGCGCGTGCTTGCGCATCAGGCACA
This sequence comes from Pseudoduganella sp. UC29_71, assembly GCF_042693265.1. Lineage (NCBI taxonomy): Bacteria > Pseudomonadati > Pseudomonadota > Betaproteobacteria > Burkholderiales > Oxalobacteraceae > Pseudoduganella > Pseudoduganella sp. UC29_71. Next base: position 5,693,735 of record NZ_CP170549.1, on the reverse strand, counting down.
GCATGGTCAGGCCCGCTCCCACCATGCCGCACGCGGTGATGATGGTTTCGGACAGCCAGTACTGCTCCACCGTCAGCTCCACGCCGGGGCGCACCAGCTCCACCAGGTCCACGCTGGTGTCCAGCAGTTCGGACAGCCAGTCCGACAGGATGGGCAGCAATTGGCCGTGGCCGAACAAAAAGCCCTGCGGGTAGATCTGCGCCAGCGGCCACAGGGCCATCAGCACCAGGCCCTGGCTGGTGTGCTGCACGAACCAGCGCTGGCGCAGGCGGTACAGATGGCTGCCGTCCAGCAGCTTGGTCACGGTGAGCGTGCCGAACAGCGCGCCCACGGCGGCGCCGGCGGCGTTGGTGTAGAAGTCCAGGTTGGACGACACGCGGCTGGGCAGATAGGTCTGCACCGCTTCCATGATGCCGGACACCAGCACTCCGCACGCGGCGGCGACCACGAAGGCGGCCACGCCGCGCAGGCGCGGATACAGCGCGTACACCACCAGCGCGCCGAAGGGCATATAGCCCACCACGTTGATGATGGCGTCGAACTTGGTCCAGTAGCGCGGCATCGCCGTGTGTTCCAGGAAGATCAGCGGCGACAAGCCCTGGTTCAGCCAGCCGGAGAAGGGGAACCAGCTGGCGTACACGATCAGCAGCAGATAGGCCAGCAGCGATGCGCGCGCCACCGGCGACGGCATGCGGGGCTGGACTGTTGTTTCGGTCGTGCTCACGCGCTTTACTGCGGAGATGACTGCGGCAACGTCGCCAGCCAGGCCAGGATGTCCGCTGCGATGGCGTCCGACGACGCGGCCAGCGCGCGCGCCCCGCCGGCTGCGTCGGCGCTGGCGGCTTCGGTGCTGCGCATGAAGGTCTTCTGGTCGATCAGCCGGTGGTTGCGGAACAGCGAGGCGCGCAGGGACACCTGGCCGCTGCTGCGGGTCTGGCTGTCGAAATTCTGCGAGAAGTCGTCCGCTTCCAGGCGCAGCACCGGCATGCCGACGGCGGCGTCGGTGGTGGCCAGCACCTTCACGCCGGCCTGCGCCAGGCGCGCGCGCAGGCGCTGGGTCAGCAGCTGCAGCGGCGTTACGCTCCACGCGTTCTGCGAGTAGGGGCGGGCTTGCTGCGCGTCCGCGTACAGCAGGCGGTAATACATGCGGTTGCTGTCCAGCGAGGCGGGGCCGTTCACATCCGCCACCACCAGCGCGGGAGCGACGGAGGCCGGCACCGGCGTGGCGGGTGCGGAGGCGGCGGGCAGCGGGCCGAAATCATAGACCGTGTTGCCGGGGTTCTTGGTGGCGCAACCGGTGGCGGCGATGGCCAGCGCCATGGCGGCGGCAGCGGCGGCGGCAGCGGCAGCGGCGGACGCTGCGCGCGCCAGGGGGGAGGCAAGGCTGGATTCGGGCTTGGAATTCATGATGCTCCTTCTTATTTGGCCGCAGGCGGGGTAAAGCCGGCTTCGCCGGGACCCGGCGTGCCGTCCGGTGCGCCGAACAGGATGCTTTGCGGCCTGTCGTTCAAGGTGTTCATGGTGCGGCGCACGGCGCGCATCGAGGAACGCGTTTCATCGGTCAGCGCGTTAATGTTCGGCAGCGTCTCCAGTTCCACGCCGCCGGCCACCGTCTCCAGCGACAGGCCCACGCGGTCCACGGTGCTGTTCAGGCGCGAGATGGCGCCGTTCGGCCCCTGCAGGCTGGCCGACAGCTTGGTGGCGTCGTCCGCCAGCCGGTTCACGGCCGCCAGGCTGCCTTGCGCCTGCTCCACCAGCTTGGGCAGCTTGTCGAAGGTCGGGCCGAGCTGCGCGGGCAGCGCGCGGTACTCGCGCGCGGTCTCGCTCACGTCGGTGAAGGCGCCCAGGATGGCCTTCTGGTTGGCGGGGCTGAGCAGGTTGCTCAAATCGTCCGTCACCTTCTCCGCTTTGGACAGGATGGCCTTGCCCCGCTTCTCCAGCTGGTCGAACAGGCCGGGCTGCAATGGGATGCGGGTTGGATTGTTCTTGCTGGTGGACAGGCGCGGCGAGCCGACCGATTCATCGTCCAGCTGGATGTAGGCGATGCCGGTCACGCCCTGGTAGCCCAGCGTGGCAAAGGTGGTCTTGGTGATGGGCGTGTCCGGGTCCACGCTCAGGTTGATCAGGATCTGGCCCGCCACCTTGGGATCGAAGTCGATGCCGTCCACCTTGCCCACTTCCAGGCCGCGGTAGCGCACCGACGCCTGCGGGTTCAGGCCGGGAATCGACTGCTGCGTGGCGATCAGGTAGGGATTACGCTCCACGCGGTCGCGGTTGAACCAGACGCCGAACAGCACCGCCGCAATCAGCAGCGATATCGTGAAAAAGCCCGTCATCAAAGCGTGCGATCTGTTTTCCATGCCTACTCCTTGCTCTTTGTATCATCAAGCGCCGCCAGCGCGCGCTTGCCGCGGTCGCCGAGGAAGAACTCCTTGATGAAGGGATGATCCACCTTGATCACCTCGCGCGTCGGTGCGATGGCGATCACATGCTTTTCCGCCAGCACGGCGATGCGGGTGGACAGGGCGAACAGCGTGTCCAGGTCGTGCGTCACCATCACCACCGTCAGTCCCAGTTCGCGGTGCAGCGATTTAATCAGTTTCACAAAGCTCTCCGAGCGGTCCGGGTCCAGGCCGGCGGTCGGCTCGTCCAGGAACAGCAACTGGGGCTCCAGCACCAGCGCGCGCGCCAGCGCCACGCGCTTGACCATGCCGCCGGACAGGTCGGACGGCATCTTGTTGGCGTGCTCCGGACCCAGGTCCACCATATTCATCTTCAGCAGCACGGCGTCGCGTATCAGGTCCGGCGGCAGCACGCGCAGCTCGCGCATCGGCTGCGCAATGTTCTCGAACACCGTCAGCGCCGAATACAGCGCGCCTTCCTGGAACAGCATGCCCCAGTGGTTGCGCAGCTGCTGCAGGTGTTCGGCGTTGGCCTGGGTGATGTCCTCGCCGAAGATGCGCACGCAGCCCTTGGTCGGGCGCTCCAGGCCCAGCATCTGGCGCAGCAGCACCGTCTTGCCGGTGCCCGAACCGCCCACGATGGACAGGATCTCGCCCTGCTCGATTTCCAGGTTCAGGTCCTGGTGCACCACGGTGCGGCCGAATTTGGTCTGCAGGTTGGTGATCTGCACCACCGGCACGCTGCCGTCCAGCGTCAGCTTGCCTTCGCCTTCCGGGCAGCCGCAATTCTCCTCGGGGAGCTGGGTCTCGTCCATCAGTAGCCCACTCCGTTGAAGACGATGGCGAACACCGCGTCCGCCAGGATCACCACGGTAATCGCCGTCACCACGGCGGTGGTGGTGCCGCGTCCCAGGCTCTCCGTGTTCGGCTGGATGCGCAGGCCGAAGTGGCAGGACACCAGCGCGATCAGCACCCCGAACACCGCGCCCTTCAGCAGGCCGATCAGGTAGTTCGCCAGCGGCACCGCGTCCGGCAGCTTCTGGATAAAGTAGCGCGACGACAGGTTCAGCTCCACCTTGGCCGACACCATGCCGCCAATCAGCGCCATGGTATCGGTCCAGATCACCAGCAGCGGCATGGATATGGCCAGCGCTATCACCTTGGGCAGGATCAGGCGGAAGCCGTGCGAAATGCCCATTACCAGCATCGCGTCCAGCTCCTCGGTCACGCGCATCACGCCCAGCTGCGCCGTGATGGACGACCCGGAGCGGCCCGCCACCAAAATGGCCGCCAGCAGCGGCCCCAGTTCGCGGATCACGCTCATGCCGAGCAGGTTGACGAGGTAGATGTCGCCGCCGAAGGTGCGCAGCTGCTGCGCCGACAGGAAGGACAGCACCACGCCGATCAGGAAGCCCACCAGCGCGGTGATGCCCAGCGCCTGGAAGCCGGCATGGTAGACATTGGCCGAAATCTCGCGCCACGGGCCGCGCATCGGGTTGCGCAGGAAGCGCCAGGCATCCTGGGTCACCTGGCCGATCAGGCTGATAAAGCCCATCAGGTGCTCGGCGAAGCCCATGATGGCGAAGCCCAGCTTCATCACGGACGTCAGGCGGTGCTTGCGCTGGTGCTGGAGTTCCAGCTTGCCGGTGCTTTCGAGGCGCTTGAAGAATTCCTCGTGTTCGGGCGCCAGTTGCAGGGATGCTGGCCGGGTTTTGCCCCAGGCATTCCATAATAACTGGGCGCCGATATGGTCCATCGCCTCGATGGCGCGCAAGTCCCATTGCATGGTCTTGCCCTTGAGCTGCTTCAGCGTGGCCGTGATGGCGCGCATCGGCCGGCGGTGCGCCAGCGCATGGACCTGCCAGGTGCCGCTGGCCGTGACCGTAGCCCCCGGCGCGTTGCCGGAGCTGATGGTAAGGGTGGGCACGGGGTTAGTTGGCATGGCTCAAGTGTAAGTGACTTTCTACTACCGCGCCACCCGGTAGACGAGAGAGGCTGCGGCTTGGCGGGTTACGCTCCGCTAACCCGCCCTACGAGGCACCGAGCGGGAGCGGATCGGATGGGGCGGATGGGGCGGATGGGCGTAGGGAGGGTTAGGCGCAGCCGTAACCCGCCAAACGTCATGCCGCCAAATGCCGCGCCTGGCGCTGCGGCGCCGGGAGATGCACATGCGCCACCTTACCCTTGGGCGCAAAATCGCTGGCCAGCAGCTGCGCCGCCGTTTCCGCCCCCATGCCGGTGTGAACCAGCCAGCGCTGCACCATGCCCGTCAGGCGGTCCAGCGCAATGCGGTGCGTGGCGTCCGTATTCGCGTACAGCCAGTCCGAGAATGCCATGAAGTTCTGGAACGGCGTCCCCCCCAGCAGTACCGGCACGGTGTGCGTGAAACGCCCTGAATTGGCCACCAGGTCCCAATAGCGGGCGAATCGCACCAGCCGCTGCATGGTCTGGAAATCGATATGCTTGTTTGCGAGAATCGTGTAAGGCGGATGCGGATCGAACACCAGCCCGAACGGCTCCGTGTGCCGGATGATCGGCGTGCCGCGCAGCCGCTTCAGGATACCGAACTGGATCTCGTGCGGTCCCAGCGCCCACAGCTTGTTGAAACCCTCGGCGAAACTCTCCACCGTCTCCCCCGGCAGGCCGGCGATCAGGTCCACATGCATGTGCGCGGTGGAGTGGTCGCACAGCCAGCGGATATTGTCAGCCGCCTTCTGGTTGTCCTGCTTGCGGCTCACCAGGGTCTGCACCTCCGGATTAAAGCTCTGGATGCCGATCTCGAACTGCAGCGCCCCGTGCGGGAACCTGGCGATGCCTTCCTTCAGCGCATCCGGCAGATGGTCCGGCACCAGCTCGAAGTGGGCATACACCGGATCGTCCGGATTCGCCTCCAGCTTATCGAGGAAGAACTGCATGATCTTCAGGCTGGTCTTGATATTCAGGTTGAAGGTGCGGTCCACGAACTTGAACAGGCGCGCGCCGCGTGCGTGCAGCCCCTCCATCTCCGCCAGGAACAGGTCGATATTAAAAGGCCAGGCCGTCTTGTCCAGCGCCGACAGGCAGAACTCGCACTTGAACGGGCAGCCGCGCGAAGCCTCCACGTAAATGGTGCGGTTCTTGATATCGTCGTCCGAATACAGCGAATACGGCAGCTTCAGCTCCGCCATCGGCGGCTGGTGGCCGGCGTGCACCTTCATGATGGGCTTGGGACCGTTCAGGATCTCGCCGCACACCTTGGGGAAGGTGACGTCGCCCCAGCCGGTGATCACATAGTCCGCCAGCCGCACGATCTCCTGCTCGTTCGTCTCGTACGACACCTCCGGCCCGCCCAGCACCACCACCACGTCCGGCGCCACGCGCTTCAGCATGCCCACCACCTTGTTGGTCTCTTCCACGTTCCATATATAGACGCCGAAACCCACGATGCGCGGCTTGTGCGCCAGGATCCGCTCCACGATCTCCGTCGTCTTGGCGCCGATCACGAACTCCTGGATCCTGGTCTGCTCCTGCAGCTCCCCCATGTTCGCAAGCAGATAGCGCAAGCCCAGGGAAGCATGGGTGTAGCGCGCATTGAGGGTGGAGAGCAGGATGGTCATGGGAACAGGCGAAGAATAAAGCGGCAAAGGAGCCATTTTACCCTTGCCAAGCCCCGGGGGCTTCTATATAGTTCTGCCTCCCGACGCACACAGTGCTTCGGGGGCAAGAAAAGAGGTTGACGAGCTGCACGAAACATCGCATAATCTCGCCTCTCTGCTGCTGAACAAAACGATTCAGCAAGTAACGCAGAATTCTTTAAAAATTAACAGTCGATAAGTGTGGGCGTTTGATGATGATGCCGGAGGCGCAAGCTTCTTAGCTCAAATTATTAAACGCTTACACAATATATTAAACGTGACCTTCGAAAGAAGGAATCGTCAGTATTTTGAGTGAGCGACCTCGATAGAGATATCGAAAAACAGAGATTGAACTGAAGAGTTTGATCCTGGCTCAGATTGAACGCTGGCGGCATGCTTTACACATGCAAGTCGAACGGTAACAGGGAGCTTGCTCCGCTGACGAGTGGCGAACGGGTGAGTAATATATCGGAACGTACCCAAGAGTGGGGGATAACGTAGCGAAAGTTACGCTAATACCGCATACGATCTATGGATGAAAGCAGGGGACCGCAAGGCCTTGTGCTCCTGGAGCGGCCGATATCTGATTAGCTAGTTGGTAGGGTAAAGGCCTACCAAGGCATCGATCAGTAGCTGGTCTGAGAGGACGACCAGCCACACTGGAACTGAGACACGGTCCAGACTCCTACGGGAGGCAGCAGTGGGGAATTTTGGACAATGGGCGCAAGCCTGATCCAGCAATGCCGCGTGAGTGAAGAAGGCCTTCGGGTTGTAAAGCTCTTTTGTCAGGGAAGAAACGGGCGTGGCTAATATCCATGTCTAATGACGGTACCTGAAGAATAAGCACCGGCTAACTACGTGCCAGCAGCCGCGGTAATACGTAGGGTGCAAGCGTTAATCGGAATTACTGGGCGTAAAGCGTGCGCAGGCGGTTTTGTAAGTCTGTCGTGAAATCCCCGGGCTCAACCTGGGAATGGCGATGGAGACTGCAAGGCTAGAATCTGGCAGAGGGGGGTAGAATTCCACGTGTAGCAGTGAAATGCGTAGAGATGTGGAGGAACACCGATGGCGAAGGCAGCCCCCTGGGTCAAGATTGACGCTCATGCACGAAAGCGTGGGGAGCAAACAGGATTAGATACCCTGGTAGTCCACGCCCTAAACGATGTCTACTAGTTGTCGGGTCTTAATTGACTTGGTAACGCAGCTAACGCGTGAAGTAGACCGCCTGGGGAGTACGGTCGCAAGATTAAAACTCAAAGGAATTGACGGGGACCCGCACAAGCGGTGGATGATGTGGATTAATTCGATGCAACGCGAAAAACCTTACCTACCCTTGACATGGAAGGAATCCCCGAGAGATTGGGGAGTGCCCGAAAGGGAACCTTCACACAGGTGCTGCATGGCTGTCGTCAGCTCGTGTCGTGAGATGTTGGGTTAAGTCCCGCAACGAGCGCAACCCTTGTCATTAGTTGCTACGAAAGGGCACTCTAATGAGACTGCCGGTGACAAACCGGAGGAAGGTGGGGATGACGTCAAGTCCTCATGGCCCTTATGGGTAGGGCTTCACACGTCATACAATGGTACATACAGAGGGCCGCCAACCCGCGAGGGGGAGCTAATCCCAGAAAGTGTATCGTAGTCCGGATTGTAGTCTGCAACTCGACTGCATGAAGTTGGAATCGCTAGTAATCGCGGATCAGCATGTCGCGGTGAATACGTTCCCGGGTCTTGTACACACCGCCCGTCACACCATGGGAGCGGGTTTTACCAGAAGTAGGTAGCTTAACCGCAAGGAGGGCGCTTACCACGGTAGGATTCGTGACTGGGGTGAAGTCGTAACAAGGTAGCCGTATCGGAAGGTGCGGCTGGATCACCTCCTTTCTAGAGTAGGCGCCACGCCAAACGCTCACACTTATCGGCTGTTGAAGATTAGAGAACACCTAGGGGGATTAGCTCAGCTGGGAGAGCACCTGCTTTGCAAGCAGGGGGTCGTCGGTTCGATCCCGTCATCCTCCACCAAGTTCTTTAAAAATTCGGAAGAAGTAAAGATTTATTATTTTCGTTTGATCGCAAGATTGAACGAGGGTAGTGATTGTATGTATCAACAAACGCAACAACGTAGTACTTCTTGCTTTATAGCGGTTCTTTGTTAGTCGCAAGGAATCAATGTTATAGGGACAAGTGAATAAGTGCACATGGTGGATGCCTTGGCGATTACAGGCGATGAAGGACGTAGAAGTCTGCGATAAGCCTCGGGGAGCTGACAAACAAGCTTTGATCCGAGGATTTCCGAATGGGGAAACCCGGCCTTATAGGTCATTGCATGCTGAATACATAGGCATGCAAAGCGAACGCGGCGAACTGAAACATCTAAGTAGCTGCAGGAAAATAAATCAACCGAGATTCCCAAAGTAGTGGCGAGCGAAATGGGATGAGCCTGCATGATTTAGCATGACGCATAGTGGAACGCCCTGGAAATGGCGGCCATAGCGGGTGATAGCCCCGTACACGAAATGCGACGTGTGGAACTAAGTATGCGACAAGTAGGGCGGGACACGAGAAATCCTGTCTGAAGATGGGGGGACCATCCTCCAAGGCTAAATACTCGTAATCGACCGATAGTGAACCAGTACCGTGAGGGAAAGGCGAAAAGAACCCCGGGAGGGGAGTGAAATAGATCCTGAAACCGTGTGCATACAAACAGTAGGAGCGGACTTGTTCCGTGACTGCGTACCTTTTGTATAATGGGTCAGCGACTTACATTCAGTGGCAAGGTTAACCAGATTGGGGAGCCGTAGAGAAATCGAGTCCGAACAGGGCGCCAGTCGCTGGGTGTAGACCCGAAACCAAGTGATCTACCCATGGCCAGGTTGAAGGTGCGGTAACACGCACTGGAGGACCGAACCCACTAATGTTGAAAAATTAGGGGATGAGCTGTGGGTAGGGGTGAAAGGCTAAACAAACTTGGAAATAGCTGGTTCTCTCCGAAAACTATTTAGGTAGTGCCTCAAGTATCACCATCGGGGGTAGAGCACTGTTATGGCTAGGGGGTCATCGCGACTTACCAAACCATTGCAAACTCCGAATACCGATGAGTGCGAGCTTGGGAGACAGACGTCGGGTGCTAACGTCCGGCGTCAAGAGGGAAACAACCCAGACCGCCAGCTAAGGTCCCAAAGATTGGCTAAGTGGAAAACGAAGTGGGAAGGCTAAAACAGTCAGGATGTTGGCTTAGAAGCAGCCATCATTTAAAGAAAGCGTAATAGCTCACTGATCGAGTCGTCCTGCGCGGAAGATGTAACGGGGCTAAGCCAGTCACCGAAGCTGCGGATATCCGCAAGGATATGGTAGGAGAGCGTTCTGTAAGCCTGCGAAGGTGTCTTGTAAAGGATGCTGGAGGTATCAGAAGTGCGAATGCTGACATGAGTAGCGATAATGGGGGTGAAAAGCCCCCACGCCGTAAGCCCAAGGTTTCCTGTTCAACGTTCATCGGAGCAGGGTGAGTCGGCCCCTAAGGCGAGGCAGAGATGCGTAGCTGATGGGAAGCAGGTTAATATTCCTGCACCGTCGTATGATGCGATGGGGGGACGGATCGCGGAAGGTTGTCTGACTGTTGGAATAGTCAGTTTCTGCTTCATAGAAGGTGCTTAGGCAAATCCGGGCACGTAATTCAAGGGAGCGGGACGAGCGGACTTGTCCGCGTAGCAATCGGAAGTGGTTCCAAGAAAAGCCTCTAAGCTTCAGTCATACGAGACCGTACCGCAAACCGACACAGGTGGGCGAGATGAGTATTCTAAGGCGCTTGAGAGAACTCGGGAGAAGGAACTCGGCAAATTGGTACCGTAACTTCGGGAAAAGGTACGCCCCGGTAGCTTGGCTGATTTACTTCAGTAGGGCGAAAGGGTTGCAATAAACTGGTGGCTGCGACTGTTTAATAAAAACACAGCACTCTGCAAACACGAAAGTGGACGTATAGGGTGTGACGCCTGCCCGGTGCTGGAAGATTAAATGATGGGGTGCAAGCTCTTGATTGAAGTCCCAGTAAACGGCGGCCGTAACTATAACGGTCCTAAGGTAGCGAAATTCCTTGTCGGGTAAGTTCCGACCTGCACGAATGGCGTAACGATGGCCACACTGTCTCCTCCCGAGACTCAGCGAAGTTGAAGTGTTTGTGATGATGCAATCTACCCGCGGCTAGACGGAAAGACCCCATGAACCTTTACTGTAGCTTTGCATTGGACTTTGAACCAATCTGTGTAGGATAGGTGGGAGGCTTTGAAGCGGGGACGCCAGTTCCCGTGGAGCCAACCTTGAAATACCACCCTGGTTTGTTTGAGGTTCTAACCTTGGTCCGTGATCCGGATCGGGGACAGTGCATGGTAGGCAGTTTGACTGGGGCGGTCTCCTCCTAAAGTGTAACGGAGGAGTTCGAAGGTACGCTAGGTACGGTCGGACATCGTGCTAATAGTGCAATGGCATAAGCGTGCTTAACTGCGAGACCGACAAGTCGAGCAGGTACGAAAGTAGGACATAGTGATCCGGTGGTTCTGTATGGAAGGGCCATCGCTCAACGGATAAAAGGTACTCTGGGGATAACAGGCTGATTCCTCCCAAGAGTTCATATCGACGGGGGAGTTTGGCACCTCGATGTCGGCTCATCACATCCTGGGGCTGTAGCCGGTCCCAAGGGTATGGCTGTTCGCCATTTAAAGTGGTACGTGAGCTGGGTTTAAAACGTCGTGAGACAGTTTGGTCCCTATCTGCCGTGGGCGTTGGAAATTTGAAGGGGGCTGCTCCTAGTACGAGAGGACCGGAGTGGACGAACCTCTGGTGTACCGGTTGTCACGCCAGTGGCATTGCCGGGTAGCTAAGTTCGGAAGAGATAACCGCTGAAAGCATCTAAGCGGGAAACTTGCCTTGAGATGAGATTTCCCGGAGCTTTAAGCTCCTTGAAGGGTCGTTCGAGACCAGGACGTTGATAGGCTGGGTGTGGAAGTGCAGTAATGCATTAAGCTAACCAGTACTAATTGCCCGTAAGGCTTGTCCCTATAACATTGATTAAGTTATAGCGAGAAGTGCTCTTTGTAATGTGAATTGTTGATTGACAATCCCTACCTTAATAAATTAAAATACTTCTTCTGAATTTTAAGCGCAGTTGCCCGATTGGGAACTGAGCTGTACAAGTCAAAGCCTGATGACCATAGCAAATCGGTCCCACCCCTTCCCATCCCGAACAGGACCGTGAAACGATTTTGCGCCGATGATAGTGCTGCAACCAGTGTGAAAGTAGGTTATCGTCAGGCTAGTTATAAAGAAAAAGCCCACCAGTGATCTGGTGGGCTTTTTTGCGTTTGGGCCGCTGTGGCTGGCCGGTAACTGATAGTTTTGAGCTGCGGCAACATTCGGTGTACCATGGTCGCTTTCCCCTCGTTTAGACTTCAATGACCGCCAAGACCGCCCCCAACACGCTGCGCCGTGCCGTAGGTAACGTCTGCGCCGGCGCAGGTCTGCTGGCCGCGCTGCTGGCCGCGCCCGTGTTTGCCGACGAACTGGCCGACGTGACCAAGCTGCTGCGCGCCGGCAAAGCCGCCGACGCGCTGGCGCGCACCAATGCCTACCTGGCCAAGCACCCGTCCGACCCGCAGATGCGCTTCATGAAGGGCGTGCTGCTGACGGAACAGAACAAGTCGGACGAGGCGATCGCGATCTTCACGAAGCTGACCGAGGACTACAAGGATTTACCGGAGCCGTACAACAACCTGGCCGTGCTGTATGCCGCCAGCGGGCAGTACGACAAGGCGCGTGTGGCGCTGGAGAGGGCGATCCGCACCAATCCGAGCTATATGACGGCGTACGAGAATCTCGGCGACGTGTATGGCAAGCTGGCCAGCCAAGCGTACGACAAGGCCCTGGCGCTGGGGACCGGCACGCCGCCTGCCGCGTCCAAGCTGACGCTGCTGCGGACGTTCTCCAGCAGTACCGGCAGCAAGCTGGCCGCCGTCGCGGCCGATGCCGCAGCGGCCGCATCGCACGCACCTGCTGCGCCGGCCAGCGCGCCGGCCCCGGCTGCCGCTGCCGCGCGCGCCGCGCCGGTGGCACCGCCTGCGGCTGTCGCCGCAGCAGCACCTGGCGCGTCGGCCAAGCTGGTCTCGCAAATACCTGAGCAGCCGAAGACGGTGCCGATGCAGCGCATCCCTTCCATGGCCGTGACCCCGCAAGCCGCTGCGCCGGTTCCGGCGGCCGTCGCCGCCAAGCCTGCACCTGTGGCTGCCGCCGCCGGCAACGCCGACCGCGACGAAGTGCTGAACCGCGTGAACGGCTGGGCCAAGGCCTGGGCCTCGCAGGATGTGAACGGCTATCTCGGTTACTATAGCGATGAGTTCACGCCGCCGAAGGGCTTGTCGCGCAAGGCGTGGGCGGATGAACGCCGCGCGCGCATCGAAGGCAAGGGCCGCATCCGCGTGGAAGTCACCGCGCCGCAAGTGGTCATTACCGGCGACACCGCCAAGGTCAGCTTCCGCCAGGTGTACGAATCGGACCGCCTGTCGGCCAACAGCCGCAAGACCCTGGTAATGGTGAAGCACGGCGGCAAATGGCAGATCAAGCAGGAATCGTCGAGTAGCTGATGTCTTATTCTGTAGCCAAAAACGGCCGGTGGGCGCGCGGTGTGCTATGCGCCTGCCTGATATTGGCATCGGGAGGGAGCGGCGCAGCCCGACAGCCGCCGGCCGCGCCTGCGGCCAGGCCCGGACCCGAGCAGATGCTCGCCGAGATCTATAAGGACCTCGCTGAAAACCATCTGCGCGACGCGCAGGCCAAGGCCGACGCGCTGGTGGAAGCCTATCCCACCTTCCGCCTCGGCCACCTGGTGCGTGGCGACCTGCTGCTGATGCATACGCGGCCGGTGGTCAACCTGGGCGCACCCGCCCTGAACAAGGAAGCCGAATCCCGCCTGCAGGACCTGCGCCGCGAAGCTGCCGCGCGCCTGCGCGCCGAAGCGCGTCCCGCCGGCGAACTGCAGCCGCGCGCGCTGCTCCAGCTGCGCAAGGACCAGCGCCACGCCCTTATCGTGGACGCCAGGCGTTCCCGTGTCTACCTTTACGAAAACCGCAACGGCGACATCCGCTACGTCAGCGACTACTACTTCAGCCAGGGCAAGCTGGGCGTGAACAAGGTGAAGGAAGGCGATATGCGCACGCCGGTCGGCGTGTACTACATCTCCGGCCGCCTGTCCGGCGCCAGGCTGCCGGACTTCTACGGCAAGGGCGCACTGCCGCTGGACTACCCGAACTCCTGGGACAAGCTGAATGGCCGCAGCGGCTCCGGCATCTGGATACACGGCGTGCCGCCGGAGACCTTCAGCCGCGCGCCGCTGTCGACCGACGGCTGCGTGGTGGTCAGCAACGACGACCTGCAAAAGCTGAGCCGCATCGTGGAAGTGGGGAAAACGCCCATCCTGATCGGCGACCAGGTGGAATTCGTCAAGCCCAGCGTGCGGGAGAACGACCGCAAGCTGGCCGACTCCCTGCTGGAAGGCTGGCGCCGCGACGCCGAACGGCGCGACAGCGACCAGCTGCGCACGCACTACTCGGCGCGCTTCAAGTCCATCAACGACGAGAAGGCCGATGCCTGGATCACGCGCCAGCAGTTCCTGCCCGGCGCCAAGCGGGTGCACGTGGCGCTGCAGGACACCAGCCACTTCCGCCAGCCGAGCCAGGAAGACATCATCATCAGCACCTTCACGCAGCAGACCGCCGTCGGCAAGTTCCACCACACGGTGCGCCTGCGCCAGTACTGGGCGCGCGAAGGCAACGAGTGGAAGATCGTTTCCGAGTCCGTGCTCTAAGCCGAACCCTAAGCCGGACTGCCTTTCGCCAGCCCTTCGCCGTCGCTGCGGCGCAGCGTCCAGAACGTCACCGAGGACAGCGCCGTCAGCACCGCCAGCGTCATGAAGGCGTGGTGCAGCGCATTGGTCAGCGCCGCCTTGTCGGTTTGCGGCAAATCGCCCAGATACCAGCCCGCGACCAGTGAACCGAAGGCCAGCCCGAAGCTCATCGACAGCTGCTGCAGCGAGCTGGCGATGGTGCTGGCCATGCTGCTGTCGGCGCCCTCGATGTCGGCGTAGGCGATGCTGTTCATGCTGGAGAACTGCAGCGAATTGAAGAAGCCCAGGCACAGGCTGATCCCCACGATGGCGTACAGCGGCGTGCCCGGCCCCACCAGCGTGTACATGGCGATGGTGCAGCCGATCAGCAGGGTGTTCACGATCAGCACATGGCGGTAGCCGAAGCGCGCCAGCACGCGCGTGGAAATGAACTTCATGCCCATGGCCGCGGCGGCCGACGGCATCATCAGCAAGCCAGATTGCCAGGCCGGCAAGCCCAGGCCCAGCTGGTACAGCAGCGGCAGCAGGAACGGCAGGCCGCCTATGCCCAGGCGGGTGACGAAGCCGCCCAGCACCGACACGCGGAACGTACGCACGCGCAGCAGCGCCAGGCGCAGCAGGGGATAGGGCGCCTGGCTGGCGTGCCAGCCATAGGCCGCCAGCAGGCTGCACGAAATGAAGAACAGCACCCCCGCCGAGGTGGCGTCGAGCTTGTGCTCGCCGAACACCTCCAGCAGCCATGACAGCAGCGCCACGCCGGTGCCGAACAGCACCAGGCCGATCAGGTCCAGTGGACGCGGCACGTCCGAACGGTAATCGGGCAGGTGGCGCCACGCAATGTACACGGCGATCAGGCCGACCGGCACGTTGATGAAGAAGATCTCCCGCCACGACAGCCAGTGCACGATCAAGCCGCCCACGGTGGGGCCGAGCAAAGGCCCGATCAGCGCAGGGATGATGACGAAGTTCATGGCCGCCAGCAGCTCGCCCTTGGGGAAGGTGCGGATGATGGCGATGCGGCCGACCGGCATCATCATCGCCGCGCCCAGCCCCTGCAGCAGGCGCGCCGCCACCAGCATGGGCGAATTGACGGACAGGCCGCACAAGATGGAGGCGATGGTGAAGATGGTGATGGCGCTCATGAAGACGCGCCGCGTGCCGTAGCGGTCCGCCATCCAGCCGCTGATGGGAATGGCCACCGCCAGACTGAGGATGTAGCTGGTGACCACCGCCTTCAGGCTCAGTGGCGTCACCTGCAGGCTGGCCGCCATGCTCGGGACGGCCGTGTTCACGATGGTGGAGTCGAGCTGCTCCATGAAGAGGGTGGTGGCGACCACCCAGGGCAGGTAGCGCTTGGTCGATGAGGTCACGGACATGGTCATGCGCCCGATTGTCACACAATCCGGCGAAGTGCGCCTCCCGCTTTAGCCGGTAGCTTCCACGCCCCAGCTGTTCTCGTACAGCACGCGCTGCACCGGCATGCGCTGGTCCCAGCGTTCCAGCTCCAGCATGGGCGCGCGGTAGAATTCTTCCACCTGGCCCACGCACAGCACGGCGATGGGCTGGCTGCCCTCCGGCATGCCGCACAGTTGGCGCAGGCGCTCGGGATCGAACAGCGACACCCAGCCCGCGCCTATGCCCTCGGCGCGCGCGGCCAGCCAGAAATTCTGGATCGCGCAGGAGGCGGAAGCGAGGTCCATCTCCGGCATGGTGCGGCGGCCGAATACGAAGCGCTCGCGCCGGTCGATCAGGCCCACCACCAGCACTTCCGCGCAGGCCAGGATGCCTTCGACTTTCAGCCGCATGAATTCCCCGGCGCGCTGGCCCAGCGCCTCGGCGGTCAGCTTGCGCTCGTCGTCCACCAACTGGTGGATCTGCGCGCGCAGCGCGGGATCGGCAATGCGGATGAAGCGCCAGGGCTGCATCAGGCCCACGCTGGGACCGTTGTGGGCGGCCGCGATGAAGCGCTCCAGCTGGCCCGGTTCCAGCGGCCCCGGTTTGAAATGGCGCACGTCGCGGCGCTCGCGGATGGCGCGGTAGACCCCGTCGATCTCCGCCGGTGCGAATGCGTGCGGGCTCACCGGGAAACCGCCAGTGCGGTGAGCGCGTCCAGCAGCGGGCGGCTGGCGTCGGCGATGCGGTCCAGGCTGGCCTCGCGCAGCGCGGACGTGTCCACGCGGTGCTCGGTGTGCAGGCCGGCCCATTGCAGCAGCGCCGCGCAGGCTTGCGGGGCGTCGAACAGGCCGTGCAAATAGGTGCCGAGGATCTGGCCGTCCGGCGAACAGGCGCCTTCCGGCCTGCCGTCGATGCGGAAAGCGGGGCGCGACAGCGCAGGGCCGTCCGACACGCCCATGTGGATTTCGTAGCCGCTGACGGTGGCGTGCAGTGCCTCCTGGGCAAAGGCGCAGGTGCCGTTCACCTGCACCAGGCGCTTGTCGCTGGTGAGCATGGTGTGCATGGCGAGCAGGCCCAGGCCGGGCGACCTGCCGGGCGCGCCCTCGATGCCCAGGCTGTCGCTGACGTCCTGGCCCAGCATCTGGAAGCCGCCGCAGATGCCGATCACCTTGCCGCCGTAGCGCAGGTGGCGCTCGATCTTCTCCGGCCAGCCCTGCGCGCGCAGCCATTCCAGGTCGGCGCGGGTGTTCTTGCTGCCGGGGATGACGATGAGGTCTGCCGGCGGGATCGCCTCGCCCTGGCGCACGAAGGTCAGGTCCACCTCCGGGTGCGCGCGCAGCGCATCGAAATCGGTGTGGTTGCTCATGCGCGGCAGGCTGGGCACCACCACGCGGAAGGCGCCGCGCGAGGCTTGCACCGGCTGCACGGCATCTTCCGCATCCAGGAACAGCCCATGCAAATAAGGCAGCACGGCCAGCACCGGCTTGCCGGTCTGCTGCTCCAGCCAGTCCAGGCCCGGCTCCAGCAGCTTGATGTCGCCCCGGAAGCGGTTGATGACGAAGCCGATGGTGCGGTCACGCTCGCTCTGCGACAGGCAGGACAGCGTGCCGACGATGTGGGCGAACACGCCGCCCCGGTCGATGTCCGCCACCAGCACCACGGGGCAGTCCACCGCTTCGGCGAAGCCCATGTTGGCGATATCGCGGTCGCGCAGGTTGATCTCGGCCGGGCTGCCGGCGCCTTCCACCAACACCGTTTCGTACTGCGCTTCCAGGCGCGCGTGCGATTCCAGCACGGCGCTCATGGCGATGGTCTTGTACTGGTGGTAGTCGCGCGCGTTCATCTCGGCGCGCACCTTGCCGTGGATGACTACCTGTGCGCCGGTATCGCTGGACGGCTTGAGCAGCACGGGGTTCATGTCGGTGTGCGGCGCCAGGCCGGCGGCGATGGCTTGCAGCGCCTGGGCGCGGCCGATCTCGCCGCCGTCGGCGGTGACGGCGCTGTTGAGGGCCATGTTCTGCGGCTTGAACGGCGCCACGCGCACGCCGTCCTGCTTGAGCAGGCGGCACAGGGCTGCCACCACCGTGCTCTTCCCGGCATCGGAGGTGCAGCCTTGCACCATCAGGGTCTTGTACGGGAAGGTCATTGCTTGGTCCTGTGCTGGCGCGCCAGTTCCAGCTTTTCGCACAGCATGGCGGTGCCCTGGATCATGCGCGGGCCGGAGCGGTTCAGCAGGTGCCCGTCGACGGTGAACAGGTTGTCGTTCTTCACCGCCAGCAGGGTCTTGTAGGGGCGCCACAGGTTTACGCCGCCGTAGTTCTTTTCCGCCGTGGCGAATACCGCTTCCGGGTCTTCGCGCAGCACGCCTTCGATGTCCACCACCGGCGCGGTGATCTTCAGGGCGCCGAAAATGTTCACGCCGCCGCATACGCGCATGGCGTCCGAGACGATGTGGCTGCCGCTCAGCGTGTAGAGCGGCTTGTCCCATACCTGGTAGAACACGCGCACCGGGGGGCGCTTCGAGTACTGGGCGGTGAGGGCGGCGAGCTTGTCGCGCCATTCGCTGGCGACCTTGCCGGCTACCGCCTCGGTGCCGAGCAGCTGGCCCATGCGCTGGATGTTGTCCGGGATGTCCGCCAGCTTTTTCGGCTCGCTGTGGAACAGCGGGATGCCGAGCTGGCGCAGCGTATCGATCTGGCGCTCGGAGCTGCCGTGCATCCAGATGACGATCAGGTCCGGCTTCAGCGCCGCGATGCGCTCCATGTCCACCTGGCGGTTGTCGCCCACGTTGGGGATTTTCTTGGCCGCTTCGGGATAGTCGCTGTAGGTGACGGTGCCGACGATCTTGTCGCCGCCGCCGGCCGCGAACAGCAGCTCGGTGACGTGCGGCGCCATGGCGATGACGCGCTGCGCGGGCTTCTGCAGCGTGACTGGTTTGCCGTCGTCGTCCAGCACGGTGATGGCCGCGTGGGCGGATAGCGAAGCGGAGGCGATCGCCAGGCCGGTCAGCGTGCACAGGAATTTTTTCATTGTTTGTCCTTGGTCCAAAGAGTAAGGGCGTGTTCAAGGCGTTGCCAGCCTGCTTCGTCCGGCGGCAGGCCGAGGCGGATGCCGCGCGCGGCGTTGGTGAACAGGCGCACCCAGATGCCCTGCCGTGCCATGTGTTCGTGGAAGGCTTCGGCGTGCGCTTCCGGCCACCACTGGAACAGCGCGCTGCCGCTGGAGCGAATGCCGTGCGCGGCCAGCAGGGATTGCAGCCGCTGGCCGCTGGTGCGCAGCTGCGTGCGCATGCGTTCCTGCCAGGCGGTGTCGCGCAGCGCGGCGAGGGCGACTTGCTGTGCGGGGCCGCTGACGGTCCAGGGGCCGAGCAGGTCGGCCAGCGCGTCCAGCAGCGCGGGCTGCGCGGCCACGAAGCCTAGCCGCAGTCCGGCCAAGCCGAAGAACTTGCCGACCGAGCGCAGCACGATCAGGCCGTCCGGCGTGCCGCCGGCGACGCTGGCCTGCAGCGCGGTGTCGCCGAAAGCTTCGTCCACCACCAGCCAGCCGCCGCGTGCGGACAGCTGGGCGGCCCAGTCGAGCAGTTTTTCGCGCGACACGGTGGCGCCGGTGGGATTGTTTGGATTGACGACCACCATCACGTCGCACTCGGAGATGGCTGCGTCCAGCGCGTCGTACGGCACCTGCCTGAGCTTGTGGCCGTGTTGCGCCCAGTGGTGGGCGTGCTCCGCATACGACGGCGCCGCCACGACCACGCGCGACGGCAGGCGCAGGCATGGCAAGGCCTGGATAGCGGCCTGGGTGCCGGCGACCGGCAGCATCAGCGGCGCGCCGTAATACGCTTGCGCCGCCTGCACGAGCGCGGGATCGGGTTCCGGCAGGCGGTGCCACGCGTTGCCGGCGATGGCTGGCGCTGGATACCATTCAGGGTTGATGCCGGTGGAAAGGTCGAGCCAGTCCGCGCGCCCGTAGCGCAGCGTGGCCTGGCGCAGGTTGCCGCCGTGTTCAAGCATGGACGCCTCCCGTTGCATCGGTTACAGGGCCGGCAGCCGAGAGTGCGATGGCGATCACTGCGGCCACAATGAGCCACAGCGCGGTGGTGCGCGCCACGAGCTGCCATGCGCGCTGGATGTCGGCGCCTTGCGCGGCGCTGCCGCTGCCGAGAGGTGGCCGGTGTTCGGTTTCGCCGTCGTACACGGCTGCGCCGCCCAGCGCCAGGCCAAGCGCGCCCGCGCCGCTGGACATGACCGGGCCGGCGTTCGGACTGCTCCATGCCGGCGCCTGCGTACGCCAGCAATGCCATGCCAGGCGCTTGCCTGCCAGCGTGGGCGCCAGCAGCACGTAGGACAGCGCGGTCAGGCGCGCGGGGATGTAGTTCAGGGCATCGTCGATGCGCGCGGCGGCGCAGCCGAATTGCAGGAAGCGCGCATTGCGGTAGCCCCACATGGCGTCCAGCGTGTTCACGAGACGGAACAGCACCGCACCGGGGCCGCCGGCGACGGCGAACCAGAACAGGGTGCCGAATACCGCGTCGTTGCCGTTTTCAAGCAGGGACTCGGTGCTGGCCTTGGCCAGGTCGGCAGGCGAGGCATTGGCCGTGTCGCGGCTGACGATGCGGGAAGTCAGGTGGCGCGCGGCCGGCAGGTCGCCAGCGGCCAGCGCGCCGGCGATGGGCAGGTTGTGGTCGCGCAGGCTACGCAGGCCGATGCAGAAGTAGAGCATCAGCGCGTGCAGGGCGAAGCCGATGGCGGTTGCGGCCACAGTGCTGATGCCGCCGCCATGGCTATCCCCGGCCAGCATGGACGGTGCAGCGGTCACAGCCCAGGCCAGCGCGGCGATCGGCGCGACAGCCAGCAGCCAGGCGAGCGCGCCGCGCGGGAAGCGCAGGCTGCCGCCATTGAGGTGCCGTTCGATGGCGTTGGCCAGCTTGCCGAAGCCGACCAGCGGGTGCCAGCGCGGCGTTTCGCCCAGCAGCAGGTCGAGCACCACGCCGGCCGCGAGCAGCAGGGCGATGGCGCTGGCATCCAGCCCCATCAGCATGGCGCGCCTTTCAGTACCAGCGGCAGGCCGGCCGCCACGAACACGGCGCGGTCGCATGCGGCAGCCACCGCCTGGTTCAGGCGCCCGGCTTCGTCGGTGAAGGCGCGGGAAATCGCGCCGTAAGGTACGATGCCCATGCCGACTTCGTTCGACACCAGGACGATGTCGCCCATGTCGCCTATGCCGCCCATGCCGCCCATGCCAACGATCCCGCCCATGCCACCAGCTGCGGCTCCATGCGCCGCCGCCGGGGCAGCGCTGGCCGCTTGCAACACCGCCAGCAGTGCGGCGCGCTCCGTATGGAATTGTTCCGGCAGCGCGATCTCGCCCACATCCGGATAATCGTTACCATCTGCGAACATCAGATTGCTGAGCCACAGCGTAAGACAGTCCACCAGTACCAGGCGGCCGGGCGTGCACCACTGCCGCAGCGCCGCTGCGAGCGCGAGAGGTTCTTCGACGGTGGTCCATTCGGCAGGCCGCTGGCGCTGGTGGTGGGCGATGCGGACTACCATCTCGCCATCCCCGGCGCGGGCGGTGGCGATATAGACCACCTCCTTGCCGGACTCGGTGGCCAGCTTTTCCGCATACGCGCTCTTGCCCGAGCGCGCGCCGCCGAACACCAGCGTGCAAGTCATGCCGCGCTCCGCGTGAACATGGCGGCAATGGCCGCCGGGTTGGACGGGAAGTAGGCGTGGAAGTAGGACGCCGTCAGCGAGCCAAGCTTGTAGACCGCTTCGCCGTCCGCGCCGGACGGATGCTTGACCGTGCGTACCGCCGGCGCAAGCGAAGTATCCAGCGTCGAATAATGGAAAGTATGTCCGCGCAGGACGCCGTGTGGCGTCGGCATGCCCTGCGAGCCCAGTCCTGCCAGTCGTGCCTGCATCGTCACGCGGCCCGGCAGCAGAGCCGCCATGGTCCACGGCGCGCCGGCCTTGTCGGCCAGCGTCTTCGCCAGCGCCATCATGCCGCCGCACTCCGCCACGATGGGCATGCCGTCGCGGTGCGCGGCGCGGATCGACTCCTGCCAGCGCTGCGCGCAGGACAACTTCTCCGCATGCAGTTCGGGATAGCCGCCCGGTAGATAGACCGCGTCCGCGCCGGCCGGCACCGGCTCGTCCGCCAGCGGGGAAAAGAATTCCAGCGTTGCACCCAGTCCTTCCAGCGTTTCCAGGTTGGCGGGATAGAGGAACATGAAGGCAGCGTCGCGCGCGATGGCGATCCTGCGGCCTGCCAGTGGTGGCACCGGCGCGGACGGCGACCCATTTCCCGCCAGGGCAGCGGTTGCGCCGGCGCTGGCTGCCGCCAGTGCGTCGCCCAGCTCCAGGCGCGTGCTGCGCAGATTGCTCCACGCCGCCTCGTCGAAGTTCAGCTGGTCCGCCAACTGGTCCAGCAGCTCGTCGATGCCGTCCACTTCAGCAGGCAACACCAGGCCGAGGTGGCGTTCCGGCAGCGAGCGCGCCTGCTTGGGCAGTGTGGCGAACAGCGGAATGTCGCGCAGCGAAGCCGCCACCATGGCCGCATGGCCGGGACTGGCGACGCGGTTGGCGATCACGCCCGCCATGTCCACCGGACCGTAGTCGCGCAGGCCGTGCACCAGCGCCCCGGCGGTCTGCGCCATCGAACCCGCGTCGATCACCGCCATCACCGGCACGCCGAACTCGCGCGCCAGGTCGGCCGAGGACGGCGAACCGTCGTACAAGCCCATCACGCCTTCGATCAGGATCACGTCCGCTTCCAGCGCCGCCTGCGCCAGCTGCGCGCGGCAGGCTTCGCGGCCCACGATCCACAAATCCAGCGACTTTACCGGCGCGCCGCTGGCGCGCTCCAGCAGCATGGGATCGATGAAGTCCGGCCCGCATTTGAACACGCGCACCTTGCGGCCCATTTTAGTCAGCTTGCGCGCCAGCGCCGCCGTGGCAGTCGTCTTGCCCTGCCCGGACGCCACCGCCGCCACCAGCACCACCGGCGCGTTGATGTGCGAGGACGTTACCATTCCGTGCCCGCCTGCGCGCCGATGCCCGCCTTGAAGGCATGCTTCACCACGTTCATCTCGGTGACGGTGTCCGCCACGTCGATCAGTTCCTGCGGCGCGCCGCGTCCGGTAATCACGACGTGCTGCATGGCGGGGCGTTCCAGCAGGTCCGCGATCACCGCGTTCACGTCCAGGTAGCGGTACTTCAGCGCGATGTTCAGCTCATCCAGTACCACCAGGCCGACCCCCGGATCGGCCAGGAAGCGCTTGGCCTGTTCCCACGCCAGTTCTGCTTTCTCGATGTCGCGCTCGCGGTTCTGGGTTTCCCAGGTATAGCCCTCGCCCATGGAATGGAAACTCACTTCATCCGGGAACCGGCGCAGGAACAGCTCTTCGCCGGTCTGCATCGCGCCCTTGATGAACTGCACCACGCCGACCTTCATGCCGTGGCCCATGGCGCGCACCGCCATGCCGAAGCCGGACGAGCTCTTGCCCTTGCCGTTGCCGGTGTTGACGATGATGACGCCGATCTGCTTGTCCGCCGCCGCAATCTTGGCGTCGATGATGGCCTTCTTGCGCTCCATGCGCACGCGGTGGCGCTCGTTCAGTGCGTCGATATCGGTATTTTCAGTCATGCGATTTCTTCCTTCGGTATGAAGATGTGGCGCTGGCCATGCCGGATCACGTCGATCGGGTGGCCCAGGTAGTCGCTCAGGATGGCGGGCTGCATCACGTCCGCCACCGGCCCGGCCAGCCAGCGGCCATCGCCCATCAGCAGCAGCGCGTGGGTGGAGACGCTGTGCGCCAGCGTGAGGTCATGGCCTACCATCACCACGGTTTTATGTTGTTCGCGGCACAGGCGCGCCAGCAGGCGCATCACGCTCACCTGGTGCGCCAGGTCCAGCGCGTTGGCCGGCTCGTCGAGCAGCAGCAGCGGCGTGTCCTGCGCCAGCATGGCGGCAATGGCCACGCGCTGGCGCTCGCCGCCGGACAAGGTGCGTACATTGCGGTGCGCCAGCTCGGCCACTTCCATGGCCGCCAGCGCCTCCATGGCCAGGCGGTGGTCGTCGGTGTTCTCCCAATAGCGGTCGCCATGGTAGGGATGGCGCGCCGACAGCACGGTTTCGATCACCGTGTAGGCGAACGCGTCGTTGCGCGACTGCGCCAGGAAGGCGCGCTCGCGTGCCAGGTCCGCCAGCGGCCACTCCGGCAGGCCGCGGCCCTGGATGGACACGCCGCCCTCATCGACGGGAATCAGGCCGGCCAGGGTGCGCAGCAGCGTGCTTTTGCCCGCGCCGTTGCGGCCGATCACGCTCCAGCATTCGCCGTCGCGCACCTGCCAGTCCAGTTTCTCGACCAGCGTGCGCGCGCCGATGCGCAAGCTCAGTTTTTCAGTGGCGATCATTTCTGCAGCCTGTGAAGTTGGTACAGGAATACCGGCGTGCCGATCAGCGCCGTCACCACGCCCACCGGCAGCTGCAGCGGCGCGAACAGGGTGCGCGCCAGCGTGTCGGCCAGCACCAGGTAGCCGCCGCCGGTCAGCATGGCGGCCGGGATCAGCACCCGGTGGTCCGGACCGAAGGCAAAGCGGCAGGCGTGCGGCACGATCAGGCCGACAAAGCCCACGCTGCCCGCGTTGGTCACCGCGCTGGCGGTCAGCAGCGCCGAGACAAAGAACAGCCCCTTGCGCAGCGCACCGACATTGATGCCCAGCGTGACGGCCGCTTCGGCGTGCAGCGCCATCACATTGATGGCGCGGGCGCTGCGCAGCGCGAACACCGTTGCGCCTGCCAGCACGATCCACGGTATCCAGCGCATCGGCGCGCCGGCCAGGTCGCCGATCAGCCAGAACACCATGGTGCGCAACCGGCTTTCAGGAGCGATGGACAGCATTAGCGTGATCAGCGCCGTGCAGGCCGCCGTCAGGATCACACCGGTCAGCAGCAACAGGGCAGTGCCGCCTTCGGCTGCCGAACCGCTGCGCATGTCGCGCCGCGCCAGGAAGTACAGCATCATGGACACGGCCACCGCGCCGCCGAACGCCGCCGCATCCACCACCCAGGCCGCGCACATGAACATCATCGCCGCCAGCGCGCCCACCGCCGCGCCGGAAGAAATGCCCAGCACGTAGGGGTCGGCCAGCGGATTGCGCAGCAGGGCTTGCATCATCACGCCCGCCAGCGACAGCGCCGCGCCGGTGACGAAGGCGGTCAGCGCGCGGCTGCCGCGCAGGTCGAGCAGAGTCGCGGCCAGGCTGTCGGCCTTGCCGTTCCACAGGTCGCCCAGCGCGCCGGGTATCTCGGACAGCGGAATGTACACCGAGCCGGTCACGCCGGAGAACAGCAGGCTGCCGATAACAAACAGCAGCAGCCCGCCGGTGATGGCGGTCGCTCGCGTGCGCAGGTTGCGGGAGTGTGGATGCATGGTGCTTGGTTGTACCCTTATTTAATACCGTAGCGTACGGCGGCAAAGAACTTGGCGCCCGGCGTGGCGTAGTTGCGCGCCACTTCGTAGTTTTTGTCGGCCACGTTGTTCCAGCGCGCCAGCACGGACCAGTCACGCGCGAACTGCCAGGTGGCGTACAGGTTCAGCAGGCTGTAGCCGCCCAGGCGGTTCTTGTTGGCGGCGTCGTCGAAGCGGCTGCCGGACACTTGCAGCTCGGCGCCGGCGGCCAGCGCGCCTGCGGCGTATTCTACGCTGGCGCTGCCGTGTTTTTTCGAGCGGCGCGCCAGCGATTTGCCGGTGGTCTCGTCTTTCGGGTCCTGCCAGTCCGCGTTGGCGGCCACGGTGAAGGCACCGATGCGGCGGCTGCCGTTGAGCGACACG
Organism: Pseudoduganella sp. UC29_71; assembly: GCF_042693265.1. Classification (NCBI taxonomy): domain Bacteria; kingdom Pseudomonadati; phylum Pseudomonadota; class Betaproteobacteria; order Burkholderiales; family Oxalobacteraceae; genus Pseudoduganella; species Pseudoduganella sp. UC29_71. The sequence goes on along the minus strand of NZ_CP170549.1, from coordinate 5,668,601 downwards.
CCTTCCAGCATGGCGTGGTTCACATTGTAGGCGCAGCTGCCTTTGCGGGCCGGGTCCGGGCATGGCGTGGTGGTCACCAGCATGTCGGTCAGCTTGTTGCGGTAGATGCTGGCGCCGAATTCGTTCACGCCGTCGTCGTACTGCAGGCCTGCCTCGGCGTTGCGGCCCTGCTCTGGCTTGTTGTTTTCGTAGCCGAAGCCGGGGTAGTACAGCTCGTTGAAGGTGGGGGCGCGGAAGCTGGTGCCGAAGCTGGCGCTGGCGCGCAGCGCGCTGCTGAAGCGGTAGCCGTAGCCTGCCGATCCGGTGGTCTTGGTGCCGTATTGCGAGCTGTCGTCCGCGCGCAGGCCGAAGGTGGCCAGGTGCGCGCCGCGCTTCAGGCTGTAGGCGCCGGCATAGGAATCGGTCTTGCGCACTTTGCCCAGCGCCGGCGTGGTGCCGGAGACGACTTTCTCTTCGCGGTGGCCGAGCAGCACTTGCAGCGTATCCTCGCCGAGACGGAAATCATTCTGCCAGGTGGCGTCGGTCTGCTTGCTCTCGATGCGGCTGTAGGCGCTGGCCACGCCGGTGTCGGAGATCGATTTGTCTTCCGCCTTCGCCAGCTGCACGGTGCTGTACCAGTTGTCCATCACCCGGTTCTTGCTGAACACGCCCAGGTTGGCCAGCTTGGTCTGGCTGCGCGTGTCGTAGCGGCTGGTGCCGCTGTCGAACTGGCCATCGGTGCGGCTGTTCAGGAACACCAAGCCGACATCGTGGCCCTTGGCCAGTTCATAGCCGAACTGGCCGGAGGTGCTGGTGCGCTCGTAGCCGTCGTCGTCCGCGTTGTAGCTGCTGCTGCCGGGTTTGGTGGACGAGAAGCCGTCCGACTTTTCGCGGCCGGCGCTGATGGCGTAGCTGAAGCTGTTATCGCCCGCGCTGGCGCCGAAGATGCTGGCGTCATATTTGCGGGTGTTGTCGCTGCCCGCGCCGACCGAGGCGGCCACGGACTGTGGACCTGCGCCCTTTTTGGTGAAGATCTGCACCACGCCGCCGATGGCGTCGGCGCCGTACAGGGTGCTCATCGGGCCGTAGACGATTTCAATGCGCTCAATGGCTTGCAGCGGAATGGCCGACCAGCTGGCCGTGCCCGACGTGATGGAGCCGATGCGCACGCCATCCACCAGCACCACGGTCTGGTTGGCGTTGGCGCCGCGCAGGAATACGCTGGAGTTGGTGCCCGGGCCGCCGTTGCGGGCGATCTCGATGCCGCGCTGGCGCTGCAGCAGGTCGGTGATGGAACCGGCGCCGGAGCGGGCGATGTCTTCCGCGCCCAGGGTCACGATGTCGCTCAGCACGTCGCGCTGCAGTTGCGGCGAGCGGGTGGCGGTGACGATCACGCTGTCGGTTGCGGTGGTCTGGGCGAAGGAAGGCGCGGCCATAGCCATGGCCAGCGACGTGAGGGCCGCGTGCCGGATTACAGGAAAGCTCATAGTAGTTCTTTGTATAGTATGCAACCAGCCTACTTCCCCGTGGGCTGGATTGAACAGATGCGCGCGGCGCATCCACCTGCTTTGGCCGGTATCCGGGCTCGCAAGTTGAACTGCCTTACCTTCCCATGCTGAGCACAGTGGTTTGCGGAGGCAGCTTGTCGCCGGGGGCGACACTTGTTTACCGTTGCGGGGGCAGCACACGTTGGCCGTTTTCCTGGTGGAGGGCGGCTTCGTGTTTCCCGTTTAACTGCGCGCATGGGCATGCGCGCGGGCACCAAAACCCCGCCATTATACGGACTTCAGGCCACGGCTTCCAGAATGACAGTCTCGCCGTAGGCGATCTTGTGGGGCGCGGCGGCGGCGCGCAGTGCGATGTCATGCAGCGGCAGGCCGGCCTGCAGGCCCGCTTCCAGTGCCACCAGCAGGCGTATCGTGCCCGCATGGCAGATGATGGCGGCAGCGCGCGGGCTGGGCGCCTGCCCGCCATGGCGGCGCAGCAGGTCCGCGCGGAAGGCGGCTACGCGTGCAGCCACCTGGAGCACGTTTTCGCCGCCGCCGGGCCGGTAATCCACCAGGCCGGCAGCCCAGGCATCCACTTCCGCGCGCGGGATGTCGCCCCAGCTGCGCAGCTCCCAGGAACCGAAATCCATCTCGGCCAGGCGCGCGTCGAGCGCGTGGGCGCCGAGGCGGCCGGCCAGTACGGCGCAGCGCTGCAAGGGACTGGAGTAGAGCGGCGTGCCGGACGGGATGCTGGCGCTGGCCAGCAGTTCAGCATGCACGCGTTCGATGTCGTCCGGCGCGGCGGGCAGGTCGCTGCTGCCGTAGCAGACGCCCGGCGCGACCAGCGGCTGTGGATGGCGGACCAGGATCAGGCGCACGGGCCGCTCCCGGGGCAGCGCCGCGTAGCCGGCCGTGCAGCCTGCGCCGGCGTCAACACCGCTGGCCCGGCCGCCATGCTCACGCCTGCCACGCGCCGTGGCCCAGGCCGGCCAGCACGCACAGGTAGATCAGCACTTCGGCCAGCTGCTGCACCGCGCCCAGGCAGTCGCCGGTATAGCCGCCGATGCGGCGCGCGAATTTGCGGCCCAGCCAGATGGCTGCGGCCAGCGCAGCCAGCACCGCGGCGCAGATGGCCAGCCACGGCAACCATCCCATGGCGCCCAGCAGCACCGCAGGCAGGGCCGTGCACAGGCAGGCGATAAAGAACTCCGCGCCGCTCATCTCTTGCGCCATGGGCTTGGCCTTGCCTTCGGCGCGCGCATACTCCATGCGCCAGATCAGCGAGGTAGCGGCCAGGCGCGACAGCGGATGCGCCAGCAACAGCGCGGCGACCGCCACGGCGGGCGGCAGCAATGTCAGCGCCGTGCACTTCACCGCCAGCAGGCAGATGGTGCCGATCGCGCCATAGGCGCCGATGCGCGAATCCTTCATGATTTCCAGCACGCGCTCGCGCGTCATGCCGCCGCCGAAGCCGTCGCACATGTCGGCGAAGCCGTCTTCATGGAAGGCGCCGGTAGCATAGATGCCGGCCGCCGTCGACAACAGCACGGCCACCGGCGCGGGGAAGACCCACGCCGCCGCCGCGTACACCGCCGCTGCGATGCCCGCTACCACCAGCCCCACCAGCGGGAAGTAGCGCGACGCGTGGTGCAGCCACGCGGGATCGAATCCCACCCAGCGTGGGATGGGCAGCCGCGTAAAGAACTGCAGCGCGATGAAGAACAGTCTCAACTGGTGCATGGCGGTCCGGCGCTTACTCGGACTTCTCGCTGACCTGGGCGGACTCGAAGGTCGCCATCTGGTTCACGAAATTCACCGCTGCGTGCAGCAGCGGCAGGGCCAGCGCGCTGCCGGTGCCTTCGCCCAGGCGCAGCCCGAGGTTCAGCAGCGGGCGCGCGCCCAGCTCGGCCAGCATCAGGTTGTGGCCGCTCTCGTCCGAGCAATGCGCGAACACGCAGTAATCGAGGATGGCCGGCTGCAGGCGCGCCGCCACCAGCAGCGCGCTGGTGACAATGAAGCCGTCGATCAGCAGCACCTTGCGCAGCTCGGCCGCTTTCAGCATGGCGCCCGCCATCATGGCGATCTCGAAACCGCCAAAGGTCGCCAGCACGTCCAGCGGCGCGGTGGCGCCCGCATGTTTCTCAACGGCCGCCTCGATCACGCGCTGTTTGTGCAGCACGCCGTCGGCCGACAGGCCGGTGCCCGCGCCCACGCATTGCGCCACCGGGATGCCGGTCAGCTTGTGCATCAGCGCGGCGGCAGCGGTCGTGTTCCCGATACCCATTTCGCCGAAGCCCACCACGTTACCCGGCAAGTCCGCCGCCAGCGCGGCACCATGCGCCAGCGCGGCATCGCACTGTGCCGTCGTCATCGCCGGTTCCTGCGCGAAGTTGCGGGTGCCGTGCGCCACCTTGCGGTCATGCAGGCCGTCGCGCGCGCCGAAGTCGTGGTTCACGCCGGCGTCCACCACGTGCAGCGCGCAGCCCATCTGGCGGGCGAACACATTGATGGCCGCGCCCTTGGCCAGGAAATTCTCCACCATCTGCCAGGTCACGTCCTGCGGATAGGCTGACACGCCTTCCGCCACCACGCCGTGATCGCCCGCGAATACCAGGATCGCCGGGCCTACTATGGAGAGTGCCGTCGTGTCCTGGATCAGGCCGATCTGTTTGGCCAGCGCCTCCAGCACGCCCAGGCTGCCGAGCGGCTTGGTCTTGTTGTTGACGGCGCGTTCCAGCGCAGCGGACAGTTCGGCATTGGCGGTAGGGGCAATAAGCATGGCAGTTCTATAGATAGAGAAGGAAACGAGCTGCGATGGTACAGCTTGCCCTTGCGGAACGCGAGGGCCTTTGCTATAGTTCTGTCCCCGCGCTGCTGAGCACAGCTTGCAGCGCAGGAGAGGTGGAAAAACAGGGGTTGACGGATTTAACGAAAAGCCCCATAATCTTGCCTCTCTGCTGCTGAACAAAACGCTTCAGCTACAACGCAGAATTCTTTAAAAATTTACAATCGATAAGTGTGGGCGTTTGATGATGAGGCCCGCAGCGCAAGCTGTGAAACTCAAATTATTAAACGCTCAACGAAAAACAAACGTGACCATCGAGAGATGGAATCGTCAGTTATTTTGAAGAGCGACCAAGTCAGCAATGACTTTAAACAGAGATTGAACTGAAGAGTTTGATCCTGGCTCAGATTGAACGCTGGCGGCATGCTTTACACATGCAAGTCGAACGGTAACAGGGAGCTTGCTCCGCTGACGAGTGGCGAACGGGTGAGTAATATATCGGAACGTACCCAAGAGTGGGGGATAACGTAGCGAAAGTTACGCTAATACCGCATACGATCCAAGGATGAAAGCAGGGGACCGCAAGGCCTTGTGCTCCTGGAGCGGCCGATATCTGATTAGCTAGTTGGTAGGGTAAAGGCCTACCAAGGCATCGATCAGTAGCTGGTCTGAGAGGACGACCAGCCACACTGGAACTGAGACACGGTCCAGACTCCTACGGGAGGCAGCAGTGGGGAATTTTGGACAATGGGCGCAAGCCTGATCCAGCAATGCCGCGTGAGTGAAGAAGGCCTTCGGGTTGTAAAGCTCTTTTGTCAGGGAAGAAACGGGCGTGGCTAATATCCATGTCTAATGACGGTACCTGAAGAATAAGCACCGGCTAACTACGTGCCAGCAGCCGCGGTAATACGTAGGGTGCAAGCGTTAATCGGAATTACTGGGCGTAAAGCGTGCGCAGGCGGTTTTGTAAGTCTGTCGTGAAATCCCCGGGCTCAACCTGGGAATGGCGATGGAGACTGCAAGGCTAGAATCTGGCAGAGGGGGGTAGAATTCCACGTGTAGCAGTGAAATGCGTAGAGATGTGGAGGAACACCGATGGCGAAGGCAGCCCCCTGGGTCAAGATTGACGCTCATGCACGAAAGCGTGGGGAGCAAACAGGATTAGATACCCTGGTAGTCCACGCCCTAAACGATGTCTACTAGTTGTCGGGTCTTAATTGACTTGGTAACGCAGCTAACGCGTGAAGTAGACCGCCTGGGGAGTACGGTCGCAAGATTAAAACTCAAAGGAATTGACGGGGACCCGCACAAGCGGTGGATGATGTGGATTAATTCGATGCAACGCGAAAAACCTTACCTACCCTTGACATGGAAGGAATCCCCGAGAGATTGGGGAGTGCCCGAAAGGGAACCTTCACACAGGTGCTGCATGGCTGTCGTCAGCTCGTGTCGTGAGATGTTGGGTTAAGTCCCGCAACGAGCGCAACCCTTGTCATTAGTTGCTACGAAAGGGCACTCTAATGAGACTGCCGGTGACAAACCGGAGGAAGGTGGGGATGACGTCAAGTCCTCATGGCCCTTATGGGTAGGGCTTCACACGTCATACAATGGTACATACAGAGGGCCGCCAACCCGCGAGGGGGAGCTAATCCCAGAAAGTGTATCGTAGTCCGGATTGTAGTCTGCAACTCGACTGCATGAAGTTGGAATCGCTAGTAATCGCGGATCAGCATGTCGCGGTGAATACGTTCCCGGGTCTTGTACACACCGCCCGTCACACCATGGGAGCGGGTTTTACCAGAAGTAGGTAGCTTAACCGCAAGGAGGGCGCTTACCACGGTAGGATTCGTGACTGGGGTGAAGTCGTAACAAGGTAGCCGTATCGGAAGGTGCGGCTGGATCACCTCCTTTCTAGAGTAGGCACCACGCCAAGCGCTCACACTTATCGATTGTTCCGTTCTTTAACAATTTGGAAGAAGTAAAGATTTATTGAGTGTGCAGATAAAACTGCATATTCAGGGTAGTAGATAAATCATCAAACACAGTAGTAAATGCTTGATACCGATAGCCGTCAAGGTTATAGGGACAAGTGAATAAGTGCACATGGTGGATGCCTTGGCGATTACAGGCGATGAAGGACGTAGAAGTCTGCGATAAGCCTCGGGGAGCTGACAAACAAGCTTTGATCCGAGGATTTCCGAATGGGGAAACCCGGCCTTATAGGTCATTGCATGCTGAATACATAGGCATGCAAAGCGAACGCGGCGAACTGAAACATCTAAGTAGCTGCAGGAAAATAAATCAACCGAGATTCCCAAAGTAGTGGCGAGCGAAATGGGATGAGCCTGCATGATTTAGCATGACGCATAGTGGAACGCTCTGGAAATGGCGGCCATAGCGGGTGATAGCCCCGTACACGAAATGCGATGTGTGGAACTAAGTATGCGACAAGTAGGGCGGGACACGAGAAATCCTGTCTGAAGATGGGGGGACCATCCTCCAAGGCTAAATACTCGTAATCGACCGATAGTGAACCAGTACCGTGAGGGAAAGGCGAAAAGAACCCCGGGAGGGGAGTGAAATAGATCCTGAAACCGTGTGCATACAAACAGTAGGAGCGGACTTGTTCCGTGACTGCGTACCTTTTGTATAATGGGTCAGCGACTTACATTCAGTGGCAAGGTTAACCAGATTGGGGAGCCGTAGAGAAATCGAGTCCGAACAGGGCGCCAGTCGCTGGGTGTAGACCCGAAACCAAGTGATCTACCCATGGCCAGGTTGAAGGTGCGGTAACACGCACTGGAGGACCGAACCCACTAATGTTGAAAAATTAGGGGATGAGCTGTGGGTAGGGGTGAAAGGCTAAACAAACTTGGAAATAGCTGGTTCTCTCCGAAAACTATTTAGGTAGTGCCTCAAGTATCACCATCGGGGGTAGAGCACTGTTATGGCTAGGGGGTCATCGCGACTTACCAAACCATTGCAAACTCCGAATACCGATGAGTGCGAGCTTGGGAGACAGACGTCGGGTGCTAACGTCCGGCGTCAAGAGGGAAACAACCCAGACCGCCAGCTAAGGTCCCAAAGATTGGCTAAGTGGAAAACGAAGTGGGAAGGCTAAAACAGTCAGGATGTTGGCTTAGAAGCAGCCATCATTTAAAGAAAGCGTAATAGCTCACTGATCGAGTCGTCCTGCGCGGAAGATGTAACGGGGCTAAGCCAGTCACCGAAGCTGCGGATATCCGCAAGGATATGGTAGGAGAGCGTTCTGTAAGCCTGCGAAGGTGTCTTGTAAAGGATGCTGGAGGTATCAGAAGTGCGAATGCTGACATGAGTAGCGATAATGGGGGTGAAAAGCCCCCACGCCGTAAGCCCAAGGTTTCCTGTTCAACGTTCATCGGAGCAGGGTGAGTCGGCCCCTAAGGCGAGGCAGAGATGCGTAGCTGATGGGAAGCAGGTTAATATTCCTGCACCGTCGTATGATGCGATGGGGGGACGGATCGCGGAAGGTTGTCTGACTGTTGGAATAGTCAGTTTCTGCTTCATAGAAGGTGCTTAGGCAAATCCGGGCACGTAATTCAAGGGAGCGGGACGAGCGGACTTGTCCGCGTAGCAATCGGAAGTGGTTCCAAGAAAAGCCTCTAAGCTTCAGTCATACGAGACCGTACCGCAAACCGACACAGGTGGGCGAGATGAGTATTCTAAGGCGCTTGAGAGAACTCGGGAGAAGGAACTCGGCAAATTGGTACCGTAACTTCGGGAAAAGGTACGCCCCGGTAGCTTGGCTGATTTACTTCAGTAGGGCGAAAGGGTTGCAATAAACTGGTGGCTGCGACTGTTTAATAAAAACACAGCACTCTGCAAACACGAAAGTGGACGTATAGGGTGTGACGCCTGCCCGGTGCTGGAAGATTAAATGATGGGGTGCAAGCTCTTGATTGAAGTCCCAGTAAACGGCGGCCGTAACTATAACGGTCCTAAGGTAGCGAAATTCCTTGTCGGGTAAGTTCCGACCTGCACGAATGGCGTAACGATGGCCACACTGTCTCCTCCCGAGACTCAGCGAAGTTGAAGTGTTTGTGATGATGCAATCTACCCGCGGCTAGACGGAAAGACCCCATGAACCTTTACTGTAGCTTTGCATTGGACTTTGAACCAATCTGTGTAGGATAGGTGGGAGGCTTTGAAGCGGGGACGCCAGTTCTCGTGGAGCCAACCTTGAAATACCACCCTGGTTTGTTTGAGGTTCTAACCTTGGTCCGTGATCCGGATCGGGGACAGTGCATGGTAGGCAGTTTGACTGGGGCGGTCTCCTCCTAAAGTGTAACGGAGGAGTTCGAAGGTACGCTAGGTACGGTCGGACATCGTGCTAATAGTGCAATGGCATAAGCGTGCTTAACTGCGAGACCGACAAGTCGAGCAGGTACGAAAGTAGGACATAGTGATCCGGTGGTTCTGTATGGAAGGGCCATCGCTCAACGGATAAAAGGTACTCTGGGGATAACAGGCTGATTCCTCCCAAGAGTTCATATCGACGGGGGAGTTTGGCACCTCGATGTCGGCTCATCACATCCTGGGGCTGTAGCCGGTCCCAAGGGTATGGCTGTTCGCCATTTAAAGTGGTACGTGAGCTGGGTTTAAAACGTCGTGAGACAGTTTGGTCCCTATCTGCCGTGGGCGTTGGAAATTTGAAGGGGGCTGCTCCTAGTACGAGAGGACCGGAGTGGACGAACCTCTGGTGTACCGGTTGTCACGCCAGTGGCATTGCCGGGTAGCTAAGTTCGGAAGAGATAACCGCTGAAAGCATCTAAGCGGGAAACTTGCCTTGAGATGAGATTTCCCGGAGCTTTAAGCTCCTTGAAGGGTCGTTCGAGACCAGGACGTTGATAGGCTGGGTGTGGAAGTGCAGTAATGCATTAAGCTAACCAGTACTAATTGCCCGTAAGGCTTGTCCCTATAACCTTGACGGTTATATCGCATTTGCCTGTGTTTGAATTACTACCCAATTTACTTCTTCCAGATTGCAGCTGCGTGCCATAGCACGCAGCGTACAAGTCAAAGCCTGATGACCATAGCAAATCGGTCCCACCCCTTCCCATCCCGAACAGGACCGTGAAACGATTTTGCGCCGATGATAGTGCTGCAACCAGTGTGAAAGTAGGTTATCGTCAGGCTAGTTATAAAGAAAAAGCCCACCAAGTGATCTTGGTGGGCTTTTTTGCGTTTGTGGCTGCCGGCCTATTTTTTTTTCCCCTCACTATTGCCTGCATACAGGCCTGAGCCTAGCATGTGGAGACATAACTAGACTGAAGGGGGAACCATGCTGGGGAAATTCTCGATCGGAAAGCGTCTCGGTTTTGCGTTCGGCTTGCTGACGCTGCTGTCTTTGCTGTTCGGCTTGGTCGCCTATAGCGAAATCAGCGCCATGAACAACCAGTGGCAGACCTTCAAGGAAGACGCCGTTGCCAAGACCAATGCCACCACCAAGGGTTCGGTCGCACTGGGCAGCGCGGTCCAGATGTTCAAGAACTATGTGCTGCGCGGCGAAGATTACGACAAGCGCCTGATCGCCCAGCTGGAAATCATCGACAGCATCGATGACGAGTACAAGGCCACCGGCCGCATCACCGCCGAAGAAGAGCGCATCCTCGCCAAAGTCCACCAGGACACGATCCTGTACCGCAATGCCCTGCACAAAATTGTCGAGCTGCGCGCAAACAAGGTCAACGACGCCGAAACCCTCGACAAATCCGTCAGCGGCGCCGACAAACCGCTGGCCGAGGCGCTCGACCAGCTGCGCAAGATCACCGCCCAGACCACCAAGCGCGCCGACGAAAAAATGACCGAGGTCAGTGCGCGGGCGCGCCAGCTCATCGTGTCCGCCCTGGTCCTGCTGGTGGTCCTGTCGGTGCTGGCGGCCGTCTTCATCACGCGCAGCATCACGCTGCCGCTGAACAATGCGGTGCAAGCGGCCAACCGCCTGGCCGAAGGCGACCTGGCCGTGTCGCTGCACTCCGAGGCGAAGGATGAAACCGGCCAGCTGCTGCGCGCCATGGGCAATATGGTGGCCAAGCTGAAGCAGGTGATCGACGGCCAGCGCACCGCGGTGCAGGCGGCCAACAAGGGCGATTTCAGCACCCGCATCGATCTGCAAGGCTTGCAGGGCTTCCAGAAGGAGATGGGCGAAGGCCTGAACCAGCTGGTGACCACCACCCAGGGCGGCATCGACGACATGGTGGGCATGATGGAAGCCATCGCCGGAGGCGACCTGACGCGCACCATCGACAAAAAATACGAAGGCGCTTTCGGCGAGATGATGGGCTTCGCCAATTCGGCGGTGGCCAAGCTATCGCAGGTGGTGTCCGAAGTGAACGACAGCGCGGCGGCGCTGGCGGCCGCGTCCGAGCAGGTGAGCGCCACGGCGCAGTCGCTGTCGCAGGCGGCCAGCGAGCAGGCGGCCAGCGTGGAGGAAAGCAGCGCGTCGATGGAGCAGATGACCGCGTCCATCAGCCAGAACACGGAGAACGCCAAGGTGACGGACGCCATGGCCAGCAAGGCTGCGGTGGAAGCGACCGAAGGCGGTTCGGCGGTGAAGGAAACCGTGGCGGCGATGAAGCAGATCGCCACCAAGATCGTTATCATCGACGACATTGCTTACCAGACCAATCTGCTGGCCCTGAACGCTGCCATCGAAGCGGCCCGCGCGGGCGAGCATGGCAAGGGCTTCGCCGTGGTGGCGGCCGAGGTGCGCAAGCTGGCCGAACGCGCGCAGGTGGCGGCGCAGGAAATCGGCGAAGTGGCCGGCAGCAGCGTGAACCTGGCGGAGAAGGCCGGCACGCTGCTGGACTCCATGGTGCCCAACATTAAGAAGACCTCCGACCTGGTGCAGGAAATCACCGCCGCCTCAGAAGAACAGGCCTCCGGCGTCAGCCAGATTAATATGGCGATGGGGCAGCTGAGCCAGACCACGCAGCAGAATGCGGCCGGCTCCGAGGAACTGGCGTCCACCGCCGAGGAGATGAGCGGCCAGGCCGAGGAGCTGCAGCACACCATGTCCTTCTTCAATGTAGGCATGGTGGCGGCGCCAGCGCCGCCTGCGCGCGGCCGGGCCGGCGTGCGCCAGGCGCCGTTGCGGGTAGCCGCCGTGCGGCCCGCGCGCAAGGCGATGGGACCGGAGATTGCGCCGGACGAATCCCAGTTTACGCGTTTCTAACCGGAGAGGATGGATGCGGGATGCTGCCACGATGACTGTCGAACCCATCTCCGATAGGGAGTTCACCCAGTTCCAGCGCTTCATCTACGAGGTGGCCGGCATTACGCTGGCGCCCGGCAAGAAGGCGCTGGTCAGCGGCCGCCTGGCCAAGCGCCTGGCGCACCACAAGCTGACCAGCTACGGCGCTTATTTCAAGATGATAGCCAGCGGCCAGTCGCCTGCCGAAACCCAGACCGCGGTCGATCTGCTGACGACCAACGAAACCTATTTCTTCCGCGAGTCCAAGCACTTCGATCTGCTGCGCCGGCTGGCAACGGAAGCGTTGTCTCAGCGGCGCACGTTCCGCGTGTGGAGCGCGGCCTGTTCCACCGGGGAGGAACCCTACAGCATCGCCATGGTGCTGGACGACGTGCTGGGCGCGCAGGAGTGGGAGCTGTACGCGTCCGACATCAGCACCCGCGTGCTGGCGGCCGCGCGCACCGGCCACTACGCGCGCGAGCGCACCAGCCATATTCCGCCGGCCTACCTGAAGCGCTACTGCCTGCGCGGCATTGCCGAGCAGGATGGCACGCTGCTGGTGGAAAAAAACCTGCGCCAGCGCGTGCAGTTCCACCAGGTGAACCTGAATGCGCCCACCCCGCCCAAGTTCGGCCAGTTTGACGTGATCTTCCTGCGTAATGTGCTGATCTACTTCAATCCCGAGACCAAGCACCAGGTCGTGGGGCGCCTGCTGGGCGCGCTGCGTTCCGGCGGCCACCTGCTCATCGGCCACTCCGAGAGCCTGCACGACATGGTCGGCCCGCTGCAAGTGCTGGCGCCGTCGGTCTACCGCAAGGTATGAGGCCGACGTGGCCGTCATCGACGTCTTCCTGCTGCCCGGCGAACACTTTGTCGGCGACGCGCGGCACCGGATACGAACCTTGCTCGGTTCCTGCGTATCGATTACGCTTTGGCATCCGCACGCGCGCGTTGGCGCCATGTCGCACTTCCTGCTGACCATGGAGGGCAAGGAAAGCACCATCGGGCAACTCAACGGGCGCTATTGCGAGGGTGCGCTGGAGCTGATGCTGGGGGAACTGGAGCAGGCCGGCATCGATCCGGCCGAATGCCAGGCCAAGATCTTCGGCGGCGGCATGATGTTCCCCGGCATAGAGCGCGGCGATAGCATGGGCATAGGCAGGCGCAACGGCGAAACGGCCGAACGACTGCTTGAGCAGCACAAGATACCGGTGGTGTCCGAGAGCCTGTTCGGCGTCGGCCACCGCCATATTATTTTCAACGTCAGGACCGGCGACGTGTGGGTGCGCCAGGGACCGCCTGGCAAACCCGGGGCCAAGTCGTTGAAGGAGCGCTTATGAAGAAGATCAATGTGATGGTGGTGGACGATTCGGCCGTGGTACGCCAGGTCGTTACCGGGCTGCTGAACAAGGCGCCGGATATCCAGGTGCTGCACGCGGTGGCCGACCCCATCCTGGCCATGGAGCGCATGAAGACCGTGTGGCCGGACGTGATCGTGCTGGACGTGGAAATGCCGCGCATGGACGGCATCACCTTCCTGCGCAAGATCATGGCCGAGCGTCCCACGCCGGTGGTGATCTGCTCCACGCTGACGGCCAAGGCGGCCAAGACCACCATGGAGGCCATGGCGGCCGGCGCGGTATCCATCATCACCAAGCCCAAGCTGGAACTGAAGCAGTTCCTAAACGACAGCTCCGACGAACTGGTCGCTGCGGTGCGCGCCGCCGCCGTCGCCAATGTGCGCAAGCTGGCCGGCCGCGCCGCGCCGCTGCAGCCGGTGGCCAAGCTGACCGCCGATGTCATCCTGCCGGCCGCCGACGGGCGCGCCATGACGCAGACCACCGAGCGCGTTGTCGCCATCGGCACTTCCACCGGCGGCACCCAGGCGCTGGAAGTGGTGCTCACTTCGCTGCCGCGCGTCTCGCCCGGCATCGTCATCGTGCAGCACATGCCGGAGAAATTCACGGCGGCGTTCGCAGAGCGCCTGAACTCCGTGTGCGAGATCACCGTCAAGGAAGCGCAGACCGGCGACCGCGTGGTGCCCGGCCGCGCGCTGATCGCCCCGGGCGGCAAGCACATGCTGTTGCGCCGCAACGGCGCGCAGTACTTCGTGGAAGTGATGGACGGCCCGCTGGTAAACCGCCACCGGCCCTCGGTCGATGTGCTGTTCCGCTCCGTGGCCAAATGTGCCGGCTCGAACGCGCTGGGCGTGATCATGACCGGCATGGGCGATGACGGCGCGGCCGGCCTGCTGGAGATGCGCAACGCCGGCGCCTACACGGTGGCGCAGGATGAAGCGAGCTGCGTGGTGTACGGCATGCCGAAGGAGGCGGTCAAGCGCGGCGGCGTGGAGCGCACCGTGACGCTGGAGCAGATTGGCCGCGAGATCGTGCAGCAGCTGAATTCCTTCCTGGCCTGAGGCCCGCCATGGCTGACTGGAGCGGCTGCACGGCGATGGTGGTGGAGGACAGTCCCGTCCAGCGCGACCACATGGCCGGGCTGCTGCGCCAGGCCGGTTTCGGCGAAGTGCTGCTGGCCTGCGACGGCATCGATGCGCTGCGCAAGCTCAATGCGCGCGGCATGCCGGTGGAGCTGGTGCTGACCGACATGGACATGCCGGGCATGGACGGCATCGAACTGATACGCCATGTGTGCGAACTGGAACTGGCGGCCAGCCTGCTGGTGGCCAGTGCGCGCGAAGAGCGCCTAAAGGAAGCGCAAGCGGGCATGACGCAGCGCACGGCGCTGCAGGTACTGCTGGGTACTGTGCTCAAGCCGCTGCATTTCGACGTGTTGAGCGAAATCCTGGACCGCGCCGACGTCGGCCGCTTGCGCGAGGCGACGGCGATCGGCCTGCCTGCGCCCGAGGAGGTGGCGGCCGCGCTGGCCGCCGGCCAGTTCCTGCCGTACTACGAACCGCGCATTGAAATCGCCACCGGCATGCTGCGCGGGCTCGATGTGCAGCCGTGCTGGGCGCACCCCGAGCGCGGCCTGATACGCGCGGCCCGCTTCCTGCCCGCCCTGCAGGGCGCCGACTGCATCGCGCCGCTGACGGTGGACATTGCCGCGCAGGCGCTGCGCCAGCTGCGTGCCTGGCACGACATCGGCCTGATCTCGCTGGGCATGTCCATCAAGCTGCCCACTGAAATCTTGGCCGACCGCGCCTGCGTGGACCAGCTCAGCGCGCAGGTGCGCGAGCTGGGCCTGGAGCCGCGCACCGTCATCTGGGAATGCCAGGAGTCCGTGCTGGCGGACGGCGCGCCGCTCACCATCGCCAACCTGGCGCACCTGTGCGTGCGCGGCTTCGGCCTGGCGCTGGGCGGCTACCGCGCCGGGCACACCACGCAGCAGCAGCTGGCGCGCTGCCCGCTGACCGAGCTGCGCATCGATCCCGTCATCGTACATGAAGCGTCGCAGCATCCGCCGCGCCAGGCGTTGTTGCAGCAGTCGCTGAGCGTGGCGCATCAGATGGGCATGGCGGCCGTGGCCGAAGGCGTGGAGTTGGCGGCAGACCTGTCCCTCCTGCGCAGCCTCGGCTGCGAACTGGCGCAGGGTGCGCTGGTGGCGGCGCCCATGCCCGGCAACGCCTTGGCAGGCTGGATCAGGAACAACCGCAGGCGCTTGAAGGAACTGGCTAGCGCATCGGCGCGGTGAGCGGCAGGGTCAGCGTGAAGGTGGTGCCGGCGCCCGGCGCGCTGCGCACGTCGATGCGGCCGCCCAGGATATCGGTGACGATGTTGTGTACGATGTGCAGGCCGAGACCGGAACCGCCCACACCGAGCTTGGTGGTAAAGAAGGGCTCGTAGATGTGCAGCAGGTTGTCGGCGCTGATGCCCTTGCCGTCGTCGGAGATGGTCAGCACCACGCTGTCCTGCTCCTCGCCGCTGGAGCTAATGGCGATGGTGCCGTGGTCGCGGCCATCCAGGCCGTGCGTGATGGCGTTGGTCAGCAGGTTGGTGATGACCTGGCCCAGAGGGCCGGGATAGCTGTCCATCATCAGCGCAGGCGGAATGTCCTGCGTCACCGTGTAAGGTGTGCGGCGTATGGTGGGCAGCAAGGTCAGTATATTGCCCGACACGACTTCCGCCAGCAAGAAGGTGCGGCGCTGCGCGCTGGTCTGGTCCACCGCCACCTGTTTGAAGTTGGACACCATGTCCGCCGCGCGGTGCAGGTTGCGCACCAGCACTTCCACTGCCGTATTTGCATTCGACAGATAGCTCTCGAACAGCGAGCGCTTCATCGGTTCACCCCGGCCGAACATGGCGCGGATCTCGCTGGTCTGGTCCTCGAAGGCGCTGGCGATCATCAGGCTGTTGCCGATGGGCGTATTCAATTCGTGCGAGATGCCGGCCACCAGCGCGCCCAGCGCCGCCAGCTTTTCGCTGTGCACCAGTTCCTCTTTGGCGCGGTTGAGCTGCTCGAACATTTGCTGCAGTTCGCGGTTGGCCTTGCGCAGTTCCAGGTGGGTGTGTATGCGGGCCAGCACCTCCTCGATCTGGAAGGGCTTGGTAATGTAGTCGACGCCGCCGGCCTCGAAGCCGCTCACCTTCTGGCGCGCGTCCGCCAGGCTGGTCATGAAGATGACGGGAATGTCCCTGGTGTTGTCGCTGGCCTTCAGGCGGCGGCACGCTTCGAAGCCGTCCATGCCGGGCAGCACCACGTCCATCAGGATCAGGTCGGGCAGGCCGAACTCGGCGCGCATCAGGCCTTCTTCCGCATGGCGCGCGATCAGCACCAGGAAGCCGCGCGAGGACAGGTGGTCGAGCAGGGCGGTCAGGAAAGAAGGCGAGTCATCCACCACCAGTATCGTGGGCGGACTTCCGGCCGGCAGTTCATGTGGGACCATCCTGACTCCTGTCGAATAGCTGCTATAGCTGCTTCAGAAAGTATAGCCAAAAACACTGTTGCAAGGGGCGCCAGGCTTTGCTATAGTTCTGTCCCCGCGCTGCTGAACACACGCAGCGTCGGAAAGAGGAAAAAAACGAGGGTTGACGGAATTAAAGACAAGCCTCATAATATCGCCTCTCTGCTGCTGAACAAAACGATTCAGCAGGTAACGCAGAATTCTTTAAAAATTAACAGTCGATAAGTGTGGGCGTTTGATGATGATGCCGGAGGCGCAAGCCTCTTAGCTCAAATTATTAAACGCTTACACAATATATTAAACGTGACCTTCGAAAGAAGGAATCGTCAGTATTTTGAGTGAGCGACCTCGATAGAGATATCGAAAAACAGAGATTGAACTGAAGAGTTTGATCCTGGCTCAGATTGAACGCTGGCGGCATGCTTTACACATGCAAGTCGAACGGTAACAGGGAGCTTGCTCCGCTGACGAGTGGCGAACGGGTGAGTAATATATCGGAACGTACCCAAGAGTGGGGGATAACGTAGCGAAAGTTACGCTAATACCGCATACGATCCAAGGATGAAAGCAGGGGACCGCAAGGCCTTGTGCTCCTGGAGCGGCCGATATCTGATTAGCTAGTTGGTAGGGTAAAGGCCTACCAAGGCATCGATCAGTAGCTGGTCTGAGAGGACGACCAGCCACACTGGAACTGAGACACGGTCCAGACTCCTACGGGAGGCAGCAGTGGGGAATTTTGGACAATGGGCGCAAGCCTGATCCAGCAATGCCGCGTGAGTGAAGAAGGCCTTCGGGTTGTAAAGCTCTTTTGTCAGGGAAGAAACGGGCGTGGCTAATATCCATGTCTAATGACGGTACCTGAAGAATAAGCACCGGCTAACTACGTGCCAGCAGCCGCGGTAATACGTAGGGTGCAAGCGTTAATCGGAATTACTGGGCGTAAAGCGTGCGCAGGCGGTTTTGTAAGTCTGTCGTGAAATCCCCGGGCTCAACCTGGGAATGGCGATGGAGACTGCAAGGCTAGAATCTGGCAGAGGGGGGTAGAATTCCACGTGTAGCAGTGAAATGCGTAGAGATGTGGAGGAACACCGATGGCGAAGGCAGCCCCCTGGGTCAAGATTGACGCTCATGCACGAAAGCGTGGGGAGCAAACAGGATTAGATACCCTGGTAGTCCACGCCCTAAACGATGTCTACTAGTTGTCGGGTCTTAATTGACTTGGTAACGCAGCTAACGCGTGAAGTAGACCGCCTGGGGAGTACGGTCGCAAGATTAAAACTCAAAGGAATTGACGGGGACCCGCACAAGCGGTGGATGATGTGGATTAATTCGATGCAACGCGAAAAACCTTACCTACCCTTGACATGGAAGGAATCCTTGAGAGATTGAGGAGTGCCCGAAAGGGAACCTTTACACAGGTGCTGCATGGCTGTCGTCAGCTCGTGTCGTGAGATGTTGGGTTAAGTCCCGCAACGAGCGCAACCCTTGTCATTAGTTGCTACGAAAGGGCACTCTAATGAGACTGCCGGTGACAAACCGGAGGAAGGTGGGGATGACGTCAAGTCCTCATGGCCCTTATGGGTAGGGCTTCACACGTCATACAATGGTACATACAGAGGGCCGCCAACCCGCGAGGGGGAGCTAATCCCAGAAAGTGTATCGTAGTCCGGATTGTAGTCTGCAACTCGACTGCATGAAGTTGGAATCGCTAGTAATCGCGGATCAGCATGTCGCGGTGAATACGTTCCCGGGTCTTGTACACACCGCCCGTCACACCATGGGAGCGGGTTTTACCAGAAGTAGGTAGCTTAACCGCAAGGAGGGCGCTTACCACGGTAGGATTCGTGACTGGGGTGAAGTCGTAACAAGGTAGCCGTATCGGAAGGTGCGGCTGGATCACCTCCTTTCTAGAGTATGGCGCCACGCCAAACGCTCACACTTATCGGCTGTTTTTAAAGAGAACGTTTTCTGGGGCTGTAGCTCAGCTGGTTAGAGCACCGTGTTGATAACGCGGGGGTCGTTGGTTCGAGTCCAACCAGCCCTACCAGTTACCTGCTTTTATCTAAGGCCTGAGCTTTAGATAAAAGTAGTATCGTTCTTTAACAATTTGGAAGAAGTAAAGATTTATTGAATATCGCAAGATATTCAGGGTAGTAGATAAATCATCAAACACAGTAGTAAATGCTTGATACCGATAGCCGTCAAGGTTATAGGGACAAGTGAATAAGTGCACATGGTGGATGCCTTGGCGATTACAGGCGATGAAGGACGTAGAAGTCTGCGATAAGCCTCGGGGAGCTGACAAACAAGCTTTGATCCGAGGATTTCCGAATGGGGAAACCCGGCCTTATAGGTCATTGCATGCTGAATACATAGGCATGCAAAGCGAACGCGGCGAACTGAAACATCTAAGTAGCTGCAGGAAAATAAATCAACCGAGATTCCCAAAGTAGTGGCGAGCGAAATGGGATGAGCCTGCATGATTTAGCATGACGCATAGTGGAACGCCCTGGAAATGGCGGCCATAGCGGGTGATAGCCCCGTACACGAAATGCGACGTGTGGAACTAAGTATGCGACAAGTAGGGCGGGACACGAGAAATCCTGTCTGAAGATGGGGGGACCATCCTCCAAGGCTAAATACTCGTAATCGACCGATAGTGAACCAGTACCGTGAGGGAAAGGCGAAAAGAACCCCGGGAGGGGAGTGAAATAGATCCTGAAACCGTGTGCATACAAACAGTAGGAGCGGACTTGTTCCGTGACTGCGTACCTTTTGTATAATGGGTCAGCGACTTACATTCAGTGGCAAGGTTAACCAGATTGGGGAGCCGTAGAGAAATCGAGTCCGAACAGGGCGCCAGTCGCTGGGTGTAGACCCGAAACCAAGTGATCTACCCATGGCCAGGTTGAAGGTGCGGTAACACGCACTGGAGGACCGAACCCACTAATGTTGAAAAATTAGGGGATGAGCTGTGGGTAGGGGTGAAAGGCTAAACAAACTTGGAAATAGCTGGTTCTCTCCGAAAACTATTTAGGTAGTGCCTCAAGTATCACCATCGGGGGTAGAGCACTGTTATGGCTAGGGGGTCATCGCGACTTACCAAACCATTGCAAACTCCGAATACCGATGAGTGCGAGCTTGGGAGACAGACGTCGGGTGCTAACGTCCGGCGTCAAGAGGGAAACAACCCAGACCGCCAGCTAAGGTCCCAAAGATTGGCTAAGTGGAAAACGAAGTGGGAAGGCTAAAACAGTCAGGATGTTGGCTTAGAAGCAGCCATCATTTAAAGAAAGCGTAATAGCTCACTGATCGAGTCGTCCTGCGCGGAAGATGTAACGGGGCTAAGCCAGTCACCGAAGCTGCGGATATGCGTAAGCATATGGTAGGAGAGCGTTCTGTAAGCCTGCGAAGGTGTCTTGTAAAGGATGCTGGAGGTATCAGAAGTGCGAATGCTGACATGAGTAGCGATAATGGGGGTGAAAAGCCCCCACGCCGTAAGCCCAAGGTTTCCTGTTCAACGTTCATCGGAGCAGGGTGAGTCGGCCCCTAAGGCGAGGCAGAGATGCGTAGCTGATGGGAAGCAGGTTAATATTCCTGCACCGTCGTATGATGCGATGGGGGGACGGATCGCGGAAGGTTGTCTGACTGTTGGAATAGTCAGTTTCTGCTTCATAGAAGGCACTTAGGCAAATCCGGGTGCGCAATTCAAGGGAGCGGGACGAGCGGACTTGTTCGCGTAGCAATCGGAAGTGGTTCCAAGAAAAGCCTCTAAGCTTCAGTCATACGAGACCGTACCGCAAACCGACACAGGTGGGCGAGATGAGTATTCTAAGGCGCTTGAGAGAACTCGGGAGAAGGAACTCGGCAAATTGGTACCGTAACTTCGGGAAAAGGTACGCCCCGGTAGCTTGGCTGATTTACTTCAGTAGGGCGAAAGGGTTGCAATAAACTGGTGGCTGCGACTGTTTAATAAAAACACAGCACTCTGCAAACACGAAAGTGGACGTATAGGGTGTGACGCCTGCCCGGTGCTGGAAGATTAAATGATGGGGTGCAAGCTCTTGATTGAAGTCCCAGTAAACGGCGGCCGTAACTATAACGGTCCTAAGGTAGCGAAATTCCTTGTCGGGTAAGTTCCGACCTGCACGAATGGCGTAACGATGGCCACACTGTCTCCTCCCGAGACTCAGCGAAGTTGAAGTGTTTGTGATGATGCAATCTACCCGCGGCTAGACGGAAAGACCCCATGAACCTTTACTGTAGCTTTGCATTGGACTTTGAACCAATCTGTGTAGGATAGGTGGGAGGCTTTGAAGCGGGGACGCCAGTTCTCGTGGAGCCAACCTTGAAATACCACCCTGGTTTGTTTGAGGTTCTAACCTTGGTCCGTGATCCGGATCGGGGACAGTGCATGGTAGGCAGTTTGACTGGGGCGGTCTCCTCCTAAAGTGTAACGGAGGAGTTCGAAGGTACGCTAGGTACGGTCGGACATCGTGCTAATAGTGCAATGGCATAAGCGTGCTTAACTGCGAGACCGACAAGTCGAGCAGGTACGAAAGTAGGACATAGTGATCCGGTGGTTCTGTATGGAAGGGCCATCGCTCAACGGATAAAAGGTACTCTGGGGATAACAGGCTGATTCCTCCCAAGAGTTCATATCGACGGGGGAGTTTGGCACCTCGATGTCGGCTCATCACATCCTGGGGCTGTAGCCGGTCCCAAGGGTATGGCTGTTCGCCATTTAAAGTGGTACGTGAGCTGGGTTTAAAACGTCGTGAGACAGTTTGGTCCCTATCTGCCGTGGGCGTTGGAAATTTGAAGGGGGCTGCTCCTAGTACGAGAGGACCGGAGTGGACGAACCTCTGGTGTACCGGTTGTCACGCCAGTGGCATTGCCGGGTAGCTAAGTTCGGAAGAGATAACCGCTGAAAGCATCTAAGCGGGAAACTTGCCTTGAGATGAGATTTCCCGGAGCTTTAAGCTCCTTGAAGGGTCGTTCGAGACCAGGACGTTGATAGGCTGGGTGTGGAAGTGCAGTAATGCATTAAGCTAACCAGTACTAATTGCCCGTAAGGCTTGTCCCTATAACCTTGACGGTTATATCGCATTTGCCTGTGTTTGAATTACTACCCAATTTACTTCTTCCAGATTGCAGCTGCGTGCCATAGCACGCAGCGTACAAGTCAAAGCCTGATGACCATAGCAAATCGGTCCCACCCCTTCCCATCCCGAACAGGACCGTGAAACGATTTTGCGCCGATGATAGTGCTGCAACCAGTGTGAAAGTAGGTTATCGTCAGGCTAGTTATAAAGAAAAGCCCACCAGTGATCTGGTGGGCTTTTTTGCTTTCGATTGTCCCATTCTTAACAACCGCCCCCGAAACGTCTCATTTGCCAGCTTTTTTGACTGGCGCTGAACGGATGAGCTAACTTGGTCGTCCAACCTTTCCGGGAGATAGAAATGGCATTTCGTACGACTATGCTAGCCGCCGCCGTTGCAGCGTCGCTACTTTCCACCGTCCACGCCGCACCCACCATGGGCGAGCCGGCGTCGTTTTCTCCGCAAGAAAAAGCCCGCCTGATCAGCACGCTGAACGGCGAACGCGGCAAGCATGGCCTGGACACCGACCACGGCTTCGCCCTCGCCAGCCAGCATCCCGGTGCGCGCGGCCAGGCCATCAGCCGCCTGAACCACACCTATAAGGGCGTGCGCATCTTCGAATCCGAATCGGTGGTGGTGTCCGATGCGGGCGGCAATATTCTCAGCGAATCGATTGCCGACCGCCGCTCCTCGCTCAGTCCGAAACGCATGGATGTGAAACCGAAGCTGCTGCCGCGCCAGGCGGTGGAAGCCGCGCTGCGCGGCGTCGGCCCTTATGCGGTGGCGATCGATCCGCCAAGCGCCGAACTCATCATCTATCCCGTCATGAAAACCGTGCGCGCGGCCGGCGCCGAAAACAAGGCGGAAGCTGAATTGAACGCCACCGACGTGAGTGAAGTGGTGGACGGCTACAAGCTGGCCTACCTGGTGCAGACTCGCATGGCCAACGGCAACAAGCCTGTGTTCCACAACACCATCGTCAACGCCCAGGACGGCAGCGTGCTGGAGCAGTGGAGCACGCTGCAGACCGTGGTCGGCACCGGCAACAGCCAGTACAACGGTGCCGTGCCCATCAACACCACGCTGAGCGGCACCACCTACAAGATGGTGGACGGCTCGCGCGGCACCGGCGGCACCTTCGGCGCCATGGCCATCACCAATGCCAACCACACCACCAGCGCCGGCAGCGTGTACACCAACACCAGCAACACCTGGGGCGACGGCCAGCAATACATCGCCGGCGGCAGCACCACCAATGCCAACGGCCAGACTGCCGCCGTGAACGCGCTGTGGGGCTTGATGAACACCTACGACATGCTGAAGAATGTGATGGGCTGGCAGTCGCTGGACGGCAACAACACGGCCACCTATATCGCCGCCCACGTCAACACGGCCTACGACAACGCCTACTACTCCGACACCTGCAAGTGCATGTACATCGGCGACGGCGGCACCTACTTCAACAACCTCGGCTCCATCGACGTGATCGGCCATGAGATGGGCCACGGCGTCACCGCCGCCACCTCCAACCTGGCGTATCGCGGCGAATCCGGCGGCCTGAACGAGTCCAGCTCGGACATCACGGGCGAGGCGGTGGAAGCCTATGCGCGCGCCGGCGGCACCGGCGCGGCGCTGCCATGGCCGAGCAGCAATGACTGGATGACCGGCAAGGAAATCGCCAAAGACGGCCAGCCGCTGCGCTGGCTGTACAAGCCCAGCAAGGACGGCAGCAGCCCGGACGCCTGGAGCACCTCGCTCAAGCGCCTGGACGTGCACTACAGCAGCGGAGCCAATAACCGCATGTTCTACTTCCTGGCCAAAGGCTCAAGCTCGACCAGCACCAGCGAGTACTACAGCAAGTACCTGACCAAGGCGCCGCTGGCCATGACGGGCATCGGCCTCGACAAGGCCTACCGCATCTGGTTCAAGGCGCTGACCACCAAGTTCACGTCCTCGACCAACTATGCCGATGCGCGCCTGAAGGTGCTCGCTGCGGCGCAGGAACTGTATGGCGCCAACAGCGCCGAAGCGAAGGCGGTGCAGCGCGCCTACGCCGCCATCAACGTGGGGACGGACGTCGCCGAGTAAGCCCGAGTAGGCCCGAGCAAGCCATAGACGGGCGAAAAAAAACCTCCGCAGTGCGAACTGCGGAGGTTTTTTTCATGGGCGTGTGCTTAGTAGCGGTAGGCCAGCTTCACCACGGCGTAATCGACGCCGCTGTTCGGCTTCTTGATGCCGCCGTTGGAGAAGTGCTGGATCTTGGCCGCCACTTCCCAGTTGTTGTTGAACACATAGCCTACGCCGATGTGGTCGCCGAACTGGAAGGCGGTGGCCAGCTTGTCGTCGTTGTTGTTGTACAGCTTGGACAGCAGGTGCACGCCGATGCCGCCTTCAACGTAGAAGCCCTTCTTGTTGTCGGCGCCGTAGCGGAACACCGGCGTGAAGCCGACGTCCACCAGGTCCTGGTGCGCGCCCGGTACATTGTTGGCCATCTTGCCGCGCCAGGCGCCGAAGCTGGCGTCCCAGTAGCCGCTCAGGCTGGTGCCATTGGACTGGAACCACTGCTTGTTCCAGTCGGAGGTGGCGCCGATGCGGGCCATCTGGACCTTGGAGGCGCTGGCGTATTCAACGTAGGAAGTATCGATCAGCTTGTCGTCGGCAACAGCAGCTTGCATTGCCAGAATTGCGGCTGCTGCCGCGAGGATTTTTTTAGTTTGCATGGCTTCTTTCAGAGTCAGCGCTATATGTCGTGTTATATAGCAGTACTTCATTCTACCGAGATTCACAAAATCGTTCAGGAGGCGCTAATATTCTTAGGACATGTTCAACATTGTTCACTCAGGAGTCATCCCATTGTCAACGCAAATTTCATTCCTTGGTATCGGCTTGATGGGAGAGCCGATGGTGCGGCGCCTGCTGCACGCCGGTTTTGCCGTCACCGTCTGGAACCGCACGGCCAGCAAGGCCGAGCCGCTGGCTGAATTCGGCGCCATGCCGGTGGCCGACCTGGCCGACGCCGTCAGCTCGGCCGACGTGGTGATCTCCATGCTGGAGGCGGGGCCGGTGGTGGGCCTGGTGATCGAGGCGGCGCTGCCTTCGCTGCGGCCGGGCGTGCTGTGGATAGACATGAGTTCCACGCGCCAGTCGGAGGCGCAGGCGTTCCACATGCGGCTTACGGCCGGCGGCTGCCGCTTTGTCGATGCGCCGGTGTCGGGCGGCGTGGGCGGGGCGCAGGCCGGTACGCTGGCCATCATGGCCGGCGGCAGCGCCGAGGATTATGCGCGCGCGGAACCGGTGTTTGCAGCCATGGGACGCTCGACACTGGTGGGGCCGGCGGGCAGCGGTCAGGTGTCCAAGCTGTGCAACCAGCTGATCGTGGGCGGCACGATCAATATCGTGGCGGAGGCGCTGCTGCTGGCGCAGGCGGCGGGGGCTGATCCGGCCGCCGTCCGGGCGGCGATACGGGGCGGTTTTGCGGAGAGCAAGGTACTGGAGGTGCATGGGCAGCGCATGCTGGAGCGGAATTTCATGCCGGGGGGACAGGTGCGCACGCAGTTGAAGGATCAGCACAATATCCTGGCGGCGGCAGCGGCGGCTGGCGTGCAGCTGCCGGTGACCGATTTGGTGACGCAGCGCTATGAGGCGATTGTGGATATGTTTCCGCAGGCCGATCATTCGGCGGCGCTGCTGGGGCTGGAGCAGCTCAATACGGGGCAGCGCGTGGGGAGTGGGCCAGATCAATTGCCGTAGCGGCGCTTGGCGGGTTACGCGCTTTGCGCTAACCCGCCCTACGAGAGCAGCGTTGGTGCGTTGATGGCTTGGGGTTGTAGGGCGGGTTAGGCGCGCAGCGCCGTAACCCGCCGGTCTCAGCGCGCCAGCGGCAGCGCCGTTTCCGCCAGCCGCACCCAGAAGCTGGCGCCGATGGGCAGCAGGTTGTCGTTGAAGTCGTAGCTGCCGTTGTGCAGCACGCAAGGACCCAGGCCGTGGCCGCCGTCGCGGTGGTCGCCGTCGCCGTTGCCGAGGAAGATGTAGCAGCCCGGCTTTTCCTGCAGGAAGAACGCGAAATCTTCCGCGCCCATGGTCGGCTCCACCTGGTCGTCCACCTTGTCGGCCCCGGCCACCGCCTTCATCACGTCCACCGCGAAGCGCGTTTCCTTCGCATGGTTCACCAGCGGCGGATAATTGCGCTTGAATGCGAAGTCCACTTCCGCGTCAAAGCCCGCCGCGATGTTCTCGGCCAGCACGCGCATGCGCTGCTCCACCAGGTCCAGCACTTCCGTGGTGAAAGTGCGCACCGTGCCCACCATCTTTGCGTCGTCCGGAATCACATTGGTGGCGCTGCCCGCGTGGATCTGCGTGATCGACAGCACGGCCGTGTCGAGCGGGCTCTTGTTGCGGGTGATGATGGTCTGCCACGCCTGTGCGATCTGCACCGCCACCATGATGGGATCGATGCCCTTGTGCGGCTGCGCCGCGTGCGCGCCCTTGCCGCGTATGGTGACGTGGAATTCATTGCTCGACGCCATCATCGGGCCTTCGCACACGCCGAAGGCGCCGGCCGGCATGCCGGGCCAGTTGTGCATGCCGTACACAGCTTCCATAGGGAAACGTTCGAACAGGCCGTCCTCTATCATGCGGCGCGCACCGGCGCCGCCTTCCTCGGCCGGCTGGAAAATCAGGTAGACGGTGCCGTCGAAGTCGCGGTGCTGCGCCAGATGGTGCGCCGCGCCCAGCAGCATGGAGGTGTGGCCGTCGTGGCCGCAGGCGTGCATCTTGCCCTCATGCTTGGATGCATGCGCGAAGGTATTAATTTCCTGCATGGGCAGCGCGTCCATGTCGGCGCGCAGGCCGATGGCGCGCCCGGACGTGCCGTTCTGGATGATGCCGACCACGCCGGTCAGCCCCAGGCCGCGCACCACGGGGATGCCCCATTCGGTCAGCTTGGCGGCCACGACGTCGGAAGTGCGCACTTCCTCATAGCAAAGTTCCGGATGCGCGTGCAGATCGCGGCGGATCTGCTGCAGTTCGGATTGAAACGCAATTATGGGTTCTACAAGTTTCATCTGGGCTCTCCAGTATTTTGTTCTTGCTGCGCGCCTGGATAAGGCGCCATGCCACATAGCGGTATTGCCATTGTAGCCTTTGCCGCCGCCGGATGGGGTAGCGCGGAATCGTTTACGATAGCGCTTTCGATGTTTGTTTTTGGACCCGCCCAGCCATGACCACCACCAGCCACGTCCGTGCCGCCTGCCCGCACGATTGCCCCGACACCTGCGCCATCATCGTCACCGTCGAAGACGGCGTCGCCACCGAAGTGAAAGGCGACCCGGACCACCCGCCGACCGCCGGCGTGCTGTGTACCAAGGTGGCGCGCTACACCGAGCGCACCTATCACGCGGACCGCCTGCTGCATCCGCTGCGCCGCGTGGGCAAGAAGGGCGAAGGCAAGTTCGAGCGCATCAGCTGGGACGAGGCGCTGGACACCATCGCCGCCAGGCTCAAGCCCATCGTCGCGCGCGCGCCGGAAGCGCTGCTGCCCTACAGCTACGCCGGCACTATGGGCCTGCTGCAAGGCGAGGCCATGGCGGGCCGCTTCTTCCACACGCTGGGCGCCTCCCAGCTGGACCGCACCATTTGCGCCACGGCCGGCGCCACCGGCTACAAATACACGGTGGGCGGCTCCATCGGCACCGACCTGGAGCAGGTGCAGGACGCCAAGCTGATCCTCATCTGGGGCGGCAATCCCATCGCGTCCAACCTGCATTTCTGGACCCGCGCCCAGGCCGCCAAGCGCAACGGCGCCAAGCTGATCGCCATCGACCCCTACCGCTCGCTGACGGCCGAGAAGTGCCACCAGCACATCGCCCTGCTGCCGGGCACCGACGCCGCGCTGGCGCTGGGCCTGATGCATGTGCTGATCGCCGAAGACTTGCTGGACCACGACTACATTGCGCATTACACGCTGGGCTTCGAGCAGCTCAAGCAGCGCGCGGCGGAATGGACGCCGGAGCGCACCGCGCAAACCTGCGGCATCACGGTGCGGGAAGTGGTGGAGCTGGCGCGCCTGTACGGCGGCATGGCGAAGAACGGCGAGCCGGTTGCCATCCGCACCAACTACGGCGTGCAGCGCGTGCGCGGCGGCGGCATGGCGGTGCGCAATATCGCCTGCCTGCCGGCGCTGGTGGGCGCCTGGCGCCACGCGGCCGGCGGCGTGCAGCTGTCGTCCAGCGGCTCCTTCCCGTCCAACAAGGCGCTGCTGCAGCGCACCGACCTGCTGCAGCGGCACGCCAAAGTGCCGCGCACCATCAACATGAGCACCATCGGCGACGACCTGCTGCGCCCCGCGTCGCCGGAATTCGGCCCGCAGGTGGAAGCGGTCATCGTCTACAACTCCAACCCGGTGGCGGTAGCGCCCGATTCGGCCAGGGTGGCAGCAGGCTTCGCGCGCGAAGACCTGTTCACCGTGGTGCTGGAACACTTCCAGACCGACACCGTGGACTACGCCGACATCGTGCTGCCCGCCACCACGCAGCTGGAACACGTGGACGTGCACACCTCCTACGGCCACCTGTACATGATGGCCAACAACGCCGCCATCGCGCCCATGGGCGAGGCCAAGCCGAACACGGAAATCTTCCGCCTGCTGGCCGCCCGCATGGGCCTGGACGACCCCATGTTCCGCGAAAGCGACGACGAACTGGCGGCACAGGCTTTCAATACGAAAGACGCGCGCGCCGTGCACTTCGACTGGGACTCGCTCAAGCAGAAGGGCTGGCAGCGTCTGAACATGCCGGCCGCGCCGTTCGCGCAGGGCGGCTTCCCCACGCCGTCCGGCAAGTGCGAGTTCTATTCGGCGCAGATGCTGGCCGACGGCCTCGATCCGCTGCCCGCCTATATCGCGCCGTACGAGTCGCGCGCCAGCAATCCGGAGCTGGCGGCGAAGTACCCGCTGGCCATGATCTCGCCGCCGCAGCGCAACTTCCTGAACTCCACCTTTGTCAATGTGACCAGCTTGCGCGCCACCGAGGGCGAGCCGCAGCTGGACATGCACCCGGACGACGCCGCGCAGCGCCGCGTGGCGCACGGCGATATGGTGCGCATATACAACGATCGTGGCTCATTCGTATGTAAATTGCGGGTCACCGACAAGGCCCGCGCGGGCCTCGTGGTGGGCCTGTCCGTATGGTGGAAAAAGCTCGCCGGCGACGGCAAGAACGCCAACGAAGTGACCAGCCAGCGCCTTACCGATATGGGCCGCGCGCCGACTTTTTACGATACACTGGTTCAAGTAGAGAAAGCGGCGTGAGAGTGAAAAATGCGCAAATTTGCCCGACAGTTAATGCGTGCCAGGTTCTGGCTGGCGGCGGGCGCGTGCGCATTGATGCTGGCCGGCTGCGCCCAGTTTAAGTACTACTTCCAGGCGGCCCAGGGCCAGTATGCGCTCTGGTCCGAAGCGCGCCCCATCGAGGACTGGCTGGGCGACCCCGCCACCGATCCCAAACTCAAGGCGCGCCTGGAAAAGGCGCTGCTGATACGCCGCTTCGCCGTCAAGGAACTCGGCCTGCCGGACAACGCCAGCTACCGCAACTACGCCGCCCTGAACCGCCCCTATGTGCTGTGGAACGTGGTGGCCACGCCCTCGCTGTCGCTGCGGCCCATCCAGTGGTGCTTCCCCATCGCCGGCTGCGTCAGCTACCGCGGCTACTACAGCAAGGAAGACGCCGAAGCCTACGCCGACGAATTGCGCAAGGAGGGCAACGACGTGCAGCTGGGCGGCGTGCCCGCCTATT
This sequence comes from Pseudoduganella sp. UC29_71, assembly GCF_042693265.1. NCBI lineage: Bacteria > Pseudomonadati > Pseudomonadota > Betaproteobacteria > Burkholderiales > Oxalobacteraceae > Pseudoduganella > Pseudoduganella sp. UC29_71. Next base: position 5,639,362 of record NZ_CP170549.1, on the reverse strand, counting down.
CCACGCTGGGCTGGTTCAGCGATCCGCTGCTGTCCTCCTTCATCAACTATTCGGACGCCGAACTGGCGCGCATGGTGTTCCACGAGCTGGCGCACCAGGTGGCCTATGTGCAGGGCGATTCGCGCTTCAACGAAGCCTTTGCCACGGCGGTGGAGGAAGCCGGCGTGCAGCGCTGGCTGGACATGTACGGCAACCCCGCCATGCGCGACGCCTACGACCGCTACAGCGCGCGCCGGCGCGACTTCCTCGAACTGCTGGTGCGCCACCGCGCGCTGCTGGCCGCCAACTACGCGCGCAAGGTCAGCGACAAGAAAAAACGCGAAGAGAAGCTGCGCATCTTTACCTCGCTGAAAGAGGAATACCAGCTGATGAAAATCAACAGCTGGGGCGGCTACGCGGGCTATGATCGGTTCTTCGCCGAACCGTTAAATAACGCCCATCTTGCGTCTGTTGCAACCTACAATGATTTTTTACCGGGATTCCGCGCCCTGCTGGCGCAGGAAAAAACCTTCCCGCGCTTTTATGCTGCGGTGCAAGGCATGTCCACCCTGAGCCTGCAAGAGCGCCAGGCCCGCCTGTTGCATCTGGGGCAGCCGCCGCCAACCCGGCCCGATACGGTTGCTACGCAATCGATAGTGTCGCCTGATCACTGAGATATGCTGCGTCGCAGCAAATGTTCCTTCGCACCTCAGTGGGTAGAGTAGGGGTTCAAAATCTGCAAAAGCGCTTGCATACTGGCGTTGCGCCCGATAGCATCTTACTCAGTTTGTGTACGAGCGTACTATTTTTTGTTTGCCCCCCAAAAAAACATATCAAGAGACGAGGCACAGGATGGAGAAAATTTGGCTGCAGTCGTACCCCCCCGGCGTTCCAGCGGAGATTGATCCGAACCAATACCGCTCGCTGGTGCATTTGCTGGAAGAGTCCTTCCAGAAGTATGCGGACCGCAATGCATACGTCTGCATGGACAAATTCCTCACCTATGCCGAACTCGATACGCTGTCCAAGCGCCTGGGCGCGTGGCTGCAAAGCCGCAGCCTGAAAAAGGGCGCGCGCGTGGCGGTGATGATGCCCAACGTGCTGCAATACCCGATCGCCATCGCGGCCATCCTGCGCGCCGGCTACACCGTGGTCAACGTCAATCCCCTGTACACGCCGCGCGAGCTGGAGCACCAGCTGAACGACTCGGGCGCGGAAGCCATCCTCATCCTCGAAAACTTCGCCACCACGCTGGAGCAGGTGCTGCCGCGCACCAAGGTCAAGCACATCGTGGTTGCCAGCATGGGTGAAATGCTGGGCGGGCTGAAAGGCGTGATCGTCAACTTCGTGGTGCGCAACGTGAAGAAGATGGTGCCGGCCTTCTCGCTGCCGAACGCCGTGCGCTTCAAGGATGCGCTGTCGCAGGGCGCCAACATGAAGCTCACGCCGGTGGAGCTGAACGCGTCCGACGTGGCCTTCCTGCAGTACACCGGCGGCACCACGGGCGTCTCCAAGGGCGCCACGCTCACCCACCGCAACATCGTCGGCAACCTGCTGCAGAACGAAGCCTGGGCTCAGCCGCGCCTGAAGACGCTGCCGCCCAACGAGCCGCTCACCATCGTGTGCGCGCTGCCGCTGTACCACATCTTCGCGCTGACGGCCTGCGCCATGTGGGGCATGCGCATGGGCGCGATGAACATCCTGATCCCCAATCCGCGCGATATCGGCGGCTTCATCAAGGAACTGTCCAAGTACAGGTTCAACATGCTGCCGGCGGTAAACACGCTGTACAACGCGCTGGTGAACCACCCCGAGTTCAGCAAGCTGGATTTCTCCGGCGTGGTGATCTGCAACGGCGGCGGCATGGCGGTGCAGCAGGCCGTCAACGACAAGTGGCTGAAAGTGACGGGCGTGCCCATCATCGAAGGCTACGGCCTGTCCGAGACGTCGCCGACGGCCACCTGCAACCGCGCCGACGGCACCGAGTTTACCGCCACCATCGGCCTGCCGGTGCCGTCCACCGACATCGCCATCCTCGACGACGACGGCAAGGAAGTGCCGCTGGGCCAGCCGGGCGAAATCGCCATCCGGGGTCCGCAGGTCATGGTGGGCTACTGGAACCGCCCGGAAGAAACCGCCAAGGTGATGACGCCGGACGGCTACTTCAAATCCGGCGACGTCGGCGTGATGGACGCGCGCGGCTACGTCAAGATCGTGGACCGCAAGAAAGACATGGTGCTGGTGTCCGGCTTCAACGTCTACCCGAACGAAGTGGAAGGCGTGATTGCCGCGCATCCCGGCGTGCTCGAATGCGCCTGCATCGGCGTGCCGGACGAGCATTCCGGCGAAGCGGTGAAAGTGTTCGTGGTGCGCAAGGACCCGAACCTGAGCGTGGAAACGCTGATGGCCTACTGCAAGGAAAACCTGACCGGCTACAAGAAGCCGAAATACATCGAGTTCCGCGACGAGCTGCCGAAGACCAACGTTGGCAAGATCCTGCGCCGCGTGCTGCGCGACGAAGTGGTGGGCGAGAAGAAGAAAGCGGCATAACGGCCGGCCACCAGGCGCGACCGCCTGCTGGCCAGGCGGTTTTTTTATCGAATAATGATTGAACGAGGCTACAGATGGACAAGATTTGGTTGAATTCCTACCCCCAAGGCGTACCTGCGGAAATCGACAACACGCAATACAGCTCGGTGACGCATTTGCTGGAGGAGTCTTTCCGTCAGTTCGCCGACCGCAACGCCTATGTCTGCATGGACAAGTTCCTGACCTACCGCGAAGTGGACCAGATGTCCAAGCAGCTGGGCGCCTGGCTGCAAAGCAAGGGCCTGGAAAAAGGCGCGCGCGTGGCCATCATGCTGCCCAACGTGCTGCAATACCCGGTGGCCATGGCCGGCATCCTGCGCGCCGGCTACACGGTGGTCAACGTCAATCCGCTGTACACGCCGCGCGAACTGCAGCACCAGCTGAACGACTCCGGCGCCGAAGCCATCATCGTGCTGGAAAACTTCGCCACCACGGTGCAGCAGGTGGTGGCCAGCACCAAGGTCAAGCATGTGATCGTCGGCAGCATGGGCGACCTGCTGGGCGGGCTGAAAGGCGCCATCGTCAACTTCGTCGTGCGCAACGTGAAGAAGATGGTGCCGGCCTGGTCGTTGCCGGGTTCGATCAGCTTCAAGAAAGTGCTGGCCGAAGGTTCGCGCCTCACGCTCAAGCCGGTGCAGCTGGGCCACGAAGACATCGCCTTCCTGCAATACACGGGCGGCACCACCGGCGTTTCCAAGGGCGCCGTGCTGCTGCACCGTAACGTCATCTCCAACGTGTTGCAGAACGAAGCGTGGCTGGGCCTGGACACCAGCGGCAAGCAAGTGGTGTTCGTGTGCGCGCTGCCGCTGTACCACATCTACTCGCTGACCATCAGCGCCTTCATGGGCATGCGCTTCGGCGGCCTGAACGTGCTGATCCCGAACCCGCGCGACATTCCCGGCTTCGTCAAGGAACTGGCCAAGTACCCGGTGGTGGTATTCCCGGCCGTAAACACGCTGTACAACGCGCTGCTCAACAACCCCGAATTCGCCAAGCTCGACTTCTCCAGCTACAAGGTGTGCAACGGCGGCGGCATGGCCGTGCAGCAAGCCGTGGCCGACCGCTGGCTCAAGCTGACGGGTACGCCCATCATCGAAGGCTACGGCCTGTCCGAGACCTCGCCGGTGGCCACCGCCAACCGCGTCGACATCAAGGAATTCACCGGCACCATCGGCCTGCCTATCCCGTCCACCGAAATCAAGATCCTGGACGACGACGGCATCGAAGTGCCGCTGGGCCAGCCGGGCGAAATCGCCATCCGCGGTCCGCAGGTGATGGCCGGCTACTGGCAGCGTCCGGACGAAACCGCCAAGACCATGACGGCCGACGGCTTCTTCAAGACCGGCGACGTCGGCATCATGGACGAGCGCGGCTACACCCGCATCGTCGACCGCAAGAAAGACATGATCCTGGTCTCCGGCTTCAACGTCTACCCGAACGAAATCGAAGGCGTGGTCGCCGCGCATCCGGGCGTGCTGGAAGTGGCGTGCATCGGCGTGCCGGACAAAAACTCCGGCGAAGCGGTCAAGCTGTTCATCGTGCGCAAGGACCCCAACCTGACTGCCGAAGCCATCCAGGAATTCTGCAAAGCCGAGCTGACCGCCTACAAGAAGCCCAAATACATCGAGTTCCGCGACGAGCTGCCGAAGACCAACGTCGGCAAAATCCTCCGCCGCCAGCTGCGCGACGAAAAACAAGCCGCCTAAAAAGTTGCTCCCAAAATGGGGTCAGGGTTAATTAATAGTTGCACTTTTAATTAACCCTGACCCCATTTTGGTTGTTGAGGACGCTGAAGCGGGCGAGGGTGGAGATGGCGCTGGCGGGGTTGCGGACGTCGTCGAGGCCCTGGAACAGCACGCTGCTGCGCTCGGGCGTGATGTCGAACAGCATGTAGCCGCGCTTGTCGCTGCGGCCGTATTTGAGCTGCGGGTTCATGTCCACATATTGCAGCGTGCGCGCCTGCGGGCGCGAGCTGGAGGTGACGGAGGTGCCGCAGAACTCGGTGGCAATCACCGGGTTGCCGGCGCCGGACGGGCGGCGGCCGTCGCGCGTGAGCTCGGCGGCGTAGAAGGTGTGCACGTCGCCGGACAGGACCACCGGGTTGGCCGCGCCGCTCGCTTGCAGCGCGTCGTACAGGCGCTGCCGCGCGGCCGGGTAGCCGTCCCAGCCGTCGGTCCAGTAGCGGCCGTCGTCGCCGTTCACCAGCGGCACCTGGCTGCCGCCGGCCATCAGCGTTTGCTGCGCGAGGATGTTCCAGCGCGCTACCGATTCTTTCAATCCCTGTTCCAGCCAGCGCTGCTGCGGCGCGCCCAGCATGTCGCGCGCGGGGTCGCGCAGCGCGGCGCATTCGCGCCAGTAGACGGAGCTGGAGCCGCCGCGCCCCACGGTGCAGGCTTGCGGCGTGCGGTACTGGCGGTTGTCGAGCACGTGGAAGCGCGCCAGCCGGCCCCAGTCGTAGCGCTGGTGCATGCGCATGGCGCCGTAGCGGCCGTCCGGCGCGTTCAGGCGGATGGGCTGGTGCTCGTAGTAGGCCTGGTAGGCGGCGGCGCGGCGCGCGGCGAAGATGGGCGAGAGGCGCTCGTCGCGGTCGCCGGCGTAGTCGTTGGCCACTTCGTGGTCGTCCCAGGTGAGTATCCAGGGCGCGGCCAGGTGGGCTGCCTGCAGGTCGGCGTCGCTTTTGTACTGCGCGTAGCGGGCGCGGTATTGGTCCAGCGTGAAGCTTTCGTCCACGCGCACGGCGCGCTGCGGGTGCTGGCGCTGGTAGGCGCCCCATTCGTAGATGTAGTCGCCCAGGAAGGCCACCAGGTCGGGCGCGGCGGCGGCGAGATGGCGGTGCGCGGCGTAGCTGCCGAACTCCCAGTGCTGGCAGGAGGCCACGGCCAGCTTGAGCGCAGCCGGCATGCTGTCCGGTGCGGGCGCGGTGCGGGTGCGGCCGGCCGGGCTGACGGCGTCGCCCAGCATGAAGCGGTACCAGTACCAGCGGCCGGGCTCGAGGCCAGTGACGTCCACGTGCACGCTGTGCGCCAGTTCGGGCGCGGCCAGCGCCGTGCCCTTGGCGGCGATGCTGCGGAAGGCTTCGTCGTGCGCCACTTCCCAGCGCACGGAGAAGGCCAGCGGCGGCATGGCGGCGGCGTTGAACGGGTCGTACAGGATGCGGGTCCACAGCACCACGGCGGTGGGCAGCGGCGAACCGGAGGCCACGCCGAGAGAGAAGGGATAGCCGGCGCCATTGGTTCCGGCGCCGGATTGCGCAGCACCGCCGCTGCGGCCGCGCGGCGGGCCGCGTTCGGCTTCGCTGCGCGCCAGCGTGACGCCGGCGGCGGCTACGGCAGCGGTGGCCGCCAGTGCGGACAGGCGGGCGCCGCTGAGCAGGAGGTCGCGGCGTCCTGCGTCCATGGGGTCAGGGCTACAGCAGCGTTTCCAGCGGCGGCACCTGGCGCGGCTTGCGGTCCGGGCCGGTGGCGACATAGGTCAGCGTGGCTTCGGTGACCTTGACGGTGCACGCCTGCAGGCGGTTGCGCTCCGCGTACACTTCCACGTTGACCGTGATGGAGGTGTTGCCGACCTTGATGATATCGGCGTAGAAGGACAGCAGATCGCCGACGAAGACGGGATTTTTAAACACGAAGGAATTCACCGCCACGGTCGCCACGCGGCCGTTGGCGCGCCGGGTGGCCGGCAGCGAGCCGGCAATGTCCACCTGCGCCATGATCCAGCCGCCGAACACGTCGCCGTAGACGTTGGCATCGGCCGGGGCGGGCATCACGCGCAGTTCCGGCATCTTCCCTTCCGGCAGGCCGCGGCGCTCGGCCGTATGGACGGCCGCCGTAGCTGGGGGTGTGGTGTTTTCAGGCGTGGTCATCGTGAAGTCTCGCTAAGGGCTACAATTGGGACTGATTGTAAACCACGGAAGCCCCGTTTCGCCATGCGCCGCTCAGCCACCTCGCCCCCACCTCCACCAGACGCCCCCGGCAAGCCGCCGCGCAGCGACCTGGCCACCCTGAAAACCCTGATCCCCTACCTGTGGGTCTACAAATGGCGCGTGCTCGCCGCGCTGCTGTGCCTGATCGGCGCCAAGCTGGCCAACGTGGGCGTGCCGGTGGTGCTGAAAAAGCTGGTGGACGAGATGACCGTGTCGCCGTCGCATCCGCACGCGCTGCTGGTGCTGCCGCTGGGCGCGCTGGTGGCCTACGGCCTGCTGCGCCTGTCCACCACCGTGTTCACCGAGCTGCGCGAGTTCCTGTTCGCGCGCGTGACGCAGCGCGCCGTGCGCACCATCGCGCTCAAGGTGTTCCGCCACCTGCATTCGCTGTCGCTGCGCTTCCACCTGAACCGCCAGACCGGCGGCATGACGCGCGACATCGAGCGCGGCACGCGCGGCGTCGGTTCGCTGATCTCGTACACGCTGTTCAACATCCTGCCCACGCTGGTGGAGATTTCGCTGGTGCTGGGCTACCTGGTCACCCACTACGACATCTGGTTCAGCGCCATCACCCTCGTGGCGCTGGTGTCCTACATCACCTTCACCATCACGGTCACGGACTGGCGCACGCACTTCCGCCGCACCATGAACGACCTCGATTCCAAGGCCAACACCAAGGCCATCGATTCGCTGATCAACTACGAAACCGTGAAGTACTTCGGCAACGAGGACTACGAGGCCAAGCGCTACGACGAGGGCCTGCAGCGCTTCGAGTCGGCGGCGGTGAAGTCGCAGACTTCGCTGTCCTTCCTGAACACCGGCCAGTCGCTCATCATCGCCACCGCCGTCACGCTGATCCTGTGGCGCGCCACGCAAGGCGTCATCGACGGCAAGATGACCCTGGGCGACCTGGTGCTGGTGAACGCCTTCATGATCCAGCTCTACATTCCGCTCAACTTCCTGGGCGTGATCTACCGCGAGATCAAGCAAAGCCTGGCCGACATGGAGCGTCTGTTCTCGCTGCTGGACCAGAACCGCGAAGTGGCCGACGCGCCGGACGCCAAGGCGCTGCACACGCAGGGCGCGCAGGTGCGCTTCTCGCACGTGGATTTCAGCTACGAGTCCAAGCGCCAGATCCTGTTCGACGTGGACTTCACCATCGCGGCCGGCACTACCACGGCGGTGGTGGGCCACAGCGGTTCGGGCAAGTCCACCTTGTCGCGGTTGCTGTACCGCTTCTATGAAGTGAACGCCGGCGCCATCACCATCGACGGCCAGGACCTGCGCGCGGTGACGCAGGATTCGCTGCGCCACGCCATCGGCATCGTGCCGCAGGATACGGTGCTGTTCAACGACACCATCGAATACAACATCGCCTACGGCAAGCCCGGCTCCAGCAAGGAAGACATCGTGGCGGCGGCCAAGGCGGCCTCCATCCACGACTTCATCGCCAGCCTGCCGGACGGCTACGCCACCATGGTGGGCGAGCGAGGGCTGAAGCTGTCCGGCGGCGAGAAGCAGCGCGTGGCGATAGCGCGCACCTTGCTGAAGAACCCGGCCATCCTGATCTTCGACGAGGCCACCTCGGCGCTGGACTCGAAGGCCGAGCAGGCCATCCAGGCGCAGCTCAAGGAGATCGCCAAGCACCGCACCACCATGGTCATCGCGCACCGCCTGTCCACGGTGGTGGATGCGGAGCAGATCCTGGTGCTGGACCATGGCCGCATCGTGGAGCGCGGCACGCACCAGTCGCTGCTGGCGGCGGACGGCCTGTACGCGCAGATGTGGCAGCGGCAGCAGGCCAGGGTGGAAGAAGAAGTGGAGTAAAAAAAATGGCTTCCCGAGGGAAGCCATTTTTACGTGCGCGCCGCGTATTACGGCAGCGGCGAATCCGACAGTTCCTTGTCCAGCGGGGCAACCAGCTCGCCTTCCCACTTGGCCACCACGGCGGCGGCCACGCTGTTGCCGACCACGTTGGTGGCGGAGCGCGCCATGTCCAGGAAGTGGTCGATACCCAGCAGCAGCAGCAGGCCGGCTTCAGGGATGTTGAACTGGCCCAGCGTGGCGGCGATCACCACCAGCGAAGCGCGCGGCACGCCGGCGATGCCTTTGGAGGTCAGCATCAGCACGGCCATCATGGTCAGCTGGGTGCCGAGCGACATTTCAATGCCGTAGGCCTGCGCGATGAACACGGTGGCGAAGGTGCAGTACATCATCGAGCCATCCAGGTTGAAGGAATAGCCGATCGGCAGCACGAAAGAGGCGATGCGGTTGCGCACGCCGAAACGCTCCAGGCCCTCCAGCGTTTTCGGATAGGCCGCTTCGCTCGAGGCGCAGGAGAAGGCCAGCAGGGCAGGGCCTTTCATTTCGCTCATCAGCGAGAAGATGCGGCGGCCCAGGAACACGAAGCCGGCAAAGATCAGCAAGCCCCACAGCACGGCGATACTCAGATAGAACTCGGCCATGAACACGCCGTAGGTGCCCAGCACGCCCACGCCGCTCTTGGCGATGGTGCCTGCCACGGCCGCGAACACGGCCACCGGCGCAAAGCTCATCACGTAGCCGGTCACCTTCAGCATGATGTGGGCAATGCCGTCCACCGCGTCGATCAGCGGTTCGGCCTTCACGCCCACCGCGGCGGCGGCGGTGCCGAAGAACAGCGAGAAGATCACGATCTGCAGGATTTCATTCTTGGCCATGCCGTCCACGATGGAGGCCGGCACCAGGTGGGTGATGAACTCTTTCAGCGACAGGCCGGAGGCGGCGATGCCGGAAGGCGTGGTCACCGCAGGCAGGTGGCCCACCAGGGCGTCGCCAGGGCGGAACAGGTTAACCATGATGAGGCCCAGCAGCAGCGACATGACGGAGGCGATGAAGAACCAGCCCAGCGTCTTGAGGCCGATGCGGCCCACTTCCTTGGCGTCGCCCATGCGCGCAATGCCCACAACCAGGGTGGCAAACACCAGCGGAGCGATGATCATCTTGATCAAACGCAGGAAGATGGTGGTCAGATAGGACATATACTCGGCAAAGGCGCCGGGATTGGCCAGGCTGACATTGGCGAAATACCCCACGACGATGCCTAGCACCAGGCTAACCAGGATGTAGGTTGTCAAATTGTTGCGTGTTTTCATAGGCGGGGTTTCCTGTGGTAGTGTCTCTAAACTGCGCGCCATTGGGTAAATGGCCGGTAGAATATTGTTAGTCTGATTAATAACTGAGCAAGTGTCGCAGTATCCTTGCGCGCCAGAGGCATGTCAAGCAACTGTGTCGCTTGGAATACATCGCGTCGGATACAGCTTGCGGGGCCGAATTTTAAACGCAAAAAATGATAGCCATAAAAAAACTCAATAAATGGTACGGCCAGTTCCAGGTGCTCACCGACTGCAGCACCGAGGTGGCCAAGGGCGATGTCATGGTCATTTGCGGCCCGTCCGGCTCCGGGAAATCCACCTTGATCAAGACCGTCAACGGCCTGGAGCCCTTCCAGGAAGGCGAGATCGTGGTGGACGGCATCTCGGTCGGCGCCAAGGGCACGGACCTGCCGGCGCTGCGCGCGCGCATCGGCATGGTGTTCCAGAATTTCGAGCTGTTCCCGCACCTGTCCGTGCGCGACAACCTCACGCTGGGCCAGATCAAGGTGCTGGGGCGCAGCAAGGACGAGGCCACCGAGCGCGGCCTGAAATACCTGGACCGCGTGGGCCTGCTGGCGCAGCAGGACAAATTCCCCAACCAGCTGTCCGGCGGCCAGCAGCAGCGCGTGGCCATTGCGCGCGCGCTGTCGATGGACCCGATCGCCATGCTGTTCGACGAACCCACCTCCGCGCTGGACCCGGAAATGATCAACGAAGTGCTGGACGTGATGGTGGGCCTGGCGCAGGAAGGCATGACCATGATGGTGGTCACGCATGAAATGGGCTTTGCCAAGAAGGTGGCCAACCGCGTGGTCTTCATGGACAAGGGCCGCATCCTGGAGGACTGCTCGAAGGACGAATTCTTTGGCGCCCCGCGTTCCGAGCGGGCGAAGGACTTTTTGGCGCGCATCATCCACTAGGCAAGGTGTAGCGCCTCACGTTGTTGAACTCTTACCGGAGGAACCATGACGTCGAAAACACTGCTGGCCATCCTGATATGCGCCGCTTCCGCTTCGGCGGCGGCCCAGGAACTCACGGGCACCCTCGCCAAGATCAAGCGCACCGGCACCATCACGCTGGGCGTGCGCGACGGCTCGGTGCCCTTTTCCTACCTGGACGACAAGCAGCAGTACATCGGCTACTCGGTGGACCTGTGCATGAAGATCGTCACCGCGGCGCAAAAGCAGCTGGGCATGACGTCCGTGAAGGTGCTGATGAACCCCGTCACCCCCGCCAACCGCATCCCGCTCATGGCCAACGGCACCATCGACCTCGAATGCGGCTCGGCCACCAACAACGCCGAGCGCCAGAAGCAGGTGGCCTTCGCACCCACCATGTTCGTGGTGGCCAACAAGCTGCTGGTGAAGAAGTCCTCCGGCATCAAGAGCCTGGCGGACATGAAGGGCAAGGCGCTGGTGGTTACGGCCGGCACCACCACCCAGAAGCAGATGACCATCCTGAACAACGAGATGGGCTTGGGCATGACCATCCTGGTCGGCAAGGACCATCCTGAATCCTTCCTGATGCTGGAGACCGGCCGCGCCGCCGCGCAGGCCAACGACGACATCCTGCTGGCGGCACAAGTGGCCGCCGCCAAGAACGGCGCCGAATACGAGATCACCAGGGAGGCGCTGTCGGTGGAACCCTACGGCATCATGCTGCGCCGCGACGATCCCGCCTTCAAGCAACTGGTGGACGCCACGCTGACGCGCTTCTACCAGAGCGACGATTTCAAGAAGGTCTACGACAAGTGGTTCATGTCGCCCATTCCGCCGAAAGGCATCAACCTGAATTTCCCCATGCCGCCGCAGTTGCAGGCCGTGCTGGCCAAGCCGACCGATTCGCCCGACCCGGCCGCGTACGCGGCAATACCGCCTGCGCAGCAGGCCGCCGCCAGGAAGAAAAAATAAGCCGGCGCTGGCGGCCTTAGCATGAACTATCACTGGAACTGGCACATCTTCTGGGAAGAGTCGCCGGACGGCGTGCACACCTACTGGGAAACGCTGGTCGACGGCCTGCAGTGGACGCTGGCCGCGTCGCTGTGCGGCTGGATCATGGCGCTGGCGCTGGGCGTCCTGATCGGCACGGCGCGCACCCTGCCGCCCACGCGCGGCGGCGCCTTGCTGCGCCGCCTGTGCAGCGCCTACATCGAGCTGTTCCGCAACGTGCCGCTGCTGGTGCAGATGTTCCTGTGGTACTTCGTCATGCCCGAGCTGGTGCCGGCCGACGTGGGCGCGTGGCTCAAGGCGCTGCCGAACGCGCCCTTTGTCACCGCCGTGATTTCGCTCGGCTTCTACACCTCGGCGCGGGTGGCGGTGCAGGTCACGGCCGGCATCGAGGCCTTGTCCGGCGGGCAGGGCACGGCGGCGCTGGCGCTCGGCCTGTCGCGCTGGCAGGCCTACCGGTATGTGCTGCTGCCGCTGGCCTTTCGCATCATCCTGCCGCCGCTCACCAGCGAATTCCTGAACATTATCAAGAACAGCTCCATCGCGCTGACCATCGGCCTGACCGAGCTGACCGCCAGCGCGCGCGCTATCCAGGAGTTCTCCTTCCAGGTGTTCGAGGCGTTTTCCGCCGCCACGCTGATCTACGTTACGGTCAATATCGTCGTGGTGGGCCTGATGCACCTGATCGAGCGCAAGCTGGCGCTGCCCGGCACGCTGCAGTCCGGCGGGGAGCGCTGACATGTTCGCCGGCTTCGATTTCGACGTCATCGCCCGCTCCTGGGTCTACCTGTTCCAGGTCGGCATGCTGTTCACGCTGGAGCTCACCGTGTTCGCCATGCTGGGCGGAGTGGTGCTGGGCACCTTGCTGGCACTGGGACGGCTGTCGTCCATCCGGGTGCTGGCGCTGCTGGCCTCCGGTTATGTGAACCTGATGCGCGCCGTGCCGCTGGTGCTGGTGATCTTCTGGTTCTACTTCCTGGTGCCTTACATTGGCGCCTGGGTCATCGGTTCGCCGGAGCCGGTGAAAGTGGGCGCCTTCTGGTCCGCTCTGATCACCTTCATCCTGTTCCAGGCCGCCTACTACTGCGAGATCATGCGCGGCGGCATACAGTCGGTGGCGCGCGGGCAGATGCTGGCGGCGCAGGCGCTGGGCATGGGCTACTGGCAGGTGATGGGCCACGTGGTGCTGCCGCAGGCTTTCCGCAACATGCTGCCGGTGCTGCTCACGCAAACCATCGTGCTGTTCCAGGACGTGTCGCTGGTCTACGTGCTGTCGGTGGCGGACTTCGTCGGCGCGGCCAGCAAGGTGGCGCAGCGCGACGGGCGCCTGGTGGAGATGTATCTGTTCGTGGCCGTGGTGTACTTCGTGCTGTGCAGCGCCCTGTCCTGGCTGGTGCGGCGCCTGCAGCGCAAAGTGGCGATCATCCGGTAAGATGCGCGCACTTGAATCTTTAGGGAGCCGCCATGCCATCGATGAAGACCCTCACCGCCGCACTGCTCGCGCTCGGCCTGCTCGCCAGCGCGCACGCCGCCGATAAGCTCGCCGCCGATAAAATCGCCGCCGACCTGGTGCTGACCCAGGCCACGCTGATCGACGTCGCCGCCGGCAAGGCGGTCAAGGGCAAGTCCGTGGTGCTGAAGGGCGACACCATCCTGGCGGTGGTCGACGACAAGGCGCTGAAGAACTACGCGCCGAGAAAGACCATCCGCCTGCCCGGCAAATACCTGATGCCCGGCCTGTGGGACACGCATGTGCACTTCGGCGGCGGCCCCGAACTGATCGAGGAAAACCGGCAGCTGATGCCGCTGTACCTGGCGCACGGCGTCACCGCCGTGCGCGACTGCTCGGGCGACCTGGCGGACACGGTGCTGGACTGGCGCGCGCAGGTCGCCTCGGGCCGGATGAGCGGCCCCACCATTTTCACGTCCGGCCAGAAGCTGGAAGGCTACAAGCCGCTGTGGAAGGGCACCATCGAAGTCGGCACGCCGGCCGAGGTGAGCGCCGCGCTGGACAAGCTGCAGGGCCAGAAGGTGGACTTCGTGAAGATCACCGAAAACACGCTCACGCCCGCGCTGTACCTGGAAGCGCTGAAGCAGGCAAAAGAGCGCGGCATGCGCACCTCCGGCCACGTCCCCGTGCAGCTCACGCTGGACACCATGTTCAGCGCCGGCCTGGGCACGGTGGAGCACCAGTCCTACCTGCTGCGCGCCGCCACGCCGCGCGAAGCGGAGCTCACCGCCCAGGTGGCGGACGGCAAGCTGGCCGGCCGCGAAGCGGTGAAACTGAGCCTGGAAAGCTACGACGAAGCCACCGCGCGCGCCGCCTTCAAGCGCATGGCCGCCGCCGGCACCGCCGTGGTGCCTACGCTGTACGGTTCCTACGTCACCGCCTATCTCGACAAGGACGACCACAGCAAGGACGCCTACCTGCAATACATCGGCAAAGGCTTGCGCGCCACCTACGACTGGCGCGTGCAGCGCGCCGCCAAGGACGGCCCGGACGCCATCGCCCTGCGCCACGCCATCTTCGAAAAGTCCGCCGCGCTGCTGCCCATCCTGGCGCAGGAAGGCGTCAGTATCGTGGCCGGCACGGACGCCGGCTTCCTCAACTCCTTCGACTACCCAGGCCAGGCGCTGCATGACGAGATCGGCCTGTACGTGAAATACGGCCTCACGCCGGCGCAAGCGCTGCAAAGCGCCGTCATCGCCGGCCCGCGTTTCCTCGGAAAGCTGGACCGCTACGGCAGCGTGGCCGAAGGCAAGGCCGCCGACCTGCTGGTGCTCGACGCCGATCCGTTGCAGGACATCGCCGCCACCCGCAAGATCCGCCTGGTGGTCAGCCGCGGCACCGCCTACGACCGCGCCGCGCTCGACAAGATGTTGACAGACGTGAAAGCCTGGGTCGCCGCGCAGCCATAAGCGGCACCGCAAAGGGTAAAATGGCGGCATTCCTCACTGAGAGCAGCCGCCATGTCCAACATTGCAACCCCTGACAGCATCACCATCACCCGCCCAGACGACTGGCATTTGCACCTGCGCGACGGCGCCACCATGGCCAGCGTGCTGCCGCACAGCGCGCGCCAGTTCGGCCGCGCCATCGTCATGCCCAATTTGAAGCCGCCGGTCACCACCGTGGCGGCAGCCGAAGCCTACCGCAGCCGCATCCTGGCCGCGCTGCCTGCCGGCCTGAAGTTCGAGCCGCTGATGACGCTGTACCTGACCAATAACACCAACCCGGACGAGATCCGCCGCGCCGTCGACAGCGGCTTCGTGCACGCCGTGAAGCTGTACCCGGCCGGCGCCACCACCAACTCCGACGCGGGCGTGACCGACCTGAAAAACTGCTACAAGACGCTGGAAGTGATGCAAGAGCTGGACCTGCCCTTCCTGGTGCACGGCGAAGTGACCGACCCGGAAGTGGACGTGTTCGACCGCGAAGCCGTCTTCATCGAGCGCGTGATGCGCCCGCTGCGCAAGGACTTCCCGGAGCTGAAAGTGGTGTTCGAGCACATCACCACCCGCCAGGCCGCCGAATACGTGGCCGAGGCGGAAGGCCCGATCGCCGCCACCATCACCGCGCACCACCTGCTGTACAACCGCAACGAGATCTTTAAGGGCGGCATCCGTCCGCATTACTACTGCCTGCCCATCCTGAAGCGCGAAGAGCACCGCCTGGCGCTGATGACAGCCGCCACCAGCGGCGACGAGCGCTTCTTCCTAGGCACCGACTCCGCGCCGCACGCGCAGGGCGCCAAGGAACACGCCTGCGGCTGCGCCGGCTGCTATACCGCGCTGCACGCGATGGAGCTGTACGCCGAAGCCTTCGAACGCGCCGGCGCGCTGGACAAGCTGGAAGCCTTCGCCAGCCTGAACGGCCCGGCCTTCTACGGCCTGGAGCCGAACGCCGACACCATCACGCTGCGCCGCGAGCAGTGGACTTTGCCGGCCACGCTGCCGCTGGGCGAGCTGGAAGTGGTGCCGCTGAACGCCGGCGAAACCATCAACTGGAAGATGGCTTAAGGCTGGAAGCCAGCGTGTTTGCAGCAATCGACTGGGCGCGTCCCTGGTATCGCTCGGTGCGCGCCGCCGCAGCGGCGGCCCGCTTCGATACCGACTTCGGCGCGGCCAGCATGATCCCGTTTTTGAACGCCCAAGCAGGCGCGCGCGAATTGTGCAATCATCAAGGATTGCCGCTGGCCTTCGTGCCGCAAAGCGCGCTGCCGGAAGGCGTGGCCTACGAGGAATTCATCGGCGCCACGGGCGGCGTGCCCACGCGCGAAAACCTGCACGACTTCTTCAACGCCCTGGTGTGGCTCAGCTTCCCGATGGTCAAGCGGCAGCTGAACGCGCTGCAGGCCGCGCAGATTGCGCAGGACGGCGTCGGCAAGTCGCGCGGTCCCGCACGCGACGCCGCCACCCTGTTCGACGAGAACGCCGCCCTGCTGGTGGTGCGCGACTCGGAGCAGGGCAGGGCGCTGGTGCAGGCGCTGCGCAGCCACGAATGGCGCAGCGCCTTCGTGGCGCAGCGCGCGCTGTTCGCGGATGACGAGCAAGGGCAAGCGCAGGTCTGGCTGTTCGGCCACGCGCTGATGGAGAAACTGGTGGCGCCGTACAAAGCCATCACCGCCCACACCCGCGTGGTGATGGCGGAGGCCGGCTACTTCGCCCTCGACCGCGCCGGCCAGCAAGCCTGGCTCGACGGGAAAGTAGCACAGCAATTGCAAGACGAAGGACTCAGCAAAGCCTCCTTCACCCCGCTGCCGGTACTCGGCGTGCCGGGCTGGTGGCCGCAGCAGGACGAAGAATTCTATAGCGACGCCGCAGTCTTCCGCCCAAAACGGAAAACGTAAAAACGTAAAAATGTACAACGTAGGGCGGGTTAGCGCGGAACGCGCGTAACCCGCCGCAGCGCCGCCCGTGCGGCAGAAAGTGAACAACGATGGACAAGGTAATCCGCTGGGGCATTCTGGGCACGGGCAAAATCGCCAAGGCAATGGCAGAAGGCCTGCGCGACACCCCCGGCGCCGAACTGGTAGCGGTAGCATCGCGCACTGCAGAAAGCGCGCAGCAATTCGGCGCCGCCTACGGCATCCCCCGCTGCCACGCCACTTACCAGGCCCTGGCCGACGACCCTGGCGTGGACGTCATCTACATCGCCACTCCCCACCCCATGCACTACGAGAACGCCATCATGTGCCTGAACGCCGGCAAGGCGCTGCTGGTGGAAAAATCGTTCACGGTGAACCGCCGCGAAGCGGAAGAAATCGTCGCCCTGGCGCGCGCGAAAAAGCTGTTCATGATGGAAGCCATGTGGAGCCGCTTCATGCCCGCCATCGTGGAAGCCAAGCGCATCGTGGACAGCGGCGAAATCGGCAAGCCCGCCAGCGTCACGGCGGACTTCGGCTTTGCATCCGACGCCGGCCCCGAGCACCGCCTGTTCAACCCCGAGCTGGGCGGCGGCTCGCTGCTGGACCTGGGCATCTACCCGCTGTCCCTGTCCGCCTTCTTCCTCGGCCCGGTCGTATCGGCGCAAGCGCAGGGCGAACTGGGCGCCACCGGCGTGGACGTGCAAGCCTCGTTCACCCTCAAGCACGAAAGCGGCGCCGTCTCGTCCTGCCTCTCGAGCCTGCGCGCGCGCACGCCGTGCGAGCTGACCATCTCCGGCGACAAGGGCTACGTGCGCCTGAACTCGCGCTTCCACTACACCAATTCGCTGACGGTGGAACTGGCCGACGGCAGCAAGACCGAGCTGCACATTCCGCGCAGCGGCAACGGCTATCCGCACGAAGCGGCCGAGGTGGTGCGCTGCCTGCGCGCCGGCCTGCTGGAAAGCCCGGTCATGCCGCTCGACGAAAGCATCGCCCTGATGGGCATACTCGACACCATGCGCGCCCAGATCGGTGTGCGCTACAGCGCAGACGCTGTCTAACCGGAGAGCCGCCCATGTTCACATCAGACCGCGTACCCTCGCTCAAATCCGTGCTGCTGGCCAGCGGCGTGGTGCTGACGCTGGCCATGGGCGTGCGCCACGGCTTCGGCTTCTGGATGCAGCCCATTTCGGACGCCAACGGCTGGACCCGCGAAACCTATTCGCTGGCGCTGGCCCTGCAGAACCTGCTGTGGGGCGCCTTCGGTCCCTTCGCCGGCATGGCGGCGGACCGCTTCGGCACCATGCGCGTGGTGCTGGTGGGCGCGCTGAGCTACATGGTCGGCCTGGTATGGATGGCGATGGTGACGCAGCCCACGCTGTTCATCGTCGGCTCGGGCGTGTTCATCGGCCTGGGGCTGGCCTGCACCGCCTTCGGCGCCGTGAGCGGCATCATCGGCCGCGTGGCGCCGGTGGAGCGGCGCTCGTGGGCCTTCGGTGTGTCGGGCGCGGCCAGCTCCTTCGGCCAGTTCCTCATGATGCCGCTGGAGCAGTTCCTGATTTCGTCGGTGGGCTGGCAGAGCGCCTTCTACCTGCTGGCGGCGGCGGTCGTCATCGCCATGGTGCCGATGGCCTTCTTCCTGCGCGAGCCGGCGGTGGAGCATGCCGGCGGCGCGCACCAGAGCATCGGCGAGGCTTTCGGCGAAGCGCTGCGCAACCGCTCCTTCCTGTTCCTGGTGGCAGGCTATTTCGTGTGCGGCTTCCAGGTGGTGTTCATCGCGGTGCACCTGCCGGCCTACCTGAAGGACAAGGGCATCGCCGATCCCAGGCTGGCGGTGATGGCGCTGGCGCTGATCGGCCTGTTTAACATCTTCGGCTCCTTCTACGCGGGCAAGTGGGGCGGCATGGTGCCCAAGCGCTACCTGCTGTCCGGGATCTATTTCATCCGCTCGGCGGTGATCGGGCTGTTCCTGCTGGCGCCCCTGTCGGCCATGTCGGTGTACCTGTTCGCGGCGGCGATGGGCTTCATCTGGCTGTCCACGGTGCCGCTCACGAACGGTATCATTGCCGGCATCTTCGGCGTCAAGCATATGTCCATGCTGGCGGGGATCGTGTTCTTCTCGCACCAGATCGGCAGCTTCCTCGGCGTGTGGCTGGGCGGCTACCTGTTCGCCCTGCAGGGCAACTACAACGTGGTGTGGGGCATCGCCATCGGGCTGGGCGTGATGGCGGGGCTGGCCAATCTGCCGGTGGACGAGCGTCCGCTGGCGCGCGGCGCGCTCAGGCCCGCGTAGCATGATGAAGACCTGGCTGATACGGGCGGCGATGGCGAGCGCGCTGGCGCTCGTCTTCCTCGCTTATTTGCGGCCGGACTTCTTGCTGGACTTGGGGGCGCGGTTCTTGATGTGCTTCTGAGACGACGAAGCTTTACCGGCCTTGCCGCCTTTGGCTGTCTTGCCGGACTTGCTGGACTTGCCGGCCTTGGCGGGCGCCACGTACGGGGCCTTGGTGACGAAGCTGCCGTCGGTGGAGGTGTACTGCTTGGCGTTCAGCGCCGAAGGCAGCGCGCTTTCTTCCAGGCCGGCCAGCAGGTTTTTCGGATCGGTGCGGGCGCCGTTGTAGAACGCTTCCAGGTGCAGGTGCGGGCCGGTTGAATGCCCGGTCTTGCCGGACTGGCCGATCGACTGGCCTGCCACCACTTCATCGCCCACTTTCACGTCGCGCGTATTCAGGTGCGCATACAGCGACTTGAAGCCGTTCATGTGCTCGATCACCACCACTTCGCCGTACTTCTTGTCGCCTTCGTAGCGGTTGGTCGATGCCACCACCACGCCGCCGTCGGTCGCCTTCACCGGCGTGCCGACCGGGGTGGAGATGTCCACCCCGCCGTGCGCGCGTCGGCCGCGCAGGGCGCCGAAGAAGCTGCTCACGCGGGCTTTCGCGCTTTCCAGCGGCCAGAGCCACTTCGATTTCGGTTTGTCCGGCGCAGCCGAGGCGGCGAGCGTGCGCGAGCCTGCGCTCGTGGACACGCCGCTCGCCACTGCTGTCGCGGGCGCCGTCAGCGCGCTGGCTGTTGCCGCCGTTGCCCCCCGCCGCGGCAGCATTGGTGACGGCTGCCGCTGCGGCAGGCGCTGGCCCATGGGCGGCAAGGCCGGAACCGGCTTGCTGCATGGTGCCTGCGGCCGGTGCCGCCGTTGCGGGTGCCGGAGCGGCCGTGGCAGCCGCAGCGCTTGCGCCGGCGGCCTGCTGCTCGGCGTGCGCCAGCTGCGTCGCGGGCAAGCTGGCGGCTATTGCCAAGCCGATAATGGAAGTGGAAAGTGTGCGCATAAGGAGGGCGAGTTTCGCACAGCCCGTTCTCACTTGCAACTTTTTACAATTGTTACACTTTCAGGAATTCTTCGCGCCCGCCCAGCCAGCGCTCCAGGTGGGTTTCCACGGTGTCGGCACTGGCCGGGTCGTGCAGCAGGGCGTGGGCGGCGTCGCGCGCCTGGTCCACCAGCCAGCCGTCGGTCTCCAGGTCGGCGAAGCGCAGCATGGCCTGGCCGCTCTGGCGCGAGCCGAGGAATTCGCCCGGGCCGCGTATCTCCAGGTCGCGCCGCGCGATCTCGAAGCCGTCCGTGGTTTCGCGCATGGTCATCAGGCGCTGCTTGGCGACCTGGCCCAGCGGGCTTTGGTACAGCAGCAGGCACACGCTGGCGGCCGAGCCGCGCCCCACGCGCCCGCGCAGCTGGTGCAGCTGCGACAGGCCGAAGCGCTCGGCGTGCTCGATCACCATCAGCGAGGCGTTCGGCACGTCCACGCCCACCTCGATCACCGTGGTGGCCACCAGCACCTGCATCTCGTTGGCGCTGAAGGCATCCATGATGGCCTGTTTCTCGGCCGGCTTGAGGCGGCCGTGCACCAGGCCCACGTTCAGGTCCGGCAGCGCCTCGGCCAACAGCTGGTGGGTTTCGGTGGCGGTCTGCAGCTGCAGCGCTTCCGATTCCTCGATCAGCGGGCACACCCAGTACACCTGCCGCCCTTCCAGCGCCGCCGCGTGCACGCGCGCCACCACTTCGTCGCGCCGGTTCTGGTCGATGGCGCGCGTGACGATGGGCGTGCGGCCCGGCGGCAGCTCGTCGATCACCGACACTTCCAGGTCGGCGTAATAGGTCATCGCCAGCGTGCGCGGGATCGGCGTGGCGGACATCATCAGCTGGTGCGGGATGGCGCCCGTGTTGCCCTTGTTGCGCAGGGTGAGGCGCTGGCCCACGCCGAAGCGGTGCTGCTCGTCCACGATGACCAGGCCCAGGTTCTCGAACTGCACCGTGTCCTGGATCAGCGCATGGGTGCCGATCACCAGCCGCGCCTCCCCGGACTCCACCAGTTCGGTGGCCAGGGTCTTTTCCTTCTTCTTCAGGCTGCCCGTCAGCCACACCACCTTCACGCCCAGCGGCTCCATCCACGCGGCGATCTTGCGGAAGTGCTGGTCGGCCAGGATTTCGGTGGGCGCCATCAGCGCGGCCTGGAAGCCGCTGTCGATCGCTTGCGCGGCCGCCAGCGCGGCCACCACGGTCTTGCCCGCGCCCACGTCGCCCTGCAGCAGGCGCTGCATCGGGTATTGCTGGCGCAGGTCGGCGCGGATCTCGTCCAGCACGCGCTGCTGGGCCTTGGTCAGCTTGAACGGCAGCGCGGCCTGGAAGGCTTTCGACAGCTGGCCCACTTTGGTCAACGCGGCCGCGCCCTTGGCGCGGCGCGCCTGCTGCGCGCGCTTCAGCGACAGCTGCTGCGCCAGCAGCTCGTCGAACTTCACGCGCGTCCAGGCCGGATGCGAGCGGTCCATCAGCGCGTGCTCGTCCACTTCCGGCGTGGGGTAGTGCAGCAGGCGCACGGCCGGCTCGAAATCGCTCAGGTGCATGCGCCGCACCAGCTCCGGCGGCAGGGTGTCGGTCCAGTCCACGCGCTTCATGGCGTCCGTGATGGCGCGCCGCAGGATGTACTGCGGCAGGCCTTCACCCGACGGGTACACCGGCGTGAGCGCGGTCGGCAGCGGCGCGCCCTCGTTGATGACTTTGTAGACCGGGTGCACCATCTCGGCGCCGAAGAAGCCGTGCTTCACCTCGCCGCGCGCGCGCACCCGCGTGCCCTCGGCCAGCTGCTTGACCTGGCTGCCGTAGAAATTCATGAAGCGCAGCTGGATATCGCCGGTTTCGTCGGCGATGTGCACCAGCAGCTGGCGCCGCGGCTTGAAGGTGATTTCGTTCTTGGTCACCACGCCTTCCACCTGCCAGGTCTGCCCGCCGCGCAGGCAGGCGTCCGCAATGGTGAATACCTGGGTTTCGTCCTCGTAGCGCATGGGCAGGTGCAGCACCAGGTCCATATCGGTGCGCAGGCCCAGTTTGGCGAGCTTGGCTTCGGCGCTGGCGGCGGTGAGTTTTCCGCCTTTGGGGCCGCTTTTGCTACCGGTAGCTGCGGGTTTTTTGACAGGTTTTTGCGTCGGTACGGGCATATTTCAGGTGCTTTGCGGGCTACTAGCGTAAAATAGAGGGTTGCCCAACAGTTTCAGAAGTGCGTCATGTATTCTCTATCAGATTTCGATTTTAACTTGCCACAGGAGCGCATAGCGCAATTTCCGCTGCCGGACCGCAGCGCATCGCGCCTGCTGCATGTGGATGGACAGGGCGCGGCCCTCGCGCTGCACGACCGCCAGTTCACCGACATCCTGGACCAGCTCCAGGCCGGCGACCTGCTGGTGATGAACGACACCCGCGTACTGAAGGCCCGCTTCTTCGGCGTCAAGGACAGCGGCGGCAAGGTCGAGGCGCTGGTGGAGCGCGTGCTGGACACCCGCACCGTGCTGGCCCAGGTGCGCGCCTCCAAGTCGCCCGGCCCCGGCGTGAAGATCCGCCTGGCGGACGCCTTCGACGTCACCGTCGGCGAGCGCGTCGGCGAGTTCTACACCCTGCATTTCGAGGACGACGTGTTCGAGCTGATCGAGGCCCACGGCCGCCTGCCGCTGCCGCCCTATATCGAGCACGCCGCCGACGAGTTCGACGAAACTCGCTACCAGACCGTGTTCAACAAGGTGCCGGGCGCCGTCGCCGCGCCCACCGCCGGCCTGCACTTCGACGAAGCGCTGCTGCAAAAGCTGAAGGACAAGGGCGTCAATTTCGCCTACGTCACGCTGCACGTGGGCGCCGGCACCTTCCAGCCGGTGCGCACCGAGAACCTGGCCGAGCACAAGATGCACACCGAGTGGTACACCATGCCGCAAGCCACGGTGGACGCCGTGCGCGCCACCCGCGCCGCCGGCCGCGACGTCGTCGCCGTGGGCACCACCAGCCTGCGCGCGCTGGAGTCGGCCTCGCAGAGCGGGCAGATCGAAGCCGGCAGCGCCGACACGGCCCTGTTCATCACGCCGGGCTACCAGTTCAAGACGGTCACCCGCCTGATCACCAATTTCCACCTGCCGAAGTCGACGCTGCTGATGCTGGTGTCGGCCTTCGCAGGCTTTGAAGAGATCCGCCAGGCCTACGCCCACGCGATCGCCAACGAATACCGCTTCTTCAGCTACGGGGACGCCATGCTGCTGACCACGCAGTCCCGGGCACAACAAGGATAACTATGCTGGAATTTAAACTCATCAAGACCGACACCACCGGCTTGACCAAGGCCCGCCGCGGCACCGTGAAACTGAACCACGGCGAAGTGCAGACCCCGATCTTCATGCCGGTCGGTACCTACGGCTCGGTGAAGGCCATGTCGCCGCTGGAGCTGAAGGAAATCGGCGCCCAGATCATCCTGGGCAACACCTTCCACCTGTGGCTGCGCCCGGGCAACGACGTGATGGCCAAGTTCGGCGGCCTGCACGGCTTCATGGGCTGGGACAAGCCCATCCTGACCGACTCGGGCGGCTTCCAGGTGTTCTCGCTGGGCGATATGCGCAAGATCACGGAAGAGGGCGTGCACTTCAATTCGCCCATCAACGGCGACAAGCTGTTCCTGTCGCCCGAGATCTCGATGCAGATCCAGCGCGTGCTCAATTCCGACATCGTGATGCAGTTCGACGAATGCACCCCGTACGAAATCCAGGGCCGTCCGGCCACCGTGGATGAGGCGGCCAAGTCCATGCGCATGTCGCTGCGCTGGGCGCAGCGCTCGATGGACGAGTTCCAGCGCGGCGAGAACCCGAACGCGCTGTTCGGCATCGTCCAGGGCGGCATGTTCGAGAACCTGCGCGACGAATCGCTGGCCAAGCTGGAAGAGATCGGCTTCCCGGGCCTGGCCATCGGCGGCCTGTCGGTGGGCGAACCGAAGGAAGACATGATGCGCGTGCTGGCCCACGTCGGCCCGCGCCTGCCGCCCAACAAGCCGCACTACCTGATGGGCGTGGGCACGCCGGAAGACCTGGTGGCCGGCGTCTCGAACGGCGTGGACATGTTCGACTGCGTGATGCCGACCCGGAATGCGCGCAATGGCTGGATCTTCACCCGCTTCGGCGACATCAAGATCAAGAACGCGCGCTACAAGGAGGACACGCAGCCGCTGGACGCGACCTGCTCCTGCTACGCCTGCCGCAACTTCTCGCGCGCCTACCTGCACCACCTGCACCGCTCGCAGGAGATCCTGGGTGCGCGCCTGAACACCATCCACAACCTGCATTACTACCTCGACATCATGCGCCAGATGCGCGAGGCGCTGGACGAGGACCGCTTCCCGTCGTGGGTGGCGCAGTTTCACGCCGACCGCGCCCGTGGCGTATAAACACCAATCTTGTAAAAACATTTATAGGCCTCAGATAGCCCAAACGTCTAGCCCGGACCGGCCAATGCTAGAATACAGCGCTATTTTTTCAAACTAATATAACTGGAGTTCCCTGTGTTCATTTCCAATGCCTACGCTCAAGCCCCTACAGACGCACTCGGCCTGGGCGGCAATCTCACCAGCTTCCTGCCGCTGGTCCTGATGTTCGTGGTCATGTACTTCCTGATGATCCGTCCTCAGCAAAAGCGCGCCAAGGAACAGAAAGCGATGATGGACGCGCTGGCCAAGGGCGACGAAGTCGTCACCGCCGGCGGCATCCTGGGCAAGGTCTCGAAAGTGACCGACGTCTACGTGACCCTGGAAGTGGCTGCCGGCACCGAGATCGTGGTGCAGAAGCCATCGATCACCACGCTGCTGCCCAAGGGCACGCTCAAAGCGCTGTAATACACCACGGGCCGCCGCCCTGTTTGTCACCAGCACAGCGCGGCCCGTTCGAGTCTCTCCTGGAACGCAGATAATATGAACCGCTATCCTGTCTGGAAGTACATCATCATCGCCATTACCGTGCTGCTGGGCGCACTGTATACGGCTCCGAACTATTTCGGCGAATCGCCGGCGCTGCAGGTCACCAGCGGCAAATCCACCGTCAAGGTCACCAGTGAGCTGAGCGCCCGCGTGGACAGCCTGCTCAAGCAGGAGAAGCTGGCGCACGAAGCCGTGACGCTGGACGGCACCGGCAGCCACGTTTCCGTGCGCGTGCGCTTCAACGACACCGACACCCAATTCAAGGCCAAGCTGGCGCTCGAACGCGCGCTCAATCCCGATCCCGAAGATCCGGCCTACATCGTCACCAACAACCTCACGGCCAACACGCCCGGCTGGATGCGCAGCATCGGCGCGCTGCCGATGTACCTGGGCCTGGACTTGCGCGGCGGCGTGCACTTCCTGATGCAGGTGGACGTGCAGGCCGCGCTGGACAAGCGCGTGCAGGGCATCCAGACCGCCGTGCGCGGCCAGCTGCGCGACAAGAACGTGCGCCACGCCGGCATCGAGCGCAAGGGCAACACCGTCGAGGTGCGCTTCCGCGACGCCGAAACCCGCGCAGCGGCCAAGAACGTCATCCTTGAGCAGCAGCAGGACCTGACCGTGGCCGAAGGCAGCGACGGCAGCGACCTGCTGCTCACCTTGAGCCTGAAGCCGGCCGCGCTGAAGGAAGCCATGGACAACGGCGTGCGCCAGAACATCGCCACGCTGTCCAAGCGCGTCAATGAACTGGGCGTGGCCGAGCCGGTCATCCAGCAGCAGGGTCCGGACCGCATCGTGGTCCAGCTGCCCGGCGTGCAGGACGTGGCGCGCGCCAAGGCCATCATCGGCCGCACCGCCACCCTGGAAGTGCGCATGGTCGACGAAACCGTCACCCCCGGCACCGAACTGCAGGCGGCCGTGCCGTTCAACTCCGAGCTGTTCACCGTCGGCAAAGGCGTGCCTGTCGTGCTGCAGAAGGACATCGTGCTGACCGGCGACTACATCTCGCGCGCCACCGCCAGCTTCGACCAGAACCAGCAGCCCGCCGTGTCCATCGACCTGAACGGCGACGGCGGCCGCAAGATGCGCGAAGCGACCCGCGAGCGCGTCGGCAAGAAGATGGCCATCGTGCTGTACGAGCAGAAGGGCAAGCCGGAAGTGCTGTCGGTGGCCACCATCCAGAGCGAACTGGGTAGCAGCTTCAACATCACCGGCATGGGCAACGCCGAGAACTCGGCCGAGCTGGCGCTGCTGCTGCGCTCCGGCGCGCTGTACGCCCCGATGACCGTGATCGAGGAACGCACCGTCGGCCCCGCGCTGGGCGCCGAGAACATCAAGAAGGGCCAGCTGTCCATGGTGTACGGCTTTGCCGCCATCGCCGTGTTCATGATCATCTACTACATGATGTTCGGCTTCTTCAGCGTGCTGGCGCTGGGCGTCAACCTGCTGCTGCTGATCGCGCTGCTGTCCAAGATGCAGGCCACGCTGACCTTGCCGGGCATCGCCGCTATCGCGCTGGCGCTGGGCATGGCGATCGACGCCAACGTGCTGATCAACGAGCGTATCCGCGAAGAGCTGCGCGGCGGCGCCTCGCCGCAGGCGGCCATCGCGGCCGGCTTCGACCGCGCCTTCGCCACCATCCTGGACTCCAACGTCACCACGCTGATCGTCGGCCTGGCGCTGCTGGTGTTCGGTTCGGGCGCCGTGCGCGGCTTCGCCGTGGTGCACTGCCTGGGCATTCTGACCTCGATGTTCTCGGCCGTCTTTGTGTCGCGCGGCGTCGTGAACCTGTGGTACGGCCGCAAGAAGAAACTCCAGTCCATCGCCATCGGCACGGTCTGGGTTCCCGGCCAGTCGAAATAACAGAGGGTAGATAACATGGAATTTTTCCGCATTAGAAAAGACATCCCCTTCATGCGCCACGCGTTGGTCTTCAACGTGGTGTCGGCGCTGACCTTCGTGGCGGCGGTGTTCTTCCTGTTCCACAAGGGCCTGAACCTGTCGATCGAGTTCAAGGGCGGCACCGTGATGGAGGTCAAATATCCGCACGCTGCCAACCTGGAAGCGATCCGCGGCACCGTGCAGGGCCTGGGCTACGAGCATCCTGAAGTGACCAGCTTCGGCACCGCGCGCGACGTGATGCTGAAGCTGCCCATCGTGCATGGCGCGAAGGATGCGGCGCCGGGCAAGGAATCGGCCAACGCGTCGCAGAAGGTGTTCGAGGCGCTGTGCAAGGCCGACAACGGCAGCATCAAGCGCATCGACACGGTGTCCGCCAAGGGCGAGCAGATCGCCAAGAACGCCTGCGTGGACGCGGCCGGCGCCGAGACCGTGCAGCTGAACAAGGTGGAATTCGTCGGCCCGCAAGTGGGCGACGAGCTGGCCCAGAACGGCCTGAACGCGCTGGTGATGGTGATCATCGGCGTGATGATCTACCTGGCCGTGCGCTTCGAATGGAAGTACGCAGTGGCGGCGATTATCGCGAACTTGCACGACGTGGTCATCATCCTGGGCTTCTTCGCCTACTTCGGCTGGGAATTCTCGCTGACGGTGCTGGCGGCGGTGCTGGCGGTGCTGGGCTACTCGGTCAACGAGTCGGTGGTGATTTTCGACCGTATCCGCGAAAACTTCCGCAAGCAGCGCAAGGCCAGCGTGCATGAAGTGATCGACAACGCGATCACCTCCACCATCTCGCGCACCATCATCACCCACGGCTGCACCCAGATGATGGTGCTGTCGATGCTGCTGTTCGGCGGCCCGACGCTGCACTACTTCGCCATCGCGCTGACCATCGGTATCTGCTTCGGCATTTACTCGTCCGTGTTCGTGGCCGCCGCCGTGGCCATGTGGCTGGGCGTGAAGCGCGAAGACCTGATCAAGCCGGTCAAAGAGAAAGACGAAACCGACGGCGCAGTGGTGTAAGCCCGCTGTCCCCGACAATGCCGCCACGCGCAAGCCTGGCGGCATTTTTTATACACGAGGAAGCACCATGAGCCGTACCGGACGACTATTTCAGCTGATGGACGCCATGCGCGGCAACCGCCGCCCGGTGACGGCGGCCGCGCTGGCCGAGCGGCTGGGCGTGTCCGAGCGCACCATCTACCGCGACATGCAGACCCTGTCCGAACTGGGCGCGCCGCTGGAAGGCGAGGCCGGCGTGGGCTATCTGCTGCGCGCCGGCTTCTTCCTGCCGCCGCTGATGTTCGGCGCCGACGAGCTGGAGGCGCTGGTGCTGGGCGCGCGCTGGGTCAAGCGCCAGGGCGACGCCGAACTGGCGCAGGCGGCCGCCAGCGCGCTGGCCAAGATCGCCACGGCCACGCCGAAAGACCTGCGCGACGATATGGCGGAAACCAGCTTGTGGGTGCCGCTCGGCTTCAACGAGCGCGACGATCCGCACATCCCGCCGGCGCGCCGCGCCATACGGCGCCAGCACAAGCTGCGCATCTGCTACAGCGACGAACAGGGCCGCGCCTCCGAGCGCGTGGTGTGGCCGTTCGCGCTCGCGTATTTCGAGGGCAAGCGCCTGCTGGCCGCGTTCTGCGAAATGCGCGGCGCGCTGCGCCATTTCCGCATGGACCGCATCAAGTCCGCCGACACCATTGCCGAACGTTATCCCACGCCGCGCCACGCCTTGCTGAAAGCATGGCGCGCGGAAAATGGCATTAGCGAAGAGAGCTAGCCTTGTTGTCCGCCGTGTTGCCGCTTGCGTTAGTTCGCGCACAGAGTGCGCAGCCTGCCGGGCTTATAGTGGAACCGTCTCTTTCAGGACATCCCTAGTTTTGGACTTCGCCCGCCACTCCCGGCGGGCATTTTTTTTGCGCCGGCTTGTTTGCGTGGATAGCGAAACGCTACTGACAGAAACTGTCATGGCGGTCTCCTAATATAGCTCTATCGCTAATCAACACGGAGACAGCAATGCGCATCTACCACCACCCGATTTCGTCCAACGCCCGCCGCGTGGCCATGGCAGTTGCCCACCTGAACGCGGAGGTGGAATTCGTCGAAGTGAACCTGATGAGTGCGGAAGACCGGCGCCGCCTCGGCGAGCTCAATCCCAACAGCAAAATCCCGGTGCTGGAGGACGACGGCTTCCTGCTGTGGGAATCGTGCGCCATCATGCAATACCTGGCCGACAAGACGCCCGGCCAGACCGTCTACCCGCAGGACGTGCGCGTGCGCGCCGACGTCAACCGCTGGATGTTCTGGGCTTGCCAGCACTTCTCGCCGGCCATCGGCGTGCTGACGTGGGAGCGCTTGTGGAAGGGCTACGTCACCGGCCAGGGGCCGGATGCGCGCGAGGAAGAACGCGGCGAGAGCGACCTGGCCGACTATGCCACCGTGCTGGACAAGCACCTGGCCGGCCGCCAATGGGTGGTGGGCGACAGCCTGACGCTGGCCGACCTGGCGCTGGCCGCGCCCATCATGTACATCGACAAGGCTGCGCTGCCGCTGCAGGGCTACGCCAACCTCATGGCCTGGTATGGCCGCATGCAGCAGTTGCCGGCATGGCGGCAGACTGAACAAGCGGAGCAGGCGCAGCAGCCCCGGCCAGCCGTGGAGGCCTGAGCCATGTGCCTGCTATGCGAAACGGCGCGCAAGTCGCGCCAGCGGCTGGCGGGCGCACCGAGTCCGGCGCCCCGGCCGGT
The DNA here is from genome assembly GCF_042693265.1 of Pseudoduganella sp. UC29_71. Taxonomy (NCBI): domain Bacteria; kingdom Pseudomonadati; phylum Pseudomonadota; class Betaproteobacteria; order Burkholderiales; family Oxalobacteraceae; genus Pseudoduganella; species Pseudoduganella sp. UC29_71. The sequence continues at coordinate 5,610,011 of NZ_CP170549.1, read as the reverse complement.
CTATCCGGCCGCGATGCCGGTTCCGGCCGCCAGCCTTGCGCTGCGACAGACGAAATCCGGCTAAGATTTTCGCAAGGATGTTTTTGTTATAAGATGCGTTGCACGCTACTTTCTTTATAGCAAACCCATCACTTGCGAGTCTCGAATGAACCAAATCAGCTACCTCGACCGCGCAGTCAATGCGCTGCGCACCATCGGCGTCAATCTGGGCAACCGCGAGGCTGCGCCGGTCGTCCCGCTGCTGGAAAAAGTATCCAAATATGATGCCGTGAAAATCACGGCCATCGCCACCACGCTGCAGTACTCGTCCACCTTCAACGCCGCCGTGCGCGAGCAGATCTCCGGCATGGACATCTCCACCCGCTACGCCGACATCACCACCGGCTTCAACTCCATCCGCGAGGACGCCGAGAAGATGGCGGGCTGGATGGCGGACGGCAAGCTGGACTTCCAGGAACGCATCCAGATGGGCTGGATGAAGATGCGGCGCGGCTCCATCCCGGACCGCTTCAACGACATCCGCGCCAGCTACCTGGAAGTGGCCAAGGCCGCCAACGAGCAGATCCAGCGTGAAGCCGCCATCCTGGAAGCCTACCGCGATTTCCGCATGGCCCTGAAAACGGCCGAGGTGGACGCGCAGCAGGTGCTGGAAGTGGCCACCAGGGCGCTGGAGGAGCGCAAGGCCGCGCTGGACACGGCCAACAAGGCCACCGAGAACGTGGCCGACGCCGTCGAGCGCGCGCGCCTGGAACTGGTGCGCGACGAAGCGCTGCGCGCCGTGCAGGACGAGGACAAGTCCTACCAGATCGTCAAGGACATCGCCGACGACCTGAAGACTTCCTACAACACGGCCGAACTGGTGTTCGCCCGCCTGCAGCAGACCCACACCATCAAGGAACGCATCTACCAGCGCGCCGTGACCTTCTTCGCCACCAACGAAGTGGTGTTCACCGGCCTGGCCGCGTCGTTCACCTCGATGGCCGGCCTGGCCGAAACCACCAGCACCATGGACGCCATGACCGACGGCATCAACCAGGGCCTGGAAACCCTGGCCAAGGCTGGCGGCCAGCAGCTCGAAGCGGGCCTGCGCGCCGGCTACGGCTCCACGCTCAAAGCCAGCTCGGTGAGCGCGCTGGCCAACGCCATCGTGGAATTCCAGGGCAGCAGCCTGAAGCTGATCGAGGAGCTGCGCGAAGAATCCACGCGCACGTCCAAGGAAATCGAAGCCGCCACCGAGGACAGCAAGCAGCGCTTCATCGCCCTGCTGAACAAGGGCGTCTGAGATGGCGGGAGCGCTGTCCGAGCAGCTGGGGGCGATGGCCATCATCGACGAGCTGCGCCACCGGCAGATGGTGGTCGAGGAACACCTCGACCTGCCGCGCCGGCGCGAGGAAGTGGCCGCACGCATCCGCGAGTACTACACGGCCAACGGCCTGGCAGTGGGCGACGAGCTGATCGCCGAAGGCGTGCGCGCCTACTTCGCCCAGCGGCTGGAATTCGAACCCGGTCCCGGCGACGCGGCCGAGCGCGAAAAAGCGCTGCAATACATCGCCGCCCGCCGCGCCGGCCAGGGCCGCGTGCCGGGATGGCGGCGCTGGCTGTCGGGCCTCGTGAAATAACATGCTCGCTTCCGAATTCACCGCCGCCATCGGCGAGAACACCCGCATCTATCAGGGCAAGCTGGAAAGCTGCGACGCGCGCGCCGCCGAAGCGGGCCGCGACGAACTGGCGCTGGAGCAGAAGATCGGCGCCCTGCTGCGCCAGGTGGCCGGCCTGCACCTGGCGGAAAACGACAGCATCGCCGCCGAAGCCGAGCGCGAGCTGGCCTTCCGCGCCGACGAGGAACAAGCGCTGCGCGCCGAACTGCAGACGGTAAACAGCGACATCGCCAACCATGTGGCGGCCATCCGCCAGCGCGGCGCCGAGATCCGCGAAGCCGCGCTGCGCCCCGGTGCGCAGATGGACGCCGCGCAGCTGCTGCAAGCGGCGCGCGACCACTACCAGCGGGCCGAATCCGCGCACGAAGCGCTGCTGGCCATGAACGCCGAACTGGAAGCCGAGATCGCCGCCAAGCTGGCGCGCTACCGCAGCGACGAACTGTATGCCTACCTGCTCGGCGTCGGCTACGGCACATCGTCCTATCGCAGCGACGAGGGCGACCCGGCCAAGGACGAGTGGATCGCCGGCCTGTGCAATTTCGCCGCGAACCGCCGCAACGAAAACATCCTGCTGGCCATGCAGGAAGCCCTGCCTGCGCGCGCCGAACGCAGCGCGCAGGCGCTGGCCGAAGCGCGCGCGGAGCTGGACAAGCTGTCCTTCGCGCCGCCGCCGCCCACCATCGCCGAACGCATCGCCGAGGCGGTGGCGCCGCTGGAGGCGGCAGTCGCGCAGGCGGACGAACGTCTGCGCCGCGTGCGCGCCAGCCTGGCCGACTACGCCGCGCGGCGCGACCCGCGCTACCTGCGCGCGCAGGAGCTGCAGGCCGCCAGCCTGAAGTCGCTGCCGATCGCCGAGCTGATCGCACAGGCGCGCGCCACGCCCAGCCCCGAGGACGACAAGCTGGTGCTGGAAATCGTGAATTTGCAGGACAAGCTGGCCGGCAGCCGGCGCGACTACGAACGCGCGCTGGCCGCGCGCCGGCACGCCGAGGAGGACGCGCAGCGCGCCGAAGCGCTGGAAGCGGACCTGCGGCGCGGCGGCTTCATCGACACCAGGGAGATCGACTTCCGCGACGGCCTGGACCTGCCGTCGCTGATCGGCCGCTACATGAACGGCGAACTGTCGCTGGGCGGCTTCACGCTCGAACTGCAGCAGTACGCGCGTGAGCTGCGGCCCAAATTCCGCTACGGCGAAACCGCCTGGGGCAGCGGCGCCAGCCGCAGCTGAGCAAAGCCGGCGTGCAGCCCTCCGGCATGGGGCGGCGTCTGCTGCCCGCCTTGAATCCCGCCTTACAGCGCGCCCTGCAGCTGACGTTCCAGCGCGGCCACGCCGGCCGCCACGTCCACGTCCGCGCCCAGGTCCTTCATGGTCGAACCCAGCGCGTGCACGGTGCGGAACAGGTGGTGGGCGCGGCACTGTTCGCCCATCTGCCCGATGCGCACGATGTTGAGGCCGAAGGAACCGGAAATCTCCACCCGGTACTTGAGCGAGATCTGCTCGCAGATCTCGGCGCGGTTGATCCCGTCCGGCACCACGACGCCCACCACCGAATTCAGGCGCGACTCCGGCGTGCCGTACAGCTTCAATCCCATGGCCTCCACGCCGCGCTGCAAGCCCAGCGAGCAGCGCAGGTGGCGCGCGAAGCGTTCTTCCAGCGTCTCCTGGCAGATCAGGTGCAGCGCCTCGTGCAGCGCCAGGATGCCCGACACCGGCGCCGTGTAGTGGTAGGACGCGTTATGCCAGAACTGCTCCGCCAGCTTGGCATCCAGGCACCAGTGCGGCGGCGGCACCGGGCGCGCGCTGATGCGCTCCCAGGCACGCTCCGAAAACGCGATCAGCGACACGCCGGGAATCGACGACAAGCCCTTCTGGCCGCCGGTCACCATCGCATCGATCTTCCAGTTGTCCATCTCGCACGGCATGGTGCTCAGGGTGCAAACCGCGTCCACGATCACATAGCAGCCATACTCGCTGGCCATGCGCGTGATCTGCGGCAGGTGGATGTTGAACACGGTGGACGAGGTTTCGCCCTGCGCGATGGTCAGTACCTCCGGGCGGAAGCGCTCCAGGTATGCGCGCACGGCCTCCACCTGGGCCGCCTCGCCGTCCGACACGTTCAGGCACTCCACCTGGCCGCCCACGCGGGTGGCCATCTCGGCGAAGCGGCGGCCGAAGTAGCCGTTGCACACGCTCAGCACGCGTGTGCCGGGGAACACCAGGTTACACACGCTCATCTCCATCGCCGCCGAACCGGGGCCGGCCACGCCCAATATCCAGCGCGACTCGGTCTGGAACACATAGCGCGCCATCTCCTTCATCTGGTGGATGATCTTCGCCATCGTGCCGCCGAGGTGGTTGATGACGATGGAATTGGCCTGCGCCACGCTGTGCGGAATCGGCACCGGGCCGGCGCCCATCATCAGCAGCGGTTCGGAAGGAAGCAGGGAATTGATACTGTCTACGGTAGGCGGGGAGAACATGGGAGCGGCTTGCGTTGTAGTTAATGTTGCTACAACTATAGCCGAAGTACGGCCGGCCCGCTGCCGGCCCGCAGCATCACTACAGCATCAGCACCGCGAACAGCGATTTCACATCATTGGCCGACTCGCGCAGGATATCGTCCAGCGTGCCGTCGCCGATGGCGAAGTCGACGGTGCGGGCGGCGGCCTGCGTGGTGGCGCCGGGACGCTGGTGCATGGGCGAGGGCACGGGCGCGAGGTCATTGGCCAGCAGCAGCGTGTCGCCCAGGTTCTCCGGCGGCAGCGCGCGCATGCCTTCCCACATGGCCTCCACGGACGCCATCACCGCCTCCGGCACCACCAGCTTGCGCAGCACGCCGCGCCCGATGGCCATCTCCCCGTACTCCACCCACTCCTCCGGCTCGCCCTGCATGATGCCCGGGTAAGCGTCGGCCTGCGCCAGCATGTAGAACGCGCCCACCTCGTGCACGATGCCGGTAAACAGCGCTGTATCGGGATCGACATGAGTCACGCGGCGCGCGATGACCTGCGCCAGCGCCGCCACATGGGCGGTGTGCTCCCACAGCTGGGCGGACATGGCCTGCAGGGTAGGATCCGTGATCTTGCTGCCGAGCTGGCGCACGATGAGCGCAGCCACCAGCGACTGCAAGGTCCGCACGCCAAGCCGCTGGACGGCCGAGCGCACGCTGGAGATTTCGGTACCGGAACGGTTGTACGCCACCGAGTTGGCGATGGCCACGGTGCGGGCCGCCAGCAGCGGGTCGGCCTGGATCAGTTTGGCAGCTGCCTCCACGTGGCAGTCCGGATCGCTGAGCGCCTCCTGCAGGCGGATCGAAGCGTTCACATTGGTCGGGAACGCAAGATCCCCCCGGCTCGCTTGAGCAGCGATATGCTTGAAGGCGTCCAGTCTGTCCATCAGGAAATTATACGCAAATTATTGCCGCATAGAATTTAATTGCAGCACATTTCGCCCCCCGAAAAATGGGGTCAGGGTTAATTATTTGGGAAATGTTTCCTGCAAAATTAACCCTGACCCCATTATTTTAGTCGGCTTCGCTGAAGATGGCGTCGCAGCCTTCGCGCGTGCCTTCGGTATCTTGCAGTTCGTCCACCAGGCCGAGGTCGAACAGCTCCTCGATGGCGTTCATGAAGCTGTTGTGCTTGGTGGCGCCGATCAGGCGGTAGATTTCACCGTCTTCATTACGCACGCCGATCAGCAGCTTTTCCTTGCGCACTTCGTCGGGGGTGTCGACGTTGAGCAACAGGTTGCCGATGATGTGCTTGTCGAATTTCGCAGGCTTTTTGCCTTCGAGCAGGGAGGTTTTCAATGTCGTTCCTTGGTTGTTGGGGGGAATGGGCGCGCTGGGGCGGGTGCAGTCTGCTGCCGGCCCTCAGGCGCCGCCTGCCGATATCACTTGTTTGAGGCCGGACAGGGTTTTTTCAAGGGCGGCGAAATCGTCGTCGCTGAAGTTGGCGAAAATGTCGCCGCCACGGGCTATGACTTTGGGAAACACCTCGCGGAACACCTGCTCGCCTTGCGGCGTGAGCCGGATGAACCAGGAACGCTTGTCGTCCAGGCTGCGCTGGCGCTCAACCAGGCCTTTCTGCTCCAGGCGCTCAATCACGCCCGTCATCGTGCCCTTGGTGATCAGCGTCTTGTCGCCCAGCTCTTTGTAGGACATGCCGTCGGTGTTGCCCAGTGTGGCGATGATGTCGAATTGCGCATGGGTCAGCCCGCACTCGCGCACGTGCTCGCCCGACAGGCGTTCAAAGCCTTGCATGCATTCGGCCAGCAACCGGATGCTTTTCAAATATCGTTCACCCATAGACCATGATTATAGCGCCCGCGCCGCTGCGCGTCGGCAATCGCGGTACACTACGCGGCTAGCCAATATTACTAAAGAGACATGCCGTCCCTGCCTAACCACCTTCGCGGCATTGCCGCCTTGCTCCTCGTCACCCTGGTCTGGGGCACCACCTTCCCGGCCATGAAGGACATGACCGATTACCTGTCCACCAACTGGATCGTCGTGACCCGCTTTGCCATGGCCAGCCTGATCCTGTCGCCCTTCCTGTTCCGCGCCAAGTGGGCGGACTGCCGCTACGGCTTGCTGAGCGGCATACTGCTGTTCTTCTGCTATCTGTTCCAGGTGGAAGGGCTGGCGCTGACCAGCTCCAACCGCAACGCCTTCGTGTGCGGCCTGAACGTGCTGGTGCCGCCGCTGCTGGGCGTGTTCCTGGGCAAGCTGCCGGAGCGCCGCATTGTCGTGGCGCTGGCGCTGGCGCTGCTGGGCTTGTTCGCGCTGTGCTGGGACGGCGCCTTCGTCTGGGGCAGGGGCGATACCCTGGCGCTGCTGGCCGCGCTGTGCTTCGGCTGCTATATCAAGACCATGGAAGTGTTCAGCCGCAAGGCCGAGCGCCTCATGACGCTGACGGCCGCGCAAATCCTCACCGTGGCCGTGTGCGCGGCGCTGTGGATCGCCTTGCGCGAAGTGCCGCGCGGACCGGTGGCCGGCCCGCAGGACATGGGCGATTACTGGGAATACGTCTGGCAGGGCCTGAAGCTGTACCGCTGGAATCTGATCTACCTGGGCGTGGTGGCCACCGCCCTCATCATTTCGTTGCAGACCTGGGGCCAGAGCCACAGCACGGCCAACGAGGCGGCCGTCATTTACGCCTTCGAACCGGGCTGCGCGGCCATCTTCGGCTATTTCTGGCTGGGCGAGACCCTGGCATGGACGGGGCTGCTCGGCGCGATATTGTTGATCTCCGGTATGATAGTGAGCCAGTGGAGCGTTGCGCGTCCGCCGACCGCGCTGGCGCCCGAGTAAGACCCGGGTAAGAGCCAAGTAAGACCCGAGATTTCCGAACCACCTAGCTTAGATCCGCCGATGCCGTTTTCCGATTTGTCCCGCCTGTCCCAGGAGCAGCCGCTGCGCGTGCTGCTGGTCAACGCGGGCGAGGCGGATACGCTCACCTGGGCCGGCCTGGTCCAGCCGCTGCGCCTGGCCGCGCGCAGCGTGGGTCCCCAATTCCAGCTCGACATCCGTACGCCGCAGGAACTGGCCGCCGCGCCCGCCGGCAGCTGGCAGCTGGCGCTGCTGGTGGCCGACGAGCAGCAGGAAGCGCCCCCGCCCGCGCAACTGCGTGCCGTGGTGGAGCGCCTGCGCGCAGCGCCGTACTGGGGCGGGGTGGGCGCCGGCGTGCTGTGGCTGGCCGAGGCGGGGCTGATGGGCGGCGTGCGCATTGCGCTGCCCTGGGCGCTGTATGCGGACACCGAATCCATTTCCGAGCGCGCCATCCTCACGCCGCACCTGTTCGAGATCGACGGCCCGCACCTGAGCTGCTGCGGCGGCGCCGCCAGCGCCGACTTCGCGCTGACCCTGGTGGAGGCGCTGTACGGCGCGAACGTCCAGGCCGAGGTGAAGGAAGCGCTGTGCATCGACCGCGTGCGCGGCCACGAGGAGCGCCAGCGCGTGGCCCTGCAGGCGCGTTTCGGCGCCCTGCAGCCCAAGCTGTCGGAAGCGGTGACCTTGATGGAGGCCAATATCGAGGAGCCGCTGTCCACCGATGACATCGCCAACCTGGTGGGGCTGTCGCGCCGCCAGCTGGAGCGGCTGTTCAAGCAATACCTGGGCAGCCTGCCGTCGCGCTATTACCTGGAGCTGCGCCTGCAGCGTGCGCGCCAGCTGCTGCTGGAGACCAACTCCTCCATCGTGCAGGTGGGGCTGATGTGCGGGTTTTCGTCCGGCTCGCACTTCTCTACCGCCTTCGGGACCCTGTTCGGCAACACGCCGCGCGAGGAACGCCAGCGCAAGCTCAACGGCTGAGCCGGCGGGTTACGCCGCGCCGCGGCTAGGCCGCCCTACCCACTGCCGCCCGTACGTAGGGCGGGTTAGGCGGAGCCGTAACCCGCCGGCGCCGGCACCGGCACGATGCCGTGCGCGGCGCTGGCGGTGCTGTCGGTCGGCTCCGGCGCCACCAGCGGCAGGGTAAGCTCGAAGCGCGTGCCCTTGCCGTCTTCGCTGTGCAGCGCGATGGCGCCACCCAGTACGCCGGACACCAGCGTCTGCACGATGTACAGCCCCAGCCCCGAGCCACCCTGGCCCATGCGCGTGGTGAAGAACGGGTCGTACACCTTGTTGCGGTGCGCGGTGGGAATACCGGCGCCGTCGTCGGCGTAGCTGAGCTGCACGCGCTCGCCCGCCGGCACGGCCGTGATGCGCACCGTGCCGCCCGGGTGGCCGGCGAAGGCATGCACCAGCGAGTTTTCCAGCAGGTTGGACAGCACTTGCGCCAGCGGGCCGGGGAAGCTGTCCAGTTCGATGTCGGCGGGGATCTCGAGCAGCACGCGGTGCGGCGTGGCCTTCCAGGCATTGTGGTGGGTGGCCACCACTTCGCTCACCACGTGCGCCAGGCCGAAGCGGCGCCGCCGCGCGCTGGCCTGGTCCACCGCGATTTCCTTGAAGTTGTCGATCAGCGCGGAGGCGCGGTAGGCGTTGCGCTCGATGATGCCGCATGCCTGCTGGCACTGTTGCACGAACTGGTCGGCTTGCGAACGGCGCAGCCCGCCGTTGGTGAGCGCGGCCCCGAACTCGCGCACCAGGTCGCGCAGCGAGGTGGCGGCCGTCAGCGTGCTGCCCAGCGGCGTGTTGAGCTCGTGCGCGATGCCCGCCACCAGCCGTCCCAGGGACGCCACTTTTTCAGTCTGCACCAGCTGGTCGGCCGCCAGGCGCAGCTCGTCGTTGGCACGGCTCAGCTGCATGGTGCGCTGTTCCACGCGCAATTCCAGCGCCGCGTTCAGCAGCTGGATCTCGTCCTCGCGCGCGCGCCGCATGGCCACTTCGCGCTGCAGCTCGGCGGTGCGGCGCTTGACCATCACCCGCAGCTGCACGATGAACGCCACCGCCACCAGCAGCGCGCCCAGCGGCCGGTAGTCGAGCTCGTGGGTGAACTGAACCGTGGCCCACTTCTGCCGGATGGCCTCGCGCTCGCTGCGCGGAAGGGCCGCCAGCGCCGTGTCCAGGATGGGCAGCAGCTCCGGCCAGTCGGCCCGCACGCCGTAGCCGATGTGGTACTGGTAGTCCGTCTCGCCGGCCACGCGGATGTCGCTGGCGCCTTGCTCCACCAGCTGGTGGGTGCCGGTCAGCAGCGGGCCGACAAAGGCGTCGATGCGGCCGCTGCGCAGCAGTTCGGCCGCTTGCTTGAAGTTATCCGTCGGCACGGTGGTGATGCCGGCCCAGTCGCGGTGCAGCAGGCTTTCCACGCCGGTGCGCGCCGATACGCCCACCTGCTTGCCGGCCAGCCCGCTCAGCCCACCCGGCGGCGGCGAGCCTACCCGGTTGAAGATGACAATCGGCGTGGCGATGAAAGGCTGCGTCAGATTCATGTAGGCGCGCCGTTCGGGCGACTGCGTGATGGCGGACACGATATCCACATCCCGGCGCTGCAGCTTGTCGAGCTGCTCGGCCACGCTCTTGCTGGGCACCAGTTCGAAGCGCACGCCCAGCATTTCCTCCATGCGGCGCAGGAAGTCGAGCGAGATACCGCGCTGCTCGCCGTCTTCGCCGCGCCACTCGATGGGCGCGCGGCCGCCGTCCATGGCCACCCGCACCACGGGATGCGCGGCCAGCCAGTCGCGCTGAGCCGGCGTGAGCGGCAGGTCGCGCTGCACTTGCACGCCTTCGGCGCCGGCCAGCCAGCGCGAGCGTATCAGTTCGTGTTCGGCCGGCGTGATGGCGGCCAGGCCCTTGTTGACGATGGACAGCAGTTCCGGTGCGTCGTTGCGCAGCGCGAAGCGCACCGTGGCCGCTTCCGAGTAGTAGTACAGCAGGGCGATCTTGAGCTGGCGGTCGACGCCCATGGCGCGCTGGATCACGGGCAGGTCGTCGAAATAGCCGTCGGCCTGGCGCTGCTGCACGCTCGCCATGCCGTCCTGGATGCTGTCCACTTCCACCAGCACGCAGGCCGGGCAGCGCTCGCGCAGCACCGGCACCCGCACCGTGTTCTTCACCACGGCAATGCGCTGCCCGGCAAAGGACGCCAGGCTGCGCGCGCTGGCGTGATCGGGCCGGGTCGCCAGCGCAATCGGCAATTCCAGGTAGGGCGTGGAGAAGTTCAGCCGCGACTGGCGCTCGGGCCGCTCGCGGGCGCACAGCACGCCGTCCACCTCGTGCGCCATGCCCTTGCGCAGCGCTTCGTCCCAGGTAGAGCCGGCGAACTGGAATGTAAGCCCGGTGTAGCGCGCTACCAGCTGGGCGTAGTCGATGGACGCGCCGGCGTAGGAGTTCTCGTTGCCGTCGGCGCGGCGGAAGTTGAGCGGGGGATTGAACTGGTCCAAGGCCAGCGTCAGTTGCGGATGCGCCTTCAGCCAGGCTTGCTCCGCGGCTGTGAGCGCGACCGTTTGCGCCCGGGCCTGTGGTGCGGCGGCAACTGCCAGCAGCCACAGGCCGCATAGCCAGGCAGCAAACGATATTCGAGGATTTCGCATTGGAGTAATCTTGGGCAACGCCGTTTGGACAGCATAGCCGAGTATTCGTACAGGAAACAAGGCTGGCCGCAGATTCGTCTCGTGGAGTGCACAATGCGTCACTGTCTGTTGCTACTGGGCATCCCCGGGCTGGCGTGCGCGCGGGGCGGCGCCACCGTGTTCGGGGTGGTCGACGCCCCTTCTGAATTATGAAAATCCTTGTCGCATCCGCAAAAGAGTTTTAGCATCCCGCTTTTTATAATGTCGTACCACCCGTAGCCGCCTGGTTGCGGCCGTACCTCTATACATTGATAGGGAATGCCATGAACGCAAAGCTTGATTCGACTGTAACCACTCGCCCTGTCACCCGGCAGACTTTTGACGAAGTGCTGGTTCCAACCTACGCGCCCGCCGCGATGGTGCCGGTGCGCGCATCGGGCCTGGACCTGTGGGACCAGAACGGCAAGCATTACCTGGACTTCACCTCCGGCATCGCCGTCACCGCGCTGGGTCATTGCAACCCTGTCATCGTCGAGGCGCTGACCAGGCAGGCCAACACCCTGTGGCACCTGGGTAACGGCTACACCAACGAGCCGGTGCTGCGCCTGGGCCTGGCCCTGACCGAAGCCACCTTCGCCGACCGCGCCTTCTTCTGCAACTCGGGCGCCGAAGCCAACGAAGCGGCCCTGAAGCTGGCCCGCAAGCACGCCCACGCCAAGTTCGGCGAGCACAAGTCGCGCATCGTGTCCTGCTTCAGCTCCTTCCACGGCCGCACGCTGTTCACCGTGTCCGTCGGCGGCCAGTCGAAGTACACCGAAGGCTTCGAGCCGCTGCCGCCAGCGATCGATCACATCGAATACAACAACATTGAATCCGCGCGCGCCGCCATCGGCGACGACGTGTGCGCCGTGATCGTGGAACCGATCCAGGGCGAAGGCGGCGTGCTGCCGGGCGACAAGGCCTTCCTGCAAGAGCTGCGCAACCTGTGCGACAAGACCGGCGCCGTGCTGATCTTCGACGAAGTGCAGTCGGGCATGGGCCGCACCGGCCACCTGTTCGCCTACCAGGGCTACGGCATCACCCCGGACATCCTGACCTCGGCCAAGGCGCTGGGCAACGGCTACCCTGTGGCCGCCATGCTGACCACCAACGAACTGGCGGCTTCGCTGGGCGTCGGTTCGCACGGCACCACCTACGGCGGCAACCCGCTGGCCGCCACCGTCGCGCTGACCGTGCTGGACACCATCAACCAGCCGGCCTTCCTGGCGCGCGTGAAGGAAGCTTCCGCCAAGATGGTGGCCATGCTGGAAGGCCTGACCAAGGATTACCCGGCCATCCTGTCGACCGTACGCGGCAGCGGCCTGCTGCTGGGCGTGGTGGTGGCGGACGCCTGGAAGGGCAAGTCGAAAGACATCCAGAAGGCAGCCGAAGCGCAAGGCCTGATGGTGCTGATCGCCGGGACCGACGTGGTGCGCTTCGCGCCCGCGCTGGTGGTGACCGACGCGCAGATCGCCGAAGCCGAGCGCCTGCTGCGCGCCGCGCTGGACAGCCTGGCCGCGTAATGCTGGCGGGTTACGGCGTGCCGCCTGACCCGCCCCACGCCCGCCGAGGTTTCGATGTGCGGGTAATACGTAGGGCGGGTTAGGCGCAGCCGTAACCCGCCGCGCCGCAGCACCCGTAAGTATAAAAACAAAGGAGTTCACATGTATGTTGTCCGTCCGGTAGAACTTGCGGATATCGCAGCGCTGGAAAAGCTGGCTGCGGTAAGCATGCCGGGTGTCCATACCTTGCCCAAGACGCGCGACAAAATCGCGCAGGCGGTCGAGGCTTCGATCGCATCCTTCAGCGCCCACGTCGATATCCCCAGCGAGGAATCGTACCTGTTCGTGCTGGAATCCCTGGCGGACCACGGCATCGTGGGCACCGCTGCCATCTTCGCCTCGGCCGGCTCCAACGGCACCTACTTCTCGTTCCGCAACGACGTGATCCAGCAGGTGTCGCGCGACCTGAACATCAGCCACAGCGTGCACGCCTTGACGCTGTGCTCCGAGCTGACCGCCTATTCGCAGCTGTCCAGTTTCTACGTCAACGAAGCGGTGCAGAGCCGCCCCGAAGCGGCGCTGCTGTCGCGCGCGCGCCTGCTGTTCGCCGCCATGGCGCCGCAGCGTTTCGCGGACCGCTTCTTCGTGCCGCTGGCCGGCGTCACCAGCGCCAACGGCGAGTCGCCGTTCTGGAACGCGGTCGGCCGCAAATTCTTCCAGATGGACTTCCTCGACGCCGAGCGCACCATAGGCGGCGCGCGCAACCGCACCCTCATCGTCGAGCTGATGCCGCACTACCCGGTCTACGTGCCGCTGCTGCCGGGCGACGCGCAAGCCGTCATGGGCCAGATCCACCCGTCCGGCGAACTGGCCTTCAACCTGCTGACCGCCGAAGGCTTCGAGGCCGACGACTACATCGACATCTTCGACGGCGGTCCCATCCTGCAGGCGCACAAGCACGCGCTGCGCACCTGCACCTCGTCGCTGCAGCGCACCGTGGCCACGCCGCGCCCGTCGCGCGCCGGCGAGCCGGTGGTGCCGTACGCGGTGGCCGCCAACGCCGGCCAGGAGTTCCGCGCCGTGGTGGTGTCGGTGCCGGCCATCGAAGGCAGCGCCACCATTGCCCTGCCGGTGGAAGTGCAGGAAACGCTGCAGGTTGCCGAAGGCGGCAACGTGATTTGTGTACGCATCTAAAAAGAGACTCTTATGCTAGTAGTACGCGCCATACAAGCCACCGACCTGGACTCCCTGTTCGATATGGCCAGCCAGGTCGGCTCCGGCATGACCACGCTCAAGCCGGACATGAAGATGCTGGGCGACCGCGTGGAGATCGCCGTCGCCTCCTTCGCCGAAACCATCCCGCCTGAAAAGCGCGACTACATGTTCGTGATGGAAGACACGGACAGCGGCCGCCTGGCCGGCGTGTGCGCCATCAAGGGCGCCGTGGGCATGGACGAGCCGTTCTACAACTACCGCATCGGCACCCTGGTGCACTCCAGCCGCGAGCTGAAGGTGTTCACGCGCATGGAAACGCTGTACCTGTCCAACGACCTGACCGGCAGCACCGAACTGTGCTCGCTGTTCCTCAATCCGGCCTACCGCCATGGCAACAACGGCAAGTTCCTGTCCAAGTGCCGCTTCCTGTTCATCGCCCAGTTCCCGCACCTGTTCACGGAAAAGCTGATCGCGGAGATGCGCGGCTACCAGGAGTCCAGCGGCCGCTCGCCGTTCTACGAAGGCCTGGGCCGCCACTTCTTCAAGATGGAGTTCGACCACGTGGACGCGCTCACCGCGCAGGGCAAGAAGTCCTTCATCGCCGAGCTGATGCCGCGCCAGCCGCTGTACGTGGCCTACCTGCCGCAGGATGCGCAGGACGTGGTGGGCAAGGTGCACACCTCCACCGTGCCGGCGCGCCGCCTGCTGGAGCAGGAGGGCATGCACTTCGAAGGCTATATCGACATCTTCGACGCCGGCCCGGTGCTGCAGGGCCGCGTGTCCGAGCTGCGCGCGGTGCGCGACAGCGCGCTGGCCGTGGTCGACGTCGATACCGACATGACGCACGCCTGCGCGCCGCAGATGGAGCCGGTGCTGGTATCGAACACCAACCTGAAGGATTTCCGCATGATCCTGTCCGACGCCGCCTCGGTGAATGGCAAGATTGACCTGTCCGCCGACGACCAGAAACTGCTGCGCGTGCATGCGGGCGACGTCGTGCGTACCCTGACTCTCAACGTGAGGAAGAACACCAATGTCTGACGCATCGAACAACGCATCGAGCAACGCCCTGAGCAACTTCATCAACGGCCAGTGGTCCGCCGGCCACGGCGCCGAACTGGTGACCATCGACCCGTCGAACGGCAAGCAGACCTGGGCCAGCCGCGAAGCGACCGCCGAGGACGTGGCCGCCGCAGCGGGCGCAGCGCGCGCCGCCTTTGAAGACTGGGCGCTCACGCCGCTGGAGCAGCGCGTCGCCATCGTCACCCGCTTCCGCGACCTGCTGAAGGAAAACGCCGAAGAGCTGGCGCTGCTGATCGCCGAGGAAGTGGGCAAGCCGCTGTGGGAAGCGCGCACCGAAGTGACCACCATGGCCAACAAGGTGGACATTTCGATCCAGGCCTACGGCGCGCGCACCGGCGAGACCCGCAGCAAGGTGGCCGACGGGGAAGCCGTGCTGCGCCACCGGCCGCACGGCGTGTTCGGCGTGTTCGGCCCCTACAACTTCCCCGGCCACCTGCCTAACGGCCACATCGTGCCCGCCCTCATCGCCGGCAATACCGTGGTGTTCAAGCCCAGCGAATACGCGCCGCGCACCGCCGTGAAAACCGTGCAGCTGTGGGAAAAGGCAGGCGTGCCGGCCGGCGTGGTCAACCTGGTCAACGGCGGTCGCGACACGGGCATCGCGCTGGGCCAGAACAAGGACATCGACGGCGTGCTCTTCACCGGCAGCAGCCAGACCGGCGCGGCGCTGCACCGCCAGTTCGCCGGCCAGACCGGCAAGCTGCTGGCGCTGGAAATGGGCGGCAACAACCCGCTCGTGGTGTGGGACGTGCAGGACGTGGACGCCGCTGTCTTCATGGCCGTGTCGTCCGCCTTCATCTCGGCTGGCCAGCGCTGCACCTGCGCGCGCCGCCTGGTGGTGCAGACCGGCGCCGCCGGCGACGCCTTCGTCGCGCGCCTGGTGGACGTGGCCTCGAAACTGGTGGTGGGCGCATCGAACGCCGAGCCGCAGCCCTTCATGGGGCCGGTGGTGTCGGCGCCGATCGCCGCGCGCCTGGTGCAGGCCCAGCACGACATGGTGGGCAGGGGCGGCAAGCTGCTGCTGGAAATGAAGCAGCTGCAGGAAGGCACGGGCTTCGTTTCGGCCGGTATCGTGGACACCACCAACGCCGTTGGCATCCCGGACGAGGAATGGTTCGGGCCGCTGCTGCAGATCATCCGCGTGGACGATTTCGACAGCGCCATCAAGGTGGCCAACGCCACCGAATACGGCCTGGCCGCCGCGCTGATCTCGAACGACGCAGCGCTGTGGAACAAGTTCCAGGTGCTGGCGCGCGCCGGCATCGTCAACTGGAACCGCCCCACCACGGGCGCGGCCAGCAGCGCGCCGTTCGGCGGCGTGGGCAAGTCCGGCAACCACCGTCCGAGCGCCTATTACGCGGCCGACTACTGCGCCTATCCGGTCGCCTCGATCGAGAACAGCGCACTTGAAATGCCGGCGAAACTCTCGCCCGGCATGAACTTCTAAGGAAATCCGAGGACCCCATGCGGCAAGCACGCGAATTCAACTTCGATGGCCTGGTAGGCCCGTCCCACAACTACGCCGGCCTCTCGTTCGGCAACGTGGCTTCGTTCAACAACGTCAAGAGCGCGTCGAACCCTAAGCAGGCTGCCCTGCAGGGCCTGGCGAAGATGCGCGCGCTGGCGCAGCGCGGCTTCGCGCAGGCGCTGCTGCCGCCGCAGGACCGTCCCAATTTCCGTTTGCTGCGCAGCCTGGGCTTCACCGGCAGCGACGCCGACGTGCTGGCCAGGGCCTACAAGGAATCGCCGGTGATCCTGGCGTGCGCATATTCCGCCTCGCCGATGTGGACCGCCAACGCCGCCACCGTCAGCCCGTCGGCCGACACGGCCGACGGCCGCGTGCACTTCACGCCGGCCAACCTGAACAACAAGCTGCACCGCGCTTTCGAGCACGCGCAGTCGGCGCGCAGCCTGCGCGCCATCTTCAGCAATCCGCGCTACTTCGCCGTGCACGACGCGCTGCCCGGCACGCCGGCCTTCGGCGATGAAGGCGCCGCCAACCACACGCGCCTGTGCGCGGCGCACGGCGCCGACGCGGTGGAGATGTTCGTCTATGGCCGCGTGGAGTTCGACGCGTCCGCGCCCGCGCCGAAACGCTTCCCGGCGCGCCAGACGCTGGAAGCTTCGCAAGCCGTGGCCCGCCTGCACGGCCTGGCCGCCGAGCGCACCGTCTATATCCAGCAGAATCCGGATGTGATCGACCAGGGCGTGTTCCACAACGACGTGATCGCAGTCGGCAACGGCAACGTGCTGTTCTACCACGAGCAGGCCTTCGCCGACGAAGCGGCCACCTTGGCGTCGCTGCGCGCGGCCATGGCCGGCGTGGGCGCCGAGCTGCAGGCGGTGCGCGTGGACACCGGCGCCGTGGCGGTGGCGGACGCGGTGCACAGCTACCTGTTCAATTCCCAGCTGCTGTCCAAGCACGACGGCAAGATGGCGCTGGTGATCCCGCACGAGTGCCAGGAAAACGCCGCCGTGGCGCGCTACCTGGAAGGCCTGGTCGCCAGCGGCGGCCCGGTCGATGAACTGATCCATTTCGACCTGCGCCAGTCGATGCGCAACGGCGGTGGCCCGGCGTGCCTGCGCCTGCGCGTGGCGCTGACGGACGAGGAATCGTCGGCCATGCACCAGGGCGTGATCATGACCGAAGCGCTGTACCATACGCTGGTGGCCTGGGTGGAGAAGCACTACCGCGATCACCTGGAGCCGAAGGACCTGGCCGACCCCGCGCTGGCGCTGGAAACCCACGCCGCACTGGAAGAGCTGACCCGCATCCTCGGCTTGCCGGGCCTGTATGATTTGTAATTTGTAAAAACCGGATTCATCCCCATCTGGTGGCGGGGCCAACCCCCGCCACCGAATAAAGCGTCGCCGCCGTCCAGCCAAAAGCCTCACGGTGTGGACGGAATACACACAACGTATTGGAGAAGCAACGATGACACAAATGCCACAAGACCTGCGCAAACAGACGCTGGACCTGATCAACGCGAACAAATCGGCCGACAGCGGCCAAGTCTCCGCCCTGATCGGCGCCTGGCTCGCGGCCATAGACGAGGAAGACCTGGCCGGCGTTGCGCCGGAAAGCCTGGTCCCGGTGCTGTGGGAAGGTTTTGCGCAGGCGGCCAAGCGCACCGGCGCTGGCGTGCAGATCGCCAAGCTGCGCTACGCCGACGGCCGTGGCGGCAAGGCCACCGCGTTGCTGATCCTGAACGACGACATGCCTTACCTGGTGGACTCCATCGTCATGGCCCTGCGCAAGCAGCGCCTGATCGCCAACGGCGTGCTGAACGCCGTGCTGCCGGTGGCGCGCTCCGCCGACGGCGTGGCGACCGCAGTGGGCGCAGGTGCTGAAACGGCGGGCGGCAAATTCGAATCCTATGTGCTGGTGCTGCTGGCCGACGACCTGGCCGAAGGCGACCTGGCGGCCCTGGTGGCGCGCGTGGAACTGGTGGCGCGCGACGCCGCCGTGGTGCGCCGCGACCTGGACGCCATGAAGGAGCGCTTCACCAGCGTGGGCGCGGCCGCTGCCGCCAACGGTGGTGAGGAAGGCCAGGAAGTGGCCGCCTTCCTGGACTGGGCGCGCACCGAAGGCTTCGAGCCGTTCGGCTACGCCTACTACCAGGTCAAGCCGGGCGTGCGCGAACTGGAACGCGACATCCCGAGCCGCATCGGCGTGCTGCAGGACACCTCGCATCCGGTGTACGGCACCTGCCTGGCCAACATCCCCGGCGACTTCGACACCCTGTCCAAGCGCCCGCATACCCTGTCCATCGTGAAAGCCGACGTGGAAGGCACGCTGCACCGAGACCAGCAGCTGGACTTCATCGGCGTGCGCAACACCGACGCCAACGGCGCCATCCTGGGCGAGCACTGCTTCGTCGGCCTGTTCACCCGCGCCGCCACCATTACCCCGCTGGCCCGCATGCCGTTCGCGCGCGGCCGCATCGCGCAAGTGCTGCAGATCGCCGGCGTGCGCAAGGAAGGCTTCCGCGCCGAGAAGTTCGTCGAGATCCTGGAATCTCTGCCGCGCACCGAAGCCATGGAAGCCGAACCGCAATGGCTGGCCGACGTATGCGGCGCCGTTGTGTCGCTGTACAAGCAGCCGCGCACCAAGGTGTTCGCCCGCCGCGACGTGTATGCGCGTCACCTGAACGTGCTGGTCTACCTGCCGCGCGAGCGCTACAGCGCCTCGGTGGCGCACGCGCTGGCCAAGGCCCTGCAGCAAAGCTCGGGCGCCTCCCACGTCAGCTCGCAAACCCTGGTGGCCGACGGCCCGCTGGCGCGCGTCTACCTGATCGCGCACGCCGCCCGCTATCCACTGGACCTGGAGTCCGATATCCAGCGTCCGCTGCTGTCCATCCTGGACGGCTGGCACAACAGCTTCTCCACCCTGGCCGATGCCGTATCCGAAGAGGACACCCGCAGCAGCCTGCGCAAACTGTGCGCGACGCTGCCGGTGGACTACGTGAACGCCACCCCGCCCGCGGTCGCCTTCCATGACCTGGGCGCCATGCTGCGCCAGGGCGACGGCGGCCGCGTGGCCGCGCGCGTGGAACTGGCCTCGGCCGACAGCCAGGCCACCACCATCCGCCTGTACTCGGTGGAGCGCGTGCCGTCGCTGTCGAACATCCTGCCGGCGCTGCACAATGCCGGCGTGGCGATCGACCGCGAACAGACCTACACCATCCATACCGGCGACGGCAAACGCCACTTCGTCACCAGCCTGCTGGTGGACGCGGACAGCGCCGCCAAGCTGGCCCAGCCCGGTGTGGCCGAAGTGGTGCAGGACCTGGTCACGTCGCTGTTCAACAATGAAGCCGAAGACGGCCGCCTGAACGGCCTGGTCATCGAAGGCGGCTTGAGCACCCGCCAGGTGCAGCTGGTGCGCGCCTACG
This sequence comes from Pseudoduganella sp. UC29_71, assembly GCF_042693265.1. Taxonomy (NCBI): domain Bacteria; kingdom Pseudomonadati; phylum Pseudomonadota; class Betaproteobacteria; order Burkholderiales; family Oxalobacteraceae; genus Pseudoduganella; species Pseudoduganella sp. UC29_71. Next base: position 5,590,669 of record NZ_CP170549.1, on the reverse strand, counting down.
CGAGTTACTGGCGCCAGGCCGGCACCCGCTTCTCGGTGCGCTACATCGCCGAAATGCTGCGCAAGCAGCCGGTGCTGGTGAAGGAACTGGTGGACGCGTTCGAGCAGCGCTTCAACCCCGCGCTGCCTGAATCCGAGCGCGCCGCCGCGCTGGACAAGCTGGCCGCCATCAAGTCGCGCCTGCCGTCCGTGAACCACGCGGACACCGAGGAAATCCTGGCCGCCATGGTGGACCTGATGGCCGCCACGCTGCGCACCAACTACTACCAGAACAATCAGCAGGGCGACAAGATCATTTTCAAGTTCGACACCAGCAACCTGGCGCTGGTGCCGGAGCCGCGTCCGTTCCGCGAGATCTTCGTGTTCTCGCGCCGCTTCGAAGGCGTGCACCTGCGCGGCGGTCCTGTCGCGCGCGGCGGCCTGCGCTGGTCGGACCGCATGGAAGACTACCGCACCGAGGTGCTGGGCCTGGTGAAGGCGCAGATGGTGAAGAACGCCGTCATCGTGCCGGCCGGCGCCAAGGGCGGCTTCGTGTGCAAGATGATGCCGAAGGACGCCGTGCGCGAAACCATCGCCGCTGAAGGCGAAGCAGTCTACCGCCTGTTCATTTCCAGCCTGCTGGAAGTGACCGACAACCGCGTGCTGGGCAACATCGTCTCGCCGGCCGACACCGTCTGCTACGACGGCAACGACCCTTACCTCGTGGTGGCTGCCGACAAAGGCACCGCAACCTTCTCCGACATCGCCAACGGCATCGCCGTGCAGCGCGGTTTCTGGCTGGGCGACGCCTTCGCCTCCGGCGGCTCGAACGGCTACGACCACAAGAAGATGGGCATCACCGCCAAGGGCGCCTTCGAAGCCGTGAAGCGCCACTTCTACGAGATGGACCACAACATGGAAACCACCCCGTTCACCGTGGTGGGCGTGGGCGACATGTCGGGCGACGTGTTCGGCAACGGCGTGCTGCTGTCGAACCAGATCAAGCTGCTGGCGGCGTTCGACCACCGCCACATCTTCCTGGACCCGAATCCGGACACCGCCGTTTCCTTCGCCGAACGCCAGCGCATGTTCGCGCTGCCGCGCTCCTCGTGGGAAGACTACAACAAGGACCTGATCTCGCAGGGCGGCGGCGTGTTCCCGCGCAGCGCCCGTTCGATCGAACTGTCGCCGCAGATCCGCGCCGCGCTGGACATCGAAGAGACCGCGCTGTCGCCGGAAGAACTGATGCACCGCATCCTGCTGGCGCCGGTGGACCTGTTCTACAACGGCGGCATCGGCACCTACATCAAGTCGTCGGCAGAAACGCATGCGCAAGTGAAGGACCGCGCCAACGACAACATCCGCGTCAACGGAAATGAGCTGCGCTGCAAGATCGTGGCCGAAGGCGGCAACCTGGGCGCCACCCAGGCCGGCCGTATCGAGTTCGCGCTGGCCGGCGGCCGCATCTTCACCGATGCGATCGACAACTCGGCCGGCGTGGATTGCTCGGACCACGAGGTGAACGCGAAGATGTGGCTGGACGTGGAAATGAACGCCGGCCAGCTGTCCGAAGCGGACCGCAACCGCATCCTGAATGAAATGACGGACGACATCGAGCGCCTGGTCCTGCGTGACAACACGCTTCAAACCCACCTGCTGGTGCGCGAGCAGCAAGCCCAGTCCGAAGCTGCGGTGCAGGACGGCTACGCCGCGCTGATCGCCAGCCTGGAAGAAGAGGGCGCGCTGTCGCGCGAACTGGAGCAGCTGCCCACCGTGGCTGAACTGGCGCGCCGCAAGCTCGATGGCCGCGGCCTGACCACGCCGGAGCTGGCGGTGGTGATCGCCAACGTGAAGAACCGCTACAAGCGCATGCTGTCCGCGCTGCCGCTGACGGAAGAGAGCTGGGCCGAGTCCGTGCTCAAGCCTTACTTCCCGGACCTGCTGGTGGCCACCCGCCCGGCGCTGGCACACCCGCTGGCCAACGCCATCCTGGCCACCGTGCTGGCCAACGAGTCGGTGAACCGCTGCGGGCCGCTGATGCTGCGTGAGCTGGCGGCCGAGCACAGCGTCGACGAAACCGACGTGATCCTGGCGTGGGGCCAGGCATGGTCCGCGCTGAACCTGGCGCCGGTGTTCGAGGCGCTGGACGCGGATGCATTGAAAGTGCCGCGCGCCGTGTCGATCAAGGTCGACGGCCGCACCCGCAGCCTGCAGCGCGCCGTCATCCAGGGCGTGCTGGCAGTGCCGGGCGACCAGCTGCGCGCAGCCGGCGGCATCGCCGAGCTGACCCGTTTGTTCGCCCAGCCGGACATGCTGAAGAAACTGGTGCCGGCCGATAGCCAGTCCGAAGCCGACACCACGCCGGGCCTGCGTCCGCAGTTCGTGCAGGCGTGGAAAGCGGTGGACGCGATTGAAGGCGTGGCGGCATTCGTGTTCGCTGCGCTGTCGGTCAAGCGTCCGGGCGGCATGGACCTGCCGGGCTTCCTGCAAGTGGGCATGGCCCTGCGCAGCCAGGCCGGCATCGACACGCTGGAACGCGGCCTGAAGCTGCCAGCCACCAGCCGCTCGCAAGAGCAGCTGCGCAGCTACGCCCAGCATGCGCTGCGCCGCACGCAACAGCGCCTGCTGTCGCAAGTGCTGGCTCGCGCCACCAACGGCCACGACGCCACCGAAGCGGTGGAAGTGGTGACCAACACGCTGGGCCTGTCCGGCTACGCCACCTCGGCGGACCTGGAGCAGGCAATGCTGGACGTGTGGGCGCTGTCCGAAGCGGCCAACGCTGTTCCGCTGGCGGCGTAAGCGCATGGCCGTGGCAGACGACAAGGCGGCGCAAGCCGCCGGCGGTGACGCGGCGGCAATGCGTTCCGGCGCGCTGCCGCCGGCGCTGCCGGACGCCGTGCGCGCGCTGGCCGAGGCGGACTTCAGCGCCGTCGCGGCCCGCTTCACGGCGGCCGGTTTTGCGGTCACGCAGCCGGCCGACGGCATCCTCACCGTGAAGCGCCCGGCCGCGGCCGGCGGTGCAGTGCCGGCCGTGCTGGTCTCCGTCGGCGTGCACGGCGACGAGACCGGTCCCATCGAAGTGGTGGCCTACCTGCTGGACGCGCTGTCGCGCGACGTGGCGGCCAACGCTTCCGCGCTGGCGGTGGACCTGATGCTCTGCGTCGGCAACATCGGCGCCATCCGCGCCGGCAAGCGCTTCATCGACGCGGACCTGAACCGCATGTTCCGCGCCGAACGCGGCGCGCTGGCAGGCACCGCCGAAGCGGCGCGCGCCGACGAGATGGTGGCCGCCACCAGCGCCTTCTTCCAGGACGCCGGCCCGGTGCGCTGGCACCTGGACCTGCACACCGCCATCCGCCCATCGGTCTATCCGACTTTTGCCATCGTCCCCGAGATCATCGAGGACGGCGCGCGCAAGAAGCTGATCGACTGGCTGGGGCAGGCGGCGATAGGCGCCGTCATCATGAATCCCGCCTCGGTGGGAACCTACAGCTACTACTCCGCCGAGCACCACGCGGCGGCCGGCACCACCATCGAATTGGGCCGCATCGGCACGCTGGGCCAGAACAACCTGGAGCAGTTCGCCGAAGCGTCGCAGGCGCTGGACAACCTGCTGCGCGGCGCGCAGCCCAGGCAGGCCAAGGCAGCGCCGCACGTGTACGCCACGGCGCGCCAGATCATCAAGCTGAGCGACCAGTTCAAGATGGCCTTCGGCAAAGACACATGGAACTTCACCCCGCTCAAGCAGGGCGAGGAGATCGCGCGCGACGGCGACACGGTCTACACCGTGCAGCACCCGGAGGAGATGGTCGTGTTTCCGAACCCGGACGTGCGCGTCGGCCTGCGCGCGGGCCTGATGGTGGTGCGGCTGTCCTAGCGTTTCAGTCCAGGGCGATCACCCGGTCGCCCGGTCCGGCCTGGCATCCTGCGGCGGCCGGCGTCCAGCCCTTGTGCACCACGATCTGCCGCGCGTTGTGGCAGATCTCCGTGCGCTCGCTCGCCGGATACAGGCGCTGCACAAATTCCTCCAGCGTGGACGGCAGGCTGACCTTCAGCTTCATCTCATAGCGGTCCTGCTCCGGATGGTCGTCCAGGTGCACATGCGGCACGAAGTAGGAAGCCAGCATCAGCAAGGGCGAATCCACGTCCACGCCCTGCGGCGCATAGCCCGAATCGCGCAGCCAGGTCTGCGCCCGCGCGCGCACGTCATCGCCATTGGCCAGCTTGCCCCATGCCGTGGCCAGCAGCTCGGCCACCCATTGATTGCAGTTCTGGTAACGCAGGCTGAAGGCATAGGCATTGGCGCTGTAGGTGCCCGCCAGCAGGCCCAGTGCGATCTGCCCGTCCAGCGACGCCAGGCGCACCGCGTTGGCCGCCTCCGCGGGCAGGCGCAGCACGGAGATATAGCCCACCTTCGGATCGTCCGTACCCATGACGAAACCAGCCACGCCCTGGTCGAAGATGCGCGGTCGTTTTTCGTCGCAGGAGTAGTAGAGCTGGCGCGTGGTCCAGGCGCCGGTATCGCCGCGCCAGCCGAGGGCGGCATGCGAATAGCGGATGTTGAATCGGGACAGGTCGAGGCCGGAGCGGCTCACCAGCGCGGCGCTGCCGCCAGGTACCGCCAACTCCTCGCGCACCACGGCGGCAAAGCGCAGCAGCGTGTCCTGCTCGGCTGCGCTGAGGGCGTTGGCGCGGTCGCAGAAAGTGGCCGCCTGCGCATCGTTCAAAGGCAATGCGGCCAGCGGCAGCGCGGCCATGACACCCAGCGCGCATGCCGCCAGGCGGCGGACTATCACAGGCTGACCGGACGCGCTGCCAGTTCGCTGTGCCAGTCGTCTTCCAGCACCAGGAAGAAGGGCTTCTGCGTGTCCGCGTGGGCAAATTCAAAGCCGTAGGAACGCGGCTGCGTCAGCACCACGCCGCCCAATTCCAGGCCTTCCTTGGCCGCGATGGAGGCGGGCAGGTCCAGCACCAGCAGCTGCTTGCTGGCGTCGTGCTCCATGGTCAGGCGGGTGGTGTCCGCCTTGCCCGGCGCGGCGGCCATCTGGATGATGTGGTAGGGGCCGCCGGCGGTTTTCTTGTCGCCGCTGGAGCTGTTGCTGGAACCGTTGAGCGAGGTGGAAATGCTGCCGCTGGAGGCGGAGCCGGCGCTCGACGCGGACGAGGCAAAGCTGTCGGCCTGCGCGTTCAGGGCGAAGGTGGCGGCGGCTGCAACGCCGGCCGCCTTGAAGATGGTTGGGAACTTCATTGTCAATCCTATAATTACGCTTCTGCGAGCGAAAACCAGATAATACACGTATGATTTCCTCCTCACTACCAACGAAGGAAGCTGCCATGTCCCTATCCATGTATCAGGTATCGGTTCCGGTGTTTGTGCGCGCGCTGAAAGTGCTGTCGGCGCTGCTGAAGAAGGGCGAGGAACACGCCGCCGCCACCGGCGCGGTGCCGGACGTGCTGCTGGGCGCGCGCCTGGCAGACGACATGCTGCCGCTGTCCGCGCAAGTGCAGCGCGCCAGCGACGCGTCCAAGCTGTGCGTGGCGCGCCTGTGCGGCGTGGACGCGCCGAAGTATGAAGACAACGAGGCGAGCTTCCAGCAGCTGCAGGAACGCATCGAGAAGACCATCGCCTTTCTGGAAAGCGTGTCGCAGGCGCAGTTCGACGGCGCGGACGAGCGCAACGTCACGCTGACCTTCGGCGCCTTCAGCCAGTCCTTCACCGGCCAGGGCTATCTGCTCACCTTCGCGCTGCCGAACTTCTACTTCCACATCACCACCGCCTACGGCATCCTGCGCGCGCAGGGCGTGAAGATCGGCAAGCTGGATTTCCTCGGGCCGTTCTAACTGCCCGTGGCCACCGGCCACACCATCTCCAGCTCCATGCCGATGGAGCGCGCCAGGCCGTCCAGGTCCGGGAACAGCGTGGCGTTGGTGATGTTCATGCGGTACAGCGCTTTCATGGCCTCGTCCCGCATGGACTGCGGCAGCACGATCTGCTTGAGCAGGGCGCCGCTGTCGCCGTAGGCGGGCAGGATCTCGTCCAGCGGCTTGTCCAGCATGCCCGGCACCACCAGCGTTCCCGATTGCGCCACCAGGCGGCGGTCCATCTCGGTCGGCTCGCCGATCCAGATGATGGCGTGGCTATTGGGCAGGTAGAAGCGCGTGAAGTTGCCGCCCTCGCGCGGGTCGATATGGTCGCGGTCCATGCCGGGATCGGTGTGCGGCGCGGCGGTCCACAGGCGCGGCGTGTTCAGCGCATAGACGGCGGCGTCGCCGGTGGCGCGCTCGAGTGCGAAGAAGGCCGCCACGAAGGGCGACTTGGTGAAGTCCAGCAGGCGGGTCGGCGCGCCGTGGTGCTGCATCAGCGCCAGGCAGCGCAGCGCGTTGTCCAGCACCGACGGGTCGGTGAGGTAGTTGTGCGCCTTGCGGCGGAAGATGCGGATGGCGCGTTCCTCGCGCGCGCGCCAGCTGGCGCGGTCGGGAATGTAGGCGCTCAGGTAGCGCGACAATGACGTCATCAGCGGCCAGCGCACCTCCTGCTGGCCACGGAAAGCCCAGCCGTCCAGCTCCGCGCTGAGGGCCATGAATTCGTTCCAGTTGCTGACGCTGATCTGTTCCATCCGGTTCTCCAAATATTTGTGCGGCGTGCCGGCGGGTTACGCGCTTCGCGCTAACCCGCCCTACGATGCAATCGTTTCAGTACGGTACACAACGGTGTTACCGCGCCCGCCGTGCCCGCGTTACGCAGCCAGCAGCGCAAGGCGCTGCACCGCCGCGCGCGGCGCCGGCGCGTGCACGCCGTCGTCCGCGTTGAGGCGGAACACGCTCACCAGCCGCGCCAGCTCGGCCGCACGGTCCTGCAGCGCCTGCGCCGCTGCCGCCGCCTGCTCCACCAGCGCCGCATTCTGCTGCGTGGTCTCATCCATCTGCACCACCGCCTGGTTCACCTGCGCCAGACCGCTGCTCTGCTCCGCGCTGGCCGACGCGATCTCGCTGATCGACAGCGCCACCTGCGCCACGCTGCTCACCACATTATGCATCGTCGCGCCGGCCTGCTGCGCCAGTTTGCCGCCGTTTGCCACGCTGGCGGTGGATACGTCGATCAGCTGCTTGATGTCCTTGGCCGCCGCCGCAGAGCGCTGCGCCAGCGTGCGCACTTCGGACGCCACCACCGCAAACCCGCGTCCCTGTTCCCCCGCGCGCGCCGCCTCCACCGCCGCGTTCAGCGCCAGGATATTGGTCTGGAAGGCGATACCGTCGATCACGCCGATGATATCGCCAATCTGGCGCGAAGACGCGCTGATCGCGTCCATGGTCGCCACCACCTGTTCCACCACCGAACTGCTGCCCGTGGCCACGCCGGATGCGTCCTGCGCACGCTCGCGCGCCTGGCGCGCATGCTCCGCGTTCTGGCTCACCGTGGCCGACAATTCCTCCATGGCGGACGCGGTTTCCTCCAGCGCGCTGGCCTGTTGCTCGGTGCGACCCGACAGGTCCAGGTTGCCCTGCGCGATCTCGCTGGCGGCGCCGGCAATCGCGTCGGTGCCGCTGCGCACCTCGCTGACGATGTTGCGCAAGCTCCCGTTCATTTCTTTGAGTGCCTGCAGCAGCTGGCCCACTTCATCCTGCGAGCGCACTTCGATGTCGCTGCTCAAGTCCCCGCTGGCTACCGTGCGCGCCACCCGCACCGCGTCGCCCAGCGGGCCGGTGATGGAGCGCGTAATCCACAGGCCGAAGCCGACCGCCAGCACGCAGGCCACGCCGGCCAGCAGCAGGATGTGCAGCCGCTTTTGCGCATACAGTTCGGCCGCCTCGCGCCCGCTCTTTTCCATCAGCTTGCCGCCGCCGGCCAGGAAGCCTTTCATGCGCGCTGTATAGGCCAGCTGGTCCTCGCGCAGCGTGGTCATGAGCAGCGTGGACGCGTCGATGGTACCGCCGCTGCCCGCCAGCTTCATGAACTCCGCCTGGCCGGCCTGGTATTTCGCGCGCAGCACCTGCATGTCCGCGTAGGCCTTGCGTCCCGCTTCACTGGACAGCATGCCCTGCAGCTTGTTCAGTCCCTCCGCGATGGCCTGCTCGCCCGCCGCAATGGCGGCGGTCTCCGCCTTCAGCATGTCCGGGTTATCGGCCAGCAGCATGTTGCGCATGGAGATGGCGTTTTCGTTCACCTGCATCAGCAGGCCGGTGGTCAGCACCACTTGCGGATAGCGGTCGTCGACGATCTGGCTGGTGGCCTGGTTCAGGCTGGCCAGGCTTTGCACCGCTACCAGCACGATGCCGCCCAGCAGCGCAATGATGATGCCGAAGCCTGCCGCCAGCCGGGTGCCGATTTTGAGATTTGCAAACATGTGGAACTCCATAGAGAACGCCGCGCGGCCCGGAACGGGGCGGCGCGGCGTGGCAATGCGAACGGGATCAGAAGGAGTGGTGCACGCCTACCGTGGTCACCAGCTGGTTGCGGCCATCAGCCGCGCCGGTGTTGTTCTGCAGCGCGAAGCGCGCCGTGCCGCCGGCCTTCTGATAGGCTGCCTGCACGTAGAACTCGGTGCGCTTGGAGAAGGCATACGCATTGCTGATGCTGAACTGGTCGTACTTGGCGCCTTCCAGCTTGGAGCGGGTGTAGCCGAAGTTCAGGGTGTTCAGCGGGTTGTAGTTCCAGGCCGCGCCCAGGTCCGCGTTCTTTTGCTTGAAGCTGGACGCCGGCAGGTCCACCGTGCTTTGCGTGTACAGCGCATTCAGGCGCCAGTCGCCGACCTTGTAGCCGCCGCCGGCCGCCCAGGTGGTCAGGCTGCTGAACACCGTGCCCGCGTTGCCCAGGTTGAGCGTGGACAGGAAGGCGCCCGCGTAGCCTGCGGCGCGGTCGTTCTGCTTGCTGTAGGCCAGCGCCAGGCGCAGCGGGCCGTTCACGTAGCTGGCGCCGGCGCTGGTGTTGCGGCCCTTGCTGCTGTCGCCGGCCTGTTCGCCCAGGCCCACCATGGCGCTCACGGTCAGGCCGTTCATGGACGGCGAGGTGTAGCGCACCACGTTGTTGTACTGGTAGGTGTTGGCCAGCGTGTCCAGGTTACCGGGGTGGAAAAGGTAGAAGTTCGTCAGCTGGAAGCCGTTGCTCAATTTGCCCGCGTAGTCGAACACGATGTCCGGCATATTGCCCACGGTGACGCTGCCGAAATTGCCGGACAGGCCGACCATGGTGGTGCGGTTGAACAGCTTGGTGGCATTGACGCTGGCGCCGGTGTCGGTGGCGAAGCCGCCCTCCAGCTGGAACACGGCTTTCAGGCCGCCGCCCAGGTCTTCCACGCCGCGGAAGCCGAAGCGGTCCGGCTGCATGGTGCCCTGGTCGACGCGCGTGACCGACTGGCCATTCAGGTTGCTCACGTAAGCCACGCCCGCATCCAGGCTGCCGTAGATGGTGACGTTGCTTTGCGCCTGCGCTGCGCCGCCGGTGATGATGGTGGCGACGGCTGCTGCGGCGTGGATGTGCTTCTTCATCGGTACTCCCCTTTTGTTATGGGCGGCATGAGCCGCGTTTCATGGATAAAACGTCGTTTCAAACTTGAATGGGGCGCAAAAAAAACCGGAGTGGTCCGGTGGTGCGCTTTGCGGGTTACGCGCTACGTGCTAACCCGCCGTCACAGGTCGAGCACAAGCCGGTTCCCCTTGCAGCCCGATACGCAGACCATCATGGTCTTGCCCGACTCGCGCTCGGCCTTGGTCAGCACACCGTCGCGGTGTTCCGGCACGCCGTCCAGCACCGCCGTTTCGCACGAGCCGCACACGCCTTCGCGGCAGCTGTGGTCCACGTCGATGCCCGCTTCCAGCAGCGCGTCCAGCAGCGACTTCCCGGCCGGGACCATCACCATCTTCTGCGACCTGGCCAGCTGGCATTCGTATTCGCTGCCCTGCATCGCCACCACCGGCTCGGCGGGAGCGAAGCGCTCGATATGCACGTTGGGCAGCTTCAGCTCCGCGCAGATGCTTTCGAACGCATTCAGCATCGGCGTCGGGCCGCAGCAGTAGAAGTGCGCCGCGGCGGACTTGCCGGCCAGGTAGCCGCGCAGGTCCGGCGGGCCGCCCGCTTCCTGGTCGAAGTGGGTTTGCGCCCGGCCCTCGGCCACCAGCTGGTCGACAAAGGCGGCCTCCTTGCGGCTGCGCGCGCAGTACAGCAGCTCCACCGACTTGCCCATGCGGCGCAGTTCGTTGAACATGCTGTAGATCGGCGTGATGCCGATGCCGCCGGCGATCAGCACCGTGTGCGCGGCCGACTCGTCGAGCGGGAAGTTGTTGCGCGGCGTGCCGATCTGTATCGTGGAGCCCACCCGCAGCTGCTCGTGCACATAACGCGAGCCGCCGCGCGAGTTCCGGTCGTGCAGCACGCCGATCACATAGCGGCGACGTTCCAGCGGGGAGTTCGACAGCGAATAGCTGCGCACCACGCCGTTCGGCAGGTGCAGGTCGATGTGCGCGCCGGCCGCGAAGGCTGGCAGTTCGGCGCCTTCCGGCGACACCAGCTCCACGCTGACGATGCCCTGCGCTTCGAAGCGCATGGCTTGCACGCGCACGGTGATCTGTTGGCTGTTACTCATGGCGATAGCTCCCGATACTCTTTAATGATTTAGGCCGTCTTTTCCTCGGCGGCGGCGATCTGCGCCTTGGCCAGGTTGCGCAGGTGGCGGCGCAGGCGCACGATGCCCATGTCGTGCTGGTACAGCATTTCGCGCTGGTTGGCGTCCGGCTCCATCGCTTCCAGGATCTCGCGGTCCTGCTCCAGCACGTGCCAGTGGCGCGCCTCCAGGCGGTTCTTGTACAGGAAGCGCCAGGTGTCGCGCTGCCAGCCGTCCACCTTGCGCACGCGCCAGAAGAACACGGCGGTGGCGCCTTCTTCCATCGGCGCGTAGCCGCCGATGATGATGAAGTTGCCGCCCGGGCCGCCGGTCTTCGGATATGGAATCTCCAGGCGCATCCACTGGATGCCGGTTTCGGCGTATTCGGTCCAGTCGAAGTTCACGCCGCGCTGGCCTTCCTTCTCGAAGACAAAGCCGGTGTCGGTGTCGCGCACGCGGAAGGCGGCGGTCGATTCGCCCTCGGCCATGGAGTGCGACTGCTTGTGCAGGAAGGTGCCGTGCATCGGATCGAGCACGTTGTCCAGCACGTAGCGGTAGTCTCCGTTCCATTCGGCATAGCACAGGAAGTTGGAGTACTCGGGCGCGCTCAGTTCCGGCGGCAGTTCCAGCGGCGGCGGTTCCGCCACGTCCTTGCTGGCGTTGTAGAGGAAGATGGCGCCGGCCGCTTCCTGCACGTGGAAGGCGCGCGTGGCCTTGGCGCCTTCCAGCTTGCAGCCGGGGCTGCCCGGCACGCTGGTCACCACGCCGTCGAAGCGCACCTGCACGCCGTGGTAGCCGCAGGCGATGCGGTCGCCCAGCGCGATGCCTTTGGACAGCGGCGCGCCGCGGTGCGGGCAATGGTCTTCCAGCGCGTGCAGCTTGCCGCTCGCTTCGCGCCACAGCACGAATTTGCGGCCCAAGCGGCGCAGCGAGACGGGACGCTCGGCGATGAAGCTCGACGGGCAAATCGGATACCACAGGTCTTTCAGGCCGGCTGCGAGCACGGCGTCTACTGGGTCGTTGGCTACGGTTCTCATGGCTTGTCCTTCCTGATCAGCATTCAGCGGCCAGGCGCGCAACTTCGGCCTGGTATCCTTCTTCGGTCCACGCGCCGCCGCCGGGGAAGCCGGGGCCGGTGCGGTTCAAGTGCGCCACCAGCGCGGTGAGGTCGGCGATGCCGGACGCGAAGGCGCGTTCGATGGAATCGCCCAGCAGGTCCTCGTAGCCGGTGGGTTCACGGCGGCGGGTCTGGTGCACGGTGAGATAACGTTCTTGCATGATGGTTCTCCTTGTTCCGGATTCAGGACTTTGGTTTGTCAGTCAGGAATTTGCCTTCGGGCGCTTTCGCGTGGCGCTGGCGGCGGGTATTGCCATCCAGGCCGCCTTCGATGGCCCACTCGGCGAATACCGTGGGGCCGGGTTCGAATTCGCGCGGCTCCCAGTGCTCGTCCAGCTGGTCCTCGTCGGCGTAGTACTCGATCAGGCCGCCGGCCGGATTCTTGAAGTACCAGAAGTAGGCCGACGAAATCGGATGGCGGCCCGGTCCCAGCTGCGTATCCCAGCCCTGGCGCGACATGTGCATGCCGCCGCCGAACACTTCGTGGATATCGCGCACGGTGAAGGCCACGTGGTTCAGGCCGGCCTTTGGATCGGGCGTCTGCAGCAGGAACAGGTCGTGGTGTCCGCCCACGTCGGCGCAGCGCAGGAAGGCGCCGCGGCCGGGATAGCTGTCCGACTGCACGAAGCCGAAGTGCTTGCGGTAGAAGGCCTCGCAGGCCGCCACGTCCTTCACGAAGAACACCACATGGCCCACTTCGATCGGCGTGGCGCGCTCGTAGGCCGGGCTGCGCTGGTTCACGCGCGGGCGGTGCGACCAGGTGTTCATCTGGGCGCAGTCCACGTCCACGTCGCACTTGCGCGTCACCTGGAAGCGCACGGCCAGGCCGTTCGGGTCGGTGCAGCCGATGCGGCCGGCGGCTGCGTCCGCGTAGGCGCCGGGCAGTTCGCGCACGATGGCGCCGAAGCGGTCCATCACGTCGGCCGAGGATACGCCCCACACCACTTCGCGCAGCGTCGGGCCGGCCTCGATGGCGGGCGGCAGCGCCGGGTCGTCCGAGCGGCGCACCAGCACGCGGCAGCCGTTCAGGGTTTCGAAAGCCAGCAGGCTGTCGGTTTCTTCCACCAGCTTCAAGCCCCAGTCGGAGAAGAAGGTTTTGCAGGCGGGCAGGTCGTCCGCGCCATAGGTGATTTCATCAATGCCAAGGACATCCATTATTTCGCTCCCTGCGCCCACGGCAGCGGCATGTCGTTCATGCCCCAGTAGACGCTTTTCTGTTCCATGTACTGCAGAATGCCGAGCCGACCCTTCTCGCGTCCCAGGCCGCTGTCGCGCCAGCCGCCGAACGGGGTCGAAATCGAAAACTGCTTGTAAGTGTTGATCCACACGTTCCCGGCCTGCACCGCGCGGGCGTAGCGCCAGGCCTTCTTGTAGTCCTGGGTCCAGATGCCGGCGGCCAGCGCGTACACGCTGTCGTTGGCCTGGCGGATCAGGTCTTGTTCGTCCGCGAAGGGCATGGCCACCAGCACCGGGCCGAAGATCTCTTCCTGGCAGATGCGCCAGTCGTTCCGCACGTCTTCGATGATGGTGGGCAGGTAGTAGTTGCCCTTGTCGTAGGCGGCGCCCTGTGGACGCATGCCGCCGACGCGGATGCGGCCGCCCTCGGCCACGCCCAGCGCCACATAGGACTCGATGCTGTCGCGGTGGCGTGCGGTGATCAGCGGGCCGAGCTGCGTTTTCTCGTCGGCAGGGTCGCCCACGCGCAGCGCGGCAGCGCCGGCGGCCAGGCGCTCCATGAAGCTGTCGTAGATGCTGTGCGCCACGAACAGGCGCGAGCCGGCGATGCACGATTCGCCCGAGCTGCTGAAGATCCCGTACAGCACGCCGGCCACGGCGTGGTCGATGTCCGCGTCCTCGAACACGATGGTGGGCGACTTGCCGCCCAGTTCCAGCGACACCGGCATCATCTTGTCCGCCGCGATATGGGCGATGTGCTTGCCGGTGCTGGTGCCGCCGGTGAAGGACACGCGCTTGACCAGCGGATGCAGCGTGATGGCGTCGCCGATCACCGAGCCCTTGCCGGGCAATACGCTGATCAGGCCGGCCGGCACGCCCGCCTCGATGCAGATGCGCGCCAGTTCCAGCGCGGCCAGCGGCGTCACTTCGGCGGGCTTGACCACCACCGCGTTGCCTGCCGCCAGTGCCGGCGCCATCTTCTGCGCTTCGCTGGCGATGGGCGAGTTCCACGGCGTGATGGCGGCCACCACGCCCATGGGCTCATACACGCTCATGGTGAGGTTGTCGCCGCGCGCCGGGGTGATGGTTTCCTCCAGCGTTTCGCAAGCGGCGGCGAAGAACTGGAAGGTGGCGGCGGCGCTGGCCACCAGGTTGCGCGTTTCGGTGATCGGCTTGCCGTTGTCCAGGCGCTGCAGTTGCGCCAGTTCCTCGCCGCGTTCGCGGATCAGCTGCGCCACCTTGTTCAGCACTGCCGCGCGCTCGTGCGGCTTGCGCTGCGCCCAGCCGCTGGTGCGGAAGGCATGGTCGGCGCGCTCGATGGCTTCGTTCACGTCGCCGACGCTGGCGGCGTTCAGGTAGGCCACCGGTTCGCCGGTGGCGGGGTACAGCGTGGCGTACTTGTCGCCGCCGCCGAGGCGCCATTCGCCTGCCACGCAGATTGCTTGGGTGATGTTGGGGTTCATCTGTGTTCCCTTAGATCGAAAGTGCGTGCGCGCGGTTGTTCAGGGCGCGCACCACGCTGAACACCGTCAGCGCGGAAGTCTTGGGATTGGCCGCCAGCGGCTTGCCGCGCATGGTCAGCTCGAAGCCGCCAAAGGCGCCGCTCGCTTCCACGTGGTGGACGTTTTCCGTCACGCCGGGGTCGGCCAGCAGGCGCACCTGCGTGTGGTCCAGGCCCAGGCCCGCCAGCGACAGCGTGGCCGCCACGTTGGCGTTCTTCGGGTACAGGCGCGCCGCTTCGCGCGCCGTGCCTTCGAAGATCACGGTGGCCTGCGTCAGCGCATCCAGGTCCACCACCTGCTCGGCGGGCGTGTCCTTCCATGCGCGGGGCGGCTTGCGGCCGGTGTAGACCACCGAGTCCAGGCCGCCGATGCGGGCCGCCGACAGCGCGTCGATGGCGCCGATGGCGCCGGACAGCAGCTGCACCTGCGTCTTGCCGCGCTGCGCCGCCTGCTCCAATTTTTCAGCCAGGCCTTGCTCGGACAGCGCGCCCACCGACACCACCATGCACGGAATGCCGCTTGCCAGCGCCGGGATGATGTGCTCCTCGATGGCGAGGTGGCCGGCGCATTCGATCAGCAGGTCGGGACGGCTGCCGTTCAGGCCCACGTCCACGCGGGTGTGCGGGCACAGTTCGCGCACGGTGGCGCCGGCATGTTCCAGCCCGGACTGCGGCACGATCACCAGGTCGAACACCACCTCGGGATCGCTTTTCAGCAGCTCCATCACACCGACGCCGATGGCGCCGCAACCTATCATCGATACATGCAGCATGGCGGCTCCTTAAGCGGTGGCTTCGGCTGGGGCGGACGCAGGTTCGGCGGCTTTCACAGGAGGACCGGCGAAGGCAGTCTTGAAGCTGCCGATCGACAGCATGTCGATCTCCAGCAGGAAGGGACCCGGCTCGGACAGCGCGCTGCGCAGCGCCGCGTTCAGCCCACCCTCGACATCGGCCAGATTGCTCACGCGGGCGTGGCGCAGCTGCAGCGAGTGCGACAGCTCGGCGTAGTCCGGCGTGTGCAGGTCCACGTAGTGGCGGCGGCCGCCGTACTGCACGTCCTGGATGTTCTTGATTACGCCGTAGCCCCTGTCGTTCATCAGCACGATGACCATGTCGGCCTTTTCCTGCACCGCCGTGGCCAGCTCGCCCAGGTTCAGGATGAAGCCGCCGTCGCCGGCCAGCGTGAAGGTCTTCTTGCCGGACTTGGTGACGGCCGCGCCAATGGCCGCGCCGATGCCCATGGCCAGGCCCTGGCCGATGCCGCCGCCCAGCGCGTGCACGCCTGCCAGCGGATCGAAGATGCGCAGGTAGCGGTTGCCCCAGGTGGAGTTCGACACCGTCACGTCGCGCACCCAGTTGAAGCGGCGGCCGGCCGCTTCCTGCAGCTGGTCCACCAGCGCGCTGTAGGGACCGAGGCCGTCCACCAGGCCGGCCACGGCCACTGCGCGGGCGGCCTGCAGGTCGGCGATGAAGGTGGGGGCTATGCTCATCTTGCCTTCCAGGCGGTCTGCCAGCCCCTCCAGCGCCAGTTCCGCGTCGCCGCAAACGAAGTAGTCGCTCTTGTAGCAGCGGCCTTCGGCGGCCGGATCGGCGTCGATGCGGTACAGCGCGCGCGGCAGCTTCAGTTCGTACTTCAGCGTTTCATTGCCGCGCAGGCGCGAGCCCACCACCAGCATGGCGTCGCAGGTCTGGTAGAAATTCTCCACCGGCTTGTGCAGGTTGAACGCGCCCAGCGAACGCGGGTCGTCCTCCGGGACAACGCCGCGGCCCTGGGTGGTGGTGACCACGCCGAAGCCCATGTCCAGCAGGCGCTGCACCTGCTTCGAGGCGCCGCGGCTGCCGCCGCCCAGCCACAGCATGGGGCGCTTGGCCTTCTTCAGCTGCGCGGCCAGTTCGTCCAGCGCGTGCACGGACGGCTCGTTGCGCTGGATGGGCAGCGGCTTGAAGTCGGACGGCATGTCGATCAGCGCGGCCTGGATGTCGATCGGGATTTCCACGCTGACGGGACCCATCGGCGGCGTCAGCGCGATCTGGACCGCCTGCTTCACGGTGCTCAGCGCGGTGTCCGTGCTGCGGATGCGGAAGGCGGCTTTCGACACGGCCTTCAGCATGGTCAGCTGGTCCGGCGCTTCGTGGATATAGGACAGGCTCTGGTCCAGGTAAGGCGTTTCGATCTGGCCGGTCAGGTGCAGCAGCGGCGTGCCGGCGGTGAGCGCTTCCACCATGGCGCCGGCGGCGTTGCCCGCCGCCGTGCCGGTCGAGGTCAGGCACACGCCCAGGCCGCCGGTGCTGCGGGCGTAGGCGTCGGCCATGTTGGCGCCGCCCGCTTCGCCGCGTGCCGGCACGAAGCGGATCTGGCCGCGTTCGCCGAAGGCGTCCAGGATGGGCATGTTGTGGATGGAGATCACGCCGAACGCAGCTTTGACGCCGCACTGTTCGAGGAAAGCGGCGATGGCGCCGCCGACGGTGATTTGTTTGGTATTAAACATGGCGTGAAAGTCCTCCAGAGACGTCGATATGGCTGCCGGTAGTGTAGGAAGAGAGCGGAGAGGCCAGGAACATGATGGCGCGCGCTGCTTCTTCGGGGAGGCCGAGACGGCCGATTTGAATTTGTTTTTTCTGCGCCAGGCGGCGCGTCCACGCGGCCCAGTCCAGGTCCTGCTCTTCCGAAGGGCGGGCGTCGAAGCGGCGCTTCCACTGGCCCGATTCCACCAGGCCGATCAGGATGCCGTTCACGCGCACGCCGTGCGGCGCGAATTCGGTGGCCAGCGAGCGCACCAGGTTGTGCACCCCGGCGCGCGCGGCGGACGTGGCCACCATGTGCGGCTCCGGCTGCACCGCCAGCAGCGAGTTGACGCACACCACGGCGGCATCGGGCCCGGTTTTCAGCTGCGGCAGGAAGGCGCGGGTAGGGTGGATGATGGAGAAAAATTTCAGGCGCAATTCCTCCATCCACGCTTCGTCGCCGGTGTCGGCGAAGGTCGACACGCGGCCCTGGCCGGCGTTGTTGACCAGGATGGACGCGGCGCCCAGCTCCCGCTGCACGCGGGCGGCGAAAGCGGCCACCTGTTCCGGCGCCAGCACGTCGCAGCTTTGCGCCAGCAGGTGCGCGGCGGGGAAGCGCTCGCGCAGGCTGGCCACGGCCGTTTCCAGGCGGGCGGCGTCGCGGCCGCACAGGGCCACGGCGGCGCCGGCGTCGAGCAGCAGTTCCACGGTGGCGTAGCCGATGCCGGACGAACCGCCCGTCACCACCGCCACCCGGCCTGCAAGATTAGTCATGCTCATCATGTGCTCCGTTGTTCAGTGCTGCTTAGCGTTGCCACAGGTTGACGATCTGCGCGGTTTCGGTCGGCGCGTGGTCCAGCAGGCGGGACAACTCGTCGGCGCTGCCGCGCACTTGCGCCACCACGCGCTCCAGGTGTTCCGCGCCGATGTGCGGATCGGGAATCGTGGCGCCCAGCGCGGCGACCACCTTGCCGCTGTGGTCGCGCACCGGCGCGGCCATGGTGGAAATGCCGCGCTCGAAGAAGCCCTGCTCCCATACGTAGCCGCGCTCGCGGTCCTGCTGCAGCAGGTTGAACAGGTCCAGCACCGTGTGCGGGGTGCTTTCCGAATACACCTTCAGGTGCTCTTCCGGATACAGTTCGCGCAGCTGCGGCAGGGTCAGGTCCTGCAGCAGCACGCGGCCCAGCACGGTGGCGTGGGCGGGCAGGCGGGTGCCGACGTTGACGGTGCTGACGAAGGGCGCCGGCGTGCTGGACTTGGCCACGTACACGATGTTGCGCGCGTCGCGCACCACCAGCGTGGTGGAGTAGCCGATTTCGTCGCGCAGGCGCTCCAGCAGCGGGCGGCCGATTTCGGTCAGCTCCAGCGACGCCAGGTATTCAAAGCCCATGCGCAGCACGGCCATGCCGAGGCGGTAATCGCGGCCGCCTTCTGCGCGCTCGACGAAGCCCATGCGCTCCAGCGTGGTCAGCAGGCGGAACACGGTGGAACGCGGCACGTCCAGGCGCTTGGCCAGTTCCGGCGCGGACAGGGTCTTCTCGTGGCGGCTGAATTCACACAGCAGGCGCAGGCCGCGCTCCAGGCCGGGCACCGTGTACTTGTCGGCGCTGTCGTCTTCCGCTTGTTCAGGCTTGTTGTTCATGTGATGTCCCGTTAGTAGTGGTTGTTCAGTTCAGGATGGCGGCCGTGGCAGCCGTGGGCTGCTCTACGTAGCAGGCATGGCCAGCCTGGTCTATCAATGCAAAGGGCATTCCGTGGCGCTCGGCCACCAGGCGGCAGTCGGCCGGCGTGGTGACGTTGTCGGCGCTGCCGCAGTGGACCGAAGCCACGGCGCACACGGCGCCGGACAGCGCGTAATTCTCGATGGCGTCGCCGCACAGCAGGTGCACCGCCTGCGTGTAGCCGGGCAGGTTCAGCTGCGCCATGTTCCAGCGTACCCAGTCGCGCTGTTCGGTCGTTGCGCCGCCCGACAGCAGGCGGCTGGAGCGCTGCGTGGCCATGCCGTGCACGCCCAGCTCGCCCACCGCGGACAGGCGCTCGCGCGCCACTTGCGCGCCTTGCTCGAGCCGCGCCGCCTGGCCGTAGCCGCGCGCGGGGCTGAGCAGCACCAGCTTGTCCAGCGTGGTGGGATAGGCGGCAGCGTAGGCCGAGGCCATCATCGCGCCCAGCGAGTGGCCCACCAGCACGCAGCGGCCGACGCCCAGTGCCTGCAGCAGCTGGCGCAGGCGGGCGGCATAAGCGTCGGCGCCGGGACGGGCGGCCGGCAGCACCGAGGAGCTGCCGTAGCCGGGAGCGTTCCAGGCGATGATGCGGCTGCCCGGCGCGGCGGCGGCCAGCGCCAGCGCGCAAGGCAGCCAGGAGGCGGCGCCCGAGCCTATGCCGTGCAGCAGCACGATGACAGGCGGCGTGGCGGACTGCGCGGTGGATTGCGCAGGCTGCGCCGACGGTGCGCCCGGCGCCGGGGCGATCTCGCGGTAGCTCACCACGCCGCCTTCAACGGCGACGGTGCGTTCCGCGAAATGGCGCTCCAGCAGGGACAGGGCGTGCTGCAAGCTGTCCGCTTCCGGTGCCATGGCGCTGATGCCGGCAAAATTCATCTCAGCCTCGCTTGATGCTGGCCAGCGGGTGCTCTGGCGGATAAGTTGGCGTGACCGGCTTCTGCGCGCCCAGCATCACGCACATCAGCGCGTCTTCCTCGCCGATGTTGATCTCTTCGCGGTACACGCCGGGCGGAATCGACACCACGTCGCGGTCGGTCAGGATGGTCTCGTAGCGCTCGCCGTCCTTTTCCAGCACCAGCTTCAGCTTGCCGCGCAGGACGAAGAACACTTCTTCCACGTCCACGTGCACGTGCGGCGGGCCTTCATGGCCGGCCGGGATGATCATGGTGGAGAAGGTGAAGTGCTCGGACGGGATCACGCTGCTGTCGTTGGCCACGCCGGTGCCGCCGGTGCCGATGTAGCGCATCTGCGCGCGGCGGTATTTCGGGTCGTAGTCGGCCTGGAACTTCAGCGCGTTCCAGTCGTACTTGCGGGTGGAGAAGCGCGCCACGCGCGTGTTCATCCATTCCTCGAAGGAGGCGCCTTGCGGCTGGTCCCAGCTGCGCTGGATCTGCTTTTGTTCGGATACGTCGCTCATAATTACTCCTGATTAGTTCATAACGAAGCCGCCGTTGACGGCAAGGACTTGTCCGGTGACGAAGCGGGACAGGCCGGACAGCGCAAACAGCACCGCGCCGGTCACGTCTTCCGGCAACTGCAGGCGCTGCAGCGCGCGTCCGTCCTGGTAGGTCTGGTAGCGCTGGGCCGGCACGTATTCGGTCGCTTCCACTTTGGTCAGGCCCGGCGCCACTGCGTTGACGGTGATGTTGTGGGCGCCTTCCTCGCGCGCCAGCGAGCGCGTCATGCCGATGATGGCGCCCTTGCTGGCCACGTAGGCCATCAGGTTGGGCGCGCCCCACAGCGGCGTGTCCGAGGCCAGGTTGACGATGGCGCCGCTGCCTGAGGCGCGCAGCGCGGGCAGGCAGGCATTGGTCATCAGCCAGGTGCCGCGCACGTTCACTTCCATCACCTTGTCCCAGGTGCCGATCTCGATCTGCCCGGACGGCTTGCCGCCGGAATTGGTGATGGCGGCGTTGTTGACCAGGCCATCGAGGCCGCCCAGCCGGGCCACGGCCGCCGCGGCGCAGGCGTCGATCGATGCCGGATCGGCCATGTCGAGCGGGAAGCCGTGCACCTGCAGGCCGCGTTCGCGCAGCGCGGTCACCGAGGCGGCCAGCGTGTCGTGCAGGATGTCGGCCAGCGCCACGGTGGCGCCGGCTTCGGCGATGGCGGTGGCGAAGGCCAGGCCCAGGCCGCGCGCCGCGCCGGTGACGAGCACCTTGCGGCCGGCCAGCAGTTGGGGGGCAGTCAATTGAGTAGTAGTCATCTCGGTTCCTTTACTTCGTGCTGGTGGCGGCTTTGGGCAGGTAGTGCAGCACGCGCCGCTCCGCCCAGACCACGGCGCCGTAGGTGACGATGCCGGTCAGCGTCAGTGCGCAGATGGCCACGAACACGGCGGCGGTGTTGCCCTGGCCTTCGCCATCGACCAGCAGGAAGCCCAGGCCCTGGTTGCCGCCCACCAGTTCGCCCACCGTCACGCCGATCACGGCCAGCGTGGAGGCGATGCGCAGGCCGGAGAACAGGGCCGGCATGGCGGAGCGGAACTCCACCAGGCAGAAGATCTGCCAGCGCGAGGCGTTCAGCGTGCGCACCAGGTTCACCATGTCCGGGTCCACCGTGCGGATGGCCGACAGCACGTTGATCATCACGGGGAAGAACACGATCAGCACGGCGACGATGATCTTCGGGTAGATGGTGTAGCCCAGCCACATGACGAACAGCGGCGCGAAGGCGACCTTGGGTGCGATCTGCAGCGCCAGGATGTAGGGCGACAGCATGGCTTCGGCGCGCGGCGACAGGCCCAGCGCCACGCCGACCGCGAGGCCGAGCAGGGAGCCGAGGGCGAAGCCGATCACCACTTCCATGGCGGTGATGCCGAAGTGGCCCAGCAGGTCGCTGTTCTTCCACATGAAGACCGATTCCTGCATCACGCGCGAGAAGCGCGGCAGGATGAACTCGGGCATGCCCAGCGCGCCGGGACCCCATTCCCACGCTGCCAGGAAAATCGCCAGCACCAGCAGGCTGCCCAGCACGGTGCGGGTCTTCTCGCTCAGCAGCGGGGCGGTCTTGGCAGGCGTGGACATGGTGGTGGGGAGAGAGGTTGCGGTATCCATTTAGCGTGCCGTCCCGATGAACTGGTTGGTGAACAGGTCGTTGACGGCGGCCGCCTTGGAGACGATGCCTTCGCTGACGTAGAACTTCTGCACGCTGTCCATGCGCGCGGCGTCGATCTGGCCCAGCGGCTTCTGGTTGGCGTACACGTATTTGCGGTACATATTGAAGATCTGCTCGATGCTCGCTTCCTTGCCCTTGTAGGAAGGCACGGCTTCCACGTAGGCGGCGGTGGCCGCTTTCGGGTCCTTCATGATGTCTTCCATGCCGCGCAGGGTGGCGCGCACCAGGCGCTTGAGCAGCTCCGGCTTGTTCTTGATGGTGTCGTCGGAGGCCAGGATGGCCTGCGCCATGGACTTGAAGCCGTTGGTCTCGATGATGTCCACCTTGGCGCCGGCGTCGGTGGCGCTGACGATCCAGTCCGGCACGCCGGCCAGCGCCTGCGATTTGCCGGCCGCGAACACCTGCCACACGCCGGACGGGCCGGCAGCCTGGATGGCGGCGTCGCTCTTGCCCAGGTCCACGTGCTTCATATTGCCCAGCAGCGCGTAGTAGGTGGTGTCGGTGTAGGACATGACGGTGATGGTCTTGCCCTTCAGGTCGGCCAGCGACTTGATGCCGCCGCCCTGGTGTACGCCCACCATGGTCAGCGAGCCGGCGCCCAGCACCGCGATGGCTTTGACCGGCACGCCGTTGGCGCGCACGATGATGGGGGTGTCGCCGATGGCGCCGCCGATCACCGCGTTGCCCGCGCCGATCTGCTTGGCCACGTCCACGCCGCCCTTGGCCGCAACGAAGGTCACCTTCAGGTTCTCTTCGGCGTAATAGCCTTTTTGCTGCGCGATCATCCACGGCGCGAAGGCCGGGGTGTTCGGCGGCGCCGGCAGCAGGTAGGTGACTTCTTCAGGCGCCGCCATGACGGGTGCTGCGGCGAAGGCCATGGCGACGGCGCAGGCGGCCGAAGCGAGGATTTTATGCATGCTCATATAACACTCCTGAGGGATAATCTTTACAGCGATCGTAGAAATTAATGCAGTTCGGCTTCCTGGTCCTTGCCCACTTTCAGCAGCTCCATCAGGCGTCCCGCCAGGGGACCGATTTCAGGCAGCTTGCGGCGCGCCAGCGGGTCGTTGCGGTGCGGCAGATCGACCACGATTTCCTCGATCACGGTGCCGGGCCGTTCGCTCATCACCAGCAGGCGGTCGGACAGGGCGATCGCTTCGATCAGGTCGTGGGTGATGAACAGCGCGGTGCGCTGCTTCTCGTACAGCATCTGCGCCAGGTCCTGCTGCAGGATCATCTTGGTCTGCGCGTCCAGCGCGGAGAAAGGCTCGTCCAGCAGCAGCACGTGCGGGTCCACCGCCAGGGTGCGGGCCAGCGCGGCGCGCTGGCGCATGCCGCCGGACAGCTGGTAGGGGTAGTGGCCTTCAAAGCCTTTCAGGTGGCACTTGGCCAGCAGCGCGTTGGCCGCCAGGTCGCGCTCCCTGGCCGGCACGCCGTCGATCTCCAGGCCCAGTCCCACGTTGGCGCGGATGGTGCGCCAAGGCATCAGCAAATCCTTTTGCAGCATGAAGGCGACTTTCTTCACCGGCTTGGTCACCAGTTCGCCGCCCACGTAGACCTCGCCCACGGTCGGCAGGTACAGGCCGGCGCCCATGTTCAGCAGGGTGCTTTTGCCGCAGCCGGACGGGCCGATGATGGAGACCACCTCTCCACTGCGGATGGAAATGTTGACGTTGCTAACCGCTGCGCGCGGCTGTGAGGTTTGCCGGTCGATGAAACTCTTGCCGACGTTGCGGAATTCGATTTCGATCATCATGTCTCTCACAATCATGTGTTCCACATATAAAACGGTGCTTCGTATGTGGGTTGTAATGTGATTGAAATATAGCAGACATTTTTCAGGAATCCAGCACTTTGTCTCAAATAAAAATCAGCGTTTCATAGGTAAAACAAAGCGCAGAAAATGAGCAGGCGAAAAAAAGGGGCGCTGCCCTATGGCCGCGCCCCTTGTCGGATGAAAGTTGCTTTGAAGTGCTGTTGTTTTTGTGCCTGCTTTTTACGCTAGGTAGTGGAGGTGACATGCGCGGCGCGGCGCACGCGCGGCTGCATGGAACGGTCGGGCGCAGGGGCAGCAACGGGTGCTGCAACCGGAGCCGCAATCGGGGACGCCTGGGGAGCGGAGGAAACCGGTGGCATGTCGTTGTCGCTGTCGACGGCGCGCGGGTGGGCGGGCAGCCAGCCGGCGATGGCCGCGGTGCCGGCCATGCACAGCGCAATGACGGAGATCGCAGCGCCTGCGCTCAACGCGGAAAAGCGGTTGCTGACAGTGGGGATTTTTTTAATGATCGCCATGATGATCTCCTTTGTATTTTTTGCCGAGACTCAAGATTAGCGAGCCGTCACGCCGCAAGCTATACATGGCGCTGTATCAAAAGTAAGCAACTGTAACGAGGGACTTGAAGTGGCGGTACACTGGCGTCTTTTCCTGCACGGAGAGCGCCATGAGCCAGCTGTTCACACCCTATGCACTCGGCCCGCTGAAGCTGGCCAACCGCATTGCCGTCGCGCCCATGTGCCAGTACTCGGCGCACGACGGCCTGGCCACGGACTGGCACATGATCCACCTGGGCCAGCTGGCCCTGTCCGGCGCCGGCCTGCTGATGACGGAAGCGACCGCCGTCTCGCCAGAGGGCCGCATCTCGGCCTGGGACCTGGGCCTGTGGTCGGACGCGCACCAGGCCGCGCTGGCGCCGGTGGTGCGGGCCATCCGCGCGTATTCGGCCATGCCGCTGGCGGTGCAGCTAGGCCACGCGGGCCGCAAGGCGTCCAGCCAGCGGCCGTGGGAAGGCGGGGCGAGCGTGCCGCCGTCGGCGGGCGGCTGGCAGACCGTGGCGCCGTCCGCCGTGCCGCACGCGCCGGGCGAGCATGCGCCGCTGGCGCTGGACGAGGCGGGGCTGCAAAAAGTGAAGGACGACTTCGTGGCCGCTGCGCGCCGCGTGCATGCGCTGGGCATCGAAGGCATTGAGCTGCACGGCGCGCACGGCTACCTGCTGCACCAGTTCCTGTCGCCGCTGTCCAACCAGCGCACCGACCAGTATGGCGGCTCGCTGGAGAACCGCATGCGCTTCCCGCTGGAGGTGCTGCGCGCGGTGCGCGCTGCGGTGCCGGCATCCGTTTGCGTGGGCATGCGCATTTCAGCGTCGGACTGGGTGCAGGGCGGCTGGGACATTGAACAGAGCGTGGCCTTCGCGCTCGAGCTGCAGCAGGCCGGCGCGCACTTCATCCATGTGTCCAGCGGCGGCGTCTCGCCGCTGCAGCAGATCCCGCTGGGACCGGGCTACCAGATCCACTTCGCGCGCCGCATCAAGCACGCCACCGGCCTGCCCACCATCGGCGTGGGGCTGGTGACGGAGCCGGAGCACGCCGAATCCATCGTGGCCCAGGAAGACGCGGACGTGGTGGCGCTGGCGCGCGCCATGCTGTACGACCCGCGCTGGCCGTGGCACGCCGCCGCCAAGCTGGGCGCGCAGGTGCAGGCGCCGCCGCAGTACTGGCGTTCGCAGCCGCGCGAACTGAAGGATTTGTTCGGCAGCACCCGGCTCGGCCAGCGCTGATGCAGCGCTGATGCCCGCGCTGATGTCCGCACCTGACGGCGCCGCCGAACGCGTCTTAACGCAACAACATTGTTGCCATTCTTGTACAAAATTCCTCGTGGCGGCCGCCGCGTAAAGCCCTATAATCGCTTGTTTTTGACCGTACCCATCAGCAGAGCGCGGCGGCACAACCGGCGCGGCGGCTACATACCATACAAGGAATGCCTGTGACTCAAACGCTGGCCCAGAAATTGACTCGTACCAAGCCGGTCGGTTTGCACGCCGAACAAGGCGACACCCACACCGGAGGCCTGGCCCGTTCCATGGGCCTGTTCTCGCTGACCATGATAGGCGTCGGCGCCACCATCGGTACCGGCATTTTCTTCACCATGGTGGAAGCGGTGCCCAAGGCCGGCCCCTCGGTCATCCTGTCCTTCCTGCTGGCGGCCATCACCGCAGGCCTGACCGCGCTGTGCTACGCCGAGCTGTCGTTCCGCATACCCGCTTCCGGTTCCGCCTATTCCTTCGCCTACAGCACCGTGGGCGAGTTCCTGGCCTTCATCGTCGCCTTCTGCCTGCTGCTTGAATATGGATTGGCGGCCAGCGCCACGGCGATCGGCTGGTCGGACTATCTGAACAACTTCCTCGTCAACGCCATCGGCTGGCAGATACCCGAAACCCTGCGCACGCCGATGATACTGGCCACGCCCACCGGCTGGGCATGGAACGCAGGCCACTTCAACCTGCCGCCGATGGTGCTGGTGGCCATGTGCTGCGTGCTGCTGGTGCGCGGCACCAAGGAGTCCGCCACCACCAACGCCATCATGGTGCTGGTGAAGTTGGCCATCCTGGTGTTCTTCGCGGCGGTTGCGCTGAGCGGCTTCGACACCAACAACTTCACGCCATTCCTGAAGCCGGTGAGCGGCGAATGGCTGCCCGGCGCCACCGGCATCGCTGCCGCGGCGGGCACGGTGTTCTTCTCGTTTATCGGCCTGGACACCATCGCCACCGCCGGCGAGGAAGTGCGCAACCCCAAGCGCAACGTCCCCATCGGCATCCTGAGCGCGCTGGTCATCGTCACCGTGTTCTACCTGCTGGTGGCCGTCGCTGCCATGGGCGCACAGCCGGCGCACAAGTTTGAAGGCCAGGCCGCCGGCCTGGCGGTGATCCTGCAGAACGTCACCGGCAAGGCATGGCCCGCGCTGATCCTGTCGGCCGGCGCCGTGATCTCGGTGTTCTCCGTGACCCTGGTGACCATCTACGGCCAGACCCGCATCCTGTACGCCATCTCGAAGGACGGCCTGGTGCCGAAAGCCTTCCAGACCGTGAACCCGAAAACCCACTCCCCGGTCAGCAACACGCTGATCGTATGCGTGGTGGTGGGCGTGGTGGCCGGCCTGGTCGACTCCACCTTCCTGTGGGACATGGTCTCCATGGGCACGCTGACCGCCTTCATCATCGTGTCGGTGGCTGTGCCCGTGCTGCGCCGCAAGGACCGCGCGGCCGGCATCCCGACCAAGGGCGGCTTCCGCGTCCCCGGCGGCGCCTACTTCGTGCCGGCCCTGAGCATCGCCGCCTGCGCCTACCTGATGGTCAACCTGTCGCACGCCACCAAGGTGATCTTCACCATCTGGATGCTGGTGGCGGTGGCTACCTACTTCGGCTACAGCATTCACAACTCGCGTCTCAAAAAGGTATAAACCCATGCAGGTAAAGGCAATTGCTCAAGCAGTCTTTCTGGCCACGGCCACACTGTCGGGGGCGATTGCCCAGGCCGAGGGACAGGCCCTGCGCGAATACCGCGCGCTGGCGCTGTCCGGTGCGGGCGACCGTGTTGTGGCGCTGGAGTCGAACGATCCCGGCGGCCTGTCCAAGCGTCCGCACGCCACCGTGGTGGTGCGCGACGCGGCCAGCGGCAAGGTACTGAACGAATACGATCCCTGCGCCGCCTGCAATTACGACCGCCCGAGCTGGTCGCCGGACGGCCGCAGCCTGGCCTTCATCGCGTCGGACAGCAAGGCAGGCACCGCCATGCTGTTCGTGGCGCAGCAGGGCAAAGCGAAGCAGTTGCTCACGCTGAAGGGCGTGGCCAACACCGCGCGCTGGTCGCCGGACGGCCAGCGCCTGGCGCTGCTGGCCACGCTGAACGCGCGCAAGCAGGTGGGCGCGGTGGAAGCGGGCGCGCCGCAAGTGGGCGAGATCGGTGAAGTGGAAGACGCGCAGCGCATCGGCACCGTGCCTGCCGCTGGCGGCGCGCTGAAGCTGCTGTCGCCGGCCGACAGCTACATCTACGAATACGACTGGACGCCGGACGGGCAGGGCTTCGTGGCCACCGGCGCCAAGGGCAACGGCGACAACAACTGGTGGGTGGCCAGGCTGCTGCACATCGACGGCGCGGGCAAGGAGCGCGTGATCGCCGCGCCCGGCACGCAGATCAACCTGCCGCACGTGTCGGCCGACGGCAAGACCGTGGCCTACATCGGCGGCCTGATGAGCGACTTCGGCTCCATCGGCGGCGACGTGTACACCGTGCCGCTGGCGGGCGGCGAGCCGGTCAACCTCACGCCCGGCTACGCGGGCAGCTTCAACGGCCTGGCGTGGCGCGGCAAGCGCCTGCTGGCCACCGCGCTGGTTGGCGCGGACCACGCGGCGCTGGAATTGAGCACTACCGGCGGCAAGCACGCCGTGCTGTGGTCTGCCCCGGTGAGCGCCTCGGGCGCCGATGGCCGCATGGCCTTCAGCGCGGACGGCAGCGTGGCTGCGGCGGTGCTGGAAGACTTCCGCACCGCGCCGCATATCGCCACGGGCCGCCTGCCGCAGCTCAAGGCTGTCACGCAGGACAACGCGGCCTTCACGCCGCAGGTGTCGGTGCAGAGCATCAGCTGGACCAGCGACGCCTTCCAGGTGCAAGGCTGGCTGCTTGGTCCGCAGAAGACCGAGCCGGGCAAGACCTATCCGATGGTGGTGCAGGTGCACGGCGGCCCGGCCGCCGCGGCCTCGCCGCGCTATGTTGCCGGCGGCGAGCAGGCCAATCCGCTGATCCGCGAGCTGACCGCCAAGGGCTACTACGTGTTCCTGCCGAATCCGCGCGGCAGCTACGGCCAGGGCCAGGAATTCACGCGCGCCAACCGGCGCGACTTCGGCGGCGGCGACCTGCGCGACATCCTGGCCGGCGTGGACGCGGTGCAGAAAGCCGCGCCGGTGGACGGCGAGCGCCTCGGCATCTGGGGCCATTCCTATGGCGGCTTCATGACCATGTGGACGGTGACGCACAGCCAGCGCTTCAAGGCGGCGGTGGCCGGTGCCGGCATCGCCAACTGGATCAGCTACTACGGCCAGAACGGCATCGACCAGTGGATGGTGCCGTTCTTCGGCGCTACCGCCTATGACGATCCGGCCGTCTACCGCGCCGCGTCGCCGATCGAGTCGATCAAGGCGGCCAAAACGCCGACCATGATGTATGTGGGCGAACGCGATGTGGAGACGCCTGCCGTGCAATCGCAGGAGTTCTGGCATGGCCTGCGCGCGATGAACGTGCCGTCGGCGCTGGTGATCTACGAAGGCGAAGGCCACGCCATCCGCAAGCCGGACAACCAGCGCGACATCCGCCGCCGAACCATAGGCTGGTTCGACCGGTATCTGAAGTAAATGACGTAAAAAAAACCGGCTTCGGCCTAATGCCGTTCAGTTAAGACTGAGCGGCATTTTTATTTTGTGGTTGTAAACATTGCAAATCGCTGTTAACCTGCGTCGCAATGCTAGATGACGCCGTTCATTTCCTCGCCGATGGTTTAGAGTGCCCCGATTGGCGGCGGCTTGGGCAGCATTTACCCTATGATTGGATCGAAGAAGCGGTTGTCTGCACACACGCGGTGAGCATCCGCCAGCGTCGGTTGCCAGCCGAGCAAGTGGTGTGGTTGATCATCGCTCTGGCGCTGTACCGGCACAAATCCATAGGCGAGGTACTTGACGACTTGGGCTTGGCATTGCCGGACGCGCAAGCGCCTTTTGTGAGTAAAAGTGCGGCGGCCCAGGCGCGTCAGCGCCTCGGGGCCGAGCCACTGCAATGGTTGTTCGAGCGCTCGGCGCAAGCCTGGTGCGAGCAAGATCGCCGGGCCTATGTATTCAAGGGGCTCCAGTTGTTCGCTATGGACGGCACGACCTTGCGCACCCACGACACAGCGGATAACAGGGTCCATTTCGGTGCGCAAAATTACGCCGGCGACACTGTGGCCGGCTATCCGCAAGTACGCGGCGTAACGCTGACCGCGCTCCCCACCCACTTGATTCGCAACGCCGCGTTTGGGCCTTACGCAAGCAACGAGATGGTCTATGCTAAAGAGCTGGTACCCCATATTCCGGCTGATTCGCTCACCATATTTGACAAGGGCTTTCTGGCGGCCGAAATTCTGTGCGCTGTGACGACCGGGGCCGAGAACCGCCATTTCCTCATCCCCGCCAAATCCAACACCAAGTGGGAGGTGATCGAGGGCGAGGAGCACGACGCCATCGTGCGCATGCGGGTATCACCACAAGCGCGCGTCAAGTGTCCGGCATTGCCGGAGTTCTGGGAAGCGCGCGCCATCACAGTGGTTGACCAACAGGCGCGCAAAAGGATCCTGCTTACTTCGCTACGCGACCGTCGGCGCTATCGCGCTGCCGACATGGCGGCCTGCTATGAACGACGCTGGGGCATCGAAACCAGTTACCGCGAGCTCAAACAGACCATGCTGGGCACGGCGTTCACCTTGCGATCAAAGACGGTCGAAGGCGTGTATCAGGAAATATGGGGCACGCTGACTGCATACAATCTGATTCGACTGGAAATCGCCAAGGCGGCACTAGTCGCCAAGTGCGAGCCATCGGAGGTGAGCTTCATCAGGGCATTCCACCTCATCCAGTTCGAATTGCACTGGGCCGGCGTCACGCGCTCTTACGGCAAGCTGCCGGCATCGATGAAGCATTTGCGGGAAAGGTTGGTTACCCTCCTCAATGAGGAACGGCCCGGTCGGAAATTCGACCGGGCCGTCAAGGGCAGACCAAGGAAATATGCCGCCAGGGTACTAAAGAAAAGCCCTTAACTGAACGGCATTAGGCTTCGGCCGGTTTTTTTCTTGGTGTGGCCTGGTGTAGCCTGCTGCGGCTTAGTGTGCCTTGGCCAGCGTCTCCAGCTCTTCCAGCGAGCGGTCCAGCACAGGCTGCAGGCAGATGCGGGCGGCGACGACAGCGGCGCCAACGACGGTGGTGAACAGTGCGATCAGTTCCATGCTTAACCCCGCGAAGCCATGAAGTGCAGTTCGGCCATGAGGTTGGGCATGTTGGCTTGTGGACGGCTGGCCAGTTCGAACAGGGTAGGCTGCGGCGTGCTGCGCTGCACCGGGGCGGCGGCTGGCTTTTGCGCCAGCAGGGCAGCGATCAGACCGCGCACGGCGCGGCCAACGTTGGCCAAATAGCTGGTTTCGTTGTAGCTGTTGAACGTCAGGTTGCTTGCGGTGGTCATGATGTGCTCCAATGTGTGCGATGTTGCAGTGCAGTATAAGTGCCTTGCGTCCATAAATAAACTTTTCGTTTGTGATGTGGCCTATAAAAAATATAGATAACTCTCCCGATGAGAGAGAGGCGCCATGGTGTAGCTCTGTTGTATCATTGATGGCTTAAAAGCAATTAAAACAGGGGATAGGATGTCTTTGCGGATCAAACTGATGCTGGCGCTGCTGCTGACGGGGCTGGCGGCGGTGGCGGTGGTGGGCGGGCTGACTTATGCCAGCGTCAACAAGAAATTCGACACCATACGGAGCAAGCAGGCCGCCGAACATTTCCATAAGTACATGACGGCCTACCTGACCGAATACGGCGACTGGAAGACCGCGATCTCCACCGAGTCATTCGACCGCTTCCTGCAGCGCACCGAGCGCCGGGGCGGCGAGGGCGCGCCGGACGGCGAACGCCCGAGCGACCTGCTGGAGCGCATGCCGCCGAGTATCGACCTGCTGTCGCGCGGCAGGCCCGCGCCCGACGCCGGCTTCCCGCTGCCCGCCCCGCGCGCAGATGCGCCGCCAGCCGAAAACGGCGCCCGCCCGCCACGCCCTGCCGATGCTCGCCAGCCTGACGACCGCCAAGCCCCTCCCGACGGCCGTCGCCCCGAATACGACGACCGCCGCGGCCCGTCCGATGCGCGCCGCCCCGAGTTCGACGACCGTCGTGGCCCACCCGACGGCCGCCGCCCCGAATACGACGACCGTCGCGGCCCGCCCGATGCGCGCCGCCCCGAGTTTGACGACCGCCGTGGCCAGCCCGATGCCCGCCGCCCCGAATACGACAATCGCCGTGGCCCGCCCGATGCGCGCCGCCCCGAGCCGGATGACCGCCGCGCTCCCCCGGATGGCCGCCCGCAGCCGCCTGCCGAGCGTTCATCGCAGGCAGACGATCTTGCTGCGCCCCGCATCTGGCGCGCAACCTCCCGCCAGCCATCGCCAGCCTATGGCCCTCAGCAGCAGCCCGACACCGCGCGCGACGGCCTGCGCGATGGCCCGCGTGGCGACGAGGACGATCGCCGTGACGGCCCGCGCCCGCGCGGTCCCGGCGGCGATCCCGAACGCGGCCGTGGCGGCCCCGACCGCCAGCGCGACGTCCACCCATACCGCTTCGTCCTGACCGACCCCGACTACAAAGTATTGCTGGGCGCCGGCCAGTACGGCCGCGACACCATCCTGCCCGAAGACGCCCGCGCCCAGGCCCGCCCGATCGAAGTGAACGGCAAAGTGGCCGCCTACGTCTCCACCGAAGGCGTGGTCACGCCCACCCGCCAGGAACTCGAATTCCTGGACGCGATGCGCTCCTCGCTGGCCGCCGGCGCCGCCGGTGCGGCCGTGCTGGCGCTGGGCCTCGGCTTGGCGCTCAGCCGTGGCCTGAGCAGCCGCCTGAGCCACCTCACCAGCGCCGTGCGCGCCATGCACGGCGGCTCGCTGCGCCAGCAAGTCCCGGTGCAAGGCAAGGACGAAGTGGCCACCCTGGCCAGCGCCTTCAACGAAATGAGCGAACAGCTGGCGCGCAGCCACGAAGAGCTGCAAGCGTCGCATCAGACCATCATGGAACAGGCCGACCAGCTGCGCGAACTGAGCATCCGCGACGCGCTCACCAACCTGTACAACCGCCGTCACTTCGACGAGCAGGCCAGTTCGCTGTACAACCAGGCCGTGCGCCACAAACGCCCGCTGAGCCTGGTCATCGGCGACATCGACTTCTTCAAGAAGATCAACGACAACTACTCGCACGCCACCGGCGACGCGGTGCTGCGCCAGGTCGGCGCCATCCTGCGCCAGCATGTGCGGCTGAGTGACCTGGTGGCGCGCTACGGCGGGGAAGAGTTTGTGCTGGCGCTACCGGAAACCGACCTGCCGCAAGCCGCCGCCCTGTGCGACAAGCTGCGCCAGATCATCGAGCAGCACCCGTGGCACGAAGTGGAGCCTGGGCTGAAAGTCACCATGAGCATGGGGGTGTTCGCCGACTACGCGGTGGGCACCGCCGAAGCCATGCTCCAGAAAGCCGATGCGCTGCTGTACCGCGCCAAGGAAACGGGCCGCAACCGCGTCTGCCACGCTTAGGCGGTTTCGGTTTCGGTTTCGGCTTCGATCTCGGCCAGGCCGTAGTGGGCGCGCGCCGCGTTGCAGGCGGGCGTGCCCGCCTCGAATTCGCGGCAGGTGCTGGACCGCAGGGGATAAATGGAACAGCCGACCTGCCGGCCGACTTCGCCCTCCAGCGCCGCGCAACGCGACGGCCGGTGCTCGGTGCCGCGCATCGCCACCAGGTGCGGCGAAATCGGGATCACCATGCGCTGCGGCACGGTGCCGCCCGGATGCGCATCCGTTTCACCCCAATAAAACGACACCCGGAATTTGGCGCAGCATGCGCCACAGCTCTGACAGAATGACGACATCTTCCATAGCAATGAAACAATACTGCCTGCTATGATAATCAGGACGCCGCACGCGATCAAGCGTGCGCCGCACCGGGAGACGCCATGCCGCAGCCACTGCCTCCGCACCTGATCGCACCACGGCCCGCGCTCGGCGCCGCCGACACCGCCGCCCTGATCCCATTCCCGGCGCTGGCCGACGCGTTGCGCCTGGCCGTGGCCGAAGCCGCGCAAGGCACCATCGCCTGTCCCGCGCGGCAAGTCGTGCCGCTGGCAGGCGGCGGCGTGATCCTCTCCATGGTCGCCACCGCGCCCGATATCGCCGTGCACAAGCTGATCACTGTCGTACCGGCCAACAGCGCGCGCGGCCTGCCCACCATTGCAGGCCAGGTCAGCATACTGGATGCCGCCACCGGCGCCATCGTCTTCGCGCTGGACGGCGCCACCGTGACGGGGCGCCGCACGGCCGCGCTGTCCATGCTCGGCATCGCCACGCTGCTCGGCCGCGCGCCGCGCCATGTGCTGCTGGTCGGCACCGGCACGCAGGCACTGAACCACGCGCAGGCGCTATCCGTCATGTACCCGCAGGCCAGCATCAGCATTGGCGGCCGCACCGGCGCCTCCGCCGAACGCTTCATCGCCGAACACCTGCACCCGTCCGGCAGCAGCGCTGGCAACGCGCATCCCGGCATCATCCACGGCGCCGCCCCTGGCGCCGCCGCACGCCGCCCGGCTGCCGCCGACATCGATGCGGTGGCCGACGACATCGACGTCGTCATCACCGGCACCACCAGCAAGCAGCCGGTCTACCTGCACCCCGCGCGCGCCGGCCGGCTGATCATCGCCGTCGGCGCCTTCAAGCCCGACGCCGCCGAAATCGCCCCCGCCACGGTACTGGCCAGCCGCATCTACGTCGACGACCCCGAAGGCGCCCGCCACGAAGCCGGCGACCTGCTGCAAGCCGGCGCCGACTGGTCGCAAGTCCACGGCATCGCCGAGGCCCTCGGCGCCGCCCCGATGGCCGACACCGAGCCCGTCCTCTTCAAAACCGTCGGCTGCGCCGCCTGGGACCTCGCCGCCGCCCGCGTGGCGCTTAACACTATGCGCGGCCAGGGCTGAACGTTTATGCCGTGTCGACGAAGGACTAAGGCTGCACCTTGTGGTCTTCGGCCTGGGCTTGCTCCATGGCGGCGGGTTCGAGTTCTTCGGCGGAGCGGTTGAGGTGGATGAAGATACCCCACGAGGCCAGCAGCACGCCGACACCGGCGATCAGCGCGGCGACGTAGAGCAGGTCTTCGGCGTCGTCGTGCACGGCGCGGAAGGTGGCGACCAGGCCTTCGATGGCCAGCGCCACCACTACTACAACGAAGAAGCGCGACAGGAAGCGCCGCACGCGGGTGGGCGCGCTGATGTCGGCGTCGCGCACCACTTCTTCTTCGATGATGGTTTCGGCAATCTGCAGCGCCACCACGGCGGCGGCCAGGATGCCGATCGCTTCGATCACTTCCTGCGCCGCGGAGAGCCCGAACTCGCCGCCTGCCGCGTGCCAGCCCATGCGGGCGGCAATGGCGACCAGGAACAGCGCCCCGGCGCCGAACAGCAGCGCGATCATGGCGTGCAGGCCGCTGCAAATCAGCATCAGCTGTTTCATGGGAGGGCTTCCGTATGGTTGGGCTGCCTACATTGTAGGACGGCTTGCCGGCGCGTTATGTGCGCTACACATCATATGGCGCTTATGGATGAGCTCAGGCGCGGTCCAGCAGCCGGCCGCCCCACAGCACACAGGCAAGCGCGGCGACGATCAGCGCAATGCCGCTCCATTGCAGGCCGTTGATGGTGTCGCCCAGCACCAGCATGCCGGCCGCAATGCCGACCACCGGCACGCCCAGGCTGAACGGCGCCACGCGGTTGACTGGATGGCGCTTGAGCAGGCCGGTCCACATGGCGTAGCCAAGGATGGTGGCCATCCAGCCCAGATAGGCCAGCGAGGCCCAGGTGCTGAGCGGCGCGCCGGTCCAGCGCCAACGCGTGGCCGGGTCGTCGAACAGCAGCGCCAGGCCGATGAAGGGCAGGATGGGCGCCAGGCTGCTCCACACCATGAAGGCCAGCACGTCGAATTGGGGCGTGCTGCGCTGCGCGCGCCGCACCACGATGTTGGACACGGCCCACATGGCGGCGGCGCAAAGGCAGAGCAGGAAGCCGGCCAGCGTGGTGGCACCGGCGGCGCTGGCCGGGGCGCCGGCGGCGCCAGTGCCGGCCGCCGCCCCCGCGCCGCCCACGTAGTTCATGCCGAAGCATGCCAGCCCGCACGCGGCCAGCGCCAGGCCTGCCAGCAGCGCGCGGCTGGGACGTTCGCCCAGCACGGCGTAGCTGAAGATGGCGGTGAAGAATACCTGTGTCTGCAGGATGACGGAGGCCAGCGCGGCGCTCATGCCGGCCCGCAGCGACAGGAACAGCAGCCCGAATTGCCCCACGCCCTGGCACAGCCCGTACAGCAGCACGATGCGCCACGACAGCTTGGGCGGGCGGATGAAGAAGATCAGCGGCAGGATGGCGAACAGGAAGCGCCCGGCGCCCAGCTGGAAGGGCGTGAAGTCGCGCAGGCCGAATTTCATGGCGACGAAGTTGGTGCCCCAGATGAGGACCACGCACAGCGCGGCGATCAGGTCGCGGCCGCTCAGCGGTGCGTGGTCGTTCATATGGTCTCCCGGGGCTAGTTGGCCGAGACGTTGTGGACGATCGCCTCGCTGTGAACAATGATTTTATCCGCATCGGCCTGCAGCAGCCGGATGCGCCGCTGCACCACCGGCCAGCCGGACCAGGCCACCGCAGATTCCGCACCTGCCGCCGGCTCGGGCGCCGGCGAAGGAAGCGGCTGCGCGGGCAGCGGCGAAATCGGCTGGCCGTGCTGCGCCAGCGCGCGCGACAGGGTCTGGAACACTTGCGCGTGGCTGTGCGCCAGCATGGCGTTCACCGCGTCCGCCGGGATGTCCTTCACGTGCCGCCGCAGGATCGCGCGCAAGGCCGCCACGTGCGCCACCAGCAGGTAGTTTTGCACGATGAACAGGTTGATGTCCTCGGCCGCGCGCTGCTTGCTGGCCGGCTCGTCGAGCATGCGCACCAGGGCCGCGCTCAGGCCGGACAGGCTGTCCATCAGGCGCTTGCGCTCGATGCGGTAGGGGAAGTCGTTGCGGCACTTTCCCTGCAACAGATCGAACGAGGCCTGCATGTAGCGCAGGTTCACGTCCAGCACCTGCCGTATCAAACGCGGCAAGGTCTGGTATTCCCAGTTGGCCAGCACGAAGCTGAACGCCGTGGCCACCGCCGCGCCGATGAAGGTGTCCACCAGCCGCTCGGTGATCAGGCTGGTATTGCCCGGCGCGATCAGGTGCATCTGCAGCAGGATCATGATGGACACGGCAATCGCCGCGTAGCGGTAGCGCAGGTAGATGAAGGTGGGCGTGGCCACCGTCGCCAGGATCAGGATGCCGACGATGGCCGGCGTGTAGTGCACGAACTTCAGGATCAGCGCCGTGATCACGCAGCCGATGATGGTGCCGATGATGCGGTCGCTGCGGCGCTGCTTGGTCATGCTGAAGCTGGGCTTGAGGATGATCACGATGGTGAGCACGATCCAGTAGCTGTGCGCCGCGTACGGCAGCACATGGCCCACCGCCAGACCGGCCGCTATCGCCATCGCCACCCGCAGCGAAAAGCGGAAGATGGGCGAGTCCATGCGGAAGTGCGACAGCATCAGCTGCAGCTCGTACTTCTGCTGCGACAGGAAGGGCTGCATGTCGGCGTCCACCCAGAACGGCGTGCCCTCGTATGCCTTCTGGCTGGCCACGTGCAGCTCGCCTATCATGCGGACGATGGCGCGGATCTTGTTGCGCTGCGCGCGCAGCACGGCCAGCGCTTCGCCGGCCGGCTTGCCGGCGTCGGCGTCCGCCTGCAGCTGCGCAATGGCCGCCTCCAGCGCCTCCAGTTCCGGCGCATAGCTGATGGCCGCGTGCGACGGCCGCTTGCGCGTGACCGCATAGCCGACCGACTCGATATCGCGCGCCGCCTTGTACGCCAGGTCATGCAGCGTTGCCAGCACCGGCGAATCGGCCAGGTGGGCGCGCAGCAGCGCGTAGTCCGTGTGCGTGGACAGGATCTGCTCGTACAGGTCCAGCATGCAGACGTGGATCTGCACCACGATGGCGTCCTTGCGGTTCTGGTGGCTGCGCAGGATCAGGTCGCGCGAGGCTTGCTGGCGGTCCGCCAGCAGCGCCTGGTGCCGCACCAGCTTGTTGAACTGCTCGGCGAGGTTGTAGCGCGTGTCGTAGAAGTCGGCCTTGATGTCGATGTAGGCTGCCAGTTCGAACAGCGCTTCGGCCAGCACCTGCTGCTTGATGCGGTGGCGCAGCAGCCAGGCCAGCGCCATGGCGTAGCCGAGGTAGGCCACGCTGCCAAGCAGGAACAGGCCGGCGTGGATGAAGGACTCGCGCACCGTCATCACATGCTCCATCGACATGGTCATGATGAACAGCGTGGCGAGCTGCAGGGGCATGGACTTCTTCCCGTACACCACCATCATGCTGGCAAAGAAGCTCACCAGCACCAGCATGGTCATCAGCAGCCACGGCACGGCGCCGCACAGGCTGATGAGCAGGGTCACGGAAGTGCACAGCAGTACCGACGCCAGCATCTCGTTGAGCTTGTGCTTCAAGGGGCTGGGCATGTCCATCAGCGCCGTGCACAGCGCGCCGATGCACACCGTCATGGCAACGGCCATGCCGGCGAACTGCAGCGCGATGATGGTGACGCCGACCAGGCCTGCCGCGAAGCGCAGGCCCAGGTGGAAGTAGTGGCTGTAGAAGAAGGTCCGCAGGTTCAGTGCGTAGTGCATCGATCTCTTACAGGATCGACAGCACGGGGTAGCGGCGCCATTCCGGCTCGGCGTGCCGCTTACCGTTGTGGAAGATGAAGTGCAGCACCGCGTCCTGGTCGGACAGCAGCGCCGGGTTGGCCAGCTTCCACGCTTCGAACTTGGCCTTCAGCTCAGGCTCGGTTTCCAGCATCTCCAGCGCCAGGTCTTCGAACACGTAGTCGGAGAAGGCTTCCTTCTTTTCCAGCACGCTGTTGAAGAAGCCCCAGCGGAAGAAGCTGTCGTGGCCCTGCGGCTCCAGCGTCTCCACCGCGTAGCGGGCGTTGTCCTGGTCGAGCGGGACGATGTAGTCGCCCACGTTGAGCTGGAAAGCGCCGCTGCGCGCTTCCACTTCCACGCCGTCGTGGAACATATGGCCCTCGTAGGCGGTGGGGCGCGATTGCACGGAAGCGATGTGGTAGTACTGCGCCTGCACCGTTTCGGCTTGTTCAACGCGCGTCATCTGCACGCCGTTCCATTGCAGGCGCTCGATGGCTTCGCGCCACTGCTGCGGCACCACGTAGGCTTTCGGCGCGCGCACGGTGACGCTGGCGGGGAAGCTGTTGTAGTAGGCGATATCCTTTTCCCACGGCTGGCTGCGGTCGTAGGACAGGCGGGTGTAGTTGCCGATCACGCTGGGGTGGCGCCTGGCGGCGTAGCCCTTGAAGCGGAAGGTGGCGGGGTTGTTCTCGTCCATCTGCCACATTACCGGCCAGGCGGCCTGCTTGCGGCCTGCTGCCTTGGCTTCGGCGCGCAGGCGCTTGATCTCGGCGCCGTGCTG
Source organism: Pseudoduganella sp. UC29_71 (assembly GCF_042693265.1). NCBI lineage: Bacteria > Pseudomonadati > Pseudomonadota > Betaproteobacteria > Burkholderiales > Oxalobacteraceae > Pseudoduganella > Pseudoduganella sp. UC29_71. The sequence continues at coordinate 5,551,821 of NZ_CP170549.1, read as the reverse complement.
CACGGTGAAGGCCAGCGTGGTTTCCACCAGCGCGCGCATGGATTCGTAGCGGTCCGCGAATGGCTTGAGCATATGCGTCTCGGGCATGAAGCCGATCACGTGGTGCAGCGCTGCGAAGCCGGTGGAGAAGCGCGGCACTTCCAGGAATTCGGCGATGCCGTCATCCGGCGTATCCTGCACCGGATTGACGTAGGGGCAGGTGGGCCAGCCGCGCTTGTCCATCTCCGCGTAGATCGCGGGCAGCATGGTGTTGCGCAGGAAGGGGCCGAGGCCGTAACCCAGCTTGTCGGCCTGGGTGTGGATCAAGGTCATCGTATACGGATAGTCGGCGCCGTTGGAGGTGTGGGTGTCTACCATCACGTCCGGCTGCCAGGTGGCGATCAGCTGGTTGAACAGCTTCGCGTTCAGGGTGTCGCACTTGACGAAGTCGCGGTTCAGGTCGAGGTGGCGGCTGTTGCCGCGGAAGCCGAACTGCTCCGGGCCATCCTGGTTCACGCGCGAAGTGTTGGCGCGGTTCAGGCAACCGTCCACGTTGTACACGGGGATGAACAGGAACACGGTCTCGCCCAGCGCGGCCAGCTTGGCCGGGTCGTAGCAGAAGTCGCGCACCATGGCCATGCAGCTGTCCACGCCCTCCGGTTCGCCGGGATGGATGCCGTTATTGTTGAAGAACACAGTGCGGCCGGCGGCCTTGATCTCGTTGCGGCCGAACACGCCGTCCGCGCTCACCACGCCGCGATGCACGGGAATGCCGCCGTCCGATACGCCGATCTGCTCGAAGCGCAGCACCTGCGGGAAGCGGCGCGCCAGCTCCTCGTAGAAGGCGATGCATTCGGTCCAAAGGGTGGTCTGGTTACGGTTGCCCTTCTCGTAGGGCGTGAGCATTTCTGGGTGCATGGCGTCTGGATCTCAGAGGTATGGTGGTGAAGGCGCACCGGGTAGGCGCTGAATCAGAGCCGAATTGTAGCACCGGGGCGGCCGTTCCCGCCCCGGCGGCGCGCTTACACGGGCGCGTTCTTGTCCACCCAGGCGGCGTAGGCGGTGATGAACTTGCGCAGCACTTCGCGGGTCTGGTCGTTGTTCACTTTGCCGTCTTCGCCCAGCATCTTGGTGGCGCCGCCGATGTAGGCTTCCGGCGCCGGCATGGTCGCCACGTTGAGCGCCACCAGGGACTGGCGGATGGCGTGGTTGGCGCCGAAGCCGCCTACGCCGCCCGGCGACACCGTCACCACGCCGCCGGCCTTGCCGCTCCAGATGCTTTTGCCGGCAGGGCGCGAGCCGACGTCCAGCGCGTTCTTGACCGAGGCTGGCATGGAGCGGTTGTATTCGGGCGAGACGATCAGCACGCCGTCCACCTTGGCCATGGTGTCGCGGAAGGCGGTCCAGGCGGCAGGCGTCTGGCCTTCGTCGTCCAGGTCCTGGTTGTACAGGGCCAGGCCGCCGATGTCGACGAATTCGAACGCCAGCGAGGCGGGCGCCAGGGCGATCAGCTCGTGCGCGAACTTGCGGTTGATGGAATCCTTGCGCAGGCTGCCGATCAGGACGGCGATTTTCTTGGTGGTCATGGGTGGGCTCCAGGTTGATGAATGGGTAAGGCTGACTTTAACGCAACTATGTATTTTTCGGCGTGCATTAAAAATTGCTTGCTATTAAATAGCGCACTATGTATTATTCCTTCCATGCAGCGCCAACAACGTTGCCAGCTCCGGCTCAACAAGTAGTGCACTATCCAATAACTCACTATCTAAGGACAACTATCATGCGTACCATCAAGACCCTGATCGCAGCATCCCTGGCCACCCTGATCGCTTCGAGCGCCATCGCCGGCGGCCTGCCGGGCGTGGAGTCCAAGACCGCCAGGTTCCTGACCGCGCTGGAAGGCGGCCAGCCGCTCGAGACCATGACCCCGGCCGCCGCCCGCGCCGTGCTGGAAGGTGCACAGAAGGGCGCCAGGCTGCCTGCGGCCGACGTGTCGCGCAAGACCATCACGGTGGACGGCGAAGAGATCAAGCTGGTGATCGTGCGTCCGGCCGGCAGCAAGGGTACGCTGCCTGCGTTCATGTTCTTCCACGGCGGCGGCTGGGTGCTGGGCGACTTCCCCACCCATGAACGCCTGATCCGCGACCTGGTGTCCGGCTCCGGCGCGGCGGCGGTCTACGTGGACTACACCCGTTCGCCGGAAGCCGGCTACGGCGTGGCCATCAAGCAGGCTTACGCCGCCACCAAGTGGGTGGCTGCGCACGGCAAGGAAATCCAGGTGGACGGCAGCCGCCTGGCGGTGGCCGGCAACAGCGTGGGCGGCAATATGGCGGCGGTGGTGGCCCTGATGTCCAAGGACAAGGGCGAACCGAAGCTGCGCTCGCAAGTGCTGCTGTGGCCCGTGACGGACGCCAATTTCGACACGCCGTCGTATAAGCAGTTCGCCGACAACCATTTCCTCACCCGGAACATGATGGTCTGGTTCTGGGACAGCTACACCAAGGATGCGGCGCAGCGCAAAGAGATCTACGCGTCGCCGCTGCAGGCCACGCTGCCGCAGCTGCAAGGCTTGCCGCCAACCCTGATCCAGACCGCCGAGTTCGACGTGCTGCGTGACGAGGGCGAAGCCTACGGCCGCAAGCTGGACGCCGCCGGCGTGACGGTGACCAGCGTGCGCTACAACGGCATGATCCACGACTTCGGCCTGCTCAATCCCCTGAGCGATGTGGACGGCGTGCGCGCGGCGATGAGCCAGGCGTCGCAGGAACTGAAGGCGCGTCTTAAGTAAGTTGTTCTAACCCAGCGCTGCGCCCAGGTCTTCGTAGAGGAACTGGGTCAGCGCTTTGATGCGCGCGGTGTCTTTCAGGTCGCGATGGGTCAGCACCCACAGGCCCGTGTCGAAACGCGGATCGGGATCGGCAACGCGCTGCAGGCGGCGCTCCGGGTCTGCGAGGTGGCATAGCAGCGGTGCCATGCCCATGCCGTCGCGCGCGGCGTCCACCATGGCCAGCAGGCTGTCCACCCGCATGCGGATGCGTTCTGGGGGCACGTTCTGCGCCAGCCAGCGGGCCTGTTCCAGGTGCGCCAGCGAGTCATCCAGCCCGATCCAGTCGTGCGCCGCCCAGTCGTACGCAACCCGGTTAATCCGGGCGCCGCCGCTAACGCGGCCAGTGCCGACGCCGCGTTTGACCGCCGCCTTCAGGTAGCTGTGCGAGGCATAGATGGCGCTGGACAGCGCGCCCAGGCGGCGGCCGACCAGCGTGTCCGGCGGCGAGTTGGATGGCCGCAGCGCCACGTCGGCCTCGCGCCGGTTCAGGTTCAGGAAGGCGTTGTTCAGCACCAGTTGCAGGCGCACGCCGGGGTGGCGCTGCTGGAAGCGCGCCAGGCTGGGCATGAGCAGGCTGCGCGCCAGCGTGTCGGTGGTGGTGATGCGGATCTCGCCTTCGAGCTGCTGGTCATGCCCGGCAACGGCGCTGCGGGCCGCGGCGATCTGCTCCTCCACGCCCGCCAGGCGCGCCCGCAGTGTTTCGCCCGCTTGCGTCATCGTGTAGCCGGACTGGAACCGCTCGAACAGGCGCACGCCAAGCGCGCGCTCCAGGCTGTCCAGCCGTCGCAGCACGGTCGAGTGGTTCACGCCCAGTTCGCGCGCAGCTGCCGACACGCCGCCGCCCCGCCCCATGGCGCCGCTCAGGGCGATGAAATAGCGCAGGTCTTCCCAATCCGTACTGTGCATTTTTGCAGAACCATTTGGCAGTTTTTGCCAATTTTAATGCGTTTTTGCAGAACCTATACTGGCTCCGTCACTACACAAGGAGCCGCACCATGATCACGCTGTACACCGCCGATACCCCGAACGGCCAGAAAATCACCATCGCCCTGCAAGAGCTGGAACTGGCGCATGAAGTGCGCCTGCTCGACCTGAACGCCGGCCAGCAGCACCAGCCCGATTTCGCAACCATGAGCCCCAACCACAAGATCCCGCTGCTGGTCGATGACGGCCAGGCCATCTTCGAATCCGGCGCCATCCTGATTCACCTGGCCGACAAGGCCGGGCGCCTGCTGCCGAAGGACGGCGCGGCGCGCAGCGAAGTGCTGCAATGGCTGTTCATGCAAGTGGGCAGCGTCGGACCGATGCTGGGCCAGCTATGGTGGTTCCGCCATGGCGTTTGCGCCGCGCCGCGCAACGAGCAGGCGCTGGAGCGCTACGGCCGTGAAGTGCGCCGCCTGTACGGCGTATACGAGCAGCGCCTGGCCTCCAGCGCCTGGCTGGCGGGAGGCAGCTACAGCATCGCCGACATCGCCACCTGGCCGTGGCTGGCCTCGCACCACGAGCTGGGATTGGACATGGCCGAGTACCCGGCGGTGTCCGCCTGGCTGGAGCGCATCGCGCAGCGCCCCGCGACCAAGCGCGGCATGGCGCAGGCGAAAGGGCAGTGACATGGCCTGGCTGATCCTGCTGGCCGCCGCGCTGGTGGACATCGCGATGGCGGTGGCCTTGAAGTACGCCGAAGGCTGGACCCGTTTCTGGCCCAGCGTGGCAGGGCTGGCATTCGCCAACGGCGCCATCGCGCTGCTGACGATATCGCTCAAGCAGCTGCCGGTAGGCACAGCCTTTGCCGTCTTCACCGGCCTGGGCGCAGCCGGCGCCGCGCTGATCGGCATCGCCGCCTTCGGCGAAAGCGCCAGCCCGCTGCGCCTGCTGCTGATCGCCGCCATCATCGCCTGCATCGCCGGCCTCAAGCTGGCTCCCGCTTGATGCGCCCAGGCGAAAAAAAGCCACGCGGGCAGTCGGGCGCGCGTGGCTTTCAAAGGGCGGGGAGTGACCGCCCGAGTTAGACGCCGATGTTTACTCGGCGCCCATTTCTTTCAACAGGTTGTCGGCGTGGTCCACGTGCTTCATGTTCCACAGCATGTAGCGCAGGTCGACCTGGATGTCGCGCGTGTTGGCGTTGTTGAAGTCCCAGTCGGAGATGATGGAGTCCAGCGTGCCGTCGAAGGCCAGGCCGATGAATTCGCCCTTGGCGTTCAGCGCGGCCGAACCGGAGTTGCCGCCGGTGATGTCCAGCGTGGCCAGGTAGTTCACGGGAACGGTCTTCAGCACCGGATCGACATACTTGCCGAAATCCTTGTTCTTGATCGCTTCCAGCTGCGCTTTCGGCGCGTTGAACTCGCCTTCGCCGGTGGCTTTGGCGGCCACGCCTTTGACGGTGGTGAACGCGGTCCAGGCGGTGCCGTCGGCGGTGCCCCACGGGCGGCCGGCGATCTTGCCGAAGGTCACGCGCAGGGTGCTGTTGGCATCCGGGTAGACGGCCTGGCCCTTCGTCTTCATATAGGCGATCTTGGCCTTCATGTAGCTCGAATAGGCTTGCTGCAGGCTGCCCGCCAGTTCCTCGTCTTCCGCTTCTTCCTTCATCGCCACCTCATACATGACCACGGCGGCCTTGATGAAGCTGTCGTTCGATGCCTGGAAGTCGGCCGGCTTCTTGCCCAGCCATGCCTTGCGTTCGGCCGCGTCGCCCAGCTTGCTGCCGGCGTACAGCTTGTCGATCGCGCCCTTCAGCGCGGCCGCGTCCATGCCGTCCACGATGCCGATGGCGGCGTCCCAGTTGGCGTTGCGCTCGGCCTTCGGCATGGCGGCGTACTTGGCCAGGTGGTGCAGCACCAGCGCCTTGTCCACTTTCTCGTCGTAGTTGCGCACCAGGGCGGCCACCGACGCTTCAATGCGCTTCAGGTCGCGTTCCTGGTAGCCGGCCTTGCGCTCCACGTCCGGCTTTTGCGTTTCATTGGCCAGGCGGTACAGCGTGCGCGCGGTGTTCAGCAGGCGCGGCTGCGAATAGCTCAGCTCGAACTCGCGCTTGACGTTGGCGTCGCGCTTGGCGATCAGCTCTTCCACCTGCGCGATGCCGGCCGCGTATTCGGCCTTGCGCTTGGCGTCGCTGTTGACCCAGGCTTTCAGCTCTTCGTGCTCCCTGGTCTTGCGGGCCAGGAAGTCGCTGCCGGCGTAGGAGTCCAGCATGCCCTGGCGGTTCTTGTAGTAGTTGTTGATACCGGCCACCTGACCCGCGTATTTCAGCGCGGTGTCCTTGTTGTCCTTGGTCTCGGCAGCGATGATGGCCAGGTTGTCGCCCGACGCCTTGACGAACTGTGGATAGTTCCAGCCGAAGGTGAAGTCCACTTCCGACGGCAGGCGGTGGCGGTTGGTGCGGCCCGGATAGCCGGCCACCATGATGAAGTCGCCTTCCTTCACGCCTTCCTTGGCCAGCTTGAGCACGTGCTTGGGCACGTAAGGCACGTTGTCCTTGCTGAAGTCGGCGGCCTTGCCGTCCTTGCTCACGTAGGCGCGGTAGAAGCCGTAGTCGCCGGTGTGGCGCGGCCACATCCAGTTGTCGGTGTCGCCGCCGAACTTGCCCACGCCGGCCGGCGGCGCGTGCACCAGGCGCACGTCGCGGATTTCCAGTTGCTTGATCTTGTAGTATTCCAGGCTGCCGTAGTAGGCGGACACGGTGCAGCGGTGGCCCTCGTCCTTTTCGCACTCGGCCACCATGGCCTTCTGGTTCTTCTCGATCGCATCGCTGCGCTTCTTGCCGTTCAGCTTGGCCACTTCCGGCGTGATGATCTTGGAGGTCACGTCCACCACTTCCTTGGTCACGAAGATGCGCGTGCCCGGCGTGGCCGGCACTTCGTCGGCGAAGGTCTTGGCCAGGAAACCGTTGGCCAGCAGGTCGTTCTGCGGGGTGGAGTTATGCGCCACGCTGTTGTAGACGCAATGGTGGTTGGTGGCGACCAGGCCTTGCGGCGACACGAAGGAGGCCGAGCAGCCGCCCAGGCTGACAATGGCGCCCATCGGGAACTCGGTCAGCTGGGTCAGTTTGGACGGGTCCAGCTTCAGGCCGGCGGCTTTCAGTTGCTTGGCTACTTGTGGCAGCTGTTGCGGCATCCACATGCCTTCGTCGGCGTGGGCTGCGGTGCTCAGGATGGCGAGCGCGATCAGGGTTTTTTTCATTGAACAGAATACTCAGAGGGCGGAAAAATGCCGAGTATCCTGATGGTGTGCAATTACGTCAACGGGATTCTTAGTTGCTGTGCACAAAAAGCCAACGCTTTGCGTTGGCTTTTTGTTAATTGCGGGATGGGGCTAGCGCAAACGGCCACGGAATATCAGGTTGACTATGCCCAGCAGTATCACGGCGCCCAGGAAGGATACGAGCAGCGACAGCGCGCTGAAATCGTCCGCGTTGATCGTGCCTGCGCCGAACAGCGGCGAGAGCAGCCAGCCGCCCAGCAGGGCGCCGACAATACCAACCACCATGTTCAGCAAAATGCCTTGCTGCGCATCGGTCTTCATGACCATGCTGGCAAGCCAGCCGATGATGCCACCAATCACAATCCAGATGATAAAGTTCATAGTAATCCCCTTTACAGTTGACTGACAGGCCAACCCGGCCGGGTGGCCCTTGGGGCTATTCTCATTGCGAAACACGCGCCAGTCCGTGCGCCAGCGTACGCAGTTGCGCTTACATTTGATTACTCAGGAAACATTTTTCCAACAGCCCGATCCGTTTCTGGCGCGTTATCACCGGTATCGGCGCATCTGAGCGCCTATTTTACGGAGAAGAAAAATGGAAAATACCTCGACCAGCAACCGCATCCACCCGCTGATGGCTGTCGCCGCCGCGTCCGTCACCATCGCCAGCCTGGTTGGCGCCGCCGCGTTCGCCGGCTTGTTGCCGGGCTCGAAAGGCAGCGTGGAGAGCGCGCCCGTCACGGCAGCCGTGCAGGGCAGCGCGCCGGCCGAGTTGAGCGCCACCGCACCGGGCGCCGTGCCTGCGCCGGCCGCGAATGCGCTGGCCGCGCAGCCGGTTGCAGCGCAGCCGGCCGCAGCGGCCCCGGCGCCGAAGCAGGTCGTGCATCACAAGACCGTGGTGCATCATGAGTACGCGAAACCGGCTCCGGTTCAGGAAGCCGCGCCGCAGGTGGCACAGCAGCCGGCCCAGGCTCCGGCTCCGGCAGCGGCGCCGCAGAACAGCGCGCTGGGCATCGGCATCGGCGCCGTGGTGGGCGGCCTGGTGGGCAACCAGGTGGGCGGCGGCAAGGGCCGCACGCTGGCCACGGTGGCGGGCGCCATCGGCGGCGGCTACCTCGGCAACGAGATCGCCAAGCGCAACCAGGCCAGCTCGGCGCCCGAGCAGAAATAATGCGAGAATGTTGGGCTTAGCTACTGTGCCTGGCCCAGCATGACCGACTCCGCCGCATCCCCCACCGCCTCACCATTCACCGCCGCTGCAAGTGCCGCTGCCAATGCCGCAACGGTTGCGGGCCGCGCGCCGGGCGGCGGGCACGCGGTTCCGCTGGCCGCGCGCGATGCGCGCCGCATCGCGCACTATGCCGCTGCGGCGGACGCCGCGCGTTTCCTGCATCCCGTCCAGCAAGCCTTGCTGCACCGGCGCGGCTGGCTGAAGCTGCTGGCGCCGCGCGCGTGCGGCGGCGCCGAGCTGGCCCTGCCGGAGGCGGTGCGCCTGGAGGAAGCGGTGGCCGCCATCGACGGCAGCATGGGCTGGGTGCTGACGCTGTGCGCCGGCGCCGGCTGGTTTGCCGGCTTCCTGCCGCCGGACACCGCGCGCGCCATCGTCGGCACGCAGCGGGTCTGCGTGGGCGGCAGCGGCGCGCCGACCGGCTACGCCGACGCGGAAGGCGAGGGCTACCGCATCAGCGGCCGCTGGGACTACGCCAGCGGCGCCCCCATGGCCACCCATTTCACGCTGAACGCCGTGCTGCGCGCACACGGCCAGCCGCTGCTCGACGAGCACGGCGCGCCGCGCATCCGCGCCTTCATCGTGCCGGCCGCGCAGGTGCAGATGGTGCCGTCGTGGGGCAGCATCGGCATGCGCGCCAGCGCCTCGCACAGCTACCGCATCGACGGCCAGTGGCTGCACCGCGACCACGGCTTCACCATCAGCGCCGCAACGGCCACGGCGGACGGACCGCTGTACCGTTTCCCCTTCTATTCATTGGCTTTCGTCACGCTGGCCGCCAACATGGCCGGCATGGCCGCGCACTTCATGCAGCTGGCGCGCCCTGCGATCAGCCGCCGCAAGCATTCCATGACCGGCCTGCCGCTGCTGGAGGCGCCCGGCGTGGCGGCGCTGCTGCAAGCCAAGGAGCAGGCGTTCGCGGCCGCCCGCGACCACTTTTATGCCGTGCTGGACGCAGCCTGGGCGCTGGTGGCGTCGGGCGCGCAACTGGACGGCGGCGGCATGGCCGGCCTGCAGGGCGCGTCGCTGGCCCTGGTGGCGGTGTCGCGCCAGGCGGTGGACGAGCTCTATCCCTATTGCGGCCTGTACGCCGCCAGCGAAGCGAGCGACATGAATCGTGTCTGGCGCGATTTTCACACGGCCAGCCAGCACTCGCTGCTATTGCCCTGAGCCTTGTGCGCGGTAAAGACAGTGCCCTCGGGGGACCAGCAGCATCGGCAGACCTGGTGAAGATCGGCTCGATGATCAGCTGATGATCAGAGCTGCATGATGCCGCGGCGTACCGCGATCGCCACGGCTTCCGAGCGGCCACTGGCGCCCAGCTTGTCCAGGATGTGCTTCATGTGCGCTTTCACCGTTTCTTCTGAAATGCATAGCTGAGCGGCGATGTCCTTGTTGCGGTGGCCGCGCGCGACTTTGGACAGCACCTCGATTTCACGCGCTGTCAGGCCGGACTCGCCGGTGTAGTGAGCAAGCTGCGCGGCCACGTCCGCCGGTATGCATCGCCTGCCTTGATGGGCCTGGCGGATGATGGCCGTCAGCTCGTGCGGCAGGGTACTTTTAAGGACGTAGCCCCGCGCGCCGCCGCGCAGGCAGCGCTGGATGTCCACGTCCCCTTCCGCAGTGGTGAAGACGATGACGTTCGCTTTCTGATCCTCCGCGCGGATTGCCATCAGCACTTCGATACCGCTGATATCCGGCAGACGGAGATCGAGCAGCGTAATGGCCGGCCTGTGCTGGCGGTATAGTTCCAGCGCTTCCCTGCCGTTGGCCGCTTGCGCCACAACATACATGTCGGGCTGATCGTTGATCACCTTCGACACGCCTTCGCGCATCAGCGGATGGTCATCGACGACCAGCAGGCTGATTTTGGCGGGTCCGCTCATCACTCGGGTCCTTTTGCGTCATCGGTGGCAAGCTGCCTGCGCGCGAAACACTGTGCGACCTTGGCCGAGACGCGTTTCAGCATGCCGTAGGGTGGTGTCGCGTACGCCATCTTTCCCGGAACGGCCAGTTCCACCACCGTGCCGCCGTTCGGCCCGCCAGCAATGCTCAACTTTGCATGGATACGGCAAGCCCGCTCCTGCATGCCCAGCAGGCCGAAGTGCCCGGGCCGGCCGTTACTAGCGATATCAGGTGCAATCCCCGCTCCATTGTCGGAGATACGCACGATCAGCTTATGCGCGTAAACCAGCACTACTCGCAGCGCATCCCCGCCTGAATGCCGGAGGCCATTGAGGATGGCTTCGTTCCCGATGCGATAAACCTCTTCGCGCACGATGGGATGCAGGTCGCGCGGCTTTCCTTCAACAGACACCGTAAATCGCATCGAAGCGGGGACGCCGAGCGATTCGGCGGTGCACTGGAATGCCTGGGCAAGGTCGTTCTTTTCCACAGTGGACGAACGCAGGTCGTTCAGTGCCGCGCGCGCCTCCGTGGTCGCCTTCGCGAGCCAGTTGGAGATGCTGACGATAGCCTCGTTGAGTTCAGCCGGTTTTTGGGAGGCCGCACCGTGGCGCGCGTGGTCGGCAATCAGCTTGGTGGCCTGGATCGATTGCAGTATGGTGTCATGCAGCTCCGCTGCAAGCCGGGTGCGCTCGGCGGTCCGTTCATCAAACCGCGCGGTCAGGGCCGCTGCAATTTGCCGCACCCTGATACGGTATGCCAGATAGAAAAACATGACGGTCACGGCAGCGGCCAGGGCACGAAACCACATGGTCTGATAATACGCCGGAGTAATGCTGAAATTGAGCGCTGCCCCAGTTTCGTTCCAGACGCCATCATTGTTGCAAGCCATCACGTTGAAGCGGTAGCTGCCCGGCCGAAGATCATTGTAAAACGCCTGGCGCCGGTTGCCCGGTTCTTGCCAGGCGGCGTCATGCCCATCAAGCTTGTAACGGAATTTGACCTTCTGGGGCAGTGCGTAGCTCAGCGCCACGTAGTCGATCTGGATGTCTTTCGTCAGGGCGGGCAAGCTCATGCCGTTCGTGGGTGCGTAGCGCTTGCGGTCTGCGGTGATTGCTTCGATATGTACCGGCGGCGGGACGCGGTTATCCGGCAAGCGGCGCGGATCGATGACCTGCAAGGTCCGGTCATTGACAAACCACAGCCTGCCATCGGTCGATTTTGTGACCTCGGGAGAGAAGGGCGATGAACCCGCGACGTAACCGTCCAGCAAGCCGAAAAGCCGGAACTTGAGCGAGGCATTCGGACTGCCCCACCAAGTGTTCAATTCCGAGGCGGAGATGGAGATCACACCGCAGCTCGCATAGACCCAAAGAGTGCCGGCATCGTCTTTGATCACACTGTAGGCACGATCGCAGGGCAGTCCGTTACGGCTGTCCATGAGGCGTAATCCGTTGTCCTTCCAAAGTGCAATGCCACGCGAGGTTGCTGCCCATAATGAGCCGTCCCGCTCCGTCCACATCCCGCCAATGCCATTGTCACTCCCTGCACTGGCCACGACCGTCATTTTTCCGCGCGTGTAGTGCTGGAGGATTCCGCGCGCTCCCCCGATCCATACTCCCTCGCGGACGTCAGCCTTGATCGCCCGGCCCATCGCGGACTGCGGGACCGGAATCGATTCGAGTACTTGCGCGCCCCGGATTTTATGGAGTGTTTGCGGACTGCCAGTCGTCACAGCCCAAATGTTCTGCGCTCCATCCTGCACAATGCTGATGACGACGCCGAGCGCGCTGCCGTCGGGTTGGGCCACTATCCGAGAGCGGCCTTCCTCTCTCACCACCAGATTCACATCGACGCCATACCATAGCCTGTCCCGGTGGTCGATCAACAACGCCGTGATCTGCTTGCCCAGCAGGTCCTTCTCAGTGAGCGAATGGAGACGTCTGTCGTCCTTCAGAAAATCCAGCGCGTTGCCATTGCCGACCCAGAGCCCACCGTCGCGCGTGGCGGCCACGCTCGCCACATGGTCGCCGCTTAGTCCCTGCTGAGCGGTCAATGAGATGACCGGTAAATCGCGGAAGCGGTCGATGCCTTGCGATGACGCGACCCAGATATTCCCTTCGCGATCTTCAAACAACGCATCCGGGGACTCGCTGGCCAGTCCTTCGTGCCGGCTGAAATGATCGACCGCGCTGTCTTGCACGTGATAGATGCCGTCGCGGACAGTCGCCACCCACAGACCTCCTGAGCGGTCGGCATGCAGGGCACTGACAGCCCAGGCTGTCCCGTTGGCATCGTGCGCCCGGAAGCCGCTCCATGCGCCGTCCTGCAATCGCTGTAGCCCGAGTCCTTCGCCGCTTTGGCCCACGCCGACCAGGACGCTTCCGTCGGCCTGGCGCAGCAGTGCCAGGACACCGGTCGCGCCCGATGCGGTGGCGAGGGACGGCGGCAAGTGCGGCTTGGTCTGCTTGGGCGTCCAGTGGTAGACGCCATGAACCGTACCCAGCCACATTCCCCCAGAGCCGTCCTCGGCGACCGCTGCCAGGCCGTCCTTTTTGAATGGAAGACCGTCCTTTGCGCCGAAACAGGCCATGGCGGCCTCGGAGATGCGGCAGAGCGGCGCGTCGTCCGGAGCGACCAGCCTGGACTTGGCGATCCATACGCTGCCGGCGCTGTCTTCTACGATCTGGTTGATTTGTGCGCGGAGGGGATACTTCTTCGAGATGCCATTCTTGACGCGATACAGCCAGCGGGGCGTGCCGATCCATAGGCTGCCATCCCGCGCTCCCATCAGACTCAGTATGGCGCATTCGCAGAGGGCGTCTCCCGCCGGCGCCACCCAAGGCACAAAGCGCGCGCCATCGAAGCGGACCAGGCCTCCCTCGGTGCCCATCCAAAGGTAGCCATCGGTCGTTTGTGCTATGGCATGGGGTATGCCTGGCAGTTCGCCATCGGCCATGCGCCATGTCGTATGGGCGTATTGCGAGACTGAGCGGTTTGGATCGAGGGCACGGGCGGTGCGGGCAGGCAGCAAGGACAACAGCAGCATCCCTAGCAGCACCAAGCAGCCACCCCAGCGCGAAGTTAGCACCATGTTCCCATCTCTGTGAGAGGCAGTTCTACTGGGTTGTTGCAGTCTAACATTGAAATTGTGACATCGGGGTGGCAAAAAGATTACCCTTTCACGGGATAGCCGCCAATCGAGGGCGGTGACATGATCGGCTCAGGTTTTCATGTTTCGCAAACAAAGGAGCTGATGATGAAACGGTGTTTGAGAGCGGTATTCATGTTGCTGGCCCTGAGCGGCCCGTCTTTTTTCAACGTCGCCATGGCGGCCGGACAGAAAGTGCCTGCACTGCCGTCGAGCTTCAAAGCGCGCACGGTCAAGGCGCCCGATGGCACGTCGATTTTTGTCCGCGCGGGCGGCACCGGTCCTGCCGTGGTGCTGATCCATGGCTATGCGGAGAACAGCGACTCCTGGGGACCGCTGGCGGCCGACCTGATGAAGGACCATACCGTGATCGTGCCCGATTTGCGCGGCATCGGACGTTCGTCCATTCCGGCCAGCGGCTACGACAAGAAAACCCAGGCCGGGGACATCCGCGCAGTCGTCGAGGCCCTGGGCCACGACAAGACGGCGGTGGTGGCGCACGATATCGGCAATATGGTCGCCTATGCCTACACGGCGACTTATCCCGACAAGGTTGAGCGGTTGGCCGTCATGGATGCGCCGATTCCCGGCATCGGCCCCTGGAACCAGATCCTGCAGAACCCCGGGGTGTGGCATTTCAATTTCAACGGACCGGATGCGGAGCGCCTGGTGGCGGGCCGCGAACGGATCTACCTGAACCGCATCTGGAGCGCCTTCTCGGCCAGCCCGGATCAACCCAGTCCTGCCACGAAGGATTTCTTCGCGAGGACCTATTCCCGTCCCGGCGGCATGCGCGCCGGCTTCGCCCAGTTCGCAGCATTTAGCCAGGATGCCCAGGACAATCTGGCCTTTGCCAAGACCAAGCTGACCATGCCGGTGCTGGCCATGGGCGGAGAAGAATCCTTCGGCGCCATGCAGGCGCAGATCATGCGGGAAGTGGCGGTCAATGTCCAAGAGTCCGTCATCCAGGGATCGGGCCACTGGCTGATGGAAGAGAAGCCGGCCGAGGCGGTGGCAGTGATCCGCCAGTTCCTCGACAGTCCGTCCATGAAAGGTGGTCAGCCATGAACCTCGAACTGGCAGGAAAAACCGCGCTGGTCACCGGCTCCACCGCCGGGATCGGCCTGGCCATCGCCACGCGGCTGGCAGGCGAGGGCGCCGACGTGATCGTGAACGGCCGCACCGAAGAGCGCGTCAGCAAGGCGATGGCCGCCAGCGGCGCCGCGCATGGCCTGGTGGCGGACCTGGCAAGCGAAGGAGGTTTTCGGTTATGCATGGAACGCTTTCCGAAAATCGATATCCTGGTGAATAACCTGGGCATTTTCGAGGCCAAGCCGTTCGGCGACATACCGGACGCCGACTGGCGCCGCTTTTTCGAGGTCAACGTGCTGAGCGGCGTAAGGCTGTGCCGTCACTATCTCGCCCCGATGCTGGAGCAAAACTGGGGGCGCATCGTCTTCATCTCCAGCGAATCGGGCCTGCAGATACCGACCGAGATGATCCATTACGGCATGAGCAAGACAGCACAGCTTGCCGTCTCGCGCGGCCTGGCGGAAACGACCGCAGGCAGCGCCGTGACAGTCAACGCGGTCTTGCCAGGGCCTACCAAATCGGAAGGCGTGACGGCCTTTGTGGACCAGATGGCCAAGGAGGGCGGCCAGGGCAGGGACGAGGTTGAGAAAGCGTTCTTCCGGAACGTGCGGCCCACATCGATCCTGCAGCGTTTTATCGCCCCCGATGAAATCGCGGCGGTCGTCGCATTCGTCTGCAGTCCCCTGGCCGCCGCGATCAACGGCACGTCACTGAAAGCGGATGGCGGCGTGGTCCGCTCCATAGCGTAGAGTCCGGACGGTACCGACATGAAAATTCTTCACATCATCGCGATAGCCGGGGCATTGCTGGCCACGCAGGGGCGTGCCGCCGAGCCCATCTGGGACGGCAACAAGGTCGACATGGCCGGCGACAAGCTTGCTGACGGCGTGTACGCGTACTACGCCAGCAATGCCAAGGAGCTCAATGCCAGGGGCGGCGCTGCCGCGACCAGCGGCGGTCTCATCGTCGGCAGCAAGGGGGCGCTGCTGGTCGACACCATGCTGAACAAGCGCTTGAACGGCCAGGTGCAAGCCTTGAGCGAGCAGCTTGGCCACAAGCCCATCCTCTATGCCGTCAACACCAGCTCGCACGGCGACCATACCTACGGCAATATGTATTTGCCGGCGAAGACCATCATCATCCAGCATGAGCAGACGCGCAGCTATATATCCGGCCACCTGGACGACGACAAAGCATTCATGATCAAGAATTTCGGAACCGGGCGCGGCATTGAGCAAATCCGGGCGCGCGCGGCTGATTTGCTGGTTGCGCCCGGCGGCAAGGTAACGCTGGACTTGGGCGGCAAGACGGTCGACATCATCGACTTCGGCTTTGCGCAGACGGGCGGCGATTTATGGGTGTGGGAGCCGCAGGCAAAAGGCCTATGGACAGGCAACGCGGTGATTGCCAAAAAGCCCGCGCTCCCCTGGCTGCTTGATGGCCATCTGGTCGCCACGCTGGACACGCTGCGCCGGGTGCATGCCTTCCTGCCGGCCGATGCCCGCGTTGTTCCGGGACACGGCGTGCCGATGGGCAAAGAGGACATCAAGTGGCATATAGATTACCTCGATAGCGTCCGCAGCCAGGTGCAAGCTGCGGTGGATAAAGGGCTGGGCCTGGATGAAACGGTCAAGCAGGTCGCCTTGCCGGAATTTTCCGGCTACGTCCTCTTCGATTGGGGCCATCCCGCCTTGAACGTCCCCGCAGCCTATAAGGATTTAGGCGCGAAGCTGCAACAGCTTGTTCCGCCCAATTGAGAGCCTGGCCATCGCTCTTTGCCGCATTACGCCTGGAACGCCGCGGCGCCGTTTACTCGAATGCGGCGCGGTGTTTGGCGACGAACTGCTGCACGGTCATTGGGGGGATGCCGGTCAGTTTGCCGATAACGCTGTCCTCGCCTTCGAATACGCCGTTGCAGCAATCGGCCGCCACCTCGCACAGGTGCTGGATGATGTGCGGCCACAGGCCGCTGGCAGCCAGGCGCCTGCTGTACTCCTCCATGCCGATGGGCTGGTAGCGCACGTCGCGGCCCAGCGCTTCGCCAACCGCAGCGGCGATGCCGTGTTCATCCATCTCGACCGGCCCGTTCAGCACATAGGTCTTGCCCCGGTGCGGCGCAGGATCGGCCAGGATGGCCGCAATGGCGCGGCCCTGGTCTTCCGCCGCGATCGGCGCGTGGCGGCCGGCGCCGAACGGCAGCTTGATCACGCCCTCGCTGCGCAGTTCGGCCCGCACATGCGGATACAGCAGCCATTCAGCGAAATAGGTCGGCCGGATGTGGGTCACGCCCGCGCCGGACCAGTCGAAGACGCGCTCGGCGATCCAGTGGTCGCGCGCTGCGTTGCTGAGCGAATCGCGGCGCGCCGATATCTGCGACATGTTGACCACCGCTTCCACGCCGGCTTCCTGCACCGCCTGCGCGAAGTAGGCCGTCGCCTGCACCAGCCCGTGCTTGATCGGATAGATGAAATAGGCGCCCGCGACGCCCTCCAGCGCGGCGCGCACGCTGCCGATATCGAGCAGGTCGCCCGGCACCACTTCCACGCCGCGCGCGCGCGCAGCGCGGCGGCGCGCTCGTCGTCGTTGTGCACGAAGGCGCGCACCGCCAGGCCGCGCGCCAGCAGCGCGTCCACGGTGTGGCCGCCGGTGTGGCCGGTGGCGCCGGTCACGAGGTATGTTTTCGAATCCATTGCAGTTTCCTTATCAAACACCGTCATCCTGAAATTTAGATGTCGCGTGAAATCCAATTAGATATCAGGTAACATCTAAATGTCAAGCGGCTGCTGCGCCGCGGTTTTGGAAAGAAGCACAGGCAATGAGAAAATCGAGAGCGGAAACGGCGGCCACGCGCGAGCGCATCGTGGAGGCGGCGGCCGGGGAGTTCCGCCGCAACGGCATCGGCGCCACGGGGCTGAGCAATCTGATGGGGGCGGCGGGGCTGACGCATGGCGGCTTCTACAAGCACTTTGCGTCGAAGGAGCAGGCGGTGGCGGAGGCCTGCGCCTACGCCATCGAAGAAATCGGCGAAACGCTGGGCGCGGCGATGGACAAACGCGGCGCCAAACCGGCGCTGCACGGGGCGGTCAACGCCTATCTGTCGGTGGACCATCGCGACAATGCCGGTGCCGGCTGCCCGTTCGCGGCACTGGGGGCCGAGCTGGCGCGCGGCAGCGAGCCGGTGCGCGAGGCCGCCAGCGCCGGGCTGGAAGGCTTGATTGCCCAGCTTGCGGCGCGCCACGCGGAGCCTGGGTCCGCGCAGGCATCGACCGAGGCGGTGCTGACGCTGTCGTCCATGATAGGTGCGCTGGTGCTGTCGCGCATCGTCACCGACGACAAGCGTTCCAGGGACATCCTCAAGCAAATGCGCTTGCATCTGACGCAGGGCGGCTGATGGATACGCGCGAACAAATCTTGGCGGCAGCGCGCAAGATGGTGCAGGCGCGCGGCTACAACGCGTTGAGCTTTCGCGATATCGCCGCCAGCGTCGGCGTCAAGAGCGCCAGCGTGCACTACCACTTTCCCACCAAGGGCGACCTGGGCGCGGAACTGGCGCGCCGCTACACGGCGGACGGCGTGGCCTATCTGGACGAGCTGCTCGCTTCAGGTGGGGACTGGCGCGCCATCCTGCGGCGGTACACCGGCATTTTCCGGGCCGCGCTGGTGGACGGCAACCGCATGTGCTTGTGCGGCATCATGAGTGCGGAACATGAAGACCTGCCGCCCGAAGTGCGGCAGGAGGTGGACGCGTTCACCGAGGCGAACCTGGCCTGGCTGGCGCGCCTGCTGGAGACGCGCCGGCCCGGTACCGGCGGCGCCGAGGCGCAACAGCGCGCCATGGCGATCTTTGCCGCCGTCGAGGGCGCGCAGCTGGTGGCACGCGGTCGCGGCGACCCCGCAGTCTTCGACGCGATCCTGGCCGGCTACGAGGCGGCGGGGCTGTTCAGCTAAGGCCTGCTCAGCTAAGGCGTGCTCAGAAGCCCAGGCGCGCCAGGTCTTCCGCTTCGAAACCCTGGCCGCTGCGCCGCTTCACGCTGGGCAGCTCATGCACCCTGGCCTGCCAGGCCAGCAGCGCGCTGCATTCCGCCGGCACCGCCAGTCCTGCCGCACCGGCGAACATCAGGCCTGCCGCCACGGTGATATCGGCCATAGAGAAGCGTTCGCCCGCGACAAAGGGCTGCGCGCGCAGCACGCTGTCAAAGTAACGCATGCCGCGCAGCGCGCGTTCGCCTTCGCGCTGCCCCCATTCCGCCCGCGCGCCCCATTGCGGACTCTTGTGCGCTTGCAGGGCCGCGCCCAGGCCCGGCGTGGCGTGGTGGAAGTAAATCCCCACCGGGTCCAGCAGCTCGGACTCGGCGCGCCGCTGCATCATGTGGATCAGGCCCTTCTCGCGCGGCGTGGCGCCGGTCAGCACGGGCTTGCCGTCGAGATTGTCCAAGTACTCGGTGATGGCGGTCGATTCGGCCAGCACGGTGCCGTCGTCCAGTTCAAGCGCGGGGATCACGCCCAGCGGGTTCCTGGCGAGATAGGCGGGGACTCTTGTGCTCGGCGCCGATCAGATCGACGCTGACAAACTGCACCAGGTGCTCCAGGCCTTTCTCGGCCAGGACGATACGGATGCGGGCGGTGTTGGGAAAGCCGGAACGGTCATACAGTTTCATCATTCACTCCTAGGTTGTCTATCTATCGATAGGTAGATAGTGTGGCGATGGTACGGCAGGAATTTAGATGTTGTCAATCATATTTATGCGGCTGTCTTTAATTCACTTCGGCGACGCAAGTAAAATTTGCTCGAAGGCGGCGAACACGGCGGGGTCGAAATGGCCTTCGCGGGTCCAGTCCGCCATGCGGCGCAGCGCCTCCGGCCGGCTCCACGCGGCCTTGTAGGGACGCGGCGAGGTGATGGCGTCGTACACGTCGCACACGGCGCACATGCGCGCTTCCAGGCTGATGGCTTCGCCGCGCAGGCCGGACGGATAGCCTTTGCCGTCATAGCGTTCGTGGTGGTGCAGGCACACGTCGAGCACGATGGCGGGCAAGCCCCCGGCGGCGCGCAGCAGGGCGTGGCCGGCCACCGGATGCAGCTTGACGGCCTCGAACTCGGCCGGGCTCAGCCTGGCGGGCTTGTTCAGGATGTCGGACGGCACCGTGGCCTTGCCGATGTCGTGCAGCAGGCCGGCCAGGCCGCAGTCGCGCACCGCGCCAGCCTCCATGCCCATGTGCCGCGCCAGCGCCAGCATCAGCGAACCCACCGCCACCGAATGCGCATAGGTGTAATCGTCTATGGTGCGCAGCCGTTCCAGGCAGCGCAGGGCGCTGGTGCTGAGCGTAATTTCCTTGAGCATATCTGGATTCTTTTAATGCATCAGACCAGTATCAAGGCGATCACAAGCAAGCCCCACAGGCAGGCTCTTATAAGAATCATCGAATTGATCTATTGCGTGGCGGCTTAATGGTGGCGCGGCCCGGTTAATTGACGAGATTTGTAAATTACAATTTCAATTTGTGAATTGTTTAAGTCGGGGTGCTATAATTTTTCTCTGAATCAGTTGGCGCTGAATTGCAAAATGACCAATATACTTCCTTTTGGGAAATGTTCATAGGTCATTACCGGACATTCTTCAGGTCAGTTCAGGACAGGTAACAAGAAATGAATCAGTCAGTCAACGCCAGCCAATTGCTTCAGGATTCCAGCCCGTCCATTGTCGCCCCGTCCCCTTACAGCCAGGGCGTCCGCTTTTATCCGGCCCACCTGGTGGTCTTCCTGTTGGCCGAGCTGGCGCGGCGCGGCGTACCGGCGCAGCTGGCGCTGGCTGGCAGCGGCATCGGCGAGGCGGAGATGCGGGTGGCCGCCACGCGCTTCTCCGTGCTGCAGATCATGGCCGTGATCCGCAACGCGATCCGGCATGCGCCCGGGGTTGCGCTGCAAGTGGGTACTTGCTTCAATACCTCGGCCTGCGGCATTTTCGGTTTTGCCATCCTGAGCAGCCCGAGCCGCAAGGCGCTGCTGCAGACCGTCCTCCGATACAACCGCCTGATCGACCCGCTGACCAGCTTGCGCTACGCCGGCAGGGACGGCTGGGCCGTCTGGGAAATCGAACCCAGCCTGGCCTGCGCGCCGACCGATCCTTTATACCGGTTTGTGGTCGAATTAAAAATGTCGTGTTTTAAAGCGATGGGCCGGGATTTATATGGCGGTGATTTTGAATTAAAGCGTATCAGCGTGCGCTTTCCGTCGCCGCCCCACGCCGATGAATACAAGGGCATATTCGACTGCGATATATTATTTGACCAGGAAAGAAATGAAATCGTTTTCAGGGAAATATTAACCAATAAGGCGCGCCCCGAAGCGGATGCGATTACGCATGCGATGATGCTGGAATTGTGCGAACAGGCCTTGCAGAAGATGACGCGCAATGCCACGGCGGCCGGCGCGGTGCTGATGATATTGCTGGGCTGTTCCGGCGTCTTTCCGAATATAGACGAGGTGGCGCGGGAATTGGCCGTCAATGCCCGTACCTTGCGCCGCCGGCTGGAAGCGGAGGGCACCAGCTATAGCGAAATCCTGTCGCGCCACCGCATGCAGCTGGCCCTCAGTTATTTAAGGACCAGCGAGCTGAATAATAATGAAATCGCGGCGCGGCTCGGTTATAGCGATGCCACCAATTTCAGGCGCGCTTTCGTGTCATGGGCGGGCGCGCCGCCCAGCCACTTCCGGCCCTCACACCTTGCGTAGCACCAGGCGCGCCTCCAGGCCGCCGCCGTCGCGCTGGTGCAGCGTGAGCGTGGCGTCCATGGCTTGCGCCAGCTGGCGCGCGATGGCCAGGCCCAGGCCGGTGCCGCCGGTGTTGCGGTTGCGCGAGGTTTCCAGCCGCACGAAAGGCTCGAACACCGCTTCCAGCGATTCGGCCGGGATGCCGGGGCCGCGGTCCAATACAGAGATGGCCAGCGCGCCCGCTTGCGGCGTCACCACGATTTCGGCGGCGCCGCCGAACTTGAGCGCGTTGTCCACCAGGTTCACCAGCACGCGGCGCAGCGCCTGCGGGCGCGCCATCAGCGCGCCGCCGGCCTTGCCTTCCAGCGTCACGTCGTGGCAGGCGTCGCGGTAGTCGGCCAGCATGCTGTCGAGCAGGGCGTCCGGATCGATGCGGCGCGGCTCTTCGCCGGTGCCGTGCAGCGTGCGCGCGTACGCCACGCCTTCCTTGACCAGCGTTTCCATCTCGTGCAGGTCCTGCTGCAGCTTGGCGTGCTGGGGCGCGTCGTCCATCATGTCCACCCGCAGCCGCATGCGCGTGATCGGGGTTTGCAGGTCGTGCGAGATGGCGGCCAGGATCTGCAGGCGCTCGGTCATATAGCCGGCGATGCGGTCCTGCATGGCGTTGAAGGCGCGCGCGGCGCGGGCAACTTCGGACGGGCCGGTTTCGGGCAGGCGCTCGGCTTTCAGGTCCGGGCCGAGCGCATCGGCGGCCTGCGCCAGCTGGTGCAGCGGGCGGGTGGCCAGGCGCACGGCGAACCAGCAGCAGGCGGCCAGCACTGCCAGCTGCAGCGTGAGCAGCAGCGGCAGCCAGCGCGACAAGGGGATGCCGGGCATGGGGGTGATGTCGATGGTGAGCGGCGAACCGTCGCTCAGGCGCAGGTGCACTTGCAGGCGCTCGCGCTCGCCGGGCACGGCGTTGGCGGTCAATTCGTAGGTGGTGCCGATGCCCTCGGCGATGGAGGCCGCCACGCGGGCCGACAGGGTGGCGTCCGGCGCCACGCCGGAGACGCCGGGTTCGAGCATGAAGTGGTAGCTGCGGCGCGCCAGGCGCGGCAGCCAGGCCGGGCGCTCGGCGGCAGGCAGGCGGTCGAGCAGGGCGACCGAGCTGGCCACTTCGCGCTCGATGTAGCCGACCATCACGTTCATGGTGGCCTGGTTGCGCTCTGTCATGGTGAGCCAGAACGAGGCGGCGTTGCCGGCCGCCAGGCCCACGAACAGGATTAGCGCCAGGCGGGCGAACAGGGAGCGCGGCCAGCGCAGCGGGCTCGATTCGCGGCCTTCCAGCACCGTCACGGCGGCCGAGAACACATAGCCTTCGCTGCGCAGCGTCTTGATGTAGCGCGGCTCGCGCGCCACGTCCTTCAGCGTCTGGCGCAGGCGGCTCACCAGCAGGTCGATAGAGCGGTCGAAGGCGTCGGCCTGGCGGCCCTGGGTCAGGTTCAGCAGCTGGTCGCGCGTGAGCACGCGCTGCGGATGGTCGAGGAACACGCGCAGCAGCCGGTACTCGGCGCCGCTCAGCGCCACCATGGTGCCGTCGGCGTCGAGCAGGTGGCGCGCCACCGTGTCAAGCTTCCAGTCGCCGAAGCCCAGCACGTGGGCCGCCTCGGTCACCTGCATATTCTTGGGCAGCATGCGGGCGCGGCGCAGCACGGCGCGGATGCGCGCCAGCAACTCGCGCGAGGCAAAGGGCTTGGACAGGTAATCGTCCGCGCCCATCTCCAGGCCCACGATGCGGTCGGCCTCCTCGCTCAGCGCGGTCAGCATCAGCACCGGCACGGTGCGGTGCTTGCCGGCGCGCAGTTCGCGGCACAGCAGCAGGCCGTCCTCGCCGGGCAGCATCAGGTCCAGCACGATCAGGTCCGGCTCGCCCTGTTCCAGCACGGCGCGCATCTGGCGCCCGTTGGCGGCCAGCGACACGCGCATGCCG
This sequence comes from Pseudoduganella sp. UC29_71, assembly GCF_042693265.1. Taxonomy (NCBI): domain Bacteria; kingdom Pseudomonadati; phylum Pseudomonadota; class Betaproteobacteria; order Burkholderiales; family Oxalobacteraceae; genus Pseudoduganella; species Pseudoduganella sp. UC29_71. The sequence continues at coordinate 5,528,761 of NZ_CP170549.1, read as the reverse complement.
TTCTTTTCGAGGTAGGCAGCCAGCAGTTCGCGGATGCCGCGGTCGTCGTCGACGATGAGTACGTGGTCAGTATTTTCCATGCAGCCATGATAACCCAGGCGATTTGGGCTTTTGTATCCCTCTGTATCCCGTTCCGCGCCGTACACACTACATTGCAGCGCCGCCGTGCGGCGGACACAAGGGGGATACCTGGGGGCGGTCCAATGGAGGCTATCGAATCCACACAAGCACACGGAGCGCCGCCATGCACAACCTGATCGAAACGCCCTTGGCCCTGCTGGCCGGCGTGTTCACCATCGCCTCGCCCTGCGTGCTGCCGGTGATGCCCATCCTGCTGGGCAGCGCGGCGGGCTCCGGCGCCAGCACCAGCGCTACAACCCGTCCGCTGTACATCATCGCGGGCTTCATCATCACCTTCGCCTCCTTCGCCATGCTGCTGGGCGCGGTATCGTCGGCCGTGCACGCGGCGCAGGAAGCGCTGCGCAACACCGCCATCGCCATGCTGGCCATCTCCGGCCTGCTGCGCCTGTGGCCGCAGCCCTACGACTGGCTGGTGGCGCGCCTGCAGCAGCTGTTGCCCGGCATGGGGGCGGGCGCAGCGTCCGGCCCGCGCGACGGCAATCTCGGCGGCTTCGTGCTGGGCATGTCGCTGGGCGCCGTGTGGACGCCGTGCGCCGGCCCGGTGCTGGCCTCCATCCTGGCGCTGGTGGTGCGCTCGCAGGACTTGGGCTGGTCCGCGCTGCTGGTGACGCTATACGCCGTCGGCGCCGCCATCCCGATGCTGGCCATCATCTACGGCGGCCAGTACGCCACCGCCAGGGTGCGTGTGGTGGCGCGCCACGCCGCCCGCCTGCAGCAAGTGTTCGGCGTGCTGGTGATCGCCACCGCGCTGGCCATCTACCTGCAATACGACATCCTGGTTTACGCCCAACTGGCTTCCGTCTTCCCCACCCTGAAAGGACTCTGACATGAACATCCCACGCAAACTGGCCGCTGCCGCCGCCCTTGCCCTGGCCACCGGCGCCGCCGTCGCCGGCCCGCTGAAGAACCCCACCCCCGCCGCCGAATTCACCGGCATCGAAAAATGGCTCAACAGCGAGCCGCTGACGATGCAGCAGCTGCGCGGCAAGGTGGTGCTGGTGGACTTCTGGACCTACACCTGCATCAACTGCATCAACGTGCTGCCGCACGTGAAATCGTGGCACGAGAAATACAAGGACCAGGGCCTGGTAGTGGTGGGCGTGCACACCCCCGAGTTCCCCTTCGAGCGCAGCACCGGCAATGTGCAGACCGCCATCAAGCGCTTCGACATCCACTACCCGGTGGCGCAGGACAACCGCTACGCCACCTGGACCGCCTACAACAACCAGTACTGGCCGGCGCTATACCTGATCGACCGCAGCGGCAAAGTGGTCTACACCCACTTCGGCGAAGGCCAGTACGGCCAGACCGAGGCCGCCATCAAGGCCCTGCTGGCGCAAAAGTAGGGCGGGTAGGGCGGGTTAGCGCAGCGTAACCCGCCGCGCACGCACCGCGACACCCCAAAAAAAAAATCCCCCGTGGGCGAGTGCCGACGGGGGGGGCGGGCAGAAAGCGCTACAGCTTACTCAGCCTTGATCGCCTCCACCTGGATCGCCAGCTTCACGTCCGGCGAAAAGTTCGGCAAGCCATAGTTCAGGCCGAAGTCGCTGCGCTTGAATTCGGCGGTGGCATCGGCGCCGCACACCTCGCGCTTCAGGCGCGGATGCATGATGCACTTGAACTTGTTCACGCTCAGCGTGACCGGCTTGGTCACGCCCAGCAGCGTCAGGTTGCCTTCCACGCCCACCAGCTTGTCGCCGTCGAACTTCAGCGCCGTGCTCTTGTAGGTCACTTCAGGGAACTTCTCCACGTTGAACATCTCAGGCTTGCGCGCATGGGCGTTCATCGCTTCCAGCCCGAAGTCGATGGTCTTGGCGTCGATCACGATGTCCAGGCTGCCGGTCTTGCCGGCGCGGTCCAGGTTCACGGTGCCGGTGGTCTTGCCGAACTTGCCGCGCCAGACCGACAGGCCCATGTGGTCCGCTTCGAAGCTCGGGTAAGTGTGGTTCGGGTCGATGTTGAAGGTGTCGGCCATGGCCGAACCGGCGCTGGCTGCAACCAGGGCGGCGATCAAAAACTTGAATTTCATTGCGTCTCCGTAAAGGGGGTGGTGTTTACTGTGCTGCAACTACGTGAAACTTGATCGTAACATCATCGGCAACCATGCCGGTATCCTTCCACTCGCCTTCACCTATATTGAAGGCCAGACGCTTGATCGGCAGCGCGCCGTCGAAAATCTGGTTCTTGCCGTCGGCCTTCACGGTCAGCGGGAAGCTCACGTCGGCGGCCTTGCCCTTGATGGTCAGCTTGCCGGTAACGGTCAGCTTGCCGGGACCGGCGCTCTTGATGGCGGTGGAGGTGAAGGTGGCTTTCGGGAACTGGGCCGAGTTGAACCATTCCTTCTTGGCCACTTCCTTGTTCATGTCGGCGTCGCCCAGGTCCATGCTGGCGGTGTCGATTTCCACCGTGGCCTTGGACGATTCCGGCGCGGCCGCGTTGTAGTCGATGACGATGTTGTGCTTCTTGAATTTCGATTCGATCGGCACGTTCATCTGCTTGAAGGTGGCCGACACGGTGGACTTGGCCGCGTCGGTTTTCAGGACGGCGGCGCTGGCGGCCAGCGACAGGCCCAGCAGGGAAACGAGTACGGCGCGTTGCGTGGTGTTCATGGAAACTCCTGGGTGGTGGAAGGGTTAAAACTTCGGCAGCATGCGCTTGAGCACGTCGTCGCGGTCGATGAAATGGTGCTTCAGGGCGGCACCCGCATGGGCCAGCACGGCGGCGGCCATGGCCATGTTCAGCCAGTAATGGATGGGCTTGAAGAATTCCTTCAGCTCGGGCGTGCCTTCGAACAGGGCGGGGATCTGCCACAGGCCGAGGTAGACCACCGGCACGTTGGCGGCCGTGGTGTACAGGTAGCCCGAGACGGGCACGGCGAACATGAAGAAGTACAGTGCGTAGTGCATGGCGTCGGCGGCTTTGTGCTGCCACGCCGGCATGCCGGCCGGGGGCGGCGGCGGCACATTGGCCTTGCGCCACAGGATGCGCACGGCAGCGAGCAGCAGGACGGTCACGCCCATCCACTTGTGCCAGGAGTAGTACTTGAGCTTGGTGGGCGAGAAGCCTTTGATGTCCACCATCGTCAGCCCCAGGAAGAAGGCGGCGATGATCAGGACGGCGACCAGCCAGTGCAGCAGCATTGCGGTTTTGGAATAGCGTTGCATCGGCGTCTTTCAGAAATTAGTACGTGTTAGGACTAATATACCAAAGAAAACTGAAGCGTGCTTAAAACTGCCTTAGATCGGCGGGGGAGGGGTGTTAGCGGTGCTGTCGGCGGATGACGCGCTGTGCGCTAATCCGCCCTACGCCCAAGCCCAACGCCCAAGGTCTGCGCCGGGGCGTAGGGCGGGTTAGGCGGCACGCCGTAACCCGCCGTGCCTGCGTTTAGATGGCCTTGGCCAGCTTGTCGGCGATGCCGATGTAGTTGGACGGCGTCATGGCCAGCAGCAGGTCCTTGGCTTCCTGCGGGATCGCCAGGCCGGTGATGAAGTCGCGCAGCGCTTCCTTCGAGATGCCCTTGCCGCGGGTCAGCTCCTTGAGCTGCTCGTACGGGTTCTCGATGCCGTAGCGGCGCATCACGGTCTGCACCGGCTCGGCCAGCACTTCCCAGCTCGCGTCCAGGTCGGCCGCCAGGCGGGCCGGGTTGACTTCCAGCTTGTTCAGGCCGCGCAGGCAGCTGTCGTAGGCCAGCAGCGTGTAGCCCAGGCCCACGCCGATGTTGCGCAGCACGGTCGAGTCGGTCAGGTCGCGCTGCATGCGGGACACCGGCAGCTTCTCGGACAGGTGCTTGAGCACGGCGTTGGCCAGGCCCAGGTTGCCCTCCGAGTTCTCGAAGTCGATCGGGTTGACCTTGTGCGGCATGGTGGACGAACCGATTTCGCCGGCCTTCAGCTTCTGCTTGAAGTAGCCCAGCGACACGTAGGTCCAGATGTCGCGGTTCAGGTCCAGCAGGATGGTGTTGGCGCGCGCGAAGGCGTCAAACAGCTCGGCCATGTAGTCGTGCGGCTCGATCTGGATGGTGTACGGGTTGAACACCAGGCCCAGGCGCTGCTCGATGACCTGCTGCGAGAACGCAGCCCAGTCGAACGACGGGTAGGCCGACAGGTGGGCGTTGTAGTTGCCCACGGCGCCATTCATCTTGCCCAGGATTTCCACTTGCTCGATGCGCTTGACGGCGCGCTGCAGGCGGGCCACCACGTTGGCGAATTCCTTGCCCAGCGTAGTCGGCGAGGCGGTCTGGCCGTGGGTGCGCGACAGCATCGGCAGCGCGGCGTTGATGTGGGCGATTTCGGTCAGCTTGGCCACCAGGCCTTGCAGGGCCGGCACCATCACGCCGTCGCGCGCCGCTTTCAGCATCATGCCGTGCGAGGTGTTGTTGATGTCTTCCGAAGTGCAGGCGAAGTGGATGAACTCGGAGGCGGCCACCAGCTCGGGCACGTCCTTCACTTGCTCTTTCAGCCAGTATTCCACGGCTTTCACGTCGTGGTTGGTGACCGCTTCGATTTCCTTGATGCGGGCGGCATCGGCTTCCGTGAAGTTCGACACCAGCTTGTCCAGCAGCGCGGTGGCTTCGGCCGAGAACGGCTTGATCTCGGCGAACCCGGCTTGCGACAGCGCTTGCAGCCAGTTGATTTCGACTTTCACGCGGTTGTGCATGAAACCGGACTCGGACAGGATGGGGCGCAGCTTGTCGGTCTTGGAAGCGTAGCGGCCGTCGAGGGGAGACAGGGCCGACAGAGTGGAGTAGGGCGTAGTAGTCATGGAGGCGGGAAGCAAGTTAAAGAAGACGGAGCTAAAGAAGACGCAGCAGGCCGCCATTCTACCACCGCAGCGCCTTGGCCCGGATTGTCGATGTTATACTGCCAGCTACTTCTATCCTGTTGGCCTCTATGAAACTAATCGGTTCCCTCGCCAGTCCCTATGTACGCAAAGTCCGTGTTGTGTTGGCAGAAAAGAAGCTGGATTACCAGTTCGAGCTGGAAAACGTGTGGGTGTCGGAAACCCGCATCAATGAAGTCAATCCGCTCGGCAAGGTACCTTGCCTGATCATGGAAGACGGCCAGGCGATGATAGATTCGCGCGTCATGGTCGAATACCTCGATACGCTGACCCCGGTCTGCAAGCTGCTGCCGCCCAACGGCCGCGACCGCGCGGACATCAAGTGCTGGGAAGCCCTGGCGGACGGCGTGACCGACGCCGGCGTGCTGGTGCGCCTGGAGCGCACCCAGCGCCCGCCCGAGCAGCAGAGCGCGGAGTGGATCGCGCGCCAGCTGATGAAGGTGGACCTGGGCCTGGCCGAAATGGCGCGCAAGCTGGACGATACGCCGTACTGCGCCGGCATCCATTACACCTTGGCCGACGTGGCCGTGGGCTGCACCTTGGGCTGGCTGTCGTTCCGCTTCCCGGAAATCGACTGGCGCGGCGCGCACCCCAACCTGGCGCGCCTGTACGACAAGCTGTCCGAGCGGCCATCGTTCCGCGACACCGCGCCGCAGTAAGCGCCGGTCCCGCCTGCCCATGCCGCCCGTCAAACCCGAGGCGCCCAGCGCCCAGCAGCGCCGCCTGCAGATGGCCGACATCGCGCGGCTGGCGGGCGTGTCCACGTCCACCGTGTCGCGCGCGCTGGCGGGCAGCAAGCTGGTCAACGACGAAACGCGCCAGCGCGTCATGGAGCTGGCGCGCTCGCTCAACTACTCGATCAACATCGGCGCGCAGAACCTGCGCCTGAAGCAGAACCGCACCGTGGGCGTGGTGGTGCCGTACGACCCGGACACCCGCCAGCAGCTCACCGATCCCTTCTTCCTCGCCATGCTGGGCAGCCTGGCCGACGCGCTCACCGAGCAGGGCCTGGACATGCTGCTCACGCGGGTGGACGCCGGCACGCTGGACGCCGCCGCCCAGCCCTTCGACAGCGGCCGCGTGATCGGCGTGATCCTGATCGGCCAGTGGCGCCACCACGACCAGCTGAACCAGCTGGCGGCGCGCCGCGTGCCCATCGTGGTGTGGGGCGCGCAGCTGCCGCAGCAGCTCTATTGCACCGTCGGCGGCGACAACGTGGCCGGCGGCGCGCTGGCCACCGGCCATCTGCTGGCGCAGGGCCGCCGGCGCATCGCCTTCCTGGGCGACACCAATCTGCCCGAGGTGGCGCAGCGCTACCAGGGCTATTGCAACGCGCTGGCCGCGCAGGGGCGGCAAGCCGATCCGCAACTGATGGTGCCGGTGTCCTTCCTGCCGGGCGGGGGCGAAGAGGGCGTGCGCGAACTGCAGCGCAGGGGCGCCGGCTTCGACGGCCTGTTCGCCTGCAGCGATTTGCTGGCCATGGCAGCCATCAATACTTTGCGCGCCGCCGGGCGCAGCGTGCCGGACGACGTGGCCGTGGTGGGTTACGACGATATCGAGCTGGCTTCCTATTTCCATCCTCCGCTGAGCACGGTGCGCCAGCCGATAGCCGCCGCCGGGCGCGCCCTGGTCGGCGCGCTGCTGGCCCTGGCGGACGGCCATGACGCTGCCTCGCAGCAACTTCCCACCGAACTGGTGCGGCGCGCCAGCGCCTGACCTGCCCCTGCGCCGCAACAGCGGCGATGCAACCGTTTGCAATTAACTTCAGCCAGGCGTTTGCACGTTCTTTAAAAATTTATTGCAATCGATTGCAATAAATTTGGAACTGGTGAATAATGAGGCAACTGCACACCGCAGACCTGCCGCCAACGAATGCGGCGCCACCTAGAAGATCCAGGAGACATGATGCAAAACCAACCAGCCAAACTGGCTTGCATGGCCGCAGCCGTCGCAGCCGCACTGATGCACCTGAGCGCCGCCGCACAGTCCACCGCCACCGCCGCAGCCGTTCCCGAAGCCGCCGCCGCCGCCGAAGCAGCCCCTGCCGCTGCCGACGGCCTGAACATGGAGCGCGTGGTCGTCACCGGCACCGCGCGCGGCAGTTCCAAGATGAAGTCCAGCGTGTCCGTCAGCACCATGGACCCCGACACCATCGCCCTGACCGCGCCCACCAGCGCCGCCGAGGTGCTGCGCTCGGTGCCCGGCCTGCGCTCGGAATCGTCGGGCGGCGAGGGCAACGCCAACATCACCGTGCGCGGCGTGCCGATCTCGGCCGGCGGCTCGCGCTACGTGCAGATGCAGGAAGACGGCCTGCCCATCCTGCAATCGGGCGATTTCAACTTCATCACGCCGGACAGCTACGTGAAGATCGACGGCACGCTGGACCACCTGGAAGTGGTGCGCGGCGGCTCGGCCTCCACGCTGGCGAGCAATTCGCCGGGCGGCATCATCAACTTCATCAGCAAGACCGGCGAGAGCAAGGGCGGCAGCATCGGCATCTCGCGCGGCCTGGGCTACGACCAGACCCGCTACGACTTCAGCTACGGCGCCCCGCTCACCGACAAGACCCGCTTCTTCATCGGCGGCCACTACCGCACCGGCGAAGGCATCCGCCGCACCGGCATGAGCACGGAAGAGGGCGGCCAGGTCCGCGGCAACCTGACGCACGAATTCGAGCGCGGCTATATCCGCCTGTCCTTCAAGCACCTGGACGACAAGTCGCCCACCGCGCTGCCGGTGCCGGTGCAGGTCAACAACGGCCGCATCTCCGAGATCCCGGGCCTCGATCCGCGCACCGTCAGCTTCTACTCGCCGTACTGGGTGCGCGACGTGTCGCTGGACAAGGGCAATGGCCATGTATCGAGCAACGTCAACGACGGCCTGGCCGTGAAGAGCGACAGCTTCGGCATCGCCTTGTCGCTGGACCTGGGCAACGGCGTCACGCTGAGCGAGAACTTCCGCAAGAGCGACAACAGCGGCCGCTTCATCGGCGTGTTCCCATCCAATAACGGCACGACGGGCACCTACACCATCGCCACCGGACCGCAGAAGGGCCAGGCCTACAATGGCCGCGCCTTCAACGCCGTGGTGTTCAACACCTCCATCGACGACGCGGGCAACACGCTGAACGACGTCAAGCTGTCCAAGTCGCTGAACGTAGCCGGCGGCAAGCTGACCGGCACCGCGGGCCTGTACAACTCCCTGCAGCAGCTGGGCCTGACGTGGAACTTCAACGAGTACCTGATGCAGGCCAAGGCGGACAGCCCGGCGCTGCTGCAGACCGCCAGCACCGGTGCCAGCGCGACCCCCGGCCTGATCGGCCCTGCCTTCGGCGCCTGCTGCTCGCGCGCCGTGGACATGGAATACAAACTCACCTCGCCCTACGCCAACCTGGGCTGGGAAAGCGGCCCGGTGAACATCGACGCCAGCGTGCGCAAGGACAACCAGCGCGCCACCGGCACCGCCAACATCGCCAGCAGCGCCGGCAATGCGGGCCTGCGCTACGAGGCGGCCACGCAGCAACTGGTGAACTACAAGGTTGACCACACCTCCTACTCGGTGGGCGGCAACTACCAGCTGCAGCGCAACCTGGCGCTGTTCGCGCGCGTCAGCGACGGCGTGTCCTTCAACGCGGACCGCATCCTGTTCGGCAGCCCGCTGGACGGCAGTGCGCCGGTCAGCCTGAACACGGTCAAGCAGGTGGAAGGCGGCGTGAAGTGGCGCCAGGGCGGCGCCAGCGCCTTCCTCACGCTGTTCCAGGCCAAGACCAACGAAAGCAACTACGAGGCCACCACGCAGCTCAGCACCGCGAACCGCTATGAAGCCAAGGGCGCCGAACTGGAAGCGGCATGGAGCATGGGCGGCTTCCGCGTCAACGGCGGCCTGACCTACACGGACGCCGAAATCACCGGCACCGCGCCGGGCCAGGAAGCCGTGATCGGCCACACGCCGCGCCGCCAGGCCAAGGTGGTGTACCAGCTGGCGCCGAGCTATGAAATTGGCGACGTCACCTTCGGCGCCAGCATCATCGGCACCGGCCGCTCGTGGGCGGACGACGCCAACACCATCAACATGCCGGCCTATCGCGTGGTGCACGCCTTCGTGAAGTACCAGCTCAATCCGCAGACCGTGCTGTCGCTGACCGCCAACAACCTGTTCAACAAGCTGGGCTACACCGAGGTGGAAGGCGACGGCCACGCCGCGCGCGCCATCACCGGCCGCGCCGTCAAGGCCAGCCTGAGCTACAGCTTCTGACCCGCCCCGCAACCCGTAGAAGAAGATGATCAAGATGTCCCAGCCTTTGCAGTCTTTGCTGGCCGCCATGCCGGCGCTGCCCGCAGCGCGGCGCGCCGAGTTCGCGCGCCGCTACACCGAACAGGAGGCGGTGCTGCACCAGCGCCTGTCCGGCCTGTACGGCCAGCAGCCCGGCTTCGCGCAGTGGTATGCCGATCTGGCGGCGCAAGTGGGCCGCCTGGCGGCCGCGCGTCCGGCCGAGCTGCAAGCGCTGGACGAGCAGCGTCTGGCCCGGCCGGACTGGTTCCAGCACCAGTCCATGCTGGGCTACTGCGCCTACGCGGACCGCTTCGGCGGCACCCTGGCCGGCGTGGCCGAGCGCATTCCGCACCTGCGCGAGCTGGGCGTGCGCTACCTGCACTTGCTGCCCTTCCTGCGCCCGCGCGCCGGCGAGAACGACGGCGGCTTTGCCGTGGCCAGCTTTGACGACGTGGACCCCCGGCTGGGCGGCAACGCCGACCTGGACGCGCTGACCGCGCGGCTGCGCGCGGCCGGCATCAGCCTGTGCTCGGACTTCATCCTCAACCACGTGGCGGACGACCACCCGTGGGCGCGCGGCGCGCGCCATGGCGACCAGGCTCTGCGCGGCTACTTCCACGTGTTCCCGGACCGCAACATGCCGGACCGCTACGAGGCAACGCTGGGCCAGGTGTTCCCGCAGGTGGCGCCGGGCAATTTCAGCCGCGTGGACGAGATGGGCGGCTGGGTCTGGACTACCTTCTATCCCTACCAGTGGGACCTGAACTACGCCAACCCGGCGGTGTTCGCGGAAATGGCGGCGGCGCTGCTGCGGCTGGCCAACCGGGGCATCGAGGTGTTCCGGCTCGACTCCACGGCCTTCCTGTGGAAGCGCGAAGGCACCAACTGCATGAACCAGCCGGAGGCGCATGCGCTGCTGCAGGCGCTGCGCGCCATCGTCGCCATCGCCGCGCCGGGCGTGCTGCTGAAGGCCGAAGCCATCGTGCCGACGCGCGAGCTGCCCGCCTATTTCGGCGACGCGGCCGCGCCGGAATGCCACATCGCCTATCACAGCAGCTTGATGGCGGCCGGGTGGGGCGCACTGGCCGAGCAGGATGCATCGTTGCTGCGCGCCGTGCTGGCCCGCACGCCCGAGCTGCCGCCGCACACCTCGTGGCTGAGCTACGTGCGCTGCCATGACGACATCGGCTGGAACGTGCTGCGCGCCGAGGCCGGCGAAGACGGCGGCGCGGACGCTGGGCCGGAACGCGCCCGCGCGCGGCTGGCCGCGATTGCCAACTTCTACAGCGGTTCGGCAGGCGCCTATGCGGACGGCGCGCTGCCCGACGGCGCCGCCTTCCAGAGCAGCGACCCGACCGCCGCGCACGGCAGCAACGGCATGGCCGCCTCGCTGGCCGGCCTGACAGCGCCAGCCCAGCAGCACGCTGCGCTGCGCCGCGCGCTGCTGCTGCACGGCCTGGCCCTGAGCGCCGGTGCGTTGCCCGTGCTGTACATGGGCGACGAACTGGCCCAGCGCAATGACAGCAGCTACCGCGACCGCCCCGAACACGCCATGGACAGCCGCTGGCTGCAGCGCCCCGTCTTCGACGACCACGCTTTCGCGCAGCGCCACGACCCCGCCACGCCCGCCGGCGAGATGTACGGCGGCCTGCGCGCCCTGCTGGCCGCGAGAACCCGGCTGGACGCGCTGGCGGCGGGCGCGCCGCGCAGCGTGCTGCCCTCCGCCCCCGCCGTGCTGGCGCTGGCGCGCGGGCCGCGCTTCCTGGCGCTGTTCAATTTCTCCGGCGCCGCGCAACAGCACCCGCTGCCCCCGCATGGCAACCCGGGCAGCCCCGCCAGCCCCGGCAGCGCCTGGCGCGACAGCTTGACAGGCCAGGCCCGCTCGGGTGTAGTGGAGCTCGCGCCCTGGTCCATGCTATGGCTGGAGGCCGCGCCATGAACAACGCAGAAGGAGCAGCAATGAAGCAAGCACGCGGGGCCGCAACTGCCGTCGTATTCGGCGAAGCACTGGTAGACGATTTCGGCGACCTGCAAGTGGTCGGCGGCGCCCCGTTCAACGTGGCGCGCAATCTGGCCGGCTTCGGCATGCCGCCGCTGATGGTCACCCGCATCGGCGACGACGCCAACGGCGCCCGCATGCGCAACGAATTCCAGCGCTTCGGCATGAGCGAAGCAGCGTTGCAGACCGGCGCTGGCGAACCCACCGGCCGCGTGCAAGTCGAACGCACCGGCGACGGCAGCCACCGCTTCCACATCCTGCCGGAGCAGGCCTACGACCGCGTGCAGCCGGACGCCATGCTGGCCGCGCTGGCCGCCTGGACTGGGCAGCAAGCGGCCGCCGCGCCAGTCCCCGCCGCCGTCTACTTCGGCACCCTGGCCCAGCGCACGCCGCAAGGCCGCGCGGCCCTGCAAGCCCTGCTGCGAGCCAGCAAGGCGCCGCGCTACCTCGACCTGAACCTGCGCGACGGCCAGTTCACCGAAGCCACCGTGTTCGATTCGCTGTGCCAGGCCGACACGCTCAAGGTCAACGAGGAAGAACTGGTGCAGCTGTTCGACTGGTATGCCCACATCAGCCCCGGCACCGCCGACATGGACAGCCTGGACGTGCGCCTGGCGTGCGCCGAACTGATTACCAAGTTTTCGCTGGCCAGCATCATCGTCACGCTCGGCCCGCGCGGCGCGGTGCACTACGGCGCCGGCGGCGAAGTCACCGCCAGCGGCCCGGCAGCAGTGCCGCGCATGGTGGACACCGTGGGCGCGGGCGACGCCTTCTCCGCCGTCTACCTGTACGGCAGCGCGCAATGCTGGCCGCTCGCGCTCACCATGGCGCGCGCCAACGCCTTTGCCGGCGCCATCTGCGGCATCGCCGGCGCCGTCCCGCAGGACACGGCCTTCTACCAATCCTGGATCGCGCGCTGGCACAGCGCCGCCTGAGATCCCACTCGAACCCCAACCGGAGCACGCCATGGCGCTGCACAAGCCCCGCCTTTCGTTCTGGCAGATCGTCAACATGAACGTCGGATTCTTCGGCATCCAGTTCAGTTTCGGCCTGCAGCAAAGCAGCATGAGCCCCATCTACAGCTACCTCGGCGCCGACGAGGCCAGCCTGCCTTACCTGTGGCTGGCCGGCCCCGTCACCGGCCTGCTGGTGCAGCCGCTGGTGGGCGCGCTGAGCGACCGCACCCTGAGCCGCTGGGGACGGCGCCGCCCCTACTTCCTGATCGGCGCCATCCTGTGCAGCCTGGGCCTGCTGGCCATGCCCTTCAGCTCCGCGCTGTGGATGGCGGCCAGCCTGCTGTGGATACTGGACTCGGCCAACAACGTCACCATGGAACCGTACCGCGCCTTCGTCAGCGACCGCCTGGCGCCGGCCCAGCACTCGCTGGGCTTCCTGACCCAGAGCGCCTTCACGGGACTGGGGCAGACGCTGGCCTATCTGACGCCGTCGCTGCTGGTCTTCCTCGGCATGAGCCGGGACGCCGTCAGCGGCAGCCATATCCCGCACGTGGTGATTGCGGCCTTCCTGATCGGCGCCGTGTTCTCGCTGGGCAGCGTGCTGTGGACCCTGAAGACCACGCCCGAGCTGCCGCTGGACGACGAGGAAATACGCCGCATCCGCGCCGCGCCGGTGGGCTGGCGCAGCACGCTGGCCGAAATCGGCGCCGCCGTGCGCGACATGCCGTCCACCATGCGCCAGCTGGCGCTGGTGCAGCTGTTCCAGTGGTACGCCATGTTCTGCTACTGGCAGTACATCGTGCTGTCGCTGGCGGCCACCATGTTCCACAGCACCGACCCGGCTTCGCCCGGCTTCCGCGAGGCGGGGCTGCTGAACGGCCAGATCGGCGCCTTCTACAACTTCATCGCCTTCCTGGCCGCCTTCGCGCTGGTGCCGTTCACGCGCCGCTACGGTCCCAAGGCCATGCACAGCGTCTGCCTGGCGCTGGCCGGCGCGGGCATGCTGAGCATGCCGCTGATCCACAGCCCATCGTTGCTGCTGCTGCCCATGCTGGGCATTGGCGTGGCCTGGGCCAGCATGATGGGCAACCCCTACGTGATCCTGGCGGGCAGCATCCCGCCCGAGCGCACCGGCGTCTACATGGGCATTTTCAATATGTTCATCGTGATCCCGATGATCATCCAGATCCTCACGCTGCCGCTGTACTACCGCGCCTGGCTGGGCGGCCATCCGGAGAACGTGATACGGCTGGCGGGCGCGCTGCTGCTGTGCGCTGCGGTGGCGATGCTGCTGGTGAAAGTGAAGGCGGCGCGCGGCCGGGAGGCGGGGGACGTAGGGAAGGACCCGGCCGCCGCGGCGGGGGCGGCGGCCAAGGGGTAATGCGTTGGCGGCTTATTCGGACATCTGGCTCTGCAGGTAGTTCTGGATGCCGACTTTGCCGATCAGGTCGATCTGGGTTTCCAGCCACTCGATGTGCTCTTCGGTGTCTTCCAGGATCATCAGCAGCAGGTCGCGCGACACGTAGTCGCCCACTTTCTCGCACTGGGCGATGCCTTCCTTGATCGTGATGTGCGCGGCGCGTTCCAGTTTCAGGTCCAGGCCCAGCATCTCTTCGGTGTTCTCGCCGATCATCACCTTGTGCATGGCTTGCAGGTTCGGCAGGCCTTCCAGCATCAGGATGCGGTCGATCAGTTTGTCGGCGTGCTTCATCTCGCCGATCGATTCTTCGTACTCTTTCTTCGCGATCTTCTCGAAGCCCCAGTGGCGGTACATGCGCGCGTGCAGGAAGTACTGGTTGATTGCGGTCAGCTCGTTGGTCAGCTGCGCGTTCAGCAGGCGGATTACGTCGTTATCACCCTTCATGGGATACCCTCTTTTTATCTGGTTGTTGAAGCAGGAAATGCCGCCATTCTGCCACGAACGCCCTCATATCTCTAAGTAAAACATGAAAAAATGGTCAGATAATAGTGGTGGTGAAAACGCTGTTGGAAGTGCGAACAATTATCGTTTCTGTTAAGCGGCCTTTGTCGGATAATACCGGCTTAGCCCAAGCAAGGACCCGACCATGATGCTGCACATCCCCGGCGTGCTGACGCCGGAACAAGTACTGACTTTCCGCCAGCGCCTGGCGCAGACCGACTGGGTGGACGGCCGCGAAAGCGTAGGGGCGCAGGGCGCGCAGGTCAAGCGCAACCGGCAGCTGGCCGAAGGCTCGCCGCTGGCCAGGGAACTGGGCGACATCGTCGCGCGCGCGCTGACGGCCAACCCGCTGTTCTTCGCCGCCGCGCTGCCGCTGCGCATCCTGCCGCCTTACTTCAACAGCTATGCGGGCGGCGAACAGTATGGCCTGCACATCGACGGCGCCGTGCGCACCGACGGGCGCACCTTGCAGACGCTGCGCGCCGACGTGTCCACCACGGTGTTCCTCAGCGAACCCGAAGAATACGAAGGCGGCGAACTGGTGGTGATGGATTCCTATGGCGCGCATGAAGTGAAGCTGCCGGCCGGCGACGCCATCGTCTACCCGTCCAGCAGTGTGCACCGCGTGATGCCGGTAACGCGCGGCGAGCGCGTGGCGTCTTTCCTGTGGAGCCAGAGCATGGTGCGCGACGACGCCCGCCGCGCCATGCTGTTCGAGCTGGATCAGAACATCCAGAAGGTGCGCGCCCAGCTGGGCGACAACGACGCTGCGGTGGGCCTGGCCGGCCACTACCACAACCTGCTGCGCATGTGGGCGGAGATGTAGGGGAGGCTCAGGCCTGCTGGAAGTTGCTCGGGAAGCCCTTCTCGCTGAGCAGCACGCGCAGCATGACCACGCCGGTTTCGCCCGGGCGGCGCGGCATGGCGGGATAGACCGGTGCCGGCGGACTTACCCAGCCTGGCCAGCCCTGCGGTGAGGGCTAGTCTATCGTCATCGCATGCATTGCGCTTCTTACGTGGTCATGGACGGCCGCTTCAGGACGGTTTCGTTGATGCGGCCCAGGTGTTCGTTCAGGATCTCTTCCGCGGTGGAGGCGCACTGGCCGCAGCACGTGGCCAGGCCGAGGTCGGCGCGCAGTTCATCCATGGAAGTGATGCCCAGTTCGATGGCTTGACGGATTTCGCGGTCCGAGATGTTGTTGCAGATACAAACAATCATTGCGTTACCTTCTGGCTAGTTGCGGCTAGATGCGGCTAAGTTTTTGATGCTGATTCATCATTCTTAATAGTTTCTTAATGAGAATCATTATCATTACGTTTCCTATTCTGCCGCAGTCCGGCGTACAATGCAAGAAGTTCCTGCAAATCCAACTCATTCTCATTTAGCTTTATAATGGCCGCACAGAAATTCATCACCGATCCGACTGGAAGCCCCATGACGCAAGCGCCCCCCCTGACCCAACTGGACCTGCTGGAGACCGGCAAAAGCGCGGTGGTGGTGCATGTAGCGCCGGGCAATCCGCAAGACGTGGAAGACGGCGCAGACCTGGCGCGGCGCCTGATGGAGCTGGGTTTCGTGCCGGGCGAGCGCATCCGCATGCTCAAGCGCGGCATGCCGGGCGGCGAGCCGCTGGCCATCAAGGTAGGCAACTCCACTTTTGCGTTGCGCCGCTTCGAAGCCGCGCTGATCTCTATCCAACCGGACTAAACCATGGGTGCAGTAGAAAAACCGGCGCAGGCCGTAGCGCAGGCGCCGATGGTGGCCCTGCTGGGCAATCCGAACTGCGGCAAGACCGCGCTGTTCAACCGCCTGACGGGCGCGCGCCAGAAGGTGGCCAACTACGCCGGCGTGACCATCGAACGCAAGGAAGGCCAGTTCACCTCGCCCGACGGCCACGGCTTCCGCCTGCTGGACCTGCCGGGCGCCTATTCGCTCAAGGCGCACACGCCGGACGAAGCCATCACGCGCGACGTGGTGGCCGGGCTGCGCGCCGGCGAAGCGTCGCCGGACGTGGTGGTGTGCGTGGTGGACGCGACCAATCTGCGCCTGAACCTGCGCCTGGTGCTCGAGATCAAGCGCCTCGGCCTGCCGATGCTGCTGGCGCTGAACATGGTGGACGTGGCGAAAAAGCGCGGCATCGAGATCGATGCCGACAAGCTGTCCCAGGAACTGGGCATGACCGTGGTGGAAACCGTGGCCGTGACGGCCGGCGGCGAGAAGTCGCTGCTGCGCGCGCTGGACCAGATGTGGCCATTCGCCGCTGTCCAGGCCAACCCGCTGGCCGCCATCGACGCGGTGCCGGTGGAGGAGACGCAGCGCGAAGTGCGCCGCATCCTGTCCGTGGTCAGCAACGACAGCCGCGACAAGGGCAACCTGAGCGAAAAAATCGACGACGTGGTGCTGCATCCGGTGCTCGGCCCCATCATCCTGGCGGTGCTGATGTTCCTGGTGTTCCAGGCCGTCTTCACTTGGGCCGCGCCCGTCATGGAATGGATCAAGGACACGGTGGACGGCGGCGGCGGCCTGCTCAAGGAGCACATGGCCGACGGCGTGCTGCGCAGCCTGCTGGTGGACGGCGTGATCAGCGGCGTGGGCAGCGTGCTGGTGTTCCTGCCGCAGATTTTGATCCTGTTCTTCTTCATATTGGTGCTGGAAGACTGCGGCTACCTGCCGCGCGCGGCCTTCCTGCTGGACCGCCTGATGGGCGGCGTGGGCCTGTCCGGGCGCGCCTTCATCCCGCTGCTGTCCAGCTTTGCCTGCGCCATTCCCGGCGTGATGGCGGCGCGCACCATCCAGAACCCGCGCGACCGGCTGGTCACCATCATGATCGCCCCGCTGATGACGTGCTCGGCGCGCCTGCCGGTGTACGCGCTGGTGATTGCCGCCTTCATCCCCGAGCGCGAAGTGTGGGGCTTCCTCAGCCTGCAGGGCCTGGTGCTGTTCGCGCTGTACGTGGCCGGCATTGTCTCGGCCATGGGCGTGGCGTGGTTCTTCAAGCGCACGCTGGGCGCCAAGAGCAAGCAGCCGCTGATGCTGGAACTGCCCAGCTACCACTGGCCGCACCTGCGCAACCTGGCCATCGGCCTGTGGGAGCGCGCCAAGATCTTCCTGACTCGCGTCGGCACCGTGATCCTGACCCTGATGGTGCTGCTGTGGGCACTGAGCAGCTTCCCCGGCGCGCCCGAAGGCGCCACCCACCCGGCCATCTACTACAGCCTGGCGGGCCTGCTGGGACGCGGCCTGGAATTCATCTTCGCGCCGATCGGCTTCAACTGGCAGATCTGCATCGCGCTGGTGCCGGGCATGGCTGCGCGCGAAGTGGCGGTGGGCGCGCTGGGCACGGTGTACGCGCTGTCCCAGACCGGCGACGAGCTGGCCTCGCAGCTCGAACCCATCCTGGCGCACACCTGGTCGATGGCCACCGCCTTGTCGCTGCTGGCCTGGTATGTGTTCGCGCCGCAGTGCCTGTCCACGCTGTCCGTGGTGCGCCGCGAAACCGGCAGCGTGCGCTACGCCTTCATCATGGCCGGCTATATGTTCGCGCTGGCCTACACCGCGTCCTTCATCACTTACCGCGTTGCGGTCATGCTGGGAGCCTGATATGTGGCAGCAGATTATTGTCGGCCTGATTGTCGCAGCGGCACTGGTGCACGCCAGCACCAAGTATCTGCCGGCGGCCTGGCGCCGCCGCATCGTCTATACGCTGGCGCAGCGCGGCATGAATGAAGACAAGCTCGCGAAATTCTTCAAGGTGCAGGACAGCTGCGGCTCCGGCTGCGGCAGTTGCGGCAGCTGCGACAGTGGCAGCAGCGATCCCTCCGTTCCGCCGCCATCGCCCCCCGGCGCGCGCCGCGTCATCAAGCTTCACGTCCAGCGCTGAAGTCCGGCGGCTTACGCGCTGCGCGCTAACCCGCCGCAGCGCCGCCACTCACGCCAGCGGGTGGAAGGATTCGGCCTGGGCCATGGGCCAGTAGAGGCCGAATACGGGCGGCAGCCTGGCGAGCAGGCTGGGGTCGAGCAGCTGGCCCGGTTCCAGGTAGGGCAGCAGCGCCGATGCCAGCTTGACCTGGTTGGGCGAGATGCGCCGCACGATGTGGTGCGGCTTCAGTTGCGAGGGGTGCGTCAGGCCGGCGGCGGCGATCAGCTCGGCCAGCGCTTTCATGGTGTTCTGGTGGAAGTGCGCCACGCGGCTGGTCTTGTCCGGCACCACCAGCGCGCGCTGGCGCAGCCTGTCCTGCGTGGCCACGCCGGTCGGGCAGTGGTCGGTGTGGCAGCTTTGGCTCTGGATGCAGCCCAGCGCGAACATGAAGCCGCGCGCGGAGTTGCACCAGTCCGCGCCCAGCGCCAGCGTGCGCGCGATGTCGAAGGCGGTGATGATCTTGCCCGAGGCGCCGATCTTGATGCGCTCGCGCAGCCCGGCCCCCACCAGCGTGTTATGCACCAGCAGCAGCGCTTCCTGCAGCGGCGTGCCGACGTGGTCGGTGAATTCCAGCGGCGCCGCGCCGGTGCCGCCTTCGCTGCCGTCCACCACGATGAAGTCCGGCGTGATGCCGGATGCCAGCATGGCTTTCACGATGCCGAAAAATTCCCACGGGTGGCCGATGGCCAGCTTGAAGCCGGTCGGCTTGCCGCCGGACAGATTGCGCAGCCGCTCGATAAAGGCCAGCATTTCCAGCGGCGTGGAGAAGGCCGAGTGGTTGGCCGGCGAGATGCAGTCCACGCCCGCCATCACGCCGCGCGTGGCGGCGATCTCCAGGCTGACCTTGGGGCCGGGCAGCACGCCGCCGTGGCCCGGCTTGGCGCCCTGCGATAGCTTCAGCTCTATCATCTTGACCTGCGGCGTGCAGGCGTTGGCCACGAAGTTCTGCTCCGAGAAGCTGCCGTCCTCGTTGCGGCAGCCGAAGTAGCCGGAGCCGATTTCCCATACCAGGTCGCCGCCGTTTTCGCGGTGGTAGGGACTGATGCTGCCTTCGCCCGTATCGTGCATGAAGCCGCCGATGCGCGCGCCGCCGTTGAGCGCCAGGATGGCATTGGCCGACAGCGATCCGAAGCTCATGGCCGAGATGTTGAACACGCTGGCCTTGTAGGGCTGGGCGCGCGGGCAGTCCGGGTGGTTGCCGATCTCGATGCGGAAGTCGTGGCCGTTCACCGGCACCGGCTGGATCGAGTGGTTGATCCATTCGTAGCCGGCCTGGTAGACGTCGAGCTGGGTGCCGAAGGGGCGCTTGTCGGTGTCGAGCTTGGCGCGCTGGTAGACGATGCTGCGCTGGTTGCGCGAGAACGGCGCGGCGGACTGATCGTCCTCCAGCAGGTATTGGCGGATCTCGGGGCGGATGGCCTCGAACATGAAGCGGAAGTGCGCCAGGATGGGATAGTTGCGCCGCAGCGCGCGCTTGGTCTGCAGCACGTCGGCGATGCCCACCGCCGTCAGCGCCGCCGCCGCCGCCGGGACCCACAGCGGCGCGCCCATGGCCAGGGACAGCGGCACGGCAACGGCAGCGCCGGCGAATGCGGAATAACGCAACATGGTCATGGATGCTCCTGGATCGGTTGGTGGGCCGATTGTAGGGGCGAAGCAAAAAAAACGCCACCGTCATGCGGTGGCGTTTCAGAAAGCGGTGCAGGCTTAGAAGCGGATGTTGGCGGTCAGGCTGGCCGAGCGCGGGGTGCTCGGGGTGTAGCGGTAGCCGGACTTGTTGATCGCCGCCACGTACTCCTTGTCGGTGACGTTGTTCACGTTCAGCTGCAGGTCCACGTTCTTGTTGACGGTGTAGGCGGCCATGGCGTTGGCGACCCAGTAACCGTCGGCGTAGGCTGGGGTACCCACGGCGCCGTCGGTGCCGCGCAGCAGCTTGCCGGAGTAGCGCAGGCCGCCGCCGATCTTCACGCCGAACGGCAGCGTGTACGAGGTCCACGCGGTGAAGGAGTCCTTGGGCGTGTAGGTCAGCTGGTTCTGGCCGTTGGCCGTGACGGCCTTGCCCGACAGGACTTCGGTCTTCATGTGGGCGTAGCCTGCGCTGATCAGCCAGCCGCGCGTGATCTCGCCGGTGACGCCGATTTCCACGCCTTCCACGCGCTTCTTGCCGGTCTGGTAGTACTGCAGGTCCAGCGGGTCCTGTTCCACTTCGTTCTTCACGGTGGTGCGGTAGATGGCGCCGGTCAGGGCCAGCTTCTGCTTGAGCAGGTCCCACTTGCCGCCGATTTCCTGGGTGGTGGTTTCCTGCGGATCGAACTTTGGATTGGCCGCGCTGTTGGCGCTGGTCGACAGCGAGAAGTTGGAGCCGCCCGGCGGCTGCTTGGACGTGGCCACGGTGGCGTACACGCTGCTGTCGGGAGTGGGCTTGTACAGCGCGGACAGCTTGCCGTTGACCAGCGTGTCCGACAGCGCCAGGTTGGTCGGCACCAAGGTGCCGACCGGCAGGGTCGGATTGGCTGCGGCGGTCGACAGCGACGTGGCGCTGTAGGTGGTGCGGTAGTGGTCGGCGCGCACGCCGCCGCTGAACATCCAGCGCTCGCCCAGCTTGGCCGTGTCGAACAGGTACACGGTCTGGGTGTTGGTGGTGCCGTCGGTGAACACGCCGTTGCGCACCGGGTTCAGGCCGGACACCGGCGCCGACGGGTTCGGGTGGTACAGGCTGGCGTCGCCCAGCACGCCCAGGCTGGCCGGCACGTAGCCATACGTGACCTGCTTCTCGTTGACGAACTCCAGGCCGGCGATGGCGGTGTGCTTCATGCCGCCGGCGTCGAATTCAGCCGACAAGGTGGTCTGGTTGGTCAGGATTTCGTTCTTCTGGTCCTTGATGGTGCGGGTGGTGCGCGCCAGGCGCCATTGCGACGGGTCCAGCACCACGCCGGCCGGGGTTTCGGTGATCAGGTTGCCCAGCGCGCCGGTGGTGGCGTTGGTGCCGGTGGCCATGAAGGCGCTCAGCAGGTAGTCCTGCTTGGTCTTGCCGAAGCGCGCGGTGTTCTGCAGCTTCAGGCTCGGCGAGAAGTCGTGCTCGACGCGCACGGTGGCCATGTCGGCCTTTACCTTGTCGTAGTCGCTGGTCGAGCCGTAGAAGCCTTCCGGGTCCACCATGGGGGCGGTGTTCAGGTAGGTGCGGCGCTTGGCCGGGTTCGGGTTCAGCGAGTCCGGGCTGGTGTAGCCGGGCAGGCCGATGGTGGGCACGCCGCCGTCGGGGATGTTGTCCTGGTCCACGTGCAGGTAGCTCAGGGTCAGGCGGGTGGGGCTGCCCAGGCCGAAGGCCACGGTGGGGGCGATGGCCCAGCGCTTGTTCTCGATCACGTCGCGGCCTGGCTTGCCGCTGTTCTGCACCAGCGCGTTGAAGCGGAACGCCATGCCTTTCTCCGCGTTCAGCACCTGGTTCACGTCCACGGTGCCGCGCTTCTGCTTGGCGCTGCCGACCGTGACGCGGCCTGAGTAGGCGTCCTGCATCTGCGCCTGCTTGGAGGTCAGGTTGACCGAGCCGGTCGGCGAGCCGCGGCCGCTGTCGGTGCCGGCCGGGCCTTTCAGGATGTCGATCTGTTCCACGTTGAAGGTGTCGCGCGAGATCGAACCCATGTCGCGCACGCCGTCCACGTAGATGCTGCTGGAAGCGTCGAAGCCGCGCATGAAGATGGCGTCGCCGGTGTTGGTGTTGCCGTTCTCGCCCAGGAAGAAGGCGCCCACGCCCGGCGTGTTGGCCAGCGCTTCGGTCAGCGTGGAGGCGGCTTGCTGTTCGATCAGTTCGCGCTTGATGACGGTGATGGTCTGCGGCGTGTTTACCAGCAGTTCCGTGTACTTCATGGAGGCGGCGCGGTCGGCCTTGAAGTCGTTCTCTTTGGCACCGGCAACGCGCACTTCCTGCACCTCGCCCACGGGCGCGGCGGCGCTGCTGCCGGCGGCCGCTTCCACCTCGGCCGCATGGGCGCCGGTGGCAACCATAGGCAGCAGCATGGCGGCCAGAAGCGTGTTCATGGGAGTGAAGGCTGGGGTTGCGTGCTTGCGGCTTTTGATTGCCATGGTGTTGTTCTCGGTAAAAGTTTGTAAAGATCAACGAGATAATAGCAATTGCAAGCAACTATGTAAACGAGAATTGTTATCATTCCCATTCAAGTAGAGTGATAGTTCCAACCGAAACGTGGCTGGAATGCTAAGCTGGCGGATTGCGGGCGGCCGCCCGCGCACTATGAGGAAAGCGCCATGATCGTGGTCCACCACCTGAACAATTCGCGCTCGCAGCGCGTGCTGTGGCTGCTGGAAGAACTGGGGCTGGAATACGACATCGTGCGTTACCAGCGCGACCCCAAGACCATGCTGGCGCCGCCGTCGCTGCGCGCCATCCACCCGCTGGGCAAGTCGCCCGTCATCACCGACGGCGACGCCACGGTGGCCGAGTCGGGCGCCATCATTGAATACCTGGTGGAGAAGTACGGCAACGGGCGCCTGGTGCCGCCGGCCGGCAGCGCCGACAAGCGGCGCTGGACCTATTTCCTGCACTACGCCGAAGGCTCGGCCATGGCGCCGCTGCTGATGAAGCTGGTGTTCGACCGCGTGGAAAGCAGCCCTGCGCCGTTCTTCGTCAAGCCGATTGCCAAGGCCATCGCGGCCAAGGTCAAGGGCAGCTACATCCTGCCGCAGATCGGGCAGCACCTGGACTACCTGGAGGGCGAGCTGGGCAAGAGCGAATGGTTCGCCGGCGCCGAGTTCAGCGCGGCCGACGTGCAAATGAGCTTTCCGCTCGAAGCGGCCGCCGCGCGCGGCGGCCTGGCGCGCAGCCGCCCGAAGCTGATGGCCTTCCTGGACCGCATCCACGCCCGCCCGGCCTACCAGCGCGCGCTGGAAAAAGGCGGCCCGTACGAGCTGCTGCGCTGAGCCGGGGCTGAAGCAAGCGTGGCGCCAGTGCTAGAATGGCGCCACCGAACCAGAAGCAGATTTTCCATGGGTAGACTCCTCGCCATCGACGGCTTGAACATAGTGCGCCGCGTGTATGAAGCCAGCCCCGAACCCGATTCGGACCTGAAGGCCGACATCGCGCTGCGCCATGCGCTGTCCTCGTTCCGCAACCTGATCACCGACCACCAGCCCACCCACGTGCTGCCGGCCTTCGACTTCGGCGGCCCCACCTGGCGCCACCAGCTCTACGCCGGCTACCGCGAGGGCCGCGCGCCCATGCCCGGCGTGCTGCGCGAGGCGCTGCCGGAGTTCTACCAGAGCCTGGGCCGCTTCGGCCTGCGCGTGGTCAGCCTGCCGGACGTGGAGGCGGACGACGTGATCGGCACCGTGGTGCTGCGCTGGCTGGCCGAGGACCGCGGCGCGGCCGTGGTGGCCACCACCGACAAGGACCTGCATTGCCTGGTTGCCCAGGGCGCGCTGGTGTGGGACCATTTCAAGAGCGAGTGGCACGACCATGCCTGGTGCGAAAAGAAGTGGGGCGTGCCGCCCGAGCAGCTGCCGGAACTGCTGGCGCTGATGGGCGACGCCACCGACAGCATTCCGGGCGTGTCCAAGGTGGGCATGAAGACGGCGGCCAAGCTGTTGCGCACTTACGGCAGCCTGGACGCCATCATGGCCGGCGCCGGCATCCTCAAGGACACGCTGGGCGAAACGTTACGAAAAGAGCGCGAGATGCTGTATCTTTCTCGTCAGCTGGTGCAGTTAAAGACGGATGTGCGGGTCGGCGTGAGCTGGAACATGCTGGCCTGGGAGTCCGCGTGAGAATACAGAACAAACGGGGTGAGAGATGTTAAAAGCGGTGATAGTCGACACCAGCGCGGTGGCGCGCGGCTTGCTGAATACGGTGCTGCTGGACGGCGGCTACGACGTGGTGGGCCAGGGCCACACCGGCCCCAGCGCCATCGCGCTGATGGTCAAGCACCAGCCGCAGATCGTCTGCATCGCGCGCGACGTGTTCGATGCCGACGAGGCTTCCATCGCCGAGCTGCGCAAGAACTGGCCGAAGTCGCTGATCTTCATGGTCTCGAGCGAGTTCGACGCGGCCACCGTGCAGAAGGCGCACGCCATGGGCGTGAACGGCTTCATCGTCAAGCCCTTCAACGGCGGCACGGTCCTGAAGACCATCCGCAACACCGTACTCGCCATGGTAAAACGCCAGCAGAAAGCGCTGGCGGATCAGAACGGCGCCGAGCCGTCGGGCGGGTAGGGCGGGTCAGCGCGGCGCGCCGCGCGTAACCCGCCGCCTCAGAACGTCGAGCCGGCGATAATCCCGCCCCCCAGGCACACATCGCCGTCATACAGCACGGCCGACTGCCCCGGCGTGACCGCCCACTGCGCATCCGGGAAGCCCAGCGAGAAGTTCAGCGCGCCGTCCGCCTGCACGTCGCACGGCACATCCGCCTGGCGGTAGCGGGTCTTGGCCGATATGCGGCCGGCCTGCGGCGCCGTGCCCGCGATCCAGCTGGCCTGGTCCGCCGTCAGCGCGGACGACAGCAGCCACGGATGGTCGTGGCCCTGCACCACCCACAGCGTGTTGTTCTCGATGTCCTTGCGCGCCACATACCACGCGTCGCTGGAGCCGTCCGCATTCTGGTAAGTCTTCACGCCGCCGATGCCGATGCCCTTGCGCTGGCCCAGCGTATAGAACGACAGGCCCACGTGCTCGCCCACCACCTTGCCGTCCGGCGTCTTCATCGGACCCGGCTTGTGCTGCAGGTAGCGGCCCAGGAACTCGCGGAACGGGCGCTCGCCGATGAAGCAGATGCCGGTCGAATCCTTCTTGGCGGCGTTCGGCAACTGCAGCTTCTCGGCGATCTTGCGCACCTCGGTCTTCGGGATTTCGCCCAGCGGGAACAGGGTCTTCGACAACTGCGCCTGGTTCAGTCGGTGCAGGAAGTAGCTCTGGTCCTTGGTGTGGTCGAAGGCCTTGAGCAGCTCGAAGCGGCCGTGCTCCGTGTTCTGGCGCACGCGCGCATAGTGGCCGGTGGCGATCAGGTCCGCGCCCAGGTGCATGGCGTGGTCGAGGAAGGCCTTGAACTTGATCTCGGCGTTGCACAGCACGTCCGGGTTCGGCGTGCGGCCGGCCTGGTATTCGCGCAGGAACTCGGCGAACACGCGGTCCTTGTATTCGGCGGCGAAGTTGACCGCCTCGATGTCCACGCCTACCACGTCGGCCACGCTGGCCGCGTCGATCCAGTCCTGGCGCGTGGAGCAGTATTCGGAGTCGTCGTCATCTTCCCAGTTCTTCATGAACAGGCCGATCACCTCGTAACCCTGTTCCTTGAGCATCCACGCCGCGACCGAGGAATCCACCCCGCCAGACATGCCGATAACGACTTTTTTCTTACTCATTCTTGATTTCCGTCAAACTTCTTACAACTTCTTTTAAACCTCGTCGAACACGGAGATATGTGTGTGCAACAGGTCCAGCGGCGCGCGTTTGCCCGCCAGGTACTCGTCCACGCAGGTCAGCAGCAAAGGGCTGCGGTGGCGCTCGGCGCAGGCGGCGATTTCATCGCGGGTGAGCCACATGGTGCGCAGGATGCCTTCGTCCAGCGGACGGCCTTCGTGCAGGGCGCCGGCCACGCCGCAAAAGGCGAAGCGCAGGTACTGCACCGGCTCGCCGGTGCGGGCCGAACGGTAGCGCGACATATACATGCCCACCAGGCCGGTGGGTGTGAAATCGTAGGCCGTTTCCTCCAGCACTTCGCGCACCACGGCCTGTTCCAGCGACTCGAACGGGTCCAGGTGGCCCGCGGGCTGGTTCAGGCGTATGCCGTCGCTGGTTTCCTCTTCGATCAATAGGAATTTGCCATCGCGTTCGATGACAGCGGCAACGGTTACAGAGGGTCTCCAGGTACGCGGCATGTGTCTCTTCCTTGAAAGAGCCGCCATTTTAGCTTGTTCCGGGGCGTTGCGTTCCGATGTCGGCTAAATAGAGGGAAACTTCGATTAAAACCGGTTTCCGGGCCTTGTTTTGCACGTCGTGGGATATGGCTTTCACGGTATGAAACCGGGGGTATCTTATGCGCGACAGGCTATGGTTGTTGCCGGGCCAAAAAGGTTATCTTTCTAGAAAACCGTGCTATGTTCTCTGGAAGAGCAAGATATGCAACATTATTTGGCAATATTTAATAGCAATATTTAATAGCAACTTCTGGAGGCAACATGAGGATAGGCATACCGGCGGAAACGCGGCCAGGGGAAACCCGGGTTGCGGCCACGCCAGAAACAGTGAAGAAGCTCGCTGCCAAGCATCAGATCATCGTCCAGTCCGGGGCCGGCATCACGGCCTCGGTGACGGACGAGGCCTATGCGGCGGCCGGCGCCACCATCGGCACGGCAGCGGACGCCTATGGCGCCGAGGTGGTGCTCAAGGTGCGCGCCCCCAGCGCGGAGGAGCGCGTGCTGATGAAACCGGGAACGGTGTTGATCGGCATGCTCAATCCCTTCGATGCGGAGAACATCACGGCCATGGCGGCGGCCGGGCTGCAGGCGTTCGCGCTGGAAGCCGTGCCGCGCATCACGCGCGCGCAGTCGATGGACGTGCTGTCCTCGCAGGCCAACATCGCCGGCTACAAGGCGGTGCTGGTGGGCGCCAACACCTACCAGCGCTTCATGCCCATGCTGATGACCGCCGCCGGCACCGTGAAAGCGGCGCGCGTGCTGATCATGGGCGTGGGCGTGGCCGGCCTGCAGGCCATCGCCACCGCCAAGCGCCTGGGCGCGGTGATCGAAGCGTCCGACGTGCGCCCGCCGGTCAAGGAGCAGGTGGAGTCGCTGGGCGCCAAGTTCATCGACGTGCCTTTCCTCACCGATGAGGAAAAAGAGATCGCGCAAGGCGTCGGCGGCTATGCCCGTCCGATGCCGGCCGACTGGATGAAGCGCCAGGCGGCGCTGGTGCACGAGCGCGCCAAGCTGGCCGACATCGTCATCACCACCGCGCTGATACCGGGCCGTCCCGCGCCGGTACTGATCTCGGAAGAAACCGTCAAGGCCATGAAGCCGGGCTCCGTCATCGTCGACCTGGCCGTGAGCCAGGG
Source organism: Pseudoduganella sp. UC29_71 (assembly GCF_042693265.1). NCBI lineage: Bacteria > Pseudomonadati > Pseudomonadota > Betaproteobacteria > Burkholderiales > Oxalobacteraceae > Pseudoduganella > Pseudoduganella sp. UC29_71. The sequence continues at coordinate 5,501,654 of NZ_CP170549.1, read as the reverse complement.
CGGCAACTGTCCGCTGTCCGAACTGAACAAGACCGTCATCAAGCACGGCGTGCACATCGTGGGCGAGCCGGACCTGGCCTGCCACGTGGCGGCCGATGCCTCCGCCCTGTACGCGCGCAACGTGCTGGACTTCCTCAAACTGATCATCGACAAGGAAGACAAACTGGTGATCGACCGCGAAGACGAAATCCTGAAGGCCACCCTGGTGTGCGCCGACAATCTGGTGCTGCGCAAATGACTGCGCGAATAAGGAGAACAACATGGAAGTAAGCCACACCATCATCAACCTCATCATCTTCGTGCTGGCCATCTACGTCGGCTACCACGTGGTCTGGGGCGTTACGCCCGCGCTGCACACGCCGCTGATGGCGGTGACCAACGCGGTGTCGGCCATCATCATCGTCGGCGCCATGCTGGCCGCCGGCCTGACCGAAGGCCTGACCGGCCAGATCGCCGGCACCATCGCGGTGGCGCTGGCCGCCGTCAATGTGTTCGGCGGCTTCCTGGTCACCCAGCGCATGCTGGAGATGTTCAAGAAGAAGGAACCGAAGGCCAAGCCTGTTGCGGCCGCGATCGAGGGAGGCAAAGCATGAGCTTCATCAGCATGAACCTCGTCACGATGATGTACCTGATCGCCTCGGTATGCTTCATCCAGGCGCTCAAGGGCTTGTCGTCCCCGGCCAGCGCGCGCAAGGGCAACGCCTTCGGCATGACCGGCATGGCCATCGCGGCCGTCACCACGCTGGCGCTGATCCTCAAACTGCGGGCCGACGCGGCCAGCGCCGGCGCCGGCAACGGCCTGGGCCTCGGCCTGGTGGCCCTGGGCGTGGTGGTGGGCGGCGGCATCGGCGCCTACCTCGCCAAGACAGTCGAGATGACCAAGATGCCGGAACTGGTGGCGGCCATGCACTCGCTGATCGGCCTGGCCGCGGTGTGCATCGCGGTCGCTGCCGTGTCCGAGCCGCACGCGTTCAACATCGCCCAGGTGGGCGAGGCGCTGCCGATGGGTAACCGCATCGAGCTGTTCATCGGCACCTTTGTCGGCGCCATCACCTTCTCCGGCTCGGTGATCGCCTTCGGCAAGCTGGCGGGCAAGTACAAGTTCCGCCTGTTCCAGGGCGCGCCGGTGGTGTTCGCCGGCCAGCACATGCTGAACCTGGCGCTGGCCGTGGTGATGGTCGGCCTCGGCCTGGCCTTCGTGTTCGCGGGCGGCGTGGCGCCGGCGTGGACCCCGTTCATCATCATGACCGCCATCGCCTTCGTGCTCGGCGTGCTGATCATCATCCCGATCGGCGGCGCGGATATGCCGGTGGTGGTGTCGATGCTGAACTCCTACTCCGGCTGGGCGGCGGCGGGCATCGGCTTCTCGCTGAACAACTCCATGCTGATCATTGCCGGTTCGCTGGTGGGTTCCTCGGGCGCCATCCTGTCCTACATCATGTGCAAGGCCATGAACCGCTCCTTCTTCAACGTCATCCTGGGCGGCTTCGGCGGCGACGCGGCGGCCGCCTCGTCGGGCGGCGGCGCGCAGCCTGCGCGTCCGGTGAAGTCCGGCTCGGCCGACGACGCGTCCTTCATCATGGCCAACGCGGAAACCGTGATCATCGTTCCCGGCTACGGCCTGGCGGTGGCGCGCGCGCAGCACTCGCTGAAAGAGCTGGTGGAGAAGCTGACCCACAAGGGCGTGACCGTGAAGTACGCCATCCACCCGGTGGCGGGCCGCATGCCCGGCCACATGAACGTGCTGCTGGCCGAAGCCGAAGTGCCGTACGACCAGGTGTTCGAGATGGAAGACATCAACGGCGAATTCGGCCAGACCGACGTGGTGCTGGTGCTGGGCGCGAACGACGTGGTGAACCCCGCCGCGAAAGATCCGAAATCGCCGATCGCGGGCATGCCCATCCTGGAAGCCTACAAAGCCAAGAGCATCATCGTCAACAAGCGTTCCATGGCCTCCGGCTATGCGGGCCTGGACAACGACCTGTTCTACCAGGCCAACACCATGATGGTGTTCGGCGACGCCAAGAAGGTAATTGAAGACATGGTCAAAGCCGTCGAATAAAACCGCAGCAAGGCCGCGTAGGGCGGGTTAGCGGCGCAGCCGCGTAACCCGCCTTTTTTTATCGGCGTCCGTACATCATCAACTCTGCCAGCACGCCGCGCGCCGGGCCGAACAGGTCGATGGCGGCCAGCGACGCGCCCAGCAGCGCTTGCGCCGGCGACTCGTTGGCGAACACGCGCGCCATGGTATCGGTCAGCCGCACCGTCAGGCCGCGGTCGCCGCGCCGCAGCGCTGCAGTACTGCGCCAGCATGGCCGGCGTGGCGCCTTGCGCCAGCAGGCGCGCCAGCACGGCGGCGTCGCGCAGGCCCAGGTTCAGGCCCTGGCCCGCCACCGGATGCAAGGTCTGCGCGGCGTTGCCGATGGCAGCCATGCGCGCCGTGCCATCCTTGTCAGCCATGCCGGCGTTCAGGCCGAGCGGAAAGGCCAGGCGGCGGCTGGCGCTGGTGAAGCTGCCCAGGCGCGTGCCGAAGGCCTCGCCCAGCCGCTGCAGAAAGGCCGCGTCGTCCAGTCCCAGCAAGGCTTGCGCCGTGTCCGGGCGCACGCACCACACCAGCGAATACTCGTCGTCCTGCGGCAGCAGCGCCAGCGGGCCTTGCTCCGTGAAGCGCTCGTAGGCGCGGTGCGCCACCGGCGCGCTGCAGCGTACCTGCGCGATGATGGCGGTCTGGCCGTAGTCGCGCTGCATGGACTTGGCGCTCTGCTCGCCGAACAGGCCGCCCTCGGCCTGCACCACGATGGCGGCCGTCAGCGTGCGCGGCTTGCCGTCTGCCTCCACCGTCACGGCCACCTGGCCGGGCTGCTCGTCCAGGCCGGTCACCAGCGCCGGGCGCAGCGCGGCGATGCCGGCGCGCTCGCAGGCTGCGCCCAGCTCCGTCACCAGCGCGCCGTAGCGGCTCACGTAGCCCAGCGCGTCCAGCTTGTGCTCTGCGCGGTCTATCATGCTGCGCCCGAACTGGCCGCGGCGCGACACGTGGATCTGGTGGATGGCGGTGGCGGGCACCGGCCAGCAGCCGATGTCTTCCAGGATCTGGCGGCTGCCGTAGGACAGGGCCAGCGAGCGCGGATCGTTGCTGGCCTGCTGCAAGGTGCGCGCGTCGATCAGTGCGATGCGCTGCGGCGCCACGCCGCGTTTGGCCAGCAGCGCCGCCAGCGCCATGCCGGCCGGGCCGGCGCCGCAGATGGCGACGTCGTAATCCGGCGACGGCGCCGGCGCGTCCGCAGCGCCTGTGTAAGCGCTGGTGTAGCTGCGGTTCTGGGTTGCCATGCCGGTCATGCGCTTCTTGCCTGCTGCATCAGCTGCTCGATCTCGTCCACGGTCTTGGGCGCGGCGGCGCTCAGGATGGTGTAGCCGTCGTTGGTGACCAGCACATCGTCCTCGATGCGGATGCCGATGTCCCAGTACTGCCGGGGCACATCCTCGCCCGCGCGCACATAAATGCCCGGCTCCACCGTCAGCACCATGCCCGCGTGCAGCAGGCGCGATGGCGTGCCGGCGGTGCGCACGTCGCGGTACAGGCCCACGTCGTGCACGTCCATGCCCAGCCAGTGGCCGGTGCCGTGCATATAGAAGCGGGTGTAGGCCTTGGCGGCGACGGCTTCGTCCACCGTGTATTTCGCCTTGTCCAGCAGGCCCAGGTCCAGCATGCCCTGCGCCAGCACGCGCACGGCTGCGTCGTGCACCGCCTGGTAGGGCTGGCCGGGACGGATCGCCTGCAGCGCGGCGGCCTGCGCCGCCAGCACCAGCTCGTACAGCGCGCGCTGCGGCGCGCTGAAGCGGCCGTTCACCGGATAGGTGCGCGTGATGTCGGAGGCGTAGCCATCGAGTTCGCAGCCGGCATCGATCAGCACCAGGTCGCCGTCCCTGGTCTGCGCGTTGTTGGCGCTGTAGTGCAGCACGCAGGCATTGGCGCCGCTGGCCACGATGGAGTTGTAGGCCGGCGCCTGCGCGCCGTTGCGGCGGAACTCGTACAGCAGCTCCGCTTCGATTTCGTATTCGTGCATGCCGGGACGCGAAGCGCGCATGGCGCGCGCGTGCGCCTGGCCGGAGATGGTGGCTGCGCGCAGCATGGTGGCCTGCTCGTACTCGTCCTTGATGAGGCGCATCTCGTCGATCAGCGGCAGCAGGTTGTGCTGCGTTTCCGGCGCCGTGACGCCGGTGCGCGACTGGGCGCGCACCGCGTCTATCCAGCGCTTGATCTGCGGCTCCAGCTGCGCGTGCTGCGCGGCGCGGCCGTGCGGCGCGTACAGCGTGGGCACGTTGGCCAGCAGGCGCGCCATCTCCACATCGAGCGCGGCGACGGGGAAGGCGGCGTCGAAGCCGAAGGCCTCGCGCGCCGCTTCCGGGCCGTGCCGGTAGCCTTCCCAGATTTCGCGCTCGGCGTTTTTCTCGCGGCAGAACAGGATGGCCTGCGCCGGTGCGTCGTGATGCGGCGCCACCAGCACCAGCACCGCTTCCGGCTCGGTGAAGCCGGTCAGGTAGTAGAAGTGGCTGTCGTGGCGGTAGGGGTAGTCGCTGTCGCTGTTGCGCGGCACTTCGGGCGCGGTGGCCAGCACGGCCACGCTGCCCGGCTCCATCAACGCCAGCAGGCGCTTGCGGCGCAGGGCGTAGGCGTTCATGCCTTCACGCCGTTCAGCTCATTGAGCTGGTCCACGGTGCCCACGTTGACCCAGTCGCCCTCATACAGCTCGCCGCCCACCTGGCCCAGGTCGGCGTACTTGCGGATCAGCTTGCCCAGGCCGGCATGCTGGCCCGGCGCGATGCCGTCGAACATCTCGGGGCGGTACACGCCGATATTGCCGAAGTTCCACAGCACCTCGCCCTCGTTGGCCACCGAGTACATATTCAGCGCGAAGTCGCCTTTCGGGTTGTGCCACGGGTTCTTGGTCAGCCATACCCAGGCGATGTCGCGCTTGTCGCTGGCGTAGGGATTGCCCCACATGTCCTTATCGTGCAGCACGTCCTTGACCTGCTCGAAGTCGAAGTAGGGGCAGTAGATGTCGCCCGAGATGGCCAGGAAGGGCTCCTCGCCCAGCAGGTGGCGCGCCTGGGCGATGCCGCCCGCCGTTTCCAGCGGCGAGTCGGCCGGCTCGGGCGAATAGCGGATCTGCGCGCCGAACTGGCTGCCGTCACCCAGCGCGTCCTCGATCATGTGGCCCAGGTGCGCGTGGTTGATGACGATGTCCGTGATCCCGCCGCGCACCAGGTTCAGGATGTGCCACACGATCAGCGGCCGGCCGCGCACTTTGAGCAGCGGCTTGGGACACGCGTCGGTGAGCGGGCGCATGCGCTCGCCGCGTCCGGCGGCGAAGATCATTGCTTTCATGGCGCGTCCCTCAGAAGGTGTAGCCGACTTGGGGCTGTTTGTTTTCCAGCGCGTCCAGCAGGCGCACCAGCGGCTTCAGGTCCTTGTAGCGGCCGGCCGTCTTGCGCACGTATTCCAGCACCGTCGGCAGGTCGCCCAGGTACAGCGGCTTGCCGTCGCGGTAGTTCAGGCGGCAGAAGATGCCGAGGATTTTCAGGTGGCGCTGCAGCGCCATGTACTCGAAGTCCTTGTAGAAGGCGTCGATGTCCTTGTTCACCGGCAGGCCCTCGGCCTTGGCGTGCTGCCAGTAGCGGATGGCCCAGTCCAGCACCAGTTCCTCGTCCCACGAAATGTAGGCGTCGCGCAGCAGCGAGGCCACGTCGTAGGTGATGGGGCCGTAGACGGCGTCCTGGAAGTCCAGGATGCCGGGATTTTTCTCGTCCATCCACATCAGGTTGCGCGAGTGGAAATCGCGGTGCATATACACCTGCTGCTGCGCCAGGCAGTTGGCGATGATGGCGTCGAACACCTTCTGCAGCTCGGCTGCCTGGGCCTCGGTCAGCACGGCGCCCAGGTGCTTGGCGATGTACCATTCCGGGAACAGGTTCAGTTCGCGCAGCATGAAGGCGCGGTCGAATTCGGGCAGCACGCCGGGCTGGCTGGCCTTCTGGATCTTCACCAGCGCTTCCAGCGCCTCGGCGTACATGGTGGAGGCGTTGTCGTGGTCCAGCACCTGCAGGTAGGTGCTCACGCCCAGGTCCTGCAGCAGCAGGAAGCCGCGCTCGACGTCCTGCGCCACGATGGCCGGCACGGAAACGCCGGCGGCGGCGAACAGCGCGTCAACCTTGACGAAGGCCGGCACGTTCTCGCGTTCGGGCGGCGCGTCCATCACGATCAGGGTGGCGCCGTGGGCCGCTTGCTGCGCCGGCAGCACGTCGACGCGGAAATAGCGGCGGAAGCTGGCGTCGGCCGAAGCCGGGCGCGCGGACGCCGGGTCGACCAGGTTGAGGGAAACGAGCCAATCTTTCAACAGGATCAGGCGAGTATCGGGTGCCAGGGCGCCGTCTGGGGCGCCGTTGGATGGTGAATTAGATAATAAAGACATGAAACAGCCTGTGGAATCCGGTTGGTGTGAACAATTCCCATATAATAAGGGATTCAACTTAAAAAATCGCCTGTCAATGGTGTTTCGCCCCTTCATTTCATGAGCCGGTTCTCAGTCCCTCCTAGCCCCCACAGCTGGGCGTTCGCGCTCACGGCCCTCGTCACCGCCACGGCGGTGCCCGGCTACGCCCAGACCGCCCCCAAACGCAGCCACGTGGCGGACCCGGATGCGCCCACCATCGTCCGTGCCGAAGAATTCGACGGCCGCCCCGACCGCGAGCTGAACCTGACGCGCGACGTGGAAATCGTGCGCGACAAGACGCGCGTGACGGCCGACGTGGCCTGCTTCCGCCAGGTGGAGGATGAAATCGAAGCGCGCGGCGGCGTGAAGATCTGGCGCTACGGCGACTACTACACCGGCGACGAGCTCAAGCTGAACATGGAGTCGGGCAAGGGCTATATGCTCAACCCGACCTACAAGCTGGAACTGAACGCGGCCCAGGGCAAGGCGCAGCGCATCAACTTCCTCAACGAGGACGAGGCGCTGGTCATCGACGGCACCTACAGCACCTGCCAGGGGCCGAACCCGGACTGGTACCTGAAATCGAGCACGCTGAACCTGGACACCGGGCGCGACGTGGGCGTGGCCGGCAAGACCATCGTCTACTTCAAGGACGTGCCCATCATCGGCACGCCGGCCATGTCGTTCTCGCTGTCGGGCGCGCGCCGCTCCGGCTGGCTGCCGCCTATCCCGGGCTTCGGCTCCAAGGGCCGCGCCGAGCTGACGGTGCCGTACTACTTCAACATCGCGCCCAACCGCGACCTGACCTTGTTCCCGCGCCTGATCGCGCAGCGCGGCATCCAGATCGGGGCGCACGCGCGCTACATCGGCGAAACCGACGCCGGCAGCTACGCCGGCGACACCTTCATCGAGTACCTGCCGAACGACAAGCTGGCCAACGCCGACCGCTGGATGATCACGTCCAACCACACGCAGGCCATCGCCAAGGACTGGTCCTACGGCTGGAACGTGCGCGCCGCGTCGGACAACAACTACCCGAACGACTTCTCCAAGACCGTGTCCGGCTCGGCCGAGCGCCAGCTGCTGCGCGAGCTGCGCACCGACTACCGCGGCGAGTACTGGAGCCTGTCGGCGCGGGTGCAGAAATACCAGGTGCTGCAGGACCCGGCCGCCGCCACCGACGCGTCGCTGTTCGTGTCGCGCCCGTACGACCGCCTGCCGGCCATCAACTTCCACGCGGCCCGCTACGACGTGGCCGGCTTCGACTGGCAGGTGAGCAGCGAACTGACCAGCTTCTGGCACCCGACGCTCACGCGCGGCAGCCGCCTGGTGGCGGTGCCCCAGGTGAGCTACCCCATCATCGGGCCGAGCTACTTCATCACGCCCAAGCTGATGCTCAACGCGGCGGCCTACCAGCTCGACGCGCACGACGGCGTCGACGGCAAGTCGCTCACGCGCGCGGTGCCCACCATGTCGCTCGATTCGGGCCTGGTGTTCGAGCGCGACACCAAGCTGTTCGGCCGCGCCATCACGCAAACGCTGGAGCCGCGCCTGTTCTACGTGAAGACGCCGTACCGCGACCAGAAGGAAATGCCGAACTTCGACACCGCGGCCGCCACCTTCAACTTCTCGCAGATCTTCAACGAGAACCGCTTCGTCGGCTCGGACCGGGTCGGCGACGCCAACCAGATCACGGCCGCCGTGGTGTCGCGCTTCCTGGAAGCGAGCGGCGCCGAGCGCCTGCGCCTGGCCTTCGGCCAGCGCTTCTACTTCAGCGACCAGCGCGTGCAGCTGGACGCCAGCACGCCCACGCGCGACGCCAAGTCCGACATCCTGCTGGCGGCCACCGGCACGATTTCCGAGACCTGGGCGGTCGACAGCGCGCTGCAGTACAATCCCTCGGACAGCCGGGTAGTCAGTTCCAACCATGCGGTGCGCTGGAGTCCGGGCCCGAAAAAGGTGCTGAACCTGGGCTACCGCTACCTGCGCGACACGGTCAGCAACAAGGACGTGTTCAAGAACGTGGACCTGTCCAGCCAATGGCCGCTGACGGCGCGCTGGTACGGCGTGGGCCGCATCAGCTATTCCTTGCAGGACAAGAAAATCCTGGAAGGCTTGCTGGGCCTGGAATACGCGCACGACTGCTGGGTCTTCCGCATGGGCGCGCAGCGCTTCGTGACCACGGCCAAGGAAGCGTCCACGCCGATCTTCTTCCAGCTCGAGCTGAACGGCTTGTCCAAGTTCGGCGTCGGCAATCCGCTGGAAGCGCTGCGCAACAGCATTCCAGGCTACCAGCGCCTGAACGAGAGCACCCGCCGCTAACCCGGCTTTATCCTTCACCACTGACTCATGAGCGTCACATCTATGCGTAATGCCCGTATGCACCAACTCAAGATCGCAGCCCTGCTGCTGTGCGCCATCGCCGCCGGCGGCCACGCCGTGGCGCAGGACGCCAAGCCGGCCGCTGCCCCCGCCGCCGCACCGGCTGCCGCCGGCAAAGGCTTCACGCCGCCGGTCCCGGTCGGCCAGACCAGCAACACGCCGATCGACTCGATCGCCGTGGTGGTCAACGAAGACGTCATCACGCGCCGCGAGCTGACCGAGCGCGTCAAGACCGTGGTCCAGCGCATGAAGGCGCAGAACGTGCAGCTGCCCGGCGACGCCGACCTGCAGCGCCAGATCCTCGAGCGCATGATCGTCGAACGCGCCCAGCTGCAGCTGGCCAAGGAAATGGGCGTGCGCGTGGACGACAACCAGCTCGACCGCGCCATCGCCCGCATCGCCGAGCAGCAGAAGATGACGGTGCAGGACATGCGCAACCAGATGGAGAAGGAAGGCATCACCTTCGCCGCCTTCCGCGAAGAGATCCGCGAAGAGATCATCATGCAGCGCCTGCGCGAGCACGAAGTGGACTCCAAGGTGCAGATCTCGGACGCCGAAGTGGACGCCCAGCTGGCCGCCGAGGCGGCCATGGCGGCCGAGCAGTATGAAATGAACATCTCGCAGATCATGATCCGCATCCCGGAAAACGCCTCGCCGGAAGTGATCGCGCAGAAGAAGGCGCGCGCCGACGAGGTGATGCGCCAGCTGCGCACCGGCGCCGACTTCGCCAAGATGGCCGCCACCTATTCCGACGCCGGCGACGCGCTCAAGGGCGGCGAAGTGGGCTGGCGCAGCGCCGACCGCCTGCCGCCGCTGTTTGCCGAAGCGCTGGAAAAGCTCAAGCCGGGCCAGGTCACGCCGGTGATGAAGAGCGTGGGCGCCTTCCACATCCTCAAGCTGAGCGACAAGCGCAGCATGGCCGAAGCCCAGGCGGCAGCGGCCGTGACGCAGACGCACGCGCGCCACATCCTGATCAAGGTCACGCCCACCACCAGCGCGGCCGACGCCAAGCGCAAGCTGCTGGAACTGAAGGAGCGCCTGGACAACAAGGCCGCCAAGTTCGAAGACCTGGCGCGCCTGCAGTCGAACGACACCTCGGCCGCCAAGGGCGGCGACCTGGGCTGGCTGATGCCGGGCGACACGCTGCCCGAATTCGAAGCGGCCATGAACGGCCTGAAGATCGGCGAAGTGAGCGCGCCGGTGGAAACCAGCTTCGGCTACCACCTGATCGAAGTGCTGGAGCGCAAGACCGACGACCTGTCGAAGGAAAAGCAGCGCACCGCCGCCCGCAACGCCATCCGCGAACGCAAGACCGAGGAAGCGGCCGAAGACTGGCAGCGCCAGGTGCGCGACCGCGCCTACGTCGAGTACCGCGGCGACGACCTGAAATAACCACCAAAGGGGAGCCTCGATGAGCGCCACTCTGCAATCCGGGCGCCCCAGAGTGCGCCCCCCCGGCAGCCGGCCCGCCATTGCCGTCACGGTGGGCGAGCCGGCCGGCGTCGGCCCGGAAATCGCCATCCGCGCGGCCTGGGCCATGCGCCAGGACGTCAACTGCGTGCTGCTGGGCGACGCCGCCTTCCTGGCCATGACGGCCAGCTATATCGACCCCGCCATCCGCCTGTCCGCGCTGTCGCTGCAGGCGGTGCGCAACGGCGGCCTGCCGCATTTCGGCCCCGGCACCATCAGCGTCATCGACGTGCCGCTGGCCGCACACGTGGTGCCCGGCACGCTGGACAAGGAAAACGGCCGCGCCGTGCTGGCCACGCTGGACGCCTCCATCGAAGGCATCGCCGCCGGCTGGTTCGAAGCGGTGGCCACCGCCCCGCTGCAAAAGAGCACCATCAACGACGCCGGCGTGCCGTTCTCCGGCCACACCGAATACTACGCCGAGAAGACCGGCACCGCGCAGGTGGTGATGATGCTGGCCGGGCAGCCCCTGTCCCCGGCCGGCGAGGCGCCGCAGCCGCCGCTGCGCGTGGCCCTGGCCACCACCCATTTGCCGCTGAAGGACGTCGCCGCCGCGCTGACGGTTGACGGCCTGGGCACCACGCTGGACATCATCGCGCACGACCTGAAGACCAAGTTCGGCATCGCCGCGCCGCGCATCCTGGTGGCCGGCCTGAACCCGCACGCGGGCGAAAACGGCTACCTCGGCCGCGAAGACATCGACGTGGTGGCGCCGGCCATCGCGGCCGCGCAGGCGCGCGGCATAGCCGCCGCCGGCCCGTACCCGGCCGACACCCTGTTCCAGCCCAAATACCTGCAGCACGCCGACTGCGTGCTGGCCATGTACCACGACCAAGGCCTGCCCGTGCTCAAGTACGCCACCTTCGGGCGCGGCATCAACATCACGCTCGGCCTGCCGCTGATCCGCACCTCGGTCGACCACGGCACCGCGCTCGACCTGGCCGCCCAAGGCCTGGGGCTGGCCGACTGCGGCAGCATGGAAGCGGCCATCGCCGCCGCCGCCGCCATGGCCAACGCCGTCCACCACACTCAACCAGAACAACCATGAAACACATCGCACGCAAACGCTTCGGCCAGAACTTCCTGCACGACGACCACGTCCTGTCCAGCATCACCGAATCCATCAACCCGCGCGCCGGCGACGCCATGGTGGAAATCGGCCCCGGCCTGGCCGCGATGACGGACCAGCTGCTGCGTTCGCTGCCCCATATGCACGTGGTCGAACTGGACCGCGACCTGGTGGCGCGCCTGGAAAAGAAATACCCGCGCGAGAAGCTCACCATCCACTCCGGCGACGCCCTCAAGTTCGACTTCAGCACTATCCCGGTGCCGGAAGGCCAGAAGCTGCGCGTGGTCGGCAACCTGCCGTACAACATTTCCAGCCCGCTGCTGTTCCACCTGGCCGAGTTCGCGCCGCAGGTGCAGGACCAGCACTTCATGCTGCAAAAAGAAGTGGTCGAGCGTATGGTGGCCGAGCCCGGCAGCAAGGTCTACGGCCGCCTGTCCGTGATGCTGCAATGGCGCTACCACATGGACCTGCTGTTCGTGGTGCCGCCGGAAGCGTTCGACCCGCCGCCGAAAGTCGACTCCGCCATCGTGCGCATGATCCCCGTGGCCAAGCCGCTGCCGTGCGACCGCGAAACGCTGGAAGCGGTGGTGCAGAAAGCCTTCTCCCAGCGCCGCAAGGTGATCCGCAACTGCCTGTCCGGCATGTTCACCGAAGAGCAGATCCGCGCCGCCGGCGTCGACCCCACGGCCCGCCCCGAGACCGTGGCCCTGGAAGGCTACGTCGCCCTCGCCAACCTCCTCAAGCCCGTCTAGCCCCCGCGAAGCGCCCCCCAAAATGGGGTCAGGGTTAATTATTCGAGAAATATTTCCTGAATAATTAACCCTGACCCCATTTTTGTTTGCGCAGGGCAAAAAAAAGCCCGCTCAGGGAGCGGGCTAAATCCAATTCTTTGGGAAGAAATGGAGGAGACAGGTGCATTATGCTGCGCCGCAGAATATATCGCCAATTTATTTTGACGATACCAGTTATTCTCCTCCTTTATATCTTTCTTAGTTCGGTGCGCAAGTGACGACGATGTTGGCGCGGTTGGCGTTGCCCATCACGTCGGTGCCGTTGGCCACGCTGCAGCCCAGCTTCACAGGGGTGACCGTGGCCGAGGTGATGCTCAGCACCGTCACGCCGTAGGCCTGGCCGTCCGCCACCGGGGTGCCGAACGTGAAGTTAGGCGTGTCCTTGGTCAACGTGACCTGGCCGCCGGTGCTGCCGTTGGTCAGCGTGACCACGTAGTCGCCGGTGATGCCGCTCACCGTGCCGCCGATGGAGTAGGTGTTCTGGGTGCAGATCACGCTGGCTGCAATGGTGGCCGTGTGGCCGGCCGAACCGCTGCCGTTGACCACGCTGCACGTCATGTGGTTGGGCTGGGTCAGCACCTTGATGTCGTAGGCGGTGCCGTAGGAAATGCTGTTGGCGAACTTGAAGGTGGTGGCGCCCACCGGTACCGACAGGTTGTCGCCGCCGTTTTGCAGCACCAGGCCGCTGTTGGCCAGCGGCTGGCTGATGCCTTGGCTGGTGACGAATACGCCGGCCACGTCGAACGACGCTTTGCCGCCGCAGGCGGCCAGCGCCAGCAGCAGGGCCGCCGCGGCGGTAGTGCGTACAGGGGAATGCTTTCATGTAGGGCTCCAGGCTTAGATGCAGGTGACGGCGACGGTGGTGACAGCGGCCATCGGCATTTGCGCGGCGGTGCCGTTGGCCACGGTGCAGGTCTGGCCGGCTGGCTGCTTGAGCACGGTGACGCCGTACGGCGCGCCGTTCGGCACCAGGACCGGGAAGGTGAACGTGGTGGCGCCGGCCAGCGGGGCCACGGTGTTGTCGCCGTTGGCCAGCACCAGGCCGGAGCCGCTCAGGCCGGCAATCGTGCCGCCCAGCGGGAACGGATCGGTGCTGCAGCTGATCACGGTGGTGCTGTAGGTGTAGTAGTTGATCTTGTTCTTGTTATTGCTCGGCGTGCATTTCTGGCCGGCCGGGCTCTTGTCGACCAGCACTTCGAACGCCGTGTCCGGCGCCAGCAGGTCGGGGAAGGAGAAGGTGGTGGGCGCGCCGTCGATCACCAGCTGCTTGCCGCCGTTGCTCAGGATCAGGCCGGGACGGTTCAGGCCGATAATGCTGCCGCTCACCGGCAGGCTGCCGCTGTCGCTGCCGCCGCAAGCGGCCAGCGCGCTGGCCAACAGCAGGGCGGCGCCGCAACGCGAGGTCAAACTTTTCATAAAACTCTCCAGATACTGATGTAAGTACTTAAGGTAAGGAAGGCCGGGCCTTGCGGCGGCGGGTGCGATAGGCGCAATCGGCGCCTGATTTTAGTGCATCCGCAACCGGCAACTTGTAACAGCTTGTGACTTTTGGCATGGCGTAACCGGCTATTGTACTTGTGTCACGCTGCATGCGGAGCGTCTGCCGCTGATACGGCAGCGGTTTTTTATGGCGCCGAGGCGGTCGTGCACCGTCACGGTCCATACGCCGGGTGCGCCGCGCTCCATGGCCATGAAGCCGAAACCGCCTATCCAGGTGCTGAACTGGTCGGCCACGGCGCCCGGGGCGGGGGCGACGCCGGGCGGCAGGCTGGCCGGCAGCGGGGCCATGTCTTCGGCGGTGCCGGAGAAGCCGGCCACGAACTGCGTCGGGTGCGGGCTGGCAAAACTCAGCTGCTGCCACAGGTGCACATGGCCGGACAGCAGCGCCTGCACCTGGGCCGGCAGCAGCAGCGGGTTGAGCGAGCCGAAACTTTGCTGCAGGCCGAGGTCGCCCAGGTGCCATTCGAAGGCGCCGTCCGGCTTGACTTCGGCGCCCACGCCCAGTATCGGGTGGTGGGTGACGGCGATATTCCATGGCGCCTGCTGCGACAGCGCGTCCAGGCGGCGGTAGGCGGCGCGGTATTGCTCGTAGCCGGTGTCGCCCGGCTGCAGGCCTTTCCAGGTGGTGGCGGCGGTGTCGGCCACCAGCAGCTGGGCGCCGCCGCCCAGCGATACGGCGTAGGGATCGCTGTAGTTGGCGTCCGCGTCGCGGGCGGGATCGGCGCAGTCGCGGCCGGCTTGCAGCGGGCGCGGGTCGAGCAGGCGCCACCAGCCCTGGCCGGCGCGTTCGCAGCTTTCGTGGTTGCCGCGCGCCACCACCCACGGCGCGGCCGACAGCAGCGCGGCGGCCGGCGCGAAGAAGTCGGCGCGCCACACGTCCCAGCCGTAGCCGTAGGGGCTGCCCGCGCAGCCGGCGCGGCCGTCTGGGCAGGGGCTTTCGCGGTAAGCGTAGTCGCCCACGTGCACCACCAGGTCGGGCCGCCACGCGGCCGCTGCGGCGGCGACGGCGGCGAAGGGATAGGCTTGCGGGTCGTTGCAGTCCTGGTATTCGTTGCCGCTTTCTTTCATGCGGCAGCCGGTGTCGCCGATGACGACGATGCGCCGTGGTTCGGCGCGCGGCAGCGGCAGGGCGCGTCCCAGCACGCTGGCGCTGGCGGCGCCGGGCGGCAGCGCCGCCTCGCACACCCGCAGCGGGAAGGCGGACGGCTTGGCGTCGCCCTTGCTGGCGTTGGGGCGCAGCGGCAAGGTGGCGGGCGCGGCGCGCAGCGCCATCGGGCCGCTGGCGCCGTCCACGGTGATGGCCGGGCAGGCCGGCGCATCCAGCACCACGCGCGCCACGGCGCCGGATTCGCCCATCAGCACGTAGGCGGCGTAGCCATCCGGCGCGGCCGGTGTGCCGGACTGGGTGGCGCAGCCGGCCAGCAGGGCAAGCAGGGCTAAGGCGGCCAGCGGGGCCGGGGGCAGCTTGGGCAGCGGGGACAGGGTGGACAAGGGGTGCTCCGTGTAGACAATCCGCCAATTTTACATGCTGCCCGGGACATGCGCGGCGCGCGCCCGTAGCGCCGTGCCGCGCAGCCATGCGACAATATCGCCATGACTGCCCGCCTGCCCCTGAAAGCCATCCTGTTCGACCTGGACGACACGCTGTGGCCGATCGCGCCCGTGATCGCCCAGGCCGAGCTGACCCTGCACGCCTGGCTGGCCGAGCACGCCCCGCGCGTGGCGCAGCAATTTTCCATCGACGAGCTGCGCGCGCGCCGCATGGCGCTGCTGGCCGCCCGCCCCGAGCTGCACGTGGACCTGGCCAGCCTGCGCCGCGCCGGCCTGCAGGCCGCATTTGCCGAGCTGGGCGAGGACGAGCGCCACCTGGACGGCGCCATGCGCCATTTCTCCGCCGCGCGCAACGCCGTCCAGCTGTACGACGACGTGCTGCCCGGCCTGCTCAAGCTGAAGGAGCGCCTGGTGCTGGGCACCATCACCAACGGCAACGCCGACCTTGAAGTGGTCGGCATGGCCCACCATTTCAAGGTGTCGCTGGCGGCCGCGCACTTCGGCAGCGCCAAGCCCGATCCGGCCATCTTCCTGGCCGCCTGCCGGGCGCTGAACGTGGAGCCGTCCGAGGCGGTGTACGTGGGCGACGATTTGAAACTGGACGTGGAGGGCGCCCAGCGCGCCGGCCTGCGCGCGGTGTGGATGAACCGCGGCGGCAGCGCGGCCCACCTGGACGCGGGCATTGCGCCGGACGCCATCTGCGCCACATTCGATGAACTCCTGGACTGGCTGGAGACCCAGCTGGCAGATTGATCTACAGCCGGCGCGCGTCTGCGTGCATAATAAGCCCATGCAACTCGATACTCGTGCTCAAACCCTGCTCAAGGCGCTCGTGGAGCGCTACATCGCCGACGGCCAGCCGGTAGGCTCGCGCGCGCTGTCGAAAATCTCGGGACTGGAGCTGTCCCCGGCCACCATCCGCAACATCATGGCGGACCTGGAGGAGCTGGGCTACGTGTCCAGCCCGCACACTTCGGCCGGCCGCATCCCCACGCCGCGCGGCTACCGCATCTTCGTCGACACGCTGCTGACCGTGCAGCACATCGACGAGAGCTCGGTGGAGGCGCGCATGCGCCTGCCCAGCCAGCAGCCGCAAAAGCTGATCGCCAACGCGGCGCAGATGCTGTCCTCGCTGTCCCAGTTCGCCGGCGTGGTGATGGCGCCGCGCCACGAGTCGGTGTTCCAGCAGATTGAGTTCCTGCGCCTGTCCGAGAAGCGGATTTTGCTGGTCATCGTCAGCCCGGCGGGCGACGTGCAGAACCGCATGCTGCTCACCGACGTGGACTACACGCCGGCCCAGCTGGTGCAGTCGGCCAACTACATCAACCAGCACTACAGCGGCCTGGCGCTGGAAGAGGTGCGCGGCCGCATGCAGAACGAGCTGCGCCAGCTGCAGACCGACATGGGACGCCTGATGCAGGCGGCGGTGGAGGCCGGCAGCGAAGCGATGGCCGAGAGCGCGGACGACATGGTCATTTCCGGCGAGCGCAACCTGCTGTCGGTGAGCGACCTGTCCTCCAACATGAGTTCGCTGCGCCAGATGTTCGACATGTTCGAGCAGAAAACCGGGCTGATGCAGCTGCTGGACGTGTCCAGCAAGGCATCCGGCGTGCAGATTTATATCGGTGGCGAATCCAGCCTGGTGCCGATGGACGAGATGAGCGTGGTGACGGCGCCGTACGAAGCCAACGGCAAGATCGTCGGCACGCTGGGCGTGATCGGGCCGACGCGCATGGCGTATGAACGGGTGATCCCCATCGTGGACATTACCGCCAAGCTGCTCTCGAATGCGCTGAGCAACCATTGAAAAAAAAAACCGGGCCAGGCCCTAATGCCGTTCAGTTAAGACTGAGCGGCATTTTTATTTTGTGGTTGTAAACATTGCAAATCGCTGTTAACCTGCGTCGCAATGCTAGATGACGCCGTTCATTTCCTCGCCGATGGTTTAGAGTGCCCCGATTGGCGGCGGCTTGGGCAGCATTTACCCTATGATTGGATCGAAGAAGCGGTTGTCTGCACACACGCGGTGAGCATCCGCCAGCGTCGGTTGCCAGCCGAGCAAGTGGTGTGGTTGATCATCGCTCTGGCGCTGTACCGGCACAAATCCATAGGCGAGGTACTTGACGACTTGGGCTTGGCATTGCCGGACGCGCAAGCGCCTTTTGTGAGTAAAAGTGCGGCGGCCCAGGCGCGTCAGCGCCTCGGGGCCGAGCCACTGCAATGGTTGTTCGAGCGCTCGGCGCAAGCCTGGTGCGAGCAAGATCGCCGGGCCTATGTATTCAAGGGGCTCCAGTTGTTCGCTATGGACGGCACGACCTTGCGCACCCACGACACAGCGGATAACAGGGTCCATTTCGGTGCGCAAAATTACGCCGGCGACACTGTGGCCGGCTATCCGCAAGTACGCGGCGTAACGCTGACCGCGCTCCCCACCCACTTGATTCGCAACGCCGCGTTTGGGCCTTACGCAAGCAACGAGATGGTCTATGCTAAAGAGCTGGTACCCCATATTCCGGCTGATTCGCTCACCATATTTGACAAGGGCTTTCTGGCGGCCGAAATTCTGTGCGCTGTGACGACCGGGGCCGAGAACCGCCATTTCCTCATCCCCGCCAAATCCAACACCAAGTGGGAGGTGATCGAGGGCGAGGAGCACGACGCCATCGTGCGCATGCGGGTATCACCACAAGCGCGCGTCAAGTGTCCGGCATTGCCGGAGTTCTGGGAAGCGCGCGCCATCACAGTGGTTGACCAACAGGCGCGCAAAAGGATCCTGCTTACTTCGCTACGCGACCGTCGGCGCTATCGCGCTGCCGACATGGCGGCCTGCTATGAACGACGCTGGGGCATCGAAACCAGTTACCGCGAGCTCAAACAGACCATGCTGGGCACGGCGTTCACCTTGCGATCAAAGACGGTCGAAGGCGTGTATCAGGAAATATGGGGCACGCTGACTGCATACAATCTGATTCGACTGGAAATCGCCAAGGCGGCACTAGTCGCCAAGTGCGAGCCATCGGAGGTGAGCTTCATCAGGGCATTCCACCTCATCCAGTTCGAATTGCACTGGGCCGGCGTCACGCGCTCTTACGGCAAGCTGCCGGCATCGATGAAGCATTTGCGGGAAAGGTTGGTTACCCTCCTCAATGAGGAACGGCCCGGTCGGAAATTCGACCGGGCCGTCAAGGGCAGACCAAGGAAATATGCCGCCAGGGTACTAAAGAAAAGCCCTTAACTGAACGGCATTAGGCCAGGCCCGGTTTTTTATGGCTTGTGGGGGCAGGCTGTCTTGACGCAGTTGCCGTAGATGGCCAGCGCGTGCTCGGCGATCTTGAAGCCGCGCGCTTCGGCGATGCTCTGCTGGCGATGCTCGATTTCCTCGTCGAAGAACTCTTCCACGCGGCCGCAGTCCAGGCACACCAGGTGGTCGTGGTGCGAGCCGGCATTCAATTCAAAGATAGCCTTGCCGGTTTCGAAGTGGTTGCGGTTGAGCAGGCCGGCCTGCTCGAATTGGGTCAGCACACGGTAAACCGTTGCCAGGCCAACATCCATATTATCCGCCAGCAGGATCTTGTAAACATCCTCCGCAGTCAGATGGCGCACCGGGCTATTCTGGAAAATGTCGAGGATCTTCAGGCGCGGTAAAGTCGCTTTCAGGCCGCTTGCCTTCAGGTCGGTTGGGTTGTTGCTCATGTTTCTTACTCGTGTGTGGGACAATGTGCTTTATCATATAGTGTTTTGGCACTTCCGCTCAATCGATTTGAGGTCATTTATGCGCATCACCCAGGCTATACCGCAGTCCCTGTTGCACAGTATGAAACGCCGCACGCCCCTCGTGGCGGGGGCGATTTGCCTTGCGCTGTCCGTTTCCGGCTGCGCATCCCTCAGCACGCTGGGCGAGAAAAAGGCCGACCTCAAAGTCGAAGATAACGCGGTGGTGGCCAGCAAGGGCGCGCAAGTCCGCAGTATTTCTCAGCTGCAGAAATTCATGTGGTTCTTCTCGCCCTACCGTCCGGACATCCAGCAAGGCAACTTCATTTCCCAGGAAATGCTGCAGCAGCTCAAGCCCGGCATGACGCGCGACCAGGTCCGCTTCATCCTCGGCACGCCGCTGCTGCAGGACATCTTCCACGCCGAGCGCTGGGACTATCCGTTCCGCCTGGCGCGCGGCAATGGCGAGACCATCGACGCCACCGTGGTGGTCTACTTCAAGGACGGCAAGGTGGACCGCTTCGAAGGCGGCAACCTGCCGACCGAGCAGGAATACATCGCGCTGATCGCCGGCCCGGCCAAGAACGCCAAGCAGGCGCTGAAGGACCAGGACAAGGACAAGATCGTCGCGGGCAAGCAGAATCCGCTGCCGGCCGGCACCGACAAGCCGGCGCCGTCGGCCGTGGACGTGGAAATCAAGGCGAAAAACGATTCGAAGTAAGACCGAAGCTAGGACTATTGATGACTGAACTGAACATTGCAATCGCGGGCGCGAGCGGCCGCATGGGCCGCATGCTGATCGACGCCGTGCAGGCCGCGCCGGACGTGCGCCTGGCCGGCGCGCTGGACCGCGCCGGCTCGCCCAGCCTGGGCCAGGATGCCGCCGCCTTTTCCGGCAAGCCGGCCGGCGTGGCCATCGAATCCGACCTGGCCCAGGGCCTGGCCGGCGCAGACGTGCTGATCGATTTCACCCGCCCTGAAGGCACGCTGGAGCACCTGGCCTATTGCGCCGAGCATGGCATCAAGATGGTGATCGGCACCACCGGTTTCGACGAAGCCGGCAAGGCCGCCATCGCCGAGGCAGCCAAGAAGACCGCCATCGTGTTCGCGCCCAATATGAGCGTGGGCGTGAACGTCACCCTCAAGCTGCTGCAGCTGGCCGCGAAGAACCTGAACGTGGGCTACGACATCGAGATCATCGAGGCGCACCACCGCCACAAGGTGGACGCGCCGTCCGGCACCGCGCTGAAGATGGGCGAAGTGGTGGCCGACGCGCTGGGCCGCGACCTGAAGGATTGCGCCGTGTACGCGCGCGAAGGCGTGACCGGTCCGCGCGACCCGTCCTCCATCGGCTTTGCCACCATCCGCGGCGGCGACATCATCGGCGACCACACCGTGCTGTTCGCGGCGGACGGCGAGCGCATCGAGATCAGCCACAAGTCCAGCAGCCGCGTGTCCTACGCCAACGGTTCGGTGCGCGCCGCGCTGTTCCTGGCCGACAAGTCCGTGGGCCTGTTCGACATGAATGACGTGCTGTCGCTGAACTGACGATGGACGACCTGGAGAACCACTTCAGCCTGGCGCGCTACTGGGCGCAGGGCGACGCGCTGAGCCACGCGGTGGCCTACGTGCTGCTGGCGATGTCGCTGGTGAGCTGGTACTTCATCCTGTCCAAGGCCTACGCCTCGTGGCGGGTGCGGCGCAGCGCCGCCGCGGTGGAAGCGTTCTGGAACGCGCCCACCATGGGCGACGGCGTGGCCGCGCTGGAAGCGGCCGACCCGGAGCGCATCTACCTGCCACTGGCGCAGCAGGGCGCGGCCCAGGTGGACGTGGTCAACCGGCGCACGCTGGCGGGCGACATGGGCCACGCCGAGCAGGTCACGCGCGTGCTGCGCGGCGCCATCCACCGCTCCACCAGCCGGCTGGAAAGCGGCCTGACCCTGCTGGCGTCGATCGGCTCGACCGCGCCCTTCGTCGGCCTGCTGGGCACGGTGTGGGGCATATACCATGCGCTGTCGGCCGTCTCCAGCCACGGCACGGTGCAGATCGACAAGATCGCCGGCCCGGTGGGCGAAGCGCTGATCATGACCGGCATCGGCCTCATGGTGGCCATCCCCGCCGTGCTGGCCTACAATGGCTTCAACCGCGTGAACCGCCTGACGCTGTCCGAACTGGACGCGTTCGCGCACGACCTGCACGCCTACCTGACCAAAGCCCGCTAAGGAGTCCGCATGGCCTTCGGCGCATTCAACCACCACCGGCAGAAGGAAGCGATGTCCGACATCAACGTCACGCCCATGGTGGACGTGATGCTGGTGCTGCTGGTGATCTTCATTCTTGGCGCGCCGGCCTTCACCAGCGCCGTCAAGCTGGACTTGCCCAAGGCCCAGGCCACGCAGTCGCAGCAGCAGCCGGCCACGGTGACGGTGGCCATCGACGGCGCGGGCAAGATGTACTGGAACAATGAAGCGGTCACGCAGGCCGTGCTCGAGCAGCGCCTGGCCGAAGCGGCCCGGCTGGACGTGCAGCCCGAGCTGCAGCTGCGGGCCGACAAGGACACCCGCTACGAAACCGTGGCGCAAGTGATGGCGGCCGCGCAGACGCGCGGCCTGAGCAAGATGGGTTTCGTTACCGACCCGAAGGAAAAAAAATAATGGCTACCGCAGAACTGAACGGCGCAGCGATCAAGGATTTCGACAGCTTCCACGCCGAATGCAAGGCCGCCTTCGGCTTTCCCGACACCTACGGCAATACCATGGACGCGTGGATCGACTGCCTGAGCTATGTGCGCGACGAGGACGGCATGACGAAGTTCCACCTGAAGCCGAACGAGCTGCTGGAGATCGTCATCAAGGACGCCGCCGCCATGCAGGCGGCGGTGCCGGACATCCTGGAAGAAATTACCTACTGCATCGGCGGCATCAACGAGCGCTACGAGGACTACGGCGAAAAGCCGGCCCTGAAGCTGACTTTGCGCTGACGTTGCGCTGACTTTGCGGTGAATTGGCGTTGAATTGGCGGGTTGCGCCTTCGGCTAGCCCTGCTCGCCCGGCGCCAGCGTCAACACTTCGTAGCCGGTCTCGGTGACCGCCACCATGTGCTCCCACTGCGCGGACAGCGAGCGGTCGGCCGTCACCACGGTCCAGCCGTCCGGCATTTCGCGCGATTGCGGCTTGCCGGCGTTGATCATCGGCTCGATGGTGAACAGCATGCCCGGCTGCAGCGTCATGCCGGTGCCCGGCTTGCCGTAGTGCCGCACCTCCATCGATTCGTGGTACACCAGGCCGATGCCGTGGCCGCAGTAATCGCGCACCACGCTGAAGCCGGCCGCCTCGGCCACCCTCTGGATCGCGTGGCCGACGTCGCCCAGGGTGGCGCCCGGCTTGACCGCGCGGATGCCCGCCCACATCGATTGGTAAGTCACATCCACCAGGCGCTGGGCCTGCTTGCTGGGCTGGCCCACGTAGTACATGCGGCTAGTGTCGCCGTGCCAGCCGTCCTTGATCACCGCCACGTCGATGTTGATGATGTCGCCGTCGCGCAGCACGCGCTTGGGCGAGGGGATGCCGTGGCAGATCACCTCGTTCACCGAGGTGCACACGGTGGCCGGGAAGCCGCCGTAGCCCACGTTGGCGGGCGTGACCTGCTGCACCTTGACGATGTAGTCGTTGCAGATCTTGTCCAGGTATTCGGTGGTGACGCCGGCTTTCACGTACGGGCCTATCATGGTCAGCACGTCGGCCGCCAGCTGGGCCGCCACGCGCGCCTGCGCGATCTGCTCCGGACTCTTGATGAGGATTTCGTCCTGCTTCTTCTTACGCATGGTGCCTCCGCTCCTCGATGGGGGCGCCGATGGCGTCGGCCAGCGTGGGGCCGTCCTGCGCGGCGGCGCGCAGCAGCATCTGGCAGATGTCGCTGTAGCGCAGCTCGGGGTTGGTCTCGGCCAGCATGCCGATGCGCAGCCAGTGCTCGGCCTGCGCGTTGATGGAGCGGCTCAGCGCGCCGCTCGCCACCCGCAGGTTTTCATGCATCTGGTCGGAAATTTTTACTATGCCCATGGTGATCGTCTTATATATGGTTTGTATATGAAACGTATATTACCATGGATTGCGGGCTTAGCGCCGGACGGCGGTGATTTCCATGACGCCGGCAATGCGGTTCAGCAGCGGAATGTGGCAGGCGTAATGGTCCAGCCGCATCAGTTGCCGGCTGAATATGCTGTAGATGCGGCGCAACGCGGCCGGCATGCCGGTCAGGTTCTTCGGCACCAGATTGGCGCGCCGCATGCGCTGCACGTCGAAGCCGGCCTCGTCGAGCAGGGCGGCGATTTCCGTGCTGCTGTAACGGCGGGGATGGGAATAGCCCAGCTTGAAGCGCCGCACGACGGCCTCCTGCCACGCCGCGCGCTGCGGCAGCTGGTAGATCAGCAGCTTGCCGCCCGGGCGCAGGATGCGGGCGATTTCGCGCAGCGACTTCTTCTCGTTGCCCGCCTCGCTGTATTCGTCAACGTGCTCCAGCACGCCGCAGCTGAGCACGCCATCCAGCTGCTGGTCCGGGAAGGGCAGGTGCGTGGGATGCTGCGTGCGCACTACGTGTAAGCCCTCGCACAGTGGAATGTCGGGCAGCTGCATGTCGTCCGGCCCCAGCTCGAACGAGGTGACCTGCAGTGCGCGGCGGCGCAGCAGCCAGCTCATCTGGCCCCAGCCGCATCCCCAGTCGAGGATGTGGGCGCCGCCCGGAAGCTGGGCGGCGATGTCGTTGGCGATCCGCACATAGTTGTACAGATTGATGGTCTGATCGAGGTGCCAGAAGTCCAGGCCCGCAGCCCGTATCGCCCGGGCGTTGGTTTGCAGGAAGGCGATATCGCTTTGGTCTTGCGCTGAGGTCATGGGCGGGGGCGTATTGCGAAAGACGCAATTATAGCCCTAGCGCACGTCCTCCAGCTTGAACACGGGGTTGTAGATCAGGCCGAGGATGTTGCCGTATGGGTCGTTCAGCTCGGCTACCTTGATGCCTTCGCCTACTTCCTGGATGGCGGAATGCACGCTGGCGCCCAGCGCGGTGATGCGCTCGACTTCGGCGTCGATGTCGTCCACGCCCCAGTAGACGCGGCTGCCGGCCGGGCCGGGCGTGCCGTCCGGGATCAGGCCCAGTTCGAAGCCGCCGACGGCGTAGCCGGCATAGAAGGGCTGGTCGAAGTAGGGGGCGACGCCGAACACGCTGGTGTACCAGGACTTGCCCTGTTCCATGTCCGGCACCGGATAGATGGCGGTGCGCAATCCCTTGATCATCTTGTTCTCCTTGAAAGGTTGTCGATGCCGGCATCTTGCCACGCCCGGCGCCGGCGCGATTGGAAGAATGGAAAGTCAGCGCAGGAAGCTTTCCGGGGCGCTGCCGGAGAATTCCTGGAAGTCGTGGATCAGGTGGGACTGGTCGAAGTAGCCGCAGTCCAGGGCCAGCTGTGCCCAGTCCGGCGCGGCGGCCTGCGCCAGCGCGCTGGTGGCGCGGCGGAAACGGCAGATGCGGGCGTACATTTTCGGCGTCAGCCCCACCTTGGCGCGGAACTGGGCTGCCAGGTGCTGGCGCGACACGCCCAAGCCGTCGGCCAGGGCGTCGATGCGCAGCGCGCCGCCGCTGCGGTCGATAGCGGCCAGCGCGGCGCCCACCAGCGGCCCGGCGGGAAACGCCCGGGCGGCTGCGCCGCCTGCGCCGGCCGCCAAGGCGGCGCCGGGGCCGCCATGCGCTGCTGCCGCCGCTGCCGCCTCATCACCGCCCGCTGCGGCCTGGCGCAGGCGCGCCAGCAGGCTGCGTTCGACCAGGGCCAGGCGCTGCGTCTGGCTCAGCTCGCGGCTCCACAGGCTGTCGGCCAGGCGGTCGGCGTCGCCGCTGCCCCATAGCTGGTCCAGGCCGGTGCGCTGGTCTGCCAGCTGGTGCAGGGGCAGCGCCGGCGACAGGAACAGCCCGGCCGCGCCGGGCTTGAAGCGCACCGCCACGGTCCGCACCACCTGGTCCGAGGCCACGTGGATGGCGCGCGTCATCATCCCCACCGCGAAGGCCGGCGCGCCCGTGTCCTGCCACAGGATGTCGATGCAGTTGTCCGGCAGCACCCGGTGCGAGGCGGCGCGCCCGCCCGCCGCAGGCCCGCCGGACGCGCTGGCCCACAGGCAGGCGACATGCGCGCGCAAGGCGGGGTGAGGCGGAAATTCCTTATAGTGCATGCTGTTATAATGACCGGTTCATATCCACCAATATTTCATACTGGCCGCACACATCATGCAAGATAAATATAGTCCCGCCGACGTTGAAAAAGCCGCCCAATCGCACTGGAAGGCGATCGATGCCTACAAAGCGGTAGAAAACGACCCACGTTTCCCCAAAGGCAAGTACTACGCTTGCTCGATGCTGCCTTACCCTTCGGGCAAGCTGCACATGGGCCACGTGCGCAACTATACAATCAATGACGTGATGTACCGCTACCTGCGCATGAACGGCTACAACGTGCTCATGCCGATGGGCTGGGATGCGTTCGGCATGCCGGCGGAAAACGCGGCCATGGCCAACAACGTGCCGCCTGCGCAATGGACCTATTCCAACATCGCCCACATGCGCGAGCAGATGGAATCCATGGGCCTGGCCATCGACTGGTCGCGCGAAATGACCGCGTGCAAGCCGGAATACTACAAGTGGAACCAGTGGATGTTCCTGAAGATGCTGGAAAAAGGCATCATCTACAAGAAGACCGGCACCGTCAACTGGGACCCGATCGACCAGACCGTGCTGGCCAACGAGCAGGTGGTGGACGGCCGCGGCTGGCGCTCCGGCGCGCTGATCGAAAAGCGCGAAATCCCGATGTACTACGCCCGCATCACCGACTACGCCGACGAACTGCTGGACTACGTGGACACCAAGCTGCCGGGCTGGCCCGAGCGCGTGCGCACCATGCAGACCAACTGGATCGGCAAGTCGACCGGCGTGCGCTTCGCCTTCCCGCATGAGATCAAGGATGCCGACGGCAAGCTGATCCAGGACGGCAAGATGTTCGTCTTCACCACCCGTCCGGACACCATCATGGGCGTGACCTTCTGCGCCGTGGCCGCCGAGCACCCGCTGGCCACGCACGCCGCGCAGAACAACCCGGAACTGCAAGCCTTCATCGCCGAGTGCAAGATGGGCTCCGTGATCGAGGCCGACATGGCCACGATGGAGAAGAAGGGCATGCCGACCGGCCTGTTCGTCACCCATCCGCTGACCGGCGAGCAGGTGGAAGTCTGGGTCGGCAACTACGTGCTGATCACCTACGGCGACGGCGCCGTGATGGGCGTGCCTGCGCACGACGAGCGCGATTTCGCCTTCGCCAACAAATACAAGCTGCCGATCAAGCAGGTCATCACCACCGCCGCCAACCCGGCGTTCTCCAGCACCGAATGGCAGGAATGGTATGGCGACAAGGACGTGTCCATCGTCACCAACTCCGGCAAGTACGACGGCCTGAATTACGCCGCCGCCGTGGACGCCGTGGCCGCCGACATGGAAGCCAAGGGCCTGGGCGAGAAGAAGATCACTTTCCGCCTGCGCGACTGGGGCATTTCGCGCCAGCGCTACTGGGGCACGCCTATCCCGATGATCCACTGCGCCGATTGCGGCTCTGTGCCGGTGCCGGAAAAGGACCTGCCTGTCGTGCTGCCGGAAGACTGCGTGCCGGACGGCACCGGCAACCCGCTGAACAAGTACGAGGCCTTCCTGAAGTGCGACTGCCCGCAGTGCGGCAAGCCAGCGCGCCGCGAAACCGACACCATGGATACCTTCGTCGATTCGTCGTGGTACTACATGCGTTATACCTCGCCCGGTTCGGACAAGGCCATGGTGGACGAGCGCAACGACTACTGGATGCCGATGGACCAGTACATCGGCGGCATCGAGCACGCCGTGATGCACTTGCTGTACGCGCGCTTCTGGACCAAGATCATGCGCGACTTCGGCCTGGTGAAGTTCGACGAGCCGTTCGTGAACCTGCTCACGCAGGGCATGGTGCTGAACGAGACCTACTACCGCGAAGACGCGGCCGGCAAGAAGACCTGGTACAACCCGGCCGACATCAACCTGACCACCGACGACAAGGGCCGTCCGCAAAGCGCGCTGCTGAAGGAAGACGGTCAGCCGGTGCAGATCGGCGGCACCGAGAAGATGTCCAAGTCGAAGAACAACGGCATCGACCCGGCCGCGCAGATCGAGCAGTATGGCGCCGACACGGCCCGTTTGTTCACCATGTTCGCCTCGCCGCCCGAGCAGACGCTGGAATGGTCCGGCTCCGGCGTGGAAGGCGCGAACCGCTTCCTGCGCCGCGTGTGGGCGTTCGGCTATGCGCAGAAGGCGCGCATCGAGGCGGCCGGTTCCGCCGCCACCGCCGCCGCATCGGGCGACGCGCAGAAAACCCTGCGCCGCGAACTGCACAAGATCCTGCAACAGGCCGACTACGACCTGAAGCGCATCCAGTACAACACCGTGGTGTCGGCCTGCATGAAGATGCTGAACACGATGGAATCGGCCAAACTGGATGACAGCGCAGAATCGAACGCGGTGATCTCCGAAGGCTTCGCCATCTTCCTGCGCCTGCTGAACCCCGTGGCGCCGCACATCACCCACGTGCTGTGGGAAGGGCTGGGCTACGGCCAGGCGCTGGGCGACCTGCTGAACGCGCCGTGGCCGCAGGTGGACGCGGCCGCGCTGGAGCAGTCCGAGATCGAGATGATGATCCAGGTGAACGGCAAGCTGCGCGGCTCGGTGAAGGTGGCCAAGGGCGCCGACAAGGCCGCCATCGAAGCTGCCGCGCTGGCCGAGGAAAGCGTGCAGAAGTTCATCGAAGGCACGCCGAAGAAGGTCATCGTGGTGCCGGGCAAACTCGTCAACATCGTGGTGTGAGCATGAAGACCACCACCCATGTCCTGAAACGCGGCGCCGGCGCGCTGCTGGTGGCGGCGGCGCTGGCCGGTTCGCTGTCGGCCTGCGGCTTCCACCTGCGCGGGTCCGGCGGCCATTACACGCTGCCGTTCCCGTCCATGTACATCGGCCTGCCCGACTCATCGCCGCTGGCGATCGACTTGAAGCGCAACATCCGCGTCAACGGCAACACGGTGGTGGTGTCCGATCCGGCCAAGGCCGACGGCGTGGTCGAGGTGCTGACCGACCCGGAGAAGACCCGTACCAAGAGCATCCTGTCGCTGAACAGCAATGGCCGCGTGCGTGAATATCTGCTGGCGTACAACATCGTGTTCCGCGTGCGCGACAAGCTGGGCAACGAGCTGCTGGCGCCGACCACCATCAGCCTGAATCGTCCGATCACCTTCGACGAAACCCAGCTGCTGGCCAAGGAGCAGGAAGAAGCGCTGCTGTACAAGGACATGCAGACCGACCTGGTGCAGCAGATGATGCGCCGCATGGCCGCCATCAAGCCGGTGTCGGCGCTGTCGCTGCCGCCGGCCAAGCCGGTCGCCGCGCCGAAGGAATAAACGTATGCAATTGAGGCTGGACGCGCTGGACGGGCATTTGAGCAAGCCGCTGGCGCAGCTGTACGTCATCACCAGCGACGAGCACCTGCTGGCGCTGGAAGCGGCGGACAAGATCCGCCGCAGCGCGCGCGCGCAAGGCTATTCCGAGCGCGACGTGCTGACCGTGGAGCGCAGCTTCAAGTGGGGCGAGCTGCTGGCGGCGAACCAGGCCTTGTCCCTGTTCGGCGACAAGAAGCTGATCGAGCTGCGCATCCCGACCGGCAAGCCGGGCAAGGATGGCGGCGCGGCGCTGCAGAACTACGTGAAGGATTTAAGCCCGGACAACCTGACGCTGATCACGCTGCCCAAGCTGGACTGGCAGACGCAGAAGGCGGCCTGGGTGGCCAGCCTGCAGCAGGCCGCCGTGTACATCGACATTCCGAATGTCGAGCGCGCGCAGCTGCCGGGCTGGATAGGCAACCGCCTGGCAGCGCAAGGCCAGAGCGCGGACCGCCAGAGCATCGACTTCATCGCCGACCGCGTTGAAGGCAATCTGCTGGCGGCGCACCAGGAAATACAGAAACTGGGCCTGCTGCACGAAGCGGGCAAACTGACATACGAGCAGGTGCATGACGCGGTGCTGAACGTGGCGCGCTATGACGTGTTCAAACTGAGTGAAGCGATGCTGTCCGGCGATCCCGCGCGGCTGGTGCGGATGCTCGAAGGCTTGAAAGGCGAAGGCGAAGCGCTGCCGCTGGTGCTGTGGGCGGTGTCGGAAGAAATCCGCACGCTGCTCAAGCTGAAAGCCGGAACGGCGCAGGGACGGCCGCTGGGCGCGCTGCTCAAGGAGTACCGCATCTGGGGGCCGAAAGAGCGCATGATGGAACCGGCGCTGCGGCGCGTGTCGCTGCCGCTGCTGGAGGCTGCGCTGCAGGAAGCGGCGCAAATCGATAAGATGATCAAGGGCCTGCGCGCCAGGGCTTTTGCCGGCGACGCGTGGGACGCAATGCTGCAGCTGGCGCTGAAGGTGGCGCGCGGCTGATTTGGCGGCGCGTGGTGGCGGCTCGTTGTGGCGGCTTACGCGCTGCGCGCTAAGCCGCCCTACGTGCCGCTGGCGGCGCCTGACGGAACACTGCAACAACGGCATCAATGGCTTTACGTAGGGCGGCTTAGGCGCGCAGCGCCGTAAGCCGCCGGAACTGAACGGGACTGAAATGGACATCACCCAATACATGGAACAAGTAGGCCGTCAGGCGCGCGTTGCATCGCGCGCCATGGCCCGGGCCGACAGCGCGCAGCGCAACCGCGCGCTGCTGCTGATCGCCGACGCGATCGAACGCGACGCGGCCGCCCTGCGCGCCGCCAACCAGCTCGACCTGGACGCGGCGTCCGCCGCCGGCATGGCGCCGGCGCTGCTGGACCGCCTCGCCCTGTCCGACAAGGCCATCGCCACCATGGTCGAAGGCCTGCGCCAGATCGTGGCGCTGCCGGACCCCATCGGTGAAATCAGCGGCCTGAAATTCCGCCCGAGCGGCATCCAGGTGGGCCAGATGCGCGTGCCGCTGGGCGTCATCGGCATCATCTACGAAGCCCGCCCCAACGTGACGGTGGACGCGGCCGGCCTGTGCATCAAGAGCGGCAACGCCACCATCCTGCGCGGCGGTTCGGAAGCCATCCACTGCAACCGTGCGCTGGCCAGGCTGGTGATGGAAGGCCTGCAGGGCGCCGGCCTGCCTGCGGACGGCGTGCAGGTGGTTGACACCACCGACCGCGCCGCCGTCGGCGCGCTGATCACCATGCCGCAGTACGTGGACGTCATCGTGCCGCGCGGCGGCAAGGGCCTGATCGCGCGCCTGATGAAGGAATCGACCGTGCCCATGATCAAGCACCTGGACGGCATCTGCCACGTCTACATCGACGCCAAGGCCGACATGAAAAAGGCGCTGGACGTGGCGTTCAACGCCAAGTGCCAGCGCTACAGCCCGTGCAACACCATGGAAACGCTGCTGGTGGCCCGCGCCATCGCGCCGCAGGTGCTGCCGGAGCTGGCCAGGCTGTACGCGGCCGAGAAGGTGGAACTGCGCTGCGACCCCGAGTCGTACAAGATCCTGGAAGGCTACCCGCACCTGGTGCACGCCACCGAGGAAGACTGGGCCACCGAATACCTGGCCCCCATCCTCGCCGTGCGCGTGGTGGACGGCATCGACCAGGCCATGGACCACATCAGCACCTGGTCGTCCAAGCACACCGAGTCCATCATCACCGAAGACTACAGCGACGCCATGCGCTTCCTGCGCGAGGTCGATTCCGCTTCCGTGATGGTGAACGCCTCCACCCGTTTCGCGGACGGCTTCGAGTACGGCCTGGGCGCCGAAATCGGCATCTCCAACGACAAGCTGCACGCGCGCGGCCCGGTCGGCCTGGAAGGCCTGACCTCGCTCAAATACGTGGTGTTCGGCCACGGCGAAGTTCGCAAATAAGGAAGCCTATGCTCTGGGTAAAAGCGTTCCACATCCTGTTCGTCGTGTCCTGGTTCTCCGGGCTGTTCTATCTGCCGCGTATTTTCGTCAACCTGGCAATGGAAAAGGAAAGCGTGAGCAAGGAACGCTTGCTGCTCATGGCGCGCAAGCTGTACCGCTTCATGATGATGCTGTCGGTGCCGGCGGTGCTGCTGGGCGCCTGGCTGCTGTGGCTGCAGTACGGCGGCGAGGGCGGCTTCAGGATGCCCGGCGGCTGGATGCACGCCAAGCTGGCGCTGGTGGTGCTGGCCATCGGCTATTCGCACGCCTGCGGCGCCATCCTGAAGAAATTCGAGCGCGGCGTGAATACCCGCAGCCACACGTGGTACCGGTGGTTCAATGAAGTGCCGGTGCTGCTGCTGCTGGCGATTGTGATCCTGGTCGTTGTGAAACCTTTCTGAGAGAGAGACGCATGAGCAAAACCTGCCAATACTACTTTGCCCCGCACTCGCCGTGGAGCTATCTGGGCCACGAGCGCTTTGTGGCGCTGGCCAGGGCGAACGGCGCGCAGATCGATATCCGTCCCTTCGACCTGGGCAAGGTGTTTGGCGTGTCCGGCGGCCTGCCGCTGGCCAAGCGCGCGCCGCAGCGCCAGGCTTACCGCCTGGTGGAGCTGGCGCGCTGGTCCAGCTTCCTCGGCGTGCCGATGAACGTGCAGCCGAAGTTCTTCCCGGTGTCGCCGGACGCGGCCGCCAAGCTGATCATCGCCGCGCGCCTGACGCATGGCGTGGACACGGCGCTGCAGCTGTCCGGCGCCGTCATGCGCGGGCTGTGGGCCGAAGAGCGCAACATCGGCGACGAAGAGACGCTGGTGCAGATCGCGAACAGCTGCGGCCTCGATGGCCGCGCGCTGTTCAAATCATCGGAGACGGCCGGCGTGCAGGCCGAGTACGACAAGAACACCGAGGACGCCACCGCCGCCAATATATTCGGCTCGCCGTGGTACATCCTCGATGGTGAAAGTTTCTGGGGCCAGGACAGGCTCGATTTCCTCGAGCGTGCACTGGCCTCCTGAAGTACATCGTTCCGCGCAGGCGGAACGTTTTTTTTAAACGGATAAAAGGTACCCCTATGGCTTCCTATTTTTGCCCATGCCCGCGCGGCATGGAAGCGGCGCTGGCCGAAGAACTGACTGAAATCACGCAGCTGCCCGGCAGCACCCTGAAGGTGCACAACCAGGTGCCGGGCGGCGTGCACTGCTCCGGCGCGCTGGAAGACGCCTACCGCGTCAACCTGCACTCGCGCATCGCCTCGCGCGTGCTGATGCGCATGGCCGCCGGCGGCTACAAGAACGAGAACGACATCTACGACCTGACCCTGGCCCAGCCATGGGAAGAGTGGTTCGGCGTCGACCATACCATCCGCGTGGACGTGACGGCCGTGAAGTCGCCGCTGAAAAGCCTGGAATTCACCACGCTCAAGATCAAGGACGCGATCTGCGACCGCTTCCGCGACATGTACGGTTCGCGCCCGTCCGTGAACACCCGCGAGCCGGACATGCGCATTGTCGGCTTCCTGGATGCGCACCAGTACATCGTCTACCTGGACACCTCGGGCGAAGCGCTGTTCAAGCGCGGCTGGCGCGACGAGACAGGCGACGCGCCGCTGCGCGAGAACCTGGCCGCCGGCCTGCTGCGCGTGTCGGGCTGGAAGCCGGGCACGCCGCTGTTCGATCCGATGTGCGGCTCGGGCACCATCCTGTGCGAAGCGGCGCAGATGGTGCAGGGCATCCCGCCCGGCGCGCGCCGCCGCTTCGCGTTCGAGAAGTTCCACGACTTCAATCCGCAGCCGTGGCAGGACATGAAGAACGCCATCAAGCCCAATCCGCTGCCGTCCGAGCCGACCATTTTCGGTTCCGACATTTCGGGCGACATGGTGGCCATGACGCGCCATAACCTGAAGTGCGCCGGCATCATGTTCGACATTCCGCTCAAGCAGATCGAGGCGCAGCAGGTGCAGGCACCGACCGCGCAGCCGGGCATCCTGCTGACCAACCCGCCGTACGGCGAGCGTATCGGCGTGCGCGGCGACAGCACCCTGGCGGAAGATGAACTGGCCACCTCGTTCTACTCGGCCTTCGGCACCACGCTCAAGCAGCGCTTCGCCGGCTGGACGGCATTCCTGTTCACGGCCGACCTGGGCTTGCCCAAGCTGCTGCGCTTGAAGGAAGCGCGCAAGACGCCGTTCTTCAACGGCGCGCTGGAATGCCGCTTGTTCCGCTTCGATATGGTGGCGGGTTACAACCGCCGCGAAGAAGCCAAGCCGAAAGCTTGATGCGCGGCGGCCGCCGACCGGGGCGGCGGGTTACGCGCCTGCGGCGCTAACCCGCCCTACGCCAATGGCCGCCATTCCAACGCCGCCAGCGAGACCGCCCATGTTCCCCACCCCCCCCGCCAATCTCCCTCCCGATCCCGTCGCCGAGATCCCTCCGCCCGAGCCGAGCTACGCCAGGCCGCTGAGTGCCTTCGCGCTGGCCATCGTGCTGGCCGCGCTGGCCATGCTGGGGCCGTTCTCGATCGACGCCTACCTGCCGGCCTTCCCCAACATCCAGGCCTCGCTGCACGCCACGCCGCTGGAGGTGCAGCAGACGCTGACGGCCTACATGCTGGCCTTCGCCTGCATGGTGCTGTGGCACGGCGCGCTGGCCGACGCCTTCGGGCGCCGCAACGTGGTGCTGGTGTCGCTGGTGCTGTTCGCCATCGGCACCATGGGCTGCGCCGCCGCGCACTCGGTACACTACCTGTGGTTCTTCCGCGTGCTGCAGGGCGTGTCGGCCGGCGCCGGCGTGGTGGTGGGGCGCGCCATCATCCGCGACCTGTACGCGGACGCGCCGGCCGCGCGCCTGCTGTCCATGGTCACCATGATCTTCTCGATCGCGCCGGCCATTGCGCCGGTGCTGGGCGGCGTCATCGTCAAATACCTGGACTGGCGCGCCATCTTCCTGTTCCTCTTCGTCTATACCATCGGCCTGTTCGTGGTGTGCTACCGCCGCCTGCCCGAGACGCTGCCGCCGGGCCGGCGCCAGCCCTTCAACCCGCGCTACCTGGTGCACAACTACCGCACCATATTGATGTCGCCGCTGTTCCACATGAAGTCCGGCGTGGTGGCCTTCAATTTCGCCGGCCTGTTCGTCTACATCACGGCGGCGCCGGTGATGCTGCCGCGCCACCTCGGCCTCGGACCGGACCAGTTCGGCTGGCTGTTCATCCCCGCCGTGAGCGGCATCTTCCTCGGCGCGCTGGCGGCCAACCGCATTGCCGGCAAGATGAGCTTCGCGCGCCAGATCGGCATCGGCTTCTGCTTCCTCATCGTGGCCGCCAGCGTCAACGTCATCTACCATTTGTTTCTGCCGCCCGCGCTGCCCTGGAGCGTGGCGCCGCTGTTCTTCTATACCTTCGGCATGTCGGTGGTGGCGCCGGCCGCCACGCTGCTGGGGCTGGACCTGTTCCCGCACATCCGCGGCACGGTAGCATCCTGCCAGTCATTCGCCACCACCTTGCTGGGCGCCGTGGTGGCCGGCGGCATCGCGCCGGTGCTGTCGGACTCGGTGTTGTGGCTGGCCTACGGCCAATTGGGCTTTACCCTGGCGGCGCTTGCATTGTGGTTGACGGCGCGCTATTACCGGCGCATGCTTCTAGCCGATCAGGCGGGCGGGTAGTTATCGGCAAGGAAGTGTGATAAGTTTAGGAAGAAATTTTTCTTGCCGATAAGTTATCTAAGTTGTTTATGCTACTATCGCTTTTTGAGTGCCTGGTTTTTATACAGTTGGTTAAATAATAATGCGGTGGCGCCTTGCCGTTGTGCGCCTCTCACTCCTCGATGGAATTCCTTGGCGGCAATGCGTGATACGATGCATCAATCAGACCATGATATTCGCAATCGCTTGCTGATTGCCCGTCTGCCGGCCATGCCGCAGATACTCATCAAGTTGATAGAGCACTTGCAGGCCGACGACGCCGGCATGCCGGAACTGGCCGCGCTGATCGCCAAGGACGCCGGCATGACCAGCAAGATCCTGTCGGTCGCCAACAGCTCCGCCTACCATCGCAACAACCGCGCCGTGGGCCTGGAACAATCGCTGGTGTCGCTCGGCACGGACATGATCAAGACGCTGGTCATCAGCGAATCGGTATTCCAGACCTTTAACAGTTTCCCCCACTCCGGCAGCACCGACCTGCGCAGCTTCTGGAAAAGCTCGCTCACCACCGCCGTCATCGCGCGCGACATCGCCAAGCAGCTCGACTACCCGCACGTGGAGGAAGCCTACCTGGCCGGCCTGCTGCACAACGTGGGCCGCCTGGCGCTGCTGGCCACCGCGCCGAAAGAATACGCCTTCAACTTCACCGCGCGCGACGACGAGGACCTGTGCGCGGTGGAGCAGCGCACCTTGCAGATCACGCACTCCGAAGCGGGCGCCTGGCTGATCGAGCGCTGGAACCTGGATTCCTTCCTGGCCGATTCCGTGCTGTACCACCACGAGCCGGTGGCGCGCCTGGAAGCGGCGCATCCGCTGATCCGCATCGTGCGCCTGGCGCACCTGCTGTGCTGCCACGAGGACGAGGATGAAGCCATTGAAGCGGGCGCCGGCCTGTGCGCCATCGACAGCGACGCGCTGCACGTGATCTGCCACGCCGCCGCGCGCCAGGTGGAAAAATCGGCCGCCTACCTCGGCATCGAACTGGCCGGCGCGGACGACATCGTGGCCCCTGCCGCCTACGCGCCGCCGCCGCCGGTGGACCCGGTGCAGCAGCGCCTGTCCGAGGAAGTGCGCAACATGGTGCTGGTGTCCGAAATGGGCCAGACCTTCGCGCGCCAGACCGGCGAAACCGGCATGCTGGAAGCGATGACGCGCTCGGCGCGCATCCTGTTCGACTTCGACAATACGGTGATTCTGCTGGAGAACCCCACCGGCCACGCCCTGGTGGGCATGACGGCCGGCGAGCAGCAGCAGCGCCTGGCCGAATTCTCCATCCCGCTGGCGAAGGGCGGCACCGTGGCGGACGCCGCGCGCGAACGCCGCGTGGCCTACCTGAGCAAGGCCGGGCAGGGCGCGACGCCGGTGGGCATTTCGGAAGAACAGCTGTTCCGCATCCTCGGCACCGAGAGCATGGTGTGCGTGCCCATGGTGGCCGGGCAGCGCTGCCTGGGCGTGCTGGTGGGCGGCGCGGCGGCCTGGCAGCTGCCGTCGTACCACAAGCGCGAGCGCTTCCTGCAAGCGTTCGGCAACCAGGCCGCCACGGCGCTGGAAACCCAGCTCTCCGAACGCGGCCACGCGCGGCGCCAGATCGCCCACGTGGCCGAGGAATACCGCGAGGCCTCGCGCCGCGTGGTGCACGAGGTGAACAACCCGCTGTCCATCATCAAGAACTACCTGTCGGTGCTGGACACCAAGCTGGCGCGGCGCGAGCCGGTGGTGGGCGAGATGTCCATCCTGAACGAGGAGATCGACCGCGTCGGCTCGCTGATCAACGGCCTGGCCGACCTGCAGCCGTCCGACGGCAACCGCGTCACCGACGTGGCGCGCGTGGTGGACGACGTGCTGCGCCTGTTCCGCGCCACCGATTTCGTGCCGGCCTCGGTGCAGATCCTGGTGCGCATGCAGGACGAGCCGGCCGAGATCGACGGCGACGCCGACATCCTGAAACAGATCCTGGTCAACCTGGTCAAGAACGCGGTCGAAGCGCTGCCGGACGGCGGCAGGATAGAGATCGCCAACCGCGGCCACGTGAACCGCGAGCGCAAGCTGTACCTGGAGCTGGTGATCGGCGACAATGGCCCCGGCCTGTCGACCGAGGTGCTGGCCAACCTGTTTACGCCGGTGCGCAGCAACAAGGAAGGCAAGCACCACGGCCTGGGCTTGTCCATCGTCCACAGCCTGGTCAAGAAGCTGGACGGCATGATCACCTGCCGCAGCGGCAAGAGCGGCACCACTTTTGAAATCCTGCTGCCCGTACGGGCCGGCACTACCCTCACCGCCGGCGCGCAAACGCGGGCGATGGACTCTGTATGAACAACGCGAACTCGCCCAGCGCTGCCGGCGCCCCAACCCTGCATCCGGCCAACGACGCAACGAGCGCAAGCGCCGCCGTCAGCGTGGCGAGCGATTTTTGCCCCCGCCTGCTGCTGGTGGACGACGAGCCGCGCCTGTTGTCCTCGCTCTATGAACTGCTGCGCGACCGCGACTACCAGCTGGTGACCGCCACCTGCGGCAGCGAAGCGCTGGCCCAGCTGACCAGGATGAAGTTCGACCTGGTGCTGCTGGACCTGCGCCTGCCCGACATGAGCGGGCACGAGATCATGGACTTCATGAACGGCAAGGGCATCGACAGCGACGTGATCGTGATGAGCGGCGACGTCGGCATCGAGGCGGCCATCGGCGCGCTCAAGCGCGGCGCCTACGACTACCTGCGCAAGCCCTACAGCCGCGAAGAGCTGCTCAAGACCGTGGAGAACGCGCTGGCGCAGCGCCGCCTGGCGGTGGACAACGAACGCATCGCGCAGCGCCTGGAAACCTCCGAGCGCATGTACCGCAACCTGGTGGACAGCTCGCCGGACATCATCTACACGCTGAACCAGGAAGGCCAGTTCACCTTCGTGAACGACCGCGCCTATCAGCTGCTGGGCTTCACGCGCGAGGAACTGCTGGGAAAGCACTATTCGGTGCTGATCCACGACGAGGACCTGGAGCGCGCGCGCTACGTGTTCAATGAGCGCGGCGGCGAGCGCCGGGTGGATGAACGCGCCTCGCGCAACGTCGAGCTGCGCCTGAAGTGCAAGGGCAACGGCATCGAGCGCACCTTCAGCAACACCCTGATGACGATGCCGATGAACGCCATCGGCGTGCACATGCCGGACCAGTCGCGCCAGGAGCACTACGGCATCTACGGCGTGGCGCGCGACATCACGGACCGCAAGCGCGCCGAGGAAGTGATCTCCTACCAGGCCTACCACGACATCCTGACCGACCTGCCGAACCGCATGCTGTTCAAGGACCGCCTGGGCCTGGCCGTGATCCAGGCCAAGCGCAAGCTCACAGAGCTGGCCGTGATGTTCGTCGACCTGGACCGCTTCAAGCTGGTCAACGACACGCTGGGCCACGTGAAAGGCGACGAGCTGCTGCAGCAGGCCGCGCTGCGCCTGAAGGAATGCCTGCGCAAGGGCGACACGCTGGCGCGCCAGGGGGGCGATGAATTCACCATCGTGCTGCCGGAACTGCGCGACCGCACCGACGCCAAGGTGATCGCGGAGAAGTTCCTGGAAAGCCTGCAAAAGCCGTTCGACCTGGACGGCCACCAGGTGCACATCTCGGCCTCGATCGGCATTGCCGTCTACCCGAGCGACGGCGAAAGCATCGACGAACTGCTGCGCCACGCGGACATCGCCATGTACCAGGTGAAGGCGCTGGGCAAGAACGGCCACAGCTTCTATCACAACTCCATGCTGGACATGTCGCACCAGAAGATCGCGCTGGAGCAGGCGCTGCGCCGCGCGCTGGAGCAGAACGAACTGGAAATGTATTACCAGCCGCAGATCGACGTGGGCACCGGCCGCATCATCGGCGCCGAGGGCCTGATGCGCTGGAACCACCCGCAGCGCGGCCTGCTGTCGGCCGGCGAGTTCCTGCCGTTCGCCGAAGAGAACGGCCTGATGCTGCCGATCTCGGACTGGATGCTGGGCGCGCTGTGCCGCGACCTGCTGCAGTGGAACGCGGCCGGCGGCGAGGCGATCCGCCTGTCGCTGAACCTGTCGCCGCAATACCTGGACCGGGGCGACTTCTTCGAGAAGATGCGCGGCGCGCTCACGCGCTACGGCATTTCGCCGGCGCAGATCGAAGTGGAAATCACCGAGAACATCTGCATCCGCAATCCGCTGTACGCCATCGAGCAGTTGAACAAGCTGTGCCAGCTGGGCGTGTCGGTAGCGATCGACGATTTCGGCACCGGCTATTCGTCGCTGTCCTATCTGCACCGCTTCCCCATCCACACCATCAAGATCGACCAGAGCTTCGTCAAGGAGATCCACGACGAGCAGGGCCATTATCCGGTGATCCTGGCCATCATCTCGATCGCGCGCGGCCTCGGCCTGCACCTGGTGGCGGAAGGCGTGGAGACCGAGATCCAGGCGCGCTACCTGCAGGCCAACGGCTGCACCACCATGCAGGGCTATCTGTACCACCGGCCGATTTCGCTCACCAGCTTCATCGGCGTGCTGCAGCAGCAGGCGCCGGAGCAGCTGCGCAGCGATGCGCAGCACGCGCCGGTGATCGCCGCCTTCCAGGCCTGACACGGCGAAGCGGCGCATGCAAAAATACTCGGCTTCGGAAGCGCACGCCCCGGGCGCCGGCACCGGGCCGGAAAACTACACCGCCGAATTCCTGCGCATCAAGGACCTGGCCGAGCGCGGCGTGGCCAACGCCCAGCACAGCCTGGGCTTCATGTACTTCAACGGGCAGGGCGTGGCGCAGAGCTACGAGCTGGCCGTGGCCTGGTACCGCCAGGCCGCCAACGCGGGGCTGGAGCACGCGCAATACAACCTGGGCGTGATGTGCCAGAAGGGCCAGGGCCTGAAGCAGGACCTGGCGGAGGCGGCGCGCTGGTATCAGCTGTCGGCCGAGCAGGGCTACGCGGCCGCGCAGTACAACCTGGGCTGGATGTACGCCAAGGGCCAGGGCCTGCCGCAGGACACGCAGCAGGCCATGCACTGGTTCAGCAAGGCCGCCGAGCAGGGCGATGCCGGCGCGCAGAACAACCTGGGCATGATGTACGACACCGGCAAGGGCGTGCCGCAGGACTTCAAGCAAGCCATCGCCTGGTACCGCAAGGCCGCCGAGCAGGGCTATGCGCGCGCCCAGTTCAACCTCGGCCTGCGCTACGACAACGGCCAGGGCGTGGCCAAGGACGTGCACCAGGCCATGTCCTGGTACCGCAAGGCCGCCAACCAGGGCTATGCGCCGGCGCAGTTCAACCTGGCGCTGCGCTACGACAAGGGCGACGGCGTGCCGCAGGACAGCCAGCAGGCCATCCAGTGGTACCGCTGCGCGGCCGAGCAGGACCACGCCAGTTCGCAGTTCAATCTCGGCCTGATCTACGACAACGGCGGCGACAAGGTCCCGCGCGACGAGCAGAAGGCGCTGCACTGGTACCGCAAGGCCGCCGCGCTGGGCCACGCGGCCGCGCAGAATAACCTGGGCCTGCGCTACGATCACGGCCAGGGCGTGCCGCAGGACTACGAACAGGCGCAGCAGTGGTACCGCATGGCGGCCGAGCAGGGCTACGCGGCGGCGCAATACCATCTGGGCCTGTTGTACGACAATGGCCACGGCGTGCCGCAGGATGCGCAGGAAGCGGTGTTCTGGTACCGCAAGGCGGCCGACCAGGGCCACTTGCGCGCGCAGTTCGACCTGGGGCTGCGCTATGAAACGGGACGCGGCGTGCCGCAGGACGGCCGCAAGGCCATCGCCTGGTACCGCAAGGCCGCCGAGCAGGATTACGCGGCCGCGCAGTACAGCCTGGGCCTGCTGCTCGACAGCGACGACAGCCCGGCGCCGGACAGCGTGCAGGCCGGCCAGTGGTACCGCAAGGCGGCCGAGCAGGGCCACGCGCTGGCGCAGTTCGCGCTGGCGCTGCGCTATGACACGGGACACGGGCTGGTGCGCGACTACGCCGAGGCGCTGGCCTGGTATCAGAAAGCGGCGGCGCAGGGACACGCGCGCGCGCAGTTCAATGTGGGGCTGATGTACTACAGCGGGCAGGGTACGGCGGCGGACATGGCGCAGGCGTGGCTATGGCTGTCGATGGCCGAGCGCAGCGGCGTCAGCGGCGCCTCGCGCTACCTGCAGAACGCGGCCGGCCGCATGGACCCGCCGCAGCTGGCGCTGCTGCGCGAGCGCGTGGAACTGCTGCCGGCGCCGGTGTAGGCGGCTCCGGCGGATTACGCTTCGCTAATCCGCCCTACGTGCATTCCATGGCCGCTTGATGCGTTGTGCGTTCATGCGTCAATGCGTAGGGCGGGTTAGCGCAACGCGCGTAACCCGCCGTCAGCCGGCGCCCGCCCAAACTGCCGATCGAGCCAATCGTACGCCGCGTCCTGCTCCGCCTGCGGAAACACATGCCCGCCCGGCAGCATATGCGCCTCGAACTTGTCCCGCGCGCCCCACGCTCTCCACACCTGCTCCATCTTCCCGAACGCCGTGCGCACCGACGCCGCCGGGAACAGCCTGTCCTGCTCGCCCGCGAAGAACATGGCCGGCTTGGGCGCCGCCAGACTGGCCACGTCCGGAAAATCCATCTGCCGCAACAGGCCGGGATGCAGCATATTCCACGCCGAGCTGCCGCGCAGCTGGTTATTCCCCGGCACCATCAAGCCTTCGGTGGTGGCCATCCAGTTGGCCGCCACCACCGCCGTCACCGCGTCCGACAGCGCCGCCGCCTGCCACGCCCGGAAAGCGCCCATCGAGAAACCGATGGCCGCCACCTTGTGCTTGTCCACCTCCGGCTGCGCCGCCAGGAAAGCCGCCGCGCGCGCGTCCTCGGCCGCCATGATGCCGGCCAGCGAGCTGCCCAGGTTGAAGGCGTTGGCCGCCAGCGCCTGCTGCGTGTCGCCCGTCAGCGGACCCCGGTCGCCCCAGCCCAGCGCATCCACCGCCAGCACCACGTAACCGCGCCTGGCCAGCGCGTCGCCCGGATACCGCCCCGAGAAATGCTTGTCCGCCCAGGCCTGCGACGACGCCAGGCGCGCCGCATCGGTCGCCGTATCGCCCCACGGCTGGATCGCCTTCTCCTTGCCGATATCGAACTTGCCGCCGTGGTCGTGCAGCATCAGCGCGGCCGGGAACGGCCCTGCGCCTTTCGGCACCAGCATCAGCCCGCGCACGCGGCTCTCCGCGCTCAGGTTGAACACCACCTGGCGCGCCACATAGCTGCCCCGGTCGATTTCGGCGATCACCTGCGGCTGGAAGGGCGTGTTGTCGGGCGCCTGCAAGGTCAGCTCCCACAGCTTGGCCCGGCCGGCGCTGCGCCATGCCGGCAAGTCCTTCACCTGCGGCGACCACGCCATGGGAAAGGTCAGCTTGGCCTTCAGCGCCTGCTGGAACACCGGCATGTTGTCGGCCACGCCTGCGTGCTGGTAGTCCTGCGCGCCTGCAGGCAGCGCCATCGCGGCGGCCAGCAACAGCGCTGCGTTCGCCCTGCGAAAATGTCTAGGCATATTTGTAACATCCTGAAAAATTGCCGCACAATAAGTATAAGAATAGTAACCTTGGACACTACTTATTGAAAGGACGACTGTGATGCTGAAACGAGTTCTTCCCGCGTTGTGCCTGGCTTTGCCGGCGCTGTCCGCCTTGGCGCAAACCGAGGCGCCGCCGGCTGCCGCCGATGCGGAAGCCGGGGCGGTGCCGGAACAGATCCTGGTGGTGGGCCAGAAGCCCGGGCCGGGCCTGTGGAAGGTGAGCAAGGACGGCCATGTGCTGTGGGTGTTCGGCACCTACTCGCCGCTGCCGCACAAGATGGAATGGCGTTCGCAGCAGGTGGAGAGCATCCTGGCCCAGTCGCAGGAATACCTGACGCCGCCGGGCGCGCACGCCAGCGTCGGCTTTTTCGGCGGCCTGGCCCTGCTGCCCAACCTGATCGGCCTGAAGAAGAACCCGGACGGCGCTACCCTGAAGGACGTGCTGCCGGCCGACGTCTACGCGCGCTGGCTGCCGCTGAAAGCGAAGTACCTGGGCGACGACGACGGCATCGAGCGCGAGCGCCCCATCTTCGCCGCCGAGACGCTGTTCAGCGCAGGCCTGAAAAAGGCAGGACTGTCCAAGGGCTATGAAGTGCAGCGCAAGCTGGACGACATCATCAAGCAGCACAAGATCAAGGTGGTCAAGACCAGCATCGAGCTGCCGCTGGAAGACCCGTCGAAGATGCTGAAGGAATTCAAGCAGTCCCAGTTGGCCGACACCGCGTGCTTCTCGAAGACGCTGGAGCGCCTGGAAGGCGACATCGACGCCATGCGCGTGCGCGCCAATGCATGGGCCAAGGGCGACCTGGAAGCGATCCAGAAACTGAGCTATCCGGACCAGGAGACCGAGTGCGGCGACGCCATGCGCGGCGCCGAATTCACCAAGACCCGGCCCGGCTTCCAGAACGTGAAGGAACGCATGCAGGCGGCCTGGCTGGGCGCGGCCGAGAAGGCGCTGGCCGCCAACGGCAGCACCTTCGCCACGCTGCGCCTGGCCGACATCCTCAAGCCGGACGGCTACCTGGCCGCGCTGAAGGCCAAGGGCTATACCGTGGAAAGCCCGGATTGAGCGTGCTTGCCTGGGGCATTGCCAAGGCCCGTCCATCCCCTTAGCATAGCGCCTTCAGCGGCAACGGCGCCGCTAGAGAAAATGACAAGGGGACGTGAATGAATCGATACGGCAAGCTGGCCATCATGGTGATGGCGGCGTGGGCCTGCGCGGGTGCGCCGGTGCAGGCGCAGGACGGCGCGGGCGGGGCCAGCGTATGGGCGGGCAAGAAGTCGTCGTGGCTGGCGCTGCAGGGCGGGCAGCGCGACGAGGTGTTCCGCTTTGCCGAGCAGTACAAGGAATACCTGGCCGTGGCGCGCAGCCCCTACAGCGCCACCGCCGAAGCGATCCGCCTGGCCAAGGCGGCCGGCTTTGCCGAACTGACCCGCCCGGAACAGGTGAAGCCCGGCGCGCGCCTGATCCTGCCGGCGCGCGACCGCGCC
This sequence comes from Pseudoduganella sp. UC29_71, assembly GCF_042693265.1. Classification (NCBI taxonomy): domain Bacteria; kingdom Pseudomonadati; phylum Pseudomonadota; class Betaproteobacteria; order Burkholderiales; family Oxalobacteraceae; genus Pseudoduganella; species Pseudoduganella sp. UC29_71. The sequence goes on along the minus strand of NZ_CP170549.1, from coordinate 5,457,965 downwards.
GTGGTCCTGGCCGTGATCGGCCAGCAGCCGTTGGCGGCGGGCTCGCACGTGGTGGGCACCCACCACGACAGCCCGCACATCGCGCTCAAGGCGCGCCCCGTGAACGGCGCCGCGCGCGACGGCCTGGCCGTGTTCAACACCGTGTACTACGGCGGCATCAAGAAGTACCAGTGGGCCAACGTGCCGCTGGCGCTGACCGGCCGCATCGACACCACCGACGGCCGCAGCATTCCCGTGTCGATCGGCTTCAACGCCGCCGATCCCGTGTTCGTCATCGGCGACGCGGCGCCGCACGCCGACAAGGACCTGCGCAACCGCAGCTACACCGAAGTGTTCAAGGGCGAGGAGCTCGATCCCGTGGCCGGCAGCATCCCGGGCGAGAAGTCCAGCGTGGTGGCGGAAGTGCTGCGCGCGCTGAAGGACAAATACCGCATCCAGGAAGAGGACTTCGTCAGCGCCGACCTGCACCTGGTGCCCGCTGCGCAGCCGCGCGACGTGGGCATCGACCGCGGCCTGGTGGGCTCGCACGGCCAGGACGACCGCCTGAGCACCTACTGCGCCCTGCGCGCGGTGCTGGACATGGACGGCACGCCGGCGCAGACCGCCATTGCCTACCTGTCGAACTTCGAGGAAGTGGGCTCGGTGAACAACACCGGCGCCTCGTCGCAGCTGCTCAACACGGCGTACGCGCGCCTGGTGAGCGGCCAGAAGGGCGCGCAGTACAACGACCTGGACCTGCGCACCGCGCTGCGCCACGCGCTGGTGGTGAGCGCCGACACCAACGACGGCGTGTCGCCGCTGTTCCCGGAAGCCACCGAAGCGACCAATGCCGCCAGGATCGGCTACGGCGTCACCATCAAGCGCTACGGCGGTGGCTTCGATGCCAATTCCGAATACACCGCGAAGATACGCGGCATCCTGGACCAGGCCTCGATTCCATGGCAGACCCACACGCCCAAGGTGGACGTGGGCACCGGCGGCACCATCGGCCGTTTCATGTCGCAGCAGGAGATGGAAGTGATCGACATGGGCGTGCCGCTGATTAGCATGCACTCCACGTTCGAGATGGCTAGCAAGGTCGATGTGTGGAACTTCTACCGTTTCATGAAGGCTTTCTACGCGGCGAAGTAAGCCCGCCGTAAACGCACAGCGGGACCGCGCGCAAGCCGGTCCCGCCGATGCGGCTGCTGCCGCCGGCGCTAGCGTCAGGCGCGCCGCGCCGCTGGTGCCGCGTGCTGCGTGCCGCCCTCCCGCGCCGCGCGTGCCGCCGGCACCAGGCTGACCACACCCTTGCCCTTGGCGCCCGCCTGCGGCGGCAGCTTGAACACTTCCAGTGCCTTGGCCACGGCCTGCGCCTGCTTGTCCAGCACCCCGGTGGCTGCCGAGGCTTCCTCCACCATCTGCGCGTTCTGGTGCGTCACCTCATCCAGCTGCACGATGGCGTCCTTCACCTGGCTGATGCCGGTGCTCTGCTCGCGCGTGGAGTGGCTGATGTCGCCCATGATGCCGGCCACCCGGCCGATGGCGGCGATCACCGCATCCATGTCCTGGCCCGCCGTGGTGGCCATGCTCGCGCCGGTGGCGATCTTGCCTGCCGAGGCGTCGATCAGCGCCTTGATGTCTTTCGCGGCCGCCGCGCTGCGCTGCGCCAGGCTGCGCACCTCGCCCGCCACCACAGCGAATCCGCGTCCGCTCTCGCCGGCGCGCGCCGCTTCCACCGCCGCGTTCAGCGACAGGATATTGGTCTGGAAGGCGATGCCGTCGATCAGGCTGATGATGTCCACGATCTGGCGCGACGACGCGCTGATGTCGTTCATCGCGGCCACCACCTGCGCCACCGCCACGCCGGTGCGCTCGGCCAGTGCCGTCGCTTCGCTCGCCACGCCGCTGGCGGCGTTCACGTTGTCGGCGGTCTGGCTCACGGTGCCGGTGATGTGGCCCATATTGGCCGAAGTCTGTTCCAGGTTGGAGGCCTGCGCCTCGGTGCGTGCCGACAGGTCTGCATTGGCTGCGCGCACTTGCGTGGTGGTGCTGCGCGTGAGCGCGAAATTGCCGCTGATGTCCACCAGGATGGAAGCCAGGTTCAGGTTCAGCTGGCGGATGAAGGCTTGCAGCTGGCCCAGTTCATCGTGGCGGTCCACCGCCATGCGGGTGGTCAGGTCGCCGCCGGCCAGGATGCGGGTGGCGTTGATGCTGGCCTGGATGGGCGCCACCACCGCCTGGTGCAGATTGCGCCACCCGTACAGCGCCAGCACCGCCAGCAGCAGCGCCTGCACGTGCAGGGCGCCTTCACCGTAGGGCAGCACGGCGTGCGCCGCCATGGCCAGCGCCAGCAGCGCCGTGCTGCCAAAGCACAGCGCGAGGCGCTGCGCCAGCGTGACGTCGCGCAGCGCGTTGCGCACCTTGTTCCAGCCGCGCGCGGCAGCCGCGCCGCGCACGATGCGGATGCCGTCCGGATTGCCGCCCTTGACGCTGCGGTACAGCTGTTCGGCTTCCTGGATCTGCTCGCGCTTCGGCTTGGTGCACACCGACATGAAGCCGGTGGTCTTGCCTTTTTCGATCACCGGCGTCACGTTCGCAATGCACCAGAAATAGCCGCCGTCCTGGCGCGCATACTTCACCAGCCCGCGCCACGGCTCGCCCGACAGCACGGTGCGCCACATGTCCGCGTCCACCTCCTGCGGCATGTCGGAATGGTAGAGCGAGTTCTGCACCCGGCCCGCCAGCTGCTCGCCTTCGTAGCCGCTGGCGTCGGTGAAGGTGGAGTTGGCGTAGGTCAGGCGGCCCTTCAGGTCCGTGGTGGTGACGATGGGCTTGCCGTCTTCAAGGACGGTCTCGTGAACTGCCGCTTGCGGTGCGCTGCGCATATGCAAATCCTGTGCATGTGGTTGAATTGGTGGCCAGCATGCTAACAGATTTAGGCATCAACTATTTCCAGTGGGCACGAAAGCAACAGTTCATTTTTCCGCTTGTTTTTTCTGCACGCGCACCCCTGCCAGCTGCGCCACGCCGGCCAGCGTGGTCTGCGCCGCGTTCAGGCCAAGCAGGAAATCCTTGTCCGAATAATTGGCGTACAGGTCGGTGGGCTGGTGCCAGTGCGGATTCCAGCCGGCGCCGATCTGCTGCCCGCGCTCGTTCTCGCGCAGCGAAATCGACGGCACCAGGTCCATGAAGGGCGTGGAATCGGTGTTGGTCATGTGGAAGCCGACGGCGGCCGGGTAGTGCGTGGCGTACTTGTCGTTCGCGGCGCGGAAGGCCCAGGCCAGCCTGGCCGAGCCGTCGGCCTGCTTCGACTGCGCCTGGTACTCGATATTCACGTCCGCCTCGGCGCGCTGCTCCCTGGGCGCGGTGTAGACCGGCTGGCCCTTCGCGTCCAGCACCGGCTTGCCGGCCGCGTCGAGCTTGGGCACCGGCATGCCGTGGTCGAACAGCATCATGTCGTGCTGGATCATGCCCAGCCACTTCGGCTCGGGATACTTGCCCGAGCCGGCGGGCGACTCCACGCCCTGCAAATGCTGGCGCTGCGCCACATAAGCGGCGGCGCCGTTCAGGCCCGTCTCCTCGTTGTTCCACAGGACGAAGCGGATCGAACGGCCGGTCTCCACGCCGGGCGCACTGAAGATGCGCGCCAGCTCCATCACCAGCGCGGTGCCCGAGCCGTCGTCGTTGGCGGCTTCGCCGAAGCCGATGCCGTCCATGTGCGCGCTGACGATATACATCTCCTCCGGATGCGTGGCGCCCACCTTGGTGCAATAGACGTTCTCGCGCAGCGAGGTGCCTTGCGGCGTCTGTTCCGCGTTGAGTGCGCGCAGGCGCTCGTCGGGCTGCAGCATGGGGTCCGTGTTCACGCCGGTGGGAGCGCGCCTGCCGAACAGCGTGCTGCCGCCCTGGCCCGGCGGACCGCCCGCGCCGCCACCAGCCTGCACGGCGGGCTTGCCGCGCACGGCAGGCTCTGTGAACTGATACTGCAGCCGCGCGGTATTCGTGCAGCCGTAGGACTTCAGCTGCGCCTCGATCCAGTCCAGCGCCTGCCGGTTGCGTGCCGTCCCCTGGCGCCGGTCGCCGAAGCGGGTCAGGCTCTTGATGGTGGCTTTGTACTTTTCCAGGTCGAGCTGGCCGACCAGCTGGGCGACGGGATCGTCCGGCGCTGCCGGCTGCTGCGCGGCAGCCAGCGGCACGGCGCAAATGAACGAAACGGCCAGCGCGAGGGCACCGGCGCGGCGGAACGAGGTTGGCGTCATGTCAAAGTCCTTGGTTCGGGGCAATGCCAGCCATCATGGCAGAATTACAAACGGCGGGCAATTCCGGGGCAGGGCGTTCCCATTGCAAAGTAGAATGGAGCAATTGGCAACCAGGGGTCTTCATGAAAAAACGCTTTGCATCCATGCTGTTTGCAGTCCTCATGCCATTTTCCGCACATGGCGCCGTAACTGAGCTCGTGGCCGACATAGGCGGAATCAAACAGGTCGTGGAAATCAGCACGGATGACGCGGCCAAGCCCGTTCTTTTGCTGTTGTCCGGCGGGCCAGGAAGTTCGATGATGAACAACGCGGAATCCTTCACCTACCTGCTGAAGGATAAGTTCACCATTGTCCAATGGGACCAGCGAAATGCCGGGAAAACCTTAAAGCTCAACCCTTCGCCCAGCCAGCCCACGCTGGCGCAGATGGAGAGCGACACGGATGAGGTAATCGACTTCGTCAGGAAAGAGCTGAAGCAGGAAAAAATCTACCTCCTGGGCAGCTCGTGGGGAAGTGTCCTCGGATTTCATGTCGTCAGGACCCGCCCCGGCCTGCTGCACGCGTATTTCGCGGTGAATCCCGTCGTCAGCCAGCTGGCGAGCGAAAAGGCGCTGCTGGACACCTTAAAGACCCATCTGAAGGAAAATCGCCAGGCGGGCAAAGAACTGGCCAGCGTGCGCATTCCCTTTCAGGCTGACGAAGACCTGTTTTACCTGCGAAAATGGCTCTTCTACAAGGAGGGCAAAACGTACGTAACCAGCGACGAGTTCAAGAACGGTTTCCTGCAATGGTCCAAGGTCTGGTCGCCGGTCTGGAACGAGGTGATGGTCACCGATTTGCCCAAGACCTTGACGCAGGTCGACTGCCCGGTATATTTCTTGGTGGGCAAGGATGACATCCAGACTTCCACCAGGATCACGACAGAATATTTTGAGGCATTGCGCGCGCCGAGGAAAGGGCTGTTCCTGTTCGAAAAATCGGGCCATCAGATTCATCGGGATGAGCCGGAAAAATTCCAGAAAACCTTGATCCAGGCTCTGTAAGCAAGCAGCCGACGGCTAAAGCGTCCGGTTCCGGTTGCGGGTTTGCCAACAACGTGCAAACCCGCGTAGAATGCGCCTAACGCGGGTGTAGTTCAATGGTAGAACGGCAGCTTCCCAAGCTTCATACGAGGGTTCGATTCCCTTCACCCGCTCCAATCAAATCTTTGTGGCCTCAGACAAACGGCGTGTAAGCGTAGCCGTTGGCGATGAGCGCCGCGTTCAGGCCCTGGCTCTCGGGGCTTTCCGAAAATCCCAGCATCACCTGCGGCACCGATACGCCACGCGCCAGTACTTCCAGCCAGAACTGCATGCCGCCCGGTTCGGGTTCGCGGTCCAGCGCGTTGTGATACAGGCTGGTGACGAGCGCCACCGGGTCCGTGGTGTTGCCGTACAGGTTCTTGAATTCGGGCGCCTGCGTGAAGCCGGTGGCGATCTGTTCCAGCGTGAGCCCGTTGTCCATGGCTTTCAACCAGAATCCGGCGCCGCCGACGTCGGGCGCGCGGTTGAAGGCGCTTTGGTAGAGGCGGAACAGCTGGCCGGCGCTGCCGTTGCTATCCAATGCCAGGCCGCTGTCGGAGAACTGGATGCGTTCAATGTTGACCAGCGTGTCGGCCAGGCCGCCGGCCGCCGCCGAGACGGTGTAGCCGCTGGCCGTCGCGGCCACGGTGTAGTCGGCGCGCTTGCCGGCGAAGACCGCCGTGTCCACGCCGTCTCCGCCGTCGACCTTGTGGCCGTAATCGTTCATGACGATGGTGTCCCTGCCGCTACCGGCGTTGACGGACAGGCGCGCGCCGCCGCCGGTGAGGCTGATGCGATCGTTGCCGGCGCCGGAGGCAATCAGCCAGTCGGTGTTGACGATGGCGGGCAAGGTCACGGCGATGGCATCGTCGCCGCCGAAGTTGGCGGCGTTGGCCAGCAGCAGCTGTTCGTTGGCCACCGTGCTGCCGGTGACGGCCATCTCCGCCCCGCTGATCTGGGCCGAACTGCCGTCCGTGTAGTACTGGGCGTAGGAGGTGAGCGTGCCACTGATGGCGGTGCTGGCGGTGTTCTGGCCGATGGCCGTGGAATCCCCCGACACGTTGAAGCTGCCCGTGATGCGGCCGCCCTGCTCGAACAGCTCGGTGGTGCGCGTGAGGGTGTCCACTTCGCCCGAGAACAGGTTGCCGTCGCTGGTGACGGCGCCGTGCGCTTTGAGCACCGTGTTGCCGATGGTGGCGTCGTAGCCGGTGCTGCCGCTGGTGACCAGCTGCTGCAGGGTGAGCGTGCTGATGGTGCCGCCCTGGTTGGACAGCAGCAGGCCGTTGCTGGCGGAGCTGGTGTAGCCGAAATTGAGCTGGCCGTCATACACCAGGCGGTAGTTGCCCGATACGTGGTCTTCCAGCGAGCCGGCCGAGAAGGTGCCGCTGGCGGCGCCCGGGGTGGTGTTGACCAGGCCCGCGAAGGTCTGGAAGGCGCCGTCGGGATAATCGAGATAGCCGTCCGGCCCCGCCAGGGAGCCGCCCGTGTAGACGTTGTGCGCCGTGGCGAAGTTGTAGCCGGCCTTGACGAACTTGTCGAAGTCCTGCGCCAGCGTGGCGGTCGGATGGGCCGCACGGTAGGTTTCCAGCGTGGCCAGCACGGACTGGCTGAAATCGATGGTAACAGTAGTCATTGCGTATCTCTTTGCTAAGGACGTCGGTCAACGGGACAAGTCTATGTCCAGCCATACAGCATACGCCAAATGCTTGCCTTCCCAAACAGCGCCGCCGCGTATGGCAGCGTCGCAGGAGACGGACTGGCCTTCGATCTCTTCGCGCCGCTGCGCTTCGCGGAAAGCTTGCGCGTCTTTCGGCGACAGGTAGCCGGTCATGCGGCCTTCGATGAACACCGCCACCGGCTTGTCGTCGTAGGGATTGAGCGGGTCCACCGCCAGCACGGCTTGCAGGCGGGTGTCGGCGCCTTTGTCGCCGTGCTGGCCCGCCAGCTCGCGCACCGTGGCGTGGTAGCGCGATTCGGCCACCACCTCGGTCAGCATGCGGCCGCCGTCGGACCAGTGCTTCACCGGCGCAGCCGGCTGCGCGGGCAGGTAGCCGGCACCCGGCGCCTTGCCTGCGGGCGGCGGCGGCGTGCGGAAGCCTTTTTTCAGCAGCAGGTACATGGCGGCCAGGGACAGTGCCATGATGGCAATCAGGAGTGCGTCGGTCATCGTCGGAAGGGGCTAGTCGGTCAAAGCCGTATTATGGCAGGCCGGGCTCACGTATAATGGTGGATCGTCCCTTGAATTTGTCTATTCCATGTCTTCCGATACTCCAAACGATAACCCGACCAATCCAGCACGCGCCATGCTGTATGACCCGACCGAACACCGCATCCGCAGCTTCGTCACGCGTGCCGGACGCCTGTCCACCGCGCAGGCGCGCGCGCTGGAAGAGCTGGGTCCGAAATTCATGGTCAACTATGCCAAGGCTCCGCTCGACTTCGAGCAGGCCTTCGGCCGCAAGGCGCCCGTGGTGCTGGAAATCGGCTTCGGCATGGGCGACACCACCTCGCACATCGCGCGCGGCATGCCGGAGAAGGATTTCCTCGGCGTGGAAGTGCACACCCCGGGCGTGGGCAGCCTGCTCAAGCAGATCGGCGAGCAGGGGCTGACCAATCTGCGCCTGATCCAGCACGACGCGGTGGAAGTACTGAACAATATGATCCCGGACGGCTCGCTGCATGGCGTGCACGTGTTCTTCCCGGACCCATGGCACAAGGCGCGCCACAACAAGCGCCGCCTGATCCAGGGGCCGTTCGTCAAGCTGCTCACCGAGAAGCTGGCGCCGGGCGGCTATCTGCATTGCGCCACCGACTGGCAGGAATACGCGGAGCAGATGCTGGAAGTACTGGGCGCCGAGCCTGGCCTGCAGAACACCGCCGAAGGCTACGCGCCGCAGCCGGCCTACCGTCCGCTCACCAAGTTCGAGAACCGCGGCCTGAAGCTGGGCCACGGCGTGTGGGACCTGGTGTTCACCAAGAAGTAACTACAGCGAACTACAGCGGATTACAGCGCACCCGCGTCGTAGACCACCTTCCCGCCCACCACGGTCTGCAAGACCTTGGTGTTGGCGATGTCCTCGGCCGGGACTTCCATGAAGTTCCGGTCCAGGACGATCAGGTCGGCCATCTTGCCGGCTTCCAGCGATCCCGTCTCCTTCTCCTGCCTCAGCGTGTACGCCGCGTTCATCGTCACGGCGCGCAGCACGGCCGCGCGCGGCATGCCGGGGGCCTCGCCCAGGCGGCCGGCGTACTCCGGCCCCGCATTCGGCGCGGCGGTGCGCGTCACGCCCACCTTCAAGGCAAACCACATGTCCAGCGGGTCCACCGGCCAGTCGCTGCCGTAGGCGATGCGCGCGCCCGCGTTCAGCAGCAGCGATTGCGGCTCGACGATGGCGTAGCGCTCCTTGCCCATGTATTCCTTCAGCGCGCCCACCGTGTCCGGCGCCGGCTTGGCCCATTGGAAGGACAGCACGGCCGTCGCGTCCAGCTGCTTGAAGCGGGGGAAGTCGGCCGGGTCCACGATCTCGTCATGCGCGAGCGCGGGGCGCACGTCCTTGCCTTCCGGCGTGGCGCGCAGCGCCTGCACCGCGTCCAGTGCGTCGCGCACGGCGCCGTCGCCGTCCACGTGGATGTGCGGATCGATGCGGGCCTTGGCCAGTGTCGACAGGGTGGACTTCAGCAGCGCCGGCGTGAAGTAGCTGTCCGGCCCTTTGCTGGTGCCCGGCGCCCAGTGCGGCTGCTGCGGCGTGCCCTGGTTGGTGTAATAGGGCGCGAGCATGGTGCCGGTGAGGGCCGGCGCGGCGATCACGCCGTCCATAAACAGCTTGGCGTGGCGCACCTGCATGGACGGTTCAACGCGCGTGGCGCCCTGGTCGAACTGCCTGGCCTGCTGGCGCAGTTCCTTGAAAGCCTTGCCGGAGATGGCGTCCTTGGGATCGATCAGCACCGCGAAGTGGGCGCGCGCGGTGAGCTTGCCTTGCTTTTGCAGCTGCGAGAAGGCGGTCAGCGTTTCCGGATCGGTGTAGGCGTCGAGGAAGGTGGTGATGCCCTGCTTGCGCATGGCGTCCAGCGCGGCGGTGGAGGCAGCCAGGTTTTCCTTCGGCGTGAGCACGGGCATGAACTTGCTCACCATGTCCTGCGCCGCGTCCTCCAGGATGCCGGTGGCGTTGCCGGCGGCGTCGCGCGCGATCTTGCCGCCCTCGGGGTCGGGCGTGCGGCGGGTGACGCCGGCCAGCTTCATGGCGCGCGAGTTCAGTAGCGCGGAATGGCCGAAGGACGACCGCACGACCACGGGGCGGGTGGTTTTCAGGCTGTCCAGCGTGGCGCTGGTGAGCTCCACGCCGTCCGGCAGCATGCCCTGCTGGAACCAGTTCACCACCCGCAGCCAGCGCCTGGGGCTTACCTTCTTGGCCTGGTCCTGGTCCAGGCAGGCCTGGATGCGGGCCTGGAACTGCGGCACCGTCAGCGGCTGGTAATCCAGGCTGCAGTTGAGCAGGCGCGTGCCGCCGGACTGCGGGTGCATATGGCCGTCCACCAGCCCGGGCATCAGCATGCGGCCTTGCAGGTCGATGACACGGGTCTGGGCGCCGGTGTGCTCGTCCGCGCCGGCATTGCCGCCCACGTAGACGATGCGGCCGCCGCGCACCGCCAGCGCCTGCTGCACGCTGTCCTGGGCGTCCACCGTGTAGACGTAGCCGTTGCGGTACACAATGTCCGCCGGCGCCGCATGCGCGCCTGCAGAGAGCAGCGAAAGTATCAGAGCGATTGCGGATCGGGCCATGCACAGTCTCCTTGGAAGGCGGTAAGGAATGATACTGTGGAATTGGCCCGCCGCGATCAGCGCGGCGGCGGCGGCTTGCCGGCCGGCTCCAGCGTGCGCAGATAGGCGATCAGGTCGGCGCGGGCCTGGGCGTCGGCGACCGCGTAGTTCATGGACTGGCCGGGCACCAGCTGCTCCGGGTTGCTCAGCCAGCGGTCCAGCGTGCCGGCGTCCCACACGATGCGCGAGCGCCGCAGCGCGTCGCTATAGGCGAAGCCGGCGAGCGATCCCGCCTTGCGTCCGAACACGCCCCGGTGCGCCGGCCCGGCCATGCTGACGTCGACCGAATGGCAGGCGATGCATTGCTGGCTGTAGAGCTGCTTGCCCCTGGCGGCGTCCCCGCCCGCCTGGGCCGCGCCGGGCGGCGCGGCCAGCGCGAACGCCGGCAGGCAGAGCAGGGCGCGCAGCGCGGACCGCAGCGTAGCCATCACGCGCCGAACATCATGGCCTTCGCCAGCGGCTGGCCCAGCGCCTGGTTGAGGATGGTCCAGTGTCCCACCTCGTCCGCCGCCAGGCGCGCCGCCACCTTGGCGTAGCCGTGGTCCTTGAAGGCCGGGATCACGCCCAGATAGGCATTGGTGGCGCCCAGCTCCAGCGAGGCGGCCAGCGTCAGCACGTCGTTCTGGCTGCGCAGCGCGGCCGCGTTCAGCGCGGTGGCGTAAGCTTCCAGCGATTTTTCTTCCACCGGTTTGCCGCCCAGCTTGCGGATCGCATCGATCAGCAGGTCGCGGTGCACTTTGTGGTCCGCCTGGAACTTCAGCGCGATGTCGAGCACCGGCTTTTGCAGCAGGCCGCTCTTGGCGCCCAGCGTGTAGGCGTTGATGCCCTGGTGTTCCAGGCCGAGGGCGGTGTTGAGGATGCCGATGTCCGCCGCGACGTCGCCCTGGCCGGCGGCTTGCGCGCCATGCCCGGCGAGCAGCAGCACCGCGCCGGTGGACAGCACGGCGGCGCTGCTGTTGCGCAGGAAGGAACGGCGGGGAAGGACTTGAATGGATGGATGGGCTGGCATGGCGTACTCCTGGCTGGTGGGTGGGTGATGACTATCAGCATAGCCAATTTAAAATACTTTGTACAGTTATATGTGTTTTAAGTTGGTTAATGCCGCGCATGCGGTAGAATGAAGACATGAACATCGGGGGAAATCATGCTGGACATGCTGGGAGACAGGCAGAAGGACTTGCTGCGGCTGCTGCTGAAAAACAAGGCGGGCATTACGGTGGAGCAGATCTCGGACGGCCTCGCGATCACGCGCAGCGCGGTGCGCCAGCATATCGCGGCGCTGGAGAACGAGGGGCTGGTGGGCAAGGGCGCCAGCCGGGCCACGCGCGGGCGCCCGGAGCAGCTCTACATCCTGACGGACAAGGGGCGCGAATGCTTCCCGCGCCACTACGCGTGGTTCGCCCAGCTGCTGATCGAATCGGTGCAGCGCGAAGTGGGTGCGGAGGGCATGGAAGAACGCTTCCAGACCATGGGTACGCAGGTGGGCCAGCAGTTGCGCGGCCAGCTGGCGGGCGGCTCGCAGCCTGCCGAGCGCCTGCGGCAGTTGTCGGGCGTGATGGCGGACCTGGGCTATGCCGCCCGCGTGCCGGGCGGCCCGGGAATCGGACCTGATCGAAGCCGACAACTGCGTCTTCCACAACCTGGCCACGGCCCATCCCCACATCTGCAAATTCGACCTGGCGCTGATGTCCGCCTTCAGCGAGCGCGACGTCGAGCACCAGGAGTGCATGGCGACGGGCGGCCAGGTCTGCCGCTTCAAGTTCAGGCAGCCCTAGGTAGCGGCCTTGCGCGCGCCCAGGGCGGGCCAGGACGGCATGAAGGCCAGCAGGTTGCCCATCAGGACCAGCGCCAGGCCGCAGAAAGCCAGCGCGCTCCAGTGGTAGTCCTCGAACACGGTGGATGCGCTCAGCGCCACGATGGGGAACAGGACCGTGGAATAGGCCGCGCGGTCCGGGCCGATGCGGCCCACCAGCATCAGGTAGGCGGTAAAGGCGATCACCGAGCCGGGGATGGCGAGGTACAGCAGCGAGCCGGCATAGCGCGCGCCCGGCTCCCACGTGAACGGCATGCCCAGCACCAGCGCGCCGGCGGTGAGGATGGACGCGCCTATCATCATGGCCCAGACGTTGGTCAGCCACGGCGCCAGGCCGAGCGCCTGCATGCGGCTCGAGAGCAGGTTGCCGGTCGAGAAGCACAGGGTGCCCAGCAAGGCCAGGCACAGGCCGGCCAGCATGCCGCCGTCGCCCCAGTGGCCCCGCATCTGCGGCAGGAACAGCAGGGCGATGCCGCCCAGGCCAAGCAGGGCGCCGCCCACCACTTGCGGGCGCAGCGCGCGGCCCAGGAACAGTCGGCCGTTCAGCGCGTTCCAGATCGGCGCGGTGGAAAACACCACGGCCACCAGGCCGCTCGGCACCCACTGGCTGGCGTAATAAAAGCACAGGAAATTACAGCAAAACAGCGCCACGCCCTGCGCCGCCAGGTAAGGCCAGGCCGCGCGCGGCGGCCACACCTTTTTGCGCATGGCGAACAGCACCAGCAGCAGCACCGCCGCCGCGATCCAGAAGCGGTAGGCGATGGACACGGGCGCGGGCACCACGCCGAGCTGGAACTTGATGGCGATCCAGGTGGTGCCCCAGATCAGGACAGTGAGCAAGTAAAGAAAAGCGTTCATGGAGCGGTCCGGTTGACTAAGAGCCTGCATCATCCCGCCGCCGCGCCCCCGCCGCTTGTCTCCGCTTGCGCAAATCGCGCCACCTGGCCCCAAGCAACCTGAGCCGCATTCGGGGTCAGACCCCGAATGCGGCTCAGGCTGCTTAGGGATTGTCTGATCTTGCGCAAATGTGGACGGGGGCGGGGCGGCGGCTGGGTGGGCGTGCTAGACTTTTTGCATGGCTACCATTTCCCGTCCCGTTTTCGATACCGCTGCGCCGCCCGGCGCGGAAGCGATTTCGCATGCGGTGTTCAAGACCATGTCGAATACCGATGCGACGCTGGAGCGCTTCGCCTGGCTGGGCGACGGCTTGGCTGCGGCCATCTGGCAGCGCGAGACGGATGAGGAAGTGACCACTTACTCCCAGCCCGGCCATCACACGTTTTCCTGCTACCTGGGCGGCGGCTACCGCACCGAGCGCAATGGCGCGGGCGTGGCGCCGGGGCAGTACGGGGCGCCGAAGCGGCTGTGCACTTTGCCGGACTGGCACGAGTCGCACTGGCTGGTGCGCGACAAGCTGCGCCTGCTGCATGTGTATTTCATGCCGGAGCATTTCACCCAGCGCGCCGTGGTGGAGCTGGACCGCGAGCCGCGCGAGCTGACCCTGGCCGACCGCACCTATTTCGAGGACCCGCGCCTGGTGCAGCTGTGCGAGGAGCTGGTGTCCGCGCCGTGGCAGGGCGCCGACGCGCTGCTGCGCGTGAACGAGATCACGCACGCCACCTTGAGCGAGCTGTTGAAGTCGCAATCGATGATAAACCCGGGCGCGCGGCTGCGCGGCGGGCTGGCGCCTGTGGTGCGGCGCAGGCTGGCCGAGTATATCGATGCGCATTTGGCGGATGCCATCACGCTGGGCATGCTGGCGCAGGTGGCTTGCATGTCGGAGTTTCACCTGGCGCGCATGTTCCGGGTGTCGTTCGGGATGCCGCCGTCGGCCTGGGTAGCGCAGCGCCGGCTGGACCGGGCGCGCAGCATGCTGAAGTCGACCGAGCTGCCGCTGCAGCAAGTGGCGGACGCCTGCGGCTACGCGGACCTGAGCCATTTCAGCCACCGCTTCCGCGCCGCCGTCGGCGCCCCGCCCGGCCGCTACCGCCAGATCATCGCCGCCTGACCCCGTAGCCCAGCCGGATGCCAATGCCGGGAGCCAACCCCGAACCCCGGGGTCAGATCCGGCAACCTGCCAAAATGTCCTGTTGCCGGACCTGACCCCGCGGTTGAGGTTCGCGGTTTTGGGCCGGGGTCTAGAGCATCTCGGCGATGAGGGCGACGATTTCGTCGCCGTAGGAGGCGAGTTTTTTTTCGCCCACGCCGCTGATGCCGCGCATGTCGTCCAGCGAGGTGGGCTGGGCCTTGGCGATTTCGCGCAGGGTGGCGTCGACAAAGATCACGTAGGCCGGCACGCTGTGCGCGCGCGCTGTCTCCACCCTCCACCAGCGCAGCTTGTCGAAGATGGCTTGCTCCTTGCCGGACAGTTCGGTCTCGGCGTAGCCCTTGGCCGCCGCCGCTGTGGAGCGCTTTTGCTTGACCGGTTTCTGGTACTGCCGCAGCTGCACTTTCTGCCCGCCCTTGAGCACCGGCCGCGCCGCGTCGGTGAGCTTGAGGGAGCTGTATTGTTCGTGGTCCACCGTCACCAGCCCGAGCGCGATCAGCTGGCGCAGGATGGCGCGCCATTCCTGTTCGCTGCGGTCGGCGCCGACGCCGAACACGGACAGGGAATCGTGGTGCCAGGTCTTGATGCGTTCCGTCTCCACGCCGCGCAGCACTTCGATCACGTGCCCGGCGGCGAAGCGCTGGTCCACGCGGTAGATGGCCGACAGCAGCTTCTGCGCCGGCACCGTGCCGTCGAAGCTCACCGGCGGGATCAGGCAGGTGTCGCAGTTGCCGCAGGGCGTGGCCTGTTCGCCGAAATAGTCCAGCAGCCGCACGCGCCGGCAGCTGAGCGTTTCGCACAGGCCCAGCATGGCGTCCAGCTTGGTGCCCAGCACGCGCTTGAAGGTTTCGTCGGCTTCCGACTCGTCGATCATGCGCCGCTGCAGCACCACGTCCTGCAGGCCGTAGGCCATCCAGGCGCTGGCGGGCATGCCGTCGCGGCCGGCGCGGCCGGTTTCCTGGTAGTAGCCTTCGATGGACTTGGGCAGGTCCAGGTGGCACACGAAGCGCACGTCCGGCTTGTCGATGCCCATGCCGAAGGCGATGGTGGCGACCATGACGATATTGTCTTCGCGCAGGAAGCGGGCCTGGTTGGCGGCGCGCTTGGCGTGTTCCATGCCGGCGTGGTAGGCCATGGCGCGCACGCCGTTCTCGTTCAGGAATTCGGCCGTCTCTTCCACCTTCTTGCGCGACAGGCAGTAGACGATGCCGGAGTCGCTGCCATGTTCGGCGGTGATGAAGTCCAGCAGCTGCTTGCGGCCGTTGGCTTTCTCCACGATCTGGTAGCGGATGTTGGGCCGGTCGAAGGAGGACACGAACTGCATCGCGTCTTCCAGCTGCAGGCGCTGCACGATCTCGGCGCGGGTCTGCTGGTCGGCAGTGGCCGTGAGCGCGATGCGCGGCACGTTGGGGAACTGCTCGTGCAGGATGGACAGCTTGATGTACTCGGGCCGGAAGTCGTGGCCCCATTGCGATACGCAGTGCGCTTCGTCGATCGCGAACAGTGCGATGTTGGAGGCCTGGAACAGCTCGAAGCAGCGCTGCGTCATCAGGCGCTCGGGCGCCACGTACACCAGGTCGATCTGGCCGGTGCGCACCAGGCGCTCGATGCGGCTGGCTTCCTCGTAGGTCTGGGTGGAGTTCAGGAAGGCGGCGCGCACGCCCACTTCGGCCAGCGCGTCCACCTGGTCCTGCATCAGGGCGATCAGCGGCGAGATCACCACGCCCACGCCGTCGCGCACCAGCGCCGGGATCTGGTAGCACAGCGACTTGCCGCCGCCGGTGGGCATCAGGACCAGCGCGTCGCCGCCGTTGCTGACATGGTCGACAATTTCTGCCTGCTGGCCGCGGAAGGCTGGGTAGCCGAAAACGGTCTGGAGCAGGTTGAGGGCGCGTTCGCTGGTGTCCTGATTGGTCATTTCATTAACTTAGTCGGCCCACACTACGAGGCCGGAATAGGCGGTGGCAATGACCACCAGTCCGAATATGATGCGATACCACGCAAAAATTGTGAAGTCGTGCGAGCTGATATAGCGCAACAACCAGCGCACGCACAGGAAGGCCGACACAAACGCGGCCACCAGGCCGACGCCGAACATCGGCAAGTCGGCCGCCGACAGCAGCGCGCGTTCCTTGTACAGCGAGTATACCGTGGCCGACAGCAGCAGGGGAATGGCGAGGAAGAAGGAAAATTCCGTGGCCGCCTTGCGCGACAGGCCGAACATCATGCCGCCGATGATGGTGGCGCCGGAGCGGCTGGTGCCGGGAATCAGCGCGAACGCTTGGGCGCAGCCCACTTTGAGAGCGTCCAGCGCGCTCATGTCGTCCACGGTGTGCACCCGCACGGCGGCCGGATTGGCCTTGGCGCGCTTTTCCACCCACAGGATGATGAGGCCGCCCACGATGAAGGCGGCGGCCACCGGAATCGGCGAGAACAGGTGCGCCTTGATGGCCTTGTTGAACAGGAAGCCGAGAACGGCGGCCGGCAGGAAGCCGATGACCAGGTTGACAATGAAGCGCCGCGCCCTGGCTTCGCTGAACATGCCGCTCAGCACCGCAGTCAGGCGCGCGCGGTATTCCCAGATGACGGCGACGATGGCGCCGGTCTGGATCACGATCTCAAACACTTTCACCTTCTCGCCGACGAAGTTGAGCAGGCTGCCGGCCAGGATCAGGTGGCCGGTGGAGGAAATGGGCAGGAATTCGGTAAAGCCTTCTACCAGGCCCATGATGAAGGCCTGCAAAGCGAGTGTGATGTCCATGTTTGTCGTAATAGCAAGTGATATGGGAAAAGGGCGTCGAAGCTTACCATGCCCGGCCGCGTTCGCCATGGCCCGAATCGGGCGCGCGGCGCATTGTACCTTGCCTGTGATAAGCCTTGCTTATCACAAGGCGCCGAAAGACGAATTGGATGTAAACCGGCGGCAATTCCATACTTCAGCCATCCACTTTATGCAGGAGGCTGTCATGAATACAAACATGAACACAAACAACAATACAAGCGCGGTACCGAAAGGATTGATTACGCTGCTGGCGCTGGTGTGCGGCGTGTCCATCGCCAGCGGGTATTACGCGCAGCCGCTGCTGGGCGACATCGGCCGCTCGCTGGGCGTGTCGGAAGCCTACGCCGGCGCGCTGCCCATGTTCACGCAGATCGGCATCGCCATCGGCGCGCTGCTGTTCCTGCCGCTGGGCGACATTGTCAATGACCGCAAGCTGATACTGGCCATGATCAGCGCGCACGTGGGCGCGCTGGTGCTGGTGGCGCTGGCGCCGTCCGCGCCCTCGCTCACCTGGGCCAGCGCGCTGATGGGCGTCACCACCATCACGCCGTATCTGCTGCCGGCCTACGCGGCCAAGATCGTCGGTCCCGAGCAGCGCGGCCACGTCACAGGCCTGCTGGCGCGCGGCATTTTCGCCGGCATCCTGCTGGCGCGCACGGCCAGCGGCTACATCGGCCACTACACGGACTGGCGCACGGTGTACTGGATCGCCGCCGCGCTGATGCTGGTGATGACGGCGCTGCTGGCCTGGCGCCTGCCGCCCACCGTGCCGCGCAGCGACTTGAGCTATCCGCGCCTGCTCGCTTCCATCTGGACCGTGTTCCGCCAGCAGCCGGTGGTGCGCTACGCCGCCGCGCGCCAGGGGCTGGTGTTCGGCGCCTTCAACGCCTTCTGGATCAGCCTCGTGTTCTACCTGGAGACGCCGCGCTTCCACATGGGCAGCGACGTGGCCGGCCTGTTCGGCGTGATCGGCGCGGCCGGCGCCTTCGCCGCGCCGCTGTTCGGCAAGGTGGCCGACAAGCGCGGCCCGGTGTTCGCCGTGCGCCTGGGCACCGGATCGGCGCTGCTGGCTTGGGTGGTGATGGCGCTGTTCGGCCAGCACCTGGCCGGGCTGGTGGTGGGGGTGCTGCTGCTGGACCTGGGCGTGACGGCGTCGCACGTGTCCAACCAGACCATGATTTACCACCTGGGACAGGACATCCGCGGCCGCGTCAGCACCATCTACATCCTCGGCATCTTCATCGGCGCGGCCGTCATGTCCGGCCTCACGGCCTGGGTGTGGAGCTTGTGGGCCTGGCACGGCGTGTCCGCGCTCGGCATCGCGGCGACCGGGCTGGCGGTGGCGGTCAGCTTCTTGCAGCAAGATCAAGCTGGGCACGGCGCGCTTCAGCCGCAACCAGCTCGATAAACTCCAGCACCAGCGAGCGGTCCTCGCCGCTGCGGGAGAACACCTGGACCTGCAGCGGCGCCATGTCCGCCACCGGCTTGACCACCAGCCCGGCCGGCGGCGATGAAAACACATAGGTGGTGCCCACCATGGTGCCCATGCCCTGGCTCACCAGCGACATGCCCATCTGGGCTTGCGAGGTCTGGTAGACAAAGTTTGGCGTGAAGCCACGCGCGCGGCAGGCGTCCACCATGCGGTCGTACAGCACGGTGTTCACGCCGCGCTCGAACATGATGAGGCGCTCGCCGCGCAAGTCGTCCACCGTCACCGTGGGACGCGCGGCCAGCGGGGCGTCCTCGCGCACCAGCACGGCCCAGCTGGAATCGAAAATCGGCCGCGCCAGCAGGCTGCCGTCCTCCGGCAGCGGCGCCACCTGCACGCCGAAGCCCACGTCGATGGTGTGCTTCTGCAGCGCATCGGCCTGCAGCACGGAGCTCATCTCGTGGCGCTGCACGCGCATATTGGGGTAGAGCGCCTGCAGCCGTATCAGCGCCGGCGGAATGAACACCAGGTTGGTGTACTCCACCAGGCCGATGGACAGCGAGCAGCTGCGGTAATGGCCGGCCTCGCGCGTGAGGCGCAGCGCGCGGTCCATCTGGCCGAACATGGTGTCGAGTTCGTCGCGCAGCACCACGCCGGCCGGGGTCAGCTCCACGCCGCGCCGGTCGCGCCGCAGCAGCTCCACGCCCACGGTCTGCTCCAGCTTGGCGATCTGCTGGCTCAGCGCAGGTTGCGTGACGAAAGCCAGTTCCGCCGCGCGCCGGAAATGCAGTTCCTTCGCCACGATGGAAAAATAGCGCAGCTGCCGAAGTTCGATTCCTCTCATACGTCCTCACTTACAACCCATGGTGGTTTCTGTTTTACCATGCATGATATAGATACAAGGCCGGGCGCGCGTTATAGTGACCGGCCGGACCACAAGGAGAGCTTGCATGGAATACGTGAATCTCGGCCGCACCGGCCTGAAAGTATCGCGCCTGGCGCTGGGCTGCATGACCTACGGCGTGCCCGACCGCGGCGGCCACGAATGGACGCTGGACGAGGAGCATAGCCGCCCCGTGATCCGCCACGCGCTGGAGTCGGGCATCAACTTCTTCGACACCGCCAATTCGTATTCGGACGGCACCAGCGAGGAAATCGTCGGCCGCGCGCTGCGCGACTTCGCCCGCCGCGAGGAAGTGGTGATCGCCACCAAGGTGTACTTCCCGCAGGGGAAAGGGCCGAACCAGCGCGGCCTGTCGCGCAAGGCGCTGATGGCGGAAATCGACAACAGCCTGCGCCGCCTGGGCACCGACTACGTGGACCTGTACCAGATCCACCGCTGGGATTACGGCACGCCGATCGAGGAAACGCTGGAAGCGCTGCACGACATCGTCAAGGCCGGCAAGGCGCGCTACATCGGCGCCTCGTCCATGTACGCCTGGCAGTTCGCCAAGGCGCTGTACACGGCCGACCTGCACGGCTGGACGCGCTTCGTCACCATGCAGAACCAGCTCAACCTGATCAACCGCGAGGAAGAGCGCGAGATGCTGCCGCTGTGCGCGGCCGAAGGCATCGGCGTGATCCCCTGGAGCCCGATGGCGCGCGGCCGCCTCACGCGCGACTGGGCCGAAGCCAGCAAGCGCTCGGACACCGACCTGATTGCGAAAGAAATGTACACCGCCACCGAAGCGTCGGACCGGCTGGTGGCCGAGCGTGTCAAGCAGGTGGCCGAAGCGCGCGGCATCCCGCGCGCGCAGGTGGCGCTGGCGTGGGTGCTGCAAAAGTCCGTGGTCACCGCGCCCATCATCGGCGCCGCCAAGTTCTCCCACGTGGACGACGCGGTGCAGGCGCTGTCGGTGCGCCTGACGAAGGAAGAACTGGCGCTGCTGGAGTCGGCCTATGTGCCGCATCCGGTGGCGGGCTTTAGCTGACGCTGGCCTGGCCGCCTCTGTTCGCCAGCGCACTGTGCGCATGGCGGCCGGGGCGTAAGGTGGCAGTTCCAGCCATCAAGGAGATTGCCATGAGTAAGCACAGCAACGATCCGCGCGAACAGCAGCAGCGCGAGGCGCAGCAAGCGCAGCAGGAAGCGGCCAAGAATCAGCAGCGCGCCGAGGAAGCCGAGGTGGCGGGCCGCCACAAGAACGACGGCCAGAAGGACCACAAGGGCGCCGACAAGGGGCCGCGCGGCCAATAGGTACGCCGGGCGCTGTGCCTGCAGCGTGCACAGCGCCTGCGGCGCCCGCAGCATCCGCACGCGCTTAGGGCGCGGTAGCGCGCTCCAGCTCCGCCAGCCACACCATGGCGTGTTCGCGGCTGCCGCCGCACATGTCGGCAGCAGGCTGCAGGCCGGCGCAGAAGGCCGGCCGTTCAGGCTGGCCGAAAATCTTGCAGCGCATGTCGTCGGCCAGCTGGATGCAGCGTACGCCGGCCGGCTTGCCGTCTGGCATGCCGGGGATGGGCGAGGTGATGGACGGGGCGGTGCAGCAGGCCCCGCATCCGGGACGGCACTGCACTGCGGTTTCTGCTGTTGTCATGAGTACACTGTTGTAGCTGCGCGGCGTTTCGATAAGAGGCCGACAGTATACTCCTGCGCGCTACGGCCGCAGCGACGGCCAGCTGCTCAGCGCAAACGTCGCGCGCGCCTGCTGGCCCGGCTGCAAGCCGGCCACTTCGCCCAGTTCCAGATACAGCTTGGCGGTCTGCATCGGCTTGTCGCCCTGCGAAATCACGATCACCTTGTGCGCCTTGACGCGC
This sequence comes from Pseudoduganella sp. UC29_71, assembly GCF_042693265.1. NCBI lineage: Bacteria > Pseudomonadati > Pseudomonadota > Betaproteobacteria > Burkholderiales > Oxalobacteraceae > Pseudoduganella > Pseudoduganella sp. UC29_71. The sequence continues at coordinate 5,437,019 of NZ_CP170549.1, read as the reverse complement.
TGGTTCAGCGCGGCGATGTCCACCTGCACCGGTTCGTCCAGGTTCAGTTCGCGCAGCCGCGAGCGCGGCACCGAGGCCACTACCCGCATGCGGGTGGGGTCGAACACGGTGAGGATGTGCCGGCCCGGCATGGCCACTTCGCCTACCTTGGCCATGATGGCCGAAACGATGGCGTCATACGGCGCGGTGATGTCGCTGCCGCCGACGCGCGCCAGCAGCTGGCCCGCTTTCACGCGGTCGCCGGCCTTCACCAGCATCTCCGTGATTTCGCCCGCCACGCTGGAGCGCAGTGTGCGCTGGCGCAGCGCTTCGGCATAGGCGTCGCTGATGCGGGTTTCGGTGGTTTCCTGCGCAGCGGCGCTGCTGTTGGTAGCGGAAGCAGCGGAAGCAGTGGAGGCCTTGGAGGCCGCGAGGGCGTCCAGCGGCATCAGGCTCAGGAGCGGCGAGAGTGCGGCCGCGGCGCAAAAAGTCATACTGGCCAGCGATTTTTGGGCTGGCGTAGGCAAGGTCAAAGCCATGGTTGGGGCGTCCCTGAAGTGTTATATTTTTTATCATGTCCGTGCGGTGCGGGGGTGGGGCACGCGCGGGCAAGTTGCCGAGTATATAAAACACTTGGGAGGAATGCATGCAAATTGTCGAAGGCTGTTGTTTCGGAGTCAGGCCGGGGCGCGCGCGGCCTTGACGCTGCGCCAGGCCTTGCGCAGCTTGCCCCCGCCGCCATGCTGGCTCGAGGCCAGGTAGCCGCGCATGAAGGCTGCGCTGCCGTCCAGCCGCGCTTCGCCGTGCTGCAGCTTCTTCAGCAGGCCGTCGGCCACGGCGGTGTCGTTCAGCCAGCCCAGTTCATCCTGCAGCCGCGACAGGCTCTCAATATAACCGTGCACCTGCCGCTTCGGGTATAGCGACTGGAAAAACTCGGCCGCGTAGCGCGCGCGCTTGGCGGCGATGCGCACCCGGTGGCGCATGCGGTCGCACTTGGCGTCGGCGCCCGCGCCGCGCAGCTTGCGGCCGCGCTTGAGCAGGCGCTTGCGGCTTTGCTCCAGCACCTCGTCCGCAAAGCGCCGCGTGGGCCTGGCCAGCGCGTTGCGCTGCACCGCGCTGCAGTGGCTGCGCCAGGCCGCGTCGTGCAGCCAGCTGCCCAGGTTGCGCATCAGCTCCGCGTAGCGCTCGGTGCTGACCGCCTCGGCCGCCGTGGCGCGCAGTTCGTTGGCGCGCGTCTCGGCCGCCAGGCGCACCAGCACCAGTTCCATATCGTCCGGCAGGTCCTCGGCCACGCGCGGCAGGGTGGATGCGGCCAGCACGTCCCAGTCGCGCGCCGCGCCCAGCTGCTCGCCCAGCCAGCGCAGGTCGGCGCGCAGCGCAGCGGGCAGCTCCAGCAAGGGTGAAAACAGCTTCAGCGCCGAGCGCAGGCGGCGCAGGCCGACGCGCATCTGGTGCAGCGCCTCGGGCGCATTGCCGCGCGCGACGGCGGGGTGGTTGGCGGCGATCTGTTCGCGGCAGTTGGCGGCGATGCGGCGAAATGCCTGTTCCACGCTGAGTTGCCTGTTCAGTGCCAGCGGCGCGGCGCGCACGGCGCTGTTGTCCGGTTCCGCGCGGTGCACTTCGGCGATGGCCGCCGGGTCCACCGTGTCGAGATGGGCGTTCATGGCGTGTCCTCCTGATGCAGAAGCTTCACCTTAGCACTTTGCGCCACCAGGCCGCGCTAGCTTGCTGACAATAAAGTTGCCGTATCGTCATACCCGTGTAACAAAGGCATGGCAAGATGCCGCCTGTTCATCTCTCTCCCAATGGATGTTTAGGCCCGCACACTCCCCGGTGCGGGCCGTTTTTTTCGAACGACTTCTCTAAAAGGAACCGGCTGTGGAGTTCAATGCATCGCGCCTGGATCTGCCCCGCTTCCGTCTGTCGACGGCGGCCGACTTGTGCATCGAAACGGTGTCCGTGCAGTCGGACATGAGCAACTTCGGCGTGCTGGAGCTGTTCACCGAACGGCGCGACCTGATGAGCCTTCCCGTCATCGAGAACGAGCGCCCGATCGGCCTGATCAGCCGCAACATCTTCATGTCGCAGATGTCCAAGCCCTTCTACCACGAGGTGTACGGCAAGAAGAGCTGCATCGCCTTCATGGACAAGGAGCCGCTGATCGTGGATGCGGCCATGAGCATCGAAGCGCTCACCTTCCGCGCCGTGGAGTCGGGCGAGAAGGCGCTGGCGGACGGCTTCATCATCACGCGCGGCGGCGCCTTGGGCGGGGTGGGCTTCGGCCTGCAGCTGATGAACGTGGTGGCCAATATGCAGGCCGAGAAAAACCGCCAGATCATGCACAGCATCGACTACGCCAGCGTGATACAGCGCGCCATGCTGCGCACCTCGCGCGCGGCGCTGGCCGACACGCTGGCCGATGCGCACCTGGTCTGGCAGCCGCGCGACGTGGTGGGCGGCGATTTCTACTATTTCGCCAGGTACGAGGACGGCTGGTTCGCCGCCATCGCCGACTGCACCGGCCACGGCGTGCCGGGCGCCTTCATGACGCTGATCTCCTCGTCCATCCTGACGCAGGCCTTGCAGACACTGGGGCCGCGCGATCCGGCCGCGCTGATCGCGGAGGTGAGCCGGCGTGTGAAATCCATGCTGGGCCAGATGGAAGGGCAGGGCGGCGCCACCGAATCGGACGACGGCATGGACGCGGCCTTCCTGTGGTTCGAGCCGTCCAGCCGCAAGCTCAGTTTCGCCGGCGCGCGCCTGGCGCTGCAGATCCTGCCGCCGGAACCGGCCGATTCGGACGCGCTGGTGCAGACGCTGGACAGCGACCGCATGGGCGTGGGCTATGTGGACACGCCGTTCGGCTTCAGCTGGACCGCGCGCACGGTGGAGGTGGCGCCGGGCAGCCTGCTGTTCATCACCACCGACGGCCTGATCGACCAGATCGGCGGCCCGCGCGAAATCGCCTACGGCAAGCGCCGCATCCGCGACGTGCTGCTGGCGCAGCGCGCCGCGCCGGCCGCGCAGCTGAGCCAGGCCTTGCTGGACGATTTCCAGGCCTGGCAAGGCGTGCAGCCGCGCCGCGACGATCTCACCTTTTTCTGCTGCCGTCCTTAGGAAGGAACGATTTTGCTCTACGAAGAATTCAACGAGTTTTGGGACGTGGCGCGCAAGCGCAACATCATCTTTTTCTACGCCGGCTATTTCTCGCAGCACGTGGTGGCGGCGATTGCCGAAACCATCAAGGCACGCCTGGACACGGCCGGTGCGGCCGGGCCGACGCGGCGCCGCATCTTCTCGTCTTTCGTCGAAATGTCGCAGAACATCATGCACTACTCGTCCGACACGCTGACGCCGCACCACGCGCAGGAGAGCCAGATGCGGCGCGGCTCGTTCTGCATCGGCATGCGCGAGGACAGCTTCTTCCTGCTGTGCGCCAACCCGGTATCGACCGAGAGCGTGGACGCCATCCGCGCGCGCCTGGAGCCGCTGCACAGCATGACCATGGAAGAAATCAAATCCGCCTACAAGAAGGCGCTGCGCGACGAAACCCCTGCCGACAGCAAGGGCGCAGGTCTCGGCTTCCTGACCATGGCGCGCGACGCCAGCGCGCCGCTGGAGTTCGAGTTCGTCAAGGAGACGCACGACCCGGATACCACGGTGTTCTGCATCAAGGCCATTATCTGAACAAGAAAAGCTACGTCATGGAACCCTACTACATCTCTGCTTCACCCACTTCGCCCGAGATTGATTTCCGCTTCGACCGGCACACGCTGTCGATCAAGGGCGAGTCCTATCCGGAAAACGCGGCGCTGTTCTACGGCCCGGTGATCGAGCAGGTGCGCGCCTACCTGGCCGGCTGCGGCCGGGCCGACATCACCGTGAACGTGTCGCTGGCCTACTTCAACAGCTCCAGCACCAAGATGCTGTTCACGCTGTTCGAGGCGCTGAACCAGGCCGCCATGGACGGCTGCGCGGTGCGCCTGAACTGGTACTACGACGAGGACGACGACACCATCCTGGAATTCGGCCAGGAACTGCAGGACGACTTCGGCGCGCTCGCATTCGTCAACCACCCCGTCGCTCACCACTGAGGCCATGGTGGAACCGGACCTGTTCGCCGCCGAAAGCGCGGTCCTGGCGGCCGCGCGCGCGGCGCACGAGGACGACAGCGCCGGCGCCGCCGACTACCGCCGCGTGCTGGGCGAAATGATGGTGCACTACGAGCGCCTGATGCGCGAGACGCGCCGCCTGATCCGCCGCAGCGACCGTGCCGAGCGCGATATGAACCAGCTGAACCGCCAGCTGCACGAACTGGCCGGCCAGCTGGAATACCGCGCCACGCACGACCCGCTGACCGGGGCGCTGAACCGGGCCGCGCTGATCGAACGCGCCAGCCGCCTGCTGGAGCAGGGCGACATGGCGCTGATCGTGCTCGACATCGACCACTTCAAACAGGTCAACGACGATTTCGGCCACCCGGCCGGCGACGCGGTGATCCAGGCCGTGGTGCGCTGCCTGAGCGCGCTGCTGGGCGAGCGGGTCGACATCGGGCGTGTGGGCGGCGAGGAATTCTCCGTGGTCTGGCCCACGCGCTACGCCGCCGAGGCGGCCCTGCTGGGCGAGCGCATTTGCCACGCCATCGCGCGCGAGGTGTTCGCCGCGCCCATCGACCGTCCCGTGACGGCCAGCGTGGGCATCAGCTGGAATCCCTGCGGCACGCCGTTCGAAGCGGCCTACCTGCGCGCCGACGAGGCCCTGTACGACGCCAAGCGCGCCGGCCGCAACTGCGTGCGCCTGGCGCCGTTCCATTAAGCGCGGGGCGCGGAAAAACAGCCACCTGATGGCGTTTCTGCAATAGAATCGACAGGTCGTCTTCGCCAGCAGGAGGTGTACCGCCCATGCGCTCGCCCGAGCCGCATCCCCCGCGCAGGCAAGCCATCGGCGTGCGCGCGAGCCTCGCCCTGCTTGTCCTGGGCTGCGTCTTGCCCATGGCCGCAGTGGCTGGCTTCTTGATAGTCGACTTCTACACCCGCGAACGCGCGCAGCTGCTGGCCAGCACCGTGGGCCAGGCGCGCTCCATCATGGCCGCCGTCGACGGCGGCTTCACCCGCACCGAGGCGGCGCTGCTGGCGCTGGGCACCTCGCACCAGCTGCAGCGCGGCGACCTGGCCGGCTTCCACGCGCGCGCCGTCGAGGCCTTGCGCGACATCCGCGCCGACAGCATCGTGCTGATTGAACCAGGCGGCAAGCTGCTGCTGTCCACGCGCCGCCCCTACGGCGAGCCGCTGCCCACGTTGCCGCCCACGCCGCTGCTCAAGCACATCCTGGGCAGCGGCCAGCCCGGCGTGTCCGACCTGTTCGCCGCGCCCGTGGACGGCCGGCTGATCTACACCATCGGCGTGCCGGTGCGGCGCGGCGGCGCCATCGTCATGACGCTCAACGCCACCGCCTCGCCGGACCAGCTAACGGGGCTGCTGGCCGAACGCAAGCTGCCCGACAGCTGGCGCGCCGCCATTATCGACGGCAGCGGCAGGACTGCGGCGCGCTCGCACGATATCGCGCGCTTCCTCGGCCGCGCCACCACGCCGGCCCTGCAGCGCCAGCTGGACCTTGCCGACGAGGGCGGCTTCGAGACCACCACGCTGGAGGGCATCCCGGTGTACACGGTGTACAGCCGCTCGGCCGGCAGCCGCTGGAGCGTGGCGCTGGGCATTCCGCTGGACGAACTGACGGCCGGCCTGCGCCGCTCGCTGGCCTGGCTGATCGTGGCCACGCTGGCCGCGCTGGCGGCCGGCCTGGTGCTGGCCTGGCGCATCGGCGGCGGCATCGCGCGTTCGGTGCGCGCGCTGGCCGGGCCGGCGGCGGCGGTGGCCTCCGGCGAGGTGCCCGTGATCCCGCCGCTGGCGCTGCGCGAAGCCAATGAGCTGGGCCTGGCCCTGCAGCAGGCGGCGGCCACGGTGCGCGTTGCGCAGGCCGAGCGGCGCGAAAGCGAGCAGCAGCTGGCGCTGGCGGCCGAGGCGGCGCGGCTGGGCATCTGGGTGCGGGACCTGGCGCGGCGCCAGGTCTGGGTGTCGCCCTCGTGGCGCGAGCTGTTCGGCTTCCGTCCGTCCGAGCCGGTGTCGGTGGAGGCGCTGCTGCAGCGCGTGCACCCGGACGACTGCGCTGCCGTGCGGCGCGTGCTGGAGCAGGCCAGCCGCGGCGGCCGCTACGAGATCGAATACCGCATCGAACTGCCGCAGGGCGGGCTGCGCTGGGTCGCTTCGCGCGGCAGCTGCGAAACGGACAGCGACGGCACGCCGCTGCGGGTGCGCGGCGTGGCGCTCGACATCACGCAGCGCAAGCTGGCCGAGCTGGAAATGCAGCAGAAACAGCGCGAAGTGACGCACCTGGCGCGCGTGGCCACGCTGGGCGAGCTGTCCGGCGCGCTGGCCCATGAGCTGAACCAGCCGCTGACGGCCATCCTGAGCAACGCCCAGGCCGCGCAGCGCTTCCTGCGCCGGGCCAGCCCGGACCTGGACGAGGTGGACGCCATCCTGGCCGACATCGTGGCCGAGGACCAGCGCGCCGGCGAAATCATCCGCCGCCTGCGGCGCCTGTTCGACAAGCGCGAGGCGCCGCTGCAGCCGGCCGACGTGAACCAGCTGGTGATCGAGGTGCTGCGCCTGCTGCGCAACGACCTGCTCAGCCACGGCGTGGCGCTGTCGTCGGTGCTGGGGGCCGGCGGCGCGGCGGTGCTGGCCGACAGCGTGCAGCTGCAGCAGGTGCTGATCAATCTGCTGATGAACGCGGTCGACGCCATGGCCCTGACGGAAGCGGGCGGCAAGGCCATCGGCGTGCGCACCGCGCTGGACGACGACGGCTGGGTGCGCATCAGCATCGCCGACTGCGGCAGCGGCATCCCCACCGCCGCGCTGGAGCAGGTGTTCGCACCCTTCTACACCACCAAGGACAGCGGCATGGGCCTGGGCCTGTCGATCTGCCGCAGCATCGTGGCGGCGCACGGCGGCCAGCTGTGGGCGGAGAACAATCCGGACCGCGGCGCCAGCTTCCATGTGCGGCTGCCGCCGTTGCCGGCGCGCGAGTCAGTACCGGCAGCGGCGGCAGCGGCGGGATCGGCAGCGGGAGCGGCGCCATGAACGCCAGCATGAACGGCGCCGTGCCGCCGCCGTGCCGGGTTTTCCTGGTGGACGACCAGCCGGCCATCCTGAAGGCGCTCACGCGTTTGCTGGCCTCGGCCGGTTTCGAGGTGGCGCCGTACGACTCGGCGCAGGCCTTCCTGGCCAGCGGCAACGCGGCGGCGCCGGGCTGCCTGGTGCTGGACCTGTCCATGCCGGACATGGACGGCATGGCGCTGCAGCAGGCGCTGGCCGGGCAGGGCAGCGCGCTGCCGCTGATCTTCCTGACCGGCCACGGCGACATCGCCAGCGGCGTGCGCGCCATGAAGCTGGGCGCGTTCGACTTCCTCACCAAGCCGGTGGACGACGGCAAGCTGCTGGCTGCCGTGCAGGCGGCGCTGGAACGCAACGCGCAGCAGCGCACGGCGGATGCAGAACGCGAGGAGCTGCGCCAGCGCCACGCCAGCCTGACGCCGCGCGAGCGCGAGGTGATGGCGCTGCTGGTCGAGGGCCTGCTCAACAAGCAGGTCGCGGCCGAGCTGGGCACGGTGGAAAAAACCGTCAAGGTGCACCGCGCCCGGGTCATGGCGAAAATGCAAGTGCGCTCGCTGACGGCGCTGGTGCGCCTGGCCGACAGGCTGCGCGGCTGACAACGGCGTAGGGCCAAGGTCCAATATCGCGGCGCCGCCTGCCGCGTTATCTTGGCAGCATGGACACCAATCATCTTCCCTGGGTCGCCGTGGTCGACGACGAAGCCGCCATCCGGCGCGCCTTGCTGCGGCTGCTGCGCGCGGCCGGCATCCCGGCCTGCGGCTACGAGGGCGGCGCCGCGCTGCTCGCCGCGCTGCAAGAGGAGGCCGGCGCGCCGTACTGCGTGGTGCTGGACCTGAACATGCCGCATATGTCCGGCTTCGAAGTGCAGGCGCGGCTGGCCGAACTGTCGCCGCGCACCGGCGTCATCGCCGTCACCGGCCACCACTCGGCGGAAGGGCAGGCGCGCGTGCAGCGCGCCTGCGCACTGGCCTACATGCTGAAACCCATGAACGACCAGGCATTGCTGGAGGCGATCGCCGTCGCCCGCAGCGGCTGGGAATGCCCATAACAACAGCACTGGAGAACACCATGGCAAGCTTGTCCGAATTGCACCGCGCCGGCATCCTGATCGTCGACGACCGCCCAGCCAATGTGCTGCTGCTGAAGGCGATGCTGGAATACGCCGGCTACACCCGCATCGATTCGACCAGCGACCCGCGCGGTGTGGTGGCGCGCCACCGCCAGCAGCGCTACGACCTGATCCTGCTGGACCTGAACATGCCCTTCATGAACGGCTTCGAGGTGCTGGAAGGCTTGAAGGAAGTGGAGGCGGGCGAATACCTCCCGGTGCTGGCGGTGACGGCGGCGCCCGAACACAAGCAGCGCGCGCTGGACGCGGGCGTGATGGACTTCGTCTGCAAGCCCTTCGACCACACGGAGCTGCTGGCGCGCATCCGCAACCTGCTGGAGGTGCGCCTGCTGTACACCGGTGCGCGCGACCAGGGGGCGCGCCTGGCCTGCTACGACGCGCTGACCGGCCTGCCCAACCGCGCGCTGTTCCAGCAGTCGCTGGAGCAGATGCTGGCGGCCGGCGACAGCCAGGCCAGCGCGGTGCTGATGCTGGACCTGGACGGCTTTGCCCGCATCAACGACACCTTCGGCCATGCCGCCGGCGACGCGCTGCTGAGCCAGTTCGCCCAGCGCCTGCAGCGGGCCGCGCCGGCCGGCAGCGTGGTGAGCCGCTTCGGCAACGACGAATTCGCCCTGGCGTTGGGCGGCCTGGTGACCCAGCACGACGCGCTGCAGGCGGCCGAGCAGGTGCGCCACTGCTGCGCCCAGCCGTTCCAGCTGGCGCAGGGCGAAACGCGGCTCACTTCCAGCATCGGCATCGCGCTGCACCCGGACGACGCGGCCGACGCCGCCACCTTGATGAAATACGCCAGTACAGCGCTGCACCAGGCCAAGCAGGCCGGCGGCGGCGGCTGCCGCTTTTTCACCGACGCCATGGACGTGCAGGCGCAGCGCCGCTTCGATTTCGAGCGCGCGCTGCGCCAGGCGGTCAGCAACAGCGAATTCGAGCTGTACTACCAGCCCAAGGTGGAGGTGAGCAGCGGCCGCATGGCCGGCGCCGAGGCGCTGCTGCGCTGGAACCGTCCCGGCTACGGCCCGGTGCCGCCTTCGGCCTTTATCCCCCTGCTGGAGGAAACCGGCCTGATCGTGGAAGTGGGCGCCTGGGTCATCGATACGGCCTGCCGCCAGATCGCGCAGTGGGCCGGCTGCGCCGGCGGCCCGGTGCCGGTGGCGGTCAACGTGGCCAGCCGCCAGTTCGCCGACAGCGCCCTGCAGCAGACCGTGGCGGACGCCCTCGCGGCGCATGGCATCGCGCCCGAGCTGCTGGCGCTGGAAGTGACCGAGAGCGCGCTGATGGACGACGCCGAGCGCACCGCCGCCACGCTGGCCGCGCTGCGCGCCATGGGCGTCAAGGTGGCCATCGACGATTTCGGCACCGGCTATTCCAGCCTGGCCTACCTGAAGCGCTTCCCGGTCGACGCGCTCAAGATCGACATCGCCTTCATTCGCGACGTCACGGTGGACCCGGGCGACGCCGCGCTGGTGGAGGCCATCGTCTCCATGGCGCACAGCCTGGGCCTGGAAGTGGTGGCCGAAGGCGTGGAAACCGAGGCCCAGCTGGCCTGCCTGGCGCGCCGCCACTGCGACCAGATCCAGGGCTATTTCTTCAGCCGCCCGGTGCCCGCCATGCAGTTCGAGCACCTGCTGCTGAAGGGCGCCAGCCTGGCCCCGCCGGACAGCGGCGCGCCGCAGGTGCGCACGCTGCTGCTGATCGACGACGAGCCGCACGTGCTGTCGTCCCTGCAGCGGCTGCTGCGCCAGGACGGCTACCGCGTGCTCACGGCCAGCGGCGCGGCCCAGGCCTTCGACCTGCTGGCACGGCACAAGGTGCAGCTGGTGCTGTGCGACCAGCGCATGGAGGAAATGAGCGGCACCGAGCTGCTCGACGAGATCAAGGACATGTATCCCGACACCTTCCGCATCATCCTGTCCGGCTACACCGACCTGGCCACCATCATGGAATCGATCAACCGCGGCTCGCTGTACCGCTTCTACACCAAGCCCTGGGACAACCGCATCCTGCGCGAGAATATCCGTGCCGCCTTCCGCCACTACTGGCAGCTGCACGGCCTGTCGCCGGCCGACACGGCGCGGTGCGCCTGAACCGCCGCAGGAGAACGCCATGTCCGCTTCCCGTTCCCTGTCCGCCTGGCTGTGCGCCGCCGCGCTGGCCCCGGCCGGCGCGCCGGCGCTGGCTGCGCCCGCCGCCGAACCGATCCAGCCGGTGCCGCAGTCGCTGCGCCAGGACCCGGCCAAGGCCGCGCTGGGCCGGCGCCTGTTCAGCGACACGCGCCTGTCCGTCAACGGCCGCGTGTCCTGCGCCAGCTGCCACGACCTGGCGCGCGGCGGCGCCGACAGCCGCGGCGCGTCGCTCGGGCTGGACGGCAAGCCGGCCGCGCTGAACGCGCCCACGGTGCTCAACGCGGCGCTCAATTTCAGGCAGTTCTGGAACGGCCGCGCCGAGACGCTGGAGGCGCAGATCGGGCAGGTGGTGGAAAACCCCGCCGAAATGGGCTCGCGCTGGCCGGACGTGGTGCGCAAAGTACAGCAGGACCCGGACTACCGCAGCGGCTTCGCGGCCGCCTACAAGGACGGCGTGACGCGCGCCAATATCGAGAACGCGCTGGCGTCGTTCGAGCGCACCCTGATCACGCCCAATTCGCGCTTCGACCGTTTCCTGCGCGGCGAGCAGGGCGTGCTCACTGCCGCCGAGCAGGCCGGCTACGCGCGCTTCAAGAAATACGGCTGCATCGCCTGCCACCAGGGCGTCAACGTGGGCGGCAATATGTTCCAGAAGTTCGGCGTGATGGAGGACTATCCGGCGCGGAGCGGCACGCAGCGGCCGGACCAGGGGCGTTACGCGCTCACCGGCAGCGAGGAAGACCGCCGCGTGTTCAAGGTTCCCGGGCTGCGCAACGTGGCGCGCACCGCGCCGTACTTCCACGACGGCTCGGCCGCCACCCTGGAGCAGGCCATCGACGTGATGTTCAAATACCAGCTGGGCCGGCCCGGCAGCGCGCAGGACAAGGCCCTGATTGCCCAGTTCCTCGCCACGCTGAGCGCGCAGCCGGGAGCGCAGCCTTGAAGGCCCGCGTGCCGCTGTCGGTGCTGGGCGCGCTGCTGGCGTCCGCGCTGCTGTTCCTGTACTGGCAGGCGCCCAGCTATGACGCTTCCGGTTATTTCGAGAACGTGGCGCGGCTGCGCCAGATCAAGCAGCTCGACGCGCAATGGGAGCTGGACGCGCTCAAGTCCAAGCTGGGCATGAACCAGAGCTACGACCCGCTGGTCGATCCCTTGCCGCTGCTGCACGCGCTGCCGCACCAGCTTGGCGCGAGCGCCGCCCCGCAGGACCGCGCCGGCGCGGAAGAACTGGCCGCCAGCGTGGCGGCGCTGGAGCGCGAACTGGCGCGCAAGGCGGCGCTGATCGAGTCGTTCAAGTCGCACAACGCGGTGCTGCGCAATTCCATGTCCTTCCTGCCGGTGGCCGCCGACGACATCGCCGCGCTGGCTGCGAAAGCGCGGCTGGCGCGGACCGAAGGCGCCGTCAGGAATCTGCTGCTGCAGACCATGATGGTCGAAGACGGCGCCGTGGTCGACCGCGCCGGCCTTGAGCGCCAGCTGGCGGCACTGGCGGCGCTGGCGGCAGCCCCGGAACAGCTGCCGGCCGAGCTGGCCGGCAGCCTGCGGCTGTTCGTGCTGCATGTGCGCACGGTGCTGCGCGAATACCAGCAGGTGGCAAACCTGCTGGAGCGCATCGAGGCGGCACCGACCGCCATCCACCTGGACCGGATCGGCGCCCTGCTGAATCGCGAGCAGGAGCGCAACACGCTGCAGATGCAGCAGCACCGCCTCAACCTGATGCTGCTGTCGGCCGCGCTGGCCGTGCTGCTGCTGTATGCGGCCTGGCGCCTGGTGCGCAGCCACGCCATCATCAACGGCGTCAACGGCCAGCTGCTGCAAGCGAACGAGGGGCTGGAAGCGGCGGTGCGCGAACGCACCGGTGAACTGCTGCGCGCCAACGGCCAGCTGCAAACCGAGATCGCCGAACGCAAGCAGCTGGAAGGACGCCTGGTGCAGTCCGAAAAGCTCGCTTCCATCGGCCAGCTGGCGGCCGGCGTGGCGCACGAAATCAACAACCCGCTCGGCTTCCTTGCGTCCAATGCCGACATGCTGGAGCAGTACCTGGAGCGCCTGTTCGAGATGCTGGCACTCTACCAGGATGCCGAACCGGCCCTGGACGCCGTGCCCGGCCTGGCGGCGCGGCTGCAGGCGCACCGCGCGCGGCTGGACCTGGAATTCCTGCGCGAAGACATTCCCGTCATGCTGGCCGAATCGCGCGACGGCATGGCGCGCGTCAGCAAGATCGTGCAGTCGCTGAAAGATTTTTCGCGCACCGACTCGCTGCGGCAATGGGAGTGGGCCGACCTGCACCGCTGCATCGATTCCACGTTCAACATCATCGCCAGCGAAGTGCGCAAGGTGGCCGAAGTGCGCAGGGAGTACGGCGCGCTGCCGGAAGTGGAGTGCATGCCGTCGCAGCTGAACCAGGTGATCATGAACCTGCTGGTCAACGCCAGCCACGCGGTGGGGCCGCAGCGCGGGCTGATCACCATCCGCACCGGCGCGGCGGATGGCCAGGGCTGGATCGAAGTGGAAGACGACGGCTGCGGCATCCCGGACGATGTGCTGCCCCGCATTTTCGATCCCTTCTTCACCACCAAGGCCATTGGCAAGGGGACCGGCTTGGGCCTGTCGCTCTCGTACGGCATCGTGCAGAACCACCATGGCCGCATCGACGTGCAGACCGCACCCGGCGCCGGCAGCCGTTTCCGCGTCACGCTGCCGCTGCGGCAGCAAGCCGCGCCGCGGGACGGAACGCGTACCCTGGAAGTTGAATCTGAGTTAATCTTGCATTGATTGCCGTTCCGACTAATGCAAGCTCGATTCGAGGCTTCCGTGGCGCCAGCTTCTTCCAACGATCCTGAACAGCTCCGTGCCTGGCTGGCGGCCGCCGCCGCGCGCGACGCCAAGGCATTCAAGTCCCTGTATCTCGCCACGTCGCCGAAACTGTTTGGCTACGCGCTGCGTATATTGCATAAGCGCGAGCTGGCCGAGGAAGTGCTGCAGGAGAGTTTCGTCTCCATCTGGAACAGCGCGCGCACTTACCAGAGCCAGTTGTCCGCGCCCATGACGTGGATGGCCGCGATCGTGCGCAACAAGGCGCTCGACGCGCTGCGCCGCATGGACGGCAACCCGGAGATCGACGTGGATACCTTCGACAGCAGCATCCTGGCCGCGCTGCGCGACCCCGGCGCCACGCCCATCGAGGCGCTGCAGATCAGCAGCGACGCCAGGGCACTGGCGCATTGCATGTCGCTGCTGGAAGGCTTGCAGCGGCAAGTCATCGGCATGGCGTTTTTCCACGACTTGTCGCACAGCGAGGTGGCGCAGCAGATGGCCATCCCCATCGGCACGGTCAAGACCTGGATACGGCGCAGCCTGGAACGGCTGAAGACCTGCCTGGCCAGGGAGGAGCGGAAATGAACATCCGTGGCAACCCCGGCCTGCGCGAGAAACTGGCCGCCGAATATGTGCTGGGCACGCTCAAAGGCGGCGCGCGCCGCCGCTTCGAGGGCTGGCTGCACAACGACGCGGCGCTGCGCCGCACGGTCGGCGAATGGGAAGAGCGCCTGCTGCCGCTGTCCGAGTTCGCCGGCGAGCAGCCGCCGCGTGCGGAAGTGTGGCGCGGCATCGAACGGCGCCTGAACCTGAAGCCCGCCGCGCCGGCCTGGCAGTTCTGGCGCCAGGATTCGGTAGGCTTCTGGCGCGGCCTGAGCGTGGCTTCGGGCGCGGTGGCGGTGCTGGCTGTCGCCGTGGCGCTGACCTTGACGCAGGCGCCGGTGGCGCCGCCGGCCATCAACTACGCGGCCACGCTGACGGACGAACAGGCCCGCACCGCCATCCTGCTGACCGGCGACAGCCGGCGCGGCGTGCTGCAGGTGCGCGTGGTGAGCAGCGTGGCCGTGGCCAGCGACAAGACGTTGCAGCTGTGGGCCATCCCGCAGCAGGGCCATCCGCGCTCGCTGGGCATCCTGCCGGACAACCGCAGCGCCACGCTGGCGCTGTCGGAGCGTGCCATCGGCGCCGACGTGCAGCTGCTGGCGGTCAGCCTGGAGCCCAAGGGCGGCTCGCCCAGTCCGGACGGCCCCACCGGCCCGGTGCTGTTCAAGGGCAGCTGGGTGAGGCTGCTCTAGCAGGGGAAGCTACCGCCTGCGCCGCCGTCTGCGCCGCCGTTTGTGGCGGCGCTTCGGCCGCGAAGGCGCGTTCGCCGAACCACATGCTGGCGGCCAGCACGATCATGGCGGAGCCGCCGGTGAGCACCAGCCGGCGGTAGAACCAGGTGGCGCGCAGCAGGAAGGCCAGCGGCAGGAAGGCGGCCACGATGGCCAGCTGGCCCAGCTCCACGCCCGCATTGAAACCCACCAGCGCAAGCAGCAGCGAGCCTTGCGGCAGGCCGAGGTCGGCCAGCACGCCGGCAAAGCCGAAGCCGTGGATCAGGCCGAACAGGAAGGCGCCCACCCAGCGCCGCGCCTGCACCATGGGCGCGATGTTGTTCAGCGCGGCGGCGATGACGGAGGCGGCAATGGCCGATTCCACGAGACGCGACGGCAGCGAGACCAGGCCGAGCGCCGCCAGGCTGAGGGTGACGGAATGCGCCAGCGTGAAGGCGCTGACGGTCTTGAGCACGTCGACGGCGGCGGCGCGCAAGCCGGGCGCGGCGCGCCAGGCGTGTTCGCGCCATACCAGCACGGCGGGCAGCAGCAGCGACAGCAGGAACAGGATGTGGTCGTAGCCTATCCAGATGTGCCAGACGCCGTGCCGCAGGTAGGCCGTGAACTGGGTCAGGCGGGAAGGGCCGGCCAGCTGCAGCAGCTGGTCCGGCCGGTCCGCGCCGAAGATGGCGCTGGTGGCGGCCATGCCGGCGTGCTCCAGGTGCAGCAGGCCTTTGTGCTGCGGATCGACATCGGCAAACAGGCGGTAGCCGATGCGCAGCGCAGCCGGCACGCCGGGGCAGTCGGCGCGGAAGCGCAGCACGGTGTAGGCGCCGTCGGTGTGGCGGTCGATCAGCTGCTCGCCTGCGCTGAGGCGGCAGGGACCGCGCGCGGCGCCGTCTGCGGCCAGCGACAGGCGCGACAGCGCGTAGGCGGCGATCCGGGCATGGTGCGCGCGCACCTCGTCCCAGGCGAGCTGGCCGTCGCCGTTGTCGTCCAGGCCCAGGGCGTAGTCCAGGTCGCGCAGGGCGATGTCCCACTGGCCGTCGATGCGCTGGCCGTCGGTGCGCAGCGTGAGGTAGCTGTCGCTCGGCTTGTGGGCGGAGGCGGGGCCGGCGGCGCAGCACAGCAGCAGGCAGGCCAGCAGCAGGCGGCGCATCATGGCTGGCCTCGCTGGGCCAGCGCGGCAAGCGGCCGGATGGCGGCGTCCTCCAGCCCGGTCTGCGCCAGCCAGGCCAGCGCAGCGGCGGCGGCGGCGCGGTCGCCGGCCTGCTGCGCCGCTTCGAGCAGGATGCGCAGGTCTGCCGGCTCTTTCTGCACGCCCCAGTTCTGCTGCGCCAGCGCCAGCGCGGCCTTGGCGTTACCGCGCAGGTGCAGCTCGTAGCGGGCCTGTTCGCGCTGATGGATGCTGTCGCCGCGCAGCGCGGCCGCGTCGAAGCGCGCCTGCAGCTCGCGCACGGCTTCGGCCAGTGCGGCGGTGCTGGCGGTGGTGGCCGTGGTGGCGGCACTGGCGGCGCTGGTGGCGCCGGTGGCGTCGGGACCGTACCCCGGTCCCGTTGATCGCCCGTCCTGCTGCTTGAGCGCCAGCGCGTAGCGCAGCAGCAGGCCGTCCACGCGGCGCTGATCCTTCAGCAGCGCGGCCGCCTCGGCGGGGCGCCGGCTGTCGAGCAGGAAGTCGGCGTACGCGCCCAGCAGATAGCTGTCGCGCGGGGCCAGCCTGAGCGCGGCCTGGTAGCGTGCCTCGGCCAGGCGCGCGTCGCCGCGCCGCGTGGCCATCTCGGCCAGCTGCGTCAGCGTCCACGCCTGCAAGGCCGGTTCTGCGCCTGCGCTGCGCGCCAGCGTGGCGGCCAGCAGCATGTCGCTCTTGAGCAGCCGCCCCGTCAGGCCGGACACATTGGTCAGGCAAGTGATGCTGGCCAGTTCGCCCGCCAGCGCGGACAGGCGCGCGCAGCTGGCCGTGGCCGGGCCGTACTGGCCCAGCACCGTCTGCACGGTGGCGCGCGTGAGCCAGGCTTGCGCGTTGGCCGGATCGGCTGCCGTCACGGCGTCCAGGTCCGCCATGGCCGCCGGGAAGCGGTGCGTGCCCTGCAGCAGCGTGGCGCGCAGCAGGCGCACGGCGGGCGGCGGCGCGGCCTGGTTCCACCATGGCGCCAGCGCGGCCTGCGCGTAGCCGAAGTAGCGCGGGTCGGCCTCGCTGCGGCCGATGCCGATATAGCGCTGCGCCAGCGCCGTGGCCAGCTGCACGTCCTGCGGCGCGGCGGCCAGTTGGCGGCGCATGCCTCGCAGCTCCTGCTGTACGGGATCGGTGCGGCGCGGCAGGGTCTCGAGCACTTCCGCGCCCGCGCGGGGCAGGTAGGGCGCCGCCGGTGCCGGGGCGGCCGTCAGCGCGAGGACGGTGGCGCAGGCCGCCGCCAGCGCGCGCAAGGAAAAGACGATGCGGTGCTTGCTGTTCATGGTTGTGCCATCCAGAAGAAAGCCCCGCGCCGGGCTGCGGCGCGGGGCGGCTGCGGTCAGGATTCCGGCTCGGTGTTGTCCGGCGCCGTGGGCGCGATGCCCTCCACCGCCACCGGCTCCTTGTCCTCGGGGCTGCTGCCGACCAGGGACAGCACCGCCGAGTAGAACGCGTCCGCCATGGTGACCGGCGGCGGGGTGACGACGGGCGGCGTGGCCGAGCCGCCGCCCGAACCGCCGCCGCCGCAGGCGCCCAGCAGCATGGCCATGGCCAGCGCCATCGCCAGGAAGGCGAGAGATGTGCGAGTTTTCATGGCGTCCTCCTTACTTCTGTGGAGAGCCGGGCAGCGGCGTCTTCAGGTAAGGGAAGCTGGCGGCGATGAAGGTCTCGTCCAGGTAGGCGCCGTCGGTGAAGCGCAGCGCGCCGGCCGGCGCGTCGGCCGGCGCGCAGCCCAGGTTCAGCGTGCACAGCTTGCCCATCATGACGCGCAGCGCGATATCGACCACGTCGTCGCCCGGACGGCGGCCGTTGGGGAAGCCCGCGTTGTCGCCGTCGATGACGCCCAGGCGCTTTTGCGCGCCGCTGGCGGTGGGCGCGATCGACGTGTTCAGGCGCAGCATCTCGGACGCGACGACATTGGCGGGCTGGTTCAGCCCCTTCACTCCGGTGAGGAAGGCCGCCACCAGGTCATTGCGCGGGAAGTTGGTGGGGGCCTTGGCGCCCGCGCTGCCGTACAGGATTTCCACCAGCGCCGGCAGCGTGGGGTTGGTCACGTAGTCGGCAAACTGGCCGTCGCCGGACGGTTTGCTGTGGTTGAAGCGGTCCTTGTCCTTCAGGCCGATCACCACCTCGTTCACCAGTGGCGCGCCCAGGCGCGACACCTGCGTCCACGCCCCGCCTTCGCGCGAGGCGCCCACCGCGCTGCCGGGATAGGCGTTCAGCACGCGGCCCTGGCGCAGGCTGGCCGTGGTCCAGCCGCCGATCACCGGGTCGCCGGCGGCGCCGGCCGTCAGGCAGTCGGCCGCCACTTCCAGCTCGATCGCCGTGACGTTCTTGAACGCCAGGTCATCCCTGGCGTTCTTTTCGGCGTTGGCCAGGAACTCCACGGCCGGCGCTTTGATGTTGATCAGGTCGAAGGTCTCGCCCAGGTTGACCACGAACGGGTCCTTGCGCTGGCCGACGAACATGCGCGCCGGCGTGGCGCAGCCGGGAATGTTTACCGCGTACACATGCTTGGCGGCGTAGGCGGCGTAGTCCGGTATGGTCTTGTTGCCGATATTGTCCACCGGCTTGTCGAAGGTGGTTCCGCCGCCGGCCGCGTTGGTCACCGCCGTGCGCGCGCCGGCGCGCCGGTCGCCGCGCACCACGGTGACGCTGTAGGTTTCGCGCACGTTCAGCCCGGCCGGATTCACATCGTTGACGGCGCCGCCGTTGATCACCAGCGGGATCGACATCTTCTTGCCGCCCACGGTGAGCTGCGTGTCCTTGTTGGTGTTGCTGAAACGAAACTGGAAGCTGATGTCTTCCCTGGCGTCGCCGTTGTTGTCGATGTGGATCTCGTACAGCGCGTCCGGGTCCATGGCGAAGTAATTCGGGCCGCCGTAGGCGTCCTGCAGCGGCACGTAGTTGGCGATCAGGGTGACGAATTTCTCGCGTCCCGGCTCATAGCTGCGGAACATGTAGAAGTCGGTGGCGTCCACCTTGGGCTGCCTGGTGATGAAGGGCGCTTCCCGGTGGCTGGATGCGAACGCGTGCGGCGCCAGGGCGGCCGCCAGCAGGCTGGCGGCCATCGCGGCCCGCAGCCGGTACTGCTTGATAGTTCCCATGCTCATTCCCCTTTCGTATGCGTGTACAGCACGTGCTGTAGACGGATATACGCAGGGCAGGGCGGATCGGATTCAAAAAATCAGGCGCAGCCCCAATCCGGCCAGCGCGCACACGCCGATCACGTGCATGACGTTGGCCTTGTAGCGCAGCAGCGCCACGGCCGCGCCCAGCGCGATGAGCGCGGAGACCCAGTCGAAACGGCCGGCGTAGCCCTGCGGCCACAGCACGTGGTAGCCGAAGAACAGCGCCAGGTTCGCAATCACGCCCACCACGGCGGCCGTGATGGCAGTCAGCGGCGCGGTGAACTTCAGGTCGCCGTGCGTGGACTCCACCAGCGGGCCGCCGGCCAGGATGAACAGGAAGGACGGCAGGAAGGTGAACCAGGTCACCAGCGCGGCCGCCGCCGCGCCGGCCAGGAACAGCGCGTCCGGCCCCAGCGCGGCCTTGGCGTAGCCGCCCACGAAGGCGACGAAGGCCACCACCATGATCAGCGGGCCGGGCGTGGTTTCGCCCAGCGCCAGGCCGTCCATCATCTGCGTGGCGCTGAGCCAGCCGTAGTGGTCCACCGCGCCCTGGTAGACGTAGGGCAGCACCGCGTAGGCGCCGCCGAAGGTGAGCAGGGCCGCCTTGGTGAAGAACCAGCTCATTTGCGTGAAGGTGTGCTGCCAGCCGAAGACGGCGGTGAGCGCGGCCATCGGCACGGCCCACAGCGCGGCGCCGGCGGCGGCGATGCCGGCCAGCTTGCGCCAGCTGAAGCGCGCATGCGCCGGCGTGGGCGTGTGGTCGTCGATCAGCGCCGCGCCGAAGGACTGCTGCGCCGCGCCGTGGCCGCCGCCAAGCTGGAACTTGTCCGGCATGTAGCGCCCGCCCGCGTAGCCCGCCAGCGCGGCGGCCAGCACGATGGCGGGGAAGGGCACGCCGCCGAGGAAGATGGCGGCGAAGGCGGCGGCCGCGATGCCCCACAGCCAGCCATTTTTCAGCGCCCGCCCGCCGATGCGGTGCGCCGCCTGCAGCACGATGGCCGCCACGGCGGGCTTGATGCCGTAGAACAGGCCCGCCACCAGCGGCACGTCGCCATAGGCGGCGTAGACCCAGGACAGGCCGGTGAGCATCAGCAGCGAGGGCAGCACGAACAGCGCGCCGGCCGCCACGCCGCCCCGGGTGCGGTGCATCAGCCAGCCGATATAGGTGGCCAACTGCTGCGCCTCGGGGCCGGGCAGCAGCATGCAGTAGTTCAGCGCATGCAGGAAGCGCCGCTCGGAAATCCAGCGGCGCCGCTCGACCAGCTCCTGGTGCATGATGGCGATCTGCCCTGCCGGGCCGCCGAAGCTGATGAAGCCCAGCTTGAGCCAGAAGCGGAACGCCTCGCCGAAGGGCACGGCGGCGGGGGCGGAGTCTTGCGCGGGGGCGGGCGCTGGTGTGGGCATGCGGCTGGACGCTAGCGATAGGATTGCAGTATTTTATCCGGTATCCCCGCTTGCAGCAGCCGTTGCTGCGCCAGCTGCAGCTGGTCCAGCGTCACGCTGCTGTATCTGGTGCGCGCGCAGTACAGCGAGAAGCGGCTTATCACCAGCGGGGCCAGCGCCAGTCTGGCCAGGCGCGGGTCGCGCCGCTGCAGGTAGTGGAAATCGAGCGTGCGCATGACGGAGACGTCGGTGCGACCGGCCAGCTGCTTGGCCAGCAGCGCCGCCCCGGACGGCGCATCGTCGCGCCGCGCGCGGCCGGCGTCGGACAGCGGCGCGAGCTTGCGGTACTGGTAGCCGTGCACGGTGCCGATGCGCTTGCCGTCCAGGTCGGCCATGGTGTGCACCGGGGCCGCGCCGGCGTTGCCGACGACGCGTTCCTCCACGTCCATGAACGGTGGCGGCCAGTCGTAATCGGCGGCCGCGTCGGCGCTCAGCCACTCCGGGCTGACGAAGCAGCGCAAATCCACCTGGCGCCGGGCCACGGCCTGGTCCTGCCGCTTGCGCGGCAAGACCAGGCTGACCGGCGTGCGCCCCAGCTCCGCCGCCAGCGCATCCTGCCATTCCTTGATGATGCCCGGCCCCAGCGCGGCCCCGCGCTGTCCGCCGCTGGCGGCGCGGGCCTGCGCCAGCGGCATGCCGTGGCCATCGACCACCAGGAAGCGCAGCGGCGGGGCGGCGTGCAGCGGAAGCGCCGCCAGCAGCGTCATCAGCGGCGGCGCCGGCAGGCTGCGGCGCAAGAGGTCGGTGAGGTCCATGGGGCCATTTTATGCCAGTGCGGCGCGTCCCCCTTATGCTTTTTCGCTGAGGTTCCTTATATGCAAGAGCTGCTTGCCGTCCGCTAGCGGTTGACCATCGACGGCTGCGCCACCCTGCGCACACGCAGCTGCTGGCCGAGGACATCCGAGGCCTGCCGGCGCGCTGACGCCGGGCGCAGCGCGTCACGGTCACCGTTTTCCGCTATGATGCGCGCATGTCTACCACCGCTCCCTGCCAGAATGCGGCGCCCGCGGCCGATCCCGTGGCGCCGGCCCGCGTGTTGCGCCAGTTCCGCGTTCTGTTCAACGCCGTGCGCGGGCATTTCCGCGCCGTCGAACGTGCCGCCGGCATCGGCGGCGCGCAGCTGTGGGCGCTGAGCGAGATCGGCGGCTCGCCCGGGCTGGGCTTGGGCGACCTGGCGGCGGCGCTGGATATCCACCAGTCCACCGCGAGCAACCTGGTGCGCGCGCTGCTGGAGCGCGGCCTGATCGTGCAGGCGCGGCGCCAGGACGACAGGCGGGCCGTGGCGCTGACCGTGTCCGACGCCGGCCTGGCCTTGCTGGACCGGGCGCCGCCGCCTTTCCGTGGCGTGCTGCCCACTGCGCTCGGCGAGCTGGACCCCGCCGTGCTGGCGCGGCTGGAGGAGGATCTGCACGTGTTGATCGGGCTGCTCGAGACCGGCGACCAGGGGGCGCAGACGCCGCTGGCCGAGCTGTGACGCGGGCCGCGGCGCTTACCGCGGCGGCGCGCGGTTCTTGCCGATGATGGCCAGCAGGATCAGCCCGTAGGAGGCCAGCCGGATCAGATAGTATTGCGGCGCGTCGGCCTCGCTTTGCGGGGCCAGCGCCCACAGCAGCCGGTGCAGCGCCTCCAGCACGAACGCCACCGCGAAGTACAGGAAGAAGCGGTCGCGCGTCTGGCGCCAGAAGCGCAGGAAGAACAGGGCGGCCACCAGCGCCGCCAGCACGATCGCGCCGCTGAGCAGGGCGTTGACCATCATTCGTCCTCCCATATCAGGCCGTACAGCAGGGGCATCAGGGCCAGCAGGGCCGCCCCCAGGCGCCAGGTCGACAAATCCTCGTCGGGCAGGACCAACCGGTCCAGCACCAGCAGCAAATTGTTCAGGAACATGCCGGCAAAGCACAAGCCGCTCCACAGCAGCAGGCGGTGCCGGGTGGCGCGGTAGCTGCGCAGCAGCAGCCAGGAGCAGGCCAGCGCCGTCGCGGCGCACAGCAGATAGATGACAGCGGCCATTCAGTGATCCTCCTTGTGCGTTTTGCGCAGCACGAATGCGTCGGCGAACAGGCGCGCCTTGCGGTTCGATCCGGCGTGGATCAGGGTGCTGACTTCAACCAGGTTCTGCGCATACACGGCGGCCAGCCGGTCCGCCATGGCGCCCAGCTGCGCCGTGCGCGGGGCGTAGCGGTAGCGTGGCGGTGTGGCGGCGTCGCGCGCCAGCAGGCCGATGCGGCTCAGCTGTTCGAGCAGGATGGCGGCGGCGGGCGCCCCCAGGTACAGGCGCGCCGCCAGTTCCGTGCTGTCCCAGTCGCGCTGTGCGCCGTCGCGCAACAGCAGCAGCGCTTCCAGGAAGGGGACCGAGGGAACGTACTGGACGATAAAGCGCCGGATGTCGTCGGGAATCATGGCGGCGCGGCCGGCAGACGGCGCAGCTGCAGCTGCGCCAGCGCACCATACAGGGGCGGGCTGAGCACGCGCGAGACCGTGCTGGCGATGACGGCGCAGGCCATCAGGCTGAGCACCATGGCGTGGCCGTCCACCATCTCCATGACAATGATGAAGGCGGTCAGCGGCGCTTGCGTGGCGGCGGCCAGGAAGCCGACCATGCCCAGCGCGATGAGCGCCGGCGCGTAGGGGTAGGCGGTCAGCAGGGCGATGTCGCGCCCCAGCGCGGCGCCGATGGACAGGGACGGGGCGAAAAATGCCGGCCGGCGCGCCGCTCCACACGGTCAGCCAGGTGGCCACGAATTTGTGCAGCGTGAAGCCGGCCGGCGGCACGCCCGTACCGTCCAGCATGGCCCGGGTGGCCTCGTTGCCGCTGCCAAAGGTGGCGCCTTGGCTGAGCAGGCCGATCAGCGCCACCGCCAGGCCGCAGCAGGCGGCGAACAGCACCGGGCGGCGTGCGCGCCAGCGGCTCGCGTGGTCTGCCGATGCGCCGCCCAGG
The DNA here is from genome assembly GCF_042693265.1 of Pseudoduganella sp. UC29_71. NCBI lineage: Bacteria > Pseudomonadati > Pseudomonadota > Betaproteobacteria > Burkholderiales > Oxalobacteraceae > Pseudoduganella > Pseudoduganella sp. UC29_71. The sequence goes on along the minus strand of NZ_CP170549.1, from coordinate 5,413,803 downwards.
CTGGCCAGCAGCAGGCGCGCGAACAGCCCCCCCGCCAGCCCGGCCGCCAGCGCGGTCAGCAATCCCGGCCCCAGCAGCGCCCAGCCGATCGGGCCGGGGTGCACCACGCCGAAGTGGGTGGCGTTGCCGTACACCGACACGGCGATCAGGCCGGCCAGCACGATGCCCGCCACGATCAGCCCGCTGTTGCGCTGCTCCGGCGCGCGCGACAGTTCTTCAATCGCGAACATGACGCCGGCCAGCGGCGTATTGAAGGCGGCGGCGATGCCGGCCGCGCCGCCGGCCACCAGCAGCGCGTGCGCCGACACCAGCGCGCGGCGCGGCAGCAGCGCTTGCGCCGCCAGCATCACCCCGGCGGCAATCTGCACCGACGGCCCTTCCCGGCCCAGCGACAGGCCGCCCAGCAAGCCGCCCGCAGTGAGGGCGATCTTGGCCGCGCTCAGGCGCAGCGAGACGAACAGGCCCTGTTGCGCGGGCGGGACTTGCCCGTCCAGGCTGGCCATGACTTGCGGGATGCCGGAGCCGGCCGCGCCGGGCGCGTAGCGCCGCGTGAGCCAGACGATGAGGGCGGCGCAGGCCGGCGTCCACAGCAGCGGCAGCCACCATGCGTAGGCGCTGCCTTGCAGGAACAGCGCCAGCGCCGCTTCGGCCAGCCAGGTGAACCCCACCACGGTCAAGCCGGCGATGGCGGCGGCCCCCAGCACGACGGCCCTGCTCCACCACAGGCGGGGCGTCGCAAACTCGCGCCGGAAGGCGCTGGAGATATCGTGCCGCTGGTGCATGGGTGGGCGCAGAGATGAAAGTTGCCATTATAGTAGATAGATTTGAGCAAATGTATTTCTTGTTGGGTGCAGTCCGCTTGACGGTCGCTTGTCTGACGACTAATATAAATGACTCAAAAGTAAGTAAGATGGCAACACATCACTATCCTCATGCAAGCTCCCACTGATACCAAACCGCGCTGGGAACGGCGCAAGGACGCGCGGCCGCAGGAATTGCTGGAGGCGGCGCTGGAGCTGTTCGTCGAGCGCGGCTTCGCCGCCACCCGGCTGGAGGACGTGGCGCGCCGCGCCGGCGTCTCCAAGGGCACGCTGTACCTGTATTTCGAAAACAAGGAGGAACTGTTCAAGGCCGTGGTGCGCGCCACCATCGGCCAGGCGATCGGGCAGGCCGAGCTGGACCTGGCCGCCTCCGACGCGCCCAGCGCCGCACTGCTCAAGGAAATGCTGCTGCGCTGGTGGGGCCAGGTGGGCGCCACCAAGCTGGCCGGCATCACCAAGCTGATGATGGCCGAGTCCGGCAATTTCCCGGAACTGGTGCGCTTCTATGAAGACGAGGTGGTGGCGCGCGGCAATGCGCTGCTGGTGCGCGTGCTCGAGCGCGGCCTGGCGCGCGGCGAGTTCCGCCCGCACGACCCGCAGGTGATGATGCCGGTGCTGAGCGCCCCGGTGCTGATGCTGATGATGTGGAATAACGCCTTCCTGCCCTGCGGCGGCGGCAGCAGCATCGACCCGGACCAGTACATGGCCGCCTTCCTCGACCTGGCCCTGCGCGGCCTGGCTCCGGATGCCGCCCTGCCGCGCAAATGAGCAGTCCGGGGCCGTTTTTGCGCGTTCAGCCCCCCGAATCTGCAGACTGTCGCAATTTCCCGCTGTCCGTCGCCGATATCGTTAATATGCCGTCCTGACCAGTTCAACGATAAAATGACGGATTATTTAATCCTTCACCGAGTTTAAAGATGAATATCGAACAAGCCCGCTTCAACATGATCGAACAGCAAATCCGTCCATGGGACGTCCTGGATGTGGACGTGCTGGAGGTGCTGAACGTGGTCAAGCGCGAGAACTTCGTCCCGGCCAGCCACAAGAGCCTGGCCTTTGCCGACACCGAAATCCCGCTGGGCAACGGCTACACCATGCTGACGCCCAAGCTGGAAGCGCGCATCCTGCAGGACGTGCAACTGAAAAAACATGAAAACGTGCTGGAAATCGGCACCGGCAGCGGCTACATGGCCGCCCTGCTGGCGCACCGCGGCCGCCACGTGACCACCGTCGAGATCTCGCCGGAACAAAAGGCGCGTGCCGAGCAGAACCTGGCCGCCGCCGGCGTCACCAATGTCACCGTGGAACTGGGCGACGGCTCGCAGGGCTGGGCCAACGGCGCCCCGTTCGACGTCATCGTGCTGTCCGGCGCGGTGCCCAAGCTGCCGGAACAATTCCTGGCGCAAGTGAAGGTGGGCGGCCGCATTTTCGCCATGATAGGCGAAGCGCCGGTCATGTCGGGCGTGCTGGTCACCCGCACCTCGGACGGCTACGAACAGAAAAAACTGTTTGAAACCGACGTCAAGCCGCTGCAGCTGGCCGCCAAGCCGTCGCAGTTCACGTTCTGAGCGGAACGGGAGCGTCGCATGCAACACATCACTGCGCTGGAACTGGCCGACTGGCTGGCCGACGAAGCGCGCCCCAGCCCGTTTCTGCTGGACGTGCGCGAGAACTGGGAATACGAGACCTGCCACATTGCCGGGTCCACGCTGATGCCGATGAACTCCATCCCGGCCCGCATCGACGACCTCGATGAGGACGCCGCCATCGTCTGCATTTGCCACCACGGCGCGCGCAGCATGCAGGTGGCGGCCTTCCTGGAGCGCAACGGTTTCGGCAAGATCACGAATTTGACGGGCGGCATCCATGCCTGGGCTGTTCAGGTCGACAGCAACATGCCAAAATACTAATTGTTATTGATTCCACGGAGAACGCAATGCAGAAACCCTTAATCGCCTTGCTGATCAGCAGCGCGCTGTTGACCATAAACGCACAGGCGGCCGACCTCATCCAAGTGTACCAGCAGGCGCTCGCCAACGACGCCACCTATGCCAGCGCGCGCGCTGCACTTGCTGCGGGTCAGGAAAGGACGACGCAAGGGCGTTCCGGCTTGCTGCCGGTCATCGGCCTGGGTGGTTCCAGCACCAAGATCACCGGCGACTTCGAGGACAAGTCCGACAACATCTTTTCGGCCAGCGGCCCGCGCGACAATTCGCGCAACCAGTGGGCGCTGAGCCTGTCGCAGCCGCTGTTCCGCTGGGACCGCTGGGAGACCTACCAGCAGAGCAAGCTGAGCCAGGCCAGCACGGAAGCCGTGTTCGCCCAGGCCCAGCAAGACCTGATCACCCGCGTGGCGCAAGCCTATTTCGACGTGCTGACCGCGCAGGACAACCTGTCGTCGATCCAGGCGCAGAAGTCGGCCACCACCGAGCAGCTGGCCTCGGCCAAGCGCAACTTCGAGGTCGGCACCCAGACCATCACCGACACGCATGAAGCGCAAGCGGCTTACGACCTGGTGGTGGCGCAGGAATTCGCCGCCATCAACGACCTGGAAGTGAAGCGCAACGCGCTGCAGCAGATCATCGGCACCACGCCGGCCTCGCTGTCCACGCTGCGTCAGGGCGTGACCATCGGCGCGCCGCAGCCGGCCGCCATCGAGCCGTGGATCGCCTCGGCCGAGCAGCAGAACTATTCCGTGGTGGGCGCCCAGCTGAACCTGGAAATCGCCAAGCGCGATATTTCCCGCAACCGCGCCGGCCACTTGCCGACGCTGGACCTGGTGGCCAGCAAGGGCCGCGACAGCGTCACCGCGTCCGGCATCACCAAGGCCAACTCGGTGGGCGTGCAGTGGAACGTGCCGCTGTTTAACGGCTTCGCCGTGACCAGCAAGGTGCGCGAATCGATCGCGCTGGAAGACAAGGCGCGCAACGACCTGGAGGCGACGCGCCGCGCCGCCGCGCAGAACGCGCGCACGGCCTTCCTGGGCATGAACAGCGGCCTGGCGCAGGTGCGCGCGCTGGAAGCGGCCGAAGTGTCGAGCAAGTCGGCGCTCGATTCGAACAAGCTGGGCTACCAGGTGGGCGTGCGCATCAACATCGACGTGCTCAACGCGCAGCGCCAGCTGTACTCCACCCAGCGCGACCTCTCGCGCGCCCGCTACGACACCATCATGAACGGCCTGCGCCTGAAGTCGGCGGCCGGCACGCTGAAGGAAGCGGACCTGGTGCCGATCAACGAATTGCTGGTGAAGTGATGCCGCGTTGGCGGGTTACGCACCTGCGGTGCTAACCCGCCCTACGGTTCCCGGTGGCGCCGCAAGCCGCCAGCCTTAGCGCAGTCCGCCGCCCTGGCCGTCGAACTGGCGTTCGATCAGTTCGATCTTGTAGCCGTCCGGATCGGTGACGAAGGCGATCACGGTGCTGCCGCCCTTGACCGGGCCGGGTTCGCGCGTGACGTTGCCGCCGTTGGCCTTCACGGCGGCGCAGGCGGCGTGGATGTCGTCGGCCGAGATGGCCAGGTGGCCGTAGGCCGTGCCCTGCTCGTATTCGGTGACGCCGTAGTTATAGGTCAGCTCCAGCTCCGCGTGGTCGGGATTGGAACCGTAGCCGACGAACGCGAGCGTGTATTTGTACTCGGGATTGTCGCTGGTGCGCAGCAGCTTCATGCCCAGCACCTTGGTGTAGAAATCGATGGAACGTTGCAGGTCGCCGACCCGCAGCATGGTGTGCAGTATGCGCATAGAAATCCTCGTGTAAAAGCAGGATTCTATGCGCTTTGCCGCGATTGTGCAGGGGCCGCTTAACGGTTGCCCGGGTTGCTCGGGTTGTAGCCGCCGCCCAGGTCGCTTTGCAGGGTGCTGGTGCTCGAACCCATCACGCTGCCGCTGGAGGTGCGGTAGCCGGCGCCGGGCGTGGTGCCGTAGTAGCTGTGGATGGTGTTGCTGAACTCGGCGCTGGCCATGTCGGGCCAGTTGTCCTTGTCGAAGCCGGGGGCGTTTTCCAGGCGCTCCTTGCTCACGTCCAGGATGAAGCGCTTGTTCACGGTGTCCAGCTCCAGCGCCTGGAACGGCACGGCGAACAGCTTGTTGCCCATGCCCAGGATGCCGCCGAAGGACAGCACCGCGTACGCGACTTGCCCGGTTTGCATGTCGAGCATGATTTCCTTGATGTCGCCCAGGTCCTCGTCCATGCGGTTGTACACATCTTCACCCATCAACGTGTCGGCCCCCATCAGGCGCGGGCCGGGGCCGCTGTCGGTGTCGCGGTAAATGCCAAAAGTGTCTCGGTCCAGATAGCTCATTGTCGTCTCCAATCGAGTAAGGCCGGCCGGGCAAAACCGGCTGAAGGTTGCCCGTTGCGCGCGCTCTTTCAGTTCCCTTGTTTGGGCGTTACGCGCCAGATGATGTTGCCGACATCGTCGGCCACCAGCAGCGCGCCGCTCTTGTCTACTGCCACGCCGACAGGACGGCCTTGCGCTTTGCCGTCCCGCGTGAGAAAGCCTGCCAGGAAATCCTGCGGCGGGCCGGATGGCTGGCCGTTGGCAAACGGCACGAACACCACCTTGTAGCCGCTGTGCGGCTTGCGGTTCCACGAACCGTGCTGGCCGATGAAGGCGCCGTTCTGGTAGCGTTCCGGGAACAGCTTGCCTTCATAGAACGCCAGGCCCAGCGAGGCGGTGTGGCCGCCCAGCGCGTAGTCCGGCGCGATGGCCTTGGCCACCAGCTCCGGCTTGGGCGGTTTCACGCGCGCATCCACGTGCTGGCCGTAGTAGCTGTAGGGCCAGCCGTAGAACGCGCCTTCCTTCACCGAAGTCAGGTAGTCGGGCACCAGGTCGTTGCCCAGTTCGTCGCGTTCGTTCACCACGGTCCACAGCGCCTTCGACTGCGGCTGCCAGGCCATGCCGTTCGGGTTGCGCAGGCCGGTGGCGAACAGTTTCGATTTATTGGTGGCCAGGTCCAGCTGCCAGATGGCGGCGCGGCCTTCCTCCTTGTCCATGCCGTTCTCGGCCACGTTGCTGTTCGAGCCCACGGTGGCGTACAGGTATTTGCCGTCCGGGCTGGCGATGATGTTCTTGGTCCAGTGGTGGTTCAGCGGCCCGCCCGGCAAGTCCATCACCTTCACCGGCGCGGCCGTGATTTCCGTTTGTCCCTCCTGGTAGGGGAACTTCACCACCGCGTCCGTGTTGGCCACGTACAGTTCCTTGCCGATCAGCGCCACGCCGAACGGCGAGTTCAGATTCTTCAGAAACACCTTGCGGGTTTTCGCCACGCCGTTGGCGTCGATGTCGCGCAACAGCGTGATGCGGTTGGCCGAGGGCGTCACCGCGCCCGCCTTCTTCATCTGCGACTTCATGATGGCGCCCTTGATGCCCTTGCTGTCCTCGGGCTTGGGTGGGGCGTTGGTTTCCACCACCAGCACGTCGCCGTTCGGCAGCACGTGCACCCAGCGCGGATGGTCCAGGTCGCGGGCATAGGCGCGCACCGTGAAACCGGCCGCCGCCACCGGCGCGCCGTTGGCCTGCCAGCGCTCCACCGGCGCCACGTTTACCGTGGGCACGAGCGAACGCTCGGGCTCGGGCAGCACGGGTTGCGGGCCGAAGCCGGGCGGATAAGTCTGCGCGTCCGCGGCGCTGGCCATGACGACCAGCGCCGCGACCGCGAAGGCAGTCATGGCAAGGGCGGGACGGATCGTGGCGGTTTGCGAACTCATGTGCTGGTTTCCTGTTCTGTGGTTAAAGGACGGCTTAATCGCGCTTGCTGCCGGGCTGGGGCTGCGCCGTGCCGGGCGCGCGCGGCTGCACTTTTTCCACGCCGCGCGTGCCGTGCAGGTCGGTGTCCACCAGGCCCTGTTCCAGGTCGCTGGCGGCCTGCCGGATCACGCTGCGTTCCTTGGGCGGATGGCCTTCCGGCGATTCGTCGCGTTCGTGCGGCAGGCGCTTGCCGTCGTCGCTGCGCGCCGGCGCATCGGTGTTGACCTGGCGGTCTTTGGCTTCGGTAACCATGATCTGCCTCATTTGTCTGCATCGAGGAATCATCTTAGCGCCGCGTACCGTGCGCAGTCGCGCAATTGAACTTTATTGAAATAGTGCATCTTTTGCATGAACTCGGGTAACATTCCTGCTTGCTCCGTCCGCCCATGAGAGAACCGCCCGTGAAGCCCGAACTCGCCCACCCGCAGCATGATGGTCCCGCCCACTGCCTGAACTGCAACGCCGCCGTCAGCGGCAATTACTGCCACAACTGCGGGCAGGAAACGCGCACCCACGCGCCCAGCTTCATGGAGTTTGCGCACGAGTTCATCGGCCACTATGTGGCGCTCGAAGGGCGGCTGTGGGGAACGTTTACGCGCCTGCTGTTCCGGCCGGGCGCGCTCACGCTGGAATACCTGGCCGGGCGCCGCAAGCGCTACGTGGAGCCGCTGCGGCTGTACCTGACGCTGAGCATCCTGTTCTTCGCGCTGCTCAAGTTCACCAATACCGAAGTCATCAACCTGGGCAAGGACACGGCCAGGCCCGCGGCCGAGGTGGCGGAGCAGGTGAAGGAGGAGGCCAAGGGCATACAACGGGAAATCATGGCCAACGGCGTGGTCAAGGACAAGGACGGCATGGAGGTGATGCTGGACGAGACGGTGCGCAGGAAGTCGCCGCGCTTCGCCGCCGCCGTGGAGCACTTCCAGCAACTGCCGGTCGAGAGCAAGGGCAAGGCGCTGTCGGACGGCTTCTTCCACTACGGGCCATACGCCATGTTCGCGCTGATGCCGCTGTTCGCGCTGTACCTGAAGGTGCTGTACCTGGGATCAGGCAAGCGCTACGGCGAGCATCTGCTGTTCGCGCTGCATACCAGCGCGTTCGCCTTTGTGATGTTCGCGGCGATCAAGCTGTGCCCGGACGGGTTCTTCACCTTCGCGCTGCTGTGCTGGCTGACCGGCTATCTGCCGTGGGCCATGCGCCGCGTGTACGGCGGCAGCAAGACCGCCACCGCGCTGCGCTGGATGGCGCTGATGCTGGCGCACTGCATTTCGCTGGCCGCGGCCATCGCCCTTGCCATGGGCGCCGGCGCGGCCACCGCGCATTAGGCGGCCGGCGCCTCGGCGCCACGGCCGGCTGCCACAGCTCGACCTTGTTGCCGTCCGGGTCCATGAACCAGCCGAAGCGGCCGTAGTCGAAGGTCTGCGGATCGCCCACCAGTTCGGCGCCGCCGGCCACCACCTGCGCCAGCGCCTCGTCCAGCTTGTCCACCACCAGGTTGAACATGAACTCGCGCTTGGACGGCGCGAAGTAGCCGGTGGTGTCCTTGAACGGGCTGAACACGGTGCAGCCGCCGGCCGGCATGGCGCCGGGGAAGAAGGAAGCGTAGTCGGTCGATTCGCCCGGGAAGCCCAGGTGGGCCTGATACCAGGCCATCAGCGCTTGCGGGTTGCGCGATTTGAAGAAGACCCCGCCCACGCCCAATGCTTTTGCCATGCCGTTCTCCTGTGGTGATGTTGCGTCGTCGATTGCCTTGTCGATTGCGTCGTTATAGTCCTGGCTTGCACTCTGCAGCCTGCCGATTTATACTGTTCGAATATACAGTATTTGTGTGCGTGTTGATGCATGGCAGAAGGCTGCATTATCGGTTACTCTGACTAGTGTTGCTACCCCCAATCCAGCCCGAGAGATCTATGCCCGCCACGCACGCCTTATTCCACACCATCGCCCTGGTCGTTCGACAGAACACGGCGGGCATCGAAGCCCCGGTCCGCAGCCTGCTGGCGTTCCTGAAGGAAGGCGGCCACCACGTCGTGCTGGAGGCGGAAACGGCGGCCCACCTGGGCATGCAGGATTACCCGGCCATGACGCCCGACGAAATCGGCAAGCACGCCAGCGCCGCCATCGTGATGGGCGGCGACGGCACCATGCTGGGCCTGGCGCGCCAGCTGGCCCCCTACGACGTGCCGCTGATCGGCATCAACCAGGGCCGGCTCGGCTTCATGACCGACATCCCGCTCGAAGGCATGCTGCCCATCCTGGCGCAAATGCTGGCCGGCAGCTACCAGGCCGAGCGGCGCACCCTGCTGGAAGGCAGCGTGCGGCGCGACGGCAAGGAAATCCATGTCGGCCTGGCCGTCAACGACGTGGTGGTGTCGCGCGGCGCCGGCGCCGGCATGGCCGAGCTGCGCGTGGACGTGGACACGCACTTCATGTACAACCAGCGCTCGGACGGCCTGATCATCTCCACCCCCACCGGCTCCACCGCCTACGCGCTGTCGGCCGGCGGCCCGCTGCTGCATCCCACGCTGGGCGGCATCGTGCTGGTGCCGATCGCGCCGCACGCGCTGTCGAACCGGCCCATCGTGCTGCCCGATTCGAGCGAGATCCAGGTGGAGATCGTGCGCGGGCGCGACATCACCGTCAATTTCGACATGCAGACCTTCGCCAGCCTGCAGGCGCAGGACCGCATCATCATCAAGCGTTCGCCGCACGCCATTACCTTCCTGCATCCGGAAGGCTGGAGCTACTACAACACGCTGCGCGAAAAGCTGCACTGGAACGAATACCCGTCCGGCGACGGGAAACTGGTCTAACCTTCATCCTCTCTTGCCCATGCTTCGTACCCTGTCCATCCGCGACTTCGTCATTGTCGATACCATCGAGCTTGAATTTTCCTCCGGCTTCACAGTCTTCACCGGCGAAACCGGGGCCGGCAAATCCATCCTGATCGACGCGCTGACGCTGGCGCTGGGCGGCCGCGGCGACGCCAGCGTGGTGCGCGAAGGCGCGGCCAAGGCCGACATCACGGCCGATTTCGCCGTGACCGAGCAGGCCGCCGCCTGGCTGGCCGCCAACGAGTTCGCGGCCGACGAGGGCGGCGCGCTGCTGCGCCGCGTGATCGACAACGCGGGCCGCTCCAAGGCCTACATCAACGGCGTGGCCGCCACCGCCGCCCAGCTGCGCGAACTGGGCGACATGCTGGTCGATATCCACGGCCAGCACGCCCACCAGTCGCTGCTCAAGGCCGACGCGCAGCGCGAGCTGCTCGACAGCCAGTCCACCGTCAAGGACGCCGGCGCGGCCGAGGAACTGAAGGCGGTGGCCGCCGCCCACAAGGCCTGGCGCGCGCTGGCGCGGCAGCTGGAAGAATACGAAACCAACGCCGCCAACCTGGCCTACGAGCGCGAGCGCCTGGAGTGGCAGGTGGGCGAGCTGGACAAGCTGGCCGCCAAGCCCGGCGAATGGCAGGACATCTCCAACGAGCACAGCCGCCTGTCGCACGCGGCCAGCCTGCTCGAAGGTGCGCAGGAAGCGCTGGCCGCCATTTCCGAAGCGGAAGACCATCCCATCGTCTCGCAGCTCGGTTCGCTGAGCCAGAAGCTGGGCAAGCTGGCCGCCATCGACACCGAACTGCAGCCCACCGTGGACCTGATCGAATCGGCCCGCATCCAGCTGCAGGAATCCGTGTACGCGCTGAACAATTACCTGGACCGCGTGGAGCTGGACCCGGACCGCCTGCGCCAGGTGGACGCGCGCATGGAAGCGCTGCACTCGGCGTCGCGCAAGTTCCGCGTGGCGCCGGACGACCTGCCGGAAGAACACGCGCAGCTGTCGGCCAAGCTGCGCCAGCTGGCCGACGCCAGCGACCTGGACGGCCTGCGCCAGCAGGAGGAAAAACTGAAGGCGGCTTATATGGACGCGGCGCGCAAGCTGTCGGCCACGCGCGCGGCCGCCGCCAGGGCGCTGGCCACGGCCGTCACGCAGGCGATGCAGGAACTGAACATGACGGGCGGCTCCTTCGACATCGCGCTGAACCCCTGCGAGCCCGGCGCGCGCGGCCTGGAGCAGGTGGAATTCCTGGTGGCCGGCCACGCCGGCGTGGCGCCGCGTTCGCTGGCCAAGGTGGCCTCGGGCGGCGAGCTGGCGCGCATCGCGCTGGCCATTTCCGTCATCACCTCGAACGCCACCACCACGCCCACGCTGATCTTCGACGAAGTGGACAGCGGCATCGGCGGCGGCGTGGCCGAAGTGGTGGGGCGGCTGCTGAAAAAGCTGGGCCAGGCGCGCCAGGTGCTGTGCGTGACCCACTTGCCGCAGGTGGCCAGCCAGGCCGGCCAGCACTTCCAGGTAGCCAAGGGCACGCTGGACAACGGCAAGACCGCCTCCCGCATCGACATACTCGACAGCAAGGCGCGCGTGGAGGAAGTGGCGCGCATGCTGGGCGGCCTGGAAATCACCGCCACCACGCGCAAGCACGCCCGGGAGTTGCTGGCTTTATAATGTCGGGTCATCCTCCCGTCATTGCGATCCATGGCCTTCCTCAAAGAACCACCCCATACCCACGGCAGCAGCGGCGGCAGCGCCGTGGTGCTGGTCAACCTCGGCACGCCGGACGCGCCCACGCGCCCGGCCGTACGGCGCTACCTGAAGCAGTTCCTGTCCGACCCGCGCGTGGTGGAAATTCCGCGCGCCGTCTGGTGGTTCATCCTTAACCTCGTCATCCTGCCGTTCCGCTCCGGCCAGTCGGCCAAGAAATATGCGTCGATCTGGACCCGGGAAGGCTCGCCGCTCAAGGTCCACACCCAGGAGCAGGCGCTGCTGCTGCGCGCCGCGCTGGGCGAGCGCGGCCACGACAACGTCACCGTGGCCATGGCCATGCGCTACGGTTCGCCGTCCTTGCCGGACGTGCTGGCGCGCCTGAAGGCCGACGGCTGCGAGCGCGTGGCCATCCTGCCGGCCTATCCGCAATACTCGGGCACCACCACCGGCTCCATCTACGACGCCGTGTTCGCGCACTACAAGCAGATCCGCAACGTGCCCGAACTGCGCTTCGTGCGCAACTACCACGACCACGACGGCTATATCCACGCGCTGCAGGAATCCATCCTGGCGCACTGGGACGCGCACGGCCGCCCGGAGAAACTGGTGATGAGCTTCCATGGCGTGCCCAAGCGCACCTTGCTGCTGGGCGACCCCTACCACTGCGAATGCCTGAAAACGGCGCGCCTGCTGGCTACCAGGCTCAAGCTCGCGCCCGAGCAGTACGTGGTCACCTTCCAGTCCCGGTTCGGCAAGGCCGAGTGGCTGCAGCCCTACACCGCGCCCACCGTGCAGCAGCTGGCGCGCGACGGCGTGCGCCGGCTGGACGTGATCTGCCCCGGCTTCACCAGCGACTGCCTGGAAACCCTGGAAGAAATTGCGATGGAAGTGCGGCACGACTTCCTGGCCGCCGGCGGCAAGGAATTCCACTACATCCCCTGCCTGAACGCCGCACCGGGCTGGATCGCCGCCATGGCCGAGATCGCCGAACAGCACATGATAGGGTGGCCGACCATGATGGCCCAGCCGCAGCGCGATGCTCTTAAGAAAGACGGGGAAGCCGCGCGCGCAGCCGCCCTCAGGCTTGGTGCGGAAAACTGACAGTCGCCGGGCCGGTGCTGTCCGAGTGACAATCAGCACTTGCCGGTGGTGAGTGCCAGCCTGTTACAATACCCGCTCTTCGGGCGGCAACTACTGTAATAATTCGGTGTAGCAGATCCAGGCGACGGCCAGAACGATGTAGGCCACGATGGACGCTGCGATGAGTGGCAACTTCATGATGCGCTCCCCACGCTGTGCGTTGATGGGACGGCGCGGCGGCGCCGTCTTCCATTACATAGTAGCTGCTGCGGTGCAGAAAAATATCTCTCTTGTGAGTCAGTTTGTAACGGCGCTGTTACACATATTGCAACGTCGCACGAATAACCCTTGAAAAGATAGGTTATAGCCCCATTTGCTGCCCGTGCCGTAACCAGTAATGTCTAACACACGATTTGTAGGAGTCTTTCAGATGCAAGATCAGGAAAATCAAGCAGTCCCTAATCCCGAGGCGGAAGCAGCGCCAGCGCAGCCATCGACTCCCGCCGAAGCCGGCACGCCTACGCTGGAAGAACAGCTGGCCAGCACCGAAGCGCGCCTGGCTGAAATGCACGACGCCTTCATGCGCGCCAAGGCGGACGGCGAAAACATCCGCCGCCGCGCCCAGGAAGACGTGGCCAAAGCGCACAAATTCGCCGTTGAAAGCTTTGCCGAAGCCATGGTGCCGGTCAAGGACAGCCTGGAAATGGCGTTGAAAGTGGAAGCGCCGACCCTGGAATCGCTGAAGGAAGGCGTGGAAATGACGCTGAAACAGCTCAATTCGGCCTTTGAAAAGAACCGCCTGCTGGAAATCATGCCGGCCCAGGGCGACAAGCTGGACCCGAACAAGCACCAGGCCGTGGCCGTGGTGCCTGCCGAGCAGGAAGCCAACACCGTGGTATCCGTGCTGCAGAAGGGCTACATGATTGCCGACCGCCTGCTGCGCCCGGCCATCGTGACGGCTGCGCAGGCAAAGTAAAGAGTAAGAGTTGCTCAGCGCAAGCACTTGAAATTACACAGCATTTCCCACATATAAGAAGCATCTGAAACTTAGCAAACAAGGAAAATAAATCATGGGCAAAATTATCGGTATTGACCTGGGAACCACCAACTCCTGCGTTTCCATCATGGAAAACGGTCAGCCTAAGGTAATCGAGAACGCGGAAGGCGCGCGTACCACGCCATCGATCATTGCTTACCAAGATGACGGCGAAATCCTGGTCGGCGCGCCGGCCAAGCGCCAGGCAGTCACCAACCCGAAGAACACCCTGTTCGCGGTGAAGCGCCTGATCGGCCGCAAGTTCGAAGAAAAAGAAGTGCAGAAGGACATCGCGCTGATGCCTTACCAGATCACCAAAGCCGACAACGGCGATGCGTGGATCGGCGTGCGCGACAAGAAACTGGCGCCGCCGCAAATCTCGGCTGAAGTGCTGCGCAAGATGAAGAAAACGGCGGAAGACTACCTCGGTGAAGAAGTCACCGAAGCCGTGATCACCGTGCCTGCCTACTTCAACGACTCGCAGCGCCAGGCCACCAAGGACGCCGGCCGCATCGCGGGCCTGGACGTCAAGCGCATCATCAACGAACCGACCGCGGCCGCACTGGCTTTCGGCCTGGACAAGACCGACAAGGGCGACCGCAAGATCGCCGTGTATGACCTGGGCGGCGGTACCTTCGACGTATCGATCATTGAAATCGCGGACGTGGACGGCGAGAAGCAGTTCGAAGTGCTGTCGACCAACGGCGACACCTTCCTGGGCGGCGAAGACTTCGACCAGCGCGTGATCGACTACATCATCGACGAGTTCAAGAAGATCAACGGCCTGGACCTGAAGAAGGACCCGATCGCCCTGCAGCGCATCAAGGCTTCGGCCGAGCGCGCCAAGATCGAACTGTCGTCCTCGCAGCAGACCGAGATCAACGAGCCCTACATCGCCATGGCGAACGGCGCCCCGGTCCACCTGAACCTGAAGATGACCCGCGCCAAGCTGGAATCGCTGGTGGAAGAGCTGATCAACGCCACCATCGAGCCATGCCGCACCGCCATCAAGGATGCAGGCGTGAAAGTGTCCGACATCGACGACATCATCCTGGTCGGCGGCATGACCCGCATGCCGAAGGTGCAGGAAAAGGTCAAGGAGTTCTTCGGCAAGGACCCGCGCAAGGACGTGAACCCGGACGAAGCCGTGGCCGTGGGCGCCGCCATCCAGGGTTCCGTGCTGTCGGGCGACCGCAAGGACCTGCTGCTGCTGGACGTGACCCCGCTGTCGCTGGGCATCGAGACCCTGGGCGGCGTGATGACCAAGATGATCCACAAGAACACCACGATTCCGACCAAGTTCTCGCAAGTGTTCTCGACCGCCGACGACAACCAGCCTGCCGTGACCATCAAGGTCTACCAGGGCGAGCGTGAAATCGCGGCCGGCAACAAGGGCCTGGGCGAATTCAACCTGGAAGGCATCCCGCCGGCAGCACGCGGCACGCCGCAGATTGAAGTGACCTTCGACATCGACGCCAACGGCATTCTGCACGTGGGCGCCAAGGACAAGGCCACCGGCAAGGAAAACAAGATCACCATCAAGGCGAACTCGGGCCTGACCGAAGACGAGATCCAGAAGATGGTGAAGGACGCCGAGCTGAACGCGGAAGAGGACAAGAAGGTCAAGGAACTGGCCGAGTCGCGCAACCAGGCCGACGCGCTGGTGCACTCGACCAAGAAGTCCCTGACCGAATACGGCGACAAGCTGGAAGCGGGCGAGAAAGAGAAGATCGAAGCGGCCATCACCGAGCTGGAAGCGTCGATCAAGGCCGGCGACAAGGCCGACATCGACGCCAAGGTGGCGGCGCTGTCGACCGCTTCGCAGAAGCTGGGCGAGAAGATGTACGCCGATATGCAGGCGCAGCAAGCCGGTGCCGCCGGCGCCGAAGGCGGCCAGCAGGCCGGCGGCCAGCAAGAGTCCAAAGCGCAGCAGGACGACGTGGTTGACGCCGACTTCAAAGAAGTCAAAGACAACAAGTAATCAGCGCCCAGCACTAGTCCCCGGCTGCGGCCGCAAGACTGACGCCGAGCCGTGCATCCCTGCAAAGGGGCCGGCTCGGCTTTTTCGCATAATCAGTACCAGTAAATACAGCAAGGTGCCTACAACATGGCAAAGCGTGATTTTTACGAGATCCTCGGGGTCGCAAAGAATGCGTCCGAAGACGAGATCAAGAAGTCCTATCGCAAACTGGCGATGAAATACCATCCGGACCGCAATCCGGACAGCAAGGAATCGGAAGAGAAGTTCAAAGAGGTCAAAGAGGCCTACGAGATGCTCACCAACCCCGAAAAGCGCGAAGCGTATGACCGCTACGGCCATGCCGGCGTCGATCCGAACATGGGCGGCGGCGGTGGCGGCGGGTTCGGCGCGGGCGGCTTCGGCGACGCCTTCGGCGACATTTTCGGCGACATCTTCGGCGGCGGCGGCCGCGGCCGCAGTTCCGGCCCGCAGGTCTACCGCGGCGCGGACTTGCGCTACAACCTGGAAATCACGCTGGAACAGGCGGCGCACGGCTTCGACACCACGATCCGCGTGCCGTCCTGGGACAAGTGCGACACCTGCCACGGCTCCGGCGCCAAACCCGGCACCTCGCCGGTCACCTGCTCGACCTGCGGCGGCCACGGCCAGGTGCGCATGCAGCAGGGCTTCTTCAGCATCCAGCAAACCTGCCCGAAATGCCATGGCACCGGCAAGATCATCACCGATCCCTGCTCGCCTTGCGGCGGCGCGGGCCGCATCAAGCGCAACAAGACGCTGGAAGTGAAGATTCCGGTTGGCATCGACAACGGCATGCGCATCCGCTCGTCGGGCAACGGCGAACCGGGCACCAACGGCGGGCCGCCGGGCGACCTGTACGTGGAAATCCACATCAAGCCGCACGCGGTGTTCCAGCGCGAAGGCGACGACCTGCATTGCGAAATGCCGATCTCGTTCGCGCGCGCGGCGCTGGGCGGCGAAATCGAAGTGCCTACGCTGTCGGGCAAGGTGTCGTTCACCATTCCCGAAGGCACCCAGTCGGGCAAGACTTTCCGCCTGAAGGGCAAGGGCATCAAGGGCGTGCGTTCCGGCTATCCGGGCGACCTGTTCTGCCACGTGGCGGTGGAAACGCCGGTCAAGCTGACCGACAAGCAGAAGGAGCTGCTGCGCGAGTTCGACCGTGCCACGGTCGAGGGCGGCTCCAAGCATAGTCCGCAAAGCAAGACCTGGCGCGACAAGGTAAAAGACTTCTTCGAATAAGAATCATTGCCCGGCGCAGATGATGCGCCGCATCAAATCAGGTAACATAGCAATATCCCGGACCGCCCCTTGCCACCCCGGCAAAAGGGCGGTCTTCGCACGTATGAGAGGACATATGAGTGAACAAAACGTAAGCGGCTCCCCATTGGCGGACCTGCTGGTCAACAACCGCGCCTGGGCCGATTCCATGGTCCAGCGCGATCCGGAATTCTTCAAGCGCCTGGAGCAGCAAGCCTCGCCCGAATACCTGTGGATAGGCTGTTCCGACAGCCGTGTGCCGGCGAACGAGCTGCTGGGCCTGGCGCCTGGCGACGTGTTCGTGCACCGCAACATCGCCAACGTGGTGGTGCACTCCGACCTGAACTGCCTGTCGGTGCTGCAGTTCGCCATTGAAGTGCTGAAAGTGAAGCACGTGATCGTCGTGGGCCACTACGGCTGCAAGGGCGTGCACGCGGCCATGACCGGCACCCGCGTCGGCCTGGTCGACAACTGGCTGCGCCATGTGAACGACGTGGCCCAGAAGCACGAGCGCTACCTGGGCGACGTGCTGCCGTCGCGCGAACGTTCCGAGCGCATGTGCGAGCTGAACGTGGTGGAGCAGGTGGTCAACGTGTGCCAGACCACCATCGTGCAGGACGCGTGGGACCGCGGCCAGCCGCTGACCGTGCACGGCTGGGTCTACGGCCTGAAGGACGGCCATCTGCACGACCTGGAGATGACCGTGAGCGCCGGCCACGAACTGGCCAACCGCCTGCAAAGCCGCCTCGGCAAATACGCCGCCACCGCCTAAGAGCGCCGCAGCGGGTCCAGGGCGCTGGTGTAGGGCGGGTTAGCGCTGCAAGCGTGTAACCCGCCATGCTGACCCGCCCCTGACCCGCTAATTTCCCCTAGTTCCTCGCCCGCCCGCGATATACTGTGTATATATACAGTATCGAGGCATGCAATGGAACTCACCGACAAGCTTGAAATCCTGGCCGACGCCGCGAAATACGACGCCTCCTGCGCCAGCAGCGGCGCGCCCAAGCGTCACTCCATCGGCAAGGACGGCCTGGGCGCGAGCACCGGCATGGGCATCTGCCACAGCTACACGCCGGACGGCCGCTGCGTCTCGCTGCTGAAAATCCTGCTCACCAACTTCTGCATCTACGACTGCCAGTACTGCGTGAACCGGCGCACCTCCAACGTGCCGCGCGCCCGCTTCACGGTGCAGGAAGTGGTCAAGCTCACGGTCGATTTTTACCTGCGCAACTACATCGACGGCCTGTTCCTCAGCAGCGGCATCATCCAGTCCGCCGACTACACCATGGAACAGCTGGTGGCCATCGCCCGCGAGCTGCGCGAAACCCACCAGTTCCGCGGCTACATCCACCTGAAAACCATCCCCGACGCCGACCCCGCGCTGATCGCCGCGGCTGGCCGCCATGCCGACCGGCTCAGCGTCAACATCGAACTGCCGTCGCAAGCCAGCATCGCCCGCCTGGCGCCGGAAAAGAACGTGCACACCATCAAGCTGGCCATGGGCGCCATCCGCCTGCGGCTGGACGAGAAGGCCGAAGAGCCGAAAGCGCCCGCCTTCGCGCCGGCCGGCCAGAGCACGCAAATGATCGTCGGCGCCGACGCCAGCGACGACAAGCACATCCTCGGCACCGCCGAAACACTGTACGGCAGCTACAAGCTCAAGCGCGTGTACTACTCCGCCTTCAGCCCCATCCCGGACAGTCCGAAAAGCGTGCCGCTGGCGCCGCCGCCCATGCAGCGCGAGCACCGCCTGTACCAGGCCGACTTCCTGCTGCGCAGCTACGGCTTCCAGGTCAGCGAGCTGCTGCCCGGCGAGGGGACGCAGCCGGTCAACCTGGCGCTCGACATCGACCCCAAGCTGGCCTGGGCGCTGGCCAACCGCCAGCATTTCCCGATGGACCTGAACCGCGCCGACCTCGGCATGATCGCGCGCGTGCCCGGCATCGGCCTGCGCAACGCGCAGCGCATCGTTGACCTGCGCCGCCTGCGGCGGGTGCGCTACGCCGACCTGTCGCGCCTGCGCTGCAGCATGAAAAAGATCGCGCCTTTCATCATCGTGGCCGACTATGCGCCCGCGAGCGACACCACGCCGTCCGAGACCCTGCGCCGCGCCATGGCCGACGCGCCGCAGCAGATGAATTTGTGGCCGGAGCTGCAGGCCGCGTAATGGGCGGCCGCACGCAGCCCATTGCCGTGGCCGGCTTTGACGAGTGGCGCGCGGCGGCGCGCGAACTGATCGTGCGCCGCGTACCGCCCGAATCCGTACAATGGACCTCACCAGGAGGCGGCGGCGACTTGTTCGGCGCCCAGCCCGGCCCGGCTCCCGAGCCCGGTACTGCCGAGCAGCCCGCTGCGCCGCAGACAACGCGCGCAGCCGAAGGCGTGGCCGCCGCCTCGGTTCCCGCAGCGTCCACGCCGCCCGCGCCCTTCGGTTTGCGCGTGCCGCGCGCGCTGATGGAGCTGCTGCAAACTGCGGCCTGCTACCGCGCCGGCGACCGCTGGTCCTTCCTCTACAAAGTCCTGTGGCGCTGGCAGCAAGGCCAACAGGAGGTCATGTCGATGGCAGACGAAGACGGCAACCGCTTGCAAACCATGGCCCGCGCCGTGCGGCGCGAAGAGCACGACATGCACGCCTACCTGCGCTTCCGCGAGCGTCCCGCCGGAGAGGGCGCGCCGCGCTTCGTAGCCTGGTTCGAACCCGCGCACGACGTGCTGCCGCAAGTGGCGCAGCACTTTGCCGCGCGCATGGGCCGCGCCACCTGGCTCATCGCCACGCCGGAGGCCACCGTGCTGTGGGATGGCGCCGCGCTGCATTTCACCGGTCCGCTGGCGCGCGGCGCCGCCGACATCGAGGACGCCGGCGAGGCGCTGTGGCTCACCTACTACCGCAGCATCTTCAACCCGGCGCGCCTGAACCCGGACGTGATGCACAGCCACGTGCGTACGCGCTTCTGGAAGAACATGCCGGAGGCGGCGCTGGTGCCTGACATGGTGTCGCAAGCGGCCGCCGGCGCGCGCCGCGTCGGCCAGGCCAGCGCGGTGGGCCGCCGCAGCGGCACCACCATCCCGATCGCGCCGGAGAAAGCCCAGCCCGAGCGCCAGCAGCCGCACACGCTGGACGAATGCCGGCGCTGCGAGCTGTGGGAGCGCGCCACGCAAGCGGTGCCCGGCGAGGGCGCGAAAAAGGCGCGCATCATGCTGGTCGGCGAGCAGCCCGGCGACCAGGAAGACCTGCAAGGCCACCCCTTCGTCGGTCCCGCCGGCGCGCTGCTCGACCGCGCGCTCGCGCAGGCCGGCGTGGACCGCAGCACGGTCTACGTCACCAACGCCGTCAAGCACTTCAAATGGGAACCGCGCGGCAAGCGCCGCCTGCACAAGACGCCCGCGCAGAAAGAGATCCTGGCCTGCCACTACTGGCTGGAAGGCGAGCTGGAGCAGGTCGGCCCGCGCGTGGTGGTCGCGCTCGGCAGCACCGCGCTGAAAGCCGTCCTCGAAGACAGCCACGCCGCGCTGAAAGACTACATGGACCAGCCGGTGCAACACGCCGGCCGCTGGGTCGTCGCCACCTACCACCCGGCCTACGTGCTGCGCGTCCCTGGCGCCGACGAAAAAGCCCGCGCCCTCGCCGCCATGGTCGAGGCGCTGCGCGCCGCAGCGAAAATCGCATATGAATAGCCGATAAGCTTCGTTTTCTTCATGAAGGGAGCGGCATAGACTGGGCGCATATTCAACGCAAGGACCAGTCCCATGTCTGCCGTTCTCAGTCCCGTTCAAACTTTCGATATCAAGGTGTTCGATGCCCCGCTCGGCGCGGAAGTGACGGACCTGGATCTGTCGCAGCCGCTCGGCAACCGCGACTTCCAGCGCCTGCACCGCGCCCACCTGGACCATCATGTGCTCGTGTTCCGCGACCAGCGCATCACGCCGCAGCAGCAGGTGGCGTTCAGCCGCCGCTTCGGCCCCTTGCAGATCCACGTGCTGCGCAACTTCCAGCTGGCCGAGGCGCCCGAGGTGCTGGTCATTTCCAACATCATCGAAAACGGCCAGCCCACCGGCCTGGGCGACGCCGGCCACTTCTGGCACTCCGACCTGTCGTACAAGGAAAAGCCCAGCCTGGGCTCCATGCTGCACGCGCAGGAGCTGCCGGAAGAGGGCGGCGACACGCTGTTCGCCAATATGCACCTGGCCTACGACACGCTGCCGGTGGCCTTGCGCCGCGCCGTGCAGGGCTTGCGCGCGGAGCACAGCTACCTGGCGCAGTATGAGGAACTGCGCCGCCGCAATCCCTTCCGTCCGCCGCTGACGCAAGCGCAGCTCGACGAAGTGCAGCCCGTGCTGCAGCCGGTGGTGCGCGTGCATCCCGAGACCGGCCGCCGTGCGCTGTTCGTCAGCGAGCATTTCACCACCCGCATCCAGGGCCTCCCCGAAGACGAGAGCAAGGCGCTGCTGGCGGAACTGTTTGCGCACAGCGTCAAGCCGGAGCACATCTACCGCCACCAGTGGCGCCCGCACGACATGGTGTTCTGGGACAACCGCTCGCTGATGCACCTGGCGGCCGGCTGTCCGGCGCATATGCGCCGCAAGCTGTACCGCACCACCATCGAGGGCGACGTCCCGTTCTGAACACCATCCGGAGCATGCATGAGCAAACTGAAATTCATCGCCGCCGCCATTGCGGCAGCCACCCTGGGCCTGAGCACGCCGGCGCAGGCCGAAGGCCGCATCCGCATCGCCGAGCAGTACGGCGTCACCTACCTGCTGCTGAACATCGCGCAGGACCAGAAGCTGATCGAGAAGCACGGCAAGCAGCAGGGGCTGGACATCACCGTTGAACGCACCCAGCTGTCGGGCGGCGCCGCGATCAACGACGCGCTGCTGTCGGGCAGCATCGATATCGCCAGCGCGGGAGTCGGCCCGCTGCTGACGATATGGGACCGCACCCACGGCAGGCAGAACGTGCGCGGCGTGGCGTCGCTGGGCAACTTCCCCTACTACCTGGTCAGCAACAACCCCAAGGTGAAGAGCATCGCCGACTTCACCGAGAAGGACCGCATCGGCCTGCCGGCGGCGGGCGTGTCGGTGCAGTCGCGCATCTTGCAGATGGCGGTGGCCAAGCAGTGGGGCGACAAGGAGTTCAACCGGCTGGACAAGCTGACCCAAACGCTGCCGCATCCGGACGCGGCGGCGGCCGTGATCGCCGGCGGCACGGAGATCAACGCGCACTTCGGCAATTCGCCCTACCAGGAACAGGAGCTGGCGCAGAATCCGAACGCGCGCATCGTGCTCAATTCGTATGACGTGCTGGGCGGGCCGAGTTCGTCGACGGTGCTGTACGCCACCGAGAAATACCGCAACGAGAACCCCAGGACCTACCGCGCCTTCACGGCCGCGCTGGCGGAAGCGGCACAGTTCGCGACCGCCAATCCCGAGGGCGCGGCGGACGCCTATCTGCGCGTGAGCAAGAGCAAGGTGGACCGCGCGCTGCTGCTGAAGATTATCAAGAACCCGCAGGTGCAGTTCAAGGTGGCGCCGCAGAACACCTATGGCCTGGCGCAGTTCCTGCACCGCGTGGGCGTGCTGAAGAACCAGCCCGCCAGCTGGCGCGACTACTTCTTTGAAGACCCGGCCATCGGCCAGGGCGGATGAGGCGACCATGAGCCAGCCGTCGCCGCAGCATCCGCCGTCCTACCCGCCCTTGCACGCCGTGCCGAAATGGCACACGTTGCCGGACCGCGCGCCGCAACCAGCCGTGCAGCCGCTGTTGCGGGCGGAGGGCGTGAGCCTGGAGTACCGCAGCCGCGCCCACACGGTGCGCGCCACGCATGACGTGAGCTTCGACGTCTATCGCGGCGACCGTTTCGTGCTGCTGGGGCCTTCGGGCTGCGGCAAGTCCTCGCTGCTGAAGGCGGCGGGCGGCTTCCTTGCGCCCAGCGCCGGCAGCATCAGCCTGAACGGCCAGGCGGTGCACGGGCCGGGGCCGGACCGCGTGGCGGTGTTCCAGGAATTCGACCAGCTGCCGCCGTGGAAGACGGTGCGGCAGAACGTCATGTTCCCGCTGCTGGCGTCGAAAAAGCTGAAGCGCAACGAGGCCGAGGAACGGGCCATGCACTGGATCGCCAAGGTGGGCCTGGCCGGCTTCGCGGACGCCTATCCGCACACGCTGTCCGGCGGCATGAAGCAGCGCGTGGCGATTGCGCGCGCGCTCGCGATGCAGCCGGAAGTGCTGCTGATGGACGAACCCTTCGCCGCGCTGGACGCGCTCACCCGGCGCAAGATGCAGGAAGAGCTGGGCCGCCTGTGGGAAGAGGCGCGCTTCACGCTGCTGTTCGTCACGCACTCGATAGAGGAAGCGCTGGTGGTGGGCAACCGCATCCTGCTGCTGTCGCCGCACCCCGGGCGCGTGCGCGCGGAACTGAACAGCCACCAGTTCGGCTTGCACAGCACCGGCAGCCCCGAGTTCCAGGCCGCCGCCAACCGCATCCACCGCCTGTTGTTCGACGAGGATACCCAGCCGGCGCAGAGCCACGCGGCCGCGCCGCCGGACGTTAGCGCTCCGGCCGAGGTGTCGATTTCCGCTGCCGCGATTGCGATTGCCAGCGCAGCGGGCCTGCCCGTGCCCGTGCCTGCCGCATCCTCGGGCTACGGTGCCGTGGATGCCGTCGGCCGGAGGCTCGCACTATGAGCCTGCTGCTGGAACCGCCAATCCGCCAGGAATTCGAATACGCCGCCGCGCCGCCGGCGCCCGCCAGCGTCACGCGCCCGCTGCCGCTGGCGCAGCGCGCCTGGCAGCAGGACTGGCTGCGCAAGGCGCTGATCCTGCTGGCGCTGGCCGCCGGATGGGAAGCCATCGCCCGCTGGCAGAACAATGACCTGCTGCTGCCCACCTTCCTGCAAACCGCGCGCGCCTTCACGGAAGGCATTGCCAGCGGCGAGTTGCTGGAGCGCGTGCGCATCTCGCTCAGCGTACTGCTGCAAGGCTATGTGCTGGGCGTGATCGCCGCCTTCGCGCTCACCGCGCTGGCCGTCACCACCCGCCTCGGGCGCGACCTGCTGGAAACGCTGGTCGCCATGTTCAACCCATTGCCAGCCATCGCGCTACTGCCGCTGGCGCTGCTGTGGTTCGGCCTGGGCAACGGCAGCCTGCTGTTCGTGATCGTGCACGCGGTGCTGTGGCCGCTGGCGCTGGGCGCCTACGCCGGCTTCCAGGGCGTGCCCGAGACGCTGCGCATGGCCGGCCGCAACTACGGCCTGCGCGGCCTGCCGCTGGTGGTGCAGATCCTGGTGCCGGCCGCGCTGCCCGCCATCGTCTCCGGCCTGAAGATAGGCTGGGCCTTTGCCTGGCGCACCCTGATCGCGGCCGAGCTGGTATTCGGCGTCTCGTCCGGCAAGGGCGGGCTGGGCTGGTACATCTTCCAGAACCGCAACGAGCTGTACACCGACAAGGTCTTCGCCGGCCTGGCCGCCGTCATCCTGATCGGCCTGCTGGTCGACAGCCTGGTCTTCCGCACGCTGGAGCGCCTCACTATCCGCCGCTGGGGCATGCAGCGCTGACGCGGCACGGCGTGTGCCAGGTTCTGCTTGAGCAGAAAAATGGTTAAGATGGCTGTCTTGCCAATTCATGAAAGCCATACTCATGCGTCATGCATACGCTTTACTGCTCGCCCTGGGTCTCACTGCCGCCCACGCCGCCGATGCGCCGGAGGAGGCGGCGCTCAAGCACGCCAGGGCGCTGCTGGACAAGGTGCCGCTGGTCGATGGCCATAACGATCTGCCGTGGACCATACGCGAGAACAAGGCCCACCCGATGGACGTAGATGCCTACGACCTGCGCCAGCTGAACGGCCAGCAGACCGATCTGCCGCGCCTGAAGGAAGGCCGCGTGGCGGTGCAGTTCTGGAGCGTGTTCGTGCCGGGCGAGTTGAAGCAGGGCTGGGCGCGCACCCAGCTGGAGCAGATCGACCTGGCCAAGCGCATGATCGCGCGCTATCCCGAGCGCCTGGTGCTGGCCACCCGCAGCACCGACATCGCCAAGGCCCGCAAGGCCGGCAAGATCGCCAGCTTCATCGGCATGGAGGGTGGCCACGTGCTGGAGAACAGCCTGGGCGCGCTGCGCGCCTATTACGACCTGGGCGCGCGCTACATGACGCTGACCCACAACGTGACCCTGGACTGGGCCGACGCCGCGCTCGACCAGCCGCGCCACAACGGCCTGACCAACTTCGGCAAGGAGGTGGTGCGCGAGATGAACCGCCTCGGCATGCTGGTCGACCTGAGCCACACCAGCCCGGACGTGATGCGCCAGGCGCTCGACACCAGCGAAGCGCCCGTCATCTTCTCGCACTCCAGCGCCCGCGCGCTGGTGGACCACCCGCGCAACGTGCCGGACGACGTGCTGGCCCGCATGGCGGCCAACGGCGGCGTGGTGATGGTGACCTTCGTGCCCGCTTTCGTCTCCACCGACTACATGCGCTGGAAGGAGGGCCTGATCGCCCGCACCCGCACCATGGAGCGCGACAGCGCCGCCTACAAAGTGGTGGAAGCGGCCTACATCAAGCAGGCCGGCGCGGCGCCGAAGTCCACGCTGCAGCAGGTGGCCGACCACATCGACCATGTGGCCAAGGTGGCCGGGGTGGACCACGTCGGCCTGGCCGCCGACTTCGACGGCGGCGCCACCACCGAAGGCTTGCAGGATGTGTCGACCTACCCGGCCCTGTTCGCCGAACTGATACAGCGCGGCTGGAAAGATGCCGACCTCGCCAAGTTGGCGGGAGGCAACATTATCCGCGCGCTGGCCAAGGCCGAACAGGTCGCGGCCCGGCTGCAGAAGGAACGCGCGCCCTCGCTGGCCGCGCTGCCGTCAAAATAGTGATTGTTCGGGGTGGTTTGATTCTTGCTAGTAACCCAGTATTGAATCAGAGCATCCCAAGATGGCACCCAAGCGACAATCAGCGCCCCCGGCGCGCAATCTCCGTATCGTAGTGGTCCAGGCGGCCGACGCGGCGCTGCGCGCGCACGCGCTGCACGCAGGCCTGCAAGAGGCCGGCTACGAGATCGTCGCTTCGCTCCCCGCCGACATGCATCTGCCTGAGCAGATCGCCCTGCTGCAACCCGACATGATCATCATCGACGCCGAATCGGACGCGCGCGACGTGCTGGAGCACATCGTCATCGCCACCCGCGACGAGCGCCGCCCCATCGTCATGTTCACCGAGGACGACGCCCCTTCCAGCATGGAAGCGGCCATGGCGGCCGGCGTGTCGGCCTATATCGTGGCGGGGCTGCAGGCCGAGCGCATCAAGCCGGTGCTGAACGTGGCGCTGGCGCGCTTCAGGCAGGAGCAAAAGCTGCTGGCCGAACTGGACGATACGCGCCACAAGCTGGCCGAGCGCAAGGTGATCGACCGCGCCAAGGGACTGCTGATGACGCGCCATGGCATGACGGAAGACGCGGCCTACCAGAAGCTGCGCACCATGGCCATGAACAAGAATTTGAAACTCGCCGAGATCGCCCAGCGCATCCTCGACGTCGAGGACTTACTCGGCTGATTTGGTGCATTGCACCAACTTAGTGCGTTTTTTAGGGGAAAAGAGCAATGACGAAGCATGCGGCACCGGAAAAGCAAATGGTCAGGATAGGGTTCAACCCGCTGACCGACTGCGCCTCCATCGTCATGGCTGCGGTGCTGGGCTTTGATGAAAAATACGGCATCAAGATCGTGCCGAGCAAGGAATCGTCCTGGGCCGGCGTGCGCGACAAGCTGCTGACCGGCGAACTGGACGCCGCGCATTCGCTGTACGGCATGGTGTACGGCACCCAGCTGGGCATAGGCTGGCAAAAGCGCGACATGGCCATCCTGATGAACCTGAACCGCAACGGCCAGGCCATCACCCTGTCGCGCCGCCTGGCCGAGCAGGGCGCGGTGGACGGCGCCACGCTGGCCGCGCTGATGCAGAGCGCGCCGCGCACCTACACCTTCGCGCAGACCTTCCCCACCGGCACGCACGCCATGTGGCTGTACTACTGGATGGCGGCGCACGGCATCGACCCCATGCGCCATGCGCGGGTGATCACGGTGCCGCCGGCGCAGATGGTGTCCAACCTGGGCGCCGGCCATATGGACGGCTTCTGCGCCGGCGAACCATGGGGCCACCGCGCCGTGATGGACGGCATCGGCATCACCGCCGCCACCAGCCAGCAGATCTGGCCCGAGCACCCGGAAAAGGTGCTGGCCGCGTCGGCCGAATTCGCCCGCACGCATCCGAACACCTGCCGCGCGATGATCGCCGCCGTGCTCGAGGCCGGGCGCTGGATAGACGAAAGCGCCGCCAACCGCATGGCCATGGCCGAGATCATCTCCGCCGTGCCCTATGTGAACACCAGCAAGGACGTGATCTGCCAGCGCATCCTGGGCCACTACCAGGACGGCCTGGGCAAGAGCTGGGAAGACCCGCACCCGCTGCGCTTCCACCACGAAGGCGCGGTCAATTTCCCTTACCTGTCGGACGGCATGTGGTTCATGACCCAGCAACGGCGCTGGGGCTTGCTCAAGGCCGATCCCGACTACCTGGCCGTGGCCAGCGCAGTACACCAGATAAAGCTATACCGCGAAGCAGCGGAAATGACGGAGACACCCGTGCCGCAAGGCGTCCTGCGCAGCTCCACACTGATGGATGGCAAACAGTGGAATGGCAGCGACCCGGAACGCTATGCGGCGTCCTTCAGCATCAGGCAGTAACGAGGCGACAACCCCACCACCAAGAGGGTGCAGATGGCACATTACGGATCGGCCGCACTGGCCACCAGGAACGAAGCGCCCGCGCTGTCGGGCGAAGTATTTGGCGCATTGATCAACCTTTCCGGCCGGCGGCGCTTCACGTCGCAGCGCCTGGTGCTGTACGCCGTGCTGGCGGGGCAGGGCCAGGAAAACGCGGCGGCCACCGCGCGCGAGGCGCTGGCGCTGTTCCGCGGCGCGCACCACGCGCTGGTGGAAGGCTCGGACACGGTGCCGGGCATCTTCTGCCCGGAACTGGAAGACATCTATTTCGGCCGCCCGGGCGGCGACCGCCAGATCCGCGACTTCATGGAACTGGCCGACCGCACCCTGCAGGCCTGCGAAAGCGAATCGCGCAACGCCGCCGCGCTGCTGGCGCAACTGGTGGAAATGACCACGCCGGTGCTGGCGCTGCTCAACCAGATCACCGCCATCTATGAAGAGCAGTCCAAGAAGCACGCGCTGCTGATGAAAAAGCAGCTGCGCGGCGTGATCACGGAAATCGAGACCATCGCCAAGCAGGCCAAGATGGTGGCCTTCAACGCGCGCATCGTGGCGGCGCGGGCCGGCTTCGCCGGGCGCGAGTTCGCCGTGGTGGCCGGCGTGCTGTCCAATATCACCGGCGAAATCGACGACATGGTGAAAACGGCGCTCAACGCCGCCAACGCATAAGGGAGCAGTCATGAGCAAAGCAGGCAAAGTCACCCTGGTGGGCGCCGGTCCCGGCGACCCGGACCTGTTGACCGTCAAGGCCGCCAAGGCCATTGCCGCGGCCGACGTGCTGCTGGTGGACGACCTGGTGAACCCGGACATCCTGGCCTGCGCCTCGCCGCAGGCACGCGTGATCCAGGTGGGCAAGCGCGGCGGCTGCCAGTCCACGCCGCAGGAATTCATTGAACGGCTGATGATCGCCGAAGCGCGCGCCGGCCACAGCGTGGTGCGCCTGAAGGGCGGCGACCCCTACCTGTTCGGGCGCGGCGGCGAGGAGCGCGCGCAGCTGCTGGCGCACGGTATACAAGTGGACGTGGTGCCCGGCATCAGCAGCGGCCTGGCCGCACCGTCCAGCATCGGCATTCCGCTCACGCACCGTGCATGGAGCCAGGGCGCGGTCTTCGTCACCGGCCATGGCAAGGATGCCGAGTCCGAGCCGAACTGGCCGGCGCTGGCGCAAAGCGGGCTGACCCTGGTGATCTACATGGGCGTGGCGCGCTGCGCCACCATCCAGGCCGGCCTGCTGGCCGGCGGCGCCGGCGCGGACACGCCGGTGGCCGTGGTGCAGTCGGCCACGCGCGAGGCGCAGCGCCAGCTGATCACCACCTTGGGCGAACTGCCGCAGGCGCTGGCGGCCAGCGGGCTGGGCAGCCCCAGCATCATCGTGGTGGGCGACGTGGTGCGCTGCGCCGATGCATGGGGTGCCCACGACGGTGCACCAACGCTGTGCGCTGTTGCACCGCAATATGCCACCGGCACCGTGAATTAGTTCAGAGCAGTAACAAAACCGGGCCGCTGCCCCGGTAAGCCGCCCCTGTTCGATCTGGCACGCCTCTTGCAAAGGATAAGGACAGGATCAATGGCGATCCCCCAAACAAATGCGCTGGTCTAACGACGGACTGGCAGGACAACGGCGTCCGCCCAGCTTGATGTTAGATCAAGGCTGCGCGGACGCTTTTTTGTTTTCTAGACGGGATAAAAAAATGGCCAGCAAAGCTACCAGCATCAAGCTCTTCACGATCTCCACGCCGCCGATGCGCGCCTTCCACCTGACGTGGATGGCCTTCTTCATCTGCTTCTTCGCCTGGTTCGCCTGCGCGCCGCTGATGCCGGTGATTAAAGGAGAGTTCGGCCTGACGATGGCGCAGATCGCCAACATCAACATCGCCGCCGTCGCCATCACCATCGTCGTGCGCCTGATCATCGGCCCGCTGTGCGACCATTTCGGCCCGCGCAAGGCCTACACCGGCCTGCTGCTGCTGGGCGCCATCCCCGTGCTGGGCGTGGCCGCCGCGCAGAGCTACGAAAGCTTTTTATTTTTCCGCTTGCTGATCGGCGCGGTGGGCGCCAGCTTCGTCATCACCCAGTACCACACCTCGGTGATGTTCGCCCCTAACGTGGTGGGCACCGCCAACGCGGCTGCGGCAGGCTGGGGCAACGCCGGCGGCGGCGCCGCGCAAGCGCTGATGCCGCTGCTGATGGCCGCCCTGGTCATGATGGGCGTGGGCGAGAAGTTCGGCTGGCGCGCCGCGCTGGTGGTGCCGGGCGTGCTGATGCTGATCATGGCCGTGGTCTACTACAAATTCACGCAGGACTGCCCGCAGGGTAACTACAGCGAGCTGCGCGCCGCCGGCATCGTTATTGAAGGCGGCAAGAAAGGTGGCTGGGACAGCTTCAAGCTGGCCGCCTCCAACTACCGCGTATGGCTGCTGTTCGTCACCTACGGCGCCTGCTTCGGCGTGGAGATCTTCATCCACAACATCGCCGCCGTCTACTACACCGACCACTTCAAGCTGTCGCTGGGCCAGGCCGGCATGGCCGCCGGCAGCTTCGGCCTGCTGGCGCTGTTCGCCCGCGCCCTGGGCGGCTGGATCTCGGACAAGGCCGCGCTGCGCGGCAACCTGAACAGCCGCGTCACCCTGCTGTTCATCATGATGATAGGCGAAGGCGTGGGCCTGCTGTGGTTCGCCCACGCCGACAGCGTCGCCTTCGCGGTGATCGCCATGCTGGTGTTCGGCCTGTTCACCCACATGGCCTGCGGCGCCACCTACGCGCTGGTGCCCTTCGTCGACAAGCGCGCCCTGGGCGGCGTGGCCGGCATCATCGGCGCGGGCGGCAATGTCGGCGCGGTGGCGGCGGGCTTCCTCATGAAGGGCATGGGCGGCAACGTACAGCAAACCCTGAGCATCCTCGGCATGCTGGTCGCCGCCTCGGCAGTGTGCGCCATCGCGGCGCGCTTCAGCCCCGCCGCGCAAGAAGAGTCGGCCCTGGCCGCAGCTTAAGAATTTAGGAGCATAGCAATGAACATCATCGTCATCGGCCACGGCATGGTAGGCCACAAATTCCTCGAAAGCCTGGCCACGCACGGCGGCAACACCAAGCTGAACGTGACCATCCTGTGCGAAGAACCGCGCCCGGCCTACGACCGCGTGCACCTGTCCGAATTCTTCGCTGGCAAAAGCGCCGCAGACCTGTCGCTGGTGAAGCCCGGCTTCTTCGAGCGCGACGACATGGTGCTGCGCCTGAACGCCCGCGCCACCGCCATCGATCCGGCCGGCAAGACCGTCACCACCAACGACGGCGAGGTGCTCGGCTACGACAAGCTGGTGATCGCCACCGGCTCCTTCCCCTTCGTGCCACCGCTGCCGGGCAAGGACCGCAAGGACTGCTTCGTCTACCGCACCATCGAAGACCTGGAAGCCATGCTCGAATGCGGCAAGCGTTCCAGGACCGGCGTGGTGATCGGCGGCGGCCTGCTGGGCCTGGAGTGCGCCAAGGCGCTGCGCGACATGAACCTGGACACCCACGTGGTGGAGTTCTCGCCGCGCCTGATGGCGGTGCAGGTCGATGACGGCGGCGCGCGCGTGCTGCGCTCCAAGATCGAAGCGCTGGGCGTGACCGTGCACACGGCGAAAAACACCACCGCCATCGTCGACGGCGTGGACGGCACCCACCGCATGGAATTCGCCGACGGCTCCCACCTGGACGCCGACATGATCGTGTTCTCGGCAGGCATCCGCCCGCGCGATATGCTGGCCAAGGAAAGCGGCCTGGAAGTCGGCCCGCGCGGCGGCATCGTCATCGACAACAACTGCATGACCTCGGACCGCGACATCTACGCCATCGGCGAGTGCGCGCTGTGGGGCGGCATGATCTACGGCCTGGTGGCGCCCGGCTACGAAATGGCGCGCGTGGCGGCCAAGCACCTGCTGGGCGAAGCGGCCGAATTCAACGGCGCCGACATGAGCACCAAGCTCAAACTGATGGGCGTGGACGTGGCCTCCATCGGCGACCCGCACGGCAAGGAAGAGGGCAGCCGCGTGTACCAGTTCATGGACGAGCGCAAGCAGATCTACAAGAAGATCGTGGTGTCGAGCTGCGGCCGCTACCTGCTGGGCGGCGTGATGGTGGGCGACGCCAGCGAATACGGCACCCTGCTGCAAATGATGCTCAACAAGATCGAGCTGCCCGAGTCGCCCGAGTTCCTGATCCTGCCTCAGTCGGACGGCAAGGCCAAGCCCGGCCTGGGCGTGGACGCGCTGCCCGACAGCGCCCAGATCTGCTCCTGCAACGACGTCTCGAAAGGCGCCATCTGCGCCGCCGTCGGCGACGGCGCCACCAGCATCGGCGCGCTCAAGTCCTGCACCAAGGCCGGCACCGCCTGCGGCGGCTGCGTGCCCCTGGTGACGCAGGTGATGAAGGCCGAAATGAAAAAGCTCGGCATGGACGTCAACAACCACGTCTGCGAACACTTCGCCTACTCGCGCCAGGAGCTGTACCACCTGATCCGCGTCGGCCAGATCCGCACCTTCGACGCGCTGCTGGCGCAGCACGGCAAGGGCCTCGGCTGCGACGTGTGCAAGCCGCTGGCGGCCAGCATCCTGGCCTCCTGCTGGAACGACTTCGTGCTGAAGAAGGAACACGCCAGCCTGCAGGACACCAACGACTACTTCCTCGGCAATATCCAGAAGGACGGCACTTATTCCGTGGTGCCGCGCATGCCGGGCGGCGAAGTCACGGCGGACGGCCTGATCGCCGTCGGCACCGTGGCCAAGAAATACGGCCTGTACACCAAGATCACCGGCGGCCAGCGTGTCGACCTGTTCGGCGCCCGCGTCGAGCAGCTGCCGCTGATCTGGGAAGAACTGATTGCTGCCGGCTTCGAAACCGGCCACGCCTACGGCAAGTCGCTGCGCACGGTGAAGTCCTGCGTCGGCTCCACCTGGTGCCGCTACGGCGTGGACGACAGCGTCGGCCTGGCCATCGAGCTGGAAAACCGCTACAAGGGCCTGCGCACGCCGCACAAGATCAAGTTCGGCGTGTCCGGCTGCACCCGCGAGTGCGCCGAAGCGCAGGGCAAGGACGTCGGCATCATCGCCACCGAAAAGGGCTGGAACCTGTACGTGTGCGGCAACGGCGGCATGAAGCCGCGCCACGCCGAGCTGATCGCCTCCGACCTGGACAAGGCCACGCTGGTGCAGTACATCGACCGCTTCCTGATGTTCTACACCCGCACCGCCGACCGCCTGCAGCGCACCAGCACCTGGCGCGACAACCTGGAAGGCGGCCTGGATTACCTGAAGGACGTGGTCATCAACGACAAGCTGAACATCGCCGCCGAGCTGGAAGCGGAGATGCAGAACGTGGTGGACACCTACGAGTGCGAGTGGAAAGTGGCCGTCACCGACCCCGAAACGCGCAAGCGCTTCCGCCACTTCGTCAACAGCGAGCAGGCCGACCCGAACGTCATCTTCATGGAAGAGCGCGGCCAGATCCGCCCGGCCACGCTGGAAGAGCGCAAGGCGGTCGTCATCCCGATCAAAGTAGCTTGAGGAGAAGCACCATGCACCGCGACATCCAAAACGACCGCTGGACCGCCGTCTGCGCGCTGGAAGACATCGTCCCCAACACCGGCGTGTGCGCGCTGCTGCAGGGCGAGCACGTGGCCGTGTTCCACGTCAACGACGGCGAGCAGCGCGTGTTCGCCATCCACAACTACGACCCCAACTCCCAGGCCTCGGTACTCTCGCGCGGCCTGGTGGGCAACCTGGGCGAACGCATCGTGGTCGCCTCGCCGATCTACAAGCACCATTTCGACCTGCAGACCGGAGAATGCCTGGAAGCGCCCGAGCACTCGGTGGCCACCTATCCGGCGCGGATCGACGGCGGCAAAGTCTGGGTGGGTGCGTAATGAAACCCGCACTGGTCGTCATCGGCAACGGCATGGCGGGCATGCGCACCGTCGAAGAGCTGCACAAGCTCGCGCCGGACCTGTACGACATCACCGTGTTCGGCGCCGAGCCATACGGCAATTACAACCGCATCCTGCTGTCGCCCGTGCTGGCGGGCGAAAAGACGGTCGACGACATCATGCTGCACACCCGCGAGTGGTACGAAAAGCACCACATCACGCTGCACGCGGGCGACCCGGTGGTGCACATCGACCGCCGCAAGCGCATCGTGCGCGCCCGGTCCGGCAAGGAAGTGCGCTACGACCGCCTGCTGCTGGCCACCGGCTCCAAGCCCTTCATCATCCCCGTGCCCGGCCACCAGCTGCCCGGCGTGATCGCCTTCCGCGACATCCAGGACGTCGAAACCATGCTCGAAGCGTCGCGCAACCACAAGCACGCCGTCGTCATCGGCGGCGGCCTGCTCGGGCTGGAAGCGGCCAACGGCCTGCTGCGCCAGGGCATGCAAGTGACCGTGGTGCACGTCACCGACGCGCTGATGAACCAGCAGCTCGACAAGCCAGCCGCCCAGCTGCTGCAAAAGGCGCTGGAAAACAAAGGCCTGCAGTTCATGCTCAGCGCCCAGACCGCCGAAATCGTCGGCCCGGACCGCGTGACGGCGGTGCGCTTCAAGGACGGCAGCGAAATCCCGGCCGACCTGGTCGTGATGACGGCCGGCGTGCGCCCCAACATCGCGCTGGCGAAAGAAGCCGGGCTGCACTGCGACCGCGCCATCGTGGTCGACGACACCCTGCAAACCTACGACCCGCGCGTCTACGCCGTTGGCGAATGCGTGCAGCACCGCAGCGCCACCTTCGGCCTGGTAGCCCCGATCTGGGAACAGGCCCGCGTGTGCGGCGCCCACCTGGCCGGCGCCGGCCACCGCCGCTACGTGCAGCAAACTTCGCCCACGCGCCTGAAAGTGACCGGCGTGGACCTGTACTCCGTAGGCGACTTCATCGGCGGCGAAGGCAGCGAAGACCTGGTCCTGCGCGACGCCAAGCGCGGCGTCTACAAGCGCCTGGTGCTCAAGAACGGCTGCATCACCGGCGCCGTCCTATACGGCGACGTGCAGGACGGCCCCTGGTACTACGACCTGATCCAGAACCGCACCGACATCACCCCGATACGCCAGCACCTGCTGTTCGGCCAGGCCCTGTGCGCCGCGTAAAAAACTTTGGGGGTCAGGTCCGGCATCGCGCCATAACTTCAGGATATGGCGTGATGCCGGACCTGACCCCGAATAGGAAGAATCATCGTGAACCTGTCTCAAGATAATCTGTCGGTGCAAACCACCTGCGCATACTGCGGCGTGGGCTGCGGCGTGAAGGCCACGCCGAACGGTGATGGCACGGTAGCCGTGGCCGGCGACAAGGACCATCCGGCTAACCTGGGCAAGCTGTGCGTCAAGGGCTCGGCGCTGGGCGAGACGGTGAGCCTGGATGGCCGCCTGCTGTATCCGCAGGTGCGCGATGAGCGCGGCTCGGCCGCGCTGCGCCGCGTGTCCTGGGACGAGGCGCTGGACAAGGTGGCCGACAAATGGCAGGCCATCATCGCCGAACACGGACCGGATGCCGTGGCGCTGTACGTCTCCGGCCAGCTGCTGACGGAAGACTACTACGCCGCCAACAAGCTGATGAAGGGCTACGTGGGCAGCGCCAACATCGATACCAACTCGCGCCTGTGCATGTCGTCCGCCGTGGCCGGCCACAAGCGCGCCTTCGGCGAGGACCTGGTGCCGGTCTGCTACGAGGACCTGGAGCTGGCCGACATGATCGTGCTGGTGGGCTCGAACATGGCCTGGTGCCATCCCATCCTGTTCCAGCGCATCGCGCGCGAGCGCGCGAAGCGGCCCAACCTGAAGCTGGTGGTGGTCGATCCGCGCCGCACCGCCACCTGCGAACTGGCCGACCTGCACCTGCCGGTCAAGCCGGGCACGGACGTGTGGCTGTTCAACGGCCTGCTGAGCTATCTGTCGCGCATCGGCGCGGTCGATCCGGACTACGTGGCTGCGCACACCAGCGGCTTCGACGCCGCGCTGGCCGCCGCCGAGGTGGATTGCGCCGATCCTGCCGCCGTGGCCAAGGCCTGCAAGATCAGCCTGGCCGCGCTGATGGAGTTCTACGAATCCTTCGCCGCCACCGCCAAGGTCATCACCGCCTTCTCGATGGGCGTGAACCAGTCCTCTGCCGGCACCGACAAGGCCAACAGCATCATCAATTGCCACCTGGTCGGCGGCCGCATCGGCAAGCCGGGCATGGGGCCGTTCTCGATCACCGGCCAGCCGAACGCCATGGGCGGCCGCGAAGTGGGCGGCCTGGCCAATATGCTGGCCGCGCACATGGACCTGGACAACCCCGCCCAGCGCGACGCGGTGCAGACTTTCTGGAACTCGCCGCGCATGGCGGACAAGCCGGGCCTGAAGGCGGTGGACCTGTTCGAGGCCATCGAGTCGGGCCGCGTGAAGGCGGTGTGGATCATGGCCACCAATCCGGTGGTGAGCCTGCCGAATGCGGACCAGGTCAAGCGCGCGCTGGAGAAGTGCGAGCTGGTGGTGGCGTCGGACATCGTGCTGGGCACGGACACCAACACCTATGCCGACGTGCTGCTGCCGGCGCTGGGCTGGGGCGAGAAGGACGGCACGGTCACCAATTCAGAGCGCCGCATCTCGCGCCAGCGTCCCTTCCTGCCGGCGCCCGGCGAGGCGCGCGGCGACTGGTGGATCATCTCCCGGTTCGCGCAGCGCATGGGCTACGCCGGTTTCGATTTCGATGGCGTGCACGAGGTGTTCGACGAGCACGCGCGCCTGAGCGCGTGGCGCAACAGCGCCGACGACCTGCCGCGCGTGTTCAACATCGGCGGCCTGGCCGGCATGGACCGCAGCGCCTTCGACGCCATGTCGCCCATCCAGTGGCCGGTGCTGCAGCATGTCAGCCTGGGCGGCGGCACCGCGCGCCTGTTCGGGGACGGCCGCTATTCGCACCCGGACGGCAAGGCGCGCTTCATCGCCACCGTGCCGCGCCTGCCGGTGCACCAGGTCGACGAGGACTTCCCGCTGTCGCTGAACACCGGCCGCGTG
This sequence comes from Pseudoduganella sp. UC29_71, assembly GCF_042693265.1. NCBI lineage: Bacteria > Pseudomonadati > Pseudomonadota > Betaproteobacteria > Burkholderiales > Oxalobacteraceae > Pseudoduganella > Pseudoduganella sp. UC29_71. Next base: position 5,377,534 of record NZ_CP170549.1, on the reverse strand, counting down.
CGCGACCAGTGGCACACCATGACCCGCACCGGCCGCTCGGCCAAGCTGGCCGACCACGTGCCCGAATCCTTCATCGACATGCACCCGCAGGACGCGCTGATCCACGGCGTGCGCGAGGGCGAGCTGGCGCGCGTGACCAGCCAGTGGGGCTCCATGGTGGCGCGCGTGCAGCACGGCGGCGGCATCGCGCGCGGCGGCGTGTTCATTCCCATCCACTGGAGCGGCCAGACCTCGTCGGACGCGCGCGTGGGCGGCGTGGTCAACCCGGTGGTCGATCCGGTGTCGGGCGAGCCGGAGTTCAAGCACACGCCGGTGCGCATCGAGCAGTTCCGCGTGAACTGGCATGCCTTTATCTTGAGCCGCACGGAGCTGGACCTGGACAGCGTGGCGCACTGGACCCGCATCCAGGGCAAGGATTTCGCCCGCTACGAGCTGGCCGGCCGCAACAGCATCGCCGACTTCAGCGACTGGGCGCGCGAGCTGCTGGGCGTGCAGGACCCGGACGCGGACTGGCTGGAATACGCCGACCGCACCGAGGGCATGTACCGCGCGGTGCACGTGGTGGACGACCGCATCGAGCAGTGCATCTTCCTGTCGCCGCGCCTGGACCTGCCGGCGCGCAGCTGGCTGGCCGGCCTGTTCGCCGAGGACCAGCTGGCCGACGCCGACCGCGCCAGCCTGCTGATCGGCCGTCCGCTGAAGAAGGGCGTGGATGTGGGGCCGACCGTGTGCTCCTGCTTCGGCGTGGGCCGCAACACGATCTGCTCGGCGATCCGGGACAAGGACCTGAAGTCGGTGCCGGAAGTGACTGCCTGCCTGAAAGCCGGCGGCAATTGCGGTTCCTGCGTGCCTGAGCTGAAGAAACTGCTGGCGGAGACGCGGCTGGAAATCGCTGCAGACGCGCCGGCGTGACGCCGGGCGCGTGCAGTAACAGATGTGGCAATAGATGTGCCGGTGTGTGGATTTAGAGCCAATGTGTTGTGCGTGATGCTAGCAAATCTGGAAATGTGATAAATTGGCTTATCGCTTAAACGGAGGCCTCTGCACAGAGACTGAAGCCATGCGCCGACCATTAGTCATTGTTCCCGCCTGCACCCGGCATATAGGCTCGCATCCGGACCACGCCGTGCATTCCAAGTACATCGACGCCGTTGTACAGGGGGCCGGCTGCATGCCGCTGATCCTGCCCGCGCTGGGCGCGCAAACCGATTTCGAAACCGTCCTTGCCGCCGCCGACGGCATAATGCTGACCGGCTCGGCCTCCAATTTGCAAGCCATCCTGTATGGCCAGGAAGTCCTCAACCTGGAACTGCCGCAGGACCATGCCCGCGACGCCACCACGCTGCCGCTGATCCGCGCCGCCATCAAGCGCGGCATACCGCTGATGGCCATCTGCCGCGGCTTCCAGGAGCTGAACGTGGCGCTGGGCGGCTCCCTGCACCAGGCGGTGCAGGAAGTGCCCGGCATGATGGACCACCGCGACAGCCCGCAGGACCCGCTGGAAAAACAATACGGCCCGGCGCACCGCGTCCACATCGCGCCGGGCGGCAAACTGGCGCGCATTCTGGACGGCGCCGCCGAGATCATGGTCAATTCCCTGCACGGGCAGGGCGTGGACCGCCTCGCACCCGGCCTGGTGGCGGAAGCCACCGCCGACGACGGGCTGGTGGAAGCCTGCACCGTCGCCACCGCGCCGGGCTTTACGCTGGCGGTGCAGTGGCACCCCGAATGGCAGGCCACTGCCAACCGGGACTCCATGAAAATGTTCCAGGCCTTCGGGCAAGCATGCCGTACCTACCAGGAACGCATTCCGTAGCGCGGGTCAGGCAAAGCCGTAACCCGCCAGCGCGGCCCGCAGCCGGCCGCGCCAGATCAAGACTTTAGAGAGCGTCTCATGGCAATTCGCGAAAACTTCACCTATACCGATATGGATTTGTGGCTCAATGAAAAACGAGTCACCGAAATTGAATGCCTGGTCCCCGATCTGACCGGCGTCGCCCGCGGCAAGATCCTGCCGCGCGGGAAATTCACGCAGGAACGCGGCATGCGCATCCCGGAAGCGGTGCTGGGCATGACCGTGACCGGCAACTACCCGACCGACGACGCGGCCTATGACCGCGCCATCTCGGCCACCGACCGCGACATGATCCTGAAGGCCGACCCCACCACCATCACCATGGTGCCCTGGGCCACCGACCCCACCGCGCAGGTGATCCACGACTGCTATTTCGCCGACGGCGCGCTGGTGGACTTCGCCCCGCGCACCGTGCTGCGGCGCGTGCTCAAGCTGTACGCGGAGCGCGGCTGGAAGCCGGTGGTGGCGCCCGAGCTGGAGTTCTACCTGACCGACAAGAACACCGATCCCGACCTGCCGCTGAAGGCGCCCATCGGCCGCAGCGGCCGCGCCGAAACCAGCCGCCAGATCTACAGCATCGACGCGGTCAACGAGTTCGACCCGCTGTTCGAGGACATCTACGACTACTGCGACCTGATGGGCCTGGACGTGGACACCCTGATCCACGAGATCGGCGCCGGCCAGATGGAGATCAACTTCCTGCACGGCGACCCGCTCGGCCTGGCCGACAAGGTGTTCTTCTTCAAGCGCACCCTGCGCGAGGCCGCACTCAAGCACGACATGTACGCCACCTTCATGGCCAAGCCCATGGCCGGCGAGCCGGGATCGGCCATGCACGTGCACCAGAGCGTGGTGGACGTGAAGAGCGGCCGCAACATCTTCAGCAACGAGGACGGCTCCCCGGCCACCGTGTTCAAGCACTACATCGGCGGCCTGCAGCGCTACATGCCGTCCGCCATGGCCATCGTGGCGCCGTACGTGAATTCCTACCGCCGCCTGGTGCGCCACACGGCCGCGCCGATCAACATCCAGTGGGCGTGGACAACCGCACCGTGGGCTTCCGCGTGCCCGAATCCGGCGTGCAGGACCGCCGCGTGGAGAACCGCATCATCGGCGCGGACGCCAATCCCTACCTGGCGCTGGCCGTCACGCTGGCCTGCGGCTACCTCGGCATGACCGAGCAGCTTGAACCCACGCCCGCCACCACCGGCAGCGCCTACGACATGAAGTACGAGCTGCCGCAAGGCCTGCCGGAGGCGCTGGCCGCGCTGCGCAAGGAGGACAAGCTGCGCGCCGTGCTGGGCGACCGCTTCATCGACGTGTACGCCGCCATCAAGGACGTGGAGCACCAGGAGTTCATGAAGGTCATCAGCCCCTGGGAACGCGAACACCTGCTGCTGCACGTTTAACGGAGGCTGTCATGACGGACACCAAGACCATCCAGCAGCAGGACCACGCCCATTACATGCATCCCTTCACCGACCACAAGGCGCTGGGCGAGAAGGGCGCGCGCGTGATGGTGCGCGGCGAGGGCATCTACCTGTGGGATTCGGAAGGCAACAAGATCCTGGACGGCATGTCCGGCCTGTGGTGCGTGGCGGTGGGCTATGGCCGCACCAGCATTTCCAAAGCCGTGTACGAGCAGATGGAGACGCTGCCGTTCTATAACAGCTTCTTCAACACCACCAACGTGCCGGCGGTGCAGCTGGCGGCGCGCCTGTCGCAGCTGGCGCCGGCGGGCTTCAACCACGTGTTCTTCACCGGCTCCGGCTCGGAAGCGAACGACACCAATGTGCGCATGGTGCGGCGCTACTGGGACCTGCTGGGCTTCAAGGAGCGCCACGTCATCGTCAGCCGCCACAACTCCTACCACGGCAGCACCATGGCGGGCGCCTCGCTGGGCGGCATGAGCGGCATGCACGAGCAGGGCGGGCTGCCGATTCCCGGCATCGTCCACATCGGCCAGCCCAATTACTATGACGACGGCGTGGGTCTCACGCCGGACGAATTCGGCCTGCGCGCCGCCTCCTGGCTGGAGGCCAGGATACTGGAGGTGGGGCCGGACAAGGTGGCCGCCTTCATCGGCGAGCCGGTGCAGGGCGCGGGCGGCGTCATCATCCCGCCGGACAGCTACTGGCCCGAGATCCGCCGCATCTGCGACAAGTACGGCATCCTGCTGATCGCCGACGAGGTCATTACCGGCTTCGGGCGGCTGGGGTGCTGGTTCGCGTCCGAACCCTTCAAGCCGGACCTGATCACCTTCGCCAAGGGCGTCACCTCGGGCTACGTGCCGCTGGGCGGCGTGCTGGTGGGCGACCGCGTGGCGGATGTGCTGATCGGGCAGGGCGGCGACTTCAACCACGGCTTTACCTACTCCGGCCATCCTGTGGCCTGCGCGGCGGCGCTGGAAAACCTGCGCATCATCGAGGATGAAGGGCTGGTCGGGCGGGTGGCGAACGACACCGGCCCTTATCTGAAGCGCGCCTTCGGCACGCTGGCCGAGCACCCGCTGGTGGGCACGGCTGAAACCTGCGGCTTCGTGGCGGGCCTGAACCTGGTCAGGCGCAAGGCCGACAACGTGCACTACCAGGTGCGCTTCGACCCGGCGCACGGTGTGGGCATGCTATGCCGCGCCCACATGTTCAACACCGGCATCATCATGCGCGCCGTGGGCGACCGCATGATCATCGCGCCCCCGTTGGTGATGACGCACGCGCAAATCGACGAGATGGTGGAGCTGATCCGCCGCGCGCTCGACCTGACGCTGGCGGAAGTGCGCGGGAAGGGGCTGTTGTAACCGCATTTTGGTAGTCTTCCTCGATATGCTGCATTTATAATCACGTCTTTTGCCGTGCGGCTTCGCCGTGCGCGTGCATTTTAATAAAGTTTATTCATTCGCCAATATGACGACAGCCCAACCCGCCGCCGACGCTGGTCAGCCCTTCCTGTTAATCCGCAATCTGGTCAAGGACTTTGACGGCGTACGCGCCGTGAACGATGTGTCGGTGACGATCAACAAGGGCGAAATCTTCGCCCTGCTGGGCAGTTCGGGCTGCGGCAAGTCGACCCTGCTGCGCATGCTGGCCGGCTTTGAAACGCCGACCTCGGGCGACATCACCTTGGGCGGCAAGGACATCATCAGCACCCCGCCGTACGAGCGACCCATCAATATGATGTTCCAGTCGTACGCGCTGTTCCCGCACCTGTCGGTGTGGGACAACATCGCCTTCGGCCTGCGCCGCGACGGGCTGCCCGCGCAGGAAGTGGCCGAGCGCGTGGACAAGATGCTGTCGCTGGTGCAGCTCACCGCCTACGGCAAGCGCAAGCCGCACCAGCTGTCCGGCGGCCAGCAGCAGCGCGTGGCGCTGGCGCGCAGCCTGGCCAAGCGCCCGCAGCTGCTGCTGCTGGACGAGCCGCTCGGCGCGCTGGACAAGAAGCTGCGCGAGCAGACCCAGGTCGAGCTGGTGAACATCATCGAGCAGGTCGGCGTTACCTGCGTGATGGTCACGCACGACCAGGACGAAGCCATGAGCATGGCCACCCGCATCGCCATCATGAGCGAAGGCCGCATCCTGCAGGTGGGCGCGCCGGGCGAGATCTACGAAACCCCGAACTGCCGCTTCGTGGCCGACTTCATCGGCTCGGTGAACCTGTTCGAGGGCCGCGTCATCGAGGACCAGCCGGGCTACGTGGTCATCGAATCGGACGAGACCAAGCATTACGTCAGCCACGGCATCACCGGCACCGACAACATGGAAGTGACGGTCGCCGTGCGCCCGGAGAAGATCGTGCTGCAGCCGAACGCGCCCACCATGTCGCAGCGCGCCAAGGTGGAAGAGCACGGCCACAACTGCGTCCAGGGCGTGATCAAGGCGATCTCCTACTTCGGCAACGAAACCCACTACCAGGTGAAGCTGGACAGCGGCATGCAGCTCAAGGTGGCGCGCACCAACTCGGCCCGCCACGCCGAAGCGAGCCTGCAGCGCGACCAGCGCGTGCACGCGTGGTGGGACGGCAGCGACGTCGTCGTGCTGACCCGCTGAGCGGCCGAGCCTGAAAGACCACACGCCCATGTCCAAGTTCCTCAAAGACCTGCTGACGCTGCGCTGGCTGAACGGCCGCACCGCCGTCATCTCCGTGCCCTACCTGTGGCTGATAGGCGCCTTCCTGATCCCTTTCCTGATCGTGGCGCGCATCAGCTTCACCGAAGTCGATGCCGGCAACCCCTTCGGCACGCTGGCCACCTACGCCGACGGCATCGTCGACATCAAGATCAAGGTATCGAACTACCTGTTCATCGCGGCCGACGAGCTGTACGTGCTGACCTATCTCAGCTCGCTCAAGTACGCCGCCATCACCACGTTCTGCTGCCTGCTGATCGGCTACCCCTTCGCCTACTTCATGGCGCGCGCCAGGCCCGCGCTGCGCCCGGTGCTACTGATGATGGTGATGCTGCCGTTCTGGACCTCCTTCCTGCTGCGCATCTATGCCTGGAAGGGCATCCTCGCCAACCAGGGCATCCTGAACCACTTCCTGATGTCCATCGGCGCGATCCAGGAACCGCTGCACATGATGAATACCTCGTTCTCGCTGGTGATCGGCATGGTGTACGCCTACCTGCCGTTCATGATCCTGCCGCTGTACACCAACCTGGCCAAGATGGACCTGCGCTTCCTGGAAGCGGCGGCCGACCTCGGCGCCACGCCGTGGCAGGCGTTCTGGCGCATCACGGTGCCGCTGTCGAAGTCCGGCATCATCGCCGGCTCCATGCTGGTGTTCATCCCCGCCGTGGGCGAGTACGTCATCCCCGAGCTGCTGGGCGGCCCGGAAACGCTGATGATAGGCCGCGTGCTGTGGGACGAGTTCTTCACCAATAACGACTGGCCGATGGCGTCCTCCGTCACCGTGGTGGTCATCCTGCTGATCCTTGTGCCGATGGCCATCCTGAACAAATACCAGGCCGAACAAACGGAAGGAGGCCGGAAGTGAGCAATTCCATGAAGGGTTCCCTGATCCCGCGCTGGTTCGGCCGCGGCTGGCTCTCGCTGGGCTACCTGTTCCTCTACCTGCCCATCGTCGTGCTGGTGGTGTTCTCGTTTAACAGCTCGCGCCAGGACATGGTGTGGACCGGCTTCTCCACCCAGTGGTACGGCGAATTGATGAACGACGCCGAAATCATTTCCGGTTTCGGCCTGTCGCTGCGCATCGCCTTCCTTACCGCCTGCTCGTCGGTGGTGCTGGGCACCTTCGCCGCCTTCGTGCTGAACCGCTACCGGCGCTTCGCCGGCCGCACGCTGTTCTCGGCCATGGCCAGCGCGCCGCTGGTGATGCCGGAAGTGATCATCGGCCTGTCGCTGCTGCTGATGCTGGTGTCGGTGCAGAAGATGTTCGGCTTCCCCGAGCGCGGCCTCGCCACCATCTGGATCGGCCACACGCTGCTGGGCATGGCCTACGCCACCGTGGTGGTGCAATCGCGCCTGCAGGAGATGAGCAAGTCGCTGGAAGAAGCGGCCATGGACCTGGGCTGCCGCCCGCACCAGGTGTTCTTCCTGGTCACGCTGCCCAACATCAAGCAGGCGCTGGCCTCGGCCTGGCTGCTGACCTTCACGCTGTCGCTGGACGACGTGGTGCTGTCGGCCTTCCTGTCCGGCCCCGGCTCGTCCACCATGCCGCTGGTGATCTTCTCGCGCGCCCGCCTGGGCCTGGACCCGCGCGTGAACGCCGTGGCGGCCATCACCATCCTGGTGGTGACGGTCGCGGTGGTCGCCTCCAGCATCATCATGGCGCGCGCCCAGCGCGCACGAATCAAACAAGTCTCCGCCGCCGGCAAGGCGTAGAATCGGGGGAACCCGGCCGCGCCCTGCGCAGATGCGTAGGGCGGGTTAGGCGCATCGCGCCGTAACCCGCTAAGCGCCGAGCCGCCCCACGACAAGGAGCCCAGCATGGCAGACGCACTTTGGCACGAGCGCGCACTTGCGCTGAACATCGACGGCCGCGCCTTCATCAACGGTGAGCGCGCCTGGTCCCGCACCGGACAGCAGTTCGACAAACACTCCCCCATCGACAACCGCAAGCTGGCCGCCGTTGCGCGCTGCGGCGCCCCCGACGTGGACGCCGCCGTGCAAGCGGCGCGCGCCGCCTTCGAGGACGGCCGCTGGGCCGGCATGCCGCCCGCCAAGCGCAAGCGCGTGCTGATCCGCTTCGCCGACCTGATCCAGCAGAACGCCGCCGAACTGGCGCTGCTCGAAACGCTGGACATGGGCAAACCCATCAAATACAGCCAGAGCGTGGACGTGGGCTCGGCCGCCAACTGCATCCGCTGGTACGGCGAGGCGGTGGACAAGGTGTACGACGAAATCGCCCCCACCGCCAGCAACAGCCTGGCGCTGATCACGCGCGAGCCGGTGGGCGTGGTGGGCGCCATCATCCCCTGGAACTACCCGATGATCATGGCCGCGTGGAAGATCGCCCCGGCGCTCGCGGCCGGCAACAGCGTGGTGCTCAAGCCGTCGGAGAAGGCCCCGCTGACCTCCTTGCGGCTGGCCGAACTGGCGCTGCAGGCGGGCGTGCCGGCCGGCGTGTTCAGCGTGCTGCCCGGTTACGGCAGCGAGGCCGGCAGCGCGCTGGCGCTGCACATGGACGTGGACTGCATCGCCTTCACTGGCTCCACCCGGGTGGGCAAGCAGATCATGCAGATGGCCGGACAATCGAACCTGAAGCGCGCCTGGACTGAGCTGGGCGGCAAGTCGGCCAACATCGTCTGCGCCGACTGTCCGGACCTGGACGCGGCCGTGGCGGCGGCGGTCGGCTCCATCTACTTCAACCAGGGCGAGAGCTGCAACGCGCCTTCGCGGCTGTTCGTGGAAGAGTCGATCAAGGACGCCTTCATCGAGAAGGCACTGGCCATGGTGCCGCGCTACCAGCCGGGCGACCCGCTGGACGAGGCCACCGTGATGGGCGCCATCGTGGACGAGGTGCAGATGAAGACAGTGCTGGGCTATATCGAAGCGGGCAAGGCGGGCGGCGCGCGGCTGCTGGCCGGCGGCGCGCAGGAGCGCACGCAAAGCGGTGGTTACTACGTGGCGCCGACTCTGTTCGACCAGGTGGACAGCGGCATGAAGATCGCGCAGGAAGAGATATTCGGCCCGGTGCTGTCGGTGCTCAGCTTCAGCGACGTGCAGGGCGCGGTGAAGCAGGCCAACTCCACGCCGTACGGCTTGCAGGCGGCCGTCTGGAGCGCCAACATGAGCAAGGCGATCCAGGTGGCGCGCGCGCTGCGCGCCGGCACGGTGCACGTGAACCAGTACGACGGCGACGACATCACCGTGCCGTTCGGCGGCTACAAGCAGTCCGGCAACGGCCGCGACAAGTCGCTGCACGCCTTCGACAAATACACGGAGCTGAAAACCACCTGGATACAAATCGGGTGAGGGGATGCTTGGCGGGTTACGCGCAAGCGCTAACCCGCCCTACGATCCGGCGATATCACCAGGCCTGCCGGCTCGTCGCCGGCCCGTAGGGGCGGGTTAGCCGAAGGCGTAACCCGCCGCTGCGTGCGCCTAGAAGCAGTGTTCCGGCGCCGGGAACGACCCGTCCTTGACCGCTGCCACGTACGCGCTGACAGCCGCATCAATGCTGGTCTGCCCTTCCATGAAATTCTTCACAAAGCGTGCCTTACGCCCCGGGAAAACGCCCAGCAGATCATGCATCACCAGCACCTGCCCCGAGCAATCCGGCCCCGCGCCGATGCCGATGGTCGGCATGGTCAGCAGTTCCGTCACTTCCTTGCCCAGCTGCGTAGGAATCGCCTCCAGCACCACCATGGCCGCGCCGGCGGCCTGCAGCTTCAGCGCGTCCGCCTTCAGCAGCTCGGCGCTCTCGATGGTCTTGCCCTGCACCTTGTAGCCGCCCAGCTGATGCACCGACTGCGGCGTCAGTCCAAGGTGCGCGCACACGGGCACCGAGCGCTCGGTCAGGAACTTCACGGTCTCGGCCAGCCATGCGCCGCCCTCGATCTTCACCATGTGCGCGCCGGCCTGCATCAGCTTGACCGCGTTGTCGAAGGCCTGCTGCGGCGTGGCGTAGGTACCGAACGGCATATCGGCCAGCACCAGCGCCGACTTGCTGCCGCGCGCGACAGCCTTGGTGTGGTAGGCCACTTCCTCCAGCGTTACCGGCAGCGTCGAATCCAGGCCGTTGCACACCATGCCCAGCGAATCGCCGATCAGCAGCACTTCCACGCCGCAGCGGTCCATCAGCGACGCGAAGCTCGCGTCGTAGCAGGTGAGCATGGTGATCTTGTCGCCGGCGGCCTTGCGCGCGTTCAGCGCGGGAATGGTGACCGCCTTCTGCGTCACGGGTTTCGCCGGCGCTGCAGCCGGCGCCGGGGTTGCGCCTGCGGCCGGCACAGGAGCGTTGCCCGCCATTTCGTTTCCTTGCAAATAACCAGACATGGGATTCCTCAAGTAGTGTGACCGGGATGGCGCCAGTGTAATCCCGGGCGCCAAACCGCGTATTCTACCCGTGAACGAACTTTCTTTTCAGCGTGGAAACGGGAAATAGACGGCGGCCACTATTTGCCGACGAAGAGGAAGGCCACCGCCGCCATGATGCAGCCGAACGCCGCCAGGTGCCGCCAGCTCACCGGCTCGCCGAGCACGGTCACCATGAAGACGCCGAACACGATCAGCGCGATGGCCTCTTGCGTCACCTTCAGCTGCCCGGCACTCCAGCCGCTGGCGAAGCCGATCCGGTTGGCCGGCACCGCCAAGCAGTACTCCACGAACGCAATCGCCCAGCTGATCATGATGACCATGAACAGCGGCTTGTTCATCCCGCCCTTCAAGTGCCAGTACCACGCGACGGTCATGAAAATGTTGGAGGCAGCGAGCAGCAGGAGTGTTTGCATGGGATGGTGTCGTTATTTCAAATTGGGATGAACTGCGGCGAGCCAAGTTTGCACGCTCGCCAGCATCGTTTCGGCTTCGGCAATGCATGCTTCAAGTAGCGAAGGGCTGATCGGATCGCCATTGTAGTCCGAGATGTTGCGTTGTTTGCGGAATGTGTCCAGCAGAATCATTGTTTTGCTGTCGAGGCCTATTGTCAGGGGCAGGGCCTGGATGGCGGTTTGATGGTGGCCAGGCTGGCTCGTGGATGTGCGATATCCGCGTGCACGGAGCGCTGCCATGGCACACTGCATGATGCACTTGTAGGCGGAATCGAAGCGGCTCTCCTCGCTGACAGCACTTACATTGGCGTCCGCAAGATTGCGCTTGGCGGCATCAAGCAGGCGCCGAATGTCATCGCGGTTTGGCGCCAGTGGTGACAGGCGGCTATCTTCAACAAGTTTTACAAAGTCATCGGCGGTGCCTTTCACGAATAGTTTGGCACTGGTTGCCACTTCGCGCGTCCACGCATTGCCGCTGGCGAGCTTTTGCCGGAAATCCTCCGCGTGATAAACAACCGGGTTGATTTCGCGGCCCAAAACGGCTTGTAGTGGATACAAGGCTGCCACAATTTCGCTGAAGCTGATATCGCCTAACGCAAGGATGTCGATATCTGACGAGGCTTGTACTTCTCCCCGCGCGACAGAGCCAAAGATGAAGGCGCATTGGATTCGGGCCGACAGTGGCCGGAGGGCGGCGGTGATCTGGTCCGCGAGGCCTGAGGTTTTGCGTAGCAGGCTGGTGATCTCGCCGAGGATTGGGCAGTCGGGATTAGCGCGGTAATGGATCTGGTTGCCTATTTGCTGGCGCGTCAGAATACCCGCTTCAGTGAGTTTGGTCAGTTCGCGGTTGACGCTGCCGGGCAGGGCATCCAACTGGCGCGCCAGTTCCCGCACGTGCCATGATTCCTCCGGGCGCAGGAGCAGCGCAGACAGGACGCGGGTGCGAAATGGACCTAGAAGGAAATCGGCAAGCATGGCTATAAGTGTATCCCAATTGGAGACGATTGTATCCGATTGGGAAACGGTGTTTAGAGCCGGGTGATGGCCTGGTCGGCGACGGCAGATTCGTAGCAGCGCGCGGGCACGCGGCCGGGGATGGTGACGTTGCCGGCGATTTCGAGCAGCGGCACGATGACGAAGGCGCGCTCGCACATGCGTGGGTGCGGCACTTGCAGCGTGGGTGTCCTGATCTCCTGCTGGCCGTAGAGCAGCACGTCCAGGTCCAGCGTGCGGGGGGCGTTGCGGTAGGGGCGCTCGCGGCCGTGGGCCAGCTCGATGCCTTGCAGCGCTTGCAGCAATTCTTCAGCGCCCAGCTCCGTCTCCACGCAGGCGACGGCGTTGATGTAGTCGTCGCCGCTGGAGTCGATCGGGGCGGTGCGGTACAGCGAGGACACGGCGCTCACCGTGCAGCCGGGCAGGGCGCGCAGGCGCGCGATGGCGTCCTGCACGTTGGCCTGCGCGTCGCCCAGGTTGGCGCCGATGCCGATGTAGGCGGTGGTGCTCATGGCTTTCAGGACCGCGTTCATTCGCCGTCGTTGCCGTTGCCATGGCCGCCGCCGTTGCCGACGGTGTCGGCGCCGGCGGAGGCGCGGCTGCGGGGCGCGCGCGGGGCGCGTGCGCGCGGCGGACGCGGTTCGCGTTGCTCACGTGGCTCACGTGGCTCGCGTGGCTCAGAGGGCGCCGGGGTGGCTTCCGTGCCAGCGCTTGCGCCAGCGCCACGGCCGCCGGAGGCTGCACGGGGCGCGTCGGCGTAGCTGTCGTCGCCCTGGCCGCTGTCGCTGCCTCCGCCTTCGCCGCCGTCGCCCTTGCTACGGCCGCCGCGGCGCGGCGGGCGCTTGCGTTTCGCGCCGCCGGCGGCAGCGCCGCCATGGCTCAGGCTTGCGACCAGCTGTTCGCGCTCGGTTTCATCGCCGTCGTAGAAGGCGGTCCACCATTCGCCCAGCTCGGCGTCGATCTCGCCCGAAGCGCAGCGCAGCAGCAGGAAGTCGTAGCCGGCGCGGAAGCGCAGGTGTTCCAGCAGCTTGTACGGGTTCTTGCCGGTGCGGCGCTCGAAGCGCGGCTGCATGGACCAGATGTCGCGCATGTCCGAGCCGATCTTGCGCTGCAGGGCCAGTTTTTCGGTCTGCGAATCGAGCACGTCGTCCGCCGCCAGGTGCAGCGCGGGGATGGGGAATTCGCCGGCCGCCTTGTACGCGTTCCACTTCTCCAGCACCTGGTGCCACAGCAGCGACGCGAACAGGAACCCCGGCGACACGGTCTTGCCGGCGTGGATGCGCTTGTCGGTCGAGTCCAGCGCCAGCGTCACGAACTTCACGCCCAGCGGCTGTTCCAGCACCACGTCCAGCAGCGGCAGCAGGCCGTGGTGCAGGCCTTCCTTGCGCAGCTGCAGCAGGCAGGCCAGCGCCTGGCCCGACATGAGCAGCTTGAGCATCTCGTCGAACACGCGCGCCGGCGGCACGTTGTTGATCAAGGGCGCCATCACGGTGATCGGCTCGCGCGTGCCCGGCTCGATCTGGAAGCCCAGCTTGGCGGCGAAGCGCGTCACGCGCAGCATGCGCACCGGGTCTTCGCGGTAGCGCGCTTCCGGCACGCCGATGATGCGCAGCGTCCTGGCGCGGATGTCCTCGATGCCGCCGTGGTAGTCCCACACTTCCTGGTTGGCAGGGTTGTAGTACATGGCGTTGATGGTGAAGTCGCGCCGCTCGGCGTCCTCCGCCTGGCTACCGAAGGTGTTGTCGCGCAGGACGCGGCCGTGTTCATCCTTGGGCGCGTTGTCGGTGGACGGGCCGCGGAAGGTGGTCACCTCCAGCAAGTCCTGGCCGAACATCACGTGCACGATCTGGAAGCGCTTGCCGATGATGAAGGCGCGCCGGAACAGGCGCTTGACCTGCTCTGGCGTGGCGTTGGTGGCGATGTCGAAGTCTTTCGGCTTCACGCCCAGCAGCAGGTCGCGCACGGCGCCGCCGACCACGAAGGCCTGGTAGCCCGCTTCCTGCAGGGTGCTGGTCACGCGCACGGCATTCGAGGACAGCAGGCGCGGGTCGATGCCGTGCTGGTCGGCGCCCAGGATGACCGGCACACCGGTGTTGCGTTTTGCCTCGCGCACGGGAGCTTCCTTGACGCCGAGGATTTTGCGGATCAATTTCTTAATCATTGAATATATTTATCGTTGGCCAGCCTTTTTCGGCGGCGTGGCTGGTCAGTGCGGCATTCGGATTGGTCGCCACCGGGTGGGTGACCACCGACATCAGCGGAATGTCGTTGTGCGAATCGCTGTAGAAGTGCACGGTCTCGAAGTCTTCCAGGCGCTTGCCCAGTTTCTCGAGCCAGGCCTTGGTGTGCACCACCTTGCCCGCGCCCTGGGTCGGCGTGCCCACCAGCTTGCCGGTGATGCGGCCGTCGGCCGCCACTTCCGGCATGGCCGCGATCAGGTGCTCCACGCCCAGCGCCTCGGCGATGGGAGCGGTAACGAAGTGGTTGGTGGCCGTGACGATGGCCACCAGGTCGCCGGCGTCGAGGTGCTTTTGCAGCAGCGCGCGCGCCGACGGACGGATCGCCGGGGCGATCACTTCGCGCATGAACTGCGCGTGCATCTCGTTCAGTTTGTCGCGCGGGAAGCCGGCCAGGGTGCCCAGCGAGAATTCCAGGTACTCCACCGGGTCCAGCGTGCCGGCCTGGTACTGCTCGAAGAAAGCCTGGTTGCGGGCCGCGAAGGCCTTCGTGTCAACGGCGCCGATGCGGCACAGGAATTGGCCCCATTCGTAATCCGAATCGATGGGCAGCAAGGTGTGGTCGAGGTCAAACAGGGCCAGGTTCATCATTCTTTCGCTTCCGCCTGCAGCCATTCGCGCAGCAGCGGCAGGGTAATGGGACGTTGGGTTTCAAGGGAATATTGGTCGAGCGCGTCCAGCATTTCCGACAGCGAACGCATGTCGCGCCGGTAATGCGAAAGCAAATAGGGTAACACGCCGGGCGACAGCGTCAACCCGCGGGCCGCCGCCGCCGTGGTCAATGCGGCAACCTTTTCATCGTCGGTCAGGCCGTGCAGGCGGTAGATCAGGCCCCAGCCCATGCGCGTGCGCAGGTCCTCGCGCACCGGCAGCACGGCCGGCGCCACGGCGCCGCTGCACACCATGAAGGCGTTGTTGGCGCGGATCTCGTTGAACAGGGCGAAGGCGTCGATCTGCGCCAGCGGCGACAGCTTTTCGCAGTCGTCCAGCAGGTACAGGTCCACCTCCGGCGAGTAGACGAATTCGGATTCGATCGAGAACGGCGAGATGTAGCGGGCCTTCTCGAGCGCGCCGAGGGCCTTCAGGATATGGCTTTTGCCCGCGCCCATGTCGCCCCACAGGTAGGCGAAATGTTCGCGCGAAGTGCGGCCGGCGAACTCGCGCATCAGCGCGGCCACCTCGGCGTTTTGACCCACTTCGAAAGAATCGAGGGTGAGCACAGGCTCGGCGCCTAAATCCAGCACCAGTTGCTTCATGGCTCGCGCCCCGCAGTTTGTAAATTCGTCTTCACACTACGCATTATAAAAGCTGCTGCGCAAGTAGTGGCTGCGAAGATGTTTGAAGGCCACCATCAGGATGGCGGAAGCGGGCAGCGCCAGCAGCACGCCGACGAAGCCGAACAGCTGTCCGAAGGCCAGCAGCGCGAAAATCACCGCCAGCGGGTTGAGGCCGATGCGCTCGCCCACCAGGCGCGGCGTGAGGAAGAAGCCCTCGATCACCTGGCCGGCGCCGTAGATGATGGCCACCGCGATCACGCCGCTCCAGTCGGTGAACTGCAGCACGGCGGCGATCAGGGCCAGCACCAGGCCCAGGCCGAAGCCCAGGTAGGGAATGAACACCAGCAGGCCGGTCAGGATGCCCACCGGCAGCGCCACGTCGAAGCCGGCGATGGCCAGGCAGCTCGAGTAGTACACCGCCAGCACCACCATCACCAGCAGCTGGCCGCGCAGGTATTGCGCCAGCAGCGTATCCACTTCCTCGGCCATGGCCACGGTGGCGCCGATGTAGCGGCGCGGCACGGCGCCGGCGATGCGGGCGATCATCTGGTGCCAGTCCAGCAGCAGGTAGAACAGCAGCACCGGCACCAGCACCACGGTGGCGATCCAGCCCAGCACGGCGGTGCCGCCCACGCGCGCCGAGGCCAGCACGGCGGCCCAAATTTCGTCGCCGCTGGTGACCATCTGCTGCGATACCAGCTTCTTGATGCCGGCCGAATCGAGCTGCACCTTGATGCCCATCTCGCGCAGGCGCGGCCCCAGCAGGTCGTTGGCCTTGGCCAGGAAGGCCGGGATCTGCGCCTGCAGCAGCGGGATCTCGGTCTGCAGCACCGGCACCACGATCAGTACCAGCGACAGCACGGCGCAGAAGAACAGCAGCACCACGACCACCACGGCCAGCGGGCGCGGCACGTCGAAGCGGCCCAGGCGCAGGCGGTCGATGCGGTCCACGCCGGGGTTGAGCGCGTAGGCGATGATGGCCGCCGCAAGGAAGGGCGTGAGTATCGGACCCAACGCCACCAGCAGTACGCCGAATGCCAGCCACAATGCTACCCAGAATGCCGTTTGTTTTTGTTCGACCGAGAGGGGAAATGGCATGTGGGGAAGATGTTTTTCGTAAAAACGGCAGGTTGACGGGGCATTTTGATAAAATAGCGGACTTGCCGGGTTTTGCGTCACAAATGCACGAATTCCGGCCACCGCCTTCTATTTTACCGCCTCCGCTGCGAAATACACCATGAGCCAACCTTCTAATGTTTCCCTGTCCTACCGTGACGCCGGCGTCGATATCGACGCGGGCGATGCTTTAGTCGAAGCGATCAAGCCGTTTGCCAAGCGCACCATGCGTGAAGGCGTGATGGCCGGCATCGGCGGCTTCGGCGCGCTGTTCGAGATCAGCAAGAAGTACCAGGAGCCGGTGCTGGTGTCCGGCACGGACGGCGTCGGCACCAAGCTGAAGCTGGCCTTCGAGCTGAACCGCCACGACACGGTGGGCATCGACCTGGTGGCCATGAGCGTGAACGACATCCTGGTGCAGGGCGCCGAACCGCTGTTCTTCCTCGACTACTTCGCGTGCGGCAAGCTGGACGTGCCGCAGGCGACCGACGTCATCAAGGGCATCGCCAAGGGCTGCGAACAGTCCGGCGCGGCGCTGATCGGCGGCGAAACGGCGGAAATGCCGAGCATGTACCCGGCCGGCGAATACGACCTGGCCGGCTTCGCCGTGGGCGTGGTGGAAAAATCGAAAATCATCGACGGCAGCAAGATCGCCCCGGGCGACGTGGTGCTGGGCCTGGCCTCGTCGGGCGCGCACTCCAACGGCTACTCGCTGGTGCGCAAGATCATCGAAGTGGCCAAGCCGGACCTGGAAGGCGACTTCCACGGCCGCAAGCTGGCCGACGTGCTGATGGAGCCGACCCGCATCTACGTCAAGCCGCTGCTGGCGCTGATGGCGTCGATGGAAGTGAAGGGCCTGGTGCACATCACCGGCGGCGGCCTGGTCGAGAACATCCCGCGCGTGCTGCAGCCTGGCCTGACGGCCGAGCTGGACGGCAAGTCGTGGACCCTGCCGCCGCTGTTCCAGTGGCTGCAGCAGCACGGCGGCGTGGCCGACGCTGAAATGCACCGCGTGTTCAACTGCGGCATCGGCATGACGGTCATCGTCTCGGCCGAGAACGCGGACGCCGCCATGGCCCAGCTGCAGGCCGCCGGCGAAACCGTCTACCGCATCGGCGCCATCCGCGCCTCGGCGGCAGGCGAACACCAGTGCGTCGTGGTGTAAATCCCGGCGCGCGGACCTGATCCGCCGCCCAGGAAAAAGCGGACCGCGCCTTGCATGGTCCGCTTTTTCTTTTGTGTCGCGTGATTATGTGTGAGTTTGCATTGATATTGAAATGATAATATTAAACTCCCTCCACTGCCATCGCCCGGGTCCCTCATGAAAAAGCCTGCCGCGCTGTTGATGCTGTCTTCCCTGTTCGGTTGCGTCGCCTACCAGTACCAGGCGCCCAAGCCGGACGAGTCCCAGGCCACGCTGAACATCGACGGCGAAGCGAGCCTGACCGCCGCCACCAACTGGTGGGTGAACGAGCAGCCCTGCCAGAAGAAGGTCGAGGCTGGCGGCCTGGTATCGACGACCAGCAACATCACCGGACGGCACAAGCAGGTCGCCATCCGCGCCGGCCAGCCGGTCTACCTCGTCGTGGTCACCAATGCCACCACCGGCATCACCCCGTCGGGCTCGGGCGGCACCATCGTCAACATCGGCAATTGCACCGCCGCCATCCGCTTCACGCCGGAAAACGGCAAGGTGTACGACTCCAAGCTGGCGCCCAACCAGTGCGGCTTTACCTTGCGCGAACACCAGTCTGCGCGCCTGCCCGCCGGCGCCAAGGTGTTGACCAGGACCGAGCTGGAACAAGCCGGCCAGGCCTGCAAAAGCTGAGTCCGCTGAGGGCCGTGACAGCACGCTGCGGCGTGCTTTTTTGCACCCATACTCATTACATGGTGTATCAAATGAATTGCTGAAAATGGGATTTATGTTCTCGCTTGGAATAACTATAGTTCTTCCATGCCGGACAGAAACGGCCCCAACATCACAATCAGGAGAAAACCATGAACTCGAATATCGTTATCGTGTACCACAGCGGCTACGGCCACACCGCCAAGATCGCCGAGGCGGTTGCCGCCGGCAGCGAAGGCACCTTGCTCGCCATCGACGCCGATGGCCAGCTGCCCGAAGCGGGCTGGGACCTGCTGGCCAACGCCCGCACCATCATCTTCGGCTCGCCCACCTACATGGGCAATGTGAGCTGGCAGTTCAAGCGCTTTGCCGACACCGCCTCGTCGGTCTGGTTCAAGCAGGGCTGGAAGGACAAGCTGGCGGCCGGCTTCACCAACTCGGCCTCGGTGGCGGGAGACAAGCAGACCACGCTGTACACCCTGTTCACCTTGGCGCAGCAGCACGGCATGCTGTGGGCCGGCACCGGCATGATGCCGAGCAACGCCAAGAACGCGCAGCGCGACGATGTGAACTACCTGTCGTCCTTCGCCGGCCTGGCCACTGCCACCCCGTCGGACGCGTCGGTGGACGAGATCCCCGCAGGCGACCTGAAGACCGCGCGCCTGTTCGGCGAACGCATCCGCCAAGTCACCGCACGCCTGGCTTGAGGAGCGCACCATGAACTTCGCCATCAAACGCATCGCCGGCGCGCTGGCCGGCGCCTTTGCCGCCGCCGCGCTGGCGGCCAGCTTCGCCGCGCCGGCCCAGGCCGCGCCGGCTGCCGTGAAAGCCACCGCACCCCAAGCCGCCTCCGCTCAAACCGCTGTCGCCGTCGCCGCGCCGCTCAGCGCCGAGGCGCCCGACGCCAAGGTACGCGTGACCCGCGTCACGCCCGCCTACTGGAAAGTCACTTTCGCCAACGCGCCGCTGAACATCGTCGGCCCGAAGGAAGTGCGCGAACTGGTGAAGATCGTGGAAGCCATCGAAGCCGACCAGCAGGTGCAGGTGGTGGTGTTCGACAGCGCCCTCCCGGGCAGCTTCATCGCGCACTACGACCTGCTCACGCCGCTGGAAGAATCGACCGGCATGGCGCCCGGCCCCACCGGCATGCACCCGGTGCCGGACATCATGGTGCGCATCGCGCGCCTGCCCATCGTCACCATCTCGTCCATTCGCGGCCGCGCCACCGGCATCGGCAGCGAGCTGATACTGGCCACCGACATGCGCTTCGCCAGCCGCGAAAAGGCCGTGCTGTCGCAATGGGAAGTGGGCGCCGGCCTGGTGGCGGGCGGCGGCCCGATGGCGCGCCTGCCGCGCCTGGTGGGACGCGGGCGCGCGCTGGAAATCCTGGTGGCGTCGGACGACATCAGCGGCGACGTGGCCGAGCGCTACGGCTACGTGAACCGCGCCCTGCCGGACGCCGAGCTGGACGGCTTTGTGGACACCATGGCGCGCCGCATCGCCTCCTTCGAGCGCGCCGCCATCGTCGACACCAAGGCGCTGGTGAACCTGGCCAGCCTGCCTCCGGACGCCGAAATGCAGCCGGGCTGGGACGCCTTCATCGCTTCCGTCAAGCGCCCCGCCACCCAGCAGCGCCTGAAAGCGCTGGTTGACCAGGGCCTGCAGCAGCCGGGCGGCATCGAGGCCGACCTGGGCCGCGCCACCGCCGCCTACCGCAAGTAAGCCGTGCGCCCGCAAGCCGGCCGGCTCGCCTCGGCCGGCAATGCGCGCCGAAGACCCTGCGGCTAGCCATCGCCGTGTGGTGCGCCGCCCGCTTCCGCATGACCTATCTCCGATTTTCGGTGTAGACTTGAATTTCGACCAAGTTTTACTCTATTCCGGGGGAAACTGATGAACGTTGATACCTTGTCGCGCCGCTGGTTTCTTTGCGCCATATCCTATTTTGTCGTCGGTATCAGCCTGGGGGTGTACATGGGCGCCAGCGAAAACCATACGCTGTTCCCGGTGCACGCGCACATCAACCTGCTGGGCTGGGTCTCCATGGGCCTGACAGGCATGCTGTACCGCGCCTTCCCTGCGGCCGCGCAGTCCGCGCTGGCCGTCTGGCACTTCCGCCTGTTCCAGGCCGGCGTCCCCGTGCTGCTGGCCGCCGTGGCCGCCATCTACCTGGGCCACCGCGAAGCCGGCCCCGTCGCCGGCATTTCATCCATCGTCGTGCTGGTCTCCGTCCTGCTGTTCTGGTGGGCGATCTACTCGGCCCGCAACAGCAAGATGTCCTAGCGCTGCCCCAGCCGGGCGGTCATGAAGTCGACAAAGGCGCGCACCCGCAGCGACAGGTGGCGCGCGTGCGGGTACAGCAGGATGAAGGGACGCGAGGTGCCGCCGAACTCCGGCAGCAGCTCGACCAGCGAGCCGTCCGCCAGGTCGCGCTCGACGATGTAGCGGTAGGTCTGCACCAGCCCCGCGCCGGCGCGCGCCAGCGTCACGATGCCCAGCACGTCCTCGGCGCAGGTGTAGCCGCCGGTGGTCATCACGTCGATCTGCTTGCCGTCCACCTTGAACTGCCAAGGGATCTTGCGTCCGCTGCTGGGCAGGTCGAACTGGATGCACTCGTGCTGGTGCAGTTCGTCCAGCGACTTGGGGCGGCCGGCCCGCTTCAGGTAGGCCGGCGACGCCACCAGCACCAGTTCCGCATCCTCCAGCTTGCGCGCGATCAGCGATGAGTCGGCCGGGTCGCGCCCGCGCACCACCATGTCGTAGCTTTCCTCGGCAAAGTCGATATTGCGGTTGCTGATGTGGACCTGCACCGTCACCTCCGGGTACAGCGCCCGGAATTCCGGCAGCATGGGCAGCAGCCGGTAATGCCCGTAAGGCGTGGGCACGCTGATGCGCAGCGGCCCGGCCGGCGCCTTCTGCGCCCCGGTCACTTCGCGCTCCGCTTCGAGCAACCGGTCCAGCGCCTCGCGGCACTGCTCGTAGTAGCGCTGGCCGCCGTCGGTGAGCCGGATCTGCCGCGTGGTGCGCACGAACAGCCTCACCCCCAGCCGCTCCTCCAGCCGCGCGATCGAGCGGCTCACCGCCGCCGGCGTCACGCCGCTCTGGTTGGCCGCCGCCGTAAAGCTGCCCAGCTCCGCCGCCTGGCAGAACAGCTCGATCGTACCGAGCTGCATTTCGTCGAAGTTTCTCTGCATACGTTACACCGTGTATTAAGTCATGTTCCATATTAGCCATTTATTGGCCCGGATGGAATAAGTAAAGTGTGTCCATGCCGCACACGAACCCAGCGGTAACCCTCTCAAACTGAACTGGAGCACACCATGAACACCAACAAAACCGTCATCGTCACCGGCGCATCGAGCGGCATCGGCTTTGCCATCGCCAAGGCTTACCTGGCGCGCGGCTACAACGTGGTCGGCAACGCCCGCAGCGCCGACGGCCTGCAGACCGCCGCCGCCCAGCTGGGCAATCCTGCCAACTTCGTGCAGGTGCCGGGCGACATCGCGCTGGCGTCCACCGCCGCCGCGCTGTTCGAGAAAGCCGTTGCCGCCTTCGGCAAGGTGGACATCCTGATCAACAACGCCGGCATCTTCCTGCCCAAGGCCGTGGGCGATTACACCGAGGAAGAAGTCAACGCCATCGTCGGCACCAACCTGATGGGCTTCTTCTACCCGTCGCAGCAGGCGGCCCGCCACATGAGCGCCAACAAGGCCGGCCACATCGTCACCATCACCGCCTCCATCGCCGAGCAGCCCAACGCCAAGGTCAACGCGCTGCTGCCCATCCTGATCAAGGGCGGCCTGAACCACGCCACGCGCGGCCTGGCCATCGAACTGGCCGGCTCCAACGTGCAGGTAAACGCGGTGGCGCCCGGCATCATCCGCACCCCGATGCACGGCACCGACGAAGGCACGCAGAACTTCCTGAAGGGCCTGTCGCCCGCCAACCGTATCGGCGAGACCGACGACATCGTCAACGCCGTGCTCTACCTGACCGATTCGTCCTTCGTCAGCGGCACCGTGGCCGTGGTCGACGGCGGCGCAGCGGCCGGCACCTGGTAAGCCAGCTTTCACCCACCACCTCAATCAAGGAGAATCACCATGCCGTACGTAAATATCCGCATCACCAAGGAAGGCGCCACCCCTGAGCAGAAGCTGGAACTGATCGAAGGCGCGACCGACCTGCTGCAGCGCGTGCTGAACAAGAACCCGGCCACCACCTTCGTCATCATCGACGAGGTGGAGATGGACAGCTGGGGCGTGAACCGCGAAAACGTCATCACCATGCGCAAGCGCGAAGCGGCGGAGCGCGCGGCGGCCAAGCTGGGAGACAAGTCATGAAACTGGTGTTTGCCGGCGACCCGATGTGCTCGTGGTGCTACGGCTTCGGCAAGGAGCTGGCGGTGCTGACGCAGCGCCACCCGGAGCTGGAACTGCAGATCCTGGTGGGCGGCGTGCGCGCCGGCGCCACCGATCTGCTGGACGAGACCGGCAAGCAGTTCCGCCTGGGCCACTGGGCGCGCGTGGAAGAGGCCAGCGGCCTGCCGTTCAACCGCGCCGCGCTGCTGGCGCGCGAGAACTTCGTCTACGACACCGAGCCGATTTGCCGCGCTGTCGTGGCGGCGCGCCGCCTGGCGCCGCAGGCCGACCAGCTGGCCGTGTTCCGCGCGCTGCAGCACGCCTTCTACGTCGATGGCCTGGACACCACCAGCGGCAAGGTGCTGGCCGACGTGGCAGCGGCCGCGCTGGCGAAGCAGGGCCACGCGGTGACGGCGGCAGCCTTGTTCGCCGAGTGGGACAGCGCGGCGGCGATCGCCGTGACGGCGGCGGAATTCAGCCACGTCCGTTCGCTCGGCATCCGCAGCTTCCCCGCGCTGCTGCTGGAGACCGAAGCCGGCTTGTATGAAATCAGCCCCGGCTATGCGCACGCCGACAAGCTGGAGCAGCAACTGCAGGCCACCCTGCAGCACATGGCCGCAGCCGCCTGAGGCTGCACGGGAGGGCGCCGGCCGGCGCCTTCCCATTTTTCAGGGAGCACGAGATGAAGCAAGCATCCACACAGTCCGCCGCAGCCGACGTTGCGGCCATCGCCGGCGTGGCCGAGGCCTACCTGCGCGGCGTCTACGAAGGCGACACGGTTGCGCTGGCCGCGCTGTTCGCGCCGGAAGCACTGGTCTTTGGCGACATCAACGGCCAGCCCTACTTGAAGACTATCGCCTCCTACCTGGAGGGTGTCGCCGGCCGCGCCAGCCCGCAGTCGCTGGGTGAGCCGTACCGCATGCGGGTACTGTCTGCGGACAGCATGGGCAACATCGGCAGCGTGCGCCTGCATTCACCCATGCTGGGTTTCAATTACCACTTGTACCTGACGCTGCGCCGCAGCGAGAGCGGCTGGCGCATCGTGAACAAGACCTTCGCGCACATTCCGTGAGTGCCCGGGCGGCGCCGGCGCATTCGCGGCCTTTAGCCACGGGGCGGACCGCCGGGACGCAAAATCCTGGCCACCGGCGCCGCCCGCAGGCGGAACGCGTCCGGCATGCCGGCGCCGAGCAGCGGCCGCAGGTACAGGCGGAAGGCGTCCGTCACGTCGGTGCCGCTGGCGCTGATGAACTCGTCCTCCATGGTGCGCGTCTTGCCGGCCACGTGCTCCAGCGGCAGCAGTTCGTAGTCCACCGAATAGTAGCCGGTGCGCTTGATGGCCACCGAGCCGCAGCGCTCGCCCCACATGGCGAACTGCACCGCCTTCTCGCCCACCTCGCGCGCCTCGCGCTGGTCCACGTCCGACACGCAGCCGATGAAGGAGCGCTGCAGATAGCCGAAGGTGTCGCCGCGCACGCGCTTGATGCCCAGCTTGTCCTTGATCTCGTCGCACAGCAGGTCGGCCAGCGCGCCGGTGCCGGACAGTTGCACATTGCCGTGCGCGTCGCGCTCCACTTCCTTGGCCAGCAAGGTGGCGATGGCTTCGCCGGACGCGTCGTGGATGCCTTCGGACACGGCGATCACGCAGCGGCCGTGCTTCTCGTAGGTGGCCTTCACGTCCGCCAGGAACTGCTCCAGCGAGAACACGCGCTCGGGCAGGTAGATCAGGTGCGGGCCGTCGTCCGGGAACTTCTTGCCCAGCGCCGAGGCGGCAGTGAGGAAGCCCGCGTGCCGCCCCATCACCACGCCCACGTAGACGCCGGGCAGCGAGGCGTTGTCCAGGTTGGCGCCGGCGAAGGCCTGCGCCACGAAGCGCGCCGCCGACGGGAAGCCGGGCGTGTGGTCGCTGCCCACCAGGTCGTTGTCGATGGTCTTGGGAATGTGGATGCAGCGCAGCGGATAGCCGGCCGCCTTGGCGCGCTCGCTGACGATGCGCACCGTGTCGGAAGAGTCGTTGCCGCCGATGTAGAAAAAGTGCTCGATCTCGTGCGCGCGCAGCACCTCGAAGATCTGCTCGCAGTAGGCCGCGTCCGGCTTGTCGCGCGTGGAACCCAGCGCGGAAGAGGGCGTGGCGGCCACCAGTTCCAGGTTGTGGCTGGTTTCCTGGGTCAGGTCCACGAAATCCTCGTTGATGATGCCGCGCACGCCGTGCAGCGCGCCGTACACCCGCGTGACGTGGCGGAAGCGGCGCGCCTCCAGCACCACGCCCGCCAGCGACTGGTTGATGACGGCGGTCGGCCCGCCTCCCTGTGCGACCAGAATTTTTCCCGACGGCATGCGCATCTCCTTGTGAGTGGACTGCCGCCAGCTTACTCCGTTTTTACTCGGCTTTGGCGGCCGGACCGATGTGCTTGTTGAGGAATGTCTCTACCCGGCCCCAGAAGTCGAACTGGGTCTGGGGCAGCGACCAGCCGTGTCCCTCGTCGTCGTAGATGACCAGTTCGGCTTCGGGATTGCCGGCCTTGACGGCATTGTAGAAGGCCTTGGCCTGCGCGATGGGCACGCGCCGGTCCGCGCTGCCGTGCGCCAGCAGCACCGGACGGGTGACGCGCCCGGCCTGCTGCAGCGGCGAGGTGGCCTTGAACCGGTCCGCGTCCCGGACCGGATCGCCCACCAGCACGGGCAGGCCGAACTGGCGGTAGCTGTCGCCCATGTCGGAAACGAAGCGGTTGCCCTGGCCGGCCAGCATGGCCAGGTCGGTCACGCCGGCCCAGCTCACGCCGCAGCGGTACAGCTGCGCGTCGTTGACCAGGCCCATCAGCGTGGCGTAGCCGCCGTAGCTGGCGCCGGCGATGCAAATGCGCTTGGGATCGGCAATGCCTTGCGCCACCGCCCAGCGCGTGGCGTCGGCCACGTCGTCCTGCATGGCCAGGCCCCATTGCTTCCAGCCGGCGCGGAAGTGGCGCGCGCCGAAGCCGGTGCTGCCGCGGAACTCCGGCTGCAGCACGGCGTAGCCGCGCGAGGCCAGGAATTGCGCCTGCGCGTCCCAGCCCCATTCCTCGCCCCGCACGAAGGGGCCGCCATGCACCAGCACCACCATGGGCAACTGCGGCCTGGCTTGCTTTTCGCTGCCCTTGGGCAGGGTCAGCCACGTTGGAATGACCAAGCCGTCGCGCGCCTTCACGCGGTGCAGGTCCTGCTGCGCCATCCGGGCCGGATCGATGGCCGGGTGCGCGCTGCCTAGCTTGTTGAGTACCTTGGTCTCGGTGTTGTACACCAGGTAAAGCGCCGGCTGCTTGTCGGAAAACGCGCTCACCAGCACCCACGGCGACTGCGGCTGCTTCGGCGGGCGCAGCAGGTTCGATGTATTCGGCAGCAGCGCGTCCACCGCCTGCTGCACCTTGGCCATGGCCGGGTCCAGCCACGTCATGCCGCGCGCGTCGCTCAGCAGCTCCACGCCCAGCATGCGCCCCTGGCTGTACACCAGCTCGCCGGAGAAGTCATAGTCGGCCAGCTCGATCAGCGCCTCCTTGTCCAGCTGGCTGCTGGCCAGGTCGTAAGTGCGCAGGCTGCGCTTGTCGGCGCCGGCCTGCGCGGTGACGTACAGCTTGCCGTTCGCGCCGAAGCCGACCGGGTGGAACACGCCCGACGTGAGGCCGTAGGTGGCGAAGCTGGCCAGCTGGCGCCAGTTGTTGTGCGCCGGGTCCAGGTAGTGCAGCGCGCTGCGGCCCGCTTCTTCCGTCACCGCCAGGCGCGGCACGCCGTGCTGGTCCAGCAGCCAGTCCTGCACGTCGCCGGGGCGTCCCAGCGTTTCCACCGCGCCGGTGACGGTGTTCAGGCGCAGCAGGTCGTAGCTTTTCACTTCGTTGCGCACTTCGTTGAAGTTGGCGCGCCGCACGTACACGGCATCGGAATTCTGTGCGCCGTCCTGCCGCAGCAGATAGGTGTTATACGGCAGCACGCGCGCGCGGATGTTGGTGCCGGTGGTGTCGCGCCCATAGGTGGCGCGCTCGACCAGCTGGCGCAGGTCGCTGCCGTCGCGGTTGGCCGCATACATGCCCGGGGCGTAGTGCACGGCGCCCGGCGCCTGGTTGCGGTCCACCGTGTCGAACACCAGGCGCTGGTTGTTCACCCATTGGAACTGGCCGATATCGACGTCGCTGAAGCGCGCCACGCCGTTCACGGCATTCGATTCCAGGTTGACCACCGCCAGGCCATCGCGTTCGGTGCCATTGTTGATGCGGAAGGCGGCGTAGCGCCCGTCCGGCGACAGCTGCACCGCGCTGATGCTGGCCCGGCTGAAAAAGCTTTCCACGGCGGGCGGCGTGGCGGCGGCCGTGGTGGCTGTGGCGGCCAGCGCCGTCAGCGCAGTCAGCGACAGGGCGCCGGCCAGGATGGAGCGATGAATCAGACTGCGCATGGATAGGTCCTTCATGGTTGGGAGCCGATGTGACGGGCCAGGAACGTCTCCACCCGGCCCCAGAAGTCGTAGCGGTTTTTCGGCAGCACCCAGCCGTGGCCTTCCTCGTCGTACTGCACCCACTCGACTTGCTGGTTGGTCTTCTGCACCGCGTCGCGGAATTTCTTGCCGTGGTAGATGGGCACGCGGCGGTCCGAGCCGCCGTAGGCCAGCAGCAGTGGCTGCGTGATG
This sequence comes from Pseudoduganella sp. UC29_71, assembly GCF_042693265.1. Classification (NCBI taxonomy): domain Bacteria; kingdom Pseudomonadati; phylum Pseudomonadota; class Betaproteobacteria; order Burkholderiales; family Oxalobacteraceae; genus Pseudoduganella; species Pseudoduganella sp. UC29_71. The sequence continues at coordinate 5,350,257 of NZ_CP170549.1, read as the reverse complement.
CGGGACGCCTGCTCCAGCGGCGAGGTGGCCTTCAGCTGTTCGGCGTCCTTTTCGAGGTCGCCCACCAGGTAGGGCATGCCGTACTGCTTCCACGAATCGGGTAGGTCGGACTGGAAGCTCCAGTGGCCGGTGTACATCAGCTTGATGTCGGTGACGCCGGCCCAGTCGATGCCGCAGCGGTACAGCTCGGGGTCCTTGATCAGCCCCATCAGCGTGGCGTAGCCGCCGTAGCCGGCGCCGGCGATGCAGATGCGCTTGCCGTCCGCGATGCCCTCGGCGATGGCCCAGCGCGTGCCGTCGGCGATGTCGTCCTGCATTTTCAGGCCCCATTGCTTCCAGCCGGCGCGGAAGTGCGCCTCGCCGAAACCGGTGCTGCCGCGGAACTCCGGCTCCAGCACGGCGTAGCCGCGCGAGGCCAGGAACTGGGCGTTTGCATGCCAGCCCCACTGGCCGCCGCGCACATAGGGGCCGCCGTGCACCAGCACCACCATGGGCAGGTTCTTGCGCTGGCCTTTGGGCAGGGTGAGCCAGGCGGGAATCTTCAGGCCGTCGCGCGCCGCATAGGTCACCAGGTCCTGCTTGCCCATCTGGGCGGGCTTGATCTGCGGCCGGGCCTCGCCCACCTTGCTGAGCTTCTTGGTGGCGCTGTTGTAGAGCAGGAAGACGCGCGGCTGCACGTCGGAATACGCCTCCACCAGCAGGTTGGGGGTGTCCGGGTGCGACGGCGGCGTGACCAGGTTGACGGTGCCCGGCAGCAGCGCGTCCACTTCCTGCTGCACCGCCTGCATGGCCGGATCGAGCCAGCGCGTGCCCACGGCGTCGGCCAGGAAGCGTACGCCCAGCAGCTTGTCCTTGTCCATGATGAGGCGGCCGCTGAAGTCGTACTGCTCCAGCTCCACCAGCGGCTTGGGATTGATGTTGCCGGCGGCCAGGTCGTAGCTGTGCACGGCCGACTTGTCCTTGTAGGCGCTGGTGACCACGTACAGCGTGCCGTCCGGCGCGAAGGCCAGCGGCCGGAACGAACCCTTGCCGCCGGTGAACTGGCCGAACGAGACCAGCTCGCGCCACTCCTTGGTGGCCGGGTCCAGGTAATGCACGGAGCTGCGGCCTTTCTCCGCCACGGTGACCAGGCGCGGCTCGCCCTTGCTGTCGAGCAGCCAGCTTTGCGCGTCGCCGGGACGGTTGACGGTGGTGGTGTAGCCGTTGCGCGTGTTCAGGCGCAGCAGGTCCACATACTCAACCTGGCCGGGGCCGGTGATTTTCTTGCTGGTCACGTAGGCGTATTCGCTGTCCTGCGCGCCGCGCTGGCCCAGCATATACGTGTGCCAGGGCAGTATGCGCTGCACCGCCAGCCCGCTTTGCACCGCGCCGCTGCGCGCGGCCAACTGGCGGAATTCCTTGCCGTCGCGGTTGACCGCGTACAGGCCGGGCGCGTAGCGCAGGTCGCCCTGCCCGGACTGGTTGTCGGCCGTGTCGAACAGCAGGCGCTCGTCGTTGACCCAGGCGAACTGGCCCACGTCGGCATCCTGGAAACTGGCCACCGCCTGCGCGCTGCCGTTCGCCAGGTCCACCACCGCCAGGCGCTCGCGGCCGTTGGCATTGGCCAGCTTGGCCGCCAGATAGCGCCCGCTCGGCGACAGCTGGGCCGCGCTGAACTGCGGGTTGCTGAAGAAGTCCTGCAGCGGCGGCGCCGCGCTCGCCGGCGCCTGAACCTGAGCTGCGGCAGGCACGGCCAGCACCGCCCAGGCGGCCAGCAGGGCCGGGAACAGGCGTTGAAGAAAATTCTGCATGAATTACCCTCGAAGTTACAAAATAATCAATATAGCAAACTTTGGCTCAAGGCTGGGGACCGATGTGCTGTCCCAGGAATTTTTCCACCCGGGTCCAGAAGTCGATGCGGTTTTTGGTCAGCGACCAGCCGTGGCCTTCGCCTGGATACACCACCAGCTCGGCCGCCGGATTGTGGGCCTGGACGGCCGCGTGGAAGCTGCGCCCGTGCGGCAGCGGCACGCGGCGGTCGTCGCTGCCGTAGGCCATCAGCAGCGGCTGCCTGATGCGCGCGGCCAGGTTGACCGGCGACGTGTCGCGCAACTGCTGCGCATCCTGCACCGGGTCGCCCACCAGTTGCGGCAGGCCGTACTGCCGCCAGCCCGTATCGGCATCGGACACCACGCTCCAGTGGTCCTTGTACAGCATGGCCAGGTCGGTCACGCCCAGCCATTCCACGCCGCATTTGAACAGTTCCGGATTGTTCGCCAGGCCCATCAGCACGGCGTAGCCGCCATAGCTGGCGCCGGCGATGCAAATGCGCTGCGGGTCGGCGTAGCCCTGCGCAATGGCCCACTTGGCGGCGTCGGCGATGTCGTCCTGCATGGCCAGGCCCCATTGCTTCCAGCCGGCGCGGAAATGGCGTGCGCCGAAGCCGGTGCTGCCGCGGAATTCCGGCTGCAGCACGGCATAGCCGCGCGAGGCCAGGAATTGCACCTGGGCGTCCCAGCCCCATTCCTCGCCTCGCAGGAAGGGGCCGCCATGCACCAGCACCACCAGCGGCAGTCTCTTGCCGGCGCCGGCGGGCAGGGTCAGCCAGGCCGGGATGGTCAGCCCGTCGCGCGCCTTGATCCGCACCAGGTCTTGCTGGCCCATGGCGGCCGGGTCGATGCGGCCATAGGCCGCGCCCAGCCTGGCCAGTTCCTGCGTGTCGGCGTTGTACACGTAATAGGTCATGGGCTGGCGGTCCGAATACGAGGTCACCAGCATCCACGGCGTTTCCGGCCGCAGCGCGGGGCGCACCAGGTTCACCAGGCCCGGCAGCTTCGCGTCCACGCCCTGCTGTACCGCCTTCATGCGCGCATCCAGCCACACCGTGCTGCGCGCGTCGGACAGTACTTCCAGGCCGACGATGCGGCCGCCGCTGTAGATCACGCGGCCGTTGTAGTCGTAGTCGGCCAGCGAGACCACCGGCTCGGCGCCGAGCTGTTTGGTGGCCGGGTCGTACTGGTACAGCGCTTCCTTGTCCTGGCCGGCGCGGCTGCTCACGTACAGCTTGCCGTCCGAGCCCAGTCCCATGGGCCAGAAGCCGGCCGCCGAGTCGCCATAGGAGGGGAAGCTGGCCAGCTGGCGCCAGGCCTGCGTGGCCGGGTCCATGTAGTGCACGGCGGAGGTGCCATCCTGGTCCGACATGGCCACGCGCGGCTCGCCGCGCGCGTCCAGCAGCCAGCTCAGCACCTTGGCCGGACGCGGCAGCGTTTCCGCCTTGCCGGTGACAGTGTTCAGGCGCAGCAGGTCGAAGTGGTCCAGGTCCCAGCTCACCTCGTCCCAGTTCGCGCGGCGCACATAGATCGAGTCGCTGTCCTGCGCGCCTTGCTGGCCCAGCAGGTAAGTGTTGTAGGGTAGCGTGCGCTGCTTGATCATGCTGCCGGTTTCGCTGGCGGGCGTGAAGCTGGAGTCCACCAGCATGCGGAAGCCGCTGCCGTCCAGGTTGGCCGCGAACAGGCCGGGCGCGCTGTTGCGGTCGCTGGCCGGCACGCTGGCGTCGCGCGTGTCGAACACCAGGCGCTGGCCGTTGACCCATTCAAATTCGTCGATGTCCACGTTGTCGAACCGCGCCACGCCCTTGATGCTGCGGCTGGACAGTTCCGCCGCGTACAAGCCGGCGCGGTGGCGGCGCCCAGCAGGGCGGTGAATGCGCAGGCCAGGGCGGCGCGCAGGGGAAGCATGATCGGCATAGGGGCGGCAAGCGGCACCTGGCGTGCACTTGCAAATAAAATAATTTCCCTACAATAACATTTACCGTTTGGTTTGCCTAGCTTTGCTCGGGGGCGCGGATGTGGGCCAGCAGCGCCGCGGTGTCGCGGCCCGGCGCCGGCGTCAGCAGGCTGATCACGGCCATGGCCAGCATGCCGGCCGGCACGCCGAAGATGCCGGCCGATACCGGCGCGATGTGGAACCACTGCCCGGCCGCGCTGCCGCCCAGGATGGGATTGGCGTGCAGCATGTAGTACAGGCACACGCCGAAGCCCACTATCATGCCGGCCACCGCGCCCTGGCGGTTGGCGCGCGGCCAGAACACGCCCAGCACCAGCGCCGGGAACATGGTCGAGCCGGCCAGCGAGAACGCGGCGCTCACCAGCGACAGGATGTCGGCAGGCTTGGTGGAGGCGGCGTAGGCGGCGATGAAGGCCACCGCCAGCAGCAGCAGCTTGGAAATGGTGACGCGCTTTTGCGTGGACGCGTTGGGGTCGACGATGCGGTAGTAGATGTCGTGCGACAGCGCGTTGGAAATGGCCAGCAGCAGGCCGTCCGCCGTGGACAGCGCGGCAGCCAGGCCGCCCGCCGCCACCAGGCCGGAAATCACATAGGGCAGGCCGGCGATCTCCGGTGTGGCCAGCACCAGCACGTCGCCGTCGATGGCGATTTCGGCCAGCTGCACGATGCCGTCGCGGTTCACGTCGGCGATGCTGATGAGCGGATTGAGCTTGTCCACATTGGCCCAGTAGGATACCCAGGTCGGCAGTTTCGCGAACTCGCTGCCCACCATGGCGGTGTAGACGTCGAACTTCACCAGCACCGCCAGCGCCGGAATGGTGAGGTAGATCAGCAGGATGAAGAACAGGGTCCAGAACACCGACACCCGCGTCTCGTGCACGGACGGCGTGGTGTAGGAGCGCATCAGGATGTGGGGCAGGGCGGCCGTGCCCACCATCAGGCAGAACACCAGCGCCAGGAAGTTGTTGCGCTTGCTGTCCGACTGCGCCCGGTCCGGCGCCGGGAACGGTTCGGCGTGCGGCGTGGGCGGCGCGGCGCGGCGCAGGTTGTAGGCGCGCGCGGCGTCCCAGGCGGCGGCCGCTTCCTCCACGGTTTTCGGATAGTTGATCAGCGCTTTTTCCGCCGCGCGGATTTCCAGCAAGGTGGCGTTGCGCTGCTTGACCGCGTCCAGCCGGCGCTGCGCCTCCACGCGGCCGGCGTCCCAGCTGGCCGGCAGGCCGTCCAGCTTCTGGCCGTAGTCGTCGGCGCGCTGCAGGAAGATGGCGCGCACTTCGCGTTCCTTGGGATCGATCGCCAGGCTGGCTTCGCGCGCCCCCAGCGTGGGCAAGAGCTTGCCGTAGGCCACTTGCGGGATGGGGTTGCCGCTGTGCTTGGCTGACAGCCACATGGCCGGCAGCAGGAAGGCCACCAGGATGATGATGTACTGCGCCACCTGGGTCCAGGTGATGGCGCGCATGCCGCCCAGGAAGGAGCACACCAGGATGGAGGCCAGGCCGAGGAAGATGCCGACCGAGAAATCCACGCCGGTGAAGCGCGAGGCGATCAGGCCCACCGCGTAGATCTGCGCCACCACGTAGGTGAAGGAGACGATGATGGTGGCCGCCACCGCCATGATGCGCACGTAGCGCCCGTGGTGCGGGCCGCCGTAGCGCGCGGCCAGGAAGTCGGGAATGGTGTACTGGCTGAACTTGCGCAGATAGGGCGCGATCAGCAGCGCCACCAGGCAGTAGCCGCCGGTCCAGCCCATGATGTAGGCCAGGCCGTCGAAGCCGTGCAGGTACAGGGTGCCGGCCAGGCTGATGAAGCTGGCCGCCGAGATCCAGTCGGCCGCGGTGGCCATGCCGTTGAACATGGCCGGCACGCGCCGCCCGGCCACGTAGTATTCGGCCACGTTGGAGGTGCGGCTGACCAGGCCGATGGCGGCGTACAGCGTGATGGTGGCCAGCATGAACAGATAGCCTATCCACACGCGCGGCATGCCCTCCTTTTCCAGCACCGCCAGCGCCACCAGGAAGCCGGCGAAGCAGGCCGAGAACATCAGGTAGTAGCGCGACAGGCGCCTGAAGTAGCCGGGCTTGGCGTTCATGCGCGCTCCCCGTCCGGCGCGGCCGGCGCCGAGGCGGCAAACTGCTGGTCCAGCCAGCGCATGCGCCAGGCGTAGATGCCGATGATGGCCAGGTACACCAGCGAGGCGCCCTGCGCCGCCAGGTAGAACGACAGCGGCCAGCCGAACAGCATCATGCCGGTCAGCTCGCGCGCGAAGAACACCGCGCAGAAGCTGGTGGCCAGCCATAGCAGCAGCAGGGCGGCGGTGATGCGGCGCGTCTTGCGCCAGTGGCGGGCGCGGCGCGCTTGCAGGGGGCTGTCCGCCGTGCCGGGTGCGCCGGCCGCGTTGATGTGCTTATCCATAGTAGAGCTGGTCCTGCTCGGGTTCGTCGTCGGGCGCGCGCAGCGGGAAGGTCAGGCGGAACAGGCTGCCGGGCAGCTTGGCGTTGTTGCTGCGCGGGTTGCTGAAGATGTCGATGTCGGCGCCGTGCTGCTGCGCGATCTCGCGCACGATGGCCAGCCCCAGCCCGCTGCCTTCGGCGCTGCTGCCCAGGATGCGGTAGAAGCGCTCGAACACGTGGGTGCGCTCGGCCGGCGGGATGCCGGGGCCGGTGTCCTCCACCTCCACCACGCCTTCCTGCCCGGAGCGCCGCACGCGCACCGTCACCGAGCCGCCGGCCGGCGTGTAGCGCAGCGCATTGTCGATCAGGTTGGACAGCGCCTCGCGCAGCATGGTGGGGTTGCCCTCGATCGGCACTTCGCCGTCAGACGGCGCTTCGAAGCCCAGGTCGATGCGGTAATTGAAGGAGGCCGGCACCCAGTCGCGCACGGCGCTGCGCGCCAGCTCGGCCAGATCCACCGGCAGCAGCGCCGCGCCGGCCTGCGGCTGGTTCTCGGCGCGCGCCAGGGCCAGCAGCTGGTTCACCAGCCGCGTGGCGGACTCCGAGCTTTTCGCCAGCTGCTCCAGCGAGCGGTGGATTTCGCCCTGGTCGGTCTGGCGCAGCGCCAGTTCGGACTGCATGCGCATGCCGGCCAGCGGCGTTTTCATCTGGTGCGCCGCGTCGGCGATGAAGCGCTTCTGCATCTCGATCGACAGCGACAGCCGCGCCAGCATCTCGTTGAGCGAGCGCACCAGCGGCGTGATCTCCTCCGGCACCTGGCGCGAATCGATGGGACTCAGGTCGTCCGAGCTGCGCGCGCGGATGCGCTCCTGCAGCTGGGCCAGCGGGGACAGGCCCCGGGCCAGCGCGAACCAGACCAGGGCCAGCACGATGGGCAGCACGATGAACTGCGGCAGGATCACGCCCTTGATGATTTCATTGGCCAGCTTGGCGCGCTTTTCCAGCGTCTCGGCCACCTGCACCAGCGCCAGCCGCGTGTCCTCGGCGCCCTGGTCTTCCAGCGCCACCCAGGAATAGGCGATGCGGATCGGCGTGCCGTGCATATTGCCGTTGCGGAACTGCACCAGGCCGGGCTTGGCCTTGTCCTCGTCCGGCGGCGCGGACAGGTCGCGGTCGCCGTCCGCGACGGCGCCGTTGGGGCCGGCGATCTGGAAGTACACGCTGTCCACGTCGTCCGCGCGCAGGATGTCGCGCGCCGAGCCGGGCAGGCGCGGCGCCAGCTTGCCGTTCACTTCATGGATCTGCTGCGCCAGCACGGTCACGCTGTCTTCCAGCGCGTGGTCGAAAGGCTGGTTGGCGATGGACTTGGCCACCAGGTAGGTGATCGCGATGCTCATCGGCCACAGCAGCAGCAGCGGCGCCAGCATCCAGTCCAGGATTTCGCCGAACAGCGAGTGCTGGATATCGTCTTCCCTGGCGCCGCCGGCCGGCTCCCGCCAGGACAGGTCTTCCTCGTCCTGGCCTAGATCCTTGTCCATGGCGGTCCCGGCGTCGCGTTCGTTCACGGCTTACTTGGCTTCGCCGCGCGGCGTGTCGCTGTACTTTTCCAGGCAGTAGCCCAGGCCGCGCACGGTGGCGATGCGCACGCCGCCCACTTCGATCTTCTTGCGCAGCCGGTGCACATACACTTCGATGGCGTTGTTGCTCACTTCCTCGCCCCATTCGCACAGGTGGTCCACCAGCTGTTCCTTGGACACCAGGCGCCCGGTGCGCGCCAGCAGGATTTCCAGCAGGCCCAGTTCGCGCGCCGACAGGTCCAGCATCTGGTCGTTGATATAGGCCGAGCGGCCCACCTGGTCGTAGCTCAGCGGGCCGTGCTTGATGATGGTCGAGCCGCCGCCCTGGCCGCGCCGGGTCAGCGCGCGCACCCGCGCCTCCAGCTCGGACAGCGCGAACGGCTTGGCCATGTAGTCGTCCGCGCCCAGGTCCAGGCCGTTCACGCGCTGCTCGATGGAATCGGCGGCCGTGAGAATCAGCACCGGCAGCAGCGAGGAGCGCGCGCGCAGGCGGCGCAGCACTTCCAGCCCGGACAGCTTGGGCAGGCCCAGGTCCAGGATCAGCAGGTCGAATTCCTGCGTGGACAGGGCGGTGTCCGCCTCCTGGCCGTTCTTCACGCAGTCGATCGCATAACCGGACTGGCGCAGCGAACGGGTCAGCCCGTCGGCCAGTACGCTGTCGTCCTCGGCAAGTAAAATACGCATAATGTCACCCGGCTTCAGAAGCTTCCATTGTGTTTCATTTCACTTAACATGGCTAGTTTTTGATCGGCGTCAAACTTCTGAAAACAATGCTTGCAAAAAGCACTGGTTTTTTATACAGTACCACCTGTACAGACTAATCACTTGCCGAAAGATCAATCATGGACGACAAAAAAGGCGCAGTACCCGCCGGCGAAAAAGCCAAGGCGCTTGCAGCAGCACTGGCTCAAATTGAAAAGCAGTTCGGCAAGGGTTCCGTCATGCGCATGGACGCCAGCGCCCCCATCGAAGAAGTGCAGGTGGTCTCCACCGGCTCGCTGGGCCTGGACATCGCACTGGGCGTGGGCGGCCTGCCGCGCGGCCGCGTGGTGGAAATCTACGGTCCGGAATCGTCGGGTAAAACCACGCTGACGCTGCAAACCATCGCCGAAATGCAGAAACTGGGCGGCACCTGCGCCTTCATCGACGCCGAACACGCGCTGGACGTGGGCTACGCGCAGAAGCTGGGCGTGAACCTGCACGAGCTGCTGATCTCGCAGCCGGACACCGGCGAACAGGCCCTGGAAATCTGCGACGCGCTGGTGCGCTCCGGTTCCGTGGACATGGTGGTGGTCGACTCCGTGGCCGCGCTGACGCCGCGCGCCGAGATCGAAGGCGACATGGGCGACTCGCTGCCGGGCCTGCAAGCCCGTCTGATGTCGCAGGCGCTGCGCAAGCTGACCGGCTCCATCAACCGCACCAACACCCTGGTCATCTTCATCAACCAGATCCGCATGAAGATCGGCGTGATGTTCGGTTCGCCGGAGACCACCACCGGCGGCAACGCGCTGAAGTTCTACGCCTCCGTGCGCCTGGACATCCGCCGCACCGGCTCCATCAAGTCGGGCGACGAGGTGATCGGCAACGAAACCAAGGTCAAGGTCGTCAAGAACAAGATCGCGCCGCCGTTCAAGGAAGCGCACTTCGACATCCTGTACGGCGCCGGCACCTCGCGCGAAGGCGAGATCATCGACCTGGGTGTGGAAGCGAAGATCGTCGAGAAATCCGGCAGCTGGTACAGCTATAACGGCGAGCGCATCGGCCAGGGCAAGGACAACGCCCGCACCTTCCTGGTGGAGCGTCCCGAGCTGGCGCACGAAATCGAAAACAAGGTGCGCGCCTCGCTGGGCGTGCGCGAACTGCCGGGCCTGGGCGCCGAACCTGCACCCAAGCTCAAAGCGGTAGAGTAAGCTGGCAGTTGGCGGATTACGCGCCTGCGGCGCTAATCCGCCTACGATGCGATACGATCGTCGTCGTCGTTGCCGTAGGGCGGGTTAGGCGCAGAGCGCCGTAACCCGCCGAGCCCGCGTCCTGCCCTATCACCATGCCCCTCCCACCCCTCAGCCTCAAAGCCCGCGCGCTGCGCCTGCTGTCCACGCGCGAGCACAGCCGCATGGAACTGGCGCGCAAGCTGGCGCGCCACGCGCAAGAGGGCGACGACGTCGAAGCGCTGCTGGACTTCCTCGAAAAAAACAACTGGCTGTCCGAAGAACGCTTCTCCGAATCCCTGGTCCACCGCCGCTCGGCGCGCTACGGCAACGCCCGCATCGTGGCCGAGCTGCAGCAGCATGGCATCAAGGGCGAGGCGCTGAGCGAACTGAAGGCCGGCCTGGCCGAAGACGAGACTGCGCGCTGCTGCGAAGTATGGCGCCGCAAGTTCGGCACCCTGCCGCAGGACGCCCAGGAACGCAGCAAGCAAATGCGCTTCCTGCTGCAGCGCGGCTTCTCCCAGAAGGCCATCCAGGCCGCTATGAAAGGCGTCGATCTCGACGAATTCTGAGGCCTGCGCGCAAGCGCAAAACTCCCTGCGGCGGCTAATAATTTGCCACTACTTGTTATATGCCACGTCGCAAGTCGCGCCGGGGTGTGCTACACTTTTGGGGTTTTTGCAGCACCGCGGGTGCGGTGGTTGTCCGTAGAAGCTGCGGCAACGTGCTTTCTTGTTAAGAGAAATGTGCAAGGCTGCTTACTAATTTTTGCCGCGCGAGCGGCATCGGTCTTATGTCCCTGTCAACTCCAGTCTCCCGACGTGCGCTGCGGCACACGCGCGCCATAGACATCCAAGCGTTCGCGCGCGACGATGGCCTGTGGGATCTTGACGCCCATATCACCGACATCAAAGTTTAACGCCACCAAGCTCGCCTCCGGCGTGCGCGAAGGCGGTATGCCCCTGCACGACCTCTCCTTACGCATTACGGTAGACCGCCAACTGAATATCGTTGCCGCCGAAGCCGTCTCTGACGCGGTTCCCTATCCCGGTTTCTGCAACACCATCGGCCCCGCCTACGCGGCCCTGGTGGGACTGAACCTGATGAAGGGATTCCGGCATGAACTCAAGCAGCGCCTGCATGGCATCGCCGGCTGCACCCATCTGACGGAACTGGCCCAGATCCTGCCAACGGCGGCAGTCCAGGCCTTCGCCAATGATGTCTGGCCGACGCATGATGCGGCTAGCGACAACGTTCCGCACGAAAAGCCTTTCCAGCTCGACAAATGCCACGCCCTCCGCACCGACGGCGGGGCCGTGGCGCAGTTTTACCCGCGCTGGGTAGCGAAATCCGAGCTGGCCTAGCGCACGCAGCACAAAATCGTTTCTTACTTTACATAATCGCAACTTTACATATCAGTAAATCAGAAGGGAAGCCAGCATGAAAATCCATGAGTATCAGGGCAAAGAAATCCTCCGAAAATTCGGAGTGACGGTTCCGCGCGGTATCCCGTGCCTGTCCGTAGACGAAGCAGTCAAAGCTGCTGAGACGCTGGGCGGCTCGGTTTGGGTAGTCAAGGCGCAGATCCATGCTGGCGGCCGCGGCAAAGGCGGCGGCGTGAAAGTGGCCAAGTCGCTGGAACAAGTCAAGGAATACGCCAACCAGATCATGGGCATGCAGCTGGTAACCCACCAGACCAGCGCCGAAGGCCAGAAAGTGCGCCGCCTGCTGATCGAAGAAGGCGCGGACATCAAGAAAGAACTGTACGTATCCCTGGTCACCGACCGTGTCACCCAGCGCGTCGTGCTGATGGCTTCCTCCGAAGGCGGCATGGACATCGAAGAAGTGGCCGAGTCCCACCCGGAACTGATCCACACCATCGCCATCGATCCAGCCGTCGGCCTGACCGACGCTGAAGCGGCCGGCATCGCCGCCAAGATCGGTGTACCGGAAGGCTCGATCGCCGACGCCGTCACCAACCTGCAAGGCCTGTACAAAGCCTACTGGGAAACCGACGCATCGCTGGCCGAAATCAACCCGCTGATCCTGACCGGTTCGGGCAAGGTTATCGCCCTGGACGCCAAGTTCAACTTCGACGCCAACGCCCTGTTCCGCCAGCCGGAAATCGTTGCTTACCGCGACCTGGACGAAGAAGATCCAGCTGAAGTCGAAGCGTCGAAATTCGACCTGGCCTACATCTCCCTGGACGGCAACATCGGTTGCCTGGTGAACGGCGCCGGCCTGGCCATGGCCACCATGGACACCATCAAGCTGTTCGGCGGCGAGCCAGCCAACTTCCTGGACGTAGGCGGCGGCGCAACGGCAGAGAAAGTGACCGAAGCGTTCAAGATCATGCTGAAGAACCCGGAACTGAAAGCCATCCTGGTGAACATCTTCGGCGGCATCATGCGCTGCGACGTGATCGCCGAAGGCGTGATCACCGCGTCGAAGGCCGTTTCCCTGAAAGTGCCACTGGTCGTGCGCATGAAGGGCACCAACGAAGACCTGGGCAAGAAGATGCTGGCCGAATCCGGTCTGCCTATCATCGCAGCCGACACCATGGAAGATGCAGCCAAGAGCGTTGTTGCCGCTGCAGCCGGTCAAGCTTAATTAAGGAATCAACATGTCCATTCTGATCAATAAAGACACCAAAGTCGTCACCCAAGGCATCACCGGCAAGACCGGCCAGTTCCACACCCGTATGTGCCGCGAATACGCGAACGGCAAAAATGCCTTCGTCGCAGGCGTGAACCCGAAGAAAGCCGGCGAAGACTTCGAAGGCATTCCAATTTTCGCTAACGTGACCGAAGCGAAAAAAGAAACCGGCGCCAACGTTTCCGTGATCTACGTTCCACCAGCAGGCGCAGCTGCCGCCATCTGGGAAGCCGTGGAAGCCGAAATGGACCTGGCCATTTGCATCACCGAAGGCATTCCTGTCCGCGACATGATGGCCCTGAAGGACCGCATGGCCAAAGCCGGCTCGAAGACCCTGCTGCTGGGTCCTAACTGCCCAGGCCTGATCACCCCTGACGAAATCAAGATCGGCATCATGCCAGGCCACATCCACCGCAAGGGCCGCATCGGCGTGGTATCCCGTTCGGGCACCCTGACCTATGAAGCAGTGGCACAGCTGACCGCTCTGGGCCTGGGCCAATCGTCGGCAGTTGGTATCGGCGGCGACCCGATCAACGGTCTGAAGCACATCGACATCATGAAGGCCTTCAACGACGATCCGGATACCGACGCGGTCATCATGATCGGCGAAATCGGCGGTCCTGACGAAGCCAATGCTGCCTACTGGATCAAGGACAACATGAAGAAGCCGGTAGTTGGCTTCATCGCCGGTGTAACCGCTCCTCCGGGCAAGCGCATGGGCCACGCCGGCGCGCTGATCTCCGGCGGCGCCGACACCGCGCAAGCCAAGCTGGAAATTATGGAAGCCTGCGGCATTACCGTCACCAAGAACCCGTCCGAAATGGCGCGTCTGCTGAAAGCAATGCTGTAATTCACTCTTTTAGTGAATAATAACGGGGAGCTGCGGCTCCCCGTTTTTTTTGGGGGACGACCGGGGCGGGCAGGGCGTAGGGCGGGTTAGCGCAGCGTAACCCGCCACAACAGGCACGGAGACCAAGTTTGGGGAAGATCATCATTTCGCGCGACGGTGTGGTGGAACAGGAAATCCCGCTGAGCCGGGAGCGGATGACCATCGGCCGCCGCAGCCGCAACGACATCGTGCTGAGCCACCCTGCGGTCAGCGGCGAGCACGCCGTCATTACCACCATCCTCGACGAATCCTTCCTGGAAGACCTGCGCAGCACCAACGGCACCTTCGTCAACGGGCAGCGCGTGGGCAAGCACTTCCTGCAGCACCAGGACATGATCAAGATCGCCAAATACCGGATCGAATACCTAGCCGACGGCGTGCGGCCTGTGCCCGTGCCGATGGGCGAAAGCGCCACCATCCCCGTGCCCCCGGCGCCGCGTCCCGGCCCCGCGCCGACGCGGGTGGCGGCCCCCGTTCCAGCCGCGGCGCCCGCCACTCCGGCGCCCGTGCTCGGCCGCATCGAGGTGCTGAACGGCGCCAACGCCGGCAAGCAGCTCGCCCTGACCAAGCCGCTGACGACGCTGGGCCGGCCCGGCGTGCAAGTCATCGTCATCTCGCGCGCGCCGGACGGCTATTCGGTAGTGCAGTCCGAAGGCGACGCCATCGCCACCCTGAACGGCGCCGCCCTCGGCAAGCAGCCCCAGCGCCTGAAAGACGGCGACGTCCTCGACCTGAGCGGCACGCAGATGTCATTTAAACAAGATTTCGCCTGACAAAAATCGTCAACTGCCAAGTTTCGGCACCCCAGCTGACAAAAATCGTCAGCCCGGCACCACCAAAGTGACGAAAATTGGCGCAAATCTCATCAAAAAGCGCGGTTTCAGACCTGGCACACCAATTGCTCTAACTCAAGTGTGGCACCAAACAACCAGTTCACCTCTTGAGGAGCAACAAAATGAAATCGATGAAAATGATGAAGAAACAAGCCCAAGCCGGCTTCACCCTGATCGAACTGATGATCGTTGTGGCCATTATCGGTATCCTGGCAGCAGTGGCAATCCCTGCTTACAGCGACTACACCAGCAAGGCGAAAGCATCCAACGTGGTGTCGTCAGTTGACTCGATGAAGAAACAAATTGCGCTCTGCGCGCAAGAAAACAACGGTGACCTGACCGCGTGTGATTCCGGCACGAACGGTATCGTTGATGCTAGTGCTTGGAAGCCAACCAAGGAAATTGCTTCGGTGACTATCGTCGATGGCACCATCACCACCACTTTGTCAGCAACCGGCCTGGGTAGTGGTCTGGACGGCAAAACCATCACCTTTAAGCCTAGCCAGACGGTTGGTGATGCTGTGCTGCACTGGACTGTTGATACTACGATCAGCACCGCAGCCGTGGCAGAATCTCTGAAGAAGAACAATCCGCCAGCAGCACCAGCAACCCCAGCAACCCCAGCTGGCGGCTAATCAGACACGGCATTGCCCTGAGCTGGCGCTGCGGCGCCGCCGAAAAAAACCTGGCTGCGGCCAGGTTTTTTGCTTTCCACTTACACAATCTTCTGCCGGTCTGCGATCAGCGCTTCGTAGGTGAGGTTTTGCAGCAGGGTGTAGTGGGTCGGATCGAGGTTGACGAACTGCACACCATAGGTGAACACCTCAGGCTTGTCGGCAGTCGCCGGCTTGATCACATTGATGTTGCGGATGCTCGCATGTGTATTGACCAGCACCTGCCGGTTCCCCGGCTGCGCGATCAGCGTGAAGGACAGTGCCACCATCTCATCATCCGATTCCAGCGGCCGCTTCGACTCAATCAGCGCGCCTGACACGCTCAGGTTCACCAGGAATACCGGCACATTGCCGGTCGCCTCGCAATTGAGCTGCGCCGGAATATCCACCTTCACCCGCATCGCCGTGCGCAAGCTGGTGCCCTGGATTTTCTCGGGAAAGCTCAGATGCGCATAAAACAGCGGCCGCCCGAACACGCGCTGCACGATGGCCGAGAACGAGCACACGTTGACGCCCGAAAACACCCGTATCGTCAGCTTGTCGCCCTCGTTCACCGAGATCGGCGCGCCGTTCTCGAAAGGCACCTTGACGATCATGTACTCGTCCTTCACCCAGCCGATCAGCGTGGAAAAATGCTGGATAGGCTTCATGGTCCTGTGCGTGATGAACTGTATCCTGCCACCCACCTGCAGGTTCATCTGCTCGAATTCATATTCCTGCGGCTTGATCTCGGCTGGCGAAGTACCACTACTCATTCGTGCGACCTTTTGTTGTGCCTATGTCTATAAAAACGATTATATACCGGCCCCAAAAGTTTTACACTATTGCAATAAATCAGCCTTTGTCCTGCACAGAGTGGTTGATGCTACCGCGCGCAGCGCTTGCGCCGGCTTAGCTGGTCGCGCTCCAGTCGCCGCTCTTGCCGCCGTGCTTTTCCATCACGCGGATGTCGGTCATGACCATGCCGCGGTCGACCGCCTTGCACATGTCGTACACGGTCAGCAGGCCGACCTGCACGGCGGTCAGCGCTTCCATTTCCACGCCGGTCTTGCCGTAGGTTTCCACTTGCGCACTGCAGTGCACGCTGGAATTGGCTTCGTCGGTGGTGAAGTCCACCGTGACGCGGGTCAGGGCCAGCGGGTGGCACAGGGGCACCAGGTCGCTGGTGCGCTTTGCGCCCATGATGGCGGCGATGCGCGCGATACCCAGCACGTCACCTTTCTTCGCGCTTCCCGCTAAAATAATCGCCAGCGTCTCCGGCTTCATGCGGATGCTGCCGCTGGCGACGGCGATGCGGTGCGTTTCCTGCTTCGCGCCGACATCCACCATGTGGGCCTGGCCGGTGGTGTCGAAGTGGGTCAGCTGGTCGGGAGTGGAGGTGCTGGTCATTGGAGTATAGTTCGTCAGTTGCGGGTATCGACAGGTATCATATCATTGTGAAATCAAAACGTTTTTTGCTGCGCTTGCTCCCCCTGGCTGCATCCCTGCTGTTGGCCGCCCCTATGGGCATGGCGCAGATGCCCGTGTCCAAGCCCCTGAATCTCCCCAGCCTCGGCGACACCGAGCGGCAGGAGCTGTCGCCGCTGATCGAGCGCAAGCTGGGCGAGGAGATCATGTATGACATCCGCAGCAACAAGGATTACCTGGACGATGCCCCCATCCTCGAATACCTGAACACGCTGGGCAACACGCTGGTGACGGCGCACCCGGGCGCGCGCGGCGAGGCCGGCTTCAACTACTTCTTCTTCGCCGTGCGCGACGGCCAGCTGAACGCGTTCGCGCTGCCAGGCGGCTTCATCGCCGTGCACTCGGCGCTGCTGCTGGCGGCGCAGACGGAATCCGAGCTGGCGTCCGTGCTGGGCCACGAGATCGGCCACGTGGCGCAGCGCCACATCGCGCGCCAGCTGGGGCAGCAAAAGCAGGACGCGCTGATCCCGCTGGCGGCCATGATACTGGCCGTGCTGGCCGCCAAGTCCAGTCCGGACGCGGCCATGGGCGTGATGATGGGCGGGCAGGGCCTGGCCATCCAGCGCCAGTTGAACTTCGGCCGCGACGCCGAGCGCGAGGCGGACCGGGTCGGTTTCCAGATCATGGGCGAGGCGGGCTTCGACACCAGCGGCATGGTGGCCTTCTTCCAGCGCATGCAGACGGCCAGCCGCAACTATAGCGACCTGGTGCCGGCCTATCTGCTGACGCACCCTTTGACCACCGAGCGCATCGCCGACATCCAGGCCCGCATCCGCGAGCAGCCCTACAAGCAGCGGCTCGACAGCCTGGCTTTCTACCTGGTGCGTTCGCGCGCGCGGGTGCTGCAGGACTTGAGCACGCAGGGCCTGGCGGAGTCGATCCAGTATTTCGAGGGTTTGATGGAGCAGGACAACCGCCAGCAGAAGACGGCGGGGCAGTACGGCATGGCGTTTGCCATGTTCAAGAAGAACGATTTCGCGGCGGCGCAGCGCTGGCTGGACAAGGCGCGCGCCACCATCGAGGCGCCGATGCCGGCCGGCGTGTTCGGCATGGGCAAGCGGGATACGGCGCCGACTGTGTTTACGAGTTTGTCGCTGGATATCAAGCTGGCGCAGGAGTCGAATCAGGCGATGATCGCGGCGGCGCTGAAGGAGGCGACGGCGGCGCATCAGCAGTTCCCGCTGTCGCGCGGCATTGCGCACCAGTACGCGGAGGCGATGATCGCGTCCGGCCAGCTGGAGGAGGCGGCGCGCTTCCTGCGCGAGCAGGCGCAGTTCTACAAGGACGAGCCGGAGGTGCATGATTTGCTGGCCAAGGCGTATTCGAAGCAGGGCAAGATGGCTTTGCAGCATATGGCGCTGGCGGAATCTTATACGCTGCAGGGAGGGACGCTGGCGGCGCTGGATCAGCTGAACCTGGCGCGCAAGTCGAAGGATGCGTCGTTTTATGACCAGGCGCAGATCGATGCGCGTGAACGCGAACTCAAGCAGCGGCGCAAGGATGCGATGGGGGATAAGTATAAGGAGCCTTAGGCGGCGCTCGGCGGGTTACGGCTGCGCCTAACCCGCCGGGCGTCAAGGTGCCGCGTCCGGCTGTGGCAGGCGCACAAAGCCGAAGCGGGCAGGGATGTCGGCGCGGCGCAGGCGCTGCACGGGTACGGTGTGCTTGCCGGCGCCCGCGCCGGTGCGCAGGGACAGCGCGGCGGTGGCGGCGCCATCTGCCAGCCACGCCAGCAGCGTCTCGTCGCCGATGGCGTGACCGTCCATCTCCAGCCGTTCCAGGGCCTGCCCCACGTCGCGGTCGTCCAGCTGCGCCACCACGGCGCCGCGCTGCAGCAGCAGTTCGCCATCCTCGGTCAGGTAAGCCGCCTCCGGCTCGCCCAGCGCCTCGCCGGTATGCAGCACAAAGCCCTGCGCCGGATCGGTGCGCGCCACGTACGGCGTGGTCTCCAGGTTCAGGTACACCCGCTGCGGACCGTTCTGGAAATACCAGCAGCCACGCTCGTCGCTCGCGTAATTGCGCACAATAAAGCCCACCAGCGCAGGATTGGTCAGCTTGTCGCCGGGCAGGTTGAAATGCTGCGCGCGCTCGTCGCGCATGCGCCAGTTGCCGCGCGCGTCCAGACCCAGCCAGCCGTAGCAGTGGGGCACGTTCGGCCATTTGGCCAGCGCTTGTTTTACGATGTCATCCATAGTTCAAGCTTCGCACATCTGGCCTTGGCCGGACGCACTGCTGGCGTTCTCGCCTTCGAGGAAATGGATCATGCGCCGGGGCAGCCAGTCCAGCGAGCCGGGCGGCGCGCCCACGGCGAAGCCGACATGGCCGCCTTGCTCCGGATAGTCCAGCAGCACGCTGGCCGCTGCGCGGCGCGGCAAATGGATGCCGGGCAGGAAGGGATCGTTTTTGGCGTTCAGCACCAGGGTCGGCACCGTGATGTCGAGCAGCACGTGCTTGGCGCTGGCGCGGTCCCAGTAGTCGTCGGTATTGCGGTAGCCGTGCAGCGGCGCGGTCACCACGTTGTCGAAGGTGTACAGGTCCTTGGCGGCCATCAGCGCGTTGAGGTCGTACAGGCCGGGGAACTGCTTCAGCTTGGCCACGCACTTGGGTTTCAGCGTGTTCAGGAACATGCGCGTGTAGATGCGGTTGAAGCCGCGCGACAGCGACTCGCCGCCGCGCGCCAGGTCCAGCGGGGCCGACACCGCGCACGCCGCGTCCACGATCTCGGCGCCATGCTGCGACTCGCCCAGCCAGCGCAGCAGCGCATTGCCGCCCAGCGATACGCCGGTGGCGTAAAAACGGCTGCACGCGGCGTCTTTCGCGCGCGCGTGCAGGCGGCGGATGATCCAGTCGATTTCGGCCGCGTCGCCGGAATGGTAGAAGCGCGGCGCCAGGTTGGCCTCGCCCGAGCAGCCGCGGAAGTGCGGCACCGCGCCGGACCAGCCGCGCGCACGCACGTCGGCCATCAGCGAGCGCGCGTAGTGGCTGTCGGACGAGCCTTCCAGGCCGTGGAACAGCACCACGAAAGGCTGGCCGGGCTGGCCGTCGACAAAATCGACATCGATGAAATCGCCGTCCGGCGCCTGCCAGCGCTCGCGGCGGAAGGGCACCGGCGGCTTGCTGATGCAGGTGGCCGGGTAGATGGTTTGCAGGTGGCCGCTGGGCAGCCACAGTGGTGCGGTGTACTTCATGGCTGAACGCGGCTTAGTGCAGCACCTGCGCCGGGTTGTCCACCGGGATAGGACCGGGCGCCACGGACACGTGGCGCAGCACGATGCGCCAGCCCTTCGGCGTCTTGATGTAGACGTTGCTGGCCACCAGGTGGGCCGGCTCGCCGGTGGCGGCGGTGGTGCCCTCGACCACGGAGTGGATCGAGCTCATCAGGTTATGCGTCTCGTGCAGCACCGCCGGCCGGATGTGCAGGCCGCCGTGCTCGAGGATGATGGACCACGATTCGCGGATCGCACGGTGCCCCACCAGGCGCGGGCCGCCCGGGTGGATGCAGGCGATTTCCTCGTCGTCGGCCCACAGCGCCATCAGCGCTTCGACGTCGGCCCGGTTCAGCGCGTCGTAAAAAGCGGCTTCGACTTCGCTTGCGCTACCGTTTAATTGCTTTTTTGGCATGGCAGCCTCCGGGCGGGGTTGGTTAGTGGTGGGGAACCACGGCGCCTGGCTTCAGGCGGTAGGCGGTGCCGCAGTACGGGCACTTGGCCACGCCGTCGTGGTTGAACTCCAGGAATACGCGCGGGTGCGAGGACCACAGCGGCATGGCTGGGTTCGGGCAATGGGCCGGCAGGTCTTTTCCGTCGAGCTCAACTGCTGCGGCTTGGGTGGCTTGGGTCATCTTGGCTATCTCCGTGAAACTTAGGCTGAAAACACCGATTTTAACGGATTCGCGCAATTCCAAGAATCATCGGTAGAATAGCGCCTGATCTACAGTACCGGCCGATGGCGTTCGCTTCCACTGAAACGAGGCGCGCGTGGCAGGAAAACCACATGAACGAAGCCACTCCTGCCCCCGCCGCCGCGTCTCCCCTTGTCGATGTCGCCCTGCACGATGAAGCCGCCTGGCGCGAAGGCCTGCGCACCGGCATTCCCACGCTGTTCGGCATCGGCGCCTGGGGCCTGGTGGTGGGCGTGGCCATGGTCAAAAGCGGGCTGACGGTGCCGCAGGCGCTGGGCATGACGCTGATGGTATTCGCCGGTTCCGCCCAGCTGGCCTCGCTGCCGCTGATCGCCGCCGGCGCGCCGATCTGGGTCATCTTCCTGACCGCCTTCGCCGTCAACCTGCGCTTCGTGATTTTTTCCGTCATCCTGGCGCCGCACTTCGCCGGCCTGCCGTGGCGGCAGCGCTTCGTGCTGGGCTACTGCTCGGGCGACATGACCGCCGCGCTGTTCCTGCAAAAATACCCCACCGAAACGCCGGTGCGCGGCAAAGTGTCCTATTTGAAAGGCCTGATGTACCCGAACTGGGCCGCCTGGCAGATCGGCTCGATTGCCGGCGTGCTGCTGGGCAGCACGGTGCCGGCCGAGTGGGGCCTGGGCTTCGCCGGCACGCTGGCCATCATCTGCATCATGGTGCCGCTGACGGCCAACCGGCCCGCCGTGTGCGGCGTGATCGTGGCCGGCGCGGTGGCGGTGGCCGGCGCCGGCCTGCCGTACAAGCTGGGCCTGCTGGCCGCCGTCATAGTCGGCATGCTCAGCGCCATGGCGGTGGAAGAACTCACGGAAAGGCTCAAACGTGGCTGACTGGGAAATCTGGCTCACCATCGCGGCGCTGGCGGTTGCCACGGCGGCCACGCGCGCCTCGTTCTGGCTCATCGGCCACCACATCGCCATCCCGAAACGGGTCCATGACATGCTGCGCTACGCGCCGGCCTGCGCGCTGGCGGCCATCGTCGCGCCGGACCTGCTGCTGGAGCCGGGCGGCCAGGTCCATATCGGTTTGGACAACCTGAAACTGGTGTCCGGCGCCGTGTCCATCGCGTTTTACGTGGTGCGGCGTAACATGTTGGAAACCATCATTTTCGGCATGGCTTTCTTCACCGCCCTGAGAGTGTTGCATATTTTCTAAGGGAATCGTGCGCTGCGTTGCGGTAGAATAGCGGTCTTTCCAACCTTCGTCCTTTGGGTAGCCATGCAAGCTGTTCTGAACTTCATTCGTCTGCAAGATCTGATCGACCAAAATGCGCTGCAAGGCAAGCGCGTGTTCATCCGCGCCGACTTGAACGTGCCGCAAGATGACGCCGGCAACATCACGGAAGACACCCGCATCCGCGCCTCCGTGCCGGCCATCCGCGCCGCCGTTGCCGCTGGCGCCAAAGTGATGGTCACCTCGCACCTGGGCCGCCCCACCGAAGGCGAGTTCAAGCCGGAAGACAGCCTGGCGCCGGTTGCCAAGCGCCTGTCCGAGCTGCTCGGCCAGCCGGTGGAACTGAAGCAGAACTGGGTGGACGGCGCCGGCCTGGAAAACCTGCAAAACGGCCAGGTGGTGCTGCTGGAAAACGTCCGCGTGAACAAGGGCGAAAAGAAGAATTCGGATGAGCTGGCGCAGAAGATGGCCGCGCTGTGCGACGTCTACGTCAACGACGCTTTCGGCACCGCGCACCGCGCCGAAGCGTCCACCCACGGCATCGCCAAGTTCGCGCCGGTGGCTGCCGCCGGCCCGCTGCTGGCGGCCGAACTGGACGCGCTGGGCAAGGCGCTGGGCGCCCCGGCCCGTCCGCTGCTGGCCATCGTGGCCGGTTCCAAGGTGTCGTCCAAGCTGTCCATCCTGAAGGCGCTGTCCGAAAAAGTGGACGGCCTGATCGTGGGCGGCGGCATCGCCAACACCTTCATGAAGGCGGTTGGCCTGAACATCGGCAAGTCGCTGGTGGAGAACGACCTGGTGGCCGAAGCGAAAGCCATCATCGACATCATGGCCGCGCGCGGCGCCGAAGTGCCGATCCCGCTGGACGTGGTGTGCGCCAAGGAATTCTCGCCCACCGCAGCGGCCACCACGAAAGACGTGGCCGACGTGGCGGACGACGACATGATCCTGGACATCGGCCCGAAAACCGCCAAGCTGCTGGCCGACAAGATCGCCGCCGCCGGCACCGTGGTGTGGAACGGCCCGGTCGGCGTGTTCGAGTTCGACCAGTTCGGCGAAGGCACCAAGACGCTGGCGCTGGCCATCGCCAACTCGAAGGCTTATTCGATCGCCGGCGGCGGCGATACGCTGGCGGCGATTGCAAAATATGACATTACCGATAAAATTGGTTATATCTCGACTGGTGGCGGCGCTTTCCTTGAGTTCCTGGAAGGCAAGACCCTGCCTGCAGTGGAAATCCTGGTTCAACGCGCCTGACCCGTCCCACGGCCGTCGCGCCGGTTCGCACGTAGGGCGGGTTAGCGCCGCAGGCGCGTAACCCGCCAACTCCGCAAAGGAACTTTATGTCCCGTGGTACCAAAATTGTCGCCACCATCGGCCCCGCTTCCACCGACTTCGGCATCCTGGTCAAAATGATACGGGCCGGCGTTGACGTCGTGCGCCTGAATTTCTCGCACGGCAAGGCGCAGGACCATATCGAGCGCGCCGCGCTGGTGCGCAAGGCCGCCGCCGAGTGCGGCCGCGAGGTGGCCATCATGGCGGACATGCAGGGACCGAAAATCCGCATCGGCAAGTTCGAGCATGGCCGCATCGAGCTGGCCAACGGCGACAAGTTCATCCTGGACGCGAAGTGGGGCGAGAACGGCGAACTGGGCAACCAGGAGCGCGTGGGCCTGGACTACAAGGCGCTGCCGACCGACGTGCGCGCCAGCGACGTGCTGCTGCTGAACGACGGCCTGATCGTGCTGGTGGTGGACCGCATCAGCGGCAGCGAAATCCACACCACCGTGAAGATCGGCGGCGACCTGTCCAACAACAAGGGCATCAACCGCCAGGGCGGCGGCCTGACCGCGCCGGCCCTGACCGCCAAGGACATGGAAGACATCAAGACCGCGATGAGCTTCCAGTGCGACTACCTGGCCATCTCCTTCCCGAAAAGCGCCACCGACATGGCCATGGCGCGCCAGCTGGCCAATATCGCCGGCGAGCCTTACCACCACAAGCCGATGATGATCGCCAAGATCGAGCGCGCCGAAGCCATACCGGCGCTGCAGGAGATCCTGGACGCGTCCGACGGCATCATGGTGGCGCGCGGCGACCTGGCCGTGGAAGTGGGCAACGCCGCCGTGCCGGCGCTGCAAAAGCGCATGATCAAGATGGCGCGCGAATCGAACAAGCTGGCCATCACCGCGACCCAGATGATGGAATCGATGATCGTCAACGCCGTGCCGACCCGCGCCGAAGTGTCCGACGTGGCCAACGCCGTGCTGGACGGCACCGACGCGGTCATGACCTCGGCCGAAACGGCCTCCGGCAAATACCCGATCGAGACCGTGGAAATGATGGCCGCGATCTGCGTCGAGGCCGAACAATCCGAATACAACAAGCTGGACGCCGACTTCCTCAACGTCCGCTTCACCCGCATCGACCAGTCCATCGCCTACGGCGCGCTGTTCACCGCGCACCACCTGCGCGTGAAAGCCATCGTGGCGCTGACCGAGTCCGGCTCCACCGCGCTGTGGATGAGCCGCCACAGCATCGACACCCCGATTTTCGCGCTCACGCCGAGCGTGACCACCGCCCGCAAGGCTTCGCTGTACCGCAACGTGCGCGCCTACCAGCTGGCGCAAGGCGCCGAGAGCGCCGTCGTGCTGCGCCAGGCGGAAGAGCTGCTGGTGGAGTACGGCATCGTCAAGAAGGGCGACATGATCGTGGTCACCTGGGGCGAGCCGATGGGCCAGGTGGGCGGCACGAATGCATTGAAGATAGTGAAGGTGGGCGAGTTCTCCTGACCATTCGCCTGATTTCCGCACCGATTTTTTTATTGTTTGGAGTAATACCATGTCCCTCGTATCCATGCGCCAACTGCTGGACCATGCCGCTGAAAACGGCTATGGCATCCCTGCATTCAACGTCAACAACCTGGAGCAAGTGCAGGCCATCATGGCTGCCGCCGATGCTCTGAACAGCCCGGTCATCATGCAAGCGTCGGCCGGCGCCCGCAAATACGCAGGCGAAGCCTTCCTGCGCCACCTGATCGACGCCGCCGTCGAAGCCTACCCGCACATCCCTGTCGTCATGCACCAGGACCACGGCCAGTCGCCGGCGGTGTGCATGGCCGCGATCCGCTCCGGCTTCACCTCGGTGATGATGGACGGCTCGCTGGAAGCGGACGGCAAGTCGGTCGCCTCCTACGAATACAACGTGGACGTGTCGCGCGAAGTGGTGAAGTTCTCGCACGCCATCGGCGTGACGGTGGAAGCGGAACTGGGCGTGCTCGGTTCGCTGGAAACCATGAAGGGCGACAAGGAAGACGGCCACGGCGCCGAAGGCACCATGACCCGCGAAATGCTGCTGACCGACGTGGCGCAAGCGGCCGACTTCGTGCAGCGCACCCAGTGCGACGCGCTGGCCATCGCCATCGGCACCTCGCACGGCGCCTACAAGTTCACCCGCAAGCCGACCGGCGACATCCTGGCGATCGACCGCATCAAGGAAATCCACGCCCGCATCCCGAACACCCACCTGGTGATGCACGGCTCCTCGTCGGTGCCGCAGGAACTGCTGGCCATCATCCGCGAATTCGGCGGCGACATGAAGGAAACCTACGGCGTCCCGGTTGAAGAGATCCAGGAAGGCATCCGTCACGGCGTGCGCAAGATCAACATCGACACCGACATCCGCCTGGCCATGACCGCCGCCGTGCGCAAGTTCATGTTCGAGAACCCATCCAAGTTCGACCCGCGCGACTTCCTCAAGCCGGCCCGTGCCGCCGCCGAAGAAGTGGTGCGCGCGCGCTTCCAGGCCTTCGGCTGCGAAGGCCAGGCCGGCAAGATCAAGCCGCTGCCGCTGGAAAAAATGGCCGAGCGTTACAAGGCCGGCGCCCTGGCGCAGATTGTGAAGTAAAATTCTGTCTGGAACGGGCCGGGGGCACCCCCGGCCCGATTTTCTTGACCGGCGGGCATGCATACCCGTGCGCCGGTTTCGCTTTATCTTTGCGTTATCTTTCCTCTCCCCCCGCTATGAACAGCCTTTACCAATCCTCCATCAAGTCCCTGCCACTGCTCGGCCACGGCAAAGTCCGCGATAACTACGCTGTCGGCGACGACAAGATCCTGATCGTCACCACCGACCGCCTGTCGGCGTTCGACGTCGTCATGAACGAACCGATTCCGGGCAAGGGCATGGTCCTGAACCAGATGAGCGATTTCTGGTTCGAGAAACTGGGCCACATCGTGCCTAACCACCTGACCGGCGTTGCGCCTGAGTCCGTGGTGGCCGCCGATGAGGTGGAGCAGGTCAAAGGCCGCGCCGTGGTGGCCAAGCGCCTCAAGCCCATCATGGTGGAAGCGGTGGTGCGCGGCTACATCATCGGCTCCGGCTGGAAGGACTACCAGGACACCGGCAGCATCTGCGGCATCAAGCTGCCGGCCGGCCTGAAGCAGGCCGAGAAACTGCCTGAACCGCTGTTCACCCCGGCCGCCAAGGCCGACCTGGGCGAGCATGATGAAAACATCAGCTTTGCCGAAATGGAAAGCCGCATCGGCGCCGAACTGGCCGCCAAGATGCGCGACACCAGCATCGCGCTGTACAAGGCCGCCGCCGAATACGCCGCCACCAAGGGCATCATCATCGCCGACACCAAGTTCGAATTCGGCCTGGACGAAAACGGCGTGATGCACCTGATGGACGAAGTGCTGACGGCCGACTCCTCGCGCTTCTGGCCGGCGGATTCCTACCAGCCGGGCATGTCGCCGCCGTCGTTCGACAAGCAGTTCGTGCGCGACTACCTGGAAACCCTGACCTGGGGCAAAACCGCACCGGCGCCTGCGCTGCCGGCGGACGTCATCAACAAGACCCAGGCCAAGTATTTCGAAGCCATTGAACGCCTGACCGGCGAAAAGCTGAAGGTATGAGCATGGCCGACCAGAACAAACCCTTGGTCGGCGTCATCATGGGCTCGTCTTCGGACTGGGACGTGATGCAACATGCCGTGGCCATCCTCAAGCAGTTCGGCGTGCCGTTCGAGGCGCAAGTGATTTCGGCGCACCGCATGCCCGACGAGATGTATGCCTACGCCAAGAGCGCCCGTGCGCGCGGCCTGCGCGCCATCATCGCCGGCGCCGGCGGCGCGGCCCACCTGCCCGGCATGGTGGCCGCCATGACCATCGTGCCGGTGCTGGGCGTGCCCGTGCCGTCCAAGTACCTGCGCGGCGAGGATTCGCTGCTGTCCATTGTGCAGATGCCCAAGGGCGTGCCGGTGTCCACCTTCGCCATCGGCGAAGCGGGCGCCGCCAACGCCGCGCTGACGGCCGTGGCCATGATCGCCGCCACCGACGACGCGCTGGCCGACAAGCTGGAAGCCTTCCGCGTCCAGCAAACCGGCGTGGCCAAGGCCATGACCTTACCGCTTGAATAACGCAATGAGCAATTCGAAGTCTTCACCGCAGTTCACCCCCTTCCTGCCCAGCGCCAATCCGCAAGCCTGGCTGGGCGTGATGGGCGGCGGCCAGCTGGGCCGCATGTTCGCACAAGCCGCGCAAAGCATGGGCTACCAGGTGGCCGTGCTGGAACCGTCCGACGACTGCCCGGCAGGGCAGGTCGCGCAGCGCCTCATCAACGCCGGCTACAGCGACGGCCAGGGCCTGGACGTGCTGGCGGCGCAGTGCTTCGCCGTCACCACCGAGTTCGAGAACGTGCCGGCCGACAGCCTGTCGCGCCTGGCGCAGCACGTGTTCGTGGCGCCCAATGCGCACGGCGTGTCGGTGGCGCAGGACCGCATCGCTGAAAAGCGCTTCTTCGTCGATTGCGCGGCCAAGTCCGGCGTGCAGCCGGCGCCGCACAAGGTGATCGCCGCGCAGGAAGACATCGACGCCATCGATGACGCGCTGCTGCCCGGCATCCTGAAAACCGTGCGCATGGGTTACGACGGCAAGGGCCAGGTGCGCGTGCGCTCGCGCGAGGACGTGCGCGCCGCCTTCGCCGCCATGGGCCAGGTCACCTGCCTGCTGGAGAAGATGCTGCCGCTGGCCTACGAAGTATCGGTGCTGACCGCGCGCGGCGCGGACGGCCAGTCGGTGGTCTATCCGATCGCCGAGAACGTGCACCGCGACGGCATTTTGTTCACCACCACTGTGCCTGGCCCGAACGTGTCGGACGACTGCGCGAAGAAGGCGCAGGCGGCGGCGCAAGCCATCGTGGCCGAACTGGGCTACGTGGGCGTGCTGTGCATCGAGTTCTTCGTGCTGGAAGACGGCTCGCTGGTGGTCAACGAAATGGCGCCGCGCCCGCACAACAGCGGGCACTACACCATGGACGCCTGCGTCACCAGCCAGTTCGCGCAGCAGGTGCGCGCCATGGCGCGCCTGCCGCTGGGCGACGTGCGCCAGCATTCGCCGGCCGTGATGCTCAACATCCTGGGCGACGTCTGGTTCACCGACGACAGCGACGCCACGCGCGAACCGGCCTGGGACCAGGTTCTGGCGCTGCCGGGCGCCAATCTGCACCTGTACGGCAAGGACGACCCGCGCCGCGCGCGCAAGATGGGCCACCTGACCTTTGTCGCGCCGACGCTGGCCGAAGCGCAGCAGCAGTTGCACGCCGCCTGCGCCATCCTGGGCATCGCGCCGTGAGCGGCGCTGCCGTCGACGCGGCCGCCATCCGCGCGGCCACCGTGCTGCTGGAAGCCGGCAAGCTGGTGGCGTTTCCCACCGAGACCGTGTACGGCCTCGGTGCCGACGCCGAAAACCCGCAAGCCGTGGCGGCCATCTACGCCGCCAAGGGCCGGCCGCAGGACCATCCCGTCATCGTGCACATCGCGCCGGGCGCCGACATCGGCTACTGGTGCAGCGACATTCCTGCCGAAGCCTACAAGCTGGCCGAGGCCTTCTGGCCCGGTCCGCTGACCATGATCCTCAAGCGCAACGCCCACATCCCCGACGCCGTTTCCGGCGGCCAGGACACCGTGGGCATGCGCTGCCCCTCGCACCCGGTCGCGATCGCCTTGCTGAGCGCCTTCAAGGGCGGCAAGGGCGGGGTGGCCGCGCCGTCCGCCAACAAGTTCGGCAACGTCAGCCCCACCACCGCGCAGCACGTGCGCGACGAATTCGGCGCCATGGCCTTCGACGACGCGGAAGCGGCCGAAGCCGCCGCGCATGCCTACGCCGCCGCCATCACCGCGCGCATGGCCGACCCGGCCGCTGCCGGCGCCGGCTCCTCCGCAGCGGCCGCCAGCCCTGCCGCCGCTGCACCGGGCGGCGCGCTGCGCCTCGCCGTGCTGGACGGCGGATCCAGCCAGGTCGGCATCGAATCCACCATCCTCGACCTGTCGCGCCTGGCCACGCACGGCCCGGTGCTGCTGCGCCCCGGCCACATCGGCGCGCAGGACATCGCCGACGTGATCGGCGTCATGCCCAACCTGCCCGACCAGACCGCCCCGCGCGCGTCCGGCACGCTGGAATCGCACTACGCGCCGAAAGCCCCGGTGGCCCTGTGCGACAGCGCAGCATTGGCGGACACGCTGGCCAGACTGGCCGCCAAGGGCCGCCAAGCCGCCGTCATCCACTACACGCCGCAGCCGCAAGCAAAGCAAGGCCCGCACCAGCACATGCCCGCCGACGCCGCCGGCTACGCCTTCGGTCTGTACGCCGCGCTGCGCGCCATGGACCAGACCGGCGCCGAACTGATCCTCGTCGAAACGCCGCCACAAACCGACGCATGGTTGGGCGTCAACGATCGATTACGGCGCGCAGCTTTCGGATCTTCTGGTATTGTTGAGACGTTCCTGCAATCGTAAAAGGAACCACGCCGGAGCGGTCCGGCGCGCATAACAAGAAGAGGAGGTCGCCGTGACCCGAACCCGAACCTTGTATGCCTGGATGGCGGCAGCTTTGGCCGCCGCTCCCGCAGCAGCGGCGGCGCAGGACGCGTCCCCGCCGCTGGCGCCGGTCAGCATGCCCCGCCCGGGAGCGCCGGCCGCGCCGCTGCGCGCCGCCCTCCTGCCGCCAGCCGCCCCGGTCATCGCTTCGCCCTCGGCCTTGCCCGCCACCACCGCTTCCACCGCTTCCGCCGCACGCGCCGCCATCCCCTCGCAGACGGCCGCCAGGCCGGCCCCGCCGCGCGGCACGCTGCTCGCCGGCCCCTCGGCCGTCCCCATCGACCTGATTACCGACACGGTCTACAAGCTCGAACCCGGCCTGCTGCGCAACCTGCTGACCCGGCGCGACGGCCTGCTCGCCGTCACCGGCGAACCGCGCTGCGCCATCGCCGTGCACAGCATGCGCTACCAGACCGTAGGCGGACAGGGCGAGCCGGCCGATGCGGGCGGCGTCATCATGCTGCCCTCCGGCGCCGGCCCGGACTGCAGCGGCCCGCGTCCCGTGCTGCTGTACGCCCATGGCACCGTGCTCGACAAAAGCTTCAGCATGGCCCGCCTGAACGGCGAAGCGCGCCTGATCGCCTCCATGTTCGCCGCCCAGGGCTACATCGTGGTCGCCCCGGACTATGCCGGCTACGGCGGCTCCAGCCTGCCATACCACCCCTACCTGAACGCCGAGCAGCAGGCGGCCGACATGGTGGACGCGCTGCGCGCCGCACGCCATGCCTACGCCGCGCTGGGCGCCAGTCCCGCGCCCCAGCTCTTCCTCACCGGCTACTCGCAAGGCGGCTTCGTCGCGCTCGCCACCCAGCGCGCCATCCAGCTGCACCACAGCGACGAATTCACGGTCACGGCCACCGCCGCGCTGTCCGGCCCCTACGCGCTGGTGAAAATGGCCGACAACATCTTCAGCGGCCACCCCAACACCGGCGTCACGTCCTATCTGCCGCTGCTCACCACCTCCGGCCAGCGCGCCGGCGCCGCCCTGTATGCCGCGCCGGAAGACCTGTACGAAGCGCGCTACGCCAGCGGCATCGAAACCCTGCTGCCCAACAAGGTGCGGCTGGACGACCTGGTCAGCAAAGGCAAGCTGCCCAAGGGCGGCGCCCTGTTCGCGCGCGACTCGCAACCGCAGGCGGCCGACGCTTCGGCCTTCTTCGCCGACCGCAACCTGGTGCGTACCAGCTACCGCAACGCCTACCTGCAGGACATGGCCAGCAACCCGTGCGAGCGCGACCCGGCCGACCCGCTGGCCTGCACCCCGCAGCACAACCTGCGCAAATGGATGCAGAAGAACGACCTGCGCACCTACGCCCCGTCGACGCCGCTGATGCTGTGCGGCGCCGGCAAGGACCCGGTGGTTCCCTTTGCCAATGCGGCAGCGACCTCGGCCTACTTCCAGGCCCGCGGCGCGGCCCCGGTGCTGGTGGACCTGGAAACGCCGGTGGCGGATGATCCCTATTTGCCGTTCAAGCAAGCTTTCGCGCGCGAACGCGACAAGTTGCGCGCCGATGCTGTCAAAAAGGGTAGTGATCCTGTCAAGGCAGTGTCCGATCGATACCACAGCCGCCTGGCCGCGCAGTTCTGCCTGATGTCCGCCCGCAGCTTTTTCCAGTCCGCCATGCCCTGACTCTGCTATGCTGATTTGACGTGAAAATCAGCGGAGTAGGGCATGTTTTACCAGAAGTTTATTGCATTGTCGGTACTGGCGGTTGCTGTGGCCGCTTGCGGCGGCGGCGCCGGCGGCAGCGGTGTCAGCGTCGGCGCGCCCGGCAATACCAGCCCTGTGGTGGTCGCGCCGCCCCCGCCGCCCTCGCTGCGCGGCAACCTGGTGGGCGGCCCGGTCGCCGTGTCCAGCTACGACGCGCAGACGCTCAAGCAGATGCTGGAGAACGCCCAGCTTGGCATGAGCGGCATCACCAGCACGCCCGTCTGCGCCGTCAGCACCCACACGGTGCGCTACCGCACCATAGGCTCGGCCGGCGAGGACACCGAAGCCAGCACCGCCGTCATGCTCCCCTCCGGCAGCGACCCCGCCTGCAGCGGTCCGCGCCCTGTGCTGTTGTACGCGCACGGCACCTCCCCGCTGAAGAGCTATGACATGAGCAAGCTGGACGGTACTGAAGCGCGCATGATCGCCGCGATCTTCGCCGCCCAGGGCTACATCGTGGTCGCCCCCAACTACGCGGGCTACGCCGGCTCCAGCCTGGCCTACCACGCCTACCTGGACGCCGAGCAGCAATCGGCCGACATGGTGGACGGCCTGCGCGCCGCGCGCGCCGTGTTCAGCCAGATGGGCGCCAGCGCGTCCGCCAAGCTCTACGTCACCGGCTACTCGCAGGGCGGCTTCGTGGCGCTTGCCACCCAGCGCGCCATGCAGACGCGCCACGCCGCCGAATTCGCCGTCACGGCCGCCGCCGGCCTGTCCGGCCCCTACGCGCTGCTCAAGTTCGGCGACACCATGTTCGGCGGTGCGCCCACCTTGGGCGCCACCGCCTTCCTGCCCATGCTGGCGAACGCCGCCCAGCACGCCGGCGCGCGCCTGTACGC
This sequence comes from Pseudoduganella sp. UC29_71, assembly GCF_042693265.1. Classification (NCBI taxonomy): domain Bacteria; kingdom Pseudomonadati; phylum Pseudomonadota; class Betaproteobacteria; order Burkholderiales; family Oxalobacteraceae; genus Pseudoduganella; species Pseudoduganella sp. UC29_71. Next base: position 5,318,570 of record NZ_CP170549.1, on the reverse strand, counting down.
CAGCCCCGGCGACATGTACGAGGCGCCGTACGCGGCCGGCATCGAAACCATCCTGCCCGGCACGCTGGGCCTGGGCGAACTGGCCAGCCAGGGCAAACTGCCCGCCAGCGCGTTGTTCGCGTGGAACTCCGCGCCGCAGGCGGCCGGCAGCAAGCAGTTCTTCAACGACGGCAACCTGGTGCGCACCAGCTACCGCGACGGCTACACCGCCGACATGCAGCTGCGCGCCTGCGGCGACAGCAATCCCGCCAGCGCGCTGGGCTGCGCGCCGCAGCATCCGCTGCGCCAGTGGCTGAAGAAAAACGACCTGCGCAACTACGTGCCTAGCATACCGCTACTGTTGTGCGGCGGCGACGCCGACCCCATCGTCCCGTACTACAACACCAGTGCGGCGGCCGGCTATTTCGGCGCGCAAAACATGGCCGCCGCGCTGCATGTGGTCAATGTCGATTCCACCCCGTCGCTGTTCGGCGACGACTATGCCCAGCCCAAGCTGGGCTTCCTGGCCGCCAAGGCTGCGGTACGCGCCGACGCCGCCCTCAGCGGCGGCTCCGGCGACGCCGCCGTGCGCGACGCCTACCACGCCGGCCTGGTGGCGCCATTCTGCCTGCGCGCCGCCCGCGACTTCTTCCGCGCCCGCTGAGTTGTTCTAAATCAACAACACCTCGTGCCGTTCAGGCTAGAGTGTCAATTTACAAAAATGCGCTATACATCCGCAGTTCGGACTGGCATATTAACTGGGTTGCAAATAGCACGCCCGTGCGTTTAAAACAAGAAAATTTTTTCAGGAGACACAATGCGTCACACCAAACTCGCCTTGGCAGTCATGGCCTCGGCAATTCTGGCCGCTTGCGGCAGCGGCAGCCCAACCGGCGGCAAGCAAGACCTCAAAGTTAAATTCGCCTCCCAGGTATCGTTCGGCGACAGCCTGTCCGACGTCGGCACCTACAAGGTCGGCACCGTGGCGGCGCTGGGCGGCGGCAAATTCACCATCAACGGCGACAATACCGCCGCCAACCCTGCGCTGACCGGCAAGATCTGGATCGAGTTGCTGGCCGCCCAGTTCGGCCTGCCAGCTCCGTGCGCCGCGCAGACCGGTTTGGAAGGCAATGCCGCCAAGGGCTTCAGCGTACCGGTACAAAACCACACCGGCTGCTACGCCTATGGCCAGGGCGGCGCGCGCGTCACCAATCCTGTCGGCGAAGGCAACAAGGCCACCGGCAGCGAAGTGGGCGCGCTGACCGTGCCGGTGGTCACCCAGGTCAAGAACCACCTGGCCGCCGTCGGCGGCAAGTTCAAGGGCGACGAGATCGTCTTCATGTGGGGCGGCAATAACGACCTGCTGGTCGGCCTGGGCGGCCTGTCCGCAGCGGCCACCGCCGCCGGCACCGCCGCCGGCAACACCGCCTTCGCCAACAGCCTGATTGCCCAGCTGGCGGCCGGCGCCACCAATCCGCAAACCGCTGCCGCCTCCATCGGCCTGGCCCTGGCCACCGAAAACGCGCGTCCCGGCCATACCGAGACGTCGGTGGTGACCGCCGCCGTGACCGCCGCCGTCATGGCCGGCAACACCGCAGCCGCGTCGCCGACCACGCAAGCCACCATCATCGCCAAGGCCAAGGCCGACGGCGCTGCCGCCGGCGCCAAAGCCGGTGCCGACTACGCCGCCGCCAACGGCCCGGCGCTGGTGCCCACCATGGTCACCGCGGCCAAGGAAGTGTCCGCGCTGGTGAAAAACCAGCTGCTGGCCAACGGCGCCAAGTATGTGGTGGTCAACAACATTCCGGACGTGGCCAACACGCCGTCCGGCCTGTCGCAGTCGGAATCGTCGCGCGCGCTGATCAACGCCATGGTGAAAGCCTTCAACGACACGCTGACCGCCGAACTGGGCACCACCGACAGCGTGCTGATCATCGACACCTTCAGCGAAAGCCACAACCAGTCCACCAATCCGGCGCCATACGGCCTGACCAATGTCAAGGACACCGCCTGCGACCTGGCCAAGAGCCCGCTGGGCAATTCGCTGAGCTGCAACGCGACCACCCTGAAAGCCGGCGATGTCAGCCACTACTCGTACGCCGACACCGTGCACCCGACCCCGTTCCTGCACCAGCTGCTGGCGCGCTACGTGGCCGAGAAGATGGTCGTCAAGGGCTGGCTGTAATCACTGCATTTCTGGAGACATAACAAGATGAAAATTCGCATCAATAGTGCAGTGAAAGTGCTGGCGCTGGCCGCCGCCATGGGCGCCGCCTCGGGCGCCTCGGCGCAGGCAGCGGGCGAGTGGGTGGTGAAGGCCGGTATCAACAAGATCACGCCCAAGGTCAAGAGCGGCAACGTCAGCGCCCCGGCGCTGCCTGAGAGCAAGGCCGACATCGGTTCGGACACCCAGCCCATCTTCACCGTCGGCCGCATGCTGACCGACAACATCGCGCTGGAACTGGACCTGGGCCTGCCGTACAAGCACAAGATCTATGGCGCCGGCTCGCTGGAAGGTACCGGCCAGCTGGCCAGTTCGGAAGTGCTGCCGCCGACCGTGTTCCTGCAATACCACTTGTTCGAGCCGGCCGCCAAGATCCGCCCCTACGCCGGCGTCGGCGCCACCTACGCCTACTTCCGCAAGGAAACCGGCTCCGGCCAGCTGACCGCGCTGCTGAATCCGGGCGGCCCGCCATCGACCTTCTCGATGAAGAACAAGTGGGCCGCCAGTGTCCAGCTGGGCGCCTCGGTGGCCATCGACGCCAGGTGGTTCGCGGACGTGAACGTGGTCAAGACCAAGCTGAAGACCTCGGCCCGCTACTCCACCGGCCAGACCATGGACGCCGCGCTGGACCCGCTGGCCTTCAGCGTCACCGTCGGCTACCACTTCTAAGCGCAGCGCCAGGCGAAAAAAAACCGCCCCCGGCGGTTTTTCCTGAAAATGGAGCCAGGGTTAATTATTTAATTAACCCTGGCTCCATTTTTTTAGAGTTTATTGGAAGGCCTGGATGCCGGTCTGGGCGCGGCCGAGGATGAGGGCGTGGATGTCGTGCGTGCCTTCGTAGGTGTTCACCACTTCCAGGTTGACCATGTGGCGGATGACGCCGAACTCGTCGGAAATGCCGTTGCCGCCCAGCATGTCACGGGCGACGCGGGCGATGTCCAGCGACTTGCCGCAGGAGTTGCGCTTCATCATGGAGGTGATTTCCACGGCGGCGGTGCCGGCGTCCTTCATGCGGCCCAGCTGCAGGCAGCCCTGCAGGCCCAAGGTGATCTCGGTCTGCATGTCGGCCAGCTTCTTTTGCACCAGCTGGTTGGCGGCCAGCGGGCGGCCGAACTGCTGGCGGTCCATGGTGTACTGGCGCGCGGTGTGCCAGCACGCTTCGGCCGCGCCCAGCGCGCCCCAGGCGATGCCGTAGCGCGCCGAGTTCAGGCAGGTGAACGGGCCTTTCAGGCCGCGCACGTCCGGGAAGGCGTTTTCTTCCGGGCAGAACACGTTGTCCATCACGATTTCGCCGGTGACCGAGGCGCGCAGGCCGAACTTGCCGTGGATGGCGGGGGCGCTCAGGCCGGCCATGCCTTTTTCCAGCACGAAGCCGCGGATCGCGCCTTCGTCGTCCTTGGCCCACACCACGAACACGTCCGCCACCGGGGAATTGGTGATCCACATCTTGGCGCCGGACAGCGCGTAGCCGCCCGGGACCTTCTTGGCGCGGGTGATCATGGAGCCGGGATCGGAGCCGTGGTTCGGTTCGGTCAGGCCGAAGCAGCCTATCCACTCGCCGGTAGCCAGCTTGGGCAGGTATTTCTGCTTCTGCGCTTCGGTGCCGAATTCGAAGATGGGCACCATCACCAGCGACGATTGCACGCTCATCATGGAGCGGTAGCCGGAGTCCACGCGCTCGACTTCGCGCGCGATCAGGCCGTAGCTGACGTAGTTCAGGCCGGGGCCGCCGTATTGTTCCGGGATGGTGGGGCCGAGCAGGCCCAGTTCGCCCATCTCGCGGAAGATGCTGGTGTCCATGCGCTCGTGGCGGAACGCTTCCAGGATGCGCGGCGCCAGCTTGTCCTGGCAGTAGGCGGCGGCGGCGTCGCGCACCATGCGTTCTTCGCTGGTCAGCTGGTCGTTCAGCAACAGGGGATCGTCCCAGTGGAATTGCGCGCGGGCTTGGCTCATCGTGTGTCCTAGTCTCTGGTTATGGTGAATGATTTCAGCATTCTAGAGCGGCGGACGGCGCCGCGCTTTTCAAATGGCGACACCAATTTCCGTTTTTTAGCCCGGCCTCAGCTGATACCCTTGAATTGGCCGCCGTGGAACACCAGCGGCGCCTGCGGGGCCGATTCGCAATGCTCGACCTCGCCCACGAAGATCACGTGGTCGCCTTCCGGATAGCGGCTGCGGTTGTGGCATTCGAACCACGCGGCCGCGCCTTTCAGGATAGGCTGGCCGGTGCGCGACAGCTCGTATTCCACGCTGGTCCACGGGTCTTCGCCGCGGCTGGAGAACAGCTTGGCCAGGTGCGCCTGGTCCGCATTGAGCACATTGATCACATAGTGCGAGTTGCCGCTGAAAATGGGCAGGCTGTTGGCGCCGTTGGCCAGGCTCCATAGCACCAGCGGCGGATCGAGCGACACCGAGTTGAAGGAGCTGGCGGTCAGGCCGCGGAAAGTGCCGTCGGCCAGGCGGGTGGTGATGACGGTGACGCCGGTGGCGAACTGCGACAACGCCTGGCGGAAGTGCAGCGTATCGAATTCACGCGAGTCGGCGCGGGGGGAGCTAATATTCATGAGGAACCTGTATTTTCCAACATTATGCCAAAGAACAGCACTGCACAGCATTTGCAGGTGCATGCGCTGGCGCTTTGCGTTACAGTAGCCATTAGCAGCTATTATCAAAAGCATACTCTGAGCGGGAGGGGCGGCATGACTAGCAACGCGGCGGCGACCGAAGTGGCCGTGCTCGGCGGCGGCTGTTTCTGGTGCACGGAAGCCGTGTACCTGGAGGTGCGCGGCGTGCACAGCGTGGAATCCGGCTACACCGGCGGGCAGCAGCCCAACCCTACCTACGAACAGGTCTGCACCGGCGCCACCGGCCACGCGGAAGTGGTCCGGATCGAGTTCGATCCAGCCGTCATCAGCTACCGCGACCTGCTGGAAATCTTCTTCACCATCCACGACCCCACCACGCTGAACCGCCAGGGCAACGACGTCGGCACCCAGTACCGCTCGGTGATTTACTACCAGTCGCCGGAGCAGGAAGCCACCGCGCGCCAGGTGATCGCCGAAATGGCGGTGGTGTGGGACGCGCCCATCGTCACCGAACTGTCGCCCGCGCAGCCGTACTACAAGGCCGAGGACTATCACCAGAATTACTTCGAGCAGCACCCGCTGCAAGGCTATTGCGCCTTCGTGGTGGCGCCCAAGGTGGCCAAGTTCCGCAAGACCTATAGCAATCGCCTCAAATAAAGCCGGTGGCGCCGGGCCTATAACAAGAAAGGCGTGACTGCCATGATGGTAGTGATCGTCGATGACACCCACATCAACCTGGTGTTGATGTCGCGCCTGATCGGCAAGCTCGAAGGCGTCGAAACCGTCAGCTTCCAGGCCGCGCGTCCGGCGCTCGAGTGGTGCAACAGCCATGCCTGGGACTTGCTCATTATCGACTACATGATGCCGGACATGGACGGCCTGGCGCTGATCGCCGCCCTGGCTGTCGCCCCGGCCGAGCGCCCGCCGGTGCTGATGGTGACCGCCAGCACGGACGTGGACGTGCGCCACCGCGCGCTGGAGAACGGCGCCAGCGACTTCCTCATCAAGCCCATCGACAAGGTGGAGTTCCTGGCGCGCACGCGCAACATGCTGCAGCTGCGCCGCGCCACCGTGGGCCTGCGCGACGAGGTGCGCAAGGCCACCGCCGAACTGCGCGCGCGCGAGCAGGAGACCATCATGCTGCTGGCGCGCGCCTCCGAATACCGCGACCCTGAAACCGGCGCCCACATCCTGCGCATGGCGCACTACTCGCGCCTGATCGCGGCCGAGCTGGGCCTGTCCGAGCAGGAGCAGGAGGACATCCTGAACGCGGCGCCCATGCACGACGTGGGCAAGGTCGGCACGCCGGACCAGATCCTGCTCAAGCCGGGCCGCCTGAATGAGGAGGAAATGGCGGTGATGCGCCAGCACGCGCGCATGGGCTACGACATCCTGAAGGGCAGCCAGGCGCGCATGCTGCAGCTGGCCGCCGAGATCGCGCTCAGCCACCACGAGCGCTGGGACGGCGCAGGCTATCCGAACGGCCACGCGGGCGACGCCATCCCGCTGGTGGGCCGCATCGTGGCCGTGGCCGACGTGTTCGACGCGCTCACCAGCGTGCGGCCCTACAAGCAGGCCTGGAGCATGGAGCAGGCGCGCCAGTACCTGGTGGACAACCGTGGCAGCCATTTCGATGCGCGCTGCGTGGACGCTCTGCTGGCGCGCTGGTCCGACGTGCTGGCCATCAGCGCGCGCTATCGGGACGAAGGCCATGCAGTACCCCCGCCTGCTTAAGCTGGTGCAGCGCGCGCTGGGCGCGCAGGACGAGGCGGAGATGCAGCAGCGCCTGGCGGACTTGCGCGCCATCGGCGAAACCACGCTGGCTAACGGCTTGCTCGGCTTGCTGGCGGAGGGCGAGCGCGCCGATCCCGGTCCCGGCTTGCCGCCGCCACGCGAGCCGGAGGAAGACGTGCGCCACCGGCAGGAGCTTACCGAGCAGATTTTGGACCAGCTGCCCATCCCGGTGTTCCTGAAGGACCGCGAAGGCCACTTTCTGCGCTTTAACAAGCGCTTCGAGGAATTCACGCAGCGCACGCGCGAGGAGATTTTGGGGCGCACCATCGAGCATTTCGCGTCGCCGCGCTGGGCCGAAGCCACGCGCGCCGAGGACAGCCTGGCCTGGAGCAGCGGCCGCATGGTGACCAGCGAGCGCCGCCTGACGAGCTTCGATCCGCCGCGCGACGTGCTGGTGAGCCGCTGCGTCATCAACAGCGGCGGACGCAGCTACATGCTGGGCTACTTCATCGACATCAGCGAGCAGCGCGCCGCGCGCGACGCCATGCAGCGTGCGGTGGAATCGGCCGAAGCGGCCAGCCGCGCCAAGAGCGAGTTCCTGGCCAATATGAGCCACGAAGTGCGCACGCCGATGAACGGCATCCTGGGCATGACGGAACTGGTGCTCGAATCGGACCTCACGCCCGAGCAGCGCGCCGACATCGGCCTGGTGAAAGCGTCGGCGGACGCCTTGCTGTCCATCGTCAACGACATCCTCGATTTTTCCAAGATCGAGGCCGGCAAGCTCGATCTGGAGGACGTGCCCTTCGACCTGCGCCAAATGGTGGAGGACAGCGTGCGCGTGATGGCGCTGCGCGCGCGCCAGAAAGGGTTGGCGCTGCGCTGCGAGCTGTCTGCCGCCTTGCCGCGCAACGTGAAGGGCGATCCGGGCCGGCTGCGCCAGGTGCTGATCAACCTGATCGGCAACGCCATCAAGTTCACCAGCGAGGGCAGCGTGACGGTGGCGGCAGTGCCGGGACGCGAGGACGACGAGCGCTGCGACATCACCTTTTCCGTGACGGACACCGGCATCGGCATTCCGCAGGAAAAGCAGAAGCTGATCTTCGAGGCCTTCGCGCAGGTGGACGGCTCCACCACGCGCGAGTACGGCGGCACCGGGCTGGGGCTGACCATCTGCCGCCGGCTCGTGATATTGATGCAGGGCCAGATCGGCGTGGCCAGCGAGCCCGGGCAGGGCAGCACCTTCAGTTTCACCGTGCCGCTGCGCCACACCGGCCTGGCCGCCGCGCCGTTGCCCGCGCTGCATGTCCCCGGCACGCGCGGACTGGTGATGGGCGAGGGCGATACGGCGCCCGCATCGCCCGCATCGTCTGCGTCGCGGCTGCCGCGCGGCGCCGATATGCGCAGCGGGCGGGACCGGCGCCGCGACGCGGCGGCAGGCGGACGTCCCGGCCAGCAGGCCGAGGCGCGCGATGGCAGCCTGCGCGTGCTGCTGGCGGAAGACAACCCGGTCAACCAGCGCCTGGCGCTGCGCCTGCTGGACAAGCTGGGCCACCGCGCCACCCTGGTCGATAGCGGCGTGCGGGCGCTGGAGTACGCCACCAACGCCAGCTACGACGTGGTACTGATGGACGTCCAAATGCCCGGCCTGGACGGCCTGGCCGCCACGCGCCACATCCGGCTGTGGGAGCAGACCAGGGAGCAGACCAGGGAACAGGATGGCGGCCGCGGCGGAAAACCCGGCGGCATGGGCGGCAGCCGCCACCTGCCCATCATCGCGATGACGGCGCGCGCCATGGCGGGCGACCGCGAACGCTGCCTGGAGGCGGGCATGGACGACTATCTGTCCAAGCCCATCGGCCTGGCGCGCCTGCGGGACGTGCTGGCCAAGTGCCTGCCGGCTGGCGCGCCCGGCAGCACGCCCGTGCTGGACTGGCCGGGCGCGCTGCTGCGGCTCGATGGCGACGAGGATTTGCTGCGCGAACTGGCCGTGTTGTTCCTGCAGGACGGTCCGCAGCTATGGCACGAAGTCACAGACGCACTGGCCGCGCAGGACAGCAAACGCGCCCCGCGCGCGCTGCACAGCCTGCGCGGCGTGCTGGTGAATTTCGGCGCCGCGCGCGCCATCGCCGCGGCTGATCGCTTGAGCGCCGAAAGCGCCGCCCCCGGCGCGCGCAGCACGGGCAGCACCGGCGGCGCGGGTGGCGCAGCCGCCATGGAAGCCGCCCTGCAGCAGCTCTACTCCGCGCTCGGCGCGTACATATAGCCGCGCGACCACGGCAGCGCGCGCGGATTGCGTCCCGCCTTGCCGCACACGATCTGGTACAAGCTCACCAGGTCCTGCTCAAAGCCGTACACACAGCCCGCCAGGTACACATGCCAGATGCGGAAGCGCTTCTCGCCCGCCAGCGTCTTGATGCGCTCCGCGTTGGCCTCGAAACTGTCGGTCCAGATCGAGCAGGTACGCGCATAGTGGCGGCGCAGGTTCTCCACGTCGTACGCCTCCAGCCCGCCCTGCTGCATGGCCTTCAGCACCTGCCCCAGGTGCACCAGCTCCCCGTGCGGGAATACGTACTTGTCGATGAATTCCCCGCCCCCGTATGGCGTCTCGCCGTTCTCCGGATCGGTGCTGGTAATGCCGTGGTTCATGGCCACGCCGTCGTCCGCCAGCAGGCGGTTCATGGCGCTGAAATAGTCCGGCAGGTGCTTCAGGCCCACATGCTCGAACATGCCCACGCTGGTGATGCGGTCGAACTGGCCGCGCACGTCGCGGTAATCCTGCAAGCGGATCTCCACCAGGTGCTCCAGCCCCGCCTCGCGCACCCGCTCGCGCGCCAGGTCGAACTGGTTCTGCGACAGCGTGATGCCGACGCAGCGCGCGCCGTACTGCTGCGCCGCGCGCATCACCAGCGCGCCCCAGCCGCAGCCGATGTCGAGCAGCGTCTGCCCCGGCTGCAGGCGGATCTTGGTCAGGATATGGTCGATTTTTTTTGCCTGGGCGGTGGCCAGGTCTTCGTCGCCGCGTTCGAAGTAAGCGCAGGAATACACCATGGCCGGGTCCAGGAACTGCTGGTAGAACTCGTTGGACACGTCGTAGTGGTAGCGGATCGCCTCCGCGTCCTTCTTGCGGTCGTGGCTGAAATTGCGCGCGATGCGGGCGAAGCGGCCCTGTTCCTTGAGCGTGGAGCGCGCCAGCGCGTTCACCACGGCGATCATGTCGCGCGCCGCGCCGCGCACCTCGATCAGGCCCTCCACATAGGCCGAACCCAGGTTCGACAGGGACGGCGTGAGCAGGTAGCGCGCGGCCGAGGCGCGCGGCAGGCGTATCGTCACGCGCGGCGGCTCAGGGGAAAAGTCGAACTGCTGGCCGTTCCACAGTTCGATGCGCAGCGGCATGGCGATCTGTTGTCTTACGCCCGCCATCCAGGCGCTGAGTCGGTTTTGCGCGAACAATGTAGCCTCCCATGGTCATGGTCAAGGCTGCAAGCGTTCCTTCTTCCAGCTGCCGTCCGCTTGCAGCGTATACACAATGCGGTCATGGAAGCGCGAGCGGCGGCCTTGCCAGAATTCCACCCGTTCCGGCACCAGGCGGTAGCCGCCCCAGTGCGGCGGGCGCTGCGGCTGGCCGCCGCTGGCCGCTTCCACGGCCGCAAAATTCGCTTCCATCTCGGCCCGGCTGGCGATGCGCTCGCTTTGCTGCGAGGCGACCGCCGCCAGCTGGCTCTTCACGGGACGGCTGTAAAAATACGCGTCGCTGTCCTCGGCCGAGGTTTTCTCCACGCGGCCCTCGATGCGCACCTGGCGTTCCAGCTCGCGCCAGAAAAACAGCAGGGCCGCATGCGGGTTCTGCGCTAACTGGTGGCCTTTCTGGCTCTCGTAATTGGTGTACCACGTAAAGCCGCGCTGGTCGTACTGCTTGATCAGCACAATGCGCGAGCTGGGCTTGCCGTCCGCGCCCACGGTGGCCACGCTCATGGCGTTGGCCTCGAAAACTTCCGCCTTCATGGCTTCGTCGAACCATTTGGCGAACTGGTCCACGGGGTGGTCCAGCGTGTCGGCCTCGTCCAGGCTGGCGCGGCCGTAATCGAGCCGCAGATCGGCCAGGTCCACCCCGGCGGCCACGGCCTTGGCCGGCGCCGCTGCCGCCGCGCCAATGCCCCTGCGCGCCTGCATCGCCTCGCCCAGTTCCTGCATTTGCGCCGGGCTGAAGATGCGTTTGGCCATCGGCGCGATGTTCTGTTCTTCCTGCTCCATGTGGGCCGTATAGTCGGCGACGAATTTCTCCACCGCTGGAGCGGACAGGGCTGTATCTGTCCCTGTGGCAATTTTGTCAAGTTGTGATTTGATTATATTCCAATCCGCGTCCATTTGCTGATGCTGCGCAAGGAGGCGCGGCATCATTTCGTGTAGCACATCGGCGTCCGCGCCGCGCGCCGTGGCGTCCAGCATCGGCAGCAGGTTGTGCTCCTCGTCCTCGTGGTGCAGATGGGCCGCATTGTTGAAGTATTTCAGCACCGCCCGCGCCGCCTGGCGCGCCTGGTCGTCGGCGCCGTGCTGCGGCAGGTGGGCCAGCAGGTTTTGCAGCGTGGCGAGCTGCTTGCGGATGCGGTCGTGGCAGTGTTTCAGCACGGCGATGGGCTGGCTGAAGTCGGGCGCCGTGTCGATCAGGGAGTTGCTCATGGTGGGGCTCGTCGGTTGGGCAAAGGATAGTCAGGCATTCTAGAATAAATCCTTGCCGCCCGCGTCCGCTAAAATGGCGGCATGAACGAACTGAACATCCCCCCAAACCCGGACGTGGACTTCGAGCGCCGCTTCGGCGGCATCGGCCGCCTGTACGGCCAGCCCGCGCTGGAACGTTTCCGCAACGCCCACATCTGCGTGATCGGCGTCGGCGGCGTCGGCTCCTGGATCGTCGAGGCGCTGGCGCGCAGCGCGGTCGGCCGCCTGACGCTGATCGACCTGGACAACGTGGCCGAATCGAACATCAACCGCCAGATCCAGGCCATGACGGACACCGTCGGCCAGGCCAAGATCCACGCGCTGGCCGAGCGCATTGCGCAGATCAACCCCTACTGCCAGGTGACCCAGGTCGAGGACTTCATCGACGCCGACAACCTCGAGCAGATGGTCGGCGTGGGCCGCTACGACTATGTGGTGGACGCCATCGACAGCGCCAAGGCCAAGACCGCGCTGGTGGCCCACTGCCACCGCAACAAGATCCCGCTGATCGTGATCGGCAGCGCCGGCGGCAAGACCGACCCGGCCAAGATCGAAGTGCGCGACCTGTCCAAGACCGAGCAGGAGCCGCTGCTCAAGAAAGTGCGGCGCCGCCTGCGCAGCAACTACGGCTTCCCGCCCGGCATGAAAAACAAATACAACATCGACGCCGTGTTCTCCATGGAACCGCTGCAGCTGCCCAACACGGGCGAAGCGTGCTCGATCGACGGCGACGAGCGCGCCGTCACCGGCCTGAACTGCGCCGGCTACGGCTCCGCCGTGGTGGTGACCGCCACCTTCGGCATGATCGCCGCCGGCCACGTGCTCAACAAGCTCGCCGCCCAGGCCGCCGTCCCCGCCACCGCCACCGCCATCCCCGTCCCCGACAGTGAAGCAGCCTGAGCCGCATTCGGGGTCTGACCCCGAATGCGGCTCAGCTCGGCTGTCGGTGAGGGGCGGGGCCTGTCAGGCGGTCTTGACGGCGATGGGGGCGTAGATGCCGCTGGGGAAGGATTCGACCAGCGCGACCTCGCGGGCCTGCCACGGCACCGGGGCGAAGTGGGCGGCGGACGGGGCGGTCTTCGCTTCGCGCGCCAGCGTGATGTGGGGCTTGAACTGGCCGTGCGTGGCGGCCGAGAAGCCGGTCGCTTCCAGCTTTGCCATCAGCTCGGCCTGCATCGCCAGCAGTGCCGGCGGCGGCGCCGTCAGGCCGGCCCAGGCGATGCGCGGACGCTGGAAGTAGCCCAGGCAGTCAACCCGTAGCGGCAACGCCGGCACCGCCAGCCCTTCCAGGATGGCCAGCAACGGCGCCAGCGCGGCGGCCGGCTGCTGCCCCAGGAAGGCCAGCGTCAGGTGCAGCTTGGCCGGCGCGATGGCGCGTCCCGGCGCCAGCGGCTGCAGCCGCGCCAGCGCGGCGCGCGTGTCCTCGTCCGGCCACAAGGCGAAAAAAAGCTTGTGCCCGGACGGCTGAATAATTGCATCGGAAGGCTGATTTGTTATCATGTGCGTCGCTTGAAACTTCAACGAAAGAATACATCATGGCCCGTAGTTCTGTTTTGTTCGCTCTCCTGTTTGCATCCGCCACGCTGGCAACCGCCACGCTGGCGCAGGCCGCCGGCCAGGCATCCGCCGCCGCGGAAGCGCCTGCGGCGCCGGCCGCCCCGGTGGTGGTCGGCTCCGCCCAGCCCGGCCCGGCCGCCGATTCCCTGATCGTCAACGATGTCAAAGTCGGCGCCGGCAAGGAAGCCCTGGCCGGCCAGGTCGTGCGCGTCAACTACACCGGCTGGCTGTACCGCCCGCTGGCCAAGAACCAGCGCGGCAAGAAGTTCGACAGCTCCATCGGCCGTGAGCCGCTGGAATTCACGCTGGGCAAGGGCCAGGTCATCAAGGGCTGGGACCAGGGCGTGCAGGGCATGAAGGTGGGCGGCAAGCGCATCCTGATCATCCCGGCGGAACTGGCTTACGGCCCGCGCTCGGCCGGCGAGATTCCGCCGAACTCGGCGCTCACTTTTGAGGTGGAACTGCTGGACGTGAAATAATCGCGCAGGGCGGCGCCGCCATGGCGCGCCGCCCGAAAATCGGCGTAGACTGAAGCCTCCAGCCACTCGAGCGGAGCCTACGCCATGAATATTGCCAACGACGTTACTGAACTGATCGGCAACACACCGCTGGTTCGCATCAACCGGATGGCCGCCGGCGCACCGGCGCAAATCCTTGCCAAGCTAGAGTTCTACAGCCCCGCGCACAGCGTCAAGGACCGCATCGGCCTGTCCATGATCCAGGCCGCCGAAGCGGCCGGCCAGATCCGTCCCGATTCCATCATTCTCGAACCGACCAGCGGCAACACCGGCATTGCGCTGGCCATGGTGTGCGCCGCGCGCGGCTACCGCTGCGCGCTCACCATGCCGGACACCATGAGCCGCGAGCGCCGCATGCTGCTGCGCGCCTATGGCGCCGAACTGATACTCACGCCCGGCAGCGAAGGCATGCTGGGCGCCATCCGCCGCGCCGAGCAGCTGGCCGAGTCGGACAAGCGCTACCTGATCCTGCAGCAGTTCAACAACCCGGCCAACCCGGACGTGCACCGCCGCACCACGGCCGAGGAAATCTGGCGCGACACCGACGGCCGCGCCGACATCCTGGTGTCCGGCGTGGGCACCGGCGGCACCATTACCGGCGTGGGCGAAGTGATCAAGGCGCGCAAGCCGGAATTCCAGTGCATCGCGGTGGAGCCGGACGCGTCGCCGGTGCTGTCCGGCGGGGCCAAGGGGCCGCACCCCATCCAGGGCATAGGCGCGGGCTTCGTGCCGGCCGTGCTGAACACGCATGTCTACAATGAAGTGATACGGGTGAAGAACGAGGACGCGTTCGCCACCGCGCGGGCGGCGGCGTCGCAGGAGGGGCTGATGGTGGGCATCTCGTCGGGCGCGGCGCTGTGGGCCGCGATCCAGGTGGCGCAGCGGCCCGAGAACGCGGGCAAGCTGATCGTCACCATCATCCCGTCGTTCGGCGAGCGCTATTTGAGCACCGCCTTGTTCTCGGGGCTGGCCGACCAGTAGCCGCCCGGCGCGCGCTAAGCGCTAAGCGGCTGCCGCCGTCAGGGCGCCTTCAGGCAGCAGGCGTGGTCGGTGGTGCCCATCTCCACCTGCAGGGTGCAGTGGTGTACCGAGAAGTCGGCCTGCAGGCGCGCGGCGATCTCGTCGAGCGCCTCGTCGCCGGGGTGGCCGCCCGGCATCACCAGGTGGGCGGTGAGCGCCGTTTCGGTGGTGCTCATGGCCCAGATGTGCAGGTCGTGCACTTCGTCCACGCCGGGGCGGGCGCGCAGGAAGCGCTCCACCTCGGGCGCGTCCACCGAATCCGGCACCGCCGCCAGCACCAGCTTGAGCGCCTCGCGCAGCAGCGACCAGGTGCTGGCCGCGATAAAGAACACGATGGCGATACTGACCAGCGGGTCCAGCCAGGTCCAGCCGGTCCACATCACGGCCAGGCCGGCCACCAGCACGCCCAGCGAGATCGCGGCGTCGGCCGCCAGGTGCAGGTAGGCGCCGCGGATGTTGATGTCGTCCTTGGCGCCGGCCATGAACAGCCAGGCCGAGAAGCCGTTCACGGCAATGCCCACCGCCGCCACCACCGAGACCGTCAGGCCGTGCACCGGCGTGGGGTGGACCAGCTGCTGCACGGCTTCCCAGGCGATGGCGCCGCAGGCGGCCATCAGCAACATGGAGTTGAACAGCGCGGCCAGCATGGAGCTGCTGCGCAGGCCGTAGGTGTAGCGCTGGTTGGGCGCGCGCTTGGCCAGGATGGCGGCGCCCCAGGCCAGCATCAGGCCCAGCACGTCCGACAGGTTGTGGCCGGCGTCGGCCATCAGCGCGGTGGAGTTGGCGATGAAGCCGTAGCCGAATTCGATGGCGACAAAGACCGCGTTCAGCGCAATGGCGATGGCGAAGGCGCGGCCCTGGCTGTTCGGGTCGCCGTGGTGGTGATGGTGGCCGCCGTGGCCATGGCCGTGATCGTGGCCATGGTCATGTTCATGCTTGCGGTCGTGCTTGTGCTCGTGGCCGTGGCCGGCGTGGTGGTCGTGGTCGTGTGGCATGGGCTTATTCCGGTTCGGCGATATGTTCGAGCATATCGTTGAGAACGCCGCTGATGTGGGCATCGGCGGCGGAGTAGAACACCTGCTTGCCCTGGCGCTCGGACTTGACGATGCGGGCCGCGCGCAGCAGGCGCAGATGGTGGCTGACCAGCGAACTGCTCAACTGCAGCGAGGCGGCGATGTCGCCCACCGCCACCGGCGCGGCCAGGCAGGCCAGCACGATGCGCAGGCGCGTGGGGTCGCCCAGCAGGTGGAACAGGTCAGCCAGCTGCGAGATGACGGGATCGGAAGCGTCGGATGCGTGTAAGGTGCACATAGGTCAACATGTGAATAGATGTTCACATGTTAGCACATTGTGCGGGCGGCTTTATTTTTGCAGTTCAGCCTGGATCTGGTCGCGGGTCTTGGCGTCGAGCTTGTCGATGGCGCGGGCCAGCTTTTCGGCCTGGGCCAGCGCGGACGCCTGCTGCGGCGTGAGCGCGGCGGGCTTGCTGAACAGGGCCTGCATGCCGACCACCAGCAGCGCCGCCAGCAGCGCGATGCCGGCGGCGGCCGCCAGCAGGCGCCGTTCGCGCGGCGTCACCAGCGGCGGCTGGGTGGCGATGGCTTTCACCGGCGCGGCGGGCGCCGGCTCGTAGCCCGGCGTGGCGCCGGCGCCGGCTTGCGCGGCCGGCCGTGGCGCCAGCCCGCCGGCGGCGCGCACCTGCTCGGCCAGCTCCTGCGAGGCAGCGTCGATGCGTTCGATATGGCGCTCCACCGATTCGGCCAGCACCGCTTCGTTCAGCGCCACCAGGGCGAAGATGGGATCGTCGATATCGACCTTGACGCCGGTCTTTTCAAACACGAGGCTGCGCAGCTTGTGCTGGTCCATGGCGCGCTCCGCTTACCAGTTGACCATGTCGAGCTGCTCGAACAGGTCGCGGAACACCACCTTGATGCGCTGCTTTTCCATCACGTTGAACTTGTCGCTGGCTTTTACTTCCTCGGCCGTCAGGCGCGCCGTGTTCATCTTCTTGATGTCGGCGCCGAAGGTGTCGGCATTGCGCTGCGTGAGCACCACGCGGCCCACCACGCGCGAGGCGTTGTCGGCGTAGGTCTGCGATTCGATGAAGGACTTGCCCGAGGCCGACACCAGCGCGCCGAAGTGCTCGTTCTCCCACAGCACCAGCGGCACCGAAGTCGATTTGGCGGTGGACAAAAATCCCATCGCGGTGTCGTGCAGCGTGTCGCCGCCGCCGACGATGGTGTGGATGTAGACCTTGCGGCCCGATTCCTGCAGCAGCGCGAAGCAGTCGTTCTCGATCAGGTAGGCCACCAGCGGCGAGAAGGTGTTGGCGCCGTTGTCGATCACGCAGTTGCCGTCTTCTTCCAGGATGTCGATCATCAGCGCGTCGAAGCGCTTGGGGTCGATGGTGCGCGCATCCGTCATCACCGGCACGTGCTTCACGTCCATCGCCTTGTAGCGCGAGAAGGTGGCGTTTTCCTGGTCGGTGTCGTAGCAGCGCAGCGGGGTGTCGTCCTTGGCCGCCAGCCATTGCGCCAATATCGTCGATACCAGGGTCTTGCCTATGCCGCCTTTGCCCTGAAGGATGAAATGTACGGTGTTCTGCATCGAGTTTTCTCTGAAATTAGTCGGCCTGCCCGGCACGCACTATACCAAAAAGCGCAGCAGCCCTTGCAGCGAATGCGCCACGGCCTGCTCGCGCACGGCGCGCCGGTCGCCGCCGAACACCAGGCGCTCGGTGTGCACGCCTTGCGGCCCGGCCCAGCCGAAGCACACCGTGCCGACCGGCTTGCCGGCCACCGCGCCGCCCGGCCCGGCGATGCCGGTGGTGGACAAAGCCACCTGCGCCGCGCTGTGCGCCAGCGCGCCGGCCGCCATGGCCGCCGCCACTTCTTCGCTGACCGCGCCGTGCCGGGCGATCAGCTCGGCCGGCACGCCCAGTAGTTCGCTCTTCGCTTCGTTCGAGTAGGTGACGAAGCCGCGCTCGAACCAGCCGCTGGAGCCGGCGATCTCCGTCACCGCCTGCGCCGCGCCGCCCCCGGTGCACGATTCGGCCGTGGCCAGCAGCATGCCCTTGCCGTGCAGGACAGCGCCCACCTCGGCCGCGAGCCGCGCCAGCGCCTGCCCGGCGTGTTCCGTTGCGTCCTTGTCCATTGCATACTCCTCTTGCATTGTGTACTTTAATCGTGTGCACATTTTAGCCTGTGGCGTCTTGCGCACGGTCAAAAAAGTCTGCTCAGCAAAGCCAAAAATGCGTACACTCGACTAGCCTGGGTCGGCCCGGCATCTCAGCTAAAAGGAGGGAGACATGCAGTTTGCAAGCCTGCCGCGACTGCTGCGACTGATGCTTCCACTGCTGCTTCTTGCCGTGCACCTGCACGGCCGGACCCAGGACCAGAGCGTGGAGCGCCAGGTCAAGGCCGCCTATCTGGTCAAGTTCGCCGGCTTTGTCGAGTGGCCCGAAGGCAGCTTCGTGCGGCCCGACAGTCCGCTGCTGATCGGCGTGATGGGCGCCGACGAGCTGGCCGGCCAGCTCGAACGCATCGTGGCCGGCCACAGCGCCAACGGCCATCCGCTGCAGGTGAAAAAACTGAAGAAGGGCGAACCGCCCGGCCACGTGCACATGCTGTTCCTCGGCACGCTGGACAAGGCCAGCCTGCAGGAAGTGCTGGCCGCCACGCGCAGCCAGCCGCTGCTCACCGTGTCCGACAGCGAGGAGGCGCACGCGCTGGGCAGCATCATCAATTTCGTGCTGGCGGACGAGCGCCTGCGCTTCGAAGTGGCGCTCAAGCCGGCCGCCGCCGCCCGCATCCGCATCAGCGCGCGCATGCTGTCGGCCGCTTACCGCGTCGCGTCGGGAGCAAGCACATGAGGAGGGACCGATGATCAGGATGCGTTCCCTGCGCCAGAAGCTGCTCGGCGTGGTCATGCTGTCCACGCTGGTGGCGCTGCTGGTGTCGCTGGCCATGATCGTGGCCTATGACCTGCGCGCCTACCATCAGAGCGTGAGCGGCGACATGAGCACGCAGTCCGAACTGATCGGCCACATGAGCAGCGCCGCGCTGGCCTTCGACGACAAGGCGCTGGCCAAGCAGACCCTGTCGCTGCTGCGCCTGCGTCCCAAGATCAACGCCGGCGCCATCTACAACGCCAGGGGCAAGCTGTTCGCCAGCTACGTGGCGCCCGGCCAGGACGACCATTTCCCGCAGCAGGCCGAACCCGACGCGATGCGCTTCGAGAACGGCAAGCTGACGCTGTTCAAGCGCATCGTCGACAACGGCGAGCTGCAGGGCACGGTCTACCTGCGCGCCGAATACGAAATGCTGGGCCGCCTGGGCGACTACATGGGCATCGTGCTGCTGGTGATCCTGCCGGCCATGGGCATCGCCTACCTGATCATGCGCCGCACCGACTACATCATCACCCGCCCCATCCTCGACATCCGCGACGTGGCGCGCGAAGTGGTGCAGACCGGCGACTATTCGCGCCGCGCCGCGCCCACCAGCGAAGACGAGGTGGCGCAGCTGGTGGAGTCGTTCAACTCCATGCTGAGCGAAGTGGAGATCCGCCAGCGCGAGCTGGCGCAATCGAACGGCGAACTGGCGCGCGAGGCCGAGCAGCGCTCGCAGGCGCAGCAGGAGGTGATGCGCCTGAACGCGGAACTGGAGCAGCGCGTGCACGAGCGCACCTTGCAGCTGGAAGCCACCAACGGCGAGCTGGCCATGGCCATGGAGGAGGCCAAGAGCGCCAACCAGGCCAAGTCGGCCTTCCTGTCGTCCATGAGCCACGAGCTGCGCACGCCGCTCAACGCCATTCTCGGCTTCGCCCAGATCCTCACCTCCGACAAGCTGCCCTCGACGCTGGCGCAGAAGAAGGAATTCGCCAGCCACATCCTGAAGTCCGGCCGCCACCTGCTCACCCTGATCAACGAAATCCTGGACCTGGCCAAGATTGAATCGGGCACCGTGGCGCTGTCGATGGAGCCGGTGGCGCTGCAGGAAATCCTGCACGAGGTGCGCAGCATGACCGAGCCGCTGGCGGCCGCGCGCGGCATCCGCATGCTGTTCCCGGACCAGTGCCCGGCCGCGGTGGGCGCCGACCGCACCCGCCTCAAGCAGGTGCTGCTCAACCTGCTCTCCAACGCCATCAAGTACAACCGCGAAGGCGGCGCGGTGGTGGTCGACTGCAGCAGCAGTGCGCCCGGCCTGATGCGGCTCTCGGTTCAGGACACCGGCATCGGCCTCAAGCCGGAACAGGTGGCCATGCTGTTCCAGCCCTTCAACCGCCTGGGGCAGGAGAGCGGCCCGGAGGAGGGCACCGGCATCGGCCTGGTGGTGACCAAGCGCCTGGTCGAGCTGATGGGCGGGGTGATCGGCGCCTCCAGCAGCCAGGGCGTGGGCAGCCTGTTCTGGATCGAGCTGCGCGCCACCGACCCGCTGCCCTCGCTGATCGACAGCGAGGCGGCGCGCGCGCTGGGGGGCGCGGCCGGCCAGCGCGCGCCGGACGCGCCCGCCGTCATCCTGTATGTCGAGGACAATCCGGCCAACCTGAAGCTGGTGGAGGAGATCATCAGCTTCCGGCCCGATCTGCGCCTGCTGTCGGCGCCGGACGCCCACCTGGGCATCGAGCTGGCGCGCGCGCACCAGCCCGACATCATCCTGATGGACATCAACCTGCCCGGCATGAGCGGCCTGGACGCCCTCCGCGTCCTGCGCGCGGACAGCGGCACCCAGCACATTCCGGTCATCGCGCTGACCGCCAACGCCATGCCGCGCGACATAGAAAAAGGCGTTGCGGCAGGATTCTTCCGTTACCTCATCAAGCCGATCAACATCGATGAATTCACGGAGGCCATCAACAGCACGCTGGCCACCATCGCGGAGCGCAAAGCCAGCAAGGAACTGTCATGATTACCCAGGCCGACATCCTCAACGCCAAGATCCTGATCGTGGACGACCAGGCCGTCAACGTGCAGCTGCTGGAGTACCTGCTCAACACCACCGGCTACACGGCGGTCAGCTCCACCACCGATCCGCGCGTGGTGGCGCCCTGGCACGAGCAGCACAATTACGACCTGATCATCCTCGACCTGCACATGCCCGGCATGAGCGGCTTCGAGGTGATGAACGTGCTCAAGCCGCTGGAGGCGGACGCCTACCTGCCGGTGCTGGTGGTGACGGCGCAGCCGGACCACAAGCTGGCCGCGCTGGAGGCCGGCGCGCGCGGACTTCGTCAGCAAGCCGTTCGACCCGGTGGAGGTGCTCACGCGCATCCGCAACATGCTCGAAGTGCGGCTGATGCACCGCGAATCGAAAAACTACAGCGCGCTGCTGGAGCAGACCGTGCGCGAGCGCACCGCCGAGCTGCAGCGCTTCCGCAGCGCGATGGACGCCACAGCCGACGCCATCTTCCTGATCGACACCGCCACGCTGGCGCTGGTGGACGTGAACGACGGCGCCTGCCGCATGCTGGGCTACGGCCGCGCGCCGCTGCTGGCGCTGGAGCCGGCGCGCATCGGCCTGGGCACGCGCGAGAACCTGCAGGCCCACTGCGCGGCGGCCATGGCCACCGTGGCGGCCGCGCGCGCGCCCGAACTGGTGGAGACCGAGCTGACGCGCCAGGACCTGGCGGCGGTGCCGGTGGAGCTGTACTGGCAGCTGCAGCACCGCACCGACGCCGAGCGCGCCGCCGGTCCCGAGCCGGGCGGCGTGCCGCCCACGCTGATCTGCGTGGCGCGCGACATCAGCGAGCGGCGCCAGGCCCAGGAGCGCCTGCTGCACATGGCGCACTACGACAGCCTGACCGGCCTGCCCAACCGCACGCTGTTCTTCCAGACGCTGGCCGAAGCGATCGAGCTGGCGCAGGACAAGGAGTGGCGCATCGTGGTGCTGTTCATCGCGCTGGACCGCTTCAAGAACATCAACGATTCGCTGGGGCCGGCCGCCGGCGACGAGCTGCTGCGCCAGTTCAGCAACCGCCTGGTGCAGTGCGTGCGCATCCGCGACACGGTGGGCCGCCTGGGCGGCGACGAGTTCGCGCTGATCCTGACGATGACGCGCAACCAGCAGGACGCGGTGCTGGTGGCCAACGAGGTGCGCGAGGCGCTGCGCGCGCCGTTCGACCTGGACGGCCACCCGGCCGCGCTGACGGCCTCCATCGGCATCGCCATGTACCCGGACGACGCCACCGATCCGGAGACGCTGGTGAAGTACGCCGACACCGCCATGGAGCGCGCCAAGCAGGCCGGCCGCGACGGCTACCGCTTCTTCACCGCCGGCATGAACGTGCAGGTGCTGGCGCGGCTGGACCTGGAGCTGGCGCTGCGCCGCGCGCTGGACGAGAACGAGCTGCTGCTGTACTACCAGCCCAAGGTGAACCTGACCACCGGCCGCATCAGCGGCGCCGAGGCGCTGCTGCGCTGGCAGCGGCCCAATTACGGCCTGGTGTTCCCGGCCGAGTTCGTGCCGGTGCTGGAGGACACGGGACTGATCGTGCGGGTGGGCGCCTGGATCATCGACGCGGCCTGCCGCCAGATCGCGGCCTGGGGCCGTTCCATGGTGGGGCCGGTCACGGTGGCGGTGAACGTGTCGAGCCGCCAGTTCGTCGAGGGCGACCTGGAAGGGGAGGTGAAGGCCGCGCTGGAGCGCCACAAGGTGCCGCCCGAATTGCTGGAGCTGGAACTGACCGAGACCGCGCTGATGTCCAACGCCGAGCGTACCATCGGCGTGCTGGGGCGGCTCAAGGAGCTGGGCGTGAAGTGCTCGATCGACGATTTCGGCACCGGCTATTCCTCGCTGGCCTATCTGCAGCGCTTCCCGATCGACAAGCTGAAGATCGACATCGCCTTCGTGCGCGACATCACCACCAATCCGAACGACGCGGCCATTGCGCTGGCCATCATCAGCATGGCGCACAGCCTGAAGCTGCGCGTGATCGCCGAGGGGGTGGAGACGCGGCCGCAGCTGGAATACCTGCGGCGCAACCGCTGCGACGAGATCCAGGGCTATTTCTTCAGCCGCCCGCTGCCGGCCGACGAGATGGGGCAGCTGGTCGAGGGCGGACGCAGCCTGCCGCCGGACCCCAACCAGGCCACCGAGCCGCCGCAGACCCTGCTGATCGTGGACGACGACGTCAACGTGCTGTCCTCGCTGCACCGGCTGTTCCGGCGCGACGGCTACCGGATACTGACGGCGGCCTCGCCGGCGGAAGGGTTCGAGCTGCTGGCGCTGTACCCGGTGCAGGTGATCGTGTGCGACCAGCGCATGCCCATCATGAGCGGCACCGAGTTCCTGAGCAAGGTCAAGGAGATGTATCCGGACACGATACGCATCATCCTGTCCGGCTACACGGGGCTGGAGGCGGTGCTCGATTCGATCAACCGCGGCGCGATCTACCGCTTCTACACCAAGCCCTGGGACGACGTGCAGCTACGGGACAATATCCGGCTCGCGTTCCATCACTATTGGCTGATGCACGGCACCGGCCGCCGCGCCGGCGAGCCGGGCGAGGACCACACGTCGCTGGCGTAGCCGGCGGGTTAGGCGCAGCCGTAACCCGCCGCTGCTCAGCCGAAGTGGTCGAAACCCTGTACGCGTAGCGCCAGCGGCGCGCCGTGCGCGTCCACCAGGCGCAGGCCGGGTTCGGCCTCGATACGGCCCACGCGCGTCACGGGGGTGCCGCTTTGCGCGCCGGCCGCCAGCACCGCCTCGCGTGCCGACGCGGGCGCCGTGAAGCACAGCTCATAATCATCGCCGCCGGCCGCCGCGTAGGCACGCCGCCATTGCTGCGCGCAGCCGGCCAGTACCGGACCGGCCGGCAGCGCGTCCACGTCCAGCATGGCGCCCACCCCGGACAGCTTGAGGATATGGCCGATGTCGCCCACCAGCCCGTCCGAGATGTCGATGGCTGCGTGCGCGATGCGCTGCTGCGCCAGCAGGCGCCCCAGCGCCACGCGCGGCGTGGGCGCGTGCAGGCGCGCCGAGGCCGCCGCCAGGCGCGCCGTCTCGCCCGCCAGCTGCGCGCCCGCGCCCGGCTCCTTCAGACAGGCCGCCAGCGCCAGGCGCGCGTCGCCCAGGGTGCCTGAGATCCAGATATCGTCGCCCGGCCTGGCCGCGTCGCGCCGCAGCGCCTCGCCGGGCGCCAGTTCGCCGAAGATGGTGATGCAGATGTTGAGCGGACCCTTGGTGGTGTCGCCGCCTATCAGCTCGCAGCCGTGGGCGTCCGCCAGCGCGAACAGCCCGGCCGAAAAGCTTGCCAGCCACCCCCGGTCGGCCGACGGCAGCGCCAGCGCCAGCGTAAAGCCCACCGGCCGCGCGCCCATGGCTGCCAGGTCGGACAAATTGACGGCCAGGCTTTTATGCCCCAGCTGCACGGGATCGGCGCCGGCGAAGAAATGGCGGCCTTCCACCAGCATGTCCGAGGAAATGGCGGTCTGCATGCCGGCGCCCGGCGTGAGCAAGGCGCAATCGTCGCCTATGCCCAGCGTGGCGCGGACAGGGCGGGGGCGGTTGAAGTATTCTGCGATGAGGTCGAATTCGGAGAGCATGCCGCCATTGTACTAGCGTGCCGGGTACTAGCGTGGCGGGCGTTGCCGCCCTCGGCCAGTCAATCGTCGAGCGCCCGGCGCTTGTGGCGGCTGGAGCTGTAGCCCCACACCGCGGTCGAGGCCACGGCCGCCGCGCCGAGCAGCGCCGACTGCACCGAACCGGGCTCGGCGAAACACAGCATCACCGTGGCCACGGGAAAGACCACACTGGAGAGTCGGAAGCAGTTGTGCCAGAACTGGGAGCTCATCGCGTGCCTTTCTCTCAAGGATGTCATACAACCCAGTCTATTACGCGTATTCCACATTGTCTAGAAGAACTATAACTTTTATGCAATTTGGCGCAATCCTTGCATGCGGAAAGGCGCCGGCGCCATAGAAAAAATTGATAATATTGATAATACCGATAGTTATTCTGTCTGATTCGTGAAAATACCTAGCTAACTGAAAGAATTGGTCTGATAGAATCGGAAGCTTTCCCGATAGACAAACAGGAAGGCAGTACAGCATGGATTCGTCATCTGATAAAAAAGAGGAATTGAGACAACAACTGCGCCTGGCCGCGCTCGAGTACCACGAGTGCCCCAAACCCGGCAAAATCAGTGTTACCCCCACCAAGCAGTTGACCAACCAGCGCGACCTCGCGCTAGCCTATTCCCCCGGCGTGGCTGCCCCCTGCGAAGAAATCGTCGCGGACCCCGCCAACTCCTACAAGTACACCGCGCGCGGCAACCTGGTTGCCGTCATCACCAACGGCACCGCCGTGCTGGGCCTGGGCAATATCGGCCCGCTGGCCGCCAAGCCTGTGATGGAAGGCAAGGGCGTGCTGTTCAAGAAATTCGCCGGCATCGACGTGTTCGACATCGAGATCAACGAATCGGACCCGGACAAGCTGTGCGACATCATCGCCGCGCTGGAACCGACCTTCGGCGGCGTGAACCTGGAAGACATCAAGGCGCCCGAGTGCTTCGCCATCGAGCGCCAGCTGCGCGACCGCATGAAGATCCCCGTGTTCCATGACGACCAGCACGGCACCGCCATCATCGTCGGCGCGGCGCTGCTCAACGGCATCCAGCTGGTGGGCAAGAACATCAAGGAATGCAAACTGGTGGTATCCGGCGCCGGCGCGGCCGCGCTGGCCTGCCTGGACCTGATCGTCGACCTCGGCTTCCCGCTGGAAAACATCTTCGTCACCGACCTGGCCGGCGTGGTCTACAAGGGCCGCACCGAGCTGATGGACCCGGACAAGGAACGCTTCGCGCGCGACACCACGGCCCGCACCCTGGCCGAAGTGATCCCGGACGCCGACATCTTCCTGGGCGTATCCGCCGGCGGCGTGCTCAAGCAGGACATGGTCAAGCAGATGGCGCCCAACCCGCTGATCCTGGCGCTGGCCAACCCGAACCCGGAAATCCTGCCGGAAGACGTGAAAGCGGTGCGCGGCGACGCCATCATCTGCACCGGCCGTTCGGACTACCCGAACCAGGTCAACAACGTGTTGTGCTTCCCCTACATCTTCCGCGGCGCGCTCGACTGCGGCGCCACCACGATTACCCGTGAAATGGAAATCGCCGTGGTGCACGCGATCGCCGAGCTGGCGCACGCCGAGCAGTCCGACATCGTCGCCACCACGTATGGTGTCAACAACCTGTCGTTCGGCCCGGAATACCTGATCCCGATGCCGTTCGACCCGCGCCTGCTGACCAAGATCGCCCCGGCCGTGGCCAAGGCGGCCTTCGAGTCCGGTGTGGCCACCCGTCCGATCAAGGACCTGGAAGCCTACGCCGACAGCCTGCAGCAGTTCGTGTACCGCTCCGGCACCTTCATGAAGCCGCTGTTCGCGGTGGCCAAGCAGACCCCCGCCGAGCTCAAGCGCATCGTCTACGCCGAAGGCGAAGAGGAACGCGTGCTGCGCGCGGTGCAGGTCATCGTCGACGAGCGCCTGGCGCGCCCCATCCTGGTGGGCCGTCCGCCGGTGCTGGAGAGCCGCATCCACAAGTTCGGCCTGCGCCTGAAGCAGGGCGTGGACTACGACGTCATCAACCCGGACTTCGACGAGCGCTATCGCGACTACTGGCAGTCCTACTACGCGCTGACCAACCGCCAGGGCGTGACGCAGGAATACGCCAAGCTGGAAATGCGCCGCCGCCACTCGCTGATCGGCGCCATGATGATCAAGAAGGGCGACGCCGACGGCATGATCTGCGGCACCTTCGGCACCACCGACCTGCACCTGAAGTATATCGACCAGGTGCTGGGCCGCCGCCCGGGCGCCTGCGTGTACGCCGCCATGAACGTGCTGGTGCTGCCGGAGCGCCAGCTGGCCATCGTCGACACCCACGTCAACGAGAACCCGGACGCCAACCAGCTGGCCGCCATCACCATCATGGCCGCCGAGGAAATGAAGCGCTTCGGCCTGCAGCCGCGCGCGGCGCTGCTGTCGCACTCGAACTTCGGCTCGTCCAACAGCGCCTCGGCGCAGAAGATGCGCGCCGCGCTGGCGCTGGTGAAGCAACAGGCGCCGGACCTGGAAGTGGACGGCGAAATGCATGGCGACACCGCCATGGATTCCAAGCTGCGCAAGAAGATCATGCCCGATTCCACCCTGACGGCGGACGCCAACCTGCTGGTGATGCCGAACATCGACTCGGCCAACATCGCCTACAACCTGCTGAAAACGGCGGCCGGCAACGGCATCGCGGTCGGCCCCATCCTGCTGGGCTGCGCCGCGCCGGTGCACATCCTGACCCCGTCGGCCACCGTGCGCCGCATCGTCAACATGACGGCGCTGTGCGTGGTGGACGCGGTGGCGCAGCGCAAGGCTTGATAGCGGTTAGTTGCCCTGTAACAAGATGTAAGTAGTGTAAGCCCGCTCCGGTGCGAACCGGGCGGGCTTCATGTCTCTGTTACAATACCCGGCTGTCAAAGTTCTGTTGGAAAACGTGAATATCATGCAAAAGACTAAAAAAGCGCTCGTTACGGGCATTACCGGCCAGGATGGCGCCTACCTGGCGGAACTGCTGCTGGGCAAGGGATACGAAGTCACCGGCACCTACCGCCGCACCAGCTCCGTGAACTTCTGGCGCATTGAAGAACTGGGCATCCAGAATCACCCCAACCTGAAACTGGTCGAATACGACCTGACCGACCTGAGTTCGAGCATCCGCCTGATGCAGAACGGCGATTTCGACGAGGTCTACAACCTGGCGGCGCAAAGCTTTGTGGGCGTGTCCTTCGAGCAGCCCGTCACCACCGCGGAAATCACCGGCATCGGCCCGGTCAACCTGCTCGAAGCGATCCGCATCGTCAATCCGAAGATCCGCTTCTACCAGGCGTCGACCTCGGAAATGTTCGGCAAGGTGCAAGCCATTCCGCAAGTGGAAGACACCCCATTCTATCCGCGCAGCCCGTACGGCGTGGCCAAGCTGTACGCGCACTGGATGACGGTGAACTACCGCGAGTCCTACGGCATCTTCGGCTCCTCGGGCATCCTGTTCAACCACGAGTCGCCGCTGCGCGGCCGCGAATTCGTCACCCGCAAGATCACCGACTCGGTCGCCAAGATCAAGCTGGGCAAGCTGGACGTGCTGGAGCTGGGCAATATGGACGCCAAGCGCGACTGGGGCTACGCCAAGGAATACGTGGAAGGCATGTGGCGCATCCTGCAGGCGGACGAGCCGGGCACCTACGTGCTGGCCACCAACCGCACCGAGACCGTGCGCGACTTCGTCACCATGGCCTTCAAGGCCGCCGGTATCGCCATCGAATGGAAGGGCGAAGCGGAGAATGAAACCGGCCACGACGCCAAGACCGGCAAGACGCTGGTGCGCGTCAATCCGAAGTTCTACCGTCCGGCCGAAGTGGAACTGCTGATCGGTAATCCGGCCAAGGCCACCAAGGAACTGGGCTGGACCCCGAAAACCACGCTGGAAGAGCTGTGCCAGCTGATGGTGGACGCCGACCTGCGCCGCAACGAGATCGGCTTCTCGTTCTGATGGACGCGCCGGTGCCGCAGTCGTTGCAACCCCTGCAGCTGCTGTCGCCCTCGCAGGAGGGCGCCGGCAAGCGCGCGCTCGTCACCGGGCTGGCCGGTTTCACCGGCCGCTACGTGGCGGCCGAGCTGCGCGCGGCCGGCTACCGCGTCACCGGTACCACGGTGCCGGGCCACGGCGGCGTGTCCGAGGACATGCTGGCGGTGGACCTGACCGACCGCGCCGCCGTCGCAGCCATGGTGCAGCAGGTGCAGCCCGACGTGGTGGTGCACCTGGCGGCGATCGCCTTCGTGGCGCACGCCGACATTGAACAGATTTACCGCGTCAACGTGGTGGGCACCCGCAACCTGCTGGAAGGCCTGGCCGCGCTGGCGAAAAAACCGTCCGCCGTGCTGCTCGCGTCGAGCGCCAATATCTACGGCAACGCCGACTTGCCCATGCTGGGCGAGGACGTGCCGCCGTCCCGGCCAACGACTATGCGGTATCCAAGCTGTCCATGGAATACATGGCCCGCCTGTGGATGGACAAGCTGCCCATCATCATCACCCGCCCGTTCAACTACACGGGCGTGGGCCAGCATGAAAACTTCCTGCTGCCGAAAATCGTTGCGCATTTCCGCCGCAGGGCCGCCGACATCGAGCTGGGCAACCTGCACGTGTGGCGCGACTTCTCGGACGTGCGCATGGTGGCCGCCGCCTACCGGCAGCTGCTGGCCAGGGCGCCGGCCGGGCAAACCTTCAACATCTGTTCCAGTACCGGCTACTCGCTGGGCGAAGCGCTGGACATGATGGGCCGCATCGCCGGCTACCAGATCAACGTGCATGTGAACTCCGCCTTTGTGCGCGCCAACGAAGTGGTGCGCCTGGTTGGCGACAACACCCGCCTGGCAGGCGTGGTGGGGCAGATTGTGCCGGTGCCGCTGGAGCAGACCTTGCGCTGGATGTACGAGGCTTGAGTGTCTTGCGCGTTGGCCTTTCCACCACCACTGTTGAACCGGTCCTGACCGGTGGCCGCCTTGACGGCATAGGCGTCTATAGCCAGGCCCTGCTGCGGCATCTGCCGCAAGCGGGCTGCCCGGTGCAGCCCCTGTCCTTTGCACCGTTCGCGCCCTTCGGCAAGGGCGCCTCCGCGCTCAGCGTGGGCACCGCCATGCCGCACTCCTTCCCTGTGACCACGCTGCGCGACCTGTGCACGCCCGGCGCCATGCGCGAGCACATGCCGGGCGTGGACCTGTTCCATTCCACCGACTACCGCACCGTGCGCATGGACTGCATGGTGGTGGCCACGCTGCACGACGCGCTGCCGGTATCGCACCCCGAGTGGTGCAATCCGCGCCTGCGCGGCCTGAAGAACTGGCTGCAGGCCAAGGCCGCGCGCAAGGCCGATCACGTGATCGCCCACACCGAATTCGCCATCCGCGAGCTGGTGGAATGCTTCGGCGTGAGCGAACAGCGCATCAGCGTGGTGCCCTGCGGCGTGGAAGCCGAATGGCTGGACGCGCCGGCGCCGCAAGCCGTGGCCGCCACGCTGGCGCAATACGGCCTGAAGCCCGGCTACTTCCTGTTCGTCGGCACGCTGCAGCCGCGCAAGAATGTCGGCCGCATCCTGGAAGCCTACCTGGCGCTGCCGCCGGTGGTGCGCGCCAAGCGCCAGCTGGTGGTGGTGGGCGCGCCGGGCTGGCGCAGCGAAGAACTGCAGGCGCAAATGAAAGCGGCGGTGCAGAACGGCGAGAACGTGCTGTGGCTGGACCGCCTCACCCACGCCGAACAGCTGCGCCACGTCTACGCCGGCGCCGGCGTGTTCGTATTCCCGTCCCTGTACGAGGGCTTCGGCATCCCGGTGGTGGAGGCGTTTGCCTCCGGCGTGCCGGTGATCGCCTCCAACACCTCGTCGCTGCCGGAAGTGACGCGCGGCGCGGCGCTGGAAGTCGATCCGCTGTCGGTGCCCGGGATCGGCGCGGCCATGCTGGAGCTGGCGCGCGACGACGCCTTGCGCGCGCGCTGCGTGGCCGCCGGACGCGTGCGCGCCGTCGAGCTGACCTGGGCCGAAACCGCGCGCAAGACGGCAGCCGTGTACCACTCCCTCTTATCCTGAACCTATGCGCGTCCTCCATTTCTACAAGACCTATTACCCCGACACGTGGGGCGGCATCGAGCAGGTGATCCGCCAGATGTGCGTGGGCACCACGCGCCTGGGCGTGAAGAACGACGTGCTGACGCTGACCCGCAACGGCGGCCCCGCGCAGATGGAAATCGAGGGCCATACGGTGCACCGCGTGCCGCTCAGCGTGGAAATCGCGTCGAACGCCATGTCCTTCGCAGCCATCCGCAAGCTCAAGCACCTGGCGCGCGACGCGGACGTGATCCACTACCACTTCCCGTGGCCCTTCATGGACCTGGCGCACTTCCTGGCGCGCATCGACAAGCCCAGCGTGGTCACCTACCACTCGGACATCGTGCGCCAGAAGGCGCTGCTGCGCGTGTACACGCCGCTCAAGCAGCGCTTTCTGCGCAGCGTGAACGCCATCGTGGCCACCTCGCCCAACTACCTGGCCTCGTCGCCGGTGCTGGGCCGCTACAAGAACAAGACCCGCACCATCACCTACGGCCTGGACCAGTCGATCTATCCCAAGCCCTCGCCGGCGGTGCTGGACAAGTGGCGCGCGCGCTGCGGCGAGCGCTTCTTCCTGTTCATCGGCATGCTGCGCTACTACAAGGGCCTGCACATCCTGCTGGACGCGCTGGCCGGCACCGATTACCCGGTGGTGATCGTCGGCGCGGGGCCGCTGGAGCAGGAGCTGAAGGCGCACGCCGAACGCCTGGGGTTGACCCACGTGATGTTCGTCGGCGCGCTGGAGGAGGAGGACAAGGTGGCGCTGCTGGAGCTGTCCTACGCCATGGTGTTCCCTTCGCACCTGCGTTCGGAGGCGTTCGGCATTTCGCTGCTGGAAGGGGCCATGTACGGCAAGCCGATGATTTCGAGCGAGATCGGCACCGGCACCACGTACATCAATGTGGACCAGGTGACCGGCATGGTGGTGCCGCCGAGCGACCCGCAGGCCTTTGGCGCGGCCATGCGCGCCTTGTGGGAGCAGCCCGACGTGGCCGCCGCCATGGGCAAGCGCGCCGCCGAGCGCTACCAGGAACTGTTCACCGCCGAGCGCATGGCGCGCAGCTACATGGAGCTGTACCGCGAGCTGGCGGCCGGCGGATTACGCGCTGCGCGCTAACCCGCCCTACGGATCAGCGTTCCGCGACGCTCTCCTGGTTCCGTGGTCCCGTAGGGCGGGTTAGGCGCAGCCGTAACCCGCCGCCTCAGCGCTCCGCCCAGCGCTCCTTGATCTCCACGATCTCGGGCAGGTGCTCCAGGAACAAGTCCACCAGGTGCGCATCGAAATGCTGGCCGCGCTGCTGGCGCAGGTACTGCACCGCTTCCTCCACCGGCCACGCCTCCTTGTAGGGCCGGGACGAGGTCAGCGCGTCGAACACGTCCGCGATCGCCACGATGCGTCCTTCCAGCGGAATATCCTCCCCAGCCAGGCCGCGCGGATAGCCGCTGCCGTCCCACTTCTCGTGATGCGTGAGCGCGATGTTGCGCGCCAGCGCGAGCATGCCGTGGGTGTGCTCGCCGATGATGTCCGCTCCTATCGTCGAGTGCGACTGCATGATCTTCCATTCCTCCTTGTCCAGCGCGGCCGGCTTTTGCAGGATGCGGTCCGGGATGCCGATCTTGCCCACGTCGTGCATGGGCGCGGCGTGCAGCAGGTCTTCGGCGGCGGTATCGCTCAGGCCTGCGGCCAAGCCCAGCACGCGCGCGTAGTGGCTCATGCGGATCACATGCAGCCCGGTTTCGTTGTCCTTGTATTCTGCCGCCAGGCCGAGCCGCTGCACGATCTGCAAGCGCGTTTCCTTCAGCTCGTCGGCTCGCACCAGCGACAAGTGGGTGCGCACGCGGGCGCGCACGATGGGTGGGCTGAGCGGCTTGGTGATGTAATCCACCGCGCCGGCCTCGAAACCGGTCACTTCGTCGTCCGGGTCGTTCAGCGCGGTGGCGAAGATGACGGGGATGGCGGCGGTGGCCGGATCGGCTTTCAGGATGCGGCAGGCTTCGTAGCCGGTGATGCCGGGCATCATGACGTCCAGCAGGATCAGGTTGGGGCGTTCCTGGCGGGCCAGGTCGAGGGCGCGCGCGGCGTCCTTGGCGAACAGCAGGCGGTACTGGTCTTGCAGGATGTGGCGCAGCAGCTGCAGGTTGCTCGCTTCATCATCGACCGCCAGGATCAGCGGCTGCAAAGGGGCTTGGTTCATTGCGGACTTTCTCGGGAAAGGGGCAGCGCATCGGCCATGACGGCGTCCAGTTTAGCCTGCGCCAGCGGGAAATCAAAATTGGCCACGGCCTGGTGCAGCTGGTCCAGCGTGGCCGGCGCCACGTGGCCCTGCACATGGCGCGACAGGCTGGTCAGGGCGTCGTCGTCCAGCGCGCCGCGCCGCAGCGACTGCAGCAGCCGCTGCGCATCGTCGCGCGCCGCCGCGATGTCGAGCGCCAGCGCGGCCATGGCGGGCGAAGGGGGCATGGCGCCTGACCCGCCGTGCTCCGCCGCCGCTGGCGACGCCGATTGCTGGCGCTGCAGCAGCGCGCGGATGGCTTTCAGCGCAGCGGCCAGGTGCAGCGACGCGCTGGCCAGCGCCGCCTCCAGCGCCGCCTCCAGCGCCGCCGCTGCCGCCGCCGTCGCCGGCTTTGTCGCTGCGTCCGCCGGCGCGGCCTTGCTGCCTCCGTCCGGCAGACTGGCGTCGACCTGTTCTTCGATCTCCGCCAGCGCCTGCGCCAGCTGCTCCAGGCCGAGGTTGGCCGCCACGCCGCGCGCGCGGTGGGCCAGTGCCCGGATGGCGGCATGGTCGCCGCTGGCATGCAGCGCTACGAGTTGATGCGCGTCGTCGCCGTGTTCGGTGAGGAAATGGGCCAGCGCCGCCTGGTAGCCTTGCTCGCTGCCGTCCCAGCGCCGCACCCCGGCGGCCTGGTTCAGCACGTGCAGGCCGAGTGCAGGATGCGCGCCGTACAGCGCCGGCGGCACGCCAGCCGAGGGCAGCGCGTCCGCCGCAGGCGCACCGGCCGCTGCGCCGGCGGCAGGCGAAGCGGCAAGCGCCTGCGCCACATCCAGCGCCACCACGCGCGCCAGTTCGCGCGACAGCTGCGGCCAGTCGACCGGCTTGGACGCAAAACCATCCATGCCGGCAGCCGAACTGGCCTGGCGGTGCGCTTCCAGCACGCTGGCCGTCATGGCGATGATGGGCACGCGCCGACGGCCTGCCTGCGCGGCCTGCGCGCGGATGGCGCGGGTGGCGGCCAGGCCGTCCATCACCGGCATCTGCACATCCATCAGGATCACATCGAATTCCGCGCTGCCCGCCAGCTGGGCGGCGGCGGCGCCGTCGGCCGCCGTGGTCACGCTGTGGCCGCGCCGTTCCAGCATCAGGCGCAGCAGTTCCAGGTTCTGTGCCACGTCGTCCGCCGCCAGGATGCGCAGCGGCGGCAGCGCGAACGCCGCGTCCTGCTGCGCTCCTTCGCCCGCGCCGGCGGCACCGGCGGCACCGGCCGCGCCAGCCAGCGCGCTGCGCCCTTGCTCTTGCGCTGGCTGCAGCGGCAGCAGCACATGGAACACCGTGCCCTCGCCCTGCACGCTCTCGGCCCAGATCCGTCCACCCATCAGCTCCACCAGCTGCCTGCTGATGGTGGTGCCCAGTCCCGTGCCGCCATAGCGCCGCGTCATCGACGGGTCGGCCTGCGTGAAGGGATCGAAGATGGCTTCCAGCCGGTCCTGCGCAATGCCGATGCCGGTGTCGCGCACCGCCAGGTGCAGCTGGCCCTCGCGCAGCGATGCGCGCAGCGCCACGCTGCCTTGAGCGGTGAACTTGATGGCGTTGTCCAGCAGGTTGCTCAGGATCTGCCGCATGCGCAGTTCGTCGCCGTGCAGGCGCACCGGCAGCTGCGGCGCGTAGCTGACCTCCATCGCCAGTCCCTTGGCGCGCGCGGCGGCGCCGCTGGTGGAAGTCAGCTCGTCGACCAGCGCCAGGAAGTCATAGTCGGCCAGCTCCAGCTCCACTGCGCCCTTGTCCAGCTTGGCCGTATCCAGGATCTCGTTGAGCAGCCGCAGCAGCGCGCGGCCCGCGTTGCGCACCGTGTTCAGGTGGCGCCGCTGCTCCGGCTGCAGCTCGGTATCGAGCAGCACGTCGGTAAAGCCGAGGATGGAATTCATCGGCGTGCGGATCTCGTGGCTCATATTGGCCACGAAGCTGGCGCGCGCGGCGGCCGCCTGCTCGGCGTTCTCCTTGGCGCGGCGCAGCTCCTGCTCCATGCGGCGGCGCTCGGTAATGTCCAGCATCACGCCGTCGATCCAGCGCACCTCGCCGGCGGCGTCGCGCACCACCGCGCCGTGCTCCCAGATCCAGCGCAGGCTGCCGTCCGCGTGCTGCAGTGCGTATTCGATCAGGTAGGGCTGCTCGCTGGCGATGCTGCGGTCCAGCGCGTCCACCACGTTCTGGCGGTCGGCCGGCACGATCAGGTCGGTCAGCGAGCGGCTCGCGTCCGGACCGACGAAGTCGCGCGCCGGATAGCCGGCCACCAGTTCCACGCCGTCGCTCAGGAACACCAGCGGGTGCGCCCCGCCGGCCAGGCAGCGGAAGGAGATGCCGGGAATGTGCCCGATCAGCGAGCGGAATTGCTGCTCGCTTTCGCCCAGCGCCTGCATCATGGCGCGGCGCTCGCTGATGTCGGTAATGAACAGCACGAACACGTCCTCGCCGCCCTGGCTGGCGTGCCCCAGCGCGCGCCGGATCGGCACCAGGCTGCCGTCCTTGCGCAAGCCATACAGCTCGGCGCCGGCGTGCGCCGCCTGCGTGTCGCGCTGGCGCAGGTGGTACAGCAACCCGTCCTGCGCCGACTGCAGCGGGTCGGCCACCAGCACCGCCACGTTGCGGCCCACGATCTCGCTGCGCCGCCAGCCGAAGATGCGTTCGGCCGAGGCGTTGAAATCCTGGATCACGCCGTCGCCGTCGACCGACACCACGCCGTCCACCGTGGTGGTCAGCAGCGCGCGCATCCAGCTCTCGCTGCGGCGCAGGCTGCGGTACAGCTCGCGATAGCGCAGCAGGCCGTAGGCGCCGGTGACGAACACGGTGAAGGCCACCGTGATGACGGAAATGGCCAGCGCCAGGAAACCGCTGCCGGGACCGGGCGCCGAGCCGGGCGGCGGCACGCCGACAAAACGCGCCGCCGCCATGCCGGTGTAGTGCATGCCGGCGATGGCGCAGCCCATGAACAGCGCGCTCAATGCCAGCCGGGCGCCGTTCTTCAGGCGGCTGGCGCCGCGCAAGCCGAAGCGCACCCACAGCGCCGCCGTGCCCAGCACGACCGCGACCAGGATGGAAACGGCAAACAGCAGCGGGTCGTAGCGCAGGACCAGGGGCGATTCCATGGCCGCCATGCCCGCGTAGTGCATGGCGCCGATGCCCAGGCCCACCAGCAGGCCGCCGCAGGCCAGCGTGCGGCCCGTGAGCCGGCGCCGCCGCACCAGGGCCAGCGCCACGCAGGACGCGCCCAGGCTGGGCAGCAGGGACAGGATGGTGAGCGTGGGTTCGTAGCTGACGCTGGTGCACAGGTTAAAGGCCAGCATGCCGATGAAGTGCATCGACCACACGCCGCAGCCCAGCGCCAGGCTGCCGGCCAGCAGGGCCACGGTGCGCAGCATGCGGTGGCTGCCGCCGCGCGCCTGGCCGGCGAGCTGCAAGCCCATCCACGAGGAAAACACCGCCACCAGCACCGACAGCGCCACCAGCGCGGGGTCGTAGCGGCCATACGTCATCAGGGCCGGATCGGCGGGAGGGGAAAACAGCTGCAGCAGGGAGCTATGGTCCATGGCGATTGGCGATTAAGTAATTCCTGTTGCAAAAAATGTCAGCTACATACAGTATCACATTTCCGCGTGGAAATACCCATGGCTGTTGCTGCCGCGCCCCAGGAACCGCCCGGCGCGCCTAGCGCCACTGGCGCAGATAGGCCTGGTACTCCGGCGACTGCCGCACCGTGCGGATGGTTTGCCAGTAGCCGTCGATGGCGGCGCGGTTGCGCTTGTAGAAGCCGCGGTTGACCATCAGGTACAGCGGCGTCAGGTTGAAGGGGATGGGCAGGGCCTCGATGCGGCCCTTATAGTTCTGCTCGACGTAATAGCCTGCCTCGGCTTCCTGCGCGATGGCGGCCGACAGCCGGTCGAAGGCCAGCTTGCCCAGGTTCTGGTCGGCGCTCTTGGCGCCGTCGTCCACGGTGACGCCCAGCTTTTGCAGCAGCGGGCCGTGGATGAAGCTGGCCTGCACGCCCACCGGCAGCGTGCCCAGGCCGCTGAACTGCTTGCCGTTCCACTGCACTGCGCTGCCGCTGCGGCGGTACACCATGAAGCGGGTGATGGCCAGCGCGTACGATTCGTCCGGCTGGCCGCCCAGCATGGGGATGGCGCCGTAGCTCACGCGTTCCGGTGCATAGGCCGCCACCAGCGCGTCGGTCTCGCCGTGCTGCAATTGCGCCAGGCAGCGCGCGCGCGGCGCGAAGGTATTCTCGATGCGGATGGCGCTGCCCCTGGCGGCGCGCCGCAGCAGTTCCTGGGTCTGGCCGCTGCCGTCCGGCATCGTGTAGGGCGCGAACGGCCGGTCGAACGTGCATAGCCGTACCGTCAATGCGGACGCATTGCAGGCGATCAGGCACAGGCTGGCGGCGATTAGGCGGAACACGGATTTCCCATAGGAATTGAACAACAACTATAGCGGCAGTTGCGCCATATTGTCCAATATGCAGCAGATTTATGGGGGAGGGATACAACAGGAAGGATTGCGGTATTGGTGCCCCGGGCCGGAATCGAACCGGCACGAATTTCTTCGGCAGATTTTGAGTCTGCTGTGTCTACCAGTTCCACCACCAGGGCGGCACGGTACGCGCAAGGCATACATTATAGTCCAGCCGCGCTGAAATTGTAACCCTGATCATAGCCGGCCTGTGTCATCATTCTGGCTACGTATGCAAACCGCCCTCAGCAGGCGCAGACCGCATGAAAAACAAGAAGATACGCGAAATCATCCTGGGCAAGGCGCTCGATCCGATGCGCAGCGAAACGCGCCATTCGATGGCGCTGGTGGCCTTCCTGGCCTGGGTCGGCCTGGGCGCCGACGGCCTGTCCTCATCCGCCTACGGCCCGGAGGAAACCTTCCGCGCGCTGGGCGCGCACACCCATCTCGGCCTGTACATGGCCATCGCCACCGCCATCACGGTGTTCATCATCGCGCTGGCCTACAACCAGGTGATCGAATTGTTCCCCACCGGCGGCGGCGGCTACCGCGTGGCCACCAAGCTGGTGGGGCCGTACATGGGCCTGATCTCCGGCTGCGCGCTGGTGCTCGACTATGTGCTCACCATCGCCATCTCCATCGCTTCCGGCGTGGACGCGCTGGCGTCCTTCCTGCCGCTCGGCTTCCAGCCCTACAAGCTGTGGGCGGAAGTGTTCTTCATCGGCCTGCTGATCGTGATGAACCTGCGCGGGCTGAAGGAAGCCATCCAGATCCTGCTGCCGATCTTCATCGGCTTTGTCGTCACCCACTTGATCCTGATCGTGTACGGCGTCTACGCGCACGCCGACAACCTGCCCGGCCTCGTGCCCAGCACCATTAACGAGACCGTGAGCCTGGCGCAGGGCATAGGCTGGACCGGCGTGGCCGGCATGCTGCTGCTGGCCTATTCGCAGGGCGGCGGCACCTATACCGGCCTGGAGGCCGTGTCCAACAACGTCAACCTGCTGGCCGAGCCGCGCGTGCGCACCGGCAAGATGACCATGCTGTACATGGCGCTGTCGCTGGCGGTCACGGCGGGCGGCATCATCATGTTGTACCTGCTGTGGGACGCGCAGCCGGTGGCGGGCGAAACGCTGAACGCGTCCACCTTCAAGAGCATCATCAACCACATGGGCCTGGGCGGGCCGGTGGTGAACCAGGTGCTGCTGGCGGTGGTGCTGGCCTTCGAGGCGGGGCTGCTGTTCGTGGCGGCCAACACCGGCTTCCTGGGCGGCCCGTCGGTGCTGGCCAATATGGCGGCCGACTCCTGGGTGCCGCAGAAATTCCGTTACCTGTCGACCCGGCTGGTGACGCAGAACGGCATCCTGGTGATGGGCCTGGCCGCGCTGGCCATCCTGTGGTGGACCGGCGGCAGCGTCACCCTGCTGGTGGTGCTGTACTCGATCTCCGTGTTCCTGACCTTTGCCATTTCGCTGTTCGGACTGTGCCTGTACTGGGTGCGCAACCGCAAGAAGAACCGGCGCTGGCTGGGGCGCTTCCTGCTGTCGCTGGTGGGCTTCGCGATCTGCGCCGGCATCCTGGTGATTTTGCTGTTCGAACGCTTCGCCGAAGGCGGCTGGGCCACGGCGCTGATCATCGGCGGTATCGCCGCCTTGTGCGTGGTGGTGCGCAACCACTACCGCGAAACCAAGCGCGCCATCCACTCGGTGGACGAAGTATTCTCCAGCCAGCCATTCGGCCCCAACACCGAGCCGGTGGAGCCGGACCCGCAGGACCAGACGGCGGTCTTCATCGTCGGCAATTCGCGCGGCGGCGGCCTGCATGCGCTGCTGTGGGTGCAGCGCATGTTCCCCGGCCACTTCAAGAATTTCCTGTTCATCAATGCGCGTACGGTGGATTCGCACGCCTACGGCGGCGAAGGCGCGCTGGAGCAGATGCGCAGCGACGCCGAGACCACGCTGGAATACTTCGTGGACTTCTGCCACAGCCACGGCATGGCCTCGTCTTCCTACCTGGGCTTCGGCACCGACGCGGTGGACGAAGTGACGCGCATGTGCGAAGAAATCAGCAATGAATTCCCGAACGCGATCTTCTTCACCAGCAAACTCATTTTCTCCGCCGACAACTGGTTCACGCGCGCCCTGCACAACCAGGCCTCGCTCGCCATCCAGCGCCGCCTGCACCTCGAAGGCCTGCAGATGGTGATCCTGCCGATGAAGGTCTAGGAGCGTTTATTACGGTTTGTTGCGGTTCGGAAACTGACTTGTATTCAATAAAATCAATGACTTAGTGTTCTTTGTCGTTCGCGGTGGTTCGATATCATCCGCAATGAACGGAGCCATCAGCGGAGCCATTTTGAAAACGTGATAATCTGATGGCTCCAATGCTTCATAAGTGAAACGAAAATGGCTCTCAATCACACCCAGTTGCGGGCGCTCAAGCCGGCGGAAAAGCCATACAAGGCGACCGACCGCGATGGTCTCTATCTCGATGTGCTGCCATCCGGCGTGATGACTTGGCGCTTTCAGTACCATTTGAACGCCAGGCGGGAAAAGGTCACGTTCGGCCGCTATCCTGAAATCGGCTTGGCTGATGCGCGCAGGATGCGGGAGGAGGCGGCGGCGCTTGTCGCCATTGGCCAAAGTCCAGCGAAAATCAAGCAGGCCGACAAGACGGCCGCCCGCATCGAGGCGGCGCAGGCCAGCACGTTCAAGGAACTGTCTGAGCGGTGGTTTGCGGACGAAGTAGCGTTCAAGTCGGAGAACTGGAAATACAGCGTGCAGAACTGGCTAAACCTGGACATTCTCCCTGCCCTGGGCAAGATGAAGCCGAAGGACATAACTGCGGATGACGTACACGCGTTGGTCAAGAAGGTTGTCGGCCGTGGCTCGCCAGCGAGCGCCAACAAGGTGCGCATGATCTGCGTGCAGATGTTCCGCTATGCGGTCAGGAACAAAGAACTGAAGGCAAACCCAGCCATGGAAGTTGAGGCCGTGGCCACCCCGGCTGCGCGCAGCCACCGGGCATTGGGCGTAAAGGAAATCGGGCCGTTCCTCCTGGCGCTCGATGCCGTGGGCGCGAAGGAGATCAACAAGCTGGCCATCAAACTGATGTTGCTGACCTTTACGCGCAAGGACGAGCTGCGCCTGGCCAAGTGGAGTGAGTTCGATCTTGATAACGCCGTGTGGGACATTCCTGCGCACCGGATGAAGATGGGCGAGCCGCACAGGGTTTACCTCTCCAGCCAAGTGCTTGCGCTGCTACAGCAAGTGAAGCCGCTTTCCTTTGGCGGCGACTACCTATTTCCAAACAACTCCACGCGGTCAAAACCCATTGGCCATACGACGCTCAATAGCATCATTGACCGCCTGGACATTGGCGGTGCGCGCTTCGTGCCGCACGGCTTCCGGGCGACCGCCAGCAGCATCCTGAACGAAGCGAATTTCCGGCCAGACGTGATTGAAAGGCAGTTGGCGCACAAAGAAACCAACCGCGTGCGGGCCGTGTATAACCAAGCGGAATATGCGCATGAGCGCCGGGAAATGCTCCAGTGGTGGGCGGACTACGTGGACACGCTCCAAGCCGGATCAAACGTCATACCGATTAATGCCAGGAGGTTGGCCCGCGCCTGATGCCGCTATGTCGCCCCTTGAAACCGCGCCAGCAACGCGGTTTTTTTTCGTCAGAACGGCGAAAGCGAGTATGGGAAAGCAAGAAAAGTTTACTGGGACACTGGGACAAGTGGAAAATACTTAGTAAGTCATTGAATATAAACGTTTTATTTGTCCCAGTTAATATATATAGTTACTGGGACAAAGCTGGGACAGAGCTGGGACAGTTGTATTCGTCAGGCTCTCCCGTTCGGCGCGTTCCTCTGGCAGATGTTCGACGGGCCATACCTCCTGGAACTATGCGCGAAGGGTTCTCCCTGTGCCGCCCTCGCCGCCGGGGCCGGCGATTTGTGCAGACGTCTGCACGGCTGGCAATGGGCGCGTCTATTGCTTGAATGTCGGCATGCGCTGCCGCTGGCGGGTGCTGATGCCGGCCATCGACTTGGTGCTTCCGACGTGCCGGCGCTAAGGCCAGACAGCGCTTGGTGGCGGCTATGGTGATCGAGCTGGCGCCTTGAGTGCCGGTGGCCGGCGCGGCTATCGCTGGCCAGGCTGCTGGTGCAGGCCATCGCCCTCGCGCTATCCACATGCCGGCGCTGCAGCCAGGCTCACATCATGGCGGCGTGCCGTGATGGTAGAGCTGGCGCCGTGCATGTCATTCGTGCCGGCGGCCGGCGCCGTTGACCAGGCCGCTGGTCCAGGCTCTCGCCCTGGTGCTGCCCGCGTACCGGCGCCGCTACCAGGTTCCACCTCGTGGCGGCCGTGATGATCGAGCTGGTGCCGTGCGTACCGGTGGCTGGCGCCGCTGCCGCTGGCGAGGCTGCGGGTGCAGGCCACCACCCTGGTGCTATCCACTAGCCGACGCTACGGCCAGCACCGCCTGGTGGCGGGCCGTGGTGAACGAGCTGGCGCCGTGTGTGCCGGTGGCCGGTGCCGCTGCCGTTGCCCGGGCCGTTGGCGCAGGCCATCGCCAGATGCTGCCCACGTGCCGGCGATGCGGCCAGGCTCCACATGGTGGCGGCCGTAGTGATCGAGCTGGTGCCGTGCGTGCCGGCGGCCGGCGCCGCTGCTGCTGGCCAGTGTTGGTGCAGGCCATCGCCTGGTGTTACCTACGTGCTGACGCTGCGGCCAAGTGCCGCCAGATGACGGCCGTGGTGGTCGAGCTGGCCCCGTGTATGTCAGCGCCCGGCGCCGCTACGAGCTGCGCTATGCCCCCCAAGAGTTCAATATTTGAATGGGCGCTTCTCGCTTCGATAGCGGCCAACGGAATGGCGCTCAGTGATGACTTTGACTCGGCTTACATGGTGAACCTCGATTGAGGCCATGACAAGACGGAGCGTTTCCGGGCGGTCGTCGTCGTCGGGGAGGGGCGGTGGAGTGTAATGTAGGTAGTTCTCCAGAAAGGCATCTTCGTTGCTATCTGTCTTCGACGCTTCCGATGGGGGCACGATCTCGGTAACGGAATAGTCGAACTCCCAGCCGTCTCCTAAGTCCTGGCCGGTGCTAGCCGTGATTTCCGTCCCCTCTGGAATTGCCTCTTCCGCGACTTTCGCCGATTCGTGGAAGAGGACCACGTTATTCCCTTTCTTCACCTGCACGGACGGAAAGATGATTCCGTCGAGGCGCGGGGCGTTGGCGGTTGCAAGGAAGTCTGCGACAGCCTGCGTCGGCAAATAATCGATCCCCTCGTCATCCGGCAGCACGGGACGCACCATGCGGCGCGCTAATGAGCGCAGAAAATCGGCGCGGTGCAAACGTTCTTTGAAGGATGGATCGAAGATGCTGCCATCCACGTGCACATCATTTGCTGCAGAGAGGTCAAGTAGGCGCAGTCGCCGTGTGATGTCGAATCTGGCGACGACCACGCGGCTTCCGACGGGCGGCCGGACTTCGGCAATGGCAACATCCGCCTTCGTTGCGCCATAGAACACAGAAATTCCCTGTGCGTTCATGCGACCGGCGCGCGCCATTTTTGGGGGCGGTGAACCGATGCGGGCGTCAGGACGACACAGCGCTTCACTAAGCCCATCTTCCGCCTGAAACACGCGCGAACGATAGAGATGATCTAGCCGCGTCTTTGGGCCTGCGTTCACGACAAGCGGGCGGCCCTTTCTGGTCGAGAGCGTATCGGTTCCCCCAAAAATCCGAGCGAGAAGTTCTTCCGCCGTACGACTAAAGAAGCGCGCCTTGGTCTTGAGGGAATGCTCAAACTCGTGCCATCCCATGTGAAGTCCGATAAAGGTCGGGTCTCTCTGCTCGTAGTACGATTCCGAAGAGAACTCGCTCTCCACACCGAGATTGTCCTTGTCCGGGTACGGCGCATGCCTCTCTTCAAGGATTTCGAGGACATCGGCTGCGGGCTCCTCGTCGATACCTGCGGCCTCCTGGATCGCCTCGTTGACCGGTAATCCCTTACGGTTCCATTCGTAATCTAACTCGCTGTCGGCCAGCAGGCGCTCCTCCTCCCAGTTAGGCTGGTCCGCAGTACGGGTGTAGTGATCGGAAAACGCTTCCTCGATCCGCTCTGCTAGCACGCCGACGGCTATCGACGGTGCGTTTTCACCGCAGTAATCGCATTCGGCTTCGTCACCAGACGATCTGATTTCGCTGGCGAGATAGGT
The DNA here is from genome assembly GCF_042693265.1 of Pseudoduganella sp. UC29_71. Taxonomy (NCBI): domain Bacteria; kingdom Pseudomonadati; phylum Pseudomonadota; class Betaproteobacteria; order Burkholderiales; family Oxalobacteraceae; genus Pseudoduganella; species Pseudoduganella sp. UC29_71. The sequence goes on along the minus strand of NZ_CP170549.1, from coordinate 5,275,641 downwards.
CTCGCCGATGCAGCAGTGACAGATGCGTTTGATCGCTATATCGTCGTTCTCGATGTCGGCCATGGTGGCGGATTCCTCATAATGCATTTTGCAAATAATGTGTCTGGTCGTCGCACCCATCTGAGCGACTGTTTCAAGCCGGCGGGACGGTGCCGCTGCTAGGCTGCTTGTGTGTGCATCGCCCTGGCGCAGCCACCGGGCTAGCGCGGGTTCAGTCGCAATGAGGGTAGCTTCGGGTCAGCCCGCTGTCCAGACTCTCATGCTCTGCCGCCACCGCACTTGCGTCCGCTTTGTGCCGAACTCATCCTGGGGCCGCAAGGATAGCACCTCGCATACCCGAAAATACGCGAGATGTCACAGGATGATTGGTGGTCGAGTTAGTGTCGTGCGTGCCGGCGCCGACTCCCTAGCCGTTGACTAGGCCGCTAGTACACGGCTTCGTCTTAGACTACGTTGAATTTTTGGCGGCGGCGATCAAAGGAAATCGCTGGTTCCCCCTGATAGGATGAGAATTGGCTGCGCCAGAGATGTGATTATTGAAAGAGGTCCGCTTGTACGATACGAACTTACTGTAGCGCGGGTAAATCAACCATCGTCAACACGTTCACATGGACGCCAGCATCGACACTGGCAACGTGTCGGATGATCATTGGGACCGCTGCAGCAAGCCATGCCGCCTCCGCTGGCGTTGGTTCTGGTGCACCAGCCTTTCGCGCGAACTGCGCTCCGCCGCGCTCCGATGTCAACTCTCCAAGTGTGTTGAGGACATTCACATCGATCCTAAAATGCTCTGCCGCCGGTCCTCGCCCCTTGCGCTGTACCGAGTTTCCCGCTGCCGCTTGCAACTCCGTCAGGCAATAATATCCCGACGTGAAAATTGATTCCCGCTTCTCCTGGTAGGTCTCGAAGCGACTGTACATGCGTCGAGCCAAGTCGGAGACAGTGGCCCAGCTGGGCGGTGCCGGATATTCGCGCGGGCTCACCGTAATGTTGCCCATTACGGTGAACGAGGACGACATGATGCACGTAGCTGCTGCCAGCACTACCGTGCCGCTGTGCTCGGGGTTGCGGTCAATAACCTCGCCATCCAGGAACGAGAATGCAATTTTGTACCCACGAAGGTGTGCGTCCACCTCCCACGCGCGTAGAAATGCGTCAACCGGCTGCTGAGCATCCAGGATGGACGGAAAATGGGCGTTCATTGTCACTTCCAAACTTCCGTTATGCAGCTTGGCGTGGAACTGAGCTTGCGACACATTCACCGCCGGCACCTCCTGGTAGATCAGGCCGGCGGGCACCAACAGGGTGTACTTCAAGCTAACGACGTGGGGATCTCTCATATTGATTTGATGTGACGGATATGTATGGATTGGCGTGGCCGCCATCATAGCTCACTAAGCCAAAACGTGGCCGAGGATCCACACGATGCACAGTACATCCGGAAACTGCGCGAAAACCCACAGCCAGCGTTGCTGCTGCTTGCCACTTGATGGTAGCGGTCGTGATCGAGCTGGCGCGGGCGTGCTGGTGGTCGACACTGCTCCCGCTGGCCAAGCTGCTGGTGCAGGCTATCGTCAGTGCTGCCCAAGTGCCGGCACTATGGCCAAGCACCGCCTGGTGGCGGCCGTGGTAGTGGACCTGGCGCATGCGTCTCGGCGGCCGGCGTCGCTGCTGCTGGCCAAGCTGTTGGTGCAGGCCATTGCCCTGGTGCTGCTCAAGTGCCAGCGCGGCGGCCTGACTTCACTTGGCGGCGGGCCGTGGTAGTCGAGTTGGCGCCGTACGTGTCGGCGGTCGGTGCCGCTGCCGTTGACCAGACCTGGTGCAGCTCGTCATCCTGGTGCGTTCATCGTGCCAGCGCTGCGGCCAGGCTCCACCTGGTGGGGGGATCGAGTTGATGCCGTGCGTGCCGGCGGCCGGCGCCGCTGGCCAGGCCGCTGCTCCAGCCCCTCGCCATGGTGCTGCCCAAGTGCCGGCGCCGTAGCGAAGCCGCACCAGGTGGTGGTCGTGGTGGTCGAGCTGGTGCCGTTCGTGCCGACGCCGCTGCCGTTGGCCTGGTTGCTGGCGCAGGCCATCGCCTGGTGTTGTCCGTGTGCCGACGCTGCGGCCAGGCGCCACCTGGTGGCGGCCGTGGTGGTCTAGCTGGCGCCGTGCATGCCGGTGGCCGGCTCCGCTGCCGTTGGCCAGGCTGCTGGTGCAGGCGATCGCCTGGTGCTGCCCAAGTGCCGGCGCTGTAGAGAAGCCGCACCAGGTGGCGGTCGAGCTGGTGCCGCTCGTGCTGACGCCGCTGCCGCTGGCAAGGGTGTTGGTGCAGGCCATCGCCTGATGCTGTCCGTGTGCCGGCGCTGCGGCCCGGCGCCACCAGGTGGCGGCCGTGGTGGTCGAGCTGGCGTCGTGCATGCCAGTGGCCGGCTCCGCTGCCGTTGGCCAGGCTGCTGGTGCAGGCCATTGCCTGGTGCTGCCCAAGTGCCGGCGCTGTAGCGAAGCCGCGTCAGGTGGTGGTCGTGGTGGTCGAGCTGGTGCCGCTCGTGCCGACGCCGCTGCCGCTGGCCAGGGTGTTGGTGCAGGCCATCGCCTGGTGCTGTCCGTGTGCCGGCGCTGCGGCCAGGCGCCACCTGGTGGCGGCCGTGGTGGTCGAGCTGGCGCCGTGCATGCCGGTGGCCGGCTCCGCTGCCGTTGGCCAGGCTGCTGGTGCAGGCCATCGCCTGGTGCTGTCCGCGTGCCGGGCGTTGCGGCCAGGCGCCACCTGGTGGCGGCCGTGGTGGTCGAGCTGGCGCCGTGCATGTCGGCGGCCGGCGCCGCTGCCGTTGGCCAGGCTGCTGGTGCAGGCCATCGCCCAGTGCTGTCAATGCCGGTCCTGCCTTGGTGGTGGAGCTCGCGCATGCGTGTCAGCGGTAGGGCGCCGCTGCCGCTATGAGCAGGCTAGATGCGCGGGCGGCTGCGGACCGTAACGGTCTCTGGCATATGTGGAGGTAGGTTGTTAGAATCTGCGTCTGCCAAGCCTAGAGCGGCCACTCGAAAGCCGGATACCTTCGCCGGTTGGCTTGGCATCTATCGAGGGAGTGCGTGAAGGACGTATGTATCAGTGAAGACCCTGCGGGCAAGGGCGCGACCTCGCATGAGCAACTCTATGCGATGTCTCGTGATGAGTTCAGAGAGTGGACGAAGACCGAGGAATACGAGCAATTGGCTGCCACATTTCGCCAGCGACTGGCAGCAACGCCTGGTGCTGCAATTGGGTTGGCATCCGCTTTTTATAAGTGCGCGTCTACTGAGGTGCGTACTGGCGCCGAAGCGGTCAACGCAGTGATTTTTGGAATTGGGGAGCTTGTAAATACTCCTGAAATCCAAGCATCAGCAGAGATAGCAAGAGTGCTTACGGAAGTGCAGGCTGCGCTTAGTGGACTTACCATATTCGATGCCACTGCAAATGATGTCGCGGCGGCGTTCGCTATGCCCGCAAGGCGCATGACGAACAGGCTCAATGCTAAGCAGCCTAGGCTTGATGGCGTCTTAAAGGCGGAGGCCTACTTCAAAAAGTGGGAACAAAATCCAGACCTCTATCCGAATATGGCTGCGTACAAGAAAGACTTGCTCAGCAAAGAACTTTGTCTTGATATCGGTACTGCCGGCCGATGGCTAAAAGGCTTTGTCGCAACACTTCCGTCTGACAGTCCCCTTCGTCAAAAATTAGGAAAGCGATAAGGCATACCGGCGCTATGCCACTGCTTAGCGTTGCTATGCAATGGTCTTGCGTCGCTGGCCTCTCGGTGAACTTCATTTCCAGCTGCATTATCCGCTCTTACCGGACTTTTCCGGTCTTTAACGGATGAATGAAAATGGAAAATAGTTCTGCTGGCAGGCTCCTTCGCCTGCCTTCTGTATTAGCCCAAGTCGGGCTGAAGAAAACGACGGTCTATGACGGCATCAAGCGAGGTACGTTCCCAGCGCCACTCAAGCTGGGCGCACGTGCCGTGGCTTGGTCTGCGGCGGATATAGACGCTTGGGTTGGGTCCCTGAACAAGCAGGGGGCAAAGTGAGAACCCCTGAGTTCACCTTTTTGCAGTGCATCGCAGCGTTGCCTGGCTACTTCCTGCTAAGCGAGATAAGCGACGACAATGGCCGCCCTGAATACGTCCATAAAGAGCCGATTGTTGCCTGGGCGATTGAGGATGTCTCTTACGCACCGTACCCAATTACTTGCGCTGGTGTCGATACCAAAACCTCTCCGGTCTTGCGGCCGGATGGAACAGTCGCAACCCCGTTTACGCAATGGTTGGACGTTGACGATTGGATGCGGTCGGAGAAAGATGACTGGGAGGTGCGGAGCAAGCAGAAGCGTTGGGACGAAGCGCGTAAGCAGGCGGGCATATGACGGCGCGCTGGAAACGCATCGCCGCCCGTACTGTGCAGACGTCTGCACACTGCGAGATTGCTAAGCGCCGTCATAGGCCAGGAGCTAATGGCCTAGCTGTTCGGGCCTCGTCTGGCCTTCCTGGCAGTCATCCACATGGCCATGTGGAGGCAGCGTTGCCCGTTGCTGCGCTTGTCTTGCGCTGCCTGAAAGGCTGTGCCACATGATGCCGGTAGCCCACGGTTGGCGCACGGTCCTTGCGTACCGTCGCCGAAACGCCTATGATTCAATTGTCCCCGAAAAAGAGGGGAACGGGTTTGGAAGCCTGATTACTCAAAGCGCACAGACCGCGCCATGCGGTTTTTTTACGTGCGTATGCCTTCGTGCGTCTCCTATGAGCGGCGGTGGTGGAGAAGCCTTCGGGCTTGCTGGTCTCTTTGGGTGCCGGTCTTCCAACTCCACCATTTGCCGCTCACCCCGTTTGGAAGCGGGGCGCGGTGTAACCGCTACCCAAGGAGGCTCACATGCCTAGCTGCATTCGCACGCCGGAACAAATCAAAATTGCAACCATCGCCTGCGAAAAGCTCGCGGAAATCAAACCGTCCACGTTTGAGGCGCAGTTGCTTCTCGCCTTCCGAAAGAATAACGACCTGGCGCAGAGTCAGATTCTCCAGTTCGTGGGCGCTATGGCGAAAGCGCACCCGCGTGTGCCGGCCGCTGCGTTGCGCCTGGTGGTTGGAGGCGGCCAATGATCGCCCCGAAGAAGGCCCAAGCGCTTAAAGCTGCTCGTAAGGCTGGAATGGAGCGTGCCGAGCTTTGGCTGCAGTCTGACGAAGCGCCTGTTCACGCGAGAACCGCTGCCGCGTGGCGTGCGATTGGCTACGCCGATGCCGTGATGGGATACGAGCAAACTCCGTACTTCATGGAGTTAATGGAGGAATGGGAGAAGGGATTTGATGCCGTCATTGCCCCTCTTGCGGCTGACACCGAATCGCCAATTTTGGCCGGTTCTCCTGTGGATCACTCTGGGATAGAACATGACGTTGATATCCCTGCTGCGCGGCTTGGCCTCGCCTTTCGTGGCGGTGCCGACAATCCCCATTTCCAGAACGCTGAACGGGCGCCCTATGAGCTGGGGCATTTGCTGATGGCCTTGCCCATGGACTTCGGCGTTTCGACTGCTGCCGAAGAAGCGGACCTGCAAAAGGCCGCCGCTGCCCGACTCCACGCCGACAATGCGGACCGCACGATTTTGAGCGGGATCGAAGCGATAGGGCAGTTGATGGAGATGGTGGGAGGACAAGCCGAAGAAAAGGTAAGTTCGCACACGCTGCTTAGCCTGGGTGACTTGCTGCGCCATATGGCAGTAGAGGCGCAGTTTGTACGCGAGACCTCCGACAATTTGACGTACTGCTTGAGCTTGCACGATCAGCGCCAGTCTGCTCGTAAGCCAGGAGGCGATCATGCTCGCTAAAACGCCGACACAAGAGGCCGTGGTGATGTGGTGTGCGTGCGCTGCGGAGGAAGTTTGCACCGCCGGTGAAGTTGCCGAACGCATTCATTCCGGTGCAGTGTATTCGTCCAAGCAAGAAGCATGGGCCGAAGCCGAAAGTATGTGTCAGGCACTTGGCAGCGCTGGCCTGTGGTTTGGTGCCAAGCGCACCGTGGTGTCACCAGCTCAGGGAGGTGGTCATGCACGCTAAGCGCAGCAATCCTGCAGTGCTGGAAAGCCTGCGCGGCCCCCATCGGCCTCCTGTTGCTTTGCCCGTTTCGGCGGACTACCAATTCTGTGTCGATGCTGGTGTTCTGGCAGGCGCGGGCTTTCTCGATGACTTGGCGTTGTTCTGCCTGCACGAACACATCGCGGGTTCAATGCGCGCCTTTGTGCTTGGGCTGGATCGTGCCTGGTCGGCACCACGCGAGGCATGTGACGTGTGGCCGGCTAGTCGCCGACAAGCTTGTGTTGACGCCTTCGCTGCCGGCTATCTGGGCCGCATTCAGCAAGAGCTGCAACTGTTTGCACAGGCAACCGAATTCGGAGTGCGCCCATGAAAAAGCGCGAAACTAAACTGGTAAAACTGGGTATCACGCTTAGTGGAGAAGGCTTAGCCGTCGAGCATCCTGACGAGCGTCTGCTACTGCTGGCCTTCCGGGACATACCTCCGGGGAGTTCTGAGCGAGGAACCATTTTGCGTACGATGGCTGCGGTTGCCGAACGCTTACGGCCACGCGGACAGCCCCGGCTGTCGCTGGTGGTGAACAAGGGAAGATTGAATGAGTAAGAGAGCATTTCCGGTCAGCGTTGACGCTGCACGTGCCGCCCTGGCGGTCATTCCGAGGGATGACCGCGACGTGTGGTGGCGGATGGGCATGGCGCTGAAATCGGAGTTTGGTGAAGACGGGCTCCAGTTGTTCCAGGACTGGAGCGAAGGGGGAAAGACTTTCGATCTCAATGCGCTCAAATCGACATGGAAAGGCATTGTGCCGGGCGGTCCCATCACGATAGGCAGCTTGATTGCGGAGGCCAAGAAGTACGGCTTCAACCCGAAGGACTTTGCACCAGTGGCGCCATTGTCTTCGGCCGATAGGGCGCGCTTGCGCAAGGAACGTGCAGCGAGGGAAGAGGAAGCGGCCGAAACTAAGGCAAAGGAGCATGAGGCAATGGCCAGCAAGGCCGTAAAGGATTGGGAGAGTGCAGCGGAGAGCGGCAATAGCGCATACCTGGTGCGTAAAAGCGTGCAACCCCATGGCGTCCGCTTCGAGTCCGGCACGGTGGTGCTGGTGCCGTTGCGCGACGTCGATGGCAAGCTATGGAACGTGCAGCGCATCCTTGCCAACGGCGACAAACGCTTTCCCGCTGGCGGCCGTGTTTCAGGCTGCTTCCATGTGATAGGTGATATATCCGCGTCCGCGTGGGTCTTGATTGCAGAAGGGTACGCCACTGCGGCGACACTGCACGCAGCGACCGGCTATGCAGTAGTGGTGGCCTTCAACGAGGGAAATTTGCGGCACGTTGCGCCGTTGGTGCGCAAGCTTCTGCCAAGCGCAAAGCTGATGCTGTGCGCCGACGATGACAAAGAGACCGAGGCCAGGACTGGCAAAAATCCAGGGGTGATGGCCGCATCTGAGAGCGCTGCCGCCATGGGCGGTTCATGGTGCAAACCAGAAGGGTTGGGCGTGGACGAGACAGATTTCAATGACCTGGCCAAGACGGCAGGTATCGAGGTAGTGCGTATGCAACTTGACGCTGCGTGCAAAAAGGCAGAGGAACCAGGCGAGCGAGCTACGCCAGCGGTTGCGGCAGTATCGGCGGACTCGGCGCCATCTCACGCGCCGAAAGCCAAACGGGTGCAAAGCGAGGACGCCAGCAGGGAGCGCAAGGCGGCGAACGCCAAGGGTGGCGGCCAGCCGTCTCGGCCATTCTTCCATGTTGATGACGATGGCGTGTGGTTCCATGGCTTTAGTCAGCAGGGCGATCCGCTACCCGCGCAATGGATTTGTAGCGAGCTGAACGTCACAGCCCAGTCGCGGGACGCCGGCAACGGCGAGTGGGGCTATTTTCTGGAGTTCAAGGACGGCGACCGCAACGCGAAGCAATGGGCGATGCCGGCAAGCCTGCTGGCCGGTGACGGTACGCAATACCGGGCGCAACTGCTGGGGATGGGCTTGCGCATCGGCGCGGGAACGGCCGCCAAGAACCATTTGACCGTCTACATACAAACCCAGCAAACGGATGTACGTGTTCGTTGCACGGACCGTATTGGTTGGCATGACGATGTGTACGTTCTGCCGGACCGCACGATAGGCGGCGGCGAAGAGAAGGTGATATTCCAGGCTGCCGGCGGTGTGGTGTCGCAGTTCAAGCAACGCGGCACGTTGGACGAGTGGCGGCGGGAAGTCGCTGGACCATGCCGTGGCAATTCCCGCATGCTGTTCTGCGTGTCAGCCGCGTTCGCAGCGCCCTTGCTGCACTTGGCTCGCGTGCCGTCCGGTGGCTTCCACATCTGGGGCGATAGCTCCAGCGGCAAGAGTACTGCTTTCAAGGTGGCCGGGTCGGTCTTTGGTGGCAAGGACTATCCGCGCAACTGGCGCATGACCGATAACGCGCTGGAGACCGTGGCCGCGCAGCATAGCGATGCCCTGCTGTTGTTGGATGAAATCGCGCAAGTCGATCCCAAGGTGGTTGGCGATACCGTTTACATGCTGGCCAACGAGGCGGGCAAGGGGCGGGCGACGCAAACTGCACTGGCCCGCAAGGTGGCCACCTGGCGAGTGCTGTTCTTGTCGGACGGCGAGGTGAGTTTGGCGAATCACATGGAGCAAGCAGGGAAGGGGACGAAAGCCGGCCATGACGTTCGCATGGCACACATCGCCGCTGATGCTGGCCACGGCCTGGGCGTTTATGAAACCCTGAACGGCTTTTCCAGTGGCGCGGCGTTATCGGACCATTTGGTGAGCAAGGCGCACCAGCACTATGGTACGGCCGGTATGGCGTTCATTGAATACGCCGTGGCGCACGCGGCGATGCTGAGCGAGATGCTTCAAGTGAGCGTGGCGCAACTGGCCAGGGACATATGCCCTGCCGACTCGCACGGCCAGGTGTCGCGGGTGGCCACCCGCTTTGCTCTGGTCGGCACGGCCGGGGAGCTGGCTACCAGTGCGGGTATCACTGGCTGGGAGGCGGGGGAAGCGATGAGCGCGGCGCGCACCTGCTTTACTGCCTGGCTGGATGGTCGTGGCGGTGCGGGCAACGTCGAACACGTTTCGATCCTGCGACAGGTGAGCGGCTTCTTCCAGGCACACGGCGAGTCTCGCTTTGTGTGGTGGCACCGGGCGACGGACGACCACAAGCCGAACACGATTAACCGTGCCGGCTTCAAGCGCCTACTGTCTGCTGATGGCACTGCGATCAATTCGAATTCGGATCATCACAAAGCGTATGGGGACAAGGTGCATCCGGCAGACGCCGAAGCAGCCCGCCAAGAGTACTTCGTGTTACCTGAGGTGTTCAGGAACGAAGTATGCAAGGGCTATAACCCCAAGACCGTAACGCGCTTGTTGGTTGAGCGCGGACTGTTGGTGACGGACGGCGAGGCGAGCGTTACTCGCAAAGAGCGTTTGCCAGGTATAGGCCTGATGCGTGTCTATCGCTTCACCCCGGATATCGTAGGTCTTGACGCGTAGCGTGGTGGCCGCCGGCCGATGGGGGCGGCGCGGGGAGTTCCCAAGCGCGCGGAAAAATCAGCAGATCGTTGAATGAATACCAAGAAAGGCGGGCTACGGTCCGCCTTTCTTGCTTTCATTGCATCAACTTTGCCTAGTAAACGAGCAAACCAATCCTTTTGTCCCAGCTGTCCCAGCTGAAAATCGCTTGCTGGGACACCTCTCTGGGACAGCTTTTCTCATTAAAATCAGATGCTTGCATGCTGTTTTGCGAGTTGTCCCAGTGTCCCAGTAAAAAAAGTAGTGCTGCCGAGACCGCACACGATGCGGCCGGGGGATGCGTTCGTTTTTTTTGCAGGCTGGCGCCACATTCTGGCATGGCCCCGGGGTGCTCAAAAGGCTGAGCGTTTTTACCGTAGACCGTGCGGTTCCTTTAATTCCCCGCAGGCTTGGATTTCGGATAGGGGGGGGGTCGAATACAGACCGGCGTGGCGATGCGAAGGGGGAGCATCCAGCGTCAGTCTGAAAGGCGCGCTACGGGCTTCCTGCGCGGTCGTATGACCTATCCCATCCATTGGCGCACCCTGATTGTTCCGCCCCGCTTTTCTGCGGGTCCTCCCCGGCGCTTACCAGTATGGGTAATTGGAGCCCCGTAGTCTCCTTCCTGGCTGTTGCCTGGAGTTAGTGAAGTCAGGTGGGTGAAGTGAAACGGTGCGGGTAAGTGAAGGTGCGGCGGCGCACTGGGAAGCAAGGAGGGGGGAGGGCGGGTCAAATGTCTGGGCTTCGCCAGCGGAAACCGTTAGCTTAGCTACAAATTTTAGCAGAGCGAAAACTACCCCCGGGGGGTTAGCGCTTGTGCTGGTGCTGGTGATGCAGTTGAGATAGCATGGGTTACTTTCCACGACAATCGGACATTATCATGAAGGCAATTCTTAGGGAGCTGGACATTGGCAATTCGGTGGCAGAGTTTGATGAGTCACTAGAGAAGTATTTTGTCGAAAATGAGGCGTTCTATAAATTAGTCAACGATAAAATTGATATTGTTGCAGGTGATAAGGGGACGGGAAAGACTGCTCTGTTTCAAATAATAAAGAAACGCTATGGCTCAATTGCGGAATTGAAGGGCATTGAAGTTCTGGCTGGCTTCAATCCCGTCGGATCGCCGGTTTTTCAAAAACTTGTTCGGGAAAGGGTTTTGACGGAAGGACAATATGCTAGCGTATGGAAGGCGTATATTATCGCGCTAGCTGGAAACTGGGTTTTGGACATCGCCGGTGCCGATTATTCTGAATCATTTTCCTCGTTGTCTAGAATGTTGGAGCGGACGGGGCTGATATCTAAGGACGATAAGCCAGAGACCATTTTCAGCAAAATTGTTAGCGCAGTTCAACGAGCGTTGTTACCTACGGAGGCTGAAATAGAGTTTACGTTCTCGGAAACTGGTGTGCCTGTCGTCACTCCAAAGATGAAGTTCGGCAAACGGGACGACGAGGAAGCAGTTGATGAAGTGTCCCATGAAGAAGCGTTTGCATTACTGGAGCAATGCCTCTCTGAAATTGGGTTTTCACTATGGATAGTGCTTGATCGATTGGATGAGGCATTCCAGGGATTCGCTGAGGTAGAGATTCCGGCGCTAAGGGCGCTATTCAGGACATATTTGGACTTGTTGCCATATAAAAATGTTAGATTGAAGTTATTTGTTCGTCGTGATCTGCTGCGACGAATAACTGCGGGCGGGTTTGTTAATCTTACGCACATTAATGCTCGTAAGGTAGATATCACGTGGGACGAAGCTGATCTTTTGAATTTATATTGTCGGCGTGTTCGTGACAATAAGCACGTAATGGCAATCTTTGAAAAGGCTGCACTTGAAAAAGGAAATGCTGATTCGGGGAGTATTGGGACGGGAGTGATAAAGCCGGACCCGATAACGGATGAAGATTTATTTTATTGTATTTTCCCTGGTAAGATCGACCAGGCTGAACGAAAGCCGACTACTTGGAGCTGGATCATGTCCAGGATAAGGGATGGTAACGACGTGCGCCCGCCTCGTAACTTGATTGGACTAGCCAAAGAAGCCCAAGACGAGCAGCTGAAGAGTGAGGGACGCGCACCGAGGGCGTATACATCAGGGATGCCGATCATCACGACGGATGCGGTACGGAAGGCACTTGAGAAGTTAAGTGAAACTCGTGTGCACGATACATTGCTTGCCGAAGCTAGTCCTGAAGTGGCAGCGCATATTCAGAAATTCCGGCGCTCCCGCTCGGAACATAATGAGGCGAGCCTATCCGAGGTCATTGGTTTAAGCGGTGACGCATTGCAATTGGCTATAAACCAATTGGTACAGATTGGCTTCTTGGAGTCTCTGAAAGCCTCATGGAAGATACCGATGCTTTACAGGGATGGTTTGGAGATCACTCAGGGCAAAGCATTTGGAGGGGCAAATGGTGCAACTCCAGCAGAAGACGATGAAACTTAACCGGGATTATGTGTGAAATTTGCTGGCGTCGAGCGTGTTTTCGGAATTGTACAAGAACTAAGGCGCAGGGGCCGCTAGTGAATATTTATTAAGGTGACTATGCCAGACTTTTCGGATCGCGTAAGAGCGGCAGCTAATTTTGAGGTGGCCGGTGAGCAGACACGACTTTTCGCTACGATAGGGAAAGTCAGAGAAGACGCAATTAGAACGAATAATTTATCTTCCAGTCGGGTTGCGGTTGCCATTATGGAAGCATGCGTAAACAGCTTCCGTAAGTGCGGGGAAATAATCTGGACTACTTGTGCTCATGAATTGCGCTCAGATGTGTTCTATGTTCTTGGGTGTAGCGAAAAAGAGATTATAGAGAACCTTTCAGTTCTCTTGGATAATTTATTAAGATTTCATATTGAGGCGTTTAATGTTGATGCCGAGAATGTTATAAGTAATTTAGGAATGTCATTAGATAAGTGGCACGAGCCAATTTATGTCGCTAGAGTCCAAGCGGAACAACAATATGAGATGCAGGTTAAACAGCTATTTTCTCTGGCGCGGGGAAATATATGACTGAGAAGCATGCGAGTGATGGGAGCGAAAGACTACTAGATGAGGCGCGGGCTACTCAAACGGTAATGCGGCTTGCAGTTGGTCTGGGAGTTGTTTTTGCTATTGCTGTTGTTGGTGTATATATGGCAAATTTTGGTTCAATTGAGGCGGACCATGAGCGTTGGGGGCAATTTGGTGACTACTTTGGCGGGACACTTAATCCTGTTTTTAGCTTTCTTGGGTTGGTTGCAATTGTTGTAACTATGCGGTTGCAGATTAGTCAGCTAAGGCAAGCTACGGAGGATAATATACGCCAGTCCAAACGAGCCGACTTAGTCCAGTTTCAAGCGACTTTTTTTCAATTGCTGGAATTCCATAATAAGATAGTTGGTGAAGCGGTAATAGCAACTGGCTTCGGCGATTTTCTACGCGGACGAGAAGCCTTTAGGCTTATCGTTGCTCGACTTGACAGCATTCGTTTTAGAGATGATGTTTCTGATGGACGGGGCGTTGTCGAGATCTATGAGTCTATCTACGTGAAAAATCAGGACTTGCTTGCACATTACTTTAGAAACCTCTATCACGTCATCAAGTTTATCGATATGAATGATTTTTCGGATCAACAGTATTACGCCGACCTTCTTAGGGCGCAACTTTCGTCATCTGAGGCTACACTGCTTTTTTATAACGGGCTTTCGCAATGGGGAGTGAAGAGGGCAAAGCCGCTTATTGAAAGATATGGCTTATTAAAAACCTTGCCAGCTGAGTTGGTGTTGCCTCCGGACCTAATTGTGATGTATCAAGATAGCGCTTATAGAGAAGGTTACGCAGAGAGGAATTAACGCGAAAATCTGGATGGAGTGAGTGGATTCCGGTTATTTGCCTTAAGACATTTAGAGTTCCGCAATGCTGACTGAGCTTACCCCGGAGCTCAGTGGTTGTTGTGGCCAGCACGTAGGAGGGCTGCCGGTATTCTATTGCGGCTGTGTCTTTGCCTCAGGCCTGGCTGGTAATGGCCATTATTGCCTCCTGCGCGGAGCCCTTGTGTCGGGCTGCTGTAGGGGGGATTTTGCGGCCCTGCGGCGCGAGTTGCTTCTACCGGCTAAATTGCCAGCCAATGTCTCACCTGCACTTTGCAAAACGGAGCCATCAGCGGAGCCATGGAGTAATGATTTTTTGACGTGACGTAGATTTCATGCGGGTTGGCGGGGCGTTTGATGATTCTGCCGATGAAAGTGTAATCAGGGCAGCAGCTTGCGCATGGTGGCGTTGGCCAGCAGTTCGCCGCGCACGGCGACCTGGTTGCGGGTTTCGACGGTGAAGCCGTGGCGCGTGAAGAAGGGTTCGGCGGTCAGGCTGACGTCGGAGCGCAGCACGGCGATGCGGCGCTCGGCCGCCAGCCCGAACAGGTGCAGCAGCAGCGCCTGGCCGATGCCGCGCCGGGCGTACGGCGCGGCCACGAAGAACATGTCTATATAACCGGACGGCTGCAGGTCGGTGAAGGCTGCCGGCGCGCCGTCCAGCTCCGCTACCCAGCTCTGGTTGGCGCGCATGCGCTGTTCCCACAATGCGGCATCGTAATCGTCCGGCGCCCACGCGCGCAGCTGCTCGGCCGTGTAGTGCCGGCTGGCGAGCCCGTGCACGGAGGAGTGGAAGATGGCGCGCAGCAGGGCTTCTTCGCCGCGCCGGTAAGGTCGGATCTGCATGCTGCTATCTTACTCCGCCGTTCCGCCGTCTGTCCGCGTGAAATGCAGTTCGGCCCCGTCAATCCGCCGTTTGTCGCGTGCCCGCTGCGGCGCCGCGCATGCTTTGCTATCTTGATCCTGTCCCCGCTAAAACGAGAACAGCGGTGACCGCCAGGTCAACCAGCATACGGAGAAGCATCATGAAAAAAGCATTCGTCGCAATGGCAACCGCTGCCGCCCTTTCCATCCTCGCTACCAGCGCCATCGCCGGCCCGCAAGTGGTCGGCGACAGGGACGACAGCGTGCAGATCACCCGGTCGAACTACAAGCTGTCGCCGTCCGAGTTCAACGATTACGCGTATCTGTTTGTGCTCAACAACGGCACCAAGATCAAGTTCACCAACAGCGTGAACCGCTACTACGCCGAACTGCCGGGCGACGGCCGCGTTGAAATGTATGCGCTGGCGCCGGGCGTGTTCAAGACTGCCGCCGGCACGCGTTTCGAATTCCGCGAAGGCGGCGATGCGGTGGCCATCGACAATGTGGAGCGCCTGCCGATGGCGCACAAAATGGCCGCCACCGGCGTGACCGTGCTGGCGCGCCGCTGAAGCGCGCCTGTATGTACGGGCCTATCTTCGGGCTATTGCTACCGGCCCGGGGATAGAAATAATCAGTGCATTCGCAAGTTACGCTCGGCCGCATGACTGCTAGTATGGAGTGATGTGGCAGCGGCCTTGCCGCTGATAGGAGTGCATCATGAAAACTGCTGTGGGCGCCGCACTGTGTGCGGCCTTGGGGATGGGCATGTGCGGTGCCTATGCGGAACCGCAGGCGGACAGCGTGCAGATCAAGGCGCCGCAGCAGGCGCCGAAGGCCATGCGCCTGGCGCCCGGCGAATTCGATGAGTACGCCGCATCCTATGATTTGAGCAATGGCCAGCGCATCGCGTTCACCCAGCGCGGGCAGCGCTATTTTGCGCAGCTCGACGGCGAGGCGCGTACCGAGCTGCTGCCGCGCGCGCCCGGCGTGTTTACGACCGTGGCCGGTGCGCGCATGGAGTTCGCCAACAAGGGGGCCGACCTCACGATACGCAACTATGAACGCCTCGTCACCAGCACCGTCCTGCCTCCCGGCACGGTGATGATGGCGGCGCGCTGAGGCGCGGACCGGGCTGCGGGTCTCCAGGCCGCAGCCCGCAGTCCTCAGGCCGCCGCGCTGCCGCGGCGGTCCGCCACGCGGCGCTCGGGACGCTGCAGCGGCGCCGTGTCCAGGCGCTCTTCCAGCAGCGCGAAGATTTCGTCCTTCGACAGCACGTAGCGTTCCAGCAGCTCGTCCTTCACCGATTCCATGACGGCACGGTAGTCGCCGATGGCACCCAGCGTATAGCTGTACAGCTCGTCCGCCTTGGCTTCGACCTGCAGCAGCGTGTGCTCGTTGTTGTCGTGCTTGAACTGGCTGTAGTCCAGCTTGGAGCGCGAGTACATCGACAGCTGGTTGACCATAGTGTCCAGCATGCGCGTGGCTTTCTGGATGTCGTTCTGGCTGCCCACCGAAATGCCGCGCGCGCCGTAGAACAGTTCTTCGGCCGCCACGCCGCCGTACAGCTGGATCACGTCCTGTTCCAGTTCCTCCAGCGTGCGCAGCGCCATGTCGTCGCCGGCCGACAGCACATAGCCCAGCGCGCCCAGCTTGGACACCGATTCGGTGCTGATCTTCAGCAGGTGCGACTTGTCCTTCACTTCGGCCAGCGGCAGGCCCTGGCGCAGATACGGGTCGATCTGCATGAAGAAGTGGCCCAGCTCGTGCAAGGCGATGCGTTCGCGCTGGCGGGATTTCTCTGCCGTGGTGGCGCGGTCGGTCAGGCCGATGGTGGCGCGCTCGAAGGCGCGGAACATCAGGTCGGTGTCGATGATCTTGCCTTCCTGGATGGCGATCATGCTGGCGCGCTCGACCACGGTCTCCAGCACCGCCGGACTGAGGTTGGCGGTGATCTCGGCCACCTGGTTCAGGTCCAGCTTGTTCCAGTCCACGCAGCCTTCCTGCTTGCGCTTGAGGAAGGACTCGACCAGCTGCGCGCGCTCGTTCTTGTTCGGCAGGCGGAAGTTGATCTTCACCGAGAAGCGGCGCAGCATGGCTTCGTCCATCTGCGAGCTGCTGTCGTCGAAGTTGGAGGCCACCACCCAGATCACGCCGGCGCCTTCTTCCTTCTTCACGCCGTCCAGCAGGCCAAGCAGGGTGTTGGCGGTGTCGTCTTCCCATTTCTTTTCGCCGCGGCCGCGCGGCATGAACAGCGCTTGCGCTTCATCCAGGAAGATGATGCAGGAGCCGCGCGCGCAGGCTTTCTTGTACAGCGCATTGAGCGCCTTGGAACCGCCGCCGATGTAGCCCGATTCGAGCGCCGAGCCGGAGGCCTGGATCAGCGGAATGTTGAGGCGCTTGGCCAGGTAGCCGGCCAGCTTGGTCTTGCCGGTGCCCGCCGGGCCGGTCAGCATCACGTTGAAGGGCTTGTCGATGGCGTGGGACTGGTAGACGCGGCGGTTGCGTATCATGTCTTCCAGGTGCAGCACTTCCTGCTTGATGTCGTCCATGCCGATCAGGTCGTCCAGGCTGCCCTTCAGCTGGTCCGGCGAGATCACGCTGGCGCTCATGCCCATGCCCGGAATGCCGAACTTCAGGCCCAGCAACAGCAGCAGCACCACGGTGATGTCGAAGGCGTGGCGCTGCAGGAAGTCGCGCGTGGGCGCCAGCGCGCCGCCGTCGTCCTGCAGCACGGCCTTGTGGCTGGCCAGCCATTCTTCCTGCGCGATGCCGTAAGGGATGGCGTTGCGCAGCAATACCTCGCGCTCCAGGCTCAGGTGGGACGTGCTGGGCACCTTCACCACGTGCAGCTCGGGCGCGTCCTTGAACTTGTAGATGTAGCGCGGCGCCTCCGACAGCGGCCTGGCCACCAGCAGGTAGTCGAGGCGGTCGCGCTGGGCGGCCAGCGCCGTGATCTCGGCGATGTTTTGCGAACGCACCACCGGGCTGGCGTCCTGCGCCACATTGCTGCGCCAGGTGGTGATGCCGAACGCCAGCGCAATGGCGGACAGCAAGGCGATACGGACCCAAGTGTTCTTGAGCGCGAGCTGAAGCTTATAGATGTTGAACATGTGTTTTGGACTCGGCAGACTGCTGGCGGGCTGTGGCCAGGAGATGTCGTACAGGGCTGGCGCGCAGGATGGGGCGGTGGCCAGCGTTGCTTTCAAGCATGCCCTTGGGCAATGGATATCGAGCACTATAGCGTGCTCTGCCTGTTTTGTGTGCAATTGGCGGAGAAAAAAATCGCCGCCGCGACACTGTGGATAAGTTGATAATGCCTTGATTACAATGACTATTTTCGTTTTTCCAACAGTGCGTACTTGCGTTCCACGCGGGTGAAGGTGCCGTCGCGGCGCATGCCGTCCAGCACGGCGTTCATCTTGTCCACCAGCGCGTCCGGCACGGCCGGGTTGCACGCCAGGTAGACCTTTACCTTGTGGAAGGCCAGCAGCGGCACCAGCTCGCCGCTCTCGATTTCCGGGAAGCGCGACGGCGCCTGGCTGCCCACCCGCACGCCGATGGCCCACAGGTCGATGCGGTTGAGCAGCAGTTTTTTCGGGTTGGAAGCGTCGTTCTGCACCGGTTCCACGTTGAAGCCGCGCGCGCGCAGGAAGTCGTCGCGCGCGTCGCCGTTGTAGGTGCCGATGCGCAGCGCACGCGCGTCTTCCAGGTTGCGCAGCGGGAATTTGTGGTCGGGGCGGCCGATGAAGACCCACTCCGCCTCGTCGGTGGGGCCGACCCATTTGAACTGCTGTTCGCGCTCCGGCGTGCGGGAGGTGGAATAGAGGCAGGCGTTGGCCTGGCGCTGCGCCAGCACGTAGCCGCGCTTCCAGGGCAGGATGTCGATCTGGTACGGAATCTCTGCGCGCGCCAGCATTTCGCGGATCTTTTCCGTTTCACGGCCGGTGACTTCGCCGCCTTCCTTCCAGCTGGCCGGCGGTACATGCTCGCCGGCGATAAACAGAGTGGCGGGCGGATCGGCCAGCGCGGCCCGGGGCAGCAGCGCCGCCGCCAGGCCCAGGCCCGCCGCCAGCGCGCAAGACATTGTTCTAAAGCTCATCCTGTTGCCGTACCTACTCTCTTGATGGGCTTAGCATAGCATGGCGCCGCCTCAGGGCTGGCGACGGTACAGCCTGAAACGCTCCTGGCGGTCGGAGGCGCGGCGGCCGTCCCAGATCTGTTCCCAGTGCGGCGCGCGGTAGCTGGGCGCCAGTTCCAGCGTGTCGTCGACGCGGATGTTGTCTTGCAGTAATAGCATCGGGCAGCGCTCGCCGGGTTTGCCGAACGGCAGCTTGCCGAAATAGACGAAGGAGGCGCGCTGCGCCGGGGCCACATTGGTTTCCACGCAGCCGGTGCCGGGCGGGAGCGCCGCGGCCGCCTGGCGCGCCACGGTGGCGTAGCTCTTGCTGTAGTTGGCGGCGGGCAGGAACAAGGTCATGGACAGTATCCACACCAGGATCAGGCCGCCGGACGAGAGCACCACGGCGCGCCACAGCACGGCCGGCTGGCGCGACAGGCGCCAGTGCACCAGCAGGAACCAGCCCACGGTGGCGCACAGGGCCACCAGCACGGCCAGCGGGCGGAATTCCGGCACGAAGCCGGGCACCAGCTTGAGCGCGTTGTGCGCCGCCTTGGCCGGCCAGCCGGTCAGCATGGCGCTCCAGAACAGCCACAGCGTGGCCGCGCACAGGGTCAGCACCATGACGGAGAACCAGTCGATGGCGTTGATGGCGCCGCGCTTCATGGTCAGCAGGCCGAAGGCGGCCATGATGGCCAGCGGCGGCAGCAGCAGCAGCAGCTGGCCCTGCTCGGGCGACGGGTGGAACAGGGCCAGGAAGGTGGCCATGCCGGTGAAGGTGACCGGCACCACGATGTGCAGCACGCGGCGCTGGCGGCGCCAGGCGTACACGGCCCAGGCGGCGAACGGCCAGGCCGGCCAGAAGAACCACACGCCCACGCGCAGGAAGTAGCCCAGCGACTGCAGCGACGGCAGGCCGATCTGGGCGAAATTCCATTGCATCCAGGCGGCCAGCTGGGGTTCGCCATGGCTGAGCACGGCGGGCAGCAGCCACGGCAGGGTGGTCAGCGCGCCGACCCCGGCCGACACGGCCAGGTGGCCCAGGCTGCGGGCGGCCGGCATGGCCAGGAATTGCGAGCACAGGAACAGGGCCAGCACCAGGAAGGCCGGCGCCAGCCAGCCGCGCGCCAGCACCATCAGCCCGAGCGCCAGGCCGATCAGGGCGGCGTTGCGCAGCGACGGCAGTTCCATGTAGCGCACCGAGCGGTACAGCAGCAGCGACAGCAGCGCCACCTGCAGCGGCTCGGCGGTGGTGACGTGGCTCTGCACCAGCAGGCCCAGGCAGCCCAGGTAGATCAGGCTGGCCGCGTCGGCCAGGGTGCGGCCGAAGTCGTCCGGCGCGGGCTGGCCGCCGAAGGCCAGCTTGAGCGGCTGCGCGTCCTGGCGGCGGCCCAGCGCGAAGGTGACGTACCACAGCGACAGCACGCCCAGCAGGAACACGATGACGGTGGACACGCGCGCGGCCAGCACGTCGCCCAGCAGCCAGCTGAACAGCTTGATGCAGGCGGCGCCCAGCCAGAACGCCAGCGGGCCTTCGTCGGGCATGGGCAGGCCGGCGATATTGGGCCACAGCCAGTCCTGCAGGCCGCCTTGCGCCATGGTCCACATGATGCCGAAGCTGGCGGCGTCGTCGGCCTTCCACGGCTCCCGGCCGATCAGGCCCGGCAGGATATACAGCAGGCCGAGGGCGTAGATGGCCCAGCGCGGCAGGGCGAGGGTGGCGGCGGCGGGCAGACGGACAGGCTTCATCGGCAGGGGCGCAAAAAAGAGTGAGTATGAATGAAAAAAAGGCAGCCGTAGCTGCCTTTTTTCGTGCATCGGGGCAGATTAGCCTGCTGCGACGGCGGTCTTGGAACCGACTTTGCCGAACTTCTGGCGGAATTTCTCAACACGGCCGGCGGTGTCGACGATCTTGTGCTGGCCGGTGAAGAACGGGTGCGATTGCGAGGAAACCTCGATCTTCACCAGCGGGTATTCTTTACCTTCGAAGGTGATGGTGTCGCGGGTGCCGATGGTCGAGCGGGTGATGAATTTGAAGTCGCACGACAGGTCGTGGAACACAACTTCGCGGTAGTCTGGATGGATTTCTGGTTTCATGTGCTTCTCTCTGTGGTTTGGTAGCCAAACAGCACTTCGTCGGTCGTCCCGCTTCTTGACCCGATTGCCGCTCACTTGCCGGTGGTTAAAAACAACCGTCGATTATACAGCGGATAAAAAAAAGCGGCAAGCCGCCGGGGGCGCCCCCCGCGTGCTTGCCGCATTGCCATGCTGCGAGGAGGCTTAGCCGCCGCGACGCATCATGTCGAAGAATTCCAGGTTGGTCTTCGTGGCCTTCATCTTGTCGAGGATGAACTCCATCGCTTCGATCTCGTCCATCGAGTACAGCAGCTTGCGCAGAATCCAGATCTTCTGCAGCTGGTCGGCCTTGATCAGCAGTTCCTCGCGGCGGGTGCCGGACTTGTTCAGGTTGATGGCCGGGTAGACGCGCTTCTCGGCCAGGCGGCGCTCCAGGTGCACCTCCATGTTGCCGGTGCCCTTGAATTCCTCGTAGATCACGTCGTCCATGCGCGAGCCGGTTTCGATCAGCGCGGTGGCGATGATGGTCAGCGAGCCGCCTTCTTCGATATTGCGTGCCGCACCGAAGAAACGCTTAGGACGCTGCAGCGCGTTGGCGTCCACACCGCCGGTCAGCACCTTGCCGGAGGCCGGGATCACGGTGTTGTAGGCGCGCGCCAGGCGGGTGATCGAGTCCAGCAGGATCACCACGTCTTTTTTCATCTCGACCAGGCGCTTGGCTTTTTCCAGCACCATTTCGGCAACCTGCACGTGGCGGGTGGCCGGTTCGTCGAAGGTGGAAGCGACCACTTCGCCGCGCACCGAGCGCTGCATCTCGGTCACTTCCTCGGGACGTTCGTCGATCAGCAGCACGATCAGCGTCACGTCCGGATGGTTGGCGGTGATGGCGTGCGCAATGTGCTGCAGCATTACGGACTTGCCGGACTTCGGCGAGGCCACCAGCAGGCCGCGCTGGCCCTTGCCGATCGGCGAGATCAGGTCGACGATGCGGCCGGTGATGTTCTCGGCGCCGTTCATCTCGCGCTCCAGGCGCAGCGGCTCGTTCGGGTGCAGCGGCGTCAGGTTCTCAAACAGTATGCGGTGCTTCGACGCTTCCGGCGATTCGCCGTTGACCTTGTCTACCTTGACCAGTGCGAAATAGCGCTCGCCGTCCTTCGGCGTGCGCACTTCGCCTTCGATCGAATCGCCGGTGTGCAGATTGAAGCGGCGGATTTGCGAGGGCGAAATATAGATGTCGTCGGTCGACGCCATGTAGGACGCGTCCGGAGAGCGCAGGAAGCCGAAGCCGTCCGGCAGCACTTCCAGTGCGCCGTCGCCGAAGATCTGCTCGCCGGACTTGGCGCGCTTCTTCAGGATGGCGAACATCAGTTCCTGCTTGCGCAGGCGGGCCGCGTTGTCGATGTCCAGGCCGATCGCCATCTCCAGCAGGGCGGAGACGTGTAAGGCCTTGAGTTCAGATAGATGCATATGTGTGAGTGTCCCGTGACGGGAAGAAAAAGGTAGGGGAGGGAACTGCGTGGGGTTGATCAATAAGGGAAACGGTATGGCCCATTTCCCGGCCAAGCAGGCGGCGCTGCGGGCGCAGCACCGCCTATCTTACTTAAATATTGCTGTCGATGAAAGAGGTCAGCTGGCCTTTTGCCATCGCGCCGACTTTTTGCGCTGCCGGTACGCCGTTCTTGAACAGGATCAGGGTCGGGATGCCGCGGATGCCGAACTTGGCCGGCACAGCCTGGTTCGAGTCCACGTCCAGCTTGGCGATGGTCAGCTTGCCTTCGTATTCCTTGGCCACTTCTTCCAGGATGGGGGCGATGCTCTTGCAGGGACCGCACCACTCAGCCCAGAAGTCCACCAGCACAGGACGGTCGGATTTCAGCACTTCGGCTTCGAAGGATGCGTCGGAGATGTGTTTGATATTTTCGCTCATGTTTTTCCCTCGGTGGGAGGTATAGGTTAGTTACGCCTGGATGATTATGCCACTGTAGATGGATATCGTCTTGACGCTGCCGGATTACAGGCCGCAGATGGAGACATATTCCATGAATTCAACAGATGCCCTAAATGATGGCAAGAGGATAACAGGCGGGAGATGGATCAAATAATAACGCATTTTTGCCGCGTGTGCGGAAAATGCTGTTGTGGCTTGCAGGCAACACCTGTGGCAGCACTTCTGCGCCCCCCGCGTCTAGGCGCGGCGGTGCGCCATGGCCAGCGCCACCAGGTCGCCCAGCTCGGCCGGCGCCACCGGCTTCTTGCACGCGCCCAGGATGGTCAGGCCCTGCGCCATGGCCAGGCGTTCGGCCGCGCGCAGCACGCCGGCGTCCATGCCCGACAACAGCACCACCGTGCCGCGGTAGTCGGTCTCGGCCACCAGGCGCAGGAATTCGATGCCGTCCATGTCCGGCATCGACAGGTCGCACACCAGCAGGTCGCGCGCGCCCTGCGCCAGCAGCGCCAGCGCGGCCTTGGCGGAAGGGGCGCTGGCCACGTCCAGGCTGCCCGGCTGCGGACTCACGTCGTCCAGCATGTCCTCCAGCAGGGACAGCATGAAGGGATCGTCGTCCAGCAGCAGCACGCGCAGGGGCGGTGCGCCCGCAGCGCTTGATTCTTGTGTACTCATAACTAGTTGTCGTTGGCGAAAGTGGTGTTGTTCATGATGACTTCGGTCACGCGCTCGAGCAGCGGCCACAGGCCGGCGGCCAGGGCGCGGGCGCGGGCCAGTTCCTCGCCCGGCGCGCCGGCGGGCAGCTGTTCCAGCGCCAGGCAGATCTCGGCCATGCCGAGCGCGCCCACGGTGCGCGCCGAGGACTTGATGCGGTGTCCCAGCTCGCGCACGCGCGCCACGTCGCCGCGCGCCAGCGCGCTGTCGATCTCGTCGAAGCCATCCTGCGTGGTCTGCAGGAACTTGAAGGCGAACTTGCGTATCTTCTGCGGATTGTAGCCCAGCAGCTGGGCCAGGATGGATAAATCGATCACCGCCGGGTCGCCCGCCAGCGTCGGCTTGAAGGCCGGCACGCGCGGGCGCGCGCTGGGCGCGGCGGTGCCGGGCGGGCCGAGCGCTTCGCTGTCTTCCACGCGCTGGGCCGGCAGCCAGTTGGCGATGGTCTGGTACATCAGCGCCGGCTGGATCGGCTTGGAAATGAAATCGTCCATGCCCGCGTCCAGGCAGCGCACCCGGTCCTCGCTGGTGGCGGTGGCCGTCATGGCCAGCACGCGCAGTTCGGCCAGCGCGGGGTCGGCGCGGATGCGGCGCGTGGCCTCCAGGCCGTCCATCAGCGGCATCTGCACGTCCATCAGCACGCAGTCGAAGCTGGCCTGGTGCAGCAGGGCCAGCGCTTCCTGGCCGTTGTTGGCCAGGCACACCGAGCTGCCCGCTTCCTCCAGCATTTCCAGCGCGATCTGCTGGTTGAAGGTGTTGTCCTCCACCAGCAGGATGCGGGCGTCCTTCAGCGAGGCCATGACGGCGGCGGTGCGCGCGCTGGCCACCAGCTCGGCGGCCGCGTCGCTCACGCTGCTGATCAGTTCGGGCACCGCGCGCGCCGACACGCCCAGGCGCGCCGTGAACCAGAAGGTGCTGCCCTGGCCGGGCGTGCTGCGCACGCCGACCTCGCCGCCCATCAGCTGGGCCAGCTGCTTGCAGATGGCCAGGCCCAGGCCGGTGCCGCCGTACTCGCGCGTGGTGGAGGTGTCGGCCTGCTGGAAGGACTGGAACAGCTTGCCCATTTCCTCTTCCGACAGGCCGATGCCGTGGTCGCGCACTTCGAAGCGCACCAGGCAGTTGGCCGCGTCGCTGACGGCGTTGACCACCTTGACCACGATGTGGCCGTGCTCGCTGAACTTGATGGCGTTGTTGGTGTAGTTGATCAGCACCTGGCCCAGCCGCAGCGGGTCGCCGCGCAGCACCGGCGGCAGGGTCGGGTCGAGCTCGAACAGCAGGTTCAGGCCCTTGCCGGCCGCCTTGGGCGCCACCACCGTGGTCAGGGTCTGGATCACGTGGTCGAGCGCGAAATCGACCTGCTCGATTTCCAGCTTGCCGGCCTCGATCTTGGAAATGTCGAGGATGTCGTCGATGATGCCCAGCAGGTGCTCGCCGGCGAAGCGGATCTTTTCCAGGTAGTCGCGCTGGCGCGGGTCGAGGTCGGTCTTCAGCGCCAGGTAGGCCATGCCGATCACGCCGTTCATCGGGGTGCGGATCTCGTGGCTCATATTGGCCAGGAACTGGCCCTTGGCCAGGCTGGCTTCCTCGGCCACCTGCTTGGCCTGGTCGAGCTGCTCGGTGCGCTGCGCCACGCGCTCTTCCAGGTGCTCGTTCAGCTCGCGCAGCGCCTGTTCGGCCTGCTTGCTGTCGGTGATGTCGATCGACATGCAGATCAGGTAGGCCGGCTGGCCGCGCTCGTCGAACACCGGGTTCTTGAAGGTGCGCAGGTGGCGCAGCTCGCGCAGCGTGGGGTTCCAGATGGTTTCTTCGTAGTCCAGCATCACGCCGCCGGCAAAGGCGGCCGCGTCGCGCGCGCGGAAGGCGGCCAGCTCGTCGGGCGAGTGGAAGGCGCTGTCGTCGCCGCCCATCAGCTCCTCGAAGCGGTAGCCGAACTGCGCCTCGCAGGCCGGGTTCATCAGCAGGAAGCGGCCGTCGGGCGCCTTGATGAACAGGCCGGTCGGCATCATCTTGATGATTTCCTGCAGGCGCTGCTCGCCCTGGCGCAGCGCGTCCTCGCTGCGCTTGCGGTAGCTGATGTCGGTCAGGCTGGCCACGGCCATCGGCGTGGCGCCCAGTTCGTCGCGCATCGGCTCGGCGTTCACCGACAGCCAGCACTGGCTGCCGTCGGCCAGGCGCACGCCCATCACCACGCCGCGCACCGACTGGCCCGACACCAGGGCCAGGTACACCGGGTGCTCGTCGCGCGCGAACGGCAGGCCGTCCTCGTGCACGCCGGGCCACAGGCCGGCGCCGGGGTGGGCCGCCGCGCCCAGCATGCGCGCGGCTGCCGCGTTGCTCTCCAAAATCAGGCCGTCGCCGTTCAGCACCACCAGGCCGTTGGTCACCGCGTTGAACACGGACGCCATGCGGCGGCTGGAATTGCGCAGCGCCTGGTCGGCCAGGCGGCGGTCGTTGATGTCGGTGATCATGGCCAGCGTGCCGGCGTAGGCGCCGCTGTCGGTGTTGACCAGGGTGGTCGAGAGCAGGCCCCACATCGGCGTGTGGTCCTTGCGGAAGAAGCGCACGTCGCCCTGCTCGGCCTGGCCGGAACTGCGGCGGCGCTGGTGGCGCAGCAGCAGCGCCTGGCCTTCCTCGTCCATGAAGGCGCTCATCGGCTGGCCCAGCATCTCCTCGATCTCGTAGCCCAGCATGCGCGCCATGGTGGGGTTGACGAAGGTGGTCTTGTCGTCGGCGCCGGTCATCCAGATGCCCTCGGCGGCGGTCTGCACGATCAGCCGGTAGCGCTCCGAATTGGCTTGCAGCGCTTCCTCGGCGCGCTGGCGCTGCGTCATGTCGCGCAGCGACAGCACCGACAGGCCCTGGCCGGCCATCTGGATCGGCGCCAGGTGCACCATGGCCGGGAAGCGGCTGCCGTCCTGGCGGCGCGCGGTGAGCACGCGGCCGGGCAGGCCGGGGCGGGTGAACAGCTCGCGCGGGCGGCCCGGCGTGCTGCGCATGGTGTCGGGCACCAGCAGTTCCATCGACAGCCCGGTCATCTGCTCCGGCGCGCCGTAGCCGAAGCAGCGCGCGCAGGCGCCGTTGGCCTGGCGCACGTGGCCGTCGCGGTCGGCCAGCATCATGGCCGCCGGCGTCGCTTCCAGGATGGCCGCCACGCGCGCCTCCTCGGCGGCGGTGCGCTCGCTGATGTCGCCCAGCGTGCCGGTCATGCGCAGCGCCCGCCCGCCGGCGTCGCGCGCCACCACCATGCCGCGTCCCAGCACCCACTTCCAGTTGCCGTCGCGGCAGCGGATGCGGAATTCGCAGGACAGGGCGGTGCGCTCGGCGCCGCCGGTCTCGAGCGGGGCGGCGTTCACCGGCAGCATGAATTCCTCGTTGACGCGGGCCAGGTCGTCCGGGTGCACCAGCGCCATCACTTCCTGCGCGTTGGGCTTGAAGCGGGCCGGGTCATAGCCCAGGATGTCGCAGTAGCGCGGCGACAAGGTCAGCACGTCCTCTTGCGGCAGCCAGTCCCACACGCCGTCGCCGGTGCCTTCCAGGGCAAAGCTGGTGAGCTGCTCGGCCTTGCCGGCGCGGTCGCGCGCCGCCGCCAGCGCCAGCGTCAGGCGGCGCAGGCGCAGCGCGCCGGCCGCGGCCAGCAGCAGCACCAGGATGGCCGCGCCGGCGCCGTACTGCCAGGCCAGGTGGTCGGACTGCGGCTGGTACAGGAAGCCGTCCAGCGGGAAGTGGGACGGCATCATGCCCAGGCCGGCGTAAGTGTCGGCGATGGCGCGCCAGCGCGCCGGGTTGCTGTAGCCCAGCTCGATCAGGCGCTGCTCCAGCAGCGGGATGGTCTGCTGGGCCTCGAACATCAGGTGTTCGCGGCTGTGGCTGTTGGGGTAGCGCGCGCGGATCAGGTCGGCGATCTCGCCCGGGTGGGCCATGGCGTACTGCCAGCCGCGTAGGGTGGCCGCGCGCATGGCGGCGGCGCGCTTGGGATGCTCGCGCAGCTCGCTTTCCGTGGTGTACAGGATGTCGCCGTAGAAATCGATGCCGGCCGCGCGCGGCGACAGGATGTCGTAGCGCAGATTGCTGCGGTCCAGCACATACGGCGCTTCCGAGGTGTAGGCCGACATGGCGTCCACCTTGCCGTTGATCAGGTCGTCCAGGTTGTAGCTGTGCGGCAGCACGTGCAGCGCGTCCAGGTCGACGTTCAGCTGTTTCAGGTAGGCGCGCAGCTCCTCGTTGCCGGGCGCCAGCATGACGCGTTTGCCGCGCCAGTCGCGCGGCTTGCCGTTGTCGCCATGCCGCGCGATCAGCGCCACCGACGAATGCTGGAAGATGGAGGCCAGCACCACCAGCGGCTCGCCGGCGGCGCGCCTGAGCAGCAGGGCGCTGCTGCCCACGCCGTATTGCGCTTTGCCGTCCAGCACGGTCTGCACCGGATCGACGCCGGACTGGACTTCGCGCAAGGTCACGTCCAGGCCCGCGTCGCGGTAGTAGCCCTTGTCCTGCGCCGCGTAATAGCCGGCGAACTGGAACTGGTGCAGCCATTTGAGCTGCACCGTGACCGGCTCGGCCGCGGCGGCGGCGCCGCCCAGCAGCAGGCTGGCCAGTGCGGAGGCCAGCGCGGCTGCCCCGCGCAGGCGGCGCAGGCCGGACGGCAAACTGGACTGAGGACGGCGATGCAGCAAGAGCTTCCCTTTCGCAAATGCGACAGAGGGCGCGGCGGCTGTTTTGTCCAGCCAGGCGGCCCGATTTGTCCAGTCAACTATAGCATCGAAATTTTGGCCGTAGTGTTTACTTTGTGGCCGTCAAGCACTGGTTTTTCCTGACTTGCAATCTACTAGCGATCGCGCCGCCGGCTCAGGCGAAACTGCCGGCGAACTGGTAGCGGTGGCCCGGGTGCCACATGGTGGCGATGGACGCCACCTGGCCGGCCGAGCGGGTCTGGCGCTTGAGCACCAGGCAGGGCTGGCGGGTGTCGATGGCCAGCATGTCGGCGATGTCGCGCGGCGGGCTGAGCGCTTCGATGCTGTAGGTGGCCCCCTGCAGCGGGGCGGCGGCCATCAGGTATTCGTTCGGCGTGATGGCGGCGAAGTCCTGGCTCATGTAGAGCGGGGCGCAGGCCGGGTTGACCCAGCGGTCTTCCACCTGGATGGGCACGCCGTTCTCGAAGTGGATGATGACGGAATGGAACAGCACCGAGGCGGGCGGCAGCTCGAACTGCTTGGCCAGCAGGTCGCCGGCCTTGCTCTGTTCGAGCAGCTGCAGGCTGCTGCGGTGGGCGTGGCCGCGCGCGCGCACCTCGTCGGCGATGCTCTTGATTTCCAGCAGCGTGGCCTGGTATTTCTGCTGCGCCACGTAGGTGCCGGAGCCCTGGCGGCGCGTCAGCACCTGCTCGGCGGTCAGCTCGCGCACGGCGCGGTTGACCGTCATGCGCGACACGCCGAACTGCTTGACCAGCGCCTGTTCGGACGGGATCACGTCGCCTTCTTTCCAGACGCCGGCGGCGATCTGCTCCAGCAAATGGTCCTTGATGCGCTGGAAGATGGGGGTGGTTTCGGCTGCCTGTTGTTCGTTCATGGAAGGATTTTAATTCAAAAGCAAGAGTCGGGGTGTGGCGATCTTGGCGGCTGGCTACCATGGCCCCATAATGAAACCATGATGGAGCAGGCCATGAACACCACCTTCAAGAACGACGACGAGCGCTGGGCCGCGGTGCAGCAGCGCGACGGCCATGCCGACGGCCAGTTTTACTACGCGGTGCGCACCACCGGCGTCTACTGCCGCCCCTCGTGCGGCGCGCGCCCGGCGCTGCGCCGCAACGTCAGCTTCCACGCCAGCACGGCCGAGGCCGAGGCGGCCGGATTCCGGCCCTGCCTGCGCTGCAAGCCGGACCAGCCGCCGCTGGCCGAGCGCCACGCCGCCATGGTGGCGCAGATGTGCCGCCTGATCGACGAGGCCGAGAGCGAACCGGACCTGGCCAGCCTGGCCGAGGCCAGCGGCATGAGCCGCTTTCACTTTCACCGCATCTTCAAGGCGCAGACCGGGCTCACGCCCAAGGCCTACGCGGCGGGCGTGAAGCAGCGCCGCATGCAGGCCGGGCTGGCCGGTCCCGGCAAGCAGGCCAGCGTCACGGACGCCATCTACGCGGCCGGCTTCAACTCGAGCGGGCGCTTCTACGCCCAGTCGTCCGGCGCGCTGGGCATGACGCCGAAAGCCTACCAGGCCGGCGGCAGCGGCGCGGCGATCCGCTTCGCCGTGGCCGAATGCTCGCTGGGCGCCATCCTGGTGGCCAGCACCGACAAGGGCATCTGCGCCATCCTGATCGGCGACGACCCGGACGAACTGGCGCGCGACCTGCAGGACCGCTTCCCCAAAGCGGAGCTGATTGGCGCGGAAAAGGACTACGAGCAGGTGGTGGCCGCCGTGATCGGGCTGGTGGAAGCGCCCGAAATCGGCCTGGCGCTGCCGCTGGACGTGCGCGGCACCGCCTTCCAGCAGCGCGTGTGGCAGGCCTTGCGCGAGATTCCCGCCGGGCAGACCGTCAGCTACGCCGAGCTGGCCGAGCGGGTAGGGCTGCCGAGCGGGGCGCGCGCCGTGGCAGGCGCCTGCGCCGCCAACGCCATCGCCGTGGCGATTCCCTGTCATCGCGTGGTGCGCAACGACGGCTCCATCTCCGGCTACCGCTGGGGCGTAGAGCGCAAGCAGGCGCTGCTCGAACGCGAGGGCTCCAAGTGAGCGCCGCGCTGCCCGCTCCCGCCGTCCCAGCGCCTGCCGGGAGGGGCGCGCCTGCCGATGGCGCCGCCCTGTCCGGCATCGCCGCGCCATCGCCGCGCGCCTTCGGCCGGCTGGCCGCGCGTTGCGCCGCGCTCGACTGGCCGCGCATCGGCGCAGACCTGGACGCTCACGGCTGCGCCATGGTCCCCGCCTTCCTGACGGCCGAAGAATGCCGGCGCCTGGCCGGTGCCTACGCCAGGCCCGAACTGTTCCGCAGCCGCGTCGTCATGGAGCGCCACGGCTTCGGCAAGGGCGAATACCAATACTTCGCCTACCCGCTGCCCGGCCCCATCGCCCAATTGCGCGCCGCCCTGTACCCGCCGCTGGCCGGCATCGCCAACCGCTGGTACGAAGCCATGCAGCTGGAGCCGCGCTTCCCGCCGGCGCACGAAGACTTCATCGCCCGCTGCCACGGCGCCGGCCAGACCCGCCCCACGTCCCTGCTGCTGCAATACCGCGCTGGCGACTACAACTGCCTGCACCAGGACCTGTACGGCGACCACGTCTTCCCCCTGCAAGCGGCCGTGCTGCTGTCCCGGCCCGGCGCCGATTTCGACGGCGGCGAATTCGTGCTCACCGAGCAGCGCCCGCGCATGCAGTCGCGCGCCGAAGTGGTGCCGCTGGAGCAGGGCGGCATGGTCATCTTCCCCGTCTTCCACCGCCCCGTGAATGGCACGCGCGGCAGCTACCGCGTCAACATGCGGCACGGCGTGTCGCGCCTGCGCAGCGGCGCGCGCCATACCCTCGGCATCATCTTCCACGACGCCAGCTAAGGCAGCTCCCGGCCCGAAAACGGATCGATCGAATAGGGATGGCACAGATGCAGGAAACCCTCCTGCGCCGCCACCCGCTCCGCCCAGGCCGCCACGTGCACGAATTCCGCCAGCGGCAGGTTCGCCTCCTCCGCCCGGTGCGTGTATGCATACAAGGACATATCCGCAATCGTGTACGCATCGCCCGCGATGAAAGGCCTCGTGGCCAGCTCCCGGTCCAGCATGCGCAGCGCGCGCAGCGAGCCAGCGCGCTTCATGGCCACCAGCTGCGCCGGGCGGCGTTCCAGCTTGCCCGTCATGGTCCAGTGGCGCAGCGTGGCGATGGCGCCCACATAGTCCTGCTCGAACGACATCCACTGCATCACCCTGGCCTGCCCGAACGCGTCCCCTGGCAGGTAGCGCGTCCCTTGCGCCAGGAAGAACAGGATGGCGTTCGACTCCGCCAGCACACGGCCATCGTCCAGCCGCAGCGCCGGCACCGCGCCGGTGGGATTCACCGCCAGGAATTCCGGCCGCTGGCCCTCGCCCTCGAAAATGCTGACGTACTCCGGGTGGTAGGGCAGCTGCAGGTGGTGCAGCAGCAGGCGCACCTTCCACGCGTTCTGGGAAGGCAGGTAATCGAACAGGGTCAGCATGGTTCTCTCCACGGGAAAAAACCGTATTGGACCAGCGTGCAAACTTCGCTACACTCTCCTTCTTGCTATTGAATTCACACTGGAGATTGTTTCGATGCGCCTGACCACCCTGATGCTTGCCCTCGCCGCCGCGCTGCCCGCCGCAGCCAACGCCGCCACCATCGTCGACAACGCCAACGGCTACACGCTCAACGCGTCCGGCAAGCTGGTGAAGTTCGCCGCGCTGGCCTACGACGACCAGGGCAAGATCATCGCGGTGGGCAGCAGCAAGGCGGTGGCCGCCAAGGCGCCGGCCGGCGCCACCCGCGTCGACATGCAGGGCAAGACCGTGCTGCCCGGCCTGATCGACGCGCACGGCCACGTGTTCGGCCTGGGCGCCATCGCCACCGGCGTGGAACTGTACAGCTCCACCTCGCTGCCCGGGGCGTTGCAAGCCGTGGCCGGCTTCAGCCAAGCCAACCCGCAGCGCGCCTGGGTGGTGGGCAATGGCTGGAACCAGGAGATCTGGAAACTGGGCCGCTTCCCGACGGCGGCCGAACTGGACAGCGTGGTGGCCGACCGTCCCGCGCTGATGCACCGGGTGGACGGCCACGCCGTCTGGGTCAACAGCAAGGCGCTGGCGCTGGCCGGCATCACGCATGACACGCCCGACCCGGCCGGCGGCAAGATCGAGCGCGACGAAATCGGCCGCCCGACCGGCATCCTGGTCGACGCCGCGATGGACCTGGTGAACAAAGTCGTGCCCGCGCCCACCGAAGCCGAAGCGCGCGCCGCGCTCGACGGCGCGCTCGCGCACATGGCCAAGGTGGGCCTGACCGGCGCGCACGACGCCGGCATCGGCGTGAGTGAAGACCGCCTGTACCGCGCCTACGCCGACAACGGCAAGCTCACCGCCCGCATCTACGCCATGATAGGCGACACCACCGCCGACTTCGACCAGCTGTCCAAGGACGGCCCGCTGCCAAGCTACGCCAACGGCCTGTACGCGCTGTCGGCCGTCAAGCTGTACTCGGACGGCGCGCTGGGCAGCCGCGGCGCCGCCCTGATCGCGCCCTACAGCGACGCCCCGCACACGCACGGCCTGCTGTTCTACAAGAACGACGAGATGCTGGCCAAGATGGAAAAAGCCATGAAGGCCGGCTACCAGGTCAACGTGCACGCCATCGGCGACGCCGGCAACCACCAGATCCTGGACGCGTATGCCGAGCTGCTGAAGAAATACCCTGCCGCCGCCGCGCAGCGCCACCGCATCGAGCACGCGCAGGTGGTGACGCTGGCCGACATCCCGCGCTTCAAGACGCTGGGCATCATCCCCTCCATGCAGCCGACCCACGCCACTTCCGACCAGAACATGGCCGAGCAGCGCGTCGGCCCGCAGCGCATCAAGGGCGCGTACGCGTGGCAGACCTTCCTCAAGCAGGGTTCGAAGATCGCCTGCGGCTCCGACTTCCCGATTGAATCGCCCAACCCGCTGGCCGGCATCCACGCCGCCGTCACGCGCCAGGACGGCAGCGGCATGCCCGCCGGCGGCTGGTACAAGAACGAAGCCATGACGCTGGTGCAAGCCTTCCGCTGCTTCACGCTGGACGCCGCCTACGCCGCGCGCCAGGAAAAGGAGGTGGGCACGCTCGAAGCTGGCAAATGGGCCGACTTCATCGTCACCGAGGCCGACCTGTTCAAAGTCCCCGCCGCCAACATCGGCAAGATCACCGTACTGCAAACCTGGCTGGCCGGCAAACAAGTGTACAAACGTTAATCCCCCATCCCACCCCGAGCCGAGCCGAGCCGAGCCGAGCCTTATGCCGAGCTGAGCCGCATTCGGGGTCAGACCCCGAATGCGGCTCAGCTCGCTTTGGGACACAGAAATGGGTTGACTTGGTTGTATAGACAACTTATGCTGGGAAGATGCGCGGCGGGCGCGTGGCGATCCCATGCTCCTCCGCATCACCTGCTACCAAGGAGACGACATGAGCACTTCCCTCGCCAACGACCCACGTTTCGATGCCACCCGCAACATCCGCGCCCCGCGCGGCCCCGAGCGTGTCTGCAAGACCTGGGGCGCGGAAGCGGCCTATCGCACGCCTGCAGAATAATCTCGACAACGAAGTGGCCGAGAATCCGCAGCACCTGGTGGTGTACGGCGGCATCGGCCGCGCGGCGCGCAACTGGGAATGCTATGACCAGATCCTGGCGTCGCTAAAGGAACTGGAAGCGGACCAGACCCTGCTGATCCAGTCCGGCAAGCCGGTCGGCGTGTTCCAGACCCACGAGGACGCGCCGCGCGTGCTGCTGGCGAACTCCAACCTGGTGCCGAAATGGGCCAACTGGGAGCATTTCAATGAGCTGGACCGCGCCGGCCTGTTCATGTACGGCCAGATGACGGCCGGTTCCTGGATCTACATCGGCACCCAGGGCATCGTGCAGGGCACCTACGAGACCTTCGCCGAAGCCGGCCGCCAGCACTTCGGCGGCGACATGGCCGGCCGCTGGATCCTGACCGCCGGCCTGGGCGGCATGGGCGGCGCGCAGCCGCTGGCGGCCACCTTCGCCGGCGCCGTGTCGCTGAACATCGAATGCCAGCAGAGCAGCATCGACTTCCGCCTGCGCACCAAGTACCTGGACAAGCAGGCCGCTTCCATCGACGAGGCGCTGAAGCTGGTCAAGCACCACACCGAGCGCAAGGACGCGGTCTCCATCGGCCTGCTGGGCAATGCGGCCGAGATCCTGCCGGAGCTGGTCAAGCGCGCCAAGGAAGGCGGCGATGCCGGCGGCATGGTGCCGGACCTGGTCACCGACCAGACCTCGGCGCACGACCTGGTGAACGGCTACCTGCCGCGCGGCTGGAGCGTGGCGGACTGGAAAGCGGCGCAGCAGGACCCCGAGCGCCACGCGCGCCTGGTGGCCGCCGCGGCCGATTCCTGCGCCGCCCACGTGCAGGCCATGCTGGAGTTCCAGCAGCTGGGCGCGAAGGTGGTCGATTACGGCAACAACATCCGCCAGGTGGCCTTCGACCAGGGCGTGGAAAACGCCTTCGATTTCCCCGGCTTCGTGCCGGCCTATATCCGCCCGCAGTTCTGCGAAGGGCGCGGCCCGTTCCGCTGGGTGGCGCTGTCCGGCGACCCGGAGGATATCTACAAGACCGACGCCAAGATCAAGGAGCTGTTCCCGCACCACGCGCAGGTGCACCGCTGGCTGGACATGGCGCGCGAGCGCATCGCCTTCCAGGGCCTGCCGGCGCGCATCTGCTGGCTGGGTCTGGGCGAGCGCCACATTGCCGGGCTGGCCTTCAATGAGATGGTGCGCAAGGGCGAACTGAAAGCGCCCATCGTGATCGGCCGCGACCACCTGGACACCGGCTCCGTCGCCAGCCCTAACCGCGAAACAGAAAGCATGAAGGACGGCACCGACGCCGTCTCCGACTGGCCGCTGCTGAACGCGCTGCTCAACACCGCCGGCGGCGCCACCTGGGTCTCGCTGCACCATGGCGGCGGCGTGGGCATGGGCTATTCGCAGCACTCCGGCGTGGTGATCGTGGCGGACGGCACCGACGCCGCCGCCAAGCGCCTGGCGCGCGTGCTGGTGAACGACAGCGGCTCGGGCGTGATGCGCCACGCCGACGCCGGCTACGAAACGGCAATCGCCTGCGCCAAGCGCAATGGCCTGAACCTGCCAATGATCAAATAAGGAATACCCCATGACTCAAACCGCCACCCAAGCCTGGACCCTGAACCCTGGCAAGATGACCCTGTCCGAACTGCGCGCCGCGTGGAACGCCTTCGCGCCCGTGGCGCTGGCCGCCGAAGCCTATCCGGTGATCGAAGCGTCGGCCGCCGCCGTGCGCGCCATCGTGGCCAAGGGCGATGCCGCCTACGGCATCAACACCGGCTTCGGCCTGCTGGCCAAGACCCGCATTCCGGACGAGAAGCTGGAGCAGCTGCAGCGCAACCTGATCCTGTCGCATTCCGTGGGCACCGGCGAGCTGCTGTCGGACGCCGTAGTGCGCCTGATCATGCTGATGAAGATCGGCAGCCTGGCGCGCGGCTACTCCGGCGTACGCCCGCTCATCATCGACACCCTGCTGGCGCTGTACAACGCCGGCATCGTGCCCGCCATCCCGGCCAAAGGCTCGGTCGGCGCCTCGGGCGACCTGGCGCCGCTGTCGCACATGACCCTGGCCATCATGGGCGTGGGCGAGGTGCGCTTCAAGGGCGAACTGGTGCAGGCTGCCGACGCGCTGAAGGCCGCGAATGTCGCGCCCGTGGTGCTGGCCGCGAAAGAGGGCCTGGCGCTGATCAACGGCACCCAGGTGTCGAACGCGCTGGCGCTGCACGGCCTGTTCATGGCCGAGCGCCTGCTGGAAGCGGGCATGGTCACCGGCTCGCTGTCGCTGGACGCCGCCAAGGGCAGCGATTCGCCGTTCGACGCGCGCGTGCATGAAGTGCGCGGCCAGCCGGGCCAGATCGCCGCCGCCGCCATCTACCGCGAACTGGTGAGCAACAGCGCCATCCGCGCCTCGCACCTGGTGGGCGACGAGCGCGTGCAGGACCCGTACTGCCTGCGCTGCCAGCCGCAGGTGATGGGCGCGTGCATGGACCTCATCGCTAACGTCAGCCGCACCCTGCTGATCGAGGCGAACGCCGTCACCGACAACCCGCTGCTGTTCCAGGAAGGCGACAGCGCCGTGGTGGTCTCGGGCGGCAACTTCCACGCCGAGCCGGTGGCCTTCGCGGCCGACACGCTGGCGCTGGCCATCGCCGAAATCGGCAGCATCGCCGAGCGCCGCATCGCGCTGCTGATCGACGCCACCCTGTCCGGCCTGCCGCCGTTCCTGGTGCGCGACCCGGGCGTGAACTCGGGCTTCATGATCGCCCACGTGACCGCCGCCGCGCTGGCGTCCGAGAACAAGTCGCTGGCCCATCCGGGCAGCGTGGACACCATCCCCACCTCGGCCAACCAGGAAGACCATGTGTCCATGGCCACCTACGCGGCGCGCCGCCTGGACGACATGGCGCACAATACGGCTGTCATCCTGGGCATTGAGCTGCTGGCGGCGGCGCAGGGCATCGATTTCCACCGGCCGCTGAAGACTTCGCCGCAGCTGGAGCACGTGCACGCGCAGCTGCGCGCACAAGTGCCGTTCTTCGACGCCGACCGCTTCTTCGCGCCGGACATCGAGGCGGCCAAGCAGATGGTGCTGAAGGGTGAGCTGAGCGCGACCTGCAAGAACCTGTTCACGCCGCTGCATCCTTAAACGGCCCGGAGGGACGAGCAGATGGACTATCAATTCACGGCAGGCAGCCTGCCATTGCTGGTGTCGATGCCGCACGTGGGCACCGACATCCCGGACGATATCGCGGCCAGCTTCGCGCCCGCCGCAGCGGTGAAGACCGATACCGACTGGCACCTGGTGCAGCTGTACGGCTTCCTGCGGGAGATGGGCGCCTCGACCTTGTCGGCGCGCTGGTCGCGCTACGTGATCGATCTGAACCGTCCGCCCGAGAACACCAATCTGTACCCGGGCCAGGACACCACCGGCCTGTGCCCGGTCGACACCTTCGGCCGCGAGCCGCTGTACCCGGCAGGCGGCGCGCCCGACAAAGCCGAAGTGCAGCGCCGCCTGCGGCTGTACTGGAAGCCATATCACGACCGGCTGCGCGCCGAGCTGGACCGCCTGCTGGCCATGCACGGCCGCGTGGTGCTGTGGGACGCGCACTCCATCGCGTCCGTGGTGCCGCGCTTCTTCGACGGCAAGCTGCCGGACCTGAACTTCGGCACCGCCGACGGCGCCTCGTGCGCGCCCGGCATGACGGACGCCATCGCCTCGCTGGCGCGGGCGCACGGCGGCTACACGGTGGCCGTGAACGGCCGCTTCAAGGGCGGCCACATCACGCGCCATTACGGCAAGCCGGCGCAGAACGTGCATGCGATCCAGCTGGAGATGTGCCAGTCCACCTATATGGACGAGACGGCGCCGTACGGCTACCGTCCCGACCTGGCCGCGCAGGTGCAGCCGCTGCTGCGCCAGCTGACGCAGGCCGCCGCCGACTGGGCCGGGAAGGGGGCGCAGGCGTGAGCGCGCTGTACGCCAAAAACGCGCTGCTGCCGGCCGGCTGGGCGCAGGACGTGCTGCTGCAATGGGATGCCGCCGGCGAGCTGAGCGACGTCACAGCCAATGCCTTGCATCCGGCCGGCGTGGAGCTGGCCGAATATGCCATCCCCGGCATGATCAACCTGCACTCGCACAGCTTCCAGCGCGCGCTGGGCGGCCTGACCGAGAAAGCCGGCGACGGACCGGATTCGTTCTGGACCTGGCGCGACCTGATGTACCGCTTCGCCCGCAACATCACGCCCGAGCACATGGAAGCCATCGCCGCGCAGCTGTTCAGCGAATGCCTGCGCCACGGCTACACCTCGGTGTGCGAATTCCACTATGTGCAGCGCGCGCCGGACGGCGCCCTGTACGCCAGCGCCGCCGAAACGGCCGCCCGCGTGATCGCCGGCGCGCGGCTGGCCGGCATCGGCATGACCATGCTGCCGGTGCTGTACAGCTACGCCGGCTTCGGCGAGGCGCCGCTCAAGCCCGAGCAGCAGCGCTTCAAGACCGACGCGCAGGACGTGCTGAAGATTATCGGCGAGCTGGAAGCGCTGCGCGACGCGCAAACCGAGGTCGGCGTGGCGCCGCACTCGCTGCGCGCCGCTTCCGTGTCCCAGATCAAGGAAGTGCTGTCCAGCTTGCCGCACAATCGCCCGGTGCACATCCATATCGCCGAGCAGCAGGCCGAGGTGCGCCAATCGCTGGACTTCAGCGCGCGCCGTCCCGTGCAATACCTGTATGATGAGGTGCAAGTGGATAGCCGCTGGTGCCTGGTGCACGCCACTCACCTGGCGGAGGCCGAGGTGCAAGCCATCGCGCACAGCGGCGCAGTGGCGGGCCTGTGCCCGACCACCGAGGCCAACCTGGGCGACGGCCTGTTCCCGCTCGAGCCCTTCCTGGCCCAGGGCGGACGTTTCGGCATCGGCAGCGACAGCCATATTTCGCAGAGCGCCGTCGAAGAACTGCGCTGGCTGGAATACGGCCAGCGCCTGCAGCAGCAGCGCCGCAACATCGCGGTGTCGGCCGCGCAGCGCAATGTAGGCGACTTTTTGTGGCAGGGCGCCTTGCAGGGCGGGGCGCAGGCGGCGGGGCGCGCGGTGGGCGCGCTGGCAGCAGGCAAGCGGGCGGACATCGTCGTGCTCGACGGCGATCACCCGAATCTGTACGGGCTGGCGGCGGACGAAGTCCTCGGCACCCTGGTATTCAGCGGTAACGACAATCTGGTGAAGCATGTATTGGCTGGCGGCCAGTGGGTGGTGCGCGAGCAGAGGCACGCGGCGCAACCGGCCATCACCGCGCGCTTCAAACAGACGCTGGCCGAACTGCGGGAGTTCCGGTAATGAGCAAGCTGATACAGTACGCAAGCCTGCACGCCACGCCGTGGAAGAACGGCGGCGGCAGCACCACCGAGATCGCCATCGCACCCAACGGCGCCACCTTTGACAACTTCGACTGGCGCATCAGCCTGGCCACGATTTCGCAGAGCGGGCCGTTCTCGCTCTTTCCCGGCATCGACCGCACGCTGACGCTGGTGAACGGGCCGTGCGTGGTGCTGGACGTGGGCAATGAGCGCAAGGTGGCGCTCAGCGAGCGCGAGCCGGTGGTGGCTTTCCCGGGCGAGATTGCTGTGTCGGCCACCGTCAGCGACGGTCCCACCACCGATTTCAATGTGATGACGCGGCGCGCGCGCTGTACCCACCAGCTGGAGCGCCGCGTGGTGCGCGACTTTTCCACGCTGGAGCGGCGCAGCCCCACCACCATCGTATTCCTGGCCGACGGCGAGAGCCTGACCATGATCAGCGCCGACGAGCGCGTGGCCATGGTGCGCTACGACGCGCTGGTGCTGAGCACCGAGGACGTGTGGACCATGGAGGCCGCAAGCGCCACCGTGTTCATCGTCGATATCATCCCCAACGAGGAAGACGAAGAACAATGATGTGGGACGTGTTGTACACCAATGTGCACCTGGCCACCATGGCGGGCGCCGGTGCCGGTGCCGGTGGCTACGGCGAGCTGCGCAACGGCGCCATCGCCGTCAAGGATGGCCGCATCGCCTGGCTGGGCGCGGCGGCCGATGCGGCGGCGGCCGGCAGTGCGGCCGCCATGCATGACGGCGCCGGCTGCTGGCTCACCCCGGGCCTGATCGACTGCCACACGCACATCGTTCACGCCGGTAACCGCAGCGACGAATTCGAAGCACGCCTGAACGGCGCGACCTACGAGGACATAGCGAAAGCCGGCGGCGGCATCATGTCCACCGTGCGCGCCACACGCGCCGCCACGGACGAGGAACTGTACGCGCAAAGCCTGCCGCGCATCGCCAGCCTGCTGGCCGAAGGCGTCACCACGCTGGAGATCAAATCCGGCTACGGCCTCACGCTGGAGTCGGAAGCGAAGATGCTGCGGGTGGCGCGCCGCGTGGGCCGGCAGCTGCCGGTAAACGTGGCCACCACCTTCCTCGGCGCGCACGCCGTGCCGCCCGAATTCGCCGGCCGGGTGGACGACTACGTGGCCGAAGTGTGCGCCATGATGCCGCTGCTGGCCGAGCAAGGGCTGGTGGACGCGGTGGACGCCTTCTGCGAGCGCATCGGCTTCAGCAATGCGCAGACCGAGCGCGTGTTCCAGGCAGCGGCCGCCCTGGGCCTGCCGGTCAAGCTGCACGCCGAGCAGCTGTCGGACCAGCGCGGCGCCGAACTGGTGGCGCGCTACAAGGGCCTGTCGGCCGACCATCTGGAGCACCTGACCGCAGACGGCATCGCCGCCCTGGCCGCCAGCGGCACGGTGGCCGTGCTGCTGCCCGGCGCCTACTACTTCCTGCGCGACACCACGCCGCCGCCAGTGGCCGCATTGCGCGCCGCCGGCGTGCCGATGGCGGTCGCCACCGACAACAACCCCGGCACTTCGCCGATGACGTCTCTGCTGCTGGCCATGAACATGGTCTGCACCCTGTGGCGGTTGACGCCGCTGGAAGCGCTGGCCGGCTGCACCGTGCACGCCGCCCGTGCGCTGGGACGGCAGCACGACATCGGCACGCTGGAAGTGGGCAAGCGCGCGGACTTCGCGCTGTGGAACATCGCCCGCCCGGCGGACCTTTCCTATTCCTTCGGCTACAACCCGTGTCGGGGCGTGGTCAACGGCGGCGTGCTGCGCGCCCCGCAGGTTGCCGCTGCCTTTGCCACTCCTGCTGCTGCTGCTCCGCGCTGATTGGACCCGGCGGTGCCGGCGATCGTGTACATTAACGCGGTCGCCAGCCCTTTCCGCCATCTTATGCATCTGACCCGCCTCGCCGTCCTCCTGGCAGTTGCCGCCGCAGCCGCACCGGCGCAAGCCGACGACGGCGTGCTGCGCATCGGTTCCAAGCGCTTCACCGAGTCGTACATCCTCGGCGAAGTGCTGGCGCAGACCGCCGCGCCGCACGTGAAGGCCGAGCACAAGCAAGGACTGGGCAACACCGCCATCGTGCTGGCCGCCCTGCAGGCCGGCAAGATCGACGTCTATCCCGAATACACGGGCACCATCGCCCTGGAAATCCTCAAGCGCAGCAGCCCGGCGCCTCTGGAGCAGCTGCGGCGCGACCTGGCGCCGCTGGGCCTGGGCGTGGCGGTGCCGCTCGGCTTCAACAACACCTATGCGCTGGCCACGCGCGGCGATGGCGGCAGCGGCGCCGTGCGCACGCTGAGCGGGCTGGCGGGGCAGGGCGGCTACAAGTTCGGCCTGTCGCACGAATTCATCGGCCGCGCGGACGGCTGGCCGGGGCTGGCGCAGCGCTATGCCCTGCCGCAGAAACCGGTCGGCCTTGATCATGGCATCGCCTACGAAGCGCTGGCGCACAAGCAGGTGGACGTGATCGACATCTACTCCACCGACGCCAAGATCAGCCAATACGGCCTGCGCGTGCTGGACGACGACAAAGGCTACTTCCCGCGCTACGACGCCGTACTGCTCTACCGCCTGGACGCGGCCCAGCGCTTCCCCGCCGCCTGGCGCGCCATCCAGCAACTCGAAGGCCGCATCTCCGCCGCCGACATGATCGCCATGAACGCGGCCGCCGAAGTAGACGGCAAAAGCTTCGCCGCCGTCGCCAGCGCCTGGCTTGCCACCCCCGCCGCCCGCCGCGCCGCCGCACCCGCCGCCGCCTCCCCGCTTCCGGCCAGCCCAGCCGCCGCCCCGCGCCCCGGCCTGCTCGCCAAGATCTTCGACGCCAACCTGTGGCCCCTCACCCGCCAGCACATCACGCTGGTGCTGCTGTCAGTGGCGCTGGCCTGCGCGGTGGGCATACCGCTCGGCGTGCTCGCCGCTTACGCGCCGCGCCTGCGGCAAACCGTGCTGGCGCTGACCGGCATGCTGCAGACCATCCCCTCGCTGGCCCTGCTGGCCATCATGATCCCGCTGCTGGGCAGCATCGGCACCGGCCCCGCCCTGGTGGCGCTGTTCGTCTACGCCCTGCTGCCCATCGTGCGCAACACCTGCACCGGCATAGGCCAGGTACAGCCCGGCCTGAAACTGGCCGCGCAAGCATTGGGACTAAGAGGATGGCACAAGCTGGTGCACGTCGAGCTGCCGCTCGCCATGCCGGTGATCCTGGCCGGCGTGAAAACGGCCGCGGTGATGAGCGTGGGGACGGCCACGATAGCGGCCTTTATCGGCGCCGGCGGCTACGGCGAACGCATCACCATAGGCCTGGCCCTGAACGACAACGACATGCTGCTGGCAGGCGCCTTGCCCGCCGCCGCATTGGCCCTGCTCACTCAAGGCCTGTTTGAACTGCTCGAACGCCTGGCGGCGCCTGCGGCAAAATTTAGTCGGTAGCCAGCTGCGACAAGGCATCGCCGGTCACGCGGCAGATGCGCCAGTCCGGCATCACCGTCGCGCCCATGCCCTGGTAGAACTTGATCGCGTTCTCATTCCAGTCCAGCACAGACCATTCGAAGCGGCCGCAGTTGCGCTCCACCGCCAGCTGCGCCAGCGCCACCAGCATCTGCTTGCCATAGCCCTTGCCACGGCAGTTCTGCTTCACGTACAGGTCTTCCAGGTACAAGCCCTTCTGGCACAGGAAGGTGGAGAAGTTATGGAAGAACAGCGCAAACGTCACCACCTCCCCGTTCTCCACGCCCACGATGGCCTCGGCCGCCGGATGGTCGCCGAACAGGCTCTCATGCAGCTTGGCCTCGTTGGCCACCACCATGTGCTCCAGTTTTTCAAACACCGCCAGTTCGAAAATCATGCCAAAGATGGCGTTCACGTCTTCAGGAAGGGCAGGGCGGATGGTCAGACTAGTTGAATTCATGGCGCTTCGAGTTTGCTTTCTAAAGGGATGGATGGTTCATTCTTCGCGGGCGACGGCGCTTTCAGCGCCCAGGCCACGCTGGACAGGCACAATACCATGCCGAACCACTCCATGGCACCTGGCCGGTAGTGTTCCAGCTGGATCGACAGCAGCACCGAGATCACCGGCGTCACCACCCCGATGTACACCGCCTTCTGCGAGCCGATGCGGTGGATCAGCGTGAAATAGGCGCCGAAG
Organism: Pseudoduganella sp. UC29_71; assembly: GCF_042693265.1. Lineage (NCBI taxonomy): Bacteria > Pseudomonadati > Pseudomonadota > Betaproteobacteria > Burkholderiales > Oxalobacteraceae > Pseudoduganella > Pseudoduganella sp. UC29_71. Next base: position 5,232,741 of record NZ_CP170549.1, on the reverse strand, counting down.
GCGATCACGGAGCCGAACAGGGACAGGTAGAGCAGGCCGGCCCAGTAGCTCGGGCGCGACGGCAGGCGGAACTCTACGCCGGTGAGCAAGGCCCAGCTGGCGACCGCCAGCGTGCCCCAGAACATGGCCCAGGCCATGGTCAGGAACACATTGGACGACTCCTCGCGCACCTTCACCACCACCACGTTGCCGATCGTGCTGGCCACGGTGGCGCACAGCGCCAAGCCCAGGCCGAGCAGGAAATGGCCGCTGCCGCCGGCCAGGATATCGTTCCAGGCATGGCTGATCGGCTCGTAGAACAGCAGGATCACGCCGCAGATCGACACCGCCGCCGCGCTCCACATGCGCCACGTGAGCGGCGTGCCGAACATGAAGCGGTTGCAGATCGGCGTCCAGAACACCATCAGCACGAACAGCACCGCCACCAGCGCGGACACCAGGTACTGCTCCGACGTGTAGGTGCACACATAGCTGATGGCGAAGGTGGCCACGCCCTGCAGCATCATCCAGCGCTGCACCTTCCACGGCATGCGCAGGCGGTCGCCGCGCAGCAGGCACCAGGAGAACAGCGTGGCCGAGGCCAGCCCGAAACGGTAGACGATGGAGACGGCCGGGGCGACATCGCCCAGCTGCAAAGTGATGGCCCAGAAGGTGGAACCCCAGATCAGGCAGGCGATGGCGAAGAGGATAGGCGAGGACATCCGGGCAGTATACGGATTTTCCACATGTCTTGCTTGATGGCTAACTTAGTAGGCCAGCTTCAGCTTGCGGTACAGGAAGCTCAGCACGAACAGCGGGCCGATCAGCAGAAAGCGCACATCGTCGAAGAAGGACGGCTTCTTGCCTTCGATCTTGTGGCCGATGAACTGGCCTATCCAGGCCAGCACGAAGATGGCGATGGACAGCGGCAAGATGGTCGGCGGCGGCAGCACCGAGAGCACGCCCAGCATCACCAGCGACATCACCAGCATGCCGGCCGCGAACGGAATCGACAGCCGCACATAGTACGCCAGCGACAGCAGCACCACCCCCAGCGCCGCCATGGGTTGCAGGCTCCAGATCAAGCCCAGCAGGGAAAACACAATGGCCGGCACGCACACGAAATGGATGATCTCGTTGGTGTGGTTCAGATGGCTTTCGCTATACTTGGCCAACAGGACATCGATGGGACGGGGTTCACTCATGCTCGCAATCTCCGGCATTGTTATTGTTCAGTACTACCGTCCGATTCTACACTGGAACCTGTCATACTATGACTTCATGACGAACAAACAAGACCCCCTGGCGCTGGCCGGACTGGCCCCCGTCATCGACGTCCGCACCCGCATCCTGATCCTCGGCAGCTTCCCCGGCGCCGCCTCGCTGGCCGCGCAGCAGTACTACGCCCACCCGCGCAATGCGCTGTGGCCTATCCTGTCGGCGCTGACGGGCGAGCCGCTGGCGCAACTGCCGTACGGCGAGCGCCTGCCGCGCCTGCTGGCGCACGGCTTCGGCCTGTGGGATGTGCTGGGCGCCTGCGAGCGCGAAGGCAGCCTGGACTCCGCCATCCGCAAACCCGCCGCCAACGACTTCGCCCGCCTGCGTGAGCTCTGTCCGCTGCTGGAGACGGTGGGCTTCAACGGCCAGACTTCCGGCAAGTTCGCCCCGCAGTTCGCCGCCGCCGGATATCGCACGCTGGTGCTGCCTTCCACCTCGCCAGCCCACGCATCACTGACGCTGGCGCAAAAGCTGGAGCAGTGGAGGATGCTGCTTTAGCGGGCGGTCATGCCGGCGTCGGCTGCGGCGAAGTGCGCCATCTGGTCGGCGTGGGCTTTGATGAAGGCGGGACGGGAGGTGGCGCGGGCGACGTAGGCGCGGCAGCCGGGGGACTCGGCCAGGCCGTCGAAGCGGTCCACCAGGCGCAGTACGTCGGCCATCAGGATGTCCGCGATGGAGAAGGGGCCGGCCAGCCATTCGCGCTCGGCCAGTACCGGTTCCAGGTGGGGGAGACGGGATTTCTTGAGGAAGCTGTCCATCATGTTCCAGCCCGGTGAACCGTCATTGTTGCCCGAGAAGTGCATGAGCGCCCATGGCAGGCTGGCCATTTCGACCGAGTTCAGGGCGGCGAACAGCCACTCCACGGTTTCCGCGCGGCCGCGCGGGTCGGCCGGCATTAGCGTCGTGCTGCGTTCGCCGAGGTGCAGCAGGATGGCGCCGGTCTCGAAGATGGAGAGGTCGCCGTCGCTCAGCCACGGCACCTGGCCGAAGGGCTGGTGCGAGAAATGGTCGGCATTCCTGTCGCTGAACGGCACGCTTCGCACGCGGTAGGGCAGGCCGGCTTCTTCCAGCGCCCAGCGCACGCGGATGTCGCGCACGAAGCCCCTCGGCATCTCGGGCACCCAGTCGAAGGTGGTGAGGACGAGCGGCTTGGGAGCGACCAGGTCCGCGAGCAAATCGAACGCCAGCGTCCAGCCCTGGGCGTGCGCCTTGCCGGCTTCGTGGCCGGGCATGCGCTCGTGCGTGAGCACGATTTCGGTGCCGTTGGCGGCGATCTTGAATTCCACCGTGACCAGTGTTTCGGTGTGCCGCGTGGCGTCCGAGATCCAGGTGAAGGCGAGCTTTTTGTTGCGCTCGATGTGGCGGTATTCGCCGTGGTGGCGCAAGGGCTTGTCCGGTGTATGCATCACCACTTCGAAGGCGCCGCCGACGCGGGCATCCACGCTCGCCGTGCTGCGTACGGTGCTGCCGGGGTGCATCCACTGTGCCAGGCTGTCCGGGTCCAGCCAGGCGTCGAACAGTTCGTCGACGGTGGCCGGGATGGTGCGCCTGATTACGATGGTCCCCGCGATGGTGCCCGCGATGGTGGCTTCATTGCTGCTGTTTTGTGCTGGTGTCATTGCTTGCTCCCGGGGTTGTCCGTCTTGCGTTTCTTGAGTACGAAATCCTCCAGCGCCGCCAGGCGGCTGTCCCAGAAGCGGCGGTAGAACTCCATCCATTCGGCGGCTTCCGCCATCGGCGCGGCGTTCAGGGACAGCACATGCTCCCGGCCCTGCACGGTGCGCGTTACCAGCCCGGCGCGTTCCAGGATGCGGATGTGCTTGGAGGTCGAATTGAGCGAGATTGGAAAGGCGCTGGCCAGTTCCGTCACCCGCGCATCCGACTCCGCCAGCCGCGCCAGGATGGCGCGCCGCGTGCCGTCGGACACCGCTGCAAAAAGCTCATCGAGCCGTGATGTGTTATATTCACCCATAAGGGTTAATATAGGCCGGTGCCGGATCGGCGTCAAGCGGATTCCGTTTGAACTATAGCCATCCTCGGCCTGAAGCCTTCCCGTCAGATAGCGGCGCCCGGCGCGCTGTAGAATGCGGCATGAGCAAGCCATTGAAAATATCCAGAATTCTGCACGCCGGTTATGTGTTCGAATGCGACGGCACCAGCATCGCATTTGACACCATCTTCGAGAACCCGTTCAGCCGCAACTGCCACGCCTTTCCCGACGTACGCTTCGACGAGGACCTGATCCGCCGCCAGCGCTACGCGGCGGTGTTCATTTCCCACTTCCACGACGACCACTGTTCGCTGGAGAGCCTGGACCTGCTGGATCGCGCCACGCCGCTGTACATCTACTGCATCTTCGACGAACTGTTCGACATGGTGCGCCAGCTCGGCTTCACCCATGTGCAGCAGCTGCAGCTGAACGTGCCGGTGCGCGTCGGTCCCTTTGAAGTGGTGCCGCGCGAGGCGATGGATGCGGACGTGGATACCATGTTCCAGGTGAGGGCGGCCGGCATGAATGTGCTGAACGTGGTCGATTCCTGGATCGACGACACCACGCTGGCCCAGCTGGCGCACGAAGGCCCGTGGGACATGGTGCTGTGGCCTTTCCAGACCATGCGCGAGATCGAGGTGCTGCAGCCCTCGCGCTCCGCCGCCGCGCCGCCCGCACTGCCGGAAGAATGGATCGCGCAGCTCAAGGTGCTTGCGCCGCGCTACGTGGTGCCGAGTTCCTGCCAGTTCCTGCAGGAGCCGTGGTCCTGGTACAACCGCGCCTTCTTCCCGATCAGCTACCGCCAGTTCACGCAGGAAGTGAGCGAGGCGCTGCCGCAGGCGCAGGTGGTGCGCCTGAATCCTTCGGTGTCGGTGCTGCTGGACGCGCACGGCTTGCGCGCCGCGCCGCCGCTGGCCTGGATCGTGCCGGTCGGCGAGCAAGACGTGGATTACCAGTACGAGGGCAACGCCGCCCCGCCCCGCACCGCCGACATCGCCCGCCATTTCGCCCCCGCTGACGGCGCAGCAGAGCGCGCGCGTGATGGACTATTGCCGCGCGGGCCTGCTTGAAAAGTACGGCGACGTGGAAGCGGGCTCCGACTATTTCGAGCAGACGCGCATCTGGCAGCTGACAGTCTATGACCACGAAGGGCAGGGCACGCAGTTCCGCTACCGCCTCGAACCCGACGGCAGCGCCCACGCCGATGCAGGCAGCGCGCCGCTGGGCTGGACCACGGACATCCCTGCGGCCAAGCTGTATGCCGCGCTGGAACTGGGTGAGTCGCTGACGTCGATGTATATGCGCATCAACGACGCCGCGTTCGATGCCGCCACCGAGCGCGACCTGGCGGAGGCCGACGCGGTCGACGATCCGCTGATCCGCTGCCTGTTCAGCGATACCTTCGGCGCCTACCAGGCCGCCCAGCTGCGCCGCCTGCTGGTGCGCTAGCCGGCCGGCTGCCTGCGCGCTACTTGCCCAGCAGGGCCAGCGACTGTTCCCAGTCGCCGCGCCAGTCGTACAGGAAGTCGTGCGACTTGAAGGCGCGCTTCAGGGAGCCGATCGGCACGCCGTACACGTCGTGCAGGCCGAGCGCCAGCGTGACGGGATTCCACACCGCGTTGCGCTTGGCTTTCTTCGCGCTGGCCTTCACCCGCGCGCCGTCGTCGCCGAAGATGCCGATGGCGTCGTCCAGCGCCTTGTCCAGGTCCAGCTTGGCCAGCCGGCCGAAGGCGGCCAGCACCTCGGCCTTGGAGATGCCGAACTGCGACTCGCGCGCCGCTTCCACCTTGGGCGGCCTGGCCACTTCTTCGGCCTCGTGCCTGAGCCGGCCCGCCAGCTTTTCCAGGTCCTTCTTCTGGAAGCGCAGTTCGTCCAGCGCGCGCCGGAAGCCCGGCTCGGGCAGGCGCGTGACGATCTTGTAGGCGTCCTTGGTGATGGTGATCAGCACGTCCTCGCTGCCGGCTGCCAGGCGCTGCGTATCGCCCTCGTAGAAGATGGGCGCCGCGTAGCCGCCGTTGGCGTCGCCGAACAGGTCCGGGTAGGCCGGATCGTAGTCCAGCCATACATAAGGCGTCAGTTCATGCTCGATCAGCTGCGCCAGCGTCCAGGGCGTGGCGGTCTGCTGCGCCAGCCAGGCGCAGGCTTCGGCGGTGGTGGCGCGGTAAGGCAGGTCGGAGGTGCTCATAAATCTTTCTGAAATTAATTTTGTGCGGCGCACAAAACTGTGTTACACTTGCTTCTTCGGTGGAGTTCTGAACCCCGCCGCCCCCTACGGGACAGCCGGTGCCGCATGTGTAAAGCAGCGAAGCTCATCAGGCCGGAGGGGATTGTAGTTCAAGGATACGATAGTCGGTTTACACATTGGAGGCACCACGCAGATAGCATGGGCGTCCAAAGCTCCGGCACCGCGCAGATAGCACGGGCCAAGCAGCGATTGTAGCATTATTGGCAATACATTGAAACGAAGCCCGCAGCAAGCGGGCTTTTTTTTTCCCGCCTCCCGTCCTCCCCCGTTGGCCCCCGAATTGGCGCAGCTGCGCCCACACAGGAGTAAATGCATGGCTAAAGAAGAACTGATCGAAATGAGTGGCGTCGTGTCCGAAGCGCTGCCGGAACTGCGTTTCCGCGTGGACCTGGACAACGGCCACAAGCTGATCGCCTACACCTCGGGCAAAATGCAAAAGAACCACATCCGCATCCTGGCGGGTGACAAGGTGACGCTGGAGCTGTCGCCGTACGACCTGACCAAAGGCCGCATCATTTTCCGCCACATCGAAAAGCGCGGCCCGGCGCCCGCGCAAGGCTTCCCGCGCCGCCGCTAAACCGCGCGCCCATCGAGCTGAGCCGCATTCGGGGTCTGACCCCGAATGCGGCTCAGCTCGTTTACGGCAGGACTTGCAGTGCGAGGCCGGAGGCCATGCCGGGCGCGTGGTAGACGCGCTGCGTGGCTTTCTTGAAGTCCTCGGCCTTGGCGCGCGGGATGTCCATGAAGGTTTGCGGGTTCAGGTCCACCAGCGGGAACCAGGAACTTTGCACGTGCACCATGATGCGGTGGCCGCGCCGGAAGGTGTGGTTGACGTTGCCGATACTGTAGTTCAGCGCTTCCACTTTGCCCGGTACGAAGGGCTCGCCCTTCTCGAAGCCGTGGCGGAACTTGCCGCGCAGCGGGTTGCCGCGCACCAGCTGCTGGTAGCCCGCCATGTTCACTTGCGGCGCCCCCACGTCGTGCTCTTCTTCCTTGCCCGTTTCCTTGCCCGCTTCCTGCTTCGGATAGTCGTCCGGATACACGTCGATCAACTTGACTACCCAGTCGGCGTCGGTGCCCGTCGTCGAGACGAACAGCTTCGGCGACACCGTGCCCACCACCGTCACATCCTCTTCCAGTGCTTCGCTGCGGTACACCAGCACGTCCGGCCGCGAGGCGGCGAAGCGCTGGTCGGACACCATGTATTCCTTCGGCACGCCGGTCGCCGGGTAGCCGATGTAGGGCACCGGCCTGGCCGGGTCGCTTACGTATTCGTCGTAGCCGGCGCCGCTCATGGCCGCCGGCGTGGCCGGCTGCTGCCAGCCCAGCGTGCCGTTCGGGCCGAAGTACAGCGTGCGCGCCCTGGCTTGCTGCGGCGGCCACGCGCTGTAGCTGCGCCAGACGTTGCTGCCGGTCTCGAACACGCGCACGTTGGGCGCGGCCGGTCCTTTTTCGTCCTTCAGGTGCTGCTCGAAGAAGGGCAGCAGGATGTGCTGGCGGTAGTAGTCCGAGGTCTTGGCGTCGAAGCGCACGTGGCCCATGCGCTTGCCTTCGTCGACCGCCCAGCCGCCGTGCACCCACGGGCCGATCACCAGGCCGTTGTAGATGCCGGCGTTGTTGCGCTTGATGGACTGGTAGGTGGTGAACGGGCCTTGCAGGTCTTCCGCGTCGAACCAGCCGCCCACCGTCAGCACGGCGGCCTTGATGTTCTTCAGGTGCGGCGCGATGTTGCGGCTTTGCCAGAAGGCGTCGTAGGTGCTGTGCTCGACGTTGGGCCAGAACAGCGCGCGCTGCTTGTCGCTCATGGTGGCGCCGATTTTTTCCAGCGTGCGGTGCTTCAGGAAGAAGTCGTAGCCGTCGCTCACGCCGTAGTCGAAGTCGGTCCAGGTGGCCGGCAGCGGCGTCGGGTTCTGCTCTTCGGTGAAGGCGGCGTAGAAGTCGAAGTTGGCGGCCAGCATGAAGGCGCCGCCGTGGTAGGAGTCGTCGTTCATGTACAGGTCGGTCACCGGCGCTTGGGGCGAGGCGGCCTTGATGGCCGGGTGCGAGTCGATGATGCTGGCCGAGGTGTAGAAGCCGGGATACGAGATGCCGTGGATGCCGACCTTGCCGTTGTTGTTGGGGACGTTCTTCAGCAGCCATTCCACGGTGTCGTACATGTCCTGGCTTTCGTTGCCTTCGCCCGGTTGGCGCTTGGCGTTGACGTGCGGCGTCATTTCCTGCCATTTGCCTTCGGACATGAAGCGGCCGCGCACGTCCTGCTTGACGAAGATGTAGCCGCTGGTCTCGAACTCGCGCGACGGGCCGATGCGCTTGGGGTAGAAATCCACGCCGTAGCGCAGCTTCTCGTCCACCGTCACGCCGGCGCTGTAGGGCGTGCGCTGCATCAGGAAGGGATAGCGTTTGGAGCTGTCCTTGGGCACGTAGACAGTGGTGAACAGGCGCACGCCGTCGCGCATGGGGATGCGGTATTCGTACTTGGTGTAGTGCTCGCGCAGCGAGTAGGTGTCGGCCGGGGCGGCGGGGGCGTCGTCGCGGGCGGCGGAGGCGGCCGAGGTGGCGGCATGGGCCGGGCCGAAGGCCAGCAGCAGGCCGAAGGCCAGGGCGGAAAGTGGGGAGCGCAGTGCGGTCATGGGCGGTCACAAAGTCGGGGCTGAGCCCGGCAGTGTAACCCGCTCTGTCCGTATCTTGTCAATTTGAATAGGCGTTGCGCTGGCGTTCCTGGAACTTCAGCCGGTCCAGCTTGGCCGCGTACAGGTCGTGGTCGCTGCGCGTGGTGCTGTTGTCCATCGCCAGCTTCATGTGCTTGTCGGCGGTTTTCATGTCGCCCAGGTAGTAGGACGCCACCGCCAGCCAGAAGTGGAACTCGTGGTAGTAGGGCGCGCGGTCCACTTCGCGCGCGAACAGCTGGCGCGCCTTCTTGTAGTCGCCGTCCTTCATGGCTTGCTGGCCAAGGTTGAAATAGTGGAAAGGCGGATAGGGATCGAGCCGCGCCAGCTCTTCGCGCAGCGCGGCCGCCTCCAGCGGACGGCCCAGGTTGTCCAGCACCTGCACCAGGTTGAACATGGCGATGGTGTTGTTCGGCTGCAGCACCTGGGCGTAGCGCAGCGCCGCCTCGGCGTGCTGCAGGTTGCCGTGGTGCTGGTAGACGATGGCCAGCGTGTTGTAGGGGCTGAAGAAGGTGGGGTCCGCCACGGTGGCCTTGCGCGCCCACCAGTAGGCCCGGTTCAATTCCTTGCGCGCCAGCGACTCGGCGGCGCGGTTGTTCATGAACATGGCGATGATGCGGTTTTCCGAAATGGGGATGGTCACCAGGTTCTTGGTTTCGGCCGGCGGCTCGAAGTCCACCACCATGAATTGGTTGGGTTCCACGCTATGCACGTCCTTCATGCGCGGCTTGCCCAGCACCAGGTTCACGTGGCCGCTGGCGAAGTACAGGTTGCCGCTGCGGCTCCAGGTTTCGTCGGTGGTGACGGCCTGGTATTGCACCGTCATGTCCATTTCGCGCGCCATGGCCGCCGTCATCACCACCAGCGACAGGCAGTTGCCGCGCCGCGCCTGGAAGGTCTGGGCGGCGTTGCGCGTCATGGTGGAGTCGTATTCAAGCTGGAGCTGGTCGCGCTTGTAGAGCGCGTCGAACAGGATCAGCTGCGGCTCGCGCTTGGCGCGCGAGAATGCCAGCGTCTGCGCATACTTCTTCATCTCGTCGGTGAGGGCGAAAATCTGGTCGGCGCCGATGTCGGCATCGGGCTGGCCGAACAGTTCGTCGTGGAAGAGCTGCGGCGGAGGCGGTGGCGGCGCCACGGTGGCGCAGCCGGTCAGCAGCTGGAAGGCAAGCAGGGATGTGAGCAGGGCAGCAAAGCGTTTCATGGTACACCTCCATGAAACAAGTATCCTCGGCTGCCATGTCACTGTCAAACGGCAATTATGCGGCGCTGCCGCATGCCGCTTCAGGCCAGAGGGCGGGCGTCCACGGGCTGGTTCCGGGCGTCGAATTGCTGCGCCACGGACACGCTGTGCAGGCCGATGGTGGCCAGCGCGTCGGCGATGTCGTCCACTTCCATCTGCAGGTCGCAGCCCAGGTCGATCGGCTTGTCGCACGACAGGATGGCCGGCCCGCCCGGCGCGGCGTACAGGTTCACGCGCAGCACCATGTCGCCGCGCACGTCGGCCGGGGCGATGACGGCGGCTGCGCCCGGATGCGCCTGCAGCGCCTGGCCCAGTTTCGCCATCATGTCCAGCATTGCGTATTCGGACTGGGCCTGCTCCTTGGCGCCGTAGAACAGGTCCTGGTACAGGAAGTTCAGTTCCAGCGGGCGCGCGCCGGCCAGGCAGCGCTGCACCAGCGGCGCGGCCTTGAGGGTCCATTGGCGGTAGCGCTCCATGCGCGCGGCGTAGTACGCGTCCTGTTCCTGCTCGCCCTCCGGGGCGTGGTAGAAGGCGTCGTCGGCGCGCTTGAGCGCAAAGCCCAGCAGGAAGCGCAGCTCCACCGCGGTGTCGTCCGCGCCGAAGGCGGTGGCGGCCCAGCCGCCCATGCTGCGCTCGAGCGCGGGCGCGGCCTGCATCTTCTTCTCCGTCATGGAGGTGGCCGCTTCGCGCACCATGGCGTTCAGCTGGCTGTAGCTGACGCGGTCGATCTCGTCCAGGTCGTAGGCGTGCTGCACCAGCACCACCCTGGCCTTGGGGCTTTCCAGGCCGTCCTTGGTGAAGCTTTGCAGCAGTGCTTCGAACGCGGCTTCGTCCTGGAATTCCTGCGCCTGCACCAGGCCGCCCGTGCTGTGCACGAACACCGGAATGGCGAAGGCGTTGATCTCGATGTCGGGCTGGCCTTCGCGCCGGATCAGCACGGTGCCGGCGGCGTCTTCCACCGTTTCACGCAGCAGGCGGTAGGCATCCACGTCCTCGAAGCGGGCCAGCTCGATGGCGCTGTAGAGCAGCTCGTCCTTCTTCTGCTGCACGTATTTGCGCACTTGGCGCGGGAACTCGGCGGCTTTCTGGCGCAGCTCGGCGCTCAGCTGTTCGCCGTCTTCCTGTTCGGCGAGTTCCAGCGCGGCGGCGCACAGCGCCTCGGCCAGGAATTCTTCTTTTTCTTCGGGTGGGGTGCTGTTCTTGCGGGGAGCGGGGCGCTTATTTTTAGGCATGTTGTGCGCTGATGGAGCGTTTAGTGTTCAATGTTCAGTGTGGAAGGTTTCGTGCAATTCGTCGAGCAGGTCGGCCGTTTCGTCCTCGGACAGGCCGAGGTGGGCGCAGGCGATGGCGCCGCCCTTGTCCCATTCCAGCGAGCTGCCGTAGCCGTGGAAGCGCTGGATGCCTTTCTCGGCCAACACGGAGAGCGCGACCAGCGAGCGCACCGCGTCGTCGGTGGCGTCGTCGTTCATGACGGCGTAGTCGTGGTGGTGCAGGATGGCCCAGGACACGTCCGGCGACAAGCCCCAGTTGCGCGCCAGCAGGCAGCCGATGGCGGCGTGGTTGGTGCTGTGGCGGGCGTCCTCGACCAGCGTGAACTTGCGCTCGGCGTCGCGGCTGGCGATGGCGAAGGTGTCCTTGTAGTCGGGGAAGCGGCTCATCAGCAGCGGCACGCCGATGTCGCAAAACAGGCCGAAGGTGTGGGCGATGTCCGGCGGCGCGATGCGCAGCTTGCGGGAGGTGAACACGAGTGCCTGGGCGCGGCGCGCCGAGGTTTCCCAGAAGCTGTCCAGGTTGCCGTCCTTGCCGTCGATGGCCTGGCGCGCCAGCAGCCCGGTCAGCAGGGCGGCGCACTGGTTGATGCCGAGGAAATTGATGGCCTGCTCCACCGACTTGGCCTTGCGCGCGGCGCCGAAGAAGGGCGAATTGGCCAGTTTCAGCAGCGCGCCGGACATGCCGACGTCGTTGCCGATGATGCGGGCGATGCGGCGCGGCGACGGGTCGGACTCGGCCAGCTCCCGTTGCAGATCGACCAGCAGGCTGGGGCGCGGCGGTATGCGGATCGAGCGCAGCAGTGCGTCTTCTACCGTGGAGGCGATTACCGGGGCTGGGGCTGCTACTGTGGTCATGATGGTTAAGGGCGGGTCCGCACGAATTGCTGATTATCGCTTGTTAAGCATTGCTGTAGCGCAAAATTCCAAGAAAAAAATGTAAATGCGGCGTAGGCGGAACGAAACATTGGCAGTTGTGCACCGGGCGCAAGCGGGCCGGGCGCGCTACTATTGTGCTTATGACTACTTTCATTGCCGGGATAGATTTTAGCGCACCTTCGCACGAGGTGGCGCCGCAGCTCATCGGGGTAACGGTGCTGGTGAACGGCGTGGGCGGGCGCATCGTGGAAACCGAGGCCTACGACATGACCGAGCCGGCCGCGCACACCTTTGGCGGCCCGAGCGCGCGCAATGCCGCCATGTTCGGGCCGCCGGGGCATGCTTATGTGTATCTGTCGCACGGCATTCACTGGTGCCTGAATTTCGTGTGCCGCGAGCCGGGGCACGGGGCCGGGGTGCTGATCCGGGCCATCGAGCCGCTGGCGGGGCTGGACGCGATGCGGGTGCGGCGCGGCGGCGAGGACGTGCGCATGCTGTGTTCCGGGCCGGGCAAGCTGTGCCAGGCGATGGGGGTGACGCGCACGGAACACAACGGCAAGGCGCTGACCGCGCCGCCGTTCGAGCTGCTGGCGCGCGGCGCGTGGGAGGCACGCACGGGGCACGGGGCAGCTGCGGCTGCGGCGGCGCTGGTGGTGGCCGTGGGGCCGCGCATCGGCATCTCGAAGGCGGTGGAGCTGCCGTGGCGCTTCGGCGAGGCTGGGTCGCGCTTTTTGAGCCGGCCGTTCCGGTAGCGCCGCCGGCTTGCGAGCATGGCGGGTTAGGGCGCAGCCCGTAACCCGCCGGGGGGGCGCTGGCGCTGGCGCGGCGCGGGCTGCGTCACCGCCAGCTCGCGCATCGGGCTGCTTGCTGCGCGGCGCTCGCCGTGCGGCGCCGCCGCTGGCGCGGGCTGCTCACTCCCGCCCGCGTCGTCCAGTTGGAACACGCCCACCGCCAGCGACAGCTGCGCGGCCTGCTCCTGCAGGCTTTCGGCGGCGGCGGCGGCCTGTTCCACCAGCGCGGCGTTCTGCTGCGTCACGTCGTCAATCCGCTCCACGGCCTGGTTCACTTCCGTGATGCCTTGCGCCTGCTCGGCGCTGGCGCTGCTGATGCGGGTGATGATGTCGTTCACTTGCTGCACCGATGCCACGATGTCGTCCATGCTGCTGCCGGCCTGGTTCACGCAGGCGCTACCGCTGTCGATGGTGGCCACCGAGGCGGCGATCAGTGCCTTGATCTCCTTGGCGGCGGCGGCCGAGCGCTGTGCCAGCGTGCGCACTTCGGACGCCACCACCGCGAAGCCGCGCCCGGATTCGCCCGCGCGCGCCGCCTCCACCGCCGCGTTCAGCGCCAGGATGTTGGTCTGGAAGGAGATGCCGTCGATCACGCCGATGATCTCCACGATCTTGCGCGAGCTGGCCCGTATGCTGTCCATGCTGGTGACGGCTTGCGCCACCGCCGCGCCGCCCTTGCTGGCCAGCCCGCTGGCGCTGGCCGCCAGTTCGCAGGCCAGGCGCGCGTTGTCGGCGTTCTGCCGCACCGCCTGCGTCAGGTTCTGCATGGCGCTGGCGGTTTCCTCCAGCGACGCGGCCTGGCGCTCGGTGCGGTTGGACAGGTCCATATTGCCGCTGGCGATTTCGTGCGAGGCGGTGTCGATCGACTGCACCGCGCCCAGCACGGTGCGCAGGGTCTGGTTCAGCTTGGCGATGGTCTGGTCCAGCGCGCGCGCCGTGTCGGCGATTTCGTCGCGGCCTTCGTTGCGCTTGCCCAGCGCGAGGCGGCCGGCGGCCAGTTCGCGCACCGCGTTGCCGATGGCGTGGATGTCGCGCAGCAGCGCCGCGCGCACCCGTATCGTGGCCAGCAGAGACAGCGCGATCGACAGCAGCACCAGCCCGGCCATGGTGACGCCCAGCGCGTGGAAATCGGCGCGCGCCTGCGCGTGGGCCTGCTCGCTGAGCGTCTTCTCCAGCGCGGCCAGCTTGCCCAGCTGCTCGTTGAGCAGCACGAACTGGGCCTCGGCCTTGGCCATGGAATTGGTGGCGATGGACTGGTCGATGGCGGAGATTTCCATGGTCTCGAGCACCAGCTTGCGGTAGCCGGCCAATGCCTGCGCCGACGCGTCCACGATCTTGCGCTCGGCCGGATCGGCCACGTCGGCCAGCGCCGCCAGCTGCTTTTCCACGCCGGCGTGGCGCGCCTTGATCTGCGCGCTGAGCGCGTCCAGCCGCGCCTGCGCGAAGCTGCCGTTGATCCAGGCCAGCAGCTGGTAGATGTTGGCGTGCGCGAACCTGGCGTCGCCCATCACGCCGGCGGTCGCCTGCAGGCGCGCGGCGCGCACCTGCACCAGGTTTTCCATCGACGCGTTCTGGCGCACCATGCCGTAGTAAGCGCTGGCCGAGGTGACCACCAGCAGTACCAGCACCAGGCAGGGCGCCAGCAGCAGTTTCGGTCCGATCCGCAATTTGTTCAGCATGGCAGCCTCCCCGGCAATGTGCACTCCGCTACTGCTATTTTTTGTAGATGCCGGCTTCCAGCACCACGTCGCCCACCCGCAGGATGTAGGTGGTCTTCGGCTCGATCTTGCCGGTGGCCGGATTCTTGTACATATAGTCCACCCAGCCCTTGCCCTTCCTGGCGGCCAGCTCGATGATCTCGCGGCGGTACTTCTTGCCGTTGGCGTCCGGCACGTCGGTCAGGTCCTTGCCGACAATGGCGGGGTTTACCGGATGCGCCAGCACGATGCCGGTGTTGATGTCCCGCATGTCCACGTACAGCGAGCCCTGCAGGAAGTCCGGGTCCTTGGCGCTGATCTTCTTCATCATCTCTTCCTTTCCGTTGGCCTTGATGAAGGCCGCGCCGCGTTCGGCCATGGCGATGGCGTCTTTTTCGGTGGGCTCGGTGCTGGCCCAGGCGCCGGCGGTGCCGAGGCACAGCAGGGTGCCGATCAGGATGCGTTTCATGGAGGTCCTCCAGGTTGGGTTGTGTGTCGGAATACTTTACGTCCGGCAGGCGGAGTCCGAATTGCGATAACGCAAGCTTGCTGCGGGTCATGTTATTGCCATGCAGATGCGTCAAAAAATTGTCCCTTTCTGAAAAATAGCCGGGTCCAAATTGATGTACGGCAATCCGTGTTTTCCTGTGATAACTACGATGAAATTCCCATCAGACAGGAGATCGCAATGACCGCCAGCCCCGTGCCCGTGAAGTTCAAGCCCTACACCCGCCAGACCATCAAGCAGGCCCGCCAGTGGGAATGGATGCCGGACGAGTTGCGCGAAGCGACGCAGGTGGTGTCGCACGTACTGCCGTTCCGCACCAACGAATACGTGCTGGACCAACTGATCGACTGGAACAAGGTGCCGGACGATCCGATCTACCGGCTGGTGTTCCCGCACCGCGACATGCTGGCGCCGGAGGAGTACGCCCACCTGCGCGACCTGGTGCTGGTGAAGAAGGACGACGCGGCCATTGCGCAGTACGTGCACGGCATCCGCATGCGCATGAACCCGCATCCTGCAGGGCAGATGACGCACAACGTGCCGCGCGTGAACGACGCGCCGCTGAAAGGCTTGCAGCACAAGTACAAGGAGACGGTATTGTTCTTCCCGAGCGCGGGCCAGACTTGCCACGCCTACTGCACTTTCTGCTTCCGCTGGCCGCAGTTCGTGGGCATGGACGACATGAAGTTCGACGCGAAGGAAACCACGCAGCTGGCGGCCTATCTGCGCGAGCACCAGGAAGTGACGGACGTGCTGATCACCGGCGGCGATCCGCTCATCATGAACACGCGCTCGCTGGCCGAGTTCATCGAGCCGCTGCTGGCGCCGGGGCTGGCGCATATCCAGAACATCCGCATCGGCACCAAGTCGGTGGCGTACTGGCCGCAGCGCTTCGTGTCGGACAAGGATGCGGACGATTTGCTGCGGCTGTTCGAGCGGGTGGTCGCGTCGGGCAAGAACATGGCCATCATGGGGCACTACAACCATGCGGTGGAGCTGCGCCAGGAGATTGCGCAGAAGGCGGTCAAGCGCATCGTCGGCACGGGCGCCACCTTGCGCATGCAGGGGCCGCTGATCCGGCACATCAACGAGGACCCGAAGAGCTGGGCCGAGCTGTGGACCACCGGCGTGCGGCTGGGGGCTATTCCCTACTATATGTTCGTGGAGCGCGACACGGGGCCGCGCGAGTATTTCCAGTTGCCGCTGGCGCGCGCGCACGAGATTTTCCAGCAGGCTTACCAGATGGTGTCCGGCTTGTCGCGCACGGTGCGCGGGCCGTCCATGAGCGCGTTCCCGGGCAAGGTGGTGATCGACGGCGTGGCCACCGTCGCGGGCGAGAAGGTGTTTGCCTTGCAGTTCCTGCAGGCGCGCAATGCGGACTGGGTACGCAAGCCGTTTTACGCGAAATTCGATCCGGCGGCGACGTGGATGGATGACCTGGTGCCGGCGTTCGGCAAGGAGAGGTTCTTCTTCGAGGAGGGGGAGGCGGCGCCGCGCAAGGTGATCCGGCTGGCTTCCGCGCGCGGCGATGCGGTGCTGCCGCCGTCCGGCTGCGGCACGCATAGCAATGCTGCCTGATGGAGAGGATGCCATGGCTGATGCGGATTCCGCCGCTGCTGATGCTGCTGCTGATGCCGCTGCTGCTGCTGCTGCTGCTGATGCCGCTGGCGGCGCTTGGCGGGTTACGGCTTCGCCTAACCCGCCCTACGGTGGCGCGCCGGTTCCGCTGCGCGCGCGTTCCTGGCTGGATTATGGGGTGCCGGCCGTTATCGGCCGGGTGCGCGTGCCGGGGACGCTGCCGGGCGTGCAGGTGTTCTTTCTGGTGTTTCTGCCGTTTGCACTCGGCCACTATATCTCCAGCCTGCTGCGCAATGTGAACGCCATCCTGGCGCCACACTTGATGGCGGAACTGGCGCTGACGCCGGCGCAGCTTGGACTGCTCACCAGCGCTTACTTTTTCTCTTTCGCGCTGGTGCAGCTGCCGGTGGGGATGGCGCTGGACCGCTACGGCCCGCGCCGCGTGCAGTTCCTGATGCTGTGCGTGGCGGCCTCCGGCTCGCTGGCCTTCGCCGGCAGCCGCGAGCTGGACCAGCTGCTGCTGGCGCGCGCGCTGATGGGCGTCGGGCTGGCCGGCTGCTTCATGGCGGCCGTGAAGTCCATCTCCACCTGGATCTCGCCGGCCAGGCTGCCTTCGGTGCAGGGCTATCTGATCGCCGCCGGCGGCCTGGGCGCGGCCAGCGCCACCTTGCCGGTGCGCCTGGCGCTGCACTACGTGGACTGGCGCTGGCTGTTCGTTGCGCTGGCCGGCGGCTGCGCCATCATCGCGCTGCTGATCTACCTGCTCGCGCCCACGCCAACCGAGGCCCAGCGCAAGCCGCAGCGCATGCCCATGCGGCGCATGCTGGCCGAGGTGTACGCGCATCCCGTGTTCCGCGAAACGGCCTGCCTGGTGCTGGTGCCGCACGCGGTGTTCTTCGGCATCCAGGGCCTGTGGATCGCGCGCTGGCTGAACGACGTGGCGCGCTTCGACCAGCAAGCCATCGCCTGGCTGCTCTACCTCGGGATGGCGGCCGTCATCTTTGGCGCCATCTCGGTCGGCATGATCACCGAATGGGCCGCGCGCAAGAACATCGCGCCGCTCAGCGTGGCCGCCGCCGGCATTGCGCTGTACGTCGCCGTCCAGTGCGGCTTTGTGGTTGACTGGGCGCCCAGCTACCAGCTGCTGTCGGTGCTGTTCACACTGGTGGGCACCATTACCGGCATCGAGTACGCCATCGTCGCGCAGGCCATGCCGCCGGGCCTCACGGGACGCGCGTCCACTTGCCTGAACCTGTTGATCTTCCTGGGCGCGTTCGCCGTGCAGGCCGGCTTCGGCGCCATCGTCGGCCTGTGGCGGCCGGACCTCTCGCAGCACTATCCCGCCATCGCCTACCGCACCGCGTTCGGCGTGCTGGTGCTGCTGCAAGCGGCGGGGCTGATACGCTTCCTGGTGCGCCGCCGGGGTGCTGCCGCGCGATCCGGTAAAATGGCGGCTATCAACTCCAAGGAAGACTATGAAACTGGTTCGTTACGGCCGTCCCGGCAAAGAGAAGCCCGGCCTGATTGATGATGAAGGCAAGCTGCGCGACCTGTCCGGCGTGATCGATGACATCGGCCCCGAACAGCTGTCCGACAAGGCCATCAAGAAGCTGTCCAAGATTCCGCACGCGGACCTGCCCCTGGTGCGCGGCAACCCGCGCATGGGCGTGCCGGTGGCGAAAGTGGGCAAGTTCATCGGCATCGGTTTGAACTACTACGACCACGCGGCCGAAATGAACCTGCCGATTCCGAAGGAACCCATCGTGTTCATGAAGGCCGTCACCTGCCTGTCCGGTGCGGACGATCCGGTGATGCTGCCTAAGGGCTCGAAGAAGACCGACTGGGAAGTGGAGCTGGGCATCATCATCGGCACCCGCGCGCGCTATGTGAGCGAGAAGGACGCCGAGAAGCATATCGCCGGCTACTGCGTGATCAACGACCTGTCCGAGCGCGAGTACCAGCTGGAGCAGGGCAGCCAGTGGGACAAGGGCAAGGGCTGCGACACCTTCGGCCCGGTCGGCCCGTGGCTGGTGACGCGCGACGAGGTCTACCACATCGACAAGCTGGACCTGTACCTGGAACTGAACGGCAAGCGCATGCAGACCGGCAGCACCGAGAACATGATCTTCTCGGTGAGCCGCATCGTCAGCTACCTGTCGCAGTACATGACCTTGGAACCGGGCGACGTGATCGCCACCGGCACCCCGCCCGGCGTGGGCAATGCCCGCAAGCCGAAGCGCTTCCTGAAGAAGGGCGATTTCATGCGCCTCGGTATCGCCGGCCTGGGCGAGCAGCAGCAGGACGTGATCGAGTACCAGCAGTATTGATATCGCCGCGGCGGGTTACGAGATCTCGCGCCACGTCACCCCGTAGGGCGGGTTAGCGCGCAGCGCGTAACCCGCCGGCTCAGGCCAGCGCCCCCGCCAGCGCCTCCCGCAGCCGCATCACGATCTCGCCCAGCTCCGCCTCGGTGGCGATGAACGGCGGCGCCAGCAGCACATGGTCGCCCTGCTCGCCATCGATGGTGCCGCCCATCGGATACACCATCAGCCCGCGCGCCATGGCCGCCTCCTTCACCGCCGCGTGCACCCGCGCCGACGGCGCGAACGGCTGCTTGCTGTCGCGGTCCTGCACCAGCTCCAGCGCCCAGAACAATCCCCTGCCGCGGATGTCGCCCACGTGCGGATGGTTGCCGAAGGCGTCCTTCAGCATGCGCCGGAAGGCCGCGCCGCGCACCGTCACCGCGCCCAGCAGGCAGTCGCGCTGGATCACCCGCTGCACCGTCAGCGCCGCCGCCGCCGCCACCGGGTGCCCGATGTAAGTGTGCCCGTGCTGGAACACGCCGCTGCCCTCGCGGATGCGCTGCACCACGTGCTCGCGCGCCACCACCGCGCCGATCGGCTGGTAGCCTGCGCCCAGGCCCTTGCCCAGCGCCACCAGGTCCGGCAGCACGTTCTCCTGCTCCACCGCGTACAGTGTGCCGGTGCGCCCCATGCCGCACATCACCTCGTCCGCGATCAGCAGCATGCCGTACTTGTCGCACAGCGCGCGCACGCCCTTGAAGTAGCCCGGCGTGGGCGGTACGGCGCCGCCGGTGGCGCCCACCACCGGCTCGGCGCAAAAGCCGATCACGTTCTCCGGTCCGGCCGCCAGGATCTCGGCCTCCAGTTCCGCCAGCAGCGAGGCCGTGTAGTCGCCCAGCGTCTGCTGCGGCAGGCGGTCGCGGTATTCATAGCAGGCCGACACACGCCGCACATCCATCAGCAGCGGCGCGAAATGCCTGCGGCGGAATTCATTGCCGCCCAGGGCCAGCGCGCCCAATGTGTTGCCGTGGTAGCTCTGGCGGCGCGCGATGAACACGCTGCGCTGCGGCTGGCCGCTCTCCACGAAAAATTGGCGCGCCAGCTTGAGCGCGGTCTCCATCGCTTCCGAACCGCCGGACACGAGATAGACGTGGTTCAGGTCGCCCGGCGCATCGAACGCCAGGCGCGTGGCCAATTCCTCGGCAACTTCCGTGGTGAAAAAACCGGTGTGGGCGTAGGCCAGGCGGTCGATCTGCGCGTGCATGGCGGCCAGCACGTCGGGATGGCCATGGCCCAGGGAGGAGACGGCAGCGCCGCCGCTGGCATCCAGGTAGGTGTTGCCACGGCTGTCGCGGATGGCGATGCCTTTGCCGCCGACGGCTATCGGCGGCGTGTGACGCAGGCTGCGGTGAATAATGTGGCTCATGTCGTCCTCACGGTGATGTGGAGAAACGACGATAGAACGCCCCGCAGCCAAGGGCGTTGATATTGCTCAACGACTACGTTTGCGGGCTACTGCTCCCACCAGCGCCATGCCAGCCAACAGCATGCCGTAGGTTGCCGGCTCGGGGACGGCAGGGATGTTCATCGACAGCAGGCTGCCGACCTTGTCCGGGCTGTCGCCTTCATACATGCCGACCTTCAGGTGCGGCGACGTGAAGTTCTGCGTGCCGCCGGCGAAGGTGAACTCGAACACCATGTCGTCGGTCAGCGCCAGGTGGCTGCCGAATGCGCAAATCTTCATCGCATTCGCGCCGTTGACGCAACCGTTGGCGGACAGTTCATTGTTGTTGATCGTCCAGCTCAGGCCACCGGGTGGCGCGGCGGTCAGCGATACGCTGCTGAATGAGCCGACGTCCTTGATGCCGAGCATGCCCAGCGTGGTGGCGGTGGACCAGTCGCCGGTGGGGTTGGCGGCATCGATTTCCAGCCGCAGTACGTTGTCCATAAAGGACGACGTGAAAGTGACCCCCTGGAACGTCAGCACGCCTGCATTGGCGCTACCGCCAATGCCCAGACAGGCAGCAACTGCAAGGGGTGCTGCAATGCGCTTGAGAAATAACGACATAATGACTCCTTTATAAAAGAAGGGTTGGGACTGCCCTTCCATCAATAGCACATTGATAGCTTCAGGCTGCTCGAAAAAATCAATCGTGCGCGCTATTCCCATCGAATTTGCTGCTACTATTTCCTGATGACAGTTCGCCTCGGCCCCATTCCTTTCTCGCAGCTAACGCCGCAGCAACAGGCCGCAGCCCAGGCCATCATCGACGGCCCGCGTGGTGCGCTGTATGGTCCCTTTGTGCCGCTGATACGCAGCCCTGAACTGATGGAGTGTGCGCAGCGCATGGGCGAGTACCTGCGCTACCGCAGCGCCATCGGCACGCGGCTGTCCGAGCTGGCCATCCTGGTGACGGCGCGGCAGTGGGACCAGCAGGTGGAATGGGCGATCCACGCGCCCATCGCGTTGCAGGAGGGCCTCAGCCCGGCCATGGTGGAGGCGATCGCCGCGCGCCGCCGGCCCGAAGCCATGATGGACGACGAGGCGCTGGTGCATGATTTCTGCATTGAACTGCACCGGAACAAGCGGGTGTGCGACGCGACCTACAGCGCGGCATTGGCGCGCTTCGGTGAGCACGGCGTGGTGGATTTGATGGGCTTGAACGGTTATTACACGTTCCTGGCGATGGTGATGAATGCGGCGCAAACGGCGCCGCCGCCGTCGAGCGTAGCGCCGTTGCCGTAGCGAAGCTGTTTTGAGGCGGGGCTTGGCGGCGCGGCTTGGCGGATTACGCCCTGCGGGCTAATCCGCCCTACGTGCTTATTGCGGGGCGAGGCCGCGCGTGACGACGTCGGCCACGACTTCGTTGAGGTCCTTGCCGCTGTCTTTGGCGAGCGCTTGCAGCTGCGCTACCAAGTCGCTGTTGAGCTTGACGGCGAAGGGCACGAGGCCCAGCGCCTGGTCGCGGCGGCGCTGTTCGCGCTTGTCCACCGCGGCCGCCTCGGTGTTGCCGAATCCGGCCGCGCCCGGGGCAAGCATTTTGCCCATCAACTTCTTGGCGTCGCTTTTTGCCATGCCGGTTTTCTTCATTTTCTGCTTTCAGTGGTACTGCGGGGTTAGGCCAGGACCTTCTTGAGCCATGCGCTGATGTGCACAACCTCTTCCTGGCACAGCGAGTGCTGCATGTAATAGTCGTGCCATTCCACCTGGTAGCCCAGCTTGACCAGCAGGTCGCGCGAGGCTTCGGCGCGCGCCACCGGGATCACCGGGTCCATGCGTCCGTGCACCATGAAGATCGGGGTCTGCACGCTGGCTTCGCTGCGCTCGGCGGCAACCTTGTCGGCCAGCGGCACATAGCCGGACAAACACATCAGGCCGGCCAGCTTTTCAGGATGGCGCAGGCCGGCCTGCAGGGTCATGGCGCAGCCTTGCGAGAAGCCGGCCAGGATGATGCGGCTGGCCGGGATGCCGCGCGCTTTCTCGCGCGCGATCAGCGCCTCCACCTGCAGCCTGCGAGGTGCGCAGGCCTCGTTCGTCTTCCTGGCGTCCCAGGTCGGTGTGGACGATGTCGTACCAGGAGCGCATCACATAGCCGTTGTTGATGGTCACCGGCATGGTGTTCGCGTGCGGGAAGATGAAGCGGATGGCGGGCAGTCCGTCCAGGTCCAGTTCATTTACCATGGGCACGAAGTCGTTGCCGTCGGCGCCCAGGCCGTGCATCCAGATGATGGACACGGCCGGGTTGGTGCCCGATTCGATTTCGATGTTTTCCAGCAGTGCGGTCATTGCAAATCCTCAGGCAGGCTTGATTGCCGATTTGGGGCGGAATGCCTTGCAGACCGCCGGATTGGTTTCCATGTAGGGGCCGCCGATCAGGTCCACGCAGTAAGGCACGGCCGCGAAGATGCCGCCCACCAGCTGCTTGCCGTCGGCGTCCTTCAGGCCTTCCAGGGTTTCCTTGATGGCCTTGGGCTGGCCGGGCAGGTTCATCACCAGCGCCGCGTGATCGGGGTTGGCCCCCGGCGTTTCGCGGATCACGGCGGTCTGGCGCGACAGGATTGCGGTCGGCACGAAGGCCAGGCTGATCTGGCGCATCTGCTCGCCGAAGCCGGGCATTTCCTTGGTGCCGATGGCCAGCGTCGCTTCCGGCGTCACGTCGCGGCGCGACGGGCCGGTGCCGCCGGTGGTCAGCACCAGGTGGCAGCGCGCCGTGTCCACCAGTTCCACCAGCGTGGCCTCGATCTGCGCGCGCTCGTCCGGGATCAAGCGGGTTTCGACGCGGAAGGGCGTGGTCAGCGCGGACGCCAGCCAGTCCTGCAGCGCGGGCAGGCCCTTGTCTTCATACACACCGCCGCTGGCGCGGTCGGACACCGACACCAGGCCAATGACCAGCTCAGTCGGCGCGTTCCCCGCGTTCAGCTCACTCGCCATCTTCTTCGCTGTCCTCGTCCTCGCCTTCGGCATCGTCGGCCTTGGCCTTGCGGTGCTTGGCGTCGACCTGCTTCAGGATCTGGAAGATTTCACGGTAAGCCTTGGGCGGCTTGTTCTCGGCCTGCTCCTTGCGGGCGTTGCGGATCAGCGTGCGCAGGTGCTGCACGTCCAGTTCCGGGTTCTCCGACAGCAGCGTGGTGAGCGCGCCGTCGTCCACCAGCAGCTTGTCGCGGCGGCGTTCCAGCGCGTGCATGGCGGCCGTATCGGCCTTGGAGGCGCCTTTCCAGCCCTCGATGGTGCGCTGGATGACGGCGACTTCTTCCTCGTCCAGCGAGCGCATCTTCTTGCCCACGAACTGCATCGCGCGGCGGCGGCCTTCGTGATTAGTGATAGTTTGGCAAGTCAGGATGGCCTCTTTCACGTCCTCCGGCATCGGCACGCGCTTGACGCGGTCGCGCGGGGCTTCCACCAGCGCGGCGCCCAGCGCCTGCAGGGCGTCGGACTGGCGCTTGAGTTCTGTTTTGGATGGACGGCCGTATTCTTGTTCGAACTCGGAAGATTGGAAGCCGACGGCGCCCCGGTTTGCATTTGGCATGATAACTGTGAGGCAGGGCGTGAACCCGGCCTGTAAAAACTGTAAACGACTGCTATGATAACTGTTTTAACGGTCACCCGAAGAAAACACCACATGAGCGACTCCGCATTTAGCCACAGCCAGGATCAATTGAAGCAGCTTGCACGCGACGTTTTGGCGTATGCGCGCGAGAAAGGCGGCACCGATGCCGCCGTCGAGATCAGCGAGGGCAGCGGCTTGTCCGTCTCTGTGCGCAGGAGCAAAATCGAGACCATCGAGCAAAACCGCGACAAGGGCTTGGGCGTGACCGTGTTCATCGGCCAGAAGCGCGGCAACGCCAGCACCTCGGACTTTTCGGCCGCCTCGCTGCGCGCCACCGTGGACGCGGCCTACAACATCGCCAACTTCACGGCCGACGATGACTGCGCCGGCCTGGCCGACGAGGACATGCTGGAGAAGAACCCGCGCGACCTGCAGCTGTACTACCCGTGGCTGATCTCCACCGAAGAAGCGGTGGCGCTGGCGCAGCGCGCCGAAGCGGCCGCCTTCGAGGTGGACCCGCGCATCACCAACAGCGAAGGCGCCGGCGTGCACGTGCAGCAGTCGCACTTCGTGTCGGCCAACTCGCGCGGCTTCATCGGCGGCTACCCGTACTCGCGACACACGCTGTCGGTGGCGCCGATTGCCGGCAAGGGCGCCAAGATGCAGCGCGACGACTGGTACAGCTCGGTGCGCGACGCCGCCAAAATGGCCGCGCCGGAAGCCATCGGCCGCTACGCCGCCGAACGCGCGCTGGCCCGCCTGAACGCGCGCAAGCTCGACACCCGCACCTGCCCGGTGCTGTTCGAAGCGCCGCTGGCGGCCGGCCTGCTGGGCGCCTTCGTGCAAGCGACCTCGGGCGGCGCGCTGTACCGCAAGTCCACCTTCCTGCTCGACAGCCTGGGCAAGTCCGTGTTCCCGTCCCACATCCAGATCGAGGAAGACCCGCACGTCATCGGCGCGGTTGGCTCGGCCCCGTTCGACGAGGAAGGCGTGCGCACCCAGCGCCGCGACGTGGTCAAGGACGGCGTGGTGCAGGGCTATTTCCTGTCCACCTACTCGGCGCGCAAGCTGGGCATGAAAACCACCGGCAACGCCGGCGGCTCGCACAACCTGTCGCTGACGTCCTCGCTGACGAAGAAAAACGACGATTTCGTGGCCATGCTGAAGAAAATGGGCACCGGCCTGCTGGTGACCGAACTGATGGGCCAGGGCACCAACTACGTCACCGGCGACTACTCGCGCGGCGCGTCCGGCTACTGGGTGGAGAACGGCGTGATCCAGTACCCGGTGGAAGAGATCACCATTGCCGGCAACATGAAGGAAATGTTCCAGCAAATCGTCGGCATCGGCTCGGACGTGCTGGTGCGCGGCACCAAGCAGACCGGCTCCATCCTGATCGAAAAAATGGTTGTTGCAGGAAGCTAATTTTTCGTTGCAAGCTTGCCCACGTTTCCATACACTGTCCCCGGCATATTAAAAAAACCTAGGAGACAATGTATGGAACGCCGTTCATTCATTACCAAGGCCGCCGTCGGCGCCACCGCAGGCGTGATCGCCGCCCCGGCCCTGGCGCAGTCGCTGCCCACCATCAACTGGCGCCTGGCGTCCAGCTTCCCCAAGTCGCTGGACACCATCTTCGGCGCCGCCGACACCTTCACCAAGCGCGTCTCCCAGCTCACCGGCGGCAAATTCAACATCCGCTCGTTTGCGGGCGGCGAAATCGTCCCCGGCCTGCAGGTGATGGACGCGGTGCAGGCCGGCACCGTCGAGTGCGGCCACAGCGCCTCCTACTACTACTTCGGCAAGGACGCGACCTTCGCCTTCGACTGCGCCGTGCCCTTCGGCCTGACCTCGCGCCAGCACACGGCCTGGTACGACCAGGGCGGCGGCCGCGAACTGACCCGCGAATTCTTCAAGGGCTACGGCATCATCAACTTCCTGGGCGGTAACTCGGGCACGCAGATGGGCGGCTGGTTCCGCAAGGAAGTCAAATCCGTGGCCGACCTGAAAGGCACCAAGATGCGCGTCGGCGGCTTCGCCGGCAAGGTACTGGAACGCCTGGGCCTGGTGCCGCAGCAGCTGGCCGGCGGCGACATCTATCCGGCGCTGGAAAAGGGCACCATCGACGCGGCCGAATGGGTCGGCCCGTACGACGATGAAAAGCTGGGCTTCCACAAGGTGGCGCCGTTCTACTACGCGCCGGGCTGGTGGGAGGCGGGCGCCTCGTTCTCGTTCTACGTCAACATCAAGGAATGGGAAAAGCTGCCCAAGGAATACCAGGCCGCGATCGAATGCGCCTCCTACGAAGCGCACGTGGTGATGCAGGCCGAATACGACTTCCGCAACCCGACCGCGCTGGCGCGCCTGCTCAAGAGCGGCGTGAAGCTGCGCAACTTCCCGAAAGACATGATGGATGCCTGCTACAAGGCAGCGACCGACGTCATGAACGAAGAAGCGGCCAAGAACGCCAAGTTCGCCAAGATCTACGAGCCGTGGAAGAAGTTCCGCCAGGACCAGAACCAGTGGGCCTCGGTGGCCGAAGCGACGATGCAGAACTTCCTCATCAGCGCCGGCCGCGGCAAGTAAGCCATGGCGGATTACGCGCGTTGCGCTAATCCGCCCTACGGTCCCGCCGGCCCGCCCGCCGCTGGCAAACCGATGGCGTAGCCCGCCATGCTCCGTCAGCGGCAGAGCGGGCTTTTCGGCTCGCCGCAGGCGATCAGGCGGCCCACGTCCGGGTTGTCCAGGTAGCGTACATGGGCGTCAACGGGGTTCTCGAAAGCCCCGAACCAGGTGCGCGCGTTCGACACCAGCACGTTGTGCACCGCCACGCCGGGTCGCTCGTATTTTTCCTTTTGCAGCGTGTAGGACAGCAAATCGTTCGGGTCCGTGAACGCCACCAGCGTCAGGCCGTCGATGGATGCCGCCGCTGCTGCGCTCCGGCTGCGGCGCCGTTCCAGCACCCGCTGCAGGCTGTCCTGCGGCAGCGCGCGGCGGCCGATCTCCACCGGCAGCCCCTGGTCCGCCAGTCCCAGGATGGGGATCTGGTTGGCCGCCATCACCAGGTAAGCCATGCGGTCCAGCGTCTGCTGGGCGGCGTCGGCGGCGCGCTTCGCGTCCGGCGCGGCGCTGTTTTCGTCCAGCATGCCGCTCAGCGTGTCGAACAGGATCTTGCTGCCCAGGCTTTCCGAGACCACCACCAGCGGCGCATCCGGCGCCGCGTTGGCCGTGGCGCGCATCACCGCCTCGCGCATGCGCTGCTGGATCTGGCCGCGCGCCTCGCCCTGGTAGATCAGCGCGTCCGGCAGGCAGTCGTCCATCAGCCGGTCCTTCACCCTGGCATTGATGCCGGCGCGCTGCGGCGCGTAGGGCGGGCTGCCCTGGCAGATGGGGGATTTTTCGCTCTGGTCGTAGCACAGCTGCTGCTTGAGCGGCGTGGTCAGCGGCGACCAGATCAGTGACTGGAAGCGGATCGCGCCGTCGCCGGCCGGCACGGTGGCCGGGATGATCTCGATCTGCCCGGGCGCGGCGCGCGCGCGACGCGGCAGGCGGGCGCGGCAGGTTGGCGGCCAGCGCGCCGCTCAGTTGCTGCACGGTTTCCGCGGCCCAGCCGGCGTCGTGCGTGCACATGCCGTGCACCAGCAGCACGTCGACCTGGTGGCCGGGTGTTTGCGCGACAAAATGGGCCAGGCCCGGGAAGGTGGCGCCCGGTTCCATGAACTGCGCGGGGCGGTAGGGCATGCTGCAAGCGGACAGGCACAGCAGCAAGGGGAAAAGGCGCAGCGTGTTCATGGCGGGCTCCTGGCTAGGATCAGGAGACCATCATCTGCCCAGACGGGCTCCGCCGCAAGGGGGAACTTGCGGCGGCTTTGTGCTGGATCAGAATTTCATTTCCAGCAGCGCACGCACCACGGCGGTGGTGGGGGTGATGGTGCCGTCGCGCAGGGCGCCGGTGGCTTCGACGAAGGTCGATTCGGTGTAGTTGTCCTGGTGCAGGGCGTTGGCCACGGCCACGCGCAGCTGGGTCTTCGGGGTGAACTTCCACAGCCCGTACAGGTCCAGCGAGCGCTTCGGTATCGAATACGCGTACTGCTTCTCGGAAATGCGCACCGGGCCGCCGCTCTGGAAGCTGAAGCTGCCGCCCAGCGTCAGCGGCAGGGTGTCCAGTTTCCAGTCGGCGCCGACCGTGCCGCTGACCGGGGTCTGCTGGTCCAGGCGGTTGTTCGGGACGGGCACGGAGTCCAGGTCCGACCAGTTGCGCGACAGGTTGGCGCGCATTTCAATCGCCGGCGCTTTCGGGTACATGGAGCGCAGCGGCAGCTTGGCCTCCAGTTCGATGCCGCGCGTGTTGGCGGTGCCGGCGTTCACCGGGCGCGACACGTACAGGCCGTCGATCAGCGCCACCTGCTGGCGCGTGATGTCCTTGATGCGGCGCACGAAGGTGCTGGCCGTCATCAGGCCGCCGCCGGGCAGGTAGTGCTCGAACGCCAGGTCCAGGCCCCAGGCCAGCTCGGGCTTGAGCAGCGGGTTGCCGGTCTGGTCCGGGCTGGTGGCGGTGTTGTTGTTGGAGGCGAAGCGGCGCGGGATCAGGCTGTTCACGCCGGGCGCCTTGTAGGTGCGGGACACGCCCAGGCGCACCTGGTCGGCCTTGCTGCCGGGGAGCTTCCACAGGGTCTGGAACAGCGGGCTCCACACGCTGGACTTGTTGCTCACCGGCGCGTAGTCGTTGCCTTCGCTGGTGGTCTCGATGCCTTCCCAGCGCAGGCCGAAGTACACCGACCAGCGGTCCGTGATGGTCCATTCGTCCTGCGCGTACAGGGCCAGGCGCTGCACGTCGGCGTTGTAGACCTGGTCCAGGTTGGCGGCCGGGGCGCCCACGGTGCTGCTCTCTCGCTGGATGCGGTCTTCGTCGCGCTTGCTGTAGCCGGCGTCCCAGCCGGTGGCCAGCGCGTGGCCTTCGAACAGCGGCGTGGAGTATTTGCCGGTGGTGGTGAAGCCCTTGTCGGTGGAGTCGGACGTGATCATGCGGTCCAGGGCCAGCACGTTGTTGGCGTAGTACTGCTGCGACGGCGCCTCGGTGGAGCGCTTGTTGTAGTTGGCGCCGCCTTTCACTTCCAGCTTGGCGCCGCCGGCCAGCTTGCGGGTCCAGGTCAGGTCGGTGCGCAGCAGGGCCACGCTGGAGTCGATGTCCACGCTGGTGGCGCTGTAGCGCGGCAGGCTGCCCTGCAGCGTGTTCACGCGCTCGTCCGTGTCGCCGCGGAAGCGGTTCACGTTGACGAAGCTTTGCGAGGTGACGATGTCGTTCGGGCCGAGGTTGATGTTGATGCGCGGCGACAGGTTCAGCGCCTCGAAGGAGCCGCGGCTGGTCTGCTCGGTGCGGCGCGACAGGTTTTGCACGCCGGCCGGGGTGTAGCCGCTGGTGACGATCTCAGCCGGACGGTTGAACTTGCCATAAGTGACGCCGCCGCCCACCGCGTAGGACACCGCGCCCTTGCGGTCCGACACCTGGAAATTGGTGTTGGTGCCCAGCTTGCCATTGTCGTCCTGCAGGCCGACCTTCACTTCGCGCTGCGCGGTGACAATGGCTTTTTTCAGCACGATGTTGATGCCGCCGGCAATGGCCTGGGTGCTGAATTCGGCCGTGGCCGCGCGCATCACCTCGATGCGTTCGATCATGTCCGGCGACAGCGAATCGAGCGAGAAGCCGGGCGGCGCCGGCTCGCCGTTGAGCATGATCTGGGTATAGCCGCTGCCCAGGCCGCGCATGCGGATGTCGCCGCCGCGTCCCTGCACGCCGCCCACGGTGATGCCCGGCAGGCGCTTGAGCACCTCGCCGATGGTGGTGTCGCCGTTTTTCAGGATTTCTTCCTGCGTCACCACGATCTTGGTGGCGGTGTCGTTGCGGCGCGCGTCATAGGTCTCGGCCGCGCCTTTGATTTCCACCTTCTGGATGGGTTCTTTGGCGGGCTTGACGGGTTCGTCTGCCGCGTAGGCGTGGGCCGGGCCGAGCAGGATGGGGGCGGCGGCCAGCAGGCGCAATAGGGTAGGGGACGGGCGGGTCATGGTGGTTGCCGGTAGGGTGATATTTGGGGAAAAATCGCACAAGAAAAAGCCCGCTCAAGGCGGGCTTTATTCCACTTCGCTAGCATGGTAATAGGAATGTTGCCTATTTTCAATCACGCCGTGGCGCGGCTGCGGATTTTTCGCTTAAACCGGGCTTAAGCGTTGGCCCGCAGCGACAGCAGCACCGGCTGCAGGATGGCTGCGCCCAGGCGGGCGCTGCGGGCGCCGTCCCAGCCGGTGACCGGGTCGGGGTCGTTGGCGTTGTCCTTGAACGGCATTTCCAGCGTCAGCGACAGGCAGCCGAAGGCGTGGCTGATGTGCGGCGAACCCATGGTCAGGGTTTCCGGCGTCAGCGGGCTTTCGCCGTAGCCGAATTCGTCCTGGAAGTCCGGGCTGGCGATCTTGAAGTCGTCCACGAAGCGCTGCTGGCGCGCCGCGTCGTCCTTGCTCCAGCTTTCCAGCGCTTCGCTGCCGGCGGTGAACACGTAGGGCAGGCCTTCGTCGCCGTGGATGTCGAGGAACAGGTCGCAGCCGACTTCCTTCATCTTGTTCAGCACCAGGAACACTTCCGGGCTGCGCTCCATGGTCGGGTTCAGCCACTCGCGGTTCAGGTTGGCGCCGGCCGCGTTGGTGCGCAGGTTGCCGCGCACCGAGCCGTCCGGGTTCATGTTCGGCACCACGTAGAACACGGCTTCCTGCAGCAGCTGGCGGCCGAACGGGTTGGCCACGTCCAGCAGCGCGTCGACCATGCCTTCCACGAACCATTCAGCCATGGTTTCGCCCGGGTGCTGGCGCGCGATGACCCACACCTTGGGCTTGCCTTCTTCCGGCTCGCCGATCACCAGCAGATTCATGTCGTGGCCGTCCAGGGTGCTGCCCAGGTCTTCCATGCGCACGTAGTCGTTGAGCTGGGCGTTGTCCAGCAGGGCCAGGTGGCGTTCCCACGAGTAGGGCTCGAAGTAGGCGTAGTAGACGCTGTCGTACTCGGGCGTATGCTCGATGGTCATGGTCTTGCCGTCGTACGAGGTGGGCACGCGGAACCAGGTTTCGCGGTCATAGCTGGCGGCGGCCTGGTAGTCTTTCCAGCCGTCCGGATAGGCGGCCTGGCCGGCGTTCAGGAAGTTCATCGTCAGCGGGGTCGCCTTGGCGCCCTGCACGCGGAAGTAGAACCACTGGATGATGTCGGCAGCGGAGTCCTTGCGGATGTTCAGGTCGATCGCGGAAGGGTCGTCCGCGCGCAGAACGTCGATGGCGCCAGCATCGAATTGGTGGCTGATTTTGATAGGCATTGCGTCTGTCCTGATGGGTAAAAGTATCGGGTGTGCGACATGATACTAGTTTTATGGACAAGCTTGGGATTGCAAGCTTGCTAATTCGGTCATACACTAGGCCGGGATTCCTCATGAAAACAACACCGGAGACTGAACTTATGCAGCGTCGTTCCTTCCTGAAAAATGCCACCCTGGGCGCTGGCGCCGGCGCGCTGGCCGTGGCCCCGGCGCTGGCCCAGGCGCAGCCCGCCATCACCTGGCGGCTGGCGTCCAGCTTCCCGAAAACGCTGGACACCATCTACGCGTCGGCCGAGCACTTCTGCAAGCGCGTGGCCGAGCTGACCGGCGGCAAATTCACCATCCGCCAGCACGCGGCCGGCGAGATCGTGCCCGGCCTGCAGGTGATGGACGCGGTGCAGGCCGGCACGGTGGAGATGGGGCACACGCCGTCCTACTACTACTTCGGCAAGGACCCGGCCTTCTGCTTCGACTGCGCCGTGCCGTTCGGCCTGACCTCGCGCCAGCAGACCGCCTGGTACGACCAGGGCGGCGGCCGCGAGCTGATGCGCGAGTTCTACAAGGGCTACGGCATCATCAACTTCATGGCCGGCAACACGGGCACGCAGATGGGCGGCTGGTACCGCAAGGAAGTGAAGACCGTGGCCGACATGAAGGGCTTGAAGATCCGCATCGCCGGGTTCGCCGGCCGCGTCATGGAGCGCATGGGCGCGGTGCCGCAGCAGATTCCGGCCAGCGACGTGTACGGTTCGCTGGAAAAGGGCACCATCGACGCGGCCGAGTGGGTGGGACCGTACGACGACGAGAAGCTGGGCCTGCAGCGCGTGGCGCCGCACTACTACGCGCCGGGCTGGTGGGAAGCCGGACCGCAACTGTCGTTTTATATCAACATCAAGGAATGGGAAAAGCTGCCCAAGGAATACCAGGCGGCGGTGGAATGCGCCAGCTATGAGTGCCACGTGATCATGCAGGCCGAGTACGACACCAAGAACCCGCCCGCGCTGGCGCGCCTGCTGAAGAACGGCGCCAAGCTGCACACCTTCTCGAAAGAGATCATGGACGCGTCGTACAAGCTGTCGACCGCCGTGATGGAGGAGGAAGCGGCGAAGAACGCCAAGTTCAAGAAGATCTACGAGCCGTGGAAGAAGTTCCGCCAGGACCAGAACCAGTGGGCCTCGGTGGCCGAAGCCACCATGCAGAACTATCTGATTAACGCGGGCCGCAGGTAGCGATGGTATCCGGCGCGGCGCTGCGGCAGCCGTCGTGAGCGCGGCGCAGCTTATCGGCATCGCGGCGCTGCTGGCCGTGGTCGCCGGGCCGGCGGCGCTGGCGCTCGCTGGGTGGCTGCGTGCCCGGTACACGCTGCCCGCCCAAGGCGCGGGAGTCAGGCGGCGGTGGCGCTGGAAGCTGACCGCGATGTCGGCGCTGCTATACGTGCTGGCCTTTAACCTGACCTTCTTCATCCAGGAACTCTTCCTGGTACTGCCCAAGGCGCTCACGCCGGGCTTGCGTCCAACCCTGTTTCACAACAATCACACCTGGCACGGCCACCACCCGCTGGCGAGCCTGTTCCAGGGAACGGGCGCGCTGGCGACGTTCGCGGCGGCGCGCCTGTTCCTGTTCTGGATGGCTTACAGCGGCATGTTCATGGCGTTGCCGCAGGTGGCCATCGGCGCGGTCAGCACCCAGAGCGACCTGGGCATGGCGATGTCATACCTGGGCCTGGCGCTCCCTGCCAAGGTGGTGCTGGCGCTGCTCGCTCTGGCCGCCATCCCGCTGATCGCGGCCCGGCTCGCGCGCCTGCTGCTGGCGCAGGCTGGCGACACCCCTCTGATCGCCACTGCCGGCGGACGCCACCTGTTCGTATTCGAGGCCGCAACGCTGCCGGCCTTGGTCGCGCTGCCTGTCATTTTCCTGTTCCGCATTCCGCGCGAGTGGACGGAAGTGGTGATGGTGCCGGTGGCGGTCACCGTGGTTGGCCTGCTCTGGGTACAGGCCGGCGCCTGGCGCGCGCGCCAGGGAAGCGTCGATGCGCCCGGACCGGCGTCCGGGCCGGAATCCATTGCCTGGCCGCTTGCCGCGGTGTTGGCCTTGTTGCTGCTGTTCCAGTTGCTGCTGAGGCCGGGCATACGTTTCTACTGAAGCGCGCCGCCGCCAACATGCGCATTCGCTGAGCCATATCAACGTGTCCTGAGCCGCTGTTTGCTATGTTGGCTTGCGGCCCTCCGCATCGTGCGGCGGCGCCGCGCAACCAGGAGACCATCATGGAACATTGCGGACCTGAACACATCGAGGTGCTGGAAAAGAAAATCACCGCCCTCAGCGACGCGCTGGCGCATCTGGGCCAGGGCACCAGCCTCAAGGAGCTGCTGCGCATCATCCGCTTCCCCGGCTACACCACGCCCGCCGAGTTCGCCTTCTCGGTCGCCATGCTGGAC
Source organism: Pseudoduganella sp. UC29_71 (assembly GCF_042693265.1). Lineage (NCBI taxonomy): Bacteria > Pseudomonadati > Pseudomonadota > Betaproteobacteria > Burkholderiales > Oxalobacteraceae > Pseudoduganella > Pseudoduganella sp. UC29_71. The sequence goes on along the minus strand of NZ_CP170549.1, from coordinate 5,199,481 downwards.
GCCATGGCCCATCAGGCGCGCCTGCTCGAACAAATGAGCGAAGAACTGCTCGGCGCGGCCAAGCAGGTGGGCCAGGAGGGCTGACGCGCGCGCAGTAAAATAATGGCGCCGGCTGTCTTTCGCCAGGGCGCCTATCGTTTCTTCTTCTTTTCGCGCGAGGAAACCAGAATGGATTCCGTCCGGGACCCTGCGGCGTTTCCGCTTGTTGCGTCGCGCTGACAACTGCTTCGGTCAGGGGAAATGTGCGCTACACTGCCTTGGCCGCTTGCCGGGCAGTGCGGCGCTTTCCATATCGATAAGGGGACACGGATGAAGCAATTGTTTCGGGTAGCGTTGGCGGCCTTGCTGGCTTGTTCATTCATGCACGGCGCTTCGGCTGCCGCCAATGTCGGCACGGCGGATGAGGCGGTGGCGATGGTGAAGAAGGCGGCGGCCTACATCGCCGCCAACGGCAGGGACAAGGCCTTTGCCGAGATCAGCAACCCCAACGGCCAGTTCAAGGACCGCGACCTCTACATCGCCGTGCTGGACCAGAAAGGCGTCACGCTGGCCCACGGCGGCAACGCCAAGCTGATCGGCAAATCCATGATCGACCTGAAGGACGTGGACGACAAGCACTTCATCAAGGCCTTCCTCGACGTGGCCGCCACCAAGGGCAACGGCTGGGTGGACTACAAGTGGCCCAACCCGGTCAGCAAGGCTATCGAGAAGAAATCCACCTACGTGGAAAAGGCCGGCGACCTGGTCATCATTTGCGGCATCTACAAAGGCTGATCAAGCCTGGCTCAGCCCGCCAATACAACGAAGCCACGACCATCGCCGCCATCATCCGCGACTTCAAGCGCTACCTGCCGTCGGCGCTGATTTATGTGTTCGACAACAACTCCACCGACGATACCGTGCGCATCGCCCGCGAGGCCGGCGCCATCGTGCGGCATGTGCCGGCGCAGGGCAAAGGCAGCGTAGTGCGCCGCATGTTCGCCGACGTGGAGGCCGACGCCTACGTGATGGTGGACGGCGACGATACCTACGACGCCTCGGTGGCGCCGGTGCTGGTCGGCCGGCTGCTCGACGAGGGGCTGGACATGCTGGTGGGCAGCCGCGTCACGGAGGAGCAGAGCGCCTACCGCTTCGGCCACCGCTTCGGCAACCGCCTGCTCACGGGCTGACTGTCCGTCGTATTCGGCCGCACCTTCAACGACATCCTGTCCGGCTACCGCGTGTTCTCGCGCCGCTACGTCAAGTCGTTTGCCGCGCATTTCGCCGGGTTTGAAATTGAAACCGAACTGACCGTGCACGCGCTCGAACTGCGGCTGCCGGTGGCCGAGGTCGAGACGGTCTACAAGTCGCGCCCGGAAGGCTCGTTCGGCAAGCTCAACACCTACCGCGACGGCGCGCGCATCCTGATGACCATACTGCGCCTGTTCAAGTCGGAGCGGCCGCTGGCGTTCTTCGGTATCGGCTTCCTGCTCTGTACGCTACTGTCGGCCAGCTTGGCCATGCCGCTGCTGGCGACCTATTGGCAGACCGGCCTGGTGCCCCGTTTGCCGACCGCCGTGCTGTGCGCATCCCTCATGCTGCTGGGGATCATCCTGCTGGTGTGCGGCCTGATATTCGACGCCGTGACCAAGGCCCGCATAGAGCAAAAACGCTTCGCCTACACGGCGGTGCCGGTATTCAGCCGAAACGCATCGTGAGCCAGGCCTTGCCGGGCCGCCTGGCAGCCCGGCTGCTGCGCTGAGCCGCGCCGGGCGCTATTGCAGCCCGCCGAAACGCTGGTAGAAGTCGCCGCCCGCTTCGGCCGTGGCTTCATCCTCGCGCCGCAGCACGGCCAGGATGTGCTGCTCGGCCGCGCCGGCCACCATGCGGTACAGCTCGCGCGCCAGCTCGTAGGCGGCGGCGCCCGGCCACGGTTCGGGCAGCAGTTCCACCGGCAGTTGCGGATCGTGCAGCTGCACGCGGCGGTAGGCGTGGGTCAGCAGCGAGCGGATCACGAAGGCTTGTTCCGGCTCGGGCTGGTGGCCGCCGCGCAGCAGGGCCAGCAGCGGCTCGAACTGCCCGATGAACTGCCGGTAGCCGCCGGCCACGCCGCTCAGGTCCCAGCCTTCATCGATCATCTCGCGCAGCGGACGGCCGTTGCGCGCGCCCGGCATCTCGCCGGCGTGGCAGATGAACAGCTTGTCGCGCGTGCCGGTGCGCGCCAGCAGTTCGTCCAGCGTCTCCGGGTTGCCGGCCGGATGGCCGAACACGCCGGCCGACACCAGCCCATAACCCTCCCATACCAGCTCCTTGCGCAGCAGCGTGCGTTCGGCCGCGCCCAGGCTGTTGCCGCTCATGACCAGGGTCCAGTTGCCGTCCCAGTGCACATGCAGCGGCGCATAGATGCGGCGCTGGGCGCGCGCGAAGCGGGCCTGCGACTCGGGCGCGATGGAGTAGGACGAGCGCCGCCCGTCGCGCTGCGACGCCAGCCAGCCCTCCTGCGCCAGCCGGAACACCGAGGTGCGCAGCAGGCGGTCATTCACGCCGAACGGCGCCAGCAGCTCGATCAGGCTGCCCAGCCACACCACGCCGCCGTGCGGCACGATGGCGTCGCCGAAGATGGTCATCACCAGCGACTTCGAGCGCGGCGGGTCGCTGGCCAGGAAGTGGGCTATCCATTCGTTGCTGTTCAGGGTCTTCATCTTGCGCACGGGTGGTTTTCTCTCAAGCCGGGAGTTTACTTTGCTGTGGCTTCGGCGCAGCATTATTTTTCTGCCACCTGGACATTCTGGCACCAATCCGCCTCAAAGGGATACAGTTTTTTAATTTGAGTCAAAAAAACAGTATGCAAACGAATTTTTGTATCGTATTATGATTTCACACCTTGAACGAGGAGACAGAACATGTACGCACAGATGGTTGAAACCGGCCTGAAGAAAGTTCAGACGAACGAGGACATGAGCGCCGAGGAGCGCGCGTTCCAGGCCCGTATCGACGCCGGCGTGAAGATCGAGGCGAAGGACTGGATGCCGGACGCCTACCGCAAGACGCTGATCCGCCAGATCTCCCAGCACGCCCACTCCGAAATCGTTGGCCAGCTGCCCGAAGGCAACTGGGTGACGCGCGCCCCCACGCTGAAACGCAAATCCATCCTGCTGGCCAAGATCCAGGACGAAGCCGGCCACGGCCTGTACCTGTACAGCGCCGCCGAAACGCTGGGCGTGTCGCGCGACGAGCTGCTGGCCGCCCTGCACAGCGGCAAGGCCAAGTATTCGAGCATCTTCAACTACCCCACGCTGAGCTGGGCCGACATGGGCGCCATCGGCTGGCTGGTGGACGGCTCGGCCATCATCAACCAGATTCCGCTGTGCCGCTGCTCCTACGGCCCGTATTCGCGCGCCATGATCCGCGTGTGCAAGGAAGAGTCCTTCCACGCACGCCAGGGCTACGACATCATGATGTCGCTGGCCAAGGGCACGCCCGAGCAGAAAGCCATGGCGCAGGATGCGCTGAACCGCTGGTGGTGGCCGTCGCTGATGATGTTCGGTCCGTCCGACGCCGAATCGGTCAACAGCGCGCAGTCCGCGCAGTGGCGCATCAAGCTGTTCTCGAACGACGAGCTGCGCCAGCGCATGGTGGACCAGACCGTGCCGCAGGCCGAATACCTGGGCCTGACCATCCCCGACCCCGACCTGAAATTCAACGCCGAGACCGGCCACTATGAATTCGGCGACATCGACTGGAGCGAATTCCAGGCTGTCCTGAAGGGCAACGGCCCGTGCAACCGCGAGCGCCTGCGCACCCGCGTCAAGGCCTACGAGGACGGCGAGTGGTTCCGCGACGCGCTGGTGGCTTACGCCGACAAACACAAAGAGGAGAAGGCTGCGGCCTGAGGAGACATAAGATGAGCAAAGAATGGCCATTGTGGGAAGTTTTCATCCGCAGCCAGCACGGCCTGGCGCACAAGCATGTGGGCAGCCTGCACGCGTCCGACGCCGCCATGGCGGTCAACAACGCGCGCGACGTGTACACCCGCCGCAATGAAGGCGTGAGCATCTGGGTGGTGAAAGCCACTGACATCGTCGCCAGCAGCCCGGCCGACAAGGACGCGCTGTTCGAGCCGTCCAACAGCAAGGTCTATCGCCACCCCACCTTCTTCCCGATGCCGGAAGAAGTGAAGAACCTGTAAGGCGGGCGCCATGGACGATAAAGTTAGCTACCTGCTGCGCCAGGGCGACAACGCGCTGATCCTGAGCCAGCGCCTGTCCGAGCTGTGCGGCAAAGGCCCAGCGCTGGAAGAAGACATGGCGCTGACCAATGTGGCGCTGGACCTGCTGGGCCAGACCCGCATGTGGTACAGCTACGCCGGCGAACTGGAAGGCGCAGGCCGCGACGAAGACAAGCTGGCCTACCACCGCGACGCGCACGACTTCAAGAACTGCCTGCTGGTGGAGCAGAAGAACGGCAACTACGCCGACACCATGATGCGCCAGTTCTATTTCGACACCTGGCATTACTTCTTCATCGGCGCGCTGACCAAGTCCGGCGACGAACGCATCCGCGAGATCGCCGAGAAGTCGCTGAAGGAAGTGACCTATCACCTGCGCCGCAGCGGCGACCTGATCGTGCGCCTGGGCGACGGCACCGAAGCGAGCCACGCCAAGACGCAAACGGCGGCCGACGAACTGTGGATGTACACGGGCGAGTTCTTCAAGTACGACGCCATCGACGACGCCATGGTGGCCGCGGGCGTGGCGCCGGCTTCCGAGCCGCTGCGCGCGCAATGGCTGGCGCACGTGAGCGACATCTTCGGCGAAGCCACGCTGGCGATGCCGTCGCCGGACGCCTGGATGCAAAAGGGCGGCAAGCAGGGCACGCACAGCGAGCACCTGGGCTATCTGCTGGCCGAGATGCAGTTCCTGCAGCGCGCCTATCCCGGCTCGGAGTGGTAAATGAAGGCCGCCACCGCCACCGCTGCAATCAGCGCTGAGCAAGTCTGGGCCTGGCTCGCCGAGGTGGCCGACCCGGAGATCCCGGTGATCTCCGTGGTGGACCTGGGCATCGTGCGCGACGTGGCCGTGGCGGCCGACGGTGGCTGCACCGTCACCATCACGCCCACCTATTCGGGCTGCCCGGCCATGCAAGTGATCGCGGACGCGGTCACCGGTGCGCTGCGCGAGCGCGGCATCGAACAGGTGGAGTTGCGTACGCAGTTGTCGCCCGCCTGGACCACCGACTGGATGAGCGAGGCAGGCAAGGCCAAGCTGAAAGGCTACGGCATCGCCCCGCCCGCGCAGCAGGTGATCGACATCAGCGGCCTGCGACGGGGCGCATCCGGCAATGCGGACCTGGCGGCCGGCGTGCGCCGGGGCGCCATTGCAGCGCCCAAGGTGGTGTGCCCGCACTGCGGCTCCAGCCATACCGAAAACACCAGCCAGTTCGGCTCCACGCCATGCAAGGCGCTGTACAAGTGCCTCGACTGCCGCGAACCGTTCGACTACTTCAAGTGCCACTAAAATTATGAGCAAATTCTATCCGCTGTCCGTCGCCAAGGTGAACAACGAAACGCGCGACTGCATCGCCGTCACCTTCGCCGTGCCGCCCGAACTGGAAGAGAGTTTCAAATACCAGCAAGGCCAGCACCTCACGCTGCGCACCCGCATCAACAGCGAAGACGTGCGCCGTTCGTACTCGATCTGCTCGGCCGTGCAGGACGGCGCGCTGCGCGTGGCCATCAAGCGCACGCCCGGCGGCATGTTCTCCACCTGGGCCAACGATACGCTCAAGCCCGGCACCGTGATCGAAGTGATGCCGCCGATGGGCCACTTCAACGTGCCGCTGGACGCGGCCAACCGCAAGAACTACATGGCCTTCGCGGCCGGCAGCGGCATCACGCCCATCCTGTCGATTATCAAGACCACGCTGCTGACGGAGCCGAACAGCCGTTTCACGCTGTTCTACGGCAACCGCGCTTCGTCGTCGGTGATCTTCAAGAACGAGCTGGCCGACCTGAAGGACATCTATACCGACCGCCTGAACATCGCCTACGTGATGAGCCGCGAGCAGCAGGACATCGAGCTGTTCAACGGCCGCATCACGAAGGAAAAGGCGCAGCAGTTCCTGCAGCACTGGGTGCGCGTGGAAGACTACGACACCGCCTTCATCTGCGGCCCGGAAGACATGATGCACGGCGTCTCGGCCGCGCTGCAGGAAGCGGGCATGCCGAAGGCGAACATCAAGATCGAGCTGTTCGCCGCCAGCATACCGAAACACCAGCACAAGCCGCGCGCGCAGTCCGACGTGGGCGCCGGGCTGACCGAAGTGACCGTGGTCATGGACGGCAACCACACCATGTTCACTATGGACCGCGACAAGGAGTCCATCCTGGACGCGGGCCTGCGCGCCGGCATCGACATGCGCTACTCCTGCAAGGGCGGCGTGTGCTCCACCTGCCGCTGCAAGGTGCTGGACGGGAAAGTGGACATGGACGTGAACTACGCGCTGGAAGACTACGAGATCGCACGCGGCTTCGTGCTGAGCTGCCAGAGTTTCCCGGTGACGGACAAGGTCGTGGTCGACTTCGACCAGGCCGAATGAACGCCGGCGGGTTACGCGCTGCGCGCTAACCCGCCCTACGGGCATACCCTATACGAAACACTGAAACGCTGAAACACCGAAACATGAATGTAGGGCGGGTTAGCCGAAGGCGTGACCCGCCAACAACGAAGGACAATGGAGGAGACGCCATGAGCTACGAAAATATCCTGTTTGAGATCAAGGGCGGCATCGCCAGGCTGACCCTGAACCGCCCGGACAAACTGAACAGCTTCACCCAGGCCATGCACCTGGAAGTGCGCGACGCGCTGGCCAGGGTGCAAGCCGACAAATCCGTGCGCGTCTTCCTGCTCACCGGCGCCGGGCGCGGCTTCTGCGCCGGCCAGGACCTGGGCGACCGCGCCGTGGAACCGGGCGCCGACGGCGTGGACCTGGGCGACTCGGTGGAAAAGTTCTACGCCCCGCTGGTGCTTGCGCTGCGCAGCCTGCCCATGCCCGTCATCTGCGCGGTAAACGGCGTGGCCGCCGGCGCTGGCGCCAACCTGGCGCTGGCCTGCGACATCGTCATCGCCGGCAAATCGGCCAGTTTCGTGGAAGCTTTCTGCCGCCTGGGCCTGATCCCGGACACCGGCGGCACCTGGATACTGCCCCGCCTGATCGGCATGGCGCGCGCCACCGGCCTGGCCATGCTGGGCGAAAAGCTCACCGCCGACCGCGCCGAGCAATGGGGCCTGATCTGGAAAGCCGTTCCCGACGAGCTGCTGATGACCGAAGCCACCGCCATGGCCGAGCATTTCGCCATCGCCCCCACCAAGGGCCTGGCCTTCACCAAGAAGGCGCTGCAGATCAGCCATTGCAACTCGCTGCCCGAGCAGCTCAAGCTGGAAGGTGAGATGATGCGTGAGCTGGGCTACAGCCACGACTACCGCGAAGGCGTTGCCGCCTTCATCGCCAAGCGCACGCCTGAATTCAAAGGGGAATAAGGAATGGCAGCTCTGGATAAAGCCAGCGTCGTCGCCGTCATCGGCAGCGGCGCCATGGGTTCGGGCATTGCGCAGGTGGCGGCGGCCGCCGGCCACACCGTCAAGCTGTACGACACGCGCGCCGAGGCGGTTCAGAAGGCCATCGCCGACATCGCCAAGGTCTACCTGAAGCTGGTGGACAAGGAGCGCATGACGGCGGCCGAGGCGCAAGCCGCCACCGCGCGCCTGCAAGCCGCCGACGGCCTGGCGGGCGTGGCCGACGCCGCGCTGGTGGTGGAAGCCATCGTCGAGAACCTGGACGTGAAGCGCGCCCTGTTCGCCGACCTGGAAGGCGTCGTCGGCGACGGCTGCATCCTGGCCACCAATACCTCCTCGATTTCCGTGACCGCCATCGCCGCCAAACTGCGCCGCCCGCAGCGCCTGGTGGGCATGCATTTCTTCAATCCGGTGCCGCTGATGGCGCTGGTGGAAGTGATCAGCGGCCTGGCCACCGACGCCGCCGTGGCCGACTCCGTGTACGACACCGCCATCGCCTGGGGCAAGAACCCGGTGCACGCCAAGTCCACGCCCGGCTTCATCGTCAACCGCGTGGCGCGCCCTTACTATGCCGAAGGCCTGCGCCTGCTGAACGAGCAGGCGGCCGACGCCGCCACCATCGACGCGGTGATGCGCGAGGCCGGCGGCTTCCGCATGGGACCATTCGAACTGATGGACCTGATCGGGCATGACGTGAACTATTCCGTCACCCAGTCCGTCTTCAACGCCTATTACAACGATCCGCGCTTCACGCCGTCCGTGATCCAGCAGGAGCTGGTGAACGCCGGCTTCCTGGGCCGCAAATCCGGCCGCGGCTTCTACGCCTACGGCGACGGCGCCTCCGTGCCGGCCGCACGGAGCGAAGCCGTGCAGCCCAAACCGGACTACGTGAGCTACAGCGTGGAACCGGGCGCCAGCGGCGCGTCGGCCGTCACCGACGCCGTGCTGGCGCGCTTCCAGGAGCGCGGCATCGCCGTCACGCTGCGCAAGGCCAATGAAGCGCACGGCCACGCGGCGGGGCACGACTCTGCGCCGGCCTTCCATTGCAACGGCGCCGCCGTCTACCTGACCGATGGCCGCAGCGCTACCCAGCGCGCGGCCGACAACAAGCACCCGGACACCGTGCTGTTCGACCTGGCCCTGGACTACGGCAAAGCCACCCGCATCGCCATCGCCGCCGCCGACCAGTGCAGCGCCGCCGCGTACAGCGCCGTGGTGGGCCTGTTCCAGGCCGCCGGTTTCGCGGTGACGAAGCTGGACGACGTGCCCGGCCTGGCCGTGATGCGCACCGTGGCCATGCTGGCCAACGAAGCGGCGGACGCGGTGAACCAGGGCGTGTGCAGCGCGCAGGGCGCGGACACCGCCATGCAGAAGGGCGTGAACTATCCGCGCGGCCCGCTAGCCTGGGCCGACGCCGTCGGCGTCGAGCGCATCGCCACGGTATTGAACAACCTCGCAGCCGCCTATGGCGAAGACCGCTACCGCGTGTCGCCGCTGCTGCGCCGCAAACAGGCATCGGGAGCGACATTCCATGCATAAGGACGCAATCCACGCCCACGGCCAAGCCCACGCCCACGCCCACGCACCCGCAGCGGCGCCCACGCCCGAGCAGGCGCAAGCCCTGGCCCAGGCAGCCGGCGACGCGATGTATGCGCGCGACCGCGCCACGCAGGCGATGGGCATGCTGCTGGCCGAGATCCGGCCCGGCTACGCGCGCATGACCATGCCGGTGCGGGAAGACATGCTGAACGGGCACCAGACCTGCCACGGCGGCTTTATTTTCGCGTTGGCGGACAGCGCCTTCGCGTTTGCGTGCAACAGCCACAACCAAAACACGGTGGGCGCGGGTTGCACGATCGAGTACCTGGCTCCCGGCCGCCATCACGACCTGCTGACTGCGGAAGCGGTGGAGCAGGCGCTGGCCGGCAAGAGCGGCATTTACGACGTCAAGGTCAGCAACCAGGACGGACGCATTATTGCCCTGTTCCGTGGCAAGTCGCACCGCGTGAGCGGCGAAGTGGCGCCACAGCAGGGCTAGTTAAGAACTCGAATACGAGGAGACAGCAATGGTTCAACGCAATCCCGCCCCAGCTGACCTGGAGCCTATCGAACGCGCTAGCAAGGACGAGCTGCTGGCGCTGCAACTGGAACGCATGAAATGGACGCTGAAGCATGCGTATGAAAACGTGCCGCACTACCGCGCCGCATTCGACGAGAAAGGCGTGCACCCGGACGACCTGAAGACCCTGGCCGACCTGGCCAAGTTCCCCTTCACCGACAAGAAGACCCTGCGCGACAACTACCCGTTCGGCCTGTTCGCCGTCCCGCGCGAGAAGGTGGTGCGCATCCACGCCTCGAGCGGCACCACCGGCAAGGCCACCGTGGTGGGCTACACGCAGAACGACATCGACACCTGGGCCAACGTGGTGGCGCGCTCCATCCGTGCCGCTGGCGGCCGCGCCGGCGACATGGTGCACATCTCCTATGGCTATGGCCTGTTCACCGGCGGCCTGGGCGCGCACTACGGCGCCGAGCGCCTGGGCTGCACCGTCATTCCCATGTCGGGCGGCCAGACCGAGAAACAAGTGCAGCTGATCCAGGACTTCAAGCCCGAGATCATCATGGTCACGCCGTCGTACATGCTGAACATCATCGAGGAATTCCAGCGCCAGGGACTGGACGCTGCCGAGTCATCGCTGAAGGTGGGCATTTTCGGCGCCGAGCCGTGGACCGACGCCATGCGCTCCGAGATCGAAGCGCGCGCCGGCATCGACGCGGTGGACATTTACGGCCTGTCCGAAGTGATGGGGCCGGGCGTGGCCAGCGAGTGCATCGAATCAAAAGACGGCCCGGTGATCTGGGAAGACCATTTCTACCCCGAGATCATCGATCCCGAAACCGGCGAAGTGCTGCCGGACGGCTCGGACGGCGAACTGGTGTTCACCTCGCTGTCGAAGGAAGCGCTGCCCATCATCCGCTACCGCACGCGCGACCTCACGCGCCTGCTGCCGCCGACCTCGCGTTCGATGCGCCGCATCGGCAAGATCACGGGCCGCTCGGACGACATGTTGATCATCCGCGGCGTGAACGTGTTCCCCACGCAGATTGAGGAACTGATCTGCAAGATGCCGAAGCTGGCGCCGCAATACCAGCTGGTGGTGAGCCGCGACGGCCACCTGGACAAGCTGGACGTGATCGGCGAACTGCGCCCCGAGCTGACCGGCAAGCTGACCGCCAACGAAGTGGAAGCGCTGGCGCGCGAGCTGGAACACGCCATCAAGACCTATGTGGGCGTGTCGACCCGCGTCAGCCTGCTGGCGTCGAACAGCATCGAGCGTACCATGACCGGCAAGGCCAAGCGCGTGATCGACAAACGACCGAAGACTGTTTAAGGAACGACTATGAACGAAGCATTTATCTGCGACGCGGTGCGCACGCCCTTCGGCCGCTACGGCGGCGCCCTGGCCGGCGTGCGCGCGGACGACCTGGCGGCGGTGCCGCTGGCCGCGCTGAAAGAGCGCAACCCCGGCGTGGACTGGTCCGAGCTGGACGACGTGTACTACGGCTGCGCCAACGGCGCCGGCGAGGACAACCGCAACGTGGGCCGCATGGCCGTGCTGCTGGCCGGCCTGCCGGTGGAAGTGCCCGCCAACACCATTAACCGCCTGTGCGGCTCCAGCCTGGACGCGGTGGGCATAGGCGCCCGCGCCATCAAGGCCGGCGAAGCGCACCTGGTCATCGCCGGCGGCGTGGAGAGCATGACGCGCGCGCCCTTCGTCATGGGCAAGGCCGACAGCGCCTTCTCGCGCGCAGCCAAAATCGAGGACACCACCATCGGCTGGCGCTTCGTCAACCCGCTGATGAAGCAGCAGTACGGCATCGATTCCATGCCGGAGACGGCGGAAAACGTGGCCAATGATTTCAACATCAGCCGCGCCGACCAGGACGCGTTCGCCGTGCGCAGCCAGCAGCGCTGGGCCGCAGCCCACGCTGCCGGCCACTTCAAGAGCGAGATCGTGCCGGTGACGATCCCCCAGAAAAAAGGAGAGCCGAAGATCGTCGACACCGACGAGCATCCGCGTCCGGACACCACCATTGAAATGCTGGCCAAGCTGAAGGGCGTGGTCAAGCCGGACGGCAGCGTCACGGCGGGCAATGCCTCCGGCGTGAACGACGGCGCCTGCGCCATCCTGCTCGCCTCCGCCTCGGCGGTGGACAAGTACGGCCTGAAGCCGCGCGGCAAGGTGCTGGGCATGGCCACGGCCGGCCTGGCGCCGCGCATCATGGGCTTCGGCCCCGCTCCTGCATCGAAGAAGGTGCTGGCGCAACTGGGCCTGACCATCGAGCAGATGGACGTGATAGAGCTGAACGAGGCGTTCGCCGCGCAAGGCCTGGCCGTGACGCGCGACCTGGGCTTGGCGGACGACGCCGCCCACGTCAACCCGAACGGCGGCGCCATCGCCATCGGCCACCCGCTGGGGGCTTCCGGCGCGCGCCTGGTAACGGCCGCGCTGAACCAGCTGGAACGCACGGGCGGCCGCTATGCCCTGTGCACCATGTGTATCGGAGTGGGGCAGGGCATTGCACTGGTAATTGAACGCGTTTGAACACGATCCAAAACTAAAACTACGGAGACAAAACAATGTTCACGAATATCCTGAAGAAGACCGCCATCGCCGCTTCCTTGATCCTCGCCGCCGGCAGCGCCCTGGCGCAAAACATCAAGATCGGTTCGGTGCTGTCCGTATCCGGCCCGGCCGCCTTCCTGGGCGACCCGGAGCTCAAGACGCTGCAGATGTATGTCGAGAAGATCAACGCCGAAGGCGGTGTGCTGGGCCGCAAGCTGGAACTGGTGCATTACGACGACGGCAGCGACGCCGCCAAGGCCAACGGGTTCACCAAGCGCCTGATCGAGTCCGACAAGGTGGACGTGCTGATCGGCGGCACCACCACCGGCGCCACCATGGCCATGGCCCCGCTGGTGGACAAGGCCGGCCTGCCGTTCATTTCGCTGGCCGGCGCCGTGGTCATCATCGACCCGATGAAGAAGTGGGTGTTCAAGACGCCGCACACCGACCGCATGGCGGCTGAAAAGGTCTTCGAGGACATGAAGAAGCGCGGCATCAGCAAGGTAGGCCTGCTGTCCGAAACCAGCGGCTTCGGCGCCTCCGGCCGCAAGGAGTCGCAGCATGTGGCTTCTAAGTACGGCATTACCCTGGTGGCCGATGAAACGTACGGCCCGAAAGACACCGACGTGACCGCGCAGCTGACCCGCATCAAGAACACCGCGGGCGTGCAGGCGGTGTTCGTGTTCGGCCTGGGCCAGGGGCCTGCCGTGGTCACCAAGAACTACGGCCAGCTGGGCATGACCGCGCTGCCGATGTACCAGTCGCACGGCGTGGCGTCGGACGAGTACCTGAAGCTGTCCGGCAAAGCCGCCGAGGGCGTGCGCCTGCCGACCCCTGCGCTGCTGATCGGCCAGATGCTGCCGGCGAACGACCCGCAGAAAGCTATCGTCACCGGCTACGACAAGGCCTACAAGGAGCGCTACAAGATCGACCCGTCCACCTTCGGCGGCTACGCGCTGGACGCCCTGAACCTGTCGCTGGACGCCATCAAGCGCGCCGGCGGCACCGACAAGGAAAAAGTGCGCAACGCGCTGGAGCAGACCAAGGGCTTCGTGGCCACCACCGGGGTGTTCAACATGAGCCCGACGGACCACATGGGCCTGGACCTGTCGGCCTTCCGCATGGTTGAAGTGAAGAACGGCGACTGGCAGTTGCTGAAGTAAGCAGGGGACCATCATGCTCGCCCAATTCCTCCAATTCCTGTACTCGGGAATGACGGTCGGTTCCGCCTATGCACTGGCGGCGCTCGGCTTTACCATCATCTACAACACCAGCGGCGTGATCAATTTCGCCCAGGGCGAATTCATCATGCTGGGCGGGATGCTGGCCGCGATGATGGCGGGGGCGGGCGTGCCGCTGCCGCTGGCCATCATCGGCGCCGTCATCCTCACCGCCATCGTCGGACTGGTGATGGAAAAGGCCGTGATCGAGCCGGCGCAGAACGCGCAGGTGGTCACGCTCATCATCATCACCATCGGCGCCTCGCTGGTGGTGCGCGGGCTGGTGCAGATCTGGCTGGGCAAGGGCACGCACACGCTGCCCGCCTTCTCGGGCGACACGCCGATCCAGTTCCTGGGCGCGAGCCTGCTGCCGCAAAGCCTGTGGGTGCTGGGCGTGACGATCGCCATCGTGGCGGCGCTGGGCTGGTTCTTCGGCCGCACGCTGCTGGGCAAGGCCATGCTGGCCACCTCGCACAACAAGCTGGCCGCGCAGCTGGTGGGCATCAACACGCGCCGCGTGCTGCTGCTGTCCTTCGGCCTGGCCGCGCTGCTGGGCGCAGTCGGCGGCGCGCTGCTGGCGCCCATCACCTACACCTCCTACGACGCCGGCATCATGCTGGGCCTGAAGGGCTTCGTGGCGGCGGTGCTGGGCGGGCTGGGCGGCGGCGTGGGCGCCATCGCCGGCGGGCTGATACTGGGCATCGCCGAGGCCATGACGGCCGGCTACATCTCGTCGGCCTACAAGGACGCGGTACCCTTCGTGCTGATCCTGCTGATCCTGTTCTTCATGCCGCGCGGCCTGTTCGGCGCCAAAGTATCGGAGCGCGTATGAAGACCTTCGCTTCCCGCCATGCCGGCCTGCTGATCCTGGCGCTGGTGCTGGCCGCGCTGCCGCTGCTGCTGCCGAACGCCTATTACTTCGACGTGGCCATCCGCATCGCGCTCAACGCGGTGGTGGTGATCGGCCTGAACCTGCTGATGGGCTACACCGGCCAGATCAGCCTGGGCCACGCCGGCTTCTTCGGCCTGGGCGCGTATGCGTCCGCCGTGCTCACCACGCACTACAACTGGCCGCCGGTCGCCGCGCTGGCCGCCGGCGCCGCCGCCACCGGCCTGCTGGCCTTCGTGCTGGCGCGCCCGGTGCTCAAGCTGAAAGGCCACACGCTGGCCATGGCCACGCTGGGACTGGGCATCATCATCTCCATCGCCATCAACAACGAAGGGCAGTGGACCGGCGGGCCGGACGGCATTTCGGTGCCGGGCTTCGCCGTCCTCGGTGTCGAGATCACCGGCGAAAAATCGTGGTACGCCGTGGCGGCCGCCTTACTGCTGCTGGTGACGTGGTTCGCGCTCAACCTGATCGATTCGCCGGTGGGCCGCGCGCTGCAAGCCATCCACGGCTCGGAGGTCGCCTCGCGCGTGGTCGGCATCGACACCACGCGCTTCAAGGTGCGCGTGTTCGTGCTGTCGGCCGTGGTGGCCAGCATCGCGGGCAGCATCAGCGCCCACTACATCGGCTTCATCACGCCCAATATGGCGGGCTTCTTCCATTCCATCGAACTGGTGACCATGGTGGTGGTGGGCGGCATGGCGTCCGTGTTCGGCTCCATCCTCGGCGCGGCCCTGCTGACCTTGCTGCCGCAGCTGCTGTCCGCTTTCGAAGGCTGGGAAGTGGTGGTGTTCGGCGCCATCCTGATGCTGACCATGATCTTCCTGCCGCGCGGCCTGGTGCCATCGCTGGCGCGCCGCCGCAGCAAGCCGGCGCCGGCGGCGCCCTTGACCCTGGTGAAGAAAGCCGGAGGCGGCCATGCTTGAGATCCGCAACCTGAGCAAGAGCTTCGGCGGCGTGCATGCCGTGCAGGACGTGAGCTTCGCCATCAAGGAAGGCTCGATCCACTCGGTGATCGGCCCCAACGGCGCCGGCAAGACCACGCTGTTCAACCTGATCACCGGCGTGTACACCCCCACCAAGGGCGAGATCGTGCTGCGCGGCGAGAACGTGGCAGGCCTGACGCCCGACCAGCTGGCGCGGCGCGGCATGAGCCGCACCTTCCAGAACCTGCAGATCTGCCTGAACATGACGGCCATCGACAACGTAATGGTCGGTGCCCACCTGCGCCTGAACCAGAACCTGTTCGCCTCCATGCTGCGCCTGCCGTCGGTGCGCAAGGCCGACCAGGTGTGCCGCGACGAGGCGGCGCAGCTGATGGACTTCGTTGGCGTGGGCCAGTACGTGGACGCCGATTCCAGCCAGATGCCGTACGGCGCCCTGAAGCGCCTGGAGATCGCGCGCGCGCTGGCCGCGCGGCCGAAAGTGCTGCTGCTGGACGAACCGGCGGCGGGCCTGAACCACACCGAAACCGGCGAGATCGAAGCGCTGATCCGCAAGGTGGCGCAGTCCGGCGTGACGGTGGTGCTGGTGGAGCACGACATGAAGCTGGTGATGAATTTATCCGACCATATCCTGGTGCTGGACTACGGCAAGAAGCTGGCCGAAGGCACGGCCGCCGAAGTGCGCGCCAATCCGGACGTGGTGGCGGCTTATCTGGGAGCGGCAGCATGAGGGACGCCATGACTAACAATACCGACGTGACGGTGAAGCCGCTGGTGCTCGAAATCAAAGGGCTGACCAGCCACTATGGCCGCATCCAGGCCCTGCACGGCATCGACATCGAGGTGCGCCAGGGGCAGCTGGTGGCGCTGGTGGGGGCCAACGGCGCGGGCAAGACCACGCTGCTGCGCGCCATCTCCGGCGTGCAGCCGATCAGCGGCGGCAGCATCCACTTCAGCGGGCAGGACGTGAGCCGCGCCAGCGCCGACAAGCGCGTGCGCGCCGGCATCTGCCAGGTGCCGGAAGGGCGCCAGGTGTTCGGCCCCATGTCGGTGGAGGACAACCTGCTGCTGGGCGCCTACACGCGGCCCAAGGCGGAAGTGGCGGCGGACATGGAGCGCATGTACCAGCTGTTCCCGGTGTTGCGGGAGAAACGCGCTCTGCTGGCGGGCACGCTGTCCGGCGGGCAGCAGCAGATGCTGGCCATGGCGCGCGCGCTGATGGGCAAGCCGTCCGTGCTGCTGCTCGATGAACCCAGCATGGGCCTGGCGCCGCTGCTGATCGCCGAGATCTTCCGCATCGTGGCCAGCCTGCGCGACCAGGGCATCACCATTTTCCTGGTGGAGCAGAACGCGCACGCGGCGCTGTCGATCGCGGACGTGGGCTATGTGATCGAGACCGGCGCCATCACGCTGTCCGGCCCCGGCCCCGAGCTGCTGAAAAACGAACAGGTGCAAAGCGCCTACCTGGGCATGTAATGGCGGGTTACGGTTGCGCCTAACCCGCCGATAGAGGAGCAAGCATGGTCAAAGTATACGAAATGAACGGCATCACCCCGGTGGTGCACCCCACCGCCTACGTGCACCCGAGCGCCGTGCTGATCGGCGACGTGATCGTCGGCCCGCGCTGCTACGTCGGCCCGCACGCGTCCATGCGCGGCGACTTCGGCCGCCTGATCCTGGAAGAGGGCTCGAACCTGCAGGATGGCTGCATCATGCACGGCTTCCCCGGCGAGGACACGGTGGTGGAAGTGGACGGCCACGTCGGCCACGGCGCCGTGCTGCACGGCTGCCGCATCGGCCGCAACGCGCTGGTGGGCATGAACTCGGTCATCATGGACAACGCCGTGATCGGCGCCGACAGCATCGTCGCCGCGATGAGCTTCGTCAAGGCCAACATGGTGGTGCCGCCGCGCAGCCTGGTGGTCGGCACGCCGGCGCGCGTGCTGCGCGAAGTCACCGACAAGGAAATCGAATGGAAGACCTCCGGCACCGCCCAATACCAGGAACTGAGCGTGCGCTCCCTGGCCACCATGCGCGAGACCGTGGCGCTGACCGAGGTAGAGCCGGACCGCCAGCGCATGCAGTGGGAGTCGTCGCTGCCGCTGCACCTGCACAAGAACGCAACTGCGAACACAACTGCGAACGCGACCGAATAAATAGACTGGAGAACCCGAATGGCACCAACTCTGCAAAGCCTGATCGCCGGCCGCTGGCACGGCAAGGAAGCGGCCACCCCGCTGCACAGCGCGCTGAACAACAGCCTGATCTACCATACCCACGCCGAAGCCATCGACTTCAGCGAAGCCGTCACCTACGCCCGCAAGACCGGCGTGCCGGCCCTGATGAAGCTGGACTTCCAGCAGCGCGCAGCGCGCCTGAAGGCGCTGGCCTTGTACCTGATGGAGCGCAAGGAAGAGCTGTACAAGATTTCGCACCTCACCGGCGCCACCCGCGCCGACAGCTGGGTGGACGTGGAGGGCGGCATCGGGACCCTGTTCGCCTACGCCAGCATGGGCAGCCGAGAGCTGCCGTCGTCCAACGTGCTGCACGAAGGCCCGGCCATGGCGCTGGGCAAGCGCGGCGGCTTCGCCGGCACCCACATCCTGGTGCCGCGCGGCGGCCTGGCGGTGCACATCAACGCCTTCAACTTCCCGATCTGGGGCCTGCTGGAGAAATTCGCGCCCAGCTTCCTGGCCGCCATGCCCTGCATCGGCAAGCCCGCCACCGCCACCAGCTACCTGACCGAAGCGGTGGTGCGCATGGCGCATGAATCGGGCCTGCTGCCGGAAGGCGCGCTGCAGCTGGTAATCGGCAGCACCGGCGACCTGCTGGACCGCCTGGGCGGCGCCGACGTGGTGACCTTCACCGGTTCCGCCGACACGGCCGCCAAGCTGCGCACCAACCGCAACCTGATCGCCAACTCGGTGCCGTTTACCGCCGAGGCGGATTCGCTCAACTGCGCCATCCTGGCGCCGGACGTGACGCCGGACGACCCCGAGTTCGACCTGTTCGTGAAGGAAGTGGCGCGCGAGATGACCGGCAAGGCCGGCCAGAAGTGCACCGCCATCCGCCGCATCATCGTGCCGAAGGACCGCGTGGACGCGGTGGCCGCACGCCTGCGCGAGCGGCTCGCGAAAGTGACCATCGGCGACCCGTCGGTGGAGGGCGTGCGCATGGGCGCGCTGGCCTCGAAAGACCAGCAGCGCGACGTGGGCGAACGCCTGGCGCTGCTCGCGGCGGGCAACGAGATCGTGTTCGGCGAAAAGGACGGCTACAAGCTGGTGGGCGAAGGCGTGGCCGAAGGCGCGTTCTTCTCGCCCACGCTGGTCCTGTGCCGCAACGCCGGCAGCAACGACGCGGTGCACGACGTTGAAGCCTTCGGCCCGGTCAGCACCATGATGACCTACGACGGCATCGACGAGGCGCTGGAACTGGCCGCGCGCGGCAAGGGCAGCCTGGTGAGCACGCTGGTGACGAAAGACCCGAAGACGGCAGCCTACGCGGTGCCGATCGCCGCCGCCTCGCACGGCCGCGTGCACATCCTGGAGCGCGAGTCGTCGGTGGACTCCACCGGCCACGGCTCGCCGCTGCCGCAGCTCAAGCACGGCGGCCCGGGCCGCGCAGGCGGCGGCGAAGAACTGGGCGGCATCCGCGCGGTGCGCCACTTCCTGCAGCGTGCAGCCGTGCAAGGCTCGCCGACCATGCTGGCCGCCGTGACGGGAGAGTATGTGCGCGGCGCGGCCGTGAATGAAAGCGAAGTGCACCCGTTCCGCCGCCACTTCGAAGACCTGAAAATCGGCGACTCGCTGCTGACGCATCGCCGCACCGTGAGCGAAGCGGATATCGTCAACTTCGGCGGCGTCTCGGGCGACTACTTCTACATGCACTTCGACGACATCGCTGCGAAGGACACGCAATTCGGCAAGCGCATCGCGCACGGCTACTTCGTGCTGTCGGCGGCCGCCGGCCTGTTCGTCTCGCCCGCACCGGGTCCGGTGCTGGCCAACTACGGCCTGGACAACCTGCGCTTCATCACCCCGGTCGCCATCGGCGACACCATCCGCGCGCGCCTGACCTGCAAGCGCAAAGTGGACCGCAACCGCACCGACGACAAAGGCGTCGGCCAGGGCGTGGTGGCGTGGGACGTGCAGGTGACCAACCAGAACGACGAACTGGTGGCCAGCTACGACATCCTGACGCTGGTGTCCAAGCACCAGTAAAAGGGCATGGCGAGGAGGGGGCTGCGCCCCTCCTGACCTCACTTCGTCTTGTTCAAGCCGAACGGATCGTCGATGCTGTGGGCTGGCTCGGTGAACCATTTCGGGCCGGACTCGGTCATGTAGAAATGGTCTTCGTGGCGCACGCCGAATTCGCCGGGGATGCAGATCATCGGCTCGTTCGAGAAGCACATGCCTGGCGCCAGCGGCGTGGTGTCGCCGCCCACCAGGTAGGGCCATTCGTGGATGTCCAGGCCGATGCCGTGGCCGGTGCGGTGCGGCAGGCCGGGCAGCTTGTAGCCGGGGCCGTAGCCGTCCGCTTCCAGTGAGCGCCGCGCGGCCTGGTCCACCTGCTCGCACGGCACACCCAGCTGGGCGGCACTGAACGCGGCGGCCTGCGCCTTCTTCTCGCTGTTCCACACGCTGCGCTGGCGCTCGCTCGGCGCGCCGTACACATAGGTGCGCGTGATGTCGGAGATGTAGTTGTGCAGCTTGCAGCCGGTGTCGATCAGCACCGTGTCGCCCTGCTTCAAGGTCTGCACGTAGCTCACGCCATGCGGGTAGGCGGTGGCTTCGCCGAACAGCACGATGACGAAGTAGGAGCCGGGCGCACCTACCTTGCGGTGCGCGGCGGCGATGAACTGTTCCACCTCGGTCGTGGTGATCCCTTCATGCAGCATGCTGGCGGTGGCCACGTGCACGGCCAGCGTCATGTCTTTCACACGCTGCATCAGCGCGATTTCGGCGGCGGATTTGCGGGTGCGGCAGTGTGCCGTCACGGGACGCGCATTCTCCAGCGCGTAGCCGACGGCCAGCGGGCGGATGCCGTCGTAGATGAAGAAGGCGGCGCTTTCGCAGATGCCCACGCGCGGCGGCTGCGCTGCATTGGCGGCGATGCCCATGCGGCCCAGCGTGTCCACGAACAGCTGGTAGGGGCTTTCGTGTTCGTGCCAGCCGTTCACTTTGCCTTCCACCAGCATGAAGTCCAGCAGCGTGCTTTCCTCGAAGGCGGGGGCGATGTACTCCAGCGCCCCTTGCGCGGGCAGGATGGCGCCCACCATGCGTTCGCTGGCGTGCCAGCGCGTGCCGGTAAAGTAGAGCAGGTTGGCGCCCGCGTTGATGTAGATGGCGGCGATGCCTTGTTCGCGCATATAGGCCTGGGCCTTGGCGATGCGCTGCAGGTGTTCTTCCTTGCCGATAGGGATGGCGCCCGCCGTCATGTCGGACAGGGTCGCCAGTGCTTGTTCCGCGGTTTTGCCGCCTACGCCTATGCTCATGCTCATTGTCATACTACCGTCCTCCAGAAGTGATGGCGGGGATGATATCAGTTTTGGGCGGCGGCGCGACCGTGAACAGGTCGGCCGGATAGGTGAACAGCCAGTCGGCGTAGCGCGGCTTGCGGTTCAGGTTTTTGTCCTCGTCGCGGAAGCCGCCCTGCTTGATGGGCATCTGTTCGGACAGCGAATACACGCCCACGATGCGGCCCTGCTGGCGCAGCAGTCCCCATTCTGCCTTGCCGGTGATGGGGTCTTTGTACAGGCGGCGCAGGTGGCGTTTGGCGCCGGGGTAGCGCGGATCTTTCAGCAGTTCTTCCAGTGTAAGCGGGTACTGGGCCGCGCCGCCCGCGCCCTGCGCTTCGTGGTAGCGGCTCAGAGCCTGGCGGAACTCGTGGCCGATGAACAGCAGCTGCGCTTCCTTGTCGCGCCGCGCCGCCGTGGCGTAGGTCTCCGATGCAATGGCCAGGCCCACACCCATGAAGGCCACCAGCATCAGGTTCCAGAGGTAGGCGAAGCCGTGCTGCCTGCTCATAGCTGCCCGTAGGGGATGCCGTCGCGCGTGCTGCCCTTGGCACCGCTGCGCACGTCGGCAACGCCGGACTTTTCGCGGTCCTGCGGCGTGACCAGTTGCCAGGTGCTGGCCGATTCGGTGATGGGATCGACCGGAACCTTGTTGAAGTAGCGGTGCGTCACGAGGTCGGCCAGGCCGGCCGGGTATTCGCCTTTGTCGCCGTAGAATTTGTCGATACTGATGCGCAGCACCTTCAGGTTTTCCTTGAGCGCCACTTCCTTGGATTTCTCCACCGAGCCGAAATAGCGCGGCAGCGCCACCGTCAGCAGCAGGGAAATGATGGCCAGGACCACCAGCAGTTCGATCAGCGTGAAGCCTCGCGTGCGCATCGTCGTTACCATGTCTTGAGGGGGATGCCGTTCAGGCCAAGCTTGTCCGAACGAGAGGAGATGTCGAATACGTCCTCGCCTTCGGTGGGATTGTCGGGCGGCGAGTTGTAGGCGCGCTTGTTCCAGGTGGCGGCGGCGCTGGAGACGCTGGCCGGCGCGAACGGGTCGCGCGGCAGGCGGCGCAGGAAGTAGATGTTCTGCTTGCGCGGGCTGCGCTGGTCGGGCACGCCGTCCACCAGCTCTTCGAGTTTTTTGGGAAAGCCGGAGTCGCCGATGTTCAGCTTGATGCTGCCGTTGTCGGCGGCGCGCTTGTACGCGTCGATGGCCTCGCGGATTTCCAGCAGGGCGGCGCGCAGCTGGTGCTCGCGTTCGCGCTGCACGCCCACTTGCACCATGGGCACCGCCACGGCGGCCAGCGTGGCCATGATGGCGAGCGTGATCATCAGTTCGATGAAGGTAAAGCCGCGCTGGGCGGCGCGCGGTGCGCGGGCTTGCATCTATTGGCCCTTTTTAGGGACGTTCGGCACCGGCCCCGCCGGCTCGGGTTTGGCCGAGCTGGATGGCTGGGCAAAGGCGCTGCCCTGGTTGTCGTCGGCGCCTGTCATGGGGGAGTTGCGCGGCGGCGGCGGGGCGGGTTCTGACGGCGCAGGCAGCGCTGCCTGTGCGCTGCCTGCGCCGCCATCGCCGCCGCCCATCGGACCGCGCCCGCCGATATTGGACTCGGTCCCCGACAGGAACTCGGCCTCGCTCAGCTCCGGCCTGCGGATCGCGCGCACCAGGCGCGGCGTAATGGACAGCACGATCTCGCTGCGAGATCGGTCGTCCTTCTGGCTGCCGAACAGGCGGTTCAGCATGGGCAGTTCGCCGATGCCGGGCACCTTGTTGCCGGTGCTGCGGTCTTCGTCGCTGATCAGCCCCGCCAGCATTTGCGTCTCACCGTCGCGCAGGCGCAGCACGGTGGAGGCGCTGCGCGTGCCGATCTGGTAAGCCTGCGTGCCGGACTTGCTGGTCACGTCCTTCACCACATTGCTCACTTCCAGGTTGACCTTGATGGCCACCTCGTCGTCCAGGTAGACGTTCGGCTCCACGTCCAGCTTCAGGCCCACGTCGATGTAGTTCACGCTGTCCGAACTGACGCCGTTGTTGGTGGTGACCGTGATGACCGGCACCCGGTCGCCGATCAGCACCTTGGCCTTGTCCTTGTTGCGCACGCGGATGCGCGGGTTGGCGAGGATGTTGCTGTCGGTGTCCGTCTTGAGCGCGTTGATGACTACCGAGCCCAGTTCCAGGTTGGTGGTCTCGCTGCTCACGCGGCGCAGGTCGGCCAGTTTCAAGCCGCCTACGCTGCTGGCCGCGCTGCCGACACTGAGCTTGGCCTGTTCAGGCCAGCGCACGCCCAGCTCCTGCAGGCGGGTGCGCTTCACCTCCAGTACTTCCACTTCCAGCACCACTTCCGGATCGGCCACGTCCTGCACGGCGATGATGCGCTCGGCCATGCGGATCAGCTCCGGCGTGTCGCGCATGATGATGATGCCCACCCGTTCGTCGGTCACGATGTCGCGCGCCTTGAGCAAGGTTTTCAGCGTGAAGGCCACCTGCTTCACGTCCGCGTTGGTGATGAAGAAGGTGCGCACCACCAGTTGCTGGTAGTCCTTCACCTTCTGCGCGGTGTTGGGATAGATGGTGATGGAGCGGTCGCCGGTGACGCTTTGTTCGAGCTGGTTGGCGCCGAGCAGCATGGAAATGGCCTCCTCGATGCTGGCGTCGCGCACGGAGATGGTGGCGCGCAGGCCGGGATCGACTTCCTTGTCGAAGGCGAAGTTCAGGCCGGAGACCTTGCCGATAAAGTCGAACACGGAGCGCAGCGGGGCGTCGCGGAATTCCAGCGTGACCGGCTTGCGGTAGGCGGCGGCCAGGCGGCCGGCGGGCTTCTGGCGGCCTTGTTCGCCGGCGATGCGGGCCTTGAGGCGCAGGGCGTCGCGCTGGTCGGGGCGCTCCTGCAGCACGGGGCGCAGCAGTTCCATCGCCGCTGCCAGGCTGGCGTCGCCGCCGCGCCGGGTCAGCGCCTCGGCTTCAGCCACGGTTTGGCGGTAGCGGCGCTCCTGCGCCAGCGCAGCCTGGCCCTGGCGCGCGATGGCGTTGTTGGGATCGATGCCGAGCGCCTGCTGGTACAGGCTGTCCGCCTGCGCGGCGGCGGCGTCCCCGCCTTGCGCGCGCTGGGCGTCGGCGCGGGCGTTCAGGCTGTTGACCAGGCCGGTCTTGCGGCTCAGGAGCGTGATGCGGTATTGGGCGTTGTGGGGATCTTCGCGCACGGCCTCTTCGAGCCTGGCCAGGCCTTGTTCGGTCTGGCCTGCATCCAGCAGCGCGTTGCCTTCGTTGTAGGTCTGGCTGCTGGCGCAGGCGGCGAGCAGCACGCTTAGCGCCAGGATGTGCAGGCGTTTGGCGGCGGAGTGGTTCAATTCGTGTCCCCTACGGCTAAGGTTTGTTTCAGGTTGAGCGGCAGATAGGTGAAGGTCAGCGTGCCGTTCGCGGCGGCGTCGAGCTGGTAGTTGTCGCCGAGTTTTTCGCCCACGCGGGCGACGACGTTGCGGTCTTCCACTTGCAGGAAGTAGGCAGTCTTGCCGTCGTCGATGAAGCGGCCCATGAACTGGAACGGCAGCGGAGGCGGACCACCCGCCGAGGCGCCTGCGGCTGCGCCGGAGCCGGTTTGCTGGCCCTGCTGGTCTTGCTGGGCGCGGGCGGCGGCGGGCTTGAGCGGGGAAGGGGCTTGCCAGCCGGTGCTGGAGAACAGGTTGCCCGGGTCTTCGTCGGCCACGCGGCGCTGGATTTGCAGCTCGATCGCAATGGCGGCGCTAGCTGCGACCTTGGCGGCGGCGATTTGGGCCGCAATGACGGCGTTGTTGGCGGTGGCGGTAGCGTCGTAGGCCGGGCGCGGCGTGGCGGCGGCGGGGGCGACGATCATGCCTTCGTCGTCCGGCGCAAACCACGCGGCGAGCAGGGTTGCGGCGGCGCCGCCCAGTATCAGCTTCCTCATCGCGCGTCCTCCGCCTTGCGCACCAGCAGCACGAACTGGATGCGGGCTTCGGTTTCGCCGCTGTCGGCGCGCTCGCGCTTGAATGCCACGCTGTCCAGCGTGAGCGTGGGCATGGCTTGCAGCGCTTCCAGCATGAAGGCTTGCACGCTTGCGTATCCGGCCTTTACGGGAAGGGTCACCTGGTAGTGCATGAAGCCTGCGCGCGGCTCGGACTGGGCTTTGTACTCAGCTTTGGCCAGCGGCACCTTGTGCTTCCCGGCGATGTCGACCAGCGTTTGCAGCTGCGCGGGGATGGCGTCGTGCGCGGGCAGGTAGGCGTAGAAAGCGCTCAGGCCGTCGGCTGCCGTGGGGATGGGCGCTTGCGGCTGTGTCGCGACGCGTGTGGCTGCGGCGAGCTGCTGGCGCAGGGCCAGTTCGCGTTCGTGCATGCCGGTGGTGTGCCATTGCGCCAGCAGGGCGGCCGCGAGGGCGACGGCGCCCGCGCGAGCGGCGCGGCCGGTCTTGCGCCACAGGCGTTTGCATTCCCAGGCCAGGCGCGGGCCTGCCGTGGCGGGCAGCATGCGTTGCAGCGCGGCGCCGGATTTCATTGCCGCCATTGGGCCTCCAGCTGGAATCGGTATGACTGGTCAGCCGCGCCGCCGGCCATCTCGTGCTTGACCAGGTAGACGGAGCGGAACATCTGCTGCTGGTTCAGGAAGGCCAGGTAGCTCAGCATGTCTTGCGCGGTTTCCGCTTCGGCGGCGATCTTGAGGGAGCCGGAGGGAACATGGGCGGCGTCCGCGTCTTGCGCGGGCTGGCCGTTCAGGTCGAGGCCGAGCAGGGCGACGTGCAGGTCGGCGGGCGCTTGCAGGGTTTTCAGCAGGCGCGCCACGGGCAGGTTGAGCTGGCGCACGGCTTCGGCGGCAGCCTTGGTCTGCTGGTCCTGTTCGCGCTGCTGGGTGGGCGTGAGCGCCGGCTGGGGCGCGCGGCGCGGCTGCGCCTTGGCCAGTTGCGTCTCCAGGCGCCGGACTTCGTTTGCCTGCTGCAGCCAGCGCATGGAAGACGGGAGCAGGGCGATGAGGCCCGCAGCGAGCAGCGCCAGGCGCCAGCCGTTCAGCGGCGGCGCTGCTGGGACGAAGGAGACGCGCGTGACCGTCATGCGGCCTCCTTCGCACCGCCGCTCGTTTTGGCTGCGGGGACGATTGATAGTGGCAGCTTGCCACCGGGGCCGGTCCTGGCACGGGCGGCGGGCGGCAGGCCGGCGCCACCGCCGAACGGCGAAGCGGCCAGCCAGAATAGCGCTGGGAGATGTGCTGCCGCGAGCCCTGCGGGCTGGCCGCTCAGGTCGATTACCGCGACGTCTGTGACGGCCGCCAGTTCGGGAGCGCGCAGGCTCCAGCGCTGCCAGGCTAACGCGAGTTCGGCGTGCCACGCCGGGCTGCATGGTTGCGACTGCACGGCGCTGATGCGGCCTTTCGCCAGCGCGGCCATGGTGATGCGCCACGGTTCAATGATGGCGATGGCGTCGGGCCTGTTCGCGGCGAGCGATGCGCAGACCGTGCTGGCCAGCGGCTCGATGGCGGCGCAGCGCGTGCCGTGTTCGGCGGCCAGTGCGTGCAGCGCATCTAGCAATCCGGTAGTGATGCCGCAGACAAGGCGCGGCTGGCCGTACGGCGCGTCGTCGCCTTTGACGGTCCAGCCGCGTGCGGCGTCGCCGTAGACGGCGGCAAGCTGCATTTCCAGCAAGTGTGCGGCGCCGCGTTCGGACAGCAGCGCATCGCTCCATGGCGCCACCAGCATCTGGCACCAGCGGCCGGACAGGCTGACGTGCAGCGGCGAGTGCTCCGCCAGCGCCGCGCGGACGGCGACGCCGTATTCGGCGGCCGGTGCGGCAAGCGGCATCCGGTCGGCCGCATGCGCGGGCGCTGCACAATGCGCATCGTTTCCGGCAGCGGCCAGCGTGTCGGACGCGTAGGCGCAGTCGGGCTGGGCGAGCAGCGCGCGCAGGGCGGCGAGAGGAGCTTGCCATTGTCCGGCTGGATTGGCGAAAGCGATGTGCAGCGCGCCCCCCTCCACGATGCGGCCGCCATGGCGCACCACGGCCAGCAGGCTTTGCGGCGCGAGATGGACATGCAGCGTGCGGCGCGCGGGCAGCAGCGCGGCGAAGTATTTAATAAGTGACACGATTGAGCTCCGTCAGCGTGGTTTCCCCCAGCCGCACCAGTTCCAGCGCGGCTACGCGCGCCAGCCGGAATCCGTTCTGTGCGGCTTCTTCCTTCATGCGGCTGACCGGCGCGCGGGTGCAGATCATTTCGCGCATGGCGTCGTTCAGCATCAGCACCTCGGCCACGGCCTTGCGGCCTTTGTAGCCGGTACCCCGGCAATGGCCGCAGCCGGCGCCGGCCCTGAAGCGCCATCCCTGCACCGCCTGCTCGGTGAGGCCGCTGTCGCGCAGGTCCTGCGGGTCGGGCGGCACGTCCACCGCGCAGTGCTCGCAGTTCAGGCGCAGCAGGCGCTGGGCCACGATGCCGTTCAGCGCCGCCGCAAAGCTGTACGGATCCACGCCCATGTGCAGGAATCGGCCCACCACGTCGAACACATTGTTGGCGTGCACGGTGGTGAACACCAGGTGGCCCGTCAGCGACGCCTGCACCGCGATCTGCGCGGTTTCATCGTCGCGGATTTCGCCGATCAGGATCTTGTCCGGGTCGTGCCGCAAGATGGAACGCAGGCCGCGCGCGAAGGTCAGGCCCTTCTTCTCGTTGACGGGGATCTGCAGCACGCGCGGCAGCCGGTATTCCACCGGGTCCTCGATGGTGACGATCTTGTCGCGCCCCGTGTTGATCTCGGTGATGGCTGCATACAGCGTGGTGGTCTTGCCCGAGCCGGTGGGGCCGGTCACCAGCAGCATGCCGTGCGGCTTGGCTGCCAGCCGGCGGATCTGCACGATGGCGTCCGCGTTCAGGCCCAGGCTCTCCAGGCGCAGCGCCGCTGCGGCGGCGGTCAGCGCGCGCCGGTCCAGCAGGCGCAGCACCGCGTCCTCGCCGAAGATATTCGGCATGATGGAGACGCGGAAGTCGATCTCGCTGCCCTTCACGCGCACCTTGAAGCGGCCGTCCTGCGGCACGCGGCGCTCGGCGATGTCCAGGTCCGCCAGCACCTTGATGCGCGAGATGATCTGCTCGGCCATCTGCAGGCCCTGCACCTGGCCGGCCTGCACCAGCACCCCGTCCACGCGGTACTTGATGACCAGGCTGGCCACGTCGCATTCCAGGTGAATGTCGCTGGCCTGGAACTTGAGCGCATCGTAGATGGTGGAGTTGACCAGCTTGACCACCGGGCTGCTGTCCTCGCTGATGCGGATCAGCGAGATGTCCTCGATGGTCTGGTCCAGGTCCGCGTCGCCGGCGGCGTCCTCGCTCATGCCGGCCATGGCCTGCTGCACGGATTCCTGCTGCGCCAGGTAAGCGGCCAGGTCGTCCGGGTGCGCCAGCACCACCGTGAAGGCGGCGTCCACCGAGTAGGCCGCCCATTGCAGCACGTCGTCCGCGAAGGGATTGGCGATCACCAGCACCGGCGCCGCGGCGCCTTCCATCAGCACGCATTCGCGCTGTGCGCAGTCGGTGTAGGGCAGCAGCGAGTAGGCCGGCTTGGCCGCCTGCAGGCCGGCCATGGGCCAGGCCGGATAGCAGAACAGCGCCGCCAGCTGGCGCGTGAATTCGTCCGGCGCCAGGCCTGCCATCTCTTCCAGCACTGCCAGCTGCGGCCGGCCCTGGGACTGCGCGGCGGCGCAGGCTGTGCGCAGCAGCTCGGGCGTGACGGCCGGCGGCGACGGTGCGCGTGCGTTCATGTCAGGCTCCCTGCGAGTTCAAAGATCGGCATATACATCAGCACCACCACGCCGCCGATCACCACGCCGATCAGCGTCATCAGCAGCGGCTCCAGCAGGCGCGAGGCCCAGTCCACCCAGCGCGCGAATTCCTCGTCGTGGAACTTAGCCGAGCGCTCCAGCATGTCGCCCAGGCGGCCGGTGTTCTCGCCCACCTTGAGCAGCGACTGCGCCACCGGCGTGGCCAGTCCCTGCCGCTCCAGCGCGGTGGAAAAGGGCTGCCCTTCCTGCACGGCGCGGCGCGCCTGCGCCAGGGCATGCTGCTGCTCCGGCAGAAGCATGGCCGACACCATGGCCAGCGCTTTCGGTAGCGGGATGCCCGCGTGCAGCAGCAGGCTGAGGGCGCGGTAGAAGCGCGCCAGGCGGAATTCGGCGGCCTTGGCGGCCAGCAGCGGCAGGCGCAGCACCTGCAGCAGCAGGGCGCCGCGCGCGGCGGTGTTGGTGGCGGCGAACACGGCGCCGCCGGCCGCGCCCAGCAGCGCGCCCAGGCACAGCCAGGGATGGGCGGCCAGCTGGCGGCCGAAGGCCAGCAGCATCTGCGACATCCACGGGATCTCGCGGCCGGAACTTTCGTACACCACGCTGAACTTCGGCACCACGTAGCCGAGCAGGAACAGCGTGACCAGCGTCCCCACGCACAGCAGCATCACCGGGTAGATGGCGGCCGAGACCAGCTTCTTGCGGATGGCGTCGAACTGCAACTGGTAGGCCACATAGCGCGCCAGCGCCTCCGGCAGGTTGCCGGAACGTTCGGCCACGTGCACGGTGGAGACATAAATATCGGGGAAGATGGCCGGAAAACCGGCCAGCGTGTCGGAAAAGCTTTTGCCCTGCTGCAGCGCGAGCCGGATGCCGGCCAGCGTGGCCTTGGCGCTGCCGCGCGCCTCCTTGTTATACAGGGTGGCGATGGCTTCGCTCAGGTTCAGGCCCGCCTCCAGCAGGGCGAGCAGCTCCTGGCTGAATTGCAGCAGCGGGAATGGCTGCGCGCGCGAGGAGGGCGGCGGCGACGCAGCCCCGGCGGCCTGCGTGCCGCCCACGGCCAGCACGCGCCAGCCCTGGCGCAGCGCGAGGCGTACCGCTTCCGATTCGCTTGATGCGTCTATTGCGATGGTCTGTCGGCCAGCGGCGCCGGCGGCGCGCTGCACCTGTATCTGGAACTGCATTACCGCCCTTCACTATCTTTCCCGCAGGTACTTGAAAAAAGCCGAGCTGAGCCGCATTCGGGGTCAGACCCCGAATGCGGCTCAGCCTGGCTGGGGTGCTGCGCTTACTGGGTGACCAGGCTGACCTTGTCCAGCACGAACGAGGTCTGGGCCGACGAGTCTTCGGTCATGGCGAACGACAGCGTCACCGTCTGGCCTTTGTACGGCAGCAGGTTGAAGGTGCGGGTCTGGTAGCCGGTGGCCTTGTTCAGGTTGGAGTAAGTGGCCAGCGTGCCGAGCACCGCGCCGCTGCTGTTTTTCACCGTCACCGTCAGCTTGTCGTAGGCGGTGGTGGTGGTCGTTTCAGCGGTGTCGATGTGCAGCGCGAAGTTCAGCGTGGCCGCGGTGGCGGTCGATGGGATTGCCACGGCTTGCGTCAGCGTTTCGGTGGCGGTGGTGCCGTTGCCGCCCAGCCAGGCGAAGCGGGTGCCTTCGAACGCAGTCTGGCCGCTGAAGGAGCCGATCACGCCGGTGGTGCCCGCCCAGCCGGTGGTGCTGGACTCGAAGCCGCCGTTGGTCACGCGTTCGACGCCGCCCGTGGTAGATACGGTCAGCGTGGCGTTGCTCGACGTGGCCGTCACTGCCGGCGACGAGGAATCGGTCACGGTGGCCTTGAACACGGCGCCGTTGTCGGTGCTTTGCGCGGTGAACGAGTAGGTCGGCGAAGTGGCGCCGGAGATCAGCGCGTTGTTGCGGTACCACTTGTACACGTACGGCGCGGTGCCGCCGCTGGCGCTCACGGAGAACGACGCGGTGGCGCCCGGGGCGACCGTGATGCTGCCCGGCTGGGTGCCAATGGTGACGCCGCCGCCGGCCACTTCGTCCACGTCCAGGCCGACGTTGATGGCCGCGTAGGCGCGCTTGACGGCGGTCGCTTCCTTGCTGCCCACGCCGTACAGTTCCTCGGCCGCCGTGATCATCTTGGTGCGCGCGTCGGCGTAGTTGGTGGACGAGGTGAACTTGGTGGTCACGGCCTTGAACCAGATGCGGTAGGCCTTGTCGTTGCCGATGCCGGTCATGGCCAGCGGCTGCTTGGTCAGGTAGGAGCTGTAGTAGTCGCTGCTGGAGGTGGAGTTCGAGCCTTGCGACAGGAAGTAGAACATGCGGTTGTTCGGGCCGCTGCTGTAGTGCACGTTCAGGTTCTTCAGCGTGCTGCTCCACGCGTTCGGGCTGCTGCCGTCCTTGCTCGGCTTGTACATCCAGCGCAGCGGCTGGCCGCTCTTCGAGATTTCTTTGCCCATCACCCAGTCGTTGCCGGTGGCCGGGATCACGCTGCCGGTGCCGCCTGCGCGGGCGTAGGCTTCGGTCATTTCGCCGGCAATGTCGGCGCCCGACTCATTCAGCCCGCCCGACTCGCCCGCGTAGGTCAGGTTGGAGGTGGCGTCGATCACGCCGTGGCCCATCTCGTGGCCGATCACGTCGATCGAGCCCAGGTTGTTGAAGGACGTGTCGCCGTCGCCGATATACATGCATTTGCAGTTCGGGTCGAAGAAGGCGTTGTCGTAGTTGTTGTCGACGTGGACGGCGATGTAGGTGGCGGTGTTGTTACCGTCCAGCGACTGCCAGCCCATGGTGTTCTTCATGGTGTCGTAGGTGTTCATCAGGCCCCACATCGCGTTAACGGCCGCGGTCTGGCCGTTGGCGTTGGTGGTGCTGCCGCCGCTGATGTACTGCTGGCCGTCGCCCCAGGTGTTGCTGCTGTTGGTGTAGATGGTGCCCGGGGTGGGATTCGATTCCGGCGCGTGGTTGGCGTTGGTGATGGCCATGCCGCCGAAGCTGCCGCCCACGCCGCGCGTGGCGTCCTTCATCTGGTAGGTGCTGCCCGACAGCGTGGTGTTGATCGGCACGGCGCCGTTGTACTGGCTGTTGCCGGTGCCGACCACGGTCTGCAGCGCTTCCCACTGGGCGATCACGGCGCCGGTCTTGGCGTTGACCACGGTGTCGTGGTACAGCACGCGCTTGCGGCTGTCGGCCATGCGGGTTTTCACCAGGTAGGCCAGCTCGTAGCGGTCCACCACCTCTTCCAGGTCGGTCGCGTTCAGCGCCGATTCGGCCTTGTTCAGGGCCGAGGCCACGCGCACCGATTTCATTACCGGGTAGATCAGCAGTTCGGCTTGCGGCGCCCAGCGGTGCACGCCGTTCGGCGCCACGCTCTTGACCACGGCGGCGATGGCGTCGGCGCTGCTCAGCGCCGGCGCCAGGTCCGGCGCGCCGGTGCGGCTGCCG
This sequence comes from Pseudoduganella sp. UC29_71, assembly GCF_042693265.1. Classification (NCBI taxonomy): domain Bacteria; kingdom Pseudomonadati; phylum Pseudomonadota; class Betaproteobacteria; order Burkholderiales; family Oxalobacteraceae; genus Pseudoduganella; species Pseudoduganella sp. UC29_71. Next base: position 5,167,523 of record NZ_CP170549.1, on the reverse strand, counting down.
TTGGCGGCCACGCCGCGCGGCGCGTTCAGGCCGGCGCGGCGGTCGGACACGGATTCGCTGACGATGTTGTCGGCCGCGTCGGTGACGACCACGGATTCGGAACCGAACACGCGCAGGCCGTTGAAGGTGTGCTGGGCGCGCGTGATCTTGGTGCCGGCCACGCCGGGGTGCTGGGCGCCGATGGCGAAGCCGTGCTGCATGCCCAGGCCGGCCGAGCTGGGGCGCTTGGCCAGTTTGGCTGCCAGGCCGGCGCTCTCTTGTGGAGAGGCCTGCGCCACTGGCGCAGCCATCATTTGCGGACCGGCCGCGTAGGCCTGGGCGGCGAGCATCATCGGCAGGGCGGCGATGGATGCGGCAAGCATGTTCTTACGTAGATTCATCTTCTCTCCAAGGTGTGCGTTAGTGTTCTGGCAGTGCTTTTGGCGGGCCAGCGCAGCGACACTATTCCTTGCCGAGGCGGCAAGTCAAAAAACTTGGAAAATGAGTCGCAAGGACGGGAAATGTTAAAAATGAGACAAAATTGCCCTTGCCCCGCGCCGGGGATAGGCTACAAAAACGCCGGCAGTGGCGCACGATAGGTGGGTTTCAGGACGATACTGTGTGTTACGCGCAACGGAATAGACGTAACACTCTATTTTCGTGCCGTACGCGACACATTGCCCAATTCTTCAGCACGCTCGGGTTGCAATTTCTTAATGTTGCGATCTACACTAGAAGCACAAAGCGCAGGGCCTGACCCACAAAAACGACGCGCACCGGGAACTACAGGGAACGAGAACATGACCACACGCACAGCGCCACCCCAGCCTTCATAGGGCCAAGCCGGGCCACGCCGCCGCCCCCAGCACATCCGTACACTGCCCGCCGCAACCCGGCTTCCGCGGTGCCATCGCGCGCCTTCGCCCACCCGTGGCCAGGTTCGCAGGGACAGCTTTTTTCTTTGTTTACTATGCTCTCTATATCTACCAAAGTTGAGCGGATCGTCATGGAATCGCCCTTCCTTACCGAAGGCCTGGGGCGCGGATTGATCAACCTGTCGGAACTGGCGCGGCAGCTGCAGCCGCAGCTGGAAACGGACCTGTGGAAGCCGGTCGGGCAGGCGGCCGTGGTGATGGCGCTGCGGCGCGTGGCCGAGCGCCTGCCGCAGCAGGAGGCGGCCGCGCACGGCGAGCTGTCGCTGGCGCGCAAGACGGGCGAGCTGACCACCCGCACCGACCTGACCATGTACACCTTCCGCTATTCGGAGAATACCTATGAGTGCCACCGCCAGCTGCTGGCCATGGCCGCGCCGCAGCAGGGCGCGTTCGTGTCGGTCACGCGCGGCATTCACGAGGTGATGGTGGTGTGCAGCCGGCCGCTCACCAGCGTGATCGACGAAGTGTTCGTCACGGAGCGCCAGTTGGCGCGGCTGGAGAACCTGAACGCGGTGACCTTGCACCTGGACCCGGAGACGTTCAACATGCCGGGCATCTACCACGGCATCCTGAAGAAGCTGGCGTGGGACAAGATCAATCTGGTGAACATGATCTGCACCCACACCGAGCTGACGATACTGCTGGAGCAGCGCCAGACCGGCGCTGCGATTGCGGTGCTGTCGCGCCTGGTGGCGCAGTGATGGCGGCGCTTGGCGGGTTACGCACTGCGTGCTAACCCGCCGTGACGGGCGCTTACCCCGCCAGCTGTCCGCGCACGCGGGCGATGGCTTTGCGCACCTGGTTCGGCGCGGTGCCGCCCACATGGTCGCGCGCGGCCACGGAGCCTTCCAGCGTCAGCACCTGGAAGATGTCCTGCTCGATCAGCTTGGAGAACGCTTGCAGCTGCTCCAGCGACATTTCCGACAGATCGATACCCAGGTCCACGCAGGCGCGCACCGCATGCGCCACGGCTTCGTGCGCGTCGCGGAACGGCAGGCCTTTCTTCACCAGGTAGTCGGCCAGGTCGGTGGCGGTGGCGTAGCCTTGCAGGGCCGCCGCGCGCATCGCTTCCGGCTTGACGGTAATGCCGCCGGCCATGTCGGCGAAGATGCGCAGCGTGTCCATCAGCGTGTCCACGGTGTCGAACAGCGGTTCCTTGTCTTCCTGGTTGTCCTTGTTGTAGGCCAGCGGCTGGCCTTTCATCAGGGTCAACAGGCCCATCAGGTGGCCGTACACGCGGCCGGTCTTGCCGCGCGCCAGTTCGGGCACGTCCGGGTTTTTCTTCTGCGGCATGATGGACGAGCCGGTGCAGAAGCGGTCCGCGATGTCGATGAAGCCCACGCGTGGACTCATCCAGATGATCAGCTCTTCGGACATGCGCGAGACGTGCGTCATGATCAGCGAGGCGGCGGCGGTGAATTCGATGGCGAAGTCGCGGTCCGACACGGCGTCCAGCGAGTTGTGGCACACGTCGTCGAAGCCCAGCGTCTTGGCCACTTGCAGGCGGTCGATCGGGAAGGTGGTGCCGGCCAGCGCGGCGGCGCCCAGCGGCAGGCGGTTTACGCGCTTGCGGCAGTCGGCCATGCGTTCGGCATCGCGGCCGAACATTTCAACGTAGGCCAGCATGTGGTGGCCGAAGGTGATCGGCTGCGCCACCTGCATGTGGGTGAAGCCCGGCAGGATGGTGTCGGCGTGTTTTTCGGCCAGGTCGGTCAGTGCGCCGCGCAGCTGGTTCAGCAGGGCGGTCACGTCGTCGATAGCCGAGCGCACGTACAGGCGGATATCGGTGGCCACCTGGTCGTTGCGCGAACGGCCGGTGTGCAGGCGCTTGCCGGCGTCGCCTACCAGCTCGGTCAGGCGCTTCTCGATGTTCAGGTGGACGTCTTCCAGGTCCAGCAGCCATTCAAACTTGCCCGCTTCGATTTCCTGGCTGATCTGCGCCATGCCGCGCTGGATGTCGGCCAGGTCGGCCGCCGTGATGATCTTTTGCGCGGCCAGCATGCCGGCGTGCGCCAGCGAGCCTTCGATGTCGGCTTTCGCCAGGCGGTTGTCAAAAAATACAGAGGCGGTATAGCGTTTGACGAGGTCGGAAACCGGTTCGGAGAAGCGAGCGGACCAGGCTTCGCCCTTCTTGGAGAATTGATCAGTCATGATTTTTATAAGAGGGTGGGCGTGCGGATTAGCGACGATTATAAACAAGGTTGGGCCTTCCCACCGATTCCGGGCCGCCGCGGGCGTGACAGCAAGGCGGAAATCGCCGATGATGGCACCATGAAAATCGGGGAGAACAGACCATGAAACAGCCAGCCAAAGCCAGCTTGATGTGCGTTTTGATGGCCGGTGCGCTGTGCTGCGCGGCAGCCACGGCCGGGGAAACCGGCGCCGCCGCCGCGCCGGCAACCGCAGCCGCGCCGGCAACCGCAGCCGCGCCGGCCGACGACAGCGCCGCCCAGGCCATCGCGCCCGAGCTGAAGACGCTGGACGGCATCCTGTCCGCGCTGTACGGCACCATCTCCGGCGCCGCCGGCGCCCCGCGCGACTGGGAGCGCCTGCGCAGCCTGTTCGCGCACGACGGCCGCATGGTGGTGCACGGCGCGAACAAGAACGGCGAGGTCACCACCCGCGTGCTCAGCGTCTCCGAGTACATTTCGCGCGTGACGCCGGTATTCGCCAAGGAAGGCTTCTACGAGTCCGAACTGGCGCGCAGCACCGACACGTTCGGCCAGATCGCCCATGTGTTCAGCACCTACGAATCGCGCCGCGCGCCGGACGAGGCCAAGCCTTTCCAGCGCGGCATGAACAGCATCCAGCTGGTGAACGACGGCCAGCGCTGGTGGATACAGTCCCTCGTATGGCAAGCCGAAACCGAAAAGTATCCGCTGCCTGAACGCTATTTGAAAGGCAAGCATTGAACATCAGTACCGACCAGGCGGCACTCGACATACCCCTGATTCACGGTTTTCTCAGCGAGCGTTCCACCTGGGCGGTGGGCATGCCGCTGGCGCTGCTGGAAAAAGCCATCGCCAATTCGCTGTGCTTCGGCGGCTACGAGGACGGCAAGCAGATCGCCTTCGCCCGCGTGATCACGGACGGGGCCACGTTCGCCAACCTGGTGGACGTGTTCGTGCTGCCCGAGCACCGGGGCCTGGGGCACAGCAAACGCCTGATGGAGGCCGTCATGGCGCATCCCGAGCTGCAAGGCCTGCGCCGCTTCACGCTGGCTACCGGCGACGCGCACGGCCTGTACGCCCGCTTCGGCTTCGCGCCCCCGCAGCGCCCGCAGACCTTGATGGAGCGCTATTTCCCGGACGTCTACCTGCAGGGGTGAGTCGCGGGCCGGCTTGGCGGGTTACGCGCTCCGCGCTGACCCGCCCTACGAGGTTGCGAGGTTGCGAGGGGGCCGTAGGGCGGGTTAGGCGAAGCCGTAACCCGCCATCACTGCCAATGCATCAGGCAAGGCGGAATCAGCAGCAGCAGCGCCATCACCGCGTAGATCAGCTGCAGCGGCACCATCCACTTGGCCCAGGTGATCCAGGGGATGCGGGCCAGGGCCAGCACGCCCACGGTGATGCCGGAGGTGGGGATCATCGGCGTGGTCAGCTCGCCGAACTGGAAGGCCAGCACCGCCGTCTGGCGCGTCACGCCCACCAGGTCCGCCAGCGGCGCCATGATGGGCATGGTCAGCGAAGCCTGGCCGGTGCCGGAGTGGATGAAGAAGTTGATCACGGTCTGGATGCCGAACATCTTCTGCGCCGCGAACACGGGGCTGGACGATTGCACCAGCGGCAGCAGGCCATGCAGCATGGTGTCGATGATGTTGGCGTCGCGCGCCAGGATCATGGTGCCGCGCGCCAGCGCGATCACCAGCGCCGTGCCCACCAGGTCCTTCGCGCCCTGGATGAAGGCGCCCACCAGTTCGTCCGAATCGAGTCCGCCGATCAGGCCGATGACGATGCCCATGGTCATGAACAGCGCCGCGATCTGCTCGATGTACCAGTCGAACTTCACCACGCCGATCACCATGCCCAGCAGCGAAGCGGCGAAAATCCACAGCACCACCTTGTGCTTGAGCGTCATGCCGGCGAAGTCGTTCAGGTCCAGATGGCTTTCCTTGCGCTTGGCCTGGTCCAGCACATAGGTCGGGCTCAGCTCCGGATTGCGCTTGATGCGCGCCGCGTACCACATCATGAAGGCGGCGGTGATGGCGGTGGCCACCACCCAGCAGATCAGGCGGTAGCTCATGCCCGAGAACACCGGGATGCCGGCGATGCCCTGCGCGATGCCGACGTTGAACGGGTTGAGGAAGGCCGCCCCGAAGCCCACCTGCGAGCCAAGGAAGGGAATCGACACGCCGGTGATGGTGTCGTAGCCCAGCGCGAGCGCCAGCGGCACGAAGATGAGGATGAACGGTATCGCCTCCTCGTTCATGCCGAAGGTGGCCCCGCCCAGCGAGAACAGCGTGATGAACACCGGGATCAGCGCGGCCCGCACAAAGGGCGAATGCGTGTGCGCCTTGGCGATGGACTTGATCATGGCGTCGATGGCCTCGGTCTTGTGCAGCACCTGGAAGGTGCCGCCCACGATAAGGATGAAGCCGATGATCAGGCCCGCTTCGGCGAAGCCCTTGATGGGCGCCATCATCAGCGCCGTGAAGCCCTGCGGCTTGCTGTCGATGTAGTGGAAGGTGGCCGGGTTGATCAGCTGCTTGCCGTTGACCAGGTGGGTGTCGTATTTGCCGCCGGGGATCAGCCAGGTGGCCAGGGCGATCAGCGCCAGGATGGCGAAGACGAGGACGTAGGTATTCGGGATGCGCAGTTTCATAGCGGCCTTGTTGTGTTATTGGCTGAGCAGGTCGCCCGAGCGGAACGCGGTGGCGCCCGCGATTTTGCCGATGTTCCAGCCGCGCAGCACGTGGCGGTGCGCGGTGCGCGCAAAGAGCACGCCGTCCACCGTGCAGCATACCGGCGTGACGGTGCCGTTGGCCGCGTCGATCACGTCCGCCACCGCGTCGCCCGCCTTGAGCCGCTCGCCCATCTCGCGCTTGTAGACCAGGATGCCGGCATGCGGCGCCAGGATGGGTTCCACGCCTTCCAGCGGCGTGGCCTCGCACAGCGGCGCGGGCAGCTGGCCCACTTCCGCGTCGAGCACGCCGGCGTGCGCCAGGAAGCGCACCAGCGCGTCCGCGTCCTGCTGCGCCAGCTCGTAGCTCACGTCCATTTCGCCGCGCAGCTCCACGGTGGTGGACAGGCAGGCCGGCGGAATCGGCACCTCGGGGAAGTGCGCTTGCAAATCCCACCACAGGCGGCTGCATGCCTCGTCGAACGGCTCGCCGCCGGCCGCCAGGGCCAGCAGCACCGCGTGCGCGCCCATCAGGCGCGCCAGCGGGGCGATGGCGTCCGCCAGCGGCGTGCCGGCGTAGATGTGCAGCACGGCTTCGTTATCGCAATGCAGGTCCAGCACGATGTCCGCGTCGATGGCCATTTCCAGCAGCAGCTTCTTGTGCGCCTCGCCGTCCGACTTGGGCTGCCAGGCGGCCACCGAAGCCAGCGCATGCTCGCGGATGGTGCGCACGTTGGCGTGCGCGTCCGGTCCCAGCTTGCCGTCCAGTTTGGTTTTCAGCTCGTCGGCCACGTGCTTGTAGGCGCGGTTGAAGTTCACGCCCGTGGTCAGGTCGAAGCGGCCGAACGGCGCGCCGTGGATGGCTTGCGACAGGCCGATGGGATTGGCCGCCGGCACCAGGATGATCTCGCCCCGCACCTGGCCCGCCGCATCCAGCGCGTCCAGCCGCTTGCGCAGGAATTGCGCTACCAGCATGCCGGGCACTTCGTCCGCATGCAGCGCGGCCTGGATGTAGACCTTCTTGCCGGTGCCGGGCTTGCCGTAGTGGTAGCTGGTCAATTCGAACTGGGCGCTGCTCTGGGGCGCCGAGATGGGATGTTTTAGGGTACGCATGGGGAAAGCCCGTTGGTTTGGTATCGAGGGATTATGCGCATTTGATGTATATTTGCAAGCAGGAGGCACCGTTTCGGGCGCTTCCGCCGCAATTTCTCTGTAAAACGGACAGGATATGGGTGTACTCAAGACTTTGATTCATAGCATAGGCCGCGTTTCTCTGCTTTGGTACGCCATCATCGGCGTCCACACGCACGCGCACGCGGCCGAACCGGCCCAGCCCAAGGGGTCGCTGGTCATCATCGGCGGCGGCCTGCGCGGCGACAACGCCGACATCTGGCAACGCATCGTGCAACTGGCGGGCGGCAAGGGCGCCCGCATCGCCGTCTTCCCCTCTGCCGCCGGCACGCCGGAACGCTCCGGCCAGGCCATCATCGGCTACCTCAAGCGCTACGGCGCCGACCCCTTCCTGGTGCCGATCGCCGTCAAGCTGGCCAATAGCGACTACCGCAAGGCGGCCGACGACATGACCCTGGCCGACCGCGTGCGGCGCGCCGACGGCGTGTACTTCGCCGGCGGCGACCAGGGCCGCATCACGCAGGCGCTGGTGCGCGCGGACGGCACCCGCACCGCGGCGCTGGACGCGATCTGGGACATCTACCGGCGCGGCGGCGTCATCGCCGGCACCAGCGCCGGCGCGGCCATCATGAGCAGCACCATGTTCTACGACGCGCGCCGCGTGCTGGCCACGCTGCAGGAAGGCGTGGCCGACGGCAAGGACATCGCCCCCGGCCTGGGCTTCATCGGCGACGACATCTTCGTCGACCAGCACCTGCTGATACGCGGCCGCTTCGCGCGCATGATCCCGGCCATGCTGAAGAAGGGCTACCAGCTCGGCCTGGGCATCGACGAGAACAGCGCCATGGTGGTGAACGCCAAGCGCGAGGTGGAAATCATCGGCTACCGCGGCGCCATGCTGCTGGACCTGTCGCGCGCCACCATGGATTCCGAATCGAGCGCCTTCAACGTCAGCAACATCCTGATCAGCTACCTGGACCGGGGCGACAAGTTCAACATCGCCACCCAGACCTTCACGCCGGCGCCGGACAAGGCCGACGGGCGGCTGGACAACACGCGCCCGGTGCGGCGCGGCGCGGTCTACAGCAACGACATCCTGGGCAACAGCGCCGTGGTGGACCTGATGGAAAAGCTGATCGACAGCGACCAGCAGGACGCCATCGGCATCGCCAGCGGCGACCCGCGCGGCACCGCGCCGGAGATCGGCTTCGAGTTCCGCTTCTCCAAGACGCCGGAAAGCACGGGCTACCTGTCGTCGGTGGTGGATGCGTATTCCATCCTGAACCTGCGGCTCGATATCCGCCCCATAGAAGTGCAACGTCCGCTGTACAAATACAAGAACTAAATTTGGCGGGGCCTGCCTTAGAATACCGGGCACACAACCCGGTACAAGGACCCGCCATGACCCTCACCACCAAGGCCCGCGCTGTATTGCTCGGCGCGGCGCTTGCCCTGTCTTCCTCCGCCTTTGCCGCAGCGCCGCCCGCCACGGTGCGCCTCGACTACCTCCACACCGGCAACGCCCTGAACGAGCAGTACGCCATGGACCGCGTGGTGATCGAGCCGCTGCCATGGCCCGGCAAGCTGTCGCGCAACCTGGACGACACGGACCGTGGCGTGAACCGCGTGGAAGTGGTGGACGCCAGGACAGGCGACCTGCTGTACTCGCGCGGCTTCTCCACCATCTTCGGCGAATGGCGCAGCACCGAGGAAGCGCAAAAGATGAGCCGGGGTTTCCAGGAATCGGTGCGCTTTCCCAAGCCGGACCGCCCGGTGAAAGTGCGCATCCTCAAGCGCGACGAGCGCAACGCCTTTTCCGTGGTGTGGAGCGTGGAAGTGGACACCGATGCGCAGGACGTGGTGCGCAAGCAGGAGCCGGCGCCGGCCAAGCCGATCCCGATCCGCGTCAGCGGTCCGTCGCCGGACAAGGTGGACCTGCTGATCCTGGGCGACGGCTACACCAAGGCCGACACGGCCAAGTTCGAAGCCACCGCGCGCCGCCTGGCCGACTACCTGTTCAGCGTGTCCCCGTTCAAGGAGCGCGCCAGGGACTTCAACGTCTGGGGCCTGGCCGTGCCGACCCAGGAATCCGGCGTGTCGCGCCCCTCGACCGGCGTGCACCACGCGTCGCCGCTGGGCACGCGCTACGACATTTTCGGCAGCGAGCGCTACGTGCTGGCGCTGGACAACCGCGCGCTGCGCGACATCGCCCAGCACGCGCCCTACGAATTCATTGAAATCCTGGTCAACAACGACACCTACGGCGGCGGCGGCATCTACGGCCAGTTCAGCACCGCCGCAGCCAACAGCGACTGGGCCAACTACCTGTTCGTGCACGAATTCGGCCACCACTTCGCCGGCCTGGCGGACGAGTACTACACCTCGCCGGTGGCCTACCAGTCCAGCGGCGAGCGCGTCGAACCGTGGGAGCCCAACGCCACCGCGCTGCGCGACCCGTCCAAGCTGAAATGGAAGCACCTGGTGAACCCCGCCACGCCGCTGCCCACGCCGTGGCCGAAGGCCGAATACGAAACCCATTCGCGCGAATACCAGAAGACCCGCGCCGCGCTGCGCAAGGCCAACCGTCCCGAGTCCGAAATGAGCGCGCTGTTCAAGGAAGACCTGGCGTGGACCAACAAGCTGTTCTCGGCCGCGCCGCACAAGGGCGAAGTGGGCGCATTCGAAGGCGCCAACTACGAAGCCACCGGCTACTACCGGCCCGCGCAGCAGTGCCTGATGTTCGACCGCAGCGAGAAGTTCTGCGCCGTGTGCAGCGAAGCGGTGAGCGAGACGATCGACTTGTACTCGCGGGACGCGTCCAAGCCCCGTTAACGTTTGGTAACGAATGATACGAGTACTTAGTGCGCCAGCGTACAGATGGGGATTGCTGCTGAGCTTATTCTGGATACGTGACAAGAAACAAGCACATCCGAGAAAACTACTGAAAGGTCCATACCATGAATAAGCTGATTGCTACCCTGATCGCAGGTCTGTTCGCTAGCGCCGCCATGGCGCAAACCCCGGCGCCAGCCGCCGACGTTGCCAAGGCCCAGGCCAAGGCTGAAAAATCGGTAGCCAAAGCCGAAGCCAAGGAAATGAAAAAGGATGCCGCTGCCGATCAAGACGTAGCGAAAGCCCAGGCCAAGGCCGACGAGAAAGTCGCCAAAGCCCACGCCAAAGCCGAAAAGACCCACACCAAGGCCGAAGAAAAAATCGCCAAGGCGGACCCTGAGGACAAGGTGAAAGCCGAAGCCAAGGCCGACAAGAAAATGGCCGACGCCAACATGAAAGTCGACAAGACCCAGGCCAAGGCAGACGCCAAGGTCGCCAAGGAAAAGGCTGAAGCGACCGAAGAAAAAGCCATCGCCGCCGCCAAGACCAACGAGGTGAAAGCGAAAGCCGCCGCCGACGTGAAAGCCGCGACGGTCAAGTAAGCGCTCGTAGTACCGCGGGGTCAGGTCCGGCATTACGCCATGCTTTCCAGCATGGCGTAATGCCGGACCTGACCCCTTTTCTATGCGGATTCGACGCGGTTGCGGCCGGATTGCTTGGCTTTGTAGAGCGCCGTATCGGCGTGCGAGAGCATGGTTTCGACCGGCGTGCCGCTGCCGGCCGCGCAGTGCACGCCGATGCTGACCGTGGAGTTGAGCAGTTTGCCGCCGCCCACCGCCACCGTGTGCCGCGCGAAGGCGTCGCACACGCGCTGCGCGATCAGGCGCGCGTCTTGCTCGCTGCAGCCGGGCAGCAGCACGGCGAATTCTTCCCCTCCCAGTCTCCCCAGCAGGTCGCCGCCGCGCAAGCAGCCTTCGGCGATGCGGGCGAAACTGGCCAGCACCTTGTCGCCTGCCGCGTGGCCGTAGCTGTCGTTGACCTTCTTGAAGAAATCGATGTCCATCATCAGCACCGCCAGCGGGCGGCGCGCCAGTTGCGGCGTGGCCAGCAGGTCGCCGGCGCGCTGCATGAAGCCGCCCCGGTTCAGTACGTGCGTCAGCGGATCGTGCGCGGCGGCGTGTTTCAGGCGGCTTAGCAGCTCGCTGCGCGCCACCATCACGCTGGCCACCGTCAGCGGCGCCAGCGCGGTCAGGGTCACGCCCACGCGCAAACTCATGATGGCTTGCTGGCTGTCGAAGTTGGCGCCGATGACCAGCGTGCCGCTGGAGATGGCCAGCAGCGTCCACATGGAAAAGAACAGCGTGATGCCGGCCGTGGCGAACAGGCTGTAGGTCAGCGCGCACCACAGCATGGCGGGGATGGGGTAGGGGATCACGCCGGGACCGCCGAGCTGCGTGCCCAGCCACAGGCTGCCGGCGAAGGCGGCCAGCGGCGCGAGCTGCTCCAGCCGCCAGCCGGGCCAGTCGGCGCGGCGCTTGTGTTCCTTCATCCAGCGCGGCAGGTCGGGGAAGGTGAGCATCACCGGCAGGATGGCGATGTAGTTCACCAGTTCGGTGGAGAACCAGAACGCGAAGCCGTAGGCGGGACTGCCGCCGAACAGCACCGGGTGGATGAAGATGCCGGCCACGCCGGCCGCCGCCGCCGCGCACACCACCGCCAGCACGAAGCGCAGCATGGAGCGCGGGTGGCGCAGGTTCTGGTAGTCCGCGTCCATGCGCGAGAACAGCAGGTAGGCCACCCACACGCCCACCAGGTTGGTGCAGGTGAGCATGGCGCTCTTGGGCCAGCCGTGCTGCATATAGAGGTCGGCCAGCATGTAGCCGGCGGCGGCGGCCAGCCAGTGCAGCAGGTTGGGGGGATGGCGCCGCCGCAGCAGCAGGCCGACCAGCACCGCGTTGGTGGGCCAGAATGCGGCCAGCACGCCGGGCGGGGCGGTGTAGATGCCGAAGATGGAGCAGGCGAAGACGAGCGCGCCGACCAGCAGCGCATCCTTGAGGTCCAAGCCTGAACGGCTGTTGATCATGTCGTCCTCCACCCGATCAGACCATTGTGGGCATGTGGATAGCCCAAGTCAATCGGGTGGAGGAAGGGGATTGCCTTACTTCGGCGCCAGCGTGGATGCTTTGATACGCTGCACCAGCTCCTTGCCCTTGCGGGCGCGCTTGCCGAAGTGCGGCGCCAGCACATTGCCGGACATTTCCAGCTCGCGCGGCTTGGCCGCCATGGTGCCGTGCACGATCACGCCTTTCTGGCTGATGGCGGCGGCCGACAGCAGCGTTTCCTTCGGATCGAGTTCCATCAGGATCACGCCGCGTCCGCCGTTGGTGAGCGTTTTCATTTCGCTCATGCCGAACACCAGCAGGCGGCCCTTCTCGGACAGCGCGGCCACGGCGCTGGCGTCGTCCGCCACCACCGACGGCGGCAGCGGCAGGTCGCCTTCGTCCAGGGTGATGAAGGACTTGCCGCCCTTCAGGCGGCTGACCATGTCGCCGGCCTTGGCGATGAAGCCGAAGCCCGCGCTGGAGGACAGCAGCAGCTGGGTGGCGGCCGGGCCGGCGAAGTAGTGCTTGATGCGCACGCCGCCGGACAGGTCCACCAGCGTGGTGATCGGCACGCCGTCGCCGCGCGCGTTCGGCAGCGCGGCCACCGGCACCGAGTACACCTTGCCGTTGTCGCCGAAGCCGAGCAGGGTGTCCACGGTGCGGCACTCGAAGGCTTCGTGCAGCGAGTCGCCCACCTTGAAGGTGAACTGGGTCTTGTCGTGGCCGATGCCGGTGCGGGCGCGTATCCAGCCTTTTTCCGAGATGATGACGGTGACCGGTTCGTCCACCACCTTCTGCTCGGCCACGGCCTTCTGCGCTTCTTCGATCAGCGTGCGGCGCGCGTCGCCATAGGCTTTCGAGTCGCTCTCGATTTCCTTGATGATGATGCGCTTCATCGAGGACGGGTTTTCCAGCAGGTCCGTCAGGGTCTGCTTTTCCTTGCGCAGTTCGGCCAGTTCCTGCTGGATCTTGATCGCTTCCAGGCGCGCCAGCTGGCGCAGGCGGATTTCCAGGATGTCCTCGGCCTGGCGGTCGGACAGCTTGAAGCGCTCGATCAGCGCCGCCTTCGGGTCGTCCGAATTGCGGATGATGTGGATCACTTCATCGATGTTGAGCAGGATGGTTTCGCGGCCTTCCAGGATGTGGATGCGGTCGTCCACTTTCTTCAGGCGGAACTGCGTGCGGCGGGTGACGGTTTCGAAACGGAAGCCGATCCACTCGCTGATGATGTCGCCGATGCCCTTCTGGCGCGGGCGGCCGTCGCTGCCTATCATCACCAGGTTGATCGAGGCGGACGACTCCAGCGAGGTATGCGCCAGCAGCATCAGCATGAATTCGGTCTGGTCCTGGTTCTTGGATTTCGGCTCGAACACCAGGCGCACGGGCGCGGCGCGGCCCGATTCGTCGCGGATGGTGTCGAGCGAGCCGAGGATCAGCTGCTTGAGCGCCAGCTGGTCCGGCGACAGCGCCTTCTTGCCCATCTTGACCTTGGGGTTGGTCAGCTCTTCGATCTCTTCCAGCACCTTCTGCGAGGAGGTGCCCGGCGGCAGTTCGGTGACCACCGCCTGCCACTGGCCGCGCGCCAGCTCTTCGATCTTCCAGCGCGCGCGCACCTTCATGGAGCCGCGGCCGGCGGCGTACATGTCGCGGATCTGCGCCGCAGGAGTGATGATCTGGCCGCCGCCCGGGAAGTCCGGGCCGGGGATCAGCGCCATCAGCTCGTCATGGCTGATCTTCGGATTGCGGATCATGGCCACGGCAGCCTGCGCCACTTCGGTCAGGTTGTGCGACGGGATTTCGGTGGCCAGGCCCACGGCAATGCCGGAGGCGCCGTTCAGCAGCACCATCGGCAGGCGCGCCGGCAGCAGGCTCGGTTCTTCGGACGAGCCGTCGTAGTTGGGCTGGAAGTCCACCGTGTCCTGGTCGATTTCGTCGAGCAGCAGGCGCGAGATCGGCGTCAAACGGGCTTCGGTGTACCGCATCGCGGCGGCGCCGTCGCCGTCGCGCGAGCCGAAGTTGCCCTGGCCGTCGATCAGCGGGTAGCGCAGCGAGAAGTCCTGCGCCATGCGCACCAGCGCGTCGTACACCGACTGGTCGCCGTGCGGGTGCAGCTTACCCAGCACGTCGCCCACCACCGTGGCGGACTTGCGCGGCTTGGCGGTGTGGCCCAGGCCCAGTTCATTCATCGAGTACAGGATGCGGCGCTGCACCGGCTTCTGGCCGTCGCACACGTCCGGCAGGGCGCGGCCCTTGACCACCGAAATGGCGTAGTCCAGGTAGGCGCGCTCGGCGAAGGTAGACAGCACCAGCGTTTCGCCGCCGTCGCCATCATCGCCGCCGTCATCGCCGCCGTCTCTACCGTCGCCGCCGCCGCCACCGCCATCGCCGCCGCCTTCTTCGGCATCGGCCGCGAGGTCGTCCAGCGCGTTGTCCAGCGGCTGCAGTTCGTCGACCGTCTCGGCCACCGGATTGACGCCGGGGCCGGTTTTTTCTGTACCGGCCGCTTCTTCCTGCGCCGGTTCGTCAAAGAGATTTGCTTGATGAGTCATATCAGATAACGTGTGCTGTATTAAATGTCGGCTTCGACTTCGTTGCCGTGTTCCTCGATCCATGCGCGGCGGGCGGCGGCTTCGCCTTTACCCATCAGCATGTTGAAGCGCGCGGAGGAGGTGTTGTGGCCGGGGCGGCCGACCTTCACCGGCAGCAGGCGGCGCGTGTCCGGATTCATGGTGGTTTCCCACAGCTGCTCGGCGTTCATCTCGCCCAGGCCCTTGAAGCGGGAAATGGACCAGCTGCCGTCCTTCAGGCCGTCCTTGCGCAGCTTGTCCTCGATGGCCACCAGCTCGCCGTCGTCCAGCGCGTACAGCTTCTGGATCGGCTTCTTGCCGCGCGCCGGCGCGTCCACGCGGTACAGCGGCGGACGGGCGATGCAGATGTGGCCCTTCTGGATCAGCGCCGGGAAGTGGCGGAAGAACAGCGTGAGCAGCAGCACCTGGATGTGGGAGCCGTCCACGTCCGCATCGGAGAGGATGCAGATTTTGCCGTAGCGCAGGCCGGACAGGTCGGGCGAGTCGCCGTTGCTGTGCGGGTCCACGCCGATGGCCACCGAGATGTCGTGGATCTCATTGTTGGCGAACAGGCGGTCCTTGTCGGTTTCCCAGGAGTTGAGCACCTTGCCGCGCAGCGGCAGGATGGCCTGGAATTCCTTGTCGCGGCCCATCTTGGCCGAGCCGCCCGCCGAGTCGCCCTCGACCAGGAAGATCTCGGTGCGGGTCACGTCGGTGGACTCGCAGTCGGTCAGCTTGCCCGGCAACACGGCCACGCCGGAGGATTTTTTCTTTTCCACTTTCTGCAGCGAGCGCAGGCGCGACTGGGCCTGCTTGATCACCAGCTCGGCCAGCTTCTTGCCGTAGTCGATGTGCTGGTTCAGCCACAGCTCCAGCGGCGGCTTGGCGAAGGTCGATACCAGGCGCACCGCGTCGCGCGAGTTCAGGCGCTCCTTGATCTGGCCCTGGAACTGCGGGTCCAGCACTTTCGCCGACAGCACGAAGGAAACGCGCGCGAACACGTCTTCCGGCAGCAGCTTCACGCCTTTCGGCAGCAGCGAGTGCATCTCGGCGAAGTTCTTCACGGCGCCAAACAGGCCGTCGCGCAGGCCCGATTCGTGGGTGCCGCCGTTCGGCGTGGGAATCAGGTTGACGTAGGATTCGCGCACCACGGCGCCGGTTTCGGTCCACGCCACCACCCAGGCCGCGCCTTCGCCCTCGGCGAAGCCTTCCGCGTCCGGGCCGGCGAACTGGGCGCCTTCGAACAGCGGGATCAGGGTTTCGCCGTCGGAAGCCTGGGCCAGCGCTTCGGTCAGGTAGCCGCGCAGGCCTTCGTCGTATTTCCAGGTCTGCGAGTCGCCGGTCTTGGCGTTGTTCAGCGTGACGGTCACGCCCGGCAGCAGCACGGCCTTGGAGCGCAGCAGGCGCTGCAGCTCAACCTGCGAGATCAGCGAGGAGTCGAAGTACTTCGCGTCCGGCCAGGCGGTCACGCGGGTACCGGACTTCTTGCCGTCCTTGGGCGCCGGCATGGAGGTCAGCGGTTCCACCACTTCGCCGTGCTCGAACACCAGGTGGTGGTAGCCGTTGCCCTTGTCGTCCTTGCGCCAGACGGAGATCTCAAGGCGCTTGGACAGCGCGTTGGTGACCGACACGCCCACGCCGTGCAGGCCGCCCGAGAACGCGTACGCGCCGCCCGAGCCCTTGTCGAACTTGCCGCCCGCGTGCAGGCGGGTGAAGACGATTTCCACCGTCGGCACGTTTTCTTCCGGGTGCAGGCCGACCGGGATGCCGCGGCCGTCGTCCTCCACGGTGATGCTGCCGTCCGCATTCTGCGTGACGATAATATTCTTGCAATGGCCGCCCAACGCCTCGTCGGAGGCATTGTCGATCACCTCCTGGATGATGTGCAGCGGGTTCTCCGTGCGGGTGTACATGCCCGGACGCTGCTTGACGGGCTCCAGGCCCTTGAGGACGCGGATGGATGATTCGCTGTAGTCGGAAACTGGTTTTTTAGTGGCCATACGTGATCAAGCTAGGTTGTGCGGTTCTTATTGGTGCGGCAGCTCAGGTGCAATGCGATGCAAAATGCTGTGATTATATACAGTTATTTCGTTCAGGAAGTGCTTTCTGCGCAACGCCGGCAGGCGCGCTTGCTTGCGCATTCTATCCGCAACCGGCGGCAACGGCGGGAAACAAGGCGCTGGAAATGGCGGGCAGTTGTGGTTAAATGGGGAAAAGCGCTGCAAAAATCGCCACGTTTTACCACGTTGAAGCACGCCGCGTCCCTATGAATGCAGACACCTTTCCGTTCGCAGTGCGCCTGATCGGCTTCCCCCGGGCGCAGGCCGACGCCCTGGCGGCGGCGCTAGGCCGCGCGCCCCCGGGCGGGCCGGCGTATTTTTGCCTGTCGGGCGACAGTTTGCAAGAGCCGGACCTGTTGCTCGTCAACGGCGCCGACTTGAAGGCGCTGGCCGCGCTGGCGGCGCTCAGCCCCGGCGACGTGCGTCCGGCGCTGCTGCTCGGCGCGCCCCCATCGGGCCTGGCGCCGGCCTATCCATCCCTGCCGCTGCCCTGCGACGACGCCAGCCTGCACGCCGAGCTGGAACGGCTGGTGGAGCGCCGCGCGGACGCGCTGGCCCGGCTGGCCGGCAGCGGCCTGCCGCCGCCCGCCGAGCGCCGCACGCGCGAACGGCTGGACCTGGACCTGACCGACCCGGCCGAATACGCCGCCCAGCGCAGCGCGGGCCGGGACCGGCGCGGCGCCGTGCTGGTGGTGGACCGCAACGCGCTGTTCAGCCAGCACATCGCCAAACTGCTCAAGCCGTGGGATGTCCCGACCCTGTGGGCGTCCGACGAGCCATCCGCGCTGGCCGCCTGCGCCGACGCGCCGCAGATGCTGGCGCCGGTGGCGGTTGTGCTGATCAACACATCGCTGCCGGAGATCGACCCCCACGCGCTGTGCGCCGTGCTGCGCGCGCAGGGCGGCAGCAGGGAAGGTGAGCGCTTGCCGGACGTGGTGTTCATGGTGTCGCGCGACTACCCCTACGACAGCGCCCGCGCGCGCGCCGCCGGCGCCGCCGGTCTTCTTGACAAGCCCGTCTCCGACGCCACGCTGCGCGCCGTGCTCAAGAAACTGATGCGCCTGGCCTGATCTATACCGAGCCTTTACGCTGGCCGCTTGCCTTTTTAGGCCGTTTTTACGGTCCGGCCGATACGCTGCTTCATATCGCAACTACCCCAAGGACGATATGACCAGCATCTTCAGCAATCCCATCGCACGCCGCAGCCTCGCCTGCGCCATGCTGGCGGTTCTCTCCGCCGGCGCCTGCGCCGACGAACAAGCGCCGGACGACGAAACCAGCTTCAACGCGGCCGCCGCGTCGGACTACCGCTATCGCGGCATCTCGCAATCCCGGCTGAAGCCCGCGCTGCAAGGCGGCGTCGATTACGTGCACAAGCCGAGCGGTTTCTATGCAGGCGCCTGGGGTTCCACCATCAAGTGGACCAGGGACGCGGGCGGCGACGGCGCCGTGGAGCTGGACCTGTACGCGGGCAGGCGCGGCCAGCTGGGCGCCGGCGTGTCCTACGACGTGGGTGTGCTGACCTACGCCTATCCGGCCAATGGACTGAAAAACGTGGCCGGCTTCGCCAATGCCGACAGCACCGAAATCTACGGCCAGGTGGGCTGCGGCCCGGCCTACGTCAAGTACGCGCACGCGGTGACCAATCTGTTCGGCTTCGTGGACAGCAAGAACAGCGGCTATCTGGACGCAGGCGCAAATATCGAGGCCGGCGGCGGTGTCACCGTCAACCTGCACGCCGGTCGCCAGAAGGTGAGAAACGCCAGCCAGGCCGACTACACGGACTGGAAAATCGGCGCCACCAGGGACTTCGGCGTGGTCGCCGGCGCGTTCGCCGTGGTCGGCACCAACGCCGGCAAGGCCGCCTACGCGTCGCCCGCCAACGGCAAGTTCCTGGGCAAGACCGCCCTGGTGCTAACCGTCAGCAAGGTATTCTGAGGCTCATCCCTCCAAGGCTCGCATGCGCGCCGAATCTGTCCATTGTCGCTGCCGATTTTTACACCGCGTTTACACCCACCCCGGCAGTCTTTACACCGCTTTTAGATGTCGCTCGATAAGCTGGAAGTATCAAAACAAGACCTGCGGGGGTTACAAAATGGATGTCGTGTTTATTGGCGCAATGGTCGCTTTTCTGCTTGCGTGCGGCGGCTTGGCCGCCGGCTGCGCTGCGCTGGGAGAGCGCAAATGAACAGCTTGTATGTGCTCGGTGCCGTGGCTTCGGCCGGCCTGCTGGTCTACCTGGTGGTGGCGCTGCTGAAAGCGGAGGACCTGTGATGACCATGCAATCGTTCATGCTGCTGGCAGTGTTCCTGGCCGTGCTGCTGGCGCTGGCCTGGCCGCTCGGCATTGTGCTGGCCCGCGTCGGCGATGGCGCGGGCGGCGCTGTGCCGGGCCTGGGCTGGCTGCTGCGCGTGGAGCAGCTGCTATACCGCGCGGCCGGCGTGCCGCTCAAGGCCGAAGCGCGCGGCCAGGGCTGGAAAAGCTATGCCGCCGCGCTGCTGATCTTTAACGGCATAGGTGCGCTGTTCACCTATGGCCTGCAGCGCGTGCAAGCCTGGCTGCCGCTCAACCCGCAGGGACTGGCCAACGTCAGCCCGGATTCGTCCTTCAACACGGCCGTGAGCTTCGTCGCCAACACCAACTGGCAGGGCTACAGCGGCGAGCAGACCATGAGCTACCTGGTCCAGATGCTGGCGCTGACCTGCCAGAACTTCTTCTCGGCCGCCACCGGCATGGCCGTGGCGTACGCGTTGATACGCGGCTTCAGCGCGCGCGCGGCCAACTCCATCGGCAATTTCTGGGTCGATGTCACGCGCTCCACGCTGTACGTGCTGCTGCCGCTGTCGCTGCTGCTGTCCGTGTTCCTGCTGGGGCAGGGCGTGATCCAGAACTTCTCTGCCTACAAGGAAGTAGCGCTGCTGGACCAGGTCAGCTACAGCGTGCCGAAAACCGGCGCCGAAGGCCAGCCCGTGCCGGACGCGCATGGCCAGCCGATGGCCGAGGCCATGAGCGTTGCCACGCAGACCATCGCCATGGGGCCTGTCGCCTCGCAGGAGGCGATCAAGATGCTGGGCACGAACGGCGGCGGCTTCTTCAACGCCAACTCGGCCCACCCGTACGAGAACCCGACCGCGCTGAGCAACTTCGCGCAGATGCTGGCCATCTTCCTCATTCCGGCCGGCTTGTGCTTCGCCTTCGGCCGCATGGTCGGCGACCGCCGCCAGGGCTGGGCCGTGCTGGGCGCGATGACCTTGCTGTTTGTCGCCACCACCGCCGTGGTGCTGGTGGCCGAGCAGCAGGCCCACCCTGCGCTGCAGGCGCTGGGCGTGGACCAGGCCATGAGCGCGCTGCAGTCGGGTGGCAATATGGAAGGCAAGGAGACCCGCTTCGGCGTCAGTGCCTCGGCCCTGTTCGCGGCGGTGACCACGGCCGCGTCCTGCGGCGCCGTGAACGCCATGCACGACTCCTTCACGCCGATCGGAGGCACGGTCCCCATGCTGCTGATCCAGTTCGGCGAAGTGATCTTCGGCGGCGTGGGCTCCGGCCTGTACGGCATGCTGGTGTTCGCCATCATGGCCGTGTTCATCGCCGGCCTGATGATAGGCCGCACACCGGAATACCTGGGCAAGAAGATCCAGGCCTACGAGATGAAGATGACCTCCCTGGCCATCCTTGTGACGCCGATCCTGGTCCTGTGCGGTACGGCCATCGCCGTGATGACGGACGCGGGCCGCGCCGGCATTGCCAACCCCGGCGCGCACGGCTTCTCGGAAATCCTGTACGCCTTCAGCTCGGCCGCCAACAACAATGGCAGCGCGTTTGCCGGCCTGTCTGCCAACACGCCGTTCTACAACGTCATGCTGGCCATCGCCATGTGGTTCGGCCGCTTCGCCGTGATCGTGCCCATCCTGGCCATCGCCGGTTCGCTGGCCGGCAAGCAGCGCCTGCAGGCCAACGCCGGCACCATGCCGACCCACGGCGCCATGTTCATCGGCTTGCTGGTGGGCGTGGTGGCGCTGGTGGGCGTACTCAATTACGTTCCGGCGCTGGCGCTCGGCCCCGTCGTCGAACATCTGCAACTGACCAAATAAGAGGAAGTCATCATGTCGCAAACAAACGCACTGGCTGGCATTGCGCCGCCCAAGCGCCTCCAATTGTTTGACTCGGAACTGCTGGTGCCCGCCATTGCGGACGCGTTCCGCAAGCTGCACCCGCGCACCCAGCTGCGCAGCCCCGTCATGTTCGTGGTCTACGCCGGCAGCATCATCACCACGCTGCTGGCGCTGCAGGCGGCGCTGGGAAAATCCAGCGATGGCGCCAGCGCAGGCTTCGTGACCGCCATCGCCGTGTGGCTGTGGTTCACCGTGCTGTTCGCCAACCTGGCCGAAGCCATGGCCGAAGGCCGCAGCAAGGCGCAGGCGGCTTCGCTGCGCAGCCTGAAGAAAAGCGTGGTGGCCAAGAAGCTGGCGTCGCCGCGCCACGGCACCAGCTGGCTGCCGTGCGACGGCCCGGACCTGCGCAAGGGGAACTTCATCCTGGTGGAGGCGGGCGATGTCATTCCCATCGACGGTGAAGTGATTGAAGGCGTGGCGTCGGTGGACGAAAGCGCCATCACCGGCGAGTCGGCGCCGGTGATCCGCGAATCCGGCGGCGACTTCTCGGCCGTCACCGGCGGCACCCGGGTGCTGTCGGACTGGCTGGTGGTGAAGGTGACCACCAACCCCGGCGAGACCTTCCTGGACCGCATGATCGCCATGGTGGAAGGCGCCAAGCGCAAGAAAACGCCGAACGAGATTGCGCTGACCATCCTGCTGGTGGCGCTCACCATCGTCTTCCTGGTGGTGACGGTGACGCTGCTGCCATTCTCGCTGTTTTCCGTGGCGGCGGCCGGTAGCGGAACCCCGGTCACCATCACCGTGCTGATCGCGCTGCTGGTGTGCCTGATCCCCACCACCATTGGCGGCCTGCTGTCGGCCATCGGCGTGGCCGGCATGAGCCGCATGATGCAGGCCAATGTCATCGCCACATCCGGCCGTGCGGTGGAAGCGGCCGGCGACGTGGACGTGCTGATGCTGGACAAGACCGGCACCATCACGCTGGGCAACCGCCAGGCCTCGGCCTTCGTGCCCGCGCCCGGCGTGACGGAGCAGCAGCTGGCCGACGTGGCGCAACTGGCTTCGCTGGCAGACGAAACGCCGGAAGGCCGCAGCATCGTGGTGCTGGCCAAGCAGAAGTTCAATATCCGCGAGCGCGACATGGCGTCGCTGCATGCCGAGTTCGTGCCCTTCACTGCGCAGACCCGCATGAGCGGCGTGGACCTGCAGGGCACGGGTCTTCCCCGTGAGGTGCGCAAAGGCGCGGCCGATTCGGTGAAAAAATATGTGGAATCGCTGGGCCTTCCCTATCCGGCCGAGGTGGCGCGCGCTGTGGATGACGTGTCGCGCCGGGGCAGCACGCCGCTGGTGGTGGCCGATGCCGGCCGCGTGATGGGCGTGGTGGAACTGAAGGACATCGTCAAGGGCGGCATCAAGGAGCGCTTCGCCGAGCTGCGCCGCATGGGCATCAAGACCGTGATGATCACCGGCGACAACAAGCTGACCGCCGCCGCCATCGCCGCCGAGGCGGGCGTGGACGACTTCCTGGCCGAAGCCACGCCGGAGGATAAGCTGAAACTGATCCGCAGCCACCAGGCCGAAGGCCGCCTGGTCGCCATGACCGGCGACGGCACCAACGACGCCCCCGCGCTGGCGCAGGCCGACGTGGCAGTGGCCATGAACTCGGGCACCCAGGCGGCCAAGGAAGCGGGCAATATGGTGGACCTGGATTCCAACCCCACCAAGCTGCTGGAGATCGTGGAGATCGGCAAGCAGATGCTGATGACGCGCGGCTCGCTGACCACCTTTTCGATCTCGAACGACATCGCCAAGTATTTCGCCATCATCCCGGCGGCCTTCGTCGGCACTTATCCGCAGCTCAAGGCGCTGGACATCATGCACCTGGCCAGTCCGTCGTCGGCCATCATGTCGGCGGTGATCTTCAATGCCCTCATCATCATCGCGCTGATTCCGCTGGCGCTGAAGGGCGTGCGCTACCGCGCCATCGGCGCCACCGCGCTGCTGCGCCGCAATCTGCTGGTGTACGGCCTGGGCGGCATCATCCTGCCTTTCATCGGCATCAAGCTGATCGACATGCTGCTGGCCGCTTTCAACCTCGTTTAACCAGGAAACCATCATGACTTCCCATCTTCGTCCCGCGCTGGTGATCTTCGGCGCATTGACCCTGATTTGCGGCGTGCTGTATCCGATGGCCGTCACCGGCATTGGCAGCGCTGCCTTCCCGGCGCAGGCCGCAGGCAGCATCGTTGAAGTGAGCGGCAAGGCGGTCGGCTCGGAGCTGATCGGCCAGGCATTCACATCGCCGCGCTACTTCTGGGGCCGCCCTTCGGCCACCGCGCCGATGGCCAACAACGCGGCCGGCTCCGGCGGCTCCAACCTGGGGCCGCTGAACCCGGCGCTGACCGATGCGGTGAAAGCCCGGATCGACGCGCTCAAGGCCGCCGACCCGGGCAATCCGGCGCCGGTGCCGGTGGACCTGGTGACCGCTTCGGCCAGCGGGCTCGATCCCGAGATCAGCGTGGCCGCCGCCCAGTATCAGGTACGCCGCATCGCGGCCGCGCGCGGTCTCGACGCGGAGCATGTGCGCGTGCTGATAGAGCGCGAGATGCGCGGCCGGGTGTTCGGCTTTTTCGGCGAGCCGCGCGTGAACGTGCTGGCGCTGAATCTGGCGCTGGATGGTAAAACCGCGCATACTCGCTGAGGCGTGGCTTGGCGGTTACGCTGTCTCCATTTATTTCGACATCACACTATGGTTGCAATGGATAGTCAACGGCCCGACCCGGATGTGTTGCTGGCGCAGGTGCAGGCGCAGGAGCGCAAGGCTGCGCGCGGGCGGTTGCGCATCTACTTCGGCGCCTCGGCCGGCGTCGGCAAGACCTACGCCATGCTGTCGGCCGCCCGCAAGCTGACGGCGGCGGGGCAGTCCGTGCTGGTTGGCGTGGTCGAGACGCACGGCCGCAGCGAGACCGCAGTCCTGCTGGACGGGCTGGATGTATTGCCGCTGAAGGAGGTGGCCTACCGGGGCAAGGTGCTGAAGGAATTCGACCTGGATGCGGCGCTGGCGCGCCGCCCCGCCCTGATCCTGATCGACGAGCTGGCGCATTCCAACGCGCCCGGCTCGCGCCACCCCAAGCGCTGGCAGGACGTGGAAGAGTTGCTGGACGCCGGCATCGACGTGCTTACCACCGTCAACGTGCAGCACCTGGACAGCCTGAACGACGTGGTGGGCGGCATCACCGGCATCCGCGTCAACGAAACCGTGCCGGATACGGTGTTCGACCAGGCCGACGAGGTGGTGCTGGTCGATATCCCGGCCGATGAACTGCTGGCGCGCCTGAAGAGCGGCCGCGTGTACCAGGAACAGCAGGCCGAGCGCGCCTCAAAGAACTTCTTCCGCAAGGGGAACCTGATCGCCCTGCGTGAGCTGGCGCTGCGCCGCACGGCCGACCGCGTGGAAGACGACGTGCGCGCCTACCGCGTCGAGAAATCCATTGACGCCATCTGGAAGACCGGCGCCTCGCTGCTGTGCTGCGTCGGGCCGCGTCCCGGCTGCGAGCACGTGGTGCGCAGCGCAGCGCGCCTGGCCGGGCAGCTGGGCACCGAATGGCACGCGGTCTACATAGAAACGCCGGCGCTGCAGCGCCTGCCGGAGGCGGAGCGCGAGCGCATCCTGAAGACGCTCAAGCTGGCGCAACAGCTCGGCGCCAGCACCGCCGTGCTGGCGGGCGCCGACATCGCGGCCACGGCGCTGGACTATGCGCGCAGCCACAACCTGTCGAAGATCACGCTGGGGCGCGCCCATCCGGCGTGGAATTGGCGCGCCCCCCACATCAAGCGCATGGCCCGCCTGGCGCCGGATGTGGACCTGATCGAAATCGGCACGCCCAGCCGCGAGGGCGCGC
Organism: Pseudoduganella sp. UC29_71; assembly: GCF_042693265.1. NCBI lineage: Bacteria > Pseudomonadati > Pseudomonadota > Betaproteobacteria > Burkholderiales > Oxalobacteraceae > Pseudoduganella > Pseudoduganella sp. UC29_71. The sequence continues at coordinate 5,143,061 of NZ_CP170549.1, read as the reverse complement.
CGGCGGTGGAGGCGGGCGGCTTGGCCGGCCTGTCGCCGTTTGGCCGCACGCTGGTCAATCCTTTCAATCAGCAGGCCGAAGCGGCGGCTGCGCGTCCCGCGACGGGGGAGCGCGCCGATGCCGATGCCGCCGGCGCCCAGGGCAAGCGGCGCGGGATTCACTTTCTGGCCGCTGCCGCAGCGAGCATCGCCACCGCGCTGGTCACCGCGCCGCTGCTGCCCTACGTGGACCTGGCCAACATCGCCATGCTGTTCCTGCTGGTGGTGGTGCTGGTGGCGGTGCGTCTTGGACGCGGCCCGTCGGTGCTGGCCACCTGCGTCAGCGTGCTGTGCTTCGACTTCTTCTTCGTGTCGCCGCGCTTCAGCTTCGCCGTGTCCGACTTCCAATACCTGATCACCTTCGGCGTGATGCTGGCGGTGGGCCTCATCACCGGCCACCTGACCGCCGGCCTGCGTTTCCAGGCCCGCGTGGCCTCGCACCGCGAAGCGCGGGCGCGCGCGCTGTACGAGTTCGCCCGCGAGCTGTCCGGCGCGCTGCAAACGGAGCAGATTTTCGACAGCACACGCAGCGCCGTGCAAGCCGCCTTCCGCGCCAAGGCCATCCTGCTGCTGCCGGACGAAGACGGCCGCCTGCAGCCGCCCGCGCCGCAAGCAGGGGCGGGCGCAGGCTACCTCTCCGTGCTGGACCTCGGCATTGCCCAATGGGCCTACGACCGCGCCGAAAGCGCCGGCCTGGGCACGGACACGCTGCCGGCCAGCCGCATCTTCTACCTGCCGCTAGTGGCGCCGATGCGCACGCGCGGCGTGCTGGCCATCGAGCCCGAGAACCGCCGCTGGATGCTGATCCCCGAACAGCGGCAGCAGCTCGACACCTTCGCCGCGCTGGCCGCCATCGCGCTGGAACGCGTGCACTACATCGAAGTGGCACAGGACGCGCTGGTGAGCATGGAGTCCGAGCGCCTGCGCAATTCGTTGCTGGCGGCCCTGTCGCACGACTTGCGCACGCCGCTCACGTTGCTGGTCGGCTTGTCCGAATCGCTGGCCGGCTCGAAGCCCGATCTGGCGCCGCCGCAGTTGGAGCTGGCGCGGTCGCTGCACGCCGAGTCGCTGCGCATGAGTACCCTGGTGTCCAATCTGCTGGACATGGCGCGCATCCAGAGCGGCGAAGTGAAGTTCAATCTGGAGTGGCAGCCGCTCGAGGAGGTCGTTGGCAGCGCCCTGCGCGTCAGTGCGCCGCAGCTTGCGCAGCACGCCGTCAGCACGCAGCTGCCGCATGATTTGCCGCTGCTGCGCTACGACGCCGTGCTGATCGAGCGCGTGCTGTGCAACCTGCTGGAGAACGCAGCCAAGTACACGCCGGCCGGTTCGCGCATCGTGGTGAGCGCCGCGCTGCACGGCGCCTGGATGCATGTGATGGTGTACGATGACGGACCGGGCCTGCCGCATGGCCGCGAAGAAGCCGTGTTTGAGAAATTCACGCGCGGCGAACGCGAATCGGCCAAGCCGGGCGTAGGCCTGGGGCTGGCGATTTGCCGCGCCATCGTCGAAGCGCACGGCGGCAGCATCAACGCCGCCGCATCGCCGCTGGGCGGCGCCGCCTTCGTCATGGCGCTGCCGCTCGGCACCCCGCCCGAGCCGCCCAAGGAATTGATGGAATGATGACGACGCAATCGACAGACAAAACGGGCGAAACCTCGCCCGTCGCCCTGCTGGTGGAAGACGAACCGCAGATCCGCCGCTTCGTGCGCGCCGCGCTGGAAGAGGAGGGATGGCATGTGCATGAATGCCCCACCATGCAGCGCGGGCTGATCGACGCTGGCACCCGCAAGCCGGACCTGGTGGTGCTCGACCTCGGCCTGCCGGACGGCGACGGCGTGACGTTCCTGAACGATTTGCGCAAATGGTCCACGGTGCCGGTGATTGTGCTGTCCGCTCGCGTGAACGAAGCGGACAAGATCAAGGCGCTGGACGCCGGCGCGGACGATTACCTGACCAAGCCATTCGGCGTGGGCGAACTACTGGCCCGCGTGCGCGCCACCCTGCGCCGGCAGCGGCAGCCGCAGGCCGACACGGCCGGCATCGTGCGCTTCGGCGCGGTGGAGGTGGACTTGCAGAACCGCCGCGTCACCAAGGGCGGCGAAGGCGTGCACCTGACGCCGACCGAGTACAGGCTGCTGTCCGTGCTGGTGGCGAACGCCGGCCGCGTGATGAGCAACCCGCAGCTGCTGCGTGCCGTGTGGGGACCGTCGCAAAGCGAAAACGGCCACTACCTGCGCATCTACATGGGCCATTTGCGCCACAAGCTCGAGGACGACCCGGCCCAGCCGAAATACCTGCTGACTGAAACGGCGGTGGGCTACCGGCTGCAACTGCCCTAGTTTCCCTTCAGCGCAAACAACTCTAGCTTGAGCGACGCCATGCCGGAAGGGGCGTACACAGTCAGCGCCTGGGCCGATAGCATGGATTGATACAGGCTGACTTTGCCATCGACCAGGAAGTAGTAAGTATTGGGCCGTACCGGCACGTCCTGCGGCACCTGCGCCATGTGCACCAGTTCCACGCCGGGCAGCGCCATGGCGATGATGCGTTCCACGTCGTCCGGGCTGCCCACCTTGAAGCGCAGCGGCACGGCGGCGACCAGTTCCAGCGGCGGCATATCCGCACTGACGGCCAGGCCCAGCGTGGTGGACCTGTCGACCTGCGCCACGTCCAGGCGTGCCCGGTAGTGCGTGCCTTTTTGCGCATCCTGCGCCAACGGTATCGGGAAATAGCGCGACGACAGCACGGTATCAGCCAGATCGCGGATGATGGCGTCCAGCCTGGCGAACGCCGGCACTGCGTCGGCATGCTGGTAGTGGGGCAAGTCGCTCAACGTGTATTTGCCGGAGAACGTCATCAGGCCGCCGGCCAGCGCGGTCAGGCGGTCGAACAGGTGCTCAGGGTGGTGCTGGCCGTGGCGTGCCGCATGCACCAGCCCAGCACCGGCGGTACTGAGCGTATTGAGCATCCAGTACGAGGATATGTCGCCGCTGTGGAATTCCAGGATATCGCGGGACGGCTGGCGATGGCGCAGTTGCAGCGCGGCGATCTTGGCCTGCAGTTTGGCCAGCAGGCTGTCGAGCAGGCGCTGCAGGTAGTCGGAAGCGATGGAGACGCAGGGCGGCAGGAAGTCACGGTCCTCTTCGAAGCCGCCCGCGGCCAGGCGGCGCAAGCGTATCACGGGCAAGCTGATGAAGGCATTGCGCGTATCCTGGTCCGACAGCAGGCGCACCGTCTTGCCGAGGTAAGCCACGTCGATTTCGACCGCGCCGCTGAACAGGTCCTGCGTCTCCTTCTCAACCCTGGCATAGCGCGCCTCGCGCTGGCCCGCCGTGGACAGGTTGCCGCCATGCGCCTGCAAGGCCGGAAGGGCGGCGTGGAAGGTGAACGCCTGCACGTCGCCCGGCAGCTTGCCCAGGTCCACCGGTGCCGGCAACGCCTCTGCGCCGGGCGCGTCGTAGATTTCGCCGTCCGGGAAGATCAGCGACATGCTTTCCGCCTGCAGCAGGTTGTTGCGCAGCGCGTCGCCGTTCCAGCGGATGGACTGGATGCCCCACAGGTTGGGCTGCAAGGCCGCTGCGGTGCGATGCAGCCGCCCCTCGTGATAGCGGTCCAGCTGCTGCAGCTGCTGCGGCCCCAGCGTGAGGCCCTCCGACCAGAGTACTTTCAACGGCAAGCTCATAGTGCGCCCCTTCGCAAACGATTACCGGAGCATGCCGCGTTGGCCGCCGCAGTCATTGACGGCGCTCAAGGCCCGTTCGCATTTCGCCATCAATAATAGGCGCTCCTGCGATGGAGAAAGGCGAACATGGAAGAGCTTCTGCCCTACTACGAACGCGAGTTGGTGCTGCTGCGGCACTACGGCCGCGAGTTTGCCGAGCGCTTTCCCAAGGTGGCGGCGCAACTGGGCATGGGGCGCGGAGGTAGCGACGACCCACAGGTCGAGCGCTTGGTGCAGTCGGTGGCGTTGCTGGCGGCGCGGGTGTCCAAGCGGCTGGACGACGACTACCCGCAGTTCACGGAATCGCTGCTTGAAATGCTGTTTCCCCACTATTTGCGGCCATTTCCTTCCTGTGCAGTGGTGCGTGCCGCGCCGGCCGAGCACGGCGCGGACTGGCAACGCATCCCGCGAGGTACGGAGATGGAGTCGGTTGCCGTGCAAGGCGTGCGCTGCAAATTCCGTTCGGCGTATGACATTGCCGTGGGGCCGCTGCGATTGACCGGGGCAGGTTTCAGCGCGCTGCATGGCGCGCCGGCCGAGCTGCGCCTGCCGCCCGAAGCCAATGCAGCCATCCGCATCACCTTTGAGGGGACGGGCGGCTTGCCTGCACCGGGGCCGCTACGGGTGTTCATGGACGGAGAGCCGTCGCTCTGCGCCGCGTTGCGCGACGCATTGTTCATGCACTCGGTCAGCGCCTGCGTGGAGACGGAAGAGGGAGTATGGGTCGCCCTGCCGGGCGTTCCGCTGGCGGCGGTTGGCTTCGAGGAGGAGGACGCGCTGATACCATTTGGCTCGCGCTCTCAGCCAGCTTATCGCCTGCTCACCGAATATTTCGCCTTCCCGGAAAAATTCAACTTCTTCGCGCTGGACCTCGCTGCGGTCCAGCCGCCTCTGCCGGCAAGCTGCGGGCGCTTCACGCTGCACTTCATCTTGGCCGGCATCCGCCCGGATTCGCAGGCGGCGCGCATGCTGCACAGCCTGTCGGCCGCCAACATGCAGCTGGGCTGCACGCCTGTGGTGAACCTGTTTTCCCGCCCGGGGGAGCCCATCACCGTTACGCAGCGCAGCACCGACTATCCGGTGCTGGCCAATGCGCATCATGCGTCGGCGTATGAAGTCTATTCCATCGACTCCGTGAAGCTGATGCGCCAGTCCGGCAAGAGTGGGACCGCCATCGAGTTCCGCCCGTTCTATTCCATGCGCCACGGCGAGGACGGCGCGCAGCAGGGACACTACTGGGTGCTGCGGCACGACGAAACGCTGGCCGCCTGCAGCCCGGGCTATGAAAAGAGGCTGTCGCTGGTCGACGCCGACCTGGCGCCGTTGGCGTTGGCAAAGGATACGCTGTCGCTGCAGCTGACCTGCACCAACCGCGATCTGCCCCTGAAACTGCGCGACAGCCCCCTCGGCGCGGCGCTGTCGATAGCTGGCGGCGCCGGCGGCATCAAATTGAGCTTCGCGCTGCGTCCGGCGCCGCCATTGCGCTTCGGCTTCGGGGCCGGGCTGCAATGGCGGCTGATCTCCCACCTGGCGCTGAACCACCACAGCCTGACCGGCGAAGGCCTGCCCGCGTTCCGCGAAATGCTGGCCCTGTACGACCTGCAGCAGAGCGCCACTTCGCAGCGCCAGATCGCCGGCATCACTGGGCTGAGAAGCGATCCCGCCACGGCATGGCTGCGCCATCCGCGCGGCGCATCGCTGGCGCATGGCACGGAAGTACGCATGACGCTGGACGAGGATGCATTCGTCGGCGGCGGCATCCATCTGTTCGTTCAGGTGATCGACCATTTCCTGAGCATGTACGCCCCGGTCAACAGCTTCGTCGAGCTGGTGGCGCTGTCGCATAAATCAGGAAAGGAGCTCGTGCGATGCAAACCGCGCAGCGGCTACGCCAGCCTGACCTGATCGACGGCCTGGCCAGCGAGCCCCACCGCTACCAGTGGAGTCAGGCCATGCGCCTGCTACTGCGCTGGCTGCGCCAACGGGGCATCTCGCCGGAGCAGGCCTATGCCGGCGTACTGCGGTTCGGCAGCAGCCTGTCGCTGGCCTTTCCGGCCAGTGAGATTTTGTCACTGCGGATCGAAGCGGACGATGAGAGCGATCTGCCGCGCCGCATACACTTGGTTCCCGCTTTCATCGGCTTGCTGGGCGGCTGTGGCACCCTGCCGCTGCACGACACGCAGCGCATCGCCGCGCTGCCTCCCGGCGAGGATGCGGACGCGGCACAGGCCTTCCTGGACATGTTCGCCAACCGCATGGTGGCGCTGTTCTGCCAGGCCTGGGGCAAATACCGGCTTGAATCCGCGCTGGACCTGCAAGGCAGCGATGCCCAGCTGCCGCTGCTGCTCGCCCTCAGCGGCGCCGACCGCATGGCGCGCGGCGCCGAGCGCCACACTGCGGCCTATTACGCAGAGCACCTGCGGACCCGGCCCGTCTCTGCATTGAACATGGCCCGCGTGCTGGCGGAGCATTTCGGCGTGCCGGTGCAGATTGGGCAATTCGCCGGCAGCTGGGACTATCTGCCCGCCGAGCGCCGCAGCACACTGGGCCGCACGCGGCCGACGTTGGGCTACGGCGCCGTGCTGGGTGTGCGTCAGTGGCGCCGGGACCGGCAGGCCGCGCTTACCATCGGCCCGCTCGACAAGTCTGCGCTGGAGCGCTTCCTCCCACGGGGCGCCTGCGCGGCAGCGATGGCGCGGATGCTCGCCATGCTGGGCGCGCCGAATCTACGCTACGAGGTATGCCTGATCCTCAGCGCGCCGTGCATCCAGCCCATCGTACTTGGCCCGCCCGCCATGCGGCGGCGCCTGGGCTGGGACTGCTTCCTGCCCGACCGCAACGGCCGGGTAGCGCAGCCCGAAGTCCGTTACCTGCTTCAGATCTGACCGGGAGATGCGAAATGAATGCCGATGCAGCGCTCGATGCGTTGAACACCCTGTCCGCGCTTGGCGCTGACAGCCAGGACGCGCGCCTGCTGCGCATGGACTTCCCGCGCGGCGACGGTCCGCAGCATACAATCCTGCTCGTCAACACGCTCACTGCGCGCGAAGAAATCTCGCGGGACTTCCGCTTCGACGTGGAAGCACTGTCGGACGACGCGCGCATCCCCCTCAAAGCCATGATGGGCAAGATGGTCACCATTTCCCTGGTGCGCAACGACGGCTCGCTGCGCTACTTCAACGGCTACGTGGCGGAATTCCGGTTTGCCGGTACGGACGGCGGATTCGCCCGCTACCACATGGTGCTGGCGCCGTGGCTGGCCTTCGCGCGGCTGCGCAAGAACTGCGCCGCTTTCTACGGCCGCACTGTGCAGGAACTGACCGAACTCACGCTGCAGCACTATCTGCAGCGCGACTGGACAGTGCGCCTGTACGGCAGCGACCCCGAACTGCGCTGCGCCCACCAGTACAACGAGAGCGATTACAACCATCTGCACCGCCGTTGGGAGGCGCTCGGCCTGTACTACTGGTACGAACACCGCGCCGACGGCCACACGCTGTGCCTCAGCGATGACAGCACCGTGGCCGATGCCATCGACCCGCGCGCCGGCGCGGCTGCGCCCGACGCCATGCCCTTCCGCAGCGAGGCCGGGTCCAGCGAAGACGACAGCATCCATCAATGGCAGGCCGCGCGGCGCATCGGTTCCACCCACCTGACGCTGGCCAGCTTCGACTACAGGAATCCCCAGCCGCAGCGTGCCAGCGGCTACTCGCGCAACGAGCAAGGAGACGTGCCGGCCTGCGAGCTGTACGAGAACGCCGGTGCCCACGCCTGGCCCGATAGCGCCGACGGCGAGCGCCTGGCGCAGCAAAGAATGGACGAGCGCGACCATCGCACCCAGTATTTCGAAGCCAGCGGCAACGACCGCGCCGCGCAGCCGGGCCGCAGCTTCAAGCTGGACGGCCATTTCAGCGCCGAGTCCAGGCCGTCGGCACCGGGCGAACCCCGCCGCGCCTCCATCGGAGAGCGCGACTACTTGATCCTGTCCGTGCTGCACACGGCCAGCAACAACTACCACGCAGGGCGCAACGCCGCCTCACACTACGAAAACAGTTTCGTATGCGTGCGCCAGGACCGGCGCTGGCGCCCGGGCCGCTATTACAACAGCGAGCCTTGCCTGTTCTCCGGCGTGCAAACGGCGCTCGTCGTCGGTCCGCCGGGAGACGACATCCACACCGACGGCTACGGCCGCGTGAAGGTCCAGTTCCACTGGGATCGCATCGGCCAGTACGATGCCGGCGGCACCCCATGGACGCGGGTGATGATGCCGATGGCGGGAGCCAATCTGGGCCAAATCGCGCTACCGCGCGTGGGGCAGGAAGTGGTGGTGCAGTTCGTGGAAGGGAATATGGATCACCCCATCATCCTCGGCGCCGCCTACAACGCCGACCACCAGCCCCCGTGGAAGCTGCCCTCGCAGCGCGCCCTGACGGGCTGGCGCAGCCGCGAACTGAAAGGCGGCCAGCGCAGCAACCACCTGCTGCTGGACGACACCACCGGCCAGCTCCAGGCGCAGCTGCGCAGCGACCATCTCAGTAGTCAGCTGTCGCTGGGTCACATCGTGCGCGTGGACGACACGGCTGGGCGGCAGGACAAGCGCGGCGCGCTTCGAGTTGCGCACGGACGGGCATGGCGTGCTGCGGGCTGCGAAGGGGATGCTTGTAACCACAGAATCCCGGCGTGAAGCGCGGTCTCACATCACGAGCATGGATGAAGCCTTGCATACGCTAAGTGCGGCGCATCGCCGTCACGGCGATGGGGCGGCATTGTCCCAGCCGCACGATACGCCCGATGTGCAAATGCAGCAGGCGGATGTGGTCAAGGCGATCGAGACACAATGCGAAGAGATTAAAGGCAAGGGGGGCAGGGCGGGACCGGATGACCTGTCGGCTCCCCACCTTATGCTTGCCAGTCCGGTCGGCATTGAGGTGTCGAGCGGCGGCAGTTTGCACTGGGCCAGCGAACGGCATGCGGCAGTCACGAGCGGCCAAAGCTTGTCGCTCTCCAGCGGTGGCGGGATTTTTGCCTGCGCGCGGAGGGCATTGCGGCTGTTTGCTCACAAGGCTGGCATGCGCATGGTCGCAGCGGCAGGCGATATCGACCTGCAAGCACTATCCGATAGCATCAGGCTGCTGGCCAAGCTCGAGATCACGCATGCGGCCGACCGGATCACGATAACTGCCAAGGAAGAGGTGGTGATCAATGGCGGCGGCAGCTACGCCAAATTCACGGCAGATGGAATAGAGCACGGCACAAACGGCAGTTACGTGGCGCATGCGGCCAAACACAGCCTGCCCGGTCCCAAGAATTCCAAGGTGGAGTTTGCGATGCCTCGGTTGGGAAAACTGGACGGTCAAGGGGCACTTAACTTGGCCAGTCATCCCAGTGCCGGGGGATTTGCAGGGGCCGGTCAGCCCTACAGACTGTTCAAAGACGAAGCCTTGGTCGAGCAAGGCAACCTCGATGAAGAGGGCGCGCTGGTGTTTCAGCATGACCTTGAAAAGCAGGCTACTTATCAGCTTGAGCTGTCAAATGGTCAGCGCTACACAATAGATCCGGACGACCACACCGAGCGTCACGAAGTCAATGCGGGCATCGGGTTTCACGGGTATGAGAATCCGGGCGGCACCATCGGCGGGCAGGCATCCGCTCTGGAACACGAGCGGCTGCTCGCCAATCCGGCCACTCGCTACAGCACAAAGGAGCAATCATGAGCTTGAATGCCAATGCCAAGCTGTACGATCAGAAGCTTGGCTACAACCGCCACCTGGGACCCTACCAGTCTTTGTCCTTGCCATGGTGGGTGCGCACGCCGGAGAAGGTTTATTCGCCGCGCCATGGCTGCGAACTGGAGCCTGTAATTTGCGGCGAGAAGCTGTTCGGCAGGCTGAGTCACGATATCCGCAATGCGAAGCACTGCGTCGACATCATCAGTTGGGGATTCGATCCAGGCATGGTGCTGATACGCGGGGCTGCCGCCCAGGCCGGGCAACGCGCGGGCGACCTGTTGCGCGAGGTTGCCAGCCGCAAGGATCATCCGGTGAAGGTGCGAATAGTGATCTGGCACGACGACGTCGTGGCGCAGTTATTGATGAAGAATCTGCCCGGCTACTACGGCTTGCAGTTTCCCGCGATAGGCTGTTCGCGCAGCGGCTATTACAGCGAGGATCACCAGTTCTACAACGCCGAGTGGTTCGATAAGGCCTGTGCGGGTGAGCTATCGAATATCGAGTTCCGGATCAGAAACGTGCCGGCAAGTCTGCTGAAACAATCTCTCTCCGGTGAGACTGCGCCTTGTGGCGTAATGGCGACTGCCACGAAGCTTTATGCAAGCCACCATCAGAAGATGATCCTGATCGATTACCAGGAGCCCTCTATAGCTGCGGGCTATGTGATGGGACACAATTTTGTCACTGATTTCTGGGACACCGAGCAGCACCTGTTCCGCGATCCACGCCGCGAGCGCTTTCATAAAAGTGATCCATCTAAGGCCTGGAAACAGGGACAGGTATTCGTCCCCGCCGCGCCGGGATACCAACCTACCCAGGACGAAATTAATAAGAAGCAAAGTGCCGTCCAGGCCTACCTGGACAGGGATAGTTGGATTGCAAAGCCATACCAAGATGTGTCGTGCCGGGTGCGGGGGCCGGTGCTATGGGACTTGAACCACAATTTCTGCCAAGCTTGGCTGGAGTCGGAGCGGCCCAAGACGCTGCTCAAAGAGCAGCTGGATCCATGGATACCGTCTGCAGTCCGGCTGGCGTCAAAGGGGTTAAAAGCTACGTTGAACGCAGTTGCTCCCCCGCCCGAATTCATTGCGCAGCGCAACGCGCTGCCAGCATCCGCATTCAAACTTGAGCGCGGCCTGCACAGCGCCCAACTGCTGCGCACGCAGCCACTGCATGGCGAGAAATCGATCAAGGAATGCTACGCCAATATGACGCGGCAGATTCAGCACTATATTTTCATTCAAAACCAATACATCCAGTACGAGCCGTGGACTCAGCACCTGAAGGAATGCGTGCAGCGCCTCCGTGATGGCGGCTTTATGAAGCCGATCTATGTGTTCATTCTGACTTCGACGCCTGAGAGTGACGGGATGGGTTTGCCGACTTATGACGTGGCCAAACATCTCGGGCAGAGCGAAACCATGACTCATGAGCATAACGATGCATTGGAAAAGGCGAAACACGGTAAAGCGTCGAAGCCAGCCACCCCCGAGGACTTGGCTGAGTCTGGCATCAATGTCGTCATGGGATCGCTCTGGACGTGTGCTGCGCTGCCCAAAGTCGGGGTACTCAGCGCGACCGACTACGAAGAAGTCTACATCCACTCCAAAGTGGCGATAGTCGACGATGCAGCCTTCACTATCGGCTCCGCGAATCTCAATCTGCGCAGTATGGCCTTGGATAGCGAACTCAATGTGCTGAGTGACGCCATGGACGTCGCGTACAAGCTCCGCTGCGACCTATTTTGTCAATGCTGGGGACAGCCCGGACCGATGCAATTTCTTGACATGGATGGCGCTTTTGGTGCGTGGCAGAACGCAATGAACGAAAACGCAAGCAATAGGTCGCGCGGTCGATCGTTAAAAGGTCAATTGATGAGGTTTCATGTTGCCCGTAAGCCCGGCGATCCGGTGGTATAGCCATGAATTCGAACTCAAAACGTCTAGGCTTGATGGTGGCTGTTGTTCTTCTAACCGCCATAGCGATCTATTATTATATTGACTATGTAAGGTACAAAGCCATGCATGCTATTCCTCCCGGTCTTTCCCGTTTCGACGTAACAGGACCTGTCCCTTCTTGTGACAGTTGGAAAGCACATATGCCCACGGTGCGGGATCCTAAACCGTACCGGATATATATTGATGCCCGTAATCGGTGGCGCAGCAAGATTGCGTGGCAGTTCACCAAGGATGAGCTGACCCAAATTCTTGCTGACGTAAGGACTGCGGCCGATATGGGCGACTGGGGTGCGCGGGCATTGCTGTCGTATTTTTACCTGCACGGGCTCGGCCCTCTGCCAAAGAACAAGGTTCTGGACCAAGATGAGTTCAAGTCTGTCGCTATCGCGCGCATGGCGGTGGAGGCCGGGCAAGCATGGGGATATTACGACGTGGGGGTTGCCCACCAATATGGCTATGGAGGTGCATACTACGACCTGGATATCGCTTGGGCGTATTACCTTAAAGCCGCCGAACTGGGCAGCCCTTATGCGCAAATGGCACTGGCCGAAGCATATCTGCATGCTGGGCGCATGGACGCTGAAGCACAGATGCTTCAATGTGCATACCAGCAAGGTCACGGCCCTGCGGCATCTCAGCTTGCGAGAATCGCTCGACTAGATAGAAAGTATCTGGAATCGCTGCGACTCGAGCAAGATGGCCTCAGATTCGGCAGTAAGGAGAGCGCGACTTACCTCTTCCTGATTTTCGGCGGCGATGAAGGAACAATGTTTCGAAACGAGATTCTCGTTCCACTTGGCTTTGGGGCAGACCCTGAGCGGTATCGGCGATACAAGGAAATAAGTGATGCGCTGAACGTCAATCCCGATCTTAGATTCGGCAGGCTGGATTCGGTCTTGCCCCTGCCGCCTGCTGAACTGCCGGAGTGGCGAGGAATCCAGGATGCGATGGATCCCGAACCTGCCGGGCCACCCAGTTACTGAAGGAGGCCCAGATGCCTTTGAAAATCATCGTCGTCGGGGACAGCACCAGCCACGGCGGCAAAGTGATCAGTGGGTCGCCGACGCATGACATAGGCGGCAAGGCTATCGCGCGGTTGGGGGACCAGGTTAGCTGCCCCCAGGTTTACCCGGGCGGCAAGCCGCACGGCGTTAACCGGATCGTGACGGCCCATGAGACGCTGACTGCGGGCGGGAAATCGGTGGCGGTCCACGGCTGCAAAACGGAGTGCGGCTGCACGCTGATCGGCCGTGTCAACGCCACCGTGGGATAGCGAAACAAATTGTAATTCTTCTCATCCTCTCAAAACGCGCGGCCTAAGATTAGCCATCGATTGCGCGAGGAGAGCATGATGGGCTACATATTGCACGGCACGGACTGGGACGATAACATCGACGGCACCGCCGGCGACGATGACATCTACGGCTACGCAGGCTACGACTCGCTGTTCGGCGGCCGCGGCGACGATTACCTGAACGGCGGCTCCGGCATCGACGAGGCCTTCTACAACGGCTACCGCAACGAGTACTCGGTGCTGGCCGACGGCGGCCAGTTCTGGGTCAAGGATTACGTCGGCGCGGATGGGCTGGATTTGCTGATGAACGTCGAGCGCCTGAACTTCAAGGACGGGGCGGTGGCGCTGGATATCGACGGCAACGGCGGTGAAGCCTACCGGCTCTACCAGGCGGCTTTCAACCGCGAACCCGACGAGGTGGGACTGGGCTTCTGGATTTCGCACCTGGACCATGGCGACAGCCTGCGTGCCGTGGCGCAGGGCTTCGTCAACTCGGACGAGTTCCGTGCCACTTACGGCACCAACCCCACGGCCACGGAGATCGTCGTGCGGCTGTACGCCAACGTGCTGCACCGGGCGCCGGAGCAGGCGGGGCTGGAGCACTGGGTTAATATCCTCACTACAGGAAAAGATAGCGTGGCCGGCGTGCTGGTCGGCTTTAGCGAAAGCGCGGAAAACTACGCGCAGCTGATCGGCAAGATGCAGGATGGGGTGGATTATCAGCCTTGGGGCTGAGGCGGCGCGGCGGTTGGCGGGTTACGCCTTTGGCCAACCCGCCCTACGGTGATGGCGCCGTTTATTTGCTGAGCATACGCATGGCGCGCTCCAGGCCTTCGATGGTGAGCGGGAACATGCGGTTGTTCATCAACTGGCGGATGACGGCGATCGATTGCCGGTACTGCCACAGGCCTTCCGGTTCCGGATTGAGCCAGATGAACTTGGGGAAGGTGCTGGTGAAGCGCGCCAGCCATTCGGCGCCGGCTTCTTCGTTGTTGTATTCCACCGAGCCGCCCGGCTGCAAAATCTCGTAGGGACTCATGGTGGCGTCGCCGACGAAGATCACCTTGGTGTCCGGCGTGTACTTGCGCAGCACGTCCCAGGTGGGGAAGCGTTCGGCGTTGCGGCGGCGGTTGTTCTTCCACAGGTGGTCGTACACGCAGTTGTGGAAGTAGAAGAATTCCATGTTCTTGAATTCGGTCTTGGCGGCCGAGAACAGCTCTTCGGTGCGTTCGATGTGGTCGTCCATGGTGCCGCCCACGTCGAGCAGCATCAGCACCTTGATGTTGTTCTTGCGCTCGGGCTGCATCTTGATGTCGAGGAAGCCGGCGTTGTTGGCGGTGGCGCGGATGGTCTGGTCCAGCGCCAGCTCGTCCTCGTGGCCTTCGCGCGCGAATTTCCTCAGCCGCCGCAGCGCCACCTTGATGTTGCGCGTGCCCAGTTCGCGTTCCGAGTCGTAGTCCTTGTAGGCGCGCGCTTCCCACACTTTCACCGCCGTGCGGTTGCCGCCCTTGCCGCCGATGCGGATGCCTTCGGGATTGGTGCCGCCGTTGCCGAACGGCGAGGTGCCGCCCGTGCCTATCCACTTGCTGCCGCCTTCGTGGCGTTCCTTCTGCTCTTTCAGCAGCTCGTTCAGGCGGTCCATCAGCTTGTCGTAGCCGAACTTCTCCAGCGCCGCCTTCTGCTCTTCGCTCAGCTCGCGCTCCATGCGCTTGATCAGCCAGTCCAGCGGAATGGCGCTGTTGGTTTCAAAGGCGCCGTTGATGCCCTTGAAGTATTGGGCGAAGGCGCGGTCGAACTTGTCGTAGTGGGCTTCGTCCTTCACCAGCGTCAGGCGCGACAGATAGTAGAAATCGTCCATCGAGGCGTCGATGACGTTCTTCTGCATCGCTTCCAGCAAGGTCAGGAATTCCTTGATGGAGACGGGGATCTTCGCGTCCTTGAGCGTGAAGAAAAAATCGATCAGCATGTCAGTCTCTGTTCAACTTGTAGCGCAGGTGCGCCTGGATTTCCGGCCATTCGCCGCGCACGATGCTGTACACGACGGTGTCGCGCACGGTGCCGTCGCGCCGCAGCGCATGGTGGCGCAGCACGCCGTCCTTTTTCGCGCCCAGGCGCGCGATGGCGGCCTGCGAGGCGTGGTTGAAGTTATCGGTGCGGAAGCCCACCACGGCGCAGCCCAGCGTCTCGAAGGCGTGCGTGAGCAGCATCAGCTTGCAGCTGGTGTTGACGTAGCTGCGCTGGCGGCTGCGCGCGTACCAGGTGTAGCCGATTTCCACGCGGTCCAGCGCGGGCACGATGTCGTGGTAGCTGGTGGTGCCGATCACTTCTTCGCTCACGCTGTCGATCACGGCGAAGGCGTAGCGGCCGGGGCGCATTTCCAGCGCGGTGGCGATGTAGGCGTCCACCTGGTCCGGTTCGGGCACGGAGGTGATGCGCAGCTTCCACAGCTGGCCGTCGCTGGCGGCGGCCAGCAGGCCGGCGGCGTGCTGCGGGCCGAGCGGCTCCAGGCGCACGCCGTTCAGTTCCAGCGTCACCGGCGCGAAGTGGGCGAGGGCGTCGTTCATCAGCGGTTGGTCCGGTTCATGAACACCAGGCGCTCGAACAGGTGCACGTCCTGCTCGTTCTTCAGCAGCGCGCCGTGCAGCGGCGGCACCGCGGCCTTGGCGTCCTTGCTGCGCAGGGCCTCGGGCGGGATGTCCTCGGCCAGCAGCAGCTTGAGCCAGTCCAGGAACTCGGAAGTGGACGGCTTTTTCTTCAGGCCCGGCACGTCGCGCACTTCGTAGAAGGTCTGCAGCGCGGTGGCCAGCAGTTCCTGCTTCAGGGTGGGGTAGTGCACCTTGACGATTTGCTCCATCGTGTCCTTGTCCGGGAATTTGATGTAGTGGAAGAAGCAGCGGCGCAGGAAGGCGTCCGGCAGTTCCTTCTCGTTGTTGGACGTGATGATGACCAGCGGGCGGTGCTTGGCCTGCACCATTTCGCGCGTCTCGTAGACATAGAATTCCATGCGGTCCAGCTCGCGCAGCAGGTCGTTCGGGAATTCGATGTCGGCCTTGTCGATCTCGTCGATCAGCAGCACCACCGGCTCGGGCGCGGTGAAGGCTTGCCACAGCACGCCCTTGACGATGTAGTTGTGGATGTCGCGCACGCGCTCGTCGCCCAGCTGCGAGTCGCGCAGGCGGGACACGGCGTCGTATTCGTACAGGCCTTGCTGGGCCTTGGTGGTGGACTTGATGTGCCACTGCATCAGCGGCATGTCCAGCGCGGCGGCCACTTCCTCGGCCAGCATGGTCTTGCCGGTGCCCGGCTCGCCCTTGATGAGCAGCGGGCGCTGCAGCGTGAGCGCCGCGTTCACGGCCAGTTTCAGGTCATTGGTGGCGACATAGTTGTCGGAACCCTGGAAGCGTTGGCCTTTATTCGTTGCGTGCATGGGAAGCGGTCTCTTAGATGAAAATAGATGTCACGAGTATATGCCAGAACGCTATACCACACTGTGGGCGGATGATGTGGACTCGCAACTTGTTATTGAGTTAGAATCGTTGGCTGGTAGTGTAAAAGTCAACTTTTGCGACCTCGAAGTATCACGCAGTATCAATGACATTACTGACGTTAACTAAGCCATCCACCATGAAAAAAATCTACGCAGTTCTCGTGCTCGCAGGCATCGCCAACGTTGCCGCAGCGGCGGACATCGTTGGAAACGCCCAGGCGGCTCCAGCCAAGATCGAAATGTGTATCGGTTGCCACGGTATTCCCGGCTACAAAGCCACCTTCCCTGAAGTGTTTCAAGTACCGATGATTGGTGGCCAATCGGCTAAGTACATCGAGAACGCGTTGCAAGGCTACAAAAAAGGTGAGCGCAAGCATCCTTCGATGAAGGGCATCGCCACCAGCCTGTCGGACCAGGACATCGCCGACATCGCTGCCTACTACTCGCAGCAGACCCAGAAAACCGCGCAGAAATGAGGCCATTCGACATGAAAAAACTGATCATCGCCCTGTTCTGCGCTTCCGCTTCCTTCGCCGCCACCGCCGGCGGCAATATCGACGCCGGCAAGGCGCTGGCCGAGAAGTACAGCTGCGCGGCCTGCCACGGCAAGGACTACAACTCGCCGATCGACCCGTCGTATCCCAAGCTGGCCGGCCAGCACAAGGATTACCTGCAGCACGCGCTGACCGCCTACAAGCGCGGCGACGCCGCCAACGGCCGCAGCAACGCCATCATGACCGGCCAGGTGAAGCCGCTGACCAATCAGGATATCAAGGACCTGGCGGCCTACCTGCACAGCCTGCCGGGTACGCTGGCCGTGCATCGCTGATCCTGCGCTGCAGCATCGCCAGTGAGAAAAGCCACGCATTGCGTGGCTTTTTTTGCGCCGCGTGGTGGCGGCTTACGCGCGGCGCGCTAAGCCGCCCTACGGAGCGGGGTGTTCCGTCACAGGGCGTAGGGCGGGTTAGCGCCCTGGCGCGTAACCCGCCGGCTCCGCCTGCAGCGTCAATCGCTTGATGGCGCCGTTCTTGCCATAGGTGGCGGAGGCCAGCAGCGGTGCCGGACAGCGCACCCGGTACAGATAGCTGCGCTCTTCGCCGTCCACGCTGCGGCGCAGCAGTTCCAGCTGCAGCGGCGCCGGGCACGCGCGCAGCAGCGCCGCGTCCGGCGTGCCCGCTTCGGCGCCCTTGCGCGCCAGGGCGGCGGCCACGTCCTTCGTCACTTCCGGTTCCACGTCGTCGATGGCGGCGGCGGGTGCCGCCGCGGGTGCCGCGGCGCGCTGCGCCTGCGCCGGCGGCAGGGCGCAGCCGGCGGCCAGCGCGGCGGCCAGGGTAAGGGATAACAGTCGTCGCATGGGCGTCGCTCCTTGTAAAGTTGGCCCATCTTAGCCCGCCTTTCGGGCTTCTCCAAATTGTCTCAAATTGAACAAAACGCGCCGAACTGTCTAAAAAGGCCCGCGTTTACAACGGCGCAAAACGCGTGGCTATACTCGGCGGCACCAACCAACCGAACCGATAGGAGTCACTGCCGCATGCGCCACTTTGCCCGTCCCATCCTCGCTTCCCTGATCGTTCTCGCCTATGCCGGCGCCGCCCATGCGGACAGCCGCGCGGTGGACAACCTGACCGTGTTCTCCAACACCAAGGCCGGTTCGGCCGAGGACGTGCTGCGCCAGAACGCGGCCCGCTTCGGCCTGCCTGCGTCGCTCAACAACCTGGTGCTGGTCAAGGTGCAGGAGTCGCTGACCGGCAAGCACTACCACTACCAGCAGATGCTGCGCGGCCTGCCGGTGGACCGCGCCGTCATCATCGTGTCGATCGGCAAAGGTGGCCAGCTGCAAAAGATCTTCAATGAAACCCGTCACATCTCGGACGAGGTGGACGCCAAGGCAGTGAACCAGCTGTACAACCAGTCGCAGATTTCGGAAGAGCAGGCGCTGGACAAGGGATGGAACAATATGAAGGTGCAGCACCCGCTGGTGGACGTGCCGCGCACCGAGCTGGTGTGGGTGCCCAGCAAGGACGGCGTGCAGCTGGCGCGCAAGGTCAGCATTGAAGCGCAGATGCCGACCGGCGGTTTCGTGCAATACCTGAACGCGCACGATGGCAGCCTGATCGATTCGTACTCGACTTCCATCCCGCGCAAGGGCGAGCGTTCCCTGGAAGCGCGCGCCAAGGCGGCCGGCCCGGTGCTGGACCGCCGCAGCGCGACCAAGTCCGCCACGGACGCGCAGGCGTCGCGCACCTCGCTGCGCGCCGCCGCGCCAACCGCCACGCTAGCGTCCGGCATCAACGGTTCCGGCTATGCCTTCGATCCGGACCCGCGCACCACGCTGAACACCGAGGCGCTGACCGACACGTCGGCCGCGTCCGCCTTCGACGCCGCCTACTCGAACAAGACCCTGCGCGATCTGACCGTGGTGGGCAGCAACTACACGCTGACCGGCCCCTACGTGAACATCAAGAACATCGAAGCGCCCAACACCGCGCCATCGACCACCACCAACGGCGTGTGGACCGCCAAGCGCGGCAGCAACGCCTTCGACGACACCAACGTCTACTTCCACCTGGACCAGAACCAGCGCTACATCCAGTCGCTGGGCTTCACCGGCACCAAGTCCATCATCAACCGTCCGCTGGACGTGGACACCGACGGCCTGAACGGCGACGACAACTCGCACTACAGCTACAGCGGCAGCACCGACTACCTGGCCTTCGGCCACGGCTGCGTGAACGACAGCGAGGACGCGGACGTGATCCTGCACGAATACGGCCACGGCATCCACCGCAACATCAACTCCGGCTGGAGCGGCGGCGACACCGGCGCCATGGGCGAAGGTTTCGGCGACTACTGGGCTGCTTCGTATTCCTACAGCACCCCGAACGGCCAGACCTTCCATCCGGAATGGGCCTTCAGCTGGGACGGCCACGGCGCCTGCTGGGCCGGCCGCATGCTGAACCGCACGGACGCCAAGTACAACAGCGGCAAGACCTATGGCGCACACCAGTCGGTGACGGAGAATGGCGTGACCTTCCAGTCCGACGAACTGTGGTCGGCGCCGCTGTACCAGGCCATGGTGGCGCTGCGCGCAGCCGGCAAGCCTCGCGGCAATATCGACCAGATCATTTTGGAAGCGCACTTCGGCCTGGGCAGCAACATCAAGATGCCGGCCATGGCCACCGCCATCGTCAACGCGGCCAAGACGCTGTATCCGTCCGACCTGACCTACGCCAACACCTTCCAGGCCAAGTTCGAGGCGCAGGGCATCCTGTCGTCCACGCCTAGCGGCCCGACCATTGCGGAAACGGAGGCCAATGACACCATGGCCACCGCGCAAGTCATCAGCACGGCCGGCACCACGGTGAACGGCACCATCAGTGCCAACGCGGATGTGGATTACTACAAGGTGACGCTGCCGACCGGCAAGACGCTGACCGTGACCCTGACGCCGAACGCGACGTCGGACTACGACCTGGAGCTGTATAACAGCGCCGGCACCAAGCTCACCTCCAGCACCAAGGGCACAGGCCTGGCGGACACGGTGACCAGCACGGCGGCTGGCGTGCTGTACGCCAAGGTGATTCGTTACAGCGGCGGCACTGGCGGCACCAGCGGCAAGTACACGCTGTCGGCCAGCTGGTAAGGCCGCGTGCGGCGGGTTAGCGCGTCAGCGCGTAACCCGCCGCTGCACCGCTTCGATATACGCCAGCCCGTCCAGCGGCTGCCCGCTGCGCTGCGCGTTCCAGATCATCTCCCCCAGGCACTCCATGATCTGGTGCTGCGCCTCGTGCGCCGAGTCCAGCTTCAGGGTCAGCGCCGTGGCGGCCGCGCGGATGCCGGGCGGCTGGTCGATGGAGATCTGCTCGTCGATCGACAGGTGCATGGACAGGTGCAGGAAGGGATTGGTCTGGCCGGAATCGACCGAGAAGTCGCGCGCCAGGGCCGCGTCCACGTCGCTGAGGATGTCTTCGTATTCGGGATGGTGGCGTATCCAGTCGCCCGCCATGGTTTCCAGCGGCGTCAGGATTTCGTTGGCGCGCTGCTTCTGGTACACGGCGCAGAAGAAGCGCCGCACGTCGTCGGAGGAGGGATTAAACATGGGCGATATTGTACCCTGACGTGAAAACGGACGCCGAGGCGTCCGTTTTTGCTTGCTTACTCCTGGCCCGGCAGCACGATGCGGGGCGCATCGTCCGGCGCGCAACCGCAGGGATCGCCGCCGACCAGCTCCGGCGCGCCCACCGCCGCCGCCGCGTTGGCGGCGTTGGCTGCCACGGCTGCACTTGCCTTGCTGGCATTGTTGCTGATATTGCCAACATTGCCGTTACTGCCATTGTTGCCATTGCTGCCGCCGCTGCCATTCCTGGGAGCATGCGGCTGGCGCAGGTAGCGCGACGTATGGTGCCGCTGCCCGTTGCCATGCGCCGGCCACGTCAGGAAGCGGGACAGTTCCTGCAGCGCGCGCTGGTAGACGTCGCGCTTGAACTCGATCACCACGTCCAGCGGCACCCAGTACTCGTGCCAGCGCCACGCGTCGAACTCGGGGTGGTCGGTCAGGCGCAGGTTCACGTCGTTGTCGCGCGCACACATGCGCAGCAGAAACCAGATCTGCTTCTGGCCACGGTAATGGCCGCGGATCTCGCGCTTGATGAAGTGGTCCGGCACCTCATAGCGCAGCCAGTCGCGGGTGCGGCCGACGATCTTGACGTGTTCCGCCCGTAATCCTATTTCTTCCTCAAGCTCCCTGTACATCGCCTGTTCAGGCGTTTCGCCGTACTTGATCCCGCCCTGCGGGAACTGCCAAGAGTGCTCGCGCACCCGCTTGCCCCACCACACCTCGTTATGGGCGTTGAGCAGGATGATGCCGACGTTGGGCCGAAACCCTTCACGGTCGAGCATGTTGCACCTCAAACTTTCTGCTCGCAGACCGTCCTTCTTATATTTTTGCCCACAAACCTGCACGCCAGCCCGGTTTTCGGGGTACGAAAACCGTCGGCGGGCCATCTAATGAACGCATTTGTATAAAGTATGGACGCATCAGCCAGCTAATCCTTTAAAATTAGGTTGATTATAACTCTCTCTTTTTAAAAAAGAATTCACCGTATGCGTGCCTCCCGATTTTTTATTTCAACTCTCAAAGAAGCGCCTGCCGACGCCGAGATCGTCAGCCACAAATTGATGATGCGCGCAGGCATGATCAAGCGCCTGGGCTCCGGAATCTACACCTACATGCCGATGGGCCTGAAGGTGATCCGCAAGGTCGAAGCCATCGTGCGCGAAGAGATGAACAATGCCGCCGCCATTGAGCTGCTGATGCCGCTGGTGCAGCCGGCCGAGCTGTGGCAGGAGACCGGCCGCTGGGACAAGATGGGTGCTGAACTGATGCGCGTCAAGGACCGTCACGGCCGCGAGTTCGCCATCCAGCCGACTTCGGAAGAAGTGATCACCGATGTTGTTCGTTCGGAAATTAAATCCTACAAGCAGCTTCCGTTGAATTTTTACCACATCCAGACCAAGTTCCGCGACGAACGCCGTCCGCGCTTCGGCCTGATGCGCGGCCGCGAGTTCACCATGAAGGATGCCTACTCCTTCGACCGCGACCTGGAAGGCATGCAGAAGTCGTACCAGGTCATGTTCGACGCCTACACCCGCATCTTCACGCGCTTCGGCCTGAAGTTCCGCGCGGTGGCGGCCGACAACGGCGCCATCGGCGGCACCGGCTCGCATGAATTCCACGTGATCGCCTCCACCGGCGAGGACGCGCTGGTGTACTGCCCGACGTCGGACTACGCGGCCAATATGGAAGCGGCCGAAGCGCTGGCCACCGGCACCCGTCCCGCGCCCGGCGCGGCACTGGTGAAGACCTCCACGCCGAAAGCGGCCAAGTGCGAGGACGTGGCCAAGCTGCTGAGCACCGAGCTGAGCAAAACGCTGAAGACGCTGGCGCTGACGGTGGAACTGGAAGGCGGCAAGAAGGACTACTTCATGGTGCTGCTGCGCGGCGACCATGAGCTCAACGAAGTCAAACTGGGCAAGGTCCCCGGCCTGGGCAACTACCGCTTCTCCACCGAAGCGGAAATCCTGGAAGTGTACGGCTGCGTGCCGGGCTACCTGGGTCCGATCGGCACCAAGGCGCCGGTCACCGTGGTGGCCGACCGCACCGTGGCCAACATGGCCGACTTCATCACCGGCGCCAACGAGGAAGACTTCCACTACACCGGCGCCAACTGGGGCCGCGACATGGCCGAGCCGGCCCTGGTGGCCGACCTGCGCAACGTCGTCGAAGGCGATCCTTCGCCGGACGGCAAGGGCGTGCTGGCGATCGAGCGCGGCATCGAAGTGGGCCACGTGTTCCAGCTGGGCACGGCCTACTCGGAATCCATGAAGGCCACTTTCCTGGACGAGAACGGCAAGGCCGCGCCGCTGCAGATGGGCTGCTACGGCATCGGCGTGACCCGCATCCTGGGCGCCGCCATCGAGCAGAACTTCGACGACAAGGGCATCATCTGGCCGACCTCGCTGGCCCCGTTCGAGCTGGTGCTGTGCCCGATGGGCTATGACCGCAGCGAGCTGGTCAAGGAAGAGACCGACAAGCTGTACGCTGCCGCGCAAGCGGCCGGCATCGACGTCATCGTGGACGACCGCGGCCTGCGTCCGGGCGCCATGTTCGCCGACTGGGAACTGATCGGCGTGCCGCACCGCGTGGTGATCGGCGAGCGCGGCCTGAAGGAAGGCAACCTGGAATACCAGGGCCGCCGCGATACCGAGGCGACCGCCGTGCCGCTGGCCGACATCGTCAGCTTCATCCAAGGCAAAGTGCAGCAGTGAGCACCATGACCCATCAGCGCAAGGGCAAGGAGCGGCGCCGGTTCTGGGCCCGTCCGCTGCGCTGGTGGCATGTGCTGGCATTCTCGACCGGCGTGCTGAGCGCGCCGTTCGGCTTTGCCGGCAACCAGCAGGAAGAAGCGCTGGCCGACTCGGTGCGGCTGGCGCTGTCGAACGCCATCCTGGACGCCCGTCCGCCCAAGCCCACCTTCAGCAACGCGGCCGACCGCCAGCGCTACGAGCTGTGGCTGGCGCAGATGTCCACGCGCCTGAAGCGCAAGCTGCCGGACGAGCAGCTGCGCACCGAGTTCCTCGAAACCGCGTGGTACGAAGCGCGCCGCGCCGGACTGGAGCCGGGGCTGGTGCTGGGGCTGATCCAGGTGGAATCGGCCTACCGCAAGTACGCGGTGTCCGTGGTGGGCGCGCGCGGCTACATGCAGGTGATGCCGTTCTGGACCAACGTGATCGGCGACAGCGACCGCCGCAAGCTGTTCAACATGCAGACCAATCTGCGCTACGGCTGCGCCATCCTGCGCATGTACATCGACATGGAGCGCGGCAACCTGTACCTGGCGCTGGGCCGCTACAACGGCTCGCGCGGCCGGCCCGACTATCCGAACGCCGTGCTGACAGCCTGGAACAACTGGAAATACACCCCGCCGATCTGATTCTCTACAGCACCAAATTCATATAAGATGGCTGCCTTTGCGATACGAAGGCAGCCCATGAAAAATCGGATTCAGCGCGCGCCGGCAGCGGTTGCCGCGAGCGCCATTGCAGCGATTGCAGCGATTGCAGCGACCCTGGCCGGCTGCGCAGGCACCGGCACGCCGGCAGGCCCGCAGGTACAGGCGCCCCAGCCTCCCGCGATGCCGCCCGAATCCCAGGCACTCAAGCACATCATCTTGCTGGTCGGCGACGGCATGGGCTTCAACACGCTCACGGCCGCGCGCAATTATGCAGTGGGCGAGTCGGGCGATCTGGCCATCGACACGCTGCCTGAATCGGCCTACGTCAAAACCTATTCCAACGATATGCAGGTGACCGACACGGCCGCCGCCATGTCGGCCTACATGACCGGCGTGAAGACCAACAACGGCCAGCTTGCCGTCACAGGCTGCGCGCCAGCCGCGGCGCGCACCATGGCGCCCGCTCCCAGCGCTGCGGGCTCGGCGCAGGCGGGCAACGAAGCTGCGCCGCGCGCGCCGGCCACGTTGCTGGAGCTGGCGCGCAAGCGCGGCTGGGCGGCGGGCGTCGTCAACGCGGCCAGCGTCACCGATCCGCTGACGGCGGCCGGTTACGCGCACGCCTGCCAGGCCGCGCGCAACGAGGACATCGCCGCCGCGCTGGTGCCGGGCGGCGCCGGCTACAACGCGCAGCTGGTGGGCGGCCTGGACGTGGTGCTGGGCGGCGGCGCGCAATACTTCCACAAGCGCGCCGACGGCCGCGATCTGCTGGCCGAATTGCGCGCCCAGGGCTACACGCAAGTGGCCGACCCGGCCGCGCTGCAGGCGCTGGCAGCGGCACCGGCACCGGCACCGGCACCGGCTGCCGCCGCAGGCCAGCGCGTGGCGGGTATCTTTAACGGCAGGCAGCCATCGCTGCCCGCAATGACTTCAGCCGCCATCGACGTGCTGGCCAGGAGCGGCAAGGGCTTCTTCCTCGTGGTGGGCAACGGCCAGATCGGCCAGGCGCAGCGCGCCTCGACCGCGCGCCGCGCGCTCGATGAAACCGTGGCGCTGGACGCCGCGCTGAAAACGGCCATCGACAAGATGCAGGCCGTCGACCCCGGCCTGAAGCGCACCCTGATCGTCATGACCGCCAGCAGCGACAGCACCCTGATCCTGAACGGCTACTCCATCCGCACCGGCAAGACCACCGCCACCGAACCGGGCGTGCTGGGCCTGGTGCGCAAGTACACGGACGGCCAGTACTACAAGGACCTGGACGACGTCCCCTACACCATCATCGGCTACGGCAATGGCGTGAACCGCGTCAAGGGCAGCCGCGCCGGCGGCTCGCTGCTGAGCGACGCCATCGTCACCGAGCCGGCCTACCGCCAGGAAGCCACGGTGCGCATGGCGCCGGGCAGCACCACCAACGGCGGCACCGACGTCTACCTGGGCGCCATCGGCGCGCGCGCGGCGGACTTCAAGGGCACGCTGGAGAACACGCAAGTGCACACGCTGATCAAGAACGCAGCCGGCTGGTAAAGGACAACGACAATATGAAACGCAAGCTGATCATGGCGGCGCTGGTGGCTGCCGCCGCCAACGTCCACGCAGGCGAAGCGAAGAACATCATCTTCTTCCTCGGCGACGGCATGGGGCCGACCGCCATCACCGCCGCGCGCATCTACCAGTACAAGGAAGAAGGCCTGCTCAAGTTCGAGCGCCTGGACCGCGTGGCGCGCATCAAGACCTATTCGCAGGACGCACAAACCACCGACAGCGCACCGTCCATGGGCTCCTACATGACGGGCGTGAAGATCCAGAACGAAGTGATCTCCATGTCCTCCGACACCAAGGCCAGCGCGCCGAAGAAGGACGCGCACGGCAACCTCACCGTCGACACCTGTGCCGCCACCAACGGCCGCCCGGCCACCACCATACTGGAACTGGCCAAGGCGCACGGCAAGGCCGTGGGCGCGGTCACCACCACCGAAGCGACGCACGCGACGCCGGCGTCGACCTACGCGCACAGCTGCCACCGCAACAGCGGCTACGCCATCGCCGCGCAGGCGGTGCCGGGCGGCGCCGGCTACAACGCGGCATTGGGCGACGGCCTGGACGTGCTGATGGGCGGCGGCCGCCACCACTTCACGCCCTACAGCGCCGACAACCCCAAGGGCCGCGCCGACGGCCGGGACCTGCTGGCCGAACTGGCGGCGCGCGGCTACGCCGTGGCCACCGACCGCACGCAGATGGAAGCGGCTCGGCCGGGCCGCAAGTTCATCGGCCTGTACGCCAAGGAAGACCACCTGGCCTATGAACTGGAGCGCGGCGCGCGCTACCCGAAAGGCGAGGCGGCCACGCAGCCGTCGCTGTCGGAGATGACGTCCAAGGCCATCACGCTGCTGTCGGAGCGGCCGGAAGGCTTTTTCCTGATGGTCGAAGGCGGCAAGATCGACCACGGCCTGCACGACTCGAACGCCAAGCACGCGTTGGTGGACCTGGTGGCGTTCGACGACGCCATCCAGACCGCCATCGACCGCATGCAGCTGCTCGACCCGGGCCTGCGCAACACGCTCATCGTCATCACGGCGGACCACGACCACACGCTGGCCTTCAACGGCACCGCGCGGCGCGGCAATCCCATCCTGGACATCGTGCGCAACGCGGACGGCACGCCGGCGCGCGACGCGGACGGGCACACCTACACCGCGCTCGCTTTCGGCAATGGCTCGAACCGCCCCAACGAGCGCGCCGACGTCTCCAGCGAAACGGCGCAGGGCGACAACTACCACCAGGAGACCGGCATCCGCCTGCGCGGCGAGACGCACGGCGGCGGCGACGTGAAGCTGTACGCCACCGGCGCGGGCGCGCAGCGTTTCAAGGGCACGATGGAGAACACCAGGGTGTTCGATTTGATGAAGGCCGCTTTCGGCTTCTGATGACAGGCGAAAAAAAGGCCCCGGCCGCGTGTGCGACGGGGGCTTTAGTATGCGTTGCGCACGCGCAGGCTCTTATTTCAAGTGATCGGAGATCAGCTTGGTCATTTCGAACATGGATACTTGGGCTTTGCCGCCGAAAACGGCTTTGAGCTTGTCGTCTGCATTGATCATGCGGCGGTTGGCCGCGTCTTGCAGGTTCAGCTTCTTGATGTAGTCCCACACTTTCTTGGTCACTTCGGTGCGCGGCAGCGGGGAGGCGCCCACCACGGCGGCCAGCGAGGCCGATGGGGTCAGTTCCTTCATGAAGGCGGCGTTCGGCTTGCGTGGTGCTGCTGCTTTCTTGGCGGCGGCTGGTTTGGCGGCGGCGGTTTTTGCCGGAGCTGCCTTCTTGGCCGCAGGCTTTGCTGCTGCTTTCTTTGCTGGTGCTGCTGGGGTTTTCTTGGCTGTTGCCATATTCGAGCCTCCTTAACGAACACAGGGAAAAGTTGCGCAATTCAATCGCACGGCTAATATTGGTGGGGATTTGCTGACTATGCAAGTGTTTTTCGAGTTTTTTCTCGGAAACGCCACGCAAAGCCCGCCAGAGTGAAAAAAAGGGGTCAGGGTTAATTTCAAAATTAACCCTGACCCCGTTTTCATGCGGCTTGCGCGGAGGTTTAACGCAGGCCGGGCATCATGCCTTTCATCGAGCGCATCATCTTCATCATGCCGCCGCCGGAAAGCTTTTTCATCATGGTCTGCATCTGCTCGAACTGGTTCAGCATGCGGTTGACTTCCTGCACCTGCACGCCGGCGCCGGCCGCGATGCGGCGCTTGCGGGTCGCTTTGATCAGCTCGGGCTTGGCGCGTTCGGCCGGGGTCATCGAGTCGATGATGCCGACCATGCGGCGCACCTGCTTGTCCGCCTGGTCCATATCTGGCGCCGCCGGCGGCTTGCTGGAACTGGGCCGGCAGCTTGTCGACCAGGCTGGCCATGCCGCCCATTTTCTTCATCTGGCCCAGCTGGGCCTTGAAGTCGTTCATGTCGAACTTGCCGCCCGACTTGACCTTGGCGGCCAGGTCGGCAGCCGCTTTCGCGTCCACGCCCTTGCGCGCCTCTTCCACCAGCGCCATGATGTCGCCCATGCCCAGCACGCGGCTGGCCATGCGCGCCGCGTCGAACGGCTCCAGGCCGTCCAGCTTCTCGCTCACGCCGGCGAACTTGATCGGCTTGCCCGTCACGTGGCGCACCGACAGCGCGGCGCCGCCGCGCGAGTCGCCGTCCAGCTTCGTGAGCACGATGCCTGTCAGCGGCAGCGCGTCGTTGAAGGCCTTGGCGGTGTTGATGGCGTCCTGGCCCAGCATGGCGTCGACCACGAACAGGGTTTCGATCGGTTTCACCGCGTTGTGCACGGCGGCGATCTCCTTCATCATCTCTTCGTCGATGCCAAGGCGGCCGGCGGTGTCGATGATGAGCACGTCGTGGTAGTGCTTCCTGGCCCAGTCCAGCGCGGCCAGCGCGATGTCGACCGGCTTGTCCTGCGCGGTGGAGGGGAAGAAGTCGGCGCCGACCTGGCCGGTCACCGATTGCAGCTGGGCGATCGCGGCGGGACGGTACACGTCGGCCGAGACGGTCAGCACTTTCTTCTTCTTTTCTTCCTTCAGGTACTTGGCCAGCTTGCCGACGGTGGTGGTCTTGCCCACACCCTGCAGGCCGGCCATCAGGATGATGGCGGGCGGCTGCTGTGCGAACGACAGCTGCGACGCTTCCGGACCGAGGTCGGCGCCCATCAACGCGGCCAGCTCGCGCTGCACCACGCCCACCAGGGCCTGGCCCGGCGTCAGCGAGGAAATGACTTCCTCGCCCAGGGCTTTTTCCTTGACCTTGGCGATGAATTCGCGCACGGCCGGCAAGGCCACGTCGGCCTCGAGCAGCGCCATGCGCACTTCGCGCAGCATCTCGGCGGTGTTGGCTTCGGTCAGGCGCGCCTCGCCGCGCATGGTCTTGACGACCTTGGCAAGGCGCTGGGTCAGATTGTCTAGCATGGTCAACCTACTAATAAAGATGCATGGTCCGGCTGCGGCCGGAAAGGCGCCATTTTACCTTATGCGCGCCTTTCCTTTCCGCTTAGTGCATCGCGCTAGTTGGGCAGGACCAGGCGCAGCACGGCGCCGCCGGAAATGACCACCAGCACGCCGGGGCCGGCGCTGGCCACGGCCGGCACGTAGTCCAGGCCGCCGGGCAGGGCGCCCAGCTGCGTGCCGGCCACGCCGTTCACGCCGGCCACCACGCTCTGGCTGTTGTCCGGCTTGGTGCGCAGCACGGTGTAGTTGCCTGGCGTGTAGCGGTTACCGTCCGGTGCGTTTTGCAGGCCGTCCGGCAGCGCGGCGATGGTGGTGACCACGGCGGCCGGGGTGATCTTGCGGTATACCGGCACCGCCGGCAGGGTTTGCGTGTACTCGATGACGTACAGGTTGCCGGCGCCGTCTATGCCGGCCAGGGTGGGGTAGTAAAAGCGCGCGGCGTTTCCGGTGCCGTCCAAGCGCTCCGGATCGCCGTTGGTGTAGCTGTCGGCGCCGGCGAACAGGTCCAGCGTGCCGGCCGCGCCTATCTTGTAGATGGCGCCGCCGCGCCCTGGCGCGACGCCCACGCGTGACGGGTGGGCCGACAGGTAGACGTTGCTGGCGCCGTCTACCGCGATGCCGCTCACGGTGCGCTGCAGCGTGTCGTTGCGGTAGCGGGTGACGACGCTGCCGTCTGGCGCAACTTTGCGCAGCGCGAGGCCGTAGGGTTCGGGGAAGCTGGCGCTGAGGTTGCCGGTCAGGTCGGCCACGTAGACGTTGCCGACCGCGTCCACCGTCAACTGCGATGGATTCTTGAAGCGTGCAGCCGCGCCTTGGCCGTCGGCCTCGGTGCCGCTGTCGGCGGCGGCGCCGGCCAGCAGCGACAGGCCGGGCGCGCCGGGCGACGGATAGACCGTGAAGCTGAGCACTTTGCCGGCGCCCCCGGCACTGACCAGGATGGACACGGTGGTGGGGACCTCCACGCTGGCTGGCGGCGTGTAGCTCACGCTGGGGCCGCTGGTGGCCGACAGGCTGCCGGGTGAACCGGACAGCAGCTGCCAATTGGCTTGGGCGACGTGGCCCGCTTGCGCGTTCAACGCCACCAGCGCGCCGCCGGCCAGCACCGGCGCGGTCGGGCCGGTGACGGCCAGCGTGGGCGGTGCATACGGGATGCTCGGCACGGTCAGCTTGACGATGCGCTGGCCGGAGAACAGCGCGTAGGTGTAAGGGCCGGCGGGCACCAGGCCGAAGGGGCCGTTGAGCAGGCCGGGCAGGCTGCCCAGCACTTCGCCGCCTTGGCCGCTGACGCCGGCAATCACGGTCTTGCTGCCGTCCGCGTTGAGGCGGTAGACCACGCCCTCGGAAGGGGCTGCGGCGTAGCGCTCGGTGCTGCCGTCGGGCAGGCCGGTGACGTCGGCGGGCGGCGTGGCAATGGTGCTGACCACGCCGGCCGGCGTGATCTTGCGGTAGGGCCAGCCGCTGGCCACGCGCGGTGTGTCGTACAGGTAGAGATTGTCCTCGGCGTCGAAGCCGGCCAGCGTGGGGCCGTCGAAGCGGGCCGCCGCCGGCGGGCCGTCCACCAGCGCGTCGGCGCTGCTCTTGTCGTGCGGGGCCACGCCGGCCAGCAGCACGGGTTTGCCGTCGGCGCCCAGTTTATACACGGCACCGCCGAACGGCGTGAGGTGCATCAGCGAATGGCGCGCGCCGGTGGTCAGGTAGACGTTGCCGCTGCGGTCGGCCGCAATGCTGGTGACCGAGACCGGGAATCCGGGCGCAAGGTCGTTACCGGTCGATAGTGTGGTGACCACGCCGGCCGCGCTCACGCGGCGCACGCTGAAGCGGTTTTCCTGCGCCGGCTGGCCGTCCTGGTCGATCACATACAACGAGCCGTCGGGCGCTGCGGCCATCAGCTGCGGGCGGCTGAAGCGCGCCGCCGCGCCTTGGCCATCGAGGGCGGGGGCACCGTCGGTGGGACCCGTGCGGCCGGCCACCAGGCTCAGGCCAGGCTGGCCGGGGTCGGGGTACAGCGTCAGCTTCATGGTTTTGCTCAGGGGGCCCACGGTGGCGGTCACGCTGACCTGGGTGATGGCGGCCACGCTGGCCGGCGGCGTGTAGTTGACGGTTGCGCCGCTGGCGGCCGACAAGCTGCCGGGGCTGCCTGCCGCCAAGTTCCAGGCCGGCGCGGCGCCGGTGGCGGTGCTGGCGGCCAGGCCGATGGCCTTGCCGCCGGCCAGGGTTTGCCAGACCGGCGCGGACACGGCCAGCGTTTCAGTGACGGCCGGCGGCGTGGGGCCGGGGCTGGACGTCGAACCGCCGCCGCCGCACGCGCCCAGCGCGAGCAGCGCGAGCAGCGTGGCAGCCCGCGGCAGGAAAGAGGATGGAAAAATCATAGGGCACTCCATGATGGGCGGCAGAGACAGAAAGATTGCGTTGCGCACCAGCATATTGAAAGATCAATGTTGATGGCGCGCCGACTGTACCCTGTCCAACCGCCGCACAAACTCTCCGATTGTCACTCGGGTGCGGCGCTTTTGTAACGAAGCGTGACAGTGCGCCGCCGCTGCGCAAAAAAATTGTTCTGGATCGCGGGCAACGCTTGTACTATTAACGCAGAAGAAAAATTGGCGTAACAGCATGATTTGTCATTCACAGGAGACCTTGATGAAACTGAAAGCGATCGCAACGGTAATGGCAGCGGCGCTGCTGGTGGCGGGCCAGGGCGCGGCCCAGGCGCAGGACGTGGTCCGGTTGGGCAACCTGAAGTTTGCGCACTACGGCGCCGTCTCCTATATAAAAGAGATCGCGCCCAAATGCGGCATCAAGGTCGAGGAGCATATGTTCGCCAAGGGCCTGGACGTGATGCAGGCCATCATTGCCGGCGAGCTGGACGTGGGCACCACCGCGTCCGAGGCGGCCATCTCGGGCCGCGCCGGCGGCGCGCCCATCGTGGTGGTGGCCGGCTTCGCCAAGGGCGGCGCGCGCCTGGTGGGCCGCGCGGACCTGAAGCTCAAGTCGGTCAAGGATTTGAAGGGCAAGAAGGTGGGCGTGACGCGCGGCGGCATCCAGGAAGTGCTGCTGCTGGCCGAGCTGCAGCAGGCCGGGCTGACCGTGTCGGACCAGCCGGGCAAGGACGTGCAGCTGGTGTTCCTGGCCTACGCGGACTTGAACCAGGCGCTGCTGGGCAAGAACATCGACGCCATGATGCAGTCCGAGCCGCAGTCCTCGCAGGCGCTCAACAAGGGCTTCGGCACCGAGATCATCAAGCCCTACGACACGCCGATCGGCGAGCCGATCCGCACCATGGTGATGACGGAGAAGTTCTACAAGGAGAAGCGGCCGCTGGCCGAGAAGTTCATGCGCTGCTTCGTCGAGGCCACCAAGACCTTTATCGACCAGCCCGCCGTGGCCGAGAAATACGTGCGCGACGTGGTGTTCAAGGGCCAGATCACCAGCGACGACTTCCAGGATGCGATCAGCAACTCGCCGTACTCCTACGACATCACGCCCGAGCACATCCAGGTCACCACCGACGTCATGGTGAAGACCGGCGTGGGCAAGATGGCCAAGCCGCCGGTGGCCAGGGACTGGGTCAAGACCGACCTGCTGGACGCGGCCAAGAAGAGCCTGAACGTCAAATAAGGAGGCGGTATGAGCCGAACCCTGGGACGCATCGCGTGGCGTGAAGTGGGCGTGGGGCTGGTGGTGCCGGCGGTGGTGATCGCCGTATGGCAGGCCGTGGCCGTGCTGGGCTGGGTCAACCCGCAGGTGCTGCCGTCGCCGCTGGCGGTGGTCGAGCGCTGGGTTGCCTATCTGCTGCCGCTGCAGCCCTACGCGCCGGCCGAGGGCAGCTGGCTGGCCTGGGCCGTGTCGGGCGAACTGATCCACGATTCGCTGGGCAGCTTGTACCGCGTGGTGGTGGGCTTTGTCATCGGCGCCGGGCTGGCGCTGCCGCTCGGCCTGTCGATGGGGGCCAGCGCGCGCGTGTACGCGTGGATGAATCCGCTGGTCCAGCTGCTGCGGCCAATCCCGCCCATCGCCTACATTCCGCTGTCTATCCTGTGGTTCGGGCTGGGCAACCCGCCGGCCGTGTTCCTGATCGCGCTGGGCGCCTTCTTCCCCGTGCTGATGAACACCATCGCCGGCGTGCGCCAGGTCGACAGCATCTATATCAGGGCGGCGCGCAACCTGGGCGCTTCCGGCTCCACCATGTTCGTGCGCGTGATGCTGCCGGCCGCCGTGCCCTATATCTTGTCGGGCGTGCGCATCGGCATCGGCACGGCCTTCATCGTCGTCATCGTGTCGGAGATGATCGCAGTCAACAACGGCCTGGGCTTCCGCATCCTGGAGGCGCGCGAGTATTTCTGGTCCGATAAGATCATTGCCGGCATGATCACCATCGGCCTGCTGGGCCTGGCCATCGACGTCGGCATGAACCGCCTCAACAACCACCTGCTGCGCTGGCACCGGGGACTGGAGCACTGATGGACGACCATATCATCATCGCCAACGTGAGCAAGGTGTTCCAGACCGCCGAGCGCGACGTGGTGGCGCTCAAGGACATCGACCTGGCCATTCCGCCGGGCCAGTTCGTCTGCCTGCTGGGGCCGTCCGGCTGCGGCAAGTCCACCCTGCTCAACGCGGTGGCCGGCTTCGCGCTGCCGAGCAGCGGCCACATCCTCGCCGACGGCAAGCGCGTCGAGGCGCCGGGGCCGGAGCGCGGCATGGTGTTCCAGGAGTACGCGCTGTTCCCGTGGATGACGGTGGCCGACAACATTGCCTTCGGGCTGGAGATCAAGGGCCAGTCCAAGGCGCAGATCGAGGCCACGGTGGCGCGCCTGCTGTCCATGCTGTCGCTGAGCGACTTCCGCAATCGCTTTCCGAAGGACTTGTCGGGCGGCATGCGCCAGCGGGTGGCCATTGCGCGCGTGCTGGCGCTCGATTCGCCCATCATGCTGATGGACGAGCCGTTCGGCGCGCTGGACGCGCTGACGCGGCGCAACCTGCAGGACGAGCTGCTGCGCATCTGGGCCGAGCTGAAGAAGACGATTATTTTCGTCACCCACAGCATCGAGGAAGCAATCTACATGGCGGACCGCATCGTGGTCATGACCTACCGGCCCGGCACCGTCAAGCGCGACATGCTGGTGGACCTGCCGCGCGGCCGCGACCCGGCCGCGCCCGAGTTCAACGCCCTCAAGCGCGAGCTGGGCCAGCTGGTGATGGAGGAGCAGCAGCGCCACCACAACGACGAGCTGCGCATGGCGGCGGTCGATTAGGCGCCGCGGCGCCGCCCGCGTGCCGCAGCCGCTTAGTGTAAACTCACCCCCATGCAGACTTATTTTCTGATCGCAGCCGCGCTGCTGTATGTTGTGTGTGCCGTCCTGCCGCCGCGCCGGCCGGCGCTGATCTCGGCCGCCACGGCGGCGGCCTGGCTGCTGCACGGCGTGAGCCTGTGGCTGGCCGTGTCCGCGCCCGGCTCGCTGCGCATCGGCTTTGCCGCCATGCTGTCGGCCGCGCTGTGGATCTCGGTGGGCGCCTACTGGCTGGAAAACCGCAATTTCGCGCTGGACGGGCTGCGCCGCATGGTCATGCCCAGCGCGGCGCTGGCGGCGGCGCTGCAGGCGGCCTTCCCGGGCGCGCTGGTGGCGCTGGACGGCAACGCGCGCATGCTGGGCTGGCACATCGCCATCGCCACGCTGGCCTACGCCACGCTCACCATCGCCGCCTTCCACGCGGTGCTGATGGCGCTGCAGGAGTCGCGCCTGCACACGCGCGGCGAGCGCAGCGGCTTCCTGTCGGCCGCGCTGGACCAGCTGCCGGCGCTGCTGACCATGGAAAAGCTGCTGTTCCGGCTGATCGCCTTCGGCTTCGTGCTGCTCAGCCTGACCGTGCTGTCGGGCATCGTGTTTTCGGAAGAATTATTCGGCAAGGCGCTCAAGTGGGACCACAAGTCCGTGTTCACCTTGCTGTCCTGGCTGCTGTTTGCGGCGCTGCTGGCCGGGCGCCACTTCCGCGGCTGGCGCGGCAAGACGGCGCTCAGTTTCACCCTGGCGGGCTTCGCCACCTTGCTGCTGGCCTATGTCGGCAGCCGTTTTGTACTGGAAGTGGTTTTGCATCGAGGAATGGCATGACACGTATTTTGTTCTGGCTGGCGCTGATTTTCCTGGTGGTGGCGGCAATCCGCAGCAAGCTGCGCGCGGCCGCGCGCGCCCAGCAGATGCAGGCCGACCCGCGCCGCGAGGCCGAACGCATGGCGGCCGCGCGCGCGGCGGCCGAGGCGGAGGCGCTGGCCCAGGAGCGGGCGCGCCAGGCCGCGTCGCCGCAGGCGCAGGCGCGCGCACGCGCCGTGGCCGAGGCGGAGACCATGCTCAGCTGCGCCCATTGCGGGGTGTTCTTCCCCGCCTCCGAAGCGGTGCAGCGCGGCGGCCGCGATTTCTGCAGCCAGGCGCACGCCGACTTGCCGGCGTCCTGATGTGACTCCGCGCCTGCAAGCGCTGACGGCAGCTTCGCGCGACACCTTCTGGCGCTCGCTGCAAACCCTGAACGCCACCCGCGTGGTGATCGCGCTGGTGCTGCTGGCCTATCTGAGCGTGGACACGCGCGGCCTGCGCGGCGCCGGCTCCTTGCTGTACGCCCAGGTGTGCGGCGCCTATCTGCTGCTGGCGCTGGGCTTCGCCGTGCTCACCAGCAAGGTGCGGCGCCGCTTCCTGGCCCAGCTGCTGCTGCAGATCGCCTGCGACCTGGCCCTCATTTCGCTGCTGTACCTGGGCGCCGGCGGCGCGCGCAGCGGCCTGGCCATCCTGTACCTGTTCCCGCTGGCCGGGCTGGCCATCCTGGCGCCGCTGGTGCTGGCGCTGTTCTCCGCTTCGCTGGTGGCGCTGTTCATGCTCGGCGCCAGCCTGTGGCAGATGGTGGTGCACGACGCCGACAGCACCTTGCTGCCGTCCGGCCTGTTCGGCGCGGCCTTCCTGGCGGCCGTGTGGGTGGTCAACCGCATGGCGGCCAAGCTGATCGGGCAGGAAGAGCTGGCCGCGCGGCGCGGCGTGGAGATCGGCGTGCAGCAGGCGGTGAACCGGCTGGTGATGTCGCACATGAGCGACGGCATCGTGGTGCTGGGCGCGGACGGCCAGGTGTACGCGGGCAATCCGGCCGCGCAGCAGATGCTGGGCCTGGCCGGCGACGCGCAGTTCCGGCTGGACGCGGCGCCGGCGCTGGCGCCGCTGGCGCGCGCCTACCACGACTGGCGCGCCGACCCGGCCCAGGCCACGGCCTTCCTGACCATCAAGCCCTATACCGATCCGGCCTTGCAGGAGGTGACGGCGGCCTGGAGCGCGCGGCGCGACCTGGCCGCGCACCTGAAAGTGCGCTTCGCGGCGGTGGAAACCGAGGGCCTGGAGGTGGAACGCAGCGTGATCTTCCTGCAGGACGTGACGGCCATCGAGAACCAGGCGCAGGACCTGAAGCTGGCGTCCATGGGGCGGCTCACGGCCAGCATCGCGCACGAGGTGCGCAACCCGCTGTCGGCCATCGGCCACGCCACTTCGCTGCTGAGCGAGGACCTGGACGGGCCGGTGCACGCGCGGCTGCTCAAGATCGTGGGCGACAATGTGGCGCGCGTGAACCGCATGGTGGAGGACATTTTGCAGCTGTCGCGCAAGGTGCAGCCGCACAGCGAGCCGCTGGCGCTGGCCGGCTTCCTGGCCGAGCTGGCGGCCGAATTCCAGGATACGCACGCGCTGGCGCCGGGCATCGTGCGGGTGGACGCGGGCGGCGGCGGCGCGGCGGCCATGGTGCGCTTCGA
Organism: Pseudoduganella sp. UC29_71; assembly: GCF_042693265.1. Lineage (NCBI taxonomy): Bacteria > Pseudomonadati > Pseudomonadota > Betaproteobacteria > Burkholderiales > Oxalobacteraceae > Pseudoduganella > Pseudoduganella sp. UC29_71. Next base: position 5,106,552 of record NZ_CP170549.1, on the reverse strand, counting down.
CGGCCTGCACCTGCGCGAGGTGGTGCTCAACCTGCTCAACAACGCGGTGCGCTACGCCAGCGGCGGGCAGGGCAGCATCCGCCTGTTCGTGGTGGGCGGGCGCGGACGCGGCGCGGGGCTGGAGCTGCACGTGCAGGACGACGGCCCCGGCATCTCGCCCGAGGTGCGCGCCCACCTGTTCGAGCCGTTTTACACCACCTCCAGCAAGGGCACCGGACTGGGCCTGTATCTGGCGCGCGAATTGTGCTTGAATAACGAGGCCATGCTGGACTATGAATACCGTTTCGACCCCGGCGTGCAGGCCGACGGCAGCCGCAGTTCGAGCGGCCGCTTCGTCATCACGTTTGCCAGGCCGGGCGCCTGAACCACCTACTATATAGAAGGACACCCATGAGTGCTCCCCGCAGTTCCCCGCGCGTGCTGATCGTCGACGATGAAGCCGACCTGCGCGAGTTGCTGGAAATTACCCTGCTCAAGATGGGGCTGGACGTGGACAGCGCCGAGAACCTGGCGCAGGCGCGCGCCTACCTGGCACAGGCGCAGGGGCCGGCCGACGCGGGCGGCAACGGGGGCAATGGCGGCAATGGCGGCAATGGCGGCGCAGCCGGGCCGGGACCGTACGCGCTGGTGCTGACCGACATGCGCCTGCCGGACGGGCTGGGACTGGAACTGGTGCGCGAGGTGTCGGCCACGTTCCGCAACACGCCGATCGCGGTGGTGACGGCGTACGGCAGCGCGGACAACGCGGTGGTGGCGCTCAAGGCCGGCGCTTTCGACTACATCAGCAAGCCGGTGGCGCTGGACCAGCTGCGGGTGATGGTGCAGTCGGCGCTGCGGCTGAACGCGCCGCCGGCCGAGACGCCGGGTGCGGCGCCGCGCGAGGCCAGCCGCCTGAAAGGCGAGTCGGCCGTGATGCAGGCGCTGCGGGCACAGATCGCGCGCCTGGCGCGTTCGATGGCGCCGATCGCCATCAATGGCGAATCGGGCAGCGGCAAGGAACTGGCCGCGCGCGAGATCCACGCGCAAAGCTCGCGCGCCGGCAAGCCCTTCATCGCCGTCAATTGCGGCGCGATTCCCGAGGCGCTGATGGAGGCCGAGTTCTTCGGCTACCGCAAGGGCGCGTTCACCGGCGCGGCCGACGAGCGCGACGGCTTTTTCCAGGCCGCCAACGGCGGCACGCTGATGCTGGACGAGGTGGCGGACCTGCCGCTGGCCATGCAGGTCAAGCTGCTGCGCGCCATCCAGGAGCGGCGCGTGCGCAAGATCGGCGCCACGGCCGAGGAGGCGGTGGACGTGCGCATCATCAGCGCCACGCACAAGAACCTGGAGCAGCTGGTGGAGCAGGGCGCGTTCCGGCAGGACTTGTTTTACCGCCTGAACGTGATCGAGCTGAGCCTGCCGCCGCTGCGCGAGCGCGCCGATGACCTGGGCGTGCTGACCGACGCCATCCTGGCGCGCCTGGGCACTTTCGAGCAGAAGGTGGTGCTGGGGCCGGGCGTGCTGGAGGCGCTGCGCGGCTACCCATTTCCGGGCAATGTGCGCGAACTGGAAAATATCCTGGAGCGCGCGCTGGCCTTCGCCAACGACGGCGTGATTGAGGTGCGCGACCTGGCGCTCAAGGGCAACCGCGCGGCCGACATGCCGCCCGGCTACGTCCCCCCTCCGGCCGAGCTGCGCGCCGGCGCGGGCGCTGCCCCCGCCGGGTCGGCACAGGGGGTGCCCGTCCGTGCCCCGTCCGCCGTGCCGCAGGGCTTCATGCCGCTGCCGGGCGCGGAGCGCGCGGCGCCGTCCGCCGGCGCCTCCACAACTGGCGGCCACGCGGCTGGCTTGCACCCGGCTGGCCTGCACCCGGCTGGCGCCCAGCCGGCTGGCGCTCCCGCAGCCCCCGCAGCCGCCGCCGCAGCCGCCGCCCCCGCAGCCCCCGCAGCCGCCGCCGCAGCCGCCGCCCCCGCAGCCGCAGCCGCCGCCCCCACAGCCCCCGCAGCCTCTGCAGCCCCTGCAGCGGATGGCGCCGGCGCGGCAGCGCGCCCCGCGTTGCCGCTGCCGCCGCTGGACGCGCTGCCGAGCAACCTGCCCGACTACCTGGCCCAGGTCGAGCGCGACATCATCACGCGCGCGCTGGCGCAGACGCAGTACAACCGCACGCAGGCCGCCAGCCTGCTGGGCATCAGCTTCCGCCAGCTGCGCTACCAGATGCAGAAGCTGAATATCCAGGAGCCGGAGGCGTGAGCGCGCCGCGTTATGCGATCGGCGCGGACGGCTGGCTGGCCGCAGCGGCGGGCGAGTCCGAGGCAGCAGCGGGCGGGGCCGACGGCAGCGACGGCAACGGCAACGGCAGCGAACCGCGCGGCGCGGCGGCGCGCTACGCCTCGCCCTTCTTCAACGCGCGCCCGGACGGCATGGCCGTCGAGCTGCTGGTGGTGCACAACATCAGCCTGCCCGCTGGCCGGTTCGGCGGGCCGCACGTGTCCGACCTGTTCACCGGCCGGGTAGACTATAATGCTGACCCGTCGTTTGCGGACCTGCGCGGGCTGGAGGTGTCGGCGCACTTTTTCGTGCGGCGCGACGGCCGGGTGGTGCAATATGTTTCTTGCAACGACAGGGCCTGGCATGCCGGCCTATCGTCCTTCCAGGGACGTGCCAACTGCAACGATTTTTCGGTCGGCGTGGAACTTGAAGGAACGGACAATGTTGCGTTTTCGCCAGTGCAATATGAGGTGCTGGCGGCACTGGCGGCGGCGTTGCAAAAGCGCTACCCTTTACGCTTTGTCACCGGCCACGAGCATATCGCGCCCGGCCGCAAGACCGACCCCGGCCCCTGTTTCGACTGGGACCTGCTGGACCGGCTGCTCAAGGAAAAGGCAGCCCAGAACGACGCGTTAGTGCTTGCTATCCCGCTCCGGCCCGAGCGTTAGGGCGTCTTAAAATGTCAATAGAAAAATTGCCCTTTTTGCGCCAATTTCCCCTTGTCTTGCCCAGGCAGGCTAACTACAATTAGTGGCTATATTTGCCCGGTTCACTAGATGTAGTACTAAATCTTGGCAATTGCTCAAACGTGCTTTTGGGCAATTGACGAACTTTATTATCAAAAACACGCTGGCAACACACTGCTATTTCGGGAGCTTAAATGCAATCTACTCAAGACATCACGAACACCCCGGCGCCACAAGCGCCGGCATCGGCGGGCGCAGTCAGCGGCCTGGCCACGGCTGCCAGCGCCCTGGGCGATTTCCGCATCATCCGCCGCAATGGCGCGGTGGTCGCGTTCGAACCGTCCAAGATCAATGTCGCCATGACCAAGGCTTTCCTGGCCGTGCACGGCGGCCAGAGCGCCGCGTCCGCCAGTGTGCGTGAGATCGTCGAAGAGTTGACCAACAGCGTGGTGTCGGCCCTGGTGCGCCGCCAGCCGTCCGGCGGCACTTTCCATATCGAAGACGTGCAGGACCAGGTGGAACTGGCGCTGATGCGCTCGGGCCAGCACGACGTGGCGCGCGCCTACGTGCTGTACCGCGCCAAGCACATGGAAGAGCGCCGCGCCAAAAAAGAGTCGCAGGGCGCCGCTGCCGCTGCCGAGCCGGAACTGAGCGTGACCGAGAACGGCGTGCGCCGTCCGCTGGTGATGCAGGAAGTGCGCGACCTGATCGGCGCGGCCTGCTCCGGCCTGGAAAAGCACGTCGACTCGGACGCCATCCTGGCCGAGACCGTGAAGAACCTGTACGACGGCGTGCCGGTCGAAGAACTGCACAAGTCCGCCATCCTGGCCGCCCGCGCGCTGATGGAAAAAGACCCGGCCTACTCGCAAGTGACGGCCCGCATCCTGCTGCACACCATCCGCAAGGAAGTGTTCGGCCACGAAGTGGCGCAAGCGAAAGCCGCCGCCGAGTACATCACCTACTTCCCGCAATACATCGCCAAGGGTATCGAGAACGAGCTGCTGGACGCCGAGCTGGCCAAGTTCGACCTGGCCAAGCTGGCCAAGGCCCTGGTGGCCGACCGCGACCTGCAGTTCGGCTACATCGGCCTGCAGACCCTGTACGACCGCTACTTCCTGCACGTGCGCGACGTGCGCATCGAAATGCCGCAGGCCTTCTACATGCGCGTGGCCATGGGCCTGGCGCTGCGCGAAGACAACCGCGAAGCGCGCGCCATCGAGTTCTACAACCTGCTGTCGACCTTCGACTTCATGTCGTCCACCCCGACCCTGTTCAACTCCGGCACGCTGCGCTCGCAGCTGTCGTCGTGCTACCTGACCACCGTGTCGGACGACCTGGAAGGCATCTACGACGCCATTAAGGAGAACGCGCTGCTGGCCAAGTTCGCCGGCGGCCTGGGCAACGACTGGACCCCGGTGCGCGCGCTGGGCGCCCACATCAAGGGCACCAACGGCAAATCGCAGGGCGTGGTGCCGTTCCTGAAAGTGGTCAACGACACCGCCGTGGCGGTCAACCAGGGCGGCAAGCGCAAGGGCGCGGTATGCGCCTACCTGGAAACCTGGCACATGGACATCGAGGAATTCCTCGACCTGCGCAAGAACACCGGCGACGACCGCCGCCGCACCCACGACATGAACACCGCGAACTGGATTCCCGACCTGTTCATGAAGCGCGTGATGGAAAAAGGCGACTGGACCCTGTTCTCGCCGTCCGAAACGCCGGACCTGCACGACAAGGTCGGCAAGGCCTTCGAACTGGCCTACACCGGCTACGAAGCCAAGGCCGCTGCCGGCGAAATCCGCGTGTTCAAGAAAATCGCCGCGCTGGACCTGTGGCGCAAGATGCTGTCCATGCTGTTCGAAACCGGCCACCCATGGATCACCTTCAAGGACCCGTGCAACATCCGCTCGCCGCAGTCGCACGTGGGCGTGGTGCACTCGTCCAACCTGTGCACCGAGATCACCCTGAACACCGGTCCGGACGAAATCGCCGTCTGCAACCTGGGTTCGGTGAACCTGCCGGCCCACATGAAAGAGGGCAAGCTGGACCACGTGAAGCTGCAAAAGACCATCCGCACCGCGATGCGCATGCTCGACAACGTGATCGACATCAACTACTACGCGGTGGACAAGGCCCGCAACGCCAACATGCGCCACCGTCCGGTGGGCCTGGGCGTGATGGGCTTCCAGGACTGCCTGCACATGATGCGCGTGCCGTTCTCGTCGCAGGAATGCGTGAACTTCGCCGACACCTCGATGGAAGCGGTGTGCTACTACGCCTATCTGGCCTCGACCGAGCTGGCCGAAGAGCGCGGCCACTACGAGTCGTACAAGGGTTCGCTGTGGGACCGCGGCATCCTGCCGCAGGACTCGATCGCGCTGCTGGCCGAAGAGCGCGGCGCCGGCTACCTGGAGCAGGACCGTTCGGCGGCCATGGACTGGACCCCGGTGCGCGACCGCATCAAGAAGTTCGGCATGCGCAACTCGAACTGCGTGGCGATCGCTCCGACCGCGACCATTTCGAACATCATCGGCGTGTCCGCTTGCATCGAGCCAACGTTCCAGAACCTGTACGTGAAGTCCAACCTGTCGGGCGAGTTCACCGAAATCAACTCCTACCTGGTGCGTGACCTGAAGGCGCGCAACCTGTGGGACGAGGTGATGATTGCCGACCTGAAGTACTTCGACGGTTCGCTGACCAAGATCGACCGCGTGCCGCAAGACCTGCGCGAGATCTATGCCACCGCCTTCGAAGTATCGCCAAGCTGGCTGGTGGAAGCGGCTTCCCGCCGCCAGAAGTGGATCGACCAGGCCCAGTCGCTGAACATCTACATGGCTGGCGCGTCGGGCAAGAAGCTGGACGAGACCTACAAGCTGGCCTGGCTGCGTGGCCTGAAGACCACCTACTACCTGCGCACCATCGCCGCCACCCACATGGAGAAATCGACCTCCAAGACCGGCGCGCTGAACGCGGTGGCCGTGGACGGCGGCATGTCGGCCAGCGCCATCGCCGCTGCGGCCCCCGCTGCGGCGCCCGCCGCCGCCGTGGAAGAGGGCGCCGCCTGCTACCTGCGTCCGGGTGACGACGGTTTCGAGGAATGCGAAGCCTGCCAGTAATCGTTGCGGCGGGTTACGCGCTGGCGCGCTAACCCGCCCTACGGGGCTACAATGTACTTATCCGCGCGCCGATCCGCGCCGCAATCATTAACGAAGGAAATATCATGCTGTCCTGGGACGAAGACACTGCGCCCGCCGCGCAACCCCAAGCACCACTCAACGCCGAAGGCACCGCCGAGCAGATCGCGCGCCGCGTGAACGCCGACGACAAGCGCGTCATCAACGGCCAGACCGACGTCAACCAGCTGGTGCCATTCAAGTACAAATGGGCCTGGGACAAATACCTGGCCGGCTGCGCCAACCACTGGATGCCGCAGGAAGTGAACATGCAGCGCGACATCGAGCTGTGGAAGAACCCGAACGGCCTGTCCGAAGACGAGCGCCGCCTGGTGAAACGCAACCTGGGCTTCTTCGTCACCGCCGACTCGCTGGCCGCCAACAACATCGTGCTGGGCACCTACCGCCACATCACGGCGCCGGAATGCCGCCAGTACCTGCTGCGCCAGGCCTTCGAGGAAGCTATCCACACCCACGCCTACCAGTACATCGTGGAATCGCTGGGCCTGGACGAGCAGGAAATCTTCAACGCCTACAATGAAGTGAAGTCGATCCGCGACAAGGACGAGTTCCTGATTCCGTTCATCAACACGCTGACCGACCCGGCTTTCACCACCGGCACCGTGGAAAACGACCAGAAGCTGCTCAAGTCGCTGATCGTGTTCGCTTGCCTGATGGAAGGCCTGTTCTTCTACGTCGGCTTCACCCAGATCCTGGCGCTGGGCCGCCAGAACAAGATGATGGGCGCCGCCGAGCAGTACCAGTACATCCTGCGCGACGAATCGATGCATTGCAATTTCGGCATCGACTTGATCAACACCATCAAGATGGAAAACCCGCTGCTGTGGACGCCGGCCTTCAAGGAAGAGATCAAGGGCCTGTTCATGAAGGCCGTGGAGCTGGAATACGCTTACGCGGAAGACACCATGCCGCGCGGCGTGCTGGGTCTGAACGCAGCCATGTTCAAGGGCTACCTGCGCTTCATCGCCAACCGCCGCGCCACCCAGATCGGCCTGGAAACGCTGTTCGACCAGCCTGAGAATCCATTCCCATGGATGAGCGAGATGATCGACCTGAAGAAGGAACGCAACTTCTTCGAGACCCGCGTCACCGAATACCAGACCGGCGGCGCCCTGAACTGGGACTGATCCGCTACTGCTTCATCAAGAACCCGGCCTCTGCGCCGGGTTTTTTTTGGGCGGGCGCGGGGGAGCGTGTCCGAGGTGCTCAGGCTAGCCATCAAGCACTGGATTGCCGCCCGCAGGTGGTGGGCGACGAGCTGCTCTTCCGCAGCGTGCCGGTCTCGCCCCGGCAATTCACGCTGACGGCGGCCGGTCACGGCCGCAACGCTTGCGCGATGTCTGGGTAAGGCTGAACGGTGAGCGCAACTGGACCTTGCCCTGGTCGAGCACGCGCATCACAGAGCCATGCCGACCCGCCGAAATAGCCGTGATCCCAGCCTTGGCCGTGCCGCGCGAGCGCGATCTGCGTGGCGGCGCTCACCGATCCGCAGCGGGCCTGCGGCTCAGGAAACTGGTGGAGCGCGAGATGCTCCAGCCCATCCATGAGGACGCGTGGCAGTAATCGCTGGCCTTCGCCTCCGGCTAACCGGCGGCGGCGATGGCTTCGATCTCTATCATCGCCTCCGGCGCGTACAGCGCCGCCACCTCGACGATGGTGTCGGCCGGGTAGGGCGGCGCGAACCACTGGCGGCGCAGCGCGACGATGCGCTCGAAGTGCGCCATCGACGTCAGGTAGATGGTCACCTTGATGACGCGCCGCAAGTCCGAGCCGCCGGCCTTCAGCACCCGCTCCAGGTTGCGGAACGCCTGTGCGGCTTGCGCGTCGAAATCATCCGCGCCGACGATGGCGCCGTCGTCGCCCACGCCGGCCTGGCCGGATATATAGAGCAGGCCGCCGGCGCGGATCGCCTGCGACAGCAGGTAGGGCGCGTACGGATCGGGTGTGGTGTGGATCTGTTCGAGTTGCATGGTCTGTCCTTTGATGGCTGAGTTAAAATGAAGTGAAGACCATTATGCGAACGCCGCCCTACGGTGGCAAACGATCATTCCTCACCTGACAGGTGAGTAAAACTAATCCATAGCCACGATGAGAAAACTGCCCGCCATCGGCGCCTTGCGCGTATTCGAAGCGGCCGCGCGCCGCCTCAGCTTCAAGGACGCGGCCGAAGAACTGAACGTCACGCCCACCGCCGTGAGCCACCAGATCAAGCACCTCGAGCAGGCCATCGGCGTCGAGCTGTTCGAGCGCGGCCCGCGCCGCGTCACCCTGACCGCCGCCGGGCGCCAGCTGTTTCCCACCTTGCGCGACGGCTTCGACAGCATCGAGCGCGCCATCGAGCAGCTGGTGCGCGCGCAGGGCGCGCAGGTGGCGCGCCTGTCGTCCACGGTCGCCTTCATGGCGCGCCGGCTGGCCACCCGCGCCGGCGCCTTCCGCGACGCCTACCCCGACTGGACCCTGCGCCTGGACGCATCCAACGAGCTGGTCGACCTCGACGCCGACGCCGACGCGGCCATCCGCTACGGCACCGGCCTGTATCCGGGCCTGCTGGTCGAGCACCTGTTCGAGGACCGCTTCGCGCCCGTGTGCAGTCCGCTGCTCAACATCCGCAGCATGCGCGAGCTGCGCCGCGCCACCCTGATCCACTTCGAGTGGGGCGACGCGGTACGCGGCGACGAGCGCGCGGTCGAGTGGCGGCAGTGGCTGGCCGCCGCCGGCGCGTCCGGCATCGACGCCGACACCGGCGTGTCCTTCAGCGAGGAACTGCACGCGGTGCAAGCGACCATCGCCGGTCAGGGCATTGGCCTGCTCAGTCTCACTTTGGTGGAAGAGGAACTCGCTGCCGGTGTGCTGGTGCAGCCGTTCGACCTGTCGCTCGAGAGCTTCCGCTACGACCTCGTGTACAGCGCGCGCGCTTCGGCGCGGCCGGCCACGACGGTGCTGCGCCAGTGGGTGCACGAGCACTTCGCCGCGCACTGAAGCAGCGCGCCAAAGTGCGCCTGTGCGCGCAAGGCTTCCTTGCTCGCGCCGCGAAAAACCGCGCGCGCATTTTCCGGTTTTGCGCGCGCTCGCGATGCTGATCGACGAGGCGCAGCGCGCGAAAAAATCGGCGCGCAGTGTCTGCATTTGGTGAACTAATGTGCGATAGCGCGCCTAACGTGCAAAAAAGAGTGCGAAAGTTAGTTGTGCCGGTTGCGCACCGACAAGGTTTTCGTGTACTTTACGAGATTGAATTTGCGTGATTTTTTTTGTGCGGTTTTTTCAGCCGCTCGCACCCGCAAAACGATCAACAAAATGGGATACGAACACGCACGAGTATGCACAAGACCACACCGTTTTTTCGATGACCGCCTTGCCTGAGAACGACTCAGGTCGGGCGGTTTTTTCTTCGAAAAACAAAACGTGATGTGGCTGCGATGGGGACGACTGGAGCTGAGCGCACGCCCGCGGACCGCAAACATCGCAACAAGATTTAGTGCGTCGGCCGTTCATAGCGAACGCCGGCGTCGGGGCTGAAGCGCTGCAAACGTGAGGAGTTGCAGCAGTTCAGCTGGTGCCGAATTCATTAGCGCAAACCGTCGTTTGCGCCGATGAATAATTCGCCTGGCCAGGGGGCCGGACGGGTTTAAATCTTGTGCGTAATTCTCATCTCTAGATGAAGGAGAGACCAAAATGGCTACAGCAAAAGCAAAGAAAGAAGTAAAGAAACCAGCGGCTAAAGCAGCCGCTGCCACCAAACCAGCCGCAAAGAAAGCCGCCGCCAAACCGGCCGCCAAGCCAGCGGTGAAAGCCGCCGCTAAGCCGGCAGCCAAGCCGGCAGCGAAGAAAGCCGCCGCTAAACCAGCAGCGAAACCGGCAGCGAAGAAAGCCGCCGCCAAGCCGGCAGCTAAACCAGCAGCGAAGAAAGCCGCAGCCAAGCCAGTAGCGAAAAAGCTCAGCCAAGCCGGCAGCGAAGACCACGGCAAAAGCAGCAGCCAAGCCAGTAACGAAGAAAGCCGCAGCAAAGCCAGTGGCCAAGAAAGCCGCAGCCAAGCCAGCAGCCAAGCCGGCCGCGAAGAAAGCCGCCGCCAAGCCAGCAGCTAAAAAAGCTGCAGCTAAACCAGCCGCCAAACCAGCCGCCAAGAAAGCGGCCGCTAAACCAGCAGCCAAGCCGGCAGCGAAGAAGGCAGCAGCTAAACCAGCCGCCAAGCCAGCTGCCAAGAAAGCCGCCGCCAAGCCTGCAGCGAAAAAAGCCGCAGCCAAGCCAGCAGCTAAACCAGCAGCCAAGAAAGCTGCCGCTAAGCCAGCCGCCAAGCCTGCAGCGAAAGCTGCTGCCAAGCCAGCTGCTAAACCAGCCGCCAAGAAGGCCGCAGCCAAGCCAGCAGCCAAGCCTGCAGCGAAAGCCGCCGCCAAGCCAGCAGCCAAAGCAGCAGCAAAGCCTGCGGCGAAAGGCGTCGCCAAGCCAGCAGCAAAAAAGGCCGTTAAGGCAGTTGCCAAGGCGGCAGCTGCCCCTGCTGCTGCGCCAGCAGCAGCCGCACCGGCAGCTGCCGCGCCAGCGCCAGCCGCCGCTGCCAAACCGGCAGTGAAAAAGCCGGCCGCGCCGAAGAAGGCCGCTGCTCCTAAGAAGGAAGCCGCCAAGCCTGCAGCCGCACCTGCTGCCGCAGCCGCACCGGCCGCCGCACCAGCCGCGAAGACCGTGCCGACCCCGGCGGCCGCATGGCCGTTCCCGACCAGCACTCGTCCATCCTGAGCTGAGTCGTCGCTAGCCTTATGAGGCCAGGCCGCTGTGTGAGACAATCACACAGCGGTTTTTTTATGGAGGGAGCCCGTGCTTAGTATCGTCATGCTGATAGTGGACACCGTCGCCGGTTTGCTCGGCGCTGTCCTGTTGTTGCGCTTCTGGATGCAAGCCATCCGCGTGCGTCCGCCGTCGTCGGTGGCGCAATTCACCTTCCAACTGTCGGACTGGCTGGTGCGCCCGCTGCGCCGCGTGGTGCCCGGCGTGGGCGGCTTCGATTGGGCCAGCCTGATCGGCGCCTTCCTGATCGTGTTGCTGGCCACCTCGGTGCTGTTCTTCGTCGGCGCGCCGTGGCAGGCCGTGCTGCTGGCCGCGCTGCACCGCTTCCTGCAATGGATACTATATGGCTTCATGGCCATGCTGGTGATCGAAGCCATCTTCAGCTGGGTCAACCCGCATGCGCCGCTGGCGCCCTTCATCCGCGCCCTCAACGAGCCGCTGCTGCGCCCCCTGCGCAAGGTGGTGCCGCTGGTGGGCAACCTGGACTTGTCGCTGCTGGTGGCCTTGATCTTGCTGCAGATTGCGCAGCTGGTCTTGGGGATGCTGTTCGGCAGATAAAAAAAGGCGGGTTACGCGCGATGCGCTAACCCGCCCTACGGATGCAGAGGCGGCGCAGGCCGCCTTTTTTTATTCGTAACGGTAACCGAACGCCGCCTCGAAGCGCTCGGCGATCTGCTCCTTGGTCAGCACGTGGTTCTGCGCGCCCTTGTGCGCGATCTTGATCGCGCCCAGCAGGCTGGCCAGGCGGCCCGTGGTTTCCCAGTTCAAGTCGTGCGTGATGCCGTACAGCAGGCCGGCGCGGTAGGCGTCGCCGCAGCCGGTCGGGTCCAGCACCGCTTCGGCCGTCACGGCCGGGATGTCGATGCGCTGGCCGCCGGAGTAGATCTCGGAACCCTGCTCGCCGCGCGTGACGACCAGCGCCTCCAGGCGGCCGGCGATGTCCTGCAAGGTCAGCCCGGTCTTGGACATCAGCAGCTCGATCTCGTAGTCGTTGCAGGTGACATAGGTGGCCTTGTCGATGAAGGAGATCAGCTGCTCGCCGTTAAACATGGGCATCTGCTGGCCCGGATCGAACATGAAGGGGATGCCCAGCGCGGCCAGGTCGTCGGCGTGCTTGAGCATGCCCAGGTGGCCGTCCGGCGAAATGATGGCCACGCGCGCCGGGCCGGCGTTGGCTACCGGGTTCTCGTGCGCGAACGACATCGCACCCGGGTGGAAGGCGTTGATCTGGTTGTTTTCGCTATCGGCCGTGACGAAGCACTGCGCCGTGTAGGCGTCGCCCTTGATCAGGATATTGGCCGTCGAGATGCCCAGCTTCTGCAGGCGCGCCAGGTAAGGGCCGCTGTCCTGGCCCATGACGCCGACGATGCGGCCTTCGCCGCCCAGCAGCTTCAGGTTGTAGGCGATGTTGCCGGAGCAGCCGCCGAACTCGGTGCGCATGGTCGGCACCAGGAAGGACACGTTCACCTTGTGCAGCTGGTCGGCCAGCAGGCTGTCGGCGAAACGGCCTTCATGCTGCATGATGAAGTCGATGGCGAGCGATCCGCAGATCAGGGAGGTCTGGTTCATGATAGGTTCTTATGGATAGAAAACTGCGATGTGATAGCCCGATGCCTTGATCTGGGCCAGTTCGAAATACAGCTTAACCGATTGCTCGGAGCGCGGCGCGAAACCTTTGGCCATGTCGGCCGGGGCCACGGTGGCGGCCAGATACTCGCGCGGCGCGAACACGCGCCGCAGCACCGGCTTGCCGGCGTCGTCGTTCAGTATCAGTTCGATGTGCGGCCAGGCCTGGGCGCTGCGCGCACCGTTGCGCAAGGTAGTGGTGAAGCTGAAGACATTGTCGGCCAGCGTCTGCAGCTCGCCTTGTTCGATGCTCAGCGCGTCGATCTGCGCCGGCAGCTCCACCGTGCAGCCGGCCAGCGCACAGGCCGACACCAGCGCCGGCTTCAGCGACGGCACGGCGGCCGCCAGCGGGTTGCGGAACGTGCCCAGCACCTGCGCGGCCAGCGCGGCCAGCAGCAGCGGGATGCCCACCGCCATGGCGACTTTGGCCGCCTTGCCGACCTGCTTGCGGCGGCGGTCGCGTTTGACGAAGCCAGGTTCGTCGTCGTCCTGCCCCGCAGCCAGGCCGGCCGCGGCCAGGCCGCCCGAGGCGGGCGCGGCGGGGCCGGGTGCAGGTTCGGCAGGGGTTGCGGCAGCGGCGGCGGCATCGACAGCATCAGCATCCGCAGCATCAGCATCAGCATCAGCATCAGCGTCAGCATCGGTATCGGTTGCCGTAGCCGCGTCGTCGGCGGCGGCGTGGGCGCTGGCAGCTGTACCTGCATCATCTTCGCCGTCGGCCTGCGCGCCGGTGTCTGTGTCGGTGTAGGCTTCGGCATCTGCCCTGCCGGCGGCGGACAGCGTTACGACGTCGCCTTCCAGCTCGTCGCGCTCGGCGCTGCGGGCGGGGTAGGCGTCCAGCTCGAAGCTGTCATGCAGCGCGACTGCGGTCAGGTGTTCGTCGGCCTCTTCCAGCGCCGGCTCATCCTGGCGCTCGTGCGCGCGCTCCTCGTCGTCCAGTGCGGACAGGGGCGGGTAGGCCGGCTCGGACGGGGCCGTGGCCGCCTCCTGCGCTTCGGCCGGCCCCTCCGGCGACACCTCCGGCGGCTCTCCCGGCGCTGCCGGAGGCGGCTCATCGGACGCCCGCGCCGGCCGCGCCTCGACCTCGCCGATCGACAGCGCGTCCTGCGGTTCCTCGTCGATGTCGATATCGAGGTCCAGATCCAGATCCAGATCGAACGCCTCGCCATGCTCGGCCTCGCCGGCGCGCGCGTCCAGCGTGGTGATCAGGGCTTCGAGTTCAGGGGAGGAGGTCGGCGCCGGAGTCGGCGCCGAGGGCAGATCGATGATGACGGGCTGCTTCAGCGCCGGTTCAACCAGCGCCGCATTGCCGTCGAAAACTTCATGGCAGGCGCCGCAGCGCACTATGCCCCCACGTAATTTCAGCTGGTCGTGGGCGACCCGAAATATCGTGTTGCAGTGGGGGCATTTGGTGGCGAGCGCCATCGTGCTAGCGTGAGCTTAGCGGGCTTGCGGTGCAGTATCGCTGCCAAGTACGCCGTGCAGCGCCACCCAGCCGTCCAGTTCCGCCCATACGCCCAGCTTGATGAACGGCGCGTACGCGGCCGCCACTTCCTCCGCCTGGCGCGCCAGCACGCCCGACAGGATCAGCGAACCGCCGTCGGCCACGCGGCCCGACAACATCGGCGCCATCAGCTTCAATGGGCTCGACAGGATGTTGGCCACCACGATGTCGAAGCGCGCATTCGCGTGCGCCGACTCGGCAAAGCCGTCCGGCAGAAAGTATTCAATCTCGGCCACCTGGTTGCGCACCGCGTTGTCGCGCGCCGACTCGATCGCCTGCGGATCGATGTCCACGCCGGCCACCGCGCCCGCGCCCAGCTTGCGGGCCACCATGGCCAGGATGCCCGAACCGCAGCCGTAGTCCAGCACCGTCTTGCCCGGCGCCGGATGCGCCTCCAGCCACTCCATGCACAATCGGGTGGTCGGATGCGAACCGGTGCCGAAAGCCAGGCCCGGGTCCAGTTCCAGGATCAGCGCGTCCGGATCGGGCGCCTCGTGCCAGCTCGGTACCACCCAGATGTTCTTGCCGATGTGGATGGGATCGAACTGCGACTGCGTCAGGCGCACCCAGTCCTGCTCCTCCACGCCGCGCAGGGTGAACTTCGGCACCTCGGCCAGGCTGATGGCCGCCGCAGCTTCCGCTACGATGGCCGCCTGGTCGGCGTCCTCGCCGGTCAGGGCGACCACGCGGGAGTGATCCCACGCCGCCTCTTCCGGTTCCATGCCCGGCTCGCCAAACAGCGGCTTCTCGGCATCGGTGCCCTCATCGGCATCTTCCACCGAGACCGACAGCGCGCCCGCTTCCATCAACGCGTCCGACAGCGCCTCGGCGTGGTCGCGCGCGACCTCGATGACGATTTCTACGTAATTCATTTGTCCGCCTTAGGCATCGCTGCCAGTTTCTGTTCCAGGTAATGGATGTTGGTGCCGCCTTCGATGAAGCGTGCGTCCACCATCAGTTCGCGGTGCAGCGGGATGTTGGTCTGGATGCCCTCGACCACCATTTCCGACAGCGCGATCTGCATGCGGCGGATGGCCTGCTCGCGCGTGGCGCCGTAGGTGATGACCTTGCCGATCATCGAATCGTAGTGCGGCGGCACGTAATAGCCGGCATAGGAATGCGAATCGACGCGCACGCCCGGACCGCCCGGTGCATGCCACGACGTGATGCGGCCTGGCGACGGCGTGAACTTGAACGGGTCTTCGGCGTTGATGCGGCACTCGATGGCGTGGCCGGCCAGCATCACGTCGCGCTGGCGGAAGCGCAACTTCTCGCCGGCGGCGATGCGGATCTGCTCCTGCACGATGTCGATGCCCGTGATCATCTCGGTTACAGGGTGTTCCACCTGCACGCGGGTGTTCATCTCGATGAAATAGAACTCGCCGTTCTCGTACAGGAACTCGAAGGTGCCCGCGCCGCGGTAGCCGATCTTGCGGCAGGCTTCGGCGCAGCGGTCGCCGATCTTCTCGATCAGCTTGCGCGGGATGCCCGGCGCCGGCGCTTCTTCAATCACTTTCTGGTGGCGGCGCTGCATCGAGCAGTCGCGCTCGCCCAGCCACACGGCGTTCTTATGCTCGTCGGCCAGGATCTGGATTTCCACGTGGCGCGGATTTTCCAGGTATTTCTCCATGTAGACTTCCGGATTGCCGAACGCGGCGCCGGCTTCCGCCTTGGTCATGGCCACCGCGTTGATCAGGGCCGCCTCGGTGTGCACCACGCGCATGCCGCGTCCGCCGCCGCCGCCGGCCGCCTTGATGATGACCGGGTAGCCCACCTTGCGCGCGATCTGCACGATGGCTTTCGGATCTTCCGGCAGGGCGCCGTCCGAGCCGGGCACGCAGGGCACGCCGGCCTTGATCATGGCCTGCTTGGCCGACACCTTGTCGCCCATCATGCGGATCGACTCGGCGCGCGGGCCGATGAATACGAAGCCGGATTTCTCCACGCGCTCGGCGAAGTTGGCGTTCTCCGACAGGAAGCCGTAGCCCGGGTGGATCGCTTCGGCGTCGGTCACTTCGGCCGCGCTGATGATGGCCGGCATGTTCAGATAGCTCAGGGTGGAGGCGGCCGGCCCGATGCAGACCGACTCGTCGGCCAGCTTCACGTACTTGGCGTCCTTGTCGGCTTCGGAGTGGACCACCACCGTCTTGATGCCCATTTCTCGGCAGGCGCGCTGGATGCGCAGCGCGATTTCGCCGCGGTTGGCAATAAGGATTTTTTCAAACATGGCAGGTTCTGTGTTTGTGGGGAGCGGCTGCTCCAGGGTGTAGAGAGAGTGCGGAACCAGATCGGGGCGGCCGGCGGAAGTGTCCACTGGCCGCGCGCCCGATTTAGCCGATCACAAACAGGGGTTGGCCGAACTCGACCGGCTGGCCGTTTTCCACCAGGATCTGGGTCACGACGCCGGACACGTCCGCGTCGATTTCATTGAGCAGCTTCATCGCTTCGATGATGCACAGGGTGTCGCCTTCCTTGATGGACTGGCCCACTTCGACGAAGGCGGCGGCGCCCGGCGCGGAGGAGCGGTAGAACGTGCCCACCATGGGCGACTTGACCACGTGGCCGGTTGGCTCAGCGGCGGCAGCCGGAACGCTGGCGACTGGGGCCGCGGCCACCGGGGCGGCGGCGTGCTGCTGGTACTGCGGCTGCATGCCTTGCGGTTGCATCATCACAACCTGGTTTTGCGGCATGGCGGACGATTTGACGATGCGTACTTTGCTCTCGCCTTCCGTCACTTCGAGCTCGGCAATATCCGATTCAGCGACCAAGTCAATCAACGTCTTGAGCTTGCGTAGATCCATCTGAGACTCCCTGTGTATCTTTGTTATGTGATTGGGGCAGCAAGCCTTTGTGGGGCGTCGCCGCGATAAATGCGCGCAGATCGCGTAGATTAACGGTTTTTAAGAGCAAAGTCGATGGCTAAGCGATACCCGTCTATGCCCAGGCCGCAGATCGTTCCTTGCGCGACCGCGCTGAGAAAAGAATGGTGGCGGAATTCCTCACGCCGGTAAATGTTCGAAATATGGACTTCAATAAACGGGATCGCCACCCCGGCCAGCGCATCGCGCAGGGCCACGCTGGTGTGCGTCAGTCCACCCGGGTTGATGACGATCATATCCACGCCCTCGCCGCGCGCGGCGTGGATACGGTCGATCAACGCGCCTTCATGGTTGCTTTGGAAGCAAGCCAGCTGCGCGCCGGCTGCCTGCGCCTGCGCCTGGGCGGCCCGTTCCACATCGGCCAGCGTGTCGCTGCCATACACCTCAGGCTCGCGCGTCCCCAGCAAATTCAGGTTGGGGCCATTCAGTAGCAGGAGGTTTTTTGCCATGTGTCCAGACCGTTTTCCGCGAAAGTTTCGCATTTTGCCGCCAACAGCGACCATTGGCAAGTGAAAATATATTGCCGAAATTATTACATGCTTGCAAGATCCGCACGCAGCTCATCGAACTTCAGGCGGCCCAGATAGGTCTTTTTGACTTGGCCGTCGGCCCCGATCAGCACGGTAAACGGCAGCCCGCCATGGGCGTTGCCCAGCTGGCGCGACAAGTCCGTGCCGCTCATGCCGCCCACGTAGACAGGATAGGCGATTTTATGTTTCTCAGCGAATTCGGCGATGTTTGTAGGGCTATCGATGCCGATGCCGATGATTTGCAGCGGCTTGCCGGCCTGTTCGCCCTGCAGCGCCGACAGTTCCGGCATTTCCTCCACGCAGGGACCGCACCAGGTCGCCCAGAAATTGACCACCAGCGGCTTGCCCTGCCACTGCGCCAGCGCCTGCTCCACGCCCTGGTTGTCCTTCAGCTTCTGCTGGAACAGCGCCGCCACCGGCCCGGCCGGGGCCGCTGCAGGCGCGGCGGCGGCGCCGGCTGCGGCCGGCGCCGCCTTGTTGCTGTGCAAACTGGCCCACACGCCGGCCGCGCCGCAAGCGATAGCAATCACGGCGTATACAAGATAGTTCTTTTTAAACATTATATTTCTTCATGAGTACTTGCTATTAATAGAGCGCGCACGCCGGCGATGTCCGCACGCAACTGCCGGCCGTCGCTGCGCGCCTTCAGCGCGCCGCGCATATCGTCCAGTTCGTACAGCGCCGCATGCACGCCTTCCTTGTTCCACAAAAAGCTCACCGTCTCCACCGGGTCGTAGCGCGGCCCCTTGAAATGCGGCGTCTCCGAGATGTCGATCTGGACATTCTTATTTAGCAAGAAGATCTCCACCTCCTTGGCGCTGTCGGCAAACAGCTGCAGGTGGATATCGTCGTGCGGGCCGGCCGTGCCGTTCAGCACGGCACCGGTGAGGAAGGGATTGTACTGCTCCAGCGCTTCCATCACCTGCAAGGCGATGGTGCGCAGGCGGAACAGGCGCGCCGGCTGCGTGTCCGCGTTGAACAGCGCGTGATACAGGCGCACCTCTTCCTCGATCTGGCTATTGTCCGGCAACACGGCCGCGCCCGCATTGGCGCTGCGCTGCTCGCCCAGCACCTGGCGCGCCGCCTTGCGCTTGGCCGTGCCATAGTCGGCGCCGTCGGCCGCGATCAGGCGCGCCGCCGCTGCCGCCACCTGCGCGCGCAGTAACTGAATGTCATCGTTTGGGGTAGGCATCATGTCCCAGATCATACTCTGAACCGGAAGAGGGCACGCGTCAGGTAAAATCACCGTCCTGACAGTTTGTCCGACGTTTGTTTTATACGCACCCTCAACATGCATATTCATATACTAGGTATTTGCGGCACCTTCATGGGCGGCCTGGCCGTGCTGGCCAAAGAGGCGGGCCACCGCGTCACCGGCTGCGACGCCAACGTCTACCCGCCGATGAGCACCCAGCTCGAAGCCCAGGGCATCGAACTGATACAGGGCTTCGGCCCGGAACAGGTGGCGCTCAATCCCGACCTGTATGTCATAGGCAACGTCGTCTCGCGCGGCAACCCGCTGGTCGAGGAAATCCTCAACCGCAGCCTGCCCTATGTGTCCGGCCCGCAGTGGATGGGCGAACACATCCTGCGCAACAAATGGGTGCTGGCCGTGGCCGGCACGCACGGCAAGACCACCACCTCGGCCATGCTGGCCTGGATACTGGAAGACGCGGGCTACGCGCCCGGCTTCCTGATCGGCGGCGTGCCGATGAACTTCGGCATCTCGGCCCGTCTCAGCGGCACGGCCGACGGCAAGCCGGTGGACTCGGACTTCTTCGTCATCGAAGCGGACGAATACGACACCGCCTTCTTCGACAAGCGCAGCAAGTTCGTGCACTACCACGCCAAGACCGCCGTGCTGAACAACCTCGAATACGATCACGCCGACATCTTCCCCGATCTGGGCGCCATCGAAACCCAATTCCACCACCTGGTGCGCACCGTGCCCGGCATCGGCCGCGTCATCGCCAACGCCGACGAAGCTTCGCTGGGCCGCGTGCTCAAGCGCGGCTGCTGGAGCGAGCAGGAAAGCTTCGGCGGCGTGCCCGGCGCCAATTGGACGCTGAAGGAATATGAAGACGGCAGTTTCGACGTCATCTTCAACGGCGCCGTGGCCGGCAAGGTGCAGTGGCAGCTGACAGGCAAGCACAACCGCTCCAACGCGCTGGCCGCCATCGCCGCTGCGCGCCACGTCGGCGTGCCGATCGCGCAGGCGGCCGACTCGCTGGCGCGCTTCGTCAGCGTCAAGCGCCGCATGGAGGTGCGCGGCGTGGTCAAGGGCGTGACGGTGTACGACGACTTCGCCCACCATCCCACCGCCATCGCCACCACGGTCGGCGGCTTGCGCCAGAAGCTGCGCGGCGCCGCCACCGGCCGCATCCTGGCCGTGCTGGAGCCGCGCTCCAACACCATGAAGCTGGGCGCCATGAAGGACGCCTTGCCCGGCAGCCTGGGCGAGGCCGACCTGGTGTTCGGCTTCGGCAGCGAAAAAGCGCTGGGCTGGAGCCTGGGCACGGCGCTCGCGCCCATGGGCGATGTCGCCAGCGCCTATGAAGACATCGACGTGATGGTGCAAGCCATCGTCGCGCAAGCCCAGCCGGGCGACCACATCGTCGTCATGAGCAACGGCGGCTTCGGCGGCGTGCACCAGAAACTGCTGGAGGCCCTGGCCTCATGATTCTGTACCTGCACGGATTCCGTTCCTCGCCGCAATCGATGAAGGCGCGGCTGATGGGCGAACGCATGGCCGCGCTGGGCCGCGGCACGGAATATGTCTGCCCGCAACTGCCCGCCTCGCCCAAGCTGGCCATGGAACTGGCGCTGTCGCTGGTGGACGGCGTGCCGGCGCAAGAGCTGACCGTGGTCGGCTCCTCGCTGGGCGGCTACTACGCCACCTGGCTGGCCGAACGCCTCGGCTGCCGCGCCGTGCTGCTCAACCCGGCCATCGTGCCGCGCCAGGATTTGCAAAAGCACGTCGGCGCCACCACCCAGTACCACTCCGACCAGCCCTTCGAATTCAAGCCTGAATATATAGACGAACTGCGCGCGCTCGACGTGCCGCAGATCAGCAAGCCGGAGCGCTACTTCCTGCTCGCCGCCACCGGCGACGAAGTACTGGACTACCGCGACATGGTGGCGCACTATCGGGATGCGCGCCAGCACGTGATCCAGGGCAGCGACCACGGCATCAGCGAATTCGCCGACTATATAAATGAGGTGCTGGCCTTCTGCGGCATCGACCCCCAGGCCCGCGCCGGCGGTGGGCAGTGAAGGGCCGCTCGCTGCGGCTTGCGAACTGGCACAGCCACGTGATCGCCGTCAACGCGCCGGACGCCGTGCGCGGCTGGCTCACCGGCGGCGGTTCGCTGACCAACAAACTGAAAGCGCACAGCCGCGCCTTCCGCGTGCAGAAGCTGCACCAGAGTCCCGCGCTGTGCCTGGTGGACGAGGCGGCCGCCATCGGCCTGCACCGCGCCAGCCGCGTGATTGAACGCGAGGTGCTGCTGCGGTGTGATAATACGCCCGTGGTATTCGGCCACACCGTGGTGCCGACCTCGGCCGACGCCAGCGACTGGCCGCTGTTCAGCGCACTGGGCGAACGCTCGCTCGGCTCCACGCTGTTCGGCGACCCGCAAGTGCGGCGCGGCGAACTGGAGTTTGCGCGCCTGCGGCCCTGCCATCCGCTGGCCCGGCGCGCCCGCGCCGCCGCCGGCCTGCAGGACGGACAGATATTGTATGCACGGCGCTGCTTGTACCAGCGCCACAATGGATTGCTGCTGGTGACCGAGGTCTTCCTGCCCCAGGTGCTGGACCTCGCGCCGTCGGCAGCCAATTCGACTTTAGAGAACAGAACATAATAATGAACGTATTTTTCGAAGAATCCGGCGACTTCAAGGTCGGCTCCGTCATGTCCCACGCGGGCGAGGCCTACCAGGTGGAAATGGCCAGCGGCAAGCGCAACAAGGTCAAGGCCAAGGACGTGCTGCTGCAGTACGAAAAGCCGGCCCCGGCCGAGCTGCTGGAGCAGGCCAAGGCGGTCGCCGCCGACATCGACCTCGAATTCCTGTGGGAAGTGGCGGGCGAGGAAGAGTTCGGCTTTGCCGAGCTGGGCGCCGAATACTTCGGCCACGCGCCGCTGCCGCACGAAGCGGCCGGCCTGATCCTCGGCCTGCACAACGCGCCCATCTACTTCTACAAGAAGGGCCGCGGCCGCTACAAGAAGGCGCCCGAGCAGTCGCTGCGCGCGGCGCTGGCCGGCATCGAAAAGAAAAAGCAGCAGGCGGTGATCCAGGCCCAGTACGTGGAAGAACTGAAAGCCAACAAGCTGCCCGACAGCATGAAGGCCATCGTCCAGCAGCTGTTGTTCAAGCCGGACAAGAACACCATCGAATACAAGGCACTGGAAGCGGCCTGCAATGAAACGCACCAGAGCCCGCAGCGCCTGATGCTGGCCGCCGGCGGCATCGCCTCGCCGAAGGACTTGCACATGTCCAAGTTCCTGTTCGAGAACTTCCCCAAGGGCGCCGGCTTCCCGGACGTGCCGGTGCCGAGCGCGCCGGCCAACCTGCCGCTGGCGGCCGTCGAAGCGTTCTCCATCGACGACGTCACCACCACCGAAATCGACGACGCCTTCTCCGTTGTGCACCTGGAGGACGGCAAAGTGCGGGTGGGCATCCACATCGCCGCGCCCGGCCTGGGCATCCGCCCGGACGACGCGGTCGACAAGATGGCGCGCGCGCGCATGTCCACCGTCTACATGCCCGGCGACAAAATCACCATGCTGCCGGACAGCATCGTCGAAGCGTTCACGCTGGCCGAAGGCAAGACCTGCCCGGCGCTGTCCTTGTACGCCACGCTGGACCCGGCCGACTGGAGCGTGATCAGCACCGAAACCCGCGCCGAGCTCGTGCCCATCGCCAACAACCTGCGCCACAACACGCTGGATGACCTGGTCAACGAAGAGACCCTGGCCAGCGGCGAAGGCGACTACCCGCGCAAGGCCGAGCTGGGCCTGCTGTGGAAATGGGCGCTGCAACTGGAAGCGGGCCGCATGGTCAAGCGCGAAGGCTTCGGCCTCAAGCCCGAACAGAACAACCGCGTCGACTACAACTTCTACGTCGAGGACGACGTGGTGACGGTCACCCGCCGCAAGCGCGGCGCGCCGCTGGACAAGATCGTCGCCGAGCTGATGATCTTCGCCAACAGCACCTGGGGCAAGCTGATGCACGACCACGGCGTGCCCGGCATCTACCGCAGCCAGGGGCAGGGCGTGGGCGGCTGGGCCGCCAAGATGCAGGTGCGCATGCTCACGCACGCCGCGCCGCACCAGGGCCTGGGTGTGGACCAGTACGCGTGGAGCACCTCGCCGCTGCGCCGCTACACCGACCTGGTGAACCAGTGGCAAATCCTGGCCGTGGCCGAGAAGGGTGTCGCCGCCCCGTTCGTGGCCCCGTTCAAGCACAAGGACGCCAACCTGTTCGCCATCGTCTCCGCCTTCGACGCCGCCTACTCCGCCTACAACGACCACCAGAGCAATATGGAACGCTACTGGTGCCTGCGCTGGCTGGGCCAGCAGGAGCAGCGCCAGGTGGAAGCCGTGGTGCTCAAGGACGAAGTGTTGCGCCTGTCCGACATCCCCCTCATCATCCGCCTGTCCGGCATGCCGCCCGCCGCGCGCGGCGCCCAGGTCAAGCTGGACATCCTGCGTTGGGACGAAGTGGACCTGAGCGTGGAAGCGCGCCTGCTGGAAGTGATCACCGCCCCGGCCGCCGCCGACGCCGAGCTCGACTACGAAGACGAAGAAGAAACCCCGGCCGAGCACGAGCAAGCGCTGGCCGAAGCCGCCGCCCCCGCCGACGAGCAAGCCGAAGTAGCCGACCTCGCCAGCGAAACCGCCGTCACCGAACCGGCCCCCGAGCAAGCCAGCTAATCCAGCCAACCAGCCAACCAGCCAGCCAACCAGCCAACCAGCCTGAGCCGCATTCGGGGTCAGACCCCGAATGCGGCTCAGCTTGCTGCCGGAGCTGCCCCGCCAGGCTCCGCTTGTCGTAGAATGTGCAATCCTTTGATGTTGCTGACGGTCCCTGCGTGAAGTCTTTACAAGAAAACCGCTTCCTGTATTTCGCAACTGGCGTTTCCCTGCTGGCGCACGGCGTATTGTTGGCCGTTACCTTCGTCGCCCCTAAGAACTTCAAGATTGAGCCCACCGATCCCGGCCTGGAAGTCATCCTCGTCAACGCCAAGCACGACAAGGCTCCGCTGAAGGCCGACGCCCTGGCGCAGGCCAACCTGGACGGCGGCGGGACTGCCAATGCCGGCCGCGCCAAGTCGCCGCTGCCGGATATGCGCAAGAATGAAACCGGCGACAGCGTGAAAGCCACCAAGCGCCGCATCGCCGAGCTGGAGGAAACCCAGCGCAACCTGCTTACCCAGGCCGCCAAGCAGAACCCGCTCACCGCCGCGCCGGTCACGGAAAAGGTCAAGCCCGACCCCATGCCTTCCGGCGCCGACCTGCTGGAAAGCAGCAAGGCCATCGCCCGCATGGCCGCCGAGATCACCCAGACCATCGACGACCAGAACAAGCGCCCCAAGAAAACCTTCATCACCCCCAGCACGCGCGAGGTGGGCTACGCCATGTATTACCAGCGCCTGCAGCGCAAGGTGGAGGAGGTGGGCACACTGAATTTCCCGCAGAAGAACGGCCGCAAGCTGTACGGCGAACTGGTGGTCTACATCCCCATCTTCCAGGACGGCGCCATCTACGAGAAGGAAGGCGGCGTGCGCGTGGAAAAGAGCTCCGGCAACGACGCGCTGGACGAGGCCGCGCTGCGCATCGTGCGCCGCTCCGCGCCGTTCGGCAAATTCCCGCCCAATATGCTGTCCAGCGAACGCGACGACCTGTGGGTCATCATCACCCGTTTCAAATTCACGCGCGAAGAAAAACTGGAATCCAACCTGACCGGATCGAATTAATACAATATGGATAAGTACTGCGTCTTCGGCAATCCCATCGCCCACAGCAAATCGCCCGACATCCACGCCGCCTATGCGCAGCAAACCGGCCAGCAGCTGACCTATGAAAAGCGCCTGGCGCCGCTGGACGGCTTTGCCGCCGCCGTGCGCGCCTTCGTGGCAGAGGGCGGCAAGGGCGCCAACGTGACCGTGCCCTTCAAGCTGGAAGCGCACAAGCTGTGCGGCGCGCTGACCATGCGCGCGCAGGCGGCGGGTGCCGTCAACACGCTGCTGTTCACCGACGACGGCACCATAGGCGACAACACCGACGGCGCCGGCCTGGTCAATGACATCGTTTCCAACGCGGGCGTGCCGGTCACTGGCAAGCGCGTGCTGCTGCTGGGCGCTGGCGGCGCCGCGCGCGGCGTGGTGCTGCCGCTGCTGGAGCATCACCCTGCGCAGCTGACCATCGCCAACCGCACGGTGGCCACCGCCGAAGCCCTGGTCGAGCAGTTCGCCGCGCTGTCCGGCGGCGCGGCCCTGTCCGCCTGCGGCTTCGACGCGCCGCGCGGCCAGTATGACATCGTCATCAACGCCACCTCCGCCAGCCTGAGCGCAGACCTGCCGCCGGTGCCGTCCGAGGTGTTCGGCCCCGGCACCCTGGCGCTGGACATGATGTACGGCAAGGAGCCGACGGTGTTCATGCAGTTCGCTGCAGATCACGGCGCGATCGTGCGCGACGGCTTGGGCATGCTGGTCGAGCAGGCTGCCGAAGCGTTCTTTGCCTGGCGCGGCGTGCGCCCCGAAACCAAGGAATTATTGGCTCAACTGCGTTCAAAATTATGACAAAAGCGCGCAAACCGGCTGCGGCACGCGGCAGATGGTGGTGGGTTAAGTGGCTCTTCATCGCCCCGGTGCTGCTGTTCATCGTGATCCAGCTGTATTTTCTGCTGCAGATCTGGTGGTGGGTCGGCCATAATCCGACCACCACCGCCTTCATGCGCGCCCAGCGCGCGGCGCTGCAGGAGGTGAATCCCAACGCCAATATCCAGCAGCAGTGGGTGCCGTACGCGCGCATCTCTGGCAACCTGAAACGGGCGATTATCGCGTCCGAAGACGCCAATTTCTCCGAACATGAGGGCGTGGACTGGGACGCGCTGCAAAAAGCCTACGAGAAGAACAACAAGAAAAAGAAGGTGGTCTCGGGCGGCTCCACCATTACCCAGCAGCTGGCCAAGAACCTGTTCCTGTCCGGCTCGCGCAGCTATCTGCGCAAGGGCCAGGAGCTGATCATCACTTATATGCTGGAAGCGCTGATGGACAAGGAACGCATTTTCGAGATCTACCTGAACGTGGTGGAATTCGGCAAAGGCATCTTCGGCGCCGAAGCGGCAGCCAAGCACTATTACGGCATCAGCGCGTCCAAGCTGGGCGCGGCCCAGGCCGCCAAGCTGGCGGTCATGCTGCCCAATCCGCGCTTCTACGACAAGCACCGCGACTCCAACTACCTGGCACGCCGCACCGGCGTTATTTTGAGACGCATGGGCTCGGCTGAGTTACCATAGAGCATCATTTTAATCAGGAGGCGGCATGCTTCGTCGGCAGCGCGGTATCAGTCTGATCTGGGTAGCGGTGCTGATGGCCGGCATGGCAGCGCTGGCCATGGCGGCCATTTTCTCCATGCGCTACGAGCGCAACCTGTTCGCCGAAGGGCTGGCCAGGCTGACCGGCAAGACGCCGCCGGCGGCCACGGTGCAGGGCGGTGGCGCCGCGGCCGCAGTGGCAGCCGCAGCACCGTCCGCCCCCGGCAACCAGCTGCGCCGCTGCGTCATCAACGGTAAAACCGTGTTTTCGGACACCGAATGCAGCGCCGCCAACGCCACCACTCAAAACGTTATCGTCCATGAAACAAAGGGCGTGGAAGCGCCCAAGGCGCCCAAGCCGGACCCGGCTGCCGCCGCCCCGCAGGACCTGCGCGCGAAAATGATCGAAAACGCGGCCCGCTGAGGCAAAAAACAGCACGCAAAGGTGGCCGAAAAAAGGCCATGCGGGTACACTTGCGCTGTTTCGTTCCCACCGCTGGCTGAGAGTGCCTATGATCAATGTCTTCGTCTTACAAAATGGCCGTCTCAACCAGGTTCCCATCGAATCCCGTGAAGACCTGGAAAAGCTCGAACCCGTCTGGGTCGACCTGACTGATCCGAACGACGACGAGCGTGCCTGGGTCAAAGCCATTTACGGTGTAACGCTGCCGGGCGAAGACGAAGTCAAAGACATTGAAGCCTCGGCCCGCTACTACGAAGCGGAAAACGGCGACCTGCACCTGCGCACCGACTTCCTGCTGGAAGAAGACGACGGCCCCTCGCGCATCGTCACCGTGGCCTTCATCCTGGCCAAGAAAATGCTGTTCTCGGTCCACACGGACGACCTGCCGGTGTTCCGGCTGGTGCGCATGCGCGCGCGTTCGCGTCCCGGCTCCATCGCCGACTACATGGATGTGCTGCTGGACCTGTACGCCACCGACGCCGAGTATTCGGCGGACGCGCTGGAAGGCATCTACCAGAACCTGGAAGAAGTGTCCGGCCGCGTGCTGCAGGAAGAATTCACCGACAAGGACGCGGCCGACGCGCTGAGCGCCATCGCCCACGAGGAAGACTTGAACGGCCGCATCCGCCGCAATATGATGGACACGCGCCGCGCGGTCAGTTTCCTGATGCGCGGCCGCCTGCTCAATTCCGAGCAGTTCGAGGAGGCGCGCCAGATTCTGCGCGACATCGAATCGCTGGACGGCCACACGTCTTTCCTGTTTGACAAGATCAACTTCCTGATGGATGCCACGGTCGGCTTCATCAACATTAACCAGAATAAGATCATCAAGATCTTCTCGGTGGCCAGCGTGGCCTTCCTGCCCCCGACCCTGATCGCCAGCGTCTACGGCATGAACTTCGACAACATCCCCGAACTGAAATGGGCGCTGGGCTACCCTTGGGCCTGGGGCTTGATGATCACCAGCGCGATTGCGCCCTTCCTGTACTTCCGCCACCGCGGCTGGCTGAAATAAGCCAGTCGTTTACCCCAGGCGCGGGCTGAAATCTAGCGACAGCGAACGGTGGTAGGGGATGTCCTGCCATTGCGCATGCAGCGCCTGGGCGCGCTGGTACAGGCTGGCGTGCACGTCGACGCCGGCCAGGTCGAATGCCGCATGGCCGCGCGCGGCGCAGGCGCTATTGGCCGCTTCCAGGAATGCGTCCAGGTCGAAACTGCCGCACCATAGCTGGGTTTGCAGCCCTTCCACTATCGCTTCCACTTGCGCCGCCTGCTCATGCACTGCCGGGTTGCTTGCGTCGTGCACGGTTTGCATCACGAATTGCGCATCCGCGCCCAGCGCCACTTGGCTCAGGAAACCGTGGCGCAGCGGCAGGGCGGATTCCACCACATAATGAATTAAGTCATGCGGCAATATGCCTTGGCGCGGCATCAGCGTATCGCTGGCGCTGCCATTATTGCGCACGAAACGGAGTACATCGTACTTGTCGCTACTGGAGCGTTTTTCTGCAATTAATTTCATCCCAGTAGTATGCCTTTTTCAACATTGTTGAATTCTATCCAACGGTCACAAAACCCTTTCGCGCAGCGCGTTGATAAGACGGTGCATGCCCTAGATCGCAGCGGCATTGCCTCAGCGCCAGCTCCAACATTATGGCGGCAATAAAACCAGATCGTTGTGCGTGAATCGTGGGCAATAATAGGCCGCGTAATAACTCGACGCGGCGCAGCGTTAAATGCGCATCAGCCCGGACGACTGGCGATTTCGAAAGAATATGCCGGATTTTGGCGTGATCAAGCCAGAAAATGGCGCGAAATGGACGAAAAAAAGCCGCCGCAGCCCCGGAAGGGCGTGCGGCGGCTGTCGGTGGCGCCGGATTACTTCAGTGTCGCGAATACCTTGCGTGCCGCTTCGATGGTTTCATCGATCACCGCGTCATCGTGCTGTGCCGATACAAAGCCCGCTTCAAACGCGGCCGGTGCAAAATAAACGCCTTCATCCAGCATCGCATGGAAGAAGGTATTAAATTTCGCTCGGTCGCCTGCCATCATTTCGGCGTAGTTATTCGGCGGCACTTCACTGAAATACAAACCGAACATGCCGCCTTCCGCATCGGCGCAGAAAGTCACGCCCGCTTCTTTTGCTGCCGCAGTTAATCCCGCCGCCAGGCGTTTTGCCGACGCTGCCAATTTATCGTAGAAACCAGGCTGCTGAATAATCTTTAGCGTCGTCATGCCGGCCGCCACGGCCACCGGATTACCCGATAATGTGCCCGCCTGATAAACCGCACCCAACGGCGCCATTTTACTCATCAATTCAGCGCTGCCGCCAAATGCCGCCACCGGCAAGCCACCGCCGATTACTTTACCCAGCGCGGTCAGATCCGGTTTAATGCCATACAATTCCTGCGCACCGCCCAGGCCCACGCGGAAACCGCACATCACTTCATCGAAAATCAGAATGGCGCCGTGCCTGGTACACAAATCGCGCAAGGCTTGCAGGAATGCCGGCGTCCCCTTGATCAGATTCATATTGCCCGCCACCGGCTCCACAATAACGCAGGCGATTTCAGAACCGAAATTGGCGAAGGCCTCGGTAATCTGCTCCACATTGTTATAGTCCAGCACCAGCGTGTGCTTGACGAAATCTTCCGGCACGCCGGCTGAGGTCGGATTGCCGAAAGTCAGCAAGCCGCTGCCGGCTTTCACCAGCAGGGAGTCGGCGTGGCCGTGATAGCAGCCTTCGAACTTGATAATCTTGTCGCGGCCGGTGGCGCCGCGCGCCAAGCGCAGCGCGCTCATGGTCGCCTCGGTGCCGGAGGACACCAGGCGCACCTGCTCGATGGACGGCACCAGGCGGCAGATTTCCTCCGCCATCTCGATTTCCGCCTCGGTCGGCGCGCCGAACGACAGGCCGCGCGTGGCCGCTTCCTGCACCGCCTTCACCACCTCCGGGTGCGCGTGGCCGACGATGGCCGGGCCCCATGAACCGATGTAATCTATATAACGCTTGCCGTCCGCATCCCAGAAGTACGGGCCTTCGGCGCGGGTGATGAAGCGCGGCGTGCCGCCCACCGAGCGGAAGGCGCGCACCGGCGAGTTCACGCCGCCGGGCGTGGTTTTCTGGGCGCGCGCGAACAGCGTGTCGTTTTTCGATTCAGTCATGATGCCTCTTTGTTATCAGGTTGGAGTTACCCGGAAAGTCCGGTTGGGCACCAGCTTGCCCATGCCGTAGCGTTGGGCATGGGCCAGCGCGCCCAGGGTGTAGTCCTGCGCCAGTTCCACGGCGGTCGGCGTGTCCGCGCCGCGCGCCAGGTAGGCGGCAATGGCGGCCGACAGCGTGCCGCCCGCGCCCAGGAAGGGGCCGGGCAGGTGCTGCCAGGCGTCGTGCCGCACAACGCCGTCGGCGCCGTACAGCGTGTTGGCGCGCACCGCGTCGCCATGGCCGGCGCCGGCCGGGGTGCCGGTCACCAGCACAAATTCGCATCCCAGTTCGATCAGGTAGCGCACGTCGTCCTCGATCGGCGCGTCGATGTCGCGCCAGGTCTCGGCCAAACGGCCCAGCTCCACCTGCGACAGCATCAGCACCGACGTTTGCGGCACCAGCAGCTGGCGCACGATGGTGAGCAGCTCGTCGGCGTCCTCGCCCGCTTCGGGCAGGCGCGAACTGAACGGATCGAGCACCAGCGGCGCGTCCGGATAATCGGACACGATCTCGGCGATGGCCGAGGCGTGCTCCATGTTTTGCAGCGCGCCGATCTTGAAGGCCGACACCTGGGCGTCCTCCAGCAGCACGCGGGCCTGGTCCGACACCCAGTCCGGATCGGTTTCCTGCAGGTCCTCTATGCGGGCGCTGTCGCCGATCAGCAACGCGGTGGTGACGGCCAAGCCCTGGCAGGCCAGGGCGGAAAACACGGCCAGGTCGGCGGTGACGCCGGCGGCGCCCACCGGGTCGACGGCGCCAAAGGTCAGGATAAGGGGAGAAGTTTGGTTTTGCACGGCTGGTAGATTAAGATACCTGATTCGGCATTTTACTTGATAGAAGGTGACACAACGTGAGTAGCAATGATACAACGCAGGTATATCAAACCTGGATGTGCCTGATCTGCGGCTGGATCTACGACGAGGAAGCCGGCTTGCCGGAAGAGGGCATCGCACCGGGCACGCGCTGGGCCGATGTGCCGATCAACTGGACCTGCCCGGAATGCGGCGCCCGCAAGGACGATTTTGAAATGGTGGCGATTTAAGCTATCGTGTCGGTACATCCCGGTGAATAGAATATGACGACTACGCCGCAAGCGACAGGTTTGAAGATCATGGTGATCGACGATAGCAGCACCATTCGCCGGTCGGCCGAGATATTCCTGAGCCAGGCGGGTTACCAGGTGGTGCTGGCCGAAGACGGCTTCGAGGCCCTGGCCAAGATCAACGACCACCACCCCGCGCTCATTTTCTGCGACATCCTGATGCCGCGCCTGGATGGCTACCAGACCTGCGCCCTGATCAAAAAGAGCGCCAAATTCCACGCCACGCCGGTCCTGATGCTGTCCTCCAAGGACGGCCTGTTCGACCGCGCGCGCGGCACCATGGTCGGCTCGGCCGCCTACCTGACCAAACCATTTACCAAAGACAGCCTGCTGGCGGCCGTGCGCGAGCATACCGCAGGCGCGGCGGGGGTCTGAGTATCGTACGCATAGCGAGGGCATCATGGCCATACAAAGAATACTGATCGTCGACGATTCGCCGACCGAGCGCTACTACCTGACCGACATCCTGGTCAAGAACGGCTTTTCCGTCTCCACCGCCGAAAACGGCGAGGAGGCGCTGGTGAAAATCAAGGCCGACAAGCCCCAGCTCATCCTGATGGACGTGGTGATGCCCGGCGCGAACGGCTTCCAGGTCACGCGCTCGATCGCCCGCGACCCGGACCTGCAGGACGTGCCGGTGATTATCTGCTCCAGCAAGAACCAGGAAACGGACCGCATCTGGGGCTTGCGCCAGGGCGCCAAGGACTACCTGGTCAAGCCGGTGGATGCGGCCGAGCTGCTGGCCAAGATCGCCGCCCTTGGCGGCTAAGCGATGAGCAGCGCCGAGCCAGCACTGCCCGCCCCAACCGGCGCCGAGCGCCGCAGCCGTCTGCGCCGCTATCAGGCGCAGCTGCTCGAGCGCATGCATGACGCGCAAAGCGGCATTGCCGCCGCCGGGCGCGAGCTGGGCGTGCAGTTCGGCGCCAGCCGCTGCCTGCTCGACCTGACCCAGATCGGCGAAATCGTGCCCTGGCAGCCGGTCAGCCCCGTGCCGCTGGCGCGCGACTGGTACCTCGGCCTGGCCAACATCCGCGGCCAGCTCACCGGCGTGATCGATTTCGCCAGGTATCTCGACTACGAGGCCACTCCTCCCGCGGCGGACAGCCGCATCATCACATTGGCGCCCGGCCTGGGCTTGAACTGCGCGCTGCTCGGCGCGCGGGTGCTTGGCCTGCGCAAGCATGACGACATGACGCCAGCGCCGCTGGCGGACGACGTTCCATCCTGGTGCGTGCAGCAGTTCCTGGACCAGGAGGGGCAGCTGTGGTCGCGGCTGGACCTGGCCCTGCTGGTGCAGGAAGAAAGGTTCCTGCAAGTCGGTCTGTAATATTTTTGCAAATGAGGGACGGTGTAATGGGATTCATGAAGAATTTGTTCGCACGCTCCAAACAGGACGCTCTCCAGGAAGCGGCCCCTGATTCGGAATTTGCCGGCTACGGCCCTGCCGCTACCGCTGCCGCTACCGCTGCTGCTACCGCTACCGCCGCGGCCGAAGCCGGAGCTGCCGCGTCGCCCGCTGCGGCTTTCCCTGCCGCAGCCGCCGTCCCTGCCGCGCCGCCGTCCGACGCCGCCGCCTTATCCGGCGCCGGCGAAGACAGCGCGCCCCTGCGCCTGCGCGACGCGCTGCGCCGCCGTGGCACCGGCGCAGCCGCCGACAGCGGTCCCGGCATCAAGCTGCCGCTGATCGGCCACCTGCCCGCGCAGCGCCAGCTCAGCATCCTGTCCACCGCGCTGGCCGCCTGCCTGTTGCTGAGCGCCGGCGCGGTCGGCCTGAACATCCGCAACAGCAGCGTCACCTCGGCCCAGACCCAGATTGCAGCGGATGCGCTGATGCACTCGCAGCGCGTCGGCAAGGCCGCGCCCAACGCGGTGCAGGGCAATCCCGAAGCGTTCCGCCAGCTCGAGGACAGCCGCAAGGAACTGAACCAGGACTTCAAGCTGATGCAGGCCGGCGGCGTCTACCAGGGCCGCAGCATCGGCTCGCCCAACGCCGCCATGGCCAGCGCCGTGGCTGCGGCGCGCAAAGTGTGGGACACCTCCGAGCGGTCGGCCGACACCATCCTGCGCCTGAAGCCAGAGCTGACCGGCCTGGAAAAGACGCTGCGCCAGCTGGACCGCCTGTCGCCCGACCTGCTGGAGCAGACCGAAGCCATCGCCGCGCTCAAGCTGCTGCGCGGCGGCACGCCGCGCGAGATGGCCGCCCTCGGCAAGCTCACCATGCTCACGCAGCGCATGAACCGCAGCGTCAGCGAATTCATCACCGCCGGCGGCATCAGCGCGCAAACCGCGTTCCAGCTGGGGCGCGACATCACCGTGTTCCGCAACACCGTGGACGGCTTCCTGAACGGCAGCGAAACGCTGGCGCTGACGGCCACCCGCGACGCCGAGCTGCGCACCCTGTTCACCGAACTGAAAACGCCGTTCGAAACCTACCAGCAGCTGGTCGGCTCTGTGCTCGACAAGCTCGATAAATTCACCGCCGCCAAGGTGGCCGAACAAAAAATCTTCAGCGAAAACGAGGCGCTGCGCGAACGCCTGGGCGCGGTGCTGACCGAATACCGCAACCAGCAGGATTCGCTGACCCTGAGCTTCTGGCTGATGGTGGCCGCCGGCCTGCTCACGCTGCTCACCGCCGCCGCCATCGGCCGGGTGCTGCTGCAGGACTCCAACAACCGCACCCGCGGCGCGGACCGCCGCCGTCAGGAAGCGGAAGCCATGCGCCTGCAGGCGCAGCGCAAGGAGGAGGAAGCCAAGGCCATGAACGACCAGAACCAGGCCGCGATTCTGCGCCTGATGAACGAACTGCAGGAGGTGGCCGACGGCGACTTGACGGTGCAGGCCACGGTGTCCGAGGACATCACCGGCGCCATCGCCGACTCGGTCAACTACACGGTGGAGGAGCTGCGCGGCCTGGTCGGCCGCGTCACCACCACCGCCGAGCAGGTCACGTCCGCGTCCAGCCACGCGCAGAACATCTCCAGCGACTTGCTGCTGGCGTCGCAGCAGCAGTCGCGCGAAATCCAGGACGCCAGCGCCACCGTGGTGAAGATGGCCAACGAGATTACCGAGGTATCGAAGTCCGCCTCCGAGTCGGCCGACGTGGCGCGCCAGTCGGTGGCGGCGGCGCGCCAGGGTTCGACGGCGGTGGAAAACGCCATCAAGGGCATGCACGAGATCCGCGAGCAGATCCAGGAAACTTCCAAGCGCATCAAGCGCCTGGGCGAATCGTCGCAGGAGATTGGCGAGATCACCGAGCTGATTTCCGACATTACCGAGCAGACCAACGTGCTGGCGCTGAACGCCGCCATCCAGGCCGCATCGGCCGGCGAGGCGGGGCGCGGCTTCTCGGTGGTGGCGGAAGAGGTGCAGCGCCTGGCCGAACGCTCCGGCGAGGCGGCCAAGCAGATCGGCGCGCTGGTGCGCACCATTCAGACCGACACCCACGACGCGGTGGCGGCAATGGAAAAGTCCACCCAGGGCGTGGTAGAGGGCGCGCGCCTGTCCGACGCGGCCGGCGCGGCGCTGTCGGACATCTCGCAGGTGTCGAACCGCCTGGCGGAGCTGATCCAGGGCATTTCCTACGCCACCGGCATGCAGGCGACATCGGCCAGCGGAGTGGCGCAGAATATCCAGCATATCCTGGAGGTGACCGAGCAGGCGCAGGACGGCACCCAGCAAACCGCGCAGTCGATCCATAAGCTGTCCGTGCTGGCGCAGGAGCTGAAAAACTCGGTTTCGCGCTTCCGCATCTCGGCATCCTGATTACTTTGAAAGACCCAGCATGACCCATCCCGATTTTCCGACCGCAGCGCGATTCGACACTGGCCCCCTGTCCTGGGTGATGGTGGAAATCCGCGAGGCGCTGGTCCGCTCGAAAACCGCCTTGTTCGAGGCGGGCGGGCGGGCTCCGGAAGACCAGGCCACGGCGCTGCAGCACGCGCGCACCCATTTGCACCAGGCGCACGGCGCGCTGCAGATGGTGGACGTGGACGGAGTGGAAGTCATGACGCAAGGCGCCGAGGAGGCGCTGGAGCGCTTCAAGTCCGGCGCCCTGAAGTGCAGCCCGGACAACGCGCAAACCGTGGCCAATCTGTACCAGGCCGTTACCGAATACCTGGAAGAGCTGCTGGCCGGCGCGCCGTTCCAGCCCGTGCGGCTGTTCCCGTACTACCGCGCGCTGCAGGAAATGCTGGGCGCCGAGCGCATCCACCCAGCTGACCTGTTCTTTCCCGATCTGTCGCTGCAGGCTCGCATGCCCGCCCCGGCGGATGCGGCCGCGCCTGACTATCCGGCCTGCCGCCAGCGCTTCGAGCGCGCTTTGCTGCCGTATTTGAAAAGCACCGACCCCGCAGCCCAGCAAACCCACGCGGCGGCCCTGCGCGACGCGGTGGCGCAAGTGGCGGACGCGCAGCAGGACTCGAAGGCGCGCACCTTCTGGCTGGCGCTGCAGGCCTTCGCCGAGCTGGTGGCGGCGGGCCATCTGGAAGGCGGCCTGTATGTCAAGCAGCTGTTCGGCCTGATCAACCTGCAGATGCGCCGCCTCACGCAGGGCAACACGGCGCTGCCGGACGGCATGCTGCGCGAAGCGCTGTTCTTCATCGCCACCGTGCTGGCCGGCCCGCACGCGGACGAAGTGTCGCCGCTGGTGCTGCACCTGGCCAGCGTGTTCGGCCTGGAAGGCGCGGTGCCGAAGGATTACGAGGCGCGCCGCTACGGGCAGATCGACGCCGACGTGCTGGCCCGCGCGCGCGAGGCCCTGGCGGACGCCAAATCGGCCTGGCAGCACTTGTCGGAAGCGGTGATCGACCCGGCGCTGGATGCCGCCTTTGGTCAGGCACTGGCCACGGTGGCCGTCACCAGCGACAAGCTGGGCATGTCCGCGCTGGCCACGCTGATGCGGCAACTGGCCGAAGTGGCCAACGCCGCCATCACGGCCGGCCGCAGCGAGGCGCTGGCGATGGAAATGACGACGGCACTGCTGTTCGCCGAACATGGGCTGGAACACATCCGCCATTTGCCGGACGACTTCTCGGCCCACGCCGACACTATCGCCGAGCGCCTGAAAGCCTTGCTGGCAGGCGGCGAGGCGCCCGACCCGGCGCAGTGGCAGGGCGGCATCGCGCAGCAGATGCAGCAGGACGACACTGTGGTGGCGCTGGCGCTGGAAATGAAGACCGGCCTGCGCCAGGTTGAAAAGGTGCTGGACGAGTACTACAGCGACCCGTCGCAGCGCGCGCCGCTGCAGGAACTGGACAGCGTGCTGCACCAGTTGCAAGGCGCGCTGGCCATCCTGGACCAGGATGACGCCATGCGCGCCGCGCTGCACGTGAAAGCCGAAGTACGCAAGCTGGCTTCCGGCCTGGGCGACGCGTCGCAGGAATCGAAGCTGCTGGACGAGATCGCGCAAAACGTCGGCGCGCTGGGCTTCTTTGTCGACATGCTGGCGCAGAACGCCGCCGGCGCGCGCGAGCGGTTCGCGTTCGACGCGGAGCAGGGCGCCTTCAGGTCCGTGCCGTTCAAAAAGCTGGCCGCTGTTGGCCCGGTCCCGGTACCGGTGCTGGAAGAAAAAGTATCGCCCACCACTTCGCCCACGCCCGCGCCGCTGCCCGAGCCGGCGCTGCAATCGAGCGACGCGGCGGTTGAAGCGGAGCTGCTGGAGATCTTCATTACCGAAGCGCAGGAAGTGCTGGAGTTCGTGCGCGGCACGCTGGCCAAGCCGCGCGCCGAAGCCGGCAGCGCCGAGAACCTCGCCATGCTGCGGCGGTCCTTCCACACGCTGAAGGGCAGCGGCCGCATGGTCGGCCTGAACCAGTTCGCCGACGCCGCCGCCGGCGTCGAGCGCACCATGAACGTCTGGCTGGCCGAAGAGCGTTCCGCCACCGAGGCGCTGTTCGGATTGCTCGAATATGCCGAGCGCGAAATGACCGCGTGGGTCGCCGAACTGGTCGCGCAAGGCATCTCGCCCCGCAACGCCGACGCACTCACCGCCGCCGCCGCCCGCGTCCAGGAAGGCGCCCCCTTCGAGCCGCCCGCCGCCGCCGCCGCCTCCGCAGAAGCCGCTGCCGCAACGCCTACCGTCGCAGACGCCTCAGCCGACGCTGCTGCCGCCACGCCACCCGTCGCCGACGCCTCGGCCGACGCTGCCGCCGCCACGACACCGCTCGCCGACGCCTCCGCCGACGCCGCTGCCCATGCCGGCACCCCGGCTGCTGGCGCCGACACGCTTGCCGCCAACGAACCGCCATCCGCCGCGCCGGCCAGCGAATCCGGCGCAGCCACAGACGCCATCCCTAAAGACGCCTTCGCAACCGCGCCGCCGCCCGAACCCGTCCGCGAGTCCCCGCCAAGCACCGGCAACGTCATCGAATTCCCGACCACCGCCGTCCCCCTGGTCCCGCCGGAAGAAGACAACGTCAAGCACATCGGCGCCCTGAGCATCCCCCTGCCGCTGTACAACATCTACCTGGCCGAAACCGACGAACTGGTACGCCTGCTGGCGCGCGACTTCGGCGAATGGCGCCACGAAGCGCGCCGTCCGGTCACTCCCGAAGCGCTGCAAGCCGCCCACACCCTGACCGGCACCTCCGGCACGGTAGGCTTCAAAGCCCTGCGCGACCTCGCCCACTCGCTCGAGCAGACCCTGGACGGCCTGCAAGCCCCCGCACCGCAGCTCGACCACGCCCAGCACGACCTGCTGGACTTCGCCGTCGAACGCATCCGCCAGATGCTGCAAAGCTTTGCGCTGGGTGAAGTCGCCCCCGACCAGCCCGAGCTGATCAGCGCCCTGCACAAGCTGCGCGACGAACTGTCCGTCCCAGCCGGCGCCAGCCCAGACCTGGACGACCGCCTCGACACGCTCTTCGCCGTCGCAGGCGAGCCCGCTGCCGAAACCTCAGCCGCGCAAGCGGATGCCGCAGGCACGCAGCCCGCGCCGGCCGACGCCATCGTTGGCGCCCAGGCCGGCGGCCCCGCCGCCAAGCTGGACGCGCTGTTTGCAGCCGCCTACGAAAGCCTGATCGCCAATCCGCCGCCCGCATCCGACTTCGCCAGCCTCCCGCAGGCCGACAGCCCTGCGGCGCCCAAGATCTCCGGCGAAGCGGCGCGCGACGACTTCGACGACCTGTTCGACTCCGCCTTCGACGACGCCTTCGCCGCGCCCCTGTCGCAAATCACTGCGCCAAGCGAAGCCGACGCGCAAGCCGACGCCGAACTGCTCGCCTTCGCGGCGCCCGAGCCTATGCTGACGCTCGTCCCGTCGCCCGAAGCCGCGCCCGAGTCCACGCCAGAGCCAGCGCAAGCGCCAGCGCCCGAGCCCGAGCCCGAGCCCGAGCCCGAGCCTGTATCCGAACCCGAACCCGCGCCCGAGCCAATGCCCGAGCCCGAAGCGGCGCCCGAGCCGCAGGCGCCACAGAAGGACGCGGAGCCCGACGTCATCGTCATCCCGCTGCCGGAAGCTCCCGCCGAACTGTCCGCCGCGCTGCCAGGCAGCTACCACGACGAACTGGACGCCGACCTGCTGCCCGTGTTCCTGGAAGAGGGCGCCGACCTGCTGCCGCAAGTCGGCCAGTCGCTGCGCACCTGGCAGCGCAACCCATCCGACTTCAGCCACGCCCACATGCTGCAGCGCGTGCTGCACACCGTGAAAGGCAGCGCTCGTATGGCCGGCGCCATGCGTCTCGGCCAGCACGCCCATGAAATCGAAACGCACATCGAAAACATGGTGCATGCCCACAGCGCTTCGCCGCAAGCGTTCGAAGAACTGCTGGCTCACTACGACCACGCCCTGGTCCTTTTCGAACAACTCCAGCACCCTGCGGTGCTGACCGCTGCCACCGGCACTGGCCCCGCTGACGCAGACGCCGGCGTTGGCGGCGCAACCCCAGCGGCAGGCACCACTGCCGACGCAGCCGAGGCCCCCGCCCCGACCGCCGGATTCGAAGCCGCCGGTGCCGCCGCAGCCGCGACCACCGCTACCACCACAACTGCCGCAGCCGCCGCAGCCGCAACTGGGGCCGCAGGCGCTGCCGCCCCGCGTCCCGCTCCGGCTGACGACAGCGACGCCGCCGCCCGCTCCCCACTGGTGCGCGTGCGCGCCGACATCCTGGACCGCCTGGTCAACCAGGCCGGCGAAGTCTCGATCTCCCGCTCGCGCCTGGAAAACGAAGTCGGCTCCCTGCGCACCTCGCTGGCCGACTTCTCCGACAACCTCACCCGCCTGCGCCGCCAGTTGCGCGAGATCGAGATGCAAGCCGAATCGCAGATCGCCTCCCGCATGGCCATCTCCAGCGACCGCGAATTCGACCCGCTCGAATTCGACCGCTTCACGCGCCTGCAGGAACTGACCCGCATGATGGCCGAAAGCGTCAACGACGTGGCCTCCTTCCATGAAAGCCTGAGCCGCAGCGTGGACACCGCCAGCGGCGACCTGGCCCAGCAAGCACGCATGACGCGCGACCTGCAGCGCGACCTGATGCGCGTGCGCATGGTGCCCTTCGCCAGCATCGCCGAACGCCTGTTCCGCGTGGCCCGCCTGAGCGCCAAGGAAATGGACAAGCGCGTCAACCTGGACATCCGCGGCGGCGCCGTTGAAATCGACCGCAGCGTGCTGGAACGCATGGCCGCTCCGTTCGAACACCTGCTGCGCAACGCCATCGTGCACGGCGTGGAAAGCCGCGCCCAGCGCAGCGCCGCCGGCAAGGACGAAACCGGCGAACTGCTGGTGCAGGTCAGCCAGCAGGGCAATGAAGTGGTGCTCGAATTCAGCGACGACGGCGCCGGCCTGGACCTGGAACGCATCCGCGAGAAAGCCCGCCGCATCGGCCTGCTGCACGAAGGCGAAGAACTGAGCGACGCCGACACCGCCGACCTGATCTTCGAACCCGGCTTCTCCACCGCCGACTCGCTGACCGAACTGGCCGGCCGCGGCGTGGGCATGGACATCGTGCGCTCGGAAGCGCAGGCCTTGGGCGGCCGCGTCGATACCGCCACCGAAAGCGGCAAGGGGGCGCGCTTCACCATTCACCTGCCGCTTACGCTGGCCGTGACGCAAGTGGTGCTGCTGGCTGCGGGCGGGCGCACTTACGCGCTTCCGTCAACCCTGGTCGAACAGGTGCTGCAGATGAAAGAAACCGCGCTGCGTGACGCGCGCAGCATGGGGCACGTGGCGCTGCAGGGCCAGCAATCGCCGCTGCACTACCTGCCGGCCATGCTCGGCTTGGCCAACTCCCAGCCGCCTGCGCAGCGCTCCGCGCCGGTGCTGATGCTCCGCAGCGGCAATGAACGCCTGGCGCTGCAGGTGGACGAGGTGGTGGGCAACCGCGAGGTGGTGGTCAAGAACATTGGCCAGCAGCTGGCGCGCATGCCCGGCATTTCGGGCGCCACGGTGCTGGGCTCTGGCGAGATCGTGCTGATACTGAATCCGGTGGCGCTGGCGCAGCACCTGGCCAACCGGCCGGACCTGGTGGGCCGCCGGGAGGGCGCCGCCGGTGCCGCAGAGGTCCCAGCCCCGGCGGCGCAGCCGGCGCTGGCCACGCTGGGCAGCACCATCATGGTGGTGGACGATTCGCTCACCGTGCGCCGCGTGTCGCAGCGCCTGCTGGAGCGCGAGGGCTACCGCGTGGTGCTGGCCAAGGACGGCCAGGACGCGCTGGAGCAGATCCAGGAAGCACGCCCCGACCTGATGCTGGTCGATATCGAGATGCCGCGCATGGACGGCTTCGACCTGACCCGCAACGTGCGCGGCGACGAGCGCACCAGGGAT
Source organism: Pseudoduganella sp. UC29_71 (assembly GCF_042693265.1). Lineage (NCBI taxonomy): Bacteria > Pseudomonadati > Pseudomonadota > Betaproteobacteria > Burkholderiales > Oxalobacteraceae > Pseudoduganella > Pseudoduganella sp. UC29_71. Next base: position 5,066,042 of record NZ_CP170549.1, on the reverse strand, counting down.
ATCCCCATCATCATGATCACCTCGCGCAGCGCGGACAAGCACCGCAATTACGCCATGCAGCTGGGGGTGAATGCTTACTTCGGCAAGCCGTTCCAGGAGCCGGTGCTGCTGGGGGCGATTGAGGGGCTGCTGGCGGATCAGCGGCGGGTTACGCTGCGCTAACCCGCCCTACATCCTGGTCCCGGCGTTTCGTCCGTAGGGCGGGTTAGGCGGAGCCGTAACCCGCCATCAGCCGGCCTTGACCACGGCATAGCGCTCCAGGGTGCGCTTGCGCGCCTCGTCATGCATCACCAGCGGCTCGGGATAGTTATCGCCGAGCCGCACGCCTTTCTCGGCCAGCAGCATGCGCGGCACCAGCCATGGCGCGTGGATCTCCTTGCCATCCAGCGCCGCCAGCTGCGGCAGGTAGCGCTTGATGAACTTTCCCTCGCCGTCGAATTTCTGCGACTGCGTCACCGGATTGAAGATGCGGAAGTGGGGCTGCGCATCGCAGCCCGACGACGCGGCCCACTGCCAGCCGCCGTTATTGGCCGACAAGTCGAAATCGTTCAGATGCCGCGCAAAGTATGCCTCGCCCCGGCGCCAGTCTATGCCCAGGTCCTTGATCAGGAAGCACGCCGTCACCATGCGCAGGCGGTTGTGCATATAGCCGGTGCGGTTCAGCTGCAGCATGGCCGCGTCCACCAGCGGATAGCCGGTGCGGCCCTCGCACCAGGCCTCGAACAGCGCGTCCGCCTCCGGCCCCGTTTCCCATTCAATGGCGTCGTACGCCGGCTTGAACGACGCGCCCGCCACGTGCGGATGATGGTACAGAGTCATCATGTAGAACTCGCGCCAGATCAGCTCCGACAGCCACACCGAGCCGCCTTCTCCGGCCAGCCCGCGCGCCGACAGTTCGGATACCGTGCGCACCATGTGCCGGATCGACACCGTGCCGAAGCGCAGGTGCAGCGACAGGTAGGACGGCCCCTTCACGGCCGGATAATCGCGCGCCGTGCCGTAGTCGGCCACCCGCGTCAGGAAATCCTCGAACAGCTGCGCGCCGCCGCTCATCCCGGCCGGAATCTTCAGCTCCGGCAAATTGGTGCGCTCGAAGCCCAGCTCTGCGAGCGAGGGCAGCGCTGGCGCGCCGGGCGAGGGCGGCGCCAGGCGCGCCGCCAGCGGCTCCACCGGCAGCGCCGCCACGCACTCCGGCTCGGCCAGCATCTTCTTTAGCCAGGCGTTCTTGTACGGCGTGAACACCGAAAACGGCGTGCCCGACTGCGACAGCACTTCGCTCTTCTCGAACACCACCTGGTCCTTGAAGGTGAAAAAGGGCCTTGCGTCCGCCGCCAGCGCCTTCGCCACGGCGTCGTCGCGGGCGATGGCGTCCGGCTCGTAGTCGTGGCTGGCGAATACCGCGTCCACGCCCAGCTCCGCCGCCAGGCGCGGAATTTCCTGCTCGGCCGCAGCGTGGCGCACAATCAGCTGTCCGCCCAGCTGTTGCAATTCGGCCGCCAGCTCCGCCACGCAGGCGTGGATGAACTCCACCCGGCGGTCCGCGCGCGGCAGGCCCTCCAGGATGGTCTTGTCAAAAATGAAAGCGCAATGCACGCGCGCGCTGCGCTGCAAGGCATGGTGCAGGGCGGCGTGGTCGAAGGCGCGCAGATCGCGCCGGAACCACACCAGGGAAGTACGCAAGGTCATGGATAGCCACACTCGTGTTCCGGCGCAAGACCGGGGCCGATTTACGGCCTAATATAGGGTTGTATAGGGTTGTGACAGGGTTTTCGGGCGCGCGCGCCGGTGCCCGAAGTTGCCGTAACATGGCTGCGGCGGCGTTTCATAGTAAACTATCGCCTGAACCATTATAAAAGAACACCGCAGCCCAGCAGAGAGAGCAACGCGTATGAAGAAAACTAAAGCTGGTCACGCTCTGCCCGCTCCCGGCCGACTCCAGGAGCCGGATGATCCCTTGGCGCCCGTCGCTGCCAAGGACGCGCCCGCGCTGAACCTGGCGAATCACTTCCTGATCGCCATGCCTGCCATGCAAGACCCCGTGTTCGGCGGCACCGTGGTCTACGTCTGCGAGCACAACGAAAACGGCGTGCTTGGCGTCGTCATCAACAAGCCCACCGACATGACCATGCAAGTGCTGTTCGAGCGCATCGACCTCGAACCGGCGCCCAACCTGGCGCCCGCTATCGTCGATGAACCCATCATGTTCGGCGGCCCGGTGCAGGACGACCGCGGCTTCGTGCTGCACACGCCCGGCGCGCGCTACTCGTCCTCGCTGACCGTCACCGACGACGTCGCTTTCACGACCTCCATCGACGTGCTCGAAGCGGTGGCGCGCGGCGCCGGCCCGGAGCGCATGCTGGTGTCGATCGGCTACTCGGGCTGGAGCCCGGGGCAGCTGGAAGACGAAATCAGCCGCAACGGCTGGCTCACCGTGGGCGCCGACGCGCACATCCTGTTCGAGGTGCCGGTGGAAGAGCGCTACTTCGCCGCCATGAAATTGCTCGGTTTCGATCCGCTGATGCTCGCGTCCGAAGCGGGCCACGCCTGATGCGGTGCTGAGCGTGGAGCATCTCGACACCATCCTCGGCTTCGATTTCGGCATCAAGCGCATCGGCGTTGCCATCGGCAACAGCGTGCTGCGCCAGGCGACGCCGCTGGCCGTCATTTCCAGCATCGGCAACGACGCGCGCTTCGGCGAGATCGCCGAACTGATCAAGCAATGGGAGCCGACCCTGTTCGTGGTCGGCCTGCCCAGCCATCCGGACGGCACCGCGCACGACATGACGGCGCGCTGCCGCAAGTTCGCCAATCAGCTCAACGGCCGTTTCAATTTGCCGGTGGTGCTGGTCGATGAGCGCTACTCGTCGGCCGTCATTTCGGCCAAGCGCGGGGAGGTCATCGACGACCGCGCCGCCTCCATCATTTTGCAACAATACTTTGACGAATATGTCCCTACCAACTAACTCCTCCGCGCCGGCCTCGCTGGACGCGGAAGCGCTGTACGCCGAGCTGCTGCAGCAGGTGAAGGCCGGCCTGGCCGACGCCCACGAGCCGGCCATCGTCGGCATCCATTCGGGCGGCGCCTGGCTGGCCGAGCGCCTGGCCGCCGACCTGGGCCTGTCCGCGCGCTGCGGCGTGCTGGACGTGTCCTTCTACCGCGACGACTACGCGAAGAAGGGCCTGCCGGCCGAAGTCAAGCCCACCCAGATCGGCTTCGACGTGGCCGGCGCCACCCTGCTGCTGGTGGACGACGTGCTCTACACCGGCCGCACCACGCGCGCCGCCATCAACGAACTGTTCGACTATGGCCGCCCGGCGCGCATCATGCTGGCCGCGCTGGTCGACCGCGGCGAGCGCCAGCTGCCCGTGGCCGCCGACTTCGTCGCCGCGCGCGTCGCCGTGCAGCCGGGCCAGGCGCTGCGCCTGAAGCGCAACGACGCCGGACAATTCACGCTTACCATCGAAAACGACCATGCTTAATCCGCAACTGAACAAACACGGCGAGCTGCAGCACTTGCTGTCGATCGAAGGGCTGCCCAAGTCCATCGTCAACCACATCCTGGACACCGCGTCCTCCTTCGTCGGCGTGTCCGACCGCGAAGTGAAGAAAGTGCCGCTGATGCGCGGCAAAAGCGTGTTCAACCTGTTCTTCGAGAACTCCACGCGCACCCGCACCACCTTCGAGATCGCCTCCAAGCGCCTGTCGGCCGACGTGATCAACCTGAACATCTCGGCCTCCTCGGCCAGCAAGGGCGAGTCGCTGCTCGACACCATCGACAACCTGTCGGCCATGCACGCCGACATGTTCGTGGTGCGCCACTCGCAATCCGGCGCGCCCTACCTGATCGCCAAGCACCTGAACGACCACAAGCAGCACCACGTGCACGTGGTGAACGCGGGCGACGGCCGCCACGCGCACCCGACGCAGGGCCTGCTGGACATGTACACCATCCGCCACTACAAGAAGGACTTCACTAACCTGACGGTGGCCATCGTGGGCGACATCCTGCACAGCCGCGTGGCCCGTTCCGACATCCACGCGCTCACCACGCTGGGCGTGCCCGAAGTGCGCGCCATCGGCCCGCACACGCTGCTGCCGGGCGGCCTGGACCAGATGGGCGTGCGCACCTTCACCAATATGGATGAGGGCCTGAAAGGCGTGGACGTGATCATCATGCTGCGCCTGCAGAACGAGCGCATGAATGGCGCGCTGCTGCCGTCGGCGCAGGAATACTTCAAGAACTACGGCCTCACGCCGGAGCGCCTGGCGCTGGCCAAGCCGGACGCCATCGTCATGCACCCGGGACCGATGAACCGCGGCGTGGAGATCGACTCCGCCGTGGCCGACGGCCCGCAGGCAGTGATCCTGCCGCAGGTCACGTTCGGTATTGCAGTCCGCATGGCGGTGATGAGTATTCTGGCAGGGGCGAAGGAATGAAACTGGTAATCAAGAACGGCCGCGTGATCGACCCGGCCAACGGCGTGAACGGCGTGCAGGACCTCTACATTGAAGACGGCAAGGTCGCTGCGCTGGGCGCGGCCCCGGCCGGCTTCACGGCCGGGCAGACCATCGACGCCACCGGCCTGGTGGTCGCCCCCGGCCTGGTCGACCTGGCCGTGCGCCTGCGCGAACCGGGCTACGAATACAAGGCCACGCTGGAATCCGAAATGCAGGCCGCCATGCAGGGCGGCGTCACCAGCCTGGTCTGCCCGCCCGACACCGACCCGGTGCTGGACGAACCCGGCCTGGTGGAAATGCTCAAGCACCGCGCGCGCCGCCTGAACCAGGCCCACGTGCACCCGCTGGGCGCGCTCACCATGGGCCTGAAAGGCGAGTCCATCACCGAGATGGCCGAGCTGACCGGCTCCGGCTGCATCGGCTTCTCGCAAGCCGAAGTGCCGGTGCAAGACACCACCGTGCTGCTGCGCGCGCTGCAATACGCCAAAACCTTCGGCTACACCGTCTGGCTGCGCCCGCAGGACGCCCACATCGGCCGCGGCGGCGTGGCCCACAGCGGCCCGCTGGCCTCGCGCCTGGGCCTGTCCGGCGTACCCGTGATGGCTGAGACCATCGCCCTGCACACCATCTTCGAACTGATGCGCGCCACCGGCGCCCGCGTGCACCTGTGCCGCATCTCCTCGGCTGCCGGCCTGGAGCTGGTGCGCGCGGCCAAAGCCGAAGGCCTGCCGGTCAGCTGCGACGTCGGCGCCCACCACGTGCACCTGACCGACGCGGACATCGGCTTCTTCGACTCCAACGCGCGCGTGACGCCGCCGTTCCGCGCCCAGCGCGACCGCGACGCCATCCGCGCCGCCGTGCTGGACGGCACGGTGGACGCCATCTGCTCCGACCACACCCCGGTGGACGACGACGAAAAGCTGCTGCCCTTCGGCGAAGCCTCGCCCGGCGCCACCGGCCTGGAACTGCTGCTGTCGCTGGCGCTGAAATGGGCCGACGACTACGCCGCCGCCCAGCCGGGCGTGAAGGAGGGCGACGCGCTGGCGCTGGCCATCAGCCGCATCAGCGCGGACGCCGCGCGCGTGTCCGGCCTGGACCGCCTCGGCGCCGGCCAGCTCGGCGTAGGCAGCGCGGCCGACGTCTGCCTGTTCGACCCGGCAGCGCGCTGGACCGTGGAAGGCAGCGCGCTGGCCAGCCAGGGCAAGCACACCCCCTTCCTCGGCTACGAGCTGGCAGGCCAAGTGCAAGCGACCATCGTCGCCGGCCGCGTCGCCTACCAGCGCAACGCCCGCTAACCACGCTAACCAACTTAACCCGTGGGGGTCAGGTCCGGCATCGCGCCATTTTGGCGCGATGCCGGACCTGACCCCGCCTCAGGAAAGTGACCATTTTGCTTATTTACCGCTTGCTGCGGATGGTGGTGCACGTGCTGTACGGCATGGCTGTGTGCGCCACCGTCTTTCCCTGGATCGGCGTGGAGGCGCGCAATGGCCATATCCGGCGCTGGTCGCGCACCTTGCTCGGCATTTGCAATGTGACGGTGGAGATGGCGCCGGACAGCGCCCAGCCGTTGGCGCACGCGATGGTCGTGGCCAACCATGTGTCGTGGCTGGATATCTTCGTGGTGGATGCGTTCTATCCCTGCCGCTTCGTGGCCAAGGCGGAAATCCGCTCGTGGCCGCTGGCCGGCTGGCTGGCCGAGAAGGCGGGTACGGTCTTTATCGCGCGCGGCAGCAAGCGCGATTTGCGCAATATCTTCAAGGGCCTGGTGCATAGCCTGCAGGCCGGCGAGCGGGTGGCGTTTTTCCCGGAGGGGACCACGGCGCCGCAAGGCTCGCTGCTGCCGTTCCACGCCAACCTGTTCGAGGCGGCGGTGGACGCGAAGGTGATGGTGCAGCCGCTGGCGCTGAGCTATTCGGATGCGTCCGGCGGGCATCACCCGAACGTGGATTTTATCGGCGAGACCACCTTTGCCGAGAGCGTGTTGGCCATCCTGCGCGGCACGCCGGTGCGCGCGCGGCTCAAGTACATGCCGGCCATGGACGCGGCCGGCGGCCACCGCCGCGACCTGGCGCAGGCCGCGCATGACGCGGTCGCGGCCGGGTTGGGGATAGTGGCGCAGCCCGGCGGCTTACGGCCGCACGCGGCCTAAGCCGCCCTACGGGTCACGATGCACGCCCCACGCCCCGGCGCAGCGCACGTGGACGGCCGTAGGGCGGGTTAGCGGGGCACCCGCGTAACCCGCCAGCGCGCCCCCGGCCTACTTCTTGCCCGTATGCTCGCGGTATTCCGGGCACTGCACCTGCATCAGCGACCTGTCGTCCAGGCACACGGCCGACAGGTAGCCGCCCCACACGCAGCCGGTGTCGAGCGCGATGAGGTTGGGTTTGAGCATCAGCCCCAGCGCAGACCAGTGGCCGAACACCACCGTCACATCCCGCGTGCGCCGGCCCGGCACCTCGAACCACGGCATCAGCCCGCTGGCCGGATCGGCCTTGGCGCTTTCCTTCAGCTTGAAATCCATCACCCCGTCCATGCTGCAAAAGCGCAGCCGCGTCAGCGCGTTGACGATGCAGCGCAGCCGCGCCGGTCCGTGCAGCTCGTCGCTCCAGGCGTCCGGCTGGTTGCCGTACATCTGCGCCAGGAAGCCGGTCCAGGCCGGGCCGCGCAGCGCCGCCTCCACTTCGCCGGCCAGCGCCATCACCTGCGCCGCGTCCCACTGCGGCAGCACGCCGCCATGCACCAGCAAGTGGCCCTGGTGCAGCATGGCCATGGGCCGCGTGCGCAGCCACTCCAGCAGCTCGGCGCCGTCCGGCGCTTCCAGGATGTGCTCCAGCGTGTCCGAGCCGGACGCGGGCCGGATGCCGTTGGCCACCGCCAGCAGATGCAGGTCGTGGTTGCCCAGCACGGTGTCGATGCGGCCGCCGCTGGCCGCCGCCAGCGCGTGCACATAGCGCAAGGTGGCCAGCGAATCCGGCCCCCGGTTGATCAAATCGCCGGTGAACAAAATGGACGGCGCTTGCTCTTCTTGCGCAAGGATGCGGTCGACCAGGGCAACGGTCTGGTCGTGGCAGCCTTGCAGGTCGCCAATCACATAGGTTTTCATAGGTGGTGTTGCAATTGAAGAAATAAGTTGTATGCGGCGCTAAATTCTCGCGGAATGGGCCGAGTTTCACATAAAATCATGCCTATGACTAATTCAACGCTCTGAGCGGGATGCTAAATGATTTTTGTTACAGGCGGTGCGGGCTTTATCGGCTCTAACTTTGTACTCGACTGGCTGGCGCAATCCGATGAGCCTGTCCTGAATTTCGACAAGCTGACCTATGCAGGCAATCTGAATAACCTGGCCAAGCTGAAAAACGACAGCCGCCATGTCTTTGTGCGCGGCGATATCTGCGACCAGGCCCAGGTGCTGGAATTGCTGAATACGCACAAGCCGCGCGCCATCGTGCATTTCGCCGCCGAAAGCCACGTGGACCGTTCCATCCACGGCCCGGGCGAATTCATCCAGACCAACATCAACGGCACCTTCAGCCTGCTGGAAGCGGCGCGCAGCTACTGGAACGCGCTGCCCGAGGCCGAGCGCGCCGCGTTCCGCTTCCTGCACGTGTCCACCGACGAGGTGTACGGCACGCTGGGGCCGGACGACGCGCCCTTCAGCGAAACCACGCCGTACGCGCCGAACAGCCCGTACTCGGCCTCCAAGGCAGCCTCGGACCACCTGGTGCGCTCCTACCACCACACCTACGGCTTCCCCACGCTGACCACCAACTGCTCCAACAACTACGGCCCCTACCACTTCCCCGAGAAGCTGATCCCGCTGATCATCGCCAACGCGCAGGCCGGCAAGCCGCTGCCGATCTACGGCGATGGCCAGCAGGTGCGCGACTGGCTGTATGTGAGCGACCACTGCGCCGCCATCCGCCGCGTGCTGGACGCCGGCCGCCTGGGCGAAACCTACAATGTGGGCGGCTGGAACGAAATGGCCAACCTGGACGTGGTGCACACGCTGTGCGAGATGCTGGACCAGCTCAAGCCGAAAGCGGCCGGCAGCTACCGCGACCAGATCACCTTCGTCAAGGACCGACCCGGCCATGACCGCCGCTACGCGATCGACGCGCGCAAGCTGGAGCGCGAACTGGGCTGGAAGCCGGCCGAGACCTTCCAGACCGGCATCAGGAAAACCGTGCAGTGGTATCTCGACAACCAGGACTGGGTGGCCGACGTGCAGTCGGGCGGCTACGCGAAATGGGTGGAAACCAATTACTTCAACCGGGACGGCGCGCAATGAACACAGCAGTCAATCCAGTAAGCGGCCGCAAAGGCATCATCCTGGCCGGCGGTTCCGGCACCCGCCTGTACCCGGTCACCATGAGCGTGTCCAAGCAGCTGCTGCCGATCTACGACAAGCCGATGATCTACCATCCGTTGACCACGCTGATGCTGGCCGGCATGCGCGAGATCCTCATCATTTCCACGCCGCAGGACACGCCGCGCTTCCAGGACCTGCTGGGCGACGGCAGCCAGTGGGGCATCAAGCTGAGCTACGCGGTGCAGCCCTCGCCGGACGGCCTGGCGCAAGCCTTCATCATCGGCCGTGAATTCGTCGGCGACGCGCCGTCGGCGCTTATCCTGGGCGACAACATCTACTACGGCAACGACCTGGACGGCCTGCTGCGCAGCGCCGCCGAGCAGACCTCGGGCGCCACCGTGTTCGCCTACCACGTGCAGGACCCGGAACGCTACGGCGTGGTGGAGTTCGACAAGGAGCGCCGCGCCGTCAGCATCGAGGAAAAGCCGGCCGTGCCCAAGTCCAACTATGCGGTTACCGGCCTGTACTTCTACGACGAGCAGGTCTGCGACATCGCCGCCGGCATCAAGCCGTCCGCGCGCGGCGAGCTGGAGATCACCGACGTCAACCGCGCCTACCTGGAAGCCCAGCAGCTCAACGTGGAAGTGATGGGGCGCGGCATGGCCTGGCTGGACACCGGCACCCACGAGTCGCTGCTGGACGCGTCGCAATTCATCGCCACCATCGAAAAGCGCCAGGGCCTGAAAGTGGCTTGCCCGGAAGAGATCGCCTACCGCAAGGGCTATATCGACGCGGCCCAGCTGCGCCAGCTGGCCGAACCGCTGAAAAAGAATAACTACGGGCAATACCTGCTGCAAATCCTGCAAGACAAGGTTGTTCCACGATGAAAATCCATCCCACCCCGCTGGACGGCGTGCTGCTGATCGAACCCACGGTGTTCGGCGACGAGCGCGGCTATTTCTATGAAAGCTTCAACGCGCGCCGCTTCGCCGAACTGACCGGCGTCGCGGCCCACTTCGTGCAGGACAACCACTCGCGCTCGGCCAAGGGCGTGCTGCGCGGCATGCACTACCAGATCCAGCAGCCGCAAGGCAAACTGATGCGGGTGACGGCCGGTGCGGTGTTCGACGTGGTGCTGGACTTGCGCAAAAGCTCCGCCACCTTCGGCCAGTGGTACGGGGTGGAACTGTCGGCCGACAACAAGAAGCAGCTGTGGATACCGCCCGGCTTCGCGCACGGCTTCACCGTCACCAGCGACATGGCCGAAGTGCAGTACAAGACCACCGACTACTGGGCGCCGGAGTTCGAGCGCTCGGTGATCTGGAACGATCCGGCGGTCGGCATCGTGTGGCCGCTGCAGGGCGAACCGCTGCTGTCGGCCAAGGACAGGAGCGGCGTGCCGCTGGCGCAAGCGGAAACCTTCCCATGAAGATCCTGCTGACGGGCAGCAGCGGCCAGGTGGGCTACGAACTCGAGCGCAGCCTGCAGGGCCTGGGCGAGGTGGTGGCGCTGGACCGCAGCCGCATGGACCTGGCCGACCTGGACCAGGTACGCGCCGTGATCCGCGCCGTGCAGCCGGGGCTGATCGTCAACCCGGCCGCCTACACGGCAGTGGACAAGGCGGAAAGCGAGCCGGAGCTGGCCTTCCGCATCAACGCCGAGGCACCCGGCGTCATGGCCGAGGAAGCGAAGAAGCTGGGCGCGGCCCTGGTGCACTATTCCACCGATTACGTGTTTCCGGGCGACGACCCAGCGCCGCGCGTGGAGCACGACGCCACCGGCCCCATCAACGTGTATGGCGCCAGCAAGCTGGCCGGCGAGCAAGCCATTGCGGCAGCCGGCGTGCCGCACCTGATCTTCCGCACCAGCTGGGTGTACGGCATGCGCGGCAAGAACTTCCTGCTCACCATGCTGAAACTGGCGCGCGAGCGCGACGAGCTGCGCATCGTGGCCGACCAGCACGGCGCGCCCACGTGGAGCCGCACCATCGCCGACGCCACCGCCCTGGTGCTGGCGCAGGCGGGCGCGGGCGGGCAGGACTGGTGGCAACAGCACAGCGGCATCTACCACCTGAGCAGCCAGGGACAAACCACCTGGTTCGAATTCACTCAGGCTATCATAGAGCAAGCCGGCATCGATTGCCGGCTGCAGCCCATCACCAGCGCCGAATACCCGGTGCCGGCGCGCCGGCCGCAGTACTCGGTGCTGTCTTCCCAGCGTCTACAGCAACAGTTCTGCCGCCTGCCGCACTGGCGCGATGCGCTGGCCTTGTGCATGCGCTAGCCTGCGGGCAATTGTATCGAATGGTAAGGGCGGCGCGGTGCGCGGCCGGATTTGTTAGAATCCTGCCGCGCGCCGCGTTACCACGCGCTCCGGAATCTTGTATTGATAAATAATAATGTTTTCATTCTTAGTCAGCTTTATTGCGTCCGCGCTCCTGACCCTGCTGGTCATTAAAGAGGCGAAATTGCACGGACCGGCGCTTGATTCGGATTTCGGCGGCGTACAAAAAAACCATGTCCATTCGGTGGCCCGTATTGGCGGGCTGTCGATATTCTTTGCCGTGGCAATAGCCGCGTGCATCTCCATTTGGCGGGTGCCGGCCATGACCAGCTGGATGGTGTCGCTGATGGCCTGCGCCTTCATCGCTTTCGCCGGCGGCATCGTGGAGGATTATACAGGCAAGGTCAGCGCCATGCGCCGCCTGCTGCTGACCATGGCGGCCGCTTTGCTTGCCTATTTCCTGCTGGACGCGCGCCTGGACCGCATCGATTGGCCATTCTCGGTGTGGCCGCTATATATCTGGCTGGCCTTGCCGATCTCGGTGCTGGCGGTGGCCGGTATTGCCAACGCGATTAATATTATCGACGGATTTAATGGCCTGGCCAGTGTAGTGACTATCTGCATGCTGCTTTCCCTCGGTTATGTGGCATTGCAGGTCAATGATATGTTCGTGCTGGTGGCCGCGCTGATGGTGGCCGGTGCCACGGCCGGCTTCCTGATCTGGAATTACCCGGTCGGCCTGATTTTCCTGGGCGACGGCGGCGCCTACTTTATCGGATTCATGCTGGGCGAACTGGCGCTGCTGCTGGTGGTGCGCAATCCGCAAGTGTCCACCTGGTACGCCGCGCTGCTGCTGATCTATCCGGCTTTTGAAACCCTGTTTTCCGCCTATCGCCGCATGTTTGTCCGGGGCAAATCGCCGACCATGCCCGATGGCATACATTTACACAGCCTGATATTCCGCCGCATCGTGCAATGGGCGGTGGGCCGCAAGGAAGGCCGCGCCTTATTGCGCCGCAATTCGTTGACGTCGCCTTATTTATGGATGTTTTCGCTGATGGCGGTTATTCCCGCCACCATGTTCTGGCGCCATACCTGGGTACTGATGATCTTCTGCCTGTTGTTTATGACCAGCTACATCTGGTTATATGTGCGCATCGTGCGATTTAGAGCGCCACGCTGGATGATACGGCACAAGAAACACTAGAAAATTTTACATTTTGTAGTATATTTCGATCAGAATCATTTTACCCAATCACAAAAGGATAAAGTTATGGATCTGACGAATATGTCTTCGGCTCAATTGCGCGATCTGCAAAAGCAACTGGAGCGCGAATTAAAGAAACGAGAAAGCGAAGACCTGGCAAAAGCCCGCGAGCAGATACTGGCCATCGCCCAATCCGTCGGCGTGCCGGTGAAAGACCTGATCGGCAACGCCGTGCGCCCGAAAACCGGCGGCACGGTGGCGGCGCGCTACCGCAACCCGGCCGATTCGTCGCAGCAGTGGACCGGCCGCGGCCGCCAGCCGAAATGGGTCAAGGAATGGGTCGAATCGGGCAAGGCGCTGGACGGCCTGCGCATCTGACGCCGCCGCGCTGTGGTTGCCGGGCGAGGGCTGACTGACAGCTTGCCGCCCGCGTTACAGGTTATACTTGTAAGCAAAGTTGCAAACGCGCCCGCACTTGTGCGGGCTGCTTTTTTTATTATTCTCCCGAATCCAGAATCCACTATATCCCTATGGTCACCCTGTCTAAATCGATCTTCAAAGCTTACGATATCCGCGGCATCATCGGCAAAACCCTCGATGCCGGCGTCGCCAGGCAAATCGGCCACGCGTTCGGCCTGGCTGCAGCGGCCAAGGGCGAGCGCAGCGTGGTGATTGGCCGTGACGGCCGCCTGTCAGGCCCCGAGTTGGCCGCCGCGCTGGCGCAAGGCCTGCAATCGGCCGGCGTGGACGTGATCGACCTGGGCGTGGTGGCCACGCCCATGGTGTACTTCGGCACCAATGTGCTGTCGGCCAAGTCCGGCATCATGGTCACCGGCAGCCACAACCCGCCGGACTACAACGGTTTCAAGATGGTGCTGGCTGGCGAAGCCATCCACGGCGAGGCCATCACCGGCCTGTATGACTCCATCCTGGCCAATGCCGATAAAGTGGCGGCCGAGCCGGGCGCCTACAGCACCCACGACATCCGGGCCGAATACCTGGCCCGCATCATCGGCGACGTGAAGATCGCCCGTCCGATCAAGATCGCGGTCGACTGCGGCAACGGCGTGGCCGGCGCCTTCGCGGGCGACCTGTACCGCGGCATGGGTTGCGAAGTGGTGGAACTGTTCTGCGAAGTGGACGGCACCTTCCCCAACCACCACCCGGACCCGGCGCACCCGGAAAACCTGCAGGACCTGATCCGCGCGCTGCAGGAGACCGACGCCGAAATCGGCCTGGCCTTCGACGGCGACGGCGACCGCCTGGGCATCGTCACCAAGGACGGCCAGATCATCTACCCGGACCGCCAGATGATGCTGTTCGCGCAGGACGTGCTGACCCGCCATCCGGGCGAACAGATCCTGTACGACGTGAAATGCACGCGCCACCTGGCGCCGTTCATCGAAAAGAGCGGCGGCGTGCCGCTGATGTACAAGACCGGCCACTCCCTGGTGAAGGCCAAGCTGAAGGAAACCGGCGCCCCGCTGGGCGGCGAAATGAGCGGCCACATCTTCTTCAAGGACCGCTGGTACGGCTTCGACGACGGCCTGTACTCGGGTGCGCGCATGCTGGAGATCCTGACCCGCGAAGCCGACCCGTCGGCGCTGCTGAACTCCCTGCCGCAGTCAGACAGCACGCCGGAGCTGCACCTGCACCTGAAGGAAGGCGAGAACTTCATCGTCATGGACAAGCTGCGCAGCGACGCCACCTTCCCGGGCAACGAGCGCATCATCACCATCGACGGCCTGCGCGTGGAATACGCGGACGGCTTCGGCCTGGCGCGCTCCTCGAACACCACGCCGGTGATCGTGATGCGCTTCGAAGCCGAAACGCCGGCGGCGCTGGCGCGCATCCAGGGCGAGTTCAAGCGCGTGATCCTGGCCGCCAAGCCGGACGCGGAACTGCCGTTCTAAAGCCGTTCTGAATCGATGAAGATACTGCTGGTGCGCGTCTCCTCCCTGGGGGACGTGCTGCACAACCTGCCCATCGTGGCGGACATCGCACGCCACTATCCGGACGCACAGATCGACTGGGTAGTGGAAGAGGGCTACGTGAGCCTGGTGCGCCTGAACGGGCGGGTGCGCAACATCATCCCGTTCGCGCTGCGGCGCTGGCGCAAAAGCCTGGGCAACCCGGCCACGCGCGCCGAGATCAAGGCCTTCTTCCGCACGCTGCGCGCCGAGCAGTACGACTACGTCTTCGACACCCAGGGCCTGCTCAAGACCGGCATCATCATGGGCGCCGCGCGCGTGGTGAAGGGCGGGCAGAAAGTGGGCCTGGCCAACGGCAGCGAAGGCTCCGGCTACGAAGGCATCTCGCGCTTCTTCCACACCAAAAGCATCCCGCTCGACCCGCGCACGCACGCGGTGGCGCGCGGACGCCTGGTGGTGGGAGCGGCGCTCGGCTACAGCGTGGACGCGCCGGCCGACTTCGGCCTGCCCGCCGTGTCGCCGTCCGACCCGCGTCCCGAATGGATGCCGGCCGGCCCATACGCCGTCTACTTCCACGGCACCGCGCGCGACGCCAAGAAGTGGGCGCCGGCCAGCTGGATCGAACTGGGCGCAGCGCTGGCCCCGATGACCATATTGCTGCCATGGGGCTCGCCGAAGGAAAAGGCCGAAGCCGAAGCGCTGGCCGCCAGCCTGCCGAACGCGCGCGTGCTGCCCAGGCTGTCCATGGCGGACGCAGTGCTGCTGGCGCGCCACGCCGCGCTGGCTGTCGGCGTCGATACCGGCCTGACCCACATTGCCGCCGCCTTCACCACGCCGACGGTGGAAATCTACGCCGACTCGCCGCGCTGGAAAACCGAAGGCAACTGGTCGCCCAAGATCATCAACCTGGGCGACCGCGGCGCGCCGCCGTCCGTGGCCGACGTGCTGGCCGCCGCCCGCTCATTGCTTGCCGCAGGCTGACATGCTGAGACTCTATTCCCTGATGTGGTGGCTGGCCATGCCGCTGGTGCTGGGCCGCCTGTGGTGGCGAGGGCGCCAGGAAGCCGGCTACCGCCAGCACTGGAACGAGCGCCTGGCCATCTACCGCCCGCGCGCCGCCAACGACGAACCGCACACCATCTGGCTGCACGCCGTATCGGTGGGCGAAACCCGCGCCGCCGAGCCGCTGGTGGACGCGCTGCTGAAACAATACCCGCGCAGCCGCATCGTCATGACGCACATGACGCCCACCGGCCGCGCCACCGGCAAGCAGCTGTTCGGCAAGCACGGCGCGCGCCTGGCGCAAGCCTATCTGCCGTACGACACCATGACCATGGTGCGGCGCTTCATCCGCCACTTCGAGCCGCGCATCTGCATCCTGATGGAGACCGAAGTGTGGCCGACGCTGATCGCCGAATGCGGCAAGGCCGGCGTGCCGGTGGTGCTGGCCAACGCCCGCCTGTCCGAGCGCTCGCTGCGCAAGGCGCGCAAGCTGGGCAAGCTGATCGCCGACGCGGCGCGCGGCATCACCCTGGTGGCCGCGCAGACCGAAGCGGACGCAGAACGCGTACGTTCGCTGGGCGTGCCGCAGGTTGCCGTCACCGGCAGCATCAAGTTCGACGTGCTCGTGCCCGCCGCCGCGCTGGCGACCGGCGCCGCGCTGCGCGCGCAGATCGGCGGCCGCCCCGTGCTGCTGTGCGCCAGCACGCGCGAAGGCGAAGAAGAACTGATACTGGACGCCTTCCGCTCCGCGCTGGCCGGCACGCTGCCCGCCGACACCCTGCTGCTGCTGGTCCCGCGCCACCCGCAGCGCTTCGACGCCGTCGAACAGATGGCAGTGGCGCGCGGCCTGCCGCTGCAGCGCCGCAGCGCGCTCGCGCAGCCCGGCGCCTCGGTGGCGGCCGGCACGCAAGTCCTGCTGGGCGACTCCATGGGCGAAATGTTCGCCTACTACTCTGCCTGCGACCTCGCCTTCATCGGCGGCAGCCTGCAGCCGCTGGGCGGCCAGAACCTGATCGAAGCGGCCGCGCTGGGCAAGCCCGTGCTGATCGGCGAGCACACCTTCAACTTCGCGCTGGTGACCGAGCAAGCCGTGGAAGCGGGCGGCGCCGCCCGCATCGCCAGCGCCGGCGACCTGATGCAGCAAGCGGCCGCGCTGCTGCGCGACGACGGCGCCCGCACCGCCATGGGCCGCAGCGCGCAAGCCTTCGCCAACCAGCACCGCGGCGCCACCGCCCGCACCCTGGCCCTGCTGCCGCCCCTGCTGCCATCCCACCAGGCGGCCTGAGCCGCATTCGGGGACTCGGCGTCCCCGTCAGTCCCCGGACGCGGCTCAGGCTGCCTGACGGGGCGGGCGGGGCAGCGATGAAAGGAATTGCATGCGATTGTTGCGACGCTGGATAGATGGTCCTTGGGTGCCGCCCCAGGTGGGGCGCGCGCCGTATTTATGGATCGCTTCGCTGGCCTTCTTTGGCTGGAAGTACCTGTACGTCGATGCCAGCGCGCTGGAATACGCGCTGCTGGCGCTGACGCTGGCCGCGTTCGTGGTGATCTACTTTGCCAGCTTCTGGTACGCGGGACGCCGGGCGGTCCCGTTCATTGCCGCCGCGTTTGCGATGGGCGTGGCCTGGGCGCCGGTCAATTTCGGCGCCAGCACCTTCTTTATCTTCGCTTCCGCCATGTGTTCCCGGCTTGGCCGACCGCGCATCGCCTATTGCTGCCTGGCGGCGGTGCTGCTCTCGGCCACGGCCCTGGCGCTCGGCTTGCAGCTGCCGCTCAGCTTCCTGATTCCCACGCTGGCCACCGGCGCGCCGGTTGGCATCGCCTCCATCATGGATGCCCAGGTGCGCAGTTCGCGCAGGCTGCTGCTGCTCAAGCAGGAAGAGGTGGAGCACCTGGCCCGCATCGCCGAGCGCGAACGCATCTCGCGCGATATGCACGACCTGCTGGGCCACAGCCTGTCGCTGATCACGCTGAAGGCGGAACTGGCGGGCCGCCTGCTGGAGCGCGACCCGGCCGCCTGCCGCCAGGAGATCAGGGACATCGAAGCGAGCGCGCGCCATGCGCTGGCCGAGGTGCGCAGCGCCGTCAGCGGCTACCGCGAAACCGGCTTCGCCCAGGAACTGGAGCGCGCCCGCGTCGCGCTGTCGGCCGCCGGCGTCACGCTGCACGCGGACGCCGCGATGGCGTCCCTGCCAGCCATGCCCGCCACGGCGGAAAACGTGCTGGCGCTGGCGTTGCGCGAAGCCGTCACCAACATCCTGCGCCACGCCGGCGCCACGCGCTGCGACGTGAGCCTTGGCATGCAGGACGGCCTGATCGTGTTCCGCATCCGCGACGACGGCAAGGCCGTGGCGGAAGCGGGCGCGCTCGTGCAGGGCAACGGCTTGCGCGGCATGCAGGAGCGCGTGGCGCAGCTGGGCGGCTGGCTGGGCATGCGATGTGATCAGGGGATGTCGCTGGAACTGCGGCTGCCGATGGAGCGCGCTGCGCAGGGAGCAAGTAGATGATACGGGTGTTGATTGCCGAAGACCAGGCGCTGTTGCTGGGCGCGCTGGCGGCGCTGCTGCGGCTGGAGGACGATATGGAAGTGGTGGGCCAGGCCCGCAACGGCCAGGAGGCGCTGGCGCTGTGCGGCACGCTGAAGCCGGACGTGGTGCTGACCGATATCGAAATGCCGCTGATGACGGGCCTGGAGCTGGCTGCAGCGCTGCGCGAGCAGGGCGGCGCCACCAAGGTCATCATCGTGACCACCTTTGCGCGCTCGGGCTATCTGCGGCGCGCCATGGCGGCCGGCGTGCGTGGCTATTTGCTGAAGGATGCCCCGGCCGAGACGCTGGCCGCCGCCATCCGCAGCGTGCACGGGGGCGGCCGCGCCATCGCGCCCGAGCTGGCGCTGGAAAGCGGCAGCGGCGGGGAAGACCCGCTCAGCGAGCGCGAACGGCAGGTGCTGCGGCTGGCGGGCGAAGGGCGCAGCGGGGCGGACATCGCGCGCCAGCTGCACCTGTCGGAAGGCACGGTGCGCAACTATTTGTCCGAAGCGATCAGCAAGCTCAACGCGGGCAACCGCGTCGAAGCCTTCCGCCTGGCGCGCGACGCGGGCTGGCTCTAGGGCTGGCGGCTTACGCTGCTGCGCAGCTAACCCGCCCTACATGGGCCGCGCGGCGAGCTTGCCGTAGGGCGGATTAGCGCGCCGCAGGCGCGCGTAATCCGCCGGCTCAGCTGAACAGCACCGGCAGCTCCTGCGCGCGTTTGCGCAGCAGGGCTTTGGCTTCGTCGTAGGCGGGGTAGATGCGGCCCACGGCGGCCCAGAATTGAGCGCTGTGGTTCATTTCCAGGATGTGCGCCAGTTCGTGCGCCACCACGTAGTCGATCAGCGGCAGCGAGAAGTGGATCAGGCGCCAGTTCAGCCGGATCACGCGCTGCACCGTGCACGAGCCCCAGCGGGTGCCGGCCGACGACAGGGCAAAGGCGCTGTATTCCACGCCCAGGCGCGCCGCGTACAGGTCCAGGCGCTGCTCGAACAGCACCTTGGCCTGCTGCTGCATCCAGGCGCGCACGCGCTCCTTGAGCAGCGTTTCGGTGGCGCCTTGCACCAGTCCCATATGCAGCTCGCGCGTGTCGGCGTTGTAGTCGGTGCGGTTGCGCGTGGCCGTGTACAGGCGCAGTTTCAGCTCGCCGCCCAGGTAGGGCAGCACGGCGCCGTCTTCCCACACAACCGGCGGCTTTTCCAGCCGCGCCGCGCGCCGTTCGCGCCGTTCGTCCAGCTTGGAGATGATCCAGTGCTGCTTGGCGCGGATGGCACTGTCGATTTCGGCCACGCTGACGCGTTTGGGCGCGGTCACGCGCAGGCCTTCGTCGTCGATCATGAAGCCGATGGAGCGGCGCGTGGAGCGGCGCAGCGTGTATTCAAGGATGAACTGGCCCACCAGCAGCTGGCGGCGCGGCAGCGTGTCGGCCGGCGGCGCAGCCGGCTCGGGGGCGCGCACCGGCACCGGGATGGGGGGCGGGCGCAGCAGGTTGGCGCTCGGCGGGGCATGCGGCGCTTGGGCGGCATCGGGCCAATCGGCCGCAGCGGGCGCATGGGCGCTGCCGGCGGCGGACGGCACGGGTGCTGCGGAGGACGGGGAAAACGGGGCGGGGACGGTTGGCGTAACAGGCGTGGTGGGCGTGGCAGGCGTTGCAGGCGTAGCGGATGCGGGGCGGGGCGCCTGCCAGGTGGACGGCGGGGGGTACCGGCACCGGCGCGGACGGCGGATGCATCACCGCCGCGTTGGCGGCGGGGCCGGCGGGACGCGATGCCGCGCCCGGCGCAGTTTCGCCGAACAAGTCGAGCTGCCCCTCGTCGGCCGTGGCGGCCGGCCTGGCAGCGGTGGCCAGGTCGTCTAGCCAGCGCTGTAGGCGTGGGGCGAAATGACGCGCATTTCTGATTCTATCCACTGTTCCACCTGCTCCATCAACTCGTCCGGACTGCGTCCTTCCGAGGGTATCGGCTTGCCGACGGAGACCGTCACCTTGCCGGGTTTCTTGATAAACGAATTCTTCGGCCAGCACTCGCCCGAGTTCAGCGCGATCGGCACCACCATGGCGCCGGTCTCGATTGCCAGGCGCGTGCCGCCGCTCTTGTACTTGCCGGCCTGGCCGACCGGGATGCGGGTCCCTTCCGGGAACATGATAATCCACAGGCCCGCTTTCAGGCGGCGCTTGCCGTGCGCCACCACCTGCTTGAAGGCGTTCTTGCCCTGCTTGCGGTCGATCGGGATCATGCGCAGCGCGGCGATGCCCCAGCCGAAGAAGGGAATGTACAAGATCTCCTTCTTGAACACGAACACCAGCGGGCGCGGCAGGCTGCACAGCAGGAAGATGGTTTCCCACGCCGACTGGTGCTTCGACAGCACCACGGCCGGCGCGTCCGGGAAGTTTTCCCAGCCCTTGATTTCGTACTCGATGCCGCAAATGACCTTGGCGCACCAGATGATGAACACATTCCAGCGCGAGACGATGTAGTAGCGCTGGGCGTACGGCAGCGGCGTTGCCAGCATGCAGACGACGCACCAGATAATGGTGGCGATCGCCATGACGACGGCGAATATCAAGGAACGCAGAAACAGTACAGGCTTACCCAATGCGATACTCCAGAATCTAATCAGTTGGTTGCGGCGGCTGCGGCGGCTGCAGCGGAAGCAGCGGCGGCGGGGACGGGAGCCTTCAGCAGGTGGTCCACCATGGCCGCCAGGTTGGCAAAGACCATTGTACCGGGTGGCAGGCCGCCCGTGGCATTGGTTTTTTCACCTTTTCCGGTCAACACCAGGTAGGGCACGCAGCCGCTGATGAAACCGGCCTGCAGGTCGCGCAGCGAATCGCCCACCGTCGGCACGCCCTTCAGGTTGACGTTGTAGCGCTTGGAGATCTCGGCGAACATGCCCGGCTTGGGTTTGCGGCAGTCGCAGTTGTCGGCCGCCGCGTGCGGGCAGAAGAAGATCGCTTCGATCTCCGCGCCGACCTGCTGCGCCAGCGTGTGCATCTTCTGGTGGATGGCGTTCAGCACCGTCATGTCGAAGAATTCGCGCGCAATGCCGGACTGGTTCGACGCCACCACCACGCGGTAGCCCGCCTGGTTCAGGCGGGCGATGGCCTCGAGCGATCCCGGCACCGGAATCCATTCGGCGGGCGACTTGATGAAGTCCGGCGAATCGTGGTTGATCACGCCGTCCCGATCAAGGATGATCAGCTTCATCGCGACGCCCATCTTATGCCGCCAGTTTCGAAATGTCGGCCACGCGGTTCATCATGCCGTGCAGGGACGACAGCAGCGCCAGGCGATTGTTGCGCAGGGCGACATCCTCGGCCATCACCATCACGTCGTTGAAGAAGGCGTCCACGTCGTCGCGCAGCTGGGCCAGCGTCTTCAGCGTGCCGGCGAAGTCGCCCTTGGCGAAGGCCGCGTCCACTTCCGGCTGCACGCGCACGATGGCGGCATGCAGGTTTTTCTCGGCCGTGTCCTGCAGCAGGGCGGGGTTCACCCCTGCGCCGCCGGTCTGGGCCAGCGCTTCCTCGTTCTTCTTCAGGATGTTGGTGATGCGCTTGTTGGCGCCGGCCAGCGAGGCCGATTCGGGCAGTGCGGCGAAGGCTTGCACCGCTTCCAGGCGCTGCACGATATCGTCCAGGCGGTCCGGATTCTGCGCCACCACGGCCTCGATCTCGTTCGGCGTGAAGCCGCGCTCGCGCAGGATGCCGCGCAGGCGGTCCAGCATGAACGCTGCCACGTCGGCGCTCGGGTCCTTGAAGCCGGCCACGGAGGAGAACTGCCTGGCGGCGTCGGCCAGCAGGCCGGAGATGGACAGCGGCAGGCGCTTCTCGATCAGCATGCGCAGCACGCCCAGGGCGTGGCGGCGCAGCGCGAACGGGTCCTTGTCGCCGGTCGGCGCCAGGCCGATGGCCCAGATGCCCACCAGCGTTTCCAGCTTGTCGGCCAGGGCCACGGCGGTGCCGGTGGCGGTGGCTGGCAGGGCGTCGCCCGCGAAGCGCGGCTGGTAGTGCTCGGAGGCGGCCAGCGCCACGTCTTCATGCTCGCCGTCGTGGCGCGCGTAGTAGGTGCCCATGATGCCTTGCAGCTCGGGGAACTCGCCCACCATGTCGGTCAGCAGGTCGGCCTTGGACAGGCGCGCGGCGCGTTCGGTCAGCGCGACGTCGGCCTGCAGGCCAGCCGCGTTCAGCTTGCCCGCGATGGCGCCGGCCAGCGCGGTCACGCGCTCGCTGCGCTCGGCTTGCGTGCCCAGCTTGTTGTGGTAGACCACGTTCTTCAGCAGCGGCAGGCGCGATTCCAGCGTCTTCTTCTTGTCCTGCTCGAAGAAGAACTTGGCGTCGGACAGGCGCGGGCGCACCACGCGCTCGTTGCCGCCGATGATGGCTTGCGGCGTATCGGTCGCGATGTTGGAGACAATCAGGAAGCGCGAACGCAGCTTGCCCGCCGCGTCGGTCAGCGCGAAGTATTTCTGGTTGGTCTGCATGGTCAGGATCAGGCATTCCTGCGGCACGGCCAGGAACTCTTCCTCGAAGCGGCACTCGTACACCACAGGCCATTCCACCAGCGCGGTCACTTCGTCCAGCAGCGCTTCGGGCATCAGCACCTGGTCGGCGCCGGCCTTTTCCAGCAGCGAGGCGCGGATCTTTTCCTTGCGCGCGTCCACGCCGGGGATTACCTTGCCCTGTTCGGCCAGGGTGGCGGCGTAGGCGTCGGCCGTGGCGACGGTCACGCTGCGCCCGCCCGGGGCAGTCAGGAAGCGGTGGCCTTCGGTCACGTTGGACGCGGTCAGGCCCAGCAGGGTCAGCGGCAGCACGGTGCCGCCATGCAGCGCGATCAGGCTGTGCGCGGGACGCACGAACTGCACGGTGCTGCCGTCCGGACGCTGGTAGCTCATCACCTTTGGAATCGGCAGCTTGGCCACGGATTCTTCCAGCGCGGCCTGCGCGCCGGCCAGCAGCTGCGAGCCCGGCGCGGTGTAGGTGTAGAAGAAGCTCTCGGCCTTGCCGTCCTGCGCGCGTTCCAGGTCGGCCACGGTCAGGTCGGGGAAGCCCAGCGCGGCCAGCTTCTTGGCCAGCGGCGCGCTCGGGTTGCCGTCCTTGTCCAGCGCCACCGACACCGGCAGCACTTTTTCGCGGATCGATTTGTCCGGCGAGGTGGCGCGCACCTTGGTGATGGAGACGGCCAGGCGGCGCGGCGTGGCGTGGATGGTGGCGGCGCTGTCTTCTTCCAGGAAGTCGCGCGATTTCAGGCCGTTGACGATGCCCGAGGCGAAAGCGGCGCCCAGCTTGGCCAGCGCTTTCGGCGGCAGTTCTTCGGTCAGCAGTTCAATTAACAGGGTCTGGTTCATATTGTTCTTAGTCTCAAGCGGCGGGCAGCATCGGGAAGCCGAGGCGTTCGCGGGAATCGTAGTAAGCCTGCGCCACGAGGCGCGACAGGGCGCGCACGCGGCCGATGTAGGCGGCGCGTTCGGTCACCGAGATGGCGCCGCGCGCGTCCAGCAGGTTGAAGCTGTGCGAGGCCTTCATGATCTGCTCGTAGGCGGGCAGCGTCAGTTGCAGCTCGATCAGGCGCTTGGCTTCCGATTCGTGGTTGTTGAACTGCGCGAACAGCAGCTCGGTGTTCGAGTGCTCGAAGTTGTAAGCCGACTGCTCCACTTCGTTCTGGTGGAACACGTCGCCGTACTTCAGCGTTTTCGTGACCCCGTTCTCTTCCCACTGCGTCCACACCAGGTCGTACATATTCTCCACGCCCTGCAGATACATGGCGAGGCGTTCGATGCCGTAGGTGATCTCGCCCAGCACCGGCTTGCAATCGAGGCCGCCCACTTGCTGGAAGTAGGTGAACTGGGTCACTTCCATGCCGTTCAGCCAGACTTCCCAGCCCAGGCCCCAGGCGCCCAGGGTCGGGCTTTCCCAGTCGTCTTCCACGAAGCGCACGTCGTTCTGCTTCAGGTCCAGGCCCAGCGCTTCCAGCGAACCGAGGTACAGGTCCAGGATGTTTTCCGGGGCCGGCTTCATCACCACCTGGTACTGGTAGTAGTGCTGGCCGCGGTTCGGGTTCTCGCCATAGCGGCCGTCTTTCGGGCGGCGCGAAGGCTGCACGTAGGCCGCGCGCCATGGCTCCGGGCCGATCGCGCGCAGGAAGGTACCGGTGTGGAAAGTGCCGGCGCCGACTTCCATGTCATAGGGCTGGAGCAGGGCGCAGCCTTGCTTGTCCCAGTAGGATTGCAGCGTCAGGATAATCTGTTGAAATGTGAGCATCGTTGTTCTTCTGGATGGCTAGCCTTAAACGGCTAATTTTAGCCGGATTTGGCTACTTATCGGGGTGCTTATTCGCGTTTTTTCGGGACCACAGCCACGCGCCGGCCACGGCCAGCGCGGCCAGGGCGAGGAACAGGCGGTTGCCCAGCACGATGTAGGGCGTGTTGCCCGCCATGCCGCGCAGCGTGGCCTTGAGCACGCCGGCCTGGTAGTAGGGCAGGGCGGCCGTGACCTTGCCGTGGCTGTCGATCACCACGGTGGCGCCGCTGTTGGTGGCGCCCAGCATGGGGCGTCCGGTTTCCAGCGTGCGCATTTGCGAAATCTGCAGGTGGTGCGGGATGGCGATCGATTCGCCGTACCAGGCCAGTTCGGACACGTTCAGCAGCAGGGTGGCCGGGTTCGGATCGTTGGCCAGGTTGGCCGCGATCTCCTCGCCGAACAGGTTTTCATAGCAGATGTTGGGCAGCACGCGCTGCGACTTGACCTGGAACGGCAGCTGCAGCGCCGGCCCCGGGGTCTGGTCGCCCAACGGGATCTGCATCATATTGGTGAACCAGCGGAAGCCGGTCGGGATGAATTCGCCGAACGGCACCAGGTGGTGCTTGTCGTAACGGTAGGTCGGCAGGCCAGAGTCCGGCGGCACGCCGATCACGCTGTTCGAGTATTTGGTCGGGCTGTCCATCAGCGGAATGCCCAGCACCAGGTGGCTGCCCGAACGCTTGGCGAACTGGCCCAGGCTGGGCAGGTAGTCCGGCGGCAACTGGTGCTGGAACAGCATGATGGCCGTTTCCGGCGTGGCGATCAGGTCGGCCGGCTCGGCCGCGATGGTGTCGCGGTAGCGCACCAGCGTGTCCAGCGTGTGGCGCGCGTCGAATTTCTGCTGCAAGGGCGTGTTGCCCTGCAGGAGGCGCACCGAGATCGGCTGCCCCACGGCGTGGGTCCAGTCCACGTAGCGCAGGCCGATGCCGGCCGCCATCACGGCGGCCAGGCCGCCCAGCGCGAACCAGCGCGTGCGGTGCGCCGCCAGCAGCAGGGCGCCGGCGCACAGCGCGGCCAGCCAGCTCACGCCGTATACGCCGACGATGGCGGCATAGCCGCCCAGCGGGCCGTCGTTATGGGCGTAGCCGGCGGCGGCCCAGGGGAAGCCGGTGAACAGCCAGCCGCGCACCCATTCGAACAGCGCCCACATGGCGGGCAGCATCAGGAGGTTGGCGGCGGGCAGCGGCAGCAGCCAGCGCTTGCGCAGCCACAGCGCCGAATACATGGCCATGGCGGCGTAGATGCCCATGGCAGCGGCCAGCAGCGCGATGGCGGCCACCGCCAGCGGCAGCGGCAGCCCGCCGAAGCGGTTCAGCGCCACCACCAGCCAGTGCGTGTTGGCCAGGCACCAGCCGAAGCCGAAAGCCCAGCCCACCAGCGCGCCGGCTTTCGGCGTGGCCGAACGCAGCGCCTGGTAGAACAGCAGGGCCAGGCAAAGGATTTGCAGCGGCCACCAGCCGAAGGGGGCAAAGGAAAATACGCTGGCGGCGCCCGCCAGCGCGGCGATCATCATGCGGCCACGGGTGCTGCGCTGGGGCGCGGGAGGATCGCCGGGTTTGGCGCGGCGCCAGCGCATCAGTCTTGTTCGTCCACGGCCGGCGGCAGCTTCTCCACCAGCAGCACGTGCAGTTGGCGCGCGTCGGCACGCAGCACCTCGAAGCGCAGGTTGCCGATGTCGAAGGTGTCGCCCTTGTGCGGCATGCGCTCAAGGTGCTTGACCGCGAAGCCGCCGATGGTGTCGGCGTCCTCGTCGGACAGGTCGGTGTCGAGTTCCTCGTTGAACTGGCTGATCTCGGTGAGCGCCTTGATGCGCCAGCGCGGGCCGAACTTGCCTTCCTTGATCGAGAGGATGTTGTCCTCTTCCTCGTCGAAGTCGTATTCATCCTCGATGTCGCCGACGATCTGTTCCAGCACGTCCTCGATGGTGATGAGGCCGGCCACGCCGGAATACTCGTCCACCACGATGGCCATGTGGTTGTGGTTGGCGCGGAAATCGCGCAGCAGCACGTTCAGGCGCTTGGACTCGGGAATGAACACGGCCGGGCGCAGCATGTCGCGCACGTCGAAGCTTTCCTCGGCGTAGTAGCGCAGCAGGTCCTTGGCCAGCAGGATGCCGATCACCTTGTCGCGCTCGCCCTCGATGGCGGGGAAGCGCGAGTGGGCCGTCTCCAGCACACTGGGCATCCATTCCTCGATGGGCTTGGAAATGTCGATCACGTCCATTTGCGAGCGCGGCACCATGATGTCGCGCGCGGACAGGTCCGACACCTGGAACACGCCTTCGATCATGGACAGCGCATCGGCGTCGATCAGGTTGCGTTCGTGGGCATCGTGCAGGACTTCGAGCAGTTCCGCGCGGTTCTCGGGCTCGGGGGAAATCAGTGCGGTGAGTCGCTCAAATAGCGACCGGTGGGGTTTGGCGTCAGTCTTGACGCCACTAGGGTGCTCTTGCATAGGAGGCGTGAGCCAGTTGTTTCGAAGTGCTATAGGATACTACAAATGGCGGGAGGGCCTCGTTTTTGCCGAATTTGAGGCTACAATGGCAAGCCTATCCACCCGCGCGGAGTCCGCCATGATCAGCAGCGTTTCATCCTTGAATCCGGCCAGCGGCCTGGTGCCGCAGCGTAAAATCGCCGAGCCGGACGCGCCGCCGGACGTGGACAGCGTGGCGCCGGACCCGCAGTCCATCAGCGCCGTGCCGCCGGCTGAGGCCAGCCCGGAGGCGCCGCCGCCGGAAGCGCCGGTGCCGATGCGTTTTGACACGGACAAGCTGCCGCCGGATACCACTGCCCGCCTGATCGAGAAGACGCCGCTGGACTTGCACCGGGCGCTGCTGGGGACGAGCGGCACGCAGGGCGGCTGAGCCGGCGGCTTACGCGCTGCGCGCTAAGCCGCCCTACGTGATCCGTAAGCGATACGTCAGGCGTATGGGTCGGCGTAGCCCAGGCCGGCCAGGATCTCGGTTTCCAGGCCTTCCATTTCGCTAGCCTCTTCGTCGTCCATGTGGTCGTAGCCCTGGGCGTGCAGCACGCCGTGCACGATCAGGTGCGCCGTGTGCTCTTCCACCGACTTTTTCTGCTCGGCCGCTTCCTGCTGCAGCACGTCGGTGCACAGGATGATGTCGGCGCGGGTCGGCTCGTCCTCGGCGTAGTCTTCGCCCTCGTTGTAGGCGAAGGTCAGCACATTGGTGGCGTAATCCTTCTCGCGGTAGTCGCGGTTCAGTTCACGGCCTTCCCCGGCATCGACAAAGCGTATCGTCAGCTCGGCCGGCGCGAACAGCGCGGCCTTGATCCATTTGCGCACCATGGGGCGGGTGATGCTGTCCTGCAGGCGCGGGTCGGCGTACTGCACCGACAGGGTCAGTTTATTTTTTTCGGACATGTTTGACGGCGGCAGTCTTGGCGGGAGTGAACAAAGGCGAAATCTCGGCGGAAGCGTTGTGCGCGCTCTCGTAGGCGTCCACGATGCGCGCCACCAGCGGATGGCGCACCACGTCGGCGCTGGTGAACTGGGTGAAGGCAATGCCGCGCACGTCGCGCAGCACGTGGCTGGCGTCCACCAGGCCGCTCTTCTGGCTCTTGGGCAGGTCGATCTGGGTGGTGTCGCCGGTCACCACGGCCTTGCTGCCGAAGCCGATGCGGGTCAGGAACATCTTCATCTGTTCCACCGTGGTGTTCTGCGCTTCATCGAGGATGACAAAGGCATGGTTCAGCGTGCGCCCGCGCATATAGGCCAGCGGCGCGATCTCGATCACGCCCTTCTCGAACATCTTCTGCGTGCGGTCGAAGCCCAGCAGGTCGTACAGCGCGTCGTACAGCGGGCGCAGATACGGGTCCACCTTCTGCGCCAGGTCGCCCGGCAGGAAGCCCAGGCGCTCGCCGGCCTCCACTGCGGGGCGGGTCAGGATGATGCGCTTGACGGCGTCGCGCTCGAGCGCGTCCACCGCGCAGGCCACGGCCAGGTAGGTCTTGCCGGTGCCGGCCGGGCCCAGACCGAAGCTGATGTCGTGGTCGAGGATGTTGCGCAGGTACTTGATCTGGTGCGGCGTGCGCCCGCGCAGGTCGGCGCGGCGCGTCTTGAGCACCGGGCTGGTGATGTCCGGCTCGTTGAACGGCGGCTCTTCCTGGTCCGGCTCCAGCGGCGGCGCCAGGCCGGCGCGCTGCTCCACCAGGGCCAGCTGCACTTCCTCCACCGGCACCACTTTCTGCGCCACGTTGTAGAACTGCTCCAGGATCTGCACCGCGCGCTCGGCGTTGGTGCCGTTGACGATGAATTTCTCGCCGCGGCGGAAGATGGTCACGTCCAGCGCGGCCGAAATCTGGCGCAGGTTTTCATCGAGCGGCCCGCACAGATGCGCCAGGCGCGTGTTGTCGAGCGGTTCCGGGATGAAATAGTGCGGCTGGCTGGGAGTCTTGGTTTTCAAAGGGCGGTGCCTGGTTGGGTGTACTGGATGCCGTTAGTTTACCGTATCGTGGCGGCGCCTGCGATTTTCCGGCGTAGTTAATGATTCGTCATTGCTTTCGGCTCAGCTTGCCCTACAGTCGAAGGAACGGTCTTTCTTTCCAACGGAGCAAGCCATGGCAGTCAGTGCGATTCCCAGCGTCAGCAGCAGCGCCGCCCAGCAGACCACCGCCGTGACCGACCAGCGCGCCGAGCAGGCCCGCCAGGCGCGGCGCGAGGAAGCGGCGCGGCGCGAGCAGGAGGCGGCCAGCGCCGGGCAGCAGACCCAGCAAGCCCAGCAGGCGGCGCGCGCCGAGCAGGAACGCCAGACCCAGCAGGCCGACGCCGTGAGGCGGCAGCAACTCGAATCGCAGCAGAGCAGCCAGAACAGCACGTCGCCTTCCGCACGGGGCCAGAACATCAACACGACTGCGTAAATCATCCTCGGCCCGCGTTCCGCGGGCGTTTTCCACGGCCATTCGCGCCCGTAACTATTTCCTTAAAGTTCTTCCGTGCGCCACGGAATATCCCCGTGTGTTGAAATGGCATTGTTGCTAAGAATTCTAGCGGGTGCTTGACCTAACGCAAGCTTCGCTAGTCGCGGCTTGGCCGGAACGGGCTGGTTTGGTATTAGAATTGTTATTGAAATTGCAATGCCATTCCGGGGATAGACGACACACCAGACGAGGAAAAATCATGGCACACCACGCCCTTGCTTCTCAAGAAAGTTACAACCCTAATCATCTGCTGGACATGCTGCTGGGTAAAATGCAGCTGAAGAACGACGCCGCGCTGTCGCGCATGCTGGAAGTGGCGCCGCCCGTCATCAGCAAGATCCGCCACCACCGCTTGCCGGTCGGCGCCTCGCTGCTGATCCGCATGCACGAAGTGACCGGCATGAGCATCCGCGACCTGCGCGACTTGATGGGCGACCGCCGCACCAAGTACCGCCTCTCCGATGCCCAGGGACGTCCAAAGCCAGAGGATCGCCCGGAAAAGCAGCAGGACGCCGGCAGCTACGCGCACTGATGTGCCGCGCGTGGCCAGCGTCGCCGGGGCCGGGACTGCAATGTTCCGGCCTGAACGGGCTTAGCTCAGCAGTCTAGCTCAGCAGCTTAGCTCAGCAGCACCATCGCAATTTCTTCGTATTGCAGTTCCGTTTCGCGGAACAGTTGCAGGTAAATCGCTTCATCGAGGCCCAGCGCAGTCCAGGCCACGGTGGACACCGGCGGCACCAGGCCGTCCGGCATTTGCGCCAGATCGAGCGCATGGGCTATGGCGTCCGCCACATGGATGATGGCCGCCAGAAAGCCCGCACCCGGCGCGTCCGGGTTATGGTGGTGGGCGATCGCCAGCCGCATCGTGTCCGAAAAATTCCAGTGTTCCGCCAGCGCCATGCCGGCATCGACGTGATCGATGCCCAGCACCGCGCGTTCCGCCTCCAGCGGCATGCAGTCATGCGCGTTGCGGTAGGCGATGGCCTGCTCATATTCATTCGGGAAGCAAGCCACCAGCACCAGGCGGCCGATGTCGTGCAGCAGGCCGGCCGTGAAAGCGTAGTCCTGGTTGAAGCGCATCTGGCGCGCCAGTACCTTGGCGCAGGCCGCGCTGGCGATCGAGTGGCGCCAGAACGCCTTGTGGTCGAAGCCGGCGCAGGCGCGCTCGGCGAAGCAGCCGGTAAGGGCCGCCGCCGTGATCAGGTTGCGCGTGGCCTGGAAGCCGAGGAAGGTGATGGCTTGCTGGATGGTGGTCACTTTCACCTGCAGGCCGTACAGCGAAGAGTTGGCCAGGCGCAGCGTCTTGGCCGTCAGTGCCTGGTCGTGCGACACCTTCTTGGCCAGCACGGAAATGTCCACGTCCTCCTGGTCTATGCTGTTGAGCAGTTCCATCACCACCGCGGGCAGCGAGGGCAGGTCGTCCAGATTTTTTACAACGTCGTCGTATGTCAGCATGGTGCTTATTCTTCTGCGGGGGCCAGGCCCAGGCGGTAATCGGTGACGAAGCGGCGCAGCAGCGCCGTGGCCCAGTCGCTGTCGCTGTCCGCATCGTTCTTGCGGAACAGGCGGGCGATGCGCTCCAGCTGCTGTTCCCGGTCCGCCGCCTGCTCGGCCGCGCTGGGCTGCTCGGCGGCGGCGATGGGCAGCGATTCGATGCCGTGGCGCGGCATCAGCGCCAGCATGGACTCGGTCAGCACCGTGCCCTGCGGCAGCAGCACATGGCCGCGCGCGTCCAGCAGCTCGTCCGACAATATCATCCCGGCTTGCACTTGCCCTAACGGCAAATGCTGATAACTGGCAGTCATGGCGGCCTCCGTCATTCTCGTCGCACGATCTTACCATCGGCGCCGCGGCCGAGTCGAAAATCTTGCCAAGATGCTAGGCATACTTTACATTGGGACGTTGCCGTCATATCCATGCCGCGCAGGACTGGGAGGAGCTTGTCGATGTTTGGTATCCAAGGTCGATTGACCTTGCTGTTCGTGGTGATCGTCACCCTGGTGCTCGGCATTTCCGGCACCTATGCGCAGTACAGCTTGAGCCACGAACTGGAAGTGAACAACCAGCGCCTGCGCCAGGGCGTGCTGACGCGCTTGCAGACCAGTTTGCCGTCCGCGCTGTGGGACCTGGACAAGGCCAAGGTGGACAACATCGTGGCGGCCGAAATGCTGCCGCCCGAGCTGGTGGCGATCCGCGTCTACGACACCTCGGTCGGCCTGTTCTCGGGCAAGGTGCGCAAGGAGAACGGCGCCATCAGCCAGATCGAATCGGACACCGCCGTGGACGGCGCGCCGGTGGTGGCCGACCTGGCCTACCGCGACGCCGGCGCGGCCGGCAACGCGCCCAAGCCGGTCATCGTGGGCCGCGTGGTGGTCAACTTCAGCCGCGCGCAGATGGACGCCACCTTGCGCAGCGAAGTGCAGCGCAAGGTGATCGAAGTGCTGCTGCTCGACTCCATCCTGGTGGCGGCGCTGGCGCTCAGCCTGCGCATCGTGTTCGACCCGCTCAAGCAGCTGCGCGACGGCCTGCACGACCTGGCCACGCGCGGCTCGGACGAAGTGGGCGAGCTGCCGGAAAACCGGCGCGACGAACTGGGCGAGGTGATCCGCGGCTTCAACGCCATCCAGCGCCGCGTGAAAGCCATCATCGGCCGCACCCGCGAAGCCGAGGACGAGGCGCGCCGCGCGGCCCAGGAAACGGCCCAGGCGCTGGCCGACCTGCGCCGCACGCAGGAGTCGCTGCTGCAGGCCGAGCGCCTGGCCTCGCTGGGCGGCCTGGTGGCCGGCGTGGCGCACGAGATCAACACCCCGGTGGGCATCGCGCTCACCAGCGCCTCCATCCTGGCCGAGGCGACCGAGAAGGTGCACCAGTCGGTGGCCGAAGGCGCCATCAAGAAATCGGACATCCTGAAGTACCTGGAGACGGCCGGCGAGAGCACCAAGCTCATCATGAACAACGCCTACCGCGCCGCGCACCTGATCCACAGCTTCAAGCAGATCGCGGTGGACCAGGTGAGCGAAGTGCGGCGCCGCTTCGAGCTGAGCGAATACATCGGCGAAGTGGTGTCCAGCCTGCAGCCCAAGCTGAAGAAGACGCACATCCAGGTGGCCATCGACTGCCCGTCCGACATCGTGCTCGACAGCTACCCGGGGGCGCTGGCCCAGGTCATCACCAACCTCACGCTGAACTGCGTGGAGCACGCCTTCGAGCCGGACGCCGAAGGCTGCATCGCCATCAACGTGCGCCCGGACGGCGACTGGGTGGAGATGCAGGTGGTGGACAACGGCAAGGGCATCGCGCCGGACATGCTGGACAAGGTGTTCGACCCCTTCGTCACCACGCGGCGCGGCCAGGGCGGCACCGGCCTGGGGCTGAACATCGTCTTCAACCTGATCGCCAAGCAGTTCGCCGGCACCATCACGGTGTCCAGCGCGCTGGGGCAGGGCGCCAGCTTCGTGCTGCGCATCCCGCGCGTGACGCCGATCGAAGGCCAGGGCAGCGAACCGCACGCGGACGCGCCGCTGCACGCCTGAAACGCCCGCCAGGGAAACGGCAACTGCCGCATACTATGCTTTTGCTGCAAAGGAGACGATGATGGGGACACGCAGGCAGATTGCCCTGCTGCGCGGCATCAACGTGGGGCGCGCCAAGCGCGTGGCCATGGCCGACCTGCGCAAGCTGGTGGCCGACCTGGGCTACGCCGACGTGCGCACCGTGCTCAACAGCGGCAACGTGGTGTACGACTGCCCGGCCGCCGCCGTCGACCCGTGCGAAGCGGCCACCCGCATCGAGGAGGCGCTGGTGCTCAAGCTGGGCGTGGGCGCGCGCGTGACGGTGCTGGACGCCGAACAGCTGGCCCACGTGGTCGAGGACAACAGTCTGCACCCGCTGGCCGACGACCCCTCGCGCCTGCTGGTGGCGGTGCTGAACAATCCGGCCGACCGCGAACGGCTGCTGCCGCTGGCGCACCAGAGCTGGGAACCGGAAGCGTTCGCGCTGGGGCGCTGGGCGGCCTATCTGTGGTGTGCGGACGGCATCCTGGCCAGCCGCGCGGCGGCCGCCATGGGCAAGGTGCTGGGCGACGCCGTCACCACCCGCAACTGGACGACCATCAGCAAGCTGCACGCGCTGGCGTGCGAACGGCAGGGATAAAGGAGAACATCATGGCAGTGGTGGAAGGCGAATTCGACGTCACAATGAGCCCGGAGCACATGTCGGTCGGCGGGTCCGGCTTCGGCCTGCGCCGCATGGTGCTCGACAAGCGCTACCATGGGGCGCTGGAAGCCAGCGGCAACGGCGAAATGCTCAGCTTCATGGGCGCCGCGCAAGGCTCGGCCGGCTACGTGGCCATGGAGCGCGTGGAAGGCACGCTGGACGGCCTGAGCGGCGGCTTCACCCTGCAGCACAACGGCATCATGGACCGCGGCCAGCCCAGCCTGAGCGTGCTGGTGGTGCCGGACTCCGGCAGCGGCGACCTGACCGGCCTGAGCGGCAAGCTGAATATCCGCAACGAAGGCGGCAAGCATTACTATTCATTTGACTACGTGATTGCCGCGCTGCCGTAGTGCTACAATGGCAGCATTATCTTGCCTTGTAGCAATAAAAATGAATAAAGACCTCTACAAAGGTGCGCTCATCATGGGCGGCCTGGTGCTGGCGCTGGTGGTCGGCGCCTTCGCGCTGTCCGACGACGGCGTACGCAAAGCCGGCTGCGTCGGCCGCGCCATCACCAGCGGCATCTCCCTCGGCAACATCGCCTCGGTCTGCGGCCTCGGCCGCTAACCGCCCCCGTCCGCTAGCCAGCCTGAGCCGCATTCGGGGCCTGACCCCGAATGCGGCTCAGTTCGCCTGGAAGCAGGCGGCGAAGGCGTCGCGCGCGGGGTGGTGCAGCACGTCACTGCGCCATACCAGCATGGTGCGCACCAGCGCTGTCGCGGGCGGCAGGGCGTGGCACTGGATGCTGCCGGCCAGCTGGCGCTGCTTGAGCACTTCTTTCGGCATCAGCGCCACCCCCATGCCGGCCGCCACGCAGCCCAGTATCGCTTCGAAAGTGCCGAATTCCGAAATGCGCGTGGTGGCCACCTCCGCCTCGGCGAACCAGCTCTCCAGCCGCCGCCGGTAGGCGCAGCCGGTGCGGAACACCAGCAGCGCGCGGCGCGCCACGTCGCGCGGGCTGTGCACCGGGCCTTGCGCGGCGTCGGTCAGCAGCACCAGTTCCTCTTCGAATACCGCCAGTTGCGACAGCTCCGGCCGCACCACGGGCGCGGCCACCAGCGCCACGTCCAGCTTGTGGTTGAGCACGGCGTGCACCAGCTGGTCGGTGGGCGCCGTTTCCAGCAGCAGGTCCACGTCCGGATGCTTGTTGTGGAAGGCCGCCAGCACCTGCGGCAGGCGCGCGGCGGCCGCCGTTTCCATGGAGCCGATGCGCAGCTGGCCGGACGGCTGCTGGTCGCCGCGCACGCTGGCCTGCGCCTCGTCGGCCAGGGTCAGCAGGCGGTCGGCGTAGGCCAGCAGGCGCTCGCCCTCGGCCGTGATCAGCAGGCGCCGGCCGGCGCGGTGGAACAGCGCCACGCCCAGCGCTTCCTCCAGCTGGCCCAGCCGGGCGGAGACGTTCGATTGCACGCGGTTCAGCCGCGCGGCGGCCTGCGTGACGCTGCCTTCCTCGGCCACGGCCTTGAAGATGCGGAGTGCGGACAGTTCCATGATGATTCTCTGTAAGCGATTGGTTTGATCATTATTATTCATTTTTATGGATATGCAAATCGTTCTATAGTGGGGACATGAAAACCGCCACCACACCCTCGCGCGCTGTATTGCTGGCCTGCAGCTTCGCCTTCATCATCGTCCAGCTCGACGTCACCATCGTCAACGTCGCCTTGCCCCGCATGGGGCAGGAACTCGGCGCCAGCGTGGGTGACCTGCAATGGGTGGTCGATGCCTACACCCTGGGTTTTGCCGTCTTCCTGCTGTCGGCGGGCGTGCTGGGTGACAAGTTCGGCTCCCGCCGCGTGTTCCTGGCCGGCTTCTGGCTGTTCACGCTGGCCTCGCTGGCCTGCGCTGCCGCCACCGGTGCCATGATGCTCAATGTGGCGCGCGCCGTGCAGGGCATAGGCGCGGCGCTGCTGGTGCCCAGTTCACTCGCCATCTTGAACGCCAGCTACGCGCACGACAAGGTGCAGCTGGCCAAGGCGGTGGGCTGGTGGACGGCGGCCGGCGGCGTGTCGATCGCGCTGGGGCCGGTGCTGGGCGCCGTGCTGCTGGAGATGGCGGGCTGGCGCAGCATCTTCTGGGTCAACATTCCGCTGTGCCTGGCCGGCGCCTGGCTGACCATGCGCGCCGTGCCTGCCGCTGCGGGCAAGGACCCGCAGCGCGCCTTCGACATGCCCGGCCAGCTGCTGGCCGTGGTGGCGCTGACCGCCTTCATCGGCGCCGTCATCGAGGTGCACGCCCTGGGCTGGACCCACGCGATGGTGCAGGGCGGCCTGGCGCTGGCGGCGCTGGCCGGGGCGGTGTTCCTGCTGGTGGAGGCGCGCAGCAAGGCGCCCATGCTGCCGCTGGCGCTGTTCCGCAGCGCGGGTTTCTCGGGCGCGGTGGCGTTCGGCGTGTTGGTGAACTGTGCCTACTACGGCGTGATCTTCGTGCTGAGCTTCTACCTGCAGTCGGTGCGCGGCTACACGGCCCTGGAGGCGGGCATGATCTTCCTGCCGCTGACCGGCACCTTCATCTTCTCCAACATCGCCAGCGGGCGCATGTCGGCGCGCACCGGCTTGCGCGCGCCGATGATCGTCGGCGGGCTGATAGGCGCCAGCGGCTACGCCTTGCTGGGCGTGTTCGGCATCTCGGACCACGCGGGATTCTGGGCCATGCTGCCGGGCTTGGCGCTGATCCCGGCCGGCATGGGACTGGCGGTGCCCGCCATGACGACGTCGATTTTATCCAGCGTGCCCGGCGGGCAGGCCGGCACCGCGTCGGCCGTGCTGAACACCGCGCGCCAGGTGGGCGGCGCGCTGGGCGTGGCGGTCTACGGCGCCATGGTCGCCGCCGGCACGCCCGCGATGGCGATGGCCGGCCTGCGCACCGCGCTCGCCGTCTCCGCCGCGCTGCTGCTCACCGCCGCCGCCATCGCCTGGCAATGCGTGGCGGCACCCGGCACCCGCGCCGCGCCGATGGCCGTAGGGCGGGTCAGGCCCAAGGGGCCGTAAGCCGCCGGCGCCGCGCCGACGCTGGCGGCTTACGCCCCTCCGGGGCTAAGCCGCCCTACGTTGCCGGAAGCTGGCCACCTTGTGGCGATTGCCGCAGATCGCCATGCTGCACCAGCGCCGACGATGCGACTTGGTGCGGTCCGCGAACCACATCGAGCAGTCGGGATTCTCGCAGTGCTTCACCAGCGTGAAGTCGCCTGCGATCAGTTCCGCAGCCGACTCGGCCAGCGGCGCCAGCACCTGCCGCGCCGTCCCGTCCGCATAGACCGGCCGCAGCGCCAGCGCGCCATCGCCGGCGGCGGCAAGCACCGTATGCCGCCGGCCATGCGCCAGTGCCGTATTCAATGCGGCCAGGTCCGCCTGATCCATCGCCAGCCCCGCCTTGCGCCGCGCCACCAGCTTGCGCACCAGTTCCCGAAGTTCGCGCGCCGCGTGCAGCAGGTCCGGCAGTTCCGCAACCGGCGCCGCGCCTTGCTGCGCATATCCCGCCCGCGCCAGCCACTCCGCCACGTCCGCGCCGCTCTGCCAGCTGTCCATCGCCACCCCCTGCACCTGTATCACGGTATTGAGCAAGTCCAGTGCCGGGTGATCGCCCAGAAATTCCATCGTCATTCCATTCTCCGAAAGAGTGAATTCCAGTGTAACCATTAAAAATACGTTTTACAAGTTTCAATTTTACGCTAATCTTGTAACCAGTAAAACGAACTTTAACCAGTTTCCACCCAGGAGGTCAGCATGCCGAACCACGCCACTTTCCGCACCGTTTCCGCCGACGGCGTCAACATCTTCTACCGCGAAGCCGGCGCCGCCGACGCGCCCGTGGTGCTGCTGCTGCACGGCTTCCCCAGCTCTTCGCATATGTACCGCGACCTGATCCCGCTGCTGGCCACCAAATATCGTGTGATCGCTCCCGACCTGCCGGGCTTCGGCTTCACCGCCATCCCCGCCGAACGCCGGTATGCCTACACATTCGACAACCTGGCCGCCACCATGGAAGCCTTCGTGCAGGCGCTGGACCTGAAAAAATATGCGCTCTACATATTCGACTACGGCGCCCCGGTGGGCCTGCGCCTGGCCGCCGCCCATCCCGAGCGCGTCACGGCACTGGTCTCGCAGAACGGCAATGCCTACCTGGAAGGGCTGGGCGACGCGTGGGAGCCGACCAGGCAGTACTGGGCCGATCCCGATGCCCACCGCGAAAACATGCGCAACTTCCTCAGCCTGGACGCGACCAAATGGCAGTACACGCACGGCACGCCCAACCCGGACGCCGTGGCGCCTGAGGCCTACCACCTGGACGCCTTGCTGATGCAACGCCCCGGCAATGCGGATATCCAGCTGGCGCTGTTCCTCGACTACGCCAACAATCTGACCCTGTATCCGGTGTTCCAGCAGTTCTTCCGCGATGCGCAAGTGCCCACGCTGGCCATCTGGGGCCGGCACGACCCCTTCTTCATCCCGCCCGGCGCCGAAGCCTACCGCCGCGACAACCCGAACGCGGTAGTGAAACTGCTGGACACCGGCCACTTCGCGCTCGAAACCCACGTGGAGGAAATCGCCGCCGAGATCCACAAGCTGCTGGCGCGCGCGCTGGCTTAAGCGGGAAGGCCGGCTCCCGGTCCGACGCCGGGGGCCGGCTTGCGCTAGACTGGAGCATTCTTCAACCTAAGCAAGGCAACATGAAACGCTCCCTACCCGCGCTGCTGCTGGTCGCCGCCGCCATCGCCGGCTGTGCAGGCAGCAAGAACAAACCGCCAGCCCCAGGCGAGTCCGTCGCCGCCAACCCGCAAGTGCTACTGCTGGGCGAAGTGCACGACAATCCGGACGGCCACAAGCTGCGCTACCAGCAGCTGTTCCGGCGCGTGGAAGCCGGCTGGCGTCCCGCCATCGCCATGGAGCAGTTCGACCGCGAAAACCAGGCCCTGCTCAACAAGGCGCAGAAGGACTGCCGCGACGCGCAGTGCGTCATCCTCGTCATGGCCGGCCCGCGCTGGGACTGGGACCAGTACCGCCCCATCATCGACCTGGCGCTGCGCTACGACCTGCCGCTGGTCGCCGCCAACCTGTCGCGCGCCGATGCGTCGCGCGTGGTGCGCGACGGCGTGGCCTCCAGCTTCGACGAGAAAACCGTGGCCGAGTACCGCCTGAAGGAAGCGCTGCCGGCCGACATCGTCAAGGCGCAGGAAAAGGAAATCATGGCCGGCCATTGCAATATGCTGTCGGACATGATGGTGCCCGGCATGGTGCACGCCCAGGTCGCGCGCGACATCTGGATGGCCAAGCTGCTGCGCGCCCAGCAGCCGCGCGACGTGGTGCTCATCGCCGGCAACGGCCATGTGCGCAAGGACTACGGCGTGCCGCGCTGGCTCAACGCGGTCGAGCCCAAGCTCACCGTGCGCAGCATCGGCTACGTGGAGGACGCCGCCGCGCCCGGCCTGTACGATGCCAGCTATACCGTGCCGAAGAAGCAGCGCCCGGACCCGTGCGCCAGCCTGAAGCCGAAATCGTAGATCATGGAACGCAAGAGGAGGGCACGATAATGGAAACAACCTACAAGGAAAGCGCGCCCACGCGCGCGGAGATCGATGCGCTGGCCGGTCCGGCGGTGCTGGAGTTCGGCACCAACTGGTGCGGTTACTGCCGCGCCGCGCAGCCGCCGCTGGCCGAAGCCTACGCGGACCACGCCCAGGTGCCGCACTACAAGGTGGAGGACGGCCCGGGGCGCCTGCTGGGACGCTCCTTCCGCGTGAAGCTGTGGCCGACGCTGGTGTTCCTGCGCGACGGCAAAGAGGTGGCGCGCGTGGTGCGGCCGGAGGATGCGGACGAGATCCGCGAAGGCTTCGCGCAAATCACGGGAGAGTAGATGCGTGTGATACTCGCCGCCGCAGCCCTGCTGCTGCAACTCCCGGCCATTGCGGTTACTGCGGCCACTGCGGCCAGCCTGCCGCCCGCGCTGGCGGAAACCGAACGGCGCATCGTCTCTGTCGCCGCCTGGGGCGGCACCCCGGCCGACCCGGCGCAGGCGCGCCGCCACAGCATCACCCACATCACGCTGCACCACCAGGGCGAGCCTTTCCCGGCAGGGAAGGATCCGCAGCTTTATTTGCGCAACCTGCAAACCTGGTCGCGCAACACCAAGCACTGGCTGGACATTCCCTACCACTACATCATCGATCTCGACGGCCGCATCTACGAGGGCCGCAGCATCGACTACGCGGGCGACACCAACACCGAATACGACCCCGCCGGCCACGCGCTGATCGAAGTGGTGGGCAATTTCGAGGAAGTGCAGCCCAACCAGCAGCAGCTGGACGCCACCGCCGACCTGATGGCGCTGCTGGCGATGAAATACAATGTAGCCCCGGCCACCATCCATGGCCACAAGGATTACTCGGCGCAAACCGTCTGCCCCGGTGTCAATCTGTACCGCTACCTGGAAAACGGCTACCTCCGCGACCAGGTGACGCAACGTTTGCAATCGTCCCTTACCAAGTAATCCAGGAGCAGTAATGAGTCAGCCTCACCCCGGCGTACAGCAGGCCAGCCAGGCCAATTCCCCCGCCACCGTGCTGTTCGCCAGCCTGATCGGCACCACCATCGAATTCTTCGACTTCTACATTTACGCGACCGCCGCCGTGCTGGTCTTCCCCAAGCTATTCTTCCCGGCCGGCGACGCCGCCGCCGCCACCTTGCAATCGCTGGCCACCTTCGCCATCGCCTTCTTCGCGCGCCCGGTCGGTTCGGCCGTGTTCGGCCACTTCGGCGACCGCATCGGCCGCAAGGCCACGCTGGTGGCGGCGCTGCTCACCATGGGCCTGTCCACCGTGGCCATCGGCCTGCTGCCTACCTATGCCGCCATCGGCACCGCCGCGCCGCTGCTACTGGCGCTGTGCCGCTTCGGCCAGGGCCTGGGCCTGGGCGGCGAGTGGGGCGGCGCGGTGCTGCTGGCCACCGAAAACGCGCCGCCGGGCAAGCGCGCCTGGTACGGCATGTTCCCGCAGCTGGGGGCGCCGATCGGCTTCTTCCTGTCCGGCTCCATCTTCCTGCTGTTGAGCCAGACGCTGACCGACGCGCAGTTCTTCTCCTACGGCTGGCGCATTCCCTTCCTTTCCAGCGCGCTGCTGGTCATCGTCGGCCTGTACGTGCGCCTGAAGATCACCGAAACGCCGGACTTCCAGAAAGTGCTGGACAAGGGCGAGCGCGTGAAGGTGCCGGTGGTGGCGGTACTGCGCGACCATACCCGCATGCTGGTGCTGGGCACCCTGATGGCCATGGCCACCTTCGTGCTGTTCTACCTGATGACGGTGTTCACCCTGAGCTGGGGCACCTCCGCGCTGGGCTATACCCGCAAGGACTTCCTGATCCTGCAGCTGTTCTCGGTGCTGTTCTTCGGCCTGACCATTCCGGTCACCGCGCTGGTGGCGGACCGCTACGGCCGCCGCCTGACCCTGATCGTCGTGTCGGCCTTGATCATGGCCTTCGGCCTGGTGCTGGCTCCCCTGTTCGGCTCCGGCAGCACGATAGAAGTGACCTTGGCCATGTCGATCGGCCTTGGCCTGATGGGCATGACTTACGGCCCGCTGGGCACCATGCTGTCCGAGCTGTTCCCGGCCGAAGTGCGCTACACCGGCGCCTCGCTGACGTTCAACCTGGCCGGCATCCTCGGCGCCTCGCTGGCACCGTACGCCGCCACCTGGCTGGCCACGCACTACGGCTTGAGCTACGTCGGCTACTACCTCTCCACCGCAGCGGGACTGAGCCTGATCGCACTGCTGCTGTGCCGCTCGCGCAACTGATGGCGTGACGCCGCTGCGGGTTACGCGCTCCGCGCTAACCCGCCCTACGTCCACGGTGCGCGGTCGCGCTGCGTGGCCAATGTTTGATCCGCCGCAAACGCCAATTTCCCCCATCCCCTAGCCTCATCCTATGCGCACTGCAAGGATGAGCCATGCCCGACTATCGTCGACTGTACATCCCCGGCGGCAGCTACTTCTTCACCGTCGTCACCGAGCAACGCCGCCCTATCCTGTGCGACGCGCCGATGCGCGCAGCGTTGAGAAACGCCATCACCTCGGTGCGCCGCAAGCATCCATTCCGCATCGAA
The DNA here is from genome assembly GCF_042693265.1 of Pseudoduganella sp. UC29_71. Classification (NCBI taxonomy): domain Bacteria; kingdom Pseudomonadati; phylum Pseudomonadota; class Betaproteobacteria; order Burkholderiales; family Oxalobacteraceae; genus Pseudoduganella; species Pseudoduganella sp. UC29_71. Next base: position 5,024,779 of record NZ_CP170549.1, on the reverse strand, counting down.
GGCATGGTCCTGCTTCCCGATCACCTGCACATGATCTGGACCCTGCCCGAAGGCGACAGCAACTACCCGCTGCGCGTACGCCTGGTCAAGACCCACATGACCAAAGGCCTGCGGCGCGTCATGGCAGCACCGCTACTGGGAGTACGCGCTGCGCTCAGAGGAAGACTTCAAACGCCACCTCGACTACCTGCACTGGAACCCGGTCAAGCACGCGCTGGTGCAGCGCGTACGTGACTGGCCCTGGTCGAGTTTCCATCGCCACGTGGCGACCGGAACCTACCCGATCAACTGGTGCGCGGCAGACGCGTAGGGCGGGTTAGCGAAGCGTAACCCGCCAAAGTCCGATCCGCCGAAAACGCGCAACTACGTCAGTTGACGTATGTCGCAGTGATCCCCCACTGGTTAATCTCATGTCAACAACGAACCACAACATGAGAGAGGCCTGGGATGACTATGAAACAGAAACGAGCACTGTTGGCCGCCATGGCGGCGGCGCCTATGCTGGCGCAGGCGGGAGCCACCATCGCGGTGGGCGAGGACAAGTCGGTCAGCGTGGGCTTCGGCATGCGCGGCTCCTACTCCAGCATCGAGGACGGCGCGCCGAACGGCACGTCGCGCTCGAATGACCTGAACCTGGACAGCGCCCGCCTGTTCTTCGGCGCTTCGCTGAACAAGAACATCAAGGGCATGTTCAACACCGAGTGGGACGGCGACAAGATCCGCGTGCTCGACGCGGCCGGCCAGTTCGCCATCTCGCCCGAACTCAATATCTGGGCTGGCCGCCTGCTCTCGCCGAGCGACCGCGCCAACATGGCCGGGCCATACTACTCGCTGGGCGGCGGCTACTGGGCCGGCGTGGCGTCGCGCTACGGCTACAACGGCGGCATCTTCCGCGGCCGCGACGACGGCGTGGTCGTGTGGGGCAATGCGCTCGACGGCGGAAGGCTGGGCTACTCCTTCGGCGCCTTCGAAGGCCACACCTTCGGCATCGGCTCGCTCACGCAGAACCAGGCCAAGGCCGCCGGCGTGAAAACCTCCGATTCACTGATGTACGCGGGCCGCGTGCAGTATGACTTCTGGGACGCCGAACCGGGCTACTACGGCACCGGCAACTACCTCGGCGGCAAGGACATCCTCGCCATCGGCGTGGCGGGGCGCAGCCAGAAGGACGGCGTGCTGACCATCGCCGGCGTGGGCGACTACACCGCGTGGAACGTGGACTTCCTGCTGGAGAAGCGCATCCCCGGCTCGGGCGCCTTCGCCATCGAAGCCGCCTACTACGACTACGACACCGACAACGTCATCAAGTCCGAACAGGGCGAGGCCTGGTCGGCCGGCGCCTCCTACATCTTCGAGCAGGGCCTGGGCGGGGGCAAGCTGCAGCCCTTCGTGCGCTTCCAGAAGTTCACGCCCGACACCCACATCAACACCCGCCAGAGCGACGTCGGCGTGAACTACATCATCGACGGCTACAACGCGCAGGTGAGCGCCGTGTACTCGCGTACCAAGGTCGCGGCCGCGCCGGACCAGAACAAATTCGTCGTCGCGCTGCAACTCCAATATTGATCCCACACTCTACGAGGACCGCCATGCAAACTCGCCGCACATTCATCGCCACCTTCACCCAGATCGCCGCCGGCGCCGCCATGCTGATGGCAGGCGTCTCCGCGCAAGCGGCCGACACCATCAAGGTCGGCATCCTGCATTCCCTGTCCGGCACCATGGCCATCTCCGAAACGTCGCTCAAGGACGTGGCGCTGATGACCATCGACGAAATCAACGCCAACGGCGGCGTGCTGGGCAAGAAGCTGGAAGCCGTGGTGGTGGACCCGGCCTCCAACTGGCCGCTGTTCGCCGAAAAGGCGCGCCAGCTGATCGCCAACGACAAGGTGGCCGCCGTGTTCGGCTGCTGGACTTCCGTGTCGCGCAAGTCCGTGCTGCCGGTGTTTAAGGAACTGAACAGCATCCTGTACTACCCGGTGCAGTACGAAGGCGAGGAGCTGGAGAAGAACGTGTTCTACACCGGCGCCGCGCCCAACCAGCAAGCCATCCCCGCCGTTGAATACCTGATGAGCAAGGACGGCGGCGCCGCCAAGCGCTTCGTCCTGCTGGGCACCGATTACGTCTATCCGCGCACCACCAACAAGATCCTGCGTGCATTCCTGAAGAGCAAAGGCGTGAAGGACAGCGACATCGACGAGGTGTACACCCCGTTTGGCCATTCGGACTACCAGACCATCGTGGCCAACATCAAGAAGTTCTCGGCGGGCGGCAAGACGGCGGTCATCTCCACCATCAACGGCGACTCCAATGTGCCGTTCTACAAGGAGCTGGGCAACGCCGGCCTGAAGGCGACGGACGTGCCGGTGGTGGCGTTCTCGGTGGGCGAAGAGGAACTGCGCGGCGTGGACACCAAGCCGCTGCTGGGCCACCTGGCGGCGTGGAATTACTTCGAGTCTGTGAAGAACCCCGTCAATACGGACTTCATCAAGAAGTGGAAAGCCTACGCCGTCGCCAAGAAGCTGCCCAACGCGAACACCGTGGTGACCAACGACCCGATGGAAGCAACCTATGTCGGCATCCATATGTGGAAGCAGGCGGTGGAGAAGGTCGGCACCACGGACACCGACAAGGTGATCGCGGCGATGGGCGGCCAGACCTTCAAGGCGCCGTCCGGTTTCACGCTGACCATGGACCCGACCAACCACCACCTGCACAAGCCGGTGATGATAGGCGAGATCAAGGGCGACGGCCAGTTCAGCGTGGTGTGGAAAACCAAGGCCCCGCTGCGCGCGCAGCCATGGAGTCCCTTCATCAAGGGCAATGAAGGCAAACAGAAGATGTGATGATGATGACGACCGCGACTCTTAAAGTGGCGCGGCGCGCGGTCGTCGCCGCTGCGCTCTGCCTGCAAGCCCTGGCGGCGCACGCCGCCATCGACCCCGCGCTGCTCCAGCCGCTGGCCGGCGACGACCCGGACGCCCGCATCGAAGCGGTCGGCAAGATCGCCGCGCTGGCCGACGCGGACGCGCTCAGGGTGCTGCAAGCACTGAACGGCGACACGCTGTACGCCACGCCGGACGGCGCCATCCTTGTCGTTGACGGCGACAAGGCCTGGAACCCCGTCACCGGCGCCTCCGGCCCGGTGCCGGACGGCGTGGACGGCGTGGTCGTCAACAACCGCCTGCGCGGCGCGGTGGAAGGCGCCTTGTCCGGCATGGCGCTGCTGTCGCCGGACCGCGCGCAGCGCCTGGCCGCAGCCTTGCAGCTGCAGGCCAAGCCGGCCGACGCCGCGCAAGCCCCGCTGATCCGCAAGGCCCACGCGCTGGAAAAAGACCCGGACATCAAGGCCATCCTGCAAACCCTGGTGGCCACCGCCGACCTGCATTCGCCGGACGCCGCCGTGCGCAAGGCCGCCGTAGCCAGCCTGGCCGACAGCGGCGGCGCCGCGCTGCGCCCCGTGCTGCAAGCCATGCTGGCCAAGGAGGGCGGCAGCTTCGCCGAGCCGGATGCCGCGGTGCGCGACGCCGCCGTGGACGCGCTGAACCGCATCGACAGCCGCATCGCCCGCACCGAGTTCGTCGGCAACCTGTTCTACGGCGTGTCGCTGGGCAGCGTGCTGCTGCTGGCCGCGCTCGGCCTGGCCATCACCTTCGGCCTGATGGGCATCATCAACATGGCGCACGGCGAACTGCTGATGATAGGCGCCTACACCACCTATCTGTGCCAGTCCCTGTTCCGCCACTACTTCCCCGCTGCGCTGGACTGGTACCTGGCCGCCGCGCTGCCGGCCGCCTTCCTGGTGGCGTTCGCGGTCGGCGTGGCGCTGGAGCGCACGGTGATCCGCTGGCTCTACGGCCGGCCGCTGGAAACGCTGCTGGCCACCTGGGGCATCAGCCTGATGCTGATGCAGCTGGTGCGCACCATCTTCGGCGCGCAGAACGTGGAAGTGGCCAACCCCTCGTGGATGTCCGGCGGCGTGACCGTGCTTGGCTCGCTGGTGCTGTCGTATAACCGCATCGCCATCATCGCCTTCGCCGTCATCGTGGTGGCGGCCGTGTGGCTGATCCTGAACAAGACCCGCCTGGGCCTCTTTGTGCGCGCCGTGATGCAGAACCGCCGCATGGCCGACTGCGTGGGCGTGCCCACCGGCCGCATCGACATGATGACCTTCGGTCTCGGCTCCGGCATCGCCGGCCTGGGCGGCGTGGCGCTGTCCCAGCTCGGCAACGTGGGGCCGGACCTGGGCCAGGCCTATATCGTGGACTCCTTCATGGTGGTGGTGCTGGGCGGCGTCGGCCAGCTGGCCGGCACCGTGATCGCCGCGCTGGGGCTGGGCGAGGTGAACAAGTTCCTGGAACCGCTGGCGGGCGCCGTCATGGCGAAAATCTCCATCCTCGTATTCATCATCATCTTCATCCAGCGCCGGCCGCAAGGGCTGTTCGCGCTGAGAGGCAGGAGCGTAGAATGAGGCCCGTACTGTATTCCCCCCGCGCCTGGACCGCCATCTGCGCCGTGGCGGCGCTGGCGGCGCTGCTGCCGCTGCTGAACCTCGTGTTCCCGTCCGGGCACGCGCTGCACGTGTCCAGCTACGCCATGGGCCTGGTCGGCAAATTCATGTGCTACGCGCTGGCCGCGCTGGCGCTGGACCTGGTGTGGGGCTACACCGGCATCCTGTCGCTTGGCCACGGCGTGTTCTTCGCGCTGGGCGCCTATGCGCACGGCATGTATTTGATGCGCGCCATCGGCCGCGACGGCGTCTACCAGAGCAACCTGCCGGACTTCATGGTCTTCCTCGACTGGAAAACCTATCCCTGGTACTGGTCCATGACGGACAACTTCTGGTACTGCATGGCGCTGGTAGTGCTGGTGCCGGGGGTGCTGGCCTTCGTGTTCGGCTACTTCGCCTTCCGCTCGCGCATCAAGGGCGTGTACTTCTCCATCATCACGCAAGCCATGACGTACGCCTTCATGCTGCTGTTCTTCCGCAACGACACCGGCTTCGGCGGCAACAACGGCTTCACGGACTTCAAGCGCATCCTCGGCTTCAGCGTCACCGCGCCGGGCACCAAGGCCGTGCTGTACCTGGTGACGCTGGGCTTCCTGCTGGGCGCGCTGGTGCTGTGCCGCTGGATCGTCACCTCCAAGCTGGGCCGCGTGCTGCAGGCCGTGCGCGATTCGGAGTCGCGCCTCATGTTCATCGGCTACAACCCGCTGTGGTTCAAGCTGTTCGTGTGGACGCTGTCGGCTGTGCTGTGCGGCATAGCAGGCGCGCTGTACGTGCCGCAGGTGGGCATCATCAACCCGTCCGAAATGTCGCCTGCGAACTCCATCGAAATGGTGATCTGGGCGGCGGTGGGCGGGCGCGGCACGCTGGTCGGCCCCATTATCGGCGCGTTCACCGTGAACGGCCTGAAAAGCTGGTTCACGGCCGCCTTCCCGGACCTGTGGCTGTTCGCACTGGGCCTGCTGTTCATCCTCGTCACGCTGTTCATGCAGAAAGGCATATTGGGCCTGATGGAAAAACTGAAACGCAGCGCGCCGGCGCCCGAACCGGCGCCCGGCGCCGTATCCGCACCCGCCGCCACGCCGGCCAAGGAGGTGGCATGACGGTAAAACGCGAAGGCCTGGACACGGAACACGGCGTCATCCTCTACCTGGACGACATCACCGTGTCCTTCGACGGCTTCAAGGCGCTCAATAAACTGAGCCTGAACATTGCGGTGGGCGAGCTGCGCTGCATCATCGGCCCCAACGGCGCCGGCAAGACCACGATGATGGATGTCATCACCGGCAAGACGCGGCCCACCTCCGGCAGCGCCTTCTTCGGGCAGACCTACGACCTGGCGGGCATGACGGAGTACGACATTGCGCACGCCGGCATCGGCCGCAAGTTCCAGCGTCCCACGGTGTTCGAGCAGCACACCGTGTTCGAGAACCTGGAGCTGGCTGCGAAGATGGACAAGCGCGTGCGGCCCACGCTGTTCGCCCGGCTCACCTCCGAGCAGCGCGACAAGATCGCCGAAATCCTGCGCCTGATCCGCCTGAACGGACAGGAGGACAGGCTGGCCGGCCTGCTGTCGCACGGCCAGAAGCAGTGGCTGGAGATCGGCATGCTGCTGATGCAGGAGCCGCAACTCATACTGCTCGATGAACCCGTGGCCGGCATGTCGGACGCGGAAACCGCGCGCACTGCCGAGCTGCTCAACGAATTGCGTGGCAAGCATTCCATCATGGTGGTGGAGCACGACATGGGCTTTGTCGCCGAGATCGCGCAGCAGGGCGACGTGACGGTGCTGCATGAGGGATCGGTGCTGGCGCAGGGCCGCATGGACCAGGTGCAGGCCGATGAACGCGTGATTGAAGTCTATCTGGGACGCTAGGGAGCCATATGCTGCAAGTCGAACAAGTGAACCAGTACTACGGCTCGTCGCACACCTTGCGCGGCGTGTCGCTGTCGGTGGAGAAGGGGGAATGCCTGACGCTGCTGGGCAGGAACGGCGTGGGCAAGACCACGCTGCTCAAGTGCCTGACCGGCGTGCTGCCGGTGGCGCGCGGCAAGGTGACGTTCAATGGACGCGACATCACGCGCTTCAAGCCGCACCAGCGCGCGGCGGCGGGCATCGCCTACGTGCCGCAGGGACGCGAGATTTTTGCGCGGCTCACGGTGGAGGAGAACCTGCTGATGGGCATGGCCACCCTGTCGCGGCGCGAGGCGGCCACCATCAGCGGCGAGGTGTACGAGCTGTTTCCGGTGCTGAAGGAAATGCTGGGGCGGCGCGGCGGGGATCTGTCGGGCGGGCAGCAGCAGCAACTGGCCATTGCGCGCGCGCTGCTGGCCAGGCCCAAGCTGATTATCCTGGACGAGCCGACCGAGGGCATCCAGCCGTCCATCATCAAGGACATCGAGCGCGTGATACGGCTGCTGCGGCAGCGCGGCGATATCGGCATCCTGCTGTGCGAGCAGTATTTCGATTTCGCGCGCGCGCTGGCGGACAAGTTCGTGGTGCTCTCGCGCGGCGAAGTGGTCGCCGCCGGCGCGCCGGACGAGATGGACGGCGATGACGTGCGGCGGCATTTGGCGGTGTGACGGCGCCGGCGGCGGGTTACGGCGCTGCGCGCCTAACCCGCCCTACGTGGGCCGTGCGCGCCCGTGACTCACGCACTGGCCGCCATCGCCCCCGCCTCCGCCGACCCGCGCAGCTTGTTCATGGCCAGCGACGCGGCCGCCGTGCGCGTCTCCACCCCCAGCTTCTCGAACACATGCTCCAGGTGCTTGTTCACCGTGCGCGGGCTGGTGCCGAGGATGTCGCCGATATCGCGGTTGGTCTTCCCCTTGATCACCCAATGCAGCACCTCGGCCTCGCGCATGGTCAGCTTGAACAGCGCCACCAGCGCCTGCACCTGCGCCGCGTCCGACTCCTCGCGCAGCACCACCATCCACTGCTCCTGGTTGTTCACGTCCGCCGCGCTGAATATCAGGCGCTGCGCGCCCTGGATTACGTTCAGCGGCGGATGATCCTGCCCCGCGCGGCGCGCCTCCACCGTGGCCGCCAGCCACGCCGTCAGCTCGGCCGGGGTGTCGGCCAGCTGCCCCGTGCCCGGCAGCGCGAAATAATTCTGCATCAGCTGCCGCGCGAGCGGCGTCTGCCACACGATGCGCCCCGTGCGCGGCCCGATCGCCAGCGTGGCATTGCCAAACGCATCCAGCGCGCTGCGCGCCTGGTTCATCAGCCGCGCCGTCTGCAAATGCGCCGCGATGCGCGCCAGCACCTCGCTCTGCCGCACCGGCTTGCTCACATAGTCCGTGCCGCCCGCGCTGAAGGCCGCCAGCACATGCTCCGTCTCGGTCAGTCCCGTCATGAAGATGACGGGCACGTGCCGCGTGGCGATCTGCGCGCGCAGCTGGCGGCAGGTTTCAAAACCGTCCATGCCCGGCATCACCGCATCGAGCAGGATAATGTCCGGCACCGCCTGCGCGCAGCGCTCCAGTGCAGCCGCGCCGCTGTTGGCCACCAGCACCGTGAAGCCCGACTCGTCCAGCGCGTCGTGCAGCACCGCCAGGTTTTCCGGCACGTCGTCCACGATCAGCACCAGGTGGCCGGGACGGTGTTCAAACTGCTTCGGTATCATGTTTTTCTCCTTGTTCCTTGATTTGTTCCGCGCGTTGTTCCAGCAGCCGCGCCATCGCGTCCAGCTGGAAGCGTGCCGCGTGGCCGCGCATGGCGGCGATGAATGCCGCGTATTCGGGGCCGAGCATGGCGATTTCATCCAGCTGGTGGACGATGCCGCGCACATAGCCGAGCTTGAGCTGTGCGCGCAGTTCCACCAGATGCTCGGCGGGCGGGAAGATGAGCACCGGCTGCGCCGCCGTCTCCTGCGACACGATCTCGCTGCTGATGCCCCGGGTTCCCGCGTGCGAAATCCACTCCAGCTGGAGGCGGCGGCCGATCCAGTCCAGCAGCTCGGCCACGTTCACCGGCTTGACGAAAAAGTCCTCGGCCGGAATCGCGGCCGGGTTCTCCAGGCCCTTGTCATAGGCATTGGCCGACACGATGGCAATCGGCACCGCCGAGCGGTGCACCTGGCGGATGATGTGGCTGGCCTCCCAGCCGTCCATGCCGGGCATGGCCAGGTCCATCAGGATCAGGTCCGGGCCGAACGCGGCGTAGTTGTCCACGCAGTCCGCGCCCGACACGGCCTGCGCCATCTCGAAGCCCAGCGGCGCCAGGATGTTGACGAGCAGCTCGCGGTCCACCCGCTCGTTGTCCACCACCAGCACCCTGCGGCGCCGGCCCGCATAGCCGGTGCGCACCGGCTCGGGCGCGCCGTCCCCGCGCGCTTCCGTGTGCACGCGCGGCAGCATCAGCTTGATCTGGAAAGTGCTGCCGCTGCCCGGCGTGCTGTTGAGCGTGAGCTCGCCGCCCATCAGCTGCGTCAGCATTTTGCTGATCGGCAGGCCCAGGCCGGTGCCTGCGGCGCCCGCATGCTCGCCGGCGCTGCCGCGCGTGAACGGCTCGAAGATGCATTCGCGTTCCTCGTCCAGGATGCCGGGGCCGCTGTCCTCCACCTCGAAGGCCGCCATGTCGCGCGCGTAGCGCAGCCGGAACACCACGCCGCCGCGCTCCGTGAACTTGACTGCGTTGCCTAAGATGTTGATGAGGATCTGCCCGAGCCGCTTGCGGTCCGCGCGCACCACGCGCGGCAGCTCGCCGGTCAGTTCGTAGCGGAAGGACAGTCCCTTGGCGCTGGCCTGCTGCTCGAACATGCGCACGACCTGGCCGATAAAGTCCGGGAACTTCACCTCCTTGATGTCGAAACTGAGCTTGCCGCCTTCGATACGGGCGATGTCCAGCGTGCCTTCGATCAGCGACAGCAAATGCTCGCCGCTGCCGCGTATCACGCGGATGGCCTGCTGGCGGTGTTCCGGGATCGACGGGTCGTTGTCGAGCAGCTGCGCGTAGCCCAGGATGCTGTTCAGCGGGGTGCGGATCTCGTGGCTGATGCCTGCGATATAGCGGCTCTTGGCCTGGTTGGCCTGGTCGGCCTGCTTCTTGGCCTGCTGCAGCTGGGCGTCGGTCTGGCCGTGCAGTTCGATTTCGCGCGTCAGCAGCCCGGTCTGGCGGTTCGATTCCTCCTGCGCCACGCGCCGGCTCTCGCTGGTGAGCACCAGCCACCACGCCACGATACCGCTGGCCAGCAGCAGCGCGCCGAAGATCTTCATGAAGGCCAGCCGCAGCTGCGGCAGCAGGGGCGACCCGGCCTCGATCAGCAGCCGTTCCTCGTGCACATAGATCAGGCCGAGCAGGCCGCCCAGGAACAGCACGGTCACCATCATCAGCAGCAGGTAGTGCCCCAGGCCGCTGGTAATGTAGGGCCACATGGACTTGGGCAGCAGCGCCTTCATGGCGCTGTCCCACTGTTCCGTGAAGCGCGCGTGCGGCTTGCACACGTCGTTGCAGCGCGCGTCCAGGCAGCAGCACAGGGAGCAGATCGGTCCCTGGTAGGCCGGGCAGTGCGCCATGTCGTCCGATTCGTATTCCTTGGAGCAGATGCAGCACACCTTGGAGCGCGCCGAGGAAGGCGCCGGCTGGCGCGCGATATAGTAGCGCCCCCTGGTGGCGATGGCGATCAGCGGCGAGGCGATGAAGGCCGTGCCCAGCGCGATGAAGGCCGAGAAGGCCTGCGCCTGCGCGCCGAACAGCCCCGCGAACGCCGCCACCGACAGCGCGGACGCCAGCACCATGGCGCCCACGCCCACCGGGTTGATGTCGTACAGGTAGGCGCGGCGGAATTCGATGCCCTTCGGGCTCAGGCCCAGCGGCTTGTTCACCACCAGGTCCGCTACTACGGCGGTGATCCACGAAATGGCGATGTTGGAATACAGCCCCAGCATCTGGTCCAGCGCCTGGAACACGTCCAGCTCCATCAGCAGCACGGCGATCAGCGCGTTGAACACCGCCCACACCACGCGACCCGGATGGCTGTGCGTGAGCCGCGCGAAGAAGTTGGACCACGCCAGCGAGCCGGCGTAGGCGTTGGTCATATTGATCTTCACCTGCGAGATGATGACGAAGCAGGCCGTTACCAGCACGGCGGCGGTGGGGCTGGCGAACACCTGCTGGAAGCCCGCCAGGTACATCTGGTTGGGATTGACGGCCTGCGCCAGCGACACGCCGCTGTTGATGGCCAGGACGGCCAGCAGCGCGCCGCCCAGCATCTTGGCAATGCCGAGCAGTATCCAGCCCGGGCCTGCGATCAGCACGCCCAGGTGCCACTGCACGCGGTTTGTCGCGGTCTTCTCGGGCATGAAGCGCAGGAAGTCCACTTGCTCGCCGATCTGGGTGATGAGCGCCACGCCGACGGCGGTCGCGGCGCCGAACATCAGCATGTTGAACTGGCCGTTGCCGGGCGACTGGCCGGCGAAGTGGCCCAGCTGGGACAGCAGCTCCGGCTTCTTCGCGATGATGGCGATGAAGGGCAGCACCAGCAGCACCAGCCATACCGGCTGCGAAATCATCTGGATGCGGCTGATGAGGGTCACGCCGTGCGTCACCAGCGGGATCACCACCAGCGCGCTGACCATGTAGCCAAGGTAGAGCGGCAGGTGGAAGTACAGCTCCAGCGCGTAGGCCATGATGGCCGCTTCCAGCGCGAACAGGATGAAGGTGAAGGAAGCGTAGACGAAGGATGAGATGGTGGAGCCGATGTAGCCGAAGCCGGCGCCGCGCGTGAGCAGGTCCATGTCCACGCCATATTTGGCGGCGTAGTAGCTGATCGGCAGGCCGGTCATGAAAATGATCAGGCCCACCGCCATGATGGCCCAGAAGGCGTTGATGAAGCCGTAGTTGACGGCGATGGTGCCGCCGATGGCTTCCAGCACCAGGAAGGAGATGGCGCCGAAGGCGGTGTTCGATACGCGAAACACCGACCACTTGCGGAAGGAGCGCGGCGTGTAGCGCAGCGCGTAGTCTTCGATGGTCTCGTTGGCCACCCAGGTGTTGTAGTCGCGGCGGATTTTGACGATGCGCTGCGGCGGTTCCTGATCGGCCACGCCCGTTTTTGGTGCAGACACCGGCATTTTGCAGTCCCAGGTAGCGTAGTCGTGGGGTTACTAGCAAGTTTTACGCCTGGTTTGGCGGGTTACGGCTGCGCCTACCCCGCCCTACGGGCCGTAGGGTGGCTTAGCGCGGAGCGCGTAAGCCGCCGAGCGCGCGCTCCCGCGTCACCTCATCCACCATCTCGCGCAGCGCTGCCAGCAGCGGGTGCCGCGCCGTGTGCATGGTGCCGTAGCCCAGGTTGAAAGCGTAATCGAAGTCGGCCGGGTTCATGCCCTGGTTGTGCTGGATCATGGTCTCCAGCTTGTCCAGGCCCTTGACGATGCGCGCCTCGGGCGAAGCCGCGTTGTCGTACTCGTCCCACAGCGACAGCAATTGCGCGCGCAAGCGCTCCGGCAGCGGCGCGGCCAGCGTCTGCAAGTCCTCCCGCTCGCGCGCCGACTTGTCCGGCGCACCGGGCGTCTGGTGGATGGCCGGGATATCGCCGTGGATCGCCTCGCCCAGGTCGTGGATCACGCACATCTTGAGAATGCGCGCGAAGTCCAGCCCGGGCAGCTCGTCTTCCAGCAGCATGGCGAACAGCGCCAGGCGCCAGCTGTGTTCCGCCGTGCTCTCGCGCCGGCCTTCGGAAGTGTGCGCGCTGCGCAGCACGTTTTTGAGCCGCTCGGCCTCCTGCAGGAAGGCGATGCAGCCGGTCAGTTCGGATTTGTCCATCCCGCTACTGTACCAGCAGCCGCTCCAGGATCTTGTCACGGTTGTTCAGCACGAAATCGATGAAGACTGGCTCTTTCACGGTGAGCCGCACCAATCCGGGGAGCAGGGCGTAGGAATAGATGGCCAGCGTGCGCATGGCGGCGTCGTTGCCCAGCAGTGCGCGCGCGTTGCCGCCGGCCTGTCCTCCCAGCATGGGCAGGATCTGCGCGCGGTGCTGGTTCAGTACATTGGCCAGCCACAGGCGCTCCGCGCTGGCGCAAATTGGTGCAAAAAATGTGGCACGGTAGTTGCATCCCGAAAGGAACCCAGCCTTCAACCTTTGAAAGGAACCACCATGCTGCAATCGACCCATACGCAGGACGCGCACATGGCGCTCAGCGCCCGGATAGTCACCGCCAAGGCAATGAAGGATTTGACGTGGGCGCAGCTGGCCGCTGGCACGGGCCTGAGCGTGCCGTATGTGACGGCGGCCCTGCTGGGGCAGCACGCGCTGCCGAAGGACGCCGCGCTGGCGGTGGCCGAGCGGCTAGGCCTGGACGCGGAAGCGGCGGCGCTGCTGCAGACTATCCCGCTGCGCGGCAGCATCCCGGGCGGCGTGCCGACCGACCCCACCATCTACCGCTTCTACGAAATGGTGCAGGTGTACGGCACCACGCTCAAGGCGCTGGTGCACGAGCAGTTTGGCGACGGCATCATCAGCGCCATCAATTTCAAGATGGATATCCAGAAAGTGGACGACCCCGAAGGCGGCTCGCGCGCCATCATCACGCTGGACGGCAAATTCCTGCCTTACAAACCGTTCTGAGTGAGCGCGCGCAGTTCGGCGCGGAGTTTGGCGGCCCGCCCGGCCCCCACGCCGGCTTCATATTCGGCCTGGGCCTGCACCCAGCAGGCGTGGGCCTCCTTGAATTTAGCGTCGCCGGCGGCGGTCAGCGAGAACACCAGCTTGCGGCTATTGTCCGGGTCCGGTGCCTGCTGCACGTAGCCGTCGCGCGCAAGCGGCTTGATGGCGCGCACCAGGCTGGTCCGGTCCATCACCATGCGCTCGGACAGCTGCTGCATACCGATGCCGGGATAGGCGTGGATTACCGCCAGCAGGCTGTATTGCGATGTGGCCAGGCCGGATGGCGCCAGATGGCGGTCATACAGCATGCTCACGTAGCGCGCCGCCTGGCGCAGCGCGAAGCAGTGGCACTGCGGCGTGTCGAGATCGGCTGGCTGGCTGCTCATGCGTGATCCCTTTCGCGGATGTCTGCCACCAGCTCGGCCAGCGAGCGCGTGGCGAGGCGGGCCTCGAAGCCGGCCTGGGCGTCGTCCAGCACGGCGGCCATGCTGTCCTTGATATGGTCGCTGATGGGGCACAGCGGCTGCACCTGGTAGCCGTGGATGGCAAAGGTGGCGGGGGCTTCGCTGGCGCGGTAGATGTCGAGCAGCGAGATGGTTTCCGGCGGGCGCGCCAGCGTGCATGCGCCGTTCTTGCCGCGCGTGGCGTTGACGATGCCGGCCTTGACCAGCTTGGCGATCGAGCGGCGCACGAAGGTGGGTTCTGCGTTGACGCTGCCGGCCACCTTGGCGGAAGTGACCTCTTCGCCGTACTGGTAGCCCAGCACGGCGGCCACGTGGGCGGCGACGGTAAATTGTACGTTCTTCTGTGACATGGTAGAGCTTTCAGCCTGACTTTCAGCGGCAAGTGTACCTTAGGTGGGGGGCGGCGGTGCGGCGGATTACGCGGCGGCTGCGCCGCTAACCCGCCCTACGTCGCTTCCGACTTTTGACCCGCTGCGCCTGCGTATCACCCCCATCCTCCGCCCAGCGCCCGGATCAGCGCCACGGTGGTAACGGCGCGGTTGCCGCGCAGCTGCACCGCCGTGCGCTCCACCGCCGCCAGGTTGCGCTGCGCGTCCAGCAGTTCCAGGTAGCTGGAACGTCCCGCGTCGTACAGCTTCTGCGCCAGCTCGGCCGAGCGGCGCGCCGACACCACGGCGTCCTCGATCTGTCCCGCCTGGCCGTCCAGGATGCGCAGGCCCGCCAGGTTGTCCTCCACCTCGGCAAACGCCACCAGCACGCTTTGCCGGTACGCCGCCACCGCCTCGTCCAGCACCGCTTCGCTGCGCGCCACGTTGGCCTTGTTGCGGCCGCCGTCGATCAGCGGCGCGGACAGCAAGGCACCCAGCAGCCAGGAGCGGCTGCTGATCTTGAACACGTCCGAGAACGCGCCGCCCACGCCGCCGCCCGAGGCGCCGATGTTCAGCGCCGGGAACATGGCGGCGCGCGCCACGCCGATGCGGGCGTTGGACGCTTCCATGGCGCGCTGCGCGGCGGCGATATCCGGCCGCCGCTCCAGCAGCGCGGACGGCAGCCCCGCCGGGATCACCGGCATCAGCGCCGCCTCCAGCAGCGGACTGGCGCCGGCAGTGAAGTCGGCCGCTGGCTTGCCCAGCAGGACCGCCAGCGCGTGCTCGGTGGCGGCGCGCTGGCGCTGCAGGCCGATGGCCTCGGCGCGCGTGGAGGACAGCTCGGTCTTGGCGCGCGCCAGGTCGAACTCGCCGATGTCGCCCAGGTCGAAGCGGCGCTGGTTCACCTTCACGTTTTCTTCCCGCGTCTGCACGGTGCGCGCCAGGGTGTCCAGCTCGGCGTCGGTGGCGCGCAGGCGGAAATAGGTCTGTGCCACGTCGGCCTGCAGGGCCAGCAGCACCGAGCGGTAGGTGGCTTCCGCCGTGGCCGCGTCGTTGTGCGCCGCTGCCACGTTGGAGGACACGCGGCCGAACAGGTCCACCTCGTAGCTGGCTGTCAGCCTGGCGGTGTAGCTGGTTTGCGGCGACATCGGCGTACCCGCCGGCTGGCCGGCCTGCGTGGGCGAGGGCAGGGCGCGCTGCGCGCCCACGTTCACGCCCACTTGTGGCATGCGGTCCGCCTCGGCGATGCCGGCGATGGCGCGCGCCTGCTTCACGCGCGCCGTGGCGCCGGCCAGGCTGGCGTTGTTGCGCGTGGCCTCGGCGATCAGCGCGTTCAGCGCCGGGTCGTTGAAGGCCCGCCACCATTCGCCGCGCGGCTGCTGCTCGGCCGCGCGGGCGGGCCGCCACTGGCTGCCGTCGGCGGCGGTCAGCACGCCTTCCGCCGTGGCTGCCGAGCCAGCCCGTGCTCCCGCCGCCTGCGCGATCGATGGCGCGCCGCGTGCCGCGCCGGCCGGCGCCTCCTTGAATGCCGCCGGCACGGCGATGTCGGGCTGCTTGAACGCGGGCGCGGCGCAGGCACTCAGCAGCAAGGCGGCCAGCGGCGCCAGCACGGGCGCAAATCGCAGCGTTGCGGGTTTGGCTATCGTTTTCATATCAATGTCCTTCCAGGGTAGGGGCCGCGCTGGCGGGCGCAAGGAGCGCATCTTCCGCGTCGCGTTCGGCGATGGCCGTTGCGCGCTTGCTTTCCAGTTTCTTGGCCAGGGTGCGCAACAGCACGTAGAACAGCGGCGTGAGGAACAGGCCGAACAGGGTCACGCCCAGCATGCCGGCGAAGACGGCCACGCCCATCGCGTGGCGCATCTCCGCGCCGGCGCCGTGCGAGAACACCAGCGGCAGCACGCCCATGATGAAGGCGATGGACGTCATCAGGATGGGGCGCAGGCGCAGGCGGCACGCTTCCAGCGCCGCTTGCAGCACGGTGCGGCCGTGGTGCTCCAGTTCCCTGGCAAACTCCACGATCAGGATGGCGTTCTTGGACGCCAGGCCCACCAGCACGAACAGCGCGATCTGCGTGAAGATATTGTTGTCGCCGGCGGTCAGCTTCACGCCGATCAGCGCGCTCATGATGGACATCGGCACGATCAGGATCACCGCCAGCGGCAGCGTCCAGCTCTCGTACTGCGCGGCCAGCACCAGGAACACCAGCAGCACGCACAGCGGGAACACATAGACCAGGGTATTCCCGGCCAGGATGTTCTGGTAGGTCAGTTCGGTCCATTCATACGCCACGCCTTTCGGCAGCGTCTCCTGCGCAATGCGCTCCAGCGCAGCTTGCGCCTGGCCGGAGGAATAGCCCGGCGCCGGGCCTGCGTTCACGTCCGCCGCCGCATAGGCGTTGAAGCGCTGCACGCGGTCCGGGCCGTAGCTGTCGGTGATGCGCATCAGCGAGGACAGCGGAATCATCTCGCCCTTGTCGCTGCGGACCTTCAGTTGCGCCACGTCCTCCACGTGCGAACGGAACTGCGCATCGGCCTGCACGCGCACCTGGTAGGTGCGGCCGAACTGGTTGAAGTCGTTCACGTACAGCGAACCGAGGTTGATCTGCAAGGTCTGGTAGATGGTCGCCAGCGGCACGCCGAGCTGCTTGGCCTTGTCGCGGTCGATGTCCGCGTACAGCTGCGGCACATTGATCTGGTAGCCGGAGAACACGCCCGCCAGCTCGGGTGCCGCGCGCGCCTTTTCCACCAGCTTTTGCGTGGCTTCGTACAGCGCGTCGTAGCCAAGGTTGCCACGGTCTTCCACCATCATCTTGAAGCCGCCGATGGTGCCCAGGCCGTTCACCGGGGGCGGCGGGAACACGCGCACGAACGCATCCTGGATCACGCCGGCGCGCTTGTTGATTTCAGCCGCGATGCCCGGGCCGCTGGTTTCCTTGGTGTTGCGGGTCTCCGGCGCCAGTTCGCCGACGAACACGATGCCGGAGTTGGGCGCGTTGGTCAGGTCGTTGACCGACAGGCCGGGGAAAGCCACGGTGTTGCGCGCGCCCGGCACGCCCAGCGCGATATCGGCGGTGCGGCGGATGACGGCCTCGGTGCGATTCAGCGATGCCGCGTCCGGCAACTGCGCGAAGCCGACCAGGTAGCCCTTGTCCTGCGACGGCACGAAGCCGGCCGGCACCACCTTGAACATCACGGCGGCCAATGCCACCAGCACCAGGTAGAAGCCCACCGACAGCGATTTACGCGCCAGCACGCCTTTCACGCCACCTTCATACTTGTGCGAAGCGCGGCCGAAGAAGCCGTTGAACCAGTTGAAGAAGCGGCCGAAGACCTTGTCCATGCCGCGCGTCAGCGCGTCTTTCGGCGCGTTGTGCGGGCGCAGCAGCGCAGCCGACAGGGCGGGCGCCAGCGTCAGCGAGCTGAATGCCGAGATCACGGTGGAGATGGCGATGGTCAGCGCGAACTGGCGGTAGAACTGGCCGGTGAGGCCGGGCACGAAGGCGATCGGCACGAACACGGCGCACAGCACCAGGGCGATGGCGATGATGGGGCCGCTCACTTCCTTCATCGCCTGCACGGTGGCCGCGCGCGGCGTCAGTCCGTTGGCGATATTGCGCTCCACGTTTTCCACCACCACGATGGCGTCGTCCACCACGATGCCGATGGCGAGCACCAGCCCGAACAGCGTGAGCGTGTTGATGGAGAAGCCGAAGCCCAGCATCACGGCGAAAGTGCCCACCACCGATACCGGCACGGCCAGCAGCGGAATGATGGACGCGCGCCAGGTTTGCAGGAACACGATCACCACCAGCACCACCAGCGCAATCGCCTCGAACAGCGTGTGGATCACGGCCTTGATGGATTCACGCACGAACTGCGTGGGGTCGTAGGCGACGCTGTATTCCACGCCCTGCGGGAATTCCTTGCTCAGCTCCGCCATCTTGGCGCGCACGTCGGCCGACAGTTGCAGGTCGTTCGCGCCAGGCGACGCGA
The DNA here is from genome assembly GCF_042693265.1 of Pseudoduganella sp. UC29_71. NCBI lineage: Bacteria > Pseudomonadati > Pseudomonadota > Betaproteobacteria > Burkholderiales > Oxalobacteraceae > Pseudoduganella > Pseudoduganella sp. UC29_71. The sequence goes on along the minus strand of NZ_CP170549.1, from coordinate 5,006,839 downwards.
AGATGGCCAGCGCCACCGCCGGCTTGTTGTCCAGCAGCGCGCGCAGCGCGTAGGAGCCGGAACCCAGTTCGATGCGGGCCACGTCGCGCAGGCGCGTCAGCGCGCCGTTTTCATTGGTGCGCACGATGATGTTGCCGAAGTCCTCTTCGCTCTTCAGGCGGCCCTGCGTGTTGAGCGTCAGCTGGAATTCGCTGTCCTTGCTGGGCGAGGCGCCCACCACGCCGGCGGCCACCTGCACGTTCTGCTCGCGGATGGCGTTGGTGACGTCGGTGGCGGTCATGTTGCGCGCGGCGACCTTTTGCGGGTCGAGCCAGATGCGCATGGCGTAGTCGCCCGAGCCGAGGATGTTCACCTGGCCCATGCCGGGGATGCGCGCCAGCTGGTCCTTCACGTTCAGCACCGCGTAGTTGCGCAGGTAGAGTTCATCGTAGCTCTTGTCCGGCGAGACCAGGTGCACCACCATGGTCAGGTTGGGCGAAGTCTTCACCGTGGTCACGCCGATCTGGCGCACCTCCTCCGGCAGGCGCGGCAGCGCGCGCTGCACGCGGTTCTGCACTTCGGTTTCAGCCTGCTGGATGTTGGTGCCGATCTTGAACGTCACGGTCAGCTTGAGCGCGCCGTCGGACGTGTTCTGCGAGGACATGTAGATCATGTGCTCCACGCCGTTGATCTGCTCTTCCAGCGGCGCGGCCACCGTTTCGGCGATCACCTTGGGGTTGGCGCCGGGGTACTGGGCCGTCACCACCACCGAGGGCGGCACCACGTTGGGGTATTCGGAGATGGGCAGCTTGAAGATCGAAATCAGGCCGGCCACGAACACGATAATGGACAGCACCGCTGCGAAGATCGGCTTGTCCACGAAGAAGCGTGAGAAGTTCATGATCAGTTGCCTTTCGCGGCAGCAGTTGCCGGGGCGGACAGCGCTGCGACCTTGGCGCCGGCCTGGCCGTCCACCATGTCCACCAGCTGCGGCGACAGCGGCGCGCCGGGATGCACGCGCTGCAGGCCGTTGACCACGATCTTCTCGCCCGCCTTCAGGCCGGAACGCACGATGCGCAAGCCGTCCACGGTCTGGCCCAGCGTCACCTGGCGGTACTCGGCCTTGCTGTCGGGGGTGACCACGTAGACGAATTTGCGGCTCTGGTCCGTGCCGATGGCTTCTTCCTTGATCAGCACCGTGGCTGCCTTGGACTGCGCCGCGCTGCTGGTTTCCAGCTGCACCTTGGCGAACAGGCCTGGCACCAGCAGGTTGTCGCTGTTGGCGAGGACGGCGCGCATGCGCACGGCGCCGGTGCGCGTGTCCAGCTGGTTGTCGACGAATTCCAGCTTGCCCTCGTGCGGGAAGCCGGTCTCGCTGGCCAGCCCGATGCGCACTTTCACCGGCTGGCCGCCGTGCGCCCGCGCGCCCACGCTCAGGTAGGTCGATTCGTCGCCGTCGAAGCTGGCGTAGATCTTGTCGTCCGAAACCACGGAAGTGAGCACGGCGGAAGGATCGATCAGGTTGCCCACCGTGATCTCGGCCTTGCTCACGCGGCCGTCGATGGGCGCGGTCACCTGCGTGTAGCCCAGATTCAGCCTGGCATTGTCGGCCTGGGCCAGCGCGGCGCGCGCGTTGGCATCCAGTTCCTTCAGGCTGGAGGCGCGCTCGTCGTACTCGCGCTGGGCGATGGCTTTATCGGCCAGCAGCTTCTCGGCGCGCGACAGTTCCAGCCGCGCCAGTTCCGCCTTGGCCTTGGCCGCATGGGCGGCTGCTTCGGCGCGGTTGGCTTCCGCCTGGAAGGGGCGGGTGTCAATCACGAACAGCACCTGGCCTTTTTTCACCTTGCTGCCGGGCTGGAAGTTCACCGCCGTGATGTAGCCGGCCACGCGCGAGCGGATCTGCACCCGCTCGATGGCTTCCAGGCGGCCCGAAAATTCCTGCGTCTCGGTCACCGGTTTTTCCAGCACGACGGCGGCGGTGATGGGCGCGCCCTTGGCGGCGGCATCGCCGGCCGCGGGCTTGCTGTTGGCGTCGCCGCAGCCGCTCAGGACGGCGGCGGCAAGGCCGGCGCTGGCCAGCATGGCGATGGTAGGTCGGAGCATCATGATGTGTTTTCCTTAATGTTGAGGACTATCTCTCGACAAAATGTGCATATGCACACTTCAATTAAATGTGATTATAATCGTCGCATTTAAGAAGTCAACAAAAAAGCCCTGCGCCGTTTCCGGGGCAGGGCTTTTCTGACGTATCCTGGTGGTGATAGATGGACTTGAACCATCGACCCCAGCATTATGAATGCTGTGCTCTAACCAACTGAGCTATATCACCGAACGGTTGGTGGTGATAGATGGACTTGAACCATCGACCCCAGCATTATGAATGCTGTGCTCTAACCAACTGAGCTATATCACCGCAACGGCCAGCATTATCGCGGTTTGGGCGAGGGGCTGTCAAGGAAAGCGCCTAAATATTTTGCTGTTGAGCCGTTTTTGATGTCGCCTGCATAACTTTTTGGATCGCGGCCAGCATGGTGCCGGCCGCGTCCGGCGCCAGGCAATCGATGGCCACGCGGCCGGGCATGGCGCGCAGCCAGGTCAGCTGGCGCTTGGCGAGCTGGCGCGTGGCGATGATGCCGGTCTCGCGCATGGTCTTGAAGTCGATGCTGCCGTCCAGGTACTCCCACGCCTGGCGGTAGCCCACGCAGCGCATGGACGGCAGGCCGGGATGCAGGTCGCCGCGCCGGCGCAGCTGCTCCACTTCGGTGATCAGGCTGCCGTCTTCGGTTTCCTGCAGCATCAGGTCGAAGCGGCGCGCGATGCGCTCGTGCAGCACGGCGCGGTCGGACGGCTCCAGCGCGAACGACAGCAGCTCGAACGGCAGCTCGGTCTTCTCGCGCAGCGCCAGCAGCTCGGACATGGGCTTGCCGCTCAGCGCGATGATTTCCAGCGCGCGCTGGATGCGCTGCGCGTCGTTGGGCGCCAGGCGGGCGGCGGTGGCCGGGTCCTGCTGCGCCAGGCGCGCGTGCATGGCGGGCCAGCCGTCGCGCGCCGCTTCGTCCTCCAGTGCGGCGCGCAGGGCCGGGTCGGCGCCGGGCAGGTCGTCCAGGCCGTCGGCCAGGCCTTTGAAGTACAGCATGGTGCCGCCCACCAGCAAGGGCAGCTTGCCTCGCGCGACGATCTCGTCTACCAGGCGCAGCGTGTCGTTGCGGAACTGGGCCACCGAGTAGGAGTCGAGCGGGTCGATGATGTCGATCAGGTGGTGCGGCGCGGCGGCGCGCTCTGCGCGCGTGGGCTTGGCGGTGCCGATGTCCATGCCGCGGTACACCAGCGCCGAATCGACGGAGATGATTTCGCACGGGATCTGCTGGGCGATGGCCAGCGCGGCGGCGGTCTTGCCGCTGGCGGTGGGGCCCATGATGGCCACGGCCAGCGGTTTCGCTGTTGCCTCGTTGATTGCTTGCGTCATGATGCGTATCTTGATTACTGGCCGCGCAGGAACAGCTTGTCCAGCGCGTTGATTTCCACCTGCACCCAGGTCGGGCGGCCGTGGTTGCACTGGTCGGCGCGTTCGGTGCTTTCCATCTGGCGCAGCAGGGCGTTCATTTCCTGCACCGAGAGGATGCGGTTGGCGCGCACGGCGGTGTGGCAGGCCAGGGTGCCGAGCAGCTCGTTGCGGCGCTCGATCAGCACGCGCGAGCCGCCGAATTCGCGCACGTCGCGCAGCACGTCGCGCGCCAGGGTCTGGGCGTCGGCGTTCTTCAGCAGCGCGGGCACGGTGCGCACCGCCAGCGTGGTCGGGGACAGGGCGGCGATGTCGAAGCCCAGCTGCTGCAGGGTTTCCTGGTGCTCTTGCGCGGTGCCCACTTCCACCGCGTCGGCGTAGAAGGTGACGGGGATCAGCAGCTGCTGCACCTGCATGTCCTGGCCGGACACTTGCGCGTCCAGCGCGTTCTTCAGCTGCTCGTACAGGATGCGCTCGTGCGCGGCGTGCATGTCCACCAGCACCAGGCCCTTGCTGTTCTGCGCCATGATGTAGATGCCGTGCAGCTGCGCCAGCGCGAAGCCGAGCGGGAACTCTTCGGCGGCCATGGCGGCGGAGGAGGCAATATAGGGCGTGGCCTGCGGCACGGCGTAGCCGCTGCCGGACATGCCGCCGCCGATGCCGCCGAAGCCGGGACCGGCGCCATTGACGCCGATGCCGCCGCCCGAGCCGTCGCCGCTTTCGCCGCCGTCCACGCCGTAGCTGGCGCGCGCGCCGAAGGCGCTGCCACCGCTAAACAGCGCGCCGTAGCGCTCCGTGCTCTGGGCGACGCCGCCGGCATCGCCGAACTGGCGCTGCGGCTGGCCGAACGGCGAGGCCGAGAAGGTCGGCTGGTAGTCGGGGTTGAGGATGGAGCCGAACGAGGTCTGCTCTTGCGGACGCCACGGCGTGGTGGCGGTCAGGCCGTCCGCCGCGGGCAGGGGCGAGGGCACGCTGCCGTGCGAGGTGGCCGAGGTCTGCGCCAGCGCGCGCTGCACCGCGTGGAAGACGAACTGGTGCACCGCGCGGCTGTCGCGGAAGCGCACTTCGATCTTGGACGGATGCACGTTCACGTCCACCAGCGCCGGGTCCAGGTCGAGCGCCAGCACATAGGACGGGAAGCGGTCGCCGTGCAGCACGTCCTCGTAGGCCGCGCGCACGGCGTGCATCAGCACCTTGTCGCGCACGAAGCGGCCGTTCACGTAGAAGAACTGGCCGTCGGCGCGCGCCTTGGAGGCGGTGGGCAGGCCGGCGTAGCCGTGGATGCGCAGCGGGCCGGCGCTTTCGTCGATGGGCAGGCGCGCGGTGGCGAAGTTCTCGCCCAGGATCTGCGCGCTGCGCTTGGCCATCTCGCCCACCATCCAGTGGTCCACGGTCTTGCCGTTGTGCGACAGCGAGAACGACACGTCCGGCCGCGCCAGCGCGATGCGGCGCACCACGTCGGCGCAGTGGCCGAATTCGGTCTGCTCGGATTTCAAGAACTTGCGGCGCGCGGGCGTGTTGAAATACAGGTCGCGCACGTCGATGGTGGTGCCGTGCGCGCCGGAGGACGGCGTGACGGTGCCCAGGTGCGAACCGGTGATTTCCCAAGCGTGGGCCGCGTCGGCCGTGCGCGAGGTGAGCGTGACGGCCGCCACCGAGGCGATGGACGCCAGCGCCTCGCCCCGGAAGCCCAGCGTGTGCACGTTTTCCAGGTCGTCCAGCGAGGCGATCTTGGAGGTGGCGTGGCGCGCCAGCGCGAGCGGCATCTGCTCGGGCGCGATGCCGCGGCCGTTGTCGGTGATGGCGATGCGCTTCACGCCGCCTTCCTCCAGCCGCACGGTGATCTGGGTGGAGCCCGCGTCAAGCGCGTTTTCCAGCAATTCCTTGACCACGGCCGACGGCCTTTCCACCACCTCGCCTGCGGCGATCTGGGAAATCAACTGGTCGGGCAGGGCCTGGATGGGACGGAGCGGGGCGGGAGCGTTCATGGCGTGATTATAAACCGGGGGCAAGCCCCGGGGTCAGTCCGGGCGGCCTGACCCCGGCCTGCCCGCTTACTTGCCGATCTCGCGGACGGGAATGGTGACGTTGCACAGCTCGATGTAGCCGGCCGGGACCTTGGTCCATGGGCCGCCCCGGTTGCGCTGGGCTTCGGCCACGGCCTTGAAGCTGGCCGAGTCGGTGCGCATCACTTCGAGCTTGACGCGCTCCGCTTCGGGCACGTCGGCCGCCAGCCGCACGGACTTGATCGGCATCTGCTGCTCGGGCTTCTCGTAGAAGCCGAGCGCGCCGGTGCCGCGCGGCAGCGAGGACAGCAGCGGCATGCCGGACACGACGCGGCCGACCACGGTGATGTTGCGGTCCAGGTGGCGCGGCGCGTGGCCGGTCACCGCGTACAGCGAACTGCCGTTGCCGCTGTCGCTGTCCACGTCGCGCCCCACGCCCACCATGCCGTAGCAGTGCGCCAGCCAGGCGCGCCCGGTTTTCGGGTCGCGCGCGGACGGGAAGCCGTTCGAGTGGCCCACCTGGGCGGCGTAGCCGTCGCGGTCGGGCAGCAGCGTGAATTGTTTGTCGTTGCTCATCGGCACGGTGAACTCGCCGGGCAGCTTGGCCTTGGCGGTCTTGAAGGGGCGCGGGTTTTTCTCGTCCGGGTCGCCCCACTGGGCCACGTAATTGTCGTGCGAACGCAGCATGGCCAGGCCGTCGAAGTAGTGCTCGCGCGCCAGGGCGCGGATGTTGGCGTCGTGCGCCGGCGCGTAGGCGGGCGCCAGCTCGATCACCACGCGGCCGGTGGGCAAGTCCATGTACAGCGTGTGTTCTGGGTCCAGCGGGCGCCATTCCGTGGGATTGGAGGCTTTGATGACGTCGGCGACGGTGGGCTTGGGCGGGTTGGCCGGCTCGGCGGACGCCTGGCTGAACAGCAATGCCAGCGCCGGGATCGCCAGCGCCTTTTTCGTTACGTTGTACGCATGCATCAATTCATCTCCTGATTATGGGTGCGAGAATTGTAATACCGGCAAGCGGCCCCATACTATCCAGGGGCAAAATTTAACCGTGACTACGATCTTGCACTGCTCCGCGTGGTGTATGATTCCGGCGCTACCTCTCAGGATTTTTATGGATTTCATGCAATTACTGGACATGCTGGTGCATGTCGACAAGACCTTGGATACGCTGATTGCCCAGTACGGTATTTGGGTCTATGCAGTGCTGTTCTTCATTATCTTTAGTGAAACAGGCCTGGTCGTGCTGTTTTTCTTCCCGGGAGACACCCTGCTGTTCATCGCCGGCGCGCTGTGCGCCACCGGGCAGATGAACCTGCCGGTGCTGATAGCGCTGCTGATCACGGCGGCCGTCACCGGCAACACGGTCAATTACTGGATAGGCGAGGCCATCGGGCAACGGGTGTTTACGCACGACTACCGCTGGCTGAACAAGGACGCGCTGCACCGCACGCATGAATTCTTTGAAAAGCATGGCGGCAAGACCATCATCCTGGCCCGCTTCGTTCCCGTGGTGCGCACCTTCGCGCCGTTCGTGGCCGGCGTGTCGGACATGACTTTCAGCCGTTTTCAGATGTACAACGTCACCGGCGCCGTCGCGTGGGTGGTGTCGCTGACGGTGGGTGGTTATCTGTTCGGCAACATGCCGGTGGTGCGCGACCACCTGACCACCATCGTCATGGTGGGCGTGTGCGCGGCCATCGTGCCGCTGGCGCTGGGCGGCGTCTGGAAGCTGGGCCGCCGCGTGCTGGGCCGCTAAGCTTATCGATTGCAATAACAGCCGCTGCGCAAGGCGGCGGCTGATTTCGTCCTGCACAGCTCAAGTTTTCCCCCTGTGCAACCGTTAAACCAGGTATGCATTTCTCATCCCTGGACTCCCATGCGTAACCTGATCGCCTTCAGTGCCAGCTGGCTCGCCATTGCGGCGGCGGGCGCCGCCGATCCGCCGCCCTATGCGCCGCCGTTGACCAAACTGGCGCAGGCCAATATCACCAATATCCGTCCGTCCAATCCGCAGCCTATCGGCAGCGGCGGCGGCGCCGCCGGTTCGGCCAGCGGCAGCGCGGGCGCGGCGGCCAAGCCGGGCGCCAAGGCCCCGGCCGCACCCAAGCTGAGCGAGCGCGAACGCGAAGAACAGGCGGAAGCGGAACTGTCGGCCAAGATCGCCGAGCGCCTGGCGCAGATGCGCGCCAACCAGGCCGCGCGCGCGGCCGCCGCCGCCAAGGCCAAGAAGGAAGCCGCCGCCAAGGCCGCGAAAATCGCCGCCACGCCGCCGCCGCGCGCCAACGGCACCCACTGGGCCTACGAGGGCGAATTCGGCCCGGCCAACTGGAGCAAGATCAACGCGGACTGGGCCAAGTGCAGCACCGGCAACCGCCAGTCGCCGATCGACATCCGCGACGGCATGAAGGTGGACCTGGAGCAGATCGGCTTCGATTACCGTCCGTCCGCCTTCAACGTGCAGGACAACGGCAAGACCGTGCAGGTGACCATGGGCGGGGGCAATTTCCTCAACGTGGGCAACCGCATGTACGAGCTGGTGCAGTTCCACTTCCACCGCCCGTCGGAGGAACGCATCAACGGCAAGGGCTACGAAATGGTGATGCACCTGGTGCACAAGGACGGCGAGGGCCGCCTGGCCGTGCTGGCGCTGCTGCTCGAGCGCGGCAAGCCGCAGCCGGCCATCCAGACCGTGTGGAACAACCTGCCGCTGGAGAAGGGCGACGTGACCTCGCCGTCCATCGTGCTCGACCCGAACGACCTGCTGCCGCAGCGGCGCGACTACTTCACCTATATGGGGTCGATCAGTGAGCCGCCCTGCACCGAGAACGTGCTGTGGCTGGTGATGAAGGAACCGGTGCAGGCCTCGCCGGCGCAGATGGCGCTGTTCAGCCGCCTGTATCCCCTCAACGCGCGCCCCGTGCAGCCGGCCTCCGGCCGCATCATCAAAGAATCCCTGTAGGGCGGCTTAGCGGGCGGCGCCCGCGTAAGCCGCCGCCCGGCGCATCACCGCGCCACCGCGATCGTGTGCAAGCCGGTCCATTCAGCGCCCGCCCGCAACACCTGCTTGTCCACGCGCGCAGGTTCGATGCACAGGAACTCGCGCCACTCATGGTCCGCCATGTCGGTCAGCTTGGCCGCGTTGTCCGCGCCCGGATTCCACACCACCCATTCCGTGAAACCCTGCTGCCGCAGCGCGAGCGTGCTGTCGGCCGTGCGCAGCGCCAGTTCCGGGCCTGCCGCATAGATGTTATCCAGCGGCGGGCCGAATTCGATCGGGCCTTGTTCCAGGCCGTGCAGCGAGGTTTTCAGGAAGTCGCCGGCCGCGTAGTAGGTGTGCAGCGCGCTGGCGAAGGTGAAGTCCTGGTCGCCGGTATTGCGCACGTTGAAGCGCATCTGCAGCGTATTGCCTTGCAGCGTGAAGCGCAGGCGCAGCGCGAAGTCGTGCGGCCAGCCTGTGGCCAGCACCGGCGGCACGTCCTCCTGCGTCAGCTCGAATTCGGCGTACACGCCGCCCGTGTCCGTGTTGGTATCAGTGCCATGCTGGCCCAGGCGCCAGTGCGACAGGCGCGCCACGCCGTGGCGCTGGCCGTCGCCGCGCGTGGAAAATTGCGGGAAGATCACCGGCACGCCGCCGCGGATGGCCGCGCTGCCGTCCAGCGGCGAGCATGCGCTCAGGAACAGGCGCTCCTTGCCGTCGGCGGTCTTCCAGGACAGCAGGTGGGCGCCGTACAGCGCCACGGTGGCCTGGGCGCCGTCCGGCGCGGTGATGCGGATAGCCGGCAGGTCGCCGTGGGTCACGTAGCTGATCATGGATTTCCTTGCTTAAGTCATGCGGCTCTTGGCGAGCGGCGGGTTTTTGGCGAAGTACTGGCGGATGCCCTTGACGACGGCGTCGGCCAGCTTGTCCTGGTAGTCGTTGTCCTTGAGGCGGGCTTCTTCCTCCGGGTTGGAGATGAAGGCGGTCTCGATCAGGATGGAGGGGATGTCGGGCGCTTTCAGCACCGCGAAGCCGGCCTGCTCGACCGAACCCTTGTGCAGGCGGTTGATGCCGCCGATTTCGCTCAGCACGGCCTTGCCCAGCTTCAGGCTGTCGTTGATCTGGGCCGTGGTGGACAGGTCGAACAGCACGCTGGCGAGCTGCTTGTCCTGGCCCTGCACGTTCACGCCGCCGATGTTGTCGGCGTCGTTTTCCTTGTTGGCCAGCCAGCGCGCGGCGCTGGAGCTGGCGCCTTTTTCGGACAGCACGAACACCGACGAGCCGCGCGCGGACGGCTGCACGAAGGCGTCGGCGTGGATGGAGACGAACAGGTCGGCCTGCACCTTGCGCGCCTTGTCCACGCGGGTGCCGAGCGGCACGAAGTAGTCGCCGTCGCGGGTGAGCATGACGCGGATGTTAGGGTGCTGTTCCAGCTTGCCTTTCAGGCGCTTGGCGATGGCCAGCACGATGTCCTTTTCGCGCGAACCGCTGGAGCCGATGGCGCCGGGGTCCTCGCCGCCGTGGCCCGGGTCGAGCGCGATGGTGATCATGCGCGCCACCTTCTGGCCGGGCAGGGGCTTGGCTTGCGGCAGCGGATGCTTGTCCTCCGGCTGCGCGGCGGCGATGTCGGTCTTGGGAGCGGCCGCTTCGGCCCTGGCTTCCGCCTTGATCTCGGCGCGCGCCTCGGCTTTGGCCTGCGCCGCTTGCGTGGCCTGGGTAGCCTGCACCCCGGTGCCGGGCGAGCCGGGCACGCCGGGGGCGGGCGGGCTTGCCGGCGCTGCCTGTGCTGCCGGTGTTGCCGGGGCGGTGGCGATGGCCTCGCCCGGCGGCAGCGCGGGCGCGTCGCTCCAGTCGCCTTTTTCTATCATGGCCGCGATGGGATCGACCGCCTTCACCGGATACAGGTCGAAGATCAGGCGGTGCTTGTACTGGCCGGCCGGGGCCAGCGCGAACACCTGCGGCGTGATTTCCTCCTTCAGGTCGAACACCAGCCGCACCACGTTGGGCCGGTTCTGGCCCACGCGCACCTGGCGGATGTACGGATCGTTGGACTGGATCTTGGCGACCAGCGTTTTCAGCGTGGGATTGAGCTCCAGGCCTTCGATGTCCACCACCAGGCGCTCCGGGTCCTTGACGATGAAGTGGGTGGCCTTCAGGTTGGAATCGTTCTCCAGCGTGACGCGGGTGTAGTCGGCGGCGGGCCAGACGCGCACCGCCAGGATCTGCGCGGCGCGTGCGGACAGCGGCGCCATCACGGACAGCAGCAGCGCGCTGCCGGCCCTCAGTACCGTGCGCCGATGGCGGGACTTTACATGTTCGGTGCGAATTTGAGGCGTTGCAGGCATGACAGACCTAAAGCGGAGGACGCTTGCAATTCTACATCACGTCCCTCGCCAGCCACAGCCAAGAATACATGCAGGTCCGGGGGCGGCAGCACGGGGTCGGCTTTCTCCGGCCATTCGACGATGCAGATGTTCTCGCCGTTGAAGTCCTCGCGGAAGCCGGCGTCGAGGAATTCCTCCGGGCTGCTCATGCGGTACAGGTCGAAGTGGATCACGTTCACCGCGCGGCCCTCCAGCTGCACGCTGTACGGCTCGGACAGCGTGTAGGTCGGGCTTTTCACATTGCCCTGGTGCCCGGCCGCATGCAGCAGCGCGCGGGTGAGGGCGGTCTTGCCCGCGCCCAGGTCGCCGTGCAGATAGATCGCCATGCCCGGCAGGATCGCGCGCGACAGGGCCGCGCCCAGGGCGGCGGTGCCGGCTTCGTCGTGGAGGTGGGATTTAAAGTGCTGCATCGAATAAAATGTGGTGTTGTAGACCGTTGCATTGTAAAGCCGATGTCCCCTGCCGACCTGAATTTAGCTGAACTAGTCCATTCCATCAAGGCGTGGGGCACCGAGCTGGGCTTCGCCGAAGTGCGCGTGGCCGACATCGACCTGTCGGCCCAGGAAGCGGGCCTGCAAGCGTGGCTGGACGCCGGCATGCACGGTGAAATGGATTATATGGCAACGCACGGCATGAAGCGCGCACGCCCGGACGAGCTGGTGCCCGGCACGGTGCGCGTGATCACCGCGCGCATGAACTACCTGCCCGCCTCGCTGGACGAGGACTGGCGCGAACGCGAGGCGGCCCGCATCGCCGACCCGTCGGCGGCCGTGATCTCCGTCTACGCGCGGGGGCGCGACTACCACAAGGTGCTGCGCGCACGGCTGCAGCAGCTGGCCGACCGCATCAAGGGCGCCGTGGGCGAGTTCGGCTACCGCGTGTTCACCGATTCGGCGCCGGTGATGGAACTGCCGCTGGCCGAAAAGTCCGGCCTGGGCTGGCGCGGCAAGCACACCTTGCTGCTCAACCGCAGCGCCGGCTCCATGTTCTTCATGGGCGAAATCCTGGTCGACCTGCCGCTGCCGGTGGACGAGCCGACCGGCGCGCACTGCGGCCAGTGCAGCGCCTGCATCACCGCCTGCCCCACGCAAGCCATCCTCGGCCCCGGGCGGCTGGACGCGCGGCGCTGCATCTCCTACCTGACCATCGAGCTCAAGAACGCCATCCCCGAAGCGATGCGGCCGCTGATCGGCAACCGCGTGTACGGCTGCGACGACTGCCAGACCGCCTGCCCCTGGAACAAATTCGCCCAGCGCGCCACGCTGCCGGACTTCGACGAGCGGCACGGCCTGGGCAGCGCCGGCATGGTGGAACTGTTCGCCTGGAGCGAGGACGAGTTCAACCGCAAGATGGAAGGCAGCCCGATCCGGCGCATCGGCCACGAGCGGTGGCTGCGCAATCTCGCGGTCGGCCTGGGCAACGCAGCCGCCGCCGGCGCGCGCGGCGATGCCGCCATCGTGGCCGCGCTGGAGTCGCGCCGCGAGCACCCCTCGGCGCTGGTACGCGAACACGTCGCCTGGGCGCTCGCCCGCCACCGCGCCGCAAACTAGGCCCGCCTCCCGCATCCACCCAGCGCCCCGCGTTCCCAAGCCGGGGTCAGATCCGGCATCGCGCCACGAGCTCGGCTGTATCGGCCGCCTACGGTTGAGGCCGTGGCGTGATGCCGGATCTGACCCCGGGGGGAGTGGGATCTGACCCCGGGGGGAGTGGCGTGATGCCGGATCTGACCCCGGGTGACGGGCTTATTTGAGCAGGCCGGCCAGTTCGACGGCGGTCTTGACTTGCATCTTGTCGAAGATGTGGGCGCGGTGGACTTCGACTGTGCGCATGCTGATGCCGAGCTGGTCGGCCACTACCTTGTTCATCTTGCCGGCCAGGATCAGGTCCAGCACTTCGCGCTCGCGCGTGGACAGCGTGGCCAGGCGCGCGTGCACGGCCGCCGCGGCGCTGGCCTGGCGCGAGTTGGCCAGGCCTTCCTGCACCCGGTCCATCAGCTGGTTGTCGTTGAAGGGCTTTTCGAAGAAGTCGAAGGCGCCGCGCTTGAGCGTGTCCACCGCCATCGGCACGTCGCCGTGGCCGGTCAGGAAGATCACCGGCAGGCGCTGCGTCAGGCCGCGCGCGGCCAGCTGGTCGAACACGGCCACGCCGCTGATGTCGGGCATGCGCACGTCCAGCAGCACGCAGTCGCCCTGTTCGTCGAAGGCGGCGCGCTCGGTCCAGGCCAGGAAATCGGCCGCGCTGGCGTAGGCCGTGGCGGGGATGGCGCGCGACGAGGCCAGCCAGGATAGCGAGTCGCGCACGACGGCTTCATCGTCGACAATATGCAGCATATAAGTCCCCTGTTGTTTTAGTGCGCGCCGGCGGCCGGCAGCGTGAATACGAAAATGGTGCCTCCGGCCGGATTGGCCTTGTGGATCAGCGTGCCGCCATGGAATTCTATCGCGGTGCGGCAAATGCTCAAACCCATGCCCATGCCTTCGGCCTTGGTGGAGAAGAAGGGCGCGAACAGGCGCTCGGCCACGTCGTCCGGGATGCCGTGGCCCTGGTCGATCACTTCCACCGCCACCTGCGCGGCGGCCGCGTCGTGGCTGGCGCGCACGCGCAGCACGCGCCGCTCGGGCGGCACTTGGGCCATCGCTTCGATGCCGTTGCGCGTCAGGTTCAGCAGCACCTGTTCTATCATCACGCGGTCGGCCAGCACCGGCGGCAGCGCGGCCGGGATGTCGGTGTGCAGCGATACATAGCTTTGCCGCGCCTGCAGTTCGATCAGCGCTTCGATGCCTTCGAGCAGCGACTGCACCGCCACTTCGCGCCGCTCCGGTTCGCGCTTCTTGACGAATTCGTGCACGCTGCGGATGATCTGCCCGGCGCGCTGCGCCTGGGCGCCGGCCTGCTGCAGCGCCGGGCGCAGCAGGCCGCAGTCGAGCGGCTGGCCGGCATCCTCGGCGCGCGCCATCACGTTCAGCGCGCCGGTGGTGTAGCTGGAGATGGCCGCCAGCGGCTGGTTCAGCTCGTGCGCCAGCATCGACGCCAGCTCGCCCATGGTGGCCAGGCGCGCGCTGGTCTGCAGCTTTTGCTCCTGCTGCCGGTTCAGCTCTTCGATGCGCTTGCGGTCCGAGATGTCGAGGATGGAGCCCATCCAGCCGGTCTGCTGGCCCTTGTTGTCCACCAGCGGCGCTTCGAAGATGAGCACCGGCACCCGTTCGCCGGTGGAGCGCTGGAAGATGGTTTCGAACTGCGGCGTGACGTTGCCGGCCAGCACGCCGGCAAAGCGGTGCTGGTATTCGGTCATCGCTTCCGGCGCCCAGTAGGGCATGGGCGGCAGCTTGCCGATCAGCTCTTCGGGCGGATAGCCGACGATCTGGCAGAAGGCCGGGTTGACGTAGGTGACGCGGCCTTCCAGGTCGCGCGCGCGCAGGCCGGTGACCAGCGAGTTTTCCATCGCCGTGCGGAAGGTCATCTGCTGGCGCAGCGCGCCTTCGGCGGCCAGGCGGCGCGAGATGTGGCCCCACAGCGCGAGCAAGCTCCACAGCAAGGCCAGCGACAGCGCGATCACCGAGCCCACCAGCAGGTTGGGCAGCAGGCGCGGCTCGCTTTTCACGCTGTCGGTGAGCAGGGTGACGGTGGTGCCGGGCAGGTCCAGCGCGCGCTTGTGGGTGTAGACGCCGTGGCCGGAGCCGGCCGCCGAGCGCCGCGCCAGCACCTTGTCGTCGCGGTCGAGCAGGGTGATCTGGTTGTCCTGGGCGAACCACCACGGCACCAGCTCGTCGAGCACGGTGGCCAGCGAGTAGTGCGCAACCAGCGAGCCCAGGTATTGCTCGCCCTTGTAGATAGGGTAGTGGTAGTCCAGGCCGGGTTTGGTGCCGCCGGGCAGGATCTCGGGCTGGCTGTAGATGGGCTTGCGGGCGCGCCGCGCGTGCTCGGCGGCGGCCAGCGAGTGCGGCCCCAGGCCGGCCTGGGCCTGCGGCGTGCCGCTCCCGTCGCTGGTGGCGGCCACCGTGCCGTCCGGCGTGACCCAGGTGACGCGGCGGATTTCGTGTCCAGTTTGCAACAGTTGTACCAGCCGCGCGTGCAATTGTGCCGGGCTCAGGTGGCCGGCGGCGATCTCGCCGCTCAGGCCGCGCATGGCTTCTTCGTGGCGCCCGAGCTGGAAACGGATGGTCTGCTCCACCCACAAGGTGTCGGCGATCAGCTGCTCCTGGCGCTCGCTGCTTTCCATCTGGCGCGCCTGCCAGGGCAGCCAGATCAGCACGGCCAGGAAGAACAGCACCAGCACCACCGGCAGCAGCCAGCGCACCGGATTGGCAAAGTGCAGGCGCGGCGGACGGTCGGCGGGTTTGGTCATGGGCGGAGCATCAAACTTTCAGGTGTCGCCAGCTATTGTGGTTTTCCACAGTTGCCGTGTATCTTACGACTGTTACAAACTGCTAACGTAAGCATAATAATGTACTTTAACCCCTCGGGAGACCTCACATGAAATTGAAAGCCACCCTGGCCGCGCTGTGCGCCGTCGCCAGCTTCAGCGCCTTCGCCCAAGCCCCTATCGTTATCAAGTTCAGCCACGTGGTGGCGACCGACACGCCGAAGGGCCAGGCTGCCGAACGCTTCAAGCAACTGGCCGAGAAAGCCACCAATGGCCGCGTGAAGGTCGAGCTGTACCCGAACAGCCAGCTGTACAAAGACAAGGAAGAGCTGGAAGCGCTGCAGCTGGGCGCGGTGCAGATGCTGGCGCCGTCGCTGGCCAAGTTCGGCCCGCTGGGCGTGAAGGAATTCGAAGCCTTCGACCTGCCTTACATCTTCCCCACCAAGACCGCGCTGTACAACGTGACCGAAGGTCCGATCGGCAAGGGCTTGCTGAAGAAGCTGGAAAGCAAGGGCATCACCGGCCTGGCGTACTGGGACAACGGCTTCAAGGTGATGTCGGCCAACAAGCCGCTGCGCACCCCGGCCGACTTCAAGGGCCTGAAAATGCGCATCCAGTCGTCCAAGGTGCTGGACGCGCAGATGCGCACGCTGGGCGCCAACCCGCAGGTGCTGGCCTTCTCCGAGGTGTACCAGGCGCTGCAGACCGGCGTGGTGGACGGCACCGAGAATCCGCCGTCGAATATGTACACCCAGAAGATGCATGAAGTGCAGAAGCACGTGACCGTGTCCGACCACGGCTACCTGGGCTATGCCGTCATCGTCAACAAGAAGTTCTGGGACGGCCTGCCGGCCGACATCCGCACCGCGCTGGAAACGGCGATGCGCGACGCCACCACGTTTGAAAAAGCCATCGCCCAGCGCGACAACGACATGGCCATGGACGCCATCAAGAAGGCCGGCAAGACCGAAATCTACAACCTGAGCGCCAAGGAACAAGCCGAATGGCGCAAGGCGCTGCTGCCGGTCCAGAAGGACATGGAAGGCCGCATCGGCAAGGATCTGATCCAGGCCATCAACAAAGAAGCCGCCAAGTAAGCCGGCTGTAGCGGGGCGGCGTCCTGCCGTCCCGCCTCTCCTATTCCTCTTTCTCTGGAAAGATCTCGACCATGAAATTCCTGGACCACCTGGAAGAATGGCTGATCGCGACCCTGATGGGTCTGGCCACCTTCATCATTTTCGTGGCGGTGGTGCACCGCTACCTGGCGGGCCTGCCCATCCCCGGCCTGCAGGACGCCCTGATCCAAATTAACACCAGCTGGGCGCAAGAGCTGTGCATCTACATGTTCGTGTGGATGGCCAAGTTCGGCGCCGCCTACGGCGTGCGCACCGGCATCCACGTCGGCGTGGACGTCATCATCAACCGCATGAGCACGCCATGGCGCAACAAGTTCGTCGTGTTTGGCCTGCTGGCCGGCGCGCTGTTTACCGGCATCGTCGGCACGCTGGGCGCCAGCTTCGTGTGGGAAATCGGCCACACCGAGCAAACCTCGGCCGACCTGGAAATCCCGATGTGGCTGGTGTACCTGGCCGTGCCGCTGGGTTCCTACCTGATGTGCTTCCGCTTCCTGCAAGTGATGGTGGCCTTCGTGCGCACCGGCGAGCTGCCGAAACACGACCACTCGCACGTCGAGGGCCTGGAAGACGAACTGAAGGCTGAAGAAAAAGGAGCCAAAGCATGAACGCCATGATTATTTTCGTGCTGCTGCTGGCGCTGATGCTGACCGGCATGCCGATCTCCATCTCGCTCGGCCTGACAGTACTGACCTTCCTGTTCACCATGACCGACGTGCCGATCGAATCGGTGGCGCTGAAGCTGTTCACCGGCATCGAGAAGTTCGAGATCATGGCCATCCCGTTCTTCATCCTGGCGGGCAACTTCCTCACCCACGGCGGCGTGGCGCGGCGCATGATCAACTTCGCCAGCTCCATGGTGGGCCACTGGCACGGCGGCCTGGCGCTGGCCGGCGTGCTGGCCTGCGCGCTGTTCGCGGCCGTGTCGGGCTCCTCGCCGGCCACCGTGGTGGCAATCGGTTCCATCATCCTGCCGGCCATGGTGCGCCAGGGCTATCCGAAAGGTTTCGGCGCCGGCGTCATCACCACCTCGGGCGCGCTGGGCATCCTGATCCCGCCGTCCATCGTGATGGTGATGTACTCGGTCACCACCAACACCTCGGTGGGCAAGCTGTTCATGGCCGGCGTCATCCCCGGCATCATGCTGGCCTTCTTCCTGGGCCTGACCACCTGGTTCCTGGCCCGCAAGCACAACTACCCGCGCTTGCCGAAAGCCAGCTGGGGCGAGCGCTGGGCCACCTTCCGCAAAAGCGCCTGGGGCCTGCTGCTGATCGTCATCGTGATGGGCGGTATCTACTCCGGCGCGTTCACGCCGACCGAAGCGGCCGCCATGGCAGCCGTGTACGCCTTCGTGATCGCCGTCTTCGTCTACAAAGACTTGAAGCTCAAGCAGGTGGGCAAGGTGCTGCTGGACTCGGCGGCCATGTCGGCCATGCTGCTGTACATCATCACCAACGCGGTGCTGTTCTCCTTCCTGATGACCAGCGAAAACATCCCGCAGGCGATGGCGGAATGGATCACCGGCCAGGGCCTGGGCGTGATCACCTTCCTGCTGGTGGTGAACATCCTGCTGCTGTTGGCTGGCAACGTGATGGAGCCGTCCTCCATCGTGCTGATCATGGCCCCCATCCTGTTCCCGGTGGCCATGAAGCTGGGCATCGATCCGGTGCACTTCGGCATCCTGATCGTTGTCAATATGGAAGTGGGCATGTGCCACCCGCCGGTCGGCCTGAACCTGTATGTGGCGTCCGGAATCACCAAAATGGGGATTACCGAGCTGACCGTGGCAGTGTGGCCGTGGCTGCTCACCATGCTCTGTTTCCTGGTGCTGGTGACTTACGTACCACAAATTTCCCTGTGGTTGCCGAACTTAATTTACTCCTAAACTAAAAAAACTCCGGGCTCAAAAAAATGAGCAAAAAGCGAAGTGGATCAGTTATGATTGCTTCGCTCCAGAGGCAAACAAAACAAATAACGATATGTGGTCTGGTAGCAAGAACACAGAGTTTAGTGGGGAGAGTAAATAAAAACGGCCTTGGATGCCGCATATACATTGAGGAGACACACGGTTCACAGTATGTCGTTGGAAGATCGCCGAAGGCCGCCACAAGTGTGCTACGTCGACGCCAAACGGCCGGTTCCGTGAGAGCAGGATTGAAAGCGCACTCTTATAGTGCGCTTTTTTTTTGCGCCGCCCTATTTTGGTGGTGTAGTATTGCTGCAACAGCGAACGTAACAACTGTGATGAATAAACAACAGAGTAGCAATATGTTTAACGCCATCGTCGCCACGCCGTTCGGCGCCATGGGCATCCGCACCGGCGGCGCGCTGGTGACGGAACTGGTCTACCTGCCGGCCGATTACGCCGAGAAGGATGCGCGGGACGCGGTGGCCGCGCTGGCGGCCGAGCAGATCCTGCGCTACTGCGCCGACGCCGATTTCCCTTTCAGCCTGCCGCTGGCCCGGGTCGGCAGCGAATTCCAGCGCCGCGTGTGGGCCGCCATCTGCAGCATTCCGCGCGGCCAGGTGCGCACCTACGGCGAACTGGCCAAGTTCCTGCAGTCGGCGCCGCGCGCCATCGGCCAGGCTTGCGGCCAGAACTGGTTCCCGCTGGCCGTGCCCTGCCACCGGGTGACCGGGGCCAACGGCCTGGGCGGCTTCGCCCACCACGACGACGCCAACGGCTTCCACCTGAACGTGAAGCGCTGGCTGCTGGCGCACGAGGGACACAGCGAGTACGCATGGCAGCAGACAACCTTGCTCTGATCGACGAGTTCTGCGACGCGCTGTGGCTGGAGGACGGCCTGGCGAAGAATTCGCTGGACGCCTACCGGCGCGACTTGCGCGCCTTCGCGCGCTGGCTGGAGCTGGCGCGGCCCGGCGTGGCCGGCCTGCACGCGGTGGCCACGCACGACATCGACGCCTATTTCAGCGCGCGCCACGAGGACACCAAGGCCAGCACGTCCAACCGCCGCCTGTCGGTGCTGAAACGCTATTACCAGTATGCGCTGCGGCAGAAGCTGGTGGCGGCCGATCCGTGCCTGAAGCTGGCCTCGGCCAAGCAGGCGCAGCGCTTCGTGCACACGCTGAGCGAGGCCCAGGTGGAGGCGCTGCTGGCCGCGCCGGACGTGCGCACGCCGCTGGGCCTGCGCGAGCGCACCATGCTGGAGCTGATGTATGCCAGCGGCTTGCGCGTGTCCGAGCTGGTGGCGCTGAAGACCTTCGAGCTGAGCCTGAACGACGGCGTGCTGCGCATCACCGGCAAGGGCGCCAAGACGCGGCTGGTGCCCTTCGGCGGCCAGGCGCGCCAGTGGATAGAGCGCTACATGAAGGAGGCGCGCTGGGCCATCCTGGACGGCCAGCAGGACGATGCGCTGTTCATCACCGCGCGCGGCGGGCCGATGACGCGCCAGATGTTCTGGGTCATCATCAAGAAACACGCGCACAAGGCCGGCATTACCTCGCCGCTGTCGCCGCACACCCTGCGCCACGCCTTCGCCACCCATTTGCTCAACCATGGCGCCGACCTGCGCGTGGTGCAGTTGCTGCTGGGCCATTCCGACATCTCCACCACGCAGATTTACACCCATGTAGCGCGCGAGCGGCTGAAGCAATTGCATGCGCAACATCATCCCCGGGGCTGAAAAATTTGCGTCGGCCCCATCTGCGTCATAATGTAGCTGAACGAACACCGTTCGCAACATAGAGAGGTGGCAAATGGCTAAGACAAATTTCCAGTATGAAAAGCGCCAACGAGAGCTGGAGAAGAAGAAAAAAGCCGAGGAAAAGGCCAGGCGCAAGCTGGAAGCCAAGAACAAGCCGGAAGGCGAGCAGGGCGAGCACGATGCGGACGAGGCAGGCAGCGACACGCCGGAGGACGAGGCGCCGGCGCAGGACTAAGCTGGGCAGGCTGTTACGTTTGGTCACACTTTATTGCTAAGATTTACACTGGACCGCGTATGGCCGGTACGCGCGCGGTCCTATACTCTCGCTGACCTCATTCCAGCGAAAGTGTTATGAAAAAGTATATGCTCCAGATGTCGGCCTGTGCCATGGCCATCGCGCTGACCGCCTGCGGCGGCGGCGGCGACAGTACCGAAACCGCCACTGCGGACACCGCGCCTGCCATTACCACCCAGCCTGCGGCCTTGACCGTGGTCGCCGGCCAGGATGCCACCTTCAGCGTGGTCGCCACCGGCGGCAAGCTGAGCTACCAGTGGCGCAAGGACGGCCTGGCCGTGCCCGGCCTGACCGCCAGCAAATTCACTTTCGCGCCGGCCTATGCGACGCACGCCGGCAGCTACGACGTGGTGGTGAGCAATAGCCTGGGCAGCGTCACCAGCACCGCTGCCGTGCTGACCGTGGGCATCGTCCCGGCCGTGACCACGCAGCCGGTGTCGCAGACCATCGCCGCTGGCAAGCCGGTGACCTTTACCGTGGCCGCCACCGGCAGCGATACGCTGACTTACCAGTGGCGCAAGGCGTCCACCAACATCGCCGGCGCGACGGCGGCCAGCTACACCATTCCTGCCGTGGCTGCGGCGGATGCGGCCAGCTATGATGTGGTGATCACCAACACCTACGGCAGCGCCACCAGCGCCGCTGCGGTGCTGACCGTCAATTAATTCGCTGGCGGCTCCCGGCGGGTTACGCGGGCCGCTTGCGCGGCCCGCTAACCCGCCCTACGTATCGAAATCGAAAAACCGCCCGCACCGCCGCGATGCTGTTGCTATGTCGCCGGCTCTTCATAGCGCAGTTCTATCAGCGCGTCGTCCGGGTAGGCCTTGTTGCCCAGCGGCGGCGTATAGGACGTGCGTTCGCTGTTCAATTTCAGCGGCACCCGCAGTTCGCCGTGCGTCAGCGTGGCCGTGGCGATGCGCTGCTCGGCCGCCGTGGACAGCTGTATCTTTTCGTGGCTGCACCAGTCGGTGGTCAGCAGCAGGGTGTTGATCATGCTGGTCAGCCAGAAGCCGATTTCCTCCTTGGCCGTGGCCACCAGCACCTTGCATTCCAGCCGCAGGTCGCCCAGGCGCCGCATGCCTTCGGGTACGCCCACGCTATGGATGTCGGGCTGCCAGCGGTAGCCGCCCTTGGGCTTGTTCAGCAGCAGGTCCGCGTTCTCCCTGGCCGCCTGCTCGTTGCGGGGCAGCGAGAAGGTGTGGTCGGCGGCAATCGGCAGCGGGATGGAAATGGTGTCGCCGGCGATGCGCATGGCGAGGCTGTCCATGTCGGTGGATGGCTTGCCGCTGCGCGCGCGCAGCTTGAAGCGCACTTCCGGCGCCGTGGGCGCCAGCGCATGGTAGTCGTCGAAGGCGTCCAGGCCGGCGGCCATCACGCGGTAGGTCTTCAGCTCGGGATTGCGGATGCCGTTGACGACCACGGCGTTCTTGTCCGCAGCCGGCTCGGCCGGCACCGGCGGCTCCGCTGCGGCGGCGGGCGCGGCGAAGGAACACAGCAGCAGGGCGGCGGCCAGCGCGCCGCCTGCGGTTTTCAGTCCAGTCATGCAGCTCCCCATGGTCAGGCGACATCCGCCATTTTTTTCTGTTCCGCCACGGCCGCCACGGTGGCCGCCTTCTGCTTGCCGCCCAGCCAGCGCGCGCAGCGCTTGCCCAGCGTGTCCAGGTAGGTGTAGGCCACCGGCACCACCACCAGCGTGAGCAGGGTGGAGGTGATCACGCCGCCGATCACCGCGCGGCCCATGGGCGCTTGCGTCTCGCCGCCGTCGCCCAGGCCGATGGCCATCGGCAGCATGCCGAAGATCATGGCCAGCGTGGTCATCATGATGGGGCGCAGGCGCACCTGGCCGGCCTGCATGATGGCTTCGCGCTGGCCCAGGCCTTGCTGCTGGCCGTGGTTGGTGAAGTCCACCAGCAGGATGGCGTTCTTGGTCACCAGCCCCATCAGCATGATGAAGCCGATCACCGAGAAGATGTTCAGCGTGCTCCCGGTAATCAGCAGCGCCAGCAGCACGCCGATCAGCGACAGCGGCAGCGACGTCATGATGGCCACCGGCTGCAGGAAGCTGCCGAACTGCGACGCCAGCACCAGGTAGATGAAGATCACCGCCACGCCCAGCGCCGTCATGGCGCCGCCCATGGTTTCGGCCATCTGCTGCGCGTTGCCGGCCACGTCGAAGCGCACGCCGGCCGGCAGCTCGATCGATTTGATGGCCTTCTGCACGTCGGCGTCCACGTCGCCGCCGGGACGGCCTTCCACGCCGGCGTAGATCGCCACGCGGCGCTGCAGGGCCTGGCGCTTGAGCACTTGCGGGCTGGACGAGGGAATGAAGTCCACCACCTGGCGCAGCGGCACCATGCGCGGCGTGCCGTCCGCGTTCAGCTTGCTCGACGCGATCGACAGGTCTGCCAGGTCCACCACGCGCTGGCGGCCCGATTTCGGCAACTGCACGTTCACTTCGTAGTTCTGGCCGTCCGAGGCCAGCCAGTGGCTCACCTTCTCGCCCGCCACGAAAGGCCGCAGCGCCGCGCCGATCTGCTGCACCGACAGGCCCAGGTCGCTGGCCAGCTCCTGGTTGATCTTGATCATGGTGGACGGGTTGGCCCCTTCCTGGCTGTATTCCAGGTCGGCCACGCCCTTGATCTTGCGCATCTTGTCCATCAGCTGGTGCGCCACGGCGTCCAGCTTGCCTTCGTCGGTGCCCAGGATGGCGATGAAGATGGGCTTCTGGCCCACCGACAGCTGGATGCCGGCAATCGGCGCCAGCCGTTCGCGGATGGCTTTTTCCAGCGCCTTCTGCGAGCGGCGGTGGGTCTTCTTCACGTCCGTCAGCTTCAGGTTCACCTCGGCCGAGTTGCGGCCGTCGCGCGTGCCCACGTTGGACAGGATGCTGTCGATCTCCTTGAACGGCGCCAGCGCCGCTTCGACCTGCTTCACCTTGTCGTTGGTGTATTCCAGGCTGGAGCCGACCGGGGTCTTGAAGCGCATATTGACCCAGCCTTCGTCCGTTTCCGGGAACATCTCGCCGCCTATCATGGGCACCAGCATCAGGCTGCCGGCGAAGATGGCGGCGGTGACGGCCAGCGTGGTCTTGCGCCAGTTCAGCGCCACGGCCAGCACCTTGCCGTACACCACGTGCAGCCAGTCCACGCCGCGCTCGACGAAGTCCATGAAGCGGCCCAGCCACGGCAGGTATTTGAAGCGGTTTTCTTCCGGGTCCGGCCACACCGAGGACAGCATCGGGTCCAGCGTGAAGGAGACGAACAGCGACACCAGCACGGCCACCGCCACGGTGATGCCGAACTGCAGGAAGAAGCGGCCGATGATGCCGTCCATGAAGGCCACCGGGATGAACACGGCCACGATGGCGAAGGTGGTGGCCATCACCGCCAGGCCGATCTCGTTGGTGCCGTCCTCGGCCGCCTGGTGGTGGTCCTTGCCCATGCCGAAGTGGCGCACGATGTTCTCGCGCACCACGATGGCGTCGTCGATCAGCAGGCCGATGCACAGCGACAGCGCCATCAGCGTCAGGAAGTTCAGCGTGAAGCCGAAGGCCTGCATGGCGATGAAGCTGGCCATGACGGAAATCGGCAGCGTCAGGCCGGTGATGATGGTCGAGCGCCAGGACTTGAGGAAGAAGAACACGATCACCATGGTCAGCACGGCGCCTTCGATGATGGTGCGCTTCACGTTGTCGAGCTGGCTTTGCACGCGTTCGGACTGCGAATCGAGGATGTGCAGGCGGATGCCTTCGGGCAGCGTCTTCTGCATGTCCTCGGCGGCCTTGCGGATGCCGTCGCCCACCACCACCACGTTGGCGTCCTGCACCTTGGTCACTTCCAGCGAAATGCCGGGCTTGCCGTCGATGCGCGAATACGATTGCGCTTCCTCTTCGCCGTCGACCACGCTGGCCACCTGGTCCAGGTAGACCGGGCCGTTGGCGCGGCGCGCCACGATGATCTTGTTGAACTCGCGCGCATCCTTGATCTTGCCTTCCACCCGCACCAGCTGCTCGGTGACGGACTGGCTGATGTTACCGGCCGGCAGGTTGGCATTGGTGGTCTGGATCGCGCGGATCACCTCGTCCACGCCGATGCCTTGCGCCGTCATCTCGTTGGGCTTCAGGCTGATCAGCACCTGGCGCTTGGTCGTGCCCAGCACGCGCACCTGGCCCACGCCGGCCACGTTCTGGAAGCGCTTGGTGATGATCTGGTCGGTCATGGTGGACAGCTCGCGCAGGCTGTGCTTGTCCGAGCTGAGCGACAAGGTCACCACCGGGCGCTCGTTGTCGCCTTCCTCGCGCGCGATGAAGGGGTCCTTGGCTTCCTTGGGGAAGCGCGGGCGCACCAGCGCCACCTTGTCGCGCAGCTCCTGCATGGCGCGGTCCATATTGGTGGACAGCTGGAATTCCAGGTACACGCCGGCCCGGCCTTCCCAGGAGTTGGCGCGGATGGTCTTCACGCCGCTGACGGTGTTGACGATGTCCTCCACCGGCCGCGTGATGTCGTTCTCCACCGCTTCCGGCGATGCGCCCGGATATTCGATTTCGATGGCGGCAAAGGGGAACTGCACATTGGGCATGCTTTCCACGCCCAGGCGCTTGTAGGCGAACAGGCCCAGCACCATGAGCGCCACCATCACCATGGTGGCGAACACCGGGTTTTTGATACTGACTTTAGTGATCCACATGGCTTAGCTCCGCTGGCCTGGCACGCTGGCCTTGGCGCTGGCCGTGGCCGCCGCCGGCGCCGCGCCGGCCGGCATGGCCAGCTTGACCCTGGCGCCCGGCTTCACGGCGTCCAGCTTGGCCACGATCACTTGCGCGCCGGCCTGCAGGCCTTCGGTCACTTCGGCGTAGCCGCTGTCCTCGTTGCGCAGGCCCAGTGTCACCGGCTGCGCCACCACCTTGCCATTGTCCACCTTGTACACCACCTGGCGGCCGTTGTCGGTGCGCAGCGCGTCCACCGGCACCAGCGGCATCACGGCCGACCGTTCGGTGACGATATTGCCCTTGGCGAACATGCCGCCCAGCAGGGCGCCGTCCTTGTTCTCCACCGAAATGTAGACCAGCATGGCGCGCGAGCCGGGCTCGGCGGTCGGATTGATGCGCGCCACCTTGCCGTGGAATTCGCGCTGCCGGCCATGGGCCGAGAAGCCATCGACCCGGAAGGCCACGTCCTGGCCCGCTTTCACGCGCGGGATCTCGGCGGTCGGCACTTGCGCCTCCAGCGTCAGCTCGGACAGGTTGACAATGGTGTAGACGGGCATGTCAGGCGCGACTTTTTCGCCCGCCTGCACATGACGTTTGGAGACGACGCCGCTCATCGGCGCGCGGATCACGCTGTCGTTCAGCGCGATGCGGGCCAGCTCCACCATGGCGCTGGCCGATTTCACGTTGGCGCGCGCCAGTTCCACGCCGTTGGCGGTAGTGTCGTAGGAAGTCGAGGAAATGTAGTTCTGCTTGAGCAGGGCCTGGCTGTTGGCGTGGTTGCGGCTGGCCAGGGCCAGCTTGGCCTGGGCCTCGTCCAGCATGGCCTGCTGCTGCGTCAGGCGCGCCTGCAGGTCGGCCTGGTCCAGCCGCGCCAGCACCTGGCCCTGGGTCACGGCCATGCCTTCGCGCACGGCCGCTTCGCGCACTTCGCCGGACACCTTGGACTTGATGGTGGCCTGGCTGATGGGCGCCAGCGAGCCGGACAGCGGCAGGCTGAGCGACAGGGCGCGCGCGTCGATGGCGGCCACGTCGGCGGCGGCCAGCTCGTACACCTCGGGACCCTTGGGTTTCTTGTCGGCGGCCGGCGCTGCGCTGGCGGCAGCAGGCGCCTTGCTTTTGGCTTGCATCACGGTCCAGCCGCCGCCGGCCAGGGCCAGCACGACCAGGATTGCTGCCGGCGCGCGCCACCGTGGGGCCGCCTTGTGGGCGGCTGCGGTGGGCTGGGAGGGCAGGGGCAAAGTCTCTATTTTCATTTTTCTGTCCCTATGGGGGCAAGTCGGGGAATTCGGATGCTGCCACTCTAGGGAATTTCAAGCTCCCGCACCACGCCGGTGCGACAAGATGGCGAAAAAGGCAGCTGAACTGCAGAAAGCCGGGATGAAAGGCGCCGCCGGGCCTCGTCACGGGCCGCACCTTTGACGAATCGCAAGGCGGGCGCCCAAGGCAGGGGCGAAGATGGCCGAATCGCCCCCAGCGGGCACAAGCTCGCAGAGAGGCCTTTGTGGACCCGCAACAACCCAACGACGCCCCGCCCCCGCCCCTGCCCGGCGCCGTCCCCGTGCCGGACGCGCTGGACCTGATTTCCCGCTTGATCGATACCGTGGAGCCATCCCAGCTGGTGGCCGTGCACTGCATGGACGAGGCCGGCGACGTGCTGTTCTGGAACAGCAGTTGCGCCGAACTGTACGGCATAGCCTCCGGCGATGCGCTGGGCCGGCCGCTGTCCAGCCTGCTGGCCTACGAACAGGCGGACGAGCATGCGCGCGCGCTGGCGGATGCCTGGCAAAGCGGGCGCGCCAAGCCGGCCCGCGACTGGCAGGTGAGCACGGCCGGCGGGCGCCGGCTGTGGGTCAGTTCGACGCTGTTCCCGGTGGCGCAGGACGGCGTGGTGCGGCAAATATTCTGCGTGGACGCCGACATCACCGCGCGCCGCATGGAGGAGGCGGCGTTGCGCGCGGCCGGCGCCAACTTCCTGCAACTGTATTTACGCTCGAGCGACGCCATCCTGATGCTGCAGGGCGAGCGCATTACGGACCTGAACCCGGCCGCGCTGGCGCTGTTCAAGTGCGCCAGCCGCGAACACATGGTGGGGCGCCGCCTGCGCGACTTTTCCACGCCGCAGCCGCCGGACGGCACCGGCATGCCGCTGCCGCACGGCGCGGACGAGCACGGCCACGGGGACAGCAGCCTGCGCTACGACTGGCGCTTCCTGGACTGCGCCGGCCAGGCGTTCTGGGCCGAAGTGCTGATGACCTCGATCTCGGCCGACCACGGCTACCTGTTCTACGTGGTGGTGCGCGACATCAGCGCCCGCAAGCAGGCCGAGCGCACGCTGCACCTGGCGGCGCAGGTGTTCGAGAATTGCCGCGACGCCATCGTGCTGACCGACCGCGAGCGCCGCATCATTGCCGTCAACCGCTCCTTCACCTTGATGACCGGCTTCCCGGCCGACGACATGCTGGGCCGCCCGCTGCGGCTGCGGCGCAGCGGCGTCCATACGCACGACTTCGAGCGCCAGGTGTGGCAGGAGATGGACGCCACCGGCCACTGGCAGGGCGAGGTCAGCTGCAGTCGCAAGAGCGGCGAGCTGTTTCCCGGCTGGCTGTCGCTGACCACCATCCGCGACAGCAGCGACCGGGTCAGCAACTACATGGGCATGCTGTCCGACATCACCGACCGCAAGCGCAGCGAGGACCACACGCGCCACCTGGCCGAGCACGATTTCCTCACCGACCTGCCGAACCGCGTGCTGCTGCTGGACCGGCTCAGCCTGGCGCTGGCGGCGGCGCGCCGCAACCACACCATGCTGGCCATCCTGTTTATCGACCTGGACCGCTTCAAGGCAGTGAACGACACGCTGGGCCACCAGGTGGGCGACGAGCTGCTCAAGGAGATCGCCGCGCGGCTGGTGAAATGCGTGCGCGGCGCCGACACCGTGAGCCGCCAGGGCGGCGACGAATTCCTCATCATCCTGGCCGACATCGGCGGCGTGGACCAGGCCGCGCACGTGGCGGGTACCGTGCTGGGCGCCATCGGCCAGCCTTTCCAGCTGGGACCGCACGCGCTGCACGTGTCCGGCTCCATCGGCATCAGCATTTATCCGAACGACGGCGACGGCATCGAGCAGCTGATCCACAACGCGGACGTGGCCATGTACCACGCCAAGGAAAGCGGGCGCAACGGCTTCCAGTTCTTCAACGCCGACATGCACGCGCAGATCGCGGAGCGGGTGCAGCTGGAAAACGGCTTGCGGCAGGCGCTGCGCGCGCAGGAGTTCGAGCTGGTCTTCCACGCCGAGCTGGACATCGCCAGCGGCGCGCCGGTGGGCGCCGAAGCGCTGCTGCGCTGGCGCCATCCCGAGCTGGGCCTGCTGCGCCCGGAGCGCTTCATGGCCGCCGCCGAGGACGCGGGCCTGATGGTGCCGATCGGCAACTGGGTGCTGCAGCAGGCTTGCCGCAGCGCGCAGCGCTGGCACGAGGCCGGCTTTCCGCTGGTGGTGGCGGTCAACCTGTCCGGCGCGCAGTTTGCGCAGAAGGGGCTGCTGGCCGGCGTGAGCGAGGCGCTGGCGCTGTCCGGGCTCAAGCCGTGCTGGCTGGAGCTGGAGCTGACCGAGGCCATCATCATGAAGGGCGGCAGCGCCGCGCACGACACGCTGCAGGCGCTGCACGGCCTGGGGGTGCGGCTCACCATAGACGACTTCGGCACGGGCTATTCGCGCCTGGGCTACCTGAAGGACTACCCGGTGGACAAGCTGAAGATAGACCAGTCCTTTGTGCACACGCTGGACGGCAACACGGCGCTCATCAGCGCCATCGTGGCCATGGCGCGCAGCCTGAACATGGTGGCCATTGCGGAAGGGGTGGAAACGCAGGAGCAGCTCAACTTCCTGCACAGCGTGGGCTGCCACCAGTACCAGGGCTACCTGGCCGACGCGCAGGTGCGCGCCACTGCGCTGGGCACGCTGCTGGCGGGTTACGGCTCCGCCTAACCCGCCCCACGGGACATGATACCGAACCTGATACGGCACGCCGCGACCGCGTAGGGCGGCTTAGCCGCGCAGCGGCGTAAGCCGCCGAGCTCAGCGCAGCCGCAACCTCACCAGCACCTGCCCGTGGTCCGACGTCTCCGGCCGCTGCTGGCTCAGGTGGTCGTTCATATACGCCACGTCATACACGGAGCCGATGGCGCGCGGCGAATCCGGGTGAAACTCCTCCGACACCAGCACATGGTCGATGGTGCTGTAATGCCCCTCGTGCACGGTGGTATAGCCCACCTGCCGCAAATGGTCCTGCCGCAGCTGGATCTGCGCGCAGTCGAACATGCGCCCCCTCAACTCCTCGCCCGGCTCGCAGGCCGTGCTCCAGCCCGGATTGGCCCCCAGCACGATGGTGGTGGTGACGGCATCGGCCGTATCATTGAAATCGCCCATGACGATGCAGGGCCGCTTGCCGTCCTTCATCACCTTGCTCAGCAGCACGCGCAGCGCCACCGCCTCGGTGCCGCGCCACACCAGCGAGCGCAGATTGGCCAGCGCGTAGTGCAGCGGGTCTTCGCCGCAATCGTCGCGCCGGTAGTCCGGGCGGCGCGACTTCAGGTGCACCACCACCACGTCCACGATGATCTCGTTGCGCAGCACCACCTGCGCGTGCAGCGGCGCGCGCGCGAAGCGGTCGGAATCGGGATTGCCGGAGTCGGACACCACGCCCTGCGGAAACTCGGCGTACACCTCGGGCGCCGCCGCCAGCGGCAGGCGCGACACCAGCGCCACATTGGGCGTCAGCCGCGTGGCGTCCGGGTCCGGGTCGAAGCCGGCATGGATCGCGTCCTTGTATTTGCGGGTGCGGGACAGCACGTCGCGCAGCGCAGCCTGGGAAAAGATTTCCTGGAAGCCAACCACATCGGCGTCCAGCTGGTCCAGCTGCTGCGCGGTCCACTCGGCCTTCGCTTCGTATTCCTGTTCAGAAAGAGGCGGCAGGTTATCGTACAATTGAACGCCCGGCGGGGCGAGATTGCAGACGTTGAACGTGGCAAAGCGAATTTCTTCCCGCATAACGAAACTCCTATTGAACGGTTAGCGTATCACGGCATGGCCAAAAAAGAGCATATTTCGGAAACCCCGGCGACCCAGATGCTGCGCAAGCACAAGGTGGCGTTCTCCGAACACCCTTACGAATACGAAGAGCACGGCGGCACCACGGTGTCCGCGCGCGAGCTGGGCGTGGACGAGCACGCCGTCGTGAAAACCCTGGTGATGCAGGACGAGGCGGCCAAGCCGCTGATCGTGCTGATGCACGGCGACTGCAAGGTGTCGACCAAGAACCTGGCGCGCGGCATCGGCTGCAAGTCGGTCGAGCCGTGCAAGCCGGAAGTGGCGCAGCGCCATTCCGGCTACATGGTGGGCGGCACGTCGCCGTTCGGCACCAAGAAGGCCATGCCGGTCTACGTGGAGGAGTCCATCCTGGCGCTGGACAAGATCTACATCAACGGCGGACGGCGCGGCTACCTGGTCGGCATCGCGCCGCAGGTGCTGCTGGACTTGATCCAGGCCAAAGCCGTGCATTGCGCGCTGGCCGATTGACGGCCGCCTGTTGTATAGTCGTCAGCCGCCGCAGTGGCCGGCATTAATAAAACAAGAACAGAACAAGATAGAACAAGAAGGGTACGTATGAATACAGCACTGATCACCGTGGCCATGGCCGTGGGCGCCTACCTGCTGGGCTCGATCTCCTTTGCCGTGGTGGCGAGCAAACTGTTCGGCATCGCCGACCCGCGCACCTACGGCTCCAAGAACCCCGGCGCGACCAACGTGTTGCGAAGCGGCAACAAAAAAGCCGCCATCGCCACCCTGATCGGCGACGCCGCCAAGGGCTGGCTGGCCGTGTGGCTGGCGGTGCATTACCAGGAGCGGCTGGGCGTGGAAGACATCGCCATCGCGCTGGTGGCCATTGCCGTGTTCCTGGGCCACCTGTGGCCGATCTTCTTCCGCTTTGTCGGCGGCAAGGGCGTGGCGACCGCGGCCGGCGTGCTGCTGGGCCTGAACGTCTGGCTGGGCCTGGCAACCCTGGCCACCTGGCTGATCGTGGCCTACGCCTTCCGCTACTCCTCGCTGGCCGCGCTGGCCGCCGCGCTGTTCGCGCCGTTCTACTACGGCCTGCTGTTCGGCATCGATTCCATCCTGATCGCCGTGGTGGCGATGAGCATGCTGCTGCTGTTCCGCCACAGCGCCAATATTTCGAACCTGCTGGCCGGCAAGGAAAGCCGCATCGGCAGCAAGAGCGCGGCCGCAGCGAAGAAGAAGTAAGCGTTGAAATAGTCCGTGGCGGCCCCATCTTGCAGGGATTCACTCTGCGAGGCCGCCATGACTACCCCCATCAAAATCGATTTCGTTTCCGACGTTTCCTGCCCCTGGTGCGCCGTGGGCCTGAACGCGCTGGAAACCGCGCTGAAGAACATCGGCGCCGAGGCGGCCCCCGCGCTGCACTTCCAGCCCTTCGAACTGAACCCCAACATGGGGCCGGAGGGGCAGGACATCACCGAACACATCGCCCAGAAATACGGCGCCACACCGGAGCAGCAGGAACAGTCGCGCGCCATGATACGCCAGCGCGGCGCCGACGTCGGCTTCGACTTCGCAATGGGCAAGCGCAGCCGCATCTACAACACCTTCGACGCGCACCGCCTGCTGCACTGGGCCGGCATGCAAGGCGCGGACCTGCAGCGCGCGCTCAAGCACGCCCTGTTCACCGCCTATTTCACCGAGGGTGAAGACCCCAGCTCGCACGCCGTGCTGCAGGCGGCCGCCGTCAAGGCCGGGCTGGACGCGGAAGGCGCCGCCGCCGTGCTGGCCTCGGACCGCTACGCGGCGGAGGTGCGCGCCGCCGAGCAGTTCTACCAGGGCCAGGGCATCAACTCGGTGCCGGCCGTGATCATCAACGACCGCCACCTGATCTCCGGCGGCCAGCCGGCCGAGCTGTTCGAGCGCGCGCTGCGCCAGATCATGGCCGGGGCCTGAAGCGCGCCGATTTGCTGCCAGCCCGGGCTTGCGCTAAACTTGTCTATGTAGCACCGAAGCTTATAGACTAGACAAGCGCAACGACGCTACGAAGGGAAGGTTCATGCTGGCAGCAGAGAATATACATCCGTTGACTTTCGCAATTCCCCCGGACGACAACCGGCGCCTGGCAGCCCTGCAGCGCTACCACGTGCTCGACACTCCCGCCTGTGAAGAATTCACCTTCCTCACCGAGCTGGCCGCGCAGCTGTGCGGCGTGCCGTACGCCTTCATCACCCTGGTGGACGCCGAGCGCGTCTGGGTCAAGGCCTTCACCGGCCTGGCCATGGACACGCTGCCGCGCGAGCAATGCTACTGCTCGCTGGCCGTGCTGGGCCAGCAAGCGACGGAAATCGAAGACCTGAGCGCCGATCCGCGCACCGCCCACATGCCGATGACGGTGTCGGCGCCGCACATGCGCATGTACAGCAGCGTGGCGCTGACCACGGCGGACGGCTACGCCATCGGCACCCTGAGCGTGATGGACAGCCGGCCGGGCCGCCTGGGCCTGGAGCAGGCGCGCGCGCTGCGCCGCCTGGCCGCGCAAGCCATGGCGCTGCTGGAAGGGCGCGCCAGCCGCTACGCGCTGCAGGCCGCGCAGGCCCAGCTGGCCGAACTGGCCACCACCGACGAACTGACCGGCCTGCACAACCGCCGCGCGCTGCTGGGCAAGCTCAGTTTCGAAGTGGCGCGCACGCGCCGCTTCCGCACGCCGCTGTCGGCGCTGATCATCGACCTGGACGGCTTCAAGGCCGTCAACGAACGCCACGGGCACGACGCGGGCGACCTGGTGCTGGCCAACGTCGGCCGCCTGGTGCGCGAGAACGTGCGCGTAATCGACCTGGCCGGCCGCTACGGCGGCCAGGAAATCTGCGTGCTGCTGCCCAACACGCCGAAAGAGGGCGCGCTCAAGCTCGCCGACAACCTGCGCAGCAAGATCGCCGCGCAGATCCACCGCGAAGCCGGGCGCTTGCTGCCGGTCACGGCCAGCATCGGCGTCGGCTCGTTCAACCACATGGACATCAACGACGGCGACAGCCTGCTGCGCCAGGCCGAACAGGCGCTGGCGCGGGCCAAGGCCAACGGGCGCGACCGGGTCGAAAGCTGACGTTCAGCACCATTCAGGAGGCAGCCATGCCGAAAGCAATCTGGAACGGCGAAGTGATCGCCGAAGCGAATGACGACGAAGTGCAGATCGTGGAGAACAACGTCTACTTCCCGATCGACAAGGTGAGCGAAGAGTACCTGCAGGAAAGCGAGCACACCACCATCTGTCCGTGGAAGGGCAAGGCCAACTATTACCACCTGCTGGTGGACGGCAAGGTAAACGAAAACGCCGCCTGGTTCTACCGTCACCCGTCCGAGAAGGCGCAGCACATCAAGGACCACGTCGCCTTCTGGCACGGCGTCGAGGTGCAGCGCTAGTGCGCCGGCTGCCCGGGCCGGACCTTCCGCGCGGCCCTGAACGGCCGTTCGCGGAAGCTTAATGGACAATATCACCCACACCGTCGTCGGCCTGGGCGTCGGCGAACTGGTGCAGCGCAGCCTGCCCGCCGAACCGGACCTGGCAGGCCAGCACACCCGGCACCGCCTGCTGCTCACCGCCTGCGCCGCCGCCAGCAACTTCCCCGACCTCGACCTGTTCCTGAGCCGCCTGCTGCCCGACCCGCTCGGCTACCTGCTGCAGCACCGCGGCCACACCCACACCTTGCTGTACGAAGTGCCGCAGGCGCTGCTGCTGGTGGCGCTGCTCTGGCTGCTGTGGCCGAACGCGCGCGCGCTGCTGCGGCGCAGCCGGCACGCGCGCGTCGGCCTCGGCGCGGCCGTCGTGCTCGGCTTCCTGCTGCACATCGGCATGGACTTCCTGAACTCCTACGGCGTGCATCCCTTCTATCCCTTCGACGGGCGCTGGTTCTATGGCGACATGATCTTCATCATCGAACCCGTGTTCTGGGTGGCGTTCGGCGTGCCTCTGATCATGGCGGTGGGCGTGCCATGGCTGCGCTGGCTGCTGCTGGCCGGGCTGGCGGCCGCGTTATGCTACTTCGCGTCGCGCGGCTACCTGGGCGCCGTGTCGCTGGCGGCGCTGCTGGCGCTGGGCGCCGGGCTGGCCGCGCTGAAGGCCGCGCGGCGCCGCAGCCGGCGCGCGATGGCGCTGGCACTGCTTGCCAGCGTGGCCTTCGTTGCCGCGCAAGGCCTCGCCAGCGCGCTGGCCCGCCAGCGCGTGCAGGCGGCGCTGCAGGCTGCCGACCCGCAGGCGCGCCTGCACGACGTCGCCATGACGGCCTTCCCGGCGCAGCCCTTGTGCTGGTCCTTCGTGTCGATCGAATCCAAGCCAGCGGCAGACAGCTACCGCCTGCGGCGCGGCCTGATCAGCCTGGCGCCCGGCTGGCTGCCGCCGCTGCAATGTCCATCCGGCCTGCTGGACCCGCCGCCGCACAGCGCCGCCGCCAGCGGCATCGAACTGTACGGCCAGGCCAGCGGCAGCCTGGCCGAGCTGCGTCGCCTGGACGCCGGCAACTGCTGGCTCTCCGCCTGGCTGCGCTTCGCGCGCATGCCCCTCATCGCCGATGGCGCCGCCAGCGACATGCGCTTCGCCACCACCCCGCGCGGCAACTTCACCACGCTCGACCTGGCCGCCACGGCCGGCCGCGCCTGTCCCGCCGGCATCCCCGCCTGGATCCCGCCCCGCGCCGACCTGCTCGCCCCCTGACCGCCCCCCAAACCTCGCCCCAGCACAGCAGCCTGAGCCGCATTCGGGGTCAGACCCCGAATGCGGCTCAGCTCCCTGTAGTGTGCATCCGGCGGGGGAGGGGCGCGGTATGATGGCTGCATGACGCCTACTGAATCGCCTTCCCATGCCACGCCGGCGCCGGCCGGTGTCTCGGCCGATCCGCATCAGCGCTACGGCAAGCCGGCCGGCGGCTGGCGCGCCGGCTTGTATGCGGTGATTTTTGAGTCCGATACGCACGCGGGGCGCGTGTTTGACCTGGCCCTGATCGGCGCCATCCTGCTCAGCGTGCTGGTGGTGGTGTTGTCGAGCATGGCGCCGGTGGCGCGCGAGCACGGCACGATGCTGACGGCGGCGGAGTGGTTCTTTACGCTGCTGTTCACGGTGGAGTATGTCGGCCGCCTGTTGTGCGTGCAGCGCCCGCTGCGCTACGCGCGCAGCTTTTTCGGCGTGATCGATTTGCTGGCCGTGTTGCCCAGCTACCTGTCGCTGCTGGTGCCGGGCGCGCATGTGCTGCTCGATATCCGCATCCTGCGCCTGCTGCGCATGTTCCGCATCCTCAAACTGACGCTGTATATCCAGGAGTACAGCATGCTGGGCCGCGCGCTGATGGCGAGCCGGCGCAAGATCCTGGTGTTCCTGTCGGTGGTGATGATGGTGGTGTTCCTGCTCGGTACGGTGATGTACGTGGTGGAGGGGCCGCGCCATGGCTACACCAGCATTCCCACCGCCGTGTATTGGGCCATCAGCACCGTCACCACGGTGGGCTTCGGCGACCTGGTGCCGAAGACGGATCTGGGCCGCACGGTGGCCTCGCTGATGATGCTGCTGGGCTGGGGCATCCTGGCCGTGCCGACCGGGATCATCAGCTCGGAGATCACCTACCAGCGCAGCGCCGGCTACGCGCCGCTGCGCCGCTGCCCGGCATGCCGCTCGGAGGGACACGAGCTGCTGGCGCGCTTCTGCAAGGATTGCGGCGGCGCGCTGCCGCCGGCGCCCGTCGCACCGGTTGTGCCGGGAACGCCGACCGCGCCCGGCAGCACCGGCGGCGACCGGCCGGGAGCCGGTCCCGCTGCCACGCCGCCGCCGGGCCCGCCCCGGCTTTAGGCGGCCTGCTGCAGCACGTCGTCATGGTCGGTGGACAGCGACAGCGCTACCCACTCGCCCAGTTCCTGCTCAACGAAGCGGTTCTTCTCGCGCACCATGCGCACCGTGTCGCTGCCCAGCATCAGGCGCACCGGCGGCTGGGCTGCGTCGGCCAGCTTCAGGATGGCTTGCGACAGCTTGCGCGGGTCGCCCGGCTGCTTCAGGCTGACGCTGGCGGCAAAGGTGCGCATGGCGCCCACCGTGCCGGCGTAGTCGGCCATCTGTTCCCGGGTGGACACCAGCGAATTCCCTTCCAGGAACTCGGTGCGGAAGTAGCCCGGCTCGACCACGGTGACATGGATGCCCAGCGGCCGCACTTCCTCCGCCATCGCCTCGCTGATGCCTTCCACCGCGAACTTGGTGGAGCCGTACACGCCCCAGCCGGCGTGCGCCGTGTAGCCGCCCACGGACGACATATTCATCACGTGGCCGCTGCCCTGCTTGCGCATATAGGGCAGCACGGCGCGGGTGACGTTGAGCAGGCCGAACACGTTGGTGTCGTACTGCGCGCGCACTTCCGCGTCGCTGGCTTCCTCGACCGCGCCCAGCAGGCCGTAGCCGGCGTTGTTGACCAGCACGTCGATGCGGCCGAAACGGTCCACGGCGGCGCGCGCGGCCAGCACGGCGGCCGCTTCCTGCGTCACGTCCAGGCGCAGCGCCAGCAGATTGGGGTGTTCGCCCAAGGCGTCGGTCACGGACTGCGGGTTGCGGGCGGTGGCGACCACGCTGTCGCCGCGCGCCAGCGCATCCTTGGCCATCAGGACGCCGAAACCGCGGGATGCACCGGTAATAAACCATACTTTGGACATGCTGTTCTCCTTGAAAGGTGGTGGGGTGTTGATGGAAGCAAGTTTAGGCCGCCGACCTCTGCTACACTAGATAGCGTAAAGGCGTTTGATTTTCATCTTCTGGTTGTAAATGGATACGAGCCGCGTCATCACCCTATTCATCGCCGTGGTCCGCGCCGGCAGCTTCAGCCAGGCGGCGGCCGAGCTCGGCCTGTCGCCGCAGGCCGTCAGCAAGGCTGTGCGCCAGCTCGAGGGCAACCTCGGCGTGCGCCTGTTCCACCGCACCACGCGCAGCCTGAGCCTGACGGAAGAGGGCACGCGCCTGTTCGAGTTGGCCAATCCTGGCCTGCGCCTGCTGGACGAAGCGCTGGAGCAGGTGCGCAACAGCCGCAGCGACATGGACGGCATGATCCGCGTGGCCGCGCCCACCTCCTTCGGCCGCCACATGCTGATCCCCCTGGTGCGCGACTTCCAGGCTCTGCACCCCGGCGTGCAGTTCGACCTGCTGCTGGAAGACCATTTCACCGACCTGATCGAAGCCAAGATCGACGTCGGCTTCCGGGGCGGCAATCCGCCCGAGCGCAACCTGGTCTCGCGCCGCATCGGCGAGCTGGCGCTGCTGGTGTGCGCGTCGCCGGCCTACATCGCCCGCCACGGCGCGCCGCAGAGCGTGGACGAGCTGCAGGCGCACCGCTGCACCGGCTTCCGCCAGCCCAACACCGGCCGCCTGGTGCCGTGGGAGCTGCACGCCGAAGGCGGCACCATCTACAAGGACATCCCGGCCGTCACCAGTTTCAACACCGCCGAGGCCGAGGCGGAGGCCGTGCTGGCCGGCATGGCGATCGGCCAGCTGGCCGGCTACATGGCGGCCGAGCACATCGCAGCCGGCACGCTGGTGCACCTGCTGCCATCCACCACCGTGACCAGCGGCGCGATCTATATGTACTACCAGCAGCGCACGCAGATGCCGCAGCGCGTGCGCCAGTTCATCGATTTCGCTTCGGAACGCGCCCCCGGCCTGTTCCCGAAGATCAACAGCGGGGTCAGGTCCGGCATCGCGCCACGAGCTCAAGCGGATGAAGGCTGAGCTCGTGGCGCGATGCCGGATCTGACCCCAAGGGGGGGATATGGATCGTTTGCATTTGATGGGGGTGTTTGTCGCCGTGGGCGAGGAGCAGAGTTTCGCGGGTGGGGCGCGCCGGCTGGGGATGTCGCCGCCGGCGGTCACGCGCG
This sequence comes from Pseudoduganella sp. UC29_71, assembly GCF_042693265.1. Classification (NCBI taxonomy): domain Bacteria; kingdom Pseudomonadati; phylum Pseudomonadota; class Betaproteobacteria; order Burkholderiales; family Oxalobacteraceae; genus Pseudoduganella; species Pseudoduganella sp. UC29_71. The sequence continues at coordinate 4,968,878 of NZ_CP170549.1, read as the reverse complement.
CTATCGCCACGCTGGAGGAGCGCCTCGGGGTGCGCTTGCTGGACCGTAGCACGCGCCACGTGCGTGTCACCGAGGCCGGCCAGCGCTACCTGGACGACGCGCGCCGCATCATCGCCGAGGTGGACGAGGCCGACGAGGCGGCCGCCGGCAGCAACGCCGCGCCGCGCGGCCACTTGTCGGTGACGGCGCCGGTGCTGTTCGGCCGCCAGTACGTCATGCCCGGCATCGTGGACTACCTGGGCCGCTATCCGGGCATGGAGGTGCACGCCATGTTTGTCGACCGCGTGACCAATATGATGGAGGAGGGCATCGACGTGGCCGTGCGCATCGGCGAGCTGCCCGACTCCAGCCTGCGCGCCGTCGCCGTGGGCCAGGTGCGGCGCGTGATCTGCGCGGCGCCGGCCTACCTGGCCGAGCACGGCACGCCGGCCACGCCGGAGCAGCTGGCGCAGCACGTCATCGTGGCCTCGTCCGGTTCCAGCACGCCGCCCGACTGGCGCTTCGCCAACGCGGGCCGCAGCCAGTCGCTGCGCTTCACGCCGCGCCTGGTGGTCAACAGCAACGACGCGGCCATCGAGGCGGTGCGGCGCGGCTTCGGCATCACGCGCCTGCTGTCCTACCAGGCCGAGGCGCTGCTGGCCTCCGGCGAGCTGAGTTTGTTATTGGAAGAGTACGCCACGCCCGGCGTGCCGGTGAGCATCGTGCACCGCGATAGCCGCCAGGGCTCGGCCCGTATCCGCAGTTTTGTCGACCTGATGGCCGGGCGCCTGCGGGCGGAGCCCATTTTGGCGCCCTCCGCTTAGCTTGGTGCGCCTGTTTTTGGTGCGGCGCACAATGTCGGTGCTGAAAATACACTTCTTTCCTTTCCCCAGCCCGTAAAGCCCGGCAATTCGGGCTGGCACAGCTATTGCAAAGCTAGTGGCAGGGCAGGCGTCCGCCTGCCGCAGTTCACAAACTAGCATGGGGATAAGATGGACAGCAAAATCAGCCTGACCCGCCGCAGCCTGTTGAAAGCCGGCGCCGCCACCGCACTCTCCGGCCTTGCCACGCAAGGCGTCTGGGCCGCCGGTTCGGACAAGCCTGAAAAAGAAGAAGTCAAAATCGGTTTCATCCCGCTGACGGACTGCGCCTCGGTGGTGATGGCGTCCGTGCTGGGCTTCGACAAGAAGTACGGCATCAAGATCGTGCCCAGCAAGGAATCGTCCTGGCCCAGCGTGCGCGACAAGCTGGTGAACGGCGAGCTGGACGCGGCGCACGTGCTGTACGGCCTGGTCTACGGCGTGCACCTGGGCGCGGGCGGTCCGAAAAAAGACATGGCCGTGCTGATGAACCTGAACCACAACGGCCAGGCCATCACGCTGTCGAAGAAGGTGTCCGACAAGGGCGCGGTGGACGGCGCCTCGCTGGCCGCGCTGATGAAGAAGGACCCGCGCGAATACTCCTTCGCCCAGACCTTCCCCACCGGCACGCACGCCATGTGGCTGTACTACTGGCTGGCCAGCCACGGCATCAATCCCATGAAGGACGCCAAGATGATCACGGTGCCGCCGCCGCAGATGGTGGCCAATATGCGCATCGGCAATATGGACGGCTTCTGCGTGGGCGAACCGTGGAACCACCGCGCCATCGTGGACGGCATCGGCATCACCGCCGCCACCACGCAGGACATCTGGCGCGACCATCCGGAGAAGGTGCTGGGCACCAGCGCCGAATGGGTGAAGAAGTATCCCAACACGGCGCGCGCGCTGACCGCCGCCATCATCGACGCCGGCCGCTGGATCGACGCCTCGCTGTCGAACAAGCTGAAGATGGCCGAAACCATCGCCGACAAATCCTATGTGAACACCTCGGTGGACGTGATCAACCAGCGCATCCTGGGCCGCTACCAGAACGGCCTGGGCAAGACCTGGGACGACCCGAACGCGATGAAGTTCTACAACGACGGCGCGGTCAACTTCCCCTACCTGTCCGACGGCATGTGGTTCCTCACGCAGCAGAAGCGCTGGGGCTTGCTGAAGGCCGAGCCGGACTACCTGGCGGTGGCCACCCAGATCAACCAGATCGACGTCTACAAGGACGCGGCGGCCATGGCCAAGGTGTCGGTGCCGAAGTCGCCGATGCGCACTACCAAGCTGATCGACGGCAGCGTCTGGGACGGCAAGAACCCCAAAGCCTACGCCGATTCATTCAAGATCAAAGCCTGAGGAGCAGCCATGAGCGCAGTTCTGCACAATATCGCCGCCGTACCCGTGGAAGAAGCGGCGCCGCCCAAGCCCGCGCGCAGCGAGCGCATCGCCGCCAAGGGCGTCAGGCTCGAATCGGGCAGCGCCCGCATGCGGCCCTTCGTGATGAAGTATCTGCCGCCCGTGATCGGCCTGGCGCTGCTGGTGCTGGCCTGGCAGATCCTGGCGTCGAAAAACAGCAGCTTCCCCACGCCCTGGGCCACCTGGGAGGAAGCGGTGAAGCTGTTCTCCGACCCGTTCTACCGCAAGGGGCCGAACGACCAGGGCATAGGCTGGAACGTGCTCGCCTCGCTGCAGCGGGTGGCGGTCGGCTTCGGGCTGGCGGCGCTGGTGGGCATCCCGCTCGGCTTCATCATCGGCCGCTTCAAGTTCATGTACGGCATGTTCAGCCCCATCATCAGCCTGCTCAAGCCGGTCTCGCCGCTGGCCTGGCTGCCGATCGGCCTGCTGGTGTTCAAGGCCGCCGATCCGGCCGCCATCTGGTCCATCTTCATCTGCTCGATCTGGCCGATGATCATCAACACCGCCGTCGGCGTGCAGCGCGTGCCGCAGGACTACATGAACGTGGCGCGCGTGCTCAGCCTGTCCGAATGGAAGATCGTCACCAAGATCCTGCTGCCGTCCGTGCTGCCCTACATGCTTACCGGTGTGCGCCTGGCCATTGGCACCGCCTGGCTGGTGATCGTCGCGGCCGAGATGCTGACCGGCGGCGTGGGCATCGGCTTCTGGGTCTGGGACGAATGGAACAACCTGAACGTGCCGCACATCCTGATCGCCATCGGCGTGATCGGCGTGGTCGGCCTGCTGCTGGAATGGGCGCTGGTCTCGCTGGCCAAAGCCTTCACCTACGAACAAGTGGAGAACTGATATGAGCGCGAAATTCATCGACATCGCCCACGCCGACATGGTGTTCAACACCAAGAAGGGCCAGTTCCACGCGCTGGCCGACGTCAGCCTGACGGTGGAGCAGGGCGAGTTCATCACGCTGATCGGCCACTCCGGCTGCGGCAAGTCCACGCTGCTGAATTTGATCGCCGGGCTGACCACGGCCACCGGCGGCATCCTGATCTGCAACGGCCGCGAGATCGCCGGCCCGTCGCCGGAGCGCGCGGTGGTGTTCCAGAACCACTCGTTGCTGCCCTGGCTCACCTGCTACGAAAACGTCTACCTGGCGGTGGAGCGCGTGTTCGGCGCCAGGGAGAACAACAAGCAGCTGCAGGAGCGCACCTGGGCCGCGCTGGCGCTGGTGGGCTTGACGGCGGCGGCCGGCAAGCGTCCGCATGAAATCTCGGGCGGCATGAAGCAGCGCGTCGGCATCGCCCGCGCGCTGGCGATGGAACCGAAGGTGCTGCTGATGGACGAACCCTTCGGCGCGCTGGACGCCCTCACGCGCGCGCACCTGCAGGACGAGCTGCTGCGCATCGTGGCGGCCACCGGATCGACGGTGGTGATGGTGACGCACGACGTGGATGAAGCGGTGCTGCTGTCCGACCGCATCGTGATGATGACGAACGGCCCGGCGGCCACCATAGGCGGCATCGTGCAAGTGCGCCTGGCGCGCCCGCGCGACCGCCTGGCATTGGCGCAGGACCCGCTCTACATCGACTACCGCACCAGCGTGCTGGAGTTCCTGTACCACCGGCAGGGGCGGCCGGCGCAGAAGGCTGCGTGAGCGCTGCGGCGGGTTACGCGCTGCGCGCTAACCCGCCATGCTTAAACGACCCGCAACTCGTCCAGCGGCCAGCGCGGGCGCACGTTGAAGGAATAATCCTTCTGCGCCGCGTCCGGGTTGATCATCAGCCGCATGGCGCCGGCGAAGGCGATCATGGCGCCGTTGTCGGTGCAGAACTCCAGTTCCGGGTAATACACCTTGAACTTCTTCTTGGCCGCCGCCGCGTTCAGCGACGCGCGCAGCTGCGCGTTCGCGCCCACGCCCCCCGCGATCACCAGCCGCTTCAGCCCCGTGTGCTTGAGCGCTGACACGCACTTGGCCGTCAGCACCTCCACGATGGCATCGACGAAGCCGCGCGCGATATCGGCCTTGTCCTGCTCGCAGATATTGGCGATCACCTTCTCCTCGTGGTTCTTCACCACCGTCAGCACCGCCGTTTTCAGGCCGGAGAAGCTGAAATTGAAATCCTTGGTGTGCATCATCGGGCGCGGCAGCTTGTACGCTGTCGGATCGCCGAACTCGGCCAAACGCGAAATCGCCGGCCCGCCCGGGTAGCCCAGGCCCAGCAGCTTGGCCGACTTGTCGAAGGCCTCGCCGGCCGCATCGTCCAGCGTCTCGCCCAGCAGCGTGTACTGGCCCACGCCGTCCACCCGCATCAGCTGCGTATGCCCGCCCGACACCAGCAGCGCGATGAAGGGAAACTCCGGCGGCTGCGAAGCCAGGAGCGGCGACAGCAGATGCCCCTCCAGGTGGTGCACGCCCAGCACCGGCTTGTCCAGCGCCATGCCCAGGCTGCAGGCGATGGACGAGCCGACCAGCAGCGCGCCGGCCAGGCCGGGACCCTGCGTGTAGGCGATGGCGTCGATATCGGCCAGCTGCCTGCCGGCGCCGGCCAGCGTCTGCTCCAGCAGTGGAATGGCGCGCCGGATATGGTCGCGCGAAGCGAGCTCGGGCACCACGCCGCCGTACTCCTCGTGCATCGCAACCTGGGAATACAGGGCATGGGACAGCAGGCCGCGCTCGGTGTCATACAGAGCCAGGCCGGTTTCGTCACAGGAGGATTCAACGCCGAGAACGATCATTGGAACAGTGCAAAGTGAAAGGGGAATCCGCCATTGTAATGGAAAGCCGGTGCAGCCCGCACCAAAGCCGCCCGCGCCGCACCGCCGCAGGGCGCACAACCATAGCAGCCTGAGCCGCATTCGGGGTCTGACCCCGAATGCGGCTCAGGCTGGCTGGGGTGGCACCGGTCTTGCTTCGGAAGAAATATGCAACCGGAGGAGCCTTGCCATGGCTGAGTATTGGAAATTGATCTGCAAGCTGAAGGACATCCCGCCGCAGGGCGTGCGGGTGGTGCCGCGCGGGCTGGCGTGGCAGGAGCTGCCCGGCGTGGCGGTGATCCGTACGCTGGATGACCAGGTCTTCGCCATCCTGGACGGCGGCGCGCGCCATTACGCCGTCAAGCTGGAAGATGGCAGGATTTACCTGGACCTGAATGAACTGAACGCCCCGGCCAGCCGCGCGGAGGCGGCGTTGGCGGGGGCGTTCGGGGTCGCCCCGCATGTCGGGGCCAATTCCTGGACGTAGGCGGGTTGGGCGCTTGCGCCGTCACCCGCCAGCGCATCACGGACGCTTGAGCAGCTCGGCGTGCGCCTTGCGCAGCATGTCGGCCGTGGTGTCCCAGTCGATGCAGCCGTCGGTCACCGAGCAGCCGTATTTCAGCTCGCTCAAGTCGGCCGGGATCTTCTGGTTGCCGGCCACGATGTTCGATTCGATCATCACGCCCACCAGCGACTGGTTGCCGTGCGTGATCTGGTTGACCACGTCCGTCATCACCAGCGGCTGCAGTTCCGGCTTCTTGTAGCTGTTGGCGTGCGAGCAGTCCACCACCACGTTGGCCGGCAGCTTGGCCTTGGCCAGCGCCTGCTCGGCAATCGCCACCGACACCGAGTCGTAGTTCGGACGGCCGTCGCCGCCGCGCAGCACCACGTGGCCGTAGGCGTTGCCGCGCGTGCGCACGATGGAGACGTTGCCTTCGCTGTTAATGCCCAGGAAGGCGTGCGGGTTGGCCGCCGACAGGATCGCGTTGATGGCGATGCCGATGTCGCCGTCGGTGCCGTTCTTGAAGCCGACCGGGGTCGACAGGCCGGACGACATTTCGCGGTGCGTCTGCGATTCGGTGGTGCGCGCGCCGATCGCGGTCCAGGCGATCAGGTCGCCCAGGTATTGCGGCGAGATCGGGTCCAGCGCCTCGGTGGCGGTGGGCAGGCCCAGCTCGCACACGTCCAGCAGGAACTGGCGCGCCTTTTCCATGCCCACGTCCACGCGGAAGGAGTCGTCCATGTCCGGATCGTTGATATAGCCTTTCCAGCCGGTGGTGGTGCGCGGCTTCTCGAAATACACGCGCATTACCAGCAGCATGGTGTCCGCCACTTCGGCCTGCAGCGCCTTCAGGCGGCGCGCGTAGTCCAGGCCGGCCACCGGGTCGTGGATGGAGCAGGGGCCCACCACCACGAACAGGCGCTTGTCCTTGCGGTCCAGGATGGCGCGCAGGTCGGCGCGGCCCTGCATCACGGTGGCCGACGCGGCATCGGTCAGCGGCAGTTTCGCGTGCAGCGCCGTCGGGGTGGGCATGGACGCGAAGTTGGTAACGTTTACGTTTTCGATATCTGGCGAGATCATGATTCGGTGCCTCAACTCTATATTTTGATCAGGGGGACCTGTAAGTGTAGCCGAAATGCAGGATCGCTGCGGCCGGGCGCTGCATTGCAGCATTGCTTGGTGTAAGCTCCCGCTATGAGCACACATCCCAATCCCTACCCAGCCGCCCGTTTCATCAAGGAAATCGGGCGCGGCAAGAAGGGCGCGCGCAGCATGACGCGCGCCGACGCCAACGAACTGTATCAAGCCATCCTGGACGGGCGCGTGTCCGACCTGGAGCTGGGCGGCATCCTGCTGGCCATGCGCATCAAGGGCGAGTCGGTGGAGGAGATCGCCGGTTTCCTGGACGCGGCCGAGGCGTCGTTTACGCCGCTGCAAGCGCCGCCCGGCGCCTGCGCGCCGGTGCTGATCCCCACTTACAACGGCGCCCGCAAGATGGCCAACCTGACGCCGCTGCTGGCCCTGCTGCTGGCGCGCGAGGGCGTGCCGGTGCTGGTGCACGGCGTGGCGCACGACCTGGGCCGCGTGGCCACGGCCGAGGTGTTCGCCGAGCTGGGCATCCACGCCGCGCGCGACCATGCGGAGGCCGAGGCGGCGCTGGCGGCCGGCAAGCTGGCCTTCATCACCATCGACGCGCTGGCGCCCAGGCTGGCGCACATGCTGTCGCTGCGCCGCGTGCTCGGCGTGCGCAATTCGACGCACACGCTGGTGAAGATGATGCAGCCTTTCGCCGGGCCGGCGCTGCGGCTGGTGTCTTATACCCACCCGGAGTACCTGGAGATGCTGGGCGAGTATTTCGAGAAGGAAGCTGTGCCCGCGCGCGGCGACGCCTTCCTGATGCGCGGCACCGAGGGCGAGACCGTGGCCAACGCCAACAAGGGCCAGCGCATAGACTGGTTCCATGCGGGCCAGCGCACCGTGCTGGTGGAAAAGCAGCTGACGGCGGAGCAGGAGGTGGTGCTGCCGGAGGATAAGAGCGCCGCCGCCACGGCGGCGTGGATCGCGGCCGTGCTGCGCGGCGACATCGCCGTGCCGGCCTCGATTGCCGAGCAGGTGGCCCAAGTCGCCAGGGTGGCGCGCAGCCTGTGATGGCATGCGCCGGGGGCGCAGTCCGGCGGGTTACGCGGTACCCGCTAACCCGCCCTACGGAGCAAGCCATTGACGGCCCGTTGTCGGCGGAACCATTGGCGGAACCATGGGTGGACCATGGGTGGGCGGTAGGGCGGATTAGGCGCGCAGCGCCGTAATCCGCCGGGCCGCCGCCCCCGGCAAGGTACAATGCCCGGTTTTGAAGCAGAATCGGAGCAGTGATGGCGAAATTTGATGTGGCAGTAATCGGCGCGGGCGCGGCGGGAATGATGTGCGCGGCCGAAGCCGCCAAGCGCGGGCGCCGCGTGGTGCTGATCGACCATGCCGCCAAGCTGGCCGAGAAAATCCGCATCTCCGGCGGCGGGCGCTGCAATTTCACCAACATCAACGCCGGCCCGGCCAACTTCCTGTCCGAGAACCCGCACTTCTGCAAGAGCGCGCTGTCGCGCTACACGCCGTCGGACTTCCTGGCGCTGGTGAAGAAATACCGCATCGCCTACCACGAGAAGCACCGCGGCCAGCTGTTCTGCGACGACTCGGCCGAGCGCATCATCGACATGCTGAAGGCCGAATGCGCGGCCGGCGACGTGCACTGGCGCATGCCGTCCAAGGTCTCCAGCGTGGAGCAGCTGGACGACGGCAGCTACTTCCTTGTCACCGACACCGGCGACATCGAGTGCGAAAGCGTGGTCGTCGCCTGCGGCGGCCTGTCGATCCCGAAAATCGGTGCCTCCGGCTTCGCCTACCAGATTGCCGAGCAGTTCGGCCTGCGCATGGTGGCGCCGCGCCCGGCCCTGGTGCCGCTCACTTTCGACGCCGAGACCTGGGCGCCGTTCGCGCCGCTGTCCGGCATTTCGCTGGAAGTGGACGTGGAAACCGGCACCCTGAAGGGCCGCAACCCGGACGGCGCGCGCTTCCGCGAAGACTTGCTGTTCACCCACCGCGGCCTGTCCGGCCCGGCCATCCTGCAAATTTCCAGTTTCTGGCAGCCGGGCGCGCCCATCGTGATCAACCTGCTGCCGGAAATGGACGTGGCCAAGGAACTGATCGAGGGCAAGCAGACCGTCAAGAAGCAGCTCGGCAATGTGCTGGCGCAATGGCTGCCGGCGCGCCTGGCCGAAGGCCTGCTGCAGGCGCACGGCTTTGCCGCCGACACCCGCCTGGCCGACATGCAGGACGCCGCGCTGCGCAAGCTCGGCTCGGCCATCAACCAGTGGACCATCACCCCCAACGGTTCCGAGGGCTACCGCAAGGCCGAGGTGACCCGGGGCGGGGTGGACACGCGCGAGCTGTCGCAGCAGACCATGATGGTCAACAAGGTGCCCGGCCTGTACTTCATCGGCGAAGCGGTGGACGTGACCGGGTGGCTGGGAGGCTACAATTTCCAGTGGGCCTGGGCGTCGGGTGTGGCGGCGGGCCAAGCAGTCTGATATCATTGCATTCCCGGCGTGTACTTTCCGCCCGGAGTCAGATGTTGGCAGGACGAAAAGGTTGCTCAAAAACAGACAGTTTCCACGCGAAGCAGTGCTGTCGAGCCGGTTTTACGTCCAAAGGTCTTCCCATTTTGGCCGAATACTGCTAATATCTTTATCTTCCTAAAATCTAACGGTTTGAATTTTTACATGACCACCATCCGCCTTAAAGAAAACGAGCCGTTCGAAGTCGCAATGCGTCGCTTCAAACGCACCATCGAAAAAACCGGCCTGCTGACCGAACTGCGCGCACGCGAGTTCTACGAGAAGCCAACTGCAGAGCGCAAGCGCAAGCTGGCAGCTGCCGTGAAGCGTCACTACAAGCGCATCCGCAGCCAGCAACTGCCTAAGAAACTGTTCTAAGACTGACACTTCAGGATAGCCCGGCAGTACGGCGTCGCGCCGCGGGGTATCCTGTTCAGTCGTATACCCGCTCCGGTTCGCCGCAGCGGGTTTTCGCATTTTTGCGCCACAATATTCCAACAAAGGAACGAGCATGAGCTTGAAACAACAGATTTCCGATGACATGAAAGCCGCCATGCGCGCCAAGGGAGCGGGCAAGCTGGCCACCATCCGCCTGATGCTGGCCGAAATCAAGCGCAAGGAAGTGGACGAGCAGATCGAAGTGACGGACGAGCAGGTGGTGGCCATCGTCGACAAGATGATCAAGCAGCGCAAGGATTCCATCACCCAGTTCGAAGCCGGCAACCGCCAGGACCTGGCCGACATCGAAAAAGCCGAGCTGGAAGTGCTGCTGGCCTACAAGCCGGCCGGCCTGTCGGACGAGGTGGTGGCCGCCGAAGTGGCTGCCGCCGTGGCCGCCTCGGGCGCCGCCGGTCCGCAGGACATGGGCAAGGTCATGGCCATCGTCAAGCCCAAGCTAGCTGGCAAGGCCGACATGGCCATGGTGTCCGCGCTGATCAAGAAGGCGCTGACCCCGGCATAACGCACGGGCCGCTGGCGGCTCCGGCGGGTTACGCGCTTGGCGCTAACCCGCCCTACGTTGCATCGCCGCACCGGTCGGGCTGGGCCGTAGGGCGGATTAGCGCACAGCGCGTAATCCGCCGGGCGCCGCCCGCGCCGCCCCTTTCGCGCCGCCGCTTGATCCGTCTCAAGCCGGACAGCAGCGCGGCAGTATAGCCTCTGATGTAGAACAAGACTGATCGCCGTGATACCTCAATCCTTTATCTCCGATCTATTGAACCGCGTCGACATCGTGGACGTGGTAGGCCGCTATGTGCAGCTCAAGAAGGGCGGCGCCAACTACATGGGCCTGTGCCCATTCCACAACGAAAAATCTCCCAGCTTCACGGTCAGCCCGACCAAGCAGTTCTACCACTGCTTCGGTTGCGGCGCGCACGGCACCTCGATCGGCTTCATGATCGAATACTCCGGCATGGGCTTTGTCGATGCCGTCAAGGAGCTGGCGCAGAACTGCGGCATGGTGGTGCCCGAGCAGGACGACAAGATCCCGCCCGCCCAGCGCGCCCAGATGCAGGCGCAATCGATGGCGCTGTCCGAAGCGATGAGCCGCGCCGCCGACTACTACAAGTCCCAGCTGCGCTCGGCGCCCAACGCCATCGGCTACCTGAAAAGCCGCGGCCTGACCGGCGAGATCGCGGCCCGCTTCGCGCTCGGCTTCGCCCCCAGCGGCTGGGACAACCTGCGCTCCGTGTTCCCCGACTACGAGGCGCTGGCCCTGGTCGAGGCCGGCCTGGTGATCGACCGCGTCGATGAGGAAGGCAACCACCGCAAGCGCTACGACCGTTTCCGCGAGCGCGTGATGTTCCCCATCCGCAATACCAAGGGCCAGGTCATCGCCTTTGGCGGCCGCATCATGGAACAGGGCGAGCCGAAGTACTTGAATTCTCCCGAAACGCCTTTATTTTCAAAGGGTCACGAGCTGTACGGCCTGTTCGAAGCACGCCAGGCCATCCGCGACGCGGGCTATGTGCTGGTGACGGAAGGCTATATGGACGTGGTGGCGCTGGCGCAAATGGGTTTCCCGCAGTCGGTGGCGACCTTGGGCACGGCCTGCACCAGCACCCACGTGCAGAAATTGTTGCGTCAAACAGACACTGTGATCTTCAGTTTCGACGGCGACAAGGCCGGCCGCCGCGCCGCCCAGCGCGCGCTGGAAGCCTGCCTGCCGCACGTGTCGGACAACAAGACCATCAAGTTCCTGTTCCTGCCGGCCGAGCACGACCCGGACAGCTATATCCGCGAATATGGCGCCCCGGCCTTCGAGCAGCAGGTGCACGAGGCGATGCCGCTGTCGCAGTTCCTGCTGCGCGTGGTGTCGGCCGAACATGACTTGAGCGAGCCGGAAGGGCGCGCGCGCGTGCAGTTCGAGGCCAAGCCGCTGTTGCAGGCGATGACGCCCTCGGCGCTGCGCCTGCAGATCGTGCGCGGTCTGGCCACCATGACGCAGAGCAGCCCGGGCGAGATCGAGCAGCTGTATGAATTGAGCAAGCCGGTGGCCGAAGTGCGCAAGGCGCCGCAGCGCAGCAGCCGCCCGCAGCCGGTGGGGCTGGAGCTGCAGATCGTGCGGCACCTGGTGGCGCACCCGCCGCTGGCCTTTACGATAGACGAGGCCGGCCTGGCCGCCTTCGCCAACTTCGGCGAGGAATCGGCCGAGCGGCTGTATCAGCTGATCGCGGCCGCCATCGCGCTGGGGCCGCAGGGCAGCTTCGCCGCGCTGGCGCAGCATTTGAAGGAGCAGGGCAGCGAGTACGATGGCATCATCAGCGAGATCGCCGCCGAGCCGGAGTCGGATTTCGACGCGATCAAGACGTATTTGAGCAGCGCTATCCGCCAGATCAAGACGGATGCGCTGAAGGCGGAGCTGGCACAGTTGTTTGCGTCCGGTTTGTCTTCCAGCGAAATTGGTGTACGCTACCGCGAAATTACGGCTATGCAAGATCAATTGTTAAGGGAGGCCGAAGCGGAGCTTTCAGTTCGCTAGCCAGTGCCGGCTGCGCCCCTCTGGGGCGGGCTGGGCGGCCTCTGGAAATTGTAAAGTGGCGTGCTATAATAAAACGCTAAGTATTGAGTGCTTAGCTTTGGTGTTTCAGTTCGGAATTCTGTTTGTTTTCAGTAAGTTAGGCTCTTGATCGGTGCGCGGATGAGGCACCGGCGGCCGGGGCCGGATTATGGCCGGATGGCGCAACCAGCAACCGCCCAGGCGCGGCGCCTGCCACCGGACATTCGTGGATCTAGCCCCCATGCGCTGTCTACAGTAGAATTTCTGCCGAGTACGGTCCCGGGTTTGGACCGGCGGCGGAGGTTCCCTGTTTGCGCAGGAGCCTGCAGGTATAAGTATTCGTAGCATTGTTGCAAGAACTTTATCCTAACCCGTAAAGCAAGTCGTTGTGTAATCGAAAGCGCCTGTGCCAACAAAGAAACCTGAATCCAAAGCGGCTGTAAAGCCGAGCAAAGTGACCGCCCAGGCCGCCAAAACGGCCGACAAACCGGAGACGCGTGTTACCAACACGCCGCCGGCGGTCAGCCAGACCACGGATGCCGCCGCCTTGGCCGCCATCGATACTTCCGGCTACGTGCTGCCTTCGGTGAAGGTGCCGGGCCGCCGTGGCCGCAAGCCGAAAGAATTCCAGCCCGAGAACGACGAAGTCGCGGCGCTGAATGCGGTGGAGCGCGCCGAGCTGAAGGCGGTGGACAAGGCCAAGGCCAAGGACCGCAAGGCCAAGGAAAAGGCCCTGCTGAAGGACGCTTTCTCGTCCGACACGGAAGCCACCGAGGAAGAGCTCGAGCGCCGCCGCCAGAAACTCAAGACCCTGATCAAGTTCGGCAAGGAACGCGGCTTCCTCACGTACGCCGAGATCAATGACCACCTGCCCGAGAACATCGTCGATCCGGAAGCGATCGAAGGCATCATCGGCACCTTCAACGACATGGGCATCGCCGTCTACGAGCACGCGCCGGACGCCGAGACCCTGCTGCTGTCGGACAACGTGGCCACCATCGCCAGCGACGACGAAGCCGAGGCCGCCGCCGAGGCGGCGCTGTCCACCGTCGATTCCGACTTCGGCCGCACCACCGACCCGGTGCGCATGTATATGCGCGAAATGGGCTCGGTCGAGCTGCTCACGCGCGAAGGCGAAATCGAGATCGCCAAGCGCATCGAAGACGGCCTGAAGGACATGATCCAGGCCATTTCCGCCTGCCCGGTGACGATCGCCGAGATCATCGCCGCCTCCGAGCGCATCCGTAACGACGAGATCAAGATCGACGAGATCGTCGATGGCCTGGTCGACGAGAGCGAAGGCGAGCCGGCCCCGGCCGCCGCTGCCGCCGACGAAGAGGAAGAAGACGAGGAAGCGGAAGAAGAGGAAGAAGAGGAAGAGGAAGAAGCGGCCAGCCCGTCGGGCGCGGCAGGCTACTCGGCCGAACAGCTCGAGCAGATGAAAGTGGCCGCGCTGGAAAAATTCGACATGATCTCGCAGCAGTTCGACAAGATGCGCCGCGCCTTCGAGAAGGACGGCTACAACTCGAAAGCCTACGTCAAGGCGCAGGAAGCGATTTCGTTCGAGCTGCTGGGCATCCGCTTCACCGCCAAGGTGGTGGAAAAACTGTGCGACACCTTGCGCGGCCAGGTGGACGAAGTGCGCCACATCGAGAAGCAGATCCTGGACGTGGCGGTGAACAAGTGCGGCATGCCGCGCGCCCACTTCATCAAGGTGTTCCCGGGCAATGAAACCAATCTGGACTGGGTGGACGGCGAAGTGTCGGCCGGCCATGCCTACAGCGCCATCCTGGGCCGCAACATTCCGACCATCAAGGAATTGCAGCAGCGCCTGATCGACCTGCAGGCGCGCGTGGTGCTGCCGCTGCCGGACCTGCGCAACATCAACCGCCAGATGGCGGCCGGTGAAATGAAGGCGCGCAAGGCCAAGCGCGAAATGACCGAGGCCAACCTGCGCCTGGTGATTTCCATCGCCAAGAAATACACGAATCGCGGCCTGCAGTTCCTGGACCTGATCCAGGAAGGCAACATCGGCCTGATGAAGGCGGTCGACAAGTTCGAATACCGCCGCGGCTACAAGTTCTCGACCTACGCCACGTGGTGGATCAGGCAGGCCATCACGCGCTCGATCGCCGACCAGGCGCGCACCATCCGCATCCCGGTGCACATGATCGAGACCATCAACAAGATGAACCGCATCTCGCGCCAGATCTTGCAGGAAACGGGCGCCGAGCCCGATCCGGCGACCCTGGCGATCAAGATGGAAATGCCGGAAGACAAGATCCGCAAGATCATGAAGATCGCGAAAGAACCGATCTCCATGGAAACGCCGATCGGCGACGACGACGATTCCCATCTGGGCGACTTCATCGAGGACAACAACACCCTGGCCCCGTCCGACGCGGCGCTGCACGCGTCCATGCGCGGCGTGGTCAAGGACGTGCTGGACTCGCTGACCCCGCGCGAAGCGAAGGTGCTGCGCATGCGTTTCGGCATCGAAATGTCCACCGACCACACGCTGGAAGAGGTCGGCAAGCAGTTCGACGTGACGCGCGAGCGCATCCGCCAGATCGAAGCGAAAGCGCTGCGCAAGCTGCGCCACCCGTCGCGCTCCGACAAGCTGAAAAGCTTCCTGGAAGGTAACTAAGACTTGACGACAACCCGCGCAGCACCTATGCTGCCGGGTCGTTGTCCACAAGTTTCGGGCCCTTAGCTCATGCTTGGTTAGAGCAGAGGACTCATAATCCTTTGGTGCGCGGTTCGACTCCGCGAGGGCCTACCAGATAAAAAAAGCCAACCCTGCGGGGTTGGCTTTTTTGTTTTCCGGCCTGGTATGCGCTGGTTGACATCCTAGCAGCATGGGATAGCCTACAAAGGCTAACCAAGAGGAGTGACAACATGCCGAAATACGTGATTGAGCGTGATATTCCCGGCGCGGGCAAGCTCACCAGCGCGGAACTGCAGGGGATTTCAGCCAAGTCCTGCAGCGTCCTGAACGAATTGGGGCCGTCCATCCAGTGGGTCCACAGCTATGTGACCGACGACAAAGTCTATTGCATCTACAACGCCCCCAGCGAAGAGCTGGTGCGCGAGCATGCGCAACGCGGGGGCTTTCCGGCCAACCGGATTTCGCAGGTGCGGGAAATCATCGACCCTGTCACTGCGGAGTAAAACGGCTGCCGCTTAGCGGGCGTTCAGCCTGGCCATGAAGGCGCCGGTGAGCCTGGCGACTTCGTCCAGCCGGGTGTCCATCACGAAGTGGCCGCCGTCCAGGATGTGCACTTCGGCCGCCGGATTGTCGCGGCGGAAGGCGTGCGCGCCGGGGACGGTGAAGGCCAGGTCGTGCTTGCCCCACACCACCAGCGTCGGCAGCTGGCGCTGCTTCAGCCAGGCTTGCCAGGCCGGATAGGCGGCCAGGTTGGTCTGGTAGTCGTAGATCAAATCCGCCTGGATCTTGGCCTGGCCGGGACGGTTCAGGTAGGCGTACTCATCCATCCACAAGTCCGGGTCGTAGGCTTCCACCGCGGGATCGTCGCCGATGTGGCGCGCCCGCGTGGCGGCGAGCGACTGGTGCACCGCGATCACGTCCTTTTCATGGGCGGCGCGGTCGGCCCAGAAGGGCTTGCGCTTGGCCCACGTGGCGCCCAGGCCGTCTTCATACACATTCCCGTTCTGGAAGATCAGCCCCTGGATCGCGGCGGGGCGGGCCATGGCCATGCGCATGCCGACCGGCGCGCCGTAGTCCTGCATCAGCAGCACGTAGCGGGTGGCGCCGACCGCGTCGGTGAATTTCTGCATCACCGCCGCCAGATGGTCGAAGGTGTAGGCGAAGCTGGCCGGGTCGGGCGCCTCGCTGTTGCCGAAGCCGGGGTAGTCGGGCGCGATCAGGTGGTACCGGTCGCCCAGCTGGCGCAGCAGCCCGTCGTACATGCGGGACGAACTGGGCACGCCGTGCAGCAGCACGATGGTCGGCTTGCTGGCATCGCCCGCTTCGCGGTAGGCGATCTGCACGCCTTCCACGGCAACGGTGCGGTAAACCACCGGCGCGGCCTGCGCGGCAGTCATGGTCGAAGCAAGGGCGAGTGCTGCGGCTGCCAGGGCGTTTGCGGCGGTGGGCTTGGTGTGCATGACGGGCTCCAGTCGTAATTGAATGGTGCCAATGTAGCTGCCGCGCCGCGCGGCAAAAAGGAGGCTGGGATCAATAGATTGTTTCGCGCGGCGAAATTGCGGCAAGCAGGCGGTGCTAGTCCGGCTTGTCCAGGTTCTGTTTCACTTGCAGCAGCAGCGCCAGCAGCGCTTGCTGCTGCTCGCCGCTGATGCCGCGCACGGCTTGCGCGTTCAGGATTTCCGCTTCGCGCTGCGCCGCCGCCTGGATGGCGCGGCCGGCGTCGGTGAGGGACAAGCGGGTGTTGCGGCGGTCGGCGGCGTCGGCTTCGCCTTGCAGCAGGCCGCGCTCGCGCAGCGCCGTGATCAGGCGCGCCAGCTGGGCCTTGTCGCGGCCGCTGTGCCGCGACAGGTCGCTCTGGGTGGCGCCCGGATAGTGGCCGAAGTAGCCCAGCACTTTCGCTTCCATATGGGTCAGCTCGTGCTGGCCGTCGCGCAGGGCCTGGAATTGCTGGGGTCTTGTACTGGTGCATGATGGTGTGGATCAGCTCCAATACGGCGTCCTGCCGCTGCTCGCGGCAATGGTTGACATTGTCATTCGATTCGGGGATGATGGGTGACATTGTCAATCAATTGAAAAGTAAAGATATGAGTATAGACTCTCCCGTCAGCCGTGTGCAGCGTGTGCGCCACGAGCTCAAGATCCGCCAGGTGGAGGTGGTGCGCGTGCGCGCCGTCGGCAGCCATTTCCGCGCCATCACCTTCGGCGGCCCGGCGCTGCAGGACTTCCATAGCGCGTCCTTCGACGACCACGTCAAGTTCATCCTCGGCGACGGCCCGGACGCCGCCAGGCGCGACTACACGCCGCGCAGCTTCGATCCGGCGGCCGGCGAACTGGTGATCGAGTTCGCGCTGCATGGCGACGGCCCGTGCGCGGCCTGGGCGGCGCAGGCGGCGCCGGGCCAGCGGGTCGTTATCGGCGGGCCGCGCGGCTCGCTGATCATCCCCGTCGACTACGAATGGCATTTGCTGGTGGGCGACGAAACCGGCTTGCCGGCCATCTCGCGCCGGCTGGAAGAGTTGCCGCGTGGCGCGCGCGCCAGCGTCATCGTGAAAGTGGACGACATGGCGGACCGCCGCGACTTCGCCGGCCAAGCGGAGGCCGACGTGCACTGGGTGGACAGCGATGCCGAACTGCTGGCCGCCGTGCAAGCCTGGCCGCTGCCGGCTGGCGACGGCTACGCGTGGTGCGCAGGCGAAGCGGCCACCATGGTTGCCGTGCGCAACGAACTGGTCAACGTGAAGGGCCTGGGCAAGCACGCCATCCGCGCTGCCGCCTACTGGAAGCGCGGCGGCAGCGCTTATCACGAGAACCTGGAGTAAGCGGTGCAGGCCGGCGCGCTGCGCGGCACGGTGACGGCCCAGAACAGCAGCGCCGCCAGGCTGACCCCGGCGCCCAGCGCGCACACGCCCAGCCAGCCGGCCGCCGCGTACATGCGGGTAGACGCCATTGCGCCCAGGCCGCTGCCCGCCGCGTAGAACATCATATAGCAGCCCACCACGCGGCTGTGCGCGTCGGGATGGCGGCTGAAGATCATGCTCTGGTTGGTGACGTGGATGGCTTGTCCCGCCAGGTCGAGCACGATGATGCCGGCCGCCAGCGCCCACAGCGATTGCCCGGTGAACGCCAGCGGCAGCCAGGCCGCCACCAGCAGGGTCAGCGCCACGCCGCTGGTGCGCTGGCCGAGGCCGCGATCGGCCAGCTGCCCGGTGCGCGCGGCCGCCAGCGCGCCGATCACGCCGATCAGGCCGAACGCGCCGATGGCGCTGTGCGGCAGCGACCAGGGCGGGCTGCTCAGCGGCAGCACCAGCGCGGTCCAGAAGATGCTGAGCGCGCCGAACATCAGCATGGCAATGACGCCGCGCACCTGCAGCGTTCGGTCAGTGAGCAGCATCGTCAGCATGGAGCGCAGCAGCTGCGGATAGCGCAGCGGCGTGGCATGGGGCGTGCCGCCGGGCGCGCCCGCGGCCGCCCCGGTCCCGGCATCCCGGGCAATGCTGGCTGCGCCGGTAGCGCCGGCGCCGCCTTGCAGCGCACGGCGCCCGGGCGCCGGCAGCGCGCGCGACAGGATGGCGCCCAGCACCAGTACCAGCGCGGCGGAAGTCCAGTAGACGGCGCGCCAGCCCGCCAGGTCCGCCAGCAAGCCGGCCACGGTGCGCGCGCTGAGCAGGCCGATCAGCACGCCCGCCTGCGCGGTGCCGACGATGCGTCCGCGCTCGGCGGGCGGCGCGGTGGCGGCGGCATAGGCGATCAAGCCCTGCGTCATCGCCGTGCCCAGCAGGCCCACGGCCAGCATGCCGCATAGCAGCAGCGGCGCAGTCGGCGCAAAGCCGACCGCAAGCAGCGCCGCGCTGAGCAAGCTCAATTGCACCAGCGTCAGCCGGCGACGGTCCAGCAAATCCCCCAGCGGCACCACGAACAGCAATGCCAGTGCGCAGCCCAGCTGCGTGGCGGCAATGACCATGCCGACCGCCGCGTGCGTGATGCCGAAATCGCCCGCCAACGCGTCCAGCAGCGGCTGCGCGTAGTAGACATTGGCGACGCTGATGCCGCAGGAAATAGAAAACAGCAGCGTCATCAGCCGCGAATTTGTGGGTGTCATGGAGTCCTCAATCTGGTTTCAAATTAAAACTAGTTTCGAGTGTAGGCAATCCAGTATTAAAATGCAACTACTTTGGGAGGCGAGCGATGGCGAAACGAAAAACACTGAAGGACGACCTGTGTCCGGTGGCGCGCGGGCTGGACGTGGTAGGCGACCTGTGGTCGCTGCTGATCGTGCGCGACGCGTTCGACGGCGTGCGCCGTTTCAGCGCGTTCCAGAAGAACCTGGGCGTGGCGCGCAACATCCTGTCGGACCGGCTGCACAAGCTCGTCGAGAACGGCATCCTGGCCGTCTCGCCCGCGTCCGACGGCACCGCCTATGGCGAATACGTGCTGACCGCGAAGGGCCAGGCCCTGTTCCCCTTGCTGGTGAGCTTGCGCCAGTGGAGCGAGCAGTTCCTGTACCGCGAGGGCGAGCCGCATTCCACCCTGGTGCTGCAGGATACGGGCGAACCGGTGCCGCCGTTGCGGCTGGTCGATGAAAAGGGGCGCGCGCTGGCGGCGGCCGATACCGTGGTGCGCAAATTGCCGTTGGAGGAGCTGGCATGAAAGTGGTTTCCGTTCTGTGCTGCGCGCTGCTGGCGCAGCCCGCCCTGGCGCTATCGTTCGACTACCGCATCGGCGCCACCGGCTTTACCGAAGACGAACACGGCATCGTGATCCATGCGCACGAACCGCTGAAGCTGGAAGTGCGGCCGGGCGGCCGGGTCTGGCCGCCGCTGGTGGTGGACGATGGCGGCCGCATCTACGCGGGCGGCACCGTGATCGATGCGCTCAGCGGCCGCGTGCTGCAGGCCGGCGGCGGCGGGGCGATTGCCATGCCCTACGGCATCCAGGTGGTGCCCGAGGCGGGCGGCTACCGCTTCCGCAACCGCGCCACGCCGGGCCGCGACTGCCTGCTGCCGCTGAGCAAGCTGAACGCGGGCGGCGGCAAGCCGGCCTTGCAGGCGATGAAGGACGCCAATGTGATGTTCGCCTCGTCGCCGCGCGGCGTGGTGGGGCTGGCGACGCATTTCGGCGCGGACGGCAAGGTGTCCGGCTATACGGCCAGCCTGATCGATACCGTGACGTGCAAGCTGGCGCACAGCACGCCGCTGGGCAACCGGGACTTGCTGGTGGAGCTGGCGGCGTCCAAGGCGGGCGGCTGGTGGATTACCGGCTCGGTGGAGCAGACTTTGCTGCGCTCGGCGGACGGTCGGCGCTGGCGCAAGGTGGCGCTGCCGGCGCAGGTGTCGTCGCTGGTGAGCAGCTATGCGGTCAACGACAAGGAAATCTGGCTGGCCGCCGCGCAGGGCGGGGATGCGGACGACAAGCCCTACATGCTGTCGTACTCGGGCGATGGCGGCGCCAGCTGGGCCAGCTTGCGGCGCGACGACCCCTTGCTGGGCCGGCTGCCGCCCGCGTGGCTGGAAGGCCAGCGGCGCAGGGCTGGCGACGGCGACTAGCAAGCGCCGGTTTTTTTGCCGTTTGAGTAATCTGCTGTTGGGGCGGTTATTTTTCGGGCGGAAAATGGATGATCGGCAGACAGGGCGGGAAGGCGGTGCAGCGGCGCCGGCGGCGAACGCAGAGGCGGATGGCGCGCAGACGGGCCAGCCCGGCATGGAGGCCATGCCGGGCATGGTCGGTCTGGCCGGCGGCGCGGCTGCTGCGCAGCCAGGCAAGCTGCGCGCGCTGGGCACGTGGTGCATGCTGGCTTTGGTGCTTGCCGCGCTGGCCGGCGCTGGCGTGTTGATGTGGCGCAGCCTCCAGGCTGACAAGGCGATAGCGCTGGTGGCCAGGTCGGCCATGCCGGCGCAGGACGCCGCGGCATTGGCGCCAGCCCTGCATGACGTGGCGGGCGCGCCAGCCGCGCAGGAAGCCGCAGCATTAGCGTCGGTCCCGCGCGGCGCGCAGGACGTGCCAGCCGCGTCGGATGTCGCAGGCGTCGCCGCTGCTAGGTCTCCATCGGCAGCGGTGCCGGCCAGCGCTGCACGCGCATCGCCGGATGCCGCAACCGTTGCTGCCACGCCGGCGCCGCATGCCAAGTCGCCGCCGGTGGCATCGGCAGGCCGAGCGGACGCAGTCGCGCCGCAGGCCCGCGCGAAACCGCTTGCGCAAGCGCGCGTCGCCATGGCCAAGCCGGGCCAGCGGGTACTGGCCGCCAAGCGTGCGGCGGCGCGGGCAAAAGGGAGTGTGGCGGGCAAGGCTGCGCCGGTGCGCCGCGTGAAAGCGGCGCCGGCCACGCGCAAGCCGCTGGTGGCCAGCGTGCAGCGCCGGCTGGATGTGTGCAGGGAAAAGGCGGGCGAGGCTGCCGCCGCGTGCTTTGCGCGCGCTTGCCGCAGCTATGCGCGCAACGCGCCCATCTGCGTCAACGACGAGCGCATGCGGCGCCGCTGAGCTGAGGGCGGCGAGCTTAGCGCGCTGCTTCGGCGGCGGTGACGTCGTGCATAGAAACCACGAGGTCGGCTACGGTCAGCATCGGCTTGAGCGGGAAGCCGTCTTCGAGCGCCACCAGCAGGCGGTCCGACGGCTGTTCCGGGCGCGCGGGCAGAAAGGCGAACTGGGGGAAGCGCGTTTCGCCATGGCGGGCGATCTCGTGCAGCGTGCGCGGGGCGGCGCGCAGCAGGCCGTTGCGCACGTGGCGCTGGCGTTCTTCGGTGCGCTCCTTGAGCAGCGTGCTCAAGCGCGTGACTTCCTTGCGCAGGCGCTCCGCTTCGGCCTGCTGGCGCTGCAGTTCTTCGTCGCTGAGCGCTTCTTCCCATTGCGTCAGCTTCAGCAGGCCGCGCTTGTGCAGCGCCTGGCGCTGCAGGTCGATGTCCAGCGAACTCAGATGCTGCTGGTGGCTTTCCAGGTCTTGCGCTTCGCGGGTGTCGCCGTTGGCGCGCAACCACTTGTCGCCGAAGTCGAACACCAGTCCGTCATAGTAGAAGTACATCGGCAGCGGATGCGGCGCGTCGAGCAGCAGCACCTGCTGCGCCGTCATGTTCCAGCGGGCGGCCAGCTCGGCCAGCGTGAGGGTAAGTTGTGGGGCATATGAGGTCATGCGCGCAGTATACGGGCATTTGCGGCGATTCGCCCGGATGCGGGCGCGCAGGTGTGGTAGAGTCCTGTTCGCTTTTTTCGTGCTTATCCCGGAATTCCAAACATATGAAGATGCAGACTACGCCGCGCGTCGAACCGACTTTCGGCGACGCTCCGCCAGCGGCTGCGGCGCCCGACGCCGCCGGCACCGCCTGGCCCGAGGTCGGCGAATTCCATACTGAACCCCATATGGCGCCGCCGTCCTGCGCCGCCGCCACTGCACCCGCCGAGGCGGACGCGTTCAGCATTGATCCGGCCGCAGCGTCGGCTACGCCGGCAGCCGCCCCGGCTTCTGCCGCATCGGCGCCCGCTGGTACCGCTGCTGGCGCTGCTGGTGCCGCCGCATGGCGCGCATTGCCCGTCAAGACGATGGCCCTCGGTGGCGCTGCTGCAGCCGGCCTGATTGCGGCCATTGTGTGGATTGGCAATACGGCGCAGGAGCAGCGCCACCGTCCGCCCGAGCCCAAGGCGCTGGTTGCCCCGGCGGGCATGAGCGCCAAGGCGCTGCCGGCGCCGGAAGTGCAGACTATCGCGCCGCCGCCGGTGGTGCAGTCGGCCCTCGTCGCGCCGTCCGAGCCGCAACACCCCGTTCCCGCGCCACCAGTGCCGCCCGGCGCCACCGCCGCGCCTGTCGCCGCCACAGAGCCCGTCGCCGCGTCCGCCGCGCCCGGTGCCGCCACCGTGCGCGTCGGCAGCGCGCCGGTCGCCGCCACCAGCGCGCAGGCTGCCCCTTCCGGCACCACGGCCAGCGGCACGATTACCGCCGCCGGCATTGCTGCCGCCGGCGCCACCGTTGCCACCGCTGCGCCGTTCCCTGCATCGCCCGCGCGGTTGGCGCCGGGTAGCGCCTCGGCCGCCCGCACGATCGCCCCGGTACAAACGCCGTTGCCCGTGGCGGCCCGCAGCGTCGCTCCCGTTAAGCTGGGCGCGGCTGCGCCCGTTCCTGCCAAACTGAAAACGGCTGCACGCCCGGCGGCAACCAAGGCCGCGACCGCCAAGAAGGCGAAGAAGCCCGTGAAGGCGACCAAGGCCGCCGCCGTACGCGAGCCGCGCAAGCAAGCTGCCGCGCAACCGGCGCGCAAGGTGGCCGCAGCGGCCAAGCCGCGCTGCGAGGCGGCAAACCGCAACACGGCGCGCTGCCGCGCCATCAGCAAGGCCGCGAAGAAGTAACTACCCGCCGCGCCGGGCGAGGCGGCGGCTCTCCAGCCAGTCCGTCCCGCCATTGTCGAGCGCGGCGGCGATCACCTCGGGCGGCAGGCTGTACACCGTGGCCCACGTCGCGCGGCCGTCGGCCGTGTTTGCCGGGAAACTGCTGGACTCGATCGGCCAGTGGTATTTGCGCTTGAGCGCCTTGACGATGGCGGCCAGCGACACGCGGCCCTGCAACGGCTCGGCGCCGGTCTGGTCGCTATTCGACAACAGCACCGCCAGCACGGCTGCCCGCGCACTCAGCGGGCCGGGGAATTTGGGAGTTTTACTTGCCATCGAGGCATTGTAGCCGGAAGTTTACGTCCCACGAAGATCGGGCAAAAAAAGCGGTTTGGCGATATCATGGCGGATTGTGTACGCTGGAGGCGCCATGAAGTTGGCACTGGTTTCGTTCTATCTGTTGGCAATCTTTCACATCCACTTCCGTGGCAAGGTGAGGCTGCCGTTCATGCGTCAACTGTTCGACCACTCGTCGTTCATGGCGCCGATCAACCTGTTCATGCACGTGTTCTCGAAAGTGCCGTCCAAGCCCTACCTGGCGCTGGACCAGTTCAAGGAACTCGAGCCGCTGCAGCAGAACTGGCAAATCATCCGCGCCGAGGCGGAGAACCTGCTGGCGCTGAAAAAGATCAAGGCTGCCGAACAGAACAACGACGCCGGCTTCAATTCCTTCTTCAAGAACGGCTGGAAGCGCTTTTACCTGAAGTGGTACGACGCCAGCCACCCGTCGGCCGAGCAGCTGTGCCCGCAAACCTACGCGCTGCTGAAAGCCATCCCCACCGTGAAAGCGGCCATGTTCGCCGAGCTGCCGCCGGGCGGCAAGCTGAACCCGCACCGCGACCCGTTCGCCGGCTCGCTGCGCTACCACCTGGGCCTGGCCACGCCGAACGACGACCGCTGCTTCATCGACGTGGACGGCGAGCGCCACAGCTGGCGCGACGGCCAGGGTGTGATGTTCGACGAAACCTATATCCACTGGGCCATCAACGGCAGCGAGAGCGACCGCATCATCCTGTTCTGCGACGTGGAGCGTCCGATGCGCTACCGCTGGGCGCAGGCAGTGAACCGCTGGCTGGGCCGCACCATGATGACGGCCGCCGCCTCGCCCAACGAGCAGGGCGACCAGACCGGCCTGGTGAGCAAGCTGTTCAAGGCGTCCTACGTGGCCGGCCAGTACCGCCGCCGCTACAAGGCCTGGAACAAGCACGCCTACAAGGCCACCAAGTTCGGCCTGATCATCGCGCTGGCCGCGGCCATCATCTTCCTGTAGTCAACGCATGCGCTACTTGCCAGCCGGCAATCGCTGGCTGGCCTCCTCCCTGGTCAGTATCCACACGTTCAGGATCTGGCCTTCGCCATCCTCCTGGTAGTTCACCACGAAATTCTCGCCGCGCAGGCTGGCGGGCATTTCTATCATGTTCTCAGCGTTGAAAATGCGCGCCGCCGGCGACAGGGTGCGCGTCTTGCCGTCGATGATGATGGACGGATGCCACGCCGGCGTCATCTTGCCGCGCTTGGCGTTGGGCGGGAAGGGGCGGCCGTCGGCCTGGGCCGGCAGGGGCGCGATGAATGGCAGCAGCAGGAGCAGGGCAAGGTTGCGTCGTTTCCACATGATGCGCGTCGGATTGAGCGAAAGCACTAGCTTACCGCATCGGCGCTGCGCCGGGGACTATACTGGCCGAGAGGACCACGCCAACGGGGAGACGCCATGAGATGGTTTTACAACCTCAGGATTGCAACCAAGCTGATAGTTTCCTTTGGCGCCGTGATGCTGCTGACGCTGATCCTTGGACTCAGCGCCATCACCGCCATGGGCGGGATCAACAAGGCCACGGAAGACCTGGCCCAGGAACGCATGCCCAGTGTGCAGGCCGTGATGGCGATTCGCATCGACATCGGCGACTTCCGCCGCTGGCAGCTGCTGCACATCCTGAGCAGCGAAGACAAGTGGTACGACACCTACGACAAGCGGCTGGGCGAGGCGCAAGCGGCATTCCAGGCCGACAGCGAACGCTATCAGAAACTGATTTCCAGCCCCGAGGAAAAAGCCCGGTACGACGCCTTCCTCGCGCAATGGCAACAATTCGTCGCTGACAATCCCAAGCTGCTGGAGATGTCGCGCAAGGGCCTCAAGGACGAGGCGCGCACCCTCGCCACCGGACCCATGGCGCAGACCGTGACGGCCCTGAACGAGCAACTGAACAAGCTGGTCAAGCTTAACGTGGAAGGCGGCGCGGCCTCCAGTGCAGCCGCGGCGGCCACCTACCACAGCGCGCGCACCACCATCGTGGCGCTGCTGGCGGCCACGGTGGTGCTGGGCATGCTGCTGGCAACGTGGGTGGCGCGCATCGTGGCGCGCCCGCTGCAGGACGCGGTGTCGGTGGCCAGGCAGGTGGCCGGCGGCGACCTGACGCGGCAGATCGAGGTCACGTCGACCTGCGAAACGGGACAGCTGATGGGCGCGCTCAAGGACATGACGGGCAGCCTGCAGGCGCTGGTGGCGCAGGTGCGCAGCGGCACCGACACCATCGCCACCGCGTCCGGCCAGATCGCCTCCGGCAACCAGGACCTGTCGTCGCGCACCGAGCAGCAGGCCAGCTCGCTGGAGGAGACCGCCTCGTCGATGGAGGAACTGACCTCGACCGTGAAGCAGAACGCGGACAATGCGCGCCAGGCCAACCAGCTGGCGCAGTCGGCGTCCGGCATCGCGGTCCGGGGCGGCGACGTGGTGGGGCAGGTGGTGGGCACCATGGCCTCCATCAATGAATCCTCGCGCAAGATCGTGGACATTATTGCGGTGATTGACGGCATCGCGTTCCAGACCAATATCCTGGCGCTCAATGCGGCCGTGGAAGCGGCGCGCGCGGGCGAGCAGGGACGTGGATTCGCGGTGGTGGCCTCGGAGGTGCGCAACCTGGCGCAGCGCTCGGCGGCGGCGGCCAAGGACATCAAGACGCTGATCGGCGACTCGGTGGAGAAGGTGGACGCGGGCTCGCGGCTGGTGGACCAGGCCGGGGCGACGATGGAGGAAATCGTGGCCAGCATCGCGCGCGTGACGGACATCATGTCCGAGATCACTGCGGCCAGCCAGGAGCAGAGCAGCGGCATCGAACAGGTGAACACGGCCATCGTGCAGATGGACCAGGTGACGCAGCAAAACGCGGCGCTGGTGGAGGAGGCCGCGGCGGCGGCGGAGGCGATGATGGATCAGGCGGCGCACTTGAGCCAGGTGGTCAGCGCGTTCAAGCTGAGCGCCACGGCCATGGCCGGCATGGGAGCGCCGCCGGCACGGGCGCGCAAGGCGGCGCCTGCCGCGCCGGCGGCGCCGGCCAAGGCGCTGCCGCAGGCGCGCGCGGCAGCAAAGCCGGCGGCGGACGAGTGGGAGGAGTTCTAGGCGGCGCTGGCGGGTTACGGCGGCTCGCGCCGCCTAACCCGCCCTACGTGCCGTTGTTGCCATTGATGGCGTTGATGCCGCGATGCCGTGATGCCGCGTGCCGTAGGGCGGGTTAGGCGGCACGCCGTAACCCGCCGGCGCCGTCACGGATGCCGCGCCTGCCAGGCTTGCAGGTCGGCGCGGTACTGGTCCAGCGCGTCCTGGTAGATGTCGTCCACGCAGTAGGCGCAGCCGCTGTGGCAGCAGTCGCCCGGCTCGGGGGGCACCGGCGGTTCCGGGCGCGGGTCCGGATCGGGGCTGGCCGCTGCGGCCGGGACTGCTTCGTTGGTCTTGCTGTCGTTCATGATCTGACTTCCTTACTCCGCGCCCAGCGCCAGCAGCGCCTGGTTGCGGCCTTTTTCCTTGGCGCGGTACATGGCCTGGTCGGCCATCCGCACCAGCGTTTCCGCCTCATTGTGCTCGTTCGGCGCCAGCACCGCCACGCCGATGCTGATGGTCACCACGCCGAACGGCGAATCCTCGTGCGGTATGGCCAGCCTGGCCAGCTCGGTGCAGATGTCCTGCGCCACGCCGAACGCGTCGGCCGCATTGGTGGCGGCTGCCAGCAGCGCGAATTCCTCGCCGCCGTAGCGCGCCACCAGGTCGGTGCTGCGCCGCCCGTGCTTGGTGATCAGCTCGGCCACGGTGCGCAAGCAGGTGTCGCCCGCCAGGTGGCCGTAGCGGTCATTGTATTTCTTGAAGTGGTCCACATCCAGCAGCGACAGCGCCACCGTCTGCCCGGTGCGCCCGGCGCGCCGCCATTCGGCCGCCAGCGCCTCGTCGAAGCCGCGCCGGTTGCTCACGCCGGTCAGGCCGTCGGTGGTGCTCAGCGCGGCCAGCTTGCGGTTCGATTCCTCCAGCGCGGCGGTGCGCGCCGTGACCAGCGCGGCCAGCTCGGCCTGGCGCCGTGTCAGGCGCCGGATGCGCCAGCGGTGCGTGGCCAGCAGCCCGGCCAGCACCAGCAGCCCCAGTCCCGCGCGGAACCACCAGCGCTGCCAGAACGGCGGCGTGATGATGATGGTCATTTCAGCCGGCTCCGCGCCCCACAGGCCGCGGTGGTTGGCCGCGCGCACGCGGAAGGTGTAGGTGCCGGGATTGAGGTTGGTGTAGCTGGCGTTGCGGTGGCTGGCGTCCGTCATCACCCAGTCGCGGTCGAAGCCGGCCAGCTGGTAGGCGTAGCGGTTCTGCCCGGGGTCGGTGTAGTGCAGCGCCGCGAATTCAATCGAGAACACCGAGGCTTGCGCCGACAGGGTCAGCACGCGCGGCGCCGTCACCGCGCCCTGCAGCTCGGCGCCTTCGCTGCGCTGGCCGTCGCCCAGCGAGCGGTTGAATACCGTGATGTCGGTCACCGCCACCTGCGGCGCCACCGTGTCGGCCCGCACCGCGCGCGGCGACACCGCCGTCATGCCGTGCACGCCGCCGAAGTACAGCGTGCCGTCGCTGCCGGCGGCCGACGAGTTGGTGGTGTAGCCGTCGGTGAGGCCATCGGCCGGGCTGTAGCGCTCCACCTTGCCGCTGGCCGGGTCCAGCCGGTACAGGCCGGCGATGGTGCTGGCCCAGATCTTTCCGTCCTGGTCGCTGCGGATGGCCAGCACCTTGCCCGAGCCGACCGCGTCCGCGTAGGGCTGCACGCCCAGCGCGCCGTCCGCGCCCACGGTCACCAGGTCCAGGCCCTTGGCCGTGCCGACCCAGATGCGGCCCGCCGCGTCCTCGTGCAGGCTGGAGACGTTGTCGTCCGACAGGCTGGCGACACTGCTGGCGGCGCCGTCGCCGGCATGGCGCAGATGGCGGAACTTGCCGCTGGCCGGGTCCAGCATGTCCAGCCCGCCGCCATTCCATTCCGAGCCGGCCCACACGCGCCCGGCGCGGTCCTCCAGCACTGCCGAGGTGCCGTTCACGCTGCGGCTGGCCGGGTCGGCCGGATCGTTGTAGTAGATGTGAAAGCGGTCCCGCACGCTGTCGTAGCGCACCAGGCTGTTGCCGGTGGCCAGCCACAGCACGCCGCCCTTGCCGGGCGCGATGGCGTTGATGTAGTCGCTGGCCGTGTTGCCGAAGCTGATCACCTTGAAGCGGCCATCCGCGCCCAGGCGGTTCAGGCCGTTGGCGGTGCCGGCCCACAGCGGCCCGGGCTTGCCGCCGGCCGCGACGTCCTGGTACAGGCTGTAGACGATGTCGTGGCTCAGCGTACCCGGCTTGCCGTCCTCGCTGCGGTAGCTTTGCAGCACCGCGCCGCTGGCCGGGTCGTACAGGCTCAGGCCGAGATTGGCCGCCAGCCAGACCTTGCCGTCCGGCGCCGCCGCCAGCGCCAGCAGCGCGTTGGTGGACAGCTTGCCCTGGTCCAGGCGGTGCGGCACGTGACGCCGGAAGCCGCTGCTGTTCAGGTTGGCCAGGCTGATGCCGTCGGTGAAGGAGGCCACCCACAGCATGCCGCCCCGGTCCTGCAGCATGGCGCGCAGGTTGTTGCCGGGCAGCGAATAGGGATCGCTGGACTGGTGCTGGTACTGGTCGAAGCTGGCCGTGTCCGCGTTCCAGCGCAGCAGGCCGGCCGACAAGGTGGTGGCCCACAGGGTCTGCGCGCGGTCCACATAGAAGCTGGTGATGCGGCTGGACGGGCTGGCGGCCGGACGGCGCGGCGCCCACGGCTGGCCGGCCGGCTGGCTCAGCACGCCCGCCTCCGTGCCCAGCCACAAGGTGCCGTCGCGGTCGAACTGCATGGCGCGCACGATGTTGCTGCGGCTGTCCGGATGGGCGGCGCTGTCCACCCGGTAGTGGCGGAATTCGGTGGCGCCCGGCGCCAGATAGTCCACGCCGCCGGGCCAGGTGCCGGCCCACAGGCCGCCGTCCTTGTCCAGCGCCAGCGCGTTCAGGTCGTTGCTGCCCAGGCTGCCCGGCTTGGCCGGGTCGTGCGCATAGACGGTGAACTGGCCGCTGTCCGGGTTGAAGTGCTGCAGGCCGCCCCAGGTGCCCACCCACATGCCGTCCTTGCCGTCGGAAATGATGTTCTTGACGATCAGCCGGTTCGCCGGGCCGGCCGGCGGCGCGAACACGGTGAAATCGTTGCTCTCCGGGTTGTAGCGCGCCAGGCCGTAGGTGGTGCCGGCCCACAGGCGCCCGCGCTGGTCCTCGAAGATGGCGGCCACGCGGTCGTGCGGCAGGCTGCGCGGCTTGTTGCGCGCGTGCGCGAACTTCACCGCGCGGTAGCCGTCGTAGCGGTACAGGCCGTTGCTGTGGGTGCCGATCCAGACGAAGCCCTGCCGGTCCTGCAGCAGCGACAGCATGGACGGCTCGTCATTGTCGAGCGGGCCCAGCTTTTTGAAGCGCAGCGAGGGCGGCGCGGCCAGCGCCGCGCTGCAGAGCAAAGTCAGCAGTAGAGTCAGCAGCCAGTGCGGCAGGAGGGAAGGAGGAGAGGTGGGGGTTGCCATCCTTGCCATTATACATTTCATTGATGTAACAGAATTACCGGAAAGCGACTGTTTCCGTGTACAGTGGCGGAAATTTAGGGTATCGTGTAGGCCGCTGAATTTGTATCCTGTATCCGCTGTATCCGCGCAAGCTGGCCCCGCCTTGCTGTCCTCCCGCCTCGCCGCTTCACGCGGATTTTGTTGTTTATTGAAAAATTTATGTCCGACATCGAGAACATTTCCACGCCAGAAGCCGTCCCGGCTCCCGCTCCTGCCCCTTCCGCTGCCGCCGCTGCCGCCGCGGCACCCGAGGCGCCAGTCGAGCAGGTCCGCTTTGCCGACTTCGGCCTGTCGCCCGACATTCTGCGCGCGCTGACCGCGCAAGGCTACGTCCACCCGACCCCGATCCAGGCCCAGGCCATCCCGGTAGTACTGCAGGGGCGCGACGTGATGGGCGCAGCCCAGACCGGCACCGGCAAGACCGCCGGTTTTTCGCTGCCCATCATCCAGCTGCTGATGGCTACCGCCAACAGCTCCATGTCGCCGGCGCGCCACCCGGTGCGCGCGCTGATCCTGACGCCGACGCGCGAGCTGGCGGTGCAGGTGGCCGAGAACGTGGCCGCCTACTGCAAGTTCACCCCGCTGCGCTCCTGCGTGGTGTTCGGCGGCATGGACATGAAGGGCCAGACCGTGGCCCTGAAGGCCGGCGTCGAGATCGTCATCGCCACCCCGGGCCGCCTGCTGGACCACATCGAGCAGAAGAACATTTCGCTGAGCCAGGTGCAGATGCTGGTGATGGACGAGGCCGACCGCATGCTGGACATGGGCTTCCTGCCGGACCTGCAGCGCATCATCAACCTGCTGCCCAAGCAGCGCCAGAACCTGATGTTCTCGGCCACCTTCTCGGGCGAGATCAAGAAGCTGGCCAACAGCTTCCTGAAAGAG
The DNA here is from genome assembly GCF_042693265.1 of Pseudoduganella sp. UC29_71. NCBI lineage: Bacteria > Pseudomonadati > Pseudomonadota > Betaproteobacteria > Burkholderiales > Oxalobacteraceae > Pseudoduganella > Pseudoduganella sp. UC29_71. Next base: position 4,937,944 of record NZ_CP170549.1, on the reverse strand, counting down.
CCGGTGCTGATCGAAGTGGCGCGCAGCAACGCCACCGCCGAGCGTGTCACGCAGGTGGTGTACAAGGTGAGCGAAGAGCACAAGCGCGACGTGGTGGCCCACATCCTGCGCCAGCGCGAGCTCAAGCAGGTGATCGTGTTCTCCAACACCAAGATCGGCGCCTCGCGCCTGGCGCGCGGCCTGGAGCAGGAGGGCATGAAAGCGACCGCCATCCACGGCGACAAGACGCAGCAGGAACGCATGGCCGCGCTGGAGTCGTTCAAGAAGGGCGAGATCGACGTGCTGGTGGCCACCGACGTGGCCGCGCGCGGCCTGGACATCTCGGACCTGCCGTGCGTCATCAACTACGACCTGCCGTACAACGCGGAAGACTATGTGCACCGCATCGGCCGCACCGGCCGCGCCGGCGCCTCGGGCGACGCCATCTCCATCTTCACCGACAAGGACGAGCGCCTTCTGGCCGACATCGAAAAGCTGATCAAGCAGACCATCAAGCGCGGCGAGCTGGAAGGCTTCGCGCCGTCGTCCTCGCGCGCCGAGCGCGACGACCGGCATGGCGAGCGCCGCCACGGCAGCCGCCGTCCGGAAGGCGAAGGCCGTTCCGCCGCGCCGGGCGCCGCCCCGGCCTACGGCGCCGGCAACGGCGGCCGTCCCGAGCGCAGCCGCTCCGGCCCGTCCGCTTCCTCCGGCTACGGCGGCGCGCCGCGCCGCGAGAAGATCGATCCGTGGTTCCTCAAGCCTTACGAGCCGGCCAAGAGCAGCGCCCCGGCCCCGGCCCCGCTGGCGCAGCCGGCCAAGCCCAAGCAGAAAGTGGCGGCGCTGCTGGGCGGCCTGCGCAAGCCCTAAGCGGCCGCACCGCCATGAAAAAAGCAGCCCTCGGGCTAATGCCGTTCAGTTAAGGGCTTTTCTTTAGTACCCTGGCGGCATATTTCCTTGGTCTGCCCTTGACGGCCCGGTCGAATTTCCGACCGGGCCGTTCCTCATTGAGGAGGGTAACCAACCTTTCCCGCAAATGCTTCATCGATGCCGGCAGCTTGCCGTAAGAGCGCGTGGCGCCGGCCCAGTGCAATTCGAACTGGATGAGGTGGAATGCCCTGATGAAGCTCACCTCCGATGGCTCGCACTTGGCGACTAGTGCCGCCTTGGCGATTTCCAGTCGAATCAGATTGTATGCAGTCAGCGTGCCCCATATTTCCTGATACACGCCTTCGACCGTCTTTGATCGCAAGGTGAACGCCGTGCCCAGCATGGTCTGTTTGAGCTCGCGGTAACTGGTTTCGATGCCCCAGCGTCGTTCATAGCAGCCCGCCATGTCGGCAGCGCGATAGCGCCGACGGTCGCGTAGCGAAGTAAGCAGGATCCTCTTGCGCGCCTGTTGGTCAACCACTGTGATGGCGCGCGCTTCCCAGAACTCCGGCAATGCCGGACACTTGACGCGCGCTTGTGGTGATACCCGCATGCGCACGATGGCGTCGTGCTCATCGCCCTCGATCACCTCCCACTTGGTGTTGGATTTGGCGGGGATGAGGAAATGGCGGTTCTCGGCCCCGGTCGTCACAGCGCACAGAATTTCGGCCGCCAGAAAGCCCTTGTCAAATATGGTGAGCGAATCAGCCGGAATATGGGGTATCAGCTCTTTAGCATAGACCATCTCGTTGCTTGCGTAAGGCCCAAACGCGGCGTTGCGAATCAAGTGGGTGGGGAGCGCGGTCAGCGTTACGCCGCGTACTTGCGGATAGCCGGCCACAGTGTCGCCGACATAATTTTGCGCACCGAAATGGACCCTGTTATCCGCTGTGTCGTGGGTGCGCAAGGTCGTGCCGTCCATAGCGAACAACTGGAGCCCCTTGAATACATAGGCCCGGCGATCTTGCTCGCACCCAACCACACCACTTGCTCGGCTGGCAACCGACGCCGGCGGATGCTCACCGCGTGTGTGCAGACAACCGCTTCTTCGATCCAATCATAGGGTAAGTGCTGCCCAAGCCGCCGCCAATCGGGGCACTCTAAACCATCGGCGAGGAAATGAACGGCGTCATCTAGCATTGCGACGCAGGTTAACAGCGATTTGCAATGTTTACAACCACAAAATAAAAATGCCGCTCAGTCTTAACTGAACGGCATTAGCCCTCGGGCTGCTTTTTTTCGTTCCGGGGCGGAAACGCTTACAGCGCTTCCTTCAGCGCCCGCACCACGCGCTCCTGCTCGTCCTCCAGGCCCACCCACAGCGGCAGGCGCAGCAGGCGCTCGGACAGGCCGTCGGTGTGGCCCATGTCGCCGTGCGCGCGGCTGAACTTGCGGCCGGCCGGCGCGCTGTGCAGCGGCACGTAATGGAACACGGAATTGACGCCCTGGCGCTTCAGGTTGGCGATCACCTCGCTGCGCTGCTCCAGCGAGTCGAGCAGGATGTAGTACATGTGCGCATTGTGCACGCAGCCGTCCGGCACCATGGGGCGGCGTAGCTTGCCGGCCGCTTCCAGCGGCGCCAGCGCCGCGTGGTAGTGGTCCCACAGCGCTAGGCGGCGCGCCGTGATGCTGTCGGCCTCTTCCATCTGCGCCCACAGGAAGGCGGCGATCACTTCGCCCGGCAGGTAGGACGAGCCGATGTCGACCCAGGTGTACTTGTCCACCTGGCCGCGGAAGAACTGGCTGCGGTTGGTGCCTTTTTCGCGGATGATTTCGGCGCGTTCGGCAAACACGGGATCGTTCACCAGCAGCGCGCCGCCTTCGCCGGCGATGATGTTCTTGGTTTCGTGGAAGGAGTAGGCGCCCATGTGGCCGATGCTGCCCAGCGCGCGGCCCTTGTAGGTCGACATGATGCCCTGCGCCGCGTCCTCGATGACGATCAGCTTGTGGCGCTTGGCGATGTCCATGATGGTGTCCATCTCGCAGGCCACGCCGGCGTAGTGCACCGGCAGGATGACCTTGGTGCGCGCGGTGATGGCCGCCTCGATCTTGGTCTCGTCAATGTTGAGCGTGTCCGGGCGGATGTCGACGAACACCGGCACCGCGCCGCGCATGACGAAGGCGTTGGCGGTCGACACGAAGGTATAGGACGGCATGATGACTTCGTCCCCTTCCTGCACCTCGGCCAGCAGCGCCGCCATTTCCAGCGCCGCCGTGCACGAGTGGGTCAGCAGCGCGCGCGCCGCGCCAGTGTTCTGTTCCAGCCAGCGGTGGCAGCGCTTGGTGAAGCTGCCGTCGCCGGACAGGTGGCCGTTGGTGTGCGCCTGCGCGATGTACCACAGCTCGCGGCCGGTCATGAAGGGTTTGTTGAATGGAATCGGGTTCATGGTTTTCCTTTTTTATCCTTGCGAGGCAACAACGGTGCCGAGGCAGATCAGGGCCACGCCGATGACGCGGGTCATCGACAGCGGTTCATTGAACAGCCACGCGCCCAGCAGCAGCACGATGACGAAGTTCAGGCTCATGAAGGGGTAGGCGTGGCTCAGCTGGAATTTGGTCATGGCGCCCATCCACGAAATCGAGGCCATGAAGGCCGCCGCGAACGCGCTGATGATCCACGGGTTGAGCAGCAGCTTGATCAGGAACAGCAGCTTGTCGCCGCCGGCGGCCGGCATGGCGCCGGCCTGCGCGACCTGCATCTTGATGGCGATCTGGCCGTAAACGGTGAGCGCGATGGTCAGCGCGATGTACAGGTAATTGCTCAAAGAACTCATGGCACGATCCGGTGGTAAATGTCTTGCGGGTGGTCGAAGGAAAAGCCGAGCGAGGCGTACAGGTTCAGCACGGCCAGGTTGGCGGCCGAAATGGAACTGCGCACCTCGGGCTGGCCGGCCGCGAACAAGGCGCTGGCGGCCTGGTGCCACCAGTGCTTGGCCAGGCCCTGGCCACGGCATTCTGCGGCCACCGCGTGCAGCACCAGCGTGGCGCCATGATAGCCGATGAAGCCCGACAGCGCGCCGTCGCGGTACAAACCGTACACGGTGCCGGCCGCCAGCAGCTGGCGCAGCCAGTTGTCGTAGCGCAGGTCGGCGCCGGCGCGCGGCAGCGCGTAGTCGCGGTGGAAGCGGCCGTGCTCGAAGGCGCCGTGGCAGATGGCCAGCGTGCGCTCGGGGTCCGGCGCCGGCGCAATGTGCAGCGCCGGCAGGCCGGGCCGGGCGGCCGGCGCGCGCAGCTGGGCCGGCGCGGCGCGCGTGCCCAGCAGCGTGTCGCAGTAGTGGAAGCCGTGCTGCGCCAGCAGCGCCTTGTTGGCCAGCGGGTCCAGCTTGATGGTTTGCAGGCCGGGCGTGGCGTCGGCCTGGCGCAGCGCCTCGGGCGTATACGCGGCCAGCTCCCAGGCCGGCAGGCCGAAGGCCGCCGTGTCATAGGGGACCGGCTTGAGCAACTCAGTCATGCAGCGGCCCCGCGTTCGGCGTGGCGCGCCGCACGATGTACAGCGGACGCTTCTTGGCCTCGTCGAAGGACTTGCCGACGTAGATGCCGATGATGCCCAGGATGCCGATGATCAGGCCGCCGATAAAGTACAGCGACACCATCAGGCTGGCCCAGCCGGGAATGGCGGTGCCGTGGAACAGCGCGCGGCCCAGTATCCAGCCGCCGAAGCCGAACGACACGGCGGCCATCGACAGGCCCAGGCCGGCGGCCATGCGCAGCGGCTTGTCGGAGTAGGCGATGATGGTTTCCGAGGCCAGCTTCCACAGCTTGCGGAAGGTGTAGCTGGACGTGCCGTCCAGGCGCTCGGCGTGCTGCACTTGGATGCCGGTGGTGGGGAAGCCCATCCACTGCACATGGCCGCCGAAGAAGCGCAGCTGCTCGCGCATGCGCGAGAAGTTCTTCACCACCTGGCGCGACATGATGCGGAAGTTGCCGCTGTCGCCGTCGAACTTGATGTCGGCCAGGTAGCTGAACAGGCGGTAGAACAGCCACGAGGTGGCGCGCTTGAGCCATGGGTCCTGGCGCGGGCCGCGCAGGGCCAGCACCACGTCGTAGCCTTCCTGGGCCTTGGCGTACAGGCGCGGGATTTCTTCCGGCGCGTCCTGCAGGTCGCAGTCCATCACCACTACCCAGTCGCCCTGGCAGTGGTCCATGCCGGCCGTGATGCCGTAGTGCTGGCCGAAGTTGCGGCTGAACTGCATGCCCACCACGCGCGGGTCGGCCGCAGCTAGGCGCTCGATCACGGACCAGGACTGGTCCGGGCCGCAGTCTTCCACCAGCACGATCTCGAAGTGCGGGGTCACCGTCTCGAGCGCGGCGCGCAGGCGGCGGTACAGTTCGTCGAGCATGGTCTCGGCGCGGTACACCGGGATCACCACTGAAATTAAGGGGTTTGCTGCTTGCATGCGATTCTTCTTTCTTTACCTGGAACTTAACTGTTTGCTGCTATCCATGCCGGGATCACGCCTGAGCTCGACTGCATTGACTTTCAGCAGCCCGCCCTGGTTCTTGATGACGCGCAGTTCCAGCAGCTTAAGGTCATCGCGGGAAGCAAAGCGCAGCGTAATGTTCTGGCGTCCTGCCTGGCTGATGGTTTGCCGCGCCAGGACCTTGTTGCAGCCCTGGATGCATACGTCCACCGCACCGAATTCAGCTTGCTCGCCCAGCGCTTCGATATCGAAGCTGGCCACATAGGCGCCGCTGGTCACGCCCAGCTGCTCGCCGTACAGGAGCGCGCCCGCTTCGGCCGGCTCACCCACCAGCACCGGCGGCCTGTCCTTCTCTTCCACCAGCCTGCCGATGATGTGCGGGCTGGTGGCGTCGATCGGATAGACGCGCGGCCGGCGCAGTTCCAGGTCCCAGGCTGGCAGCTGGGCCAGGTTGTCGCGGAACACATAAATGAACCAGCTGTTCTCAAAGCGCAGCACGTGCATGGGCTCGCCCATCAGCTTGATCAGCTTGGGCAGGTCGAGCTGCCGGGTGTCCTGCACGGCCAGGAAGGTCGGGCCGCCCCACGCTTCGGCGCGGTACCATCGGTTGGACGACAGGATGCGCATCGGCACCGGCATGCCGCTTTCGAAATTCACCTGGCGCACCTTGACGCGCTGCTCTGTCAACACGGTGATCTTGCCCGCGCTCCAGAACTGGGCGTAGCCATATTGCAGCTTGTTGTCCTCCAGGAATTTGCCAAGGCGGAAGTGTTCGTCTTCGCGCCGCATGTCCTCCAGCGAGGCGTGGTATTTCTCGTCGAACGGCTTGATATAGGCCATGGGCGCACTGGTGCCCAGCACGGCAATGGCAAACAGGCCGATGGCGCGCGTGCCGGGCTTGACGAAGCGGCGGTCGATGATGGTGCTGGGCAGCAGCAGCAGCATGCCCAGCATGGTGGGCACCAGGTAGCGCACCGAGGCTTCCGGCGAGCCCATGTTGGCCAGCGATGTCGTCAGGACCACCAGCAGGTTGCCGGACAGGGCGGCCAGCGTGAACACCGCAAAAAACATGCGGCCGCGCGGCTGGGGGCGCAGGGCCTTGAACAGGCACCAGGGCAGCAGCACCAGGGCGGCCAGCGCGGCCAGCAGGCGCAGGACCGAATACGCGCCCCACAGCGAGACCACCTTGATTTCAGGGCGCGGCAAGCCTTCGAACATGTTCAGGAAACCGCGCACCAGGGCCAGGATGTTGGCCACCATGCTCTCGTACGGCAGCCAGTTCATGGTCAGCGCTTCGCTGTTGTTGACGCGGCGCATGACATACAGGTGCAGGACAGTGCCGGCCACCAGGCCCAGCACCAGCACCAGCGTCCAGCGCCACGGGCGCTCGGCAGGCGCAGGCAGGGACGCCGAAGGCGAGGAAGTGGGGGAGGGCGCGGCTTGGCGCGCGCGCAGCCAGTCCAGGCCGTGCAATGCGAAGCTGGCGGCCAGCAGCGGCAGGCCGTAGTACAACAGCGCGCGCTGCGGATTGGCCCAGAACACCAGCGCGGCCAGCACGAACGTGGCGGCGCCCCACTGCCAGGCAGCGCGCCCGCGCGCGTGCGCCAGCTTCCAGTAGCTGTAAACCAGGAAGCAGCCCATATAATACATGGACCCATAGGCGGCCTGGCCATACACGTGCTCGGCGAAAATCAGCGACATGCCGCTGGTGAGCAGTATCATGCTCACCAGGCGCGCGGCGCGGCTTTGCTCCAGCATGCCGGTGATTAGCCAGCTGGCCAGCAGGATCAGCGCAGCCGACACCAGGTCGGAGAACGCGTGCAGCGCGAAGCCGTTGCGGAACCAGCCCAGCAACGGGACGATGAAGGTCTGCGTGTAGAAGACCCATAGATCGTTGTTGACGTAGTTCCAGTCACGGGGGAAATATTGTCGGGTATCCCAGATTTCCTGTGCCAGCAGGTTCTTGACAGCGGAGTCCGAATGGAAGATCAGCTGGTAGTTCAAGGTCAGGAACACCACCAGCAGCAGCAGGTTCACGCACAGCAATGCCGGCAGGACGCGTCTGGTCAGGACGCCATGGGAAGGGAATAGTTCGCGTTGCGGCATGGGAGTGAGGCTAATGGGAAGTCGGACAGTATGACCTGTTGCAAGAAAGAACACGCCGCCGCCGCCGCCGGCTGGGCGGCGGCGCTGCGGGCAGCGCGGCTGCAGGCCTTATGGCAGCAGGGTCGTTGCGGTTTTATACCAATGTTGCTGCATTACAATTCGTAACAAATCAGCGGCGCTGGCGGCCCAGCTCAGGTAGGGCATGCCGGCCGAGGCGGGCGCCCGCCCGGCCGCGCGCAGCGCCAGCCAGTCCTGCAGCGCGGCCGCCAGTTCGGCGCTGCCGCCGCTGAAGTAGGCCGCATGGCTGCCGCACACTTCGCGAAACACGGGAATGTCGCGCACGATCAGCGGCAGGCCGTGGCGGGCCGCTTCCACCAGTGGCAGGCCGAAGCCTTCGCCGCTGGAGGCGGCCAGCAGCGCGCTGCTGTGGCGGTACAGCGCCAGCAGCATGGCGTCGCTGGCGTGGCGCAGCCAGAACAGGCGCTTGCCCTGCTCGTGGTGCTGCGCCAGGCGCTCGGCCAGCTGTTCGGTCATCCAGCCTTGCTTGCCGACGATGACCAGCACCGGAGCCGCAGCGTCCGCTTCGCCGGCGCCGTGCCACAGCAGCTCGAAGGCGTCGAGCGCCTCGGCGTGCATCTTGCGCGGTTCCAGGGTGCCCACCATCAGCAGCGCGGGGCTGCCCTGCAGCTTGTCGAGCAGGGCTTGTTCCTCGCCGGACAGCGGGGCGGTGGCGCCGGGCGCCTCGTCCAGGTCGGCGCCCGGATGGAAATGGCCGATGCGCAGCGGGCCGCGGTTGGTGGCCGGGTGCTGTTCCAGCCAGTCCAGCAGCTGGTCGGCCACGGCGCGCGAAATGCACAGCAGGCCGTCGGCACTGCCGGCCACGGTGTCGAGCCAGCGCGCGAACCACGGGCTGGCGCCTGCGCTGAACATGGTCGGCATGGTCACCGGCAGCAGGTCGTAGACCACGAAATACACCGCCACGCCATGGCGGCGCAGGTCGTCGAATACGGCGCGCTTGCCGGGCACGTGGTCGGGGCACAGGTCAAGGCCGAGGAAGATGTCGCCGGCGCGCACCTGCAGCGGCTGCAATGCGTCCGCGCCAGCGGCGGGGCGCGGCACGCCGCCGTCCTCGCCGCCGCTGGCATAGGCGTAGCAGCTGCCGGCGTCGTACACCGGCACGACGCGGAATCCGGGTGGCGGCGCGGCGCGCAGCGCCTGCAGGATGCGGCGCACCAGGCGCTGCACGCCGGTCTGGTCGTCCTGGTGCACCAGCACCGACAGGTCGACCAGCAGCTGGCGCGGCTGCGCGGCGCGGGCCGCGGCGTCAGGCTGCATGGCCTTGCGCGCCGGCGGCGGCGTTGTCCGGGGCGGTGCCGGTGCCGGCCGCGGCGGAATCGGCCGCGCAATCGGCGGCCGCTGCGGCGCCGGCCACGGCGACCAGCCCGGCGCGGCGGCGCGCCATGGCCGCCAGCAGCGCCGCTTCGGCGTCGGCGGCGGTGGTGGCGGCGCCGAACGGCAGGCGCAGCGCCAGCACGCCGCGGTTGGCCAGAGCGGTGGCGTCGCCGGCTTCTTGCGCCTCAAGGCGCAGCAGGCAGTCGCCTGCCTTGAACTCGAGCGGCGTCTCTTCCAGTACCAGCTCGGGGCGGCCGATCAGCGCCAGCGTGTAGCGCCGCGCGTAGCGGTAGCGTTCCTCCTCGAGCAGTACCGGCTCCACCCGGTAGCCGGGCGGAGCGCTGTCGATCAGGCGGCGCAGCAGCGCCTCCTGGACGGCGGCCGTGTCCGGGCGCTGGGAGCCGGCCAGCGCTGTCACGTCCACCAGCAGCTGCGGCGGGCCGGGGCGGGGCCGGTTGGCGGCGATGCAGGCGGCCGTGGCCAGCAGATCGGCCTCGCCCGGCTCGACAGTGGAACCGATGGCGGCCAGTGTGTCCATCAGCTCGCGGTGGGCGCTGTGCGCGCTGTCGCGCGCGAACGCCTCGATCGCGTCGTGGTAGGCGCCGCCGATGCGGGCCGGATGGTGCAGCGCCTGCATGTAGGCGCCAGCGCGCTGCGACAGATCGCTGCGCAGCCCGGGCTCGCGGCGCAGGCGCAGCAGCGCGGCGGCCAGTTCGGCTTCGGTGAACTGGTCGGGCAGCATGATGGCGGCCTGCGGATCGACCTCGGCGGCCGAACCGTGCGCGTTGATGACGGTGGGCAGGCGGTAGGCCAGGCAGTCCAGCACGGTGGCCGAGGTTTCGCCGCGCGAGCGGGTGCGCAGCTGCACGGCGGCGTCGGCCGCCGCCAGGTACAGGCGGTACATCTCGTGGCTGGCGAAGCCGGTGATGTGCACATTGGCCTTGCCGGCCAGGCGCGCGTCCAGTTCGCGCCCGAAGCCCAGCGTGTCGTTCTCTCCGACGAACACCAGGCGCGCCTGCTGGTCGTGCACCAGCTCGCTGTTCAGCCAGGCGTCGGCGATCTTGTCGTTGCACTTGGTCAGCGCCAGCATGCCGAAGGAGCACACCAGGAACACGTCGTCGGCGATGCCCAGCGCGCGCCGCGCGGCGGCCTTGTCGATCGGACCGGGCAGCACGCGCAGCAGTGGAATCATGCGCCAATCGGCGGCGCTGCCGGCGCCGTACCACTGCTCGGCCAGGGCGCGCGCATGCTGCGAGTGGACGATCACGCCGCTGGCGTGGTCCAGCACGGCGCGGTTGGTCGGGTACTGGTAGATCGACGCCTCGCGGCCTTTGTCGCGCTCGTCGAGCAGCGCGCGGTAGCCGTGCGACAGGTACAGCGCGCGGCAGTAGGCGTTCGGCCACGGGCTGGCGCCGGCGGCGTAGTTGGTGATGCCGCTCATGTAGAAGTCGTGCAGCACCACCACCCCGGGGCGGCGCTCGAGCAGGCCGAACATGTGCTGGTGGTAGGACGAATTGCCGAAGTGGTACAGGATGCGGTCGTACTGGCCGGCGTGCGCGTCGAACCAGGCCACCGAGCGCTGCGGGAAGTTGGCGGCGGCCCACGGGTCGGCCAGCTGCTCCTGCTCCAGCACCAGCTCGACGTCGTAGTAGCGTGCCAGTTCCGGCAGCAGTTCGGCGCTGTAGTCGGCAATGCCGGAGCGTTCCGGCGGCAGCGGCGAGACGAAGGCCAGGCGCGGGCGGCGGCCCGGCAGCGCGGACTGCAGCGCCACGGCGCCGGCGCGGGCCTGCGCCGTGCGTTCGTGCAGCTGTTCGAAGGCGGCCAGCGTCTTTTGCGCGCTGGCGTCCCACGAGAATTGCTTGGCGTGCTGCAGGCCGTGCGCGGCCAGGCTGGCGGCGAAAGCGCGGTCTTCCAGCACCTGCTGCATCTTGGCGCGGATGGCGTCCGGCCGGGTCGGGTCGAACAGCGCGTCGGCGCGCCCGATCACCTCGGGGATGCTGCTCGAATCGGAACCGATCACCGGCACGCCGCACTGCATGGCTTCCAGCGCCGGCAGGCCGAAGCCTTCCTGCAGCGACGGGAACACGAACAGCGCGGTGCCGTTGTAGAGCGACACCAGCTCGTCGTCGGACACGAAGCCGGTCAGCACCAGGTCGCCGGCCGGCAGCTTGAAGCCGGCGGCCAGCTGCTGCAGGCGGTGCCGGTCCACGTCCTGGATGCTGCACACGACGGCCAGCTGGTACTGGCGCCGCAGCGCCTCGGGCAGCATCGCGTAGGCCTCAATCAGGCCTTCGATGTTCTTGCGGTAGTCGACCCCGCCGGTGTACATGATGTAGCCGCGCGTGATGCCGAACTTGGCGTACAGCGCGGCCCTGGCGTCGGCGCTGAGCGTGCGCGGCTGGAAGATGCTGTCGACTGCCGACGAGATATTGACGATGCGCTCGTCGGCCAGCTGCAGCGCGTCCAGGCCTTCGCGCCGCGAGTGGCCGGAAATGGCCAGCAGCAGTTGCGCATTCTTCAGGCTTTGCAGCTTGCGGTAGTACCAGTTGGCCACGTGCGGCTCGGTCAGGTAGACGTTTTTGCGCAGCAGCGGAATCAGGTCGTACAGCGTGACGGCGCTGTCGAAGCGGCCGCTGCCGGGCGGGCAGGACACCACGGCGTCGTCGCTCAGGCCTTCGAACAGGCTGGCCACGTGCACCACGTCCGGCTGCAGGCTGGCCAGGTAGTGCTGGCGCAGTTGCTCGGCCGCGCGCACGCGCCAGGCGTTGCGGTGGTCATACTCGGCCACCGGGCTGGGCAGGTCGTATAGCTTGATGTGCTCGGGCGCGACCAGGCCGTCGAAGGCAGCGCGCACGGCGGCCGCGCCGGCCTCGAAGCGGCTGTTGAGGACGATTTGCAGCTCGTGGCCGTGGGCACGGCGCGCCATTGCCAGCGCCAGCGCCAGCGAATAGCGGCCGATGCCGCGGTGCATGCTGGAGGCTTGGCAGGCTTGCAGGTCGAGAATTATGCGCATGGGGTTCTATCGGTTGCGGGAGTGCTGCAGCGCGCGCTGCAGGTCGTCGTAGATCTGGCGCGCGGCCGGGGCCAGCTGCTCGCGTTCGGCGCAGGCGGGCGCGTCCGGGGTGGCGGGAGCCGGCTGGGCCTGGCTGCGCATGGCCAGCGCGCGCAGCATGCCCACCAGGCGCGGGCTGCGGCCGGCCTGGCGCCGCAGCCAGAACGCCAGCGCCGGGCGCGCCGTGATGTAGCGCAGCGCCGCCTTGACGCCGCGCCGCGCCAGGCCGGCCGGCGCGCGGCGCACGGCGCGCAGCACGCGCGCGCCGCTGTGGCGCGCCTGCCAGGACCAGTGGCGCAGGCGCTGGCGCACGTAGCGCACCGCCTTGACCGCGCCGCGGATCGGGCGCGACAGGCGCCAGGCCCGGCTGGCATAGATGCCGTGCAGTTCGGCGCGCGTGGCCGCCAGCGTTTGCTCGGCCTGCTGCAGCTTGGCGAAGGTGTCGGCCGCCAGCCATTCGTTGTGTTCGGCGCGCCGGGTGGCGCCGTCCAGCGCGGCCAGCGTGGCCGCCTCGGCCTGCTGCGCGCGCTCGGCGTTGGCCAGCTGCTCGGCCAGCACGTTTTCCGTGTGGCGCAGGTCGGCCTGCGCCTGGGCCAGGCGCGCGTCGGCATGCTCGGCCCGCTCGTTCCAGCCGCGCTCGCTGGCCGCCACCCAGTCATTGGCGGCGCGCACGGCGCTCTCGGCTGCCTCGGTGCGGCGCCGCCATTCGTCCAGCGGCCAGGCGTACGGATGGTCCTCGCACAGCGTGTAGCCGTCTGCCGGATGCGGCGGCAGTGCCAGCGCGGCGGCTAGCGCCTGCTGCTGCGGCGCCACGTAATAGCGCTTGTGGCCGTCCTGGTAGGCCAGCGTGTAGCCGGCCCCGGCCAGCCGCTGCCAGGCTTCGGCGCCGGCGCCGGCGTGCACCAGCACGATCCACGGTTGCCAGCGCGCCAGGTCGAAGCCGGCCAGCGCGCCGGCCTCGGCGCCGTTGACGGCCAGGTTGACGAAGTGGATGGGGCCGTCCACGTGCGCAGCGCATACCGCGTCCAGCGTGGTCTGCTGCACTTCGCGGTGCAGCACCGCCACACCGGCGGCGCGGCAGCGCTCGGCCAGCGCCGGCGCAAAGCCGGACTCGCCGCTGGCACCAGCGTCGTAGAAGGACGCGCTGCCGGCGGCGGCCGCCGCCGCGTGCGGCAAGTTGACGTCGGCCGGGCGCGCCGCGGCCAGGCGCGCGTGCAGCGCCGCCGACGGCTCCAGGTTGACGCCGCGCCAGCCGCGCGCGTAGAAGGCCTGCGTGACCGAGCCGATCGCCGGGTCGGCCGCGCCTGCGTCGATGTAAAAGCCGGCCGCCACGTGGCCCAGTGCGCGCTGCAGCAGCACGTCCTCGAAGTTCGGCGCGTAGGATATGAAGGTCATGCTGCTCCCGGGTCAGGTGCGCCGCGCGCGATGGCCAGCGCCGGCGCGAGCCAGTTGCAGCCTTCGAAGTACGGCAGATGCAGGTTCATCACGTTGAACACCAGCGCCAGGTCGCGCCATTCGTAGTTGTCGACCAGGTGGGTGTCGGCGCTGTGCAGGGCGGTGGCCACCGAGTAGCTGCCGGTGCCCAGGTCCAGCGGGAAGGCGAAGTCCACGGTCAGACGGTCGCCGGCCGCCACCGCGCCGATCGGCTGGCCCATGTGGTGGGTGTTGGTGCCGAAGATGTTCTGGCCCAGCCTGTCCTTGATGCGGATGCCCAGTGTCAGGTTGGCGATGGGCGCGTGCACGGCCACCGTGACGCGCAGCACGGCCGGGCTGCCGGCGGCCAGCATTTCGGCACGCTCGCCCTGCTCGTTGAGCATGGCGATGTCGGCCACGGTGGCCTCGCCGGTGCCGGAGATCGTCTGCACCTTGCCGCCGGCCGTGCTTTCCTGGCGCACGGTCTGGTTTTCCTTCTCGGCGATCATGGCGTTGTAGTAGTCCATGATCTCTTCCGGCGGCCCTTCCTTGCTGACGCGGCCGCGGTCGAGCAGGATGGCGCGGTCGCACACGGACTGGATCGCGCTCTTGTCGTGCGACACGATCAGCAAGGTGGTGCCCTGGGCGCGGAAGGCGCGGATGCGCTCGAAGCTCTTGTGCTGGAAATAGGCGTCGCCCACCGACAGCGCTTCGTCGACGATGAGCACGTCGGGTCGCTTGGCGGTGGCCACGGCAAAGGCCAGGCGCATCTGCATGCCGCTTGAATAGACGCGCACCGGCTGGTCGATGTAGTCGCCGATCTCGGCGAAGGCCTCGATCTCCGGCATCAGCGCCGCCAGTTCCTCCACCGTCAGGCCGATCAGCTGGCCGGCCATGAACACGTTCTGGCGGCCGGAGAAGTCGGGGTGGAAGCCCATGCCCAGCTCTAGCATGGCGGCCACGCGGCCGTGCATGGCCACGCTGCCGCTGGAGGGCGCGGCGGTGCCGGTGATCAGCTTGAGCAGGGTGCTCTTGCCGGCGCCGTTGACGCCGATGATGCCCAGCGCCTGGCCCGGTTCGACGGCGAAGCTGATGTCCTGCAGCACGTGCACCAGTTCATGGCGCGGCTTGCTGAACGGCAGCAGCCATTCCAGCAGGCGCGCGCGGTGGCTGCCGTAGCGTTTGTAGGCCTTGCCCAGATTAGAGACGCGGATGCTGCCGTTCACAATTCATCTACCATTTCTCCCGCGCGTTTGCGGAACAGTTGCAAGCCCAGCAGGCACAGCGCCAGCGCCAGCAGCGTCACCGGCAGCAGGCTGCCCCACTGCGGCCACTGGCCGTTGACCAGGATATTCTGGTACGACATGATCAGCGGCGCCATCGGGTTCCACGCCAGCCAGCCGGCCACTTCCTTGGGCAGCGCGGCCACCGGGTACACCACCGGGGTGAACCAGAACCAGAACTGCAGCACGATGGCGAAGAACTGCGCCACGTCGCGGAAGAACACGTTGAGCACGCCGAGGATCAGGCCGAGGCCGACGGCGAACAGGATCTGCACCAGCAGCACCGGGAACATGGCCAGGTAGCTCCAGCCGGGGAAGTTGCCCGAGATGATGAGAAAGCCGGTAAACAGGCCGAAGATGATGCCGAAATTGACCAGCGCGTTGAGCACCACGATGACCGGCAGGCAGATGCGCGGGAAGCTGATTTTCTTGATCAGGCCGGCATGCTCGAGGAACATGGTCTGGGCGCGGCCGGTGATCTCGGCGAACAGGCCCCAGGTCAGCACCCCGGCGCACAGGTAGATGCTGTAGGCGAAGGTGGAGGCCGTGCCGGGCAGGCGCGAGTGCATCACTTGGGCGAACACCACGGTGTAGACCACGATCATGGCCAGCGGGCTGAGCACGGTCCAGGCCGCGCCCAGCAGCGAGTTGCGGTATTTGATCTGGAATTCGCGCTTGACGCTGCCGCCGATGAAGCCGCGGTAGTTGGCGATGTTGTGGAGCAGGGCCAGGGCGCTCATTGGCGTGCCCCCGTGGCGCGCACTGGAAGGTTCATGGTGTCGTCATTCATATCAGGTGATGCGTGGATGGCGTTCCGGGTCCGGGCCGGGAACGGCGCGCATTATACGCTATTGCCAGGGTGGTAAGCCGCGCTCAGGCGCGCGGCGCCTCGCTGCTGCCGTCGACCAGTTTCTGCAGCGCCTCCGAATCGACGATGATGAGGCGGTGGCTGTCTTTCTGGATTATGCCCTGCTGGGTCAGCGTCAGCAGGGCGCGCGTCACCGTTTCGCGGCTGGTATTGATCATATTGGCAATATCCTGGTGGGTCGGCAGGTTCTCCACCACGTCCGGCGCGCCCGGCTGGCTCTTTTTCAGCAGCGCCAGGAAGGCGTAGATGCGGCGCGCCGTGTTGTTAATGCTGAGCAGGCTGCGGAACTCGGAGTCGCGCTGGATCTTCTCGGCCAGGTGGCGCAGCATCATATTGGCCACCGACGGCGAATGCGAGAACATGTGCAGCGCGGTCGGCGCCGGCAGGAAGGCCACCAGCACTTCGCTCATGGCCACCACCGAGGCGGTGCGGGTGGAACTGGTGATGACGGCGATTTCGCCGAAGAAGTCGCCAGGCTTGAGCATGCGCAGGCCGATGGCGCGGCCATCCTCGGTCACGTCGATCACCTGCAGCTGGCCGGTCAGCAGGAACAGCAGGCCGTCGCCGCTGCCGCCCTTTTGCAGCACCACGGCCCGCTTCGGGTATTTGCGGATGCGGAAATCCGGCTTGATGCGCAGGATCTCCTCGTCGCTCAGGTTGGCGAGCAGCGGAATCTGGCGCAGGTGCACCTGCTGCAAGGTTACCGTGTGGGGAGTGTCGTCCGGCGTGGCCGGCGCAGTGGCTTGGTTCTTGGTCACCATGAAATAGTCGGCCGGCTTACCTGCCGTCGCGCCAGCGCCAGCTCAGTTGCAGTACCTGGTTGTCGTATTGGAATATCGAAATATTTTCGTTGTTGTTAATCTTGCGCCACTCCAGCTGCAGCGCGGTGGTGGCCGTCAGCGGGTAACTCAGCGTGGCGCGCGTGGTGCTGCTGTTCTGGCGCCGCACCTGGTCCACCACGCCGGGCGAATAGGCGGTCTGGCCCTGCCACTGCGTGCCGGTCCATTCCAGTTCCCCTTCCAGGCGATAGGGTAGCATGCTGCGCCCCGACAGGCTGGCGCTCCAGCCGCTGCGGTTGCCCCCCGGGCGGTCGGCGATGGCGTGGTCGTTCAGGCGGCCCACACTGGCATACGCCGCGCTGCCCTGGCCGCGGTAGGCCAGCTGCGCCTTCAGTTCCAGCGTGTTGGAGTCGAAATTGGTCAGCGAGCGGTATTTTACATGGCTCATGCCGCTCATGATGCTCAGTTCGGTGTTCTTCGGCAGCGGCAGCGGCGGCGTTACGCGCAGCTGCACCTGGCTCTGCGTCTGGTACAGCTGGCCGCCCAGGCTGAGCATGCCGGCCAGGCCGCTGGCGCGGAACTGCCAGCGCTGCCAGCGCCACGGATGATCCACGCCGGCGAACACCGATGCCGTGTCGTAGCCGGTATGGACGTCGTTGCGGCGCGTATGCAGCTGCACGAAGCCGACGTCGCCGTTTTCGCTCAGGTCGGTGATGTAGTCTGCCGACAGCAGCGAGTAGTGGTCGGCCTTGGGCAGGTAGTCCGGGTCGAGCTGCTGCGGGCCGCCGCTGCCGTCGCCGATCACGTAGTACGCGTTGCTGGCGCCCTGGTTGACGTTGCGGTCGTAGCCGCGCCCCAGGTTCAAGGCCCACTGGTGCTGGCGGCGCCAGCTGGCGCAGCCCTGCGCGCGCTGCTCGGTGATGATTTTCAGGATGCCGGGTGGCGGCGCGTAGCGCGTTTCGATGGCCTGGAACAATTGCTCGGCCTCGTCGGCATGGCCAAGCGCGCATTGCAGCATGGCCAGGTCCAGCCACTCGCCGGCGTGGCGCGGCCCCTTGGCTGCCATGCGCGCCAGCGTGCTGCTGGCGTCGTTCTTGCGGCCTTCCGAGATGGCCTGCATGGCCTCCAGGTAGAGGTCGGGCTCGAGCTGCAGCGGCGTTTCCGGCAGGCCGGGCGGGGTCCGGCTGGGTTGCTCGTCCGGTTCTCCGGATGCGGCGGCGGCGCCGGGCGCCGCCTGCGCGCAGGCGGTCCCGGCCGCGCCGAGCAGCAGGGCCAGCAGGGCGGGGCGCAGCCAGCGCAGGGCGCTGCAGCGCGTCACGCCGCCGCCTCCGCCGCCAGCGCGGCCAGGGTGTACAGCGTGGTGTGGTGTTCTTTTCCGCGCAAGGTGATGTCGCCCAATCTGGTCAAATGATGCCGTTTGCTCTGCGCCGCCGTGCCGGGGCCGACGATCACGTCGTGCGGCAGGTCGCGCGCGGCCGTCTCCAGCCGCGAGGCGACGTTGACGCTGTCGCCGACCGCAGTATAAATGCTGCGCGACGAAGAACCAAAATCGCCCGCCACGGCGATGCCGCTTTCGATGCCGATGCGTACCCGAATCCGCTCCAGGCCGGCGGCGGCGCGCTGGCGGTTGAAATCCTTGACGGCGGCCGCAATGGCCAGCGCGGCGTCCAGCGCCTGGTCGGCGTGGTCGGCCACCGGCAGCGGCGCGCCCCAGAACGCCACCAGGCCGTCGCCCGTGTATTTGTCCAGCGTGCCGCGCTGGGCCAGCACCGGGCCGGTCAGGCAGTTGAGGAAGTCGCGCGTGAGCTGCGCCGCCTGCTCCACCGGCATGCCGGCCACGTGCCGGGTGTAGCCCTCCATGTCCGCGATCAGCGTGGTGACTTCGCCACGGCGGGGCGCCAGCGGGTCTTCCAGGTTGCTTCTCAGTAATTCATCGACCACCGCGTCGGCCACGTACTGGCGCAGGGTGCCAAGCAGCTGGCGTGACTGGCGCTGGCTGCCCTGCCAGGCCAGCGGCACCGCCACCGCCAGCAGGAACAGGTGCACCAGCAACGGGCCGGTGCTGTTGAACAGCGCGTCGTGCGGCACCATCAGCCACGCCAGGCCCAGCCAGGCGGCCGAGGCGGCCGCCAGCAGCGCCATATTGGTCCAGGCCGGCAGGCGGGGGAAGCTGTAGCTGGCCGCGGCGATGGCCAGCACGCTGAAGACGACGGCCAGCGCGCGCCCGGGCCACGGAGCGGGGGCCAGGCCGCCGCGCATGTCGAGCTGGGCGGTCAAGGCGGCCGCGTGCACCAGCAGCCCGCTGGTATTGGGCGAGAGCGGGGTGGCAACGCGGTCGGCCAGGCCGAGCGAGGACGAGCCGACCAGCACCAGCTTGCCGGCGATCAGTTCGGCCGGCCAGCGCTGCTCGAGGATGTGGCCGGCCGGCACCACCGTGTACGCTTCCCAGGCGCGGCTGTAGGGCAGGCGGCGCAGGCCGGGGCCATCCATGCCGCCGGTCGGGCCGCGCGCGCCGGCCGGCGCGGGGGCGCCGCAGCAGTCGAGCAGGGCCAGCGACAGCGTCGGATAGCGCCGCCCTTCAAACCAGGTCTGCATGGGCAGGCGGCGTATCATGCCGTCCTGGTCCGGAATGAAGCCGATGTTGCCGATATGGGCCGCCTGCGCCAGCCCGGCATGGTTGGCGATGTAGCCGCTGGCGCGTACCGCGCCGTCCGCCGCGGCCGCCGGCACGCCGCCGGTAAGCGCGCCCACCCGCAGCGCCAGGCCGCCGTTGAAGTCAAACGCCTGCGGCAGCACCAGCGGGCCGTAGCGCGCCAGCATGCCCAGCCGCACGTCGCCGTCGGCGCCGGCCGCTTCCGGCAGCACCAGGTCCAGTGCCACGCCGCGCGCCTGGTAAAACCCGATCAGCTCCTCCAGCAGGCTGGCGATGCGCTCGCGCGGCCACGGCCACGGGCCGTGCGCCGCCAGGCTGCCTTCGTCGATGTCGATCACCACCATGCGGTGCTCCTTGGTGGTGCTGGCCCGGGCGCGCGTGTAGTGGTCGCGCAGCCATTCGTCGCCCAGGTAGGGGCGCAGCACTGCCGGGCTCCATTGCGCCGCCACCGCCAGCAGCAGCGCGGCCAGCGCCACCAGCGCCCGGGTCAGGGCGGGGCGCGACTTGGCAGGGGGGGAAGCCGGGAAGGTCATGAATCTGGGCGGGGGCCGCCCGAGGGCAGACGGAGCTGTGGATAAAAGGGCATGCCGTGTTGGCTAAAGGCAAAGTCTATATTTATTGCTAACAATAAAGCAAGTGCTGATTTGCCGCTGCTGTCTCCCGGGCGGGCAAATTTAGGTAAGCAAATGTTGCAGATAGGATTTGCCGTGTGGGGCGATGCTATAGTTTACTGGTCCAATCCGCGTTTTGTGATCACCGTCACAGCATTATGAGCCATATCGCGGACAATGGGAACCAGAGGAGTCTTACTATGCCGTTGTCCATAATTTCGCGCCGCGTTGCGCAGCTGTTCCTGATGCTGGGGCTTGCCGCCGCTGGCGGCGCCTACGCAGCCGAAGCGGCGCGCATCGTCTTTGTGTCGGGTGCGGTGCACACCGGCAGCCGCGCACTGGCCGTCAATGACGCGGTGCAGGAAGGCGACGAAATCCAGACCGGCGCGCAAGGCTATGTATATCTGCGCACGGTGGACAACGGTTTGCTGATCCTGCGCCCGGGCAGCCGCGCGCGCATCGTCACTTACCACGTCGACAAGCTCAATCCGGCCAATACGCAAATCAAGTTCGAGCTGCTGTCCGGCGTGGCCCGCAGCGTCTCCGGCGACGCCGTCAAGCTGGCGCGCCAGAATTTCCGTTTCAATACGCCGGTGGCCGCCATCGGCGTGCGCGGCACCGACTTTACCGTGTCCACCGACCAGGAAACCTCGCGCGTGACGGTCATTTCCGGCGCCATCGTGGTCAGCGCCTTTACCGGCAACTGCATGCCGGGCGGCAGCGGCCCATGCGAACACACGGCCAGCCGCGAACTGTCGGCCAGCCAAGTTGGCCAGATGCTGCAGGTCAAGCGCGGTCAGGCCGTGCCGCAGCTGATGTCCAATTCCCAGCAATCGCCGGATGTGGTGGCGCCGCCACGCAACGACGAGCCGATCGGCAAGCCTGGCACGGCATCCGCACCGGCTGCGCCCGACGTGAGCCTGGACCCGAAGAAGGTGGACAATCTGCTGCACCAGGCTGAACTGGTAAAAAATGCCAATGTGGCGCCCGTGGCGCCGCCGCCCATCATGCCGCCGGTGGACCCGGTGGTGACCAATCCGCCTGTAACAACCCAGCCGGAAGTGCCGCCGGTGGTGCCGGAAGCCCAGCTGAGCCAGTTGGTGTGGGGCCGCTGGCAAGCCGTGCTGGACCAGGCGCCGCAGCAAAACAACGTGGCGCTGGCCGCCGCCGGCCATGTCAAAGTGGCGCAGAACAGCTATTACTCGATCTTCCGCACCAAGGGCGATGTGTTCCAGGCGCCACAGCAGGGTTCAGTGGGCTTCTCGCTGCGCCAGAGCGAAGCGTTCGTGCGGGATTCGTCCACCCAGCAGGCTACTGCCGCCACGCTGGAGAATGGCAGCTTGACGGTGGACTTCGGCAAGTCGCGCTTCGCAACCGCGTTTGACCTGGTTAACCAGGGCCAGGTGTCGAAGCTGCACGCCGAAGGTGCGGTCGGCAGTGACGGCCTGTTGTCGGGCGATACGCAGTTCTACAGCAAGATCACTAATATGAACGTCAATGGCGCGCTCAGCAAGTCGAATGGCGGCAGCGCCGCTTATGTATTCGACACGCGGCTCGACGCCAACCGCACCGTCAATGGTGTGACGTACTGGACCAAATAGTAATATATTCATCTTCATGTTAAAAAAGGCGGTCTTGATAGACTGCCTTTTTTTCGTCGGTGGTGGTTTCTGCGGCATGTGCAAGGGGGCTTGTTATTCGGTTGGTAACAGTGTATTGATTTCCCGGAAATCTTCTCCCATAATGCAGCGCGGACAAATTTCTGTGTTTTTTTGTGAAATAAGGTGGGTTTTTATAGCTTCGTGTGACGCACGTCACACAAAACCGTAAATGCCTTCTGCCATGATGGCAACCGTAGCACTGCAAGCATGAACTTCAAACTTTGCAGTTTGAACTTTACTTTTTGAATTAATCTCTTAGGAGTTTTAAATGGCCGTTTCCGCAAACGATATCCAGGGTCTGTACATTGCCTACTTCAACCGTCCGGCTGACTTCCTGGGCCTGCAATTCTGGACCGACGCAGCCAACAAGGCTGGCGGCGACATCAATGCAGTTGCCAACGCATTCGCAGCATCCCCAGAGTACAAACTGAACTTCACCGATCCAGCAACCGGCGCAATGAAGAGCACCGCTGCTATCATCGACACCATCTACATGAACCTGTTCGGCCGTCACGCTGAACTGGACGGCATCAAGTTCTGGGGCTCGGCTCTGGACAACAAAGTCCTGGGCATTGGTAACATCGCTTACCAGATCATGAAAGGTGCTCAAGACACCGAAGGCGGCTTCCAGGACAAGACCGCTGTTGCATCGAAAATCGCTGCAGCCACCGCTTTCTACAACTCGCTGGACACGACCGCTGAAGTCGTTGCATACGACGGCGAAGTCGCCAACGGCCTGGTCAAGACCTGGCTGAGCACCGTTGTTGACCAGGCTACCCTGGACGCAGCAACCTCCGAAGAAGCCCTGACCGCCATCACCAACGCCGTCGTGCAAACCGACGTGCCAGTGATCCCGGCTAAAGACCTGGTTCTGACCACCGGCGTAGACAGCGGCGCAGCCTTCACCGGCGGTGCAGGCAACGACACCTTCAAAGCCATCATCGACGACACCACCAACGCCATCAAGACCACCCTGACCGCGCTGGACACCCTGGTTGGCGGCGACGGCGCTGACACCCTGAGCCTGGACGTTCTGAACGGCGCCGGCGCTGCTGGTACCGCTGTAGCCACCCTGCCTTCGATCACCCTGACCGGCATCGAAACCGTAGCCGTGCGTTCCGCAGTGGACCTGACCGCTAACCTGTCCGCATACAGCGACGTTACCGCAATCAACCTGACCCAAGGCAAGGCAGTCACCCTGACCGCCGGCGCCAACGCTGCTGTTTCCGTTTCCGGCGCAACCGGCGCGGTTGACGTGAACGGCGGTAAATCGCAGACCATCGTTGCTGAAGGCAATGCCGGCGTTACCTCCGGCACCAGCGGCACCGCTGCGGACGACACCAAGGGCGATGTGACCATCACCCTGTCGAAAGCAACTACCGGCGACGTGGAAGTAAACGGCGGCGCCAACGTTACCGTAACCACCACCGGCGGCACCACCACCAACAACATCAACATTGGCCAGACCGGCACGCAGCAAGCTACCGGCGCGATCAAAGTATCGGCTACCGGCGCTGACTACGACAAGGCTGGCGCTGCTACCCAGGCAGGCACCATCAATGTCAAAGGCGGCACCTCGATCGAAGTGAACCAGGTTGCTTACTCGGCTACCACCGACGCAGCTACCGACACCACCGGCGTAACCGTGCACACCCAAGGCAACGTGAACGTTGACGGCGCCGGCACCGCTACTTCGGTAGTCGTGAACCAGTCCAAAGCTGTTGACGCTAAGAACGCTGTGACCGCTGTTGCCGGCGTACACCAAGCCGCTACCTACACCTTCGGCGTGCTGCTGGCCGGCCAGACCCTGACCGTGGGCGGCCTGACCTTCACCGCAATCAAAGACCTGACCGGCGCAGAAGTTGCTACCGCTTTCGCCAGCCTGGCTGACGGCGCTGTGCAAGGCGCAGGCAAAGTGGCCAACGGTTCCTACTCGGGCACCTTCGCTGCTGACTGGACCTCGGGTGCTGCTTCCGGCGCAACCGTCACCTTCACCGCTCTGGACCCACTGACCGCTGCTGGCTCCGCACTGAACCCAACCGTTGCCCAAGGTACCGGCTCGGCTACCCTGGTACAGCCAACCGCTGGCGCAACCGTTGCTGGCGTAACCGCTATTGACGCAGTAACCGGCGTTGCTGGTATCGCTTACGGCGCTGTTGCCATCACCGATTCGGGCACCACCGACAAGATCGCTTCCGTAACCCTGAACGGCTACGCTGCATCGTCGATCGCTTCCGAAGCGCTGACCACCCTGAACATCTCGAACAGCAAGTCGGCCCTGACGATCACCCAGACCACCCAGAAGACCCTGGACCTGACCGTGAACGGCCTGGCTGCAGGCGCAACGGTCAGCAACGGCACCTACGAGACCGTGAACCTGCACGTTGCAGGCGCATCAACCTTCGCCGTGACCGCTGCTGGCGCGAAATCGCTGGTAGTTGACGGCTCGGCTGTTGCAAACGTATCCACCGGCTCGACCCTGTCGGCTCTGGAAACCGTGAAAGTGAACGGCACCGCCGGCCTGAACCTGGGCACCGCTGGTTCGACCACCATCAAGTCGATCGACACCACCGGCACCACCGGCACCGTGACCGCCGCTCTGGACGGCACCGTTGGCACCTACACCGGCGGCGCTGGCGTGGACAACGTCACCCTGATCGCTTCGGCAGCCATCACCAAAGCCATCAACCTGGGCGCTGGCGATGACTCCCTGACCTTCACCGGCACCAACGTTCCAACCGCTACCGGCACCATCGACGGCGGCGCTGGCACCAACACCCTGGTACTGTCGGCTGCTGACGCGAACACCCTGTCGAGCAACGGCAACTTCGAAGCTGCCATCAACAACTTCCAGAAGCTGAGCCTGGGCGCAGTTGCTGCTGGCGCGACCAGCACCGTTGACCTGTCCAACCTGGACGACATCAACTACGTCGTCAGCGCTAACGCCGCTACCACGGCTGCAGTGAATGAGTCCGCAGTTGTTACCTTCCAGGCGCTGACCGCTGGCCAAAGCATCACGATCGCCGGCCGTACCCTGACCGTGACCGCTGGCGCTTCCGCTACCGCTGCTGAAGTGGCTGCTGCCTTCCTGGCTGGCACCACTGCCACCAACGCTACCAACACCCTGACCATCTCCGGTGCCCTGGCTGCCTGGACCGTGGCTGCCAACGCCGCTGGCGTGCTGACCTTCACCAGCACCACCGCAGCGACCAACGTGGCTGACCTGGCAACCGTCTACAGCGACACCGCCCTGGCTGCTGCCACCGCAGTTGCCGCTGGTACGCCAACCGACGGTACCGCCGGTACTGCTGAATCGACCGCGTTCACGATGCAAGCGCTGTCCGATGGCCAGTCCTACACCATCGCCGGCCTGACCGTAACGGCTCAGAAAGCGCTGACCGCTACCGAAGTGGCAGCAGCCTTCCAGGCAGGCGTGACCTCGGCCGGTAACTTCACCGTGTCCGGCGCCTACGCTGCTCCAGCTACCTGGACTGGTGGCTCCTTCGGCGCTGCCGGTGCAGTTCTGACGCTGACCAACGGCGCCAACGGCGACGTGACCAACTTCACCACCGCGACCGGCAACGGCGCTGGCGGTTCCCCAACCGACGCTGGTATCGTTGAAACCCAAGGTGCAGCAGCAGGTGCTGGCGCTGCCGGTAGCCTGACCATCAACAAGATGGCCAACGCTGGTACCCTGGAAATCACCGCTGCAGGCGCTGGCATCACCGTGGGTATGACCGACGCAACCGGCACCGCCGACAGCCTGAACCTGAAGATCGCTAACGCCGCCGGCATCAACGTTGGCACGATCTCGACGGCTGGTGTTGAGTCGATCGCTCTGGCACTGGATGACACCAGCACCAAGGCAGTTGACATCACCGCGGTCCACACCGTGTCGATCGCTGACACCTCGCTGACCTCGATCGTTCTGACCGGTGACGCAGGTGCCATCCTGACCACCAACTCGAACAAAGTGGCCACCATCGACGGTTCCGCACTGACCCTGTCGCTGACCGCTGGCAGCCTGACCACCGCAACCGTGGCAGCTACCATCACCGGCGGCGCGGGCGACGACGTGCTGACCGCTAACCACACCGGCGACAAGCTGATTGGTGGCGCAGGCGACGACGTTCTGAAAGTTGGCGGCGCTGGCGCAGTATTCGCCAACGGCGTAACCCTGACCGGCGGCGCAGGTGCTGACACCTTCGACATCTCGGGCGCACAAGCTGTTGCAACCGTCAACGACTACGCAACCATCACCGACTTCGGCGCTGGCGACCTGCTGAAACTGGCCGCTGCCAACGTCAAGTTCGTTGCAGCCAACGTGACCACCGGCGGTACCGCGGTGTTCCAGGATCTGGTCAACAAGGTAGTTGCGGAATCGGCGCAGAACGAAGCTGGTTGGTTCCAGTTCCAGGGCGATACCTACGTCGTTGAACACCGTTCGGCCAGCACCACGGCCTTCGTGAACGGCTCCGACAACATCGTTAAGATCGTTGGCGCAGTTGATCTGAGCAACGTCGCTTCGTACAGCACCTCCGCTGACACCCTGCTGATCATCGGCTAATAACCGTCAAGTGCATGGCCGCTCCGGTGGCCATGTGCGGCCCCGCAAGGGGCAGCAGACTGAAAACCCGCCTCCCTCACAGGAGGCGGGTTTTTTATTTGGCTGTGCGGAATCGCAGCCGAATTTGTAAAAAATGTGATCCACATCACATTTCCGTGCGGATTTAGGCGATAATGTGTGTGCCCGGCGTACCACGCCGATTTTGCTGTTCATGCGTTCCTACCGCACCGCTAATGCATCCATGAAAAATTTCCTCAAGCCGAAGAATGAAATCGAGCAGGTGCTCGCCAAGTTCAAAAGTACCTTCCTCACCGTGGGCGCGTTCAGCGCCATCAGCAATATGCTGATGCTGGTGCCCTCCATTTACATGCTGCAGGTCTACGACCGCGTGCTGCCTAGCCGCAACGAGACCACGCTGCTGATGCTGACCCTGATGATGCTGGGCGCTTACCTGTTCATGAGCCTGCTCGAACTGGTGCGCAGCTTCGTGCTGGTGCGCGTCGGCGCGCGCTTCGACATGGAAATGAACAAGCGCGTGTACACCGCCGCGTTTGAGCAGAACCTGAAGAGCGCCGGCGGCAATGCGGGCCAGTCGCTGATGGACCTGACCAATATCCGCCAGTTCCTGACCGGTAACGCGCTGTTCGCCTTCTTCGACGCGCCCTGGTTCCCGGTCTACCTGGTGGTGATCTTCCTGTTCGAGCCGTCGCTGGGCGTGTTTGCGCTGTGCGGCACGGCAGTGCTGGTGGTGCTGGCCTACGTCAACGAGCGCGTGTCCCACAAGCCGCTCGGTGAAGCCAATTCCATGTCCATTGCCTCCACCAACCTGGCCACGAACAATCTGCGCAACGCCGAGGTCATCGAATCGATGGGCATGCTGCCCAACTTGATGGGCCGCTGGCTGAAGCTGCATGGCCGCTTCCTGCAGCTGCAGGCCGAAGCCAGCGAAAAGGTGGGCCGAGTTGCCGCCGCCACCAAATTCGTCCAGGTATCCCTGCAGTCGCTGGTGCTGGGTTACGGCGCGCTGCTGGCCGTGGAAGGCAAGATTACCTCCGGCATGATGATTGCCGCGTCCATCCTGGTGGGCCGCGCGCTGCAGCCGGTGCAGCAAGTGATCGGCGTGTGGAAAAGCTACAGCAGCACCCGCAGCGCCTACGAGCGCCTGACCAAGCTGCTGGCCGAGAATCCGGCCCGTTCGGCCGGCATGCCGCTGCCCAAGCCGCTTGGCGCGCTGGCGGTGGAAGCCGTTACAGCAGGCCCTCCGGGTGCCAAGGCGCCGGTGCTGCAGGGCGTGTCGTTCACGCTCGATGCCGGTGAAGTGCTGGGCGTGATCGGGCCGAGCGGCTCGGGCAAATCGACCCTGGCGCGCCTGCTGGTCGGCATTTGGCCTGCCGTGGTGGGCAAGGTACGCCTGGACGGCGCCGATATTTACCAATGGAACAAGGCTGAACTCGGTCCCCATATCGGTTACCTGCCGCAGGATATTGAACTGTTTGGCGGTTCAGTCAGCGAGAACATCGCGCGCTTCGGCAATATCGATCCGGAACAGGTGGTGCTGGCCGCGAAACGGGCGGGCGTGCACGACATGGTGCTGCATCTGCCTAAGGGTTACGACACCCTGCTGGGCGACGGCGGCGTCGGCCTGTCCGGCGGCCAGCGCCAGCGCCTGGGCCTGGCGCGCGCCCTGTACGGCGATCCGGCCGTGATCGTGCTCGACGAGCCGAACTCGAACCTGGACGACATCGGCGAGCAGGCCCTGGTGCAGGCCGTGGTGGAATTGCGCCAGCGCGGCAAAACCATCGTGCTGGTAACGCACCGCACCAACATCATCGGCGCGACGACCAAGCTGCTCATGCTGCGCGAAGGCCAAGTGGCGATGTTCGGCCCGACCCGCGACGTGCTGAACAAACTGAACGAAGCCAACCAGAAGGCATTGCAGGCACAGCAGCAAGCTCAGGCGCAAGCCCAGCAGGCTCAAGCCCAGCATCAGGCACAGGCCCAAGCACAGGCCCAGCAACAAGCACAGCAGCAAGCCGCCGCGGCGCAGCAGCACAGCGCTGCCGTCAAGGCGACTACGGAAGGGGAATAACAGATGGCTAATATGCTTACCAAACACAGCGCGCCGACCGACGTGGTCACGCACGACGTCACGCCGCTGGAAGTCGATACCGATGCGCGTTCCTATTCGCGCTTCGGCTGGCTGGTGATACTGCTGGGTGTAGGCGGTTTCATGTTGTGGGCCATGCTGGCGCCGCTGGACAAGGGCGTGCCGATGCCCGGCACCGTGGCCAAGGAGAGCAACCGCAAGCTGATCCAGCATCAAACCGGCGGCACCATCCAGGAAATCCTGGTCAAGGACGGCGATGTCGTCAAGAAGAATCAGGTGCTGGTGCGCATGAATAACGTCCAGGCCATCAGCCAGGCGGAAACCACGCGCGCCCAGTACATTACCAGCCGCCTGACCGAGGCGCGCCTGCTGGCCGAACGCGACGGCCTGAAGTCCGTGCCGTTCCCGCCTGCGCTGGAGTCGATGAAGAACGATCCGCGCGTGTCGGCCGGTTTCAGCCTGCAAAACCAGCTGTTCACCTCGCGCCGCATGTCGCTGGAAAATGAACTGGCTGCGTACGATGAAAACATCGCCGGCCTGAAAGTGCAGATCACCGGCCTGGAAGAGTCGCGCGAAAGCAAGAAGCAGCAGCAAACCTTCCTGAAGGAACAGCTGGACAATCTGCGCGACCTGGCGAAAGAAGGCTATGTGGCCCGCACCCGCCTGCTGGACGCGGAGCGCACTTACGCGCAGACCAACGGCCAGATTTCCGAGGACATCGGCAATATCGGCCGCGCCCGCCGCCAGGTGACCGAGATTACGCTGCGCCGCAGCCAGCGCACGCAGGACTTCCAGAAGGAAGTGCGCGGGTCGCTGGCCGACACGCAGCGTGAAGCGGAAGCGCTGAGCAGCCGTATCGCCGGACTCGAGTACGAGCTGAACAATACTGAAGTGCGCGCGCCGGTGGACGGCACCGTAGTTGCGTTGGCGGTGTTCACGCCGGGTGGCGTGGTGGGACCCGGCGCCAAGATGATGGAACTGGTGCCGACCGACGACGCGATGATCGTCGAAGGCCAGCTGCCGGTGAACCTGATCGACCGCGTGCATGTGGGCCTGCCGGTTGAACTGGTGTTCTCGGCCTTTAACGTCAACAAGACGCCGCACATTCCGGGTGTTGTGATACAAGTATCGGCCGACCGTACTGTGGAAGAGCGTACCGGCATGCCCTACTACAAAGTCCGCGCCCGCGTATCGCCTGAAGGCGCCAAGCTGATCGCCCAGAAGCAGTTGGCCATCCAGCCCGGCATGCCGGTGGAAATGTTCGTGAAGACGGGCGAGCGCACCCTGATGAGCTACCTGCTCAAGCCGGTCTTCGACCGCGCCAAAACCTCGCTGTCGGAGGAATAAGATGAGTGGTACCAACACACGGCTGGCCGCAGTGCTGAAGGCTGCCTTTTCCGGCGTGCTGCTGTATGCAGGCAGTGCGTCGGCCATGACGCTGTTGCAGGCGTACGAGGCGGCGGTGGTCAACGATCCCACCTACCAGCAGGCGGTACAGGACGCCGAAGCGGGCAAGGAGTACCGCATCCTGGGCCGCTCCGCGCTGCTGCCCAACGTGTCGGCCAGCTATTCCGCCAGCAAGGTCAATGCCGAGCAGGTGGTGCACACGATCGCTGGCGATTCGCCGTCCTCGCCCAAATACATCAGTCGCTCCAGCAGCGTGAGCTTCCGCCAGACGCTGTTCAACCTGGACGCGCTGGCTCGCTACAAGCAGGGCAACGCACAGTCCGCCTATGCGCTGGAGAACTTCGCCGGCCGCACGCAGGAAATGGTGATCCGCGTGCTCAGCGCCTACATGGACGCCTTGTATGCGAACGAGCAGGTGCGCATCGCCACCGCGCAGCGCAACGTTTACATCGAGCAGAAAGCCGTCAACGACCTGCTGTTCAAGAAGGGCGAAGGCACCAAGACCGACATGCTGGAAACCCAGGCCCGCCTGGAAGTGGCCGAGGCGCAGCTGCTGGAGGCGAAAGACAACCAGCAAACGCAGCTGGCCACCTTGTCCGGCCTGGTCGGCCAGGAGGTGACGGTGCTGGATGAATTGAATCCGGACTTCCGCCTGCCACCGCTGGTGGAAGGCGACTTTGAAACCTGGCGCAAGAAGGCGCTGGAGCAGAATCCGGATTTGCGCGCGCAAGTGTATGCGATCGAAGCGTCGCGCCAGGAAGTGAACAAGAACCGGGCCGGCCACGCGCCGCGCCTGGATTTCGTTGCCAGCTATTCGAAGGCCGATGCTGAAACGCTGAACACCTACAATCAGGATTCCACCAACCGGGCTGTCGGCATCCAGCTGACCGTGCCGCTGTACGCAGGCGGTTCGGTCAGCGCGTCGACGCGCCAGGCGTCGGCGGGTCTGGAGCGCGCCAAGGCGGAGTTGCAGGTGCGGACCGACAAGGTAATGGTCGAACTGCGCAAGCAGTATGCGGCCGTGCTGAGCAGCGTGGCCAAGATCCAGGCACTCGACAAGGCGGTCAGTTCAGGCGAACTGCTGATCACCGCCACTGAGCAAAGCATCAAAGGCGGCGTGCGCATCAACCTGGACTTGCTGAACGCCCGCCAGCAGCTGTACACCACCCAGCGCGATCTGGCGCAGGCGCGCTACACCTACCTGCTGTCTGTGCTGAAGCTGCGCGCGGTGGCCGGCGAACTGGGGCCGGATGATGTGCGCCAGGTAGCAGCTTATTTCAAATAAAAGCGGCACCGGAGTGAAAAAAGCCTGCAGTTTGAACTGCAGGCTTTTTTATGCCGCCGCCGGTGCTGCGGCAGGGCGCCGCAGTTTGCCGGCGAGGCGCTTGCCGTATTCGCTGGAGGTGGTCTCTATGGTTTTATGCAGCAGCCAGGCCAGCGCAATGACCATCGCCAGCACCACGCACACGGCGTAGCCGTAGGCCAGGCCCTGGTGCATGATGACTTTCAGCAGCACGTAGCCGGTCAGCGCATGCACCACGTACAGGGGATAGCTAATGTCGGCGAAGAAGTCCAGCACGCGGACCGGGCGGAAGCGGTTGCGTACGCCATAGCACAGCGCGAACACCAGGAGCGCGTACACATAGTATTCGGCCAGCACCGGCACCTGGTCGCGCTGGGTGCCGAAATGCCAGGCCGCGATAAAGGCGGCCAGCAGCAGCACGGCGCCGGTGGCCAGCTTTGACAGCGTCAGCAGGCCACGGTAGTGCTGATAGAACAAGGTGCCGATCAGCATGAACAGCACGTAATTCAGGTCCGTGCCCAGACCGGCCAACACGCGGTACACGAAGGGAATGCCTTCCAGCGACGGCAGGGCCAGGTCCAGGGCGATGACGGCGGCCGCGATGGCGGCGAACACCAGCGGTTTGCTGCCCAGCATGGCGCGCCAGCATAGCGCGGCGACCACATAGAATTTCAGCTCGATGGCCAGCGTCCAGTTGACGGTGTCGAGCGAGGCCAGACCGGCCAGGTTGTGCATCAGGAGCGCGTTCATCAGCAGGCGCTGCAGGTCCAGCAGGAAAGGCAGTTGCCAGTAGCGCGCAGACAGGTAGGTGGCCAGCAGCCCGATACCCAGGCAGGCCAGGTAGGTGGGGAAGATGCGCCAGGTGCGCGCCAGCAGGAAGCCGGCGCCGCTGTTTTTCTGCAGGCTGAAGGGAATCACGAAACCGCTGATCAGGAAAAACAGCGCCACGCCGAACGGCCCCTTGAAGTAGGGGAAGTCCATATGCCGCACCCAGTTTGGCGCTACCAGCTGCAGCTCGGGCGAGAACGTTACGCCGGCCACCACCGCCTGGGCGCCGAAGTACACGCCGAAGTAATGGGTGATGACGATGAGGAGGGCGGCGATGCCCCTGAGCTGGTGTGCGAACAGAAGTTTGGGCATCTGCGCCGGGCTCCGGATTTATTGTTTAGCGTAGCAGTGCGGGCAGGACACGCCGTACACGTATTGTTCCGACAGCTGCTCGCGCGGGGTGACCACGGCGCGGCAGGCGAAGCACTGGGTGGTTTCCACCGCTTCCAGCTGCGGATTGAGCGCGGTGCGGTAGTCGAACACGAAGCAGTCGCCCGTGTAGTGCGCGCCGCCCACTTCCTCGAAGTACTTCAGGATGCCGCCTTCGAGCTGGTAGACGTTGTTGTAGCCGATGTTCTGCATGTGGATGGCGGCTTTTTCGCAGCGGATGCCGCCGGTGCAGAAGGTGACCACGGTCTTGCCTTCGAAGTCGGCCTTGTGCGCCGCGATCACTTCCGGGAACTCGGTGAACTTCTTGATGCGGTAGTCCACCGTGTTGTCGAATGTGCCCACGTCCACTTCGAAGTCGTTGCGGGTGTCGACCATGACGACCGGCTTGCCGGCGTCGTCGTGGCCCTGGTCCAGCCAGCGCTTGAGGGTGTGCGCTTCCACGAAGGGCGCGCGGCCTTCCTCGGGCTTGATCAGCGGCATGCGCATGGTGATGATCTCTTTCTTGATCTTCACCAGCATGCGCTTGTGCGATTGTTCGGTCGACAGGCTTTCCTTCACTTCCAGGTCCGCCAGGCGGGCGTCGCTGCGCACCCAGGCCAGGTACTGGTCGATGTCGGCGCGCAGGCCGGACAGGAACATATTGATGCCTTCGGGCGTCAGCAGGATGGTGCCTTTCAGGCTCAGCTGGGCGCAGATCGCCTGGTATTGCGGGCGCAGGTCTTCCAGGTTGTCGAGCGTGATGAATTTATAGGCAGCGATGTTGACATACGGGGTCGCCGTTGCTGCGCCGGCTGCTGCGGGCGCGCTGGAGGTGTGAGCTTGCATGGTGCGTTTTTCAGGAAAATGCGGAACAGCCGCTATTATAAGCCGAGCGCGGGAACTCACTCG
Organism: Pseudoduganella sp. UC29_71; assembly: GCF_042693265.1. Classification (NCBI taxonomy): domain Bacteria; kingdom Pseudomonadati; phylum Pseudomonadota; class Betaproteobacteria; order Burkholderiales; family Oxalobacteraceae; genus Pseudoduganella; species Pseudoduganella sp. UC29_71. The sequence goes on along the minus strand of NZ_CP170549.1, from coordinate 4,905,309 downwards.
AAAATGGCGCTCTACTAAAATGATGTCGCCCGTCCGCCAGACGCGGCGCTTCATGAGGCAATATAAGAAACTGCAAAAGCATACACCTGATCAGCCTGCAGACCGCGGGCCGCACGAGAATTTCTATCGTGATCTGAACGCTGGCCGGATCTGTGAAGCCGTTTCAGGGATTCCGCCAGCGCGCCATCATGGCGTCATAGCGCGGATCGTCGCGCAGCGCCTGCAGCGGGGATGCGTCGAGCTGCGCCCAGTTGCGATAGCCTTGCCGCAATGCCTGCTCCAATTCCCGCAATGCGCCATCCGCGTCGTGCTCTTGCGCCAGCGTTGCCGCGCGCGCAAAGCTCGCGTTGGCGGGCGTGGCCGGGAGCGGCGGGGCTGCCGGCCCGGGGAAGGGCGCTGGCTGCGCTACTGTTGCAGGCTCCGGTGCCGGTGCCGGTGCTGGGGCAGGGACTGGCGCGGCGGCCGCCGGGGCGGCGGGGCGGCGCTGGTAGTACACGGCGCCCAGCAGGGGCAGGTCGATGTGCATACGGTCGCGGCTGTCGAAGCGGAAGGTCAGGTCGACGCCGCCCGGCACCACTAGCCGGACTTCGTCGCGCTGCCCTTCCACGCGGCTGATGGGCAAACTCATGGCCGTGCCGCCTACGCGCAGCGTGCGGGCATCGATGTCGAGCTGGGGGCCGATCGGCAGGCCGATGCCATCCAGCTTGAAGTTCTCCGCCTCCCAGTGGCCGACAATGCGTTCCGGTTCGCTGGAGTTGCACGCCGCCAGCAGCGCCAGGCCCAGCCCGCACAAGACGCGCCGCATCGCTTATTTCGCCGGTTGGTAGCGCTTGAGCAGGGCCGCAAAGCGGGCGTCCTTGCGCAGCGGCGCCAGGTCGCTGTCCTGGGCCAGCTGGTCGAAGTAGGGGAAGCCTTTCATGAAGCTCGCTTCCAGTTCCTTCAGCGCGTCGTCGGTTCGGTTCTGGCGCACGCGCAGTACGCCTAGGTTATAGTTGACGAGGGACTGGCGCTGGTCTTTCTCCTTGGCGGCCAGCAAGTCCTTTTCCGCGTCCTCCAGCTTGCCCTGTGCCAGCTTGGCCACTGCCAGCTTGATCAGCTCGTTGGCGGCCGCCTTGCTGCTGGCCAGTTCAGCATCGCCGGCGGCGCCGCTGACCAGCTGGGTTTCGCCCTGGCGCTTGAGCGCTGCCGTTTCGGCTGCGTCAGGCACGATGCCGTGGCTGGCGGCGGCCGGTTCGGCAGGCGGGGTGGCGGCGGGCGCCGCAGCGGCCGGCGCCGCAGCGGTTGCGCTGGCCGGCGCGGCCGCCGGGCGATGGCTCAGGTACCAGGCGCCGGCAGCGGCGAGCGCCAGGACCACCGCGCCGCCGCCGGCAAGCAGTGTCTTCTTGCTGCTGCCGCCTGCTGGCGCCGCAGTGCCGGGCTGGACCGCGGGTACCAGCGGGCTCTGGCAGGTTGGACACTTGTTGTCGCTGGCGGTCGGCAAGTCGAACAGTTCGCGCGCGTCGGCCCGCGGGCAGTCCACCAGGGCCGGGCAATGATATTGGGTCATAGTATCGTCGTTGAAGGAGTGTAAGGGTCAGGCTGGCAGGCCGATCAGTTGTTTCATGGTGTCGCCCATGGCGTCGAGCGTCATGTACTCGGGGTCCCGCTCGTTGTACTGGGCTGCTTCCAGGCGCGCGTTGACCATGTCGTTGTACTGCTTGTGCAGTTCGTTTTTCTTTTCGATGTGGCGGTACTGCTCGGCGATCGCAGCCGTCACGGCCTCGTCTATGGCCTGCTGCAGCGTGGGCGTCTGGGGCGCTTCCAGCACCTGGGTCCAGGAAGCGCCGCCGGCCAGCACGTGGATGCGCATGCGGCCGTCCACCATCTGCTTCAGTATCCATTCCTGCAGCCCGGTTTCCGGGTTGCTGCGCTCGCTCACCATGGTCAGCAGGCGCGCCAGCAGCAGTTGCGGCTTACGGTTGCGTAGCGTCTGCACCTGGGCGCCGGTGCGGGCGAACAGCGGCGGCAGGGCGTCGCCACGGCCTTCGCTGTGCAGCAGCACGGCTTCCTTCGCGTCGCGCAGCAGGCCGTCGTAGTGGCCTTTCAGGAATTTCAGGCTGTCCAGGAAGCGCGCCGGCATCAGCGAAGACACTTTCATGACCACGATTTCGTTGGGTAGCGCGCCGCTGAGGATGGCCGTCTCGGATGTCCCGGGGTCTTTTTCGTCGCGGAACGATTGTTGCAGCGTCTGCTGGAACGCGCGGTTTTCCTCGCACTCGGGCAGCATCACGCAAATGGTCTGCTGGCGCCCGCGCGCGGCACCGTCGTTGCCCGGGACCACGCGGTTCACTTCGGCCTCGTCGAAGATCGCCATGCTGCCCGCTTCGCGGTACAGCTTGGTGACAAAGCTGCGCGTGGCGGCCGCGTTGCCCTCGTACTGGCGCGCCAGGCGCTCGACGATATTGACGTGCAGGACAGGCGTGGCGTTCTTCGCCAGTTCGGTGTGCGCCGCTTCGGTGATGGCGGCGGCCTGCTGCGACAGGGTGTTGAGCAAGGCGCCATCGCTGACGCGCTGGGCCAGCTTGTCGAAGCCGTCGACTTCGCTGCCGCCAAGCGCGATGATGGCCTTGCGCACCTGCTGGGTACGCGCCAGCTGGTCGCGTTCGTTTAGCGTCATGTCCTTCATCAGTGCCTTGACGGCGCTGGCGTCGAAAATGCGTTGCTGGTAGACCGGGTCGTCGCCCTCGCGCAGGCGGTTGGCCTTATCGGCGCCGAAGCTGGCGGTGGCGCGTTCAAGCTGCTGGTGCAGGTGGTCGATGCGGCCGCGCAAGGTGGTCAGCAGGTCCATCGCCAGCGGCAGCAGGCGGGCGCCGAAGCCGTGGCCCTTTTGCAGCGTGCGCAGGGCATACAGCGCCTGATGCTTGTCGCGGATCTCGGAGAACAGCGTGTCGCGCTTGTCGCTCACCATGCGCTTGAGGAAGCCGACGTCGTTGAAGGCGCGCGCCAATTCGGCGATCTCGCTCTTCAGGCGCTCTTGCGCCTCGCCGGCACGCTGCACGCGCTCTTCGAACTCCTTCTTGCGCTCGGCCAGGTTGGCGAGCAGGGCGTCGCTGAACTGGCGCAGCTGCATCAGCGACAGCTCGCCGCTGCTCCAGCGCTGGAAGAAGTCTTTTTCCACGGTGGAGGCGATGTGGCGGGCCATTTCCAGGCGGGCCTGGTCCTTCACCTCGTAGAACTTGTGCACGCCGCCCAGGCGGCGGAAAGTGTCGTCATAGACTTCGCTCATCCGGTTGTCCAGGCGCGCGATCCAGTCTGCCTCCTTGAGCGTTTTGTCGGCCTTGATCTGGGCATCGAGCTGGCTGCCGATTTGCTGCCAGTATTCGCGCACCGGCTTCCAGCCGGCCTTCAGATCGTCCTCCAGGATGCCGGTGTCGAGCGTCAGGTGGGCATCGCTGAGCAGCAGTCGCTGCAGCACGTCCGGCTTGCGCGCCTCGGAGCCCCAGTCTTTTTGCACCGCTTCGTTGGCATAGCCTTCGCCCTGGCGGAAGTTGTTGAACATGAGCTGGCGGGTGGCCTGCTCGGCAAAGCTGTAGGCCATGAACTCGCGGATTTCCTGCTCCGGCACCACCACGCGCTTGATGCCGAAGGTCATGAACAATTTGGCACGGGCCGGCTGGCCGTCGTCCATCTCGATGAAGTTGGTGTCGTTCTCGCCCCGCTCGGCGCGCTCCAGCGCGGTCCAGCGCTGGTTCAGCGTCTTCTGGTACAGGAACTCGGCCATGATGCGCGGCACTTCGTCCTTGACGCCGAAGCGCACCTTGTTCTCGTTGATGTGGTTGACCAGGTAGCAGCCGTTGAAGTACTTGCTGGCGGCCATGCGCCGGCCGTCGGCAACGTTGATCGGATGGTAGCTGCGCGCGCCCAGCGCGTTCAGCTCGGCCAGCGCGGCGTAGCCGTTGGCGTAGTAGGTGCTGTGGCCGGCCACCGCCTCGCCCCAGCTCGAGCCTTCGTCGGGCAGCAGCGCGTACACCATGATGCGGTGGTCGCTGTCGTTCGGGCGCAGCGCGCGCAGCTGGGCGACGGTGTCGACAATGAAACCGCTGCCGGTGCCGCCGGCCAGGCCGCAGACCACGTGGATGGTCGCTTGGGCCGATTTGGAAGCGGTCTCCAATTCTTTCAGGCGGTCCTCCAGCAGCTTGCGGATCTCCGTGGCGTTTTGCGCGAACACCAGGCGTCCGAGCTTACGGCGCTGGGAGGCGCCGGCGGTGCCGGTGTCGACGAAGTCGAACACATTGCGCGGCTCGATCCAGTCGCGCATGCCGGGGAAGGACTGCGGGTCGGCCAGGATGGGCAGCACGCCGCGGGCCGGGAACGTGCCGCGCTGGGCGCGCGCCAGCGAAACGTCCTTGCCCAGCACGTCCCACTCATGGCTCTCGTTGGCCACGTCTTCGGACGTGTCCAGGTAGGCAAATTCGAAATGGGCTTCGGACGGGCTGTTGCCCTTGGTGTCGCGGTTGCGTTCTATGGTCTTGCGCAGTTCGCGGATGACTTTGCCGCCGGTGCCGCCGAGACCGACGATCAGATGGTTGTTGGACATGGGTAGTAAGCTGTGAAGGAGAGCGGAATTTACTGGTGGACCAGCTTGAGTTTCAGGTGCAGCGAGTCGTCCGGCTTGGCCTTGGGCTTGACCACGTAGGAGGCCACCTGGCCGCCGGCGGCCGGCTTGGGATCGTCGCTGAAGATGATGGCCTTGGAGGCATACGCCGGCGCGCAGGCGGCCGGGGCGCTGTCTTCGGAGTAGTGCACGCCTTTGGCGGCAAACGAAGGCGCGCTGCTGTTCATGGCCAGCTGCGCGCCGCCGCAGGCAGGGGCACCGGCCAGGCGCGGCGACGGGTCGGACACCAGGTCCGGCTTGGCGCCGCGCAGGGTCTCGCCGGGATGCTCCAGCGGTTTAGGCGACATCACCACGCTCAATTGTTCGATGCCCGGCTCGCCGTCGAACTCGAATGCGCCGTGAGCAGGCAGGAATACCACGCCCATGGCGTCCAGCATGGCGCTCTGGCCGGCGTTTGGATACAGCTGCGTGAGCTTGCCGTCCGGGCCTTCGTTCATGATGTAGACATAGGTCGGGCGGCTGACCTTCACGCCCAGCTGGAAACGCTCGCCGCTTTTGAACGTGCGGCTGGCCAGCACGTCCTGGGTGGCGCCGTCGGCTTGCTTGAGACGGATAAAATAGCTCGCGCCCAATGCGGGAGCGGCCTTGCGCGCGGCGGTCTTGGCCGTGGCCTTGGGGGCGGTGGCCACGACCTTGGCCGCTGCCGGCTGGGCGGCGGTGCCGACCGCCACGGCCTGGTTGTCGGCGCCGAAGAAGATGGCTTTGGCGCTATAGCCGTCCTGGGCGGCGGCGCTGCCGGCCAGCAGCACGGCCAGCAGGCCGGCGACGGTAACGGTGTTGCGAGTATTCATGGGCGCTCCGGTAAGGGTTACTGGTACAGGTTGTTCAAGGCGGGCGGCACGGTCGACAGCTGGCGCGGCACTTGCTGCTGGCGGCCGCCGGTGACCGTGCGCGCCTTTTGTTCGGTGAAGCTGCGCGCCTGATCGAAAGCGGGCTGGATCTGGCCCTGATGCTGGTCCAGGTAGTCGAAAAAGGCTTGCGTGAAGAAGGAGCCGCGCAGCTGCTTGCCCGGCGTGGCGGGGCTGTCGAACAGCCCGACGTCGGCCGGTGGGCCGAGCGATTCCTGGCCTTCGCTGGTAGCGGTGATTAGCGTGTAGCCGGCCCGCTCGCGCTCGGCCGGGGCGCGCGCCGGCTGGCTGGACGGGGCCGCCGCCTGCGACACGAAGATGCCCTTGGAAGTGTATTGCGGACCGCTCCACGCCGCCAGCGACAGCCCTTCGCGCTCGCTCTGGCCGCCGTTGGCCTTGACCGCGTAGCCCTGGCCGCTGTCCGGTATGCCGCGCAGCATTTCGCCGCTGTAGCAAGTGTCGATAAACACGCGCGTAGTGCGGCTGGGCTTGCGCGCCACGTCCTGCAACAGCGTGTCGCGTACCGAGCTGTCCTGCAGGTGCAGCAGGAAATCCGTTTGATCGCGGCTCTTGCGCCCGCCGCTGTCGCCCGAATCGTAGGCCGCGATGGACATGCGGCGCTGGTCCTTGCCGGCGGCGTCGGGCACGGGCTGGGTGCCGTGGCTGGAAACGTAGATAAAGACGGTGTCGTCCGGTCCGATGCTGCGCTCGAACTGCTGCAGCGCCTGTTCGATGCGGGCCTTGGTGGCTTGCTTGCCGAGCAGCGCGGTCACGCTGTAGCCGGCGCGCTGCAGCGTGTCGCGCACCACGGAGGCATCGTCTTCGCCCTGGATATCCTTCAAGTGGGCGCGGTCGCTGAACTGGTTGATGCCGACCACGAAAGCCCGCTTGGCGGCAGGCGCTGCACGGACTGCGCGCGCGCGCGCGTGCTCCGCCATGGCGCGTCCCGCCTCCAGCTCCCAGCGCTTTTGCTGCACGTTCTCGGGATAGAATGGCGAGGTTGATTTGAGGCCGACTACCGACTGCACGATAATAAAGGCCTTGTCCACCTCGTCTTCGTTGCGGTAGCTGCCGCCCAGGCGCACCCGGCCGACGCTGTCGCGGCTCACGGTGGCTTGCGCGAGGCCGTATTCGCGCAGCTTGGCGCCGATCAGTTCCAGCAGCGGCTGCGGTACCTGATAACCCTGGAACGCGTTCTGGTAGCCCGGCATGGACTGGTTGGCACAGCCGGCCAGGGCCAGCAGTATCAGGGGCAGGGCCAGCCGGCGGTGCAGGGCGCGCATCAGATGACTGTCACCAGTGCCGAGCGGACGGCTGGTGCTTGCTTGTTGGCGGATACGCTGTATTCGATGCGGAAGGTGGTGCCGGCCCCGTCGGCCGGGATAGGCAGCGAGCCATGGTCGGTGTGCTCGCCCGCTTCCATCACGCGCTCTTCGCTGCCTTTGCCCATGAATGGCAGCTGCACTTCCTTGCCGTCCGGCTCCACCGCGAACAACTTGCGTTCAATGGTGACCGGCGTTTCCGCGCCGGTCGGGGTCAGCGCTGCAAAGCTCATGGCAATGTCGAGCTTCTGGCCAGCTTGAACCTTGTTTGCCACGCGCAGTTCGCGGATGGCAGTGACCGTGCCTTGCTTGGGCTGATAGCCATAGTCCTTCACTGCCTGCTCATAGCCCTTGCTGCGCTCAAGCTGCGATTCCGGCACCCAGGAAGGATTCTTGCGGAAGCACTTGCCGGCAGCCTGGTAGTGAGCCGTCACCAGGCCGATCGCGCCGCCGGCGACCGCACCGATGGCCACGTTCTTGGCCACGTCCTTGTTGGACTTGTCCTTGTCGATCAGCAGAGATTTGCCGAAACCGGCCAAGGCGCCAAGGGCGGACCCTTTCAGCGCGCTTTTCATCTTTTCCTTCTGAATGCACTGGTCCAGCTGGTCGTTGGCGGACTCCTGGGCCTGGACGGCTGCGCTGGCCAGCAGGGCGGTCAGCAGCAGGGCGACGGTGTTGCGGGTGCGGTGCAAGTGCATGCGTAGGCCTTTCCATACGGAAAATTGTTCTTAAAAACATAATAGCGTAATTTAAAAGTATTTTCTATATGGAAATAATTGTGTCACAACAACATTTATTTTTAACAATGCTTGTGGCGCCTTGCAGCGGGAAGGCGTTCAGTTGGCGGCAGCGCGCTGCGGCGCGGTAGAATAGCGGCTCATTGGAACACGGGCGAGCAGCAGCATGAATATGATGGCAATCGAACAAGAAGGCGGCGCCGTAGCCGCGCATCAGCCGCAGGGACCGGCTTTCGTCCACCTGCGGGTGCACTCCGAATATTCCATCGTCGACGGCCTGGTGCGCATCGATGACCTGATCGCCACCGCCGCCAAGGACAAGCAGGCCGCGCTGGCCGTCACCGACCTGGGCAACCTGTTCGGCATGGTCAAGTTCTACAAGGCCGCGCGCGGCAAGGGCATCAAGCCGCTGGTCGGCTGCGAAGTGTGGATCACCAATGACGACAACCGCGACAAGCCTTCGCGCCTGCTGCTGCTGGCGAAAAACCGCATGGGCTATTTGCAGCTGTGCGAACTGCTGTCGTCGGCCTGGCTCACCAACCAGTACAAGGGCCGCGCCGAGATCCGCACCGAGTGGCTGGCCGAGCGCGCCAACAAGACGTACGAGCTGCTGCCCAATGAGCGCACCGACAATGGCCTGATCGCGCTGTCCGGCGCGCAGTTCGGCGACATCGGCGCGGCCATCGACAACGGCAACCTGGAGCTGGCTGAGCGCCACGCGCAGAAGTGGTCCGCCATCTTCCCCGGCCACTTCTACATCGAGATCCAGCGCGCCGGCCAGGCCAACCAGGAGGCGCAGGTGCGCCACTCGGTGGCGCTGGCGGCCAAGCTGGGCCTGCCCGTGGTGGCCACCCATCCGGTGCAGTTCATGTCGCCGGACGAATTCATCGCCCACGAGGCGCGCATCTGTATCGCCGAGGGCGAGATGCTGGCCAACGCCAAGCGCGTCAAGCGCTTCAACGAGCAGATGCGCTTCCTGTCGCAGGCCGAGATGGCCGAGCTGTTCCACGACTTGCCGGCCGCGCTGCAAAACTCGGTGGAAATCGCCAAGCGCTGCAACCTCACGCTCACGCTGGGCAAGCCGCAGCTGCCGAACTTCCCCACGCCGGGCATGACCATCGACGACTTCCTGCGCGCCGAAACCAAGAAGGGCCTGGAGGAGCGCCTGGAGCAGCTGTTCCCCGATCCGGTCAAGCGCGAGGCCGAGCGCCCGCGCTACGAGGCGCGCCTGGAGTTCGAGAACGAGACCATCATCAAGATGAAGTTCCCGGGCTACTTCCTGATCGTGGCGGAGTTTATCCAGTGGGGCAAGAACAACGGCGTGCCGATCGGCCCGGGCCGCGGCTCGGGCGCGGGTTCGCTGGTGGCGTATGCGCTCAAGATCACCGACCTCGATCCGCTGAAGTACAACCTGCTGTTCGAACGTTTCCTGAACCCCGAACGCGTTTCGATGCCCGACTTCGACATCGACTTCTGCCAGGAAAAGCGAGAGCTGGTGATCCAGCACGTAAAGGACCTGTACGGGCGCGATGCGGTGTCGCAGATCGCCACCTTCGGCACCATGGCTGCCAAGGGCGCGATCCGCGACGTGGGCCGCGTGATGGACTTTGGCTATAACTTCTGCGACGGCGTATCGAAGCTGATTCCGTTCAAGCCGGGCAAGCCGGTCTCGATCGCCGAGGCCATCGAGGAAGAGCCGATGCTCAAGGAGCGCCAGCAGAACGAGGAGGAGGTGCGCCAGCTGCTGGACCTGGCGCAGCAGGTCGAAGGCATCACCCGCAACATCGGCATGCACGCCGGCGGCGTGCTGATCGCCCCCGGCAAGCTGACCGACTTCTGCCCGCTGTACACGCAGTCCGGCGACACCGGCGTGGTGTCGCAGTACGACAAGGACGACGTGGAGGCCGTGGGCCTGGTGAAGTTCGACTTCCTGGGCCTGACCACGCTGACCATCCTGGACCGCGCGGTGAACTACATCAAGGACCTCGATCCGGCCATGGCCGATTTCGACCTGGCCAAGCTGCCGCTGAACGACCGCGCCTCCTACGAGCTGCTGACCAAGGCCAAGACCGTGGCCGTGTTCCAGCTGGAGTCGCGCGGCATGCAGGGCATGCTGAAGGACGCGCGTCCCGACCGCTTCGAGGACATTATCGCGCTGGTGGCGTTGTACCGTCCCGGCCCGATGGACCTGATTCCCGACTTCTGCAAGCGCAAGCACGGCGAACGCTTCGACTATCCCGATCCGCGCACCGAGTCCATTTTGTCCGAAACCTACGGCATCATGGTGTACCAGGAGCAGGTGATGCAGATGGCGCAGATCGTCGGCGGCTACTCGCTGGGCGGCGCCGACATGCTGCGCCGCGCGATGGGTAAAAAGAAGGCCGAAGAGATGGCCGAGCACCGCGAGATCTTCCGCGCCGGCGCCGCCAAGGACGGCCTGTCGGCCGAGAAGGCCGACGAGATCTTCGACTTGATGGAGAAGTTCGCCGGCTACGGCTTCAACAAGTCGCACGCCGCCGCCTACGCGCTGCTGTCCTATCACACGGCCTACCTGAAGGCGCACCACCCGGCCGCGTTCATGGCAGCCAACATGTCGCTGGCCATGGACGACACCGAGAAGGTCAAGATCCTGGTCGAGGACTCGATCGACATCTGCGGCCTGACCGTGCTGCCGCCGGACATCAACAAGTCGGCCTACCGCTTCCGTCCGGACGGCGAGGCGCCGTCGGTCACCGGCAAGAAAGTCACGCAGATCCGCTACGGCCTGGGCGGCGTGAAGGGCGCCGGCCAGAACGCCATCGAAGCCATCATCGCCGCGCGCGAAGCGGGCGGGCCGTTCGTCAGCCTGTTCGACTTCTGCAAGCGGGTGGACAAGAAGCAGATCAACCGCCGCACCATCGAGGCGCTGATCCGCTCGGGCGCCTTCGACTGCCTGGGCGAGGACCGCGCGGTGCTGCTGGCTTCTGTCGGCTTCGCCATGGAGTGCGCCGACCAGGAAGCCAAGGCAGCCAACCAGGTGTCGCTGTTCGGCGGCGACGATTCGGACCTGGTGGCCCCGCCCGAATACGTGAAGGCCGCGCCGTTCACCGACCGCCAGAAGCTGGCCGAGGAAAAGATCGCGCTGGGCTTCTACCTGTCCGGCCACATGTATGACTCCTATGCGCAGGAGGCGCGCCGCTTCTCGCGCACCAAGCTGGCGGACCTGGAGCCGTCGCGCGAGCCGCGCATGATGAGCGGCGTGATCACCGGCATGCGCCCGCAGATGACGCAGCGCGGCAAGCTGTGGATCATCACGCTGGACGACAAGACCGCCGTGGTGGAGGTGACCGTGTACAGCGAGGTGTTTGACGAGAACAAGCGCATGTTCAAGGACGACGAATTCCTGGCCGTGGTGGGCAAGGTGTCGGAAGACCGCTTCTCGGGCGGCCTGCGCATTTCGGCCGAGAAGGTGTACGACATCATCGCCGCGCGCAGCCAGTTCGGCCAGCAGTTCGGCTGGACCATGCCGACCACGGTGGCGCCGGCCAAGCTGCAGGAAGTGCTGGCGCCTTACCGCGACGCCAACGGCTTGCCGGTGGCCATGCGCGTCAAGCCGCAGGGCGTCGATTGCGTGGTGCAGCTGGGCGAGGAGTGGCGCGTGGCGCCGTCGGACGCGCTCAAGCTGTCGCTCGAGCAGGTGCTGGGCGCGCGCGAAGTGGCAGTGGAATACTGATACAACGAGATTATTAGGACGAGCACATGGCAACCGTTACCGACGTCACCACCCCTTTGCTGTCCGGCCTGAACCACATCGATGCGCTGCTCGATGACGGCCCGGGCTGGAATTACCTGGCGCCGTCCACCGCCAACACCCTCACCTATACGTTCTCCACCGCCAGCGGCACGCAGACCGGCAACACCAGCCTGCAAGGCGCGCCCAGCGCCTTCAGCGCCGCGCAGCAGGCCGCCACGCGCGAGGCCATGGCCTATGTGAGCCGGCTGACCGGCATCACTTTCGTGGAAACGAGCAACGGCGCCGGCGCGCAAGTCCATTTTGCCAATGCCGACATCGCCGGCGCGCAGACTTCCGGCCTGTGCAGCTGGTCCTCCAGCTATTCCTATAGCGGCACCCAGGTCAGCGCCTACAGCGCCAAGGCCTATATTTACCTCGACAACGTGCAGTGGGGCGGCCAGAACGCCGTGCTCAACGGCGGCGAGGGCGCGGAAACGCTGCTGCACGAGATCGGCCACATGCTGGGCCTGAAGCATCCGTTCGAGGGCAGCATCCAGCTGCCGGATGCGACCGACAACACCTCGTACACGCTGCTGTCCTATACCAGCTCGGGCGGACCGTACAACAGCTACAGCCCGTATGACATCGCCGCGCTGAACTGGCTGTACGGCGGCGACGGCCTGGGCGGCGCGCTGGGCGTGAATTCGACCGGCGGCGGGCGCTACTACACCGGCACCGGCGCGGCCGACACGCTGACCGGCGGCAGCGGCGCCGACGCGCTGCAGGGCGGCGCCGGCAACGACGTGCTGAACGGCGGCGCCGGCAGCGACACCGCCATCTACACCGGCGCGCGCAGCGCCTACACCCTGCAGCAGCTGAGCGCCACCAGCTGGAAGCTGAGCGGCGCGGAAGGCACGGACACGCTCAACAACGTGGAGTTGCTGCGCTTTAGCGACCAGACGCTGGCGCTGGCCAGCCTGGACAACCTGGCGCCGCCGGCGCCGGTGCTGCAGTTCACCAAGGACGGCAGCGCTGCCGCGAGCGGCAACCGGCCCACCTTCAGTGGCACGGCCGAGGTCGGCGCAACGGTGGAAATTTTCAACGGCGGCGCGAGCCTGGGCACGGCCACGGCGGGTTCGACCGGCAAGTGGAGCTTGCAGCCGGTGGCGCTGGCCAACGGTGACTACAGCGTCACCGCCCGCGCCACCGACGCGGCGGGCTTGGTCTCGACGGCCTCGGCGGCGCAGAACTTCACGGTCTCCAGCAGCCTCAACTTGAACGGCACGGCGGGCGCCGATGTGCTGGCCGCCACAGCCGGCAACAACTACATCGGCGGCGGCGACGGCATCGACACCGCACTGTACAGCGGTGCGCGCAGCGGCTACACGGTGCAGCGCACTGCCGCCGGCTACACCGTCAGCGACCAGCTGGGCCAGGGCGGCACCGACGTGCTGGCCGGCGTCGAACGCCTCCAATTTGGCGACAAGAGCGTGGCCATCGATATCGACGGCATCGGCGGCCAGGCTTACCGCATCTACCAGGCCGCGTTCGACCGGGCGCCCGACCTGGGCGGCCTGGGCTTCTGGATCTACCACATGGAGCATGGCCTGAGCTTGCGCCAGGTGGCGGCCGGATTCATGGCCAGTCCCGAATTTGCCAAGCTGTACGGCAGTTCCGCGCCCAGCAACGACGTGCTGGTCACCAAGCTGTACGCCAACGTGCTGCACCGCGCGCCCGATGCCGAGGGCTACAAGTTCTGGATGGATTTCCTGACGTCCGGCCGGGAAAACCAGGCCGGCGTGCTGTACTGGTTCAGTGAGAGCCCGGAAAACCAGGCGCAGTTAATCGGCACCATCCAGAATGGCGTCGACTACGTGCCGTACAGCTAAGCAGACTACATGGGCTACATGGGCTGCAGGGCTACATGTCTTTCACGCTGGTGATGGCATAGCCTTTGGCGCCGATCTGCTGGTAGGGCCGCTCGATGTGGAAATCGGGCAGGGCGTCGGCGCCGTCGTCCACTTCCAGTGCCAGGCTTGCAGCTTGCCAGTCGGTGCTGATGGCCTCTTGCGGGATGGGTTTTCCTTCCGGAACGGCCAAGTAGGAATACAGGCCATCGTGTTCCGCTCGTCGGTAGATATCCAGTCGCATCGCATCCTCCCATCGTGGTGAAAAGCAATCGTTCCGCGATTCTACCCCGCCCGCGCGGCCAGCGCGCGCCGCGCTGGATCGCGGCGGCGCCGGGGGCGGTTCAGGCGGCGGCCAGCTCGGCGTCCATTTCCGTGCCCGCGCCGGGCATCGCGGCCGGGGCGGCCCCGGCCGCGTGCACGGCGCCCGGCTGATTGGCGCCGCCGGGGCGCGGACGGACGAAGCCGTCCACCACCTGGGCCGCCACGCCGGCCAGCAGTTCGTGGCGCTTGCGCGCTTCCGAGCGCTTCCTGGACGCAATCTCTTCCATCACCGGCGCCTGTAGCGGGCCGCAGGCCAGCGCGTAGTCGCCGTCGCTGCGCGGCTGCGCGCCCATCTCCAGCCAGAATGCGTTGTAGTCGGCGTGCACGCGGCCCTTGCGGATCTGCTTGAGCACGGCGCGGTTGTCGTTGCCCACCAGCAGCACCTGGCTGCAGCCGTAGGCGTAGCCGAGTTGCTGCACCAGGCGCAGCAGCAGGTTTTTCGGGCGCAGGCCGTGCAGGTCGCGGGTCGCTTCGCGCCCCAGTTCCAGGCCGGCGCCGCATTGCGGCCCTTGCAGGCAGCCCACGCCCACGCTGGCCGCGTGGGTCTGCGCGCCGTCGGCCAGGAAGGAGAACGCCACCGAATACACCAGCGCGCCGGCGCAGCGCAGTTGCAGCACCAGTTCGCCCTCGCGCTCCATCGGCACGATGGCGCGCAGGTCCACCTGGTAGACCGCGCCCGACTTGCCCTCGAAGCGCGCCAGCACCAGCGGGCCGCGCACGGCCTGCGCCACGGTGGCGCCCAGGTCGTGCTGCACCACGAAGCGGTAGTGCGCCGCCAATGCCGCCAGCCGCTGCGGGCGGTCCAGGCGGCTGCTCAGGTAGGGGCGGTAGATCTTGTGCAGCAGGCGCGGCTGCAGACGCGCCAGCTCGCGCAGCGCGCCGTGCGAATTGAGCACCTTCAGCCAGCCGCGCGTGAGTAGCGGGTAGGCCAGCGCGCGCGCCTGCAGTTTGATGGCCGCGCAAGCCATCGAAGGGAGCGATTTCCGTTCCAGCCCGGCGCGGAGGGTGATAGCCTGCATGTTGTTCGGTGCTCCAATGAAAAATGTGGGCGGCGAGGGCTGGGCCGTAGGAAACAGTAAGTTACAATCAGAAATATTAGCGATGGCCGGGCGCGCCCACAATTCGCGGATCAGTTAGGGGGAACACTTACATGACGCAGTGCTGGAGCGTATGCGCCACTTATTAGCAAGGTGGCACGGGCTGTTATTTTTGTTGCTATACCTGCTGCTCGACTGGCTGACCTATGTCGATCCCCTGTATGGCGTCAACATCACGCCCTGGAATCCGGACCCGGCGCTGGGCCTGGTGTACTGGCTGCGCTACGGAAAAAAAGCCGCGCTGCCATGGTTCGCGGCGTTGTTGCTGGGCGACATCTGGCTGCGCGGCATGGCGGCCGGCCCGGTCTACACCTTGCTGGGCGCGCTCAGCCTGACCGTGGGCTACGGCCTGATCGGCGAGGGCCTGCGCCGCAATTTCAGCACCAGCGCCATGTTCGACAACCGCGACCGCCTGCTGACCTGGCTGGTGGCGGTGGCGGCCGGCACCTTGCTCAACGCGGTGGCCTATGTGGCGCTGCTGTCGTCGGCCGGGCTGATCCCGGCCGGGCAGGGCGCGCTGGCCGTGTGGCGCTTCGCCATCGGCGACGTGGTGGGAGTGATGGTGTCCATGCCGCTGATCTGGATGCTGGCCGGCGAGGACAGCCGCGCCCGCCTGCGCGCCGCCGCCTGGCGCTGGGAAACCTTGGGCTACCTGGTGCTGGCCATCTGCATGCTCAGCGCCGTGTTCGGCCACATCGCGCGCGCCGAGTTCAAGCATTTCTATTTCCTGTTCCTGCCGGTGATCTGGGCCGCCACCCGCCAGGGCGTGTACGGCGCGGCGCTGATCGTGTTTTCGCTGCAGCTGGCCATCGTCACGCTGGTGCGCTGGACCAATGCGGTGGACATCGAAGTGGCCGAGCTGCAGCTGCTGGACGCGGTGCTGGCGCTGGTGGCCTTCTTCATCGGCATCGTGGTCGACGAGCGGCGCCAGGTGGCGGACGAACTGAAACACACGCTGCGGCTGGCGGCGGCCGGCGAAATGGCGGCCGCGCTGGCGCACGAGCTGAACCAGCCGATGACGGCGCTGTCGGCCTACGGCAAGGCGTGCGAGCACCTGCTGGAGCGGGGCGAGACGGGCGAGCTGCTGAAGGGCGCCATCCAGCGCATGGTGAGCGAATCGGGACGTGCGGCCGAGGTGGTGCGGCGCCTGCGCGACTTCTTCCGCACCGGCGCGCTGCGCCTGGAGCCGGTGCCGGCCAGCGCGCTGCTGTCGGCCATCACGCAGCAGTTCTTCAGCCAGTGCCGCGAGCAGGGCGTGGAGCTGGCGGTGGCGCAGGCGCCGCCGGTGTCGGTGCTGGCCGACCGCATCCAGGTGGAACTGGTGCTGCGCAACCTGCTGGCCAATGCGCTCGATTCGGTGGCCGCCTGCGCGCCGGGCCAGCGCCGCATCACGCTGTCGGCGCAGGCACTGGGCGGGGCGCGGCTGCGCATCACGGTGGAGGACAGCGGCGCCGGCGTGTCGGAGGCGCTGGCCAAGCGCCTGTTCGAGCCCTTCGTGTCGACCAAGTCCAGCGGGCTGGGACTGGGACTGGTGCTGAGCCGCGCCATCATCGAGGCGCACGGCGGCAAATTGTGGGCCGAAGTGGCCGGCCACGGCATATTCCGATTTATACTGCCGGCGCTGGAAGCCGAACCTGGAGAATAGTGGCATGGACCTGACCGTATTTATCGTCGACGACGACCCCGCCGTGCGCGACGCGCTCGGCCTGCTGCTGGGCGTGCGCGGCTACCGCACCGCGGTGTTTGCCAGCGGCGAGGCCTTGCTGCAGGCCTGGAAGCCGGAGTGGGCCGGCTGCCTGGTGATCGACATCCGCATGAGCGGCATGGACGGGCTGGAGCTGCAGCAGCGCCTGGCGCAGCTGGGCAACCGCATCCCCATCGTCATCGTCACCGGCCATGGCGACGTGGCGCTGGCGCGCGCGGCCTTCAAGGCGCACGCGCTGGACTTCCTGGAAAAGCCCTTCGACGACGCCAAGCTGGTGGCCGCCATCGACGAGGCCTTCTCGTCCGAGGCGCGGCAGCGCCGCCAGAACATCGCGCGCGAAGACCACCGCGCGCTGCTGCGCGAGCTCACGCCGCGCGAGCGGGAAGTGATGGAGCTGGTGGTGCTGGGGCGGCACAACCGGGAGATCGCGCCGGCGCTGGGCATCAGCGTGCGCACGGTGGAGGTGCACAAGGCGCGCCTGATGGGCAAGCTGGGCGTCGGCAACGTGGCCGACCTGGTGCGGATCGCGATGCAGGGCGGCGAGTAGCGGACAGCAAGGGCCGGCAAGCCGGGCAGCCAGGGCAGCCGGTCAGGAGCCGCCGGCGGCCAGGTTGATGTGTGGTGCGGCTGGCAGGCTGTCGTTGGCGGGCGCGCCGGGACGCGGCACGCCGCCCGGCGCGGCGGGTTGCACGGGCTGCACCGGTTGCTGCGCCGGCGTGGCGGGCAGGCGCTGCAGGCCTTGCACGGCCTGCACGGTCTTGTCGGCCGCGCGCTGCAGCACGATGTGGCGGTTGCGGTCTTCCAGGCTGCGCTCGTTTTCCTTGTGCCACAGGTGGTAGACCTCGGTGGCGAAGGCGCCTTCCTTGCGCATCACGCCCGCGTTGAACAGGCGCACCACCAGGTCCGAGTCCTCGTGGCCCCAGCCCTGGAAGCTTTCGTCGAAACCGTTCACCGTATCCAGGTCCTTGCGCCACACGCCCAGGTTGCAGCTCTTGATGCGGCGCCAGCTGAAGCGGCGGCTTTCACGGCCGAAGTCAGGCAGGGTCAGCACGGTCTGCAGGAATTTGTTCAGGTCGCCGGTCAGGCGTAGTTTCAGCTTGTCCCAGCAGGTCAGGCCGCGCAGGTTGATGTGCTCGGCCAGCAGGCGCAGCGTATAGCCCGGGCTGAGCAGCACGCGGCTGCCGGTCACCAGGTAGCCCGGCTTGGCCAGCTTGCGGTGCCGGCTGATGAAGGTCGGCTGCGGCATGCAGTCGCCGTCCAGGAACACGATGTAGTCGCCGCTGGCGGCCAGGATGCCCTGGTTGCGCGCGCGCGCGGCGCGGAAACCCTCGTCCGGCTGCCAGACGTGCAGCAGCGGCACCGGCGAGCGGGGCCGCAGCTTCTCTACGCACTGGCGCGTGTTGTGGGTCGAGCCGTCATCAGCGATAATGATTTCGAATTGATTATCGTCCTGGCAGAAGCAGGCCTCCAGCACTGCCGCCAGGGCGTCGGGCCGGTTGTAGGTCGTGATGATGACAGAAATTTTTGACGCTTGTTGCATGAAGTGGATGCTGCCTGTGCTGATTTTGCAAGAATAAGCTCACAAAACATTAATGAATAAATCTTTTACAAAAAAAAACATTCTGCAAGACAACGCGCTATCTTATCTCATCCACAGTCTGATTTTCCTGCTGCCAGCCTTGGCGCTGATCACCCGGTTCGGTGTCAGCACGGTCGGTTTTGCCTTCCTGGTGGCCGGCATCGCCTGCTGGCGGGCCGCGAAACCCGGCTTTTTGCGTCATCTTACTGAGGTTCGGCTGGTTTTAACAGCGTTCGCTGTCAGTTTCGGCTTTGCCCTGATGGGACTATTGTTGCATCCCGACATACAAATGCGCGCACTGGAGAAACCTGCGCGCATATTCTTCTGCGTCACCGTGCTGCTGGCGGTGCTGGCGCTGCGCCCCAGCCGCAAGGCGCTGTGGTGGGGCCTGATCGCGGGCACCGTCGGCGGCGCCGTGTTCATTTGCTACCAGCGCTGGGGCCTCGGCATCTACCGTCCCGGCGGGCTTATTAATTCTATAACATTTGGCGACATTGAGCTGTGCATGGGCATGATGTGCCTGGCGGCCGTGCTCGATTTCAAGGGCAAGCACGCCTTGTGGCCGGCGCTGGGCGCGCTGGCCGGCCTGGCCGGCTCGGTGGCCACGGGCACGCGCGGCGGCTGGATCGCGGTGCTGTTCGCCATCATCCTGTTCATCAAATACGGCCACTTCCTGCGCAACCGCATTTCCAAGGCGGTAGCCGGGCTGGTGCTGCTGCTGCTGGTGGGGACCTACTTCATCGACCAGGCCGGCACCCGCGAGCGCCTGCAGCAAGGCGTGCACGACGTGACTTCCTATTTCGACGGCGGCGGCGCCTACAGCAACGTGGGCATCCGCCTGGAACTGTGGAAGGGCGGCCTGGCGCTGGCGGCGCAGCACCCGTGGCGCATTTCCACCAGCCGGGAAATCCATGCCGAACTGGAGCAAGAAGTGGCGGCCGGCCGCCTGCAGCCCTTCGTGCTGGAGGCCGAGCACTTCCACAACGACATGATGCACGTGCTGGTGTACGGCGGCATTCCCGGCCTGCTGGTCTACCTGTTTACCATGCTGGCGCCGTTCCTGTTTTTCCTGCGCATCCTGCGCACCCACGAGTCGGCCAGTCCGGCGGTCATCGCCCCCGCGCTGGCCGGCCTGCTGCTGGTGATCGGCTACTTCAGCTTCGGCCTGACGGAGGTGATCTTCTGGTCCATCCTGAGCACCATGTTCTACGTGCAGATGCTGTTCCTGCTGATGGGCTTTTGCCTGAACGCGCAGGACGAGGGGCGCGCGCCATGACGCCCGCGCCGCGCATCCTGGTCATTTCGCCCAACTGGATCGGCGACGCGGTGATGGCGCAGCCGCTGCTGGCGCTGCTGCGCGCGGCCCATCCGGAGCAGCCCATCGACGTGCTGGCGCCGCCCCAGGTGGCGCCCGTGTGGCGCCAGATGGCCGAGGTGGGCGAGGTGCTGGAAACCCCGTTCCGCCACGGCCCGCTGCAGCTGCGCGAACGCTGGCGCTACGCGCGCCGGCTGCGCCGGCGCGGCTATGCGGCCGCCTACGTGCTGCCCAATACACTCAAGTACGCGCTGATCCCGTGGCTGGCGGGGATACCGAAACGGGTCGGCTACAAGGGCGAGAGCCGATACGGCCTGATCAACGTAATGCACTTCGACGACGTGCCGCCGCGCCCCATGGTGCCGTTCTACGCGGCGCTGGCGCGGCCGCCCGAGGCGGCGCTGCAGCCTGTGCCGCGCCCGGTGCTGCAGGCCAGCGCGGACCAGGTCGCCGCCGCCTGCGCGCGCGCCGGGCTCGACCCGCAGCGCCCGCTGGTGGCGTTCGCGCCCGGCGCCGAATTCGGCTCGGCCAAGCGCTGGCCCGCCACCCATTTTGCCGGCCTGGCCCAGGCCATCGCCGCGGCGCACCCGCAGGCGCAGATTGCGCTGCTCGGTTCGCCCAAGGACAAGGACGTGTGTACCCAGGTGGTGCAGGCGGCCGAGGCCGGCGCCGCCGCAGCGGGCGTGCCGGCGCCGGCGCTGTTCAACCTGGCCGGCGCCACCAGCCTGGCCGAGGCGGTGGCGCTGATCGCCCATGCCGGCGCGGTGGTCAGCAACGATTCCGGCCTGCTGCACATCGCCTCGGCGCTGAACCGCCCGGTGATCGCCATCTACGGCCCCACCGATCCCGGCCACGCGCCGCCGTTTTCCGACGTGGCCGCGTCCATCTCGCTGCACCTGGCGTGCGCGCCGTGCAAGCAGCGCGAATGCCCGCTGGGCCACCACGACTGCATGGAGAAGATCGCGCCGCAGCAGGTCTGGCAGACCCTGCATCCCATGCTGGCCCCGCAGCACCTGGGCACGGTGTAGCGCCATGCGCACCGGCCGGCCAGAACGGAGCGGGCTGCCATGCTGAAACGGCTGCCCATCACGTTCTGGGCCACGGTGTTCGTCGCCGTGGTCTGCCTGTCGCTGGTGGCGATCGATGGCTGGCGCAGCCTGAACGCGCGCGACGAACTGCTGGCCGCCTCCGAGCGCATCACCTCCAACCTGGCGCGCTCGATGGCGCAGCACGCCGAGGACACCATCGCCGCCGCCGACACCAGCCTGGCCGACATTGTCGAGCGCATTGAAACCGACGGCGCCGGCCCGCCGGCGATCGCCCGCCTGCACCGGCTGATGGAGGCGCAGGTGGCGCGCCTGCCGCAGCTGAACGGCCTGTTCGTGTACGACGAGAGCGGGCGCTGGGTGGTCAATTCGCGCCCGGTGATGAACCTGGCCTACAACAACGCCGACCGCGAATACTTCGAATACCACCGCACCCACCCGGACCGTAGCCCGCACATCGGCGTGCCGGTGGTGAGCCGCTCCACCGGCAAATGGGTGCTGCCGGTGTCGCGCCGCCTGCAGCGGCCGGACGGCGCCTTCGCCGGCGTGGCGCTGGCCACCATCGACCTGGACTACTTCACCCGTTTCTACCAGAGCCTGGACATCGGCCGGCGCGGCGCGGTGGCGCTGCTGCACAAGCAGGGCACCATGCTGGTGCGCCGGCCGTTCGACGAGACCCGGGTCGGCATCAGCATCGTCAACACGCCCATCTACCGCCAGTTCAGCGCCGGCGGCCAGACCGGCACCGGCTTCTTCCGCTCCACCCAGGACGGCGAGCTGCGCATGAACAGCTACCGCGCGCTGGCGCGCTACCCGCTGTTCGTGACGGCGGCCCTGTCGCGCGACGAAGTGCTGGAAGGCTGGCGGCGCGACACCTTGCTGCATTCCTTCGGCGTGATGCTGCTGGCGCTGCTGCTGGCGCTGTTCGGCAAGCGCCTGATCCAGCAGATCGAACGGCGCCTGCAAGCCGAGAGAGAACTGCTGCAGGCGCGCGACGCGCTGGAGAGCCTGAACCGCACGCTGGAAAAGCTGGCCTTGCAGGACGGCCTGACCGGGCTGGCCAACCGGCGCCAGTTCGACGTCACCCTGGGCAAGGAATTCAGCCGCGCCGCGCGTGCCGGCAGCGAGCTGGCCTTCATCATGATGGACGTGGACTACTTCAAGCAGTACAACGACCTGTACGGCCACAGCGCCGGCGACGACTGCCTGCGCGCCATCAGCAAGACCATCCGCACGCTGACGCCGAAGCGGCCGGGCGACCTGGCTGCGCGCTACGGCGGCGAGGAAATCGGCATCCTGCTGCCGCAGACCGGGGTGGCGGGGGCGCAGGCGGTGGCCGAGCGCATCCGCAAGGCCATCGAAGCGCTGCGCATCACGCACGCTGGCAGCCCGAACGGCGTGGTCACCATCAGCGCCGGCGTGGCCGCGCTGGTCCCGCAGCTGCCCGACAGCCTGCCCGCCGAGCTGCTGGAAGCGGCCGACCAGGCCCTGTACGCCGCCAAATCCGCCGGCCGCAACCGCGTGCACTGCGCGCCGCCCGCCGCCTGACCCCTGACGGCGCGCGTCCATGCGGGTCAAGCCGCCCCCCGGCTGGCAGTTGTCCAGCCGGCAATCTTGGCGCAGAATGCATGGCAACCCTCACACCGCGAAGGATGACCATGGTAAGCACGCTGCGCCGCACTGTCGGCAATACTTCCTGCTTCTTGCTGATGCTCGTTGCCGCCATGCCGGCGCGGTCGGACGATCCCTACAACGATCCGGGCCGCGCCGCGCGCGTGGCGGCGCTGCTGCCGGGCGTGGACAAGCTCTATGCCGAGCTGGCCGAGGAAAAGCACCTGCCCGGCCTGGTGTACGGCGTGGTGCTGGACGGGAAGCTGATCCACGCCCGTGCGCTGGGCTATGCGGACGTGGAGCGCAAGATTGCCGCCACCAGCGCCACGCCGTTCCGCATCGCCTCCATGACCAAGAGCTTCGTCGCCCTGGCCGCCCTGCGCCTGCGCGACGAGGGCAAGCTGGACCTGGACGCGCCGCTGTCGCGCTACTTGCCGGAAGTGCAGAAGCTGCGCCTGCCCACGGCCGATTCGTCCGCGCTGACCGTGCGCAGCCTGATGACGATGAGCACCGGCCTGCCCGAGGACAATCCCTGGGGCGACCGCCAGATGGCCATCAGCAACGCGCAGCTGGAGCGCTTCGTCGCCGGCGGCCTGTCGTTTTCCACTGCGCCTGGCACGGCGTTCGAATACAGCAACCTCGGCTACGTGCTGCTGGGCAAAGTGGTGTCGAAGGCGGCCGGCATGCGCTTCCAGGATTACATCACGCAGCGCATCCTGCTGCCGCTGGGCATGAAAGACACGGTGTGGGAATACGGCAAGGTGCCGGCCGGCAAGCTGGCGCTGGGCTACCGCTGGGACGGCAAGGCCTGGCAGCTCGAACCCATGCTGCACGACGGCGACGGCGCCGCCATGGGCGGGCTGATCACCACGCTGGACGACTTCGCGCGTTACGTCGCCTTCCAGCTGGACGCCTGGCCGGCGCGCGACGGCGCCGACACCGGGCCGGTGCGGCGCGCCTCGGTGCGCGAGCTGCAGCAGCCGCGCATGTTCACCGGCCTGGCCGCCAAGGCCATGCTGGCGGACGGCAGCGCGCCCAATCCCCGCGTGAACTTCTACGCATACGGCCTGAACTGGAGCCGCGACAGCCGCGACGTGGTCAGCATCGCCCACGCCGGCGGCCTGCCGGGCTTCGGCAGCCAGTACCGCTTCGGGCCGGACCACGGGCTGGGCGTGATCGCCTTTTCCAACCTGCGCTACGGCCCCGTGTACGCGGCCACGGGCAAGGTCTTCAACATGCTGGTCGAAAGCGGCAAGCTGCCGGCGCGGCCGGTGGCGCCGTCGGCCATCCTGCTGGCGCGCCAGCAGCAGGTGGCGCAGCTGGTGCAGACCTGGGAACCGGCGCTGGGCGCCGCCATCGCGGCCGACAACTTCTTCCTCGACCGCTCGCGCGAAGACTGGATAGCGGAAGCGCGCGGCAAGCTTGCCGGCGTCGGCACGGTCACCAGCGTCGGCCCGATCAAAGCGCAGAACCAGCTGCGCGGCAGCTTCACCCTGGTCGGCGACCAGGGCAGCGCCGACATCACCTTCACCCTCACGCCCGAGCGCGAACCCAGGCTGCAGGAGCTGGACATCAAGCCCGCCGCGCCCGCCAAGCCCTGACGTGCCTACATCAGGATCACGTCGTACTGCTCCTGGTGGTAGGAGTTCTCCACCTGCAGCGAGATTTTCTTGCCGATGAAGTCGCCCAGCATGGCCAGGTGCTGGGATTCTTCTTCCAGGAACAGGTCCACCACTTCCTGCGAGGCCAGGATGCGGAATTCGCGCGGGTTGAACTGCTTGGCTTCGCGCAGCAGCTCGCGCAGGATTTCGTAGCAGATGGTGCGCGAGGTCTTGACCTGGCCCTTGCCGGCGCAGGCCGGGCACGGTTCGCACAGGATGTGGGCCAGCGATTCGCGGGTGCGCTTGCGCGTCATCTCCACCAGCCCCAGCGCCGAGAAGCCGCTCACCGACACCTTGGTGCGGTCGCGCGCCAGCGTCTTTTTCAGCTCCAGCAGCACCGCCGCGCGGTGCTCGGCGTTTTCCATGTCGATGAAGTCGAGGATGATGATGCCGCCCAGGTTGCGCAGCCGCAGCTGGCGCGCGATGGCGTGCGCCGCTTCCAGGTTGGTCTTGAAGATGGTGTCGGCGAAGTTGCGACCGCCCACGAAGCCGCCGGTGTTGACGTCGATGGTGGTCATGGCCTCGGTCTGGTCGACGATCAGGTAGCCGCCGGACTTCAGGTCCACGCGCCGGCCCAGCGCGCGCAGGATCTCTTCCTCCACGCCGTACAGGTCGAACAGCGGCCGCTCGCCGGTGTAGTGCTGCAGGCGCGGCAGCACGCTGGGGGTGTAGGTCTTGCCGAATTCGGTGAGCGCGATGTAGTTCTCGCGCGAGTCCACCTGGATGGTGGCCGTCTCGTCGTGCACGAAGTCGCGCAGCACGCGCTGGGCCAGGTTCAAGTCCTGGTGCAGCAGGCTGGTGGCCGGCAGGGTGCGCGCGCCGTGCGTGATGGCGCCCCAGGTCTTGCGCAGGTAGTCCACGTCGGCCGCCAGGTCGGAGTCCGAGGCGTCCTCGGCCTGGGTGCGCACGATGTAGCCGCCTTTTTCCTCGGCCGGCAGCAGCGCCTGCAGGCGGGTGCGCAGCGATTCGCGCTCGGATTCCTTCTCGATCTTCTGCGACACGCCGATGTGGTTGTCCTGCGGCAGATACACCAGCATGCGGCCGGCGATCGAAATCTGCGTCGACAGGCGCGCGCCCTTGGTGCCGATCGGGTCCTTGATCACCTGCACCGTCAGCACCTGGCCGTCGAACAGGATCTTCTCGATCGGCGTGGGGGCGGCGTTCTGGCCGTCGTGCGGACGGGCTTCCCAGATGTCGGCCACGTGCAGGAAGGCGGCCCGTTCCAGGCCGATGTCGATGAAGGCCGACTGCATGCCCGGCAGCACCCGCACCACCTTGCCCGAATAGACGTTGCCCGCCAGGCCGCGCGTCAAGGTGCGCTCGATGTGCAGTTCCTGCACGGCGCCCTGGAGGATCAGGGCGACCCGGGTTTCCTGCGGGGTGATGTTGATGAGGATGTCTTCGTTCATGGAGTGTTGCCTAATTGTTCTGAACGAAGATCATACACGGCCTTAGGGCAACGGCAAACCTGCCTGGCGCAGCAATTGGGCGGTTTCGTACAGCGGCAGCCCCATGATGCCCGAATGGCTGCCCTCGATATGCTCGACAAACAGCGAGGCCAGGCCCTGGATGCCATAGCCGCCGGCCTTGTCGTAGGGTTCCTGGGTGGCGCAATAGGCCTTGATGGATTGCTCGGAGAGCTTGCCGAAGCGCACTTCGGACACCTGCGTGACCTGCAGCGCGAGCTGGTGGTGGTGCACGGCGATGGCCGTCATCACCTGGTGGGTGCGGCCGGACAGCTGCTCCAGCATGGCCACCGCCTCGGCGTTGTTGGCCGGCTTGCCGAGGATGGCGCCGTCCACCGTGACGGTGGTGTCGGCCGCCAGCACGGGGCGCAGCACCAGGTGGCGGCGCTGCACCAGGTTCCACGCAAAGGCCGCTTTTTCGGCCGCCACGCGGCCCACGTAGTCGTAGGCCTTCTCGCCGGGCAGCACGTCCTCGGTGACGTCGGCGCCGCGCGGGCCGTCGCTGCGCAGCAGCAGCAACTCGAAATCGACGCCGATCTGGCGCAGCAGCTCGCGCCGGCGCGGGCTCTTGGAGGCAAGGTAGATCTTCTTGTCGACCGGTCTCATGTTTATGCTTTCATCGTCTAGATGCGATGATAAGGGTGGTTCTGCGTAATTGTCCATGCACGGTACAGCTGCTCGGCCAGCATCACGCGCACCATCCCATGGGGCAGCGTCATGCTGGAGATGCGGATCAGGCCTTCGGCCTTCGCCTTCAGCGCCGGGTCCAGCCCGTCGGCGCCGCCGATCAGGAAGGCCGTGTCGCGCCCGTCCTGCTGCCACAGCTCCAGCTGCTGGGACAAGCCCACGCTGGTCAAGTCCTTGCCGCGTTCGTCAAGCGCGATGATGCGCACCGACTTCGGCAGCGCCGCCTCGATGCGCTCGCGCTCCAGCGCCATCGCGGTGGCGGCGGTCTTGCTGCCGGAGCGCTCCACCGGCTTGATTTCCTTGAGCACGATGCGCAGCTCGGGCGGCATGCGCTTGGTGTACTCGGAAAAGCCGGACTCGATCCAGGCCGGCATCTTGTGCCCGACTGCGGCAATAATCAGCTGCACTGAACGACCTTACTCGGCTGCGGCTTTTTTCAGGCGCTTGATCACGGTCTTGGCCGGGGCTTCGGCCGCTGCCTTCAGCTTGGAGGCGACCTTGGCCTTCTCTTCGCGGTTGGCCTTGGTGGACGCGACCAGCGACTTGCTCACGCCGACCTTGATCTTCTTGCCTTCCGGGATGGACGGATCGATGGCCGGCGCGGCAGCCTTCTTGCGCGCGGCCGGCTTCTTGGCCACCACGGTGTCGTCGGCCGGCGCCGCTTTCGGCTTGGCCCTGGTCACACCAGGCTTGCGGGCCGGCGCGGCCTTCTTCTCGATGACAGGCTCGGCGGCCTTTTCCTTCTTGCCCGCAGCCAGGTGGCCGGACACTTTCTTCGGCGCGTCGGCGTCGGCGCCTTCCTTGGTGGACTTGCGCTTGGCCGCGCCCAGCTTCACCGGCTTGTCGCCCCAGATTTCTTCCAAGCGGTAGTAAGCGCGGATCGGCGCCTGCATGATGTGGACGATCATGTCGCCCAGGTCAACCAGCACCCACTCACCGGTGTCCTCGCCTTCCATGCCGATCACGTCGCCGCCGGCTTCCTTCACCTTGTCGCGCACCGAGGCGGCCAGCGCCTTGGTCTGGCGGTTGGAGGTGCCGGACACGATGGCGATGCGGTCGAACAGGCTGGTCAGGTGGGTGGTGTCGAACAGCGCGATTTCCTGGCCCTTGACGTCTTCCAGGGCATCCACGACAACGGTTTGCAGTTTTTTAATATCCATTATTCTTTGTAA
Organism: Pseudoduganella sp. UC29_71; assembly: GCF_042693265.1. Taxonomy (NCBI): domain Bacteria; kingdom Pseudomonadati; phylum Pseudomonadota; class Betaproteobacteria; order Burkholderiales; family Oxalobacteraceae; genus Pseudoduganella; species Pseudoduganella sp. UC29_71. Next base: position 4,878,466 of record NZ_CP170549.1, on the reverse strand, counting down.
AGATTATGTTGTTCAATATAGTCTAGCACTACCGGCGGAATAAGTAAGGCTGGCGAAGCCGGCCCATTTCCGCGTTGTAATGCCGCACGAATGCCGGTGGCTGAGATGTCCAGCGCCAGGTCGGGCGCCATGCACGTCAGTCCAGACGGCGATTTTCCTATCTGCTCCGGCGCAGCCGCGCGCCGGGCGAATTCTTGTGCCACTGCCGGGGGCAGGGCGTCCAGCCGGAAGCCGGGACGGGCCGCCACGCACAGGTGGGCCAGCCCGAACAGCGCCTGCCAGTCATGCCAGGTGTCCAGCCGCTGCAGCTGGTCGGCGCCCATCAGGAAAGCGATGGACGCCTGCGGACCCAGTTCGGCGCGCAGCCCGCGCAGCGTGTCCACCGTGTAGGTCGGCTGGCCGCGTTCCAGCTCGCGCCGGTCCACCGTCACCGGGAAAGGCTGGCCGGCAAAAGCCAGCGCCACCATTTCGGCGCGCTGGGCCGGCGTGGCCTTCAGCGCCGCCTTCTGCCAGGGCAGGGCGGGCAAGACCACCAGCTCGTCGGCCTGCAGCAGGCGCATGAAATGCGCGCCGAGGGCAACGTGGCCGTTATGGACCGGATCGAATGTGCCTCCCAGCAGGGCGATGCGGCGGACCGGGGCGGGCTGCATGGCATCGGGCACCGTGTGCACTACGCCAGCCAGTCGCGGTGCGGCAGGAAGTCGGTGTACAGCGCCGCTTCCGGCGAACCGGGCTCCGGGTGCCAGTCGTAGCGCCATTTCACGATGGGCGGCATCGACATCAGGATGGCCTCGGTGCGCCCGCCGGACTGCAGGCCGAACAGCGTGCCGCGGTCGAAGACAAGATTGAATTCGACGTAGCGGCCGCGCCGGTAAGCCTGGAAGTCGCGCTCGCGTTCACCGTATGGGGTGTCCTTGCGGCGCTCCAGCAGCGGCAGGTAGGCGGCCAGGAAAGCGTCGCCCACGCTGCGCACCATGGCGAAGCTTTGCTCGAAACCGGCGGCGTTGAAGTCATCGAAGAAGATGCCGCCCACGCCGCGCGCTTCCTTGCGGTGTTTCAGGTAAAAATACTCGTCGCACCAGCGCTTGAAGCGCGGATGCAGGTCGTCGCCGTACGGCGCCAGGGCGTCGGCGCAAGTCTGGTGGAAATGGCGCGCGTCTTCCTCGAAGCCGTAGTACGGCGTCAGGTCCATGCCGCCGCCGAACCACCATACCGGCGTGCCGTCGGCCGCCGTGGTGCTGAAAAAGCGCACATTCATGTGCACCGTGGGCGCGTACGGATTGCGCGGATGCAGCACCAGCGACACCCCGGTCGCCTCCCACGCGCGCCCGCCCAGTTCAGGGCGGGCCGCAGCGGCGGACGGCGGCAGCGCCGCGCCCATCACGTGCGAAAAATTGCAGCCCCCGCGCTCCAGCACATTGCCTTCCTCCACCAGGCGCGAAATGCCGCCGCCGCCCTCCGGGCGGTCCCACGCGTCGCGCAAAAACGGCACGCCATCCAGCTGTTCCAGCGCCTGCACGATGCGGTTCTGCAGGTCGAGCAGGTAATCCTTGACGGCGGCAGGGGAAGGCGTGGACGACATCGTGCGGTGGGAAAAAAAGTGGAAGGACGGGATTGTAGCACGCGGCGCGCAGCACGCTTGGGGTCAGGTCCGGCATCGCGCCATGCCTTGCGGCATGGCGCGATGCCGGACCTGACCCCGTGGTGTTAATGTTTGAGGCCGCGCCAGCCGATGTCGCTGCGGTACTGCATGCCGTCGAAGTGGATCTTGTCCACCGCTTCGTAGGCTTGCTTCTGCGCCATCTTGATGCTGTCGCCCAGGCCGACCACGCACAGCACGCGGCCGCCGTTGGTGACCAGCTTGCCGTCCACCTGCGCCGTGCCGGCGTGGAAGGTGACCGATTCCGGCGTCTCGGCCGGAATGCCGTCGATGATGTCGCCCTTGACCGGGGTCTCCGGGTAGCCGGCGGCAGCCAGCACCACGCCCACGGCCGTGCGGCGGTCCCATTCCAGTTCCACCGCGTCCAGCGTGCCGTTGACGGCGTGCTCCATCACCGTCAGCAGGTCCGTCTTCAGGCGCGACATGATGGGCTGGGTTTCAGGGTCGCCCATGCGGCAGTTGAATTCCAGCGTCTTCGGATTGCCGGCCGCGTCGATCATCAGGCCGGCGTACAGGAAGCCGGTGAACGGGATGCCGTCCTTGTGCATGCCGGCGATGGTGGGATTGATGATCTCGCGCATCACGCGCGCATGCATGGCCGGGGTCACGATGGGGGCGGGCGAGTAGGCGCCCATGCCGCCGGTGTTGGGACCCTGGTCGGCGTCCTGCAGGCGCTTGTGGTCCTGCGAGGTGGCCAGCGGCAGGATGTTCTTGCCGTCGCACATGACGATGAAGGAGGCTTCCTCGCCGGCCAGGAATTCCTCGATGACGATGCGCGCGCCGGCGTCGCCGAAGCGGTTATCGGCCAGCATGTGGTCCACCGCCTGGTGCGCTTCTTCCAGCGACATGGCCACCACCACGCCCTTGCCGGCCGCCAGGCCGTCGGCCTTGATGACGATGGGCGCGCCCTTGGCGTCGATGTAGGCGTGGGCCTGCTTCACGTCCGAGAAGGTCTGGTATTCGGCGGTGGGGATGCCGTGGCGCTGCATGAAGGCCTTGGCGAAGTCCTTCGACGATTCGAGCTGCGCCGCTTCCCTGGTCGGGCCGAACACCTTCAGGCCGCGCGCGCGGAAGAGGTTGACGATGCCGCCGGCCAGCGGGGTTTCCGGGCCGACCACGGTCAGCGCAATGTGCTCGTTCTCGCAGAACGCGGCCAGCTCGTGCAGGTCGGTGATGTTGATGTTCTGCAGGCGCGCATCGAGCGCGGTGCCGCCATTGCCGGGGGCCACGTACACCATCTGCACGCGTTCCGATTGGGCCAGTTTCCAGGCCAGGGCGTGTTCGCGGCCGCCTGAGCCGACTACCAAAATTTTCATAGGACCGTTTCCGAATGTAGAACTGGGAAAGCGGCCCTGCGGCCGCTTGAAATGCTGGTGACGCTGGTGGCCGCGATCAGTCTTCGATCAGGGCGTTGGAATAGACTTCCTGCACGTCGTCCAGGTTCTCCAGCGCGTCGAGCAGCTTTTGCATCTTGGCCGCGTCGTCGCCGGTGAACACGGTTTCGGTGGCGGGCTTCATGATGATCTCGGCCACTTCGGCCTTGAAGCCGGCCGCTTCCAGCGCGTCCTTGACGGCCGAGAAGTCGTGCGGGCCGCAGATGACTTCGAAGCCGCCTTCCTCGTCGGCGATCACGTCTTCGGCGCCCGCTTCCAGCGCCGCTTCCATCAGCTTGTCCTCGTTCACGCCGGGCGCGAACAGGAACTGGCCGCAATGCTTGAACATGAAGGCCACCGAGCCTTCGGTGCCCATATTGCCGCCGTATTTGTTGAAGGCGTGGCGTACTTCGGCCACGGTGCGCACGCGGTTGTCGGTCATGCAGTCGACGATGATGGCCGCGCCGCCGATGCCGTAGCCTTCGTAGCGTACTTCCTCGTAGCTGGCGCCGTCCTCGCCGCCGGTGCCGCGCGTGATCGCGCGTTGCACGTTATCCTTGGGCATATTGGCGTCGGCCGCCTTGTCCACCGCCAGGCGCAGGCGCGGATTGGTGTTGATGTCGCCGCCGCCCATGCGCGCCGCCACGGTGATCTCCTTGATCAGGCGCGTCCAGATTTTGCCGCGTTTCGCGTCCGTTGCAGCCTTTTTATGCTTGATATTGGCCCATTTGCTGTGTCCAGCCATGTTCAATCTTCCTTCGACGGTATGCCAGTGAGGCCGGTATTTTAGCATAAGGCCCCTCTGAAAAACCGTCCCGGCGCCACGGCTGGCTTCGCCGGTCATGCAATATAGTCATCACCTGTCACCGCGATGAAATAAGTTTTTGCTAAGCTTTCCGTCCATACTTTATTTTGTAGGCGGGAGCAAAATGGATAGACGGCAGTTTTTGAAATTCGGCGGATTCATCACCGTATCGGCCGCCACCGGCGGGCTGGCAGGCTGCGGCAGCGGCGACTACGTGGAGCCCGGCCTGCCGCCGGCCACCGGCAGCAGCTGGACATTCCCGCAAAGCGTGGCCTCCGGCGACCCGCGCGCCGACAGCATCCTGCTCTGGACGCGCGTGGTGGCCGCATCGCTCGATCCGGTGGCCGCCGTCGCCGCCGGCGACGACGTGGTGCTGCGCCTCTTGGTCAGCACCGAAGACAACAGCAAGGCCATCGGCACCCCGGCCGCGCTGGCGGGCAGCCTGCTGGTCAACATCAAGGTGGCCGCGCAAGCGCAGTACGACAACACCATCCGCCACAAGCTCACCGGCCTGCAGCCCAACACCACCTATTACTACCAGTTCGCCGCCGGCGACGTGCGCTCCAACGTGGCGCGCTTCAAGACCGCCCCGGCGGCCGGCGCCAGCGTGGCCCAGCTGCAGTTCGCCTACCTGACCTGCCAGGACTGGAGCATCAACCACTGGGGCGCGCTGGGCCACATCGCCGCCAATGAAAACCTCGATTTCATCATCCACCTGGGCGACTACATTTACGAGACCGTGGGCGAAAGCTTCCAGGCCGGCGCCGTGGAAACCCGGCACGACGCGCTCAAGCTGCCTGACGGCGCCTTCAAGAGCGGCAGCAGCGGCGCCAAGTACGCCACCTCGCTGGCCGACTACCGCTACCTGTACAAGAAATACCGCACCGACACGCGCTTGCAGGCGGTGCACGAGCGCTTTGCCTTCATCGCCATCTGGGACGACCACGAATTCTCGGACGACGCCTGGCAGGACACGCAGACCTACGAAACCCAGGCCGGCGCGCTGGACGTGCACGCCCCGCAGCGGCGCCGCAACGCCAACCAGGCCTGGTTCGAATACATGCCGGCCGACGTCACGCTCGACACCAGCGGCACCGGCTTCCAGAACATCCAGATCTACCGCGACTTCCAGTTCGGCACCCTGATGCAGCTGGTGATGACCGACCAGCGCCTGTACCGCGCCGACCACGCCGTGCCCGAGTCCAGCCCCAACCCCGCCACCGGCCAGCCGCTGGGCAGCGTGGGCACGCGCTACATGGTGGCGCAGGACATCTACAACGGCGCCGAAGCGGCCAGGATCGCCGCCGCCACCAAGGCCGGCAGCGATCCGCTGACCCTGGTGAGCATGCTGGGCAACACCCAGCGCGCGTGGTGGATGGACAAGATGAAGACCGCCACCGCCACCTGGAAACTGTGGGGCAATGAAGTGTCGCTGCTGCGCATGGGACTGAGCGGCACGGACGCCATCGCCACCTTGCTGGCGCTGGCCTCGGTGACACCGCTGGCCGGCTCCATCGCCAGCACCGCGCCGCTGGCCGGCGGCAGCCTGCCGGTGGCCTCCGCCATCGTCGCCGCCTCCACGGCCGGCGCCACGCCCGCGCAAGCGCAGGCCGGCGCCACCGCCATCGCCACCGCTGCTGCGGGCGGCAAGGATACCAGCGCCCAGATCGGCGCCGCAGCCGCAGCCGGCCTGGGCGCTGGCGCCGCCAGCGTGGCCGTGGCCGCGTTCGGCGCCGCCGCCAACGCGCTGGCCGCCGGCAGCGCGCCCGCCGCCGTGGCCGCCGCCGCCGCGCAGTTCATCGCCTTCGGCTGGATCAAGCCCGACATCCTCGCCAAAAAAGTCGAATCGCCCTTCGTCACCGCCTCCGGCAATCAGGCCGCGCTGGCGCCATACTTCCGCCGCTTCCTGCTCAACTGCGACCAGTGGGACGGCTACAACGGCGAACGCAAGGCGCTGATGGCGCACCTGAAAGCCAACAGCGTGGCCAACGTGGTCGCGCTCACCGGCGACATCCACTCCTTCTTCGCCGGCGCCGTGCACGACGACTACGACGCGGCAGGCGGCGGCACGCCGGTCATGGTCGACCTGGTCTCGGCCGGCATCAGCTCCGACTCCTTCTTCACCTACCTGAAGGACGCCGCCGCCAGCCTGGGCGACCTGGCCACCTTGGTGTCGTATCCCCTGAGCCTGCCGGTGCCCGGCCTGGGCAGCGTGAGCATCAGCGTCAACCTGCTCGACTACACCATGGGCAAAGCCGCGCCGACGGCCGACAGCCTGCTCGAACAAGTGCGCGTGCAACTGCGCGGCGCCCTCGCGCGCAGCCTGCCCGAAGCGCAAGCGGACGCCACGGTGGCGGCGCTGCTGGCCGGCCTCAAAGCCGACACCGGCTTCAACGGCCAACTGCTCCCGCTGGCGCAGCAACTGGCCGGGCTGGGCAACAACCCCTGGCTCAAGCACCTCAACACCGACGCGCAAGGCTACACGGTGGTCACGCTCACGCCCGGCAAGCTGGTGGCCCAGTTCAAGCAAGTGAACAAGCTGGCCGGCGGCACCGCGCCGGCTACCGTCATCGCCCGCACGACCACCGCCACCGTCACCGCCGGCACCCCCGCCGTCACGATAGCCTGACCCTATCGTCAGCCGCGTTTTCAACCAGCCTGAGCCGCATTCGGGGACTCGGCGTCCCCGTCAGGCCCCGAATGCGGCGCAGCTCGGTTGGGGACGGGGGCGTGGCGGCCGTCAGCGGGCTGGGGCGTTTCGCTTTACAATCGCTGGATGAATAAAAGCGCAACTGCTACGGCCCAGTCTTCTTTGCATCGTTCCGCCTATCTCGGCGGCCTGGCCATCGCCGTTGGCGGCGCGGTGCTGTTCTCGACCAAGGCGGTGGTGGCAAAGCTGCTGTACCGTTATCACATCGATGCCGTGACGCTGATCGCGTTCCGCATGATTTTCTCGCTGCCGGTGTTCGCCGCCGTGGCGCTGTGGAAGATGCGCACCGAGGCGCCGCTCTCCAGCGCGGACCGCTGGCGTCTGGTCGGCCTGGGGCTGATCGGCTACTACCTGTCGAGCTTTCTCGATTTCCTCGGCCTGCAGTACATCTCGGTGGGCCTGGAGCGCCTGATCCTGTTCCTGACGCCGACTTTCGTCCTCATCATTTCCACGCTGTTCCTCAAGCAGCACATCAGCCGCCGGCAGTGGCTGGCGCTGGCGCTGTCGTATGCGGGCATCGTGCTGGTGTTCCTGCATGACCTGAAGGGTGGCGGGCCGAATATCGCGCTGGGCTCCATGCTGGTGCTGGGCTCGGCCAGCTCCTATGCGCTGTACCTGCTGTTCTCGGGCGAGATGGTCAAGCGCCTCGGTTCGCTGCGCCTGGTGGCGTACGCGATGTGCGTGTCCAGCGTGGCCTGCATCGCGCAGTTCTTCATCCTGCGCCCGGCCTCGCTGCTGGTCCAGCCCATGCCGGTGTACTGGCTGTCGCTGGTGAACGGCATCTTCTGCACGGTGATGCCGGTGTTTATGACCATGATCGCCGTGCAGCGCATCGGCGCCGGCACGGCGTCGCAGGCCGGCATGATAGGCCCGGTCTCCACCTTGTTCCTGGGCGCGATGATACTCGGCGAGCCGGTCACCGACTGGCAGCTGGGCGGCACCGCGCTGGTGCTCGCAGGAATTTATATGTTGTCGAAAAAGTAGCCTTCTCAACTTTCTGATGGATGCCCTTATGAAACCCCGCATTGCCCTGATCGCCCACGATAAGAAAAAAGACGACATGATTACGCTGGCCGGCGAGTATGTCGATTTCCTCAAGACCTGCACCTTGACCGCCACCGGCACCACCGGCGGCCGCCTGGTCAACGAGCTGGGCCTGGTGGTGGACCGCAAGCACTCCGGCCCCTTCGGCGGCGACTTGCAGATCGGCTCCATGCTGGTGGAGGGCGGCATCGACGCGGTGATCTTCCTGCGCGACCCGATGACCCCGCAGCCGCACGAACCGGACATCAATGCGCTGGTGCGCGCCTGCGACGTGCACAATGTGGCTTGCGCCACCAATATGTCGACGGCGCACCTGGTTCTGTCCCAACTGCAACTGCAAGCGAAGGAGGCCCCATGAGCAAAGCGATACGCATGACCCGCACCGGCGGGCCGGAAGTGATGGAGTATGTGGACGTGGACGTGGGCGCGCCCGGTCCCGGCGAGGCGACCGTGCGCCACGAGGCCATCGGCGTCAATTTCATCGACGTGTATTTCCGCACCGGCCTGTATCCGCAGCCGCTGCCGGCCGGCCTGGGCATGGAAGGCGCGGGCGTGGTGGAGGCGGTAGGCGAGGGCGTGACGGAAGTGAAGCCGGGCGACCGCGTGGTGTATGCGGGCCGCCCGAACGGCGCCTATGCGCAGGTGCGCAATATGCCGTCGGCGCAGCTGGTGGTGCTGCCGGAGAAGATCGACTTTGACACCGGCGCGGCCATGATGCTGCAGGGCTTGACGGTACAGTACCTGCTGCACCGCACGGTGGCGCTGAAGGCGGGCGACACGGTGCTGTTCCACGCGGCGGCCGGCGGCGTGGGCCTGATTGCGTGCCAGTGGGCCAAGGTGCTGGGCGTGAATTTGATCGGCACCGTGGGCTCGGAGGAGAAGGCGGCGCTGGCCATCGAGAACGGCGCGGCGCACGTCATCAATTACAACAAGGAGAACTTCACCGAGCGCGTGCGCGAGATCACGGGCGGCAAGGGCGTGTCGGTGGTCTACGATTCGATCGGCAAGGATACCTTCTTCGGTTCGCTCGACTGCCTGTCGCCGCTGGGCACCATGGTCAGCTTCGGCAACGCGTCCGGCCCGGTGCCGCCGTTCAGCCTGAACGAACTGCAGTCGCGCGGCTCGCTGTACGTGACGCGGCCGACGCTGATGTCCTACGCGGCCAGGCGCGAGGACCTGGAGGCGATGGCGAAGTCGCTGTTCGGCGTGGTGAGCAGCGGGGAAGTGAAGATCGCCGTCAAGCAGCGCTATAATCTGGCCGATGTGGCACAGGCCCACATCGACCTGGAGTCGCGCAAGACGACCGGCTCCTCCATCCTGCTTCCTTGAGACTTATGAGCACAGAAGACCAGACCAGCGACGACGACGGCAACCCAAAATTCGGGCGCCTGCTCGCCGTGCTGGTGACGGCGGTGCTGCTGGTGGTGGCGATTACATTCGCGTCCGAGGCATATTTCAGCTGATTCGGCGGCTTAGGCGCTGGCGCGCTAACCCGCCGTACGGGCCGCCGGTATGGCCGTAGGGCGGGTTAGCGCAGCGTAACCCGCCGCCTCCGCGCGCCTACTTGAGCTCCAGCTCCACCTGCCGTACCTGGCCGTTCTGCGCCGGGAAGCCGGTGAAGGCGCTTTGCACCAGCGCCGGCATGATTTGCGGCGTGGATTGCTTGCGGCTGGTGTTTTGTACCGTCACGTCATACAGCTTTTGGCCGCTCATGGTGTTGATGGCCACGCGCAGCTGGCGCTCGTAGTTGTGGCGGATGGTTTCGCGCAGCTCCATCGGACCGTAGAAGAACGGATCGTAGAACGGGCTGTAGCGTGCATAGCCCCAGTACGGACGGTAGAAGCCGCGGCCGTAGAAACCCCGGCCATAGTAAGGACCGGTCCAGAACGGGTCGTAGGCTTCCAGCACGCGGGTCGGGCGGTCGATGGTGCTGACGAAGACGCCCACTTTCAGCTTGGCGCTGTTGCCGTCGGCGGCCTGGGTGAAGCCCAGCTTGCTCAGCTCATTGCCCACCATGGCCTGGTAGGTGCGCAGTTCCAGCGTGTCGTCCGGGCTGCGCGGCTGGTCGAACACATAGGATTTGTCAGCCAGGTCCGATGGCCAGGCCTGGAAGGTGGTGACGTCGCTGCGGACAGTAGTGGCGCAACCGCTCAGCAGCAAACTGGCCGCCGCCACCAGAATGGCTAAAGATTTCATGGCATTGCTCCCCAGCAATTTAAAAGACTATCATAAAACACAATGGTCGATTCATATAGTGTAAGACGGCAGTGAAAGTTGCGCTTAACTATTACAGAATGTTACGGCGGGTGGGAAAGCGGAAAAGAAAGGAGGCAATTAGCGCGTCCTCCAGCCCGGTGTTGGTAAAATACCCTTTTCCCTTAGTCCGATCGAATTCCCCCATGCGCACTGACAGCCCACAGACGATCTTCCGTAAAGACTATACCCCTCCCAGCTATCTGGTGCACACCGTGGAACTGGGCTTCGACCTGGACCCGGCCCGCACCATCGTGGCCAACCGGGTCACGCTGAGCCGCAACCCGGCCAGCAAGAGCAAGGAGATCGTGCTGCACGGCGAGGAAATCGAGCTGGTGGCGCTGCGCATGAACGGCAAGACGCTGCAGCCGGGCCAGTACCTGCTGGGCAGCCACTCGCTGACCATCCCCAAGGCGCCGGCCGAGGTGACGCTGGAAATCGAAACCCTGTGCGCGCCCGAGCTGAACACCACGCTGTCCGGCCTGTACGTGTCGAACGGCAGCTTCTACACCCAGTGCGAAGCCGAGGGTTTCCGCCGCATCACCTACTTCCCGGACCGCCCGGACGTGATGGCCAAGTACACCGTCATGCTGCGCGCCGACAAGCAGCGCTATCCGGTGCTGCTCTCGAACGGCAACCTGCTCGAGCAGGGCGACCTGCCGGACGGCCGCCACTACGCCAAGTGGGAAGACCCGTTCAAGAAGCCGTCCTACCTGTTCGCGCTGGTGGCCGCGCGCCTGGTGTGCCAGGAAGAGACCTACACGCTGAAGTCCGGCCGCGAGGTGCTGCTGCAGGTGTGGGTGGAAGAGGGCAACCTGGACAAGACCGACTACGCCATGCAGTCGCTGAAGAATTCCATCCACTGGGACGAGGAGCGCTTCGGCCTGGAGCTGGACCTGGACCGCTTCATGATCGTCGCCGTGGGCGACTTCAACATGGGCGCCATGGAGAACAAGGGCCTGAACATCTTCAACACCAAGTTCGTGCTGGCCAATTCGCGCGTGGCCACCGACATCGACTACGCCGGCATCGAGGCCGTGGTGGGGCACGAGTACTTCCACAACTGGACCGGCAACCGCGTCACCTGCCGCGACTGGTTCCAGCTGTCGCTGAAGGAAGGCCTGACCGTGTTCCGCGACCAGGAATTCAGCGCCGACATGATAGGCACGGCCAGCGGCCGCGCCGTCACCCGCATCGACCAGGTGCGCACCTTGCGCCAAGCCCAGTTCCCGGAAGACGCCGGCCCGATGGCGCACCCGGTGCGCCCGGACTCCTTCGTCGAGATCAACAACTTCTACACCGTCACCGTGTACGAAAAAGGCGCGGAAGTGGTGCGCATGTACCAGACCCTGCTGGGCCGCGAAGGCTTCCGCAAAGGCATGGACCTGTACTTTGAACGCCACGACGGCCAGGCCGTGCAGTGCGACGACTTCCGCGCCGCCATGGCCGACGCCAACGGCCGCGACCTGGACCAGTTCGAGCGCTGGTACAGCCAGGCCGGCACGCCCATCGTCACCGCCAGCACGCGCTATGACGCGGCCGCGCAAACCTACGACATCACGCTGAGCCAGCGCTGCCCGGACACGCCCGGCCAGACCAACAAGCTGCCCTTCCACATTCCGGTGGCGGTGGGCCTGCTGGACGCGGAAGGCAAGGACATGGCGCTGGCGCTGGACGGCGAAGTGGTGGGCGCCACCACGGCCGTGCTCGAGCTCAAGGAAGCCGAGCAAACCTTCCGCTTCACCAATGTGCGCGAAGAGCCGGTGCCGTCCATCCTGCGCGATTTTTCCGCGCCCATCGTGCTGGAGTATCCGTACACGGACGCCGAACTGCTGCACCTGTTCCGCTACGACAGCGACGCCGTGAACCGCTGGGAAGCGGGCCAGCGCCTGGCCATGGAGCGCCTGCAGAAACTGACCGCCGCCGTGGCCTCCGGCGCCGCGCTGGAACTGGACGACACCTTCATCGCCGCGCAGCGCGCCGTGCTGGTGGACGACAAGCTGGACGCGGCCTTCCGTGAACTGGCGCTGGTGCTGCCGTCCGAAACCATCATCGCCGAGCAGATGGACGTGGTGGACCCGCACGCCATCCACGCTGCGCGCCAGTTCATGCGCCGCACCATTGCGCGCGAGCTCGCGCCCGAGCTGCTGGCCCAATACCAGGCCAACCAGACGCCCGGCCCCTACAGCCCGGACGCGCAATCGGCCGGCAAGCGCGGCCTGAAAAACCTGGCGCTGGCCTATCTGCTGATCGATCCGGGCACGGCCGAACTGAAGCTCGCGCAGCAGCAGTTCGAGCAGGCCACCAACATGACCGACCGCGCCGCCGCGCTGGTAGCGCTGATCCACAGCGGCGAAGACGCGCGCGCCTACCTGCAGAACTTCTACGACGACTTCTGCAACGAAGCGCTGGTGGTGGACAAGTGGTTCGCCATGCAGGCTGCCGCCCCCAACACCGACGTGGCGGCCGTGCGCAAGCTGATGCAGCATCCGGCCTTCACCCTGAAGAACCCGAACCGCGCGCGCAGCCTGATCTTCAGCTTCTGCAACGCCAACCCATCGCAGTTCCACGCCAGGGACGGCAGCGCCTATGAGTTCTGGGCCGAGCACGTGATCGCGCTGGACGCGCTGAACCCGCAAGTGGCCGCGCGCCTGGCGCGCAGCATGGACCGCTGGCGCCGTTACGCGCCCGAGCTGCAGGAGCAGATGCGCCGCGCGCTGGAACAAGTGGCGCGCGCCGCGCCGCTGTCGAACGACGTGATGGAAGTGGTCAGCAAAGCGCTCTCCAACTAATTTTTTGCAATAATCGAAAAAGGGAAACAATGAAACGCATCAGCCTGACCCAGTACCTGGTCGAAGAACAGCGCCTCCACAACACCATCCCGGCCGAACTGCGCCTGCTGATCGAAGTGGTGGCCCGCTCCTGCAAAACCATCTCGCACAGCGTAGGCAAGGGCGCGCTGGGCGACGTGCTGGGCGCGCTGGAAACCGAGAACGTGCAGGGCGAAGTGCAGAAGAAGCTGGACGTGATCTCCAACGAGATCCTGCTCGAAGCGAACGAATGGGGCGGCCACCTGGCGGCCATGGCGTCCGAAGAAATGGAAACCATCCACCCGATCCCTAACCGCTACCCGATGGGCGAATACCTGCTGGTGTTCGACCCGCTGGACGGCTCCTCGAACATCGACGTGAACGTCTCCATCGGCACCATCTTCTCCGTGCTGAAGGCGCCGGACGGCATGGTCACGCCGTCCGAGCAGGACTTCCTGCAGCCGGGCGCGCAGCAGGTGGCGGCCGGCTACGCCGTGTACGGCCCGCAAACCCAGCTGGTGCTCACCACCGGCCAGGGCGTGAACTGCTTCACGCTGGACCGCGAGATGGGCTCCTGGGTGCTGACCCAGCGCGACATGCAGATTCCCGCCACCACCAAGGAATTCGCCATCAACATGTCCAACGCGCGCCACTGGCACGCGCCGGTGCAGCGTTACGTAAACGAGCTGCTGGCAGGCGAGACCGGCCCGCGCGGCAAGAATTTCAATATGCGCTGGATCGCCTCCATGGTGGCCGACGTGCACCGCATCCTGAACCGCGGCGGCGTCTTCATGTACCCGGCCGACACCCGCGACACCTCCATGCCGGGCAAGCTGCGCCTGATGTACGAAGCGAACCCGATGGCCTTCATCGTGGAGCAGGCAGGCGGCGCGGCCACCGACGGCAAGCAGCGCATCATGGACATCCAGCCGCATAAGCTGCACCAGCGCGTGCCGGTGTTCCTGGGTTCGCGCGACGAGGTGGCGGTGGTGACCGGCTACCACGGCGAGTAATTTTTAAAAAAGCACTAGCGCATTCGAACTGTTTATTGTTAGAATGCGAGCCTCTTTCGCCGTAGCCGGTACTCACCGCTACAGGCGCCAGGCAAGGTTTCGCCGCTGTAGCTCAGTCGGTAGAGCAGCGCATTCGTAATGCGAAGGTCACCAGTTCGATTCCGGTCAGCGGCACCAGTAGGAAGAAAAAGGGTTGTATGCGCGAGCATGCGGCCCTTTTTTCATTTTGCAGCCGGGAAATGCGGTATAAGATTGGTGCTTCGTACGGAGGGCGCCGATATGGACTTTGCAGCTACCGCGATTGCAGTTCTGATATTCCTGGCCATCGTCATCGCCGGACTGGCTGTCGAGCGCCTGGCGCCGGCCGAGGCGCAGCCCTTGGCAGCGAGCGGGTTTAACCTCTGCTACACCACGTTTTACATCTTTGCGCAGGCGCTTATCGCCCCTGCCTTGTCGATATTGACCGTCGCCGCCGTCAACGCGGCCGGCGGAGGCTGGGTAGAGCTGCCCGCCGCCGGGGCTGGGTTCTGGCTGGGCTTCGCGGCTTACGCCTTGACCGCCGATCTGATGGAATACCTGTTCCACCGCGCCCAGCACGGCGTGCCCGCGCTGTGGGCGATGCATTCCTTCCACCACAGCGACGCGGCCTTGAACGCGTCCACGACCAGCCGCCACTACTGGGCCGAGCACGGGATCAAGATGCTGTCGATCTACCTGGTCACGGGGATGGTGTTCAAGGCGCCGCCGGAGGTGCTGGGGGCATACGCGCTGCTGGCCTACTACAACGTGTTTTTGCACATGAATATCCGCCTGGGCTTCGGCCGCTGGTCCTTCCTGCTCAATTCCCCGCAATACCACCGGCTGCACCATTCGGCGCTGCGGGAGCATTTCGACAGGAATTTCTCCGCGCTGTTTCCCGTCTTCGACGTGGTCTTCGGGACCTATTGCCCGCCCCGGCGCGGCGAGTATCCGCCTACGGGGCTGGATACCGGGGCCAAGCCGAAAGGCTTGATGGATGTGCTGCTGTGGCCGCGGCGGATGTCCCGCTAGCCTATTCCTCGGCGCCGCGCTCCTCGCCCAGCGTGGTGGCGACATGGCGGGCGATGGCGCCGTTCGATTTCATCTTCGATAGCACATCGGCCAGGCGCGGCGCCAGCGCGGCGTGCCGCTTGTGCAGGTAGATGTAGACGGGCGTGTCCTGCACCAGGCCGGCGTTGTAGACGTCGCGGTAGCGCTTGTGCAGCTTGGCCAGTTGGCGCTGCCCGAACTCTTCCAGGTCGACGAAGATGTCGGTCTGGCCCAGGGCCACGTTCTGCAGGCCGGTCTGGCTGTCGACCACGGAGGAAATTTGCTGCAGTGGCAGCACCTGCTCCAGCTGCGCCTTGAAGGTGATGTAGCCGCTGCGGTATGTCACCTTGTAGGGTGTGCCTTTCAGGCTGTCCCAGTTGGCGATCTTCAGGCCCGGCAGGCGGGTAAAGGCGGCCACGCGGAACGACAGCAGGGGTTCGTCCACCCGCACCAGCTCGGGGTGGGCGGCGGCGTAGGCGTGGGCGCGACCCACTTCGCCGTCTATCCGGCCGGCGTCGGCTTCGATGGAGCCGCGCAGGGGCGGAAACATGCGAACTTCCACGTCCAGCCCCAGCTGCCGGAAGGCGTCCTCGCAGATCAGCGACAGCACGCCGGGAGCAAAGCTGGCTTCCTTGGGGAAGGGATGGGCCAGCACCAGCCTGTCGCCCGCGCTGGCGCCGTTCCCGAGCAGCAGGCCCATGCAAAACAGCCAGGTGGCGGCGGATTTCACGATTGTTCCTGCGAGAAGATTGAAGGTGACGCTTGCTTTTATTCTACTCCGTTGCGGATTGATAGTCAGGCAGCTGAGAGCGCAGCCAGTCCAGCGCGGGATCGCCGTCGCTGCGGGTATGCCAGATGGCCTGCATGCGGCGGCTGCGCGCCGCGTAAGGCAGCGGCGACGCCACCAGGCCCTCACGCTCGACGAACAAGCGGCTGACGGAGGAGGGCAGCAAGGCCAGCATGTCGCTTGAACGCAGCAGGGAGGGCACGGCCAGCGAATGCGGCACCAGCATGCGCAGGCGGGCCGTGTCGGGCAGGGCGGCGCGGTCGAACATGTCGGATTCGCGCGCCAGGCCGCGCTCGGACAGGAAGCCGTCCACCGCGCCTTCTTCGGCGCCGCCCAGCGAGACGGCGATCAGCGGATAGGCCGCCATGTCGTCGGCCGTGACGGGGCGGCCGGCCAGCGGATGGCCGGGGCGCATGGCCAGCGTGTCGGTTTGCGTCCACAGCGGCATGGCGTTGAAGCGGGGCGGGATGTCGGCGAACACGCCGATGGCGAGGTCGATGCGGCCCAGGTCCAGCTGGCCGGCCAGGTCGATGCGGGTGGACGGACGTATCACGAGGTTCACTCGCGGCGCCAGTTGCTGCAGCTGCGCGCTAAGGCGGTCCAGCAGCAGCAGGGTGACGTAGTCGGTGGCGGCGATGACGAAGTCGCGCTCGGCGGTGGCGGGCGCGAACGGCTCGTTGCCGAGCGCGCCGCCGATCTGCTGCAGCGCGTTGCGCAGCGGCGCCGCCATCGCCTGGGCGCGGGCGGTGGGCTGCATGCCGCTGGCGGTGCGCACGAACAGTTCGTCGCCCAAGGCGTCGCGCAAGCGTCCCAGCGCGTGGCTGACGGCGGAGTGGCTCAGGTTCAGGCGCCGCGCCGCGCGCTGCAGGTTGCGTTCTTCGTAGACGATGTTGAAAACGCGCAGCAGGTTCAGATCGATGCGGTCGACATTCATGTGGGCACGGTGCGTTGGCGTAGCGGCCATAATACCGCACAGATTGCGGTCTGCACGAACACCGACGTGGCCAGGCCGGCGGCGTCGTGCAGGTAGTGGTTGCCGCCCGCTCCGCCCACCAGGCTGCCGCCCGGGTAGCCCAGCATGCACAGCGTGATGCTGTAGCCCAGGCCACGGCCCAGCGAGTCGGGCCGGCCTGTCATCCAGGCGCCGAACAGCAGCGCGCTGGCGTGCAGCAGGTAGGGAACGGCAGGCAGCGACGCGGGCAGCAGCGGGTAGCATAGCTGCAGCGCGATGCCTGCGGCGATGGCGAGCAGGGTGCCCAGGGTCATCTGTACGGCCATGCGCACCGGCTGTGCGGCCAGCGCCACCAGGGCGCAATTGACGGTGGCGTTCAGTGTCGCCATCGGGCCGCCTGGCCAGGAGGTGGCCAGCCACAGCGAGGCCATGGCGGCGATCGCGATGGCCGGATGCAGGCCGGCCAGCGAGGCGCTGGCCGCGCCGGGAGCGGTGGGCGAGGCGGTAGCGGCAGGAACGGCGGCCGGATGCGCATTCTGCTCCGCGCGGCCGCCGTTGATGAATGCGGCCACGCTGGCGCACGCGATGCCCAGCCCGACCTCGGCCAGCCGCGCGGCGGCGCCGGCGCCGATGTGGCCTGCCTGGAAGGCCATCGGTATGCCGATCAGCACCGGCGTATAGCCGGTCAGCACGATGGAATAGGCCTGCGGCTGGCTGTAGAAGGCGGCGATGCCGGTGAACAGCGTGACCCAGATGCCAACCGCCGCCAGCAAGTGCGCCGGCGACTGTGAAAACAGCGTGGCGATGGCCCATGCGCCGAGCGCTCCGGCGATGGTGCCCAGCATCCGGTAATAGCCCTTGGTGAACACCTGCCTGGCCTGCGGCTGCATGACGATGAATACGCACACCATCGAAATCTGCGGCGCGGGCAGCTCGAGCCACGTGGCGATGGCCATGGCCAGCATGGCGGTCGTGACGGTGTTGAAGATATGGCGCAGCAGCATGGCGTTTTCTCCGGCAGTACAACAATGCGGCAGCATGCCACGCTGCCGGCCGGCGCAGAAGCGATCAATATTCAAGATGATAGTGAACAGAATTCAGCTAGGCCGTCCTGGCGGCCGGCGCTCCCTGGAAAACTCCGCAGCCGCTCTTGCCGTTGCGCTTGACGTAATACATGGCCTGGTCCGCGCACTGCATCAACTCGGGCAGCGTGCTGCCGTGCCGGGGATGCAGGCCGATGCCGATGCTGGCGCCCAGCGCGTGGCTCCGGCCGTTCACGAGCACCGGCATGGTCAGCTGGGCGAGCAGCTTCCTGGCGATTCCTTCCGCCTGCTCCTCGCTGTCCAGCTGTGTGCCGATGACCACGAATTCGTCGCCGCCCACGCGCGCGCAGATGTCGGTGCTGCGGGTGCTGCCCTTGAGGCGGGCCGCCACCGTTTTCAGCACTTCGTCGCCGGCCGCGTGGCCCGCCGTATCGTTGATGGGCTTGAAGTTGTCCAGGTCGATGTAGAACACGGCCACCACCTGGTGCGGGCGGGTGGCCAGCACCAGGGCCTGGTCGAACAGCGTGTGCACGTGGCGCTTGTTATTCAAGCCAGTGAGCGGATCGAGGAAAGCCAGGTCCAGCGCCTTGCTTTCAGCTTCCAGCAGGCGCGACTGGAACTGCGCCAGCACGGCGGCCAGCAGCGATAGGTACTGCACCAGCACCAGGACCGTGCCGAGCACAAAGCCGTTGCGGAACCAGCTGGGGAACAGATACAGCACCAGCGGCGCGGCCAGCCAGTGCACCGCCAGCGCGGCGCAGGCGGCCGCGGCGACGGTCAGCGGCAGGCGGGGAACTCGGCGCGGCGTTTCAGCAGGAAGCCGGCCATGCAGAGCATGAAGCCGGCATTGACCAGCGCGTAACCCAGGGTGCGCGCCCATGACGGGAAATCGGCAGCCAGCGCCAGGCACAGCCACGCCTCGGCGGCCAGCGCGGCTGTCCAGAACCAGCGCATCCTCACGCTCAGGTTCAGGAAGCGCACCAGTCCCGTCATCAGGAAAGGCTTTTCCAGCACATTGAACATGATGTAGACGGCAATGGCCAGGCGCTGGTTCGCCGCCGCCAGCAGCACGAACAGGCCCAGGCGCGCCAGCAGCGCGCAGGAGATGGAGACGGCCCACCAGCCGGCCCCGGAGTTGGTCCTCGGGACGCGGCTTGCCCACAGGAACAGCAGAACGAAGATGAAGTAGGTGGTGCTGCCGAACGTATGCACGATCTCGTATGACATCGCCGATCTCCGCAATGACTTGCATAAGTGAATCTTACTCCTTTGAATCTGCTTGACCTTGTATCACGTGTAAGATATTGTTGACATGTGAGCGCAAAGAAACCATCCCTCGAAGGCGACCAACTGCTGGCGGTACTGGCAGCGCTGGCCAATCCGCACCGGCTGCGCATTATTGCGGCGCTGGTGGCGGGCGGGCGCAACTACGTGAGCCAGCTGGCGCGCGAGCTCGGCATCAGCCGGCCCTTGCTGCATCTGCATTTGCAGAAGCTGGAGGAGGCGGGCCTGGTGGTGAGCCAGATGGAACTGTCGAACGACGGCAAGGCCCTCAATTATTTCGAACCCAGCAGCTTTAGCATCGAGCTCACGCCGGCTTCCATCGCGGAGATGGCGAAGACACTCAAAGTCCACAACGAACAGTAGAGGTTTGCCATGTCTGAAAGCATATACCTGTTGACGATCTGCCTGCCGCTGGGAGCGGCGGTGGTCATCTTCGGCATGAAGTATTTCTCGGCGGCGGTTGCCGCGCGCGCCCGCGCCCACAGCGACGCGGCCTACAGTGCGCTGGCCGAGAAAGCCGTGCAGGCGCAGGCGGCGCAGCAAGCCACCCTGGCCGCCATGCAGGCCGAGGTGGCCAAGCTGTCGGCCAGCGTCGCGTCGGTTGAAAAAATTCTCAAGCAAGTCGAATAATCGCAGTCCCTCACCGGGAGAACGTATGGACGGCAGCAGCATCATGCATCCGCCGCGCGCAGCGCTGCAAACCTACGCGCGGCTGGGCGGCGTGCTCTACCTGATCATCATCGTGATCGGCCTGCTGGGCGAGGCCTACGTGCGCGGCACGCTGGTGGTGGGCGGCGATCCCGAAGCCACCGTGCGCCGCATCCAGGCTGCCGAATGGCTGTGGCGCCTGGGCGTGGCCGGCCAGATGTTCCTGCTGCTGTGCGCGGTGGCGCTGACGTGGATTTTCTACGTGCTGCTGCGGCCCGTGAGCAAAAACCTGAGCCTGCTGGTGGTGCTGTTTGCCATTACCTCGCTGGCGGTGGAAAGCGTCAGCGCGCTGCAGCTGCAAGCCATGCTCGACACGCTGGCGATGGCCAAATACCTGCCGCCGGCAGCGCTGCCGCAGCTGCACACCATGGCCTATCTCACGGTGGTGTCGCACGCGCAGGCCTTCGGCCTGGCGCTGATCTTCTTCGGCGTGGAGATCCTGATTGTCGGCTACCTGATCTGGAAGTCCGGCTACATCCCCAAGGCCATCGGCGTGCTGATGCAGCTGGCCGGCGCCTGCTACCTGGTCAACAGCTTCGCCATGGTGCTCAGCCCGCCGCTGGCCAGCATGCTGTTCCCCGCCATCCTGCTGCCGGCGCTGGTCGGCGAAAGCGCGTTCTGCCTGTGGCTGCTGTTCAAAGGCCCTGCACGCTAGCTCAGCCGCGCGGCACGTTTTTCTTGAATCGCGTAAATTATGTAGAATTAAACAACTACGCGAGCGGGACGAAACTAGCATGATGAGAGTGAGAGCGGGCTGATGGCGAGCGTGCCTGAGGATAAAGAGCGCAGCCAGATCGGCATACCGGATGCCAGGGGCATGCCGACGTTCGCGTGGCAGACGACCAGCTCCATGCTGGCGGACGCGGTCAAGCTCACCATGCCGCCGTCGCACATCCTGCCCATCGTGTTCGTGCCGGGCATCATGGGCTCCGACCTGGCCAGCACCGAAGGCGACGAAGTCTGGGTGCTGAACAAGACCGCCGGCGCGCCGCTCGGCCTGGCCATGATGTGGGCCAAGCGCGGCTCGGGAACGCGCCAGAAGGTGCTGCATCCCAAACGCACCCAGGTCTACCGCGAAGGCGCCGTGCCGAAAAAGGGCGTGGGCACCATCCGCGACAAGGCGCATTTCCTCCAGCGCGGTTGGGGCGAGGTGTCCGAGGCCAGCTATCACAAATTCCTGCTGTGGCTGGAGCAGAAGATGAACGGCGAAGGGTACGACCCGGCCTACTGGGGCGACTTCTCCTATACCTCCGTCAGCGCCGCGCCCAAGCCGGGCGAGAAGCCGCCGCCGCGCAAGCTGTATCCCGGCATCTCGATGGACATGAGCGGCCTGCCGCGCGTGGCCGAGGACAACCACGTCACCGCGCCCATCCTGTCGGACGAGCTGCTCAAGCGCGCCAAGTGCCGCTTCCCGGTGTACGCCTGCGGCTACAACTGGCTAGCCTCCAACACGCAGGCGGCCGAGGCGCTCAAGGAGCGCATCGCCGAAGTCATCGCCGAGAACAACAAGGGCGCCTACAAGTGCGAACAGGTGATCCTGGTGACGCACTCGATGGGCGGCCTGGTGGCGCGCAGCTGCGCGCAACTGGACGGCATGGCCGACAAGATCGCCGGCATCGTGCACGGCGTGATGCCGGCCGTGGGCGCGGCGGTGGCCTACCGGCGCTGCAAAGTCGGCATGCGCGAGGAGAGCTTCACGGCGGGGCTGGTGATCGGCTCCAACGGGCGCGAGGTGACGGCGGTGTTCGCGCAGGCGCCGGGCGCGCTGCAGCTGCTGCCGTCGGCCGAATACGGCCCGCACTGGCTCAACATCAAGGACGACAAGGGCCACCCCGCGCCGCCGCTGCCCAATGCCGATCCGTACACGGAAATCTACCTGGAGCGCTCCGCGTGGTGGGGGCTGGTACGCGAAGAATGGCTGTCGCCCAAGGACGGCCTGGCCATCAAGTGGAACGAATTCGCCAAGAACGTCAAGCTGGCCAAGGCCTTCCACGACGAGCTGGCCGGCCAGTACCACGCGCAGACCTATGTGTTCTACGGCGGCAAAGTGGGCGACGGCGACGGCTACGACAGCTTCGAGAAGATACACTGGCAGATGAAGCGCGGCATGTCGCCCGGCGGGAAGGCGCCGGACCTGGCGGGCGCGCTCGCCTACGGCAACGACCAGGTGCGCACCGACGGCAGCAACAAGCTGTACATGGGCGGCAAGACCGAATTCATGCCTGATTACTCCGGCTACGGCGGTGGCCATGTGTACGAAACCAGTTACTATGAAATCTCCTGCGGCATGCAGGACGGGAATGGTGACGGCACGGTGCCTGCCAGTTCGGGCCGCGCGCCGCGCAAGGCGGGCGGCGGCAACATCAAGCAGCAGTTCAAGCTAAGCGGATTCGAACACGAACCGGCCTACGGCGACGCCATCGCGCAAAAGGTCACGCACTACGCGATCACCAAGATCGCGGCTATCGCAAGGCTGGTATGAAGAAAATACTTTTATCGGGCATGGCCGTTCTGCTGACGGCCTGCTCTTTGGTGGAGGCTAAACCTGTGGCGCCTATCAGCAAGGAAGTCCGTGCCGTGTGCATGGGACGGCATCAAATGGAACTACCCAAGGATTTCGAGCAGGCGATGGGATCGTCCTCGATCTTCACGCCGGCCGGCCTGACCGACGCCGGCGCGCCCATCGACGTGGTGGTGAAAGCCGCCGGCGTGGACGCGGCCGAATTCCAGCGCCAGGTGGAACTGCGCCGGGGCGCGCTGCTGGCGGCGGGCCGCAAGGCGAGCAATGTGCTCAAGGAGGTGATCCGCGTCAGCAAGGAAGCCGTGATCTTCCGCGTGATGGAGATCGACGACGCCTACAACGACGAGCTGCATCTGCTGCGCGACGGCGTCTACATCGTCGCCTCCACCGATTCGTACGAGAACAGCTACGTGAAGGCGGAGGCGCGGTTGGTGGAATTCGCCGGGCACGTCGAGAAGGCGGGCGAGGCGCCCAGGGGCTTCTGCCTCGGACCGGTAGTGGTGAACGGGCGCTACGCCGGCGAATACGGCAAGCTCAGTTTCCGCAGCAAGGCCGCGCCGGAGGTGCAGGTGTCGGTGGTGGTGGACACATATGCGCCGGACGAGAGCAAGTCGCTGCTGCAGCGCGTGAGCGGCGGCGATTCGCTGCTGACCCGCATGGGCGCGCATCCCAAAGTGCTGCGCAAGGGCGAGTTGCAGGTGGCCGGCATGCACGCGCAGGAATGGCTGGCGTGGATACAGCCGGAAGACGACAGCCCGCGCAAGCAATACAGCTTCGCGCTGGAGACGCGCCGTCCGGCGCCCGGGCCGCTGCAGCCGTCGCTGCACCTGGAGTTCGACGCGGGCCGGCGCGGCGAGAGCGGCTTGAGCCAGGAGCAGGCGGTGGCGTTGTGGGACAGTGTCAGCCGCAGCATCCGCCCGCGCGCCGGGAACTAGGTAGCCCCTGACCCTAGCCGTAGCCTTACCCTTAAGCCGCGCGCTTGCGGTCGAAGTGCGCTTCGATCGCTTCCAGCGTTTTCCCTTTGGTTTCCGGCAGCAGGAAGGCGGCGGTGAGGAAGTACAGCACCGCGCAGCCGGCGCCGTAGAAGAACATCGTTGCGTAGCCGTGCTGGCCCACGGTCGGCAGGAACACGGCCGCAATCACCGTCGACACAAACTGGTTGATCAGCAGGGCGATGCTCATGCCGTTCGAGCGTATGCGCGTGGGCATCAGCTCCGACAGCGCCAGCCACACGCACACGCCCGGACCAACCGCGAAGCTGGCCACGAACAAGAAGATGGCCAGCGCCACCTGCCAGCCGTGCGTAGCGGGCGGCACCTGGGCCAGATAAGCCTTCTCGATGCGCAGCGGCGCGCTCGCGCCCTCGGCCGGGTCCGCGAACGGATTCAAGTGCAGGCGTCGGAAGAACGCGCCGATCACGCTATCCGGCTGCACCGTATCCTCGCGCGTCATGCGCAATTCCGGCAGCGCCGCATCATCGCTGCGGCGCGTCTGCACATTCGGTAAACGGCCCGTACGCATACGCCACCACCAGCTGCTCCGGCGGACACTGGCGCTGGCGGCCTGAGCCGCATCCGGGGTCTGACCCCGAATGCGGCTCAGCCTGGCTGGAGGTGGCGGTGGAGGTGGAGGTGGCGGTGGAGAGGGATTGCAGGGTGGAATTGTCGAGGCGCAGGGCGAGGCTGTTTTGGTGGATGCGGGACTCGAGGGCGGGGCGCACGTCGCGCTGGCCGGATTCGGCGCTGCGGAACAGCAGGCCGGCGGCCAGCAGGGCGATGACGATGCCGCCGCTGCCTAGCATCAGCAGGAATTTGCGGCCTTTGCGGTCGACCAGCACCACGGCTACCACGGTCATGACGGCGTTGACCACCTTCAGGCCGACGTCGGCCATGTTGGCGGTGGCGCCCGGCAGCCCGGCCTGGTTCAGGATGTTGACCACGTAGGCCAGGATGGAGTTGATGCCGGTCGCTTGCGTCAGTGCGAGCACCAGGCAGGCCAGCAGGAAGGGCAGCAGGTAGCGGCGGCTGAGCAGCGGGTCGCTGGCGGCGGCGCTACCCGCACCGGTGGCAGCTGCCGCCATCGGGGCGGCCGGGGAGGCGGGGATGGCCGCTGTGGCATGCGCGGCAGTCGGGCGCGCGGGAACTGCGGAGGCGGCAGGCGCAGCGGCGACGGGGGCGGCTTGGGCTTGCAGGATGGCTTGCAGCTCGGCTTGCGCTTCGGCGGCGGGGCGGGTGCGCAGCAGGCACGCGAGGGCGGCCTCCGTGCGGCCGCGGCGGGCCAGCCAGCGCGGCGATTCGGCCAGCAGCAGCGCGCCGGCGGTGAACACGAGGCCTGGCGTGAGGCACATCCAGAAGATGCTGCGCCAGGCGTGGTCCTTGGCGGCGAAGACGGTGGCGGCGCGCTCGGTTTCGGGCAGGGCCTGCGCGGCGGCCGTGACGGCGTCCACCGAGTGCGCCTGCGCCAGGCCGATCGCGGCGGCGGCCACCAGGCCTATCGTGAGCAGCAGCTGGAACAGGGCGGCGCCGCGGCCGCGCTGCGAGGCGTGCAGGCATTCGGCCAGGTAGAGCGGCACCACCACGCCGATCAGGCCGCCGCTGATGCCTTGCAGCAGGCGCCCCAGCAGCAGCGGCGTGTAGCCGTCCGCCAGCGCGATCAGGGGGATGCTGAGCGTGAACAGCAGGCCCGATAGGGCCATGGCCCAGCGCCGCCCGATCAGGTCCGCCAGCGCGCCGGCAAACAGCGAGGACAGCACGGAACCCAGCAGCACCGCCGCCACGATGAAGCTGAGCTGCTGCGCGCTGAGCTTCCACGCCAGCGAGGCGGTCGATTCAAGATAGGGCAGCGCGCCGGCGATGATGCCGACGTCTATCCCGTACAGCAGGCCCCCCATGCCGGCGATGAACAGCATGAAGCGCTTGGCGCGCGTTGGCGTTGCGGGTGCGGCTGGCTGGGCGATGGACATCGTGGCTCCGTGCGGACTAGGTTGGGGAAAGGTCGATGGCTTCGCCTTCGACATAGACGGCGACCGGCTGCAGCTCGGCGTTGAGCACCACCATGTCGGCCCAGGCGCCGGGCGCCAGGCGTCCGCGCTCCGTTTCGCCGAGGTAGTCGGCCGGGTAGAGCGACAGGCGGTGGGAGGCGTCGGCCAGGTCCAGCCCCAGGCCGACGAAGTTGCGCAGCGCCTGGTCCATGGTGAGCACGCTGCCGGCCAGCGAGCCGCTGGCCAGGCGCACGCAGCCCAGGCACTTGAACACGCGCTGGGTGCCGAGCGCGTATTCGCCGTCCGGCATGCCGGTGGCGCTGGTGGCGTCGGTGATGCCGTACAGACGCGGGATGGTGCGCAGCGCGCTGCGCAATGCGCCCGGACTCACGTGCATCAGGTCCGGGATCACTTCGGCGTATTCGGCATGCGCCAGCGCGGCGCCCACCATGCCGGGGTGGTAGTGGTCCATGCCGCTCATGCCGTTGAACAGGTGCGTGAAGCCGGCCACGCCCGCGTTCAGCGCGGCCACGCCATCCTCGTACGTGCCGGCGCTGTGGCCGATCTGCACGCGGATGCCCATGGCTTTGAGCCGCGGGATCAGCGCCAGGTGGCCGTCCACTTCGGGCGCCATCGTCAGCACGCGGATCGGGGCGACGCCGTTCAGGCTGCGCACCAGTTCCATGCTGGCCACCATCACGTCCGGCGGCTGCGCGCCGAGGCGGTGCAGGTTGAGGAAGGGGCCTTCGAGGTGCACGCCCAGCATGCGCGCGCCGCCGGCGGGGCGCTCGGCGATCACGCCGGCCAGGCCGGCCAGCGCGCGCCGGATCGACGCTTCCTTGGCGGTGAGCGTGGTGCCCAGCAGGGAGGTGGTGCCGTGGCGCGCGTGGGTGCGGGCCACCGTGGCGCCGGCGTCGCCGCCCTGCATGATGTCGACGCCGGCGGCGCCGTGCACGTGCAGGTCCACGAAGCCGGGCAGTATTGTCAGCCCGCTTGCTGCGGCAGGGTCTTCCTGTATTTGCTGGATGCGTTGGCCGAAGCCGATGCTGCCTGTGATCCAACCTGTGGGGGTAAGTATTCTGCCGCTTAGCACGCTCTATTCCGCTATGAGTAATTCGACGCCTGCGTCGCGCAGCCCCTGGCTGTACTCGGGGCTGATGCTGGCGTCGGTGATGACGGTGTGGACGCGGTTCAGCTGCACGATGCGGTGCAGGCTGACGCGCCCAAACTTGGAGGCGTCCGTGAGGACGATGACTTTTTTCGCGCGCTCCACCATTTTCTGGTTCAGGCTCGCTTCCGCTTCGTGGTGCGTGGTGACGCCGAACTGCAGGTCGAAGCCGTCCACGCCGAGGAACAGCTTGTCGAAGCTGTAGGCTTGCAGCGTGGCTTCGGCCTGCGCGCCCTGGATCGACAGCGACTGCTTGCGCAGCAGGCCGCCGGTCATGATCAGGTCCACGCCCGGCGCGCTGGCCAGTTCCCAGGCGATGTTCAGGCCATTGGTCAGCACCGTCACGTCCTGCGCGTCGTGCAGGTGGCGCGCCAGCGAGATGGTGGTGGTGCCGGAATCGATGATGATGTTTTCGCCCGGCTGCACCAGCGTGGCCGCCAGTGCGCCGATGCGGTCCTTCTGCTGCTGGTTCAACGCGTCCTTCTGGTGGATGCTTTGCTCAGTGACGGCCGTGCGGGTGAGGGTGGCGCCGCCGTGGCTGCGCGTGGCCACGCCCTGGCTTTCCAGTGCGGTCAGATCGCTGCGGATGGTCACCGCCGATACGCCGAACTGCTCCACCAGCGGCGTCACCTGGACGGAGCCGTATTGGGTCAGCATTTGCAGGATGGATGCGCGGCGTTGGCTGGTATTTCGCATGGTGGCGTCTCGGTCGACTTTAAAAAACGTCGAGCTTAACAGATCGATGCGCTGCTGGTGGAGGCCTCGGCGCATGCGCCGGCCGCCATCGTTGCGCCTGCCCCGCCCGCCGCATTGCGGTTGCAGGCGCGCGCGTACTGCGCCAGCAGGCGGCCGATCCTGTGCTGCACCAGCGCGCTGGCGCTGGCGGGCAGCTGGCCTTGCAGCACTTCCAGGTACTGCTCGGGCAGGTGCTGGCTGAGCAGCGACAGTGGGATCTGCAGCGCGTCCAGGTTGGCGAACAGCGTATCGACCGCGGCCACCACTGGCGCTTCGCCCCAGTAGTAGCGGCAGCGGTCGCTCAGGCCGTAGCGGCGCAGCAGGCGCTGTTCGGCGCTGCTGCCCGGATAGTGCTTGCTCCAGTGGCGCGGCTGCGCCAGCATCACTTCGTCCAGCACTTGCATCAGGCGCGAGCATTGGCCGGCCGGCACCAGTTCTTCTTCGATGCGGCACAGCGACAGCATGGCTTCGCGCAGCGCGAAGGTGGCGGCGGGGCCGACCTTGAGGATGGCGAAGTGGTCGCGCACCATCTCGTGCAGCGCGCTTTCGCGCTGGTAGTCGGTGGAGTGGGCTTCGAACACGAGGCCTGGCTGGCTGGCCACGAAGGCGGACAGCGCGGCCGCTTGCGCGGCGTCGTAGTGCTGGATGTGGCTGTGGTCGAAGTCCACGCCGGGCTGCACCACCATGGCCACCACGCGGCGCCAGGCGGCGTGCAGGCCGGCGTCGAGGAAGGCCTTGCGGTGCACGTCCAGCGTGCGCGCCGCCGCTGCGGGCAAAGTCACGGCGCCGGCCTTGGCCAGTTCCGCTTCGCCGCCGGGAACCGGCACTTCCGTGCCGATCACGTACACCGGCGGCGGCAGGCCGGCCTGTTCGGCGGCCGCTTCGGCCACGATGGCCAGGCGCACCGAGCGCGCGGCGATGGTTTCGTCGCTGAGGATGGCCGGGTCGTCGGCGCAGCGCATGCTGCAGTCGAGGTGGATCTTGTGGAAGCCCGCTGCCGCGTAGGCGGCGATCAGCGTGTCGGCATTCCGCATGGCGCTGGCGGCGTCCAGGTGCTGCCAGGCGTTGGGGCCGAGATGGTCGCCGCCCAGCACCAGCATCTCCCGCGGGAAGCCTTCTTCGCGCGCCATGTCCTGCACGTAGCCGTGGAAGACGGCCGGCGTCATGCCGGTGTAGCCGCCGAACTGGTCCACCTGGTTGGAGGTGGCTTCCACCAGCAGCAGCGTGCCGTAGGAGGCCGCCACTTTCATGGCCGCGCGCAGCACCAGCGGGTGGCTGCAGCAAACGCTGTACAAGCCGGCCGCCGCGCCGCGCCGGTGTGCGGCGACCACTTGCTGGATGGGGGACGAGGGTGCAGGTAGGGTCATGGTGCTCACGCAGTCGTTGGTTGGTCGAACAGTTGTTTTGCCAGCAGGGCGGCGCCGCGCGCGCCGCCGGCGTCGCCGAAGCGGGGCGGCAGGATGGGCGGTACCTGCACGCCGGCGAACAGGTGGCGGCGCACGGCGGCAGGCAGGCGCTCGTACAGGTGCGCCAGCTGGGACAGGCCGCCGCCCAGCACGATGGCGTGCGGGTCGAGCGAGATCACCAGCGTGGCCAGCGCGTGGGCCAGCAGGTCCAGGTGCACGGCCAGCGTCTGCTCGGCGATCCTGTCGCCGCCCTGGGCGCGCGCCACGATGGCCAGCGGCGTGTCGCCCGCGCCGTCCTTGCCGCCGCCGAAATGGGCGTGCAGCTTGCTCATGCCGGGGCCGGACACGTAGCGCTCCATGCAGCCGCTGCGGCCGCAAGGGCAATCGAGTATCGGTACGGCGTGCTGGATCAGCAGCGGCGCGGGCACGGGCCAGTGGCCCCATTCGCCGGCGATGCCGTTCATGCCGCGCAGCAGGCGGCCTTCCACGCAATAGCCGCCGCCCGCGCCGGTGCCGATGATGGCGCCGAACATGCTGGCCAGGCCGTGCGCCGCGCCGCCGTGGGCTTCGGACAGGGCGAAGCACTGGCAGTCGTTGCCGATGGCGATGGGGCGCTGCAGGGCGTCCTGCAGGGCAGAGGCGACCAGGCGGCCGTTCAGCGCAGGCACGTTGGAGCTGAGCTGGCGGCCGGTGGCGCTGTCCAGGATGCCGGGCAGGCCGATGCCGGCAGGCGCGCGCATGCCGAGCGCCGCGTCGCCGCGTTGCACCAGCGCCGCCAGCTCCTGCACGAAGGCGTCGAAGTCGGTGCCGGGCGTGGCGATGCGCTCGCGGTGGACTTCGGCCAAGCCGCCGGCGCTGTCAGCAAAGGCCACCAGCTCGATCTTGCTGCCGCCGATATCGATGCCGTGGTAGCCGCGTGGTTCAGAATTGGTCATGGCGGTAAATGGTGACGCCCTGGACGACGCGGTTGACCGTGCCGCCGGTGAATGGATTGTCGGGACGCAGTTGCAGCAGCGCGGACTGGTGCAGCGCGTACTGCTGCGCCATCAGCAGCCACAATGGCGCCAGCCAGGCGTCCGGCCACGCCGGCGCGTCGATGCCGATGTGCGCGCCGCAGCCCACTGTGAGGCAACGGCCCGCCACTTTTTCGCGTTGCAGCTCCTGCAGCAGGTCCTGTTCGTACTGGCGCGCCAGCGGCTTGGAGCTGCGGAACATCAGCACCAGGGTTTCCGCGTCCAGCATGGCTTTCGGGCCGTGCCGGAAGCCGAGCGGGCTGTTGGCCACCGCCAGCACGCGGCCGCCGGTCAGTTCCAGGATTTTCAGCGCGGCTTCCTTTGCCAGCGCTTCCAGCGGCCCGCTGCCGAGGTAGACCACGCGCGACACCGGTTGCGCGCCCAGCGTGGCCAGCGGAGCCGCCCATTCGCGCAGCGCCTGCTCGCCCAGCGCGGCCAGCTGTGCCAGGCGTTCCAGCTGCGGCTCGCGGCCCAGCATGCACAGCGCGGCCAGCAGCATGCAGGTGAAGCTGCTGGTCATGGCGAAGCCGCGGTCGCAGCTGGCGGCCGGCATCAGCAGATTGCAGACGGCGGCGTCGCTGGCGCCTTGCTGCGCCAGCTGGCCGTCGGCGTTGCAGGTGATGTTCAGGAAGCGCGCGCCGGGCACCAGGTCGCGCAGCAGGCTCACGGCCGCCGTGCTCTCAGGGCTGTTGCCGCTGCGCGCGAAGGACACCAGCAAGGTCGGCGCGTCCGCCTCCAGGTACAGCTCCGGATGCGTGAGCAGGCTGGTGGTGGCCACGGCACGCACTTGCGCCGGCCAGGCGGCATTCAGTTCGTCGGCGATGATTTCGCCCGCATAGGCCGAGCTGCCCGCGCCGGTGAGGATCACGCGCTGGCGCGGATCGCCCAGGCAGCCGCCGAGGAAGGCCGCCACGCGGGCCTGTTCCGCGGCCAGGCTGGCGGCCAGTTCGCGCCACACGGCCGGCTGGTGGACGATTTCTTCGGCGGTATCGAGGCCGCCGATATCACGCCAGTCTTGGGGAGCACGCTGCAGTAGGGTAGTCATCGAAAGAAATAATGGGTTGGAGTCGTAGAAATCATAAGTGGTAAATTTCGAACTGTCAAATACGAAAGATAAAAGAAAGTTTTAAGAGGCCAAATCTAACGCAGCCGGCCCGTTCCTGTGGCCGTTTCGCGACGAAATCGAAAGTATGCAGCGCAATAAAATTACAAAACGAAAGAAATAGAGCGGAATGTTCTGCCGATTTAGCCATTTTTTGGAGTTTTCGCTTTCTTTTTGTTGACCTTGCTTGCTTTTGTTTCTAGAGTGATCGTATCAGACACATAAAAACTTTCGATATGAAACGTCTTTCAACTGTTCTTGGCGTGGCTTGCATCCTGTCCAGCGCACCGCTGCTGGCGGCGCCCATCGGCAATTTGCGCAGCATTGCCGCCAGCGGCCAGCAATGGGACCTGGTCACCGATACCGGCGCCGTAATACAGCTTAGCTTGCCGCGCGCCGATGTGGTGCGTATCTGGGCCGGTCCCAAAGGGGCGGGACTGACGGGCGCGGGCGACAAGGCTGCCGCCATCGTGGTGGCTGCGCCGGCCGCGCAGGTCAGGCACAGCGTGAGCGAGCAGCCGGGGCATATCCTGATCAGCACCGACGCGCTGTCCCTGCGCATCGACCGCAAGCCGCTGCGTTTCACCTTGTACCGCGCCGGCGACAGCGTGCCGCTGTGGAGCGAGGTGCAGCCGCTGGAACTGGGCGCGAAGCAGACCGTACAAACCCTGTCGAGCGACAAGTCGGAGCGCTTCTTCGGCGGCGGCCAGCAGAACGGGCGTTTTGAATTCAAGGGCAAGCAGCTGCAGGTGTCGTATTCGGGCGGCTGGGAGGAGGGCGACCGTCCGAGTCCCGCGCCTTTTCTCATGAGTTCACGCGGCTGGGGCATGCTGCGCAATACCTGGTCGGACGGCAGCTACGACCTGCGCCAGAATGAGCAGATCTCGCTGGAGCACGCGGAGGCGCGGTTCGATGCTTACTACTTCGTCGGCAAAACCATGCGCGACGTGCTGGCGCGCTACACCGAATGGACCGGCCGCGCGCGCATGCTGCCGCGCTGGGCGCTGGAATACGGCGACGCCGATTGCTACAACGACGGCGACAATGTGAAGAAGCCGGGCACTGTGCCGAAGGACTGGTCGGATGGCCCTACCGGCAAAACGCCGGACGTGGTGGAGTCGGTGGCGCGCCGCTACCGCGAGCACGACATGCCGGGTGGCTGGATACTGCCGAACGACGGCTACGGCTGCGGCTACACGAACCTGCCGGAGACGGTGCAGGGACTGGCCAAGTACGGCTTCCGTACCGGCTTGTGGACCGAGAACGGCGTGGAGAAAATGGCGTGGGAAGTGGGTACCGCAGGCACCCGCGCGCAGAAGCTGGACGTGGCATGGACCGGCAAGGGCTACCAGTTCTCGCTGGACGCGAACAAGTCGGCCTATGACGGCATCCTGAACAATTCCGATGGCCGCCCCTTCATCTTGACGGTGATGGGCTGGGCGGGCACGCAGCGCTACGCGGTCACGTGGACCGGCGACCAGAGCGCAAGCTGGGACTATATCCGCTGGCATATCCCGACGCTGATCGGCTCGGGCCTGTCCGGCCAGGCTTATGCCACCGGCGACGTGGACGCCATCTTCGGCGGCAGCCCGGAAACCTATACGCGCGACTTGCAGTGGAAGGCGTTCACGCCGGTGCTGATGGGGATGTCCGGCTGGGCGGCGGCGGAACGCAAGCATCCGTGGTGGTTCGGCGAGCCGTACCGCAGCATCAACCGCCGCTACCTGAAGCTCAAGCTGCGCCTCACGCCGTATATGTACACGCTGATGCGCGAGGCGGAGCAGAGCGGCGCGCCGCTGGTGCGGGGGCTGATGTGGGATAACCCCGGCGATCCTGCGGCCTACACCGAGGCCTACAAGTACCAGTACCTGCTGGGGCGCGATCTGCTGGTGGCGCCGGTGTACCGCAGCCAGGCGGTGAGCGCGGGCTGGCGCAAGGCTATCCATCTGCCGCAGGGACAGTGGTTCGATTACTGGGACGGGCGCCAGGCTACCGCCGGGGCGGGCGGGCGCGATATCGATTTGCAGGTCACGCTGGACAAGCTGCCGGTGTTCGTCCGCGCAGGCGCCATCCTGCCGATGTATCCGGAGGTGCTGTTCGACGGCGAGAAGCCGAAGGACCAGCTGACGCTGGACTTGTACCCGCCCGGCGATTCGGAGTTCACGCTGTATGAGGATGACGGCAATAGCCGCCAGTATCAGGAGGGGGCGTTCAGCGAGCAGCTTATCCGCATGCAAGCCGCAACGGACGGCGTGCGCGTGGAAGTCGGCGCGGTGAAGGGCAGCTACGCGGGACAGGAAGCGCACCGCAGCTATGCGCTGCGCTTGCTGGCACGGCGGAAGCCGGCGGGCGTGCAGGTCGCTGCCGGCGGCGCGGACACGGCGCCGGCGCGGGCATTGCCAGCGCTGGCCGGCCGCGCCGCGTTCGATGCTGCCGCCGAGGGCTGGTACTTCGACCCGGCGGACCGCCTTGGCACGCTGCACGTGAAGACGGTGAAGCAGGACATCCGCCAGCCGCTGCTCGTCAGCGTGCAGGCCGTGCCTGCGGCGCTGGCGCAAGCTGACGACGCTTTCCCCGCCGCGCCAGCCGCCGGCCGCGCGCTCACGGCGGACGCGATGATGGTGCTGAACCGCCCGGCCGAGGAAACCGGCCATCCCCTGGAGAACGCCTTCGACGGCAAGCCCGAGACCTGGTTCCGCACGCCGCGCAGCCCGGCCATGCAGGGCGGGCCGCACGAGTGGGTGATCGGCTTCACCGAGCGCCGCCTGATCGACGGCATCGAAGTGGCGCCGCGCACCGGCGAGCACTGGAAGCACGGCCAGATCCGCGAATACGAAATCTATCTCGGCGATAACAACGGCGACTGGGGCGCGCCCATCAAGCGCGGCCAGCTGAAACTCCAGCAGGGCGCGCAAGCTATCAGCTTCCCGCCTGCAGCCGGCCGTCTGTTGCGCTTCCGCGTCCTGAGCACGCAGAACCCCGAGGGCGACGCGGCAGCCAGCACCGACCCGATGGTGACCGCCGTGCAGCCGGGCGGTGCACCGGCGCGCGCCTTCAACGCCGCCGTGCCAAGCGAAGTGTCGCCCATTACGCTGTCCGAATTCCGCGTGATGGAGCACCAGCTGCCGGATGGTCCGGAACTGCAACGCTACCTGTCCGACCTGGCGCTGCCGAAGACGGTCACCCGCGACAAGCCCGCAACGCAGCCCGCAACGCAGCCTGCAAACAAGGCCGCCGAAATGCGCATGAACGGCCTGCGGTTCCGCAAGGGCCTCGGCATGGGACCGGCCGGCCGCGTCGACCTGGAGTTGAAAGGCAACTGGAAACTGCTGCGCGCCGACCTGGGCGTGGACGACAGCTGCCGCAGCGCGGGCGGCCTGCAGTTCCAGGTCTGGAGCGGCGAACGCCTGCTGTACGACAGTGGCCTGATCAGCGCGCCGGCCGTGGTCAAGCCGGAGATCGACGTGCGCGGACTAAGCCAGGTCAGCCTGCGCACCCTGGGCGCGCGCGGCAGCAAGCCCGCGCAGGTGTGCGGCAACTGGGCCAATGCCGTGCTGATAGGCACAGAGGGCGCCACCGTCCAGCCACGCTGACCGTAACCCGTCTTTACCAGCAACGAACCCCTCTGCGGACCGGGGAGGGGCGCTTGCAGCCTCACGATAACAAACCACTTATAAAAGGGAGATAACCATGCAATTGAAAAAACTGATGGCCGCGATGGTGGCGGTGGGACTGGCTTCGTCCGCGCTGGCCGCCGACGAAGTGGACGACAAGGGCGAGAAGATCACGCGGGTCGAAGTGACCGGCTCCAGCCTGAAGCGCATCAACGCCGAAACCGCCTCGCCTGTACAGGTGATCGACGCGAAGCAGATCGAAAACATGGGCGCCCGCACCTTGCTGCAAGTGCTGGACAACCTGCCCGCCGCGCGCCCCGCGCAGCAGGACTTCCGCTCCATGTTCACCGGCTCCGACGGCGGCTCGCAGGCCAACCTGCGCGGCCTCGGCGCGCAAGGCACGCTGGTGCTGCTGAACGGCCGCCGCCTGTCCTTCTATGGTGCGCCGGCCGGCTTCCAGACCATGTTCGTCAATATCGACGCCATCCCGGCCGCCGCCATCGAGCGCATGGAAGTGCTGACGGACGGCGCCTCGGCGGTCTACGGTTCGGACGCGGTGGCCGGCGTGATCAACGTTATCACCAAGAAGAACTACCAGGGCCTGGAGGCGCGCGCCAACGCCGACTTCTCGCCGGACGTGAAATCCTACGGCGAGCGCCAGGCCAGCCTGATCTACGGCAAGGGCGATCTGAACACCGACGGCTACAACGTCTACGGCTCCGTCAACGTCTACCAGCGCGACCGCATCTCCCTGGCCGACACCTACTTGAAGCGCCCCGACTACTTCTACGTCAACAACCCGACCTTCGTGCCCAACTTCCGCATCGGCACCGGCAGCGAGCCGGGCGTGCTGAACCCCGGCACCTTCTTCGTGTTCGACAAGGCCAACAACAACGCCCGCACCCAGCGCGCCGTCCCCGGCTGCACCAACACGCTGACGGAAGCTTCCGGCACGCGCTGCATCTGGAACAACCTGCCCTACTCGCTGGACACCGGCCCCACCTCGGACCGCGCCACCGCCTACGTGAGCGGCCGCATGAAGCTGGGCGGCGACCTGGAAGGCTTTGCGGAAGCGGCCTACACCCACATCAAGCTGCGCGGCGAGAACGGCCCGCGCAGCTTCAACAGCGGCAGCACCAACAACTGGTTCGCGCGCAATACCGGCACCAGGCTCAATACCTTCGCCTATCCCTATCTGAGCCCGAACAACGTCTACCTGCAAGGCAAACTGGGCGCCGACATGGCGGCCACGATGGGCGGCGCCGCAGGCCTGAACTATCTGATGCTGGACGCGCCCGGCCACTTCGGCCAGAAGAACGAGGATGACAACTATCGCGCGCTGGCCGGCCTGCGCGGCAGCATCGGTGGCGGCTGGGACTTCGAAACCGCGCTGAGCGTGGCGGGCAGCCACTCCACGCTGTTCCAGACCATCAATGTCAACACCAAGGGCTTTGAAAAGGCCTTCGGGCCGTTCACGAAAGACCCTGTCACCGGCCGCACCTACATCGCCGACAACCCGGCCTACAAGTTCGGCCAGATCAGCGAGGCCAATGCCGCACTGCTGCGCGAGGCCTATCCCACTTTCGACATCCAGTCCTGGACCAAGCTCATTACCTGGGACGCAAAAGTGGAAGGCACGCTGTTCAAGCTGGGCGAGCGTGAAGTGCGCGCCGCCGTGGGCACCAGCCTGATGCGCGAGAGCTTCCTCACGCCCGGCAACGCGGATGCGGCCAACGGCCTGATCACGCAGCAGGGCGGTTCCTGGTTCGACGGCAAGCGCACCATCGGCGCGGTGTTCGGCGAAGTGATCGTGCCGGTGACGGACAAGCTGGAACTGAACGCCGCCGCGCGCCTGGACAAGTACCCCAACTTCCCGGCGAACCTGGCGCCCAAGCTGGGCGTGCAATGGCGCGCGCGGCCCGAGCTGCTGTTGCGCGGGACCTACTCGGAAGGCTTCCGCGCGCCCAACCTGGCCGAATCGGGCACCGGCGGCGTGTTCGCCCAGGTGGGCGGCATCCGCGACACCGTGCGCTGCGACGAGACCAACGCCATCGCGCGCATGCTGTTGAAGTCCGTCACGCCAACTGATGTGGACCTGGGCAAGACGCTGCTGAACTCCAACTGCTCCACCACCGTGGGCGGCCTCACGCCGCCGAATCCTGAACTGCGCCCGGAAAAGGCCAAGATCTCCACGCTGGGCCTGGTGCTGCAGCCGGCCAAGGACGTCAGCGTGTCGGTGGACTACTGGTTCGTCTACCGCCGCAACGAGATCGTGCGCCAGGACTTCAACGAGCTGTTCACCCAGCTGGTGGATACCTACGGCCCCACGCTGGCCGGCACCACCCAGGCCATCCGCAGCGAGCTGACCGACGCCGACCGCGGCAATATGGCGGCGGTGGCCGCCATGTGCGCCAACCCGGCCAACGCGGCGTCCTGCTCGGGCGGCGTGCCGCGCTACTCGGTGGGCAACCTGGGCGGCCTGATCAACTCCTATTCCAACCGCGGCCGCACGCTGATCGACGGCGTGGACATCGACGCGCGCACCCGCTTCTCGCTGGGCGACATGGGCAAGCTGGGCACCGGCATTTCGGCCACCATCCGCAAGCGCGAAACCATCAGCAGCGACAACGGCCAGGGCTTCAACGGCAACACCGTGGGCTACTACGATTCGCCGCGCTTCCGCGCCACCGTGAATGCCGACTGGAGCTACCGCAACTTCGTCACCAGCGTGTTCGTCAACTACACCGGCCGCACCAAGTGGGCCTACGGTCCGTGGGACGAGGACAACGCGCCGGGCAAGTGCACCGCCGCTTCCGTGGCGCTGCCCGAAACGCTGTGCGACGGCGCGCCGTCGTACACCACGGTGAACCTGGCGCTGAGCTGGAAGCCGGTGAAGAACCTGGACCTGGGCCTGACCATCAAGAACGTGCTGGACAAGCAGCCCTACTACGACCCGAACGGCTGGGAAGGCTACAACCACAGCCAGAACCTGTTCGGCCGCCAGTTCGCCGTCTCGGCCAGCTACAAGTTCTGGTGAC
Organism: Pseudoduganella sp. UC29_71; assembly: GCF_042693265.1. Classification (NCBI taxonomy): domain Bacteria; kingdom Pseudomonadati; phylum Pseudomonadota; class Betaproteobacteria; order Burkholderiales; family Oxalobacteraceae; genus Pseudoduganella; species Pseudoduganella sp. UC29_71. Next base: position 4,841,379 of record NZ_CP170549.1, on the reverse strand, counting down.
CCGCTACAATCAACACATCATTTTCGAGGCTGAACAGATGGACAAGAAACTAGACCGACGACACTTCCTCACCGCCGGCGCCGCGCTGGCGGGCAGCCTGCTGCTGCCGCGCGCGTTCGCGGCGGGCGGCGGCGAGCGGCAGCGCATCGCCATGATAGGCACCGGCATGCGCGGCCAGGTGCTGCTGAAGGAACTGCTGCGCCGCGACGACGTGGAGGTCGTGGCCCTGTGCGACATCGACCCGGTGATGCTGGGCCGCGCGCTCAAGCAGGTGGAGAAGGAAGGCAAGGCCAAGCCGGCCACCTTCGGCGAGGACGGCGATGCGCAGGCCTACCGCCGCCTCCTTGACGGCGGCAAGGCCGGCAAGCTCGATGGCGTCATCATCGCCACGCCATGGGAGTGGCACGCGGAGATGGCCATCGCCGCCATGCAGGCCAAGGTGGCGGTGGGCTGCGAAGTGGTGGCCGGCGTGACCCTGCAGGACCATTGGGACGTGCTGAACACCCAGCTCAAGACCGGCACGCCGTACATGCTGCTGGAGAACGTGTGCTTCCGGCGCGACGTGATGGCGGTGCTGCAGATGGTGCGCGCCGGCCTGTTCGGCGAACTGGTGCACCTGCAAGGGGGCTACCAGCACGACCTGCGCGCCGTGAAGTTCAACAATGGCGACCCGGCCAAGCCCTATGGCAGCGGCCTGGAATACGGTGCCAAGGGCTTCTCGGAGGCGCGCTGGCGCACCGAGCACTCGGTCAGGCGCAACGGCGAGCTGTATCCGAGCCACGGCATCGGCCCGTGCGCGATGTACACCAACATCAACCGCGGCAACCGCTTCACGCGCATCAACGCCTTTGCCACGAAAGCGCGCGGGCTGCACGACTACATCGTCAAGCAGCCGGGCGGCGCGCAGCATCCGAGCGCGAAGACGCAGTTCAAGCTGGGCGACATCGTCACCACCACGCTGGCCTGCGAGAACGGTGAAACGATATTGCTGCAGCACGATACGTCGCTGCCGCGCCCGTATTCGCTGGGCTTCCGCGTGCAGGGCACGGACGGGCTGTGGATGGATGTCAACCGCTCCATCCATATCGAGGGCAAGAGCAAGCCGCACCAGTGGGAAGAATTCCAGTCCTACCAGGACAAGTACGACCATCCGCTGTGGCGCAAGTACGCGTCGCGCGCGGAAGGGGCGGGCCACGGCGGCATGGACTTCTTCGTTATCCACGCCTTCATCGAAGCGCTGAAGGCCAAGGCGCCGATGCCGATCGATATCTACGACGCGGTGGCGTGGAGCGCCATCACGCCGCTGTCCGAGATGTCCATTGCGCAGAATTTCCAGACGCTGGATTTCCCGGACTTCACCAACGGCTTGTGGAAAGGCCGCAAGCCTATCTTCGCGCTGTAACGGCTCAGGGCCGCAGCACGATCTTGCGGCAGTTGTCTTCCTTCTTGTCGAACATGCGGTAGCCGTCCGCCGCCTGCTCCAGCTGCAGGCGGTGCGAGATGATCACGTCCGGGTGCAGCTTGCCTTCGTCGATGAAGCGCAGCAGTTCCGGCATGTGCTTCTGCACATGGGTCTGGCCGGCGCGCACGCCGATGCCTTTCTCGAAGATGTCGCCGAACAGGAAGCCGTGGATGAAGCCGGAGTACACGCCCGGCACGCTGACCGTGCCGCCGCGCCGCACCGCCGCGATGCACTGGCGCAGCGCGCTGCCGCTGCTGCCTTCCAGCTTCAGGCTGGTGAGCGCCGTCTCCAGCGCGCTGCCTTTCGCCTCGAAGCCCACCGCGTCGATCACGGCGTCCACGCCGCGGAAGCTGGTCGCTTCGATGATGGCTTCGGCCGCGTCCACTTCGTCGAAATTGAGCGGGATGACGCCATAGGTGGCGCGCGCGAATTCCAGCCGGTAGGGATGGTGGTCCACCATGAAGATGCGTTCGGCGCCCAGCATGCGGGCGCAGGCGGCCGCCATCTGGCCGACCGGGCCGGCGCCGAAGATGGCCACCGTGGAGCCGCTGGTCACGCCGGCGTTCAGCACCGCCTGGTAGCCGGTGGGCAGGATATCGCTGAGGAACAGCACTTTCTCGTCCACCAGCGTGTCCGGGATCTTGATCGGACCGACGTTGGCCTTGGGCACGCGCACGTACTCGGCCTGGCCGCCCGGCACGCCGCCGTACAAGTGGCTGAAGCCGAACAGCGCGGCGCCCGGCCGCAAGTCCTTCTTGTTCATGATGGCGCCGCGGTCGGGGTTGGTGGTTTCGCAGGCGGAGTACAAGTGGCGGTCGCAGAAGAAGCAGCTGCCGCAGGCGATCACGAACGGCACCACCACGCGGTCGCCTTTGCGCAGGGCGGTGACGCCGGGGCCGGCGTCCACCACGATGCCCATGAATTCATGGCCCATGATGTCGCCTTCCTTCATGCCGGGCACCTTGCCGCGGTACAGGTGCAGGTCCGAACCGCAGATGGCGGTGGCGGTAATTTTAAGAATGATGTCGTCGGGTTCCTGGATGATGGGATCGGGAACGGTGTCGACTTTGACGTCGTGGGCGGAGTGGTAGACAAGCGCGCGCATGGGATTCTCCTGTGCAGTTCAAGCTACAGGTTAGTGCGGGCGGAACGAAGCCGTCAGCGGTGTTTCGCTCAATAGAAAGTAGGAACAGTCCTACTTGCCTCTTGCTCGCGCGCCTATGCGAGCGCAGCGGCAGCGGGTCTACCATGGCTCCACCTTGCCGCAGTGCCTGGCGAGGCATCCATAACATCAAGGAGATGAACATGGCTAGCAAGCAGAGTGATATCGACAAAGACCGCGATATGAACCAGGGCAGCCGCCAGGGTGGGCAGCAAGGCGGGCAGCAGAGCGACCAACTGAACCAGCAAAGCGGCAGCCGTCCCGGCCAGAGCCAGCAGAGCGGCCAAAAGGGTACGACGCAGGGCGGGAGCGTGGACGATCAGGAAATGAACCGGGAGACCGGTAGCGGCGGCGGCAGCAAAAGCCGCTAACTAATCGTAGGGCTAATCGTAGGGCGGGTTAGCGCGCGTGAGCGCGCGTAACCCGCCATGCATCAATAGCTGCTAATCGGCGCCGGCTGCCCGTTCTTGAACGTAAAGATGGTCACCGGCGATTCCTTCATATCGCCCTTGGCGTCAAACGCGTAGGTGCCGGCCACGCCCTTGTAGGCGGTGGACGAGATCACCGCGCCCACCTTGGCCGGATCGATCGAATTGGCCTTCTGCATGGCCTGCGCGTACATCATGGTGGCGTCGTAATAGGACGCGGCGTACACGTCCGCATCGCGGTTGTAGCGCTTCTTGAACGCCGCCTTGAACTGCGGGCCGCTGGCCGCCTTGTCCAGGATGGCGCCGCCCTGCGAGCACAGCACGTTGTCGGCCACGGCGTCGCCGCCCAGCTTGCCCATTTCGGCGGTGCAGATGGTGTCTCCGCCCAGCAGCTTGGCATTGATGCCCAGCTGTTTCATCTGGCGCGCCATCGGTGCGCCCTGCGGCGCGTAGCCGCCGAAGAAGATCGCCTCCACCTTCTTGGCCTTGAGCTTGGTGAGGATGGAGGTGAAGTCGAAGGCCTTGTCGGTGGTGAACTCGTGGCCCGCCACGGTCATGCCGGAAGCCTTGGCCTGCTTCTTGAATTCCTCGGCCACGCCCTGGCCGAAGGCGGTGCGGTCGTCGATCACGGCCACGGTCTTCAATTTCAATTCCTGCGCCGCGTACAAGGCCATCTTCGAGCCGAGCTGGGTGTCGCTGGCGTTCACGCGGTACAGGCCCTTGTAGCCCTGCTGCGTGATCTTTGGATTGGTGGCCACGGTGGCGAAAATCACGCCGGCGTCGTTGTAGGCGCGCGAGGCGGGGATGGCCACGCCGGAGTTGTAGGGGCCGACCACGTATTTGATGCCGGCGTCGATGAACTTCTGCGCCACCTGCACGCCCGCTTTCGGGTCGCCCTGGTCGTCCTCGGACTGCAGTTCGAATTTGATCTTTTTGCCGGCCACGGTGATCGGCTTGGCGTTCAGTTCCTCCACCGCCAGGCGGGCGCCGTTTTCATTGTCCTTGCCGGAAAATGCCTGCGGGCCGGACAGCGGTCCGCTGTGGCCGATCTTGACGACGGTGTCCTGTGCCGCTGCGTTGCCCATGGCGCTGATGGCGCCCAGCAGGGCCAGTAAGCCCGTGCTCAGTTTCAAATTCATCGCGTCTCCTTGTGGTCGATGTGCGCGTGCATTATCGCCAAGTGCACCGGGCAGGGCAACCGAAAACTTGTGGGAGCGCTCCCTCGCGCAGGCTAGCGCTGCGCCAGCCTGCGCTGGCGCGCCAGGGCGGCGTTGATGCGGTCTATCATGCCGTCGTCGTGCTTGCGGGAGACGGCGAAGTGCATGCCGTTTTCCACTTGCAGCGGCTTGGGCAGCACGGCCAGGTGCACGCCGGGCGGCAGGGTCAGGTCTTTCAGGTGGGGCTGGATGAACTGGTCCAGCGCGGCCTCGATTTCGGCCGGGCTTTCGGTGGCAGGCTGGTACAGCAGCAGCGCGTCCACCCGCTTGAGCAGCAGGCGCTGGAGGCGCGTGGCGCGCGAGGCGATGTCCTCGTCGACGCGGAACAGCCTGTTGCGGCCGCGCTCGAATTCGTCGCCGTAGCTGTAGCCGCGCACCGCGCCTATGGTCTTGCCGCGCAGGTCGTCCAGGGTACGGAAGGGGAAGGTGGCGTCGCTGCGCGTGACCAGCCAGAGCGTATTGCTGGAGGCCGGCTCGGAGTAGCGCAGCTCGCGCAGGCGGTCGGCCGTTTTCGGCAGGCCGAAGATCAGGCCGGCGCCGTCGCGCGCGTGGCGCTCGGCGCGCGGCCAGGGGTAGGCCTTGATGTCGAAGCTGACGTTCAGTTCCAGTTCCAGGTAGTCGAACAGCTTGCGGCGCCAGGGCTTGGGCGGCTGCTGCCTGCCGTTCAGGTCCAGCGTGTCGCCCAGCAGCAGCGTGACCTTTTGCGGCGCGGCGGGGCGCGCGTCGGGACCGGCCATGGCGCTGGTGGCTGGCATGGCGCAAGCAAGTGAACAGCTTAGCAGGAAGGTACGCTTGCTGAGGTTCGGCATGCGGGGGGCGCTCGTGTGGTCCGTCTAGGCTGATTATTGCAGAAATCGGCTGCCGTGTGCGGGTTTGGCGGGGGGCGGGGCGGCTCAGCGTTGCGTCCTGGTCGTGTCGCCGCCGCTGCTGTCCACCGGCTGGGCGGGCGTGACGGCGGTGACCGGGGCTACCGGGCGGATGCGGTCGGCGGCGGGCGGTGCGCCGGCGGGGCGGGCGCCGGAAGCGGCGGCGATGTTGGCGGAATTGTAAGCGGCGATGGCGGCGGCCAGGGCGGGGTCGGCGGCGTTGGGGGGCCGGCTGGCGGCTGGCGTCGCGGGCGGCTTCGGCGCGTTGGGCTTCGGCGGCCTGGACGGCGGCCAGGGCGGCGGCGTCGGCTGCATCGGCTGCCGCGGCGGCATCCGCGGCGGCGGCGGCTTGGGCGGCGGCGATGCCGGATAGGGTGTCGGCGGAGGCGACGGCGGCGTCGCGCGCCGCTTGCTGGTCGGCGGCGACGCGCTGTTCGGCAGCCAGGCGCTGCTCGGCCACGAGGCGCTGGTCGGCGATACGCTGGTCTGCAAAGCGTTGGTCTGCAAACCGTTGATCTGCAAAGCGCTGGTCTGCAATGCGCTGGTCGTCGGCCACGCGCCGCCCGGTCTCCTGCTCGGCGGTGCGCTGGGCCTCGGCGCGCTGCAGGTCAGCGCGTTGCGTGTCGGCTTGCTGCGCTTCGCGTGCCGTCTCGCGTAGCTCGGCCGCGCGCTGGTCGGCGACGCGCTGCTGGGTGGTCTGGTGTTCGGTAGCGCGCAGCTCGGTAGATTGCTGGTCGGCGACGCGTTGCTCGGCCACGCGCCGCTCGTCCGCCTGCTCGGCCACTCGCTGCTGGGCGGTTTGCTGCTGAGCGGTTTGCTGCTCGGCGGTGCGCTTGGTGGTGGCACGTTGCTCGGCGGTTTGCTGGGCTGTGAGCGCGTCCTGGGTCTGGCGGGCGGCGGCGGTGTCGGCGGTTTGCTGGCGCTGGGTGGCTGCGGTGCGTTCGTTGTCGAGGCGGTCGGCGAGGATGGCTTGTGCGGTGGCGTCCTGGCGCTGGGCGGCGAGACGTTCGTTTTCGAGCCGGTCGGCCAGCGCGGTGGCGGCCAGGTCTTGCTGGCGGGTGCTGGCGAGCTGGCGTTCTTCTGCCGCGCGCGTGGCGGCGAGGCGGTCGGCCTGCGTTTCGGCCAGCACGTTGCCGGCCTGCTCGGCGATCGCCTGGCGTGCCACGTCGAGCTGCTGCTGGCGCAGCAGTTCGGCCTGCGTCAGCGCGGGCGTGCTGTCGGCGATGGCGTCGCGCAGCGCCTGGTCGGACAGCTGCAGCTGCGAGGCCGCAGTTTCGGCTTCCAGCGCGGCCGGCGCTGAACTGGGCAGCGCTGAACTGGGCAGCACCGAACTGGGCAGCGCCGCGCCGGCGCTGACCTGGCGCGCAAGCGCGTTGCCCAAGGCGCTGAATTCGTCGCTGGTCTGCGTCAGCACGTTCAAGGTGCCTGCGCGGTCGATCTGGAACGCCGCTTCCAGCACGCGCGTGTTCAGGTTCAGGATGTCGCCGCTGGATTCGGGTGCCAGCGGGTCCAGCGTCAGGCCGATGTCGGCCAGCGTGGCGGCAGTGAGCTGCGCACTGGGCAGCTGCGTGGCGCCGCGCTGGCGCAGCGTTTCCGCCAGCCGCTCGACCAGCGTGCTGCTGCCATTATCGTCGGCCAGCAGCGGCGTGATATCGGCGCTTGCGGGTGGCAGCTGGTTGAAGGACTGGCTGAGCGCGTCGGCCGCGTCGTTCAGCAGCCGCAGCTGCGTTTCACTGGGTTCCGGCGTCTCGGGCGTGCCTTGCAGCTCCAGCAGCTGCCTGCGCGTGAGCGCCACGGTGGACAGGAATTGCGCCAGGTCGGAGAACTCCACCGTCGCAGCCGCCGTCAGCACCGCAGGCGCGGGTGCGGCAACTTCGCCGGCGGCGGGCGCACCAACTGGCTGGACGGGAAGAATGGCAGCGGCATCGGCCGCATTGGAGATCGGAGGCAGCATGGCATCACCTTGCGGGCTGGTATGTCCCGCGAGAATGCGCCCTTGCGCCGCCCCCGTCTGTGGGCTGGCGAACACAAGGGCGGCTTGCCTTAGCTCACCATCAGTTTCACGGACTTCAACTCCACGCTGTTCGGGCCAGCATGGATGGTGAACGAACCCGGCTCCACCACGCGCTTCATGTCCATATTGTAGAACCACAGGTCGGACGGCTTGATGTCGAACGTCAGCGTGCGCGACTCCCCCGGCGCCAGCGTCACGCGCTGGAAAGCCTTCAGTTCCAGCACGGGGCGCGTGACCGAACTCACGTCGTCGCGGATGTAGATCTGCACCACTTCATCGCCCAGCAGCGCGCCCGTGTTGCGCACCTCCACCGACACCTGCGTGGACTCGCCCACACGGATGGTGGACTTGGCCAGGCGCGGCTCGGAAATGGCAAACGTCGTATAGCTGAGGCCAAAGCCGAACGGATACAGCGGCTTGGTGGAGCCGTCGATATAGCCGCGCCGCGCGGACGGCTTGTGATTGTAGAAGATGGGCAGCTGGCCCACGCTGCGCGCAATCGACACCGGCAGCTTGCCGCCCGGGTTGGCGCGGCCGAACAGCAGGTCCGCCGCCGCGTGGCCGGTCTCCTGGCCCAGGTACCAGCCCTCGATCAGCGCCGGCGCGCGCTCGGCCAGCAGGTTCACCGACAGCGGGCGGCCGTTCAGCAGGAACACCACGGTCGGCTTGCCCAGGTCGAAAATCGCCTTGGCCAGCTCGTTCTGCTGGCCCAGCATGTCCAGCGTCTCGCGGTCGCCCAGGTGGGTGTCGGCCCAGGCCTCGCGGCTGGTCTGCTCGTTGTCGCCCAGGACCATGATGATGGTGTCGGCCGTCTTCGCCGCCTCCAGCGCATCGGCAATCAGCTTCGCATTCTTTTCCTTGGGCGTGAACACGATTTCGTCCGCGCCCCACACGCGGCTCTCGGTGATGCGCACGCCTTCGGACCAGGCCAGCTCGAAGCCGTGCTTCTCGCTCATGGCCTTCAGGCCGTCATAGACCGACACCACGTGGCGCGGCACGTCCGAGTAGCCGCCGATCGGCGTGTCCTTGGCGTGGGTACCCAGCAGCAGCACCTTGCCCACCTTTTTCGGGTCCAGCGGCAGGATGCCCTTGTCGTTCTTCAGCAGCACGGCCGAGCGGCACGCGGCCTCGCGCGCCAGCGCCACCGCGTCCGGCGTGGCGGTCAGGCTGTCCGCGATACTCGCGTCCACATAAGGGTTCTCGAACAGGCCCGCGTTGAACTTCAGCTCCAGGATGCGCGCCACCATGGCGTCGATTTCCGCCACCGACACGCGCTTCTCCTTCACCAGCGCGGCCAGCTCCTTGTAGCCGAAGCCGTCCGGCGTCTCGATATCCACGCCGGCCTTGATGGCGCGCAGCGCCGCTTCCTTGGGCGTGGCCGCCAGCTTGTGGCGCGTGATCAGTTCCTTGATGCCGAAGTAGTCCGACACCATCACGCCCTTAAAGCCCCATTCCTCGCGCGTGACCTTGTGCAGCAGCCAGCGGTTGGCGTGCGAGGGCACGCCGCCGATCTCGTTATACGAAGGCATGATGGCGGCCACATTGGTCTCCTTCACGATCTTCTCGAACGGCGGGAAGAACTCCTCGCGCAAGGTGCGCTCGGTGACTTCGGCCGGGCCGATATTGGTGCCGCTTTCCGGCTGGCCGTGGCCGGTCATGTGCTTGAGGGTGGTGTAGACCTTGTCCCTGGCCAGCTGCTTGCTCTCGCCCTGGAAGCCCAGCACGGCCGCCTTGCCGATTTCGCCCGCCAGGTGCGGGTCTTCGCCATAGGTTTCCTCGATGCGGCCCCAGCGCGGTTCGCGCGCCACGTCCACCACGGGGGCCAGCGCGAAGTTCGAACCGCGCACGCGCATCTCGCGCGCCGCCACGGCGTACACCTTGCGCACCATGTCCGGATCGAAGGACGACGCCAGCGCGATCGACTGCGGGAAGCTGGTCGCGTCGCGCGCGGCGTAGCCGTGCAGCGCTTCCTCGTGCGTGAGCATGGGGATGCCGAGGCGGGTCTGCTCCATGGCCCACTTCTGCGCCGCGTTCACATAGGTCGCCGTCTCCAGCGCATTGCGGTTCACGCGGCGGCCGCTATCGCCGGCCGCGCCGCCGGGAGCCGCCTGGCCCTGGCGGTCCGACGGCCGGCCCAGCATGCCGACGCCGTGCGGGTGCAGCTGGCTCGCCTTCTCCGGCGAGAAGTTGCCGCTGGCGTCCTCGATCTTCTTCTTGTCCTGCCACACGCACTGCATCTGCTCGATTTTTTCTTCCAGCGTCATGCGGCCCAGCAGATCCTGCACGCGCCTGGCAACCGGCGCGGACGGGTTCTTGTACAGCGGCGTGGCTGCGGCGGCGAAGGCCATGGGCGCCGGAAGGGCGGCCAGACCCGCCAGGCTTCCTGCGGTGGACAGGAATTGCCTGCGGTTTTTGCTCATTGCGTTGTCTCCGTTGTGTTTGTTCTTAACGCTTGGCCGAGCGCGTGCTGACGTCGATCCACACGGCCAGCGTGAGGATGAAGCCCTTGACGATCATCTGCCAGTAGGTGTCCACGTCCAGCATGGACATGCCGTTATCCAGGCTGGCCATCACCAGCGCGCCGATCAGCGCGCCGTACACCGTGCCCGAGCCGCCGCGCATGGAGGTGCCGCCGATGAAGCAGGCCGCGATCGCATCCAGCTCGCCGGAGGTGCCGGCCGACGGCGAACCTGCCGCCAGGCGCGCCGTGTTGATCACGCCGGCCAAGGCGCACATCAGGCCCATGATGCCGAAGATCCACAGCTTGATCGACTTCACGTTGATGCCGGACAGGCGCGTCGCCTCCATATTGCTGCCCACCGCGTAGACGCGGCGGCCGAACACGGTCTGCGTGGTCATGTAGGTGAAGATGCCCAGCAGCGCGAGCAGCAGCAGCACCGGCAGCGGAATGCCCTCGTAGGAATTGAGCGTGACCACGAAGGCCGCCACGATGGCGCCGATGGCGATGACCTTGAGCGCGTCGCGCCACATCGGGGCCGCTTCCAGGCCGTGCTCGGCGCGGCTGCGGCGCTGCTGCCAGGTCAGGGCCACGGCGATGGCGAACAGCGCCACGCCCAGCAGGATGCCCAGCTGCGGCGGCAGGTAGCCCTGGCCGAGGTAGACCAGGTCGTCCGACACCGGCGCCACGGTGGTGCCGCCGGTAATGCCCAGCACAATGCCGCGATAGGCCAGCATGCCGCCCAGGCCGACGATGAAGGACGGGATGCTGAGGTAGGCGGTGAGGTAGCCGTTGAACAGGCCGACCAGCAGGCCGAAGCCCAGCACCAGCAGCAGGTTGACCGGCAGCGCCAGGTGGTGCGTCACGTCCAGCACGGCCGCCACGCCGCCGAGCAGGCCGAGCAGCGAGCCGACCGACAGGTCGATTTCACCGGCGATAATCACCAGCGACATGCCGCAGGCGACGATGCCGGTGATGGCCATCTGGCGCATCAGGTTGGACAGGTTGCGCGGCGAAATGAAGCCGCCGTCGGTCTTCATGCTGAAGAAGCCCCAGATCAGCGCGATGGCGATCAGCAAGGCCAGCATCTTATATTGCGTAAATAGTTTCTTGATGTTCATGGTTGTCTCTTGTTATTCGTGTCCCCGCGTAAGCGGCCCGAGCCGCATTCGGGGTCTGACCCCGAATGCGGCTCAGCCTGCTACGGGGCATGGTCGAGGGCGGCGGCGAGGACGGTTTCCTGGCTGAGGTTGTCGTTGTCGAAGTTGCCGCGCAGCTGGCCTTCGCCTATCACCAGCACGCGGTCGGAGATGCCCAGCACTTCGGCCAGCTCGGAGGAGACCATGATGATGGACATGCCTTGCGCGGCGAGGTCGAACATCAGCTGGTAGATCTCGAACTTGGCGCCGACGTCCACGCCGCGCGTGGGTTCGTCCAGGATCAGTATCTTCGGCTTGGTGAGCAGCATCTTGGACAGCACGGCCTTTTGCTGGTTGCCGCCCGAGAGCCCGGTGATCGGCAGGAAGGGGCTGGCGGTCTTGAGCTTGACGCTGGCGATTTCGCTGCGGATGGTCTTCAGCTCCGCATCCTGGTCGATGCGCGTGCCGCGCGCGTACTGGCCCAGCACGGACAGCGTGATGTTCTGCCCCACGCTCAGGTCGGGCACGATGCCGTGCTGCTTGCGGTCTTCCGGCACCATGGCCAGGCCGGCCCTGATGGCTTTTTGCGGCGTGCCGGTGTCGAGCTTTTGGCCGTCGAGCCAGACTTCGCCTTCGTGCGCGCCGGGGTAGGCGCCGAAGATCGACGACACCAGCTCCGTGCGGCCCGCGCCGACCAGCCCCGCGATGCCGAGGATTTCGCCCCTGCGCAGCGTGAAGGAGATGTTGTCCACCCGCTTGCGCGCCGGGTTGTCGGCGTCGTAGCAGGTGATGTTGCGCGCTTCGAATACCACCTCGCCCGGCGCGTGCTTGCGCTGCGGGTAAAGCTGGTTCATTTCGCGCCCCACCATCTGGGCGATGATGCGGTCCACATTCATCTCGCTCATCGGCGTGGTGGCGATGTGCTGGCCGTCGCGGATCACCACGATGGTGTCGCAGATCGCTTCCACTTCGTCCAGCTTGTGCGAGATGTAGACGCAGGTGACGCCCTCCGACTTGAGCCGGCGGATGATGTTGAGCAGCACCTGGATTTCGGACGCCGTCAGCGACGACGACGGTTCGTCCAGGATCAGCAGCTGTGCGCGCTTGTTGAGCGCCTTGGCGATCTCGATCAGCTGCTGGTGGCCGCCGCCGTAGTTCTTTACCGGCTCCACCACGTTCACGTCGTGGATGTTGAGCCAGGTGAGGATCTCGGCGGCGCGGCGGTTCATGGCCGCATAGTCCATGCGCCCGCCGGGCAGGGTGATCTCGTTGCCGAGGAAGATATTCTCGGCCACCGACAGTTCGGGCACCAGCATCAGCTCCTGGTGGATGATGACGATGCCGGCGTCCTCCGTGTCGCGGATCGATTGCGCGCGCAGCGGCTCGCCTTTCCACAGGATTTCGCCGTCCCAGGTGCCGTGCGGGTAGACCCCGGACAGCACTTTCATCAGCGTGGATTTGCCGGCGCCGTTTTCGCCGCACAGGCCGATGCATTCACCGGCCTTCATCTTGATGTCTATTCCGTTTAACGCCTTCACACCGTCGAACTGCTTGACGATGCCCCTCATCTCCAAAAGATAATCGGCCATGCTCGTCGTCTGCTTCGTCAGTTGGCCAGTTGGGCTTTGGTGTAGAAGCCGTCGTCGACCAGCACGTTGACGTTGGCCTTGGTCAGCGGAATGGGCTTGAGCAGCAGGGTGTCGACCTTCTTCATGCCGTTCTCGTAGACCGAGTTGTAGGCCGGCTTCTCGTTGCGCACCAGCTGCACGGCCAGCTTGGCCGCTTCGGAGGCGATCAGCTTGAGCGGCTTGTAGACCGTCATGGCCTGGGTGCCTGAGATGACGCGCTTGACGGCGGCCAGGTCGGCGTCCTGGCCGGACACGGGCACTTTGCCGCCCAGCTTCTGCGCGGTGAGCGCCTGGATGGCGCCGCCGGCGGTGCCGTCGTTGGAGGCGACGATGGCGTCGATCTTGTTGCCGTTGGCGGTGAGGGCGTTTTCCACGATGGTCATCGCTTCGGCCGCGCTCCAGTCCTTCACCCACTGCTTGCCGACGATTTTGATGTCGCCCTTGTCCACCAGCGGCTGCAGCACTTTCATCTGGCCTTCGCGCAGCATCTTGGCATTGTTGTCGGTGGGCGCGCCGCCCAGCAGGTAGTAGTTGCCCTTCGGTTTGAGCTTGGTGACGGCGTCGGCCTGCAGCTCGCCGACCTTCACGTTGTCGAAGGAGATGTAGGCGTCGATGTCGGAGTTCAGGATGAGGCGGTCATAGGAGACGACCTTGATCTTGGCTTTCTTCGCCTCGCGGATGGCGTTGTTGAGCACCGTGGCGTTGTAGGGGACGATGACCAGCACGTCCACGCCGCGCGAGATCAGGTTTTCGATCTGGGCGATCTGGCGCTGCTCGCTGGCGTCGGCCGACTGCACGAACACCTTGGCGCCGAGCTTTTCGGCTGCGGCGTTGAAGTAGTCGCGGTCGCGGGTCCAGCGCTCCACGCGCAGGTCGTCGATGGAGAAGCCGATTTTCGGGTTCTTGGCGTCGGCATGGGCGAAGCCGCTGGACAGCGCCATGACGGCGCCGGCGATTGCTGCTACTGCTTTCAGTTTGGTGTTCATGGTCGTCTCCTAAGGTAGGTTTTTGTACGCTTGGCGGGTTACGCGGGCATAGCCCGCTAACCCGCCCTACGTTTTAATTTTTACATCGAAACATCGATACATCGGTACATCGTAGGGCGGGTTAGCGCCGCCAGGCGCGTAACCCGCCAGAGCCGCCTAGTGGTTATGCCTCGGCATGGTGTCCGCCACGCCGCGGTATTTGACCGCCAGCTCCATGCATGCGCCATCCTGCATCTGGCCCACGGTGGAGCGGTACAGCTCCTGCCAAGGCGTCTGGCTGGCCGGCACCGCCGGAATGCCTTCGGCCTTGCGCGCGGCCAGCACTTCTTCGCTCACCAGCATATCGCAGGCGCCGGTGTTCAGGTCGATGCGGATGGTGTCGCCGGTGCGCACGTACGCCAGCCCGCCGCCCACGGCGCTTTCAGGCGACGCGTTCAGGATCGAAGGACTGTCCGAAGTACCGGACTGCCGGCCGTCGCCCAGCGTCGGCAGGTTCAGGATGCCGCGCTTGATCAGCGCATCGGGCGGTTGCATGTTCACCACCTCGGCCGAACCTGGCCAGCCCACCGGGCCGGCGCCGCGTATCACGAGGATGCAGTTCTCGTCGATGTTGAGCGACGGGTCGTTGATGCGGTTGTGATAGTCGGTGGAGCCGTCGAACACCACGGCGCGGCACTCGAACACGTTCTCGGAGCCCGCGCGTTCCAGGTAGCGGGCGCGGAAGTCGGGCGAGATCACGCAGGTCTTCATGATGGCGAAGTCGAACAGGTTGCCCTTCAGGACGAAGAAGCCGGCCTTGGTCTTCAGCGGCTGGTCATACGGGGTGATCATCTCGCGGTCGTTGGATTCGCGGCCCTGCAGGTTTTCCGCCATGGTCTTGCCGGTGACGGTGGCGCGCTTGGAGCGCAGCTTGCCCTTCTGTTCCAGCTCCCACATGATGGCCGGTACGCCGCCGGCGCGGTGGAAGCGCTCGCCGAGGTATTTGCCGGACGGCTGCATGTTCAGCAGCAGCGGCACGTCGTGGCCGTATTCCATCCAGTCGGACTCGCGCAGTTCCACGCCGGCGTGGCGCGCCATGGCCACGATGTGCTGCTGCGCATTGGTGGAGCCGCCGATGGCGGCGTTGACCACGATGGCGTCCAGGAAGGCGTCGCGCGACAGGATGCTCGACGGGCGGATGTCCAGCCTGGCCATCTCCACGATGCGGCGGCCGGTTTCATAGGCCATCTGGCCGCGCTCGCGGTACGGCGCCGGAATGGCGGAGCAGCCGGTGAGCGACATGCCCAGCGCTTCGGCCATGGCGTTCATGGTGGAGGCGGTGCCCATGGTGTTGCAGTGGCCGGCCGATGGCGCGGAGGCGGCGCCGATCTGCAGGAACTTCTCGTTGTCGATTTCGCCCGCGGCCAGGCGGCGGCGCGCCTTCCAGATGGCCGAGCCGGAGCCTACCAGCTCGCCGTCCAGCCAGCCGTCCAGCATCGGGCCGCCGGACAGCACGATGGCGGGAATGTCCACCGTGGCGGCAGCCATGATCTGGGCCGGGGTGGTCTTGTCGCAGCCGGTGGTCAGCACCACGGCGTCGATCGGGTAGCCGTGCAGGATCTCCACCAGGCCCATATAGGCCAGGTTGCGGTCGATGGCGGCGGTGGGGCGGCGGCAGTTTTCAAAGATGGGGTGCAGCGGGAATTCCATGGCGATGCCGCCCGCGTCGCGGATGCCGTCGCGCACGCGCTTGGCCAGTTCCAGGTGGATGCGGTTGCACGGGCTGATGTCGCTGCCCGACTGCGCGATGCCGATGATGGGACGGCCGCTGCGCAGTTCTTCGGGCGTAATGCCGTAGTTCATAAAGCGCTCCAGGTAGAGCGCGGTCATGTCGATATGGTCCGGATTGTCGAACCAGTCCTGCGAGCGGTAGCGCCGCTGTTGCTGAGTGTCCTTGGTCATGTTACATGCTTCCTTTGTATTTATATTGCTGCTGTCCCGGGGTCTCCACGCGGAACGAGAATACACCGCCGGCGAGCGGATGGGCGGCGCGCGCCTCGTCCGACATACCTTTCCAGGCGGTGGTGGCAAACACGGTGCGCAGGTCCGCGCCGCCGAATGCCACCTTGGTGATGTTGGGGCAGGGGAAGGCGACGGTGCCGATCACTTTGCCTTCCGGGGAGTAGCGGTCCACGCGCGCGCCGCCGAACATGGCGATCCACACGCAGCCTTCGGCGTCCACCACGGAACCGTCCGGGTGGCCGGGAGCGGCCGTGCGCACGAATTCGCGCTTGTTGGACAGGGTGCCGTCCGGCGCCGCGTCGTAGGCATACACCACCTTGGCCAGCGTGTCGGTGTGGTAGAAGGTGCGGCCGTCCGGGCTGTGGCACGGGCCGTTGGTGATGATGATGCCGCTGTCCTTCTGCTGCAGCGCGCCGTCCGCGCCCAGGCGGTATAGCGCGCCGGTGGGGGCGCTTTCGCCGTTGTCCATGGAGCCGAACCACAGGGCGCCCTGGCTGTCCACGTAGCCGTCGTTCAGGCGGTTGCCGGGGATGTCCGCTTCAAGTTCCAGCAGGGGCGCGAACTGGCCGGTGCCGGGCGAGAAGCGCAGCAGCTTGCCGGGCAGGCCGCAGACCAGGCCGCCGCCTTCCATCGGCAGGGCGAAGCCGGTTTCGGCCGGCATGTCCCAGCTTTGCTGCGCGCTGCCGTCTTCGGCGCAGCGGTGCAGGCGCTGGCCCTTGATGTCCACCAGGTACAGCGCCGCTTCGGCGGCGTGCCAGAACGGACCTTCGCCGAGCTTGGCGCCCAGCTCCCAGATGCAGCGCGGCTGCGTGGTGGCCATCGCGGCGTTCATGCGCCGTACCAGCCCGCGTCGACGAAGTAGTCGCGGCCGGAGCAGCGGGCGGCGTTGTCGGAGGCCAGGAACAGGGCCAGCGCGGCCACGTCCTCGGTTTCCACGCGCTCGTGCAGGCATTGCGCCGCCAGGATGGCCGCTTCATCTTCGGCCGAGTGCCACAGCGCCATCTGGCGCGGGGTTTTCACCGAGCCGGGGATGACGGTGTTGACGCGGATGCCGTCCGGGCCGAGGTCGCGGGCCAGGCCGCGCGTCAGGCCTTCGATGGCGGCTTTGGCCGTCATGTACAGCGACAGCTGCGGCAGCGCCAGGTGCCAGGAGATGGAACCGAAGTTCAGGATCACGCCGCCGCCCTTGGCCTTCATGCCGGCCGCCACCGCCTGCGCGCAGAAGAACTGGTGGCGCAGGTTCACGTTCAGGCTGTCGTCCCAGTACTTGGCGGTGACGTCCTTGACGTGGTGGCGGTTGTCGTTGGCCGCGTTATTGAGCAGCACGTCCACTTTGCCGAAGTCGATCTGGATGGCGGCGAAGGCATTGCCCAGCGCATCCAGGTCGGTCAGGTCGCAGCGGATGAAGCGCGGCGGGCGCTTGCAGCCGGCCAGCGACTTTTCCAGCTCGCGCGAGGCTTCCTCGGCGATGTCCAGGAACACCACTTGCGCGCCCTGTTTGGCGAAGGCATCCACCATGGCGGCGCCGATGCCGGTGCCGCCGCCGGTGATGACCACCACTTTTTCGGCCAGGTCGTGATAGGTGGCGTACACCATGGGTTTGCGTTCAGTTGTTACAGGCGCCACCATTTTATTTCGCTCCATTCGAGTTGTTCAGCAGGCCGCGTGCGGCCAGGTTGTTGTAAAGGGCGCGTACGCCGAAAGTCCAGGGGGTGATCTGATCGCTGCGGTGCACGTGGTTGATCAGCGAGCCCAGTGCCGGGCTGGTGATGGTGACGCGGTCGCCCATGTGGTGGGTGAAGCCGGCGCCGGCCTGGCCGCGGTCCTTGATCGGCGAGAACATGGTGCCGAGGAAGAGCATGAAGCCGTCCGGGTACTGGTGGTGCGCGCCGCTGGTCTGCGATACCAGGTCCAGCGGGTCGCGACTGATCTCGCGCATGAAGCTGGCGCCGTCCAAGCGGAAGTCGTCTTCCGCGCCTTCGATCACCATGCGCACTTCGGCGTTGCGCACCGTGTCCATCGTGAAGTCGCCGTCGAACAGGCGGATGAAGGGGCCGATGGCGCAGGAGGCGTTGTTGTCCTTGGCTTTACCCAGCAGCAGCGCGCTGCGGCCTTCGATGTCGCGCAGGTTCACGTCGTTGCCCAGCGTGGCGCCCACCACTTCGCGGCGGCTGTTCACGGCCAGCACGATCTCCGGTTCCGGGTTGTTCCACTTCGATTCCGGGTGCAGGCCGACGTCGGCGCCGAAGCCGACGGCGGACATGGGCTGCGACTTGGAGAACACCTCGGCGTAGGGGCCGATGCCCACTTCCATGTATTGCGACCAGGCGCCGCGCTGGATGAACTGCTGCTTGAGTTGTTCCGCTTCCGGCGAGCCGGGCTTGATGCTGGACAGGTCGGCGCCGATCGATTCGAGCAGCGAGGCACGCAGCGCGTCGGCGCGGCTCTTGTCGCCGCCGGCCTGTTCTTCGATCACGCGTTCCAGCAGGCTCACGGCGAAGGTTACGCCGCAGGCTTTCAGCGCTTGCAGGTCGCATGGGGCCAGCAGCTGCGGCACGTCGGCGTCGGGCTGTGCTTCCAGCGCGCTGTCGAGCAGGCGCTGCACGGGGCCGAGCGATTCGCCCTGCGCGCTGCGCACGAAGGCCGTCAGGTCGCTGCGTTCGAACAGTTCGGACACGGTGGGCGCTTGCGCCGTGATGTCGATTACCTCGCCGTTGCGCACCACCACCACGCTCGGGCCGTTGATGGCGCCGCCGCGCCATACGCGGCCGATCAGCAGGGCGCCGGCCAGGTCGGCGGGCAGCAACTGGGTAACTTGGGCAAATGTCATGTCTCTATCCTTGATTGTTTTAGTTGCGGCCCAGGCTGGGGAGCTTGGGCGAATAGGTCCAGCCGGGAACCAGGTAGCGCATGGCCATGGCGTCGTCGCGCGCGCCGGTGGCCACCTTGTTGTACAGCGCGTTGGCGGCCATGATGCGGCCCATGTCCGGCTCGATGCCCAGGCCCGGCGCTTGCGGCACCTGCACTTCGCCGCCCACGATCTGCAGCGGGTTGCGCGTCAGGCGCTCCTGGCCTTCCTGCCAGATCCAGTGCGTGTCGATGGCGGTGATGCGGCCCGGCGCGGCGGCGGCGGCATGCGTGAACATGGCCAGCGACACGTCGAAGTGGTTGTTCGAGTGCGAACCCCAGGTCAGGCCCCAGTCGTGGCACAGCTGCGCCAGGCGCACGGAACCCTGCATGGTCCAGAAGTGCGGGTCGGCCAGCGGAATGTCCACCGCGCCCAGCAGGTGCGAGTGGCCATCTGGCGCCAGTCGGTGGCCACCATGTTGGTGGCGGTCTGGATGCCGGTGGCGCGGCGGAATTCGGCCATGATCTCGCGGCCGGAGTAGCCGTTCTCGGGACCGCACGGATCTTCCGCGTAGGCCAGGATGTGGCCCTGGCCCTTGCACAGGGCGATGGATTCGTCCAGCGACCAGGCGCCGTTCGGGTCCAGCGTCACGCGCGCATCGGGGAAGCGCTTCTTGATGGCGCGGATCGCTTCCATCTCTTCGGCGCCGTGCATCACGCCGCCTTTCAGCTTGAAGTCGCGGAAGCCGTATTTCTCCACCGTGGCCGCGGCCTGGTCGGCGATGGCTTCGGGCGTGAGGGCTTCCTGGTGGCGCATGTGGTACCAGCTGCCTTCCGAGCCAGTGCTCTCCAGGTAAGGCAGGTCGGTGCGGCGGCGGTCGCCGATGTAGAACAGATAGGCCAGCATGGGCACGCTGTCGCGCTGCTGGCCGGAACCCAGCAGTTCGCACACCGGCACGCCGAGGTGCTGGCCCATCAGGTCCAGCAGCGCCGCTTCAATCGCGGTGACCACGTTTTCCAGGCGCAGGTTGATTTCGTGCGGCTGCTTCAGCACCGCCGCCTCAGCTGCCGACGTGACCTGGTGCTGGTGGCCGCCGCCCTTGCCGGCGATGGACACGCGCACCGCGTTCAGCGTGCGGTTGTAGCGGCCGATCTCGGTGCCCACCACCAGCGGAACGGCTTTCTCCAGCGCCTGCAGGATGCCGGCGCCGCCCGGGACTTCGCCCATGCCGGTGTTGCCGGCGCTGTCCTTCAGCAGCACCAGCGTGCGGATGAAGAAGGGCGCGTGAGCCCCGCACAGGTTGAGCAGCATGCTGTCGTAGCCTGCCACCGGGATCACCTGCATCTCAGTGATCCTTGGACTTCCCGAAATTTGATTTGTTGCGTGTACCATCGCTTTGTCCTAAAATGAATAGCGCTAACATAACACAAGTGTGAGGGATTTATGCGGTCAAGTCAACACAAGTTGTGCGCCTGGTTTTCGGGCGTGTTGTTTGCAGCCGGTGCATGCGCAGCGGTTGCCGCGGACAAGCCAGGGGAGCCGCATTGGGTGGCTTCCTGGGGCACCGCAGTGATGGTCCCGGAGGGCCAGAACGAATTGGCCGCTGAACACTGGCGCGAGTCCAGCCTGCGCCAGATCGTTCATCTCTCGCTGGGAGGCAGCAAGCTTCGTGTACGAATCAGCAATACTTTCGGCACCACGCCGCTGGTGCTGGAAGGGGCGGGCGTGGCGCTGGCCAAGGCGCCCGGCAAGGCCGATATCGACGGCGCCAGCGCGCGTGCCCTCACGTTCAATGGCCGCAGCAGCGTGCTGATACCGGCCGGCGCCGAGTATTACAGCGATCCGGTGGCGCTGGACCTCAAGCCGGGCGCCGACCTGGCCATTTCCATGTACTTCAAGGGCGAACCGGCGCGCCAGACCGGCCACCCTGGCTCGCGCGCCAACAGCTTCGTCATCAAGGGCAACCGCGTGATGGACGCCGAATGGCCGGCCGCCACCAAGGTGGAACGCTGGTACGCGCTGGCGGACGTGGAAGTGCAGGCGCCGCGCAGCGTGGGCGCGGTGGTTGCCATCGGCGACTCGATCACCGACGGCCACGGCGCCACCACCGACGGCAATGACCGCTGGCCGGACCTGCTGGCGGCGCGCTTCGCGCGGGAAGGCCAGACCATGGGCGTGGTCAACGCCGGCATCGGCGGCGGGCGCATGCTGCGCGACGGGCTGGGGCCGAATATGGCGTCCCGCTTCGACCGCGACGTGATCGCGCGCAGCGGCGTCACCCACGCCATCGTGATGATAGGCGTGAACGACCTGGGCGGGCAGCACCGCAATGGCGACGATACGCCTGAGGCGCGCAAGAAGCTGCTGGACGACCTGATGACGGCGCACCGCCAGCTGGTGGAACGCGCGCATGCACAGGGCATTTGCGTCATTGGCGGCACTATTTCGCCATATATGGGGTCGGACTACTACCGGCCCAACGTGGATAATGAGGCCGACCGCGTGGCGCTGAATAACTGGATACGCACCTCCGGCGTGTTCGATGGTGTGGCAGACTTCGATGCCGCGCTGCGCGATCCGGCCCAGCCTTCGCGCCTGCTGAAGGAGCGCGACAAGGGCGACGGCCTGCATCCGTCGCCGGCGGGATTCCGCGCCATGGCCGACGCGGTGCCGCTGAATGCGCTGCGCCAGTGCCCGGTGAAGCGCTGAGGTGCGCTTGGCGGGTTACGCGCTGGCGCGCTAACCCGCCCTACGAAGCGAGAGAAATGCAACGAGCGCGGGAAACGTAGGGCGGGTTAGCACGCAGTGCGTAACCCGCCGCTGCCGAAACGACCAAATAAATAAAAAGGCTCGTGCACGAGCCTACGGAGACACGGAATGAAATTCATCACCAGGGCGGCTTGCGCTGCCCTCATGCTGGCCTGCGCCTTGCCCGCGCTGGCGCTGGGACAGAAATCCTTCATC
Organism: Pseudoduganella sp. UC29_71; assembly: GCF_042693265.1. Classification (NCBI taxonomy): domain Bacteria; kingdom Pseudomonadati; phylum Pseudomonadota; class Betaproteobacteria; order Burkholderiales; family Oxalobacteraceae; genus Pseudoduganella; species Pseudoduganella sp. UC29_71. The sequence goes on along the minus strand of NZ_CP170549.1, from coordinate 4,820,206 downwards.
GCTTTTGAGCGCACGGACGCCAACGCCGTGGCGCTGGTGCAGTCCGGCAGCGCCGCCAAGCTGTTCGTCGACAGCAGCGACCATGCCGGCGTGCTGCGCGCCGCCGGCGACCTGTTGGGCGACATCCAGCGCGTCAGCGGCGCCCGCCCCGTGCTGCAAAAGAACGGCAGCGTTGCGGGCGCGGACGTGGTCATCATCGGCACCGTCGGCAAGAGCGCGCTGATCGACAAGCTGGTGCAGTCCGGCGCGCTCGATGTCTCCGCCATCAAGGGCAAGTGGGAAGCCTGGCAGGTGCAGACGCTGAAGAACCCCATGCCCGGCGTGGAGCGCGCCCTGGTCATCGCCGGCAGCGACAAGCGCGGCACCATCTACGGCATCTACGAAGTCTCCGAGCAGATCGGCGTATCGCCCTGGTACTGGTGGGCGGACGTGCCGCCAGCGCAGCACGAGGCCCTGTACGCCAGCGTCCCCGCGCGCCGCAGCGACGCGCCGGCGGTGCAGTACCGCGGCATCTTCCTGAACGACGAAGCACCCGCGCTCACCGGCTGGGCCAAGGAGCGCTACGGCGGCTACAACCACCAGTTCTACGAGAAGGTGTTCGAGCTGCTGCTGCGCCTGCGCGGCAATTACCTGTGGCCCGCCATGTGGGACGCCGCCTTCTTCGACGACGACAAGCTCAATGGCGTGCGCGCCGAGGAGTATGGCGTCGTCATCGGCACATCGCATCATGAGCCCATGATGCGCGCCCACAAGGAGTGGGACCGCTACGGCAAGGGCGCCTGGGACTACGGCAAGAACGAGTCCGTGCTGAAGGACTTCTGGCGCGGCGGCCTGCGCGCTTCGAAGGGCACCGAAAAGGTTGTTACGCTGGGCATGCGCGGCGACGGCGACGAGCCGATGTCGGAGGAATCCAACGTGGCGCTGCTGGAGCGCATCGTGAAGGACCAGCGCGAGATCATCGCGCAGCAGATCAATCCGGACATGAGCAAGGTGCCGCAGGTGTGGGCCTTGTACAAGGAAGTGCAGGAGTACTACGAGAAGGGCATGCGCGTGCCGGACGACGTGCTGCTGCTGTGGTGCGACGACAACTGGGCCAATATCCGCCGCCTGCCTACCCCGGATGAGCGCAAGCGCGCCGGCGGCGCGGGCGTGTACTACCACTTCGACTACGTGGGCGGCCCGCGTTCCTACAAGTGGCTGAACGTGACGCCGATTCCCAAGATATGGGAGCAGATGCGCCTGGCGTACGAATACGATGCCAAGCGCATGTGGATCGTCAACGTGGGCGACCTGAAGCCGATGGAAGTGCCGATCGAGTTCTTCCTCACCTACGCATGGAATCCCGATGCCTGGCCGGCGGAGCGCCTGCCGGAGTACCTGAAGCTGTGGGCGGCGCGCGAATTCGGCGCGCAGCACGCGGACGAGATTGCGGACATCGTGGCGAGGTACACCAAGTACAACGGCCGCCGCAAGCCGGAGCAGCTGGAGCCTGGCACCTACAGCCAGGTGAACTATAACGAAGCGGCGCGCATCGCGGGCGAGTACAGGGACATCGCCGGGCGCGCCGACAGGATAGACGCCGCGCTGCCGTCCAACCTGCGCGACGCCTTCTTCCAGCTGGTGCAGTACCCCGCCAAGGCGGGCTCGGTGGTGAACGATATGTATGTGCTGGCGGCGCAGAACCAGCTGTACGCCAGGCAGGGCCGCGCCTCCACCAACGATCTGGCCGAGCGCGTGCGCGGCCTGTTCAAGCAGGACGCGGAACTGGCGCGCCAGTACATGGAGGACGTGAGCGACGGCAAGTGGAACCACATGATGTCGCAGACGCACCTGGGCTACACCTACTGGAACCAGCCGCCGCGCAACGTGATGCCGGCGGTGGCTGAAATCCAGACCAGCAAGCCGAGCGAGATGGGCGTGGCGGTGGAAGGCAGCGAGTTCGCATGGCCGGGCCAGAACGCGGACAAGCTCGCGCTGCCGGTGCTGGACGCCGAGAGCAAGCAGGCGCGCTGGGTGGAAGTCTTCAATCGCGGCCTGCAGGCATTCAACTACACCATCAAGGCCAGCGAGCCGTGGGTGGTGCTGAGCAGCCCTGGCGGCAGGATAGTGCGCGAGAAGCGGGTCATGGTGGACGTGCGCTGGGCGGATGTGCCGTGGGCCTCGCTGCCGGCCGGTACGAACATGATCGAGGCCACGCTGACCATCGAAGGCGCCGGCGGCAAGACCCGCGTCAAGGTGCCGGTACGCCGGCCGGTGAAGGCGGCGGCCGGCAGCTTTGTCGAGTCGCAGGGCGTGATCGCCATCGAAGCGGAGCATTATGCGAACGCCGTGGCCAAGGAGGGCTGGCAGTGGCTGCGGGTTCCGGACCATGGCCGCACGCTGTCCGCCATGACGACCTTGCCGGCCAGTGCGGCCCTGTCGCTGCCCGGCGCGGCCGAGGGCATGCGGCTCGAATACAAGGTGCATCTGCTGACGGCAGGCGAGGTGACGCTGCATTCCACGCTGGCGCCCACGCTGAAGTTCCAGCCGGGCGAAGGCTTCCGCTACGCGGTCTCCTTCGACGACGAGGCGCCGCAGGTGGTGAACGTGCACGCGGACGGCTCGCAGCGCTTCTGGGAGCGCGCCGTGTCCGACGGCGCCGTGGTGTTCAAGACAAAGCACAAACTCGCGGCAGGCGCGCACACGCTCAAGTTCTGGGCTGTCGATCCCGCGCTGGTGCTGCAAAAACTGGTGATCGATGCGGGCGGTTTGAAGCCGAGCTACCTCGGTCCGCAGGAAAGTCCCAAGGCGCCGTAACCGCGCTGCGGAAGGTTACGCTAACATCGGTTGATATTGGAGACGAAATGAGAAGATTACTGAAGGCGCTTGCGCCAGTGCCGGTGCGCGTGTTCGCACCCGTATTCGCGGCGCTGCTGTCGCTCTGCGTGCTGGCAGCGCCGGCGCACGGCGCCAGCGGCGCGGTGGAGGACGGCTACGACCTGTGGCTGCGCTACCGCCCCCTCGACAAGGCCGCGCGCGAGCAAGTGCGCGCCGTGGCAACGGCCATCGTCGCGCCCGGCGCGGCAGCGGCTGCGCCGTCGGGTTCAGCGCCGGCGCCAAGCGTTGCTGCCGGCTCCCCGCCGCCGGCTGGGCGCGTGGCCGCGTTGCCGAGCGCCGCCGCCATGGCGGCAGGCGCGCCCGCCGCCACGCCGCTGCAGGCGGCCGTGGCCGAGCTGCAGCGCGGCTTCGGCGGCCTGCTGGGCAAGGAGCCGCCGCTGGCCGCGTCCGTGCAGGACGGCGCCGTGGTGCTGGCCACGCCCGCGTCCATGCCCGCGCTGTCCGGCATGGGCCTGAAGCTGGAAACCCTGGGCCAGGAAGGCTATCTGCTGCGCAGCACCCGCCTGCAGGGCCGCAAGGTCACCCTGGTCGCCGCCAACAGCGACACCGGCCTGCTGTACGGCGCCTTCGCCCTGCTGCGCAAGGCCGGCACAGGCATGGTCGGCACGGACGGCAAAGGCGGCAAAGGCGGCCCTGCTGCGCTGTCCGCGCTGGACGAACGCTCAGCCCCCAAATTGCAGCTGCGCGTGCTGAACCACTGGGACAACCTGGACCGCACCGTGGAACGCGGCTACGCCGGCGAGTCGATCTGGAACTGGTGGGCGCTGCCCGAAGTGCGCGACCGCCGCTATGTGGACTACGCGCGCGCCAACGCCTCGCTGGGCATCAACGGCACGGTGCTCAACAACGTGAACTCCAAGCCGGACATCCTGACCGCGCCATGGATCGCCAAGGCCGCCGCCGTGGCCGACACGCTGCGCCCCTACGGCATCAGGGTCTACCTGTCCGCGCGCTTCTCCACGCCGCTGGAGCTGGGCGCCACCAAGACCGCCGACCCGCTCGATCCCGCCGTCGCCGCATGGTGGAAAGCCAAGGCCGACGAGATCTACAAGACCATACCCGACTTCGGCGGCTTCCTCGTGAAAGCCAACTCCGAAGGCCAGCCAGGCCCGCAGGACTACCACCGCAGCCACGCCGACGGCGCCAACATGCTGGCCAAGGCGCTGGCCCCGCACAAGGGCATCGTGATGTGGCGCGCCTTTGTCTATGCGCATGAAAAGCCGGACGACCGCGCCAAGCAGGCCTACGACGAATTCAAGCCGCTGGACGGCACCTTCGACGCCAACGTGCTGGTGCAGGTGAAGAACGGCGCCATCGACTTCCAGCCGCGCGAGCCGGCCCACCCGCTGTTCGGCGCCATGCCGAAGACGCCGCTGATGATGGAATTCCAGATCACCAAGGAATACCTGGGCTACGCCACCCACCTGGCCTACCTCGGCACCATGTACCAGGAAACCCTGGGCACCGACATGCGCACCGGCTCGGGCGGCGCCAGCGCCACCGTGGCGCAGATCCTGGAGGCGGGCGCGCAACAGGGCGGCTCGCGCCTGACCGGCATCGCCGGCGTGGCCAACATCGGCAGCGAGCGCAATTGGAGCGGCTCGCACTTCGACCAGGCCAACTGGTACGCGTTCGGCCGCCTGGCCTGGAACCCGCAAGCCGACGCCCGCGCGCTGGCGCGCGAATGGGCCGCCCAGACCTTCTCGCCCGAGCCGGCCGCCGTCGCGCAAATTACCGACATGATGATGATGTCGCGCGAAGCGGTGGTGAACTACATGACGCCGCTCGGCCTGCACCACCTGATGGGCACCGGCCACCATCACGGCCCGGCGCCATGGGTGGCCAACCTGGAGCGCCCGGACTGGAACCCGGTCTACTACCACCGCGCCGACAAGGGCGGCATCGGCTTCGACCGCACCGCCGGCGGCAGCAACGCCGTGGCGCAGTACGCGCCCGGGCTGGCGCGCCAGTACGCGGATCCGCGCACCACGCCGGAAACCATGCTGCTGTGGTTCCACCACCTGCCGTGGGACTACAAGATGGCGTCCGGCCGCAAGCTGTGGGACGAACTGCTGGCGCGCTACGACAGCGGCGTGGCGCAGGCGGACGAGCTGCGCCAGCGCTGGGCGAAGCTGAAGCCCTTCATCGACGCGCGCCGCCATGAGGACGTGGCGGTGCTGCTGGACAAGCAGTACGCCGAGGCTGTGTGGTGGCGCGACGCCAGCATCGCCTACTTCCAGTCGGTTTCCGGCCTGCCGCTGCCGGCCGGCGTGAAGGCGCCGGGCATGCCGCTGGACTACTACAAGTCGCTGAAATTCCCCTACGCCCCGGGACGCGGCTAGCGGAAAGGCGGGGGGAAGGCGGTCCGGCCAAATGATTGCGGTAACATAAATGTGACCGTTTGTTGCATGGCCGGGCAGTTCTAACATTGCCTCTTGTGGTAAAGTCCACTTTTTAACACAGGTTTTTCGAGCAGATGGCAAGAACTAAGGCGAAAGCAGCCGCGGGAGCGGAGTCCCGCTCCGGCGTCCCCACCATGTCCGACGTGGCGAAACTTGCCGGCGTGTCGCCGATGACGGTGTCGCGCGTGATGAATGGCGACACCAAGGTGCGCCAGAGCACGCGCCGCAAGGTGGACGAGGCCGTGGCCGCGCTCAATTACGTGCCCAACCAGGCCGCCCGCCGCCTTGCCGGCTCGCGGCCTATCCGTATTGGCTTCCTGTACAGCAACCCGAGCGCGGGCTACCTGAGCGAGTTCCTGGTCGGCCTGCTGAACCAGGCCAGCCTGAACAATGTGCAGCTGGTGGTGGAGAAGTGCGAGGCGGGCGAGCACTGGAAGGAACAGACCCAGCGCCTGATCGACAACGGCGTGGACGGCATCATCCTGCCGCCGCCGCTGTGCGACATGCCGGGCCTGATCGACATGATCGCCAAGTCCTCGCTGCCAGCCGTCACCGTGGCCTGCGGCCAGCCCGACCCGCGCGTGATCGCCGTCAGCATCGACGACTACCAGGCCGCCTACGCCATGACCTCGCACCTGATCTCGCTGGGCCACCAGCGCATCGGCTTCGTCATCGGCCACCCGAACCAGACCGCCAGCGCGCGCCGCCTGGCCGGCTTCAGGGCCGCCATCGCCGACCGCGGCGTGCAGGATGCGGCCGAGCTGACCGTGCAGGGCATGTTCACCTACCGTTCCGGCCTGGACGCGGCCGAAGTGCTGCTGGGCCTGGAGCAGCGCCCGACCGCCGTTTTCGCCAGCAACGACGACATGGCGGCTGCCACCGTCGCCATCGCGCACCGCCTGGGCCTGGACGTGCCGGGCGACCTGACCGTGGCCGGCTTCGATGACACGGCGCTGGCCACCACCATCTGGCCCGAGCTGACCACCGTGCGCCAGCCGATTACCGGGATGGCCGAAGCGGCGGTGCAATACCTGGTGCGCCAGATCCGCGCGCTGCGCGACGGCGCGCCGGAAGCGCCCGAGCATGTGCTGATGGACTTCTCGCTGATCCGCCGCCAGTCCGACGCCGCCCCGCGCATGCGTCCGCCCATCAAGCTCGCTCCCAAGCCTTAAATCCTCCCCTAAGTCTCCTCCTAAGAGAGAGGCGCCTCCTCCAGCGTGTGGCTACGCTGGATGGCGGCTTACGTGCTTGTGATTCATAAATAGTGAACGATAGATTCATATTGGTACGATTGATTGCCGTGTTGCTGAATCATATAGTGTGTCCATGGAAGCGCAGTCGCCGACAGCGCCAATCAAACTTCAGGAGCATGACATGAGCATCGTACACAGCCAGATCCGCCGTACCATCCTGCGCGGCGTCGCCGCCGCCACCATGGCCGCCGCAGTGGGCAGCGCCTTCGCCGCGGCACCGGCGCCTACCGCCGCCGCCCCCGCAGGCTTCACCAGCAAGACCGCCGCCGTCAACGGCACAAAAATCCACTACCTGGTGGGTGGCAAGGGCACGCCTGTGGTGCTGCTGCACGGCTACACCCAGACCAGCCATATGTGGAAGCCCATCATGGGCGAGCTGGCCAGGACCCATACCGTGATCGTGCCCGACATGCGCGGCGTGGGCGGCTCCGAAAAAGCGGCGGACGGCTACCTGAAGACCAATATGGCCAAGGACATCCATGAGCTGGTGGGCACCATCAGCAAGGAACCCGCCACGGTGGTGGGCCACGACATCGGCCTGATGGTGGCCTACGCCTACGCGGCCCAGTATCCGGCGGACGTGAACAAGGTCGCGCTGATGGACGCCTTCCTGCCCGGCATCGGCAACTGGACCAATATGTTCCTGCTGCGCGACCTGTGGCACTTCCACTTCTTCGGCGAGACGCCGGAAAAGCTGGTGGCCGGCCGCGAGCGCACTTACTTTGAACATTTCTGGAACGACTTCGCCGCCGACAAGACCAAATCGATCAGCGAAGCGGACCGCAAGCTGTACGCGGCGGCCTATGCCCAGCCGGGCGGCGTGCGTGCCGGCTTCCAGTACTTCAAGACTTTCCCGCAGGATGCGGAACAGTTCGCTGAACTGGGCAAGACCAAGCTGACCATGCCGATGCTGGTGCTGGCCGGCGAGAAGTCCGGCGGCGACTTCCTGATCAACCAGGGCAAGCTGGTGGCGGAGAACGTGGACGGCCGCATCATCAAGGGTTCGGGCCACTGGATCATGGAAGAGGCGCCGCAGCAGACCATCCCCGCCTTGCTGGGCTTCATCCAGTAAGCCGCGCCGCCTCAAAGGTGATTCCCTTGTGTTTGTTAGGTGCCGCACTGTGTGCGGCACCTGATCGGCCTATCGTTACTCAGGCAATGAAGCCCATCAACGACAGCGAGGAATCATCATGGACAACACCACCGACAAATCGAGCAACTCCACCAGCAACTCCACCCGCGATTCCGTGACCCAGTTCGGCCGCGACACCCGCGCAGACCTGCACAGCGCCATCGACCGCACCGCCGAAAAAGTGCAGCCGACCGCAGACCGCCTGGCCAGCTCCGCCCACGCCACCGTGGACAAGATGGCTGAAAAAGTCCCTCCCACCGCCGACCGCCTGGCCGGCGCCGCCCACACGGCAGTGGACCGCGTGGCCGACACCGCAACCCAGGTGAGCGAAAAGGCCGCCAGCGGCGCCAAGGAACTGAGCGCCGCCTACACCCGCTTCGCCGAATCGGGCCGCAACTACGTGCGCACCAGCCCCGCCACGTCGGTGCTGCTGGCCGTGGCGGCCGGCTACGGCCTGTCCAAGCTGCTGGGCAGCCGCAAATAAAAAAAACCAATCACCGGCGGCGCCGGCTTGTCCGCGCGCCGCCGCCAGGAGACTCGCATGCAAACTTCCATTCCCATTTCCGACGCACCCCAGGCCAGCGGCATCGCAGTGATTCCGCAGGCTGAAGCCGGCCAGTCCGGCGTGTCCTGGAGCGCAGTGCTGGCGGGCGCATTGGCCGCCGCCGCGCTCTCTTTTATTTTGCTGATACTGGGCGTGGGCCTGGGCCTGTCCGCCGTATCGCCGTGGTCCTATAACGATGCGCCTATCGGCAAGTCGGCCATTATCTGGGCTGCCTTCATGCAGCTGGCCGCGGCGGGCGTGGGCGGCTATCTCGCCGGCCGGCTACGCGTACGCTGGGCCAATGTGCACGGCGATGAAGTCTATTTCCGCGACACCGCGCACGGCCTGCTGGCCTGGGCGCTGGCCACGCTGCTGACGGCGGCGCTGATGGCGGGCGCAGTGCGCGCAGCCCTGAGCGGCGCCATTGACGCCGGCGCGGGCGCGGCCACCGCCATCGGTGCCACCGCCGGTGCGGCCGGCGCAGCAGGTGCCGCCAAGGGTGCGCTGCCCGCCGCGCTGACCGGCGCCGCCGGCCCGGGCGCCAGGAGCGACACGGCCGGCACCAGTCCGGGCGCCTACTACACCGACATGCTGCTGCGTACCGACGCGCCGCTGCCGGAAACCGACAACGGCGCGCTGCGCGCGGAAGTCGGCCGCATCCTGCTGCAGCAGCCGGCCAACGGCCCGGCCATGGCCGTGGAAGACCGCCAGTACCTGGCGCGCCTGATCGCCAAGCGCACCGGCGTGGAACAGGCCGAGGCCGAGCGGCGCGTGGACGACGTCCACGCCCGGCTGGTGAAAGCCCGCACCGACGCCGAAACCGCAGCGAAGAACGCCGCCGAACAGGCCCGCAAGGCCGGCGCCCATTCCGCGCTGTGGATGTTCGTGGCCCTGCTGCTGGGCGCCTTCATCGCCAGCCTGGCCGCCACCTTCGGCGGCAAACTGCGCGACGCCGGCAGCCCGCTGCCGCGCCGCTGATCAACTTAACGACGAGGAGACCGCCATGCGCTCTATCCTGCTGTGGATGCTCGGCATACCGCTACCCATCATCATCCTGCTTGCGCTGTTCCGCTAATCGATGTTTGCAGATTGATGTTCCGCTATTGAGGATCTTATGACCAACAACAAGAAAGGCCAGCCCGCGAGCGGGATCGACCTGGCGGCCAGCATCGGCCACAACGTCAACAAACCCGCAGAGCACGGCGACGCGGCACGCACGCCGCCCGAAGGCCAGCACGTGGAGGCGGGCGTGCCCGCCGCCACCGCCGGCACCGCGTCCGAGGTGCAAAGCTCGGCCAAGGTGGGCAGCGGCGCGCCGCCGCTGGGCCTGAACCCCAACGACGGCAACCTGGAGCGCGTGCGCACCGACGCCGGCGGCCAGCGCCTGACCACCAACCAGGGCGTGCCCGTCGGCGACAACCAGAACTCGCTGAAGGCCCATCTGCGCGGCCCCACGCTGATGGAAGACTTCATCCTGCGCGAGAAGATCACGCACTTCGACCACGAGCGCATCCCCGAACGGGTGGTGCACGCGCGCGGTTCGGCGGCACACGGCTACTTCGAGTCCTACCAGGACCTGAGCGCCGTCACGCGCGCCGCGCCGTTCGCGCAGGCCGGCAAGCGCACGCCGGTGTTCGTGCGCTTTTCCACCGTGGCCGGCGAGCGCGGCTCGTCCGACACCGCGCGCGACGTGCGCGGCTTCGCCGTCAAGTTCTATACCGACGAAGGCAACTGGGACCTGGTGGGCAACAACATGCCGGTGTTCTTCATCCAGGACGCGATGAAGTTCCCGGACCTGGTGCATTCGGTGAAACCCGAGCCGCACCACGGCATGCCGCAGGCGGCCAGCGCGCACGACACGTTCTGGGACTTCACCTCGCTCATGCCCGAGTCCATGCACATGCTGATGTGGACCATGTCCGACCGCGCCATCCCGCGCAGCTACCGCATGATGCAGGGCTTCGGCGTGCACACCTTCCGCCTGGTGAACGCCGAGGGCGTGAGCGTGTTCTGCAAATTCCACTGGCAGCCGCTGGCCGGCACGCACTCGCTGGTGTGGGAAGAGTCCAACAAGATCATGGGCGCCGACCCGGACTTCCACCGGCGCGACCTGTGGGAAGCCATCGAGGCCGGCGCCTATCCGCAATGGGAACTGGGCCTGCAGATCTTCACCGAAGCGCAGGCCGAGACCTTCCCGTTCGACGTGCTGGACGCCACCAAGATCGTGCCGGAAGAACTGGTGCCGGTGCAGATCGTCGGCCGCATGACGCTGAACCGCAACCCGGACAACTTCTTCGCCGAGACCGAGCAGGTGGCCTTCTGCACCGCGCATATCGTGCCCGGCATCGACTTCACCAACGACCCGCTGCTGCAAGGGCGCATCCACTCCTATGTGGACACGCAGATCAGCCGCCTGGGCGGGCCGAATTTCCACGAGCTGCCGATCAACGCGCCGGTGTGCCCGGTGCACAACAACCAGCGCGACGGCATGCACCGGCAGGCCATCCACCGCGGCAAGGTGTCGTACGAGCCGAACTCGCTGGGCGGCGGCTGTCCCTTCCAGGCCGGCATGGCGGGCTTCACCAGCATCCGCGAGCAGGCCGTGACGGAAGACAAGGTGCGCGGCAAGCCCGAGCTGTTCGCCGACCACTACTCGCAGGCGCGCCTGTTCTGGAGCAGCCAGAGCCCGGCCGAGCAGGCCCACATCGTGGGCGGCTTCCGCTTTGAACTGAGCAAGGTGCAGATCCCCGCCATCCGCGAGCGCATGCTGTCCATGCTGGCCAATGTGGACGCCACCCTGGCCCACGGCGTGGCCGCGGGCCTGGGCATGCCGGTGCCGCCGCCGCAGCCGCTGGCCACCGCGCTGCCGCTGCCGCACTATCCGCCGTCGCCCGCCTTGTCGCTGCTGGCGCGGCCGGGCGAGCAGGGCATCAAGACGCGCCAGGTGGCGATCCTGGTTGCGCCGGGCGTGGACGAGGCCAGCGTCAAGGCCATCCAGTCCTTCCTGCTGGCCGAAGGCGCCGCGCCGCACCTGGTGGCGGGCACGCTCAGTCCGGTCCCGACCGCCGGCGGCGGACTGCTGCCGGTCGAGAAGACCTTCGAGAACGCGCCGCCGGTGCTGTTCGATGCGGTGGCCGTGCCGGACGGCGCCGATGCCGCCGACCGGCTCACCATGGACGCGCTCGCGCTGGACTTCGTGCGCCAGCAATACCGCCACTGCAAGCCGCTGCTGGTGGTGGGCGCGGGCGCCGGCCTGCTGGCCAAGGCCGGCATCCCGCCCAAGCTGCCGGACGGCTCGCCCGACCCGGCGCTGATCGGCACCGACCCGTCCGACCTGCCGGACGCGCTGGCGGCGTTCAAGGCGGCCCTGGCCGGCCACCGCGCCTTCGAGCGGGAGACCGATCCGCCATTGGTGTGAGGCGCCGTAGCCGTTCAGGCGGCCTGTTCCCCGGCGGCGTCAGGCCAGTCCGGCTGCGCCGCGAGGAAGGCTGCCGTTTCGGCGGCGGTGGCCGGGTTGCAGCCTTCGCGCATGGCGTTGATGCTGGCGCTTGCTACGGCGTAGCGCGCCGCCTGCTTCAGCGTGGCGGCGCTTGCCTCGCCCAGCGCCGCCGCCGACAGCTTGCCGGCCGACGCCAGGCTCGCCACCAGGCCGGCCAGGAAGCTGTCGCCGCAGCCCACCGTGTCCACCACGTCGATACGCTCGGGCGCGCCGAGCGCCACGCAGGCGCGGCGCGACAGCAGCACCGCGCCCTGCGCGCCCAGCGTCAGCGCGACCAGTTTCACCTGCGTCTGCTGTTGCAGCAAGCGCGCTGCAGCCAGCGGCGCCATGTCCGTATAACCCAGATGCAGCAGGTCTTCCTCGCTGACCTTGATCAGGTCGGCCAGCGCGAGTGCGCGCTGCACGCCGGCCGCGTAGGCGGCGAGGTCATCGCAGACCAGCGGGCGCATGTTGGCGTCCACCGATATGAGCGCGCCTGCCGCCGCAGCAGCCTGGATAATCTCCAGCGTGGCGCCGATATCGCCGGGTACCAGGGCCAGGCCGCCGGTGTGGAACAGGCGCATGCCGGCCGGCAGCGCGGCGCGGGCCTGTGCCGGCCGGATGTCGCGGTCGGCCACGCCTTCGCGGTGGAAGACGTAGCTGGGCGTGCCGTCCGCGTCCAGGGTCACGATGGCCAGCGAAGTGGGCCTGGCGCTGCGCGCCGGGCTGCCCAGGCGCACGCCGTCGCGCGCCAGCATGCGCGCGAAGCCCTGGCCGAAGCTGTCCGTGGACAGGGGATTCAGGTAGGTCGCGTCCATGTGCTGGCGCGCGGCGGCGATGGTGAAATTGCACACCGCGCCGCCCAGCGCGGCGGCAAAGCGGCCGTCCGGCGTTTCTATCATGTCCACCAGTGCTTCGCCGAAGGTCACTACCATGCCGCTTCTCCTGTTGCACGTGGTTTGGTTCCGGCGAGCACGCCCTTGCGGAACAGGAAATTGGCGTAGGGCTGCAGTTCGCCGGTCTGCACGATGGCATACGCTTGCCGTACCTGCTCGTAGAAGGCGAAGCGCTCGACCGCCTCGCACTGGCCGGGCGCCGCCGCGCCGGCCGAGGCGCACAAGGCCACCAGCTCGCGCTGCAGGGCGGAGCGGTAGCCTTCCGGCTGCTCCGAGACGGCCATGAACGACACCGGCTGGCCGGGCAGGTCCAGCGGAAAAACGGACAGGACGGCTTCGCAGGCGCGCGCCAGGCCGGCGCCGGGCAGGCGCAGGACCGGCTTGCCGTGTCCCAGCGAGGCGGCGGTGAAATTGGCGTCCACCACTGCGACGGCATCGCCGTGGCCCATCTCGGCCAGGGTCTTGAGCAGCTCGGGCGTGAGCAGGGGATCGATTCCTTTAAGCATGGGCCAGCTCCGGCAAGTCGCGCGGGTCCTTGGCGCCGGTCATCACGGCCACCGTGTCGGACATGCTGATGTGCCTGGGGTTCACCACGGCCACGCGCTTGCCCAGGCGCTGGATGTGGATGCGGTCGGCAATCTCGAATACGTGCGGCATGTTGTGGCTGATCAGCACCACCGGCAAGCCCTTGTCGCGCACGCGCCGTATCAGCTCCAGCACCATATTGCCTTCCTTCACGCCCAGCGCGGCGGTCGGCTCGTCCAGGATCACCACATGCCGCGCGAACGCGGTGCTGCGCGCCACCGCCACGCCCTGGCGCTGGCCGCCCGACAGCGTGCCCACCGCCTGCTGCATGGAGCGGATGCCGATTTTCAGGTCGCGCATGTGGCCGACCGCTTCTTCCAGCATGCGCTTCTTGTCGATCAGGCGCAGCCACTTGCCCAGCAGGCCGGGGCGCAGGATTTCGCGGCCCAGGAACAGGTTTTCCGCAATCGTCATGGCCGGCGCCACCGCCAGGTCCTGGTACACCGTTTCAATGCCGTGGCGGCGCGCGTCGATGGGCGACTTGAAGTGCACCAGCTCGCCGTCCAGCCGCAGCTGGCCCTCGTCCGGCACGATGGCGCCGGACAGCGCCTTGATCAGCGAGGACTTGCCGGCGCCGTTGTCGCCGATGACGGCCAGGATTTCGCCGGCGCGCAAGTCGAAGTCGGCGCCGTCGAGGGCGGTCACGCCGCCGTAGCGCTTGACCAGGCCGCGTGCCTGGAATACGTCGTGGGTGGTGCTCATGCTCAGCCTTTCTTGTGCGTCAGTTGGTCGGTGGCCACGGCCAGGATTACCAGCACGCCGGTGACGAGGATCTGGTAGACGGAGGGCACGCCCATCAGCGTGAGGCCGTTGCGGAACACGCCCACGATCAGCACGCCGACCAGGGTGCCCGCGATGGAGCCGCGCCCGCCGAACAGGCTGGTGCCGCCCAGCACCACGGCGGTGATGCTGTCGAGGTTGTCGGTCTGGCCGCCCTGCGGGTCGCCCACGCCCATGCGCGCCACCGACAGCAGCGCGGCAATGCCGTAGAACAGGCCGGCTATCATGTACACGCCCAGCAGCACGCGCCCGGTGGCGATGCCGGTCAGGCGCGCCGCTTCCGGGTTGTTGCCCACCGCGTACAGATGGCGGCCGGGCGCGGTTTCACGCAGCACCAGCCAGGTCAGCAGGTACAGCCCCAGCATCAGCGCGGTGCCGTAGGTGACGCTGGTTTGGCCGAGGTGGAAGGTGTTGCCGAAGAAGGTCATGGCCTGCGGCAAATCGGTCACGGTTTGCGCCTGCGAGTAAATCTGCGTGACGGCAAAGGCGATGTTCATGGTGCCCAGCGTGACGATGAAGGGCGGCAGCTTGATGGACGTGACCAGCGCGCCGTTGACGTAGCCGATCAGCACGCAGGCGGCCATGCCGCACAGCACGGCCGCATAGGGATGCATGCCGTAGTCCACGCCGAACTTGGTCATCACGACCGAGGCGAGCGCCATCGCCATGCCGCACGACAGGTCGATGCCGGCGGTCAGGATGATCAGGGTCTGGCCGAGGGCGATCACGCCCACCACCATCACCTGTTGCAGGATCAGCGAAAAGTTCTGTCCGCTCAGGAAGCGCTCGGACTGGGTGGCGAAAAAGATGACCGAGGCCAGCAGCGCGATCAGGGGACCGAGCAGGGTGGCCGGGGGCAGCAGGTCTTTGAACCGGGCCAGGGGCGGGCGGGCGGACGGGGCGGCCGGGCTTGCGTGCGCCGGCGCCGGCTTGAGTTGGGCGTTCATGGGGATTCCTTGGTCTGAGTGGGCAGGGCGGCGGGCGTGCCGTGTCTATTTACCCCAGCAGGCGCTGAGGCCGAAGGCGGTGTCGCGGCTGTCGACGCCGGCCATCTGCTTGTCGGTCACCAGCGTCACGCCGGTGTCCACGTAGCCGCTCGCCTTCTTGCCGGTCCTGGCATAGGCCACGCCGGCGTCCAGTGCCAGGCCGGCCATCCTCAGCGGGTACTGTTGCGCGGTGGCGCCGATCACGCCGGCCTTGACGTCGCGCACGCCGGCGCAGCCGCCGTCCACGGACACGATCAGGACGTTCTTTTCCCTGCCGGCCGCCTTCAGCGCCTTGTAGGCGCCGGCCGCCGCCGGCTCGTTGATGGTGTAGACCAGGTTGATGTCCGGATTCTTCTGCAGGCAGTTCTCCATCGCCGTCTGGCCTTTGCCCTGGTCGCCGTAGCTGTCCGCCATGCACACCACCTCCGCGCTCTTGGCCGGGGCGATGGTTTTGGCGTCGATGCCGGGTACGCCGTAGCCGGCCAGGAAGCCGTTGTGGCGCGCAATGCCCACCGGATGGCCGGGGAACAGGTCCAGGGTGGCAATGCGGGCCGGCTTGCCGGCCAGGGACGCCCTGGCGTATTGGCCGATCAGCTGGCCGGCCTTGAAGTTATCGGTGGCAAACAGGGCGTCGGTGGCCTCGAGCGGGTCGGCCGGGCTGTCGAGCGCGATCACCATCACGCCCCGCTCGCGCGCCTTCCGCAGGGCCGGCACGATGGCCTTGGCGTCGCTGGGCGTGATCAGGATGGCCCGGGCGCCGGCCGACACCATGTTCTCGATGGCCGTCACCTGGCCGGCGTTGTCGCCGTCCGATTTGCCGGCCGCCGTCAGCAGCTTGGCGCCCTGCAGCTTGGCGGCGCGCTGCGCGCCTTCCTTCATCTTGACAAAAAAGGGATTGGTTTCGGTCTTGGTGATCAGGCCGACGACGGGCTCCTGGGCGGCGGCGTAGCCGGCGACGGATGCGATCAAGCCCATTGCGATGCAATGCTTTGCGTTCATGCAGGTCTCCTGTGATTTTATTGGTCGCGCTGCCGGGAGCGAGCCCGGCAAGCTGGCGCGTGTCGCGCTGACTGAAATATAGGCTGCCCAAATTAATAAATCAAGTTCTTTTATTTAATCGGATCGGGCCTGCGCGGATTGACGCTTCCCGGCAACAACGCTAAGCTCGCGTTTTGCCAGCCAACCCGGCCAGGCGCTCGCAGGAACCTCACCCATGCAGGAACACCATAGCCCGGCGGCATCCGCTCCAGACGAGGGCGCCGCCGACAACTTGCGTCCACGGGGCTCGAACCAGACCGGCATGCGCCAGTTCAACGAACGCGTGGTGCTGCAGGCGATCCGGCTGCACGGCAGCCTGCCCAAGGCCGACCTGGCGCGGCTGACCACGCTCAGCACGCAAACCGTCGCGCTGATCATCGCCCGCCTGGCCGATGACGGGCTGGTCATGAAGCTCGAACCCTTGCGCGGCAAGATAGGCCAGCCGTCGGTGCCGATCGCGCTCAAGCCGGACGGCGCGTTCTCCATCGGGGTCAAGATCGGGCGCCGCAGCCTGGACGTGCTGCTGCTCGATTTCACCAACACCGTGCGCATGCGCCATTCGCAGGCTTACCGCTTTCCCGATCCGCGCCAGGTGTTCGAGGTGATCGCGCAGCAGGTGCGCGCCATGCAGGCGGCGCTGGCGCCGGCGCTGCGCGGCCGCATCCTCGGCATCGGCGTGGCGGCCCCGCTGTCGCTGGGCAGCTGGCAGGAGTTGATGGGCGTGGCCGACCAAGACGGGCGCTGGAACCGGCTCGACATCGCGCGCCAGATCGAGAACGACACCGGCTTGCCCGTGATGTTCGCCAAGGACACGGCGGCGGCCTGCGTGGCCGAGCTGGTGGCGGGCAAGGGCCGCAGCGTGAAGAGTTTCCTGTATGTGTTTGTCGATACCTTCATCGGCGGCGGCCTGGTCATCGACAGCAATCTGTACGCCGGGCTGCACGGCAATGCCGGCGCCATCGGCTCGCTGCCGGTGGGCGTGGCGGCGGGCGTGGGGGCGGGCGGGGAAGATGCCGGCGCAGCTGCTATCGACCGCGTCGCTGCTGGGCCTGGAGCGCCTGTACGAGGCGGCGGGCCTGGACCCGGCCGCCGCCTACGACGAGCGCGCCGGCCAGGCGCCGTGGGCCGAGCACAGCGCGCGCTGGGTGGCGCAGGCTGCGGCGGGTATTGCCATGGTGGTGTGCAGCGCCAGTTGCATGCTCGATCCGGAAGGCGTGATCATCGACGGTTCGTGCAGCCGCGCGCTGCTGGACCAGCTGATGGCGGCCGTCGCCGGCGCGCTGGACGGCTACGACTGGGAAGGCGTGCAGCGCCCCGCCGTGCACAGCGGCGCCATCGGTCCGGACGCGCGCGCGCTGGGCGGCGCGCTGCTGCCGCTGTACGCCAACTTCGCCCCGGACCGCGAACTGTTCCTCAAGCTGGAAGCCTGACCCTGGCGCCAGGGCCACGCTACTGCCAAGCTTCTACTTGGCGGCTACCAGGCTGCTACCTGGCTGCTACCACCAGGCTTCCACCTGCAGGCCGGCCGATGCGCCGCTGGTCGCATTGCCATACACCGGGCCGCCGTTGTTGCTGGCGTTGACCAGCGGCGTGGCGGCGCCGTTCCACTTGCCGTAGCTGACGAACAGCCGCAGTTCCGGGCGCGACCAATAGCTCTCGCCCATGGCGATGGCCGGCGCCAAGGTCAGCTTGGTCAGGCGCGCGGTCTGGCCGGTGCTGTCCTGCTTGAGCGCAGTGACCCCCAGTTCGCCCTGCAGCTTCAGGTTGGGCCATAGCGCATACACCGGTCGCACGCCCACCGTAGTCCAGGTGTTGCGCAGCGCCGGGTCGTCCGCCTTGTCCTGCTGATAGACGGCGGCAAATTCCATGCTGAACCGGCGGGTCGGCTGGATCACCAGGTCCTCCAGCAGGCGCACGCGGGTCACGTCCGAGCCGAGCGCCGTGCTGCCCGACGGCCCCATGCGCGCACAGCACAGGCCGATACCGCTGCCCGGGCCGCTGCCGTACTGCAGGCCCACCAGGTTCACGCCGCCCAGCACTTGCTGGCGGTGGAACAGGCCGATCGCCCAGCCATTGTGGCCGGCATCGCCCTGGCCCTGGGCGGCGCGGTTGCGTCCTTCCGCCGTGACGATGGTCAGCGCCGCATCGAGGGTGCCGCCCGGATTGAGCGGCAGGTCCTGGTACAGCAGGTTCTGCCGCAGCGCGGACGGCGTGTTGACGATGGCGCCGCCGGCGCCGGTCGCGTTGGTGTCGTTGTCCTTGAACACCGCGTAGCTGAACTTGCCCGCGCCCAGCGGGATCTTGTCCAGGCCGCCGCCGGTACCGTTCATATTGATGTACTGCATGTCGAGCATATGGATGTCGGGGCGATAGTAGTAGCGCTTGCCGACCCACGCGGTGCCGCCGTTCAGGAAGGGCAGGCCCTTCGCTTCGATATATCCCTTCAATAATTCCAGCTTGGCGTCGCGGAAGCCCGACTCCGGCGCATAGGCGCTGACCCAGAGCGTGCCGACGAAGCTTACGCCATTGTCGGCCTTGGCCAGTTCCTTGGTGTAGCCGAACTCGGCGTTGGAATCGCATTCATTGCCCAGGCGGTAGTAGGCGGTCGGGCCGCCCAGGGCATAGCAGCTCAGCGGCCCATGCTTGGAGCTGCTGCCGGCGCTGGCGCGCATATAGCCGTGGAAGCCCTCGGTGTCGTTGGGATAGGCGTCGGCGCGGGCGGCGCCGGATGAGAGTGCGAGCGCGAGCGCCAAGGGGAAGGCCTTGCGGGGGATGCCGGTCATCGTTGTCTCCTGGATTTTTTATGGTGTTGAGATGCAGCGCAGACGAGTTTGCGCTAGCTTCTTAAATAAATCAATAAGTTTTATTTAATGGCTGCGGACGCGCTCATCCATTGGTATCAGCGACGTAAGCGCATCGCAGTGCTATGCTCACGAACAAGGCTTTCCACTACGGCGACCATGCATGGACGTATACGCACCGCAAACCTGGCTACCGCATGAGCGCCCGCTGCTGCCGGGCTCTCCCTCCACGCCGCTGCACTCGGACCGGCGCCGCCTGGCCTACCTGATCGTCGGCTTCATCGTGGCCATGACCGGCGGCCTGGGCAATGCGCTGGTCACCGTCAACCTGCCGTACGCGCAGGGCTCGCTGGGCGTGTACGCGGCTGAAATCCAGTGGCTGCCGGCTGCCTATGTGATGGCCAACGTCTCCATGAACCTGCTGCTGGTGAAGTTCCGCCAGCAGTACGGCCTGCAGCTGTTCACCGAACTGTTCCTCGGCCTGTACGCGGTGGCCACGCTGGCCCACCTGTTCGTGCACGGCCTGGCCTCGGCCATCGCGGTGCGCGCTGCGCACGGCATGAGCGGCGCCGCGCTCACGGTGCTCGGCCTGTACTACGTGCTGCAAGCCTTCCCGGCGCAGCACCGCCTGAAAGCGGTGGTGATCGGCGTCGGCTTCCCGCAGCTGGCGCTGCCGATGGCGCGCCTGTTCTCGTCCGACCTGCTGGAGATCGGCGAATGGCGCGGCCTGTACTTCTTCGAACTGGGGCTGGCGCTGCTGGCCATGGGCTGCGTGCTGCTGCTCAAGCTGCCGCCGGGCGACCGCGTGAAAGCCTTCGAAAAACTGGACTTCCTCACCTTCGGCCTGTTCGCGCCCGGCGTGGCGCTGCTGTGCGCCGTGCTGGCACTGGGCCGCACGGTGTGGTGGTTCGAGTCCACCTGGCTGGGCTACTGCCTGGCCGGCGCCATCGTGCTGATCACGGCGGCGCTGCTGGTGGAGCACAACCGCGCCTCGCCGCTGCTCAACACGCGCTGGCTCAGCACCGGCATGATGCTGCGGCTGGCCGCGTCGGTGCTGCTGATCCGCATCGTGCAGTCCGAGGCGGCCGGCACGGTGGGCTTCCTGCAGGCGCTGGGCCTGAACAACGACCAGATGCAAACCCTGTGGCTGATTACGCTGGTGGGCAGCGTGGGCGGCATCGCCGTCAGCGCGCTGACCATCACGCCGGCGCGCATCCAGCCCTCGTTGATGATCGCGCTGGCCATGATGGCCGTGGGCGCCTTCCTGGACAGCCGCGCCACCAACCTCACGCGGCCGGAGCAGATGTACTTCAGCCAGTTCCTGCTGGCGTTCGGCGGCACCTTCTTCCTCGGCCCCACCTTCGTGTCCGGCTTCGGCGCGGTGATCGCCGCGCCGCGCAACCTGATCAGTTTTTCGCTGATGTTCACCATGTC